>NZ_MNAN01000031.1:144104-402264 GCF_001854475.1 Pseudoalteromonas byunsanensis
TCGTCTGCGCCAAATGAATCGTCTGCGCCAAATGAATCGTCTGCGCCAAATGAGTCGTCTGCGCCAAATGAATCGTCTGCGCCAAATGAGTCGTCTGCGCCAAATGAATCGTCTGCGCCAAATGAATCGTCTGCGCCAAATGAGTCGTCTGCGCCATATGAATCACCTGAACCAAATGAGTCGTCTGCATCAAATGACAGCTCTACGCCTGCGCCTCTGGAGTAAAGCTGAGACTGTTCTAGCTTGCTGACATTATCAACAATATCATACACCCCAGATGCAACAGTCTTTCCTACATAAACCGTCCCAAGTGCAATGGGTAAAACGGCCATTAAATTAAACTTCATTGATTATCCTTAAGTTAGATAGTGTTTAGTCTGTGAATATAGCCACTAAGCACATTTAACAACTGCGTCTTAGCAACAGAAAAATAGCTCTCCCAATACTGTGGAGCAATATGGTTTATATGACTTGCGAGAGTCACACTTAAATACTTTAAAGACCCACTGAGCAAGATTTTGCGTGCCGTGCACTCACCTTGCTCCAAGTCATATACAAAATCATTGAGAGTTGTGATCAAATCCAAAATTCGTTGGCAGCCTTCGATCTCCTGCTGCACTGTTCTAAGCTGTATTTGTCCTTCCAGCTCCACCCTATCAATCACCCTTGTATTCCCAAATTGCAGCAAGTAAGACGCAATAGTTTGTCGTATGATTGCAACACTTTGTTTTGTGTCGTCTTCACTAGGTGTGCTAAAAAAGAGCTCAAGTGTACAAGCTGCCGTACCTTGTATGTATGCTCCATCGCTGGCATTAATAATCGTCGCGTTATTGTTCCTAGAGATAAGCGCTTCTAAGCTTAACCTTGCTTCATTTAAAATTCGGGTACTTTGCACCACACCACCAAAGTTCCCTTTTACACTCAACTCCGCATGCATTTTGTTCAAAAATAAAGGGTCTTGTTTGTCGTGATACTGAGAATGCTGGCTATGATGTTGCTGCTCATCACGAAAACCAAAGTCGCAACCGATGAGTGCTATATTTGTAAAGCCCAGCTTTAGCATGATGCTCAAAGCCGCATTAGCAACTGTAGGGTTACAATGGTACAAAGGTTCAAATGTATTATCACTCTCTCTGAGGAGCTCAGTGCCAATATCATTCGCTTTTGGAAAAACTAACTTATACTCAAATAGAGCTAATAGTTTTGGCGAGACAGTATTAAGTGTGAGTAATATGGTGTTCTTTAAACGGGGATCAGATAACGAATCAGATTTTAATTCAAATATATCAGCGGTTCGCTCCATCTCAACATGAAAGTCAGGGATGATACCCAGCCTAAGTAAACTCGCGACTGCCGTACCACATGAGACAATAACCAAGTCTTGCACTTGAACCAATTTTTCTATGTCTTTATCTAAACTTGGCCCATTACCCACTATAATAACTTTAGGCTGAGTCGCAAAGTACCGCGCTAACTTGGGCGTAGACTTAAAGATATGTTTTTGATTTTCAATTGTATGAGATAACCCGATCAACTCATCTTCAAAGAACCCCCACATACTAGCTAAGCGATTACGCCAAGATCTAAATTTTTCTACTATCTCGTCATACAATGATGTGTTGTAGTGGCGAAACAGGCTAATATCTGCAAGTAGATGGTACCCGTGTTTTTTCAATAATGACTGCATTGAACCAATAAAATCAGTGTAGCTCTCAATGCTTAGAATAAGGAGTTCTCCACCTTGTTCTTGGCAATGAGCTTGTAATTGCTTAACATCAATGTGATGGCAAGCTAACTCCAATGAGTTAGAGTCGTTCTCAATAATAATCACATCCGTGTAGTTAATTTTTTTTAGCAAGGCAGGTATCTGTAATCCAGCCCCCAACCCTAAAAATATTATCGTACTTCTCTTTGGCACTGATGACTTCTTATAGCCTAGCTCCATGGCGTACTCTGTCATCACAGATATAAAATCCTGATGAAGGTATTTTGGTACCTTTGGAGCCCTGAAGTGCATAGATAAATGAAGTGGTGAAGATAAAAACAGCTCGGCCTGTTCTTCACAAAGGCGCTTAGGACAACCTGGATAAAAAGAGCGCTCAAACACCTTTATACGCTCCGATTTATCTAACAAGCCACCACTAGATAATGCTTTGCTACTCAAGTGAGCAATCATCTCTTGATTCTTAGCAAGCACCTTCAAACTTTGGTTGTGCTCCATAACCATTTCCTCTAGTCCCTATTACGCTTGCAAAGCATACCGTATTGTGTCGATATACAAAACATTTTAGCCACATAAATACGCCGCGCTGTACAAATAAAACACAAGGCTCATTCATAATACAATATAATCAATAATATATAAAAATCAGTGTATTACTGCATACGTTATTTTATTTATATAAAAGCAACTGTAGGAAACAGGAATACTTGATAAAACCCTGTTAACCCTTTGCCTCCTTCCCAAGACACGATAAACTATCCATACTTATCTTTAGGAGCTGAACTTTAAGCGTGAAGTCGCATTTAGGCCGCCGAGCTTTTTCTGCAATGGAGTTACACACCCTATTCCATGGCTATATTTATGGTGATGAAAAGCTACCAAGGGAGCAACCCAAACATTGGCATTTTTGGATGCCACTTATCGCTTATTATTCGGGGGCATATAGTGACGAAATAAGCAGCTTGTCGCTCACCGATATCATTACGCATGAATCAGTTACAGGCTTTCATTTCTATACTCATGGCAAGCTAAAGCCTCGATTTATCCCTATACATACAGCACTATGGCAAGCTGGATTAGAGCAGTATATTCACTTTGTCACAGCACAAGGCCATACACGCTTGTTGTTTGATTTACCGTCTAAATCAGGACGATTTAGTGAAAAGGTAAGGATCTGGTTTTCTGGAGAGGGAGAGCGACTAGGCTACTTACAAAAGTGTGGTTTACCTAACATAGATCAGCAAGGACACAAAACAGCCATTAGCAGTTTGAGATTAAACTTTGAACAACAGGTCAGGATCGCAGCAATTCAACGTGCTCACAAACCTGCATTTCATTATCTTATGGGATTAAAAGATGAGGCCTTGTTGCAACAGCCAAGCTCTATCACTCTGAAAAAAATAATCGCCCCAATTCGAGTCATCAATAGCAATGTACACTGGCAGCGCTTTCTTGAAAGGCATAGCTGATTAGCTGATTAGTTGATACTAAAGTAGCCTGTATCAATAGACACTAGACTATTTCCCTTCACTATTTTGCGTTTAACTTTTGCTAGAACAGAACGCTTCAACCTTACACAACCGTAAATGTTTTGTAGCAGCTGGCATAATGTTGTGTGCTAAAACTGGAAGAGTTACTAGTTTATGGGGAGTTACAGGGTAAAGTTATATAACGTTAAGAGCCACAAATTTACGCATAAAAAAACGCCACCCTGAGGGCAGCGTTTTTTAATTTCTTATAAACTAATCTAGATTAGTTAGTACCAGTTACTGGAACTTCGTTACACTCAAGCTCAACAGTGCCTGTAAGTGCGTTGCCATCGTCCTGTACATCTTCAAATTCGAACGTTTTAGACTGACCACCACCATCTACTTTAGCACCACGGATAGTTGCACGTACTTTGTAGTTTCCGCCTACTTCAAGACCTGAAAGCTTGAAGGTTGAGTTGCCTAGCGCCTGCGCTAATGAAGCAGCTTTACCATTTTTTGCATAAGTTACGATAGAACCAGAAAGGTTAGCAGTTTTAGTCGCATCAGCAGCACACACACCGTTCAATGTAATGTTTTTCTCGATGATAGTCGTATCTGGACCATCTAAATCAACCTCAACATTACCACAGATAGACTGATTAGTTTGTACGTACCAATCATTACCAGCTCTATCATACACACGAACCTTTGCAACCGCATCTTGTGAAATACCAAATCTAGCAGTTGATGCAGGTGAAATAACTAGCTTTGTATCTGAACGAAGGTAAGTTGAGATAGAACCATCTGGTGAAGTCATTGCTACAGCTAAGCCTGTTGCTGGTAAAGTGCCGTCAACAACTTTAACAGTGATACCTTTATCACATACTGGAACGTTCTTGTTAAGAGAGAAGAACGTTAAGTGATCTGTTGAGAATGTAGCAGGGAAAGTGCCATCTTCATTGGCTTCGCCTACTGTTGCTGTAATAGTTTCTTGAGTCCAAGTACCTGTTACTTCATCATGTGAAGAAATAGCTAACTCTTGATTTGGCTCTACAGCACTGTTAGCAGGTAGGTCTACAGTAACACTGATTGGGCTAGAGAAGTTTTTGATCTTAGCACCTGTCTCATCAGACATTGTAATGCTTGTTACACCAAGAGGCTTAAGCACTTGAGTTGTAGACTCGCTGTTCAAACCATCAGGGATGATTGCACCTGTTTCTTCATTGCTTGAGTCAGCAGCAACAACATTCATAGTTACTTCAGTACCCGTGATAGCTTCACCATCAGCATTTTGGAATACAGTGTTAGCTGGTACAGTAACGCTTGAGCCAGCAGTGCCTTCTTCAGCAGTAGCTGTTACAGCTTCTGCAGTTGTGCCACTTTCTACAGTCGCTTTCTTAGTTTCTACTTTTACGCCAGTTGTCTCAACAGAAACCAGACCGAACTCAAGTGGAATATCGATTTCACCTTCGTCTAGTTCAGCTGACAAATCAACAACAAAACTCTTAGAGATGTAGCCTTCAGCTGATACTAGAGCTGTTACTTCACCTGATGCGCCTTCTTTTGATAAGAAGGTAAAGTTACCAGTTTCATCAACTGTAACCATGCTCAAGTCTTCGTTGTTCACGTCAGTCAAGTTAGTTGCAGCTTCGCCATCAACTAGGAATGATACTGTCGCGCCTTCCAAAACATCTGAGTTAGCTCTGTTTACAACGTTTACAGAGAAAACTTTGCTTGGTTGCTCAGTTACAAGCGTATCCGGTACAACGATCTCTGTTGGAGTTGGAGTTTCAGGTTCTACAACAACGTTATTGTCGTTGTCGCTAAAACAACCCGTTAACGCAAATGACGCAGCGATAGACACTGCAAGAAGTGATTTTTTATTAGCAAGCATGATTAGTCCTTGTTCCATTTTTTTTGCAAAGGCCACAACAACCCCCGCAGAGTTTTGTAAATCAAATATATACTATAGAAAATTCTATAGTAATTTCAAATTATATAGTTAAGCAGTAATTTTAATACCATACAAGACAAAAACAGCATAAAGTTTTGAATTTAAACTACAGCTGAATGTACTACTTATACATGTATGCTATTTCCAGTTTCAACATTCTCATTGCTGGTTGAATCTTTCTCAAACTGCGCCCGCTACATCACTCCATTATTAAAGAAGTACATAGCTTAGCTATATTGCCCTTTTCCATTTAAGCGCCGAGCTCAAGTCTAACATTAACACCCTCTCGTAATTACGCCGTAGAATACGGGGAGATGCTTTATTATACAAGTCTTGACGCTTAAAAAACACCCCAAAACATTACTTTTCAGCAAGTTAGTAATATTAAAGTTGTATGACGGCTTTTTACTGTCACAATATCCACTTAACGAAATGTTAAGTAAGCTTCTCTCAACCTAGCCAAATTGCCGTAAATATAGCTACTAGACAACCGTCCTTGGTTTAACAATGTTCTGTTGATACTTACTGGGGTATCAAGTTGTAGTGCTTTACCAATCGCTAAGTTGTTGTGTTCCTCACCTATTCGAGTACTTACCGTATGTCGCCATGCCTCATTACCTTTAACTTGGCCATAAGGCGTTGCTGCCATATCTTTTCTCGGTGTTAAAGGAATACTGAAAGCAACCCCTACCATTTGAACATCGGTGTCTTGAGCAAAAATTGATACGTAGCTGTCGCCAAACCAAAAACGCGTTTCCAATTTTACGCCACTGTCTTCATAAAAGAATCTACCCGCAGTTGCATGAAAGCTAACATCTTGCTCAACCCAGTTATAACGATATGAAAGTGTCTGATAATCTCGCTCAGCGTCATAGTCTTCATATTCTAAGTAAGCTAGATCAGCTGTAATTTGATGGCGGCCATTGTCACTTAGCCATGATGTCTCATTTTTGATACCAACGTAATCATGAAACTCTTTAAAGAAGCCAACATGTGTCTGATTGTAAATACCATAGGGGAGTTCCAAGGTCTGATATAAAGTTGCCTGCGTTATCCCGCTTTGCTTGGCAAAAGGGCCAAATGGACGATGTGATTCAAAGTCATCGGTTTTCGCCACTTCAGTTTCAGCCACTACACTCAAGCCACCACCATACCACATTGGCATGTCAACAGCGGCGCTTACGGCTAATGAAAAGTCATATACACCTAATTCTGTCGCTAGGTTAGTATCCAAAGATGGACCTACCGTTAATCTAGGCTTAAAGTAGGGGCTGTTAGTTTTTGGCATACCCACCCATGATACACTGCCGATTGGTTCCATTTCACCAGGGCGGATGTCCATATCAGGCGTTACACTTGTATTGATAAATTCTCGGTAATTATCAACATGTCCCCTGACTGATAGCATTGGCATACCACGATTAAGTAATTGTATGCTGTATTTCGCATTGGGCTCATCTATATGTTCTGCAATTCGGCCTAATACAACCCCAATTGCATCGATGTCATTGCGATTAAATACGTAGTTTTCAAAGCTCACAACAATATGCGGATCGCGGTTAAAGCCAACACTTACCGCTTCAAAACCATCATCTAGCAACGCATTTTTTAACTCGCGCGCTTGCAATGTCAAAGACTTGCTATAACTATCACGCTCAGAAATCTCTTGCTTAGCTTCATCCAGTGGTTTTTGAGCTAGCTCTCGCTGTTTTTGATAATGTGCTTTAAACGCAGCCTCACGTTTCAAGTGATTATCTAAAATAGGTGCCGGTGCAGCTTCTGTCGGATCGTTAAGCTTGGCTTGAGTAAACAGAGGCATAGTGAAGTTAATACCCCAAAATGTATCTTTTTCAGCGTGGTCGGTATTACTGTAAAATTTGCTTGTAAGGGTTAACGTACCCACATCATAAAGCCATTCTTTTGGTACTGTAAGACGCAGCCCTGCATTCACCGCATCAGCATCGTGCTCTAGCTGTAAAGCAAACCAATCAAGTGGTTGCCATTCGATGCCTGCAAACGCACCGTCCATTTGCCCTGTTACGCGATCACTAACGGCGAAGCCTGCTGAAAATCTAAAGTCATTCCATTGACGGGACCCAGCTAAATAATACGTTTCATACTGGTTAGCAGCCCCCCCGATATCTTTTGCTCCGATAGCGAGGTTGAACCACTCTTTTGGTACAAAAGGCATTTGGTATTTTAAGTTAAATGACAAGTCTCGAATTTGCCCTTCACCTTTTTTTACAATCAAATTATCGTGCATTGAGTTAGAGGCAATCATACCACTCACCTCTAAACCATCAAAAATACCTGCAGAAAAAATGTAATTATGCCCGTCTACATACTGTTGCCCAGAAAGGTCTAGCTGGTTGTTGTAACCAATATCAACACTCCCTTTTTTAAGCACTTCTGCACTAGGAGTATTAAGTAGGCCAGTGTACCCTGCAAACGCAGTGTAATTATTTATTTGGGTATCGGCTAATGCAGGTATACTCGTAAGTACCACTCCACCAGCAAGAAGTGTTGTTATTTTTGACATGTGCGCAGACCGATTTTTATTTTAAATTCTTGAATCAATGTGGCAAAACCCAATTTAGCCCTACCACGGTCATAATATTACTATGTTATCGTATATTGATATGTGTAAAAACCCAACCCCTTTACAAAAGGTAACTAGGCTAAGTATCTAATTTATCGATATTCTTTACTACTATTTATGTTTCAATACGCAAAACCCAAACAATGAACTTAGTGTAACAGTTAAGTTAAAACATTATAATGCTGACGAATATTCACAACCGATAGGCTAAACTCAGGGTGATCGTAAAAGCCATCTCTAAACATTACGGAGCTTGACTACATTTTCCTGTGTTTCTCGGTGAGCTTCTGGCACTTGGCGTTTTTCATTCCACACCAAGTCACAAATACCGTCTGTAGGATTAAATCCTGTAGGAGCTTCTAACAATAGTTTTCGAATAAGCTCATGATCAAAGTTATGGCATGCAGCATCCATTGCGCTAACAAAAGTATCTAACTCTGCCATTGGCAATTTAACTTCATTGGCCGTCATAATTCGTGGATGAGAAGTATCTTTTACATTGTCGCCAATAAGTAACTCTTCATACAGTTTCTCACCAGGACGCAAACCTGTGCACTGAATCTCTATATCCCCATGAGGATTTGATTCTGATTTAACTTCGAGACCTGATAGGTGCACCATTTTGGTTGCTAAATCTTTAATCTTGACCGATTCACCCATATCCAAAACAAACACATCCCCACCTTTACCCATAGCCCCAGCTTGAATTACTAACTGAGCAGCTTCAGGTATCGTCATAAAAAAGCGAGTAATATCTTTGTGCGTTAAAGTGATTGGCCCACCTTCTTTAATTTGCTTACGGAATAAAGGCACCACAGAACCACTCGAACCAAGCACATTGCCAAACCGAACCATGCAAAAACGGGTATTTTTTGATGTTAACTTACTTTCAGCCAAGGCTTGTAACACTAACTCTGCCATACGCTTAGTAGCGCCCATTACATTGGTAGGGCGCACTGCCTTATCTGTAGAAATCAATACGAAAGTCTCCACTCCTGCATTAATTGCAGCCTTAGCCGTGTAATAAGTCCCAAATACGTTATTACGCACCCCCTCAACCACATTTTGCTCGACAAGCGGTACATGCTTATAAGCCGCAGCATGATAGACAGTTTGCACCCCAAAGGCTTTCATGCAAGTTTCAATACGGTTGATACGTTGCACCGACCCCATCACTGGTATTATTTCCAATGATACTCCTTTATTCAATGCAAGCTGGTTCAGTTCTTTTTCAATACTGTATAAGCCAAACTCTGACACTTCAAAAAGCACCAACTTTTTAGGTCCGTTTAATATAATTTGCCTACAAAGCTCAGAACCAATAGAGCCTCCAGCCCCTGTAACCATAATGACCTTACCTTTGATATTAGCGGCCATTAGCTCTGGTTGAGGCGTTACAGGATCACGCCCTAATAAATCCTCAATTTCAACTTCCTTGATTTCATCCAATTGCGCTTTCCCGTCAATCACATCAGCCATACCTGGCACTGTCATTACTTCAAGCGGTAGCTTTTCTAACTTGGTAAGTATTTCTTTTCGGCGAGAGCGAGGTGCACTAGGCAAGGCCAGCAGAACCTTACATACCCGCTTTTTGTCGATCAGGTTATAAATTTCATCAAAAGCGACTACAGGGATACCTTGAATAATGGCATTATGCTTGGCCTCATCATCGTCTAAATAAGCTGTCACATAATAATCAGGACCTGTTGCTAATGCGGTTGCTAATTGCCGGCCCGCATCTCCGGCTCCATATATAACCACGGGTGTTTTCGTAAAAGAGGTTAAGCGCCAAATAAGTGCCCTTACCAAAATGCGCGAACCGCCCACAGACAGAATCATCAGCCACGCATATATGAATGGCATAGTACGAGGAATTGCTGTCTGTGTAAAAAATGAAGACAGCACTAAAATAACAGTACTTATAACCGTACCTAGGACAACTGCGCCTACCGCATTTGCACCTACATAACGAAGTACCGCTCGGTATAATCCTAACTTTACAAAAACCAACAAACTAATAGGCAACAGCAAAGCGAGGATTAGCCAATTCTTAAAATTAGTCAGCGGCGCTAGGCTATCTAACCTAACGACAAGTGCCAGCCAAAACGCTGAGAAGATAAAAATAGAGTCTAAAGCGAGCGTGAGTACACGCTTTTGGCTACGAGAAGCCCCAAGTAAGGCACGAAACCAACTGTCCATTGTGTTCCCTTTTTATTCCAATCCGAATTAAAACCGCAGACGAACTAAAGCATAGTACATGCTGCAGTATACACAAAAGTAGCAAAAATGTATGAGGAAAATATAAAGAAGCTCGAGTTAAAAAGAGAGTCTCTTACATTAATGTTTACCAACTCTGTCTCCAGAACCACTCCCTGTTACCGTCATCAATATATATTTGAAATAATTAGCAACTGTCAAAGTATCAATCATTTTTCTATCCGTTTTTGCAAGTAATTCAGGGGTAGACATATCGATTTCATTAACCTGTGCAAGACCAGTAATTCCAGGCCTAACTGAGTATATGCCTTTCGCTTCTCTCGCATGTGTGAGCTCTCCTTGATTGTAAAGACCAGGGCGTGGACCTACCAAGCTCATTTCACCTTTTAGTACATTCCAAAGTTGTGGAAGCTCGTCTAGTTTCGTTTTGCGAAGAAAATGACCAAATGGTGTAATCGAAGAGGCACTCGCAAGGTGACTTGCCACAGAAGCCGTATCCACTTTCATCGTTCTAAACTTAACTAAAGTAAATGGTTTTTTATTTCTACCTACACGCTCTTGAGTAAAGATTGGTGAGCCAGTATCAAAGAGGCCAATAACGTATAAAATAACCAAGAAAGGAAATGCGAATAAAAGGCCAAATAAGGCAAATAAAAAATCGAGTAAACGTATCATTAAATATTCCATGTCTTAATTTTTAGCTGAAAGTTTGAAACCGTGTTCGATAGAGTAAGGAGGTTTCCAATTTAAAGTGCTCTTAGTGTGAGTGATATCTATTTGCAATGATCCGGTTAATCGATCAACGACTTCTTGCTTATTAAACAGCCTACCGACTAGGTTAAAACACCATAAAGGCACAGGTAGTGAAAGGTTTGGCTTACTTTGTACTCTCGCCATGAGCGACACCATCTCAGCAGTTGATATATCGTTATCATCACTCACCAAAAAAATTTGATTAGCGGCTTTTGGGTGTTCAATACACACTTTGATTAAATCCACTAAGTTATAAACAGATACTAAACTGCGCTTGTTACTGTTTATTAATCTGAACGGTAATGGCAACCCCTTACTAACAAGTTTCATTAAAGATGCAAAATTAGCTTTCACACCTTCTCCATAAACAAGTGGTGGACGTACAATAACGATCTCCATCCCGGTTTGCTTACCAAGCTCCATTAGTAATAGTTCAGCTTCTGACTTAGAAACACCATAAAAATCTTCCGGTTTTGGTGTATCGAATGAAGTAAACGCTGATTTTCCTGTTGTACTTTCCCCATTCACTTTTATGGTGCTAACAAATATAAAGCGCTTTACTTTAGCTTTCGCAGCTTGCTTAGCTAAATTTAAAGTGCCAGCTGTATTCACTGCTCTAAAATTAGCTAATGGGTCAACAGAGCAGTCATTCATTATATGAACTCGCGCAGCACAGTGAATTACGCAACTAACACCACTAAGCGCATCTGAGTAATCAGAATTCTCATCTAGATTATGCGTATAAACCTGTCCCAAGTCTGATTCTTTTCGACCCAAGAGCTTCAAAGTATTAGAGCTTTTTAATTCGCTAGCTAACAAACCACCTACAAACCCAGAATAACCAGTAATCAATAAACTATTCATTTTTCGTTTCGACAAGATAAAATTGATGCTGACATTTCTTTCATAATATTCGAGCGAGTGTACTTCGTATTAAATTCCTTTCTATCAGTATACTCACTATTTAGGCTATTTAACGCACTGTAGGCTGCCTTATCATCTCCTGGATAAAACACAGCTGCATTGCTTACCTCACCTCTAATAAATTCCGCAGCATAACCACTTACTCCTGCTAAAATTGGCTTACCTGTAGCTGCATACTCAAATACTTTAGAAGGTAAAACTTTTTTAAAAGCAGGATAGTCATTCAAATGTAAAAATAATACGTCAGCTTTAGAATACTCTTCTAGTAGTTGCTCGCGATTAACTGGAGGATGAAAAGAAATGTTTTCAATACCTTTACAATTTGAGAGTAGTAAATCCTTGCGTCCACCATCACCTATTATTTTAAAGTGATACTGCTGTTTACCTGCTTTAGCAAGCTCAGGGATTATAGTATTTAATCCTTGCCCTTCCCCTATATTACCAGCGTATAAAACCGTTTTTACTCTGTCATCACTTTCAGAACTTACACTCTGACTTTCAAAATCCAGAAACTCTTTATCTATACCATTAGTAAAAAACGTATATTTTGGACTTTTATATCGTGAATAAAAGTATTCTTCAAAGCCTTTAGATACAAGATTAATATGGTCCGCATTCGAGAATGTATAGCTTTCAATTGCCCCCAAAATTGGCTTCATGATGAATGCTAGCTTAGGGTTTAATACATCTTTTATGGTGTCGACAAAAATATCTCGTACATCTAAATAGAGAGGCAACTTCTTTTTTTTCGCTATTCTCGCACCTAAAAATGCAGTAAATAGCCGAGAGCTAGTAGCAAAAACTAAGTCATACTGCTCATCTTTAACAGCTTGATTCGCTCGCTTGTAAAAAGTAAAAAAAGATTTTACTTGATCAAGCATACCACTTTTATGCGAAGGAAGCTCTACTCGGCGTAATCTCACATTACCATCAACTTCCTCTGTTTCAGCTCCAGCATTAAAACTGGCATACCGGTTCGGAATAGTTGTGATTACATCAACTTCGATATTTTCTCGCTGCTTTAATTCCTCAACTAAAGCGGTGGCTCTAAACGAGCCAGCACAAAGATCGGGTTTAAAGTAAAAGGACAAAATAAGTATTTTCACACCAATCCCTTAATCATTCTTATTTCAGTTTGTAAACTACCGTTATCAAAGCTGATTTCAACTTTTTTGTTTGCAACAGATTTTCCAAATTCAGGATGCCACGTACTATCTTTTAACTGCAAAATGCTTTTACTAGCCAATACACACAATCTGATACCGTGCTTAAAAATCTCGCACTCATAATCAGAGTTTTGAACAACATCAAGCTCAGGATGGATATGTAAGTGAAAACAAGCAGCCTTTGCATGTGATAATTCATCTTGAATTTTTACCCTGTTACTTAAACATTCTACTTTTCTAGTATGAGTAACTTTAGGGTGTTGTTTTAGATAACCATCGTGACTGGCGACCAACAATGCACACCCATCATCAAATTTTGCCATTTTTAATTTTGAATATGCTCGCTTAGCAACTCTAAAACCAGACCAAACTTGTGAGGAGCTTATACCTTCAACAACAATCGTATTGTGTGCTGAAGTTTCACGTTGCCTCAAGCGCTCTTCACTAACGCCATAAAGCGAAGTACCTGAATTTACAAAAACTCTTTGTGTCCCTATTGATAGTTCAAAACTTAAAGTATCAGCATGCGCGTGACCAGGGAGGTAGTCTGGCCCTACATTGGCGTGATCAAAGATAAGACTATAGTCATCCAAAGCCACTCTGCTGTATCCACTAGCAAGGTTCGTTATCAACTTTTTACAATCAATCTCAAATAACAATCCCAGTTTTTGAGCGTAGCTAAAAATATCTTGAGGCTTCTTGGCAATTCCTATAGCAGCATCATTAAAAAAGCTAATCTCGCCATCAGGGTGAACCATCGACTGAAGCCAGCTAAGCGCCTTTTCTGCAACAGCTTTCCACCTATCAAGGTAATTTCTTAACAAATCACTACCACTTGTATTTGCTAGGTCAATTAACTCTAGTAGATCCCAAAGTAATATCTCATGATACATTGGGGAAAGTTCAAAATGGGCGCCATCTTCCAAAAACTGCTCAGATATTTCTTTCTCTAAAATATCAACCCCTAGTCTTAAATAACGCTCAGCTTGGATACCATCCAAGTATGCCCCTACGAATGTCAGGGCTTTAGCATTTGCAAATAAGTGATTCCCGAGAATGTGATATTCTAGTTGTTTGGAAAGAGCCTCGGCTTGCTCTAGCATGCTTCTACTGTATTTAGAAGGAATAGATTTTTGTTTGCTGCACCATTTAACCCAATTAACCAATCGTAAAGAAATAGGATATGGCTCCCAACCATTTCCCAGACAGGGAGGGTTCTCATCTATCCAGCGTTCTATCACTACTCGGTGTAAATCGTATCTTTCACGAGAGTCATGGGCACTCAAATCGTCAAAATAATGAAGGTTATACAACCAAAGCTTAGTTTTACTCGGACAATTCCAATCTAATGGCGTTGATATATCTCCAGATTGATTTAAGAACTCTACAGTAGTTTTTGAAAATATGCTTTGCGGATTAAGATCTAAGCCACCCCAAATCCACTTTTTACGCGAAGATGAAGTTACTTGAGTTACTTTCGGCTTTGTTAGCCTATAAAAGACTCTATAGTAGATCTGTTGAAACTTAAGATATTTCAGAGTATGAAATACCTTAAGTGCCATTTTTATTTTATTACTCATTGATTTCTTAATTGCTCAGCAATATCGATTGATACTTTTGCTACTTCAAAGATTTCATCTATCGAAATTGGTGCACATTTACCATCGCGTATGGAATCAAGAAATAATTTAGAGCACAGATTTTGCCCTTTATCTTGCTTCCAAAGGTTCATTTTCTTAAATCCTGAAAATCCGTAAGCTTTTAGCTTTACAAAGTTATCCAACTGTAAGACTTTACCATTCGTAAATACCTCTACCCGCTCTTTGGGAAAACTCGCTGCACCATTCGCAAAGTAATGTATAGTGCCAAATGACCCATCGGCAAAGCCTAAAATTATTGCTGCTTTATCTTCAGTTACTTCTACCGAATCAGTATCTCCCATTCTTCGAGCTTGAACAGATACAATTTCACTTCCGGCTAAATAACGCATTAAGTCAACAAAATGGCATGCCTCTCCAATTATCCTACCTCCGCCTACATTCTTATCTTGAGTCCAATGTTCTGCTGGAATAGCGCCCGCATTCATAGTCATAATGAAAGATTTAGGTTCTTTAATTGGTTCTAATAGCTGTTTCATCTTTTGAATTTGAGGAGAGAAACGACGATTAAAGCCAACCATTAACTTAGGTGCTAAATCCTTCTTACAAGCCTCTTTATAAGCTGTCTCAACTTCCCCTAGTTCTTCATAGTTGATTGCCAATGGTTTCTCAACAAATACATTCTTACCAGCCTCAAGAGCAGCCTTTACAAAAGCTGCATGGCTATTGTGCTGGGTGACGATCGCAACAGTGTTAATGTCATCATTTTTAATCATGGCTCGTGTATCAGTAGTTGCTTCTACAAAACCTGATTTTTCTCCATGAATAACTCCATTGATCCCACCTGACGTTGCGACACTATGAAGTTGTGCTCCAGCTTTCTTAAAAGCAGGTATTAAAACTCGTGAAGCATAATTACCGGCACCAATAAATCCTATTACAGGTTCATTGGCTGGATAGTTTACAGCGGGGTTCAATGATACTGTTTTAACGTGCCGTGCTTGAGGTTCTGACTCAAACTGCAATAAAATTCCTAAGGCGCTCTTATCCGTAGTCAGTAGTTCATATGCATCACTTGCATTTTCAAACTTAAAACGATGTGTAATTAATGGCTTAACATCTAACTGACCACCAGCCATCATATCAAGAATTGCTTCAAAGTTACGCTGCTCTGTCCAGCGTACAAACGCAAGAGGATAATCATTTCCTTGCTCCTCATAATTAGGATCGTAACGGCCAGGACCATATGAACATGACACTTGGAACGATAATTCTTTTTCATAAAAATCGGCACGGCTCAGTTCTAACCCTGTAACGCCTACAAGAATAATTCGCCCCCGCTTTCGACTCATTCGTGCAGCTTGTGTAACAGGATCATTAGACTTGGTAGATGCAGTGATGATAACGCCATCGACTCCAACACCTCTACTAAATTCAAGCCCCACGGCAACTGGATCTTCGCCTTTTCCGGGGTTACAAGTCTCAGCTCCAAATTCTCTGGCCAACTCTAACTTAGCTTGATCATAATCTATTGCTAATACTCTACAACCCTGTGCTCGTAACATTTGAACCGTTAGTAACCCTATTAGCCCTACACCTGTAACTACAAAGCACTCTCCCATAGTTGGGTTGGCTAGACGTATACCTTGCAGGCCAATACTTGCCACCACTGTAAATGAAGCTTCTTCATCAGAAACACTATCCGGTATCTTAGCTACAAGATTCTTACTCACCCGTACAACATCAGCATGAGGGCCATTTGATACGACTCGATCCCCTACCTTAAAACCATCAACCTCTTTGCCTAAACTATGAACACAACCAACATTGCAATATCCTAAAGGTAAAGGTTGAGCGAGTTTAGATTTGACAGCATCTAGAGTTGTCATCAAACCATCAGTCTGTACTTTTTCGAGCACCATTTTGACTTTATCAGGTTGTGAACGTGCCTTATCGATTAGATTTGCTTTACCAAAATCGACTAGCATCCGCTCTGTTCCTGCAGAAATTAATGTTGTTGTCGTATTAATAATTAGGTGTTTTTTATTATCTCGTGGTACCGGTGATTCCACTATTGAAGAGCCACCTTTCGCCATATCTTGAAGAATCTGTTTCATTTTATAACCTACAGCTTATCTTTTATACCATAACAAAATTTATATTTACTGATGACTTTCTCTCTAGTGTAAAATCCATCTTTACTCGCCTGATTTTTAGTTAATATATATTCAAATTTTTCCATAAAGTCACGAAAACAACCGGACTTAAATAACATGCATCCGTTAGCTCGACCGCACACATCTGAAGCAATTGCCTGCTTGGAAAGAGATACAGCATCAGCAACAGCAAGACCAAAACTATCAACAAAGTTAGGGCGCAAATATATGTCTATACTATCTAGCAAACGCACGAAATCATCTGGTGATATTTCATTTAAAAATACAACATTATCCAAGCATTCTGCTATGCTATTAATTTTTTCTTCGTAATTACGATTTGACTCTCCATAGGTTACAACCAAGAATAAGATGTTACTTTTTAATCTTGCAGCATCCAAAATAAACTCAAAATTGTATATTGGCTTGAAATATCCATTTGCTAATGCTACGAAATCAAATTTATTAACATGTTCTATACCAAAATCTTCAAGTTTTCCTTTTTCATCGAGTTGTATTATCGGGGGAACATAACTATCTAAATTAAACAACTTACCATCATCAATTAATAGCTTTTCTTTATAAAATTTCTTTTGATTATCACTAATATAAAAAAAACGATCTATCTTTTTGGAAATGACTCGTATAAAAAATAAAACCACAGAATTCGAAACGCACAATTCGCCATTATGTAAGGTGACCCCCCATTCTGATTTCGACTTTACAAAAAAAGAAAACAAGATCAACGAAATAACCCCAGAGAAATTAAAATGAATAAAGTCATCCTTTTTTTTAGGTAAAACATAAGCTAACCATATAATTGATAGCAACCTATTTTCAAATGGAGAAATAAAACTTCTAGAATTTACCTTTTCTTTTTCTGAATTCTTATAAATATCATAGACAGCAGAATAAGAATCCGGAAAGTATTTTAACAAACGATAGATATAAGTTGAAACACCACCGATAGGCTTAGGTAGCGGACCAACAAGATAAAGACGTTTACCCCTCAGTTCTTCGCTTAACATAAAATGAGCTCACAAAAAATATAATAAAGAAAAAAGTTTTTGGATGAGTTAATGTTCCACCAGGAAAAGCCGCGATATAGAAAAACATTAAAACACCGAAGTACAATTTAAAGAATTTATCTCTTCTTAGCTTGTAACCTATATATATTGGCAAACTTAATACAATAAGAGATACAAAGAAACCATACCTGTAAAAAAAATAAAGATAATCATTATCTACAACATCAACTGGTAACGCTGAACCAAATAAAAATGTAAAAGCATTATATGACTGAAATAACTCATCCCACATTTTTATTCTTGCGTCAAACGAAGAGAAGCTACTAAACCTTGAATACATACTATCCAACATACTTTGCTCATAGAATAAACCCAAAAAAGCTACTACTGCACAAAGAAAAAGAATTGGTATGTACTTAATTCTAAAATATACTAGTAAAATAGAAATAGAAGTTGCCACTAAAGAGGTTCTAGAATATGAAATAAGCAATAGAAAAAAAGCTATCCCAAGAGCGCAGAAATAAAATATGCTATATTTCTTCTCTAGCTCTCCCTCAACCATACCCCAGAGTAAGAATATTATCGAGATTGAATAGATAAAGGAGCTAAAATTTGGGTTCCCACCCAATCCTATATGTCGCCAGTAAGCTTCTAAGAAATCACTCATCCCATTCATTGCTACTGCACTTTTTATAATATTTGCTAGCAGAGTTTCAGATAAAACATAGAGAAGAAGAAAATCTAAAATAACAGTCACAGATAGAAAAAGCACCATTCTTCTGAAAAGAAAGTTTCTATCAAATTTAAAATCAAACAAAAAAACGATTAATAAAGGTATTCTAATTAACTCTCTCAAATACCAGTAACCATCAGCATCAAACGAATCAATATATGATGAAAATGCTAAGACTACAAACACAGCAGAAGCAACTACCAAATTCTCTGCACTTAAGAATAAGTTTACTTTACTACATAACAATAGAATAATAAAAAGCGCAAAGTATGAATATAAATAAGATAAAACGAATCCACCTTGGGCTATTGGCAAGACTAAGCCAAGCACAACGAGGAATGACACAACGCTCTCTTGATTAAATACCGAATTTTTCATATATCAATTCTAGTTCTGAAACAGTGTAGTTTGAATTTGTATTACTTAAAATCAATTCCAATTCAGCTTTAGTTGAAAACCTTCTCTTCTTGACCTTCGCGGGCACTCCGGCTGCTATTGAGTATGGCGGTATGCTGCCGTTTAGCACTGAACCTGCGGCTAAAACGGCCCCCTCACCAAGTGTGGCTCCCCCCAAGATTATTGACATCGCACCTACCCAAACACCATTTTCCAGAAGAATTTCGCTACACTTATTTTCGGGTTCAAGATAATAGCGAAGGTGGCACTCTGTAGCAGAGAGGTTATGATTTCCTCCTAAAATATGAACATTAGGGCCAAACATTACAGCATCTCCAATCTTAACCCTTGTATTATTATTAGTGCTCAAGTAGCAGTTTACGTTAGCAAAAAAATCACAACCTATCTCAATTGCATGTTTAGGTGCAGATATGTAAGTGCCATGACAAACTTTGAAATTTCGCCCGAAATTAGGGAATTTTAAAGCATAGTATTTCGAGATATAAAGTGAAGAAAACTTATAAAGCAAGTTACAGGACCTTATTTAGTTCAATAGAAACAGAATTGTAAATTTTTTCCTTCATCTTCTTCAACCTTTGGTGAACCTTCTCACTATCTCTAGATTTATAAATATCAAAAATATTTATATTATTTTCATCTACAATATATTCAGCACCTTCACCATCGTAGAATTCATGGAACATACCTTTAACTTTACCATCCCATGCAAAACCATAAGCAGGCACTCCTAGCGCTAAAGAAAAAATAAGACTATGCATTCTACAACCAAAGAAAATATCAAGCTCACTATAAACTTCAGCTATTTTATCAACATTTGAATCCAGATTAACAATGGATACTTTTGCATTAGAGTTGAACTCCATTAGCTTGGATTGAAAATCTTGTGCTAGCATCTCATCTTGAGGATATGCAGTATTAATAATAAGAAGCTCTAAATCATAACTTTCAAGCAATTTGGAGACTTCACTTACTAAACTATCTAACTGATCTTCTGTAAAAAAATTGGGAAGCAAATTAAGCCCAACCTTATTTCGAGCTGTTCTATTTATTTTTTCACTAATCAAATCTGAAAGAATAAAAACCGGATCAGGGATAACATTAACATCCAAATTATATTTACTGAAGTATTTTTTTGAGTTTTCATCTCTAACAGATATTGTTTCACAGTTAGAATAAACATCATTTAGTATTTCTTTTTCTTCATAGAGAAAACTACCTACACCACATGATAGAACCACTCTCTTTTTACCTTTTGCAGCTCTCAGTATTTCAGAAACTCTAAAACCATAATCACACCCCATTTTTGACATTATTATATTACCACCACCGACAACAACAACATCACTATCGTCAATGACATTTTTATATTTAATACTATCCCCACTAACTTTATAAATAATTTTTTTAAGAAAGTAAAAAAGTATAGGGATTCTATTTTGCAAAAAAAATGAAATTTTATTCCTAACCGACACTGTTCTAGCCTCATTCACCACGGTACTTTTGTGGACAAATGAATCAGGGTCTCTAAAATACAGATCATATGATATTAAGTTAACTTTATTTCTAAAAAACAAATACTCGATACATTTAGATATTACGACATCACCAACATTATTACCTTGCATTGGCGAAAATTTAACTGCCTTCATAAGCACTTTTTCTCCTAAAATAAAAAAGAGCAAAAAATATAAATAATAAGATTAAAAAACAAGATAAAGCTGACGTGAAGTATAAATAATTAATTACACCAAAACCTACCTCATAGTAATAAAAAAAAGCAAGTATAACCACTCTAGAAAGGAGGTTAATTAGTTCATAGTAAAGATGTCCTCTAACATCCTTAAAAACATTGCAAAGAGCTATTGTCGGTGTATATAAAACAGTAAAGGACAACCAGATACTAATTGGAAAAATATAATCAATTACTCCTTGCCATTCTTCTCCAAATACATGCTTTATTATATAAGGTGCAACCAGCCCAATAATTAAGAACGATAAGAATGAAAGAACCCCTAATAAACATGTAGTTTTAACGACTGTTCTAAAAGCATCTTCAACATTAATTAAACTCAGCTCTTTGAGTAACGCTTGCTTAGATGAGTTACCAAAAACCCTTACAGGAATAACAAGTAACTTATGACATAATGAAAAATACCCAACTTCCTTGGCACCACCAAGTACATTGACTCCTTGAGCAAGAATATATATAGAAACAACATTAAGTAAAGACTGAAAGCTATTTGGAAGCCATGATTTTTTATTTTCCTTTAAAAAAATCACATATTCAAAATAGTCAAATTTATAATTTGATAGTAAGTTAACAACCAACTTTCTATTAAGACAAAATATAGAAAATAGAAATGAAACCATATAACCAAATACTAACGTTTCCCAATAAGGAAATAAAAAATACAATACCAACTGCAAGGTTACAGATGAAAAAACCTGTGATATTAATGTAGCATTATAGTGAGCGTAATTTCCATCTCTAAGTAAAATAGATATCACTAACTGATTAGCACCACCCAGAAAAACAACGAGGCTTAAGGATAACACTTGGAAAACCGGACTTTCGCTGGAGTACAGTATGGCGATGCCAATAGGTATACTTAATAAAGATACAAAAAGTAAGTTATTTATTGAGGCATTAAATGCAAGTTTATATTTTTTTTCACACAATTGAGATGGAATAAATAGCTCTAACCTTCCAAGGCTAATTGTGGAAAATAACATTGATGTGTACAAAAATATGCTAAATAGTCCATAATCTTCTGGTGAGTAAAGTGAGGTCAAGATAGGGTAGGAGGCGATATTAATAAGAATTACTAATACCCCTCCTTTCATCAGTCTTTTTATGCTGTTATATATTGAGCCTTTCACCAAATCCCTCGGGTGTCAACAATCAATCCATCAGGAATTTTGCAACTTCTAAATTGTCGATGGTCAACGAGGAGCAAATGTATATCGGCAGTTTCCATAGCCCTTTGAAGATCACAAAGAGTAATATTTTCAACACCTTCTGGTAAAATGTGTATATTTGGCTCCACAGATAAAACTACACCGCTATGCAGAAAAGAAACTTCTTGAGCGATGTTTAACGCAGGGCTTTCTCTAAGATCATCTATGTCAGCTTTAAAAGCTAAGCCGTAACATGCAATCGTAACGTCTTTCGATGTTTTTTCTGGATTTTGCTGCAAAAAGTCCGCTACTGCCAGTTTAACTTTCTCAATTACCCACTGTGGTTTAGAGTCATTCACTTTACGTGCTGTATGTATAATTCGTGCTTCTTCTGGTGTTTTGCTAACTATAAACCAAGGGTCTACTGCAATACAGTGGCCTCCAACACCAGGGCCTGGCTGTAAAATATTAATACGTGGGTGGCGATTAGCTAACGATATAAGCTCCCATACATTTATATCTAGTTTATCGCAGATAATCGATAACTCGTTAGCAAAAGCGATTTGCACATCTCGACACGAGTTCTCTGTTAGTTTTGCCATTTCGGCAGTACGAGCATTAGTAATTACGCACTCGCCTTGTACAAAGTTTTTATATAACTCTACAGCTCGAGCAGAACAATTGGCTGTCATGCCTCCAATTACGCGATCATTCTCTACCAACTCACGAACTACATGTCCAGGCAATACACGCTCTGGGCAGTGAGCAATATTTACGTCAGCATTTTCTCCCGCTTGCTGCGGGAAACTTAAATCAGGGCGGGCCGCGGCTAGCCAATCTGCCATTTGCTCAGTAGCACCAACTGGCGAGGTAGATTCAAGAATAACTAAATCTCCTTTCTTTAGTACTGGTGCAATTGCTTCACTGGCTTTATGAATATATGTTAAATCGGGTTCTGGAATTTGTGAGTCGTTATTTTTAAAAGGGGTCGGCACCGCAATTAAAAAGGCATCAGCTTGCTCTGGTGAAAGCGTTGCTTTGAGATAACCTTCTTTTACTGCTGCATGAACAATCATATCTAGCTCAGGTTCAACGATATGGATTTCACCTCGATTGATTGTGTCTACGGCATGCTGATTAACATCTACACCAATTACTTTCTTTTTACGAGAGGCAAACATCGCCGCTGTTGGCAATCCAATGTAACCCAAGCCAACGACCGAAATTGTATTAAATGACATACTTTCCCTTTGAAAATCTTGAAGTTTAAAACTGCTTACTGGTGTTTATTTAGCTAAAATATCGCAGATTCTTTTGCATGCATTTCCATCACCATAAGGGTTATGGGCTCTGCTCATTTGCTCGTAGCTTTTCTCATTAATTAGCAATTGTTCTAAAGAAGCGGTGATTGCTGCTACATCAGTCCCGACTAACTTTACTGTCCCAGCTTCTACTGCTTCAGGACGCTCAGTGGTATCGCGCATAACTAAAACCGGCTTGCCGAGGCTGGGCGCCTCTTCTTGAATGCCACCAGAGTCTGTTAAAATAACATGTGCTCTATTCATTAAATAAACAAAAGGCAAATATTGCTGAGGTTCTATTAAGTGAACATTGTCAATATCGCTTAAAATGCGATTAACTGGCTCTTGCACATTTGGATTTAAATGCACTGGATATAGGATTTGGCAGTTTGGATACGCTTTTGCAGTCTTAGCCAGAGCTTCACAAATACGCTCAAATCCACCACCAAAGCTTTCTCTTCGGTGACCTGTAACTAAGATAAGCTTTTTGCTCTCATCCAACATGGGGAATTGTGCAGCTAGAGTATTGCTTAGATCGGAGTCTGTTTCTATTTGATGCTTAACCATTAGCAAAGCATCGATCACTGTGTTACCCGTAACAAATATATTTTCATCATGGTAATTTTCAACTAGCAAGTTTTGTTTAGAGGTCTCAGTGGGAGCAAAGTGATATCTGGTAAGCGCCCCTGTAAGCTTGCGGTTTGCTTCTTCTGGCCATGGAGAGTATATATTGCCTGTACGCAACCCTGCTTCGACATGACCAACTGAAATTTGTTCATAATAAGCGGCTAAGCTTGCTGCAAATGTGGTTGCAGTATCGCCATGTACTAAGACCACATCTGGCTTAAACTCTTTAAGTACTGGAGTAAGCTCTAATAAAATTCGGCTTGTCACTTCTGGTAGCGTCTGCCCTGCTTTCATTAGGTTTAAATCATAGTCAGGTGTAATTTTAAATAACTCTAAAACCTGATCTAACATCTCTCTGTGCTGTGCTGTAACACATACTTTGGCATCGAAGCGTACATCTTGCTTTAGAGCGTGTACTAAAGGTGCCATTTTAATTGCTTCTGGTCTTGTTCCGAATACTGTAAGTACTTTCACAGAGTGTCCCTTTATTTTTTCTGCTGGTTTATTTAGAAATGCCGATTGGATATTAGGAGGCTTTACTTGTATTATTCAGCCTCCCTATTCATAACGCCCTATACCTTTCGTGCAGAGCTATTATTCTACGAATTAAATTCGCAGTTGAGTAACCTTGATTGGTTATCTTTCAATCTCAACATAATGCCACTTTATACACATTGAGTCTTTATGTTGCACTAACTTCGGCTTGCCCTATGTCTCACAATAACAACTCATCTTATTGGTCATAACATAAAGCCGTTGCTACGAGTCGTAGCATAAACTCGCGGCTACGAATCGCGACATAAAGTCGCTGCTACGGGTCGTAACATAAAGTCGTTGCTACGGGTCGCGACATAAAGTCGCTGCTACGAGTCGTAACGTAAAGTCGCTGCTACGGGTTGCAGCGACATAACCTGCTATGCTTTATCTGATTTGTACTCGTAGTTGTAGTAGCCGTAGTAACCATAGGCATTGGTTGATTTACGAACAACACCGTTGAATACCACCCCTTTTACATCAATACCATTTTGCTCAAAACGATTTCGCGTAATTTCTAGCTCTTTGATATGGTTTTGACCAAAGCGTGTAACAAGTAAAGTTGTACCTGCATGAGCGCCAACAATTGCAGGGTCTGTTACCGCTAAAATTGGTGGAGTATCAACAATGACTAAGTCGTACATTTTACTCACTTCACCAATCAATTTACTAAAGTTTTCATGCATTAGCAGCTCAGAAGGGTTCGGTGGAATTTGGCCTCGAGTCATCACATGCAAGCCTTCCACTTGGCTTGGCTTAATGACTTGTGCCAGGTTCAGCCTACCCGACAGGTAATCACTTAAACCATTATCCCATTTCATACCAAACTGCGTTTGTAGGTAACCTTTACGCATATCGGCATCGACTACAAGAATTCGCTTACCACTTTGCGCTAAAACAGTAGCGAGGTTTACAGTAATAAAGGATTTACCCACTCCGGGGCTTGGACCCGAGATCGCAATCACGTTATTTTTCGCTTCTAGCATAGCAAAGTGAAGGCTTGTACGAAGGCTTCTAAGTGCTTCAATAGAAAGGTCCGCCGGATTGTCTACTGCCAATATTGATTTGGCTTTTGCAACTTTACCTTTTCGGGCTTTGGCAAAACCGGTTAGTTTTACTTGATACTCAGAGAACGGTACGCTAGCGTAGACTGGTAAGCCTAATGCTTCAATTTCACCTGGGTCTTCAATGCCTTTGTGTAGTGCCTTTTGGATAAGAACAATGGCAATGGCAAGCATGCCACCCAACATAGTAGCCATAACGACTACCAATGCTTTCTTAGGTTTAACTGGCTGTGTAGTATTAACCTCAGCGTAATCTACAATTCGAACATTACCTACTGTACCTGCACGCACGATATCTAGCTCTTGGGTTTTAGCAAGTAGTAGTGTATAGATTTCATTATTTACTTCAACGTCGCGCTTTAATCGTAACAACTCTCGCTGTGTTTCTGGTAATCCCTGAACCTCTCCAGCTAGCTCATTGCGCTGGCTTTTTACAGTATCAATCTGCTCTACAACACCGCGATACGCTGGGTGTTCACGTTTAAATTTACGGCCAAGTTCAAGACGTTTTAGCTCTAGTTCTTGCAGTTTAGTTTCTAGCTTTACAATTTGTTCTAAAACGCCCTGTGTTTCTAGGCTAATATCAATGGACTCTTGGCGAATTTGGTAGTCATTAAAGGCTTTTTCTGCACGTTCTAGGTTACGTTTAACTTCTGGAAGCTGCACCTCTAAAAACTCAAGAGACTGCTGCGCCTCCGCGCTATTACGCTCAACGTTGCGACGCACATAAATACCAGCCACTTTGTCTAGCACTTTCTCGGCATAATCAGGGCTTTTATCCTGAAGTGCTAAATTAATAATACCGGAGTCTTTACCTTTTTCAGACGCTGAAATTGCGCTCTGTAAGTCAAGGATGGTTTGTAAACGGTTGCGTTTAAGGATAGAAAATTCAGTACTAGGACGCGCGATAAGTGTTTTTATAGTAAGCTCAAAATGACCTTGTCTAACCTCTGCCCCTACCTTACCCACAAGCACTTCGTCACCATCACTTGTCAACAAAGCATATGATTCATCTGCTCTTGCTTGCAAAATAAACTCTTGGCCTATTGCACTGTTAGGCACTCTAAAACGGTGTATTTCAACCCTCTCTCCGCCCCAAGCAAATGAATCAGCACCAAAGCTTGCTTCTGCAACTTCTCCCTCCATTTGCGCCACAAACTTACGATAACTGCGACCTCCAAAAAGCGGAAATAATTTGGGTTCGACAACAATGTCAAGATTAAGCGTATCAACCGCTTCACCAATGACACTTCTAGATTTAAGTAATTCAATCTCCGTTACCGCCGCGGAGGTACCCTCAAACATACCTGACATATCGTCAAAACCGGGGACTGAACCGCCTTTCTCTTCAACTTGTACCATCGCTGTGGCTTGGTAAATTGGCGTGCTAAAAATTGCATATGCGACACCGAGCAACATAAATAGTGCAGTAACGCCTAAAATAAACCATTTTGCATCAAGTAATGCACCAAAGAGGGCCATCAAGTCAATTTCTTGAGATTCTTCTTTGTGCGACTTTTGCGTAGAAATTAAGTTTGGCTGAGCATTCATATACCCACGTTTCCTTATAAATACTTTTGCCAAGCGCCGCAGGCGCTTTCGATAAGCTCATAGACGTGTTCGAACGCCTCTCTTGACTGGCGATATGGATCTGGAATTTCTTTATCTCCAATCCATTTGCCAAGCAAAAAAGTTTTGCCACGAGCTTGAGGGTAACGGTTACACAAGTCTTCGAGGTGTCTGTGTTCCATTACTAAAATAAGACTATTTTGTGACACCAAGGTCGCGCCTAATTGACGACCTTGATGTTCGCTCATGTCGATTCCCTGTTCTTTAGCCAACTCTTGCGCTAAAGCATCTGCTGACTTTCCTTCTAACGCAGTTAAACCGGCCGATGACACTTTAACATTTTTACCTGCCAATTTACTTTTCAACAGATACTCTGCCGTCGGACTTCGACATATATTACCTGCACATACCATTAACACACTATCAAACATGAGCATTCACACTATTGATTTTCGATATCTTGAAGTGCATCCACTGTCGAAAGTGAAGGCAATAACAAGCTAATAACTTTGTTCCAACGAGCCAGCGGAGCGCTAGTTACATAGACGATGTCTTGTGGTTGTAGTTCAAATTGCTCAGCCAGTACTAATGACGCTACATTTTTTGCATGTAACTGATACACATCAGCTAACACACCGTCTTTTTGCAAGTCACGTCTACGCAATACAAACACACCATTTGCATCAGCAGTGCGTTCATTAAAACCACCAACGTCTGTTAGCGCTTCAGCCAAGCTCAAGCCATAACGATTAACGTCTACTTTGCCCGCTCTAATGACATCGCCTAGGACATATACATTACGTTTATCATTACGGCTGATATGCACAATGTCACCATGCTGCAATAAACGGTTTTGGGAGATATCACCGTCAGCGTAGAAGTCATCCAGCTTTATGACTTCTGTTTTGTCTCCACGAGTAAATGTGACTGTTTCCCAATCTGCATTTTCGGTCAAGCCACCTGCTTGGCTAATTGCATCTATCAAGGTCACAGGAGTTTCTGTAATTGGGTAAACGCCTGGTTTTGAAACTTCGCCAGTTACATAGGCCTTCTGGCTTTTAAAACCCACTACTTTCACGTCTATTTGTGGTTCTTCGATAACACGACTAAGCCTTTTAGCTAGATCACTTCTAAGCTCATGCACAGTTCTACCAGCAGCAGGAACTTTTGGTGCATATGCAAAGTTAATCGTACCATCTGCTTGAACCCTAAAACCATCAAACTCAGCCGTTCTTTGTACAGCCGCAGGAATTGTAAGTTCTGGATGATCCCATACACCGATGGTGATCACATCACCCACACCGAGACGATATTCATAGCTAGAAACATCAACAGAGGTAAGCTTAGAGCGATCTATTTGCTTTGCTTTTTTAATTTTATGTTCTTGAACAAGTTGAGAGTCAATGATGTGAATATTTACTTTTTCCAAATCCCGTTCAAGATTTGCAGTTTGCTCACCAGAACCAATCCCTTCAAAATGACCGCCAGGTACTAAAGTACACCCACTCATTGCTAGCAATATCGTAGAAGCAATGATCGTTTTACAGCTATGCGCCATCGTATCTTCCCAAAAATTATAATCTTGATTATTGTTACTGACTAAAATATCGGCAACGCCTTTTTA
Organism: Pseudoalteromonas byunsanensis; assembly: GCF_001854475.1. Taxonomy (GTDB): domain Bacteria; phylum Pseudomonadota; class Gammaproteobacteria; order Enterobacterales; family Alteromonadaceae; genus Pseudoalteromonas; species Pseudoalteromonas byunsanensis. The sequence continues at coordinate 172,459 of NZ_MNAN01000031.1, forward strand.
TGATGGCTAATTAAACCATGCACCAATGTTAATCGCAAGTAAGCGCACTATTTCGCCAACTCTATTACAGCCTATATTTATGGACTAAATTGCCACTCAAAATCTTGGTCACAGCCAACTCGTATAAAACCTACTAGCAAATTAAAATATTCTATTTATTGGGACTTAAGATTATGCTCCACAAACCTTGAGGCACGCTTCCGCCCTTAGGTCACAGTTCCCAACCACTGATAGTATTTTTAACTTTTAAATCCATGCTGACGCTACAACATATATCATTCTTAATGGTAATGCTTGTTCACTACCCCAGTGCATCCTCTACTAAAAGAGATATGCAAAAGTCATTAATTTTGTAATGCTCAAATCTGCCAATGCCTGTCTGAGTCCATAACTACCAAGCCCTTAGCAAAGCTCAAAGTCAATCATCGCAATTCACTTAAGGTACAAATCAAGAGCTGATTAAAAAACACAACAAACTAACTTTTAAGTTTAAACCTTTTGGATATAACTATTATCTGCAACAATTGAGGCATACTGATTGAGTAGTTTAATTAATAGTACACTGCGAATATCACCTTCGGGCTGCTGATATATAGCAAGCAAACCCTTGTAGCAACCTTCAGTAATTTGCACAATATCGCCTTCTTTTATCTCACACTTAGTTTCATGTTCACTATGCTGCATGAGTTGCTCAACCAACTCATTTGGAACGACTTGAAGCTCATTCCCGTAACGGACAAAGTCAGTTACCCCACGGGTATATTTTACCGAGGAAAAATGTACTGAATATGGATCAAGTTTCACAAAGAGGTAGCGAGGAAACAAAGGTTGTTCTATTCGTGAAGAGTTTATAGTTTTGCGTATCGCGTATTTAGGATAACAGCACTCAATACCTTGATTAGATAAATTTGAGTGAGCTCTGGCTTCTTGTTTAGGCTTACAATAGAGTAAATACCAGCGTTCCATGCAACAATCCATTGATAACTATGCGGGTTCCAAATAATGATAGTGATTATACGTGAATCATACCATGTGTCCATAGAATCAGTAATAAATTAGTGCTTAGCACACAGTAGAAAAACTATGTAACTTATACCATTTCAACCGTTGCTACTCATTGTGATATTTACAACTTTAATATAGCCAAGCACTAAATAATACCGAAATTGTTCTTTACCTAATCACACCTGAAAATATCTCTAGTATAGACCTTATCTTGCACATCCATCAGCTCATCCACCATTCGATTTGAAATGATAATATCACTACGCTCTTTCAATTCGCCAAGTGATGTGACGACCTCAGAATGGTAAAAATGCTCACCTTCAAAGCTAGGTTCATAGACAATAACGGTCACGCCTTTTGCTTTAATGCGCTTCATAATACCTTGCACTGCGGAGGCTCTAAAGTTATCCGAGCCTGACTTCATAACTAGCCTATATATCCCAACTACCTCTGGGTTTTTAGCTAAGATGGAGTTTGCGATAAAGTCTTTACGTGTGGTGTTCGCATCCACAATAGCTGCAATCATATTGTTTGGCACATCTTTATAGTTGGCTAGTAACTGCTTAGTATCTTTGGGTAAGCAGTACCCCCCATAGCCAAAAGACGGGTTGTTATAATGATTTCCTATTCTAGGGTCTAAGCCTACGCCTTCAATAATTTGACGACTACATAAACCGTGCGCTTCCGCATAGCTGTCCAACTCGTTGAAGTAGGCTACACGCATAGCCAAATAGGTATTGGAGAAGAGCTTAATTGCTTCGGCTTCTGTTGGGTCCGTAAACAATACTGGTATATCTGTTTTCTTCGCTCCCTGCTCCATCAAACGAGCAAATGTTTTAGCTTTCTCACAGCTGCCACCAACAATGATTCTTGACGGATATAGGTTATCGTAAAGTGCCTTTCCCTCTCTCAAAAATTCAGGCGAAAATATCAACGTTTCAAGGCCGCTCATTGCCTTAAATTTCTCTGTATAACCGACTGGTACTGTAGATTTTATAAACACAGCAGCGGACGGTGCAAACTTTTTAATATCTTCAATAACAGCTTCTATCGAAGAAGTGTTGAAATAGTTTGTATCTGGGTCATAATCGGTTGGTGTCGCGACAATAACTATTTCTGCATTTTTGTATGCAATAGACTTATCTGTTGTAGCAACTAAACGTAACTCACGCTCTGATAAGTAAGCTGAAATTTCTACATCTTCAATTGGAGAGATTCTTTGGTTTAATAACTCAACCTTTTCCGCTACAACATCCAACGCCACTACTTTGTTATGCTGGGCCAACAACACAGCATTTGACAAACCTACATAGCCCGTCCCAACAACAGTGATATTATATGATTCCGTAATTTGCATGGTTTTTACCTTTATACCGCGCGCTTTCTATACCACTTCAAAATTAGCCAAACGTGCAAGATGGCATAGTTATAAATGAGAAATATGCCTATAAAAGCAAAAAACATTATTGATTCAGCGATCTGAAAAACTTCACCCATTATACCTATAGCCGCAAATAAAGCGCCAATTGTTGAAATAATGAGTAGAGCTTGCCTAGACGTAAAACCCGCTCTTATAAAAATATGATGTAAGTGATCTCTGTCTGGACTAAAGGGAGACTTCCCTTTTCTAACTCTGCGAACAATAATAGCGGCCATATCCATCAGTGGAATTGCAACTATCCATAATGCAGTCACAGGACGAAACGAGCTTTGACCACCTTGTGTATTTATTGCCAACAACCAGACGATGGTGAATCCAATAAACATACTACCAGCATCACCCATAAATATTTTTCTGTATTGGGTACCAAAAACCCCTAAGTTAAAAATCAAGTACGGCACTAATGCAACGACGAGTAGTATGGATAATATACTTGTTTGCCCACTTATAAATAATAGAACAGATATTGCGGTAAGCGTGATGATAGCCATTGTACCCAAAAGACCGTCGATACCATCAACCATATTAAAAGCGTTAATTATCCCAATCACTGCAACGTAGGTGAATATGACACCACCCCAACCCAACTGTATATCGCCAAAAGCGAACAAATTACCCAAGTTTTGGATGTAACTTTCGGTTGAAAATATCATCAACGAGGCAACGAGAAGTTGAAAAAATATGCGGAAACGAACACTCAAATCGTGCCTATCGTCCATAACACCAATCAACACCATTAAACCCGAAGCAAACAAATAGCTCGCCAGTTCAATACTAAATGGCAAGAATAAACTTGAGGTAACGAGTACGCTACTAAAAACTGCTATACCACCAATCAATGGGATATGTCCTTCATGTTTTTTTCTTTCATTCGGCTTATCTACTAAATTGAAACGAATAGCAACAGGTCGCACCAAGCTAATCGTAACCAATGACACCGCAAACGAAAAAAGTAAAGCCAACATGAGCTCCATTAATAACTCCCCAAATTTACCATAATTTATTCACTACCTTCTAAAGTATTGTGTCGATATATGACTGTTTACAGTCATTGATCGCATTTACGTTGATAATTAAGCATTCTTGATCCAAACTGAGGCATTATAGCCGATTATAAGGCCGTATGCACGATGAATTGCGAGCTACAGATTCTCGTAAACACTTCGAAAAATAAAGAAAAAACATGTTATTAATTGTTATTTATGTAACCTAAATAGTTAAAAAGGTAATATGTTGATTTTTATGTTCCACAGTCCCTTTTACATCAGTCTGGTATTTACAAAATCACTATATATGTAATAATTAACGGCTGTGCAGATAGATAGTCTAGACATTACCAGCACGGTAGTGGGGTGATTGTTTCTACTGTAATATGAACAAGCTTTGGTAAAAGTGCCTTAAAGTAAGCTCGTCCAAGTCGTTTAAAATATAATGGTTCCCATCCAACTATGCATACTGAGTCTGTGAAAAAATCAAACTACTCCCCTCTAGTCACTATATACATGCCAACTCACAACAGGTTGAGCGACTTAAAAAGAGCTATAAGTAGTGTACTATCTCAAACCTATGAACATTGGGAATTGATCATTGTCGATGACGGCTCTAAAGATGGCACACATGACTATTTACAGTCTTTAAAGAATGAAAAAATTCGTTTCTTTCGTCATGAAACACCACAGGGTGCATGTGCTTCAAGAAACTTAGCTATCAACAACGCTAAAGGTGAATTTATAACCGGTTTAGATGATGACGATGAATTCACACCAGACAGACTCAGTTCATTTATTAGTGCATGGCAAGATAAGTACAGCTTTTTATGTACCCCTGTAACAGTCTGCAAAGGGAATACCAAAAAAGATCACCTATTCTTTATCGGTGAAATAAATCTTCAGGATCTTCTGGTTGTAAATAAAGTCGGGAACCAAATTTTTTGCAAAACTGATGAGTTGCGCTCTATCGGCGGTTTCGATAAATCATTCAAAGCATGGCAAGATTATGACACTTGGGTAAGATTCACTGCACGCTATGGCACGGGGTTAAAACTACCTTCATCAACGTATCTTCAATATGAGAATGATGCAAGCTTTAGCATCACTCGTTCGCCAAATCGTTTGATCGGATTTAACCAATTTGTTGATAAACACCGACACCTAATGAACACTTCACAAATTCGAGCTATGCAATGTTGGGAAAAAATTATCCAAGGCAAGTGGATCCCTTTGAGAAAGCTTTTGTTAGCGAACAAGGCCATATTAAAATACTCAATACTCCACAACCTAAAACTAATCATGGGTCGTTAATTCCATGAAGCTACTATTCGTATTAGAGAACTTCACTGTTGGGGGAGTTGAACGTGTCACGTTGCAACTGATAAAAGGCTTAGTCCAAAGTTATCAATGCAATATAGAAGTGAGTTGCCAATCAATGGTCGGCCCGCTACTAGATGATTTTGATTCTTTGGTAGAAGTTAGCTGCACCGCTGCATCACATAGAACTTTCAAACAGCACAGTGCAGATTTTCAGCCTGATGTTGTGATCTTTACTAAAGGTGGTCTGTCTAGACTTGGCCTAGGACTTTCTTCACAATGCAAAATGGTTGCAATTCAACATGTTCCCATTGAGCTGCCGGAAAAAAATAAAGTTGTTAATTTGGTTAGGCGACTTGCCGCTTCGTTATTATATAGAAGAATGGATCGTATAGTCTGTGTCTCTGATGGGATTTTAAACAACCTTGTTCAGCTTAAAGTATGCTCCAAAAAGAATGCTCTGCGTATTTACAACCCAGTTTTAAGTGATGATATACAGCAGCTTGCAAATGAAGAACAGCACGAGTACCAAGATTATTACGTATGCGTGGGGCGGCTCCATTATCAAAAAGGTTATGATCTACTTATTGATAGCGTAATAAAGCTTAACAACCCAAACTGTAAAGTCGTTATTATTGGTGACGGCCCCGATAGAGATGACCTAGAAGCACTAGTTCACCATAAGGGATTACAGCGTCAGATTATTTTTCATGGCATGACAACCAACCCTTATAAATTTATTAAGCATGCAAAAGCCATTTTGCTAACATCTCGCTGGGAAGGCTTACCAACCGTATTGGTTGAGGCAAGCTACCTAAAAACACCTATAGTTACCTTTGATTGTCGTTATGGGCCGGATGAGTTAACGCAATTTGGAAAGTATGGCCACTTGGTGCCTTTTGGCGATACAGAACTGTTTGCAAAATGTATACAGCAAATAGAGCAAGGAAAAGGCAAACATTCTGTTGACGTGAGTAACTTTACACTCACCTCTGCGGTTAAAAATTACTACAATTTATTTAACTCACTATGAAGCATTCTCTTAACCAAAAAATATATTCAGGCGAACAATTCACTGAAATTAGAAATGCCGCCTTTGAACAACAAGTGCCCGTTGCCATTTCTTTTGTGAACCCCTTTTCATATTATGAAGTTCAAAAGAGAGACGACCTTATCGAAGGTATCGATTATTACTTCTCTGATGGCGCTCTATTGTGTAAGTTGCACAATTTATTCTTGCCGAAAATATCACGCGCTAGCTTTGACTACAGCTCGGTGGCTAAGCCTTTTCTGGAATATATAACAAATAAAAGCAAAAGGTTAGCTGTGATAGGTGCCAAAGAATCGGAAAACGAAAAAGCAGTCACGATATTAAAACAACAGTATCCAGGGATAAATATAGTTTATCACCGAGATGGCTATATTGACGATATTTCCTCGGTGGCAAAACAACTTGAAGCGGTAGCTGCGGAAGTTGTAATTGTTGGTATGGGAACGCCTTATCAAGAGAATTTTTGTGTGGAAGCAAAGAAATATATATCTAAACCAATAGTGTTTATCACCTGCGGCGGGTTCCTGACACAGACGTCTATTAAACCGGATTACTACCACCCATTAATCAAAAAACTGGGGCTGCGTTGGCTACAAAGAATGGTAATGCATAAACATGTGCGTGACAGAGTTATACGTCAATATCCTAAGTTTGTATTTAGCTACCTTTTTCACATGATAAAAAAGCGATAAGTTAGTATGGTCTATAACCTCCTGAAGTAGCTTGTATACTAGTAAGGCGGCGATAACGAAAAGCTACTCAGCCGCCCTACAACTTTACTATAAAACACCTTGAGAGAGGGTCGAGTAGCCCTATAACACCGTATGTGTATAGTAAGCTAATCCGTAAGCCACAAGATTAACCAATAATACTGTCGCTGTCGTTTTCACAGTACATTTTGCCCCACACCTGCCAAAGAACATCACCGCAAACAATGTTAAAAACACTTGTAAAACAGCCATTGCATAGCTAAATGTGAAGATATCCCCCACCAAGGCAATAGTCATGATTGTAATACTGCTGACAATGGAAGTGATCAGGTTCCAGTAAAATTCATAATGCACCAGCCCTTTCGCTTGGACAGCCATACCCAATACACTCCCAACTGGTCTAAGCAACCCAATAATTATCAAGATAGAAAATATCGGCAAAAATTGGGCGTATTTATCCATACCCATGAATTCGTTTACTATCAATATCCCCACATATAATGCTACGTAGATGCCAAGGTTTAGCATGGATATCTTCAGTAAAAAACTATTTAGATAAAGTGTAAATTTATCTTCGTCACTTTGCAGCTTTGCAATACCAGGAAAAAACATTCTGGCGATCAGGGGTCTGACAAACTTAACGGGTTGCAACACCATTTCTTTTGCGAATGAATACACGCCCAATGCTTCGAGCCCTAACAACTTCCCTATAACAATTTGATCTAACTGAGTTTTAGCTTGATTTATTACTTGTGAACCCATTTGATAACTGCCAAACTTTAGAGCCGGTATAGCAATTGACCAATCAACATGGAATGAGGGATGCCAGTCCTTGGGTGCCCTGAGTATCATTACTCCCACCCTCAGTGCGGACGCAATAAGGATCGCATATATGTATGCAAGGACCACAGGAGTCTTAAATTGAATAAAGGCAAACGTGCAAGTCAATAACAGCAGTTTAGCGAGAATATCAATTTGGGCCAATGCTACATTATGACCTTCCTTGATATAGTGAGCTTGGTACTGTGCCCCCACTCCTAGCAGTATAAAATTGGCAGAGGTAATTAGCAGATAACTACCTATTAAAGGTTCATCGTAAAACAATGAAATTGGGTATGCCAACACCAGCATCATGGCAGCTGCAGATATACCTAACCCTTGATTGATAAAATGCAGAGCATTTTTCTCAGATGAGGAAATGTTCTGCTTGTGAATAAAGTAATTCGCAAGCCCCATATCCTGAAACAAAAAAACGATTGATAAAACAATATTGATAATAGCTAAAATACCCAATGCTTCTGCATTGCCATAAAAAGCTATCAAAAAATAAATTAGAAACTGGCTTATTCCAGCAATACCGGAGGAACCTAAAATCCAAATTCCTTGCTTTTTAACGCTCATGAGTTTGTTTCGATATTTCCGCTAACTCATCATATAGTTTACTCTGATTAAACTGAGTATAAATCGTTTGCTGGGCATTCTTTCGGATAGTAGCTATGGGGTAATAATTTGCACTTAGATTTATCAACACCTGAGCTAGCTCATTGGGTGAACGTTCATTAACTAATAAACCGCTAACTTCATGCTTTATAAGCTCTGGAATTCCACTGTGGAATGTAGATACTGTTATTAGTCCCATGGCCATCGCTTCCATTAAAGCAACTGGAATACCTTCCATATCGCCATTTTTCGCAACAACCGACGGTAGCAAAAAGACGTCTGATGCTTCGAGCAAGGTGGTTACTTGCTCTTGAGGTTGAAAACCTAGTAACTTGATTTCCTCACTCAGTTTCAATTCCTCTATTTGTGCGACAATATCTTCTTTTAGCGGACCGTCACCCACGATTTGATATTCAAACTCAACACCTTGCTCTTTAAGCAATCGCATTGCATTGATGGCATCTTGCAACCCTTTCTTTTCAATGAAACGGGCTACTGATATGATTCTTAAAGGCTGATATAACGGCTTGTCGAACTCACGGCAGCGGAACAATTCAACATTGATCCCCATTCTATTAACGGTTATTTTTTGCTCACTACAACCAAGCTCAATCAGTTTGTTTTGCCACAGGTTACTGATTGGCAACATTCCCTCTCCTGAGACAAATAGTCGCTTGTAATCACTAGAGAAGGTGTTCAATATGTCTTTGACTGAAATATCTGCGCCATGGAAGATTGTCAGTATCTTACCCTCTAGCAGGCCTAAACGACGCATTTTTTCTGCAACGACTCCAGCCGTACCAAAGTGTGCAATGAATACGTCGGATTTAATTACCTTGCTGTTTCTGCCTGCAATACTTGGGAGCAGTAATGATTTACTATGTATTCCAAACTGTTTGTAGTTTAGTGCCGACAAAATTTTTGGTAATCGACTTGGTCGCAGTAGCCCACCGATACGACTTAACTTAGCTTGAAGCGCAGATTGATTAGCATTTTCATGAGTCAAGTACGTTGTTTTATCTAGTAACTTGTATTTATCAACTAGACTGTGGGTCTTTGTCATGTCACCTTGCGATATAGCGACAATCTCTACATCTAAACCACGCTCAATTAAGCCTACTATCTGACTTATGACAAATGTTTCTGATGAAACTGGAAACTGGCCAAGAAAAAACGTTACTTTCATGTCTATGCCTGTTCCTTGATCTGTCTTAGCGTATTTTCAACCATTTTTGTAACTCGACCGCGTTCTTGAGTAACTTTAACAGTCATGTTTTCTTTGAGTGTCGCCAGATTATTCAAGTTATTGAATACGGCACTTTGTAGCGTACCATCAAACAAACTACTTACATCCATAGACATCTCTGGTAAGTCTAATTGCTGCATAATGCCTTTGGATTTATGCTCATAATTCAAGGCTATTGCAGGTGTAGAAAAATTCATGGAAATGATAGCACTGTGCAAACGTGTACCTATGGTCAACTCACAAAGGCTCAATAAACTGCCTAACTCTACGTCATTCAACTCATCCATAACCACATGACAAAGCTCTTGATTTTTAACTTTCTCTTTGACCGTTAACGCAACCATACGATCGTCGCGTTGGTAGCTGTCGATCCCCGTACAAGTGGACGTTATCAACACCTGGTATCCTTTGTCATTTAAACTATCAATGAGCTGTGCTAGTTTGATCTCATACTCTTCCTGAGTCACTCCCAATCTTTTATCAAATGGAGCCAGTTTCCTCATTGTCATAGCAATGGTAGGTTTGCTTGCAACCAATTGACTTAATGCTTCAGGGATCGCAACTGCTTTATTTGGCACAACCCACGCAGTATCCGCACCTTCAGAAGCTTTACTAGTGTCAATGTTAGCCTCTTCCATGAGCTGTAAGCTCACCGACTCTCTCAGTGCAAGTGTGTTAACCTTACTAAACACTTTTGACGCTAGCTTTTTATAACGTTCACTTTCAAAAGGACCCACTGAGTGGCCCAACATAAACAACGGTTTTTTCGCAAACAAAGCACAGATTGCATGTTCAAATTGTGCAGGCCCATAAAGATCGACAAAAAATGATCCACCAACTTGGATAACAGCGTCATATTGCTGCAATTGTGCAACCTGCTGCTGAATATGCTCAGGTAACGCACTAACCGGCTTACTCAGTTTGTTGACTAACTGATATGATTGAAAACGCTGGCTTACACGCTTCCATAATCTATCTACGAAGCCGTTTGCACTACCATGATAAGCATGAAGCTGATCCATAGTCACCTTTTCACCAAGTAAAAAGCTGGAGCTGACCGGGAAACGACTAATGATATCAAGCTCAATAGTTGGTTCTTGTTTTCTCAGTTCGGCTATTAACCCTCTCAATATAGCCGCATCACCACGATTACCACACGTATGATTCCCAACTAATAATAGCTTCATGCTAATCCTCTACTACTGTTACTACTTAATTATGATAGGTGCGCTGTAAAGCTCGGAGATTGCTTCTCCGAATTCGTCCATCTCAGATTGATTCTTGACCACTTTAGTTGTGATTAGCATCATTAGCTCTGTTCTTTGCATTGTGTCTTCTTTTGCTTTAAATAGATTACCTAATATTGGTAGCTTACTTAAACCTGGGACCCCTTGGGTGAAGTCACTCTTTTTCTCTTGAATAAGGCCACCCAACGCAACGGTTTGCCCATCACCAGACAGCACTTCTGTAGTAATTGAGCGATTAGTGATGGTTGGTGATGATACACCCAACTTATTCGGCTTGCCGTCACTGACCGACATAGATACAGATAGTGTTACCACCCCTTGGGAATTAATGATTGGTGTAATAGATACATTTACACCCGTAGAACGATACTGGATTGAATTGGATACTGAGTTATTGTTACCTATGTTCTCAACCGTCTGAGTAATAATAGGAATTTGATCACCCGAGCTAAGTGAAGCAGACTCACCATCTCTGACAATGAAATACGGACGTGATAATACTCTCGCATCCCCTATCGCATCATTCCAGTTAAATTCAGCTCTCCAATCACCAGAAATAACCTGCCCAAACAACGCTCCCGTTGCTGAGTCTAGAGTTAGTGAATCACTACCCGTTGCGCCCGTTTGATTATACAACCACTTAATACCTGAAGACATCTCATCTGTCAGGGTAATTTCTAAAATAGTTACATCTAATATAACTTGTCCTGGCAGCACATCCATCTTCTTTAACAATGATTCAATTAAGCGGTATTCATCTTTGTCAGTGTAAAATATCAATGCATTCTGTTGCTTGTCTAAGCTAAACTGCACGTTTGAACTTTTTGCACCTACAGCCCCTTTAGTCGCGCTATCTGAACTATCTCCCCCTTGAGAGCGCCCTTGGAGCAGCACAGAAAGTGCTTCACGCATATCGTCAGCTTTTGCATATTTGGGCTTGTAGATAAAGTACTGTCTTTCGTCCCCAGCCAGTGGCACATCAATTTTTCTTGCCCAGAAACCTACTCTTTCAATGGTCTCTTGGTTCGTGGCATAGGCAACAAAAGAATTGATGCGTGGTAATGGTACAAATGACACATCGCCCTCTTTTGATACCGCTAAGCCATCTTCTCGTAATAACTTTTCAATTTGCTCAATGCCCTCTAGTGGCGAAATATGTGCAAATTCAAATAGACGGATCTCTCTGCCAAACGCCCTTGGCACATCTAACATATTGATGATTTTAATTGCGCGAGTAAGCTCCGCTCTTTCACCCTCAAGGATGATTAGCTTTTGTAGCGAGTTAATCGTAACTTTTGCGGTGGATAACTTGCTTAAAATGCTCGAAACGTTTCTGCTACTACTGTAAATATATGGCACAATATGGGTAATTGGGCCTGCAACATCCGGAACATCTTCCTCTTTGTTACCTATGCCTACAGCGATTGAGTTTTTTTGAGTAGATCCTGCCGATTTTGATAGATAGAGGATCTCATCTTTTCTGTAACTTGTTACGCCACTTTCTTCTAGCGCTTTCATGGCTACACGATAAAATTCCGGACGTTCAATCGCCGATGAGAGATTTAAAGTTATGGTGTCATTAGATGCGGACAACTGCGGAGACATCACATAGTTGATACCCAGTAATTCTTGGAATACCTTATTAGTAAACTCTTTAACAGGCATTTCATCAGCTGAAAATGTAATTGCCTCGCCTTCTAATCTTGGTGCCGTTTTTGCATCTTCTTGAAGACGAGTGATCCCCCCCCAGTCTTCAACTTGTTCCTCTCGGAAATCTTTGACAGTACTTTCTATCGGTTGCTTCTCAACTGATGTGCTCATCTGAGACTGGTTTTTACTCAACAAAGATTTTTCTATTTGTAACTCTTTGTCTCGTAGACCTGTTTTACTGGCACAGCCTGAAACCAATATTATTGACATCAACGTCAAACAAGCTTTCTTTGAAGGCTTTAAAATCATTCTAAACTTCTCCATTAGTCTCAGATGTCTCTATTGACACTGTTTGCGGCTTGAACATTTTCAACTGAACAGTTTCTGTATTTTTATCTTCTGTAATGAGTACTATGCTGCTCACATCAACCTTTTCTACACGAAATTGATAAAAGGCATCGCCCGCTCGAATATTCAACGTTTCATCACGGTTATTGTGGCTTACTTTCACTCTCGCCACAGCGACATCACCCGATGTGTATATCGCATTTAAAGAGAGCTTTACTTCCGTACTCTTTGGTAAGTTAGCTTTTTTTGCATTCAGATCGATAAAATCAACACCCAGATTCTTGGATAATGCGGCTATATCGAGCGGCTTTTCGTGTGTAATGGAAACATCTGCCAGTGCCATTTCTTTGTCGTCAATATCTGGAAAGGATGAAAAAACGACTTGAGCCACCCAGCACAGTGCAGCAATTACCGAACCACATAAAATTAGAAGGTTTTTCATTTTGTTCTGTACACCCTCACAAATTCAATATTTGCAGTCACATACCCTTGTCTGGCTCGCTGCTGAAGAAGGGAAACTTGTCTTACACGATTTCCCTCTGAGATATTCTCTAATTCATTCAATAAATTAAGAATGCGATTATATTCACCTGTTGCACTTACTCTTCCAGTAAACACAGAATAATCGTCATTGATCACTACCGCACGCTGTGGCACTTTGTTATTAACAGTAGCCTCTACTCTAGCAACCGCATCCTCAACAACCTCAAGCCAAAGCAAAGCAGGGTCCTGATTTTTCCCTAATATTGGTAGACCAGCATAAAGCGTGGTTTGTTCTTTTAGTTCAGCCAACTTGCTTTCTATGTCAGCATACTGAGACGCAACATTCTGTTGTTTTGCTGCAAATGTTCGCGCATTGAGAATTTCGTTCTTGGAACTTTCAACCCAGTCTAACCAAGGGAAAACAACAAATTCCAGCGACACAAGCAAAACTATGGCCGCGCCTCCCCATTTCTTTAGCGTTTCTTCTCTTGAGTTCACAGCCACTCCACTTCTATTGTAAAGCCTTCGCCACCCGTTTTCTGTTTTACAACCGGGCCTGAGAATTTTGCTTCTTTTGCAACATCAGATGCAACTAATTGCTTTAGCAAATCTGTTGCTGACTTATCAGTCACGCCCCGAAGCTCTACACCTTTAGGAGTCACGGTCACCCTGTCAAAAATAATACCTTGTGAGTTTAAGTTGAGGCTAGCAAGCCTACTTAACACATTGGGATTTTGTTTAAAAAATGTTTGTAATTCAGCGGTAGAGTTGACTTCTCGATTATATTTTTGGCGCATTTCGAGAGATTCATTAACCTGAGCTTGATTCAGTGTTTTTGCCGATTGTAAGCTCATTTTTGTCCAATAAATATACCCTGATAATGACGTAACGGTAAGCACGCCTGTTGCCAACAAACCATATACCAAGTGAGTCGTCGACAGGCGCTGTTGTGCCTTAGTCTTTTCTCGCTTAACCCTAAGCCCTATCAAATCCAGCCATGGTAACGGTGTCTTCTCGGCTTCTTGCATTTCATCACTGGTATATGACATTGTAAGTGGCCACTGATTGTGCTCATCTATATCGTTGTATAGAGGCAACACAAACTGACACGACTTGGGGATCAATTCATAACTTTCTTTTGGTATAACGAAATAATCAATGCTGAACTGCGCAGCCCCAAAGTTTCTAGCTCGCCACAAAAACATCCCTTCAAAAGGCGGAAGCTCTTTGCTTTGTGCTTTGACAATATTAAATATTTCTTTGAGAGATGACTTCGGGTAGTATCTCGTGGTCGCCCAGAATAAATCCCGATCAATAACACAAGCTTCAGCGAGTTTTATTTTTGGCGCATTATTTTGTACTTCAATAAGTTCTTTTTGACGATTTAAGAAGAACTTTTTATGCACCAAGTACTCAGATGCGTCGTTTATATTTCGATTAGCCAACATTATGAACTAGTCCACTATTTGCTCATTACTTATAAAATATGGTCGCAAACCAGCCCCTCTTTCAAAGATAAACTGCTTTGAGTACGCTACCGCTTCGTTGTGAGAAATTTGAATTAAAAGCTTACCACTGGATAATGGATTTTCGAGACCTTCACCACTGTTTTGTTCCGAAACCTTACCCTCAAAACCAAACGCAGAGTATAAAGATTTCGGTGTAAATTGTCGAACAATATAAGGGTAACTGCCCACCAACAAAAATGGCTTGATCTGCTCGTACAGATGATCGTTTTCAAGGATATACCTAAACTCCTCGACCATCTGTATATCAGTATTAGTTGGCAGGTAAGCTTGCGAGTAATCACCTTTTTCAGCCCCCTCAATACGACGCAACCCATCCGCATCTTGCCAGTCGTCTAAACGGTCTTTAATTCTAGTTACATCATCAGATGATACACCATTGTATCTGAGCAGCGTTTCAAACCCTTTGTCATTCATTGGAGATACCGATACTAAACCACTGGCATCTTGCACCACGATTTCCAACTGGTCTCGTTTCGTTGGCTCGCCAATAAAGTTTGTGACCGAAGGGTTTTCGGGTTTGATACCATTATAACTACCATTCGGACCAAGGATCCCAAGTGATGTGGTCATCAATTCATTTATTAGCTCTGCCTGCGCGCTGTCTACCAGCATTTTTGCTCTGCTGTGTTGTTTTACTAGATTTGCCATTCGCGCAGAATTGGAACCTTTTTCAGACATATATATCATAATACTAGCCATAGCTGCGGCAATCATAAGTACCAGCAGTAAGGCAGCGCCCTGGTTCTGTGAAGGATAGCTACACACTGTCTGCTCCAAACAATGAAGGGGGGACACGCATCAACTTATATAAAAGCTGACTTTCATGCTCTTCATTTTCTTGGCTTATTGTTAGCCTAACATAAAGTGGCATGATACGGCGTTGAGAAGCATCAAAGTCAACGCTCCAACGCGGTTTAGGTTTTACCGCAACATTCATATAGGGAGAATAGTAGTTACTCAACTCTAACCAGTCTTTCCATGCATAGTATTCAAAGTTCGCCTTCTTTACGGTCATAAAGGTAACGCCTTGTTCACAGTTATCACTGTTAAAACGATAGCGCTCTAACGCAATAGAGCCAAAAGGAGTCTCACAGTAGCGTATTTCCTGATCTGTTAGATACAAGGTAGAAATACTCACTGGTGAAGAAATTAATATTGGCGAGCGATTGATAAAACTGAAGCTGGTACTTGTACCAATAAAAAATGGAACCCTTTCTCTGAGTTCATTGTGGTATCCAAAAGGGGTCGCTTCACGGATCGCGCGATTTATAAGCTTCACTTTAGAGAGCTGATCTACATTATGACTTGCTTGCTCCTTGGTAAGCTGCTGCAATGAAAAACGATAACTCATCACAGCAAGTGCTATCACCATAGAGAAAATAGTCATGGCTATCAGTACTTCGACTAGGGTGAAACCCTTTACATTACTATTACTCACGCCAGTACACACTCTTAAACTCTGCTATTTTCTTCGGGCTCGGCGACAACTGAGAAAAGACAGATGTTGAATACAAAATCATTGTGCCATTGGACATAGAGCCTTCTCCGTCAACTACAAGCTCCGACATTACAGGTTTTTCTGATACCACTTCTACTTGCCAAAAATAGGTAGAACCCGCAAATTCATATTCTCCCTCACGCTGCTTCTCATATTCAAAACGATAACTTACCTCGTCTTGGATATACTCAAAAGCAAAAGCGTATTTTGTTGCTCTTGCTAGCCGCATTTCATTGAGCAACATCGCTTTAGATACATAGCTGATAGCACTTATAGAGATAAATAGAATTACGGATGCAATCAGCACCTCTATCAGGGTCATGCCTCGTTGATGATTAAAACTGAATGGTTTCACGTTGCTGGCTATTTATATTGACAAAAGTTATATTCTTATCAAGAAAGTACGTTTTTGAAGACACTTCAACAATTGCCTCTTTCTCAAAACCAATATAAGAAAACGAAATGAGCTTTAAGGGTTTGGTATCTTCCACATCTTGCTCAGTATCTTGCTCTGCTGTATCAGTAAACACATCGACAATGTCGAGCATGTTCTTCGAATTCTGAAGTATATTTTGCTTACCTGCTTGTTTGACCTCCCTCACTTCAACCGAGTTGTCAGCTACTTTAATCTCTAGTTTTTTCCCTGAATACACCGCATACTGTTTAGCATAATGCAACAAAGAGGTCAGTTGCTGCTTTTCTGAATATCGCTTTACCTGCTCAAATTGTTTCCACATATTAGGCAATACCACAGAGCTGGTTAAACCCATTAACACTATTACGATTAAAAGTTCAACAAGCGTAAAGCCTGACTGTTTAAAAGGAGACATCATTCATAGACACTATACTAAGCAGCATGATAATCACAACCGAGCCAACTACACCGCCCATTATTAGAATAAGTAAAGGCTCTAACAGTGCCGTGAACTTTGTCAACCAGCTTTCAAAACTGTTCCGAGAGCGTTTTGCGATCTCATTAAAAGAGCTAGCTAGGCTACCACTTTCCTCGCCTACCGTAACTAGAGAAACAGCAACCTCATCATATAAGCCTAAATGTTTAAGCTCATGGCTGAGTACCCCACCACTGCTAACAACCGTTGCAACTTTACCCAATTTAGCTTGTAAATTAGGGTTTGAAACTGTTTGCATTGCCAACTCTAAGCTATCAGAAAGACTCACCCCACTTTCTAATGTTAATTGTAATGCGGTTGAGAACTTAATGCGGTCTGAATGATTTACTATTTGTTTTACAATAGGGAACCTTATAACACTGGCAAATAGACGAACCCTTAACGAGGCCTTTTGTAATGCACTATATAGAAGTACTCCAGCTAACAATAGGCTGATCAGCAAGTGTAATTGATAGTTTTGTACCCAGCTAGACATATCTAACAGCAATTGTGTGTACGGCGGAACCTGCGCACCATTATCAAACATTGATGACATGCTGGGGATCACAAAGTTAAAAATAGCCCAAATAGCAGTAATACATACTACCAAAATAAACAATGGGTATGTTGATGCTTGAATCACCTTACTACGTAGAGCACTCTGGAATTCCAGATTCTGACTAAGTCTCGAAAATACCTGTGGTAAGTTACCTGTAGCCTCACCAATTCTAACCATTTCGATATAAAGCGTGGAAAAGGTATCTGGTCGACTAGCCAAAGCATCGCTAAGTACCGCCCCTTGCTTAATCTCATTTAATACCAAAGACCAAATCTGTCCCAAAGCGGAATTTCTATTTGATTGCGCTAGAACTTCCAGAGCCTTGTCAACTCGCAAGCCATTATGTAACAACGTCGATAGTTGACTTGTTGACTGCTCAAGTTCATTCAAAGACACCCTCTTACGTATAGCACGAGCACTATCTTGCTTCAGCTCTAAAATAAGTAGACTTCTAGATTTCAGCGCACTGTGCGCAGCAGCTTCATTTTCAGCAGTGATCTCACCACGTTCAACTTCACCACTGGCATTACAAGCCTTGTACTTAAATACCTGACTCACCCTGCTACCCTCAAGACTTCTTCAACGGTTGTTAACCCAGTTACAGCCTTGAGAAAACCATCCTGTTTGAGGGAGCGCAGTTGCTTCTCACGCATCAGTTCATAAAGGTTATCCAGTAATCGTTCGTCTTTTGGTAGCTTTTTAACATCCCCATCACATGGCAAATACTCAAGAAACGCCACTCGACCAGAATAGCCCGTATTTTCGCACTTATCACAACCTACCGCTTGATAGAGAGGTGTAATTTCACCTGTAGCCAAATCAAATAATGAATACTTGTTATACAACTCTCGCGTTTCAGTATCACTAAGAGGCTGTTTGCAGTGTTCACACAAAGTTCGAGCCAGTCGCTGAGCCATAATAGACACCAGGCCCGCATTGAGAAGGTACTCTTGAATGCCCAGATCCATAAGTCGTGTGTACGCAGAAGGTGCGTCATTGGTGTGTACAGTACTAAACACCAAGTGTCCTGTTAATGCAGACTGTAAGGCGATTTTAGCCGTTTCATTGTCACGAATTTCGCCCACCATGATAACGTCAGGGTCTTGACGGACAATGCTACGTAAGCCTGCAGAAAAGTCATAACCAATTTCTGCATTGACTTGTACTTGGTTTATCCCAGGCAACTGGTACTCAATCGGGTCTTCTAACGTAACAATCTTTATATCCGGACGGTTTATTTGGTTTAAAAAAGAGTAAAGGGAAGTCGTTTTACCCGACCCTGTTGGGCCCGTCATCAGGATAACGCCAGATGTTCTTGTTAAATCCTGATTTATTTTTTCTACTAGGTCTTCGGAGTAACCTAGTCTTTTTAAGTCAAACTTAACTGCGTTTTTAATAAGAAAACGCATAACAACGCTTTCACCCATACCCAATGGCAGTGTCGAACAGCGAATATCAAGATCCGTTGTACCAGCTTTCATTTCAATCTTGCCATCTTGAGGGCGTCTTTTCTCAGCGATGTCCATTCCCGACAAGATTTTTATGCGCGAAATAACAGCCAACTGCAAGTTATGCGGTATCGGATCCGCTTCCTTTAAGATTCCGTCTATTCGATATCGGGCACGGTACTTTCCATTTACGGGCTCAATATGCAAATCAGATGCCCCCAGCTTTACCCCTTTATTGATGAGGCTATTCACTAAGTTAACTGTAGGTGCACCTAATGCAAGCTCTTTAAGCGCACTTAAGTTATCGGTAGAAATGGGCACATCGGGGACGTCACTAAGTAAAGCTTTACATTGCTCGCCAAGCAACTCTAGCTCTTTGGCTGATACAGCATAGAACCGCTTATCTTGTGGGATGAAGCGCAGATAGTCGAGTGCTTCTTTCCCATGAGGGTTAGAAAATGCGATGTCAATCTGATTATTGTCTATAAAAACTGGTACCATATTATTTGCTAGTAGCAGCTCTACATTTGTTGACTTTAGATATGCTATAAATTCTTTAGATGTATCTAAACCTTGTTCCCATGCACAACAATTGAGCAACTGACAATACATATCGCGCAGTTGGTCTTCGTCAATCCAACCGGAGTTGAGTAATATCAATTCTAAATTTGATTGGTCATCTTTCTCAAAATCAGCTAATTGCTGCAATCTGTCATGGTTTAATATTTGCTTTTGTGCAATATATGCATGAACTTTAGAGTTCCACGTCTGCATCTTCACCTTCACCGCCAGGTTTGCCATCTCGACCAAAGCTCTTTAGCTCAAACTTTTCTGTGCCATTATCACTAATGGCTTTATAGCTGTATGGGTTGCCCCAAGGATCATTTGGAATTTGTTTAGGAAAATATGGACCGTCCCACATTTGGTGGTTACTCTGTAACAACTCATTCAGTTCTTTCGGATAGTAACCTATGTCTAATCGATATGAGTCCAAAGCGGTCGACAACACCTGCATTTGCGCCTTGGCCGTCCCTTCTCTGGCTGTACTTACTTTGCTGAACATACGCGGCGCCACAACAGAAGCCAACAGTCCAAGTATTACCATTACAATTAATAACTCTACAAGCGTAAAGCCGTTACTATTTCTTAACTTCTTCATATGAAAGCTCATAATAATGCGATGTTGTTAAAATTGAAATTCACTATCCGCCTAGGACTACAAAGGCTAACTTAAGTTCAGATTGAACTTAAGTCCCAGATATTTAAATCAGTAAAGGATTAATGCCACTAGGCTGAACGCACTCTCAACACGGTAATAATACCGTTGCAATCTAACATACAACGGTATCATTTTGAACTATCTAAGTATTACTTCAGTGCTTTAATCGCCGCGCCAAGTTTTTCCAAACTACCGCCCACTACAACCTGATAGTCAACTAGCATTCCATCTTTTTGTCTACCGACAACAAACGAGGGAGTTCCACCAATGCCCAATAGCTGAGCATCTGCAATTGAGCGGCCAACTGCTTCATGAACTGACGTATCACTTAAACAAGATGTAAGCTTATCAGCATCTAAATTAAACTCTTCGGCGATTTCAGCCGTCGTTTCCTGAGTAATTGAGTTACCAATCTCAAAGAGCCTATCTTTGACTAACTCATACTGTCCTTGTTGGCTTGTGCAGCGCAAAAACACTGCAGCATAACCAGCTTTAGGATGCAATTTACTCAATGGTAATTCTCTTGCTAATACCGCGACTTCGCCTGTATCGACAAATTGCTTTTTGAATTCAGGCCAAATTTCTTGCTGAAACTTTTTACAGAATGGACAGTGAAGGTCTGTGTATTCAATCACAACAACGTCACTTGACTTATCACCAATCCATTTACCTTCTGCAGATAAAGGTAGCGTGTCAGGCTTAACTAGCTCCGCTAAACCCACTCTCACAGCTACTTGCTGCTGTATATTTTTAAGTTGTTCGACCTCAGCTCGCAATGCCTCCAATTCTGCCTGCTGCGTGGTACTACACCCAGCCAGCACAGTTGATAAAACAATTGGCATTATCCAGTTTTTCATTGAAAGTCCTCAAGTTAAAAAGATAAAAAAACCCCCGCCAAAGCGAGGGTTTTCAAACTTAAAAGCTAGTAATTAGCTAGTAGTAATTACTGTGACCAATCGTTTTGGTCAAGAACTGGCATTACGCGGTCAGAGCGGCCAGGAACTTTCTGCACAGATACACCGTGTACAGAGTTCTTAGGAGCAGTAACAGTGAACGTTACTGAGTGACGGCTAGCGTTGTAAGCAGCGTTTGCACCTAGGTCACCATAACCACCGTCAGCACCTTCATATAGCTTCTGGGTAACAGCTTCTTCGATAAGTGTAGGTACGAAGTAAACTACTGAAGACTTAGCAGGAACTGAACCAAGCTCAACAGCTGTTACTTTACGAGCACCATCGTTACCGTCAGCTGACTCACTGAAGATATCAACAGTCACTTCTGCAGCCTCATCGTGCTCGTTAGTGATACGTACGAAGTTACCTTCAGCGTTAGTTACGTAAGGAACTTTAAGAACCGCACCGTTAACACCAACTTCGTGAGAAACTTTGTTATCTGCACAGTGATCAAGCTCACCAGCTGTACCGAAGTCTAGCGTGTAGTGAGTAGTCACGTCGTAGTTGAAGTTCATGATACCAGTTGCTGGGTTGTTTTCAACAACGTAGAACATTTCGTTGTAAGCTGCACCTAGTAGAGGAGCAGTTGTCATTGGGTTTGTTTCTGCGTCGCCAGCACCGATAGCAGGTGTGAACAAGTCAACAGCTTCAGTGTTGTACACTGTTGCATCGCTTAAGTCCATAGCGAATTCGCCAGGAACTGTACCAGTTTGAACTGAAACCGCTGTGTCAAGCACACCAGTTGCAGCTGTACGGCCGTTGTATAGACGCATTTTAACGTTTGCACCAGGCTCTGAAGAAGCTACGAAAGCAGTTTCAACATGGTCGTCAGCATCTAGAACGATTGCTTGATCTAGAAGAGCTGCACGGTTGTAGTAACCAGTCTTATAGATAGCTTGTGAGCTAGTTGCGATTAGACGGTTAGTTGCATCAGCGTTATATACGAACTCAGTACGCGCTACGATTGCAGTGCCTTCAGAGTTTGAGCTTTCAGCGTTAACTAGAACTTCAGCAGTTGTACCAGCGTGTAGTGGGTAGAACTGAGGAGAAATGTCAGCGATTTTCTGAGAGTTAGAAACCGCACCTTGGATGTTATAACCTGTACCACCATCGGTGATAGCAGCAGTAGCTGCGATAGTTACAGATTGAGAAGCCTGATCTGTATCTGTACAAGTAGTGTTAGCAATCTTGATACCTACTGGATCAACAGCTGTAGAACCACGAGAGAACGCTAGACGAGTACCAGCACCGATTGTGATACCAGCTTTAGTTAGGAACGTGATAGTTGAAGCACCGTCAACTGTACCATCTGAAGAAGCAACCGCTTCAGTAGTAACGCCATCATTCTTTAGAAGGTGGATCTGGTTAGAGTTACCAGCAAATGTTGCACCTGTTAAAGAGATAGTGATTTTAGTACCACCAGGGATGTCTGTCGTAGGGATGTAAACGATGTGCTGGTCAGTGTCAACACCGTCAACCGCATCGAAATCAATCGTAAGGTTACCAGTTAGCTCGTAAGCAATACCTGCTTCATTTGTAGGCTCTAAATCAGCAGCGCCTGCAGCTGTACGGGTTGCTTCAGCAATACACGCAGCACCAGCATAGATAGTGCTATGTGCTTGAACTGCTAGACCGTCAGCACCTTTATAAACTTCGAAACAAGCTTCAGTACCTGCATATGCATTACCTGCTAATACAGCGGCAACTGTAGCAGGGATTAAAGCGACTTTATTAAAACGCTTCATTTTTATCTCCATGTATCCGGTGGACACTTTATGTTTTCAGTTAAAATTTACACACTCTGAATACCAGAGTAAGCAAAACGTTAAATAATTTAAAGGGCCCGACCGACACTGCACAAACATGTAGTATCTAATCCAGGCTTGCTTATTATGATAATAAGTACAATTAAATTCAAGAGCTAGCTAAAAATTATAAAAATTAATTATTAGCTCAAGGATACTGTAATTGGCTTTAAAATAGCATATTTAGCTCTATATGCAACCCTAGCTTCACTAATATTAGTGGGCCCATGTTTCAACTATACCTTAACTTTTACATTTGTAATATTAAAGTAGCTAAACATCACATATCCTAATAATAAATAAAAAGTTGGCAAAGTCTTAAAACGATCACTTATTGCAGACGAAAAGCCAAATAGTAACACCTCAGAGGCTATCAAACACGCCACGGCAAATGCGAATGCGGCCTGCTGCGGATTACTTGTTCTGTAAAATCGATACACGTAAGTACACATGTAGAAAAATACTAGCTTTACCAGCAATACAGCAACAAGACCCAAGATCCCCCACTTTATTAAGTGATATCCATAAAATGACTCAATAACTTCTATTCTCGATAACAACTCTAGTCTGTTTGAGCCTTCCGAAAGTGGTGGAAACTGTGAAAGGTATTCCCACGCCAAGCCAATCTCTTTGAGTCGGTGGCCAGTTGAGTCATCAACACTGCCATCCTCACCTCCAAATGTCTCTAATATATAAGACACCTGTTCAAATTGTTCACTAAAGGTGATCAAGATAGCAGCACATAATACCCCTAAAATGCTCAGTAGAACATAAGACGTTTTTCGTGTTCTCGCTCCGGTGCACCAAAAAGCCAGCCCTAAAATACCTAGAGTTGAGAATAGTCCACCTCGACTAAAACTCAAAACCATTGCGGAAAACGCAATAAAAACCAAGCACCATTCGTGTAACTTCAATGGTACTTTTCTTGCGAAAAAACAGAAATAGTAAAAAATAAAAAAAGACAAATAGAACGAAAAATCTGATGGGTAGCCATAAGTGCCAGACCAACGGTAAAAATGCAACGCCATATCGTCACTGGGTCTGCCTTTGAATAAGTCAACTATCGGCCATAATGCAGGTACATACACCAATGCTGAAATAACTATTTGAAATACAAAAATCTTTTTAAAGAAGACAAAAAACTCATCTTTGTCTCGCTCATCTAATGGATAAAGAAACGGGATCAATAGATACAACAAATAGATGAGAGGTCTTAAGTAGTCCGGTATATCTCGAAACACTAGCAGGTCAGTAAAAGCGAGTGAAAGGCTTGCGTAATAAGTCATCAACAAGCCACAAACACTGAATACCGCGACCATAAAACTTCTTTTGAAGCTAGGCTTCTTTATAAGCAAAGTTATAAATACAAAGGCAAAAGCTAATACATGCAGTACTTTTTGAGCGTTAGGCGCCCCCAATGCATGCGGCAACACTGGGAACAATGCTACCAGTAACCACACGAGCTTATTGATGGTTAAGTTATTAAATACCACGAACACACCTGTCTAGCATGCACAATATTAGCCGAACTTGCCCTAGCTCCAATCTCACTAGTCCTTAGCTCTTAAGCCTACAACTACGACAAAACACACACTTAATATTCCGCCAACCAAAGCAAATATAACAACGATTAGCGCTCTGTTGGGTCCATACTTTCTTTCTGGTACTATAGAGGGGTCAATCACCTTAAATGCATACTCTTCTTTAACGGTTGCTAGCATTTTTGTTCTGTGCTGCTGCTCAATAAGTTGGTAGAACATCCTTTTGGTTTCCAGCACGTTGGTATTTTCTAACGCAACTTCAAGGTACTTTATGCTTTTATCTGCGTCTAATATTTCTTCTTTGCGGATCTCTTGATTTATATCCTGTACCAACAGATCAGTTAGTTTCTTTGCGATAACAGGCGATGCATGAAAAACTGAAAGGGTAACTAGGCCAGTCTTGCTATTGGCTTCTAATACAAAATCATCCTCAATGAATTGCTCATAGATATAGTTAATGGATGCCGGGTTTTGCGCATTAGGTTCCAAGCGTGCCAACTTATCTTGGTCATAGACTATCTCGCCAGTATCTCCTGAAATTTTTTCAGCAGCAAAGATGTCCTTTTCCAGTTGATGTTGGGCAATAAACTTGGTCAAAAACTTTCGACTTTGAAAATGCTCAAGGTGCAGCATGCTTTTATCAGCACCACCACCGAGTTTAACTCCCGCTAAAGCAGCAAGACCACCAAATTGACCTGATAACCCACTCCCGCTATCGCTCGAGTTGGCAGCTGGAATAAGTAAGACCTGAGCTTGATAAACGTTTGGCTTAGACAACGCAAAAGCAACCCCGAGTACCGCAAATATACCGACTACCATGCAAATCAATATCAACCGAGCTTTAACGATAGAGAAAATATCTCCAACCGTAACATCATCATTCTTATATTCTGACATTATCACTACCCTAAATATTGTTGATTGCTGCTGCTGCAACACCAAGCTGATAAATAATTTGCGTGCTAGTACTCCACAACGTTAGGTTGTCCATATAATTGGAATCTAACGGCACCACAATGGTGTCTCCAGGGTTTAAGTTGTCAGTATTATCAACAGAGAACCAACTTTTCTTTGGCATTAAAACAGCTCCGTTGGCTTTAATAACATAGATACTCTCATCATCGGCTAGCTTCTTAACTCCACCGCTTCGCTGAATATATTCAGAAACACTCAAGTTATTTTCAAATAAGTGTGAAGCTGGGTAATTTACCTCGCCAATTACACTGATAGAGTCTCTTTTTGATGGTACATAAAGCGCATCCCCATGCTGTAGCACGAGCTCTTGCTGACCATCTATAATTCTATCCAAATCAATTACTAATCTTCCCATCGCTTCGACATCGTCCAAGTCATTGAGTAACTGTTTGATTTCCGTATAAGAGATACTATCGGTTGCAGGCTGCAAACTTTTAGAAGCTATTTCTCTTTGTAGGTTTTCACTCAACCTTTGAATTTGAAGCTTTTCTTGCTTCTTGATTTCTTCACGCGTAAATACTGCCCCCTCTATCGAGGCAAACTCGGTGAGACCACCAGCTCTTGCAAGTACCTCCTGAAGAGATTCACCACGCTTGATGGTATATACCCCAGGAAAGGTTACCTCACCTGCAATACTTATCTGGTTATTATCCATCCATTTTGGGACAGCCAAAACGTTGATAGCATCTTTACTGGCGAGTTTAAACGTTGGTTTTGTTAACTCATTTTTCAAATTGACTGACTTATGCACCACTGACATCGAGCTGCCTTTTTCATAAGACGTCATTTCGGCAACTTCTAAATACGCTGACTCTAATAAGCCACCCGCCGCTTCTATAGCATCCGCAACTGTATAATCTTTAGCTAATGGATAGTTTCCTGGGTATTTTACCCGCCCTTGCACTGTGAACATTCGTACTGGTCGCGCTGGCGAGGCTTGGTTGTTCAACCTCTGTAATACTGGCTCTAATAAAGAAATCCTTGAAAACGGGCTTGGAATACGCCCTTCATCTTCTTGCTCAGATTCAACACGCACACTAAACAACCAACGATTGGTACTTTCTTTCGAATCAACTTCTTGGTCCCTATCTGAACTAGAAGTCTTTGTTCCTTCCCTACGATTCAACTCAGTCAAGGCTTTTGTATTAACAAACGCTTGGAACAATTGGTTTTCATATAGATTCCATAGTTTAGAGCGTTCTTGTTGCTCTAATTCTTCTTGGGTAAGATCTAAAGCTCTTAATGCTTTTTCTTCGTCATCTTTGTACTGAAAACGACTAAAAATGTAAATTTTATCACTGGGTTCAAGTGACACAAGCTGCTCTGCTTTTGTGTTTTCAGACAGCTGAGTCATGATATTAAATTGAATAACAGACGTATCCTCAAACGCTTTCCCTCTAACAATCAAGCCGTAATTCCTGTCGGCCTGAGGCAATAAGTTACTCATATTACTATCAAGGATATCCCTGATTTTTATGTTTGGTCTCCAAGCGTATTTGCCTGGTCTGACTACGGCACCCACTAGAGATATTTCATTTTCAAAAGAAGTCGCCACATCAGAAATGGAGATTTCATCGCCATCACGTAACTGAGTTTGTGCCATACTGCGAGAATCAACTTCTAAAACCGTTTTCGCCCCATCGGTATAACGACTAATAAGGATTGATTCCTTGTATGCAGACGCCTTCATACCTCCAGACATTCTAATCAGATCACTTAATGTCTCACCTTCTTTGAGCTCAAAAATAGCCTCTCTTCTAACCGAACCTTTCAGGGTAACTCGGCTTTGAACACTAGGCACAAAAACCGTATCGCCGGATTTTAAATGCACATCACCCACACTGTTACCGCTCAGTAACAAGTCGTATAAGTCTAATGTTTGCACTAGCTTGCCTTTACGTTTCAATTGAACGTTACGCAGTGATCCTATATCTGTAAGCCCACCGCTTGCATAAAGGCTATGTGTGATAGTTGATAGTGACGGTAGAGTATAACTTCCTGGAGATTGCACTTCGCCCACAACGAAGACTCGAATACTTTTTAATGAGGCTAATGAAACAAACGCCGATGTGCCAATGAGTTCTTTTGAAACTTGTTTCTGTAATAGCTCTGAAAATGCTTTATAACTCATACCCATAACGTGCATAGGGGATAGATCAGAGATTTTTACTCTTCCTTCCTTATCGACTTCTACTAATTCTTCGATATTTTCTTGACCAAACAAACTAACTTTTAGCTGATCACCCACACCAAGCACATAATCATTTGGCACAGCCACATCACTCATCTCATCCAACGTAAATGAGTTACTGGAAAACAGTTCACTACCAAAAGGCTTAAGCGCTACAGTCTCTGGCTTAAAACGCTTTTCTTCATCAGATAAAAAATCATTCTGTTTGCTATTTTGCTGCTCAGTTACCACAGGCTCTACTTTGCCAGCTGTTTTTAGCTCAGTTTTGGAAGCATTAAGTGCCCCTAAATCAATGCCGTATTGCTCAGCCAATAGTTTCTGTTGGCTTTTTGGTAACTTACTAAATTGCTTTAGCTGCTGCTGTGAAGGTGTAGCAGCGTGCACAGTGGCCGCTAAAAATACAACTAATAACAAAAGTAGACGTTTGACCTGCATGCCTCGCTTGTCCTGTATGAGTAAATAAAATTCAAACGCGTATTCTACACGAGTTACTTTAAAACCAAAATTGATAAAACTCTTTCAGACAAATTACTTTCAAACATTATCAAGCTCACCAGTAAAGAGCTTTGAGTAACTCCTTGGTGAACAAGCAGGTTCAGTTACGATGTCACTTTGATGGAACATTATTGACAGGAAAAGTTAGAAGCACTGATGTTATTAGCACGCATCTAAAGCCATTGTGCTTTAGATTAATTTTTTAAACAGCCCCATACAATTGCTATATTGGTTTGCAACCAGTCTTCTCAATCAGAGCTAAGACTGGTTGCAAAGTCACTTTTTCAAAAAACAATTTTAGAAACTATAAACGAGTGTTAGAGAAGTCTCTGTATCTGTATTGTCTTTTTCTGGTGCAACATCAGAATTATGAATGACGTTATAGGCAACTTTCATCTGTAATGAACCATTAATTTTGGTCATTAAAGCTGACTCCGCAGTTGTTTTAGTATTGCTCTCACCATATTCGATGGCTATCAACTGAGTGAAACGCGCATTTTCAGAAATCTGCCAGTTAAAGTCTAGTTTACCCACACCAATCAATTCACTTTCAGACTCACCAGCTAATGAATTACCATCATCATCGAGCTCGGTACTGTTTTGATGATGCTCAAAACGTTTAATACCCGGACCTACTTCTGCGTTTAGATACATGTCATCGGTACCAAACAACCTTTGACCATAACCTACAGAAACCACGGTTTCATTTCGATAAGCACCAAAGTAATCAGACACATAAGCACCGTAAATAAACAGGTGGCTATTTTCTTTTTGAAGCTTATAGTTACCTTGAGTTGATAGAGAGTACTTTTCGTTAGTACGCTCTGTGATGCGCTCACCTTGTTCGTTTTCTATTTCATCTTCTTTATAGATACCACTGACTTTGTACTCATTGTGCCAGTTTTCTAGGTTGTGCTTTGCTTTTAGGGCGCCTTTTAAAGTCGTGGTTTTAGTATTACCACTGGTAATTATGGCACCCACTTCGCTAGTCACATCCCAAGTTTTTTTTACATCTGTGCTGTTTGCATAAGCATTGTTTACTGTGGCTGCAATCACACACAGAGATAAAATTTTTAATTTCATTTCGTATTAACCTTTCGAAAAATTAGTCTTTATGAAGATGTACATCCATTTGTGGGAATGGAATCGAGATATTCGCTTCGTCTAAAGCTATCTTAATATTTTCAACCAACTCAAAGTAAGTCGGCCAATAATCTGGCGTTTTTACCCAAGGACGCACCACGAAGTTCACGCTAGAATCAGCTAACTCTAATACCGCAACCGTATACGCAGGGTCTTGTAAAATACGTTCTTCTTTATCAAGTACAGACTTCAACACTTGTTTAGCTTGCTTTAGATCCGCATCGTAGCCAACGCCGATTACTAAGTCGATACGGCGCGTTTTTTCTCTTGAGAAGTTAACGATAGCACCTGACATGATGGCTGAGTTTGGCATGATAATGACTTTGTTGTCTGGCGTTTTCAGTTCTGTAGAAAAAATTTCGATCTTTTGAACGCTACCAGCTTTACCGCCAGCTTCAATATAATCACCCGCTTTGAAGGGTCTTAAAATAATAATTAACACACCTGATGCAAAATTTGAAAGGGAGCCTTGTAGTGCCAAGCCAATCGCAAGACCCGCAGCACCTAAAATAGCGATAAAGGATGTTGTTTCAACTCCAACCTGCGACAGCGCCATCAGTACCGTTGCAGCAAATACAGCAGCAAAAACAATATTCGCAACAAAGCCTGCAACAGCTTTGTCTATTTTTCTCTTTTCGAATGCTTTAATCGTCAAAGAGTCACACATTTTTGCAACCCTCAGACCAACAAACAAAATGATTAAGGCTATAACGGCCTGTATCGAGAAATGAAGTAACATATCTGAGTTTTCATTTAGCCAATTAATAGCTACATCCATAAGGCCTCCTAGGCATGATTTTTTATTTTGTGCGCATCATACATAGATTATATGAATATTGTCTGTATGTAAGGATTTTTTTATTTGTATTTTTTTCTAAAAAAATACATTTTTTACTTTGCAAGTACCAGATATTTATGTATTATGCGCGCCACACCAAACGAGGTGTTCAATTCTTTTGTGGCGGCTGTAGCTCAGTTGGTAGAGCCCTGGATTGTGATTCCGGTTGTCGTGGGTTCAAGTCCCATCAGTCGCCCCACTTTTCTTTATTTATCTTACCCCAAAGATAAAAATATCATTTATTAATACGGTCTTTAAAACACGCTTTCTATTTGGTTCCAAACTATTTTTTTTCTCTTACTATTTTCATAACGCTATATAGACACGAATTTTAGACAAAAAAAATGCCACCTTTCGGTGGCATTACACACGGGATTATTTCTACGTATAGATAGAAATACTTTACTTCCAACTTCTCATTTTGTGACCTTTCACAGCATAGAAGAGGATAAATAGATAACTTGGGATCATTAAACTATATGCACCTTGTGCACCTAAGCCTGCAACGTTGCCTAGACCTATGAGTAATGGTCCTAAGGCACCACCGGCGATCCCCATAATCAACAGGCCTGACGCTGTGCCTGTTAATCGTCCTAATCCTTCTAATGCTAATGGCCAAATAGCAGGCCAAACCATAGCATTAGCGAAACCAAGCAATGCAATACACAATAGCGGATCTGGCAACTCAGGTCCACCAAATGGAACGAGTAACAGGTTAGCTATCGCGAAAGAGTCGTTGCTACCAAATACAACGGCTAATACAGTTACAATACCTGCAATTCCCGACATCATCAACGCATTTTGTTGAGACATAAATCTAGGGATTAAAGCGATACCAATTGCATACCCAACAAGCATACATGTCATTGTATAAGAAGTCATCACAGAATAGTCTGCAATCCCCAACTGCAAGGCATAAGATCCAATGGTGTCTGCTGCAATGACTTCCACAGCTACATACAAAGCAATACCTATCACACCTAAAACCAAGTGAGGGTGAGCCAGCGTTTCTTTGAGTTCTCCCTTACTCGTTTTACTTTCTTCACTAAACACCAAGTCAGGCAAAGGTGCAAACTTAGCAAACAATGCAAATAGAAAAATCAGTCCCGCAATTGCAATATAGGGAGTTATCAGGCTGTTTGCCATGATATCTTTTTGTTCTTGAGTCAGCTTAGCACCGCCTTCAACCAAACCACTTACGACAACAGCGGCAAAGACGATAGGTACGATAACGCCGGCGGATTTGTTCAATAGCCCCATGATACATACGCGCACAGCAGCAGATCTCTCCGAGCCCATTTTTACTACATAAGGGTTAACTGCCGTTTGTAAAACAGTTTGACCAACACCAATCATGAGCTGTGCAAATAAGAAAATTTCTATCATTTGCATTTTTGCTGCTGGAATATACATTAAGGCTGAAGCAGCCATAATTACACACCCTATTGCCATACCATTTTTGTAGCCTACGCGTTTGATTAACATCGCTGAGGGAATGCCTGCAACCGTCACCGCAATATAAAAAGATGAAATAATAAAGGAGGCTTGTAACGGAGTTAGCTCAAGCATTTGTTGTAAAAACGGAGTAATCGCGCCATTGAGCCAAGTGATACACCCCAGAATGAAAAACATTGAACCTGCGAGTATCATCGGGAGCCAAATACTCTGCTTTTCTTTATCTTCAATTTCCACGATTGCTTCCATAAATCTCTTCTTGTTGCTAATTAATATCATTATTTTGACTGTCATGCATTGCCATATAGTCCAAGCTAGTTGCGTTATTGCTATATAAAAACAAAAATGACAGCGCTGACATTTAACTTTACGTTAAAATTTTACTTTTGACTAGTTAGATTTTAAACACAAATGTAACTAAAACTGAAACAAACGCTTACAGCTTTAGTTACTTCACTTACTTCACGTCTAGGTAAGGGCTAGATTAATTTAGCCCAGTCACGCGACTCATATTATTTTCCCCAATTCGCGTTCTCAAACGCACCGCAGCGGAGTCATTAACAGTGACCGGAGCAGTATAAACTTGCCAATTTTGACCAGCATCTAAACTGTATTCGATGGTCAAATGGGGAAATGCGCTGTTAGCAACTAAGCTACCATTTTCCAACTTCGCACCAGGCACAGGTAGGTTAGCATTGACTTTGTCTTGCTGTAGTTTTTCCAGTTCCTTGAGCGACAGAGCTGCGGCGAATAGCTGCCAATCTTTGTCGAATTCCTTACTATTTAACCCTGTACTTTCCCATTTTGACTTATGCCATGCCCGCTCTGCAACAGCCAAAATGCGTGGAAAAATCATCGCTAATACTTGCTCTTCGGTACGGATTGTTTCACTCCATACCTGCCCTTGTATCCCCAAGATGTTCTCTGGTTTTTCTAGTTGAGGTAACTCTCGGCCAACTAACGCTTCAAGGTTTACAATGGGCTCTCTTGTGCGCGTAAAATCCGCATTGCCATATACATCATCTGGCATATAGCCAAACGTTTTTTTAGTATCAATATAGCGTGTTGCCCAGTAATAACCCCTTTCGTCTGGGTGTGCTTCATAAGGGTGGTCAAAATATAAGTGTGTGCCATGAGATAAGATCACTTGGTATCCTTCGTTGGCCAGACGATACGCTCTATCCGCCACACCCCATTCCCAGATGTTGTCCCATACATTTGCTGTAAATGCTTTGTTTGCAAAGGCTTCACGATTAAAAGGATTCACACGGTCATACATCAAGCCATCTTCCCAAGCTCCTGGTGTAATGCCACGCTTATTGAGCATATCGGCCACTCTTTGCGTAAAATATGGCTTTAAATCCGCAACCCCCGAAACCCCATTACCAGAGCGAGAAAATAGACTTTGACAAGCCTTGGACTCTCCCCATGAGCCAGCGCCAACTTCATCTCCACCAAAGTGCAAATTCGTTAGCCCTGTACCCGCTTCACGATACATACTTTGTAGCTCATATGTCACTTTTTCCATAAACGCATAACTAGAATCAAGGCAGACATTTATAGAGTTATCTGTATAGCTTTGTACCGTTATGTATTGTGACTGGTCACCAGGTTCGCTTAGTAAGTAAGCACCTGCTTGCTCCTTTTTACCCTGTTTCATTAACTTGTTATATCTAGCTTCCATTGCTTTAATAGACGCTCTGGCATGTCCCGGGCTTTCTATTTCTGGAACAATATTGATGTGCCTTGCCTTTGCAAACTTTAGTAGCGCAACAAAGTCTTCTGTTGATAAATAACCGTTACCTGAGCCTGATTTAAATGGCCCAGTACCTAACTGAGTCAATAAACAGTTTTGCTCTGTTAAATCAAAACAGCGGTAAGCACCAATCCGTGTCAATTCAGGTAAGCCAGGGATTTCTAATCGCCACCCTTCATCATCTGACAAGTGCCAATGTAGAACATTCATTTTATAGCGAGCCATTTGCTCAACCAGCTTGAACATGGCTTCTTTACCATGGAAATTACGAGCATTGTCATAATGCATACCACGCCAACTTAATCTGGGACTGTCTTCAATCTCAACATTTTGCAACGTCACACGTTCATGCGCGTCAGCAGGAAACAAAGCCAACAAACTCTGCATACCATAA
Source organism: Pseudoalteromonas byunsanensis (assembly GCF_001854475.1). Taxonomy (GTDB): domain Bacteria; phylum Pseudomonadota; class Gammaproteobacteria; order Enterobacterales; family Alteromonadaceae; genus Pseudoalteromonas; species Pseudoalteromonas byunsanensis. Next base: position 206,075 of record NZ_MNAN01000031.1, read on the forward strand.
AATACACCAGCGTTGTCCGCACCCACGATTTCAATTCGCTCATCGTCAATTACAAGGCGATAGCTTTGTGCTTTCCCATCCGCAATTGAGCTATCAACTTTTAACATGACCGTAGGTTGTTTTTGCTCTGCAATGTGATCTGGCTGTGCAGTTAATTTCAGGCCATATTTAGCCAAGTCTTGCTGGAAGACCTCCAATTCAGATTTTAATCGACCTGCAAACCGAATTTGCCAATTACTATCTAGCAAGGCACTTCCGCGATTAAAGTCCACCTTGTTAGGTTTTGGAATAATTCTTTTTAGCGCCGCCTCTTCTGATACTTTTACAACGCTTTGATTTCGTTCATAACGTAGCTGAGCGGTCGCTAACTGAGTGCGATCTAACGGTTCGTTGTAACGCCTCAGCTGGTTTTCTCTTTCGATAGGCGCTATAAATTGCTGTAAATCTTCGGTATCGGTATTGGCAAAAATAGCAGGGGTCTGTTCATTAACAACCATAAATGCGCGTGGCATAAAATCACTGTAAGCAGCAATCCAAGCGCCCGCCTCAAACTTTACGGATAATTGTTCGCCATTGGCAAGTCCAGCAAACTCCTCTGTCGGTACAAAGCGATGTAAATCACCATTTATGTGTTCAACCTTCAACCCTGATGCTTGCTTGGTATGGATCTTACGCACCGAGTGAATATAGATGTGCCATTCGCCCACGCCTTTGGGTAACGCCACGCCGGAATTATTTGTCAGTGTCATAGAGCCTATAAAACTCGATGCACCATTATGAAAATTGTCTTCTACCGCAAAAGTTAGCGCAGTACCTTGGGTAAAGCGCTGCAGTTCACTATCTGACAGTGTTGCATTGGCAAGTAATGGGACGGAGGCTAACACACTAGCCATTATCGTTTGCTTAAAACTCATCGTATGCTCCTTTATAAAGCGGTAGTCTCTTCGCTTCGTTTCTGTTCTTCTATGTGCGAGTTGATTAATTATTAGCTGATTCATTTCCCTTTCATCATATAAAAACTAAAATGACAGCGCTATCATTATTTTTTCATGTTTTTGAAACAACCAGTATTTAGAAACAAAGAAGCCCGCAAATAGCGGGCTTCTTTACAAAATAGAGCTGGCTTACCAAATTTTTACACGCTGCTCTGGCGCCAAGTACATTTTATCACCTTCTTTGACGTCAAATGCCTGATAAAACTCCGGCATATTCGGTAACACACCAATTACTCGGTAGTGGCTCGGTGAGTGTGAATCAGTTACCAAACGATTACGCAGTTCTTCTTCACGATATTTTCTGCGCCAAATCTGTGACCAACCCATAAAGAACCGTTGTTCGCCAGTATAACCATCAATAACAGGAGCCTTGGTGTCGCCTAATGAGATCTGATACGCCTTATAAGCTACCGTCAAGCCACCCAAGTCCCCGATATTTTCACCTAAGGTAAATTCACCATTAACGTGGGCATCTTCAAATGGTTTAAACTGATTAAACTGCTCTACCAGTTTTTTACCACGCGCTTCAAACTGCTGAAGATCTGATTCGCTCCACCAGTTACGCAGGTTGCCATCACCATCATACTTTGCACCTTGGTCATCAAAGCCATGGCCTAACTCGTGACCAATAACGGCACCAATCGCACCATAGTTAACCGCATCATCAGCTGCAAGGTTAAAAAACGGCGGCTGTAAGATAGCTGCGGGGAAAACAATCTCATTATTAACTGGGTTATAATAAGCATTAACCATTTGCGGTGTCATAAACCACTCTGAGCGATCAACCGGCTTACCCATCTTATCAACCATCTCTTGGTATGCCCACTGGTAGTAACGCACATAGTTACCAAGTAGATCATCACGATTAATTTGCAGTGCAGAGTAATCTTTCCACTTGTCTGGATAGCCAATCTTAGGAGTGAACTTACTAAGCTTCTCTTTTGCGGCAACTTTAGTTTCAGCACTCATCCACTCAAGACCATCTACCGCTTGTTCAAACCCTTTTATCAAGTTCGCTACCAACTCTTCCATCTTAGCTTTCGCTTCTGGTGGAAAGTACTGTTTTACGTAAATTTTACCAAGCAATTCACCTAACACTTCGTTACTTGCATCAACCGCTTTCTTCCAAGTAGGAGCTTGTTCTTCAAGGCCTCGAAGTGTTTTATCAAAGAAGTTAAACCTTAGTTTAACCATGTCTTTGTTAAGCAAAGCTGCATGATTATTTACAAAATGAAAGCTAAGGTATTGCTGCCAAGCTTCTAGCGAAGTATTGCCGTAAACATCTGACAAACCTTCTAAATAAGATGGCTGATTGACGATAAGTTCCTTAAGATCTAACCCAAGTGCACTGAAGTATTTAGGTAAATCAAACATTGGCATTAACTTATCAGCTTGAGCCAACGTCATTTTGTTATAGGTTTTAGTCGCATCACGACTCTCTACCCGAGTCCACTGTGCATCAGCGATTGCCTTTTCCAATGTCAAAATGTTTGTCGCAACTTGTTTTGCATCTTTATAACCAAGTCTTGTAAACACCTGCTCAATGTATTGCGTATATTCATCACGTATCGTGTTGAATTTATCACTATCTTTTAAGTAGTAATCTCTGTCAGGTAGACCCAATCCAGACTGATATAAATACAAAGCATATTCTTGAGAGTTCTTTGCATCATTATTGACATACCAAGCAAATGGATTTTGCCCACCTTTGCTCAGTATCTTCGCCATTAAGGCTGGTAACTCAGCTTTATCTTTGACAGCATTAATCTCGCTCAGATAAATCTTTATTGGTGATAATCCAAGTTCTTCTCGAGCAGTCTCGTCCATATAGCTCGCATAAAATGCGCCTAGTTTGTATTCGTCACTGCCAGGGGCTGCCTGAGTATTTGACTTAGCACTCTCTAATACTTCTTTTAACGCTTTTTGAGATTCATCATAAAGCTGAGAAAACGAACCATAGTTTGACTTATCTGCGGGAATTTGCGTTTTTTCAAGCCATTTTCCGTTCACATAATAATAGAAATCATCTTGTGCTCTTACGGTACGGTCAATATTGTTTAAGTCTATCCCCGATACTTTAGCAACTTGCTGCGATTGTTTTTGGGCAGTATCTTGAGTATTGCTTGCAGGTTCACTGCACCCAAGCAAGCCAAATGTCATTGCGACACTCGCCGCCGTTAATGTAATTTTATTCATTTATGATATTTCCATAAGTTGTACCACATCATCTTAAACTGCTTAGTCCCTAGAAAACAATTTCAACAAACTAATAAATCGATAATCAATGGTAACAAATAGTGTACATATTCATTTAAAAGTCAGACTGCAACTTAGAAACAATTTCTCGGTTCGCTTCAGGAAAAGACAGTTCATGAAGCTTATCAATACTAACCCATTGACAAAGCTGCCCTTCTAACCCTCTAGCCTCTCCTGCAAAATCTTCAACCAGATGAATATCTAAGCACACCTGCTTGTCACCATAGTCATGCTCGATACGCATTAAAGCGTGTGAACTATTGACGGTAATGTTCACCTCTTCTGCAAGTTCTCTTTTGAGCGCATGAAAAATGCTTTCCTGCGCCTCTACCTTCCCACCTGGAAATTCCCACAAGCCGCCTTGATGCTGGTGCTCAGCACGCTTACTGACAAACACTTGTCTGTCTTGCATGATCACCCCTACGGCAACATTGACTATCTTCTTTTCCATTACTGCTCCCGAAAAAAAAGCGACTCATGGTCGCTTTTCGTTATTTTCTTATTTGTTACTTAAGCTTACCGCAACATTGCTTGAACTTCTTGCCTGACTGACAAGGGCACGGCTCGTTACGACCAACCTTAGGTTCGGTGCGCGCAGCTACTGCTGCTGAACCTTGTGGTACGTCACCACCCACATGCTCAGCATCTGCATGTTGATACTCTCTTGGCGCTTGCTCACTACGACGATGTTGTTGTTCTACTTTTTCAACATCTTCCTCTGCACGTACCTGTACTTTGCTCAGAATACCTACTACGTCTACTTTTAAATTCTCCAACATCTCAGAGAATAATTCGAAAGACTCACGCTTGTATTCCTGCTTAGGATTCTTCTGTGCATAGCCACGTAAGTGGATACCCTGACGCAGGTGGTCCATTGCAGCCAAGTGATCCTTCCAATGCTGATCCAAACTCTGAAGCATTACTGCTTTTTCAAATTGGCGAAGCACGTCAGGTCCAACCATCAACTCTTTTTGCTTATACGCTGATTCAACTTCTTCAGAGATGCGATCACGAAGTTTCTCTTCGTACAGCTTCTCGTCATCAGCCAGCCATTGTGCAATTGGTAATTCGATTAAGAAGTCTGCTTTCAAACGCTCTTCTAAACCTGGAATATCCCACATTTCAGCCAAGCTTTGTGGTGGAATAAACTGATCGATTATGCTATTTAACACATCGCTACGGATCGCCGTAATCGTCTCAGAAATATCGCCTTCTTCGAGTAACTCATTGCGCTGCTCATATACAACACGACGTTGGTCATTAGCCACATCATCATATTCAAGAAGCTGTTTACGAATATCAAAGTTACGTGCTTCTACCTTACGTTGTGCATTTTCAATTGCGCGGTTTACCCATGGGTGCTCAATCGCTTCACCACGCTGCATACCTAGCTTGCGCATCATGTTGGTCATACGCTCACCAGCAAATATGCGCATAAGAGCATCATCCATCGACAGATAAAAACGGCTTGAGCCCGCATCCCCTTGGCGACCAGAACGACCACGTAACTGGTTATCAATACGACGAGATTCGTGACGCTCAGTACCAATTATATGTAAACCACCTGCAGCAATAACAGCATCATGCGTTTTTTCCCATTCTGCTTTAATCTGCGCGATTTGCTCTTCCGATGGATTATCTAACTTAGCCACTTCAGACTGCCAGTTACCGCCTAACACAATATCCGTACCACGTCCGGCCATGTTTGTGGCAATGGTCACTTTACCTGGTAAACCAGCGTCCGCAACAATATCAGCTTCTTGGGCATGGAACTTAGCGTTTAGTACGTTGTGCTCTATTTTTTCTTTGGTCAAGAAATGAGAAAGATACTCAGAGCTTTCAATTGAAATTGTACCCACCAACACTGGCTGGCCACGCTTTTGGCAATCACGAATATCTTCCAAGATCGCTTCAAACTTTTCTTCTTGCGTCAAATATACCAAATCAGCGCGATCATCACGGATCATCGGTTTATTAGTTGGAATAACAACGGTATCTAAGCCATAAATTGACTGAAACTCGAATGCTTCGGTATCTGCGGTTCCGGTCATACCAGCCAGTTTGTCATAAATTCTAAAGTAATTCTGGAAGGTAATAGAGGCAAGTGTCTGGTTTTCGTTTTGAATTCGAACACCTTCTTTAGCTTCCACCGCTTGATGCAGACCCTCTGACCAGCGACGGCCTTCCATAGTACGGCCGGTATGTTCATCAACAATGATAACTTCATTATCTTTTACAACATAGTCTACGTCTTTTTGATACAACTTATGCGCGCGCAGCGCTGCATAAACATGGCTCAACAATGTGATATTACCAGCTGAATAAAGCGAGTCACCCTCATCAATCAAGCCATGCTCAATTAATAGTTCTTCAACTTTTAGTTGGCCACGTTCAGTCAAATGAACCTGTTTAGATTTCTCGTCTAGGGTAAAGTCACCATCACCTTCCACGCCCTCTTCATCTTCTTTTTCTTGCAGCGCAAGAGACGGTACCAAGGTATTGATTTTGGCATATAACTCAGAGCTATCTTCAGCAGGGCCTGAAATAATCAATGGTGTACGCGCTTCATCAATTAAAATTGAATCCACCTCATCGACTACGGCGTAATAAAGTGGACGCTGTACACGTTCACTAATGCTAAATGCCATATTATCGCGCAGATAGTCGAAGCCAAATTCATTGTTAGTACCGTAGGTTATGTCTGCAGCATACGCTTCTTTTTTCTGCTGCGGCATCATACCTGGCACATTACAGCCAACAGTTAAGCCTAGAAATTCAAATAATGGGCGATTTGTTTCAGCATCACGCTTAGCCAAATAGTCATTTACCGTAATAACATGGACGCCTTTTCCGGTTAAACCATTTAAGTATGCAGGCAATGTCGCTGTAAGTGTTTTACCTTCACCTGTACGCATCTCTGATATGCGGCCCTGATGTAAAACAATACCACCGATCATTTGCACATCGAAATGTCGCATATTAAAAACACGTTTAGACGCTTCTCTGACCGTTGCAAACGCTTCAGGTAAAATATCATCTAAGCTTGTACCTTGCTCAAAACGCTGTCTGAATTCAGCCGTTTTGGCTTTTAATTCTTCATCCGAAAGGGTGCTGTACTGTTCTTCTAACGCATTGATTAGGGCGACCGTTTTTCTTAAGTTTTTAATAGTGCGGTCGTTGCGACTACCAAAAATCTTGGTAAATAAATTAGCTATCATGTTAAAACCGTTTCACTCTAGTGATGGCTGACCTTCGCCATGTCCATATTGTTATTTATTGGCATATGAGGCCGCACTGTTCGCTTTGGCAGCAAGTTAATTAAACCTCGCTATAATGCCTGAAGTTAAAATTATGCCCTATCATACCAGACTCAGCGAGTGTGCAAACCACTGAAATGAAATCAACCGCGTTTTACTATCAATTAACGGTTGGAACGTAAACATAAATTGCTACGTTAAGCCAATCAGCTGCCTGTAATGCTCAAGAAGGTATCCGAGGTTACACGGAGATATGGGTACGATTTGATATAATTCAAGAGTACAATAACGCTTCTGTTGCGTCTGATGCAGCGCTATACTGAGATTAGTATCAGCAAATAGGCTACATTTCGCTATGGCAAAAAACCGCTATGATCCAAAACAACTCAATGAATTGATGGGCAAGTGGTCAGATAAATTGAGTAATTATACTCATAAATCACAAACGATGGCACAACTGCAACACTGTCTTGAAGACGCAATAGGCCCTATTTTGAGTAAAAAGGCGCGCGTTGCCAACTATCGTGAGGGTACGCTCGTCATTGAAGCAGCATCTGCAACCTTAGCAACTAGACTCAACTATTTAAAAATGGAAATTTTATCGAAGTTTAGACAAGCTGGAATGGTTGAGTGTGCACAAGTTAAAGTAGTAACCAACCCTGAAGCACAACAACGTTTAACGCCTCGTGATAGTCAATCGATACAACATAAAGAACTTAATACAGGGCGTGTGATGAGTGCGCAAACGGCAGCTCAATTAACTGAATTAGCAACCAATGCCCCACCTAGTCTACAAGAGAAACTGTTAAAGCTTGCAGCTCATGCACAAAAACAAAGCAAAAAAAATGACGCCTGATGCGTCATTTTTTTTGCTTCTTTTTTCAAGCCGTGGCGACTTCCAGTCCGGGAGCTGGCATTGCGACAGGCTCATCAAACGTAGCCCATTCCCATGCGGAATCTGTAGCCATGATGGTACGTAATAACTTGTTATTCAAGCCGTGGCCTGACTTATAACAGGTAATTTTACCTAAAATGTTATGTCCTGCCATGAACATATCGCCGACACAGTCTAATATTTTATGCTTCACAAACTCATCATCATAACGCAAGCCATTAGGATTCAACACCTTATAGTCATCAAGTACAACGGCGTTGTCCATACTACCACCTAATGCCAGGTTATTTGCATGCATATACTCAATGTCTTTCATAAAGCCAAAAGTTCTGGCTCGGCTAATCTCTTCAGTGAAACTCTGCGCTGTAATATCAAGTGCAATACGTTGACGACTGTCATTAATTGCGGGGTGATCAAAGGCAATTTCAAAGTCGATGTGAAAGCCATCATAAGGGGTGATTTCTGCCCACTTATCACCGTCTTCAACACGCACTTTCTCTTTGATACGAATAAAACGCTTAGCTACGTTTTGTTCTTTAATGCCGCCTTTTTGCAATAGATAAATGAATGGTAATGCACTCCCATCCATAATCGGCACCTCTGCACTGTCTAACTCCACAATCAGGTTATCAATACCCATTGCGGCAACAGCTGCAATCAAGTGCTCAGTGGTCGAAAGACGAATACCATCTTTGTTCGTTAAACACGTACATAGCTGGGTATCACCCACAGCTTCAGGCGTAGTTTCAAAGTCAACTACGGGGTCAAGATCCACACGACGAAACACCACCCCGGTGTTTTCACTCGCAGGTCGGAGAGTGATCGTGACCTTTTCACCTTTGTGAAGCCCTACACCCGTTGCTTTAACAACTTCGGCAATTGTACGTTGTCTAATCATAGCTTCGCCCACTTTATATTACACATAGACGGCGGATTGTATCACAGATACGACCACCTGCCAATCGTTTAATCTATAACCAAATGTTAATCTGACTGCTTACGCAGAAATGCTGGGATATCAAAATAATTGTCTTTCTCTTTATCCGCATCTTTACCACTTGGTTTACTTGCTTCACCAGCACTAGAGTGGCTGCCACTAGTTGTTGAGCTGCCTTTACTTGACACGCTTTCTTGCGTGGTTTCTGTTTGCGGCTGCGTGAAGCTTGGTACGAACATACCAGCAGATTGAGTGCTCTCTTGAGTCGCACTTCCCGCATCAGAACCAACAACCTTCTTGAACCCACTGTCAACAATGCCAAACTGTGGCCGACGTTCACCGCCCAAACCTGTTGCAACAACTGTGACACGAAGCTCTTCGCTCATTTCTGGGTCAATAACCGCACCCACAACCACAGTCGCGTTTTCAGAAGCTAACGCCTTAACATGGTTACCCACAATTTCGAACTCTTCAATGGTAATATCCATGCCAGCTGTAATATTTACTAGGATGCCTTTTGCTCCTGTTAAATCTACATCTTCTAACAATGGGCTTGAAATAGCAGCCTCAGCAGCTTCTTGCGCTCTATCTGGGCCCGATGCTGATGCAGTTCCCATCATTGCAGTTCCCATTGCTGACATAACCGTTCTCACGTCTGCAAAGTCAACATTGATCAAACCAGAACGAGTGATCAACTCTGCAATACCTTGAACCGCTCCGTATAGGACATCATTAGCTTTAGCAAAGGCGTCTAATAATGTAGTTCCTTTACCAAGAACTTTCAGTAATTTGTTGTTTGGAATTGTAATAAGTGAGTCTACAATTTCTGACAACTCGCCGATGCCTTGATCCGCGGCAGCCATACGCTTCTTACCTTCAAGATCGAAGGGGCGAGTCACAACTGCCACAGTCAAAATACCCAGCTCTTTAGCTACTCGAGCCACCACAGGTGCAGCACCAGTTCCAGTACCACCCCCCATGCCAGCAGCAATAAACACCATATCAGCACCGTCAAGCGCCGACTTGATAGTTTCTATATCTTCTTCCGCTGATTTGCGACCCACTTCAGGGTTAGCCCCAGCACCTAAACCAGATGTGATCTGGGTACCAAGTTGTACCGTTACATCTGCAGATGACTTGCGCAAAGCTTGCGCATCCGTGTTAGCTGCAATAAAACGAACACCTTCAATTTCTTGTTTCACCATGTGCTCAACGGCATTACCGCCGCCGCCACCTACACCGATGACCTTAATTACAGCTTCTTCGCTGTGTTGTTCCATAATATCAAACATTTTCACTCTCCGACTTGAGCTTAAAACTCACCTTGGAACCATTTTGTAATTCGGCTCCACCAACTTCCTTCCGATTCTGCTTTCGACTTCTGTGCATTCATCGATTGCAGCGTTCGGCCGTATTGTAACAAACCTACCGCCGTTGCGTATGCAGGATCATTAACATAATCTGTTAACCCAGTGATACCTATGGGTTTGCCAATTCTCACTGGCATTTGACAAATATCTTCGGCAACCTCGAGGGCTCCCGCCATTTTTCCACTACCTCCGGTAATAACCAGACCCGCAGCGATTTGGTCCTCAAAACCCGAGCGACGGATTTCTTCCAACGCCAATTCTAATAACTCGCGGAACCTAGGTTCAACCACCTCTGATAATGTATGTCTTGACATTAAACGAGCTGGACGACCACCAACGCTTGGGACCTCAATAGTTTCTTCGTTACTAGCCATTTGGCTACTTGCACATGCATATTGTACTTTTAGTGACTCTGCATGAGAAATAGGAGTACGGAAAATTTTTGCAATATCACCCGTCACTTGATTACCTGCAACAGGGATAACCGCTGAGTGACGCAGTGCACCATTGAGATAAATAGCAATATCCATAGTGCCGCCACCGATATCTACAACGGCAACACCCAATTCTTTCTCATCATCCGTTAGCACCGAATAACAAGAAGCCAATGCACTGAACGTCAATTGATCCACCTGCAAACCACAGCGTTCAACACATTTTTCCAAATTCTTTGCCATATCATTTGAGCACGTAATAATATGCGCTTTGGCTTCCATTCTTACCCCACTCATACCGAGCGGGTTTTTGATGCCTTCTTGCATGTCAATGCTATATTCCTGAGGCAATGAGTGTAACATTTTTCGTTCAGCTGAAATTGGCACTGAACGCGCTATATGAATCACATTCGCTATATCATCATCGCTCACTTCTGCGTTATTGATAGCCACTACACCGCTTTCATTTTGACATTGGATATGCTTACCTGAGATACCCAAATACACTGAGCTAATTCGACAATCAGCCATTAGTTCAGCTTCATCAATTGCACGACGAATAGACTCAGAAACGAGATTTAGATCATTCACACCACCTTTATCCATACCATGGGAGATCTGATTACCTACCCCCACAATACTAAGCTGATTATCTGCGGTGATTTCGCCAACAGTCGCAACCACCTTTGAAGTACCTACATCTAACCCTATCACTAGGTTTCTTTCTGCTGACTTAGTCATGCTTCACTCTTACTTTGTTGTTCTTGTTCTTGCGGATACTTCCAGCTTACCGCAAGCCCGATATCGTAACGCAGGTCTATCACATCTATCGCCGCGCCCTCTGGTGCTCGCATTTTCGGATAGACATCAATAAATCTTTGCACTCTCTTCGCTATTTTTTCACGACCCAAATTTAATCGGATCCCACTATCTAGCCATAGCTGCCAAGCAAAACGCTCTGAAAGCGCTAAGCTAACCAGTTTGAAGTCATTCACATTCAACATGTCTTTAAACTGTAGAAATGTCCGCCATGCTTCTTGCTCACTACCTTCAGGTCCGTATAGCTGAGGTAACTGTGTACTCACCAAATCACTTTGCGCCTGAAATACCTCACCGTGCTTATTCAGTAACAGATCACTATTCCAAACCGCAACGGGGGTATGCTCTACGACATAAACCTGTAGCTGATCTGGCCATTGCTTTCGCACCGAAACATGTGCAATCCAAGGTAGCGCTTTAACTTTACTGTGCACAGATTGCACATCGAGCTCAAAGTAACTACTCAAATCTACTTGTTTAATCGCCGCGATAATATCCGCTTCTTTTGTATATTGCGGTTCACCCAGAACAGTTAATTGCTTGATTTGTGCATCTTTGTGCTCAACCAACCAATCGCTGACCCAATATGTACCTCGCACTACACAAACTATCACCAAGATGAAAAAGCCTACTCCCAGCAGCAACGACCAATTCAAGCGCTGGTTTATTTGTTTGGCTTTTTCAAAAAATGCACGCATCTTAAAGCGTTTGCTCCAAAATGCGAACAACTAATTGCTCAAAAGTTATGCCCTGTGCTTTTGCCGCCATCGGCACCAATGACTTTTGCGTCATGCCAGGTACCGTATTCACTTCCAGCAAGTAAAAATGACCATTTTCATCTTGCATCGCATCAACTCGTCCCCAACCGTTTGCACCGACTAACTCAAAAGCATGTTTGGCCATTATCTGCAATTGAGCAGTATGTGCTTGTGAAATATCCGCAGGACAAAAATACTGGGTACTATTTACTTGATATTTTGCTTCGTAGTCATAAAACCCTCGCGGCGTTTTCATTTCAATCACAGGTAACGCTTCATCACCGAGCATTGCTACAGTGAACTCTCGCCCAGTGATCCATTGCTCAACCAAAACTTGTTCATCAAATTTGAAGGCGTTGGTTAATGCTGTAGTTAGTTCCAGCGCGTTGTTCGCTTGCGCCATGCCAATACTTGAGCCTTCATGCGAGGGCTTAACCATGACTTTACCAAATTCTTTCATGATGGCATCGGCATCAAACCCGGCGTTCGCATCAACCACCGCATACGCAGCGGTGCTGAGTTTGGCTGACTTGAATAAATGTTTACAGCGTACTTTGTCCATTGCAAGCGCACTGCCCAATACGCCGCTTCCGGTGTAAGGAATACCCATATATTCCAGAGCACCTTGGATGGTACCATCTTCACCACCTCGCCCATGTAGCGCGATAAACACACGTTCAACAGACAAACTTTTCAACTCCCACAGGTTTCTCTCTGCCGGATCAAAAGCAATTGCATCTACTCCCGCACTCAATAAACCATTGAGTACAGCTTCGCCAGACTTTAACGACACCTCACGTTCAGCTGAACTGCCGCCCAGCAATACCGCTACTTTTCCAAACGTGTTCATGCATCACCTTGCTGTAGTGCCGCCACCGACATTTTAGTAGCAGCTAATTGTTTAACGATTTGACCGATGTTACCCGCACCTTGCGTAATAACCAGATCATTGTCTTGTAACGTCTCTGCCAATATTGCAGACAGCTCAGCATGGTCAGCAACATGGATTGGCTCAACACCACGCTGACGCAGGCTGCGGCATAGGCTCTTGCTATCCGCCCCCACAATCGGCGCTTCACCAGCGCTGTATACATCCAGTAGTATCAATTGATCAACTTCTGAAAGCACTTTAACAAAGTCCTCATACAAGTCGCGGGTCCGAGTATAACGATGTGGTTGATAGATCATCACTAATCGCTTATCAGCCCACCCTGCACGCGCTGCCTGAATAGTTACAGCTACCTCTGAAGGATGATGGCCATAATCATCAACCAACATTACTCTACCGCGCTCATTATCAAACTCACCATAATGCTGAAAACGTCTGCCAATACCTTCAAATTTCTCAAGCGCTGCTAAAATTGCCGTATTATCAATATCATGATCTTTTGCAACCGCAATAGCTGCGGTGGCATTTAAAGCATTATGTCTGCCCGGCATGTTCAACTTAACTTCAATGGCTTCACCTTTTTTGGTTACCACGGTGAACTCACTGCTACTTACGGTTTGCTTGAAGTTTTCCATGCGATAATCCGCAAATCCTGATTCACCATAAGTGATCGTTGGACGAGCAAAACGTGGGATCAAATTTGCAGCCACTTCTGAGTCTATGCACACCACCGCCAAACCGTAAAATGGCAAATTATGGATAAAATCCACATAGGTGTCTTTCATTTTTTCAAAGTCACCATCATATGTATCCATATGATCAGCTTCAATATTTGTGATCACCGAGACCATAGGTTGTAAATGCAAAAATGACGCATCGCTCTCATCTGCCTCTGCTATCAACACATCACCGGTTCCCAATTTCGCATTAGTGCCGGCACTGTTTAGCAACCCACCGATCACAAACGTTGGGTCTAGTTTTGCCTGAGCAAATATGCTGGCAATCAAACTGGTTGTTGTCGTTTTACCATGGGTGCCCGCAATGGCGATGCCATGACGAAAACGCATGAGTTCGGCGAGCATTTCTGCACGTCTTACTATCGGTATACGTGCCGCTTTGGCCGCGATAATTTCCGGATTTTGTTCATCGATAGCACTAGACACCACCACCACATTAGCATCTTTAATATTGTTTTCGTGGTGACCGATAAATACTTCTGCGCCCGCTTTCAATAACCGCTCTGTCATCGCATTTTTCGCAATATCAGATCCTGTGATGCGATATCCTTCATATGCTAGTACTTCCGCTATGCCGCCCATACCGGCTCCACCTATACCAATGAAGTGTATGGTGTTAATTCTTCTCATAGCTCGACGATTACTGGTTTCTTTCACGCGTTACTCTTTAGTATCAATAAGTTCAAATTCAGGAGCTTAATTGCTCACATACTTTTGCCACTGCTGAAGTGGCATCTAATTTTGCTAGTTGCTTAGCGCGTATTGCCAGCTGTTCAATTTGCTCAGGCTGCTGTACAAACGGTAATAACAATGCACAAAGCGACTCTACGCAGAGCTCACTTTGCGGTAGCAGTAATGCCGCTTGTTGATCCACCAAATATGCAGCATTAGCTGTTTGATGGTCATCCACCGCGTGAGGATAAGGCACAAATAACGCCATTTTCCCTGCTGCAGCGACTTCACTGACGGTCAATGCACCCGCACGGCAAATGACAATATCAGCCCACTCATAGGCCGCATCCATATCATCAATAAACTCAGCAACCGAAGCGTCTATATTCTCTTGAGCATACAGCTTTACCAACTGTTCACTGTGGCCTTTACCGCTTTGATGCCTGATAGCCAAAGGAAGTGCGGCACTAGTAACGAGCTGCGCAAACACAGCAGGCAACATTTCGTTAAAAATTTTGGCACCGAGTGACCCGCCGACCACTAAGCAATTGATTTGCTTCGATACTGCTTTAGGGTTCAAGTTTGCCACCGCATGACGGACCGGGTTACCCACAATTTGCGCTTTGTTTGGTGCAAAAGCAGTTGGGAAAGCCGCCAACACCTTATCTGCTATTTTCGACAGTAACCTATTGCTCAGACCAGCCACAGCATTTTGCTCATGGATCAGCAAAGGTGTTCCCGTCAGTTTTGCAGCAATCCCAACAGGGCCCGTGACATATCCGCCCATAGCTAGTATCACATCTGGTCGGCGCTGTTTAATCACCCGCAGAGCAGACAAAATCGCTTTGATCACCATAAAAGGAGCTTTAATAAGACGCTTTATGCCGTTTCCACGTAACCCCTGTACCTTTATAAAATCAATCTCAAAACCATTATTTGGCACCACCTGGGCTTCCATACGGTCTTCTGTACCAATCCAAGTAACTTCCCAGCCTTGAGCTTTTAATTCATTGCCAACCGCAACGCCTGGAAATATATGTCCTCCGGTCCCGCCTGCCGCAACCAGTAAACGCTTACTCATCGTTTACCTCCTCGAGAACCACTTCTCGACGTTGCTTGTTTGCTCGCCATCTTGGTTTCAAAATCCACGCGTTGTAATACTCCCGCAGCAACTATCATCACCAATAAACTGGAACCACCATAGGAAACAAAAGGTAACGTTAATCCTTTGGTTGGCAAAATACCGGCACTGGCACCAATGTTCACCATGGTTTGAAACGCAAACCAAATACCAATCGCCAGTGCAAAATAGCCTTCATATTCTTTGCCTGCCTTGAGCGCTTTTTGACCTATCAACAATGCCCTAAACACTAAGGTGCTCAGCAACAGGATAATACTTACCACGCCGACAAAACCGAGCTCTTCCGCTATGACTGCAAAAATAAAATCATTATGCGCTTCAGGAAGGTACTGCAATTTTTGCACGCTGTTGCCCAAACCTTGACCAAACCATCCACCCTGTCCATACGCCATAAGTGATTGCACTAACTGATACCCTTTACCGAAAGGGTCGTCCCAAGGCTCCAAGAAGCCAACAACTCGGGCCATTCGATAGGGCTCAAAAATAATCAGTAATACCACTAATAAAATACCGGTGAGAATTAGGGCAAAGAACTGCCATAACTTGGCACCAGCTAAAAATAATAACCCCACAGTAGTTACAAACATAACCACTACGGTGCCTAAGTCTGGTTGCATCAAGATTAAAAATGCATATACAGAAAATACCGCGATAGGCTTAGCAAAGCCTTTTAAGTTCTCTTGTACTTCTTCCCGTTTACGTACCAGATAGCCCGCGATATAGCTAAAGAAAAAAAGCTTCGCTAACTCAGCGGCTTGAATGCCCACAGGCCCTACAGGGATCCAACGTTTAGAGCCATTTACTTCACGGCCTATCAACAGTACCAACACCAGCAAGCCTAATCCAAAAAGCAGCAGATAGGGGTTGCATCGTTTCCACCACGTCATTGGTGCACTGGTACTGATCCAAAACAACACAAATCCCATACACAAAAACGCCGCGTGGCGAATTGTAATGTGGTATGGATTATTAAATAACCTTTCTGCCACCGGCATTGATGCACTGGTTACCATCACAAACCCTACTCCCAACAAGCACAACATGGCATACAGCAAAGGAATGTCGTATAGCGCATTAGACTGCTTAAGTTGAAAGTTTAGGCTCAGTTGTGACAGTGCTAGCATCTCGTCACCTCTTCAACTAGACGGCAAAACTCTTCACCTCGAGCCATATAATTCGGATACATGTCGATACTGGCGCACGCAGGTGCAAGTAAAATACAGTCACCATTGCAGGCGATTGCTTGTGCTTGTTTAACCGCATCTTCTAATGTTGCAACTAAATGGCTGTTACGGTGTAAAGATAAAAACAACGAGCCATCTTTACCAAAGCCATATATCGCTTTGCAATATTTGCTCATAGGCTCAATCAGTGGAGTAAGATCGGCACCTTTTGCATCCCCACCAACAATCAGAATAAGCTTACCTTCACTAGTTGCTAAGCTTTCCAAAGCTGCAACCGTCGCACCGACATTTGTAGCCTTTGAATCGTTAAAATACTTAATGCCATGATAATCAGCGACAAGTTGGCAACGGTGTGCAAGCCCCATAAATTTGCTAAAAGTCTGTTCAAATGCACTAAGCGGCAACGAGAATGGCGCGAGCAAAGCCATAACAGCCAACGCATTGAATTGATTATGCTTACCCTGTAGCTTCATACACGAGACTGGTAGCAACGCTTTGCCATGTGCCGCAAAATAGCTCTCACCATCGTGCGTTACAAGCTGGTAGTCGGCATTATCCAGTGCGACACTTACACCTTGCTGACGGTTATTAAATGTATTTTCGTCTTTGGCATTGAATACCAAATGATCTGTATGCTGATAAATGCGCTGTTTAGCTTCACAATATGCCGAAAAGTCTGGATAGCGGTCCATATGATCTTCGGTAATATTCAAAATCATTGCGCTGGCACATTTTAAGCTATGGGTGGTCTCTAGCTGAAAACTAGATAGCTCAAGCACAAATACATCAAAATCTTGGCCTAATAGATCAAGCGCAGCAGTACCAATATTGCCACCCAACCCGACTTTCATTCCAGCTTCACTTAGAACTTGAGATGCTAACGTCACAACAGTGGATTTGCCGTTAGAGCCCGTTACCGCAACAACAGGCTTATCATTTAGACGTGCAAATAGTTCTATATCACCTATCACCTCAACACCATCGGCAATCGCTTGCGCTACAGTAGCTTCATATAAAGCGATCCCTGGACTGATAATTATCATGTCTGCACTTGATAGGCCAGCCTCAGCCAAGGGGCCAAACACCGCTTCACAGTCAGGCTCGTTATCGGCAAGCCACTGTGCCCCTGGAGGCACAGGGCGGCTATCCACTATCCGTGGGACAATGTTATGGGACAGCAAAAAGCGTACAATGCCCAAACCAGTTACACCCAGCCCAAGCACCGTAATCTTTTTATTTCTTATGGCATTTAAATACTGCATTACCTAATCTTCAACGTAGCTAGCCCAGCTAGAACCAAAACAATAGAAATAATCCAGAAGCGCACAATCACGCGCGGCTCTGGCCATCCTTTTAATTCATAGTGATGGTGTATAGGTGCCATGCGGAATATTCTCTGCCCGCGCAACTTGTAAGAACCAACTTGCAGGATCACCGATAAGGCTTCCATCACAAATACGCCACCCATGATCATCAATACCAGCTCTTGACGAACCAAAATAGCGATAATACCCAATGCTCCACCTAACGCGAGAGAACCAACATCTCCCATAAACACTTGCGCCGGATAAGTGTTAAACCATAAAAACCCAAGCCCTGCACCGACAATCGCAGTACAGACCACGACTAATTCACTGGCCAAGGGGATATGTGGAATGTGTAAGTAATTTGAGAAATTAACATTACCTGTTAAATACGCGATGATTGCCAGCGCTGACGCCACCAAAATAGTCGGCACAATTGCCAATCCATCTAGGCCATCGGTAAGATTCACTGCGTTAGATGTGCCCACAATAACAAAATAACACATCACTAAATAGAACAACCCCAGCTGCGGCATGACTTCTTTTAGAAATGGCACCACTAAAGTGGTTTCTGCCGCTGAATGAGAAGTAAAATACATAAAGCTTGCAACCGAAATCGCAATCACAGACTGCCAAAAATATTTCCACCTAGCGATCAGACCTTTACTGTCTTTGCGGATCACTTTGCGATAGTCATCAACAAAACCTACGATCCCTAGACTTCCAACCACAAATAAGGTCACCCAGACGTATTTATTATCCAAATCTCCCCACAATAGGGTGCTGGTAAAAATAGCTGCCAATATCAATAAACCGCCCATGGTCGGAGTCCCTGACTTCGACAAATGAGATTGTGGACCGTCATCACGTACCGTTTGACCTATTTGCATTTTTTGCAAAGCCACAATCAACTTCGGGCCAAAATATAAAGAAATGAATAGAGCTGTTAAAATCCCCAGAATCGCTCTTAGCGTCAAGTATGAAAAGACGTTAAAGCCACTGTAATACTGAGTTAAATATTCTGCTAACCAAACTAACATGCTGAGGCCCCATCAGTGCCTGAGTTATGGTCACTGCCTACTAAATCTTTGACTAATAATTCCATACGTGAGCTTCGAGAGCCCTTAACCAACACAGTACATACCCCGTCCTGCGTTTTTAATGTTTGTTGTAATGCCTCTAATAAATGCTCTCTTGTTGAGAAGTGTCGCTCAGGCTGGGCGAACACATCGCTGCTATAGCGACTCAGCACACCCAATGAATACAATGCATCCACTCCCTGTTGCTGCGCATATTCTCCAACTTCTTGATGATATTCACGCGCTTGTTCACCAAGCTCTCCCATATCTCCAAGCGCCAAAATACGGTATCCAGGCATCTGCATCAGTAGGTCGATAGCTGCTTTTACCGAACGAACATTAGCGTTATAGGTGTCATCTATGACATTGAGCTTGTCTGACGCTTTAATTAGATTTACGCGCCCTTTAACAGGAGCCATGCTCTCAAGCGCCGCAGCAACATCACCTAATGTAGCCCCCAACTCAGTAGTTAAAGCTGCAGCAATAACGGCATTAGTGACATTGTGCTCACCAGGTAGGGCCAATTGTACGGGGACCTTTTCAGAATCAGTACAAAGTAAAAAGCTGGCATGGGCGGTGTCATTCAAGTGAACACCTTCCGCCCAGATATCTAAGTTTTGCTGACGAGAGAAACGTTTAGTTGTCACGTCATGTAAACCCTCTCGCCACATATCAACAAATTCACAGTCGCAATTTAGAACAGCAACACCACCTGATTTTAATCCAGAAAAGATCTCTCCTTTCGCTATGCCAACACCTTCAATAGAACCAAACCCTTCAATATGTGCAGGGGCAACGTTGCATACAACAGCAACATCTGGACTAGTAAGTGACGTGGTGTAGGCGATTTCACCTATGTGGTTTGCTCCTAGCTCAATAACAGCAAACTCATCGTCTTCACAAAGACGAATTAAAGTCAGTGGTACACCAATATCGTTATTAAAGTTACCTTTTGTTGCCAACACCTTACCTTTACGCGCTAAAATAGCTGCGCACATTTCTTTAACGGTCGTTTTACCAACACTGCCGGTTATTGCTATGGTTTTAGGTGCGACACGCTCAATAACTGCTTTGCCAATTTTCCCTAATGCTAAACGCGTATCTGGCACAACTAACTGCGTGATATCACAGGCAACAGGGGTGTCGACAATCGCTGCTATTGCTCCTCTTTTTCTCGCTTGTTCAACAAAATTGTGACCATCAAAGTTTGGTCCTCTAAGTGCGAGAAATACTTCATTATTATTGATGGTTCGGGTATCTGTGTTGACATTGGCAATCGCCAAATTTTCCCCACTTAAGGGAGTATCAAGTACCGCTGCAAGCCAAGCCAAATCTACTTTGATCATGCACTTTTCTCCCGTAAAACTGCTTCTACATAACGTCTGTCACAAAAAGGCAGACGTTGGTCTCCTATGATTTGATAATCTTCATGCCCTTTACCCGCGATAAGCACTACACCGTCTATCGGTGCATGCTCAATGGCATAACGGATGGCCTCAGCCCTATCAACTTTGCACACAGCATACTGCGGATTGCTGAGTCCAGCCTTAACATCATCAATTATTTTTTGGGGGTCTTCACTGCGTGGATTGTCGCTAGTTATTACTAATTGATCGGCATGACGCTCTACAGCCTGTGCCATTAAAGGCCGTTTGCCTTTATCTCTATCACCACCACAACCAAACACACACATCACGTTGCCAGGTACATGTTGTTGCAAGGCTTGTAACGCTAACTCCAACGCTTCGGGTGTATGTGCATAATCCACAATACAGATCGGTTTATCGTCCGCACGAAACGCTTGCATGCGCCCTGCGACAGGTTCGAGCTTCTGTGAAGCAGCCAGTAACTGCTCAAATTCAAACCCTTGTGTCAACAAAGTTGCGATCGCCGCCACTAAATTATAAACGTTAAATAAACCATACAGTGGCGCACGTAACTTGCCCTCACCCCAGCTACTGCTGATCTTAACCTCAAAACCTAACGCATCACACGTTACACCATCAAACCATACGAAGTTTTTAAAAGCATGATTTTCAGGCTTTTTCCCGTATACAACTAGATTGTTGAATGAGTATTTATCTAGCCACTGCTTGGCATATTCGTCATCGGCATTAAGTACGCTAAATTCTGGTTTGTGATGTTGGAATAAGGATAACTTGGCTTGTGCATAGCTTGTCATGTCTGTGTGATAGTCCAAGTGGTCTCGCGAAAGGTTGGTAAATACCGCCACATCAAAGGCTGTTTCATCCAATCGACCTTGTACTAAGCCATGAGAAGATACTTCCATCGCTACCAGCTCATTACTCTGACCAAGCTGCGCTAAGATGCGTTGCAAATCTACATTTGAAGGTGTGGTATTGGCCAGTGGCGTCAACGCATCGGGTTGACCGTAACCCAAAGTCCCGATAATTGCAGATGGGTGAGCACAATGTTTTGCCAAGTTGGCTATCATGGTGGTCGTTGTAGATTTACCATTGGTGCCTGTTACCCCAATCGTGCACATCTGCTTACTCGGATATTGATAAAACTTTGCAGCGATACGGGCGATATGACTGCTAAGATCTGGCACACGAATAAGTCGCTGCTCAGCAACGTTGACGTCACAGCTTTCATCTATTATCACGCACACAGCACCACGTTC
Source organism: Pseudoalteromonas byunsanensis (assembly GCF_001854475.1). Lineage (GTDB taxonomy): Bacteria > Pseudomonadota > Gammaproteobacteria > Enterobacterales > Alteromonadaceae > Pseudoalteromonas > Pseudoalteromonas byunsanensis. The sequence goes on from NZ_MNAN01000031.1 coordinate 227,446, forward strand.
AAAAGCTGACGGGATATAATCTTCACCGTTTTGATGGTGACCTCGCAATGCAATAAATGCATCACCTTCATTTACCTGTCGGCTATCCAATCGCAAGTGCGCCACCACAATGCTTGCGCATTGTACATTGAAAGAGCTCAACACTTGGCTAATATCACGACTCATTACCTGGCTCCGAAATGTAAGCTACACGCTCTTTGTCTGGCGCAACATTTAAAATACGTAACGCATTGGACATGATCTCAGCGAAGGCTGGGCCCGATGTATGGCCACCATAATACACATCACCACCGGGTTCATTTACCATCACAACGACTGCTAGGCGAGGGTCGCTTACCGGTGCTATGCCCGCAAAATACCCAACATATTCATCTCCATAACCGCCTGCAATCGCTTTTTTTGAAGTCCCTGTTTTACCAGCTGCACGATAACCATCCACTTTGACGTTTTCCGCAGTGCCGCCTCTTTCAAACACCGATTCCATCATCTCAACCACCGCACGTACATCTTCTTGTGCAAAAATACGCTCTCCCTCGGGTGGGCTTTTTTGCTTTAAAATTGTCAATGGACGTAGCATTCCGCCAGAGCCAAATACGGAATACAAACGCGCTATCTGAGCTGTACTCGCTGATACCGCATAACCATAAGCTAATGTCGCAATTTCAAAATCTGACCAGCGTCGATTAGGATAAAATAGACCACTACTTTCACCAACCATCATGGTGCCAGTGTCTTCACCAAAACCCACTTTTTGGTACAGCCCAACCATATAATCTTTGGGCAGCATCTGACTGATTTTCGCCACCCCCATGTTGCTGGATATCTTCAATATTTCACGTAAAGTCATTTCGCCATTATTACGTGTATCTTGCACTAGACTGCCACCTAGACGCATCCAACCTGGATAGGTATCAATAGTGTCTTGTGCATCTATGGCGCCATAATCAAGACCAGCCAGTACAGCCAGCGGTTTTAAAGTTGAACCTGGTTCAAATAAATCGGTAATAGCACGGTTTCTTCGTTTGTAAGGAGCCGCATCACTCATATCATTGGGGTTAAAGCTTGGGCTGTTTACCATTGCCAACACTTCCCCAGTTTTTACATCAACTACCATCGCCGACCCAGAGGTGGCTTTATAACTAAGCACAGCACTTTTTAATGCACGATAAGCGATAGCTTGAATACGCAAATCAATACTCAGCTCAATATTCTCAGGCTCTACACGTTGTTCTTCAGAAAGTACCTGCACTTCTCGGCCCTGCGCATCCTTACGGATTGTGCGCCTGCCTTCTGCACCAGTCAGCGCAGTTTCAAATAAGCGTTCAACGCCTTCAATTCCTTTACCATCAATATTGGTAAACCCAAGTATGTGAGCGGTCACTTCGCCACTTGGGTAAAAACGCTTTGACTCATCCAGTAAGTGGATACCAGGAAGCCTAAGCTGGCGAATATAATTAGCAACAGCGGGTGTTACCTGACGCTTTAAGTAAACAAAACGCCTGCTTGGGTCGTTACGTAAACGAGAGTCTACTTCCGAAGTTTTAATTTGGAGTACATCTGCCAATTCTCGCCAACGCAATTCATTCTCATACCACTGCTGTTTACGACGTACCATTTCTTGTTCGTTATCTGCCAGTGCTTTGTAGTCTTCACCACTTTTACGGGCAGCTTTTAACACTTTTTGTGCGATAGATTTGTCCAGCGCTAATGGGTCCGCATACACACTAACCACAGGCACACTCACAGCCAGCTCTTTTCCATTTCGGTCAAAAATCATACCACGCTGAACTTTGAGTTTTTCTACCCTTACCGTGCGTTTTGCGTTCTCTTCGCGCGCTTTATCCGGCTCAATCACCTGTAAATATGCAGCACGAGCTACTAACGTAAGAAATACCAAAACCAATAAACAACATACCAAAGCAAAACGCCAGGTGATTAGGCTCGTGACTACTTTCCCTCTATTGTTCACTGTAACACCACCACTTGTTCATCTTTACTGGTTGGACGCTTCATATTAAGTTGGGTTTTCGCTATTTCTTCAATGCGCGCGTGCTGTGAATAAAACTCTTCTTCAACGAGTAGATAACGCCACTCCAAGTCCAATTCATCTCGTTGTTGCAATAATTCATCCTGACTGATCAACTGTGCTCTGGTTAGGTGTGTCACCTGAACAACAGCCAAAGCGGTAACAAAAATAGATAGCAGCAAAAATAGGGTCAACTTGTTAGCAAGTAGCCCTTGAATAATCTCAACGAATAGTTTTGGCTGTCTGTCTATATGCTTACTCATTACAGTTTTTCCGCCACCCTTAACACTGAGCTTCTTGCTCTTGGGTTTTCTGCAACTTCTTTTGCACTTGGTTTAATGGCTTTGCCCACTGCCTTTAACGTCAGGTTTTGTTTAAGTTGTGCATCCGTTAAAGGCAGACCTCTGGGCATCACCTCTCCCTTACTCTGCTTCTTGATGAACTGTTTCACTATCCTGTCTTCCAAAGAGTGAAACGAGATCACCACCAAACGTCCTCCGGGCTTTAAGACCTCTAAAGACGCTTGTAATGCGGTCTGAATTTCTTCTAATTCACTGTTGATGTAAATACGAATCGCCTGAAAAGTACGTGTTGCGGGATGCTTGTGTTTGTCTTTAACCGGTACAGCCTCATCGACCAACTCAGCAAGTTGCTTAGTCGTTGTGATAGGGGTATGAACGCGCGTTTCTACAATTTTATGCGCAATGCGGCGACCAAACTTCTCTTCACCGTACTTTTTAATCACAAACGTGATATCTTCCATATCAGCTTCAGCAAGCCACTGCGCAGCGCTGCGACCCGAAGTTGGATCCATACGCATATCCAAAGGACCATCATGCATAAAACTAAAGCCACGCTGTGCGTCATCTAACTGAGGTGAAGACACACCTATATCAAGCAAAATACCATCAACTTTACCCAATAGGCCTGCTTGCTCGGCAACCTCTTTGATATTTGAAAAGCGTGAGTGTGCTATCGAAAAACGGCTATCATCAGCAAATTTTTTCGCTGCTTCTATGGCTTGCGGATCCTGATCAATGGCCTGAAGGCGACCGTGTTCACCCAAACGTGACAAAATTTGCCCTGAATGACCACCTCGACCAAATGTGCCATCGATGTATATGCCTTGTGGATTGATTGCAAGTGCGTCTAGCGTTTCTGCCATCAATACCGACACATGTTGAAATTGCGCCGTCATGCTCAAATTTTGCCTTACTTTCTGTTACAGCGAGAAATTATCAAGTTCTGGAGAAGGCTCAAACTCACCACCTCGCTCAAGCTCAGTGTCAAGCTGCATCTGTTGATGCCAGCGATCTTCGTCCCAGATCTCAAACTTGTTCAACAGCCCCACTAGCATAATCTTCTTACTTAACCCTGCATGAGTTCGTAATGAAGGTGCCAGCAAAATACGACCGTTTTTATCTAATTGATATTCAGTAGCGTGGCCCAGTAACATACGCTGTAAACGTCTTGCCCTGGGATTCATATTGGATAGTTTTTGTAAGCGAGCTTCGATTTCATACCATTCGCTCATGGGGTACAACCATAAACATGGTTCGTTAATAGCAATAGTGCAGATCAGTGCGCCCTGTTCTTCTGACAGCAGTTGTTGACGGTACTTCGTTGGTACCGCAAAACGCCCTTTGTCATCTAAGCTCAGCGAGCTTGCACCTTTGAACATTAAAAAACCAACCTCAACCTGCCTAGTACTCAAGATCCAATTTGATCCACTAAAAACCACTTTTTACCACAATACTACAGTCTAGGGCTTGACAGCACTTTATGTCAAGCAAATATAGGGTTCTATATGGCTTTTGAGACCAGAAAAAATGCGGGTTTCGCGAAAGTCTATGAATTCGGTGGAAAAATGTGGGAACAATGAAAAACTACGACTTCCTAACAGAAAAATTACAGGATTTTAGCAGCAGTGATAATAAATAATTCTATAAAAACTGAGCAAAAATACGCCCTTTAGCACAGTTCAGTTAGCTAATAATTAATAAAAAACTCCCAATTACTTGGCGATGTAGCTCACAGTTTAGTATTATGCGTTGTTGTTTTATCTGCACGCTAGGTGTGATTATTTCCAATTTATCAATACCAAAACGCTTTTATCGTTTGCTATTTCTGATTTGTATCCCTGGTTTGTTAGTGATACTAGCTCAATTACTCGATGAACGTTCCGAAATACTAGAACAAAGTGAGCATCACGCGCTGCTGCTTGCTCAGCATATTGTTGCAGTGCAAAGTACAGAAATTAATAACACAAAGGCGTTATTGCTTAAGCTCTCTCAACAGCCTGCAATGCGTGAGTTCGAGTATGGTCAATGCCCGACGCTTCTGGATCATGCACAGATCTTGTCTGCTGACATTGCCAATATGGGTATAGTCGCATTGGATGGTCATGTGCTGTGCTCGCTACAAACTGGCACACGTCCAATTAACATCAGCGATAGGGATTATTTTCAAACCGTTCTCTCATCTAAGCAATTTGCGATCGGTCATTATCAACAAGACCGCTCTGTTCATCGCGCAACCGTCAATTTTGCCATGCCAGTATTTGATGAAGCTGGGTTGCTGAAAAGCGTTCTAGTTGCTGTTAAACCCCTAGACAAATGGAGCCTAGCACTCGCTAAGCTGCCGCTACCACAAAATAGTCAAGTTATGCTCAGCGATGCAAACCACAATATTATTGCGCACTCTCCATTTAATAGAGATTTACTCGGTACCCGCAGTGATGATTACTGGCCAAAGATAAATCCAAATCAAGCACAGATTTTGGAAGATAGTAACGGCCATAGACGTATTTACTTTACTCTACCACTGACTCAAGACAACGTTCCTAACCCACTAACAGTTCATGTTTCATTACCTTTTGAGCAAGCAATCGCGCAGGCAAATAAAGAAGTAGCTATCACTTTACTACTATTTTTTCTCGCCATTGCTTTACTTATTTGGCAAGCGCACTGGAATCTACAACGTGTTATTTTAAGGCCTTTACAAAATCTCGTTGACGCAATTGAAGAACTTTCACAAGGATTGCCCGTGCGTTGGTCACAAAAATCACAAACACCTGAATTTAATGCCATTGCCTTGAGGTTTGAACAAATGGCCAATATTCGCTTGAATATTGAATCTGCACTGTCACATAAGCACGCAGAACTGAGCGCGTTACTTGAGTCCATGCCTGACAGCTATTTGAGACTTAACAAGCAAGGTAAAATCTTAATGCGCCATGGTACCTTCGCTAAACGTGCACAACCATTAGAACAGATATTTCCTGAGCATATCTACAAACGCTTGATCAGCGAATTATCAAAATTGAGCGAACACACGCATTGCCAATTAGAATTCTCAATACTTAAAAAGCAAGTCAGGCATGTATATGAATGTCGTTTGAGCCCTATTATTCACCACCAACAAGCCATTTTAGTGATCCGTGATATCAGTCAACGTAAAAAACAAGAAGAAGCCATCAATCTTGCCGCTTTGGTTTATAACAACAGTAGTGAAGGTATGGTGATAACCGATGCCAACGGCTACATTCTCGATACCAACCCTGCATTTAGTCAAGTGACGGGCTTTAAGCGCTCGGAAGTGATCGGTAAAACAACGGCCATTTTAGCTTCTGGAAAACATGAAGAGGCTTTTTATGAACAGATGTGGCAACAACTAGACAAAAATGGCAACTGGCAGGGCGAGATAATCAACCGCCGTAAAAACGGAGAGCTTTACACCGAGTGGTTGACCATTAACAGTGTGTATAACGCTAATAAAGAGCCCTATCGCCGAGTCGCAATTTTTACCGACATCACCGAAAAGAAAAAACAGGATGAATTGATCTGGCGACAAGCACACTATGATCAACTTACCGAGCTTGCTAATAGAACACAGCTCAAGCGTCACCTCAAAAGTCGCCTTGGACAAAGCAAACAAGCATTAGCAATTTTATTGCTTGATTTGGACCACTTTAAAGATATAAACGATACCCTAGGGCATTTTTATGGCGACCAACTCTTAACCGAAGTTGCTAATCGACTCACCCAACTTAGTCCACTATGCAGCCTAATTTCGCGCATTGGCGGCGATGAATTTGTGTTAGTCACCCACTATTTAGATGATGATGCACTCGCTGAACTAGCGGATAAAGTGTTACAACAACTACAACCAAATATCAATATTGGTAATGAGTCTTGTCATATTAGCGCAAGCATAGGCATTGCCCGAGCCCCGAAAGATGGTAATAGCAGCGAACACTTACTAAAAGCGGCTGATCAAGCAATGTATCAAGCCAAGCAGCAAGGACGTAGCGGCTATGCATTCTTCAGTAATGACATGCGCGAACAAGCTGAACATCGTATGAAACTGCTCAAAGACTTGCGTATCGCTCAGCAACATCAGCAGTTTTGTCTTTATTACCAGCCCATAGTTAATCTCAACACCCTGAGCATAGAGAAGGCTGAAGCGTTGATCCGCTGGCAACACCCACAAAAAGGCTTGATCAGCCCCGATGTATTTATTCCTTTAGCCGAAGAGACGCAGTTGATCCATAAAATTGGCGAGCTAATCTTTGATTCTGCTTGCAACACTTTATGCAAAATTAAGGAGTTAGGTGAACAGCTACAACTAAGTATTAACGTCTCTCCTGTACAGTTTACATCAAAGCATTGCTACTTGAGCCAATGGCATACACAGTTAAAACAACGTCATTTAGCACCTAGTGACATTGTGATTGAGATCACTGAAGGTTTAATGATGAATGCTCAACCAAGAACACAAAAGCGACTCAACACACTGACCGCACAAGGCTTCTCATTGGCGTTAGATGACTTCGGAACAGGCTACTCATCGCTGGCTTATCTCAAGCAAATGGATACTGATTACATTAAGATAGATAAACGTTTTGTCGATGGTATAGCAGACAACAAAGATGATTTAGCACTGTGTGAAGCCATGATCATGATGGCGCATCAGCTAGGCTTACAAGTCATCGCAGAAGGTATTGAAACGCAAGCACAACACCAGCTATTACTACAAGCTGGATGCGATTTTGGACAAGGCTATTACTACGCTAAACCCATGCCAGAAGAGGATTTATTAGCATTAATATCGAATGATTAACAACAAAAAAGCCACCAAATGGTGGCTACGACTCAAGGTCTAAGGGAACTGCTTGCTAAATTACTCTTGGCTAAGTCCAAGTGCCATCATCATTTTCTGACCTATATCAACATGGTGCTGCATAGTAGAAAACTGCTTGGTAACACCTTCTGGACCAAATGCGTACACAGGCACAGGTGCTGCCGTATGAGTACCGGTTCCCCAAACTACGTTTTGCTGTGTCGCGAGCACTCGACCCACTTTAGCCGTAAAATCTTCTGTGTCGTAAACATAGAAATCTGAAAAATCATCAAACTTAGGCAGTGGATAACCATCGCTGTTAAAGCCATTTACAGCATTTACTTTCGCCGCTTGCTCATAAGTAATCGTGTAAGGTGTATATTTCTCAATTGCATCTTTCCACTGCTGATCCGTTGCATTTGAGTAGTCATAGTTGCCATTTACTTCACCGATAACATCATAGAAGGTGCCAGTCTGAGAATATAAAGTATCTAATACCTCTAAACCGCCAAAATTGAACTTAGGCTTGTAGTCTTTGCCTCTCATGCCATCGCCAGGTAATGTTACAGGGTCCGGCGTGTTGTGGTTAGAATAGCTGAAGCCGAAGCTACCTGTTTCATGGTCCGCAGTAACAACCACTAATGTGTCATTACGATCTTTCACCCACTCATATACTGCCTCTACTGCTTCATCAAACTTTAATAGTTCGTTGAGCATCCAACCAGCATCATTCGCATGACCCGCCCAGTCAATTTGACCGCCTTCGATCATTAAGAAGAAACCATCTTCATCTTTGGATAAAATATCTAGTGCTTTGAGCGTCATTTCTTTTAATGAAGGCTCAGTACAGCTGTTATCCGCTTTACAAGCTTTGTAAGCGATACCATCCGCCATGCCTGAGTTGGCAAATAAGCCCAGTAATTTATTAGCATCACTATTGGCTAGCTGTGTTTTATCAAATGCCAGAGTGTAACCGTGTTGCTCTTTTGCTTCTAAGACAATATTGCGATCATCACTGCGTTTTGATTTTTTATAAACACTTTCAGGCGCGCCAAGATCAGCCATCGCTTTCCTGTCTGCTTCATCCGTTTTGATGTCTGAAGGAACAAATACACGTGCACCACCAGAGAGCATCACATCAACCATTCCGCTTTCAACCATCTGCACAGCTATTTCAGCTTCATAAGAACGATGAGGTTGATGTGCCGCGAACGCAGCAGGAGTTGCGTGAGTCAAACGTGTGTCAGATATTAAACCAGTCGCTTTACCTGCTTTTTTGGCTTTTTCTAAAATAGTCTCTACGATATTACCTTGCTCGTCCAAACCAATCATTTCAGAGCCTGCAGCAAGCCCCGTTGCAAGTTGCGTTGCAGAACAAGCAGAATCGGTAACAAGCTTACCATTGGCCCCATGTGGTGCATTTAAAGACAATCCTAAATGGCCATTGTTTGCCAGCTTAGAAAGTGCCGTTTGATTACCACGACCGTTGTACATTGAATTAGGTGCGCGACGCGCATATTCTTCAAGTAAACCAACTTGTTGAGGGCCCATACCATCACCAATCATCAGGATGACATTTTTTACAGAAGTAACAGTGGGAACTGGTACTTCTTTAATCACTTCAACCTCTTTGATAACCTCTACTGTTTTAGTCTCGTCGTCATTACACGCGGTTAATAAAACAGCCGATATGGCTACTGCCAGCAATTTCTTATTCATTGTGTCTTTCCTGTAACGTGAGCGCTCAATTGCCAAAATCGCAACTGATTAAATTGCGGCTTAGTGTAAGGACTGATAATGACTTTTTGATTGCAGCAATATGACAATTTGAGTGCAAACTCTAAACTTGAAATATACAAAGAAAATAAATTATTTTTATTTTTCATGTAGTTATTTTATAGTCATCTGGAAGAGTATTTAATAAATCGAAATAAAAAACCCGTTATTCCTACTTAACGCTCTTTTGAAAAAAACGCAATGCGATGGGCCGAGTACTGATCCCATGCAAAAATACACTGAGCAGTATGGTATATGCAGCCACTTCGGCAATAAGTTCTGTTCCTTCTATATTGGCCTGTAACAGCATGAGCGTAAGTACCACCGATGCCAGCCCCTTTGGTCCAAACCAGGCTAGTGTCAATTTGGACCAGATATTGACCTTAGCGGGTAATAAGCTAACTAATACTGGTACAATTCGGATCACGCTGACCGCCAGTAACGCATACAGCCACGCAAACTGATGCGCGTTAAGTAGCACAATTTGACTGACAACCACACCAAACAGCACCCATATCAACAAGGTTGCAAAGTCAGCAATGTGTTCACCATCTTCTATTAGTCGCTCTTTAAAACTATGCTGGTAGAATCGGTCAAATAACAAACCACTGACGAATACCGCAATAAAGCCACTGCCGTTTAGCAGCTCTGTGCATGAAAATATGGCAATGGCAATGCCGATAAATAGAAATGGACTGGAATTTAGAGCAAACATATGTCTTTTATGTGCCGCCGAAATTGCAATGATTGCCAGCCACGTTAATAATCCTGAAACCCACAGCGCAATACCAACTTCTTTACCAAACAAACCCAATAACTCAAACCAACTCGCGTCAATCTGCCCCGCTACCACCGCTAGCAAAAAAACAAAAACGGGAATACATAAACCATCATTTAAGCCACTTTCAATATTAATGGCTTCTCTTAAATTTGCAGGAACATTCTTTTTAGTAATAAACCCTTTGCACAAAGCCGCATCGGTTGGACTGATGATCACCGCCAACAAAGCCGCTTGTAACCACGGTAGCGCCAGCAACCAATGCGCCAGTAGAGTGCCAAAGAGCATGGTCAAAGGCAACGCCACTATCAGCATTAACAAAGGAAGTTGATAGGAGTGAAATAATACCCGTAAACGCGTTCTTGCCGCATCACTGAACAGTACAATAGCCAGTGTGATCTCTATGATAGGCAGCAATAAAGCGCTATCTTGAATTTGAAAGTGCCACGCATCAGCGAACCACCAACCAAGAATACAACCTAAAGATACAAACCAAATCGGTCCTGTTAGCTCTGCCCGGTTTAATTGTCGAACACTAATTGAATAAATAAAAATAGCAATACCAATGCAAGCCAGTGCGTAATCAGCCATGTTATTCCCTTACACTTAGCCAGAGTAAACAGAAAAAACCGTCATCAAATGACGGTTTAGTCAATCACTTTAGCATGAGCTAAACTGGCGAATAACACAATGTGTGTTTATATCTTGGTCGGTTTTGGCTTAAAGCGACGGCGTTTTGGTTTGGCATTAGTTGGATTGTCAATCGCTGAACGAACTCTTTGTTGCTGTGCCTTACCTGCGCTATTCGGTTTACTTTTTTTCGTAGCAGGATTTTGTTGACGCTTGTTAGCATCCACAGGCTGATGTTCCTGATGTGGCTTTGCCTTTTTAGGCTTTTTAGCTTTAACCGGACGTGTATCCAGTGCTTTTTCTGGCACTGGGTGAGTTGGTTCAAACCCAGGTTCCTGTGCACGAGGGATCAACGCACCAATAAAACGCTCTATACCATATAAATCAGCAGCATCATCCAAAGTAGCAAAGGAGACTGCTACACCATCGCTACCCGCTCTTCCTGTGCGGCCAATACGGTGTACATAATCTTCATAAATATTAGGTAAATCATAGTTCACAACGTGAGGGAGCTCAGCAATATCTAAACCACGCGCCACAATATCCGTTGCCACAAGAACTGTGATCTCACCAGTTTTAAAGCCATTTAATGCCTTTACTCGCGCCGCCTGAGATTTGTTACCATGTATTGCAGCACCAGTGATCTTATCTCGCTCTAACTGTGTCACCAAACGGTTGGCGCCATGCTTGGTACGACAAAATACCAACACCTGCTGCCAATTTTTACTACGGATCAAATGACTCAGTAATTTCGTTTTCTGAGCCTTATCGATGCCGTACACAAACTGTGTAACAGTCTTCGATGCAGCGTTTTTAGGCGTAACCGAAATCTCAATAGGATCAATAATTAAACCTTTCGCCAGCGCCTGTATTGGCTCTGAGAAAGTGGCAGAAAACAGTAAGTTTTGGCGCGTCTTTGGCAGATACTTGATAATCTTTTTAATATCATGGATGAACCCCATATCGAGCATACGGTCTGCTTCATCCAACACCAAAGTGCGTAATTGATTAAATTTAACCGCATTTTGGTTGTATAAATCTAACAGTCGCCCTGGTGTGGCAATTAAAATATCAACCCCTTTTCGCAGTTGCATCATTTGCGGATTGATCTTAACGCCCCCATAAACGACAGCGGAGCGCAATCGCGTCCCCTGACTATATGCCTCTACGTTCTCAGCAATTTGTAACGCAAGCTCACGCGTAGGAGCTAACACCAACGCCAAAGCTTGATTGGCATGAGGGCGCGGCTGATGTAATAGCTGTTCAATAATCGGAAGGGTGAAGGCAGCTGTTTTACCAGTCCCCGTTTGCGCCGCAGCCATAACATCTTTTCCAGATAATACAGCAGGGATCCCCTGAGCCTGAATTGGTGTTGGTGTGGTATAGCCTTTTTCGGTAATGCAGTGAACAATTTCGGGAGATAAACCCAAGTCAGAAAATGTCATTTAAACTCTCATGTGTTGGGGCTTATCTTCAACAATTAAGATAGGATTACAACAGTGGCATAAGCCCGAGTGAATGAACGCGCTTAACGTACCTTTACTCAGCCAACTGTACTTACTTAAGCCAATAAAAGCTTCATCAACTCATGAGTAAGAAATCAAGTATAACAGATACCAACTGTTTACCCACCATTGTAGAGCGTATATCAACACATTATGCTCAAAACCTCACACCTTATAACTAAATCACAATTGATTAACATGTACCTAGGTTATATGCTGAAATTTGCTTTGAGCAAAATTAATACAACTGTAAAGGAAAAATCATGAACCTAAACAAAAGAAAGATGCTGCATGTATTGCTGGGCTTATCCGCCCTACCATTACATGTTTTTGCTTACAACTGTGATGGTCTAAGTACTTGGTCAACGAGCGAAGTTTATGTAAAAGGTGATCTTGTCAGACAACAAAATACTGCATTTGAAGCTCAGTGGTGGACAAGATCTGAATCACCTATAAACAATTCAACTCCTTATTCCGTTTGGAAATCACTCGGTCAATGTAGCGCTAATCAAACCCCCAATATCACGTTAACCAGCCCTACTGACGGCACTACTTTACCTGTAAATGACAGCGCTGTTTTTAGTGCTCAAGCAAGTGATAACGATGGACACGTGGTGCAAGTGGAATTCTTCATTAACGATCAATCCATTGGCGTTGATAGTGACGAGCCGTATCAAATCAACTGGCAGACCGTTGTAGGTGAATATCAAGTAAGCGCAGTGGTAACTGATGATCAGGGCGCTACGAAAAGGAGTGACACCGCCGTGCTATTCGTGCGAGACGGGATGCCAAACTTGCCGCCAACGATTGAGTTACTTACCCCAGCAAACAACAGTCAATACAAAACAGGTGAGGTCATTAAGATCAGTGCTGATGCACAAGATAGAGATGGCCAAATCAAAGAAGTCAGCTTTTGGCTAAATAACACTTTATTGGCCAAAGATACGGATGCACCTTATGAACACGAATGGGTAGCTGGTGTTGGTGAACAACAAATTAAAGTGATTGCTACGGATGATTTAGATGCCACAGCAAGTGCGCAAGCCATGATCACAGTCACCGGCTCTAGCTCTGGTGGCTGCGCTAACATTCCAGCGTATCAAGCTGGCGGTCCATATAGTGCTGGTGACTTTGTATCTCATAACAACCATAAATATCGCTGCGATATCGGCCCTTGGTGTAGCTCAACCGCGTTGTGGGCTTATGAGCCAGGAGTGGGCCAACACTGGCAGGAAGCTTGGACCGACCAAGGCATTTGTGCCATCAGACCAGAGGTTAGTTTCATCAGCCCTGCACCAAATAGCACGTTATTACAGGGCAACCAATATGAAATCAGCGTAAGCGCTAACGATGCCGATGGTCAAGTAGAACAGGTTGATATTTATGCCAACAATACCCTGCTTGCAAGCCTAACCCAAGCCCCTTACAACATAAATTGGCAAGCCCAACAACTAGGCACAATATCACTTAAAGCCTTGGCTATCGATAATGAAGGCCATCAAAGCACAAGTGAACAGATAGTCAGTGTGACTGATCAACCACTCGTTGCGAATATCTCCGCCCCAACTGCTGGAGCACAGTTAACCTTAGGCAATACGGTTGAGCTTAAAGCCAGTGCCTCAGCTTTACTTGGAGAAGTAACCCAAGTGAGCTTCTTAGTTGATGGCGTTGTTGTTGCAACCGATTCCACCACACCTTATTCTGCACCATACACTCCTGCGAGTTTAGGCAATAAAACCATTGTTGCGCTCGCAAAAGACAGTTTGGGTAACGAAGCCAGCAGTGAAGGTGTCAGCATTAAAGTGATCGAAAAGCCACTGGGCAAAACGCACAAACTCATCGGCTATTGGCACAACTTTGTTAATCCCGCTGGCTGTCCATTACCGCTTAACCAAATGTCTGATGCTTGGGATATCATAGACATTGCTTTTGCTGATAATGATAGAAATTCAAATGGCACAGTACACTTCAACCTGTTTGAAAAAGATATTCACTCGAATTGTCCGCCAATAGATCCTCTGCAATTCAAGCAAGATATGCGCAACCTGCAAGCTCAAGGAAAGGTATTTGTGTTAAGTCTGGGTGGCGCAGAAGGTACTATTACTCTCAATACCGACACCGATGAAGCAAACTTTATTGCCAGCCTCACAGCGATTATTAATGAATGGGGCTTTGACGGATTAGACATTGACCTAGAAAGCGGCTCGAACCTAGTCCATGGCTCGCAAATTCAGGCTCGCTTACCCAGAGCCCTAAAGCAGATCGAGCAAAATATTGGTGGCGATATGGTGTTAACCATGGCACCCGAACACCCTTATGTGCACGGAGGAATGATTGCCTACTCTGGTATTTGGGGAGCTTACATTCCACTGATCAATGAACTTCGCGACACGCTAGATCTGTTGCATGTACAGCTATACAACAATGGCGGTTTACCAAATCCGTATGAACCAGGCAGTGCTCCTGAGGGGTCAATCAACATGATGGTCGCACATGCGAAGATGCTGGTAGAAGGGTTTGAGTTAGCCAATGGTACACGCTTTATGCCTCTGCGTGATGATCAAGTAGCGATTGGTTTACCTTCAGGCCCAAAATCAGCAAATTCAGGTCAAGCTCCCATAGCGAATATTACCGCCGCATTGGATTGCTTAATAAAAGGAGTCAGCTGTTCAAGTATCGTACCGAGTAAACTCTATCCAAACTTTGGTGGGGTGATGACCTGGTCTATCAACTGGGATAAATACGATGGCTATAATTTCTCAAAACCCATTGGCGATAAGTTAACCCAGCTAAATCAAGAACAGTAAGCGCTTCTCAAGCATGTTCTTAAAATAATACAAGTGCATATTAGAGTAACTTTTTGGCTCTAATATGCCTTGCTTAATAAACTACATATTCACGCCCAATGTGTCCATATAAGCCCTGCGAACCTATAGCTATCTGTGGATTAGTCGGCGGAGCACTTAACCGCGAGTATTTTTATTCAGCTCGGTAACTATTTTCTAATCCCAAACTTAAGCCAGCAACGGTGCAATGCTGTAACTCACAGTGCCCGTTGGATTACTGAGTTTGACCGGAGAATGAACAATATGAATTTCACAATACTTGTCTTTGCCTAAACGCTGTCTATGACGGACTACGTTGGCTAGTTAATTCAAAGGATGACAAAAAATAAAGTCACGAAATCATTATTTTCTGGTAAATATCACGCCGATTACGCAGACAATATAGGCAACACCCAGCCATCTAAATAAACTAATTGTCGAGTTGTTGCTTTTTCATCTCAAGCATTTCTTTTTCATATATTTTTGCGCTCTTACCAAACTCTAGCTTAAAGCAATGGCTAAAGTATGTCACAGATGCAAATCCGACATCCTCAGCAATTTGTTGTATTTGCTTACCTTTACCTAGTAAAGTGAGCGCTTTATGTAAACGATATTTTCTCAAATATTCAGTGAAGTTGTGATCAAGTAATGCTGACAACTTTCTATTTAGCTGTCGCTCACTCATCGCCAATAGTTCGGCTGCTTGACTTCGATTAAATGCCTCGTGCTGATAGTTATGCTCTATAATTTTTGCAAATCTATCTATGAACTTACTGTCTCTTTGGCCAATTTCTACAGAAGCCTTTCCTGCGGAAAAGTTCAGGTCTAGTAAGTTCTTGGCAAACTTCTTTTTCAGCTTGTCTCGTATCGACAATAAACGGGTTAAACGAGTGTTTAGCTCCTGATGATGGAAAGGTTTAGGAATGTAATCATCGACATTTCGTTTCCAGCCCTCAATTCTACTTTGCATATCTCCTTTGGCTGTCAGCATTATGATAGGTATATGACTAGTTACTTCGCTTTCTCGTAGCTTTTCAACCGTGGTGTAGCCGTCTATATCTGGCATCATGACATCACACAGAATCAGATCCGGTACTATTTCAGTGGCTACTTCTAGTCCTTTTTTACCACCTTGCGCTAACAAGCATGAAAACTCACTACTGAGTACGCTTTCAAGGTAATTCAACATTTCGATATTATCATCAATGACTAACACGATTTTGCGGTCTGAATTGGCGGTTCCAGTAACATACTCACTATATGCATCACTTTTATTAACGAGTAAAGGCACACTATCGGATGTGTGTGGTACAGAATAAAACCGGCTATTTGATGACGTACTAATGACCGTTTCAGTAGGAAACTTTAAGATGAAAGAAGCGCCTTTGCCAGGCTCACTTTCAATTATTATAGAGCCACCATTTGCATGTATAAGCTCTTTGACGAGCGCCAAACCAATACCTGTGCCCACCTCATAATCAACATGCTGATCATTAACTCGCATAAAGGGTTCAAAGACTAATGCTTGATCTTTGAGAGAAATA
Organism: Pseudoalteromonas byunsanensis; assembly: GCF_001854475.1. Classification (GTDB taxonomy): domain Bacteria; phylum Pseudomonadota; class Gammaproteobacteria; order Enterobacterales; family Alteromonadaceae; genus Pseudoalteromonas; species Pseudoalteromonas byunsanensis. The sequence goes on from NZ_MNAN01000031.1 coordinate 243,651, forward strand.
CCCATACCTGTATCTGATACGATCATCTCTATTCCATCATGAGTCAAACGTGTTTCAATCGTTATCTTGCCGCCCGCCGGCGTATATTTTGTGGCATTAGAGATTAGGTTAAGCATTATTTTATCGAGTGAGTCACGAACGAGCTCCAGTTCACCATCAAAGGTCGATTTATATTCAAGAGACTGTGACTTTTCTTCGATTGTAGACTGAAAAGAAGCAATGATAATTACAATGCTCTGGTTAAGGTCATAGTGCTGTTTTTCGACCTGGCTAGGCGAGTCTATTTTGGCCAACTCCAGTAGTTGTTCAACCATATAAAGTAGCCTTTGTGCATTTTTTTTGACTAACGAAATTTGCGTTCTAACATTCGAGTCGGTAAGGGTGTCTTGCAATTTTTCTATTGGTCCGAGTATTAGTGTCAGCGGTGTTCTAAATTCGTGAGATACGTTAGCAAACAGCTGCTTTTTGGTATTAAACAGTGCTTCTATCGTTTGGTTTCGCTCTTCTAATTCAGCGGTTCTTTCACGAATACCAGCTTCAAGTGCTTTGGTTCGTATAGTCAAAACTTTCGTTCGAATATGAATCGTGCCGTATAAAATCAATAACAAAAGCAACACGTAGATCGCATAGGCTTGCCAAGTCTTCCATATGGGTGGTGTAATTTGGATAACGAGAGGCTGACTTACGCTGACAAGCTGACCTTGTAGATTTTCAGACTTAGCCTGAAATATATAACGCCCTTCAGGTAGTGTTGTGTAGGTTGCAACATTATTACGTCCTGTGGTGTACACCCAATCTTCATCAAGCCCCTCTAGTCTATAAGCATGTTTGAGCGACGCATCCATGTAATTTAAGTTGTTAAATGAAAAGGAAAAAAAGTAGTCTTCATGTGACAGTGTCAGCCTCTCCGTCGCATGAATTGCTGTATCTAAAGGGGATGATGGGTCTTGGTTTTTCAATGCCACAGCTTGATTTTTGATTTTAAAATCAGTTAAGACTGTGGGAGTGTCTAACGACGTTGCAGATAAGGCTTTCGGATGTATTTTAACAATGCTATTTATCGCCGCAAATAATAGCCCAGAATCTTCAGTAAAGACCGATGAGGATCGCATAAAGGTCTCTACGTTCAAGCCATCACTAGAGGTAAATACTTCTGTTGTGTGATCGGTTTTAGAGTACCGGATAAGGTTACGTTGTGAGCTGAACCACAAGTTATCATCAGCATCTTCTGAAATACTTTGAAATTCTCTATTACTTATGTGCGTAGGCAGTTGCACAAAACTAAGTTTTTTTGTTTTATATGAGTACTTTAGTAAGCCAACTTCAAAAATACTGAACCATACATCGCCTTGGCTGTCTTTAAAATGAGAGTTAATTCTGCCAATTCCTGAGACATTGTTGGATGGGTCTACTCGGGTATAGAGCCTGGTATGGGGCTGATAACGGAAAATACCATCATTTGTCCCTAATAGTAGCGAGCCATCATTCAATGCTGACAAACTAATTACATCGATATCAGTGACGTGAGGTTCAAACTGTCCGTTCTTCTCATCATATTTAAGTAGCTGACCACTCTTACCGGGGATGTGCGCTGCGTATGTACCAACCCATAGCTCACCATCAATATCCTTTTCGATTCCAAGCACCACTCCGCCCTGTAATCCCTTACCAGTCCCGGGTTTAAAGTGAGTGTACGTGTTGTTATTAGGTTCATACTTAATCAGGTCATTTCCCCTGAAAAACGACAGCCAAATGTTATTTTTACCATCAATGATTAGATTTGATATCTCATCGGGTGCACTAAAAACAGTCTTTGCTTCAGAGGTTAAGTGTGTATTTGTCACCAGTAATTCATTATTACAACTGAACCAAAGTTCATCACGGATACGCAGCGATAGCCCCCTGATATAACATAGCTCATTAAGTGAGTGCTCAAGGTGTGTAAAAGATAGGCTTGAAAACCTTAATTGATAGATGGCGTCATTTGAAGCGAACCACATATTACCGTTTTGGTCCTCAAAGCTATCGTAAACTTGCAATTGGTTGAGAGATTTATCTGTGGAGAGCTTTGCACTCATAACGCTCGCGACCTTTGATTTCGGGTCAATTTTATATAGATCCTGTTCCCAGGTCCCTGCCCATATCTCTGCGCTCTTATTCACGTTTAAACTACTAATGGATTTTTTCTCAATCCCCTTCACGCTGATAAAAGACTGCTTTTGTTCGTCAAAGTACTGGATGCCATTAAATGTACCTATCCAGATCGTTCCGTTTTGATCTTCAACGACATGAGTTACATTTGAGCTGTTTATCTGATTGGCCGTGTTATTTATCCCACTATAATGATGCATGAGGTTATTCTTAGATTCCCACATGTATAACCCGCTACCAAACGTCGTGATCCATAATCTAGATTTGCTGTCCATTAGTACATTTTTACTATTAAGGTCGCGTGGTAACTTTTCTTCTAATATTGGGTTAACCACGATGGTTTCCGTTATCAGATCTAATTGAGCTATCCCTTCAGAGGTAGCTATCCATAAAACACTTCCGGAGATGGTTAATTGGGCCAATGAATTGGTGGGTAGTCGCTTAGAAAGATCAACAGAGTTTTGGGTATACCTCTTTATCTCCTGAGTCTCTAAATTAAGCTTGTACAATCCATGTTCTAAAGTGGTTATCCACATTGCTTTGTTATAAAACTTAATGTCAAAAACATCAGGAGTTTGCGGTAGTGGGTGATGTAAAAAGTGTGTGCCATCATACCTAAATAACCCTGCGGCAGAAGTAAACCAAATAAAGCCTGAATTATCCTGTTCAATGTTTCTCACATTTCCAAAAACTAAGCTTTCTGTAGGCTGTATTTTATGAAACAACGGGCCCGAAACTTCAAACTGCGTGCTTGGTTCTGACGCAAATACATAGCTTGATTGGACAAGGCAGCATATTAGGACAAAAGCGATATGGGCAATATTCATGGACTCCACACTTAATTTTACTTGAATATGTACAATTTGCTCCTTGAGCCTAAGCACGGTTCAAATACAGCATTCATTATAAAAAACACAACAAAAGCAACATATTGACACTTTATCTACCTGTATACTTTTGATATATAAGCTTTTATATTTAATGTCCCGATATTGTAACTCATTGTCCTTCTTTTTTTAACAGCTGCTTAGAAAAGCCTTTAATCTGTGCACAAATCTGATTCGAGAAGTCGCTGCTCGCTAGTGTTGCTAAAAGAGCACGAACTAATTGAATGCAATTTTTGTAAACATTAAAAATGAAAAAAGGTAAAGATAAAATGACCAGCTCAACAACTTCTAATAATAAAAAATCAATACTGTCAAAAAGTGCCTTGTTAGGTATAAGTGCTCAGTGTTTATTACTTACAACAGCAGCAAATGCAGGTAACAATCCCGTCAATTGTAAAAATGTACAAGTGTCAGAAACGAAAATATATGCAGGCCAAGCGTCGTGTCCTGCTTACCATCACTACACTCGATATGACCAAAATAGAAAGTCTCAACGTCACACATATTCTGAGGTTTTAAGCCAATACGTCCCAGAAACAACTCGACAATGGACGACCTTGTCAGGTATGGCAACTATTAATTCTAATACATGGATGCTAAGAGAGTATACGTATCGAACAGGTATCTCGTGTAACGCAGAAGTTCCCTATTCACATACTGAGCCGACAATGGAACTACAGTGTGAATATACGCCTGTTGCCGGTGTGAGAGTTATCCGTGATGAAGGAACAACCGAAACTTATGTAAAAGCACATGGTGTTGATAGTGACGGACATATTGTGAAAGCAGAGCTTTGGGTCAATGGCGTAAAGCAATCGGGTGATTCATTGAGTTTATATGGCAACTCAGGGGATTCTTTCCAAGTAAGGGGACGAGTGACTGATAATGATGGCCATACCGATGAAATATCTAAAACTGTGACATTAATTAAAAGCCCACCAAGAATGTGTGGTAACGAGCCTTGTTAATTTAAAATCTCTTACAAACATATGGACATGTTAGACACTTAGATTCACGCGTTTAAGTATTGAGGTTAGAGCGGTCGAGTTATATACGAGACCGCTCATTTGACGATAAATTTATTGATTCAGTTACATTTATAACCCATTGCCTATCCGACATGGCCTAAACCACAATCATCCCATGCTCCTGTTTTAACACTGAATATACATCCCTCCTAAATCCACTAGCACGAGCCTACCTTGTAACCTGCCAATATTGATTGAGACTACATCCCTCTTATGCTTTAAAGGCTAGATTACAAGCTTGCCAAAGAGGTAGACCAAAATTCAACGAATGGTTTCACAGTCAGAAAAAGCTTGCTTAACTCAAAGTGAGTACTGCTACCAACTTCACATACTGTTCAAAAGTCCTTACAATATCTAGCTACGTTTACTTGAGAACACGATGTACAAGCCATTGTTAAAATTAATAATAATAATGATTATGCTGACTACCTTTATAGGGCAATCAATGGCTCACCCATCTATGATATTAGACAATGATAGCTTGGTTTCGAACACCTCTGAGCATCAACAAGCATTGGCCACCTCAGGCGATGAACAAATTGCATCGCAAAGTTCGGATGATTGTTGTGAGATTGAGTGTTGTGAAGATGACTGTATTTGCCCAGCAAACACCTGTATTACTTTTCTCTATATTGAAAACCCTGTAATGCATTCTAATTTAGTGAATTTAACTGAGCCTGTGCTACCAGCAAATTCAACCGCTACACGGGCATTTGCCACTTCCTTATACCGCCCTCCTATTTTTACCGTATAGCATCACTAAACAAGAAACATACCTATTTACTTATAGGCGATTGCGCATATGACGCAATTGCTAATGCAGCTTGAGGCATAAAATGCTAAACACATACTCTTTAGTCGCGCTGTCTACCGCGTTGCTATTATCAACATCCTACGCGAGTGAAAACCATCACTCTGAACATGCTGACAAGATTGAGAAAATCCAAGTAACGGCCTCTCGATTAGGTCGCATTGTTACCGAATCCGCCACGCGAATTGAAATCATCAATGGCGAAGAAATTCAAGAAAAAGCCTTGATGCGACCGGGCAACATTTCCATGTTAGTCGCTGAAACAGGTGGAGTACGTGTACAAAACACTTCACCGGCACTTGGTAGCGCCAATATTCGTCTGCAGAGCTTATATGGCCGCTACACACAATTACTCAGTGATGGCTTGCCACTGTACGGAGGTTCAGTTGCCTCTATCGGTTTATTACAAATTCCACCTACCGATCTGGCCGATGTGGAAATCATTAAAGGCTCTGCATCATCACTATATGGCGGTTCCGCCCTAGGTGGAGTGGTAAACTTGATTTCTCGAACGCCCTCTGACGAGCTAGAAGCTGAGATGCTGCTCAATGCCACATCTAAAAATGGGCAGGATGTCACCACTTACCTAGCTGCACCGATAAGTCATGGGCTCCGAGCTTCAATCACCGCCGGCGCACACCACCAGCAGCAACAAGACTTAGATGACGATGGCTGGCTAGATATGGCAAGTTATGAACGAGCCACCATTCGACCTCGCTTTTATTGGTCAGGTGGGAGCGACGCAAACCTCTACCTAACCTTCGGTGCAATGAAAGAAAAACGACAAGGCGGTACGGCTGAGGGGGCGGTAACTCCCGATGGCACTCCTTTTATACAAAATCAAGAAACATTGAGACTTGATAGTGGTTTTACCTTTGAGCAGCCAGTCGGTGACGTGCTTAATCTCAATGTCCGTGGTTCAGCGATGGAGCAGAGACACACTCATGGGTATGGCACCATAAATGAAAATGACAACCATGATAGTTACTTACTAGAATCAAGCGTATCGGGTTACAGCACTGATATTGCCTGGCTTGTGGGTGTAGCTTACCAGTCTGAGCGCTTTAGCTCTGATGAGTTTTCAGCATTCAATTACCATTACCAAGTTCCAGGGCTATTTTCTCAAGTAGATTTTGAAGCAAGTGAAAACACATCCCTTTCATTGAGTGCTCGCACTGACTGGCATAACGAGTATGGTACACAATTTAGTCCACGAATATCTGTGCTCTATAGCCCCAATAACTGGACTGTTCGCGGTAGCTACGGCCAAGGCTTCTTTGCTCCAACCCCATTTATCGAAGATATTGAGGACGCGGGTTTATCTCGCCTTGACCCCCTCAATAACCTTGTGGAAGAGCATGCCACCACCGCGTCGATTGATATGAGTTATGTGTTTGATAGCGTTGAAACCAGCGTCACCCTGTTCTCCTCAAACGTAGACAATGTCACTGAGCTGGAAGTTATCAACCCACTTGCTGAGTCAACAGATAAACAAGTGCGTTTGGTTAACGCGCCTGGTCAAAGTGAGATCCGCGGCGCTGAATTACTGCTACGCTACCGCTGGCATGACCTGAAAATTACCGGCAGTTATTTATACACCGATGCGACTAAGCAGAACCTATCTGGTACGGGGCGTTTACCCTTATCGCTAACTCCAACACATTCAGCTGGTGCTGTTGTCATGTGGGAAGAACATGGTAGTCACTTGTTGGGCTTCGAAGCGTATTACACCGGCACACAGCACCTAGAGAATAACCCTTACCGTGAGAAAGGCGACGCCTATTGGCATTTGGGATTGCTCGGTCAAATTACTTTTGGCAGCGTGAGCTACTTCGTAAACGCCGAAAACCTCCTTGATGTAAGACAGACCAAGGATGAGCGTTTGCTGCTGCCACAACAAGCGCCAAGTGGACGTTGGACAACCGACCTTTGGTCTCGCAACGACGGATTTACCGTCAACGCTGGTGTTCGTATTCAGCTAGGCCACTAACCAACAGCAGCTAGACAAAAAATCCCGCCAAAAAGCGGGATTTTTAATGCTAATCAACACCAGCGTTCAAAATTCAAGAGTATCGCCTAAAATAGGAATTTCAGCCTTAATACCATGCAGTTGCTCAAGTTTGTCGGCCAGGCCCATAAGGGCATCCGGTTCACCATGTACCAACACCACTTTTGGGTCTGTTTTAAAGTGACTCGCCCAATCAACTAGTGCCGCCTGCCCCGCATGTGCAGAAAAGCCGTTTAAAGTTTCAATATTGGCTTTGACGATAATATCATCACCAAACAACTTAACGTGTTGTGCTCCATCGACTAATATCCGACCCAAGGTGCCATTCGCCTGATAGCCAACAAAAATAATGGTATTACGACTATCCCAAATTCGGTGTTTAAAGTGATGGGTGATCCGTCCACCTGTACACATGCCACTGCCAGCTATGATCAAAGCGCCACTGCTTATCTTATTGATAGCCATTGAGTCTTCTGCGTCAACCATCAAGTGCAGGGTAGAGAGAAAGTTCTTTAATAACGTTTGCTCACCCGTACAAAGCTTTTTTACTCCCTCACAGTCCAGTGTTGGTAGCCACTGGTCATAAACAGAAGTGACTTCAATCGCCATTGGACTATCGAGAAAAACCTGCCAATTATCGAGATCTCCCGCCTGTTGTAGCTTGCCAAGATAAAGTAATAGTTCCTGAGTGCGTCCCACTGCAAAAGCGGGGATCATTACATTTCCCCCTCTAACAAAAGCCTCATGCAGAATATCCTTGAGCTGGGTTTGCGTATCACCTAAAGACTTATGCTCCCGATCCCCATAGGTTCCCTCCATCAACACCATATCAGCCTCTTCCAAGCACACAGGGTCATTCATTAGCAAAGTATCGGTATTACCCAAATCGCCAGAGAACACCAATTTCTTTTGTTTGCCATTTTCAGTGACCGTCAACTCGGTAATCGCAGACCCCAGTATATGCCCTGCATCGTGAAAACATACATATGCCCCTTCGCCAATTGCCACTCGTTGCTTATATGCAAGTGGTTTTAGGCAGTCCAATACGTTGAGTACATCCTCTTTAGAATAATGAGCTTCGATATCAGGTAACCCCTTACGTGCACGCTTACGATTTTCCCGGCGTAAATCGTTTTCGTACAAACTCAACGCGTCAAATAGCATGATGGGTAATAGTTGCGCCGTTGCTTCGGTGCAATAGATAGGGCCTGCAAACCCTTCATGTAACAAAGACGGTAACCGACCACAGTGGTCTAAATGAACGTGAGATAGAATGACCATGTCTATACTGCAAGGATTAAAAGCAAACTGTTCGCGGGAAATAAAGTGTTTTGCTCTCATCCCTTGATGCATACCGCAATCTAGAAGGACCTCTCCAAGCGCATCCGAGTGAACAAGATGACATGACCCCGTAACTTCTTGCACCGCACCGTAAAATGTAACTGTTGCCATTGATTTCTCTCACATTTATTCGTGGGTAAAAACCCAAAGTATGAGAGTAAGTGTAGCTAGTAAAACGCCAAGCGTTGGGAATTCAAGAGAATTATTGATTGTGACATGAGTAATAGTATGTTTTATAAAGTGGCTTTTTGCTCATAAGCAGAAAACCGTGTACCAAACAGTACATGGAAATGTGATTTGGTGATGGGTGATTTTAGCGAACCGCTTGACTTACATAAGTAAATCAAGCGGTTACTAAAATTATTGAGTCAGCCTGTAAGTCAACTGAATCGTCCAATGACAATCTGGATAGACTAAATACCAACATGGTTTCAGATGGTTTGGAATTTTTAAATACGAACCTGTTCCTGCACCTTCGATACAGGGGTTTATGCAAAGTCAGATAACATTGCTAATTAGATAAACAGGTCTCTCTTTGTCGATTTTGCTGCTACCAAATGTTTCTAAAGCTTAGCTCATAACTGGCTGAGGCCACTGTAATTGTTCTATAAAAACTACTAAATGCTAAGAATCATAGTTCAATGTTCGACTCTAAAACTTGTTCTTTCATCCAAGAGACAGGATTCCAAGTAACAGAGTGGCGTTCTTTTAACGATTCAAGAGCACCTCCCCATTCAGTATTTATTATATGATGCTCAATAATCCCTAACAAACCATGCTTAGAACCGGGAACATTGAGTGATAGGGGGAGTTCTTGTGGTCCCAAGTCCCCATTACGCTTCTTTACATAGTACGACTCGATTATCCAAATGGTGTATAAATGCGATTGCTTTCTTAATTTTCCGAGCAAATCACTCACAATATCAAAGTGAATCAACCTCATTTTGTTAAAAGTGCCATGACTAACTTTTTTACCTTCTACGGAGCACACCAAAGAATAGTGTATCTCTTCATATATTGACTTAAAGAAAGACAAACTTGTTGGTCTCAGCTTACTGATACTGTGTTTATCCCGTAAATCAGGATCGTTTTTGATGATCCAATCATGAGCTTTCTTCAAATCATTATAAATTGAATAATTATTTTTAGATGACCCCGCTATCTTACTTTTTACAGCCTTATTTCTTGACGATTGGGGGCTCTTTAGTATAGCTACAATTAAAATGCATATATTCATTTGGGTAGTAGGCATAAGTTGACGCAAGGTTTTGTTTGTGAACGAAAGCATACGTGCTAACGTGCTTGCCATTGCAACCCATTCTTTTTTGAATTCGTTCTCAGGTATGCCCAACTCATTCATTAGTCCCTCAATTCGCTCATTCTCATTATTGGATGTTAGCCAATCTGTGCTGTGCGAAAAGGTGAAAAACTCATCGCTACACAACTTAATAAGCTCATTTTCTGCAAGGAAGGAGTTAGAAAACTGATTCACCAAAATGGTATGCTGTAATTGATCCATTAACTTCTGATCATAGTCTTTGTAGTGATGATTAACTAAACCTCCAACCACCTCAGATTTACACACTTCAAATCTATTTAAAATCCTCTCCTTTGTTGACTCTATATTTTTCCCTTTAGTTAAAGCAACCCATAGTTCTTGTTTAACTTGTTCTTCCAAAACTCGCAAATAATAAGGTATCTGATTAATCCGAAACGAATATGTATCATCACCGGCAGCTTTTCCTTCATCAATTTCAAAGTAAAAGCGTTTAATAACTGCAGTGTTCAATTTGGCGTGTTCGTCGCTACTCATATTGAAATCAACGATATTATCCATGCTAGCTTGACTGGCTTTACTTGGCTCCCTGTACCTAATCAGCTCCATCCATTTCTTATTGATTAGACTTAGCTTGTGCTTAAGAACTACCAATTTAAAGCAGGATGATTTTGCTTCAACTTTATATTTCTCCTTGATTTCTTTCCCTTCCACATCTCCATCTTCATATGGTAATAGCTGTAAGATTCCCTCTATTTCTCGAGAAAGTTGAAAAGATTGATGCTCATTAGATGATCGCCCATATTCTTTTTGCAAATACGAAAGCAGCCCCCTCTCATTTAATTCATGGTCTTTAAGCTTTCGAGGATTAGATGGCTCGTATCGTGCCGGATATATGCAAAGTAAATACCGATCAAAAAGCACCCCGCTATTCTTATAACATTCATCATTTATAAGCTCATTTTGAACATCAATACTTTGCTGTAAGAACTTTTCTCTAAAACCTTCAGGCTCCTTACCTTCTATCAGAGTAGCAATAAACTTTCGGTAAAGAGGGCTGAAGTATTCAGGCGTGTTATACCAATGCACTTCTGACTTACTAAGGTACCGAATTAGCGTTTCTTCTTTCAAATTTTCAATTGTCTTGCTCAACGTCATAATTCATCCCTTCAATAGGAAGCCATCACTTAACAAAAGTGATGGCTTAACCCAAACTTAACCTGCGAATAACCCTTTACGACCTCTATGAGCATCAATTCGCTTGTATATGGTACCGCTTTGAATTCCAATTTTTTTGGATATTTCAGGAACAGAATAACCTTTGTCATACAAATTTTGCAGACTAGTGTTCTGATCCTTAATTGGCATGTTGCTAAACAGCTCAGCATTGATTGTGTTTTGAATTCCAGAAAAGAACATATCTCTTTCTCCATAATAAATTTTAATAGAAACAAGTACTGACTTAAGTAATTGTTGGCTCTTTCACATTTATAATTGCATAGCTAGAGATATTTCACATGCGACAGAATCTTATAAAAAATAACTCGACCTCTAAACCTCGAACAAAAACACCTTTTATATGATTTCAAATGGTTGGAAATTTTTGTGTTTGTACAAAACAATGTACTGCAGATACTCGGATTCATATGGGGATATGTGAAATTTTAGAAAACCGCCTGAAAGACCGAGCGGTTACTAAAACTTTTGTAACAACTTACAATAAAACGATTACTTCCAGCGAAATAGCAAGGACATTAATGATTATCAATGGTAGTCATCCGGATCAGTTCAAAGGTTAGGGCTTGCTTCATATCGTCCGTAATACTTTTTGCTTTAAATACTAGTTGTTTAGTATCTATATCGTTACGAGAACTAGCAAGTTCTTTGAGTCTATTTACATGTGGGGATATTAAATCTAATCGCTGAAGTGCGCATTGGAGGTTTTTAGTTTTGAGTGAGATTCGTATATCGGAGCCGATAAACTTACGAGGAAAGACATAGCGAAAATAAAAACGTTCGTTACGTAAGATGAGGTTTTCAGGGAGTTTTATGTGTCTCATTTCGTTACCTAAGTTAGATAACGTATTGCATCAAATGGCACACTATTTGGCACAGTTTTAATTTTTTGTGCCATGAAATTAGTGGTTCAAGCGTAAGCACCTGATAGTTCAAATGCTTACGCTTGAATTTGAGTCAGCCTATAAGCCGGGTTCTGTACTCTTGCGAGCGATAATCATTCGTCTAGGCCTAGGATCGCTCCTAGGCTCAAGCAACCTACCCGGTTCCGATGTGGGCCACACCATAAGGAACCCTATTTGGTCTTGCTCCGGGTGGAGTTTACCTTGCGACCAACTGTTACCAGTGGCCCGGTGCGCTCTTACCGCACCCTTTCACCCTTACCAGCTCGAAAACTGGCGGTCTCCTCTCTGCTGCACTTGTCGTAGGCTTTCGCCTCCCAGCCGTTAGCTGGCACCCTGCCCTGTGGAGCCCGGACTTTCCTCCCCCTGATCATTTTCGTCACAGGCAGCGATTATCCAGCTGACTCGGCGCGGATTATACGCTGAATCATGATATATGCCTATAGTCATCCGCGATAAATTATCTCTGCGAGAGTGGATTTTTGAGTTTGTGCTAAGTGAAATACAACCACCAAGTTCACCAATAGCAGCATCCCAGTACCTATTGCCAACACTATTGAGTTACTTACCTTAGCAATGGCAAAGGCTTCGTTTAACCAATTTGCAAAAAAAGCTGACAACAGTGTACCTGTGAGAACACCTATCAGACACACAGCAGAAAATTCCAATGTTACCGCTAGTATTTGCTGATTAGCGCTCAGTCCCAAAGCTCTGGCAATGCCCATCGACTTTTTGCGAGCAACAAAATTAAACTTCACCACGCCCCATACAGCGGCAAACACCACCAGCACAAATGCCATGATCACCGCTTTTAATATTGCGCCCAAAGCCATTTCTTTTTGCAAACCCAATGAACGTTGTGCCAGCAAGGGTTCGTTCCGAGTGAGCAGCCGCTTTACCTCCTGAGCATAAATCACATCTGCTAACTTTTTCTGCAATTGTTGGATGTTCTGTGCATGGCTTGTATGAACTAGCATTGACGTCCATTTCCCTAGTTTCAGCTGCGGTAACACAAGGGTAAACTTACCCCGTTGTGACTTAAAGTTGGCGCCCACCAAAGGTTTTAACACGCCAATCACAGTGTAACTCTGGCTTGAGGTTTGTATGGTTTTACCCAAAGGTGAAGTATCTCCAAAAATCTCTGTTGCCAGTGTTTGATTGATGATTGCCAAAGTGGCTTCTTGAGCTTCTTCAGCCGTGGCTGGCACGACTTCAGAGGCTGTAAAGTTACGCCCTGCTACCAATTCTATGTCTAACGCGGGTAAAAAATGTTCATCGGCATAAAACACACTAACGGTTAGCTCGTCTTGCGCATCGCCGCGTTTTAATGTCATCTCTGGGCCACCGCCGCCATAAGGAGTAGGCGAAGCAAAACTGACGGTATCTATCTCAGGCAAAGATAACAACGCTTCTCTATCAGCTTGCGCCTGCGCACTGTAATCCACCCCTTCTTCTAAATACTTAACCCATAATGCTATGGTGTTCGCCCCCAAATAAGGAGTTTGCTCGATGTCCTGATGGGTTTTTAGTAATACCGCCACCGCATTGACTAGAACCATCACCGCCAACGCAATAATGACCCCCATCATCGCAAAAGGTAGCTTTCGGTAACTAATAAATTTCAGTATTGTTTTTATGTTCATAGCTTACCTGCGAATATAGATGCTCTTGCTGTGACAACATTGACTGATCGGCAGCACACTTGCCAAAACCACTCCAAGCAAACAGCATGCAGCGGCGATAATAATCGGTGTTATATCCAAACTTGCTACCTGTTGATAACTGCTGCCATAGAGCTTTTCCATGTAACTTAAGCCTAGCGCCGTTAGCAACAGCCCCAATGAGCAACCACTTAATGCCAATAAGCTCAGCTCGGCAAACAGCAAGCGAGATACATATTGCTTTGATGCGCCAAGCGCTCGATACACATTCAAAGAGCGACGCCGTGTGGCATAACTTGCAAACAACAGCGCAGCCACACACACCAAGCAAATCACTAAAAACACCACAGCTAATATCAACAGCAGCTTACTATCACTATTAACGACCTGATTTCTCTGCAACCATTGAGCTGGAGTGAGCAACTCAAACTGATCACGCCCACGTAGCATTCTGCCTTTTAAAAATTGCTGTTCAGTATATCCTGCCAAGGCAGAACGGAATGCGGCCATGCTTTGTGTTGAGTCAAATTGAGTCCACAATTGCAGCCAAATCATTGAGGTTGTCAGTACATCTCGAAAGCCGCTAATTGGCTCATCTCTCCAGCCAAGTAGGCGACCATGAGGCAACACGTCATTCTCAATTGCAGTATAAAAAGGTATGTATAGATCTTCCGTTGCAGCATAGGGGTCCACATGTAAATCGTACACCTTGGGTGTCATTTCAAAATCCTTAAGTACCCCCACCACGGTGTAAGCTTTACTGTCTAAATACACCAACTGTCCAACACTATCTTTTGAGTCAAATAGTACTTTATTAGCATGATGAGACAACACCACAACCGCTGTTCGATTGATATCCTCAGCCATACTCCATGGGGCACCATACTTAAATTGAGCTCGGAAAATGCTGAAAAAGTCAGGCGTTGTGGCCCTTGTTGTCAGTTCATAAACATAGGAAGAATCAGGCTGCTGAGCCACAAGCTTAGAGTCGTAAGTAAGCGCCCCCTTACCTTCCCCCAATAACTCTAGCAATGCCGTACCATCTTGATAGCTAAGTAACGGAGGGAGCCATTGTAAGTCTTTGTCCGGACTCCAATCATCAATAATCACATAACGTGTATTGTGTTGACCGTCAGACATGGGGTTACTCGACATAATATGATATACGCTGTAAGTGGTGCCAAAGGCGCCAAGGCCCGTTGCGATTAGCAACACCACCAGCACACTCACTAATGACTGCGATGTTAGATTAGAAACTAAAGTGCTTAACCGCATGAGGCTAGCTCCTGTGGCTGGGCCTCTTGAATCTGGCCATCAGACAAGCATATTTTTCTCGATGCCAAGTTAGACAGGTGTTCATCATGAGTCACCATTAAAATGGTTGTGCCTTGGCGATTAATTTCCTGCAATAACTGCATGATCTCAATGGCCATTTGAGAGTTTAAGTTACCTGTAGGCTCGTCCGCTAGGATCATTTTTGGCTCACCAACCAGTGCTCGTGCAATCGCAACACGTTGCTGTTGTCCACCTGAAAGCAAATAAGGTTTATGGTGCACTCTTCCTTGCAATCCCATTCTTTGCAATTGGTACTGTGCCCGGTCTTTTGCGTGCTGTGTTTTTACACCTGAAATTTCAAGCGGCAACATCACATTACTCAACACATCCAACTCTGGTAGCAAGTTAAAATCTTGGAAAATAAAACCCAGATAGCGATTACGTATTGCAGATAGCTTCGCATCGTTCAATTTACTTACGTCTTTACCTGCTAACTCCAAACTACCGCTTTGAAAGCGCTCAAGTAGCCCTATGGTGTTGAGCAAAGTGGTTTTCCCCGCCCCAGAGGGGCCAACAATAGATACAAACTCTCCCTCATTGACGGAAAAAGACAATGATTTAAACACTTCTGTGCGAATGCTTCCCACATCGTAATACTTGCTTAGTGCATGTGCTTTAATAATTGATTGCATTATAAATTTCCTGAAGTTAGCCACCCAAAGACTGATACTTTGGTCTGCCAATGACCCATAACCCTTTGCCCAATAGAGCAAACACGACCAGCCAGAAAAGCTGCAATTGCATTGCCGCGAGGCCTGTTACCCCACCGGTGTCGATAATTTGAGAGATAGGCGCATGAAATAACGCCGCAAAGGGTGAATAAGACGCGATACTTCCCAACCAGCCAGGCAAAATACTCAGCGGTAAAAGCTGTCCGGAAAGTAACATCATGATGCTAAAAAGGATGTCTCTTAGCCCAAACACCTTTTCAAGCCACAGCGATAAAAGTCCAATCACTTTTTGAATTTCGATGAGGATTAGCAAAGACACTACAGTGGCGATAAAAAATTGCAGCCAGCTACTGACGCCATACTGAGCCTGTGAATACCACACAGCCACAGCTAATACCGGTGTGGCAAACAGTGCATCGACACACGGCCTTGCGAGGTTTTTTGTACTAATCACGGTTAAGTAATCAAATGGTCGACACAGGTATTTATCTAATCCACCTTCGTTGATGTCGCTCCATACCTGATAGTTGACTGAATAAGCACTTGAGAGAAATGCATTAATAAAGTGCACCAAAAAGTAATACATCACCACATCTTGAAAACCAAGCCCAGCTACAGCGTCTGTAAACTGGAAAATCCCTCGCCACAGCAAATAGATGATCAACAATTGCAGAGGGTGTGATAACAGCCATGCATACAAATTCATTCTAAAATGCGTGACTTCTTTAAGCTCTATTCTGATCAGATTAATAATGCTCATTTTATCCTCCCAGCGAATCGTATCGACGTAATGCACAGCGCCATAGCCAGCAAAATAAAAGCAGCCAACCGCCTAACAAACCCAGTTGAGCCAACAGCAAAACACCACTGTTGCCATAACTTCCCATCAAAATCATCACCGGCACCGATGACACCAACCCAATGGGTAGAACGTAAATCAAGAAATGCTGTAACAGCTTGGGAAATAAAGTGATGGGGTAGCGCTGAAAGTCAGAGAAACTATTTATCAAATAAAACAGTTTATCTATATTGCCAAACCAGAATGCACTGAGCGCAATACACCCTTCCATCAGCACTAGCGTCAAACTACCAGCAACAATCGAAAACACAAACAACACAAAGTTACTGGCTTCAAATTCAAAGCTATACACTTCATTAAGTAGCACAAACAAAATGCTACAGGTGAGCAATGAATGTCCCGCTGCCCAGATTTTGGTATCTTCTGCTAGTAATGCCATAAGCGGTGAAATGGGACGACATAAGTATTTGTCCAAATCACCGTTAATGACTTTTTCACTCATAGTTGTAAAGCCAAAAAACAACATACGGACCGATGAAAAAACCAACCCAACTAAAATAAGCAAAGCTAGGCTGCCCTTATCCCAAACTCCCAGGTTGGTGTTAAGTTGACCAAGCAAAGCATCCCAGAAAATAATAAAGATCCCTTGGTAGATCAGTATATGTAATATGCTGATCACAAAGTCGCTACGAAACACCGACAGATCCTTAAAAGACATCTGTAGATATCTAAAGAACACTTTAATATCCATAGCTTACTCTCTCACAGACGTCATAAAGTGATGAATAGCGTGATCCAAGCTGGGCGGTGAAATGCTCACATCCGCAACTTGTGGTTGAAACGCTAATCTCGATAGTGTTTCCTTAGCCTGTTCATTAGAGGTTTTTATACGATAGTAATTATCTTCCACCAGTTCATACTCGAACCCCGCAAGCAATTGCTCATCAAGTGCACTGAGCGTTTTTATCTCTAGAATTTTGAAATGTTCGTAGGATAACAATTCAGTAGTTCTGCCATCATAAATGACACGACCCGCATTCATGATAACGCTGCGCTGGCAGTAATGATGAACATCCGCCATGTTATGAGAGGTCATGATAATGGTGGTGCCATGCTCTCGATTTAACTGCAACAGGAAGTTCATTAAATTAAGCCGAGACACCGGATCCAGCGCAATGGTCGGTTCATCCAAAAAAATAAGCTCGGGGCGATGCAACAAAGACGCTGCCACTTCCGCTTTCATTCTTTGCCCTAACGACAGTTTTTTGGGTGGTGATGTTAATAGTGATTCAAGGCCCAATAAGCTGCTCAGCTCATCAATGCGTTGGTTAGCCTCTGTGCGGCTTAGTTTGTAAATAGAGGCATATAAGTGAAAAGACTCAATGATAGCCACATTCCACCACAACAAACTCTTTTGCCCAAACACGGCCCCGATTTTTTGCGTATACGCTTTGCGCTCTTTTACAGGGTGATGGCCCAACACTTTTAACTGTCCCGAATCAGCTTGTAGTATGCCTGTAAGCAACTTTAACAGTGTGGTCTTGCCGGAGCCATTGGTGCCCAAAAGGCCAACAAATTCGCCTTTTTCCACCGACAAACTCACATCGTCAATGACCTTAAATTGCTGCTTGGGAGGTGAAAGCCATCCTTTAATTTTGCCCGAAATAGTGCGCGCCTCGGACGATGCGGGTCGAAAGAATACCTTGTTAACACTGTTAGCTTGTAAGATTTCCATATGGCACCTCAAAACATTTCGATAGGTGGTTCCGGTAACTTTGCGCACAAGTAATCCGGTGCGTACAGTCGACCATTAATGAGTTGAGCCCGGTAATAGCAACGCTGACGTACGTTGCACGCGTCAAAGTGACCACAGTCATAACAAGGCGTCCCCTGATACTCTTCTTGGGGAGGGTTGAGGAGGTAAGTCAGCGCGTCTCCATTCCAAATATCTTTGATGGTGGATTCTTTCACGTTACCTATTCTGGCTTGCTCATATGGCATGGTGCGATCACAGGTTGCACATTCGCCATCCGAGCCTATCACCAAGGCAGTCTTTCCTCCTGAACATGCGCCAAAGCCAGGGATAGACAAGGATATATCTCTTTCACTGTGCAAAGGGATGTTACCAATTTCGACATCAGGATATTGTGCTGCAATCTCATTGACGGCACCTACTAGAGCCTCTCGTTGTTCGTGCGAGATCAGTAAACTATCATCATGCTTGTGCTCTGAACGCAGATAGCTAGACATGCCAATATCTTTAATGCCTTTATCTTCAATCAAATGCAGTAATAAATTGGTTATACCATCGATATTTTTTGCTGTAACAACAATATTGGCTCGTACCTTCAAATCGTACTTTTGGCACAACTCTATCGTTTGATTAATTTTGGGTAGCCAGTTGTTCACCCTAACTATCGCGTCGGCAAGATGAGGGATATGGCTATCAATACTGACTTGCAGCGTATCAAGTCCAGCTTTGGCAAGTCGTTCAATCAGACTCTCACGCAAAGGCATTTTGGTCGACACATCGACAAAAACATCATTGCTGAGTAAGTACTCAATAATATCGATCATGTCTTTGCGTAAAAACGGGTCACCACCGTGCAAATTGATGTACTTCACACCCAATGACACACATTCCTCTAGAAACTTAAACGCCTGTTCAGTACTCAGTTCATAAGGGGCGATTTCATTTGCTTTTAAAGTAGGGATCACACAGTAAACACAATCCGCAGGACAGCGATTAGTGGTCATCCACACTACGGTGTTAGGTACTTCTAACTTGTTATTCCAGGGTTTATTTTCAGGCTCATAAATAAAATCAGCTGGATCATAACGCCCTGTTGAATGCGCAAACGGTTCACTTTGACACTCGATAAAATCCGCAACTTGAACAAGAAGCTCACTGATCAACTGCTGCGCCTTGAGCAATTCCATCTCGTAGATTTCAACGAGTGCTTCGCTGATCTCTGTCGTACTATTTCGACCATTGCACAGTGACAAAACCAAACCATGAACCGGAAACATAGAAGCGTACTTTTCACCGCTAACAACGATAAATAGAATGACGCGATTAGACTCTTTTACTAACCGTGACTTTTCTTTCAATCTTATATATTGATTAACAAACACTTTTCACCCCCACCATATACTTACACGCCCCTTCCTGAGGACCATACAATGTGCCAGTTGACATGTAGGCACCGTAATAACAACGACCGCGAATATTGCAGGTGTCAAAGCTATCGCATGTAAAACAAGGCGTGCCTTTGTACTTTTCTCTTGGCGGGTCCAGTGATTCAAGCAGTGCTTTGCTGGTCCAAGCTTCATAGACACTTTGATTGAGTACGCTTCCCACTATCATGTCGCCCCCAGGCAGCTTCTTATCACAGCGTGAAATATCACCATTTGGGTAAAACAGAAGTTGTGTGCGACCGTTATGACAGACAAATCCATCTATACTGTAATCCATACTTTTCGCTTTTTGCTCATTGCGAAACACGACCTGTAACCGCGGCTTTGTTGAGATGAATTCATCGACCACTTGGCGGACCTCGCGCTGCTGCTCATCCGATGCATGTAGCGCATCATCATGCCTTTGTAAGTTGTCTGAGTAAGTATCGATAACAATCGAATAAGCGCCTAAATGCTCTAGCTGTTCCAGCGTCTGACGATAGGTATCAGCGTTAAGCGAGGTCAGTAGTGATTTGGCATGTACTCGAATACCTGCCTGTACAAAATGTGCCACTGTTTGAGATATTTTCTTGGCGAAGCCACCAATCCCCGTTAATGCAGTAGCGGAGTCTTTTTCTAAGCTATCTATGCTCAAATAAGCATCTTTTAGTCCGGCCTGTGCTAATTTTTGTGCATTCTCAGCGCTGACAAATTGCTTAGAGATGAAGTCAGGTGTCAAGCCATGTTCAAGCGCATAGATCATTACCTCATAAATATCCTCTCTAAGTAGTGGTTCTCCGCCTGTCAGCATGATTTCTTTACCGCCCAACTGAGCCGTTTCACGGATCAACCTTTTCAACACGTTAATATCAACGGTTGAATCTTCCGTTTTGCTGCTCAAAGGCGCTCCTTGATAACAATACACACACTTGCGATTACAATTACCCGTCACCAACCATTGCAAAGACAATGGGAAAGGTGAACGATTTCCTTTAAACACGGTGGAGCGCGTTGTCATTTTTTCAGTACGCGCAAGGGTGCACAACTGCCTCTGTAATTGAGCGATATCTACTGCAATCCCTTTGGCGGTTAAATCATCACTAAAATGAGATTCAAACACTACATCAACATCATCAGTAATTTCCTGCGCATCCGCAAAAGCAACCCCAAACTGGGTTTGAATATCAGCAACGATATCAGCCAAAGGCTGTTGTTTATCTAAACTAATGAGGATGTAAACAACCAATGGGTGAAGCATTATTGATGGCGCTTGTGACTGTCCTTCTAGTGGATAATAGTCGAGAAGATAGTGCTCATTTTCAGAGCGTAACTGAGCAAGTTTGCCAAATCTTTTCATCATCCGCTCCTATGCCGTGACTATCTTGACATCAATATCACGGCTCGCGTGAAACTCACCGAGCGGACAGTAAACGTCAGGCGCATGAATGGTGCCAAATTTACCTTTGGCCGAAATAGTGCATCGACCTCTTACATAATTACAATCTCTGAATAAATCACATTTATAACATGATGTTCCCTTAAAGAACTTACGACTAGGGACCACGATTTCTTTGGTTTTTTCACTGATCCAGATCTCTAATAAACCGCTCTCATTGAGATCACCAAAAGTATTGTGCGGACCGGCGGGAATATGTTCACACTTGACGCATACTCCATTGGGCTGCACCGTAATCCCCTTTAACCCTTCCATGCAACCTTTCACTTCTGTGGCATCTCGCATATCAAAGTTAAAACTCATTTGCGCTTTTGGATAAGCGGCTTGAAGCGCTCTGACTTCCTCTTTTAATTGTGCTTCACGCTCATTTGATAACAAAAAGCGAGGCTCGTGTCGGCCACATGTTTTGCCGTATACATCGATCACAAACTCCCTCACACCCATGGCATAAGTATGCTCGATAAGAGCCCCGAGGTTATCAACGTTGATAGCAGTCATCACCGGGCGAAGTATGACCTTAATTCCTTTTTCACAGCATTCTTTAATGGTCACTAACATATCTTCAAGTGCGCCCTCAACGCCTACTAACTCAAGCACTTCATTGGCGTCTATGGAGTCAAGACTAACGTGCAACTCTTCCAAGCCAGCTTTGAGTAAACGCGTCATCAACTGCCCTTCCACTCGCATTTTGGTGATCACGATAGGCACAATGTCTTGCTCGATGGTGTGACCTATTATCTCCGGTAAATCATGACGCATAAGTGGCTCGCCACCAGTGAAGATCAGGCGGTTAACGCCTATCAGAGCAGCTTCATCAATCGTTTTAATGACCCGCTCATACGGAAATGCAATATCTGTTGCATATCCATCAGCGACATACTTGGCATCTTTATAGCAATATTTACACTTTCGATTACAATCCTCCGTCACCACCCATATCATGGCACTTGGCGCATCTTCACGACCACTCAAAATGAGTGATTCATCACCCTCAAACAAAAGAGCTTCCAACTCTATATCTAACAATGGCGTTTCTGAACGTGTGACTTTAGTAAAGAATAAGGAAAATCGGTTGAGTAGCTTGGCGACTACTTCCGTAGCAGCTAGCTTTTCAATATTCATGACGTCAGAGAGGATCTCGGCCACTTTGTGCTCATCGTTCTGGCCGTTAAATAACGCCATAATGAATGCTTGGATTGGATGAACCCTGAACGTTGCACTAGACCCATCAGGTAACTGCCGCGCTAAAGAAACTACTCCCTCATCTTGATTTGGAATTAACTGAATATCCTGTTTTAGCAATGGAACCATTGCAGACCCCTTTTTTATAGTTATGTAATACACGCCGCAAATTTGTATCCAATACTATTGAGTGACGGCCCAGTAGTATTAAGGTAAGACAACAGCACCGATACACTCGAGGTCCACAGTGCTGCTTAAGGCTCAGATGGTGCGGCTAAGCGCTCTCCCACCTTTGGAAAGTGATGCTGCTATTATCAGCAAACACGCAGTGTAATTAGCCCAAGAAGTGATACACAATACAGGTAGGTGACATTTGCCTCCTGCCTGAATCGGTATTACTTAACTTGCTGTGAGTTGCCACCGCTGCTCATACTGCAACAGCTAGAGCAACCTTCTGTACGCATGATGCTTAATGCATCAGTGCTTACACGAACTTGCTTAAGTTGAGACAACATTTTCAGTTTTTGAGTGCTCATTGCTTATTCCCTCTATTACTTAATTTGCTGTGAGTTGCCACCGTCGCTAAAGCTACAACAGCTTGAACAACCTTCTGTACGCATGATTTTTAAAGCTTGGTTTGATGCTTTAAGGTTTTGCTTTTGTGCAATTTCTTTTAGTTTATTTACTGACATTGCTTTTATTCCTTTACTATCCACCCATGATGTTTTTTATGTCGCTGGTGCCGGGTGGTTAAACACCATCAACATTTAAAAGACGTCGCGTTATTTTCTAAGGTAACTTCATCTGCTGTGTAGGTTGAGATTTAGCTGTCGAACAGCTATCAACAGGGCAATTGTCACATCCATGACTAACAAGTTTGACTGAAACATCAACCTCCTTCAGTTGCGCTTTTATAGGCAAAGAAGCTATTTTCTTTAATGCCGCAAACTTCTCCATTGTCACCTCTTAACAAAAGTTAAAATTACGTGCTTTTTATGTTGCTCTTTGAAATCTAAATCCCTTAGAATCAAAAGCTGAATGAATATTTCCAAATTTTTCTCAAACTAAAGCGTACTTATTTGATTTAAATGCTTTTATTTTCTAAACACTTACTAGAATAACAATGATGAAAAAAATAATAGTTTTAAGAGAAGAACATAAAATATGTATTGATGGACGATTCATTGATATTGAGCCCAAGGTTTTTGCAGTGCTCGAATACCTATATGTGAATAAAGATAGGTTTGTAGGCATTAATGAGCTGCACGATCAGGTTTGGGATGGAGTAATGGTCAGTGACGCTGCTGTCAGGCGATGTATCAGTAAACTCAGAGCCGCATTTGATGATGATCCCAAGCAGCCTAAATATATACAACTGATATCAAAAAGAGGCTATAAACTGATTTGTGATGTCCATTTTTGCCAAGCAAAACAGTGCCCAAGCAAGGAGCTTCTGCCCAATGAATGTCACCATTGGAGCGAACCAAAAGCGCGGCACAACTGGTATAAACTTCTTCAAGCCTGCGCAATACTCACTCTCATTACGACACTCATCGCTTTTATACCAATCAGCAACCAACTGACCCTCACTGAGCAACAACAAAACACCAGCAGAATTGGTACTCAGCATATCGCGTTTGCTTATTCCCGTGACAATCAGTACGCCTATGCCACAAAGTTACCAGGGGAAACAACATTCTCCATTATGCTACGAGACAAACATAGAGGCACAGACGAAGCTGTGTTGAAGGATATAACTTGGCCTGATGCAATGGCATTTTCTGGCTCGGGAGATATTTTGTATGTTTCCAATGTCAAAAAAGGCGACTCACAGGTAATTGCCATAGACACACGTACAGGCGAGACAGCCACCATAGTCGATAAGTTTACCTTCATCGCCGACATATTTACGCCCGAAGATGATGGTCAACTCTACTTTATCGCCAGTGATGATGAGGCGCATTCATTTAACTTGTACCATTACGATGCGAATACAAACATTTACCAACCAGTAATAAAAAACCTGGAGACTTTTATTCACTTTTTTGCAGGTTCAATAGCCCCAAATAACGAGTATATTTCACTACTTAGCTACAACACGTTGCAAAAAACCACCGCCCTTGAAGTATATAGCACCAAGGGACTTGGCAAAGTTTCGCACAAGCTTATCAAAAGCAACGTATTTGATTTAGACTGGTTAGATGATGAGCAGGTTATTCTAGCCAGTGAGCAAGGGTTACAGAGCTTTTCAATCGCCAATGGTTCAAGCTCAATGATAGCGCAGCAAGTTGTTCATATGCTCAGTATTGATAAACACAATCAGCGCATCCACACCTCAAAAATGGCGCAAAAAGAGTCGTTCTTTTACGAAATACCGTTACCTCTAGATAGCGAAAATACCAAGAGCTACTATCACTTTTCAGAAGATATTAACTTACTCATCAGCGAAGTTGGCGATAACAAATATATTGGCCTGTCAAAACGTGATGACAGCTCAGCAATTATCTCCTTTAGCAATGCCCACCCCAAGGATACGAGTACTATCTATAAAACAGCCCAGCCAATTACACACATCAGTCATGCTCGCAATGCACAATCGTTGGCTTTCATTGAACAAGGCAAGGTAAAAGTTGTGAACTACGCTTCGGGAGATGTTTTTTCTGTGCCCCTTGGCAATGTTCAACCACAGAGCATTTCTTTGCTAGATGACGGTCAGTCTTTATACTTTACCGCTCGATCTAATTCCTCTTGGCATGTTTACTACTGGGACGGTAACAAAGTGCAACACCGACTCAATGGATTCAGATATGTTTTTGAATCAGAGGGTAAGTTGCTGCTTGTTGCTGACGATGGCGCGCTATATATACAACCAGTTGGGGGAGCACCTCGTGCACTCAATAAACAAGCACAATTAGAGGCCAACTCTCAAATTACATTTGATGACAATATAGTGTTGTGGACAGAACATGATTTAGCATCCGTTACTTTTCATCAGCTCGATTTAAGTAATGACGCCTTTCATAGAGCACTTTCTATTCCGTACAATAAAAGCGCAACCAAATTTTATATAAGCAATAAAAACAAAAACTTAATAGTGAAAGGTGGCAGTGTAATACAACATGAAGAATGGCAAAATCAGATAAAAATTACGAAAAAATTTGTGTTGAGTTATGTTGTTGAGGCGCTCCTTTAAGTATTGATAGCGAAACAATGTTCAAAAAGGATATTACAATGACAACTATCAAGGCTACTCTGTTCAGACTATTTGCTTACACCATCATTGCGCTTGCAGCTACCTCTTCTCCTTTGCTGTACGCAGGTGATAATAGTACCTATGGCTGGTGTTTGGTGAGTCCTCACATGTGTGACAAGGAATAAAGTTTATTAATGTATTGGCCGTTTTTATAAAGGCCAATACATTGAAAAATACTAATTTTACTGTTGGATCCACGCTTTATACAAAGCGTTCTTTTTCAATCCAAAATACTCGGCTACCACACCACAGGCTTTCTTTAGGGGCATTTCAGGCTCTAACAGTGCCAACATACGCTGAGCATCCGCTGGAATTTCTTCTTGTTGTTTTGGCTTGCCGGGCAGCATAAGTACAAGCTCACCGCGTTGTTTTTCGGGTTCTTCAGTTAAAAATGAGATGAGCTCAGCAACACCACCACTGAAAAAAGTCTCGTAGGTTTTGGTTAGTTCTTTTGCAAACACCACCTGCTGCTCAGCGCCCAAAGCGGTTTGCAAATCATCTAGGCTTGCCATGATTCGGTGTGTGCTTTCATACATAATACTGGTGATACCACTTTCATATGCGTCTAGAAAAAACTGCTGACGCGCCTGACTTTTTGCTGGGGTAAAGCCAATAAATTGAAAACGATCCGTTGGTAAACCCGAACAACATAATGCAGTAATAGCTGCACATGCTCCCGGCACCGGTGTCACATGTGCGCCTTGCTCACGACACAAGTTAACCACCGCATAGCCTGGATCACTGATCAAAGGAGTACCCGCATCAGACACCAGTGCAATGTCGAGTCCTTCATTGAGCCAATCAACAATCTGCTGAGCCTTTTGTTTTTCATTATGGTCATGCAAGGCAAAGGTTTTTGCCTTAATATTAAAATGACTCAGTAATTTTCCCGTGTGTCGAGTATCTTCAGCTGCGATTAAGTCCACGCTAGATAAAGTGGTGATTGCGCGTTCGCTAATATCGGCCAGGTTGCCTATTGGCGTTGCTACGATGTAAAGGGTGCCTATTTTATCTGAGTTCGGTGCTTTAATCATTGAGCTCTCCAGATTCAGTCAGTAAGATAGCCATCAGAGAATAAATCAATTAGGGCGTTGTTGTGCGACTGAAAATAATTAGTCTTGTAATCGCTATATTGTCGGGGTTATCCGCCTGCAGTACAACCGAAAAAATACCGAAAGCAGACGCTAAGCCAAAAAGTCAGCAAACAGAGGTCATTGCAGATACGTCTGATGCGAATGTTCTGTATCAAAAAGCCATGACTAAACAGGGTGCTGACAGAATTCAATTGCTCTACTTAGCGCGAGATCTCGCCATTGAACACAGAAGCTGGCAAGTCTTAGAAGAAATTTGTTTTGCATTAGAAAGTAAAGCCAGTGTCGATCACGTACAAAATAAACTTTATATTGCGCTAGCACGTAAAGAAAGGGGCCTAGCCAGTGCTGCTCTAGCAATTTTGAATACCTTGGAAGAACAACTCAGTTTACCCGAGCATCAGGCGTGGCACCAGTATCTTAAGGGTGATATCTATGCGTCTGAAGGGTTACCCAATCAAGCTCTAAACTACTTCTTTAGCGCCGCAGACATTGCAGCTAAACATGATCTAAAAGTCGCTAACTTAAATAGTTCAATTTGGCAGGCATTACAACAACTGTCATCTTACGCGTTGGAACGCATCGACACAGGTACTGCTTTGCAGCAAGGTTGGGTCAAACTGGCAAAATACCAACAAGTGTACTTAGGTTCAGGTGTGCAATTGCACCAAGCGCTCAACAACTGGCAACGCAGGTTTACTAATCACCCAGCGAGCTACCTGTTACCAGAAGAAGTAGCGAACTCGGTAAGTCTGATACCATACAGAGTACAAAAATTGGCTATATTGTTACCACAATCAGGTAACAGTGAGCGTTTTGGTCGTGCATTGAAAAATGGCTTTTTAGCTGCACTTGATAGCTTCGATGTGGAAGAAGTATTTTTTATTGATGAGATGCAAAGCAATGAAGCAATTGAACAAACATTAATGTTAAATCAGGCAGATTTCGTCATAGGACCACTACTGAAAAATAACATCGATAGGCTTGCCAGCTCTCCGATATTAGCCAATCTACCAACCATTTTTCTCAACACGCCTAGTCAACCAAATATGCACCCAGAGCACTACTTCTTTGCTTTAAATCCCGAACATGAGGTGGAACAAGCGTTAGTGCACTTTTTAGCCAAAGAGTATCAAAAGCCTATGCTATTGGCTCCTGACAATAATTCTGGTCACCGATTGATCAGCCACTTTGAGCAACAGTGGCAAAAATATAGCGAAGCAGAACCAGAAGTTGGCTTTTACACAGATAGTAAAAATATGGCCAATGTTGTGGCTGACTTACTTGAAGTCGATAAATCAAAACAGAGAATAAAAACCATTAAATCGCTGTTCAAACAGGATGTGGAAAGCGAAACTCGATCTCGAGGTGATATTGATGTGGTTTACATTCTTGGCGATGCAATAGAAACTCGATTGTTGAAGCCTTATTTGGATGTCAATGTCAGTACTTTTGCGCAGCGTATCCCACTTTACGCAACTTCTCGTAGTTACAGCCGGCGCATCGACAGTACTGATAAAGGCGACTTGGAAGGCTTATACTTTACCGAGCAGCCTTGGATGTTACCCGAGGTTGTGCAGCCAAAGAGTTTACGAGAGCAGTATATTGCCTTATGGCCGGAACAAGCAGACATCGAGCAACGCCTGTTCGCTATGGCCTATGATGCACTGAGGTTGATCCCAGAGATCAAACAACTGGCCCGCATTCCAGGTAAAGAGTTCAAAGGGTTAACTGGGCAACTCAGCATTAAAAGAGACAATACATTACACAGAAAGTTGCGCTGGGCACAATACAAAAAGAACCAAATCCAAGTGGTGAACTTAAATGAAACACCACCAACTCCATTGTTTATGAAACAAACGTCATCAACAAAGGAACTGGTTCTCTACTAAGGCGGAGGCCTCATGTTTAAAGGACTATTCAAAAACACGCGAGACAAAGGCAATCATTACGAACTCCTAGCAGAAAGTTTTCTGAAGAAACAGGGGCTTTGTTATATTACTCGCAATTATTACTGCCCTTTTGGCGAGATAGACTTGGTGATGAAAGAGGCTGATTGCTGGGTATTTATCGAAGTTAAGTATCGGCAATCAAAGCAGTTTGGGGGGGCGCTGGCCGCTTTGAGCTATACCAAACAGCAAAGATTAAAACGTAGTATTTATCACTATCTAACCGAACAAAAGTTGCATAATGTACCATTACGCGTAGACTTTATCGCAATTGAGGGCAAAGATCCTCCTAATATACAATGGATTAAGAGCGTTTTTTAATATGCAAGAATCTATCAAGAGTATTTTTACAGAAAGTATTCAAGCACAAATTGCAGCGGGTGAAGTGCTACCCGACGCACTCGAGTCGGCCGCTCTGACCATAGTACAAGGCTTAATAAACGGTAATAAGTTACTGTGCTGTGGCGTTGATAGTTGCCATATGCTTGCTGAGCATATGGCTGGCTTACTGGTTAATTTTTACGAAACTGAGCGCCCTTGCTTACCAGCTGTTGCCTTAACTCAGTCTAGTGTGCAACTCGGTGCACCAGCTAATACAGAAGATAGCGACCGATTTGCTCGTCAAGTAAGAGCATTTGCACAACAAGGTGACCTGCTACTTGTCATCGCTGTTAACGGCAACGAAAAAGACGTTGTTAGTGCTACCGAAGCTGCACTAACAAAGGATATGAAAGTCATAGCATTGGTTGGTGATGATGGCGGTGAATTAACAGGCCTACTAGGGCCTAGTGATGTAGAGATCCGTGTACCAAGCAAACGCCCTAGTCGCATTGTTGAGTCTCACCTATTTATTACTCACTGCCTAAGCCAGTTAATCGATAACACCTTATTTCCTCAAGGAGAGCAATAATGCAGTTTAAGCCCATTGCCATACTGTTAGTCGTTTCATTGTTACAAGGTTGTGCAGCTGCCGTTGTGGCAGGGACTGCTGGAGCAATATCAGCGGCTAACGACAGGCGTACAATTGGCTCTCAAATTGATGACAATAATATCGAAATCAAAGGCATGTTAGCCATTCGCAATATTGAGCGCCTAAAAGAACACGCTAATATCAGCTTAATTAGTGTTAATGGCGTCGTGCTGATGGTTGGCCAAGTTGCCAACACGGAAATGAAGCATCAAGCACAAAATGCACTCAAAGATATTCCTGCGATACGTCAGGTACACAACCAGCTACGCATTAGCAGCAATATCGGAGTGACGACTCAAACACACGATGTCTGGTTAACTTCAAAAGTAAAAACTAAACTATTAGCTGCTGAAGACGTCAGTGGTAACAATATCAAAGTTGTCACTGAAAATAGCGAGGTGTTTCTTATGGGCTTAGTTAAACAAGAAGAAGCTGATCGCGCTGTAGAAATAGCTCGAAATATTAATGGCGTAACGCGAGTTGTAAAAGCATTTGAATATTTATAGTTATAGTGGGCAAATTTGTGCAATAAAAAACCTGCGCTAGCGCAGGCTTTTTTATGACTGTTCTCAAAGTTACTTGATAACTCTTAAGTGCGATCCTTTCTTTTTTGAGGTATCACTTTTAACACTCTCAGTCTCGCTTTCAACTGGTTCTGGTGCCTGTACTTCTTCCTCAGGAAAATCTTCCTGCGTAAACACCGTACCTTCGCCATTTTCACGTGCGTAAATCGCTAACACAGCAGCGATTGGAACATAAACTTGCATAGGTTGGCCCCCAAACCGCGCATTAAAGCTCAATTGGTGGTTGTCCATAGCAAACTGCGTTACCGCAGTAGGGCTGATATTCAAGACAATCTGCCCATCTTGTACAAACTGTGTAGGCACTTGAACAGCTGGATACTCAGCGTTAACTACCAAGTGAGGTGTACACTCGTTGTCAACAATCCAATCAAAAAAGGCTCTCAGTAAATATGGGCGATTTGGTGTCATTATGCTCGTATCTCACGTTCCGCTTCAGTTAATGAAGCTTGGAATGAATCACGCTCAAATAAACGTAACATGTAGTCCTTAAGCTCTTTTGCTCCAGCACCAGAGAGCTCAATGCCTAATTGCGGCAAGCGCCATAGTAATGGGGCTAAGTAACAGTCTACTAAACTAAATTCTTCACTCATGAAGTAAGGCGCTTCATTGAAAATAGGCGCTACCGCTAGTAATGCTTCGGTTAGTTCTTTACGTGCTTGTGCTTCTTCAGCTCCACCGGCCGTGATTTTAGCTGCAAGGCTATACCAGTCCGTATCAATGCGATGCATCATTAGACGGCTGCGACCACGCATAACGGGGTAGACAGGCATTAAAGGTGGATGTGGGAAGCGCTCATCAAGATACTCCATGATGATATCCGCTTGGTACAAACCTAATTCACGGTCAATTAAAGTTGGCACCGTACCATAGGGGTTAATCTCATGAAGAGCCTCTGGCAGGTTATCCTTTTCTGCTAGGTGAATATCAACACTTACTCCTTTCTCAGCCAGTACAATGCGTACTTGATGGCTATACATGCAATTTGCACCAGAGAAAAGAGTCATTACAGGGCGCTTATTGGCAGCAACGGCCATGCCTACCTCCATTAATAATTACAAAAAGTAATAAGTCACTTTAAACAGCAATAGGGGCTAAAGCCCCTATCACAAAATTACCTTAGATTTGTTCAACTTAGTGAACATCTCTCCAGTATTCTTTCTTCAGGAAGAATGCAAGGATAAACAGAATAACTAAAAATCCTAACACCTTTATACCAAGTGATTCTGATTCAAGACGTGAAGGTTCACCTACATACGCCAAGAAGTTAGTCAAATCACGTGCTGCCTGATCATACTCATCAGTACTTAGCTCACCAGAGCCATCAGTTTGAACACCCACAACTTTTGTTACAGTGTGACCATGCTCTTCCACCTCTTCGGTGATAGGCGTAGGTAAACCTTGTAACTCTTGTAGTACGTGTGGCATACCAACCGATGGGAAAATGATGTTGTTTACACCAAACGGACGAGAATCATCTTTATAGAAAGACTTCAAGTACGTATAGATCCAATCCGCGCCGCGTACACGAGCAACTAACGTTAGATCCGGTGGCGCAGCACCAAACCATTTTGCAGCGTCATCTTTTTCAATTGCATTCAAAATGTGGCTACCCACTTTTGAGCCATCAAAAATCAACTGCTCTTGGCCGATCTCCGTTGGGATACCAATATCTCTAAAAGTACGTTCATAACGTTGATACTGCATCTGGTGACAACCAAGACAGTAGTTCATGAACAACTTAGCACCACGTTGCAAAGACGCTTTATCTGTTAAATCATGACCTGCTTCCATCAAAGGAACTGATGGTCCCGCTGCCATTGTAAAAGTTGGCAGCAATGCGAATAAACCGATAACTAGCTTTTTCATCATTTCGTCAACCTCGTTGGCAATGGTTTAGTCTTCTCATTCTTCGAGTAGAAGAATAGTAACACGAAGAACATAAAATAAGTTACGGTGGTGATTTGCGATAACAGCGTTTTGAAGTCTGTTTGAGGCGTTGCACCAATCCAGCCTAAGATCACGAACGTTACAACAAACTGAGCAATGTTTAGCTTGTGTAAACCACAACGGTAGCGAATTGACTTCACTTTACCACGGTCAATCCAAGGTAATAGCGCCAGTACCACAATTGATGCACCCATTGCTACAACGCCTAACAGTTTATTAGGGATAGCACGCAAGATTGCATAGAAAGGCGTGAAATACCAAACAGGGAAAATATGCTCAGGTGTTTTCAGTGGGTTTGCAGCTTCAAAGTTAGGCGCTTCTAGGAAGAAACCACCCATTTCTGGTGCAAAAAATACAACCCAACAGAATAAAATCAAGAAGCCAGCCACACCTAGTATATCTTTTACTGTGTAATAAGGGTGGAATGGAATCGCGTCCACAATGTCTTTTTTACTTGTGTAGTATTCGTGGAACTTGAATTTAGGCTTGTCTTCTTCCGCCACAGTGCCTTTTTTGCGTTTTATTTCAACACCATCTGGGTTATTTGAACCCACTTCGTGTAGTGCAACAATGTGTAGGAATACAAGAATAACGAGCACTAGTGGTAATGCAATTACGTGTAGTGCAAAGAAGCGGTTAAGCGTCGCACCTGAGATTACATAGTCACCACGGATCCAAAGCGTCAAGTCATCACCAATCACTGGTATCGCACCGAATAGCGAGATGATTACCTGTGCACCCCAGAATGACATTTGGCCCCAAGGAAGTAAGTATCCCATGAATGCTTCAGCCATCAGCGCTAAGAAAATGAACATACCAAACAACCACAGTAATTCACGTGGTTTTTGATAAGAGCCATAAATCATGCCGCGGAACATATGCAGATACACAACGATAAAGAACGCTGATGCACCTGTAGAGTGCAGATAACGGAGTAACCAACCATACTCTACATCACGCATGATGTATTCTACTGATGCAAAAGCGCCTTCAGCAGAAGGTACGAAGTTCATGGTCAGCCAGATACCAGTTAAAATTTGGTTTACTAAAACCAGAATGGCTAGAGAGCCGAATAGATACCAAAAGTTAAAGTTCTTTGGCGCAGGATATTGAGCAATGTGCATATTCCAAACACGGGTCATTGGAATACGTTCATCGATCCAGTTGATAAGATTACCAAACATTACGCAACCCCTTCTTCTTCACCAACTATAATAGTGGTGTCATCAATAAAGGTATACGGTGGAACTTCAAGGTTTAATGGTGCAGGAACCGATTGAAATACACGGCCAGCCATATCAAACTTAGAACCATGACATGGACAGAAGAAACCATCTTCCGTACCTTCAACCTTTTCACCAAACCCACCTTGTAAGAAGCTAGGTGAACAGCCAAGGTGAGTACAGATACCAACCGCCACGAATATTTCTGGACGCTTAGAACGATATGGGTTTTTCGCTGAATCCAGCTGTTGAGGCTCTTCAGATGCAGGATCACGAAGTTGATCTTCATGAGCTTTCATTTGCTCAAGCATCTTTGGTGTACGAGAAATAACCCAAACAGGTTTGCCTCGCCACTCAACACGAATTAATTGTCCAGGCTCAAGCTTGCTGATATCTACTTCTACAGGCGCACCCGCAGATTTAGCTCGCTCACTTGGATTCCAAGACGCAATAAAAGGAACAGCAGCCCCAGCCGCACCAACACCACCAACAACAGAGGTAGCTATGGTTAAAAAGCGACGTCGGCCATTGTCTACAGGCGCATTGCTCATCCACTTATCTCCACTATGATTCTCAACACTTGCTATATTGAGAACATCAGTTACAGCAGGTTAATTTTAAGAAACTACAAAATAGAAGCGATCATAAATAAATCCCTTGATTAAAACAAGGTTATTACAGTCCCATGCCCCAATAAACCTGAACAAGTGTTAACGAGGTTACTTCGAGCATGAAGCCGATGGCATATGATAACGCTACTCTAAAAACAATATACTGACCAAGATCAACCTCATTGGAGGCTTGAGAACCACTTTATGCGGGGTTGAAACTCGCTCACTTTGCTTGCACAGCAATTGTAGCAAAAAAATACGCTGAGTTATCGACGATTTACTACTAATTCTTCTAAATATTGCAGTTTTTTTATTTTTAAAACCGTAAGCTAGTAAAAAAGGTGATTAATTAAACAAATCATCCTAATTATGCGAAGCTGCAATACGATTTAAAATGCACTTGTTTAAAAAAGAACTCTGTAAAAACAAAAAACCCAGCATAACGCTGGGTTTTTGAATTCTTGAAACGTAAAAAATTAACGTTTTGAGAACTGTGTCTTCTTACGTGCTTTCTTAAGACCAACTTTCTTACGCTCAACTTTACGAGCGTCACGAGTTACAAAGCCAGCTTTACGAAGAGTAGGACGAAGTGACTCGTCGAATTCCATTAGTGCACGCGTGATACCGTGGCGGATTGCGCCAGCTTGACCAGTCATACCACCACCTTCAACAGTGATGTAAAGGTCAAACTTCTCTGTCATTTCAACTAGCTCTAGAGGCTGACGAACAACCATGCGAGAAGTTTCACGACCGAAGTATTCTTCGATAGAACGCTGATTAATTACGATGCTGCCAGTGCCTGGGCGTAAGAATACGCGAGCACTTGAACTTTTACGACGACCTGTACCGTAGTATTGATTTGCCATGAGTGTGCTCCTTAAATGTCTAGAACCTGCGGCTGTTGTGCCGCGTGGTTGTGCTCGCTACCTGCGTAAACTTTAAGTTTACGATACATTTCACGACCTAGAGGGCCACGAGGTAACATGCCTTTAACCGCTTTTTCGATGATCATTTCAGGCTTTTTAGCTTGAAGTTTCTCGAAGTTCACAGACTTAAGACCGCCCGGGAAGCCAGTGTGAGCGTAGTACATTTTGTCCTGAGTTTTGTTACCTGTTACAGTAACTTTTTCAGCGTTGATCACGATGATGTAATCACCAGTATCAACATGAGGAGTGTACTCAGCTTTATGCTTACCGCGAAGGCGACGAGCGATTTCAGTAGCGATGCGACCTAAAGTTTTACCTTCAGCGTCAACTACGTACCAGTCACGTTTTACAGTTTCTGGTTTAGCAACAAACGTTTTCATTTAAAAATCCAATGTTTTTCTATTTAAAACCACAGGTAATCAAACTTGATTACCGCTTACTATATGAGTGCTTTAACCCCTTCGAGTTTAAGACTTTTTTGCCGCTCAAGTCAGTGGCTAAGCCGACGAGGGCAATAGAACGCAACGTGGCAGGCCGCGGATTATAGCAACTCTATTAAGACTTGACTAGCGTGAGATTGTTTTTTCTACAAAAAACTTTCTCACATTAATTTGACTCACAAATAAGCGAAGACCACCTTATGCGAGATGTTCACGAGCTAGGTATTCTAGTGATTGCATTTCCTGCAAACGGCTAATACACCGCTTAAACTCAAAATTTAAGTTACCTTGTGTATATAGTTCAGTGATAGGGGCTTGGGCGGAAATTATAAGGGTCACATTACGCTCATAGAACTCATCAACTAAAGCTATAAACCGCCTTGCTGCATCATCATTATGTTGTCCCAACTGTTTGACATTTGACAGGATCACCGTGTTGTATAAGCGACTGATCTCCATGTAGTCTACCTGTGAGCGCGCCGTTTCACATAGTTGACTGAAGTCAAACATAACAATGCAATCAGAGACCTTACGGGTTGCAATCAAGCGCCCTTCTATTTCTATTTTTTCATCGAGCTTACCCGGCTCTGGAGATAATTTGTCAAAATATTCAAACAAATTTTTGTCTGCTTGTTCGTCAAGTGGGCTATGGTAAATCTCTGCCTGCTCAAGCGTACGCAAGCGATAATCAATCCCGGAGTCGACATTCACCACTTCAGTGTTTGCTTTAACCAATTCTATCGCAGGTAAAAAACGCGCGCGCTGCAATCCATTTCGATACAGTTCATCTGGCACGATGTTGGATGTGGCCACAAGTACAATATTTCTGGCAAAAAGTGCCTCCATTAAACCACCTAGTAGCATGGCGTCGGTAATGTCTTGCACGAAAAACTCATCAAAACAAATGATGTCAGCCTCTTGTTTGAACTTATCTGCGACTGTCTCAAGTGGGTTTTTGACATCTTTGAGTAATTTCAACTCATCGTGTACACGGTGCATAAAACGGTGAAAGTGCACTCGCATTTTTCGTTGAGTAGGTAGTGCCTCGTAAAATGTATCAACCAAATACGTTTTTCCGCGTCCAACGCCTCCCCAAAAATAGAGGCCTTTTATACTGTGCTGCTTTGGCTTGGCAAACAGCTTAGAAAAAAAGCCCGTCGGCTTTTCTGGCACGGCTGTGAAGTCATCATACAAACGTTGTAAATGCTTAACCGCATTTTCTTGTGCGCTATCATATTGAAAGTCGTCACGCTGTAAATCTTGCTGATATTTTTCCCAAGGTGTCATAGTTGTTTACATAGTTCTGCGTTTTTATTTGCGTATTATATTAACACGCATCGATTCTAGGCGTATATTTAGCTTATCATTTGATTTTATCATTAGTCGCAAACTCGCCTTGCTATTCAAAGCTCACGCGCCTCGCGATTTTTTTAGGAGAGATATATGACCTCATTTGCTTGGATGGGACTGATAGTAGTCGTTGCCATCGCCGCCTTCTTTATAGGTTCAGTGTGGACTAAAAAGCAATTTAAACATGGTGAACTTGAGCAACAAGCTCAACGAGCTAAACATGAATTAGAGCAATATCGACAAGAAGTTGCCGATCACCTTGCAAGTACCAAAAAGCTGATGACTAAAATGCAAGACAGTTATAGTCAGTTGCTTAACCATGTAGAAGAAACCAATCAAGTGCTCTTGACTGAAAAGCCAACACACCCAAGTGAGCCTTTTTTCTCAAAAGAAACCACAGAGCAATTGCATGCCTCACTAAAAAGCCGGCCCGAGCGTCGACGCAACGAAAAAATTAATGAAGGCGCAGCTCAGCCAACTGACTATGTCGATGGTGAAAGTGGTCTGTTTTCAGGGGAGCGTTCAGAAATTAAGCAATCAAAAGTATCTTGATGAACTTTTTTTTGACCCCATAGTCAGTAAATATAGTTTTTTACAATAGCGAAATGGCAACTGATGCTTGGCTCAAAGCACTTGCCTTTTCAATGCATTAACGCTTTTTGCGGAGTATTTACTGACTATGAAATTGAAACACTCGTTATTAACAGCAGCTATTTTATCTACCTCATTACTGCTAAGCCCACATGCTGCACTAGCCAAATTACCTATGGCGGTTGAGGGACAAGCCATGCCTACTCTTGCTCCTATGCTGGAGCGCGTTACCCCTGGAGTTGTCAGCATTCAGGTTTCTGGTGCTAAAGAAGTGCGTCGACGTGTTGACCCATTTGATTACTTTTTCGGAAACCCACAACCTCGCAGTCAAAAGCGGCCTTTCAGTGGTTTAGGCTCTGGCGTGATCATTGATGCCGATGAAGGGTATGTCGTTACAAATAACCATGTAATCGCCGATGCAGAAAAGATCATAGTTACCCTTGAGGATGGTCGCGAGTTTGAAGCCAAACTGGTCGGTACGGATAAAGAATCCGACATTGCATTGTTAGAAATTGATGGCGAAAACCTCACAGAAATAAAGCTAGCTGATTCAGACAAACTTCGCGTGGGTGACTTTTCAGTTGCGATAGGCAACCCTTTTGGTCTTAGTCACACAGTTACATCTGGGATCATCAGTGCACTAGGCCGTAGTGGTCTAAATATCGAAGGCTATGAAGACTTCATTCAAACAGACGCGGCTATCAACCAAGGTAACTCGGGCGGTGCTTTGGTGAATTTGCGAGGTGAATTGATCGGTATCAACACCGCTATTTTAGGTGCATCAGGTGGAAATGTAGGTATCGGTTTTGCTATTCCATCTAACATGATGAAAAACCTCGTTGATCAGATCGTTGAGTTTGGTCAGGTTCGTCGTGGGTCATTAGGTATTGAAGGTCGTACGCTAGATGCTGGTATTGCTAAAGCACAAGGTTTTGACGTGAAACAAGGTGCCTATGTTGCACGCGTTATCAAAGATTCGGCTGCCGCTGAAGCTGGGATATTAGCAAATGATGTCATCATCAGTGTAAATGGCGACAGTATCAATAGCTTTGCAGAATTGGCCAGTAAAATAGCGACTATAGGCGAAGGCCGCACAGTTGAACTAGGTGTCTATCGTGACGGTAAAAAACGGACCATTGAAGTAACTTTAAAAGGTCAAGGTGAAGCACGGGCCCCTGCGGATCGAGTTCATCCAATGCTTCGTGGTGCTGTACTAGAAAGCGGCGAGCGAAATGGTAACAAGGGTGTTGTAGTCACTTCTGTAGAACCGCGCTCTCCTGCTGCCAGAGTCGGCCTTGAAGAAGGCGACGTGATCATGCAAGTAAACCGTCAACGCGTCGATAGTATCCGTGATATGAGCAATCTTATCGAAGATATTCAGGGCAACATCGTATTGGGAATTAAGCGCGGCAGAGATTCAGTGTTCTTACTCATTCAGTAATAATAAATAGCAGGAAAAACACAGTGGCACTTGCCGCTGTGTTTTTCTTTGTGCATCATTAAACGATTAAGAATCATAAAGACTGCGCTTGTGTTAAAATTTATCCGTTTTTTTCTGCCTCCAATGTTGGCAGGACTTTGTATTGCATTGGTCATTATTTGGTTTTCTCCTAACCTGAAAAATGCGCTCCTTCCCAAGTTAGATGTTACTGGTCACTACTCCAGCAGCCACATGAGCTTTGCAGATGCTGTAGAAAAAGCCTCTCCTGCTGTGGTCACAATATTTTCAGAGAGCATCTCCTCTGTACCTCGTTATATGAGAGCCAACACAACTCAAGAGCTTGGTTCTGGCGTATTAATGTCTCATGATGGCTATATACTGACCAACTATCACGTGGTTAATGATGCTGATCAAATCATGGTGATATTAACAGATGGACGCCGCTTCGATGATGTACAGGTCATTGGTTTTGATACAATCACTGATTTAGCATTGCTGAAAATAGATGCGCAACACCTTCCGGTCATTCCCATTGATAATAACTTTACACCCCGTGTCGGCGATGTAGTACTAGCAATAGGCAATCCACTCAACCTTGGGCAAACCATCACACAAGGTGTGATCAGTGCCACAGGCAAGCAAACACTAACCGACAGTCCATACAATAATTTATTGCAAATGGATGCAGCCGTTAATGTAGGTAACTCAGGTGGCGCTTTAGTTAATTCAAATGGTGTATTGGTTGGGATCACTTCGGCACAATTTCGCACGCGCTACAACATCGATATTCAGGGGATCTCGTTCGCTGTACCTTACAAACTTGCCAAAGAAGTGATGCAAAAGCTGATTCAGGATGGGCGTGTCGTAAGAGGGTATCTTGGTTTTAGAGGCGCAGCTGTAGATAGCACAGGTAAAGAAGTTACAGACCTATACACGCGAATTGTAGGTCTCAGAGTGAGTGATTTGGACCCGCTTGGTCCTGCATGGCAAGCAGGTATGCAAGAGAATGATATTATAGTTAAAGTTGCAGGTGAACCCGTTACCAACCCTCAAAAAACGCTTAAATTTATCGGCAATACTCGCCCAGGAACACGTCTTGAATTTCAAGTTTATCGCGGTGATGAATTACGCACCTTCACCCTCGTTGTTGCGGAGCTTGAGACTCGGGCCAACTAAACACTAATTTAATCAACAAAAAAGCGAGTGCCGTCACTCGCTTTTTTTTGTCTTAGTTATTATGTAAACAGCTAACTATGTCTACGCTTAATTTTAGCACCCAGTTTACTGAGCTTATTTTCGATGCGCTGATACCCTCTATCGACGTGATAGATACGATCCACAACGGTCTGTCCACTGGCAACAATCCCCGTTAAGATCAAGCTTGCTGAAGCTCTCAAATCAGTTGCCATCACCTGTGCGCCACTAAGTTTACCTGTCTCATCGCATATCGCGGTATTACCTTCAAGACGAATGTTTGCGCCCATACGCTGCAATTCAGGCACATGCATGAAACGATTTTCGAAGATGGTTTCAGTGATCGTTGCGCTGCCCTGTGCGACCACGTTTAAAGCTGTGAACTGAGCCTGCATATCAGTTGGAAAACCAGGGTGTGGCATCGTTTTAATATTCACCGCTTTGAGGGTTCTTCCCCGCATATCCAGATAAATACTGTTATCAGTTACTTCCACAAGCGCATTGGCTGCTCGCAATTTATCTAATACAGGCTCCAAACTGGTATGATCGGTATTGGTACACAATACTTCCCCTTGAGCCATCGCGGCGGCAACCAAAAAGGTCCCGGTTTCAATTCGATCCGGTAAAATATTATGCTCGCAACCGTTGAGTTTATCGACGCCTTGGATTTCTATACGGCTAGTACCTGCACCGCTTATCTTTGCACCCATCGCCTTCAAGCAATCAGCAAGATTGGTGATTTCAGGTTCACGCGCTGCATTTTCCAAGATGGTTGTGCCATCAGCCAAAGTAGCAGCCATTAACAAGTTTTCCGTTGCACCTACACTGACCGTCTCCATGTAAATCTCAGCGCCCTTCAAGCGTCCATCAACTTTTGCGTTAATGTACCCATTGTCTACGCTAATTTGCGCTCCCATGCGCTCGAGGCCTCTGATATGAATATCGACAGGGCGAGCACCTATTGCACAACCTCCTGGCAACGACACTTGTGCTTCTCCAAAACGAGCAAGCAAAGGCCCTAATGCTAATACCGAAGCACGCATTTGCTTTACCAGTTCATACGGCGCCAGTACTTTATCAACAGAACTACCATCAACGAGTAGAGTATCGCCCTGCCACTTGATCCCTGCTCCGAGGGTTTTCAATAGTGCTTCTGTTGTACCAATATCTCTTAGTTGCGGAACATTTGAAAAACGGCTTTCACCGTCTGCAAGTAATGCTGCGAACAGAATCGGAAGCGCCGCATTTTTGGCGCCTGATATAGTGACCTCACCCGCTAAAGTGGTGCCCCCTTGGATAACAAACTGATCCATAGTGACTCCGTTATTGCGGTAGAATAAATTTGCGTTCTCTTTGCCACTCCGTCGGCGTAAATGCTTTGATGCTCACGGCATGAATAGTGCCATCAGAGATAGTTTCCATCAATGGACCATATACTAGTTGTTGCTTTTTAACGCGACTTAAACCGTCAAAACACTCTCCAACTGCTATCACTTCATAGTGATTACCATTGGCTTTAACGATCACTTCTTGCAGTGACAATGCGTCTTTTAATAAAGTTTCGACTTGGTTTGTTTCCATTAGACTCACTCAAATAAGTTCGATACCTGCCCCAACGCCATTAAGTTATGGAGTTGTTCAGGCACATTTTTAAGCTCAAGGCGTTTGCCCTGACTCTGTAATTTACCTAGGGAGTGAATTAACCAAGCTAAGCCCGCCGTGTCAACCCTAGAGACCTCAGAAAGGTCAAAATAGCGTACTGACTGAACGTTTTCTATCTGTTGGTTAAGAAGGCGTTCATTCACTAGGCTATTTCTAGTTAATTCACCACAAATACGGACAAGTTCATCATCATGCTTCACAAATTCCACTTTATTTGCTGCCATCATCCCCCCTAAACTGGACAGGTAAACGGCTTTTCTTATCAAGAAGCTCTATTACATGTTCAATGCCTTGTTGGCGTAAAATACCATGTAATTCTGTTTGTTTGGCATCCAATAAACTTATCCCTTCTGCCATCATATCATAGGCACGCCACTCATTATTTGAGCTTCTTCGCACTTTAAAGTCGATTTTGATATCAGGCTTACCTTCTTCAACAATTTTAGTCTTCACTATCGCAACCTGTTCATCGACAAACTCTTTCGCTTTACCAAACTCAACTTGTTGATTTGTATACTGTGTGAATACCCCCGCATACGTCGCCACTAGATAGTTTTTAAAGACTTCAATAAACTGCTTAATGTGCTCAACTGCTTGGGCTTTCTCTTGCTTGTCTTCGATATTTCTCACTTTTTGGATATAGCTACCCAATACTCTGTACGCGGCGTACTTATAGTCGATGTACGGCAGTAACTCTTGTTCGACTATGACGCGAAGGTGCTCTTTATCTTCCAGTATAATTGCTTGGTCTTTCGTAATGCGCTTAAATGTATTATCGGCAACTTGCTGAACCATTTCGTACGGATCCTGTAAGTTCACCGCATCATTTGCATATGTCGTACTGCTGCAAATCATTAATGCAGCAACGAGAAGGATTCTTAACATCGCACCCATTATTCACTACCTTGATTAAATAAAAACTGCCCAATTAACTCTTCTAATACTAATGCAGACTTAGTATCAGTGATCAAATCACCATTTTTAAGAGCTCTACTCTCAACACCAAATAGATCCT
Organism: Pseudoalteromonas byunsanensis; assembly: GCF_001854475.1. Taxonomy (GTDB): domain Bacteria; phylum Pseudomonadota; class Gammaproteobacteria; order Enterobacterales; family Alteromonadaceae; genus Pseudoalteromonas; species Pseudoalteromonas byunsanensis. The sequence continues at coordinate 285,819 of NZ_MNAN01000031.1, forward strand.
CAAGTTCAGAGTCACTACTTCCTGTTACTTCATTACCCAAGCACTTTTGTTTTGCCGAGTCTGAAGCGATAACAGGAGAAATGCCAAGATACTGCTCACCTAAAATCCCAGAAGTAAGAATAGACACTGATGATGTATCTGAGAACTGACACTCGTAGCTCGCATCTATACTCATTGCTACCACAGGAACAAACTCTTGAGGATGAATGCTGATCCCGTCCACGCGACCTATCACAACGCCACCAACTTTTATCGGTGCTCGGGTTTTCAATGAACCTATATTTTCAAACTTAGCGTTCAACGTATAAGTTTCACCATTGCCGCTAATGCCAGAGTTCGCAACTTTAAGTGCCAATACCGCAAATGCAGCAACGCCCAATGCGACAAACAAGCCAACTAATATTTCTATTTTCCGTGTATTCATTTGTTTTTAAAACCTTTTAACCTGTAAACATCACAGCAGTCAGTAAGAAGTCAAACCCTAATACTGCCAATGAAGAATGGACCACAGTCTCGGTCGTAGCCTTACTTATCCCTTCTGATGTGGGGATACAATCGTAGCCTTTATACAGCGCTATCCATGTCACGATCAGTGCAAAAACAAAGCTTTTGATCATGCCGTTTAATATATCTTTTTCGAACGAAACTTGAGACTGCATGATTGACCAAAAACTACCTGAATCAACCCCCAGCCAATCAACCCCCACCAAATGTGCGCCAAGGATGGCTACCGCAGAAAAAATCAGCGCCAGTAAAGGCATACTAATGAAACCAGCCCAAAATCTAGGAGAGATCACACGACGCAGTGGATCGATGGCCATCATTTCTAAACTGGAAAGCTGCTCTGTTGCTTTCATTAAGCCTATTTCAGCGGTTAACGCACTACCGGCGCGTCCAGCAAACAACAATGCAGTAACAACTGGGCCCAGTTCGCGCAACAAACTCAGTGCTACTAGAGGCCCTAAACTATCTTCTGCGCCATAGTCGACCAATACGGTGTAGCCCTGTAACGCTAAAACCATACCAATAAACAAACCAGAAACCATGATAATCAACAGCGACTGGTGTCCTACCATATACAGTTGACGCACCAGTAATGCGGGTCCCTTACGTAAGCTTGGCACTCTGACTAAAGAGCCGAACAGCATTTGTGTTGCTCGTCCTATCGAAGCAAATCGACTGAGAGTCTTATGGCCAATCGCTTGAAAAAAATCTATCACTGCTGACTCCCCGCTAATAGCTCTTCTTCATAGTCTTGCGCCTTATAATGGAATGGTACTGGACCATCTGAAAGACCTTGCAAAAACTGCTGGACTAATGGGGATTCGTGCTCCTTCATTTGCTCAGGTGTTCCACTGCCAATCACCCCTTGCTCTGCAATAATCACAACATGCTCGGCAATGCTCAATACTTCATTAACATCATGCGTTACGATCAGTGATGAAAGCCCCAATACTTCATTGAGTGATTTGATTAGTTTGACTAACACGCCCATTGAAATAGGGTCTTGTCCAGCGAAAGGTTCATCATACATGATTAGTTCTGGGTCCAGTGCGATTGCGCGAGCCAAAGCCGCACGCCTTGCCATACCACCTGACAATTCTGAAGGCATTAAATCTTTCGCGCCACGCAAACCAACCGCCTGTAGCTTCATCAGTACCACAAGACGAATGAGGTCCTCACTCAACTGAGTATGCTCTCGCAATGGAAAGGCAACGTTATCAAACACGGACATGTCGGTAAAAAGTGCACCACTTTGAAAGAGCATACTCATTTTAGTTCGTGTTTCGTATAAGGCCTTACGTGACATACTGGGAATGCTTCGCCCTTCGAATAAAATATCCCCTTGCTCTGGCTTCAATTGGCCACCAATCAGGCGTAACATTGTTGTTTTGCCGATACCACTTGGACCCATTATGGCGGTTATTTTTCCTTTTGGTACGGAGAAACTCATGTTTTTATAGATGATCCTATCACCCCGCGTGAAAGTCACATCCTTGATTTCTACAATTGCTTGCGACAAGCCGCTCTCCACATCTACTTTTACTAATGATGCCATAATACGATTTTTTGCTCTGCGAAGGAAAAAAGTTTTCGTAATTTTTTGTAATATAAAATGTCTGACCCGAACCTGAATACGCCTAAAATAGGCTATCAAATCCCCTCTTTTACTTATACTTTTGCGAGGGCATTTGTTACTATTTGCGTCATTGTAACTTAATCAATCGGCTTCACTTTTTATGGTTTTATCTTTTGTCATTCTGATTCTCGGATTTGTAGCATTAGTATGGAGTGCAGATCGCTTCGTTTTTGGTGCTGCAGCGCTCGCGCGCAATTTCGGTGTACCCACACTGATAGTTGGCCTTACCATCGTAGCGATGGGTTCATCGGCACCTGAGATGATGGTCGCGGCTCAAGCCGCACTGGCAGATAAAACAGACACCGCTGTAGGTAATGCGGTGGGGTCAAATATTGCGAATATTTTATTAGTGCTTGGTATTACAGCTTTGCTGCGCCCTTTATCAGTTAGCTCAGGCATATTAAAACGTGAGATGCCTTTACTTGTTCTAGTATCACTAGCAGCATGGTTTATTGTTAGCGATGATCACTTTAGCTTTGTTGAAGGGGGGGCTTTGCTAATAGGATTTATTGCATTTTTACTGGCTTTGATCGTTATCACCAAAAAAAGTGGCAACAGCGACGACCCTCTGATCAACGAAGCCTGCGATGAAGTACCCGACAACGTTCCAACAAGAAAAGCTGTGTTCTGGCTAATCATCGGTATGGTATTGCTACCAGTCAGTTCTGCGTATTTAATTGATGCTGCCGTCGATATTGCAAAATATTTTGGTATGAGTGATCTACTGATAGGTCTAACCATTATTGCTATAGGTACCAGTTTGCCTGAGCTTGCTGCCTGTGTCGCTGGGGTTTTAAAACAAGAAGATGACCTTGCACTTGGTAACATAATTGGCTCTAATATATTCAATATATTAGCCGTACTGTCTATCGCTGGCATTATTAACCCAGCCAATATTGATATCAATATCGCTGGACGCGATATTTACATCATGCTTGGTGCGACTTTAGCATTGGTGTTTATGAGTCTTAGTTTTACTGGAACACGTCGCATTAATCGCTTTGAAGGTGGTCTTTTACTCGCTGCGTTTATTGGCTATATGTACTTCATCATTATGTAGGATCCACTTTCATGTTATCAAAGCAGTTTATTGATACCGCTCAGCGAGTTATTGAAATAGAACGCCAAGCCATCGTTGAAATAGGCCAATATATTGACGCGCATTTTGCACGCGCTTGTCAGGCAATTTTTGATTGTCAGGGACGAACTATTGTCATTGGCATGGGGAAATCAGGGCATATTGGCAACAAAATTGCTGCAACGTTTGCAAGTACGGGTACGCCTGCATTTTTCGTTCACCCTGGAGAAGCGAGCCATGGCGACCTGGGTATGATCACAAAGCAAGACGTCGTATTGCTGATCTCTAACTCAGGTGAAACCAGTGAAGTTCTCAATATCATCCCAGTGATAAAACGTATCGGCGCAAAAATAATTGCCATGACGGGCAACCCACAATCATCGATGGCTAAACTAGCTGACGTCCACTTGAATATTGCAATTTCACAAGAAGCTTGCCCTCTAGGTCTTGCACCAACAGCCAGCACCACAGCGACGCTCGTTATGGGTGATGCTCTTGCTGTTGCTCTTCTCGAAGCGAAGGGGTTTACTGCGGATGATTTTGCCCTTTCACACCCCGGTGGCTCACTTGGTAAACGTTTACTGCTCACATTAAACGAAATCATGCACAAAGATGAGCAAGTGCCAATCGTTTCTCATACAAGTACTATCAAAGACGCACTGTTTGAGATGTCAGCGAAGGGACTGGGCATGACCACTGTTGTAAACGATCGCGATGAGTTAATTGGCATATTCACGGATGGTGATCTGCGGCGTATTATCGAACAAAGAGTTGATTTACACCACACACCTATTCACAAAGCTATGACGGTTAATTGCACAACAGCAACATCAGATATGTTGGCCGCAGAAGCTTTAAACATAATGGAAACGAAACGAATCAACGGCTTAGTTGTCATAGATGAAAGTAACCGCCCTATTGGCGCACTCAATACGCAAGACTTGCTACGAGCAGGAGTGCTGTAACATGAACTTAAACATGCTTAGAGCAGCTGAGCGCAATTCATTATTCATTCATCAAGCGCACTATAGTTTGAGTGTTGGTGTAACGCTACGATCACGTTTTGGAAACTTGTAATGAGTAGTAGTCGAGTCATTTTATTTATTGTTTTTGTCATCGCAATGACCTGGCTGTGGTATCCATATTTGACACAAAAAGCACCAAAAACAATTTCACAGAGCGACATTATTGCGAAACCCGATTATATCGCAACTGAGTTACAACAAACTTCATATAATGAGGCTGGAATTAGAACTTATACGGTTACGGCCGTTAAAATGGAGCTCTATCAAGATCTTGGATTTAGCCATTTTACCGCACCGGTGTTTAATTTGTATAACGGCTCTCAGAGCTGGCTGATCTCTTCCCAAGAAGCCACTTTGTATGAAAATAATACGTTAATGTTAGAAGGTAATGTAGAAGCTCAAAATCTCACAACGGGTGCGATGATCACTTTGATAAAAGCGGACAATATACGCGTTGAAATTAATGAGCGACTAATGCAGTCGGAAAGGCCTGTTGAAATCACAGGTCCTAGTTTAAAAATTACCGGTAAAGGTCTCTATGCCGATTTAAACACCGATATAATTGAATTAATAAACCATACTCGAACTATTTATTATGACCAATAAATTATTATTTACCGTAACCATACTTGGGTTGCTAATGTGCCAAAGCGTTAACGCTCAGCCAAACAAAGTGACCAGTGAGGTTTCTATTAAAGCTGGTAAACAGCAAGCTATGCTAAAAACCAATATTGGTATATTTGAGCAAAATGTAGAGATCATTCATGGCAACCGAAAAATCAATGCAGATAGGTTAGAGGTTCATCGCCGAGAAGAATTAGGTGATAATAAACAACTACTTGTAGCAACAGGAAACCCAGCCCGCTTCTCTGAAAAGCAGTCCGATGGCAGCGAGCTTACCGCCAGCGCTCAAGAGATCCGCTATGATGTTGCCAACCGTACTCTGGTTATCAAAGGAAACGCAACCATTAACCAATCTGGACAAATTATCCAAGCTCAATCAATTACCTATGACATGGAAAAACAGCTTATCAGTGCTGAAAGAGGTGAGCAAGATAGCGCACGCGTGCATACCATTCTGGTACCTGAGAAAAAGCCAAAAAATCCAGATCAAGGTAAATAATTATGAGTGTATTAACCGCAACGGCTCTGGCCAAGAGCTACAAGGGCCGACAAGTTGTCAAAAATGTTAGCCTAAGTGTTGAAGCTGGTAGCATTGTGGGCTTACTCGGTCCCAATGGCGCAGGTAAAACAACTAGCTTTTATATGATTGTTGGTCTTGTTCCAAGTGATCATGGTACGGTTTGTATTAACGACCATGATATTACGCTGTTACCTATGCATAACCGTGCTCGCCTCGGTATAGGTTATTTACCACAAGAATCATCCATCTTCAGAAAGCTAACAGTGTATCAGAACTTGATGGCTATTCTAGAAACGCGCAATTCATTAAACAAAACAGCTAGAGAACAAGTTTTAAACGAGTTATTGGACGAGTTCAATATCCAACATATCCGTGACAGTTTAGGTATGGCTTTATCTGGTGGTGAACGACGTCGTGTTGAAATTGCTCGCGCTTTAGCCGCTAATCCAAAATTTATCCTGCTAGATGAGCCTTTTGCTGGTGTTGATCCCATTTCAGTGTTAGATATAAAGAAGATAATCGAACATTTAAAAAATAGAGGGATCGGTGTACTGATCACCGACCACAATGTTCGAGAAACCCTTGATGTATGTGAAAAAGCCTACATAGTATCACACGGTGAACTGATCGCATCTGGTACGCCTGAACATGTTTTAGCGGATCAAACAGTAAGAGATGTCTACCTTGGTGAACAATTCAGGCTATAGTTAATATACGCTTGGTCACAATAATAAATAGAGAATGAGAAGGATTGTTAAAGGTACATGAGGCAATCGTTACAGCTGCGCATGGGGCAGCAACTTACCATGACACCACAGTTACAGCAGGCTATTCGTTTGCTGCAATTGAGTACGCTGGATCTACAACAAGAAATTCAAGAAGCGCTCGATAGCAATCCGCTGCTTGAAATAGAAGAGTCTGATTCCGATTCTGACCTCGATAATGACGCCCAGGAAAAAAATGGTAAAGATAATAGCCATGACGATGCAAACCAAGAGCAAGACACATACGAAGTAGAAGCCGTAAGCGACTATGAAATGGACTCCGATGCGGCACTAAGCAAAGACACCGTAAGCGAAGAGCTAGCCATGGATGTTACTTGGGATGAGTACATGAGTGCTGCTCCAGCAGCCAGCAGCGGTCCGATGCCCGAAGACGAAACGGTATATCAGGGTGAAACGACTGAAACACTCCATGAATACTTGATGTGGCAACTCGAACTCACGCCTTTTAGTCCTACTGATCATGGTATCGCAGTCGCTATCGTTGAAGCGATTGATGATAACGGCACGCTAACCCTGAGCACCGAAGATATTCTTGAGAGTCTTAATGATGGCAATACCGAAGAACAAATCGAATTAGATGAGGTTGAGGCGGTATTAAAACGTATTCAATTGTTCGATCCAGTGGGAATTGGCGCACGTAGTTTGCAAGAGTGCCTGTGTATTCAGCTAAACCAATTTGATCCGGCAATCACACCTTGGCTCAAAGAAACCAAAATGATCCTCAATGAGCACATAGACCTACTAGCGAGCCGTGATTATCGCACCTTGATGAAAAAAACAAAACTCAAGGAAGCTGAGCTCAAAGAAATTATGACTCTGATTCACACACTTAACCCAAAGCCCGCCGCGAGTATTATTCGGGAAGAGTCAGAATATGTGATCCCTGATGTTTCAGTTAAAAAAATCAAAGGCCGCTGGGTGGTTGAACTAAATCCAGATTGTATGCCCAAAATCAGAGTAAATGATCACTACGCAGCCATGTCTCGCTCTGTAAAATCAAGCACTGATAGCCAATTTATTCGCTCCCACCTTCAAGAAGCTAAATGGTTCATTAAGAGCTTAGAAAGCAGAAATGAAACATTAATGAAAGTTACTAATTGCATTGTTCAACAACAACAGGCATTCTTTGAACATGGTCCTGAAGCAATGCGACCTATGGTGTTAAATGATGTGGCTGAAATGGTAGAAATGCACGAATCTACCATCTCTCGAGTTACCACTCAAAAATATATGCATACACCTAGGGGCATTTTTGAGTTGAAATACTTCTTCTCAAGCCATGTGAGTACAGAAAACGGAGGAGAGTGTTCATCCACAGCGATTCGAGCACTTATCAAAAAGCTAGTTGCTGCAGAAAATACCGCCAAACCATTAAGCGATAGTAAAATAGCAGACATCCTAGCAGAGCAAGGAATAAAGGTGGCCCGACGCACCATAGCAAAATATCGGGAGTCGTTAGCCATTCCACCGTCCAATCAGCGCAAGAGCTTGATTTAGACGTAATACCAAAGAAGGAAAATGCTTATGCAACTAAATTTAACTGGTCGTCATGTAGAAATCACAGATTCATTAAGAGACTATGTAACCAACAAGTTTGCGAAGCTGGAAAGGCATTTTGATCACATTAATAATGTGCATGTGATCTTAGATGTTGAAAAGCTGGTCCAAAAGGCCGAAGCCACCTTACACGTCAATGGTGGAGAGTTATTTGCTTCAACTGAACATCAAGATATGTATGCTGCGATCGATGGGCTTATTGATAAGCTAGATCGCCAAGTAATTAAACACAAAGAGAAGCTTACTCGACACTAATCATGAAATTAAGCTCACTTATAAATAAGGACTGCAGCAAGGCTGCGGTCCTTTTTAATAGCAAAAAACGGGTTCTCGAATACATCAGTGAACTAGCTCATGAACAGCTCCCTGAGCTAAGTCAGCATGATATTTTAAATGCATTGATGAGCAGAGAAAAACTCGGAAGCACTGGCATTGGTAAAGGCATAGCAATCCCGCATGGCCGCATTGAAGGTATCGATGAAGTCACTGCAATGCTACTAGTAAATCAGCAAGGTATTCCCTTTGATGCTATCGATAATCGCCCAGTTGATATATTTCTCGCGTTGATAGTCCCAGAGGGTGACAATCAACAACATTTGAAAACTCTAGCTGCTATTGCTGAAAAGCTAAATAATAAAGAATTCTGTAAACAACTACGCAATGCTGGTAATGACGAGGAACTTTATGCCATTATTGCTTCAGCAGAGTAGGTTACTAAAGGAAGCATAATGGAATTAATCATCATTAGCGGCCGCTCGGGTTCTGGAAAGTCAGTCGCATTGCGTGTGCTCGAAGACTTAGGATATTACTGCGTTGATAACATTCCAGTTAACCTGCTGCCGTCATTAGTACGCAGCGTATCCGACAATTATGATAAAATTGCCGTTAGTATAGATGTGCGCAATCTCCCAAAAGAACAACAAGACTTTAACGATATCCTAGAGTACTTGCCAGGCTTTGCGAACCCGATGTTGTTTTACCTTGATAGTGATGACAACACGCTAATCAGGCGTTTTTCAGAAACTCGTCGCCTGCATCCATTATCTATGCATGATCTGCCTTTAGATTTGGCAATAAAAGCTGAAAAAAAGCTACTAGATGTACTCACTACCCGTGCAGATGTCCTGATAGACACCACCGATTTGAGCGTTCACCAATTGGCAGAAACCATCCGAGAGCGAATTTTAGGTAAGAAAGACAAACAGCTTATCGTAACCTTTCAATCATTTGGATTTAAGCACGGTATACCTAAAGAAGCTGACTTTGTCTTTGACGCACGTTTTTTGCCCAATCCCCATTGGGAACCTGAACTAAAGCCATTGACTGGTTTAGATCAACCCGTTAAAGATTATTTGGCAAGTCACAGCATCGTACAAAAATTTACGTGGCAAATTCAAACTTTCGTGCAAACTTGGTTACCCCACCTTGAGCGCAATAATCGTAGTTATTTAACCATTGCTATTGGCTGTACTGGCGGGCAACACCGCTCTGTTTATTTAGCACAAACAATTGGTGAAAGCTTTGCACGTACACATCCAAACATAAAAATTCGCCACAGAGAACAAGATACCTGACTTTATGCGTTGTGAAGATACTTTCTTAATTCAAAACAAATGTGGATTACACGCCAGAGCGGCTTCCGTCCTTGCTCAATTAGCGGTCAAATTCGATGCACAAATTACCTTATATCAGGATGATAAATCTGCCGATGGTCACAGCGTATTAGCATTACTGCTACTAGAAAGTAGTCAAGGCAAAGAAGTCAAGGTCGTTTGTGATGGTCCTGATGCACAAGGAGCTCTACAAGCAATTGGTGAGCTCATCGCTCAAAAGTTTCATGAACAAGAATAAGTTAGCAAATATATCTTATATATAAAATCCTCTTAGATACTTGGTAAGCAGGCAGAATTTACGTTAAACTCTTAGGCAATGAGTTGTGCCTGACTTTCCTTGTCATACCCTAGCTGGCTCTTCAGCTTCTCCTTAGGCACTCAAGTTAATAATAACCAAAGAATTTGAAGGAAGCCTATGCCTGAAGCCCTTGAACAAGACTATACACTGCAACAGCTGCAACAAGTAACGCAGGCATTAAATAGTGGACAGTTTGTTCAAGTCAGACGTATTTTGGCTGAAACAGCACCATGTGACACCGCACTACTACTTGAGTCTTCCCCACACAAGGTTCGTCGCCAACTTTGGCAACTTGTTGACCCTGATATTCAGGGGGATGTACTGGAAGAACTCTCTGAAGATGTTCGTCTTAGTATCATTGTCCAGATGGAGCCCGAGCTCATTGCCGCTGCTACCGAAGACATGGATGACGATGACCTTGGTGAAGTACTTAGAAGCTTACCTGAAACGGTCTATCAAGATGTTGTCGGTGCGATGGATGCTCAAGACAGAGAGCGTGCGACTCAGGCTTTATCTTATCAGGAGCGATCTGCCGGTGCATTGATGAACACCGACACGGTCACCATTCGCCCAGATGTCTCTCTAGATGTAGTACTCAGATACCTAAGGCTCAGAGGCGAGCTTCCAGATGGCACCGATGATCTTTACGTGGTTGATAAAGATAACTGTTTTATAGGGGCTCTATCACTTAATAGCCTACTGACAAATTCGCCCGAAAAGCTAGTCCGTGATTTGATGGATACAGAAAAAGAGTCGATTCCCATCACCATGGAAGAAAAAGAAGTAGCGCAACTATTTGAACGCCACAATTGGATTTCTGCTGCGGTTGTTGATGACAATGCACATTTGTTAGGTCGTATCACCATCGACGATATTGTTGATGTTATTCGTGAAGATGCTGAACACAGCTTAATGAGCATGGCTGGTCTTGATGATGAGGAAGATACCTTTGCACCAGTGTTCAAAAGCTCTAAGCGTCGTTCAATTTGGTTGGGTATCAACTTGCTCACGGCGCTTTTAGCAGCCTTTGTTGCCAGCTTCTTTGAAAGTACGCTCGACATTCTACCATTTTTAGCTGTACTCAACGGGATTGTTCCCAGTATGGGAGGCGTTGCAGGTAGCCAAACATTAACTTTGGTTATTCGTGGTATTGCTTTAGGTCACATAAACCAAACCAACCAACGGTTTATCCTCAGTAAAGAGCTTGCTATCGGTGCACTCAATGGTGTGCTCTGGTCTATTCTGATTGCTGGGGTCGTCGCATTATGGCGATGGGATTTTGTGCTAGGTGCAGTGATTGCTTTTGCTATGTTTATGAACTTGCTAGCGGCGGGTATAGCCGGTGCAAGTATTCCCATTATTTTAAAACGCATGAAGATAGACCCTGCATTAGCAGGCAGTGTGGTATTGACTACTGTGACTGATATTGTAGGGATTTTTGCCTTCCTCGGTACAGCGACTTGGTTCTTAGTTTAATCACGAAAGGGGCTATATCGCCCCTTGTTTATTCTTTAAGCTCCAGCTACTTGCATAGAATCTATTAAAATCGAACCAGTTTGCACACTGCCTCGATATTCAATATCTCCACCTATCGCCTGAATATTTTTGAACATGTCAGCCAAATTACCCGCTATGGTGATCTCGCTCACCGGATATTGGATCTGACCATTTTCGACCCAGAAACCAGAAGCACCTCTAGAGTAGTCACCTGTCACTGTACTCACTCCTTGTCCCATAAGTTCTGTGACCAATAACCCTGTCCCCATGGTACTTAATAACGCACTTAGGTCGTCGTGTGTTTGTTGTACTAGCCAATTGTGTATGCCCCCGGCATGACCTGTTGAGGTCATGCCTAGTCGACGAGCGGCATAACTGGATAATAAATACGTTCTCAGTTCACCACCGTGAATTATTTCTCTATCCAGTGTTTTAACGCCTTCACTGTCGAAAGGACTTGACGCTAAACCCTTGGGTAGATGTGGTCTCTCCAATACATTGACACAAGGATTAAATATTTGCTGGCCTAATTTGTCCAGTAAAAAGCTAGACTTGCGATACAACGCGCCACCACCGATTGCTGACACAAGATGCCCGAATAAGCTATTTGCGATGTCAGCCCTAAAAATAACAGGTGTTTTCATCGTATTTAGTTTCTGGCTATTCAACTTAGACAATGTTGCCTGCGCCGCTTCCAAGCCGATTGCGGTCGCTGATTTTAATCCCTGACGTTCACGAGAAATTGTATATGCAGAATCGCGTTGCATCTGCCCACCATCTTTACCTATCACCATAGTACTGAGCGTATGGCGAGTACGAGGGAAACCTGCTAACAAGCCATGGCTGTTACCGTACACCCGCAACCCTTGATGACTGGCAAAACTTGCGCCATCTGAATTGACGATACGCTCATCAGCATTAAGCGCTGCTTTTTCTGCTTCGATGCACAATTCAACACCTTGCTCTGGTGTCACCTCCCATGGGTGAAACAGATCCAAATCCGGTGGTGACATTTCGAGTAACTCTTTATCAGCAACACCATTACAGGGGTCATCCGATGTAAACTTGGCTATATCTACCGCTTTTTCAACCACCGCTCTAATTGCCTTGGGACTTAAATCTGCGGTGGACGCGTTACCTTTGTGATTGCCCACATAAACACACACTCCTAAGCCACCATCTTGGTTAAACTCAATGGTTTCTACTTCGCCCATACGAGTACTTACAGATAAACCGGAGGTGCTGGACATTGAAGCTTCAGCTGCTGTTGCACCAAGCTTTTTTGCGTGACTTAGTGCTTCTGACACAGCTTGTTTTACTTCATCAATTTGCGTATAGATTGGGTGTTGCTGAGAATGTGCCATGCTCATCATCTCTTCAAAATAATCACTATAATCTAATGCTAACACACATCTAAACTATCACCCCATTGAGAAAAAGCATTTATGCCACAAAATTGGTATACTTAGTACAAATCCGAAAACCTGTAAATATCATGGCGAAGCAAAACAAACCAACCACTGAAGAAGAAATCATTTACGTATCAAAAAGCGAACTTAAACGCGATGCACAGCAGTATCAACAGTTAGCACAAGATCTCGCCAATATGCCTAAAAAACAGCGAGATAAACTCCCGCTCAGTGATGATCTCATTGAAGCCATGGTTGTAGCTGACAAGATCCGCCAAAAAAGCGAAGCTTATCGACGCCACATCAACTACATCACTAAAACCCTACGTTTGACAGATAATGTAGCAGATATCGAGGCTGCAATTGGTCTAATGCTCAATAAAAATAAGCAAGCTGACGTATTGCTTAACAAGATTGAGTTGGTAAGAGATGAGTTGATCAGCCAAGGTGATAGCAAAATCAATGAACTATTAGATAAATATCCAGAGTTAGAACGTCAAAAAATGCGTCAACTCGTCAGACAAGCAAGCAAAGAAATGCAAGCTGAAAAACCTGCCAAAGGTTATAAAGAGCTTTTTCAATACTTAAAAGATGCAATGATGCCTTAAACAAAAAAAACCAGCTTCAAGCTGGTTTTTCAATGTCGAACGAAAGTAGCTAAAGCGTCGGTACAGACTGCTTTAGCGCTTTTAGCATCATGTATGCACTCGCGCCAGACATAAGATAAGGGTTAAAATCGGCAGCTTCTGAGAACTTCAAGTTAATTGGTACCGAAATAGTTGAGCTAGGAACATAGCCCATGCTCCAATCAGAAAAGTCCCGTGAGTCTATTTCCCGATAATCTAACATCACAACACTATGATGCCTATCATCATTTAAAATACGTTTATATGTCTCATTGACATCAGCTCTGGGGCCTTCTAAGCATTGTAGAAAATAATCACAGTTGAAGCACAGCACACCTGTAATGTTGTGTTTCATATTTTTACATCGAGCCGCTTCTAAAATACCTTCTATTGAGTGCTGTGAAAAGTTATCGCCAATCGTGCTGGCGTAGATTAACCGTGTTAAAAACATATCCGTTACTCTTAGTTTGGTTAAGTACAAAATTAACTTTAATCTACGCCCCCAAAAATGCGAGTAATCTTGCTCAGTGAGTCACTATTTTCTGTTTTTACTTGCGTGTATATGTTTTTTGCAGTTTATATCATGAACTAAAAAACCAGCATTACACTGGTTTTTACTGTGCACTTTAGAGCGCCTCACTCTAGCTACTTAAGGAACATCCAAGGTAAAATCTTTACCTTCCCCCACAAAGCTTGTTATCAGTAAACATTAATAACAGAGGACTTCTTCTAAGCTGTACCACCTACGGTGATTTCATCAATCTTCAAGCTAGGCTGACCAACACCTACAGGCACACTCTGACCATCTTTTCCACATACACCAACCCCACGATCTAATTCCAAGTCATTGCCAACCATTGAGATCTTGTTCATAACATCTGGACCATTACCGATCAATGTGGCTCCCTTAATGGGCTGGGTGATTTTTCCATCCTCAATTAAGTATGCTTCAGAGGCAGAGAATACAAACTTTCCTGATGTGATATCTACCTGACCACCACCAAAGTTAGGTGCATAAATACCTTTTTTAACACTGCTGATAATATCTGCTTTTGTATCAGCACCTGGCAGCATGTAAGTATTTGTCATACGTGGCATAGGCAGATGTGCATATGACTCTCGGCGGCCATTGCCTGTTGGCGCGACCCCCATAAGCCGAGCATTTAGCTTATCCTGCATATACCCTTTCAAAATACCATTTTCAATCAATACATTATAGCCTGCTGGCGTACCCTCATCGTCAACATTGAGCGAGCCTCGACGATTGGCCATAGTCCCATCATCAATCACTGTACATAAATTTGAGGCTACCTTTTCACCTACTTTACCGCTAAATGCAGAGGCACCTTTGCGATTAAAGTCACCTTCTAAGCCATGTCCAACGGCTTCGTGAAGCAACACTCCAGGCCAGCCTGCACCTAACACAACCGGCATAGCTCCAGCGGGTGCATCAATTGCTTCTAAATTAACTTTAGCTTGGCGTACCGCCTCCTGTGCGTAGCTCAACCAACGAGGCTTTCCTTCTACTAGTTCTTTAAAATAACCATAGTCTAAGCGGGCTCCACCACCTGCACTACCTCGCTCACGACGACCATTTTTTTCTAACAATACAGAGCAGCTTAATCTAATTAACGGGCGAATATCCGTTGCAAAAGTGCCATCACTCGCCGCAATGAGTATTTCTTCATAAACCGCTGAAATAGAACTAACCACTTGTTGTGCGTCAGGTGCTAGCTCTCGAATTGCATTTTCGACTTCTCTCAATAAATTTATTTTTTCTGCATCACTCATACTCGTTATGGGTTGAGCTGGTGCAAACTGCTGGCGAACAGTGTGCTCACTGAACACTTGAATCTTTTTTTCTTCTCCTGCTTGCGCGATGCTTCGGGCCGCCATCGCTGCTTTGTCAAGCGCTTCAATATTAATTGCATCTGAATACGAGAAGCCTGTCTTATCGCCCGCTACCGCTCGAACACCAACGCCGCGTTCGATGTTATAGCTCCCTTCTTTTACCGAGCCATCTTCTAACACCCACGTTTCGTGATGACTAGATTGGAAGTATAAGTCCGCATAATCTACTTTATGCTGATGTATGTAACTTAACGTTTGCTCTAATTGCGCTCTATCTAACTGACTATCAGTCAGCAAATGCTGTTCGACACTATTCATAAAACTCACTCTTAAATCTGTTGTGAACCTGCACTGGCATATCTGTGCGAAGCCGATGCAGCTGCGTTAAGTCCAGCTCTGCGCTAATCATCCCTAATTGTTGCTTTGCATCTGACAAAACCTCACCCCATGGTGATAATATTAGGCTATGTCCGTATGTTTTGCGGCCATTTTCATGTGTACCATATTGCGCTGGGGCTATAACAAAACACTGATTTTCTATTGCTCTGGCCTGTAGTAAAGGTAACCAGTGTGCAGCTCCCGTCACAGTTGTAAATGCACTTGGCACCAATAATATTTCGGCCCCTAAGTTGCGCATTGCTTGGTAAAGGCCTGGAAAGCGTACATCATAGCACACACTCAAACCAATCTTACCGAACGGGGTGTTAACTACCACGACCTCAGTACCTGCGATTGTTAAGCGAGATTCACGATAGCCTCCACTACCATCAGCGACATCAGCATCAAATAAGTGAATTTTATTGTAGCGAGCAACCACTTCGCCATCGTCATTTAGTAAAAAGCTCGCCGCGAAGTAACCTTTCTCACTCCCTTTGACTGCAATTGTTCCTGCGTTGAGCCAAATTTTATAACGTCGACATAGTTCGCCTAACTTATCCAGCCAGTACTGATAGTTTTGAGCAAACTGCAGCGACTGTTTTGCATCTTGCATAAACGCCAACCAACTCTCCGGCAAACATACCAAGGTCGGCTCTTTGAGATCACTGTGCTCTAACCACTGTTCTAACTGTTGAAAGTTATGCTCTGGTTGCATGCCTGAACACATTTGTATCGCTATAACACGCGCATTAAATGGCATAATACGAACTCCAAAAATATATGTTGACGCAGCGCTCACCAAAAGCTCGTGAACATCTAGCCCACCACAGGTGTAAAATCTGTGCTCTCATCGTGAAGTTCTGTGGGTTTGGGCTGCTCTGTTGTGGCAGGTTTATCATCATTAACAGGCGGTTGGTTTCTCGCAGCCTGAGGAATTTCGACTTCTCTACTTTTACGATCAATCTCTTTGACAACTGGCTCTTGCATTGTGCCCGTTACTTTGAACTTAATCTCAGATATGACTCTGGCGGAGTGAATGACTTTATCCAGCGCTAGTGCAGCTAACCCCGATACAGGGTTTACCATCCACGCCACAATAACAGGAATACTCGATGTCACCTGAGGGGCAACAGCCAAATCATAGTTGATCTCCTGAGTATTGAGGTTAGCATAACCCTGTATGCTCAAATCCGCTGGCACGCCATCTAATTTGGTATCTTTGGTATACGCAATTCCTTTGTCCAATTGCACACTGCCTTTCATTTGATTGTAAAAAAAGCCTTTTGAGAACACATCTCTAAAGTCCAGTTTCAACTTTCTTATCAGTGAATCTAAACTTAGCAAAGAAAACACCCGTGCGCCCTGATCACTCACTTCTGCCAAATGCCCTTCTCCAAGCTCCCATGTAATTTCACCAGCAAGACTGTCGATATCAAAGTCATATGGCGCACCATGCCAGCTAAGCTGATAATTGAGATTCGCTCTAGAATCTTTGATAGTCGAAGTGAGATCAAATTCATCGAATAGCTCTCCAATATCTTTGCTATTCATAATACCGTCAAAGTAACTTACGCCATTGATCCAACGTCCTGCGCCTCTTAACACATGTTCTTGCTTGTCCACCACAATTTCAGACACGCTCAACTGCTTACCATCCCCAAATAGTGAAGCACTGACTTTATCTAATTGATAAGTTTCTAACTTGCAGTCACTACAATTGAACTCAATTGCAGGTACTCGGGTAAGCCAATCAAGTTCCTCGTTTGTAGCTTTAGAATCTACTTTTTGCTCTAATAGATTAATTCTTAGGTAATCGCTATCTATACGTATAGGTCTGCTTGAGCCTGATTCTGGCAACATTGCTGTTATCCGTGCTTCTTTAGCATTGATACGCATCGTCATACCATCATTACTTGGAAACATTCGCACTTCCAAATCAGAAAATGGAATATTGGCAACCTGTGCATATGTCGACTGCACAGTCAGTTGCTCTAAAGAGGGTAACACTCCACGCTCGTCAGGGTTCTTTGGTGGTAATGAAATAATGCGGTCAATGAACTCAATCCATGGGTCCAGCTCTAATTGCTCTTGTGTAATAGCAACATGAAAGCCTTCTCCTGTGAGCCCCTTATTATCTCTTCCAACGCTAAGTTGAGCTTGACTCAACTGTGCAGATTCATTGTCTAAAATACCGTTGAAAAATAACCTATCTGCAAGATTAACTGTTATCAAGTTTGAGATGTCATCGCCTTGAACCTCACCTTGCA
This sequence comes from Pseudoalteromonas byunsanensis, assembly GCF_001854475.1. Taxonomy (GTDB): domain Bacteria; phylum Pseudomonadota; class Gammaproteobacteria; order Enterobacterales; family Alteromonadaceae; genus Pseudoalteromonas; species Pseudoalteromonas byunsanensis. The sequence continues at coordinate 303,487 of NZ_MNAN01000031.1, forward strand.
GTAACCAAGTTTCTTCTTTGTCTTTTTGATAAGGTGCAGGAAAAGAACTTTCTACCCCCTCTAAGTTGGCATTAAATTTAGCATTATAGCTAAAACCTTGCTCTGAAAAGTTTAACTGCACATTAGTATGTAATTCGTTTTGACCTTCTATAAAACCATCTAATAGCCCTTGCGTAAAGGGCACAAGGCGCTGCGATTGCGCAAGTAAAGTTGCGTTCACATTAACGGCATAGTTGCTATGATCTCCATCAGCCATAACATTGATAGAGATAGGCATATCTAACCAGGTTGCATTACTTTTTGTTAATTCAATCTTGTCATCCACAAAATGCAATATACCCGTTACTCCAGACAGCTGCATGCCTGGTTGCTTTAGCATGACATCAGCACCATTTAAATCTACACTACCGATTGCACTGACCGCCAGTGAGCGTAAATCAATATCAAGTTTAATCTGGGTACTCATCTCACCTTTGCCTTGTACAATGCTCAGAATATCCACCAAAGGTTCACTTAATGGCGTTTTTGCAAAGAAAGGCAACAATGTTTGTGCATCCGTCGTGTGTACGATATCTACGTATAAGTTATCAGCTTGGTTGAGATTGGGAAGGGTCACGACTACAGGCGCACTCAACTGCTGATTGATCAAATCCCCTGCATTGGCAAAAATATCCATCCGCTCGTTGGCAAAATGTAAAGTAACATCACCATTTTTAAGTGCTGGCCAGTCCGGTGCGAACATAAATTCAGCCTGCGTGATATGAGATAAAACCTCAAACTGCCCGCTCCTATCCTCAAAAGGAAACGCAGATAATGGACCCGACAGCAACACCTGAGTAGTGCGGAGCTGGCCGCCTAAAATGCCACGATTTAAATAATCAATCAGACTCCTCTGCATGACGGTCTGCGGGAAGTAGTCACCAGCTGTTTGAGCATTTCCCCCCAGCATTTCCGCATACAAATCCAATTTAGCTACATCACCCAATGTTAAGTGCATTTCAGCAGCTAAAGTAATATCTTGATTATTAATCCATAGCGAGTCACTACTAAGGTGCCATTGATTGTTCAACTGATATAACTGTAATTCACCATTAAGCTGCTCATAAGCCAGAGGTTTTGTAAACATATCCGCGGTTTCAAGCTGTGACTGTTCACTAAACAAATTGATAACTGCCGCATTATTTTTCCACAGCATTTCCGCTCGTAAGTTATTAACTCCAGGGATCCCATTGTAATTGGACCAACTCAACTGACTCCCATTCAACCACACATCAAATTGATGCTCTGCATCCCAGCTAATTCGCCCTTGCAGCGTCCCCTGAACATCTAAACCAGTTACGCTATCGACCCAATCAGCCTGCGCCAGAAGTGTAAACTGTTTCACAAGCTCTAAACTCACGTCGTCAAACCATATACGTCGTTGGTTATCGCTGAATAAACCTTGCAATTTGGCTGGTATAAATTGCTCACCATCCAGAGCAAACTCTAACTCGGAGCTAGTGAGATGCCATTGTTTGGCTTGAGGCATTAGTTTCAGCTGTCCGCGTGTAAGGGCCAGTGAATGCCGCTCGCCTGCTTCTTGCCACTGCATTTGGCTTGGTAAAGTGTTAATCGTTACCTCTTGAACCTTACCATGCTCAAGCCCTAGCCAAAGCTCACCATTTAACTCTGTAGCTATGTGTTTTTTCTGCGTTGAGATTTGCTCTGTCAGCCATTCCGCTACATCTAGATTTTGCGCCTGCAAGTACACTTGTCCTGCCAAGTCCCTCAAGGTTGAACCTGTTAAAGATAGACGCGCAGCAAAGCGCCCTTGTTGCAAACCTGGAATAGCAACTTCACCTTCACCTTCATGGCTGTTTGGACTATTTTGCCAAATCAAGTCGTTTAGCAGTAGTGTATGTTGTAAGCCACTTTTCATACGTAGGTTGAGCTGACTGGACTGAATTGAAAAGTGCCCTGTCTCGCCCAAAAATAGACTTTCGATCAGTGATTGTTGCTCAAAATCAGCGCTGCCAGAGTCATTGACTTCAGCCAACTTGGCAACATCCACTTGAGCTGAAAACCCTTCCAAAACGAAATAATTTGAACGAACTTGTAAATTTCTCAGTGATTCAAGTACATTCAATTGCAAACTGGTTTTCGCGATTGATAAGGCTATAGGCGCGCTTTGATTGTCAACAAATGTTAGATTTTCCAACACCAATGCGGGGCCTTCACTTTCCCAACTAGCACTGATAGAACCTATGCTAATGTTCACATCCAACTGCTGATAGATTATATTTTCAATATCCGAGCGATAATCATTGGCGTAGGGCAAGCTATACTTTACAACCGATACCAGTACCGCAAGCGTAACAAGTGTAATAGCAAACACCTGCCATATCTTGCGGATACAAAAAAAACAAAAGGTTTTAACTTGCATGAGACGTTACGTCACCTTACATCATTACGACGTCAAACTGTTCTTGGCTATATAAGCTCTCTGTTTGAATACTGACTTGTTTTCCGATAAAGAGTTCCAATTCAGCCAAATTATGATATTCGTCGTTGATTAGTGCTTCACTGACAGCGGGTGAGGCATAAACCATAAACTTATCAGCATCGTAGGCACGATTAACACGTACAATCTCTCTTAATATTTCATAACAGACTGTTTCTACTGTCTTTAGCGACCCTCTTCCTGAACAAGCGGGGCATACATCACATAGTATGTGCTCCAAACTTTCTCTGGTTCGCTTACGGGTCATTTCCACCAAGCCTAATGCTGATAACCCATTTATGTTGGCCTTAGCACGATCTTTTGCTAATGCCGTCTCTAATGAGTGTAGCACGCGACGTTTGTGTTCATCTGAAACCATGTCAATAAAATCAATAATAATAATACCGCCAAGATTGCGTAATCTTAGCTGTCTAGCAATCGCAGAGGTTGCTTCTACATTGGTATTAAATATGGTTTCCTCAAGGTTACGATGACCAACAAATGCTCCCGTGTTAACATCCACAGTCGTCATCGCTTCTGTTTGATCTATGATGAGATAACCACCCGACTTTAACTCCACCTTGCGGTGCAAGGCCTTTTGTATTTCGGTCTCGACGTCAAACAAGTCGAAGATTGGACGCTCTCCTGGGTAATATTCAAGCGCCTTGCCAAGCAGCGGGACAAACTCTTCCGTAAAGGTTTTTAGCTCTTGATACGTCAGTTTAGAATCCACACGAATGCGCTCCATGTCCTCACCAACGTAATCCCTAAGCGTACGAAACGCTAAGGTTAAATCCTCATGTAATATTGATGCTTTACTGGTTTTTTTGCGACGACTAATAATTTTATGCCATAGCTTTTTTAGAAATTCAGCATCATGCTTTAGCTCAGCTTCACTAGCACCTTCTGCGGCAGTACGAACAATAAAACCGCCATTCTCATCATTATAGGCGGAGACAATTTCCTTCAGACGAGTACGCTCTTCTTCCGTCTCAATGCGTTGACTCACACCCACATGGGTTGCATCCGGCATAAATACCAGATATCGAGAAGGAATTGTGATATCAGTTGTCAAGCGAGCGCCTTTGGTTCCCAATGGATCTTTAACCACTTGAACCATGATGTACTGACCCTGTTTAACAAGTTCACGGATATCCTGAACCTTTTTCACCGGTTGTTCGTCAACACCTTCTTCAAACGAAGCGCTATTAACAATATCCGAGGCATGTAAAAATGCAGCTTTATCAAGTCCAATATCAACAAATGCAGCCTGCATCCCTGGCAATACACGACTAACTTTACCCAGATAGATATTGCCGACAATACCTAAGTTGCCAATCCGCTCCACCTGCACTTCTTGCAGCACACCATTTTCAATTAACGCGACGCGACTTTCGCTTGGTGTAACATTGATTAGTAATTCACTACTCATAACTGCCTTCGGTAAATTCTTTAATTAATTCATCAGTTTCATATAACGGTAGGCCCATGACCGCAAAGTAGCTACCCGACAGTCGCGTGACAAATTTACCACCTAACCCTTGAATGCCATAACCCCCGGCTTTGTCCAAAGGCTCACCACTGCTCCAGTAAGCTTCAAGTTCTTGTTCACCTAGCGGTTTAAAAGTGACATCCGTACACACAACTTTACTGAGTGTACGAGTACTATCTGCAAGAGCAATGGCCGTATAAACTTGATGTGTACGACCAGACAAACGAGCCATTGTTGCCATAAAGTCTTGCTTGTTTTTGGGTTTACCTAGCGCAATATCATCAATAACAACAACCGTGTCACTGCCTAACACTGGTCTGTCTGTGTAACCCTTTAAGACCGCAGTTTGCGCTTTCAAACGTGCCAAGCGTTCCACATGGGCCAAAGGGGCTTCATTGTCTAATTGGCTTTCGTCAGCATCAACCGAAAATTGAATAAAATCATACCCCAGTTGGGTGAGTAATTGCTTTCGTCTTGGTGAGGCTGACGCCAAGTACAAACTTTGGGCCATTAACGTATCCTAAATTGGCGACGGTATTTTCTAAGTAGTAAAAAGATCCACGGCCAACATAACATACCCGTTAGGGCTGGCCATAAATAGTGGAGACTGAAATACACGTCGAGTAAAAAGTGGTTTAACCAAAACAGCAGTAAGTGATACAAAGTTAGGAATAAGCCAACCAACATTGCCTGCTGCCAAATAGAAAAGTTACGTATTTTCTGGAAGTTGCTAACCGTTATGTAAATACATATAGAGTAAGTTAGCGAATTAACACCCAAAGGAGCGCCAATAGCCAAATCCATAAGTAGCCCAGCCACCCATGCCCAGCCAATATTGACACGATGGGGTACAGCTAACGACCAATACATTAACACCAGCAACACCCAATCAGGACGAAATGGTTCTGCTGATATTGGCAATGGCATAAGCGCCATAACCAAGGCAAGAAATACGGTAAACGCGATAAGAAAATAGTAGCGTTTAATCATGATCTAAATTCTCTTGTGACGTACGCCCCAAAATCAACAATAAGCGTATGCGGTCAAGCTGAGCGATTGGCTCTGCGTATACTTGTGCAAAGGGTAAACCTTCGTCACGGTTAAGCTCTGTGACGACAGCAACAGGATAGCCTTCGGGAAAAGTCCCACCCAATCCAGATGTAACCAGCACATCCCCGATACGTACATCTAAACTATGAGGGACATGAGATAGCTTTAGTTTATTGATCTTCCCTATGCCTTCAACCACAGTACGAACGTCATTGCGTAAAATGCGCACCGGTGTAGCATGGGTGATATCTGTCATAAGCAGTACACGAGATGTGGTTGTACCCACTTGCGTGAGTTGACCGACCAACCCCATTTCATCAATCACTGGCTGACTTTCGGTAACACCATCAATCGTACCTCTATTGACCACAACTTGATGGCTATATGGGTTGGAATGTACAGACAGGATCTGGGCAACTAGGCGGGTGTTTTTCTCTCTAGCAGAGGCACCAAGTAAAGCTCGCAGCTTTTGATTTTCCTTCTGTAAAAATTCGAACTGTTGAAGCTTTTCACTTTGCAACAATTGTTTGCGCCTAAGCGCACTGTTTTCTTCACTTAGCTGTTCGCGTGTTTGTAGGCTTTTTGCGCCACTGTTAAAAGCTTCATAGGGCATACTTGCCAGATACAACAAAGGACTAACCAACGTATGTAGGCTAGTCCTAATAAGTGTTCCGCCTTGTGTAAAGCGATCACCAACAATGAGTATAATGCTTAGCATCACTGCGACCGTCAGTCGCAGTTGCAAAGATACTGTTCGGCCAAATAACAGATTCATCAGTCGTAGCTAAATACGTCGCCGCCATGCATATCTATCATTTCTAATGCCTTGCCGCCGCCACGTGCTACACAAGTTAAAGGGTCATCCGCTACAACAACAGGGATACCAGTTTCTTCCATCAAAAGCCTATCTAAATCTTTAAGCAATGCACCACCGCCCGTTAACACCATTCCGTGTGCAGAAATATCTGAAGCCAGTTCCGGTGGAGACTGCTCTAATGCAACCATTACAGCGCTCACAATGCCCATCAGAGGCTCTTGTAATGCTTCTAAGATTTCGTGAGAGTTCAATGTAAATGAACGTGGTACACCTTCAGCTAGATTACGGCCACGCACTTCAATAGATACCGGCTCGTCACTCTTAAACGCAGAACCAATTTCATGTTTGATATGCTCAGCCGTCGCTTCACCTATCAAGCTACCAAAGTTGCGGCGCACGTAGTTGATGATTGCTTCATCAAATTTATCGCCACCGATGCGCACAGATGATGAATATACGACACCATTTAGGGAGATAATTGCAACTTCTGTCGTACCACCACCGATATCGACCACCATAGAACCTGTTGCTTCGGATACAGGTAAACCTGCACCGATAGCTGCGGCCATCGGCTCTTCAATCAAATAAACCTCTCGAGCACCAGCACCCATTGCAGATTCACGAATAGCACGCTTTTCTACTTGTGTTGCACCACAAGGTACACAGATTAGTACGCGCGGACTTGGACGCATAAAGTTGTTGTTATGTACTTGCTTAATGAAGTGTTGCAACATTTTCTCAGTAACGTAAAAGTCTGCAATAACACCATCTTTCATTGGGCGAATTGCTTTGATGTTACCTGGTGTACGACCCAACATTTGCTTAGCCGCAGTCCCCACAGAAGCCACGCTTTTTGGTCCACCTGCGCGCTCTTGTCTAATAGCGACTACCGAAGGCTCATTCAAAACAATGCCTTCTTCTTTTACATAAATAAGAGTGTTAGCTGTACCTAAATCAATCGATAGGTCGTTCGAAAATAATCCGCGTAATTTTTTAAACATGAGGCTGGGTAACCTTAAAGAAATACTTTAAATCAAGTGGTGCTCAGCACCACTCATCGTTATATTGTTTTATCGCTCTCGAACCAGTCGAAAGCCAATGTAATTTGCTCTAAAATCTGTTGCTAACTCTAGACGGGTCGAGACACGAGCCAGACTTGGTGCAAAATTCCAAGCTCCACCACGTACCGTCACACCACTTTGTGAAGCACGCTTTTGTGTCCACTCCCAGACGTTACCAACAGTGTCATATAAACCGTAATGATTAGGCGAAAATTCACCTACAGGCGCGGCACTTTTATTGGACCATTCACTTCCACACCAACCACAGTTTGCTAGACTTTTTCCAATTTCATTTCCCCATGGGTATTCTGAAGTTGTGCCTGCTCTTGCGGCATACTCCCACTCCACCTCATTAGGCAATCGATATTGTTGTCCGTGCTCACCTGATAACCAATTAGCATAGGCTTTTGCATCATCATACGATACACACACAACAGGAAAGTTCTCTGCTTGCTGATAGCCTGGAGTTTGCCAGTTGTAGTCTAACTCCCAAACAGGCTCTCCATCTTTGTAGTATGCACAGCCTCGGCTTTTTTCTGCAGCGGTCTGGTAACCGGTACTTTCAACAAAGGCTCGAAACTCACCTATAGTCACTTCTTTGCTTTGCATACCATAAGAACTACTGAGTACTTTTTCAATCACGGGCCGTTCATTTGCCAAACCATTACCAACAAGATCACCCATTTTAAACGACCCAGCAGGTACAATTACAACTTCATTAACTGGCGTTTGCGAGATCATGTTTGGCGGTGTTTGACTATTTACTTGCTCGCTTTCTGGTGTCGGTACAGCAATCGACTCAGGCTTTTTTACCAATTTAGCGTTAATCGTTCTCGCTTTACGAACCGTCACTTTCTTTTTGAATGGCTTGTAACCCAGTTTACGGATCTCGATATCATACGTGCCCGCAGGAAGCTTTACTGAGAGTTTGGTCGAGCCATAACTCACACCATTGATAAAAACTTCATCATCATACACATTAGAACGCAATGTTAACTGAACCATGAGTTCTTTCTTGGGCTTTGGTATTGCTTGCGTTGTATCAGAAGAGCTAGTGACCTCAATCACCGGTTGGGTACTTAAACGAGATACTTGAATATTACTTGAAGTAGTTTGTGGGTCTGAAAAATTCAGTTGGCTATCAGTATATACAGGTGGATAGTTTGCCTGATAACTCCCGACTGCGCCAGCTAAGGGCGTTCCATATTCTGCACAGAAGCGATTGTCTACGCTCAGCAAGCTACACAATCTACTATTATTAACATCGCCGCGCATGGTTACACTGAGGTTCACACTGTAGTTGCCCTGACCACTGAATGCACTGCTGACTACATGACTATTAATCACTTGAACCTGTGCTCCGGCCAAGTTACGTTTTGGCTCAACAAGACGATGCTCTGTTAAATTAGCAAACAACTGGTCAACGAAACGTTTGGTTGCTTTTTGCAAGGCCATCTGCTGACCTCGTTGTTCACAAGCCGCTAGCGTTTCAGTGCGTTTACAGTTAATGGTGTGATCAACTTCTAATGTGCCTTCTCGGGTAAATTCATTTCTCAGACGCTCAACCCTTGCAGTGCTGAGTTGATCTTTTAAATTCTCTAACGTGTTAACTAGGGTGTGCTTGGTCACTCGGATCTGTTCGATATCTTTACGATGTGAAGCTATGGCCGCTAGCTGCAACGTAATATCGTCTTTGTTCTTTTTATGTTCCATGACCGAGTTTTTATAACGCGTTTGCGCATCCGAAATATCAATACCAGGGTCATCAATTAAACGGCGATATAAATCATTCATCGCGTCTAAGGCTTGATTCTTTTCTTTGTCTAAATCGGATGAACGCGCTCTAAGCATATCTAGTTGAGCTTGTAAGCGCGTTTCTTCGCTGAGGTGCTTATCTAATATCTGCGTGTAGTTATCTAACTCAGCTTGTTTCACCGAAAGTTCTGATTCAATGGCATTCACTGTTGCAGTGTCTTGTGCCCAAGCGTCGTGTGTCACACTAGCAGCCATCAACGTGGCAGAGACTAAAAAAGATAAAGAAGCTATTCGCATATATTCCATTCCCAAAAACGCGGCAATTATTTGGTCTTTGTTGTTTTTTATAGTTAGTTCTTAATGCTATGTACTTACAAAGCAAAACACAAGCTTTGCGCCATTAATATCTGAGTTTACAACTATTAACCATAGCCTTGCCAGTAATCTGGCCATATTTTCGTGCTTAGCTGTTAGAATTACCGTAAGATATTTTTGATAAATCATCCATTAGTATGAGTTGTATGTCATTTTATTTTCCAGAATCCCCAATACAGGTAATCAATCACCCGCTATTTGATGAAAAGCAAATAACATTACAGGTAAAAAGAGATGATTTATTACATCCACACATTTGTGGCAATAAATGGCGAAAATTAAAATACAACCTAATTGCCATGCAACAACAGAAGAAAACTGCATTTCTAACATTTTCGGGGCCATTTTCTAATCACCTTTACGCGGCTAGCATGGCCTGTAAACTTTTTAAGATTGAAGGTCATGCGGTAGTTAGAGGGCCACTGTTAGATGAAAACAATCCCACAATACGCATGGCTCGCGCGTGCGGCCTACACCTGCATACTGTAGATAGAACAACGTATAGAATGCGCAATCAGCCAGATTATTTGGCAGGTTTACAGCAAAAATTTCCTCACTGTCATATTATCCCAGAAGGTGGTAGTAATTTGGCAGCCATACAGGGCGTCCAAGAACTCGCCCACAGTCTGGTGCAAAGCGATTATGTACTGTGTGCTACAGGTAGCGGCGGTACCTTGGCCGGATTGATAGCTGGATGTGATAAATACACGAAGGTCATAGGCGTTGCCGTATTAAAGCAAGCGCAGTATCTTGAGCAAGAGATCATTGAGCTTGTACCTGAGGCTAAACAAGCTAACAACTGGCAGCTTTTATACGACTACCACGGCGGAGGCTACGGAAAATTCTCCCCCGAACTGTGGCAATTTTGCAAAATGATGAAAAAGACACATCAGTTACCCTTAGAGCCAATTTACACAGGAAAACTGTTTTTTGCTTTATGGCAACTTATTGAGCAGGATTTTTTCCCTACAGGAAGTCGAGTAACAGCTATCCATACGGGAGGGCTACAAGGCCTTGATGGTTTACGTTACAGACAGTTAATATTTGACTAATTCGAGCTGTTGTAACAGCTCTGCAAAGTAATAACCTTGTGCACCATGCACACCAAGTGACTTCAAGCACTCCAGCTCAGCTTGAGTCTCTACACCTACCGCATAAACAGCAATGTTTAGCCTTTTTGCTTGATAAATGATTTGTTTAATTATTTTTTGCTGCTGAGGGTTTTGCTGTACTTGATGAACAAGTTCAAACCCTAGCTTTACCGCCTCTATTAAGTGATTTTCACGGATCGTATTCACCATAAGGGGAGTTGTGACATGATCGATGATGATCCCAGCACTTACCCCTGTGAAGAATAACTGCTGCGCACTAATTTGTTGATTGTACTTGTAGTAATCATCCGCAGGGATTTCAAGTAGTAACTTATTAAGTCTCGTTGCCTGACGCATTTTCGTGACCAACCAATTAATAAACTCCACGTCAAGCCAATTAGCAATATGAATATTAATACTTACATTCGGTTTATTGGCTTCCTTAGTAAGTAAAGTGATCGTTTGTTCAATAATAGCTTTATCCAATGCTTCTAAGTTTTCTTTTGCATGTAACTGCGGTATGAATTGTTTCGCGGCAATTAAACCAAGTTGCGCGTGACGCACTCTGAGTAACACCTCATTTTGGATAATATCCTGCTGCTTAAAGCCAAATAGAGGTTGAAAGAAAAGTACAAACTGGCCGTTGGAAATACAGCTAATAAAGTCTTCTTCGCTACTTTCTAGCGTAGATGCGTGACTCTCTTCTAAGGGCATCATATGAACATGTTGCCAAACATTATTATTGGCAATTTCCAGGGCAGCTCTTGCCAACTGATAAACATCAGCTTGGTCCGCTTCACGCTGGTAGAAACATCCTCCTACTTTTACCTGTTTGCGCGATAAATCAGAACGCAAAGCTCGTAACACACGGAACATAATTTCGTGTAGCTTTTTACCTGTTTCAATCACATCCCCCCAAGCGACTCTGTCCAGCGTTACCGCCAATGCGCCCGAATTTAAATACTTAACCGAACAGCTCAAAGAACTGGGTAACCTTTTATGAATAGCAACAGAAAAGTGGTTTTTAACATCCAGTGTCTCATCAAGGGTGATAGACCAACGGATCAGAAGAAACACACTGAATAAACTCTGATCTGCAACTCTGGGGTCGACTGCGGACAACGCGCTATTTGCTCGTATTTCCATGCTATCATTCGTTGCTAAAAAGCGTTTTGGCCTTACCTGATATACCTGCCACCAGCGATAGAAAAACACTAACAAACCGATAAATAAAATATTAAAGAAGGTAATGATATACGCATGCTTTTGATAGGGCTGTTGATGAAACAGTGTGAGTGACACCCCGCCCGCGCTAAATTCACTAGCGCCTAGGGGGGCTTGACTGCCTTTCGGTACATATTCAAGCCCGTAACGATGAGCTATATCAGTAATACTATCGGCCGTTTGTAACTCTATTGGTAACAACGCAACGCGTTCAACAACGGTTTGTGCTCTTTGATGTATTTTTAGGTGTAATAAATGAAGTAGTAGCGCATTGAGCACCACCAAAATGAGCCCCCCGGCTAAGATTGAGTACCAAAGTTTCCTCTTCGCTTTTAGCTTCATTAATGCCACTCTTTTGCCTTCAACACCCTCTTCACCTAGATTAAGTGTTGTATACAAGGTGCTAAAACTCAAGTACCAGCACCTACCATTACACACTTTTAGTGTTGTGCCCTCAGAACCCGCTCATTATCGCGATAAACTGCTTAATATAATATGGAGTTGACGCATTTATAAATGTCGCTATAAGCTGAAAAAGGCAAGTTGTGCATATCACACAACTTGCCTCCATCACGCTTACTCACAGCGTAGTGCTTCTGCCGGCTGCATAAAGACTGCTTTTCTGGAAGGTATAATGACAGCAACCAAGACTACTAATACTAAGCTCAGTAGTACCATCACGAAAATACTAACATATGCAAAGGTCGTTAATGCCAACACACTTGATACCGCGGCTAACATCAAACTAGATAGACCTCCACCAATGAGCAACCCCGTCAACAACAGTTTACTGCTTTGCTTAACAAACAACATGATGATGTTTTTATCTGTTGCCCCCAGCGCCCTTCTGACCCCAACTTCCTGAGCTCGCTTTTCTACAGAGAATGCTGTTAATCCATAGATACCTGTCATTGCCAACATCAATGCAAATAGGCCACTCATAATCACTGTGTCTCTGAATGTAGCAACCATTTTTGCTGTTGCCGATGTTTCCATTTCCCAGTCCTCAATGGCGACTATATTTAGCTGACTATCATTACTGTTGAGAATCCGGAAGAATCGATCTTCTGCAGCAGCTGCATCAACCGCGCGTTTAAAGAATATCGTGCCACGCGCTTTCGGAAATTGGTAACCTGCCAAGTACAACTCATCGTACAGAGCCGGTTTTTCAAGAGGATTGTTGGTTATATCGCTTACAACCCCTACAACGGTTACCGTGGCGAATTCATCATCAAGTGTCACTTGTAATTGCTTACCAAGTGGAGAGTCACTTCCCCATAAACGATTGGCCATCGACTGGCTGACCATGGCAGTTTTCGCACCATCTTTTCTATCTCTAGTATCAAGACGACGACCTGCTAACAACTTAGGGCCCATAAACTCGGTGCTGCCTATCACGGTATACACAGTGGCTTTAGGTTTATCCGCGTCCGTTTTGTAATCAATGCCAGATAGCGCAACTGGTTGACGTTTGAAGCTAAATCGAATTCCCGCATCAGAGAAAGCCGCATCTTCACTTAGCTGACGCTGCATACGCTCAAAAAACAATGCACGCTGTTCATCAGTTGGGTAATTGTGTAAAGGCAACTCGGCGATTGCGAAATATAACTTATCGTAATCATAACCGAGCTCTAGATCGGTAGCTTTGTTCACTTTGAAGGAAATGACTGTACCCAGCACCATGATCAACGTAATGGTTGCTATTTGCGTAACCAACAAAAAGCGAGATAAGCGACCGATACTGATACTCTGTGCACCGCGCGTACCATCCCTGAGCACCATATTAAAATCTTGCCTTGCAGCTTTATAAGCCGGTAAAAAGCTCGCCACAAAAATGGTAAACAGAGCAAACACTACTGCGGCTATAAACACGGTGGTATCTAACTCCCAACGATACCAAAATGGTAATTCGTTCCCCATAAGTGTATGGAAATAACTATCGATAAAGTTTAATAACCAAGCCACTAACACAACCGCTAAGGTAGTACCTGCTAACGTGATCAATACACCTTCCCACATAAGTTGCGCTACTAGGCGCCAGTGAGGGGCTCCGATAGCTGTGCGAATAGCTGATTCTTTACTGCGCTGAATCGCCCTTGCAAACAGTAAATTCCCTATATTAATTGCAGCAAGAAGTAATATAAAAAATGCGACAACATTGAGTACCAACACCGTCAAGCGCATTGGATTGTCTATATCAAACCTCTGATATAAATCCATATCAGCTCGGATCAGCTCAAGCCCTTTAGGCAGTTTTTCAGCGCGAGAATAAAACGCTTGCGATGTTATGCTAAAAAATTGTGCTTGTGCTTGTTCTACACTGACTCCCGGTTTGAGTCGACCAAAGAACTCTACTTTTTCTCTATCCAGGATAACTGGGTTGAGCGTTTGTGCTGACATAGGTAACCACAATTGGTGTGATATCGGAAAACGATAGCCTTGAGGCATCACCCCCACCACCTCGGTGGTTTCACCACTGACATAAAATGTTTTACCAATCACTTCAGGGTCGCCCCCAAACTGCCCTTGCCAAATAGCATAACTAATTACCGCAACAGGGGCGCTACCGCGTTGGCTATCTGACTCTTCTAAGGTACGGCCAAGTAGTGGTTGTGTGCGTGAAACCTTAAAAACATCAGGTGTTGTCGAGGCAGCTTCAACGATCAGTTGGTTATTGCCAAGTGACACCGATACGGTTTTGTTTTGCCATAAACCATGCTCGGAAAATACCGTTGCATGCTCTCTTATGCGAGCCGCTTCGTATGCTTCCAAATATCGACTTTCACCAAATTTTTCGCTATGCCACAGTAAAGACGCGCGGTACAACGTCCCCTGATCTTCTATTGGCAACGGCTTAGAAGTAAACGTATATAAGAATGCAAACGTAAATAAGCTAACCGCTAAGCCGCCACACAATACAATGATCGTCAACGCAGTAAATTTAGGGGTTTTCTTTAATAGACGCAGTGCATATAAGAGATCCCTGATCACATACATACTTCTGCTCCTTCTGAGTGTTTCTTATCAGCATCTTTGTCACAAGGTACATCCGTTGGTAGTCGAATTTGGCCATCTAAAATTTCAACATTACGACTCACATTGTCCAATGAACGAGGGTCATGGGTTACCATACAAATGGTGCTACCTTCTTGGTGCAATTGGTGCAAAATCTCCATTACAGCCGTCGCGTTTGTTGAATCCAGGTTACCTGTTGGTTCATCAGCCAAAATCAAAGAAGGCTTGTTAACCAACGCACGTGCTATTGCCACCCTCTGCTGCTGTCCGCCTGATAGCTGCGATGGGAAGTGGTTAAGTCGGTGCTCCATATTGACCTTTTTGAGTACCTCAGTGGCCATGCGTTTAGCTTGTGCGTGAGACACCTCTTTTTGATAGCTCAGTGGTAACATCACATTCTCTTCCACTGTTAAATCACTGATAAGGTTAAACGACTGGAAAATAAAGCCAATCTCTTGGTTTCTTACGCCTGCTCGCTGATCTCTATCCAAGTGAGTAACATCAATCCCACAGATTTTAAATGTTCCCGAAGATACCTCATCAAGTAAGCCCAAAATTGAGAGTAATGTTGACTTACCACTGCCAGAAGGGCCTGTAAAAGAAACAAATTCCCCCTCGTTAATTGTCAAACTAATGTCTGTTAAAGCATGTGTTTCTACATCATCAGTACGAAATGATTTATAAATATTGTTTAGCTCGATCACTGCCTTGGTCATAACAACTCCTAATATATTTTAAAAAATGCAAAATTAATTAATTGAGATACACCATTTGGTGTTCTGCATAGCTGGAGGTATCAGACACAATGATTTCATCTCCCTCTGTGAGGCCATCAAGTACCTGTATAAACTTGACGGATGATTGCCCAACTTCAACCTGTATGCGTTCTGCTTGCTGGCTGTCTTTATTGATTTTGTAAATTCCCACTATCGCATTTGGCTGCACATGTGCTGGACGTTGTACGAATGTGGCTCTATCAAAAGATAGGGTAGTGATTGACCCTTCGATGCTTAAAGCGATACGCGCTTCAGGCGGAAGTTCATCCAGTAATTTGACATCAACCTGTACCATGCCATTAGTGACTGATGGATGGATACGGGTCACTTCCCCTCTAATTTGGTTCTTACGCGTATCAATCATCACTGACTGGCCCTGTCTGACACTTTGTACTTGCAGCTCTTGAACTTGTAATTCGGCTATTAGCTGTGTGTCATCTGCTACTCGCGCCACCAAAGTGCCAATACTAAGCTCTTGCCCTGGTTCTAGATCCATGCCCTGTACGACACCTTTAGTACGAGCTCTGACTTGTAATCTATCAACCTGTTGTTTGGCGTGATCTAAGGCATTTTTAAGGTTGGAGATCCGCGCTGCATCCGCGTCGCGTCTTGCACTCATGATCTCTTCCATCTTAGCGATGCGCTTTTTAAACACCCCCATTATTTGTTTTTGTTCATCTACAGAAAAAATTGTACGTTGATGGTCAATTTGCGACACAATGCCTGGATGGTTCGCGATAAGATCACGCTCGGCATCCAGCTTTAACATATTGCTTTGATAAGCAAGCTCAGCTAGAAGCGCTTCTGATTGCAACGCAAGAAATTCAGATTCTTGCGACTTCTGGCTAGCAAACGCCTCAGATTTAGCTTGTTGATACTCCAACTCAGCTTGTTCCATTTCTCGCATCAGTAACGGATTGCTTAGTTGCACCAGTACCTCTCCCGCCTCTACGGTATCACCGGCATCGACCAGTACACTGTCAACCACACCGCTTACCTGAGCAGAGATACGTTGGAACTCTTTAGGTCGCAGTTCACCGTTACTGCGTACTAACACCTCAAATTTATCCTGCTTAACGGTTGCCGTACGTAGTGTTTTCGTATCCACCACATATGAAGCATCACCGAACAAAGGTTTAAGCAAAAAATACAAACCCAAGCCAATGACAGGAATAAACCACTGCGCTTTTATTTTGCGCTTTTTCTTCTGTTCTAATTTAATATCCATTTATTTCTCTCTAAAAATAACTTGATAATGAGCAATAGCTGTCAATGTTCGATACTTCGTATACCTGTACAGCCGCTATTGAATTTTTACGTTTCTATTTGTCTATATATTCCACAACGTCAAAGGTATGAGTCCCCAGTAGCCCATAACCAACATCCATTGCAAAAAGGCTACTAACGCCAATAAATTCAACGTATTTGTCCGTTTCAGACGTACATGTTGAACACCCGCAATAGCACAAACGAAAGGCGCGAAAGCACACGCCAATGCCAACAAAACACTAGCAGCGTTGATATCACCGATATGAATGAAAGATTGAGTGACAAAAAACGGGACGGGGAGCAAAAAGGCCAAGTACATGGTAAATGCTACCGCCATCGGCTCTTGAATTAGCTTGGACAAGCGCGTCACGAATAAATAACCACCATATAAGAAGATATAGAGCGCCCCGAGTAACCCCAGCACCAAACTGACCCCTAAGCCAATTACACCGCTCTTATCCACTCTTTTATAAGTACTAAAACCATTGCTGATCATCGGTGTACCATCAACGTCGCGCATCAACACATGCGATGGAGAAACACGCTGCTGTGCGGCATACAGTCCATCTCCCAGAGGGCTTAACACATCACCCGAGGATTGAATGCTGCTAAAGACTAAGTTTTCACCCTGTGGTTTGAGCACATATGTGCTAAATATTTTGTCCAGATAAGTAAAATTCCCATAACGATAAATGGTCGGGGCATACCACCCATACCAATCGGATGCATCATATGCTTGATGTGAAATCGCCTTGGGACTTTGAACATGCAGCGCTTCCACCATCAACTTATTCAGCCGTTCGTAATTAGCCGTTTCACTGTCAGTATTAACCATCACGAAGAACGCTTTACTTTGCTCTGGATAAAGGCACAACATACCTTTAAAGCCCGCAGTATTTCCGCCATGACACAAACCTAAAGTTTGGTTCCGATCTCTTCGCCATAAGCCTTTGCTGCCCCCGATGTGTAAACCAGCCTGATAAGAGACTACTTCAGCGGGTTGTCCCATCTGAGCAAGCAAATCACCGTCCACCACGACCTTGCCATCTTGCAGACCATTGCCCAGCAAAAACCGAATAAACTTTTCCATATCAGAGACCGTTGTGGTGAATTGTCCCGCAGCTCGCAAATAGCTAGGCACCGCGGCAAATAGCTGACCGTGGTCTAAGTGACCATACGTGAGTCGTTCATCTGTGAAGGGGCCTGCTTGGCTTGTGAAGGTCATGGTACTGTCGAGCATTTTTAAAGGTTCCAACAGATGTAGCCTGAGTGCTTCCTCATAACGTAGTCCCGTTGCCGCCTCTATAACCATCGCCAGTAAATTGTAACCAATGTTAGAGTAGGCAAACTGAGAACCAGGCCTGACCTTTACTTCCAATAAGTCCATATCTTTGTTAAAAACAGTATCCAAAGGCGAGTCTGCTTTGGCTTGTGTGTTAACCAAGTGCCAAAATCTGGCATCCTGAATACCCGCAGTATGATCTAGCAAATGCGCAACCGTCACAGGGTGTGTATCCTGCCAAGGATTCACCAATTTGAGTGTGGGCAATATTTCACTCACTTTCGTGTCCAACTGCAATTGACCATCGGACACTAAGGCCAACACCCCCGCTGCCATTACCGTTTTGGTAATTGACCCCACATGGGTCTTATGTTGTGTTGTTAACTTTGTTTGTTCTCGCTGGTTGCTAAACCCGCTTGCTCCCAAATAGCTTTTTTCACCATCAACTAATGCCCAGCTCGCCCCGACTAACCCCTCCTGTGTCAGTACTTGATTAACTTTCATTTCAAGTGTTGTTGTTTGCGCATATGAGTTGTCAGCAAACAACAGATAAATGAGTGTCAATAAAATTAGCAACCAACGATTCATCATTATCTACCTACCAATAATTTCGTACGGTAAATGCACTGCGCAAACAAAGTGAGTAGCCCATAGAATGGAACTACTAGCATGGGCAGTCCCGGTCTTTTGAACGCGTCCTTATATAAGTCTCGTATCGCAGGGTATCTTAAGTTTGAGATCTTATGATATGGCGAGCGCCAGCAGTATGGGATAGTCATACCGACTTTATGATCGATTGGTTGTACCCCATGCCACCAGTTCGGTGGAATATATAGGGTATCACCCGCTTCAACATCAACCACAAAGGGTTCAATTTTGTCCGCAAGATGTTCCATACAGTTTTCATCTTTAAGTAAAGCATCTGAATAGAAGATCTTTTTCAGTTCCTCATAGTTGCCGTCATCAGAGGAAAATAAAGCAACACGTTTATTACCGTGGATCTGGCACATCATCGTTTCATCAAGCACATGTAAATGCCAGTTTGAACCTGCACCTTTGTAGACGAACATACGCGCATCTGGGTAAGCCAGAGGTTTTGGTTTACGTTTGATAAACGAAAAGCCTGTCATGTCTTTTTGTAGTTTCTTAAACCCTTCGGCTTTGAAACTAACCGGTGCAAATAGCACTTCATCTAAACCAGATCGCATTTCAGTGAGTGCTTGCGCAAAATTATGTTTTTTGGCACTCGCTTTCATTGAACTGTCACTAGAAAAGTTCATGTGTCGATAGTAGTTAACTTCACTGTCTTTACCTGCCTCTTCCAAATAGCCAGGCTGAGGCCATTTTTCGTAGGCTGGCCAATGCTTCAACCCCCCTTTGATCAGTACTGGCGTATTAGTATTCACAAACTTTTTGGTGAATGTTTTTGCATCCATGTCTTTAGCATCGATGCAAGCAACCGTTTTGCCTTTGTCCAACCCTGGAATATTTTTTAATATTCGTTCATCTATCATGTAATTGACTCCTTAATTCTCAATCATTCATAATTGCTTTTTGTTATTTGTTTTCAAAATGTTGGCTCATTTGCGATTGCAGCCGTCTAAAGGCGCCCATCACACTTAAGATCGCAATAATGGAGAACATGGTTAATCCACATAACACAAAGACCAGCCCCATTCCTCGTCCAGGTCCCGTACCAATAACATCCCCTAGTAAATTGGCTAACATCCCACCTGGCATCATGCTTGGTTCCAAAAATAGCTCTGCGCCCACAGGGGCTAACGTGACGGCAAACAACATAGCCACCGTGGCAAAGAAGGCGCGCGCCGCAAATACGCGTCCTTGTATCTCTGGTGCGGTGATAGTTTGTAAAATTGTTTGTGCCACCACAGTTCCAATAGGTGCAAATAAAGAGTAAATAAACACTAAAAGCGCAATACCCCATGCATTGGTAAGTGCTCCACATAACACCATGGTGATTCCAGAAGTTACTGTTGCGATAAATAGCACCTGAATGCGGTTATTGCGTGCTGCGAGTTTTCCTGCCATTAATGCGCCCATAAGGCCTGCAAAACCCGCTAAGGTAACTATCCAGCCCAACGCAATAGATGACATCGTGGTTAAAATCATCGGTCTAAACAGTACCATTACCACACCATTTAAAAATGAGATTAGCGATAAAAATGTTATAAGGATCAAAACGTTCTTATCTTTAAATAACACCCCTAACACTTCCGAGCGCAGATTGAAGATAGCTGCTTTCTCTTGCGTCGCAGCCTGAGTACTCTCTCCTCGATAAGGTAAAGTTGAAAACACCAAAGTCATCGTTGATAGTAGATAAGTTGCAATACTGGCCAAAATAATCAGAGCAATACCAATCGTCTCTAACAGCCCGACCGCTATCAGCGGAATAATGACGGCGCTAAAGTGAATACTTGATTGCACATACCCGTTAGCTTTCGCATATAAGTTTTTAGGTACTAACTGAGAAATTGACGCGGTGTAAGCAATTTGATGCACCGAGCCAAATGAAGAAATGATCGGCGACATCATCATGATCGCCGTCACATTTAATTCATTCCTAAATGCCAACACACATAACACCGCTGAAGCGAGTGTCAGTGCAAATTGACATCCCATCATAATATTACGTCGCGAGAAGCGGTCACATAGCACCCCTGCAACGGGGGCTAGAAAGAGAGTTGGTAAAAGTTGCGCGACAATAATGCCGCCAAATTGTAGTAGCGACTGAGTTTGCTGATAAACCCAAATACTGAATGCAAAAGCCACCATTTGACTTCCAAAGACAGAAATAGCTTGGCCCTTCCAGATCCTCAAAAAATCAGGACACTGCTTCAGTTCATCTACAGGTTCGTTCATGGGTTGCGCATCAAGCAACTCAGCTTGGGTTGCCGTTTGTTTTATTTCCATTTTATTGTGCCTTCTTAACTGGCTTGTTATGTATGTGCGCTACATCGGTAGCGATTTGTGCCACAAGTGGTGTTAATTGAGGCGCTTGCATAATGCTGAAATGATCACCATCAACACTATAATCACGCATGTTTTGCTTGCTCAGTGCCGCAAATACCGCGTTATTGTCTGGGAATGTCGTTTTGGTTTGCGTTGCACCGTAATAATGCAGTTGTGTCACCGCTTGGCAGGCCACCTCACTTTGTGATGAGACCAAATTACGCAGTACCACTTCGCGTACACGTTCAACCCGGCATTCATTGTCTGTTGACCATTGTTTAGCAAGCCATTGCACCTGATAGGCTTTATCAAATCGTGCACACAGCTCTGGTTGGGATTGCAAATATTGTAAATATTGATTAGGCGTATGCTCACTGTATCCAGCTTGTTGATATGCCTGTAAGAAATCCTGCCATCCCGACTCATTGTGCTTCACAACCGTGTCAATCAAGCCAACGTAACGAACTTGCTCTGCCTGTGATTCAAGAAGTTGCGCGATTGTTAAGGCCACTAATCCGCCAAACGACCAGCCTAGTATGTAATATGGGCCTGTCTGTTGTACTTGCTTGATTTCTGACAGGTAGCTTTGCGCTAAGGTATGTAATGAATCAAACTGGTTTATCACCTCACTGACGTAGCATGGGTGCTGCATCGCATAGATATCAAAATCCAATGCTAACTGCTGCGCAAGCTGACCATAACAGGCCACATCTCCGCCAATTGGGTGGATCATAAATAGTTGACCCTGAGTTCCTTCTTTAAGCTTAACCAGTTGCTCGTTGACATGCCCCAACTCCGCTTGCGCTAGATAGCTCGCCTGTTTGGCAATGGTCGGATGCTGATAGAGCTGATGAACGCTCAATACATCACCAAACTGCTTACGAATTTCGCTAAATAGCTTGATCACAAGCAATGAGTGGCCGCCGCTGCTGAAAAAGTTTGCATCAATACTGAGTATGCTTGGCGCTTTGTTTAGTACCTTTGCCCACAGTGCCTGCAATTGCTGCTGTACCTTCGTATGTGGTTCGATAATTTCTCGCGGTGTAACTTGTACTTGAGCCATCAATGCTTTTTGATTGACCTTGCCGTTGGCTGATAATGGCACCTCTGTTAAGTTGATAAAGTGCTCTGGCACCATATAGCTAGGTAGCGTTACGCTAAGCTGATTACGAATGCTGCCAATCAAAGTTTCATCTAACTGCCCGGCCGTAGGCTTGATAAAGGCAATCAACTGCTTATCCACTTCCTCAGCATGTGCCACCACCACGGCTTTAGACACCTCTGGTATTTGCGCGATCTGCTGTTCAATTTCGCCTAACTCGATACGATAACCTCTCAGTTTGATTTGATTATCGGCACGACCAACAAACCAAAGGTTGCCGTGTTGATCATATTTCACAAGATCTCCAGTACGATAGAAGCGAGTATATTTGGCACCAGAGATATTAAGTTCAACAAACTTTTCCCCGGTGAGTTCTGGGTTATTGAGATAGCCTTTAGCTACCCCTTCCCCGCCGATATACAGTTCACCGACAACCCCTGCAGGTGTCATGGCTTGATTGCTATCAAGCACATACAACTCGGTATTACTCATCGCTTTACCAATGGGTAGCGCATTGTGTAATTTCGATAAATTAGCTGAAACATCATACATGGCACATCCCACCACAGTTTCTGTGGGGCCATAGTGGTTATAGATTTGAGCGCTTGGAAAAACACGGGCCAAGCGTTGAGCGAGCTCAATTGGGAAAGCTTCTCCGCCAATTACGAAACAATGTGATAAGGCACAGACAAAATCTTCGGGCAATAAGCTTAGCAACGCTTCACCGTGCATTGGCGTCATGCGAATTAAGGCATTTGACTGACGCTTCTCCATCATTTTCGCAAATTCAGGCAACGCATCTTGTTGTGGACAAAAATCGACACAATGACCATTTAACAGCGGTAAATAAAGCGCAGGTACCGTGATATCAAATGCCAATGAGGTGATCACCATCGAACCATCTAGATTGGCGCTGCCACGGTAATAACTGCGCATCGCGTTTTGACAGTAATCCACAACACCACGATGGCTGACTTCCACCCCTTTTGGTTTACCTGTTGACCCTGAGGTATAACAAACATAAGCAATGTCGTTACTGCCACTCTCAACGGGTTGATAGTCAATGAAAGTATCAAGCCAGTTTTCGTGCATACAATCATCCAACAACAGCAAATGACTATGCTGTTGTGGACAGTGCGCGCTCACAGAGTCCATAGTCAGGATACATTTTAGCTGCGCATCATCGTGGATCGTCTCAATCCGTTCCGCAGTACTACTAATTTCAATTGGCACATAGGCAGCTCCTGCTTTCAACGCGCCGAGTAAACCAACGATAAAAAACGGATGTCGTGGCGTGTAGATTCCCACATGATCGCCTCGACCTATACCTTGGTGTTGAAGGTAGCAGGCAATACGATCTGTGATCTGCTCTAATTGCCAATAGCTAACCTGTAATGCACCTTGCTGAAGTGCAATGGCGTTGGGCGCTTGCTGTGCCGTATGAGCTATCATTGCATCAAGCGTCATATCTAGTGCGTAGTCTTGTGCCGTATCATTCCACTTGATGAGTTGCTGATGAGCCTGCTGGCCAAGAATATTCAGTTGATTGACTGGCTTGTACGGCGCGACAAGTACGTCATTTAATAGCGCCGTAAAACTATCTGCCAAGCGTTCAACTGTCTGACGATTAAACAAGTCTTTGGCATAACTCCAGTTCAATCTCAGCCCTTGTTCGGTTTCCATTACCGATAAGCTCAAGTCATGCTTAATGGTCTGCGCCTGACCTGCAATCGGTCTTGCCGTTATCCCCTCAAGTTCCCAGTTCGCCTGACGATTGTTCTGCATCAAAAACATTAACTGGCATAGGGGTGCATGACTGATACTGCGCTCTGGCTGTAACTGTTCAACCAACATCTCGAACGGCACATCTTGATGCGCAAACGCATTTAATGTTGTCGAACGAGCTTGCTGTAACACATCGCTGAAGCGACTTTCCCCATCAATTTTGTGTCTGAACATCAAGGTATTAACAAAGAATCCTAACAAGTCTTCCACTTCATGATGATGACGTCCAGCAATCGGACTACCAATCACAATATCGGCCTCATTACTCCAGCGACTGACCACCAATGCATACACGCTTTGTAACAGCATAAACAGAGTTACATTATGTTGCTGTGCCAAATTACTTATTGCTGCGCTGAGCTCTTCGTCATAAGCAATGCTGACGGTATCACCGCGATAACTGGGTTTAACTGGCCTAGGTTGATCCAGCGGTAAACTATGCACCTGGGGAATATCGGCCAACTGCTCTTGCCAATAACTGAGTTGCGGAATTATCACGCCTTCTGACAAATGTTGACGCTGCCAAGCCGCATAGTCGGCATATTGTAAGGCCAGTGGTGTTACCACACATTGCCCCTGCTGTCGCCACTGCTGATAGAAAGTGGTGATCTCATCTGCCACTAAACCCAATGACCAACCATCGGATGCAATGTGGTGCATCACAACCAGCAATACGTGATGCTGCTCACTTAGGTGGATCAGACTCACTCTGATCATCAAAGACTGCGCTAAATTAAAATCTATTGCTATTTGTTTATGCAGCACCTCGAACACCGCGTCATG
The DNA here is from genome assembly GCF_001854475.1 of Pseudoalteromonas byunsanensis. Lineage (GTDB taxonomy): Bacteria > Pseudomonadota > Gammaproteobacteria > Enterobacterales > Alteromonadaceae > Pseudoalteromonas > Pseudoalteromonas byunsanensis. Next base: position 327,813 of record NZ_MNAN01000031.1, read on the forward strand.
CTGTTCACTGTCAGGTATAGCAGACAAATCATGATGCTCTATCGTCACCGTTTGTGGTTCATTAATGCACTGAATGGCTTCTCCATCGTGCATTTCGAAGGTCGTTCTTAGTACTTCGTGGCGTGCAACTAATGCTGAAAAACTTTGCTGTAGCGCCGTTACATCCAACGCCCCTTTTAACTCTAATGCAAGAGGTAAGTTGTATTGCGTACTGCTGCCATTTAGCTGATCTACAAACCAAAGGCGCTGCTGAGAAAAAGACAAAGGTAGGGGTTGATCACGCCCAACAGGCTTGATCATGGATAGGCCACCATGTGCATCTAGTTCATCAATATACTTGGCAATAGCTTTAATGGTTTCATGCACAAACAATACGCGCACGGGCACATCAACATCTAGCTCCCTGCGCATAGCATTACTTAGGCGCATCGCCAGTAAAGAATGCCCTCCGAGATCGAAAAAGCTCACTGCGCAGCTAACTTGTTGTTCATTTAAATTGAGTAGTTCGCACCATAAACGCTGGATTACCTGCTCGCTAGGGGTATTGGCAGCTAAGTATTCGCTTGTCATCACGTCACCTAAATTAGGTGCGGGCAGCGCACGCTTATCCACTTTACCATTGGCGGTTAAGGCAAATTTTTCCATCACCTGAATGTGAGAAGGGATCAGATACTCGGGCAAACTGGCCTTGAGTTTAGCTTTGATCATGGCCGCATCGGTTGCTGCATCTAATACCGTGACATAGGCAACAATATGTCGCTCGTTAGCCAACTCTACCGTTGTCACCACTGCCGCTTTAAGCAAGTTGGTTTGCAGTAATTGCTGTTCAATTTCCTGAGGTTCAACACGGAACCCTCTTATTTTGACCTGCTCATCAGCGCGGCCTAAGTACTCGATATTGCCATCGTCTACATAGCGCACTAAGTCGCCAGTACGGTACATCCGCTGCTGTGCATTTTCTGGATGACGGATAAACCGCTCCTCGGTCAAGTCATCACGGTTAATGTACTTGTCCGCCAAACAAGGACCACTGACATATAGCTCCCCAATACAGCCTATCGGTACTTCAGCCAAGTTACTATCCATAACATAGGCGTTGGCGTTGTGAATTGGCTTACCAATTGAAGGATATAAAGGCCAATTTTTGACATCACCTGTGAGTAAATAATCCGTCACCACATGTGTTTCAGAGGGGCCATAGAGATTCAAAAGCTGACAGTGTCGATGTTGAGCAAAGAACGCTCTTACTTGTGGGTAAATTTTGAGAGCTTCACCCGCCACTTGTAGTACTTTCAAAGACGGAAGATGAAGCGCCTGATCCGTCACATATTCACAAAAACTTACCAACATAGCGGTTGGTAAATATAAACAGCCTATCTGCTGAGTCACTATGACTTCCAGTAGATCCGGTAACGATTGACGTGTTGATTCATCGACCACAATCAGTTGGCTACCACTACAAAGTGCCGTCATGATCTCGTAAATCGCCATATCAAAGTTCAACGTTGAGTACTGCAAGGTTGGCAGCTTCTGAGCTATATTTTTATAGCGGGCGAACTGTGAATTAACCAAGTTTTCAAGCACTTGATGTGATAACACGGTCCCTTTTGGCAGGCCCGTGGAGCCTGATGTATAAATAACATAGGCGGGGTTTTGACCATTAATGTCAACGTTTGGCGCGGTGTGCGGATAATGCTGATAATCCGCTTCACTGACATCCAATACAGTGAGCTGTGTTTGCAAAGCTTGCCATCGTGGTAAATCGTCACAAATTAATATTTTGATGTCACTGTCTTGGCTAATGTAATTTAAGCGCTCTTGCGGATAATTAGGGTCCAACGCGACGTAGGCACCACCAGCTTTGAGCACGGCCAATACGCTGATTATCATAGCCACGCTGCGTTGTTGCGAAATCCCCACAAAATCACCCGGTTGGAGTCCTTGCGCAATTAATGCATGAGCAAATTGATTAGCATAGCTGTCCAGCTGGGCATAGGTTACCTGACTAACCGCATCACTGAGCGCAATATCATCCGCACTGTGCTGTACGTGCTGAGTAATTAAATGGTGTACCCCTTGTGTAAATGCACTATGCGCCACTTGGTTTTGCGCTCGCCACTGCTGTAATGTGGCTTTATCGTCCGCAGACGTAATGGGTAGTTCAAAAATAGTAGTCTGAGGAGCTTGAACAATGCTCTCCAATAACACCGTAAAACTTTGTGCTAGCGCTTGAATGGTTTTGGGTTCGAAGATACTAGTGGCGAAGTTCCACTGCATCACAAACTGATCCCCTAATTCTCCTGCAAACAACTCTAGATCAAAACGTGTATGTTTTACTTCTCCTTCAATGGCGCTTGCCTCTAAACCAGGTAACGTCAGTTCGCCATAGTCGTTGTTTTGCAAAGCAAACATCACCTGAAAAATCGGTGAATGACTCATACTGCGCTCAGGTTGCAATTGCTCTACCAACATATCAAAAGGCATATCTTGGTTAGTAAATGCCTGTAGTGCCGTGTTTTTACTTTGTGCGAGCAGTTCGGTAAACGTCACGTTCTCATCAAGATCGGTTTTAAACACCAGCGTGTTGACAAAAAAGCCGATCAAGGGCTCTATTTCTCGCTGTGTGCGTCCAGCTATAGGACAACCCATCACCACCTTAGACTCTGAACTCCAACGACCGAGCAATAAAGCAAAACTACACTGTAACAACATGAACAGCGTGACATCATGCTGCTGACACGATTGCAATAGCTTTTGATACAAAGAGTTATCTATGAACTGTGTATATCCTTGGCCTGCAAATTCTTGCTGAGCAGGTCGAGGCTTGTCTAAAGGCAAACCATGTGTGGTTGGAATATCACTTAGCTGCTCGGTCCAATACTCTAACTGCGATTGTAAGCGCTGCTGCTGAACTTCTGAGCGCTGCCAATGCGTATAATCGCTATATTGCACGGGCAGTGGCGGTAGAGGTGACGACTGGTCATTTACATACGCATGATAAAGCTGCACAAATTCGCGTGTTAGAATACCCATAGACCAGCCATCTGAGGCGATGTGATGCACTGTAAATAGCAGTGCACAGTAGTCATCAGCCAACTGAACTAACGTTAATCGCAGCATTACATCGGATGCTAAATCAAACGGTTTTGAGAACTCATGCATCATCACCTGTTGTAATTGATCCGCTTGCGATGTGTCATCCAGTGCACTTAAGTCTATATTGCCGATGCTCAAAGGCTGTACCGGAGTCACTTTCTGGCGAGGTTCACCACCTTCATCAAAGTACACTGTGCGTAGCACCTCATGACGTGCAACCACCTCATTTAAAGCACGCTGTAACGCCTCGACATGGAGCGTACCGCGCAAATATATTGCGCGTGTCATATTGTATTGACTGCTAGTTTGCTCTAATTGGTCGATAAACCATAGTCGCTGCTGAGAATAGGACAAACGCGTTTCTTGGCCATGCGGCAACTTGGTGATCACGTTCGTATTTGCCGCCGCATTGGCATGTCGAGCATCAGATAGAAAAGAGATCAAGTCATCCTTGTGGTGCTTGATCTTGGCGATTAAATCTTGAGATATCTGCGTACTTTTTGATTTTGTCTTTAGTTTTCCATGCTCAACATACGGAAAAATACCGTGTTGATTGAGCTCTTTAACTAGATGTACAACTTGCATTTTATCACCCTGAATACCCAACAATTTCCTGTTGCTCTGTTATTTTTATAATTAATCGATTGATACAACCTTTTGGGCCTGCAACCTTTAACAGTGCAACCTACCAAGGCCTACCCAGCTTATGCTCCTTTTACGACAGCGACATATCCTTCTCCTAGTACGTCGGCACTACGGAATATAAGTCGATGTAGTGTCTCCATATTTTGGAAAACTGTCACCTGCCATTTCTACTAGGTAAGATGTTGTGGATTCTTGAAATTTAGCGGGAAAAACTTTTTATTAGAGCAAGGTTAAATCATCTAAAATTGCTTTAACTAATTGATTGGTGGGTTTAAGTTATGAGATGACGGCCAACTTTTCGGCGCAGAAAGTGATGTACATCAAAATAAAAAAAGACGTACCTTGTATTAGAGGATAAAAGGAACAAGCTGTCACAAACAAGCGCGTTGCGATGTGCAACATGACATCCTGTTCCTTTGGATTGAATACCAGCTTCCTTGCCGGTTTTGACATTAACTCATTTTCACTATTAGGTTAGTAAATCTCGTTTTACCATTGCATCTCCACTAACTCAGACTGCTCATCAAGCCCAACTAAGTTGTGACTTAGAGTCACTATTTCATCGATAGTTTGCGCAAGATGCATCACATCACGTTGGTTGAATACTTCAACCAGTGGTAGCTCAATGGCAAAGACTTCTCGCACCATACCTACAAAGCGCGTGGCATTAAGAGAGTGCCCGCCCAGAGCAAAGAAGTCATCATGGCGACCAACCTGCTCGATACTCAAGATGTCTGCAAATATTGACGCGACGGCTTGCTCTGTCTCTGTATCAGGCTCAACATAGTTTTGTTGCCCCATTACATCAGGTTTAGGTAGTGCTTTTCTATCTATCTTGCCATTAATACTCAACGGCATGTTATCTAGATGAACAATCGCACTCGGCACCATGTAGTTAGGTAATAACTGCGCTAGGCGCGTTTTTAGTTCCATTAACCAATCGCTGTGGATGATGGCTTCACGGTAAGTTGTAACATAAGCTACAAGCTGCGCTTCTCCATTGCCGTCTTTTAACATGGTCACTAAAGCATTGTTAATATCCGACTGCTTCATAAGCACTTGCTCTATCTCAGCAGGTTCCACACGATATCCACGTACTTTTATCTGTTGGTCAGTTCGGCCCATATAGTACAACTGCCCTAACTCATCGTAACGAACTAAGTCACCAGTTCTGTACAAGCGCTCGGTTATACCATTGGCAAAACTCTTTTCGATAAAGCGCTCAGCTGTCAGATCAGGGCGGTTCAAATACCCCTTCGCAACACCTTTACCTGCGATATACAGCTCACCCACACAGCCTACTGGCACCACTTCTTGCTCTGGCGATAACACGTACAGACGCGTATTTGGCATCGCACGACCAATTGGTAATACTTCAATATCGCTATCGAGTTTTTCGCTCACATTGGCGATAGTACAACCCACCACGCTTTCTGATGGGCCGTAGTGATTATAAATCACACTGTGAGGGAAGAAGCTTTGTAGTTTTTTCGCATCGCTTGGTGCAAAACTTTCTCCACCAATTACAAATACATGACACGCTTGGCTAACAAAAGATGGTTCCATCAAAGCCAACATGGCATTCACATGCATCGGCGTCATACGCATCAAGTACTGACGCTTATCGCCCTGGGTAAGTGCACGATGTAGCCCTGAGATCTCTTCATCCATTGCTGTCATGGTGACCGTACCACCAGCCAATAGTGGTAAATACAAACTAGGCACTGTCAGGTCAAACGCATGTGAGGTCACCACCAATGAACCAGTCAAATCAGTGTTGTAGTACAAATCTAGACCCGTTTGACAGTAATCCATCAAGCCTTGGTGGTGTATTTCAACTCCTTTTGGTTCACCCGTTGAACCTGAGGTATAAATCACATATACGCTGTCACTGCCACTTGCTGATACCGCACAGTGTTCTTGTGGTATCACGTTTGCTAACCAGTCAGTACTTAGTGCATCATCAACTAACATCACATCAACATCACACTTCGCAGTTTGCTCCGACAGTTCTGCCACCGATACCATCAGTTTTAGCTCTGAGCTCGAAACAATTTTTTCTACGCGCTGCTGGGTATTTTTCAAATCAATTGGCACATAAACCAGTCCAGAGTTCATCACCGCTAACAACGTGACCATTAACTGTGGGCAACGAGGCATATACAAGCCAATGCGGTCTCCTTTACGTAATCCTTGTGACTCAAAGTACGCACTCATACGTGTTGCTTTGTCTACCAACTGTTGATAGCTCAATTGCGCCTCACCCGCTTGCACTGCAATAGCGTCAGGGGTTTTGCTAGCTTGCGCAAAAATTCCTTGGTGTACTGTAGCTGTTTGAGCATCTTGACGCGCGGTATCATTCCAATGCGCCAACTGCTGTACCATCTCATCTTGGCTCATTAATTCAGTAAATGAGATTGCGTTGTTTGGTGTCTGCGTAATGTTCTCAATGATACGCTGACTATATTGCAACATACGCTCAGCCATCGCTTCTCCAAAGGTTTCCTGATCAATATCCAACGTTAGATTGAAGGTATCTTGTGCAACTTGTTTTACTTTTGAGTACGTCACGCTAATCAAATAGTTTTGTTCAAGTGATCCTTGAGCACCCATTACCTCGATGTCATCTGCAAGGCTTTCATACACATGAAAATCAACATAGTTAAACAGCGATGATGAGAAATCCAATCCTGCATCTTTTTGCATAACGCTCAGCGGTAATGTGCGTTTAGAGGCATCTTGCGACACCTGTGCATCCACTTGCTTAACTAAATCCTGCCAACTGTGATCTTCTAAGCTCGTTACAAATGGTAGTGAGTTTAAGAACAAGCCTAGTGTTTTGTCCGCACCTTCATATTCAGGTCGACAATTCGCTACAACCGAGGTCACAACGTCTTTGTTACCATTAACCAATGCTAATAACACTACATGCGTGGTCAGTAGAATACTTCTCTCCTGCACACCCAACTGCTTCGCTAAGTCACGAATTTTTTGGCTCGACTCTGGACTAACATCGAGTACCTGACGTGATTTACCTGTCAGTGTTTTACCTGCCCACCACGGCAGATTTGCATCTTCTAGTTTGCTACGCCAATAATCTCTCACTTCTTGTGATTGCATGGCAGCTTGTTCTTGGTGCACCAAATATTTATAAGGTAGAGCCACATCGTTACTTGCTTGATAGGTGCCTTCTCTGCGTGCAATGTACTCATTAAATAACTGAGTATTTAACGTTGCAATACTCCAACCATCAAATAATGCATGATGGAAACTTATGGTGTATTGGAAGCACTCATCATCTAGTTGGTGAATGTATATGCGCCACAGTGGTTTGCTAAAATCAAACGCTGAGTTTTTCTCTTCGTTGATCCACTGAGTCAAATACTCAGCCTGCTGCTGCTGTGTCATTTCAGCTAATGACACCACTTCAGGCTCAACGTCCAGCTGCTTGTACACCAACTGAGTCGGAGCACGGGAGTCCATCACAAACAAAGTACGTAGAATTTGATGGCGCTGTGCTAATGAAGTTACTGCTGCTGCGAATGTCTGTGCATCAAATGCCGACTTAATCTTAAAGCTCATAACATCATGATAAATGCCCTGACCGCCTGCCAATAAGTTATGGAACACCATACCTTGCTGTAATTGTGTCATGGGATAGGCATCTTCGATACGCTCGAAATCGGCTTGCTCACGTAGTTTGGCATACTCAGGCTCTTCCAACATCGAAAAAGCAGGAACATCCGGCAGTGATAGCACTTCTTCTTGAGCAACCACAGACGCAAGCTGCTTAATTGTCGGATTCTCAAAAAGTGCACCAATTGACACTGAGTAGCCAGACTCTTTCATTTTTGCCACCAGACTAATCGCTCGAATAGAATCCCCACCGAGTGCAAAGAAGTTATCGCTAATGCCTACTCGGTCTACTTTCAATGCCTGTTGCCAAATATCAACCATTGATGCTTCAACTTCTGTTTCTGGCGCTTGGTAATCCTCAACCGATGCCGAGAAATCAGCTGCAGGTAGTGCTTTTCTATTCACTTTACCATTAATGGTTAGTGGGATTTTATCAATTACAACGAAAGCCGCAGGCACCATGTGTGGCGCTAAGTTTTGCGTTATGCTCGCTTTTAAATCAGCAATGGCTTGTTGTTCCTCTTGCCCCTCAGTCAGCACCACATAAGCCACTAAGCGCTTATCGTGTAGCTCACCTTGCGTTAGAACCAATACTTCATTGACTGAGTGATGGTCGCGGATCTGATGCTCAATTTCGCCCAGCTCAATTCTAAAGCCACGGATCTTCACCTGATCATCAATACGTCCCAGATAAACTAGCTCGCCAGTATCAGTGCGTTTAACCAAATCCCCAGTACGATACAAACGCTCACCAGGAGTAAATGGGTTGTCAATAAAGGCACGCTCGGTCAAATCATCACGATTTAAATAACCTCTTGTGACACCATCACCACCCACATATAGTTCGCCCGGCACACCAATGGCAACAAATTGCTGTTCTTGGTCAAGTACATACGAAGACAGGTCCAACAAAGGAAAACCTATCATACTTCCTTGCTCACTCAGCACATGCTCCAGAGTTACGCGCTTGTAAGTAACATGTACGGTGGTTTCGGTAATACCATACATGTTGATAAGTTGTGGTGCATCGTCACCATGACGTGCAATCCAAGGTTTCAAGCTGGCAAAGTTCAATGCCGCCCCGCCAAAGACCACATAACGTAATGTATCATGTGACTCTATTTGATCTTGTTGGCTAAACAGTTCAAACGCCGCAGGTGTCTGGCTTAATACCGTAACCTTTTGTTCGTTTACTAAGGCACTAAAACGCTCAGTTTCTTTGGCTACTTCTTTTGGCACAACAACCAGCTTCGCGCCATAAAATAGTGCGCCCCAAATCTCCCAAACCGAGAAGTCGAATGAAATCGAGTGAAATAAGCTCCAAACATCCGTTTGCTTAAAGTCAAAATGTTCATCTGATGAGCTAAACAAACGCAATACATTACGATGCTCTACCAGTACGCCTTTGGGCTTGCCTGTTGAACCCGAGGTATAAATCACATAGGCCAAGTTCTGTAGCGACACATTCGCATCTGCTGTGCTGATGTTATCTTTACGGAAACCTTCATAACGCTCAGGTTCATCAACCAACACCAACAACTGTTCATCCGTCGGGATGGTTTCTTGTAGATGTGACTGAGTCAAAACAATGCGTATGTCACTGTCTTCAAGCATGTATTCGATACGAGAGTCTGGATAATCGGGGTCTAGTGGCACATAGGCCGCACCAGATTTAAGAATCGCTAAAATCCCCACAATCATCTCCAATGAACGTTCTGTGTATAAGCCCACCAGTTCATCTGCTTCGACACCTTGTGTCATTAAGAAATGCGCGATCTGGTTAGCACGTTCGTTTAGTTCACTGTAGGTCAATTGCTGATCATCACACACAACCGCTACTGCATCAGGATATTGTGCTACTTGTGCCTCGAACTGCTCGTGAATACAACGCGTCACTTCATAGGTGTTTCGTTGTTCACCCATACTTAGCAATTGTGTTTGCTCTTGCTCTGTTAATAATTCAACCTGTGTCAACTGCTCACACTGCGGCAGTTGTAATAAGATCTGAATATAGTGTTCAAGTACGCGCTGTACGGTGCTTTGTGCAAACTGATCTTTGTAATAACTACAACGAACGATCAACGTGTCGCTAAGGCCTGCATTGATAGTCAGTTTGTATTCATTCTCTTCGAAGGCATCCACCGACTCAACGGCAATACTTGCTTCTTTCTCCGCGCTTACCGCTGCATCCAACGGGTAGTTTTCAAATGAGAAGATGCTATCAAATAGCTGATAACCGCCCTCAACCTCGCTGTAAGACTGAATTTCATTAAGTGGTACATAGCAATGTTCGTTCGCTTCTTGGAAGTTAGCATGCATCGCCTGTAATTGCGCACGGATTGATTGTTTATTATCAAGGTTGAGCACCACGGGAATGTTATTGATAAACAAGCCAACCATTTGCTCTACGTCCAGCAATTCACCAGGACGACCCGATACTATCGAACCAAATACCACTTGTTCTTCATTACTGTAGCGGTGTAGTAAGTAACCCCACGCGAACTGCAGTAAAGTATTAACGGTCACTTGTGCACTGGCTGCAAAGTCTTTTAAACGAGCTGTTTGTTCCTTTGACAATAACTGGCGCTGAACATGGTGGCCGGTTTCTCCATCCGTTGGTAATTTATCAATATTTAGCGGTGTTGGGTTATCAATGTGTTCCAACTGTCCACGCCAATATTGCTGAGCATCACTTTGTGAGCGCTCACCTAACCAGCCAATATATGACTCATAGTCACCACTTGGAGCACTTACTAACGGCTTGCCTTGCATTAAACTCTCATAGCTTTCAACCACAGCACCGTACACTATTGGTAAGCTCCATCCATCTAGAAGAATGTGGTGGTGAGTCCATAATAAGCGGTACTTGTCATCTGCAAGCTTGAACACCACAACTCGCATCATAGGGGCGCTATTTGCCAAATCAAAACCCTGTTGACGGTCTTGCGTTCTAAATTCATTAAAGCGCTGTTGTTGCTGCGGCTCATCTAACTCACGCAAATCTTCAACACGCCAAGGTAATGTCGCTTGCTTGACCACCAACTGATGAAGTGACTCACCTGAGCCTACAAAGAGCGTTCTAAATACATCAAAGCGCTCTATCACTGATTGCCATGCCTGTTGGAAGTACGTGAGGTTAATCTCCCCCGTAAAGACAAAGTCACTCTGTGTTAAATAGGCATCATTTTTTACCAAGCTTTGGAACATCATGCCTTTTTGCATTGAAGTCGCAGGATATAGTCTTGCAATATCGTGCTGTTGCTGTAACGCATCAAGCTCTTCTTGAGTAACGGATGCCAAAGGGAAATCCGATGGCGTATATTGTTGTTTTACAACCTTGCAGTGTGCCACAAGCTCGATTAGTGCTTGCTCTAACAAGTTACTAAACGACTTGATGTTATCAGCCATAAAGCGGTTTTCACTGTAATCCAGTGCCACTGACAAACGTCCTTCACTCACTAGCGAGTTAATACCCAACAAGTATTCGCGTTGGTGCTTGTCACTCACAGCTTTACCTAAATTTCCTTCTGCAAAGGCGAAGCCACTCTCATTATCAACCGCCTGATCGAACTGACCTAAGTAGTTAAACAAAATCTGAGGATTATATTGCCTTGCTAGCTCAGGATTGCGCTGCGCCCAATAACCAAAACCAATACCATTATTTGCAATAGCACGGTAACGCTCTTTTATGTCTTTGATGGTCGCACCCATTTCAGCATCGGCACAATTAAGAACCAACGGATAGATACTGGTAAACCAACCTACCGTTTGACTTGTATCAATGTCATCAAATAGCGGCTCACGACCATGGCTTTCTAACATCACAGAGACGGTATCGAGCGTTTGCCACTGGTGTAATGCCTGCGCCAATGCAGAGAGCAATAATTCATTAATAGTTGTGTTATAGCTGCTTGGACACTCTTTTAATAACGCTTGTGTATCTTTTTCATTGAGTTCGAAGTGCCACATTTGTGTTGAAGCTTGGCTATTGTCACCCTTTTCATCAAAGTCGCTTACAATCTGGTCTACTGGCTGTGATAGTGACCAAATATCTTGTGCTGGGTCTTGGTAATCTGCGAGCGCTTCAGTCCACTGTTGATAACTTGATGTTTTTGCGCCTAATGCTATCTCATGGCCTTGGTTCAATTGACCATAAGCTTGCATTAAATCTTGTAGTAGTACACGCCAAGACATGCCATCAATAATTAAGTGGTGTGCAACAAATAATACATACTGCGTGTCTTTTGAACTCAGTAATACCGCGCGGATCAACGGGTCGCCTACTAGCGCAAAGTTACTTTGATATTGCTCACCGACTTGTTCAATAAATTCAGCCTGTTGTGCAGAGTCTTCTGGCAAATCCAATGCTACAACACAGGCATTAATCTGTTGCTCACTGAAGGTTTGGTACTGAGCACTCCATTGGCCTTGTTGATCTTGATTGAAGCCCAAACGCATCGCATCGTGTCGAGTTATCATGGCGTTGACAATGCGCGTCAGCATCGCTTGATTCAGATCACTGGGTACAGACAACAGCACGGCTTGGTTAAAGTAATGATGATCAACTTGCGTGTTGTCTAAATATGACTGCTGAATTGGCAACAATGGTGCATTACCACTCAACGCTTCTTGTGTTGCTTTAACTTCTTGCGGTGCTTGTTCGCTAAGATCAGCCGTCAACTTCTCAATCGTTTGTAACTTTAACAGCCCCTTGGTGGTGATGTTGATACCTTTTTGGTTCGCTCTAGCCACCGCTTGAATAGACAGAATCGAGTCTCCACCCAGTTCAAAAAAACTGTCAGTAATACCAACTTGTTCAACCATCAATAGTTGTTGCCATTGTTCACACAATAAGGTTTGTACTTCGTCTGCTGGGGCAACGTAAGCATTTTCTCTACCAGCGCTTAAATCTGCAACAGGTAATTTAGAGGTGTCCACCTTACCGTTAGGCGTCAGTGGATAACTGTCAACCGTCACGATAACCGAAGGCACCATATAATCAGGTAAATGGTCTTTAACGCCGTTCAACACAGCATTACTATCTAGAGTATCTCCATCTTTGATCACATAAGCGACCAGACGTTTTAGCTGTGAGTGCGGGTCTAGGATCACTAGGGCTGATTTCACACCCGCTTGCGCTTGAATTACCTGTTCGATTTCACCGAGTTCGATACGGAAACCGTTAAATTGAATTTGATTGTCAATACGGCCTAAAAACTCCAGTTTGCCGTTTTCCAACAGGCGAACATAATCACCAGTGCGATACAAACGCTGTACTTTGCCATTGCCTAAATCGCTTTCTATAAAACTGCGCGCGGTCAATGTTTCGTTGTGTAAATAACCTTTAGCTAATGATGCACCAGCGATAAGTAGTTCGCCTGCCGCGCCACGAGGAACCAATTGCTGTGTATTCGGAGCCACCACGTACAGACTTAAGTTCGCCAATGCGCTGCCGATGCTGACCACTTCGTTGGCACGGATACGGTCAACCGATGCACATACCGTACTTTCAGACGGTCCATAACCATTGTAAAGTGGGAATTTGTCAGCCCAGCGCCATGCAAGTGCCGTTTCAATCGCTTCACCGGCCACAATCAACGCATCAAACTGATAATCACGCTCAATATCCATATGAGTTAACAACGAGGGCGGTAATGTGGCATGAGTAATGCCATTATCAACTAGGTAATCGGCCAAATCTTGTGTAGAGGTACGCGCGCCTTCAGGACAGATATATAAGCTTGAGCCCGCCAGCAATGCCATCATCCACTCCCAAGTAGCGGCATCAAAACTGATAGAAGCAAATTGCAATACTCGACTTTGCTCACTCATTTTAAAGCAATCTAATTGGTTGAAAAATAAGTTCAATGCACCACTGTGAGACAAGGCTACTCCTTTTGGTAACCCCGTTGAGCCTGAGGTATAAATCACATACGCTAAATCATCAGCCCGATTTTGTGGTAATGCTCGCGCCTTGATGCCTTGTAAAGAGTCAATGCTCATTACAGTGCCTGAGAATTCAGCTGTAATTGCATTATCTGAATGATTGAGTAGCATACGCGCTTGGCTATCATTGAGCATATGTTGTACACGATCGGTCGGGTAGCTTGGGTCAATCGGTAAGTAAGCTGCACCTGATTTTAGTACCCCTAAAATCGCGACCATAAAGTCAACAGAACGAGCCATGCTCACGGCTACCACATCGCCAGGCTTCACACCGTTATCAAGCAGGTGATATGCAACCTGAGCGGCTTTGTCATCTAGTTGTGCATAGCTCAATGACTGCGCTTGATCCGTCACTGCAGTTGCCGAAGGCGTTGACTCAACCCAAGTATTAAAGCGCTCTAATACGGAGCCGTATTGTAGGTGTCGCTCATCGCTACTACCCTGCGCTAAATACTGTAATTCTTCATACTCGAATTTAGATAACAATGACAAGGCGCTGAGAGGTTGCACATCAGCATTCAACACACGACCAATCAATGCTTGGAAGTTCGTTATAAAACGCTTTACGAATGTGTCTGATACACACTCCACGTTGTAGCGCCAAGTCACTTCCAGTGAAGACGATTTGGCCACAAACGACACACTCAGATCACACCCCTGATCATAGTCATGTTCAGCGCGCGCTTGCTCATAATAACCACTAAATATACGAGGTTGACCTGCCACACTAGAGTGCTCATCTTTTTGTAGTGCTTCAGCCAATAAACCAGTGGTCAAACTTGCGTTGTTCAGTGCTGCAATACGCTGCTGTTCATAGTGGTTTAGATAATCTTTAAATGACGCATCGTCTGTCATTTTCATACGCAGCGCAACACTGTTATCAAAGTTATCCGCACAGTAGCCCATACCGCCTTGCAGATGCTGCGATACCACACAATCTTTCACGCCTGAATACTGATTTAATTGGGCACATAGCGCACTATGTAACACCGCAAAACGATCCGTTTGTTGTGCTATCGCAAAGGCATCCAACTGAGCCAATAATCCAGCATCCAGCACCTCGGTATGCTCATTGTACTGCGCATCTTTGGTATTGGCAGAACGTTTGCTTAGTGGTACCTGCCATGCTTGCTCACTAGAGTCAGCCAACTGCTTCAGCCAGTAACTCTGTTGCTGTTCAATCAATTCATCATTGAGATTCAACAAACTGAACGCAGACATCTGCGCCACCAACGCTTCTTTGTGCTCTACGATGCTCTTTTTTAAATCGTCCGTCATCGCACCTTTAGCCGCTCGCGCTTTCAGTTTGTTGTTGTCTAGGTAAAGTAATACGCCCTGTGCTTGTGCTTGTTTTAATACTGTTAATGTCATTTTCTTATTCCTAATTCTTTATTATTCTTGTCATTTTTAAAATTCTAATACTTCAATCGAAGTATCTTCTGCCTGCTGTGATAACGCCTTGGTCTGCTTGAGTTGCTGCTGTATCTTGGCGTAGGCAGTGCTTGGAAGTAGCGCTACATCCATGAGTTTTTGTGCGCTGCTGTCCATTAATGTCGCTAAAATTGCTTGATAGTTTTCAGACATTGTTTTAATAAATGCGGCATCGAAATGTGGCGTGTGGTAATACACCACCCACTCGAGCTGCTGCTCAGGTACGAGCATCAATGACAGTGGAAATTCGGATTTATCCAGACTATCTACCCATTCAACCCACAGACTGCTATCAGGCTGCTTGGTTGGCGCCGTCAGAGGGAAGTTTTCATACACAAATAGACTGTTGATCACGTCACTCACCGAACTTAAACCACCTTGTTTGAGCACTTCGCTCAATGGCAAGAAGTCGTTTTCAGCAATGCCCAGTTGTAACTGCTGACATTGTTGCAATAACCCCAATATGCTCTGTTGTTGATCTAGTTTGATGCGCACCGGTACCGTGTTGATAAACGGCCCTACGATTTCTTCCACTCCCTCAAGAGCTGCAGGACGTCCTGACAAGGTAGTTGCAAACACCACATCTTTACTGTCGCTGTACACAGATAGCGTCAGTGCCCATGCGAGCTGCGCTATGGTATTGACGGTGATGCGGTGTTGTTTAGCAAAGCTCTGTACTTGCTCAGACAGCTCTGCACTAAAGTGACAAGAAAATCTGTCTATGCTCGCCACATGAGTCGCCTCGTTTTGACCTGCCAATGGCTTACTCATCGGTGCATTGCTTAAACTTTGCTGCCAGAATTGCTTCGCTGCTTGGTTGTCTTGTCGGTTTAACCAGCCGACATAGTCAGCAAACGGGTGTGCTGGAGGTAACGCAAGGTCACTGCCATCTAGATACGCTAAATAGAACTGCGCTAGCTCTTTTAGCACTACACCACGTGACCAACCATCAGAGATACCATGGTGCTCACTGAGCAACATGCGATAGCAATCATCAGAGAGTTTCACTAGGTTGATACGCATCAGTGGCGCTTGTGCAATGTCAAAGTTGGTTTGGGCATCTTGCGCTACTAAAGCATTAAACTTCGTCTCTTGCTGCTGTGAGTCCAAATGCGTCCAATCGTGAGATTGCCAAGGTACTTGCACGTACTCTTTAACCGCTTGAACAAACACACCCTCATCGTTTACATGAAATGCAGTGCGATAAATGCTGTGTCTTTCCACAATCGCTTGCCAGGCTGCCTTGAAAGCTGCTTCATTGAGCTCCCCACGTAGCTGGTTTACCAACTGCGATACATACATCCCTTGTGTGTCACTGACCAAGCTCTCATACATCAATCCAACTTGTGTAGAAGTCGCTGGCATTGCCGTATGGATGTCATTGTCCGCGAGGCCTGCCAACATACGCTGTGTACTGGCATGATGGGCATCATTGGCAAAATACTGCAGCTGAGTTTGAGCCTCTGAGCTAAAGCGCGGTAAAGCCTCAACTTGCTCGGCGATAAATACCATCTTGCTTTGCCACAGCTCAACCAATGCTTGAATTTTGTCGCGCTTAATACGGGTCTGATTAAAGATGATGGAGAAGTTGATTTGCTTATCCAGCATCGCACCAAGAAAATCAATTTCGTACAAACGTTGCTGTCTATGCGAAGTTTGTACCCCTGAAGATTCAGGCGCAAAACTGATGTCGCGCTCATCTGCCACATCAAATGTGCCTAAGTAGTTAAAGCTCATGTGTGGTACAGGCATATTACGCAGCGCATTATCCGCAGTGTGGTAACGCAGCCAGTTAAAGCTCACGCCCTGATTCGGAATAGCCGCCATATGGCGTTTTACCTGCCTGAAGGTATCGCTCAATTCACCTGACGCCGCGCCACTTAAACGCACAGGGTATAGTGAAGTGAACCAACCCACAGTGCGGCTTACATCCGGTGTGTTTGCTGGTAGATTCTCACGACCATGACCTTCCATCATCAGATACATGCTAGGTTGGTCGGCCCATTGCTCATATGCCAGCAGCAGACTCGTTAACAACACCTCGTTGATAGACAAGTTACACTTAGCTGGTAGTTGGCGAACTAATTTTTCTGATAGCGATTTATCCAACTTAAATTCGATGGATTGCTCTTCTTGGCGCGTATTTTCAAAACGATTATCTACAAACGCCAATTCATCATTCCCGTCACCCTGCTGATGCTGCTCTAGATACCAACGAGCTTCTTCGGCACAATCATTACTGTCTAGGTACTCTTCCCATGCGTTGATCCATGTATTGTAACTTGCTGTTTTGAGAGCTTTTTGCTCAGGAGCTTGATAGTAAAACATCAAGTCTTCCACCAAAATGCGCCAAGATACACCATCGATCAGTAAGTGGTGCACAACCAGCAATAAGCGGTCGTTACCCGTACCTGGGTCTTCCAGATAAATGGCTCGAACAAGCGCCCCTTCATCCATATTCAATGAGCTCTGCAGTCCCGTTGCAACACGCTCTAAACGCTCTGCAAATGGCACAGTGTCGTCTTGTTCGAGGGTGATACGCTCTAATTCAATGTCATAGTTAGCATTCACTTCACAACGTAGTTCAGGCTGATTCACATCAAAGCGTGCACGTAGTAAATCGTGGTGCTTCATGAGCGCTCTAACTGCTTTTTGCAAACGCGCTAAATCAGGCTTTTGCTTAAACTTCAACATAGTAGAGAGGTTCATGTGATGTGGATCACTCAACGCTAAAGAGTGGAACCAACGCCCAATCGCCGCGGTTTTAATTTCACCAGTGATGAACTCATCAATATCAACGGTGACCTCTTCAATACCCGCTTTAGCACTGAGCTCTGTCAAAGATTGAGTTTCGAATAATTGGCGAGGCTCGATTGCGATCCCTACGCCTTTGGCACGGGCCACCACCTGAATGGCAATGATTGAATCGCCACCGATGGCAAAGAAGTTATCGTCATAACGCACGCGAGATAACGACAATAAATCACAGAAAATCTGGGCTAAGTGTGTCAGCACTGTTTTGGGTTCATCACGACCCGCTACATAACAAGCTTGAGCACTGTCATCCTCATTCGCATCCGTGACGCGTGTTTCTATACGCTGTCCAAAATCATCGGTTTTTGGTAATAAACTTAAAGTTTCTGCGGTTGAGGCAATAACCTGTGTTGCATGGGTCGCTTGCGCAACATACTGACTGATAAATAAATTACTTTGGTCGATACCGATAAGTAAAGCGCTGTGATCGGTCGCTAACGCTAAGCGCAGAGCTGCTACCCCTTGCTCTGGAGTCAGAACGTAATAACCTTTAGCACGTGTTTGTTCATTGTTTACATGCTCAGCGCTCATACCTAATTGCTGCCACATACTCCAATGTAAGCACTGTGCAGGATAGCCTTGCGCTTTAAGTGAGTGACAGATTGCTTCTAACTGACTGTTTGCCACCGCGTACGCCGCATATTGTGTACCACCAAAATAGCCATTCACTGAGCCAAAGTGGATTTGTCTGACATCCTGACGCCCCGCCAACGCTTCACCTATGGCCATCGCACCGTGTACTTTTGCCTGTAATGACGCCTGTAATGCTGTGATATCTTCATCGGCAATCATCGCTGTACGCAATTGACCAGCAAGATGTAGCACACTACCAATTGGCTTATTCCAGCGTTGCTCATAGTCGCTGATCACCTGCTTTAGCGCTGCGCTGTCTGTAATATCTAAGCGTTGATAAGCCACTTTGCAGCCCGAACTCTCTAAGCTAGCTAGCTTTAGCTGCTGCGCTTCATTGAGCTCACTACGCCCAACCAATAACACATCTGCCGAGCCATTTTGTGTCATGGCCTGCGTGATCACTTGAGCTATGCCACCCATACCACCTGTGATTAAGGTGAAGGTGTCTGAGCTAAACGGTTCTGATAGTTGTGTATGATTGAACTTATCAACCTGAGCGAGCTTGTACTCGTAACGCGCACTGTCACGTAAAGCAACCGTAGAGCTTGGTGTAGCCGCTCGCAGTTCGTTAATTAAATGAGCCGAAGTCTCTGTAACATCAATGTGTGTGCAAGCAAGTGCAGGATACTCTTGGCGTAACGTTGCCAAGAATCCGTGTAGACCACCTAGTTGAGTATTAACTGTTTCACCAGCAACACTAAATGCCTGCTGTGTGATCACATCTAATCTCGCTAGCTTGTGCTGCGCTTGCTGTACAATGTTCAGCACGTCACCGAGTGACTCTGTGCTGTGTGCATGGTAAATAACGCGCCACGTATCGCCCAAGTCTAGCGCTTGCTCTAACTGAGATAGTTCCGTAATACACTGTACATTTGATGTGTCTAAAATCTCTGCACTCAGCTGCTGAGCCAGTGAGTTGTCAGCACCGATAACTAACGTATCCAACTTGCAAGGATGTTCTGCTCCGCGTTGTGCGCGTTGCCAGTGTGGACGGTAGAACCAAGCTGGTAGATACTGCTCATCTTGCGCTATATCAAACTCAATGATGCGCTGATCAAACTCACCCGCTGCAAAAGCACTCGCCAGTTTATTACGTTGAATTTTACCAATTGACGTACGTGGGAATTCATCAGCCTCTAGTGGAATAAAGTACTGACAAGCCACTTGCAACTTGCGTAAACAAGCCTGCTGAATACGTGCCTTAAGCTCGCTAAGCTCAGCCTCTTCTACCTTGTCAGTGGTAAAGAAAATCGCCACTTTATCCGTATCATCTGCCGACTTTCTCACTGCACATGCAGCTGTATGCGCAACCAATACGCCTTCAACCGACTCAACAACTTGTTCAATTTCCTGACCTTGGTAGTTGTTACCATTGATAATGATCAGATCTTTGGCTCGACCGGTGATGGCCATTTGACCTTGGTTGATCACCGCGAGATCTCCGGTGATAAACCAACCATCATCTGTGAAAGCTTCACCGTTGGCTTCTTCGTTATTCAGATACCCCATCGTCACAGGCGCACCCTTGATTTGCAGCTGCCCGACTTGAGATTCTTTAAGTACCGTATCGTCACCATCAACAATACGCATTTGCACGCCAGGCACCGCTGCGCCTACTGTGACATAAGGTGTATTGCCAGGGCTGTTTAACGGATCAAAGTCGGTATTTACCGCAACCCCTGAACAGGTTTCAGACATGCCCCATGCTGGGTGCATGGCCTTTGAACTTAACTGATAAGGGGCTAGATTTTCTAAGAAACGCTTCGCTGTTTTTTCAACAACCGCTTCACCGCCATTGAGTACAAAATGCAAGGCACTCAAGTCCCAGCCATAATCAACCTCTGGGTCGATGTGCTCGTTAAGTAGTGCATATGCGAAGTTAGGAGCCCAAGTGTTGTTCACCTTAAACTGACTTAGGCAGTCAAGCCATAATAGTGGCTGTTTCAAAATCACATCGGTGGCACAGTGATATTGGTTAGAGCCCAAGTAAACATCAAGTAGGTGATACATCACGATACCGCCCACGTGATCAAGTGGCATCCAGTTGAAGCTCGTGGTGTTTTGGTCAAATTGCCCCACTTTCGCCATGGCTGCCGAGCGGCTGATCAAAGCACGATGTGTTTGCTGTACCGCTTTAGGTTTACCTGTACTACCTGAGGTCAATAATAATAACGTCACCGCATCCGCGTCTGCGCCATGCACTTCGCCCGGCTGCTGAACCAGTAACTCTTCTAATAACAAGGCATGCTCAAGTGTTGTTTGCTCTGTCAGTTCGCTCTGGTTAGTGTGTTCGCAAATAGCCGCCTTGATATTTAAATCTTTGACACTGCTGGTGATTTTCTCAAAGTCTTTATCTTCGGCATCATAGTTGTCAGGGCACGCCACCGGCATAGGTACCATCCCTGCGACTAAACATCCCCAAAACGCACGCACGATATCGGCGTTATTAGCAAGCTGCAACACCACACGATCCCCTGCTTTGAGACCCGCACAGTGCAAACCATTTGCCACTCGTTTGGCTTGTTCTAATAATTCAGCATAGCCAATGCGTAACGTCTCGCCTTGCTCATTGAGCACAAAGGTAACACCATGCTCGGTTTGTGCTGCATTACACAAAAGCTGCGCTAAGTTGTTCGGTAGAGCGTCAAAATCAAGCGTCTCTCCTAAGCTTGTCGCAGGCGTGTCATTGCTCTGTGATGCCTCGCTGTCTTGCTGCTGACGCGCAAGTTGTTGTAGTGAAATAGGCTCAGGAGTGCGTAAGTTATTTTCAAGATAACCTTCCACACCAATCAATTTTTCACGGTCAAATAGCGCGATTTCTTCCAACTTAGTAAAGTTAATTGCACCTTGGGTGTTACGTGGTAATTGCGACACAAAAGCAAGTGCATGAGGAATTTGATGTGCTGGCAGCGCCTCGCTTAACTCACCGTATAAGCGCTCACCCGATAATGGACGATTGGTAACAATGTAAGCCACTAAACGATAAATACCCGCACTATCTTTGCGGTTATAAACCAGTGCATCTTGCACACCTTGCTGAGCAAGTAGGTGTGCTCTTATAGCTGCGCACTCAACCCAGCGACCATTGTGCCAAGCCTGTAACTGACTATGGCGGTTGCCTATGTAGTGCAATAAACAGATCTCGCCATTTTCAATACAAGCCGCAATTCCTGTTAAGTGCTGCTCCACCTTGAGTTCACCCACTGCGCCCTCAGGTAACACCTCACCCAGACTATTCACAATGCTGACTTCTCCAGTGTAAGCAACCTCTTTATCATTCGTTGCTGAACTTGCTATCACACTAGGTAAACAATGTGGCATTGACCAAATAAAGTAAGCGGGTACTGCCAAGGCAGTGAGATCAAAATCAGGTTGCGCTCCATTGACCAGCACAGCACGCAACGCCTGTGTTGTGCGCATGTGACTCAGTGATTGTGCCGCTGCAGGATTGGCAACTAACACAGTAGCGTTTTCGCGTATCTCATCAAGGCTGTTAATAAAGTGACATTGTGCCCCTGTCACTGATGCCCAAAGGCTAACCAGTAATGATAATTCTGGGCTTAGCTGCGCTTCTAATAGCACCGTATCTTGTGCTGTTAGCGGTAAATATTGCTGCATAAAATTGACCGACTGCTGCCAGTTCAATTTTGTATCTAAAGACTGCCATTGCTGTTGCAACGCTTTGTTGTCTGTCTGTGCGCTGATGCACGCTGTCACCTGCTCTGTAGTGACTTCATAATTTGCGACTGGGGCAACTACACCTGCAGCCTGATTTAGGGGGGTGAATAACTCTGCCAACGGTAAGTCTGATACCGCACTGGTTGTCACATAATCAACGATAGCGTTAAAAGTCGCCGTTAAGGCTTCAATCATCGATGCTGAAAATAAGTCTTCTTTATAAGAAAATACCACCTGATGATCATTGAAATTGCTGGTGAAGAACTCAAAAATCATATCAAATTCAATGGTCTTACGAGCAAGGTGGACTGGCTCCACTTGAATATCATCCAGTTGCAGCTCTTCTTTATCCGATGCATGTAATGCAAACAACACTTGGAATAGCGGCGAGTAGTGCGCGCTACGCTCTAGCTGCAAACTATCAACTACTTCTTCAAATGGTACGTTTTGGTTCGCAAATGCCTGTAAAGACATTGCTTTAACTTGGTCTAAATACTCGACAAACGTGCAGCTACGTTTAGGCTGACTACGCAATGCCACGGTATTTGACATCATGCCGATAACGCCATCAAACTGCGCGCGTTTACGGTTAGCCACCGGTGTCCCCACGGTTAAATCTTCAACACCACTGAAGTAGCTCAGTGCCAATTTAAAGGTGGCAACCAATACCATAAAGAAACTGGCTTGATGCTCGTTGGCGAGCTGTTTTAAGCCCTCAATTTGCTGCTCGCTCAATTGGAACAGGTGTGACTGAGAGTTCAGTGTTAACTGTGAACTGCGCGGTACAGTTGTTGGCATTGGTAAATGCTCTGGTGCACCATGTAGCTGTTTTTTCCAGTAAAGACGCTGCTGATCGGCGCTACTGCTCTCTAGCCAATCCTTTTCCCAAGCAACAAAATCTCTAAATTGACATTCATTGGCCTTAACATCGTCGCGCTGCCCGCCCAAGTAGGCAAAATAGTTCTCGTTTAATTGCTCCTCAATCAAACCCAGTGACCAACCGTCCGCTAGGATGTGGTGGATCACAAACATGATGATGTGTGACCCATCAGCTAGAGGCACACAGTCCACACTGAACAATGGCAGCTTGTCTAGCGCAAAGGCAACATCACTTTGTTTGGCAACAAATGCTTCTACCTGCTCTGCATCTTTAACAAAATCCAGCGCCAGTGGGGCTAACATGTTCACTTCTACTTGATACTCAGGTTCTACCACTTGTAGTGGGGTATCCCCCTCTTTGTAGTAGGTTCTGAACATTTCATTACGGTTGACTAACTGCTGGATAGACCAACGAAATGCGTCTGGGTTAAAGTCTCCTACAAAGCGTAATGCTGACACAATATTGTATGCATTATCGCCGTGGTTTAACTGCTCAAATAACCACATTCTTTGCTGTGCATTGGATAAACCGAACTCCCGTGTAACCGGTGCAACTGTTTCTTTTTTAGTCGTTTTTTTGCTATTTTGGAGCTTTTTAAGCAAAAGCTCCCGCTGCTCGGGTGATAGCTTCGCCAACCGAGCTTTTAAATTTGCTGTAGTCATGGTGTTTACTCTTCTAGTTCAAGTAACAAACGTTCTAGTTCTTCGCTGTCTGTTGAGCTGAGTTGTTGCTCAACGATTACTGAGGCCAATGCCTCTACGGTTGGTGATTCAAATATGGCGCTCACATCGACCTCTAGACCAGTCTCTTCATAGATACAACTGATCACTCGAGAGGCCAGTAGTGACTGTCCACCTAAGTCGAAAAAGTTATCGGTGATAGCGATAGACTCCACCCCAAGTAATTGCTGCCAGATTTTTACAATCATGGCTTCGGTCGCATTGCGTGGTGCGCCTTGTTCATCGCTAACGTCTGGCTCTTTGGCTGGCTCTGTTTGTACAGGTGTCTGCTGCTGTGCGACCTGAGGTGCCGCTTCGCTGAAAATGGGGTCAATCCAGCAACGACGCTTTTGGTATGGGTAACCTGGTAAAGAGGTGCGGTAGCAATCGCGATTGGCGTAAAAGTCTTGCCAATCAATGTTGCCCCCTAAGCTCCAATACTTACCAATGGCTTCTAGCAGGACTAAATCACCTGCTGTTTTTTGTTTTACATTTGGCGCGCAGTGGACAATAGAACAAGCACTGGTTACGTTGTCTCGCACTAGCATAGCTGCAGTATTTGAAGGACCTAGGTCAAACACACAATCCACACCTTCGCTGATCAAAGTATCAACCGCGTTACCAAACTGGACCGTGTGGCGTAAGTGCTGCACCCAGTACTGAGGCTCACATACCATCTGAGCATTAACCAATTGGCCATTCAAACTAGACACATAACCCATCTGTGGAGCGTGGAAGGTAATACCACGAACCGCCGCTTCAAACTCGCCAAGCACCGGCTCAAGCATATGACTGTGAAACGCATGAGATGTTACCAACTTACGGTTATCTATCTGCTTGTCTTGTAACAGCGTTGACAGACTATCAATGGCTTCGTATGTGCCACCCACCACAACAGATTTCGAACTATTGATGGCGCAAATATCAATCTCATGGCTACTTACCTGAGCAAGTACACTTTGAACCACATCCAATGAAGCACTAATTGACAGCATTGCGCCACGCGTTACTTTGTTCATCAGCTGTGCTCGCGTGAGTACCAGTTTGATGGCATCTTCAAGGCTCATTACACCTGCTAAACAAGCCACTACATACTCACCTAAGCTATGACCTAGCATAAGCTCTGGTTCAACACCCATCGCCTGTAGCTGTTTTGCCATGGCGTAAGCATGTACAAAGATGGCAGGCTGAGCGTAATCGGTTTGCATGATCAGCTCTTGCATTGACGGTTCAGCGGTCTCACCCAGCAGTAGGTTGCGAATATCTTGACCACCTTGGCGTACGATTAACTCACAACATTGCTCAAACGTGCTTCTAAACACATCAAAACGCTGGTGTAAATCGCGTGACATACCGACATACTGGGTGCCCTGTCCAGGTACCACCCAAGCCACTTTACTGACCGATTTTGTCAGCTCATTGGCAGGTGCGAACGTCACCGCACCTTTATCATTCACCGCTGCATAGCTGCGATGAGCATACGCCTTGCGCCCAACCGCTAAGGTATAAGCCGCATCTTGTAGCGATTTAACTTGTGGCAGCGCAGCACTGAGGTTGTGCTGTGATTGCTTCAGCGCTTTAGCACATTTAGCTGATAACAATAACAATTCACTGCCAGGCTCTGTTGGATACTCACGCTCTGGTGACTCTTCCAAAATTATGTGGGCGTTGGTTCCACCAATGCCAAATGAACTAACACAAGCGCGTCTAGGGCTGTCTGTACGTGCCCACGGTGTGTTCTGAGCCACAACTTTAAATGGCGTTTGCTCTATGTTGATAGCAGGGTTCGGCGTTTCATAATTCAATGTGGCAGGTAGTGTGTCATTTTTCATTGATAACAGTGTTTTAATGACGCCAGTCACCCCTGCTGCGGTTTCCAAGTGGCCCACATTAGTTTTGACAGAGCCTATGTAACAACTTTGTGCTGGGCAATCGGCAAAGGCTTCGTTTAGTGCACCAATCTCAACTGGGTCACCTAAACGAGTACCGGTACCATGTGCTTCAACATAAGAGATAGACTGTGCAGGCACTTCTGAAAATTCTAATGCCTGTTCAATCACATCACGCTGTTTAGCAACGCTTGGGGCCGTGAAGCCTACTTTATCAGAGCCATCGTTGTTGATTGCACCACCACGAATAATGCCTATGATGTTGTCTTTATCTTCAATGGCATCTTCAAGGCGTTTCATCAATAACAGACCTACGCCGTTACCAAACACTGTACCTGATGCTTGAGCATCGAATGCACGGCAATGACCATCTGGTGAGTTCACGCTACCCGGCTCATACAAGTATCCAACCTCGGAAGCATTTACTTTTGCACCACCCGCTAGCGCCATATCGCAGTCGTAGCTCAGTAAGCTCTTATACGCCATCACGATAGATACCAAACTAGTTGAACAAGAGGTATCGACCAACAAAGAAGCCCCCGTCAAGTTCAACTTGTAAGAAATACGTGATACCGCGTAGCACTTGTCGTTGCCCAGTACTAACTGATACATGCCCATGTCGTTGAGAATTTGTGGGTTGGGCATGATGTTGCCCAACAAATACGTGTCTACACCAATCCCGGCATACACAGAAACAGCACCGTCATATTGCTCTGCAACATAACCGGCATCACTCATTGCATCATGAGCACACTCAAGTAATACACGATGCTGTGGGTCGGTGATCTCTGCTTCTTTGGGTGTCATATCAAAAAACTCAGGGTCGAACATGTCTGAATTTTTTAAATAAGCCCCCGCTTTAACATACGACTTATTATTCAGCAGTTCGTCACTTATCCCACATCGGCGTAAATCTTCGTCCGATAAACGGGCAATAGACTCAACCCCTTTTGACAGATTGTCCCAAAACTCGCCCACATTCTCGGCGCCAGGAAACTGCCCTGCCATACCAATAACCGCTACCGCCACCTCTTCAGGCAATGCTTGTTCATCATTTTGAGTTGTATTTAATTTGTATTGACTCATGAGTTCACTCTCCTTTTTGACGCGCTGCGCTTTTTGCCGAGGGCGGCTTTTTGTCTATTTGCCTTTGCTTTTAGGTCATCTTTAGAACGTGCTACTGGTGCAAGGGTGTCGATAAATTGCGCTAAGGCGACAATCTTGGGATGTTTAAACATTTCTACCACCGTCAGACCTGAACCGAATTCCTTAACCAACTGCTGGTGTACTTTTAAAATCGACACTGAATCACCACCAATTTCGAAGAAGTTGTCGTCGGTACTGAAGTCATCAAAGCCAAGAACACTTGCCCAAATACCTGCAATACGGCGCTCAGTGTCATTCTTTGCGACTATCTTTTCGCGGGTATAAGTCACCTTAATTTCCTGACTCACTAACGCTTTTCTATCCACCTTGCCGTTCGCCGTGAGCGGTAGTTTGTCCAGTGTGACGTAAGCATTTGGGATCATGTAACTTGGGATTTTGTCAGCCAGCTGCGATACCAGTTGTGCTTCTGCGTTGCCCCCTGACGAAGCACTGTCTGAGTTCGTCAATAAGTAAGCGATAAGACGCGTATTGGTGTGTGCGCCCGGTTTGTTGCTACCTTGTGCCACGACCACGACATCTTCAAACAAGCCACAGTCACGAATCGCAGATTCTATTTCACCCAACTCGATACGATAGCCGTTTACTTTCACCTGATTGTCGTTACGGCCTAAGAACTCAATACAGCCATCGGTGAAGTATTTGCCACAGTCACCTGTTCGATAAAGCCTTTCACCTGTGGTTGGATGAACGATGAAGTGAGCATTGGTTTTTTCTTCATCTTTGTAGTAACCAAGCGCAAGACCTACACCCGCAATATAAATATCCCCCGTCACGCCAACCGGACATTCGTCTAGTTGCTTGTTGAGCACATACAGACGTTGATTGGTTAAGCCCACACCGTAAGGAATACTCTTCCACTGCGGCTTCACTTCATCAATCGGGTAAAATACTGACCAGATAGAACACTCGGTTGCACCGCCTAAGCTAATAACCTCTAGCGTGTTATTAAGCTTTTGTCGGGCATCCGTCGGCAGATTCAGTGGGATCCAGTCACCACTGAGCATCGCCAAACGTAAGGCTGGGAAGTTCACACCTGCGTGCTCTTGATACTCAGCCAGAATTTGGAATAGTGCCGGTACGGTGTTCCATACGCTCACTTCGTACTGCGCCAACAAGCTATTCCAACCACTTGGGTCTTTAATTTGCTCACCCGCAGGGATAACCAATCCTGCTCCGACAAAGTAAGGGGCAAAATTATCGTATACTGACAGGTCAAAGCTCAAAGCCGACAAACCAAAAATGCGGTCTTTAGCGCTCACATTGAAACGCTCGTTGATGTCTGAAATGGTGTTCATGGCACCACGGTGATCAATCATTACACCCTTTGGTTTACCTGTAGAACCTGATGTGAAAATCACATAAGCTAAATCTTCAGGTTGTACATTCGCACTCACTAACTGCGCAGGTTTGCTGTGCTGCCACTGTGAGTCAACGCCAATCACCGACACAGGCCATTCACTAAAGTGCTGCTCATACTCTGGTAATGTGATCACGACCTTCGCTTTGGTGGTCTCTATCAGGTCTTGTTGTCTTTGTTCTGGCCACTCTGCATCAATTGGCAGGTACGCTCCACCCGCTCTTAAAATCCCATGAGTTGCAGCAACTTGCTGCCAGCCTTTAGGCATAATGACAGCAACCAGTTCTTCTTTTTCTACACCCAGCTCATGGACTCGGCTAGCGATGTGATCGGCCACATTGTCTAGCTGTGCGTAGTTGAGTTCCTCTCCAGCCGAAGCGATTGCGAACGACTCACCATGGGTTTTTGCTAATCGCTGTAAACCGTGATGTAAGATATGATCCTCAAACTGCTTACACTCCATCGGTGGAGCAATTTCTGCCTGACGAATAGGTGTCACGGCATTCCAGATATCATCGTTATCAACCAACTGCTCTAAGAACGCACAGTAAGTATCAAACATGCTCTTAATCATGCCTTGTGGGAATAACGAGGCCACGCTGTCCCAGTTGAATCGCAACATGCCTTGCCATTCAAGTACTTGGTGATCCAGCCATACTTGCGATGACTGACTCAGGCCATAACCTTCCTGTGCAAAATCTTCCTGAGTCTGTTCATGTTCAAGCGCTCGACCGCCCAAGGTACTGGTGAATACCACAGGCAACATCACCCGCTCATTGCGACGTTTACTCATCTCACGTAACACATGCACTGCGCTCACTAAACGGTTATCTAGGTCTTTCCATAAACGAGTTTGTGTTGCACCAATGCGCTCGATAAACGGCGTTTCTAGCTGGTTGTCTATCTCAAGGATGGTCAATGACGTGAAATCACCTGTAATATCATCAACTTGAGCGTGGAATGGATGTCTATTGTAGTTGGTTAAACACAATGCAAAGTGACTACTTTCAGACCACATAGAGAGTACTTCTGAGAACGCGCTGATCAATACACTGTTTGGCGTTACCCCATTTGCAAGCGCCTTCTGCTTCAAACGCTGCCAACGGGTGGCTTCCATATCGTAGTTAAAACGCTCGAACTTGGCGTCTTTGACCGACGTAGGTGACGTCACCATTGGCAGTTTAGGTGCATTCGGTAGTGAGTCGATGCGGTCAAACCAGTACTGTTCGCTACGGTAATAGGCTTCTGTTTCTCTTAGCGAATGCTCTGCAACAACATAGTCACGGAACGAGAAGTCTAGGCTTTGTAATTGTGTGTCAGGCTTGTGGTACAGTTGCAGCCACTGCTCAATGATCATGTTCATGCTCCATGCATCGACAATAAGTACATCAATGTTGATACATAGGCGGAATGATTTTTCACTGTACTGAATCGCTTTAATATCGAATAGCGGCCAAGTGTCACACGGTAAAACCTGATGTGACATTTTCTCACGCAATGCCATAGCTTGTGCTTGCGCAGACTCTTCATCACAGTTAGACACGTCAATGATGTCAAACTCATAGTGTGGTACCGCTGGTAAAATCTGTTGCTCGCCACTGTCTAAGAAAATAGCTCTGAGCATCTCATGTTGTTCAATTAATCGGTTCCATGAGTGCTCAAACTTAGCGACTTCGCCAGCTTTAATTTCAACTTCTAAATAGATGGTGGTTGATACATCACCCAACTCAACCGCGCTGCTGCGTCCAACCCAATATGCTTGCTGGATATCAGTAAGTGGGAATGGCTTGTAACGATTCTCTAAGTCAGGTTCGACCGCTGAGATCTTCAAGTTGCTTGCTTTGCTTTCTTCGTCTTCACCTGCATGGCCTTGTACCATCGCAATAAAGTCAGCTAAATCAGTTGATTCAAATAGTTCACTGAGCGTAACTTGTACATCTAGTTCTTGGCGTATGCGAGAAAGTAGCTGGGTTGCCAGCAAAGAATCACCGCCCAACTGGAAGAAATTCTCGCTTAAATCAACCTTGTCGATGCCGAAAGCATCTTGCCAAATGCGCGCAACAGCCGTATCAATCCCACCATCAGTGTTATTTGGTTGTGCAAGCTGTGGCGCTGCCGATACAACATTTTCAACATTTTCTGTTGCTTGCGCATCATTGCCAATCCAATAACTTTGCCTATCAAATTGATAAGTAGGGGCGGCAACTCTGCAACGGAAAGTACCTTGATGTAACAACGACCAATCTACAGCGACACCCGCCTGCCATAGAGCACCGAATGCGCGTAACCAAGTATCTACATCGCAACGTTGATCTTTTGCATGACGTGCGCTGGCGATACTGTTTTTAACTTTAAAGCTGCGTTTAGCCAGTGTTGATAGCACCTGACCTGGACCCACTTCCAACAATACCGCTTTAGGGTCTTGTAACAAGGTATTCAGACCCTTGGCAAACTGGACGGTGCCACGCAAGTGCTTCACCCAGTAGTTAGGCGATGTCGCTTGCGACACTTCAATCCAATCGCCTGTCACATTTGAAATAAATGGCTTAACTGGTGCGTTGAAGGTAATACCATCCAGTACGTCTTTAAATTCACCAAGGATTGGGTCAAGCATGTGTGAGTGAAATGCATGTGAGGTATGTAGAATTCGACAATCCACATTCTGTGCTTGCAATCGCGCCTGTAACGCACTGATTGCATCGGTTTCACCTGAAAGCACCGAGATAGCATCACCATTGACGGCCGCTAGGCAAATCTGCTCGTTTAAGTAAGCGCTAACCTGCTCTTCGCCTTGCTGGATCATCAGCATCGACCCTGGTGCCACTTTGTTCATCAAAGAAGCACGTGCCGCGACTAGCTTCACCGCATCTTCTAGGCTAAATACCCCCGCTAAACATGCCGCTACATATTCACCCAAGCTATGACCAATTGTAGCTGTCGCTTCAATGCCATTGGCTTGCCATAATTTCGCCATCGCATATTCAATGGTGAATAGCGCTGTTTGTGATAGCAGGGTTGATGTCAAGTTAGCATCGTTATCCTCACTAAACAGATAACTTCTAATATCAAACCCTAAATGCTGTTCAAATAAGCCTGCACACTCATCAACTACCGACTTAAACAAGGCTTCCTGTTCGTACAGTGATTTAGCCATACCAACGTGCTGAGCGCCCTGACCTGGGAACATGAAGTAGACATTGGCATCTTCACATTCATTGCGTGCCGTGATGACCTGACTTGAGCCTTGTGAAATCGCCTCTGCGACTTGTTCTGCACTGCTACCTACTACAATCGCGCGGTGTTCGTACTCATTACGACCCACTTGTAAGGTGTAGGCAAAATCCGCCAGATTCACATCCGGTGTGTGTGCTAAGTGCTCAGCAATCTTGCTTAATTGCATATCTAGTGAAGTGGCATTTTTTGCAGAAGCTACGATTAACTGCTGTGGACGATTCGCTTCGTCACTTACCAGTTGTGGCGCTTCACCTAAAATAAGATGCGCGTTAGAGCCGCCAATACCGAATGAGCTTACCGCTGCAACGATTTCTGAGTCGCTTTGCAGTGATAGGTTATCGGTGTTAACAAAAAATGGACTGTTCGCAAAGTCGATATTTGGGTTCGGTGCTGTGAAGTTAATATTCATCGGTAGCGTTTTGGTGTGAATAGCCATAGATGACTTAATCACCCCAGCAACACCCGCTGCAATATCTAGGTGCCCAACATTCGCTTTCACAGAACCGATAGCGCAAAACTGCTTGGTATCTGTGTAGTTACTGTAAACCTCGCTAAGCGCCTTCACTTCGATGGGGTCACCCAAAATGGTGCCTGTTCCGTGCGCTTCTACAAAGCGCATACTGCTTGGGTCGATATCGGCACGCGCAAGCGCTTCACTGATTACATCTACCTGACCTTCGACACTTGAAGCGGTATAACCAACTTTGAATGCCCCATCGTTGTTAACGGCTGAACCTTTAACAACGGCATAAACCGTATCGCCATCTTCAAGCGCGTCTTCTAATCGCTTCAGGACCAGTAAGCCGGCACCATTACCTTTTACTGTGCCCTTAGCATCTTCATCAAATGGTTTACAACGACCATCAGGAGAGATAATGCTGCCTTCGGTGTAATGCATACCGATTTTTTGCGGTGTATCCAAACACACACCACCAGCCAGAGCCATATCACACTCATATGACAACAAGCTCTGACACGCTTGGTGAATTGCCACCAGCGATGTCGAACAAGCGGTATCTACGTTGATACTTGGCCCTCTGAGATTAAGCTTGTACGACACCATTGTTGCCGCAAAGCTTTTCTCATTTCCGATAGACATACGCAGTGTGCCCACAGAGTCCAGTAGTGTTTTGTTTGGTAGTAAATTACGAATGTAGTAAGCCATTGGGCCAACACCCGCATACACGCCAACTAAACCTTCGTACTTCTCGTTACTGTAGCCTGCGTGCTCCAACGCTTCGTAACTACACTCAAGTAACATGCGCTGTTGCGGATCGGTGATCTGCGCATCACGGGCGGTAAAGCCAAAGAAGTTTGCGTCAAACTGGTCGACTGCATCGACGATATATGACTTCTTCACAAAATTTGGATCTGCGATCAGCTCCTCTGGTACACCTGAATTACGTAATTCCTCGTCGGTTAATTCCGTTGATGACTGCTTACCTGCGACTAAGTTCTGCCAATATTCATCTACGCTCGTTGCAGAAGGGAATCGACCTGCCATGCCAACGATCGCGATTTGGTTTGGTGCTATATTGTTGTTATTTTCCACGTTGATTTCTCTGTCTCATGTTATTTCTGAAATGATTAATAGATGAACGGTTAACCTTGCGACCGCTCCGCTTCGAGTGTTGTTGGCTTGCACCTTTTTCTGTTGAAATCCGCTCTGCCAACGCTGAAATGCTTGGGTACTTAAACAAATCAACAAGTTCTATCGTGACATCAAAGACGGCTTTGATTTGCTGCTGCATTTTGCCAAGCAACAAAGAGTGGCCGCCCAACTCAAAGAAGCTTTCTTTGGTGCTTATTTGCTCTAGATTGAGCAGCGCTTTCCAAATCTCAGCCACCTTGAATTCGGTGTCATTTGCAATGGGCACCAACTTCGCTGGTGATGTCTGTATTTGTGTTGGTAAGGCTTTAATATCCACCTTGCCATTAGGGGTGTAAGGAAGTTGCTCTAGGACAAACAATGCTGATGGCACCATGTAATCAGGTAGACTGGTACTGAGTGCGCCCATTAGCACTTCACGATTTACCGTTTGGCCAAGTTGCGGTAGTACATACGCTAAGATTTTGGCTTCTTGACCTTGCGCACGATGTACACGAACAAAAGCCTGTGCAACATCCGCGCGCTCACTGAGCAGCTTCGTTATCTCATCCAATTCGATACGATAACCGCGCACTTTTACCTGATTATCCGCTCGGCCAACAAAGGTCAACGTACCATTGGGGTTACGGCGTACCACATCACCAGTACGATACAAATCATGCTTACCAGCGGCTGAGAACGGGTTAAAAACAAACTGCTCTTGTGTCAACTCAGGACGACGCCAGTAACCTTTAGTAACCCCATCTCCGGCAATATATAAATCACCAGCTACGCCAAATGGCACAGGCTTGAGTTCCTTATCAAGCACGTACATTTGCGTGTTAGCAATGGGTAAGCCGATACTCACATCCTTACCCTGTACTTCACTGACGGCTGACCAAACTGTCGTTTCTGTCGGTCCGTACATGTTGAAAAGCTTGCCTGGGATCGCTTGCTGGATTTGCTGTGCAAGGTCTGCCGTCAACGCTTCTCCCCCAACAAGAAAGCCCTGAATGTTAGACAAACTTGCGCGGGTTGCTTCTGATTCAAGTAACAGCTGAGCATACGAAGGCGTACATTGAATATGGGTGGCATTGTCACTCGCCAATGCAACGGCATCACTGCTGCTATTGCGCAGCATGTTCATCAAGCCTTTAATGTGAGTGAAGCTGTCGATGACTTCATCTTCATTAACACCAAAGTCGATAAGACAACCAATTTCATTGACCCCAATGTTGCCCAGCTCATTAAGCATCTCCAACTTCGACTCTGGTGAGCCAAATAGGGCACTGTGCTTGGCATAACGCTGGAATCCTGCTTCAACTACCGCCTCTAAATCTTCTTTGGTATCCAAGCCGGTTTTTTCCGCCACCGGCAGTAATAGGTTCAATGACGTTCTTAGGTAATTCTTAAACGGTGTCTCGATGGCTTTCATGGCCGCGTCATGATCATCCGATAAGAAGGTATGTAGCATCAGCGTCACCTTACCGGCATTGGGATCAAAACCATGCTGCTCACGAGCTTGACGATAGATGGCGATTTTTTCTGCTAATTCTTCGCGGCTTTGCCCCAAGAAGTGCGTTAGCACGTTAGCGCCTATCTCTCCGGCATAACGGAAAGTCTCTGGATTTGCTGCTGCGGTGATCCACATCGGCAGTTCTTTACGGATAGGTTGCGGGTGGATTTTTACTTTTGATTCCGTACCTTTACCATTGATACGAGTGATCTCTCCGCCCTGCCAAAGGTGTTTAACGGTTGCAATGCTATCTTTTAAGATTTGATGGCGCTCGGCAAAGTTATCAGGCTGAAGTACAAAGTCATTGAAGTGCCAGCCCGATGCGACAGCCATCGCAGCACGACCATTAGATAGGTTATCAACCATAGACCACTCTTCGGCAACGCGAATTGGGTCATGCAGCGGTAACACGCAACTACCAGAGCGGATCTCGATATTGTTGGTGATCATACTAACAGCCGCAGCAGCAACTGATGGATTCGCAAACTGTCCACCAAACTCATGGAAATGACGCTCGGGGATCCACACCGCACTCATACCACTGTCATCAGCGAACTTGGCCCCTTCAGTTAAGAGACGATATTTGCCTTGCTCCGTAGTTTGATCTGAGGCGAAGTAGAACATACTGAAATCAAGTGCTTTGGCCGCCTGATTCACTTGTGTGGTCTTACGTTTAGCCGTGCTTTGCTGCGCTAAAGATGTGAAATGGTCTTGCTCTATGATGACCTTAAAGCCATTTGCTAGTGTCCAAAACAGCTCTAGTACCGATATATCAAATGAAATACTGGTTAACGCACGGAAAATTGGTTGGCCTTCTACTTTGTCAAAGGTCTTAGCCAATGAATTATCTAGGCCACTGAAAAGGTTGATGGCGTTAGCATGGCTTACCATGACCCCTTTTGGCTTGCCCGTCGAACCCGAGGTATAAATCATGTAAGCAAGACTTTCGCCGTCTACCTCAGGTAAAGCCGCGTCGTTGTATGTTATGCCAGCATGCCAATCCACCTCACTAAGCGCTAATGTTGGACATGACCAATACACGTCAGCCTCGTCTTTATGCGCCGTGATCACACAGGCAGGTTGTGCATCATCACAGATCTGCTGTTTACGATTGGCTGGGAAATTCACGTCAATTGGTATGTATGCCGCGCCACAACGCATCACTGCAAGCATTGCAACCACCATAGAAACACTTCTATCCAGTGCAATTCCGACAAACTGTCCTTTGTCAACACCATGAGACAACAGGCTTTGTGTCATCACCGACACACGCTGCATTAGCTCGTTGTAACTGAGCGTCTGTAGGTGATCTTGTAGTGCTACAGTGTCACCCATTTGCTGTGCTTTTGCGGTGATCACACGTTCAATCGTTGTATGGCGGTCAAATGCTAGCTCTGGGCCATTAAAATCTGACAAAATGTGCTGCTGTGCATCTTCACTAAGCGGACTTAAATCGGCATAACGCTGCGTGTCGTTGTCTAATAACTGTGACAATACTTGGCTATACAGTTGCGCCAACCGCTCAACGGTATCGTGTTTGAATAGTGCAGTTGCGTACTCTATACCACCGTATAACTTGTCACCCTGACGCTTAACGGTCACCGTCAGGTCAAACTTAGAAACTTCTTGTGTCAGCGCCTCACCCGTAACAGCTAATTCGTGAGATGATGCGCTATCGCCCGCCTCTTCTTGCTCATAGTTAAACATCACCTGAAATAGCGGGTTGGTACTTAAGCTTCTCTCTGGATGTAACTTCTCTACAATTTTCTCAAACGGAAAATCCTGATGTTCAAATGCATTGAGCACGCTATCTCGAACGGCAACCGTGAGCTGCGCCAGGCTTAGCTCATTTTCTAGCTGACCTCTAAGTACAATCACGTTTGAGAAAAAGCCAATCACTGACTCCCAATCGGTCTTTTTACGGTTTGCAACCGAGGTGCCAATGCAAATGTCCTTTTGCCCTGTATATTTACCAAGCAACAAAAACAGCGATGAAAGCAAGGTAATAAATGCCGATGAACCATGACGCTGATTAAAACGCGCCAATTTATCAGCAGTATCAGCGCTGAGTTCAAACGGCACCACTTTACCGCAGTAGTCAGGGGTTGCAGGACGAGCAAAATCCAGCGGTAAATCCAACGACGTATTCGCATCTTGCAAATACTGCAACCAGAATTGCTGTTGCTGCTCAAACTGTGGGCTTTGTAGCCAATCCATTTGCCAAGCAACAAAATCTGCATAGCTTGCAGGAACGGGATCAGCGCCCAGTCCTTCTTGAGCATGATATAGCTGCCAAAACTCGCGCCATAACACACCATTTGACCAACCATCGGTCACAATGTGATGCATGTTAAGTAGCAAAATGTGGCTAGTTGGCCCTGTGTGGATCAAAGTCATGATAGCCAAAGGAGCGTCTGACAAGTCAAACACATGGTTTACTACTTGCTGTTTAACTTGCTCAATACGCCCCCCATCTTGGGTACAATCTTCGACGATAAAGCGCGCTTCAATGCTATCTTGCACCTGTGCTTTATATTGTCCATCTTGTTTGATAAACGCTGTGCGCAGTGCCTCATGGCGCTGTGTTAGTTGCTGCCATGCTTGCTTGAGTCGCGCAGCATCGATTTGACCCTCTAGACGATAAGCACTTGGCAAGTTATAAGATGCCGATGCACCTAACATGTCATTCATGAACAATAATCGTTGCTGCGTAAACGATAGTGCACTTTTGTCGATGACTAACTCATTGTTACTCTCTGATAGTGTTGATTGCGCTTGTCTAGACAACAAACTCATTAGTTCAGGTTTGAACGCAACCAATTTTTCTTTTAGTTCTGCATCAAGACCTTCCGATGGGCCCTTGAATCGCAGTTTGTCGCCTTCAACCCACAGCTTGATACCGCGCTGCGAAAGCTCGTTTAATAGCTGATTAATACTCATATACTACCTTCCTGTTGTTCCACCTCGTCGTCTAAACATGCTTGTGAATGAACATCCATAGAGGCCTTGAGGAGTGCGATAAGATCGATTTGTGCTTGTAATGTTGGATGTTGAAAAACATCTTTTATGGTTAGTTGTACGGCAAACTGCTCTTCAACTCTGCTGACCAACTGCGCAGCAAGCAAAGAATGACCGCCTAGTTCAAAAAAGTGGTCCGACAGACAGACGTCTTCGCTGCCTATCAGCTCTGCCCATAGAGCAGCCAACAGCAGTCCTGACGGAGTAGTTGGACGTTGGCCTGAACTTTTACTCGCAATATCTACCTGCAGCTGGGCAAGCTGTCCGCGAGCTATTTTGCCGTTAGGCAACATAGGCAACTCGCTTAAAATTGCGATATGCGCAGGTTGCATGTAATCCGGTAAGCGTGTTGCGATGTGGGTTGCAATGCGTTCACTCACCTGTGTAGCTTCGAGTGTTGAATCGTGTAGTGTCACAAAAGCCACCAGCTGGGGTTGCTGTGCTTGATGTTGGTTTACCACCACCACACACTGTTTCACCGCATCTATGCCGTGGGTAACATGCTCTATTTCTGCCAATTCAATTCTAAAACCGCGAAGTTTTACTTGATGGTCTATTCGCCCGAGATAATCCAGTTCATAGCTATCTAACAGACGTACCTTATCGCCTGTTTTGTACATCCGAGTGCCATCAATTTCTAAATACGCAGCTTGTGTTTGCGCAGGGTTGTTTAGGTAACCTTGAGTTACCCCATCGCCCGCAAGGTATAGCTCCCCCGTCACACCGATTGGTAAACGGTTGTAGTCGCTGTCCATCACATAAGCCTGAGTACCTTTAATTGGACGACCAATGGTAGGCTTGCCCTGTTGGTGTTTTGGCACTAACGCATAGGTACTGTAAGTGGTGTCTTCTGACGGACCATAGAGGTTGTATACTCGCTCCACATGCGCACGCTCATACAACGCATCCACCAACTCTCTTGCCAAAGGTTCACCCGCCAAGTTAATGGTGGTAACCGACGATGGTAGTTTATTTAAGCTCAATAACGCAGTCATGGCCGAAGGCACGGTATTGATTAGGCTCAGACCGCTATAGTCTTGGCCATTAGCCAGCGCCAGCGCATCGTCTACGATGTGTACGCAACCACCCACACACAGCGGTACGAACATTTCAAATACCGATAGGTCGAAACAAATTGAGGTTGCCGCCAGTACTTGGCTAAGCTGCTGTGCGTCGTACTGTTGAGTTGCCCAGTCAATTAACGCTGCCACATTGTGATGACTAATCGCGATTCCCTTTGGCTTACCCGTTGAACCCGAGGTATAGATGGCATAGGCGGTATCCGCGGGTGCTGGTAACTCAGTGCGAGCGGTAAAGTCGGCAACATACATGGCTTCATCTATGTGCAGTGTCTTCGTATCTACATGCGCTAACTGCTGCGCTAAGTTATGCTGGGTCACAATCAGTGCAGGCTGAGCATCGGCCAGAATATCAGCCACTCGTTGCGGCGGATAATTCGGGTCTAATGGTACATAGAATGCGCCTGCTTGCTGAATGGCGAGCAAGGTGACTAACAGGTCAATACTACGAGGTAAATACACCGCTACAGGGCAATTCCCTTCAACCCCAGTGGCAAGAATACGATTTGCAACCACATTGACCTGCAAAGCTAAGTCAGCGTAGGTCAAGTGCTCTGCACCACTTTGCACGGCCACCTTGTTAGGTGTTTCTTTACATTGCTGTGCAAATAACTCAGCCAATGTTGCAGCAGAGCATGTTTTATCGCTCACCAATTCATTGAGCTGCGCATATTGACTATCCAACTCATGGGGGTAATCCAATACGATGCTGCCCACAGTGTGCTGTCTATTACATGCAACCTCTAACTGCTCTAAGATGCACACATAATGACGCCACATTCTAGCAATGGTGCTGGCGCGATACAGGTCAGTGCTATATTCAATGTAACCGCTAATAGCGCCACTGTTATTTGACAACATGAATGACAGGTCAAACTTTGACACCTGATGTGCGTATTGCTGCTTATCAGCACGAAGTCCTGCAAATGGTAGTGAGCCTTGATCATCATGCGCTAAGCTAAACATGACTTGGAACAACGGGCTGTAACTTAAGCTTCTTTGTGGCTGTAACTTCTCTACCAAGTATTCAAATGGTAGGTCTTGATTAGCGTATGCCGACAGCGTAGTTTTACGTGTAGCGTCAAGCAACTGAGGTAGTGTCTGAGTAACGCCGACTTGGTTACGAAGCACTAGGGTGTTTGCGAAGAAGCCCACCATTGACTCCAACTCAGCAAGTGGACGGTTTGCAATGGGTGTACCGACAGCGATATCCTCCTCACCCGCATATTTCGCTAGTAGTAGCTGGTATGCAGCCAACATCACCATATACATACTACAGCCATGCGTTTGGGCAACTCGCTCTAATGATGCACTCACTTGCTCTGGTAGTGAGACTTCTAAACATGCGCCTTGATAAGATTGCTCAGCAGGACGTGCATAATCCGCAGGCAGCTCAAGTCGTGGTGGTAAGTGTGCAAGCTGCTCTTCCCAGTAGGCTAATTGCTGTTGTGCCTGCCCTTGCTCTAAAGTTGCTTGCTGCCACTGGCTGTAATCTAAGTATTGATAAGCCAGTTCAGATTTATCTTTTTGATATAGCTCTGCTAATTCCTGGCCAATCAACGCCATAGAGCTTCCGTCAGTGGCGATGTGATGAATACACAGTGCTAGATAAACCGTTTCGTTCGATTCTTGAATGATAGCGGCTCTAATCGGAAGCTCGCTTTCTAAGTCAAACAGCTCCCCATTAAACGTCTGAATAAATTGCTCAACGTTTTGAGTAAGCATTTGCGTTTGGTAAAGCGGAATATCTAACTGTCCAAGTGCCGCTTCGATTGTCATGACAACCTGCTTTGGTACACCATGTTCAGCACGGTACTGAGTACGTAGCACTTCATGACGGGCAACCAATTTTTGCACTGCTTGACGTAACCGCGAGACATCCACATCTTGGGTATCGGCACTGAGTTTAATTGTCAGCGGCACATTGTATGCGCCCGCGGCGTTATCGATTGCAGATAAGAACCACAAGCGAGATTGCGCATAAGATAAATCGTGAGACTGACTTCTATCAGCTTTGCGCAGTGGCGTTACCACATTTAATGGCTGCAACTTAGTTGCCATGCTAGCCAGTGTTGGGTTGTCAAATATGTCTCGCACACTCAGTTGCATGTTCAGCACTTTGCTACACTTGGCAACCAGTTTCGCTGCAAGTAGTGAGTGTCCGCCCAAGGCAAAGAAATCACTGTTGCGGCCTATCGCTTGCTCACCTAGCGGCAGCAACTGTGCCCACAAAGCGGCTAGGGCTGATTCTTGCTCGGTCACTGGCGCATCATCACTCATATCCTGAATAAACGTTCTGTAATCAGGCAGTGCTCTGCGGTCTAACTTACCGTTATGGGTCAATGGCAAGCTATCAAGCTCAATGATAAAAGTCGGTACCATATAGCTTGGTAGCACTTGCTGCAGTTGTTCGCGTAATGTTTCAACACCGTGCTCTTTAGCGACCACATAGCTGATGAGCATATCGTCCAGCAGCAAAGTGACACAGTTATCAACACCCTCCTGAGTGGCTAATACAGCATCAATTTCAGCTAACTCAATACGGAAGCCACGTAACTTCACCTGTTCATC
This sequence comes from Pseudoalteromonas byunsanensis, assembly GCF_001854475.1. Taxonomy (GTDB): domain Bacteria; phylum Pseudomonadota; class Gammaproteobacteria; order Enterobacterales; family Alteromonadaceae; genus Pseudoalteromonas; species Pseudoalteromonas byunsanensis. The sequence goes on from NZ_MNAN01000031.1 coordinate 368,710, forward strand.
GGCACGGCCAATAAACTCGATGTCACCACTTGGTAAACGGCGTACTAAATCACCTGAGCGATACAAACGTTTCACCTCGGCACCAAGTGGTGCACATTCAACAAATTGCGCTGCATTTAATTGTGGTTGGTTGATATACCCCGTGGCCAAACCTAAACCACCGATGTACAGCTCACCTGCAACATTGAATGGCACTGGGCGCTGGTGGGCGTCCAATACGTACAGCTGTGTACCATTAATCGGCTTACCAATGGCAATACTGCCTCGTGAGCAAGCAATCGCTTCAGCATTAATGCGATGTGTAGCGGCAAATGTTGTTGACTCAGTTGGACCATAACCATTAATGATTTGGATGTTTGGATTGCAGGTATAAGCTTTAGCAACATGCTCCGCAGATACCACATCTCCACCTACTAACAACTGCGTCAGTGCAGCCAGGCAATGAGGATTTTCATCAACTAACTGATGGAAAAGCGAAGCCGTTAACCAAGCAGTGTTCACCTCTGCCAGTGCCTGTAACGACTCGGTTGAAACCACTTCATCGTTATGGATGACTAAGCGTCCTCCGTTGAGTAATGCACCCCAAATTTCAAATGTTGCCGCATCAAAAGACAGTGAAGCAGCTTGAAGCATGACCGTATGCTCATTTAAGGTCACATAACTTGCGCCTTTGACTAGGCGTGTGATGCTGCCATGACGGATGGTGATCCCTTTTGGCGTACCGGTTGAACCCGAAGTAAACATCAAATAAGCAAGGTCATCAGCTGTGTTGTTACACTTAAGCTCAACTGGTGCCTGTGGTGACACTTGATGCACATTGATCACATTGCACTGTGTAAATGCGTGCTCAGTTGCATCATCCACCAGTACGTGTGACATCGCACTTTCATTGACGATGTGCTCCATTCGCTGTGCTGGTAGCTGACTGTCTAATGGCACATAGTGTGCGCCCGCCTTTAGCACTGCAAGCAAAGCCACAACAGCTTCACAACTTGGCTTAAGACTCACCCCTATCGCACCGCTGATATTCTTTTCTATCAGTACATTTGCCACTTGATTGGCACGCTCTGCCAGTTGTTGATAAGTCAGGCAGGTATCACCACATGACACAGCCACCTTATCTGCATGACTAGCGACCTGTTGATCAAATTGCTCTGTGACACTGGTGAATACCGCCGCAGGCCCTTCGCTCATCTGCGCTAGCAACTCAAGCTCCGGGCGCTCTAAATAGCTCAACTCTTTCAGAGCGACGTTATTGAGTTCATTGCTGGTTGTGATAGCGCTTAGCAAGGTTGTAAAATGCTTGGCAAATTGCACGATAGTGTGCTTATCAAACAAGTCGGTATTGAACTCTAAGTAACCCGACACGCCTGCATCGTGCTGCTCTAACATCATAGACAAATCAAACTTGGCGACTTGATGCAATCGAGAAATACGGCCTACATTTAGCTGTTGCCCAAATAACCCTGCAACGTCTTGCTGTTTTTCTAAACTAAACATGACTTGGAATAGGGGGCTATAGCTGGAGCTGCGCGGTATTTGTAGTGCTTCAATGAGCATATCCAACGGTAAATCCTGATGCTCAAAGGCTGCCAAAGTGGTTTCTTTGACTTGCGCAAGCAACTGCTCAAACGTAGCTGAGCTATCAATCTCATTGCGCAGCACCACAGTATTAGCAAAAAAACCAAATACATCATCAAGTTGTGCATGACTGCGACCTAGTACCGGCGTACCAACAGCAATGTCTTGCTCAGTACTGTAAATTGACAGTAAAAGCTTGTACGCACTCAGGAGCACCATATATAGGCTAGCATTGTGTTGTGTAGCAATGCGCTGTAGCTGCGCCACCATCTTGGCATCTAAATGTAATGCAACACACTCGCCCGCAGTCGTTTGATGAGCTGGTCTTGGGTGATCAGTTGGCAATGGTAGCAGTGGTTTCAAACCTTGTAGTTGCTTGGTCCAAAACTCCAGGTGTTGAGTGGTAAAATCGCTGTCTGATAAGCGCTGGGCTTGCCATTGGCAGTAGTCTAAATACTGTAGCTGTGGTGTTTCTAAATCAATACCTTGCTGCGTGTAGTGTGCACTTATTTGCTCTAGTAACAGAGCTAGAGATACACCATCCGCGGCAATGTGATGCAAGCAAAGATACAGGGTAAAACAATCCGCTTGCTCTTTAACTAATGCTGCTCGAATAGGTAAGTCACATGCTAAATCGAAGGTACTTTGTGCATGCGTCGCCATAAACTGTGCTCTGGCTTCATCACGCTGTACATCACTCATGTCACTCCAATCTAGTTGCTCGACCTCAAGCTCAGCATCCTTTACAACATATTGATAAGGCACATTGTCTTCACTTGCATAACAAGTACGAAGTATTTCGTGTCGCGCTACCACCTGTTCAATACTGTTCAGCAAGGCATTCACATCTAACTGACCTGTTAGTTGCAACACTGTAGGAATGTTGTATGCGCCACCTAAGTTCTGGAATTGATTTAAGAACCAAAGGCGTGACTGTGCAGGCGACAGAGGAAAACGCTCGCTATCTCTCTCAATTTTTGAGATGGGCGCTTGAGCATCCTCAACCTGATTATCTAGATACTGCACTTGCTGTGCTAAGACCGGCGCATCGAACACATTACGCATCGTTAGCTTGGCCAGAGTTGCAACCTTCGCAGCAGCTAATGAGTGGCCACCTAAATCGAAGAAGTTGTGCGTACGACTGATCACCTTGACATCAAGGTTCAACACTTGTGCCCAGATGTTTGCCAGTAATTGCTCATTTTCAGACGCTGGCGCAACATAGGCGCTTTCATTCAATGTTAGTTGTGGTGCAGGTAATGCCTTTCTATCTAACTTACCATTGGCATTGATTGGCATGGCATCCATAACAGTGATGTATGTAGGCACCATGTATTGTGGCAATGTGCTCCTTAGCAGGCCCTTAATGTCATCACTATCTAGCTCGCTATTAAGTACCACATAAGAAGCTAGGTGCTTATCAGAGCCTTCCCCCACCACGATGGTAGCGGCTTCAAGCACTTGCTCAATAGCCAAAAGATGCGCATCAATGTCGCCTAACTCGATTCTAAAACCACGCACTTTAACCTGTGAGTCAGTACGTCCAATGTATTCAATAACGCCGTTGTGATCGTAGCGTACCAAGTCACCTGTACGGTACATCTTGGCACCAGCTTGTGCCGAGAAAGGATTATCTATAAATGTTGTCGCCGTCAGTTCAGGTTGGTTAACATAACCATTCGCTAAGCCAATTCCAGCAATATAAAGCTCACCCAAACAACCCACAGGCACAGGCTGTAATTCGGCGTCCAATACATAAAGTTGAATATTATCTATGGCACGACCAATTGGCACAAAGGCACTGTGTGAGTGTGGGTCGCATTGCCAGAAGGTCACATCAATCGCAGCTTCTGTAGGGCCATATAGATTGTGTAGTCGACTGTGAGCGAAGCGCGCGAAGAAGCGGTTCTGCAAATCTACTGACAAAGCTTCACCACTACAAAACACATCGCGAACACTCGCCAACTGCGTATTTGGATTTCCCAAATACACTTCTAACATAGAAGGCACAAAGTGCAGCAAAGTCACGTTTTCAGCCGCGATTAAATCGCTAAGGTAATCACTGTCTTTGTGTCCTTGTGGTTTTGCCAACACCAAGGTTGCACCGCTTATCAGCGGCAATAAGAACTCCCAAACCGATACATCAAAGGTATACGGGGTTTTTTGTAATATCACATCATCTTGCGTAACCTGATACTCATCTTGCATCCAAAGCACACGGTTACGAATTGCACTGTGATTGTTCATCACCCCTTTAGGCGTCCCCGTCGAACCTGATGTAAAGATGATGTAGGCTAGGTCGTTTTGGGCAATTGGACGCACTGGCACAGCTTGGCCATCAATCGCTTCCATCGCTGATATACTCAGTGAGATAGATTGAACATCGCAGGGCAATTGTGGCTGATTAGTTAACACTAACTCAATTGCAGCTGTTTCTATGATTGTCGCGACACGTTCGTCTGGCTGAGTAGGGTCGATTGGTACGTAAGGGCAGCCCGCTTTTAAACAAGCCACTATGGCGACCACCAACTCTAAAGAGCGCTCGGCATAAATGCCCACGGGGGCCTGGTGGTCGGTTTTTTCAATCAGTAGCTTAGCTAAACCATTGGCTTTTCCCTCAAGCTGGCTATAGCTCAATGATTCATTTTGAAAACGACACGCAATAGCATCTGGGTTACGCTGTGCTTGCTGTGCTATCAGCTCATGAACATGGCCCTGTGCTGAAAACTCCTTGCTTGTGAAGCTGGCTTGTAAAGACGCATGATCATGGCTTTGCGCCGGTTGCAGTGCGAGTTGCTCTGAACGCAACTGTGGTTGCTTCACTAAAGATTGCATCACATGGCTGAAGAACTCAGCAAACTTTGCAATATGCTGCTCACTGAATAACTCTGTGTGATATTCAAATCTGAACTGTAATTGTTCACCATCATCGGCTGCTATCAGTGATAAATCGAACTGCGCCCCTAGAGAAGGCAAAGGAATATGTTGATAAGCTTCACAGCCACTAATAGCACGAGGCTCCATAGCTGCATTAAACGGTGCAATGGCATGCTCTTGGTGAGGATAGAAGGTAAACAAGGTTTGTAGCGATTGTTCATGCTTGCTTTCTTGCGCCAACATGCTTTGTAGCGAGCTGCCCGCATGTTCGATCATGGTAAATAACTGTTGCTGCGTGTGTGCAACCAACTCAGGAAATGAAGTATTCAAGCCCACATCGGCTAAAAATACCTGAGGTTCAACAAAGTAACCTGTGCTATCAATGAACTCGGGGGCAACACGACCCGTATTCAAAATACCTACTGCAAATTGGCGTTCATGACATAACTTAGTCAAAAACAACTGATAGGCGCTAAAGATGAAGCTGTTCTGTGTGCACCCCAACTGCTTGCATGCTAAGTTGAGTTCAGCCGAGGTAAAGTCGCTGGCAAATTCAAACGATGTACCTTGCCCTGGTGTCACTTCCGGCTGACTGTTACGCATCGGCCATTGTAATGCAGGTAAATCAGCCGCGAGTTTTTCTTGCCAATAACGGGCCCCGTTCTGACCTTTTTCTGATTCACCATGTGCACACTGCCATGCGATGAAATCTTGGTAGTTTGCGCCTGTGTTTAATGGCGTCACATCCTGAGAATTTAACTCAGCCAACAAGCTGTTGGTTAACCCCAACATTGAGGTCAAATCAACCACCATATGGTGGAAGGTCAACAATAGACACTGGCTGCCATCAACAAGCTTGAATAGCTCAAAGCGATAGCAAGGTTTATTTTCTAAATCAAAAGGTTGCTGTGCCGCGTTAAGAATAATGCTACGTGCAAGTTCTACTGACACTAGCTCTTCATCATGCTCAATCAACGCGACTTCTGGCATAGGCATAATGCGCTGCTGCCACTTGTCTTGTTGTGTATTAAACAAGATATGGGTGCGCAAAATAGGATTTGCTTGGAGCATCTGCTTAAGAGCACGCTTAAGTTGCGCCGTATCAAATTTGCCCTGTAAACACATAGGTACATTGTACGCCGCGCTAGTAGGCGCTTTTTGATGTAATAACCACATCTGCATTTGGTTTGCACTAAGATCAAATGCATCTTGTTGAGAGTAAGTATTCAAATTGACCGCTGGCAATGACGAACTTGGCCCTGTCTGTCTTTGCTCAATAATGTTTTGTGCAATGTCCAGTAGTGAACTCGATTGCAGCAATTCACCAAGTGATAAGGTGACACCAAACACATTCTTGACCGTTGCCACGAAGCTATTAAGCGTAATGGAGTCCAAGCCGGTATGGATAATCGATTGTTCAATGTCTAGTTGTGCGACTGGTAACTTAGCTTTATTGGCAATCAATAACGCCAATCCCAATGCAACATCAGCCAACTCAGAACCCGAAGTCAGTGACTTAATATCAACTGATGAGTACTCTGTATCGCTGCCTTTTGAAGCTGTTGCAAATATGGTTTCTGACACGACTGCCAGTTCACCACTTTCAAAATATTGCTTAGCACGACTGCGCTGTATTTTTCCTGATGATGTTTTCGGTAAAGTCATAGGGCGGATCATGACAAATGCGTGTAGAGACAAGCCGTACTCACTGGCTATTGCAGCGCGTGCTTGCTGTGCTACCGCTTCAGGGTCAACTTTCTTGAGCCAAGTTCTTTCAACTTCCTGAACGATTACCAGCGCATCTTCACCCTCGTGCTCAATCGTAAACGCCGCACCACCGTTGGGTTTCAGACCATCAATATTATTTTGTAATGTTTGCTCGATGTTTTGAGGGTAGAAATTCGCGCCACGAATAATGATGAGCTCTTTAATTCGACCGCAAATGAATAGATGTTGCTGATGAATAAAGCCCAAATCGCCTGTGCGCATGTAATACACATCGCCTTCACCACTGATTGTGGCTCTAAACGTTTCAATGGTTTTCTCTTCATTCTGCCAATATCCAGATGCAACGTTCTCGCCTCGAACCCACACTTCACCCACTTGACCATCTACTAAGCGGCTATGATCCTCTGGATCTACAATGACGACATCGTTGTAAGGGCTTGGAATACCTGAGCTAATAAGCTCTCTGGTTAGTTCATTGCTTGCTGCGGGTTTGACTATATCTCTGTGCTGATAATTGGATACCGGCACCTCTAAAAACTGTGGTGCACTAAGGCGCTCAGCGCCAGATACAAACAGAGTCGCTTCAGCCAAGCCGTAACCTGGATACATAGTGTTGGCGTGCAAACCACACGACGCAAACTTGTTTGCAAAGGATTTAACGGTTTCAGGCTTGATTGGCTCGGCACCATTTAGGGCCATTGTCCAAGTTGATAAATCAAGACGCTGTAGGTCTTCTTCTGTGGCTTTACTGACACATAGATCATAAGCAAAATTAGGCGCAAAAGAAGAAGTAGCCCGGTACTTTGAAATTGCATCTAACCAGCGCATGGGCTTTTGTAGAAATGCCGCAGGCGTCATCGCAATGACTTTCCCGCCGATACAAATAGGCTGTAACACCGCACCGATCAGGCCCATATCATGGAACATAGGTAACCAAGAAGCGATGATTGTTTGCTCATCATGACCAAAGCATGCCTGCATTGAAGCAATGTTGTTGATCAAGTTACCGTGCGTGACCATCACCCCTTTAGGCGCAGAAGTTGAACCCGAGGTATATTGTAAAAATGCCAGACTGTCTTGGTTCAGCGCAGGTAATAAATAGCCTGAGGTATCTTCCTCTCGCTCATCTACTGCTATTTTTGTTGCTTTACCGAGAGTTTCAAACGCGGCTAAACGAGATTCTGCATTATCGAAGTAATCACGGGTACCAAGTACAAAACGAGCTTGACAGTCCGTTGCTATCATTTCTAATCGCTCTAAATACGCTTGGCGATTTTGAGGTGGATAAACAGGTACGGCGCATATGCCAGCATATAAACAACCAAAAAACCCTGTAATAAAGTCAATTCCATTTTGCAAAACAAGTAGAGCTCTATCCCCGCACTGGGCTTCACTCAACAACTGCACTGCAATTTCTTTGGCTTTTTGATCTAATTCAAAATAGCTTACTGGGTGACACTCAACTTCACCGTCTTTAAGAAATTGAAACACCTCTCGATCAGGATGACGCTGCAAGTGCCACTGTACAATCTCTACCAGATTGCTAAAAGGCACCTGTTCATTGTCCAATCTTAAGCTAAATGCTTCAGGCATATATTGCTTCCCTTATTATTGTTTTATTAGAATTTATTCACTAACTATGTGTTCGGATGCAGTCCTAACACACCGCCGCATCCAAGTAGGCACGGGTGCTTAAGTCATAAAAATCTGCACATAATTAGCACTCTATTTATCGCCTCATTTTTCATACAAAATGATGCCAACGAACCAATAAGCACCCCTCACCATCCGCGTAACTACTTATCTATCAAGGGTAAGGTTTGCAGCCATATTGATACGCCCCGGATGTCACCATCAGTAAGCAATTACCTTTCTTCTATATTCTCGTCTTACAATTGGAGCTTTCTTAATTCTGCTCGCTTCCTAGAAGTCGGTGTAATGCATGGAGTGCATCAATACTCGCTTGAACAAATTGTCTACGAAGTGCCGATTAAGCAGTACTGGGATAAATACTAGGTAGGTCTTAGGCCAGGTATTTGAGCGCTATTTTCACGCCCGATTTAAGTGAAATTGACGCTAATAATAATTGCTTTTTTCGTCACTAAAATCGCCACACTTACAGCAACTGAACGTTCTTAGTTGAATTTCTTAAATGACCTTAAAGGTCAATAGGGATGGGCTTTTTAGGGAGCATTACTGTGCAAGGTTATGGTGATTTTTTATCTGTTTTTTGCAGGTCATATAGGACTGCTAAAGACTACTATTTGAGGGAGAAAAATAAGCTTGGAGCCTCCCACCCTGTGGGAACTATCAGGTGGTCGTAAAGTATCGATTGTACTAGTCTTGCAGAGCCCCTTGAGATCGCCTTTCACAAGCATTCTGTAATAAGATATTACACAATTAATGTTACTCACTTGTTGTCTCTGTGTTAATCTCATTCCACTATGGTAGAGCATAAACCCTATAAACACTGGTCTATTGTTACCATAATGACAACATCTCACTTTTATCAATATCGTGCCTAGTACATGGAAGTATATCAACGACTAGATTCTGTGCAGCCGTAACCTGCGTAGGGAGTTAGTGTGGCTGGTAATAAACAAAAGTGAGTTTAACAACTTATGCTGTAAAAAATGTCTGCTACGACTATAAGGAATATTATAATGATTAGACAAACCGAACATTACTTTGGCTTTATAGGCACTTTACTAGGTGGAGCGCTCATTCTTTTCTTATTTATACTGGTGCAAGACGGTGTATCTTCGCACTATGTAGATACTGCGAAGTTAGCTGTGGAAAACAAGGCGAGTGACGCCTGGGTCGTATCCATTGCCACCTTTGCTTCATTTCTCGTCTGCTCTACCTTGATATTTATTCTCGTTCGGTTCGGAACGAAAGACTTTTTACAATATTTGGCTATTAAAGCATCTTCAACACCCGATTTGGTCAAATGGTTGGGTGTAACGGCTTTATTCCTGCTAGTTAGCCACTCTATTATGTATGCAATGGATAAGCCCTTTGCCGATGATTACGCCGTTTCTCTTTACACCTCAGCTGATGCACTGTGGTTGTTGCTCATCGCAGTAATAATTATCGCCCCTCTTTTTGAAGAGCTATTCTTTCGCGGTTATTTGTTTCATGGCTTTTCACGTTCGTTTTTACGACCTGCCGGTGCTGTGGTCTTAACGTCACTGTTATGGGGCATGGTACACCCACAATATGAGCTGTACTTGGTTGCTATCATATTTTGTCAGGGGATCATGCTGTGTCTTGCCAGAATGCATACCAACTCCATTTTAACCTGTGTACTTATGCATGCACTTATCAACACCACTGTGGTGCTTAAAACCATTTATTATGTGGAATTTGTCGCAGTCTAAAAACGGCTAAATTATTCTATCTATCACAACTAATCGTTATTCATGAACAACAATAATGCATAATTGGGTATGAATATATTTATACACTTACCGCTCAGAATACGATGTAAATAAAAAAGCCCTTCACTTGCAGTGAAGGGCTTTTTTATTGTTTGGCTTTTGAGCGCTTGCGAGCGACCTTTACAGCATGATACTGGCGAGCATATCATCCCCCTCGTCATCCATGCCTGTTTCAACAAACCCAAAGCCCGCGTAAAAATCTTTTGCAACGGGGTTTTCGGGTTTATAGCAAATTTCAATTTCCTTCACGCTGGGACATGCTTTTATCTCATCCAAGGCAAGCGTCAAGGCAATACGACCAATGCCTTTTTGTTGCTGATTTTTATCGACCATAAAACGCCAGATTGACACTTTATGCAAAGACTCCTTTACCCACATGAAAAAGCCCATGGGCTCATCATCTACGTAAATTGCTCTCGTTATGTAACCGTCATTAAACTTGGACTCAACAAGAGACCACATATTGCAAGCGACCCACTCTTCCTGCTCTTTTTTAACGTCGAGATCGCACACTGCTTCATAATTATCTTTGCTTATTTCTCGAAGCGATATTTCCACTTTTGCTCTCCATGTATATGTGAATTGGCTAAGGCATAATTGCGTACTAATGTGATGGGAGATATGGACACCACACCAAATTTCAATATTAGGTACATTTGATAGTTACAATTACAGCCTTCAAATACTTCTAGTTAGACATAACTAAACTAATTCAATCGCTTAATATAGTTTTTGTAAACCAAAGATAATGTTCTAAACTCCGCGAGCAAATCCTCATTTCTCTGGATGTTCCTTTTCCACCAGTCTTGATGGTAACTTCGTTCAGCTAGCTTTTCTTTATACTCTGTAATGTCAGATATTAAACGAGCCTTATATTTTTCAAGAGTAAGATCTATAGGTTCATCAGGTAACCCTGGCTTACCATCACACTCACCCAACATTTTTTGTACTGAACCTATAGATTGCATCATAGCCTGAGTTATTGCTCTTGCTGTATTACTCCTCAAGGCCACGCTCGGATAGTCTGTAGACGTCAAATCAAACCCAGCCAACACAAAACCAAATTCAAGAAAGTCACTATAACCTTTACTAGTATGGTTATAGTCAACCCTACACATAGGGCCGCCAAATGAGCTTTGATAGCCAACTCCATCTATCATAGTAAGTGCTCTGCTCCTTGGCTTAACATCTTTGTTCCTGACTAATGTCGAAACGACTGCGCTGAACCTATCTGCTTCAAGTTCTAGTTCATACTGGCTTTCCCCCTGCTCTTTGCGCTCGTAATGATTGAGCACAATATGACCTAGCTCATGTGCAATTAAAAACAATATCGCATCGTCGTATCTCCTTGCAGACTCGACCGACATGGTTTCCTTCCCCAAACGGCTTAGTGAAGTCGCCATTTGTTCTTCAAGAAGCCTCTGCAATTCATTCATGTTACTTGGACTCGCACTTAAAAAACTGAGTAATGAGCTACCCTTATGAATTGCTTTGACAGAAGTCTGTTCTCTATATGATTCGCTTGCTGAAATCACCATTTTCAGCGCTTCAAGCTGACATACGTCATCACTTAGGTCACATCTATCACCTAAAGAAGCCACTGTGTTTATCACAACCCCTCGATAAATTCCCTGTAGTACTTTGACATCGACAGTAATGATGTTTGACGAGCCAACATAAGCAACCGCTTTATTTGAGTTCTTAATTTCGAATACCGGTTCGTTAGCCAGAAAAACCTCTTTGCCAAGTAACTCTGAAACAAATGAGGCTTCTTGATTGATAGTTTCAATCAGTAGTTCAGCCTGAATGTTTAAATTTTCTTGTATCAACTTTAAGCTCTCTTCGCGAAGAACTGGCAAAGTATTTATGTCGTTAGGTACGCCATTTGGATAAAAAATAAGAGTTGAAGTCGTCAAAAATGATTTTTGGACGGAAAGCTTGCGACCAAAAGCTGCAGCTGTGTTGATAGCCTCATCTACCGCGAATGAAGCAAGCTGCGAGGTGGAGCATCCAGTCATTACTGCAGGCAATGCCAATATCACTGCATACAAAAGTTGTTTAGTGTTCATAATAACCTGCCAAGTCACTAATCAGCTTCTATACTACGAGCTAATGTATGTTTTCAGTTCTATAAAGGATTTTTAGATGAAAAAACTATTAACCATTATATGCATACTTAGCTTGTTTAGCTGCACAAATACACCACAACCACCTGTCGGTATTTTGAGTAGCGAGGGATTTGCAGCATTCACTACTCCTAGGAGTTTTGACAACCCAGGAACAGTCTATCGAATTAACGAAAATGGCAAGCGTTTTAAAGTAACTGAAATTCAAGTGCCCATTGAAAATGGCATGGAAGAACTCCCCAAGTTGTCGTCTTTACAAACTATGTCATTAGGTCAATTACTACAATCAATTGGCGCAAGCTCAGATAAATTATCCGCGTCAATTAAGTTAAACCTTTCACGTACTAAAAGCATTTTGCTTGAAGCCAATACTGGAAAAAGATTCACCACAAGAGATGACGATGTCGACAATGCTTTCATAGCTTGGGCTGCAACCGCAAAACCCAAAGACAACAGTCGGTATTTCATTATCCGAGAAACTGTGGCCACCAAGCAATTGAACTATAAAGTTCAGAGTGATTGGCTAAATGAACTCAAATTAGATACTGACGCCTTAGAATTGGCGGGCTATGAGGGAAATGCTTCCGTTAATGGCCAAGATATATTAGAAATGAATAGAGAGTTTTCTGACTACAGAAACGTTTGGTATAAAGCAGAAGAAGTGACCCTTAATAAAGTATTAGGCGCAGGGCCTAGCCAGTATGAAGTAAACAGGACTCCTGTTTCATCAATTCCTGAAACTTGAGAATCTATGCACTAGTATCGCATCATGTATTAATTCGAGACAGTTTTAAAATTATTCACCAGATAAAAACATAAAAGCCCGCTTACATAGCGGGCTTATATGTTTATTCTAGCACTTTCATTTATTACCAGAAATTAAAACGGAATGTCGTCGTCAAAATCAATTGGCGGTTCCATTGGATTAGACGCACCACCTGATTGCGCAGGTTTAGGTGCAAAGCCACCTTGTTGTTGTGGTGCGCTTTGTTGTGACGGCTGCTGCGGAGCAAAACCACCACCTTGATGAGTGTTGCTCTGTTGCGAAGGCGCATAGCCGCTTTGCTGAGAGTGTCCCTGACTTTGCTGCTGGCTACTGCTCTGTGCAGGCTGTGAGTATTGTTGTTGCTGCTGTGGCGCTTGGTTTGCATACTGCTGCTGGCTATAGTTGCCCTGTTGTTGACCACCTTGATATGGTGCACTGCCTTGCTGCTCGTTACGACCGCCTAACATCTGCATTTGGCCACCCATATCTACAACGATTTCTGTCGTATATTTTTCTTGGCCACTTTGATCTGTCCATTTACGCGTTTGCAGACGACCTTCAATGTATACTTGCGAGCCTTTGCGTAAATATTCACCCGCTACTTCTGCTAGCTTGCCAAATAACACCACTCGGTGCCACTCGGTGCGTTCTTGCAACTGGCCTGTATTTTTATCTTTCCAGCTGTCTGTAGTGGCAATACTGATATTCGCTACACCATTGCCGTTTGGCATATAGCGTACTTCTGGATCTTGTCCAAGATTACCAACCAAAATAACTTTGTTTACACCGCGTGCCATGGCACCCTCTCCTCACACTATTAATGCAAGCCAAGTACTTGCTTAGCTTGGTTTAAATCAAATTTCTTATCATCTATCTTCAGATAGCTACGATTTTCTTCGCTAACGACTATCGCCTCGATCACGCCAGGTAATGCGACTAGCTTATCGGCTAATGCCTCTGCCTCCTGTGGCTCAGACAGGTCGGTCATTAGACTAATTATTTTACTCTTGGGCGGGATCTGCATTCGCCATGCAATAAGTAGCCATATTACCCCAACACAGGCCACCGCCGCAAACACTCCATTGGCTTCACCGTATTGTGCAATGTAACCTCCTAAAATTCCGCCTAAAAATGCTCCAAAAAATTGACCCGATGAAAAAATCCCCATCGCGGACCCTTTTTGAGAAGCAGGCGCAATCCGTGATACAAGTGCTGGCATCGTCGCTTCTAAAAAATTAAAGGCCACAAAATACAAAAGCATACAAACAGCAATACCAATAACTGAGTCAGCTAATAAGGTTAGACTAAATGTACTGAGTACAAGTAATACTATTGCCGCTAAAAACGTTTCACGTTCTTTTTGCTTACGAATAGCGACTATCATCATCGGTGCCATCAGCACAAACGCCAGCAATAACACTGGAATATATAATTTCCAATGTGCATCTGCATTAAGTCCATCTGCTATCAGTTGCCCTGGTAGTACCACAAACATCGTTGTGAGCGACAAATGCAGTAACATGACTCCCAAGTCTAGGCGCAACAACTGTGGATGGCGACTTAGCTTACGAATGTCCACCAGCGTTGCCACGGTGTCTCCCTTTGGCGCTTTATTTACTGCGCTGGGTACGACAAATAGAATAATAACAATACCACACAAAGCCAGCACCGCTGTGAGCCAAAACACCCCTGAAATACCGAACGCAGCCGCGACCATTGGGCCTAGTAACATAGCAAAGGCAAAACTTAACCCGATACACATACCTATGACAGCCATTACTTTTGGACGCTGTTCATCACGGCTTAAATCGGCAGCTAAAGCAAGTAATGCACTGGCTATGGCGCCCATCCCTTGCAATGCTCGACCTACGGTAACCCAATATATCGAATCAGCCAGCGCTGCTATCACTGAACCCAAAGCAAATATCATTAGGCCAAATATAATCACGGGCTTACGGCCAAACTTATCGGACAACCATCCCATGGGGATCTGTAGCAACGCCTGAGTTAAACCATATGCACCGATAGCGAGCCCAATCCACATTGGCGATACATGCTCAAGTGATTGGCCATAAATAGCCAACACGGGCATCAACATAAATAGCCCAAGCATGCGAAATGCAAACACACTAGCAAGTGATAACGCCGCGCGTTTTTCCAGAAGATTTAAAGATTGATTAGACATAGTACTCGTTTAGTTCTGCTCAGTTTAGCGCGCCACAGTCTAACAAAAAAACTCAGTCTAACTTATATTTTTTTAAAATTTGCGCTAACTTTCCAGAACTTCGTAGCCGCTCAAACGCTTCTTTTAACTGTTCTATTTGTGCTCTACTCACGCTTTCCTTACTTACAGCAATATAAACGGGTTCTGAGTTAACCACCAGTGGCGCAATTTCAATCTCTACAAAGTCAGGGTTATGCTCAACCTGATAAATAATATTGTATTTTTCTTCTAGAAAGCCTGAGATGCGTCCATGGCGCAGTAAATGAAGCTTACGCTGATTGTCTGGCACATAAATAAACTTATCTTCAGAGTCCACTTCCTGCTTCATTCTCTTTTCAAAGGCTTCACCGTAGTAAGCACCGCGCTGGATGGCTACGGGCATCGCCAATGAAAACAACTGCTCTAGGGATTGAACATAGAATGGCCTTTTGGTGTTAGTGGCAAACACAATATTCTCCATTCGCTGGGGACCAATGAAATAGGCAAACCTCATCCTCTGAGCAGTCTTTGACACACTCAACATCAAGTCTATCTCTCCTAGTTCAAGCATTTTTAAAGCTCGCCCCCAAGGTACACTGACAAACCGATAACCACAGTCCATTTCTTGCAATAGGCTTTTGGCAAAGTCCACATCCAGGCCATGCCATTGCAATTGCGCATCTTGTTGGGATTGAACAGAATAGTTTTCAAAACGCACGATAAATTCACAATGCGACGTGCTGGCATTGAGTACACAAGAAAGTAATAAAAATGAGAGGCCAATGCATGGCCCTATCAGACGCACAAAACTAATCGCTCTAATGTTGATCCCTCCTTCCAGTTTAGAACGTTTAGCAAAGATAAGTTAATTTTTGGCAAAGTATGCGATACTGTTGCGCTAATAATCGTTGCCACTCAACTCTGTAATTAGGTCAAAATGGATAAAATAGAAGTCAGAGGCGCTCGAACGCACAATTTAAAAGATATTTCACTCACCATTCCACGCGATAAACTCATCGTTATCACAGGGTTATCGGGTTCGGGAAAATCTTCACTGGCATTTGATACGCTTTATGCCGAAGGCCAAAGACGTTACGTTGAATCGCTTTCTGCTTACGCAAGACAGTTCTTATCACTGATGGAAAAACCCGATGTTGATCACATCGAGGGTTTATCTCCTGCCATTTCTATTGAACAAAAATCGACTTCTCATAACCCGCGCTCGACGGTGGGAACCATTACCGAGATCTACGACTATTTGCGTCTCCTGTTCGCCAGAGTCGGTGAACCACGATGTCCAACCCATGATTTACCTTTGGCAGCACAAACCATCAGTCAAATGGTAGATTCTGTACTAGAGCAACCGCAGGGCAGTAAATTAATGCTGTTGGCACCGGTTGTTAAAAACCGTAAAGGTGAGCACGTTAAGTTGCTTGAGCAACTGGCCAGTCAAGGCTACATCCGCGCACGTATAGATGGTGAAGTGTGTGACTTGTCAGATCCTCCAACTTTAGAGCTACATAAAAAGCACACGATAGAAGTAGTTGTAGACCGCTTTAAGGTTAAAGATGGTTTACAACAACGCTTGGCGGAGTCTTTCGAGACGGCCCTAGAGCTCTCTTCGGGTATCGCCGTTGTCGCCAATATGGATGAGCCTAGCGCCCAAGAAATGATTTTTTCGGCCAACTTTGCCTGTCCAAGCTGTGGCTATGCCATGACCGAGTTAGAACCAAGACTGTTTTCATTTAACAATCCTGCTGGTGCCTGCCAAAGCTGCGATGGTTTAGGTGTACGACAGTATTTCGACCCGCAGCGCGTGGTGCAAAATCCTGAACTGAGTCTCAGTGGTGGGGCGATTAAAGGCTGGGATAAACGCAGCTTCTATTATTATCAAATGCTACAGGCAGTGGCTGAACATTATGGTTTTGACTTAGAAGTACCCTTTCAATCATTATCCAGCGAAGCACAAACGGTTATTCTAGAGGGCTCTGGAAAAACAAAAATCGCTTTCAATTACCGTAATGACCGTGGGGACTTAATCACCCGTAATCATGAGTTTGAAGGTGTCCTGAATAATATGAACCGTCGTTACAGAGAGACTGAATCAAGCTCTGTACGAGAAGAATTAAGTAAGTACCAAACCAGTCAGTCATGTCCAAGCTGCCATGGCTCTCGTTTGCGCGAAGAAGCGCGCAATGTATTTATTGGACAAACCACACTACCTCATGTGACGACCATGAGCATTGGTGCGGCGATGGAGTTTTTTGAATCCCTTACCTTGCAGGGACAAAAAGCACAGATCGCAGAAAAGATCCTCAAAGAAATTCGCGATCGCCTTTCGTTTTTAATCAATGTTGGGCTCAATTACTTATCGTTGGAACGCAGCGCAGATACACTTTCAGGTGGTGAAGCCCAGCGGATCCGCCTAGCGAGTCAAATAGGTGCAGGTTTAGTTGGGGTCATGTATGTACTCGATGAACCTTCCATCGGCCTACATCAAAGAGACAATGACAGATTACTTAGTACATTGACGCATTTACGTGATTTAGGTAATACCGTGATAGTGGTAGAGCATGATGAAGACGCCATTCGAGCAGCAGACCATATCATCGATATCGGACCCGGGGCAGGTGTTCATGGTGGCCATGTGGTTGCACAAGGCACCCGTGATGACATTATCAACAACCCTAACTCACTGACAGGCCAATATCTCAGTGGCACTAAGTCTATCGCCGTCCCCGCACAACGCCACCCATGCAATGACAAATGGCTTGAGCTTATGGGCGCAACGGGTAATAACTTAAAAAGCGTTGACTTACGCATTCCGTTCGGCCTGATGACTTGTATCACCGGTGTATCGGGTTCGGGTAAGTCTACTCTGATCAATGACACCCTATTTAAACTCGCGCACACAGCTTTAAATGGCGCAACAACAGCTGAAGCGGCACCTTATAAGGCGATTACCGGCCTTGAACATTTTGACAAGGTAATCGACATTGACCAAAGCCCCATTGGCCGTACGCCGCGCTCCAACCCAGCAACATATACCGGCATTTTTACCGCGATCCGCGAGTTATTTGCTGGCACCCAAGAAGCACGTTCACGGGGCTACAAAGTTGGTCGCTTTAGCTTTAACGTAAAAGGCGGCCGCTGTGAGGCCTGCCAAGGTGATGGTGTTATCAAAGTAGAAATGCACTTTTTACCTGATGTTTATGTACCTTGTGATATTTGTGCAGGTAAACGCTATAACCGAGAAACCTTGGAAGTCTTGTACAAAGGCAAGAATATCCATGAAGTGCTTGAAATGACCGTAGAAGATGCACAGCAGTTCTTCGATAAAATCCCAGCAATTAATCGCAAACTGACAACTCTAATGGACGTTGGTTTATCGTATATTCGTCTCGGTCAGGCAGCAACAACCCTGTCCGGTGGTGAAGCGCAGCGCGTTAAACTTGCCAGAGAGTTGTCAAAACGAGATACAGGTAAAACGCTGTATATTCTCGATGAGCCAACCACGGGACTGCACTTTCACGATATTCAGCAACTACTGTTGGTGCTACATAGATTGCGTGATCACGGTAACACTGTGGTTGTCATAGAACACAACCTAGATGTTATCAAAACGGCTGATTGGATTGTTGATTTAGGGCCTGAAGGCGGTGCTGGAGGTGGTCAGATCCTGATCGCAGGTACACCTGAGCAAGTTGCACAGTGTGCACAATCTCACACAGGAAAATACCTAAAACCTTTACTTTAATGACCAAAGGAATGTAGTTTAACTACATTCCTTTGCTACAACTTTACCCTAATGCAACAGTTACCCTACATTTTGTCCATCAAAGATAGACTAATAAACTATCATAATCGCTTAACGGCATTTTGGTCTTCGCTGAACTTAGCGCAACGCTGCTACTTTCTAGCTATTATCACAAGTTTTATCTATCTTTTCGATAATGCACAAAGTAATAGCTTGTTGGCATTGCTCACAGTGCTTGTATTGGTTGCTATGGTCAGTGAATTTTGGCCTAGATTTATCCAAGTTTGGGATAGCTTGCCAGGCAAAGCTGTGATCTTGTTATTCTATGCTTTTGTAGCCAATTACGCACTGGTGCAAGCGTCTGGTTTGGTCAACGATATTACCGGAGTGAGCGCCGACAACCTGCCTTACACACATAATTTTGCCGTATTATTATCCATCCCTATTTGGTTTGTTATCACCAGCCTAGTCGTGCTGCTTATCATCCAATTTTCCATTCCCGTATACATTTTATGCTTGTTACTGTTACGACCTTTTGGTTTGCACACACTGTGGCACCCACCGGGTTATAGCTTTCCAATCATCACCGGTTTTATACGTTTCGGTGCAGGATTATTTTTACTACTCCAGCTTGCGCTACTAACCACCTATACGGGCACATTATATGGTGTTAGCCAAACCATGCTCAATGTAGTTGGCGGCATAGAGACAGGCTTAACCATTAACGTCATTGAATCTTCGGATCAAGACTTAGCCGTTGCCATCAAAGAGCAGCCCGAACTTGAACGTACCTTGTCCGAACTTGATGAAGCTAAAGCGCAAATAGACCAAAATGCCAGCGCTTACGAAAATAAGGTTAAACGCATTTTGGCTAACTTTATCTTCGACAACGAAGCGGATGCACGTTCCCGATGTGAACACCGCACTGATACTCGAGTGATAGAATTGAATGATTACGAAATCTTAGAGATTGAAAAGTTCACAACGGCTGACGTTACCAGTTATCGCTATCAGGTTAAGCCCTGTATTTCAGCCGCAGTGGGTCATGAATTTAAAGCAAGATCAATCACACCATAAACAGTGTTAGCTCATCGCGCTCATGCTGTGATAAGGGTTGAGCGCGTTTAGCTGCAAAGTCGTAACGCACCATCACGGTTTTGCCCTCGGCACAACACTCTCCATGTTGCCACGCCTGCTGCACAATAACAAAAGAGCTGTTGCCGATATGCTCAATCGCCGTTTTAATCTCTACTTGTTGTCCGTAAAACAATTCGCCTTTAAATACCACTTCAACCTTAGCTACAATCAACTTCCATTGATGTGGATTAAGGTCTGGGGTGAATATTTTGAAAATAGGCACTCTGGCCGCTTCAAACCACACTGGGAGTACGGTATTGTTTATATGACCAAGCACGTCGGTTTCGCTAAATCGCGGCATCAGTTTTTCAGACAACATAATAATTCCAATAACTGTAGGTGAAATAATGACAGATTTTATACGCGTTTATGACAACGCGCTAAGCGATGAGTTTTGTGATCAGTTTATTAATCTTTTTGAACAAAGCCCACACTTAAAACAAGGAACCACTTCAGGTGGTATCGACCTTAACAAAAAAGTGAGTCAAGATCTGTATCTTAATTCTCATCCTGAATACGCTCAGCACCTACAGCACATACAACAAGTCACTGCGCAGCACGTATTTAAATATATTGAAGAGCACTTGTTTATGATCATCGGTGCGTTTGGCCTGAAAGTTTATCACCCAAAAACTGGTGAGCCAGTTGACGTTACCTTCGACAACTTTGAAGAAGTAGGTAAACCTCAGCTACCTATTTTAGTGCAGCAGCTGTTTCGTCTCGGTAATATTCAAGCCCAAAAATATGAAATCAACAAGGGCGGCTACCCCTACTGGCATAGCGAAGTGTATCCTCAACAAGGTCACAACGAGGCCCTACACCGCGTGTTGTTATTTATGTTCTATTTAAACGATGTGAGCGAAGGCGGCGAAACTGAGTTTTATTATCAGCAAAAGAAAATAGCACCTAAAAAAGGCACCATGGTCATCGCACCGGGTTATTTCACCCATACTCACCGAGGTAACAAACCTTTGTCCAACGACAAATATATTCTTACCTCATGGGTACTGTTTAATCGCGCCGAACAAATATATGGCACCGCAAAATAATCCTCTGAGCATGGTATCTAATTGCGATGAATAAACTGATACCATGCTTCTAGCAAAGCAATAAAGTCTTCGTAGCCACAACCACTCACTAAACCATGCTCATCCAGTACCAACGCATCATCACCATAATTGCTTAAATCGTCAGCCTGATGAAACAATGCATGCGCTTCAAACAGTGCTTCGTCATGAGACAAAGTAAAACGTATTTCCTTGCCCTCTTTGACTAACATAGGGCTGTCTTTGTGTATGGCTTTACTCTTTGCTATCAACTGCGCTACTTCATTATGCGGCAGTTCTTCACTTAGCCAACGACCCACCAGCGTGTGTTCATCACTGATTTTCACTCCAAACCCGGTGATCGGATCGCGAATAAACTGGTACTCCAAAATTCACTCTCAACTTTTGTTCAATCTGCTTACTATTATACGCAGTGGGGCTTGTGGCGCACTATGCAAACCGAGATAATAGCCCCTTATTTTTAGACCGAGCTGGTTATGAGCGCTTTTGTAATTCTTTTCCCGATAATTTTTGTTGTATTGATTGGTTATAGTTGCGCAAAGTTTAGAATTTTTAGTGCTGCTGCTCTTGATGGGCTGAGGTTATTTATCTTCAACCTTATTATTCCCGTTTTTCTATTCTTGAACATGTATCAGGCGGATCTCGAACAGGTGTTATCATCACGTGTGCTCGCCAGCTTCTACCTACCAGTGCTGTTCGTATATTTGCTAAGTTGTGGAATATTCAGATATGTAATGCGGATAGAACGCGGTGACAGTGCCACTTTATCGTTAGCGTGTACTTACTCAAATGTAGTACTTGTTGGTCTGCCTATTATCATTGCCAGTCTAGGCGCAGAATATGGTGCAATGGTCTTTATGATAATTACCTTTCACAGTGTTTTATTGTTTACCTGTACTTTTACCTTCGCAGCCAATCAGCAAGGGCGTATGCATGAAACACTCAAACCCTTGCTGCTTAACCCCATAGTGATTAGCATCAGCTTAGGTCTACTTTGTAACTACATCAATTTAGCCATCCCTAATGTCATGCAACAAGGACTTGCTTTGCTCAGCGAGCCTGCAATTGCGGGGGCTCTTTTTGCACTCGGCGCTAGTTTAAATAATTATTCTATTCGTGGCGCATGGCGAAAAGCATTGTTGGTCAGCATCATCAAGCTGATCATTTTACCACTTTTAGTGTACATCACCGCAAAGTGGGGAATGGCGCTCCCCCACAAGCAAGTTGTCGTGTTAACACTCATGAGTGCTTCACCATTGGGTGTTAACGCTTATCTAGTTGCTCGCCAACTACAACATCAACAAGCCGAACTTGCCAGCAGTGTGGTGTTATCTACTGTGCTAAGCGTGCTGACACTCGCCGCTTGGCTAACGGCGCTCATACCCTGAGTAGTTTGTATACCTTGCAGCATCGATGATGGACCAAAGATGTACCACTGCACCTATCACTGGGGGAACAACTAAGAACCACAGCGCATAACCCCCAAACACTACGATTGCAAAAATCAAAGCCGCGATAATACGTCCTTGGACCAGCTGGCCTAACCCCGGGAAAAAAATATTACAAATTGCTGCGATCACATTACCGCCTGAACCTTGTGTTGCCATGGCATCCTCTCTGTTATTTACTAAATGTATAAATTTTATTTCTAACTATACAATACATGTATCATGCCAAATAAAATAACCCAATAAAATCAATAATTAAAGCCATAATCTTGTTTGACCACTATCATAAACTTAGCCTAAAAGACTAACTTTTAGCATAAATGTTAGCTATCATTGAGCAAAAAATAATATCAGGATGATCTATGCTCTACCGCGTCACACGCCCCATTAGCAATCTCGTAGAACGTTATTTACCGGATCCTTTTGTCTTTGTGCTCATGCTCACTCTTATCGTACTTGCTTTAGCAAGTATCGTCACGCCCTTCTCTGCAACACAAGTTGTTGAAGCATGGGGACAAGGGTTTTGGCGCTTACTCACTTTCGCTATGCAGATGTTACTGATCTTACTTAGTGGCTACATGCTAGCCAGTACTCCGATATGTATGGCTGCGTTAAATAGACTCGCAAGACTCGCTAAAACTCCCGTGCTTGCAATTGTGATGGTCACACTGGTGGCTATGATAGCAAGTTGGATAAACTGGGGTTTTGGGTTGGTAATAGGTGCACTCTTTGCCAAAGCTCTAGCTCGGCAAGTTGCTGTTGATTATAGAATTCTTGTTGCCAGCGCTTATTCTGGGTTTATTGTATGGCACGGCGGCTTGTCAGGCTCGGTGCCCTTAACTATTGCCAGCGAAGGACATTTTTCGCAAACCAGTATCGGAGTGCTCAGTACATCCAGCACATTATTTTCTTCTTTTAACTTGGCAATTCTGTGTACTTTGCTTGTGTTACTCCCAATTCTGAATGCACTACTATTACCACCTAAAGAGCAGCAGATATTAGTAGATAAAAGCAAACTGACAGAGTCACTAGAACCTAAACCTTGCAGATTAGAAGACTTAACACCCGCCCAGAAACTTGAACACAGTAAGTTACTTGGCACTTTGATTGGCGCCTTAGGTTGCGTGTATTTAGTTTATTACTTTACAGTGCAAGGCGGAACACTGAATCTAAACAGTGTGATAGCTATCTTTTTATTTCTAGCTATTCTCTTGCATCAAACACCAGAGCGATTGTTAACAAGTTTAAATAAAGCAATTTCTGGTGGCGCAGGCATTGTTATTCAGTTTCCATTTTACGCCGGGATCATGGCTGTCATGGTTGAATCAGGCTTAGCTCAACAGATCTCTTCTGCATTTGTTTCAATCAGCAGCGCTGAGAGTTTACCGTTTTGGAGTTTTCTCAGTGCGGGTCTTGTGAATATCTTTGTTCCATCTGGCGGTGGCCAGTGGGCTGTACAGGCTCCAATAGTACTGCCCGCAGCACAAATGCTAGATGCTGACATTGCTAGAGTGGCGATGGCTGTCGCTTGGGGAGATGCTTGGACCAATCTTATCCAACCATTTTGGGCGCTGCCTGTACTTGCAATTGCAGGCCTAAAAGCAAGAGATATTATGGGGTTTTGCTTGATCCAATTGATTTTTAGCGGTGTGATTATTGCTGCTATGTTAACCTGGGCATAGCAGCAATTTTTGCTTTTTAGCTGGATAATACTTTCATTGGCAGGCTTAGAATGACGCTTTGTGAGTCTGCAAAATGCATCATAACCGCCACATGACCTGCAGCCACAAGCACATACATAACTGCAGAAAATACCTGTCCATAACGGTCCAAAGGCAGTAAATGAGAGGTTTTGCGTGAACGCCATTCAAACAAAATCTCTAAACTACCAATCAACAAAAAGAACACAAGCAACATAAGGCCAAATGCATAGCTAATCCACAAACCAAATACAACGCCTCCCATACAGGCCAACAAACCTATCCAAGAGCGCATCGAAAAGCTGATACTTTTTAATACGTGACCACCATCTAGGGGCAGTATTGGCAGCAGGTTGAATAAGTTAAGTAACGCGCTAAGCACAGCTACACCCGCGAAAATCTCCATTTCGGTCGCATAATATAGAATTACCCCCAACACAGAGGTAATTAAACCAAATGCAGGTCCCATAAGTGAAATAACCACGTCTTGCCAGCGAGTGGTGATCTTGTCATCACTCACTGCCAATCCACCGACAAACGGGATCAGATAAATACCTTTTGTTTTAATCTTAAAATATTGCATGGCCCTGACATGACCATATTCATGAACGACTAAACATGCCACAAGCATCAGCGCAAATTGCCACGAAAATAACCATGCATAGCCTGCTACTGAAGCGCCAGCCAAGGCTGCTTTAATCACCTTTGCGCTTTTAAATACCTTAAAGCCAAGTGCTGCCAATCCAATCAAGCTTTTCTTATTTTCTTTGGGTGTATCAGGTAACTCAAGCCATTGCCAGTTTGTACCATTCAACGAGATACCCAATTGCTGTTCTGGAAGTTTTGCAATATCAAATTGCACAACGCCATGCTCATATGCACACTGCATCACATCTTCTGCATGAGGTTCTACAGTCAAAGCTTGCTGGTCACAAAAGACTTGGAGTAGATCGCTACCTCTTATGAGCACCGAAAATATCTGTCCCGATGCGGTAAATTCAATTCTCGTCATAATTTCTTAGATTGATGTTTTTTGCCATTATCCCAGCTCAATCCACCAGTGACAAACAATACATTTACCAGCTGATATCTACACTTTTTTACAGCCTGTACTAAACTCAGAAGATAGTGCGGGTAAAATAAAGGATCTGTGATATGAGTACGACAGCTAGTCAGGTGATGGTTGTTGATGACTCTCAGGCCATTCTTATGGTGATGAAAGCCATGTTGACTGAACTAGGTATTCAGGAGATTACCACTTGTATTAGTGCCGATCAGGCTCTTGAAAAAATAGCGCAAGCACCACGTCGCTATGATGCCGTTTTTACTGACCTAAACATGCCTGAAATGGATGGTATGGAATTTATTCGTCAACTTGGTGAGATAAAATACCCTGGCGGAGTGGTCATCATTTCAGATATGGATCCAAAAATAATTGATTTGGCCTCTAACTTAGCACGTCAATCTAGCGCTCATTTAATTGGTAACATCGCCAAACCAGTCCAATTGAAAGAGGTCGATAAACTACTCAAAAAGCTTGAGTCCTTTATAGCCCCAGAGAAACGCCATATTGAACCCATTACGCAATCGGAATTACTACATGCGATCAGCCACAGGGAAATCACACCGTTTTATCAACCCAAGGTCAACCGCGCCAATAAGTCTATTGATAGTGTTGAAGTATTGGCAAGAATTATAACGCCAACTCGTACGCATACCATTTTACCTGAACAGTTCATCACGTTAGCTGAAGACTTAGATTTAATAAATTTGATTACATTTCAATTATTTGAAAAAGCAACCGAGGAATTTAGAGAGATAAGAGCAGAGCTCCCCCATAAAGTATCACTAGCTTTCAACCTCTCCCCGGTACAACTTGACGATTTAAACTGCCCTAATAAGCTTGCACTGATATTGGAATTAAGTCGCCTTAAACCTGAAGATGTTATTTTAGAAATTACTGAACATACTCCTTTGAACAGCAGTGTTCAATTGGAAACTCTCAATCGCTTAAGAATGCGTGGTTTTGCCATTTCGCTGGATGACTTTGGCACAGGCTTTACCAATATACATCAGTTAAAAACGCTCCCCTTTACGGAAATAAAAATTGACCGTTCGCTGATAACCCACATAGATTCAGACCGTTTCTCACAAGTTATTGTCGATAGCTTGATAGATATCGCGCAAAACGAACAAATAGGCATTGTCGCAGAGGGGATTGAACGTATAGAAGAGCTGCAATATTTAGATAGGTATAAACACAACTTGCTGATGCAAGGGTTTTTAATAAGCCGCCCAAAAGCCAAGGCCGAGTTTGTTCGTTGGATCCATTCTTGGTTGCGAATGATGAACTCTAACTCTTAGCGCTCTTCAACATCCGTTTCTATCAAGTGGCTGTGAGCATCAACACGCTCTCGCCATTTTTTCTTTGCAGCTTGTTGCATATTAGTCGACTGCTCTCGCTCGTCTATAATGTCCATGCCCATCAGCGACTCAAGCATATCTTCTAACGTCACAATACCTTGTATATCACCATATTCATCAATGACTAATGCAATATGAATACGCTTCTCTAATAAGGTCTGAAACAAAGAAGGTGCATCTAGCGTTTCTGGCACAGTATAAAGCGGTTTAACCAGCTTACCTATCTTGTAGTCTTCTCCAAGCCTATGATAAGCAAGCATAATGTCATTTTTATGTACAAACCCGATGATATCATCACCGCTTTTATCAAAAATAAGGATCCGTGAAAATGGTACTGAACCATGCTCAGATAGGTAATCATTCACAGTGATATCTTTGTGAACCTTAAACAATACCGTACGAGGCGTCATAACATGCTCTATCTTGGCATGTCTAAAACGTAGCAAGCTTCTAATTGTTTCTGTTTCCTCTTGCTGCAATGCACCCGCTTCAGAGCCAATCTCTGCCATGGCTTCAATTTCTTGCCTTATATAATGTGCTTCACTTTCTTTTTTGCCCATCGTACGTGTCAAAATATCCGACAACCATACAAAAGGTTTGAGTACTCTAACTAACCAGACTAAAGATTGTGCCACGATAGGTGTAAGGCCACGCCAATAAGTGGCACCAAGGGTTTTCGGAATGATTTCAGATAATATTAAAACAAGTAAAGTCATCACCGCAGAGGCTATACCTACCGCAGCATCAGAAAATACCACAGCGGCTTGCGCACCAACGCCAGCAGCACCGGCAGTGTGGGCTACCGTATTGAGTGTTAAAATAGCAGCCAATGGTTTATCAATATTATCTTTCAACTGCTGGACTTTTTTAGCCAACACAGGTTTGTCTTTCTTGAGGATAGCGATGTAGCTTGGAGTAATGCTCAACAGAACAGCCTCCATTACCGAACATAAAAACGAAATAGCAATCGCTAACAACATGTACGTGATCAATAAAAACAACCTAAACTCCTTAATCTGCAACTCGCTTCTGCCTAGTCGCAACTTTGCTGGCGTAACTGAGATATATGCTATATTGGGGCAAATTCTTTACCTACAATAGGCGCAAATATGATTTTACGAACAGCGGCCACTTTACTCTTTTCCTCAATTGCATTGCAACTGAATGCGGCTCAGTTGGATGAAAAGAAAATTCAGTTTTTGGGCCCTCTCACTACTTACAATAGCATAAAGCCAAATAACACGGCCCATCAAAGTAAAATAATTCAAACGCTATTACCTAGCTTACAATCACGTGTCGATTCTTTATCTGTATTTGGCAATCAGCTCAAATGGCAAAAAATGAGCGATATCAAAGCACTTACTATGGCAGGCCTACAAGCCTTAAAATTCCAGTTTAATACCAAGCGCTTTACACAAGGTAAGCTATCTTTAGCTGGCATAAAAACAGCACATGTTTTTTTAAATGGTGAGCAACTATCAGGTCAAAGTGAATTCGACATACATGTACCAACGGGTGATCATCAAATCGTCATTATTGCTGAGCAAGTGGATAACTGGAATGAAGTAAAAATTAACTACACTCCTAAAGCTGAACATGATCAAATCACCCTAACGGACAAAAGCCAGCACGGCTTGTCAGCCAAACAGCTTTATGATGCACCAACTCTTACAGCCATTTCTCACTCTCCCAATGGGCGTTACTACCTCACGACCTCACGCCACTACAGTGATAGCACTGGAAATAGCCCACAAACAGAAACACTTCTCAAAGATAGTGATGGTAAAACTCAATATAGATTCAGTGGGATCAGTGCAAGCAGCGTAGCATGGCGCGATGATTCACAACAATTAGCCTTTATGCAAGATCAAAAGCTTATTCTATTAAACATGAAGGATTTCAGCACCAAGGTCATCACGCAAACTCTAGAAGGGGCCAGTGGCTTTCACTATTTTAATGATGATACGCTGATATTTACTTGGTCTAAAAACGAGGACGATGCTCATAAGCTGATTAAGCATTACCGAGGGTTAGAAGATAGGTGGTCTTATGCACGCTCTAATAGCCAAGTATTTTTATTAGACCTTAACTCTAGCCTCATCAACGCGCTGACGGAAGGCAAGTTGAGTCATCGGCTTGAAGATTATAATGCACATCGCAACACTATTCTCGTCAGTCGTAACCCTCAAGACTACACTGCACCACCACATATGCTTACAGAATTGTTGGAAATCAATTTAAGTGATTCAAAACAAACCTTGCTGGGTCAATATCGTACGTTCCGTAAAGCCAGCTACGCAAAAGATGGCATATACCTTGTTGCCGGACCTGATTTCGTAGGGGGTTTAGGACGTGCACTCCCACAAGACATGCTTGCTAATAACTATGATGGCCAGCTTTATTGGATGGACCTCAATGGTAGCAACCACAAAGCTCTGAGCAAAAAGTTTGACCCATCAATCACCACGATTGATGTGTTAAAAAGTAATGATGTATTGCTGAAAGTAAATGATGAGGATAGGCAGCAGCTATATCTGTTTGATAGGCGTAAATCACGTTTTAAACACATTGAGTTA
Source organism: Pseudoalteromonas byunsanensis (assembly GCF_001854475.1). Classification (GTDB taxonomy): domain Bacteria; phylum Pseudomonadota; class Gammaproteobacteria; order Enterobacterales; family Alteromonadaceae; genus Pseudoalteromonas; species Pseudoalteromonas byunsanensis. The sequence continues at coordinate 397,540 of NZ_MNAN01000031.1, forward strand.
GGCTTTGACGTAGTACAGGATTATGCCATCAGTCATACCCGAAATAACGAAATACTCGTGACGGGTACTCAGGCCAGTACGCCTCAACAACTCAAGCGCATCACCCTTAAAAATAATCGCGCAGAGCTACTTTGGGACTCTAAAGAATTGGCCTATCAACATACTGAAATCGCTACTTTGGAAGAATTCGACTTCACAAATCAATCAGGGGTAAAGATAAAAGGACGCGTGTATTTACCAGATGGCCTAGATAAAACCCAAAAGTATCCTGCACTGGTTTATTATTATGGCGGCACTTCTCCCGTATCTAGAGCATTTTCAGGCCGTTACCCGTTTAACCTTTGGGCAGCGCATGGGTATATCGTGTATGTACTACAACCAACAGGGGCAACTGGGTTTGGACAAACATTTTCAGCTGAACATGTGAATGCTTGGGGTGAACATACCGCACAAGACATCATTGATGGAACCAAGGCATTCACACAAGCCTACCCTTTTGTCGACTCAGCTAGAATAGGTAATCTTGGAGCATCTTATGGTGGTTTTATGACCATGTTACTAGCAACGAAAACTGACATGTTCAGCGCTTCAATAGCCCATGCAGGGATCTCAAACATAACCTCATATTGGGGCCAAGGTTGGTGGGGATATTTATATTCCGGAGAAGCTTCTAAAAACAGTTTTCCATGGAACAATCCTACTTTATATTCTCAACACAGTCCGGTATTCCACGCTGATAAAATAACGACACCACTGCTGTTGCTACATGGAGACGCAGATACCAATGTACCTCCTGGTGAAAGCCACAATATGTATACCGCGCTAAAATTGCTAGGTAAAGATGTAGAGCTAATTGAATACAAAGGCGCTGACCACCAAATACTTGCCAGAGATCGCAGATTTCACTGGTGGAATACCATGCTTGCATATTTCGATATGCATTTAAAAGATCAGCCACAATGGTGGCAATTCATTTATCAAAAATAATTAGTTTCACGAAGCGGTACGCGCCGCTTCGTGTTTTATTTGCTTCACTCTTAGAATAATTTCTCATATTTATTCATAAATCTAAATACTTAGTACCGCTATCAAGTTCCTCTATTCCACACGTGCGTGATTTTGATACATTTTATTGCAAAAAAATCACCTTAGGCTTCTCACCTATGATTTCACAGTGCTAATATAAACGTAATTATTGAATAGATAACGACATTATGAGCATTCACGTATTACTGGTAGAAGACGACGAACTATTAGCAAAACGGATCTTGAGCCATTTCGCACAAACCGAGTTTGACATAAAAGTTGATAATACAGGTGCAAACGCTCTCGAGCATATCCAGTTTGCGAGCAATACAGATTCACCTATATCGTTAGCCATTGTAGATATTGTATTGCCAGCAACTGACGGATTAGAACTTGCCAAAGAGCTAAACACCTTAACGGATATAGGTGTAATAATGCTATCTAGTCGAGATTCTCAAGCTGATCGTATTGCTGGGCTTGCCCAGGGCGCAGATGACTACGTGTGTAAACCCGTAGACTTATTAGAATTAGAACTCAGAATGCGCGCACTGTATAAACGTATTTCACAAAATGGTGATAATGATGAGTCTGAAGAGTTTATTGAATACGCTGACTTTAAGCTACACCCAGACAACCGAACTTTGATAAACCAGCATGGTGAGGAGTCACGCTTAACCGAAGCAGAACATAAAGTTTTGATATGCCTGATAGCCAACGCCGGTAAGGCCACATCTCGAGAAAAAATATCAGAAGATATAGGCCAACCTGATTGGAGCCCCAACGACAGAACGGTTGATGTGCTTGTTGGTAGACTGCGAAAAAAGCTAGGCGATGAAAAAGATCAAAAACGCATCGTCACTGTCCGCGGCAAAGGTTATATGCTCTCTGCCTAGTACCTAGTGAGCTGGCTGATCAAGCGCTCTAAAGCTCTATAACTTAATGCTTCTTTTAAAGCACATAGTGAAATATCAGAGTGCCCATTTAAATCCGCTATGGTTCTTGCGACTTTCAAAATACGATGATAAGAACGTGGAGAAAGTTGCAATTTATCTACAGCTTTGGCTAAAAACAACTTCTCTCCCTCAGCCAGTTTACAATATAAAGCTAAGTCTCGATTGTTTAACATTGCGTTCACCTTACCTTGACGCTGTAACGCAATATCATAAGCTCTATCAACTCGCTCTTTTATCACCTTACTGGCCTCTTGCGCTTGCTCGCTTTGTAATTGCAATGTCGATAAACGCGGTAATTCAACTTGTAGATCAATACGGTCAAGAAAAGGCCCAGATATCTTTGATAGATATCTGAGCACTTGATCCGAAGTCGCCCTTTTGTCATCGTAATGGCCCGTTGGGCTAGGGTTAAGTGCCGCGATAAGTTGAAACCTAGCAGGAAAGTCAACCTGTTGTGCTGCACGCGATATGGTTACCATACCCGTTTCCATAGGTTCACGTAATGAGTCCAACACTTTTCTTTCAAATTCAGGTAACTCATCTAGAAAAAGTATTCCATTATGGGCAAGAGAAATTTCACCTGGTTTAGGTTTTGAAGAGCCACCAACTAACGCGACTGCAGAGCAAGTATGATGTGGATTTCTAAAAGGGCGTTTACGCCAATTTTGAGCATCAATATGCTGCCCCGTCAAAGAGTACACCGAAGCTGTTTCCAACGCTTCTTCAGCTGATAAGGTTGGCATAATTGAAGGCATTCTCTGCGCAAGCATTGATTTTCCAGTGCCTGGTGGACCAAGGAATAGTACATTATGTCCGCCAGCAGCTGCAATCTCCAGCACCCTTTTAGCCCCTTCTTGTCCTTTTACATCACTCATATCCAAACTCTCTATGGATTCGTTGTGAGTATGTGGATGTGTAATGTTTATCGGCAAACTCTGCTGACCTTCCATATCAAGCCATATCGACTCAAGAGATGTAACCGCCTTTCTTTGAGCGTGGGGTGCCAAACTTGCTAATTGATCATTGTGCAATGGTAAGTAACAGCAGCGATTAGCTTTCGCGGCAGCCATTACACTGGGTAAAATAGCGCTAACCGCCAGCACTTCGCCACTCAATGCTAATTCACCATAGAATTCCAAGTTCGCTAATTGCTGAACAGCTATCTGACCGGAGGCAGCCAGAATACCGACAGCTATAGCAAGGTCATATCTGCCCCCTTCTTTAGGAAGATCTGCTGGCGCTAAATTAACGGTGATCCGTTGCTCTGGGAACAAAAATTGCGAGTTAGTTATCGCTGAACGAACTCTTTCTTTAGCTTCCTTAACTGAGGTTTCCGGTAAACCAACAATATGAAATGCTGGTAAGCCATTACTTAAATGTACTTCAACACACACTTGAGGTGCGCTAACTCCAACCTGAGCTCTGGTATAGATTTTTGCAAGCGACATATCCTTGTCCTTGATTTTTATAGTTAATTTGCATACTTAAATACGTGTAACACTATGTTGTAACGTATAGCTAATAGTCTAAGTAGTAAGGTTGCACTCATTGCACTTAGCATGGCTGTCTCTAGTGAGAAAGATAAGTTTATCAACTGAGTGTAAATAATCCCGCCTAAGATACATGTGATTGCGTACAGTTCTCCTTTTAAGAGTAATGGGATTTCTCTAGCTAACACATCCCTTATTACCCCGCCAAAACACCCTGTAAGCACGCCCATTATAATTGCAGTAGTATCTGGCATTCCAATATCCAGCGCTTTTTGTACCCCCATAACAGCAAAAAATGCGAGCCCAAAAGCATCCGCGACTTGCAGCATTTGTTTTGGTATCTGTTTTTGCCTGTTTAAGAATAGGATACTGATAAAAATAGCACCAAATATCGCAATAAAATAGCTCGTATCGTGTAACCAAAAAACAGGCACATCTAAGATAATATCCCGCAGAGTGCCGCCTCCTATGCCAGTAACGGTCGCCAAAACAACTACTCCAAAACCATCCATGTGCTTACTGTGCGCAATGAGAGTCCCCGATATCGCAAATACCATGACCCCAAGAAGATCAAACCAGTGGATCAGCACCGTCATATACTATTTCCCAATACAATTTCAAATAAGCATATTAACTTATACGTCAAATTACTACCTAGAATATAAAGGATAACAACAGCAAAAGTGCAAAAGGCTAGCGACATGAGCGAAGCGAACACGCTCTTTTGCGTAAGGTGAATATAGTGCAAAGAGTTAACGACTGCGAACGCAGTGAGAGCGTTTCCTTTGCGCAAGGTGAATATAGTGCAAAGGGTTAACGACAACGAACGCAGTGAGAGCGTTTCCTTTGCGCAAGGTGAAGTGAGCCAGTTTAGCTACCGCTGAGGGACTCACAGAAGAGACTCACACCGCTGAGGGACTCTCTTAAACGTCGGATGGCGCTGCGCCTATCACGACCTACAACCCCAAAACGCAAAAAGCCCATCCGATTGGATGGGCTTTTCACTTAATTAGGAGCCTGGCGATGTTCTACTTTCACATGGCAAATGCCACACTATCATCGACGCTGTTTCGTTTCACTTCTGAGTTCGGCATGGGGTCAGGTGGGTCCAAAACGCTATTATCACCAAGCAAAGTCTTGGTGCAAATGTTTTATGACATCGTGCATCGCACGAGCATTCCATTTGCGCAAGGTGAACTGATTTCGCTATATTGCTTTTTCGTTCACCTTGTTTAATTCTTAAAATTCGGAAATTC
>NZ_MNAN01000032.1:0-228250 GCF_001854475.1 Pseudoalteromonas byunsanensis
AACAATCATCTGTGTGGACACTACGAACAAATTAGTTCTAAATCGTATAAGGAGGTGATCCAGCCCCAGGTTCCCCTAGGGCTACCTTGTTACGACTTCACCCCAGTCATGAATCACTCCGTGGTGAACGTCCTCCCTAAGGTTAGACTATCCACTTCTGGAGCAACCCACTCCCATGGTGTGACGGGCGGTGTGTACAAGGCCCGGGAACGTATTCACCGCGGCATTCTGATCCGCGATTACTAGCGATTCCGACTTCATGGAGTCGAGTTGCAGACTCCAATCCGGACTACGACGTACTTTAAGTGATTCGCTTACTCTCGCAAGTTCGCAGCACTCTGTATACGCCATTGTAGCACGTGTGTAGCCCTACACGTAAGGGCCATGATGACTTGACGTCGTCCCCACCTTCCTCCGGTTTATCACCGGCAGTCTCCTTAGAGTTCCCGACCGAATCGCTGGCAACTAAGGATAGGGGTTGCGCTCGTTGCGGGACTTAACCCAACATCTCACAACACGAGCTGACGACAGCCATGCAGCACCTGTATCAGAGTTCCCGAAGGCACCAATCCATCTCTGGAAAGTTCTCTGTATGTCAAGTGTAGGTAAGGTTCTTCGCGTTGCATCGAATTAAACCACATGCTCCACCGCTTGTGCGGGCCCCCGTCAATTCATTTGAGTTTTAACCTTGCGGCCGTACTCCCCAGGCGGTCTACTTAATGCGTTAGCTTTGAAAAAGTTGTCCGAGGACCCCAGCTTCTAGTAGACATCGTTTACGGCGTGGACTACCAGGGTATCTAATCCTGTTTGCTCCCCACGCTTTCGTACATGAGCGTCAGTGTTGACCCAGGTGGCTGCCTTCGCCATCGGTATTCCTTCAGATCTCTACGCATTTCACCGCTACACCTGAAATTCTACCACCCTCTATCACACTCTAGTTTGCCAGTTCGAAATGCAGTTCCCAGGTTAAGCCCGGGGCTTTCACATCTCGCTTAACAAACCGCCTGCGTACGCTTTACGCCCAGTAATTCCGATTAACGCTCGCACCCTCCGTATTACCGCGGCTGCTGGCACGGAGTTAGCCGGTGCTTCTTCTGTAAGTAACGTCACAGCTGAATGCTATTAACATCCAACCTTTCCTCCTTACTGAAAGTGCTTTACAACCCGAAGGCCTTCTTCACACACGCGGCATGGCTGCATCAGGCTTGCGCCCATTGTGCAATATTCCCCACTGCTGCCTCCCGTAGGAGTCTGGGCCGTGTCTCAGTCCCAGTGTGGCTGATCATCCTCTCAAACCAGCTAGGGATCGTTGCCTTGGTGAGCCATTACCTCACCAACTAGCTAATCCCACTTGGGCCAATCTTTAGGCGTGAGGCCCGAAGGTCCCCCACTTTGGTCCGTAGACATCATGCGGTATTAGCAGTCGTTTCCAACTGTTGTCCCCCACCTAAAGGCATGTTCCCAAGCATTACTCACCCGTCCGCCGCTCGTCATCTTCTAGCAAGCTAGAAATGTTACCGCTCGACTTGCATGTGTTAGGCCTGCCGCCAGCGTTCAATCTGAGCCATGATCAAACTCTTCAATTAAAAGTTTTTTCTGTCCCGAAGGACATGCTCAATGAATTCTGATTTTTGATATTCACCTAATAAAAGATGAGATATCGAATTGACTGTGCTGCAACAAGTAAACTTGTTGCTGTTGGTCACTCACTTTCCATTTAAGGAAAAAACATTGAGACTCTAAATTTGTTTGCATCCCTACCGAAGTAGTTCTGCTGTTAGAACTCAACCTGTACGAGTGCCCACACAGATGATTGCTTCATATTTTTAAAGAACGTTTCGAAATGCTTTCGCGTTTCGAGGGATGTGCATTCTAAGCATTCCCTATTTTTTGTCAACACTTAATTTTTAAGTTTCTTGAGAAGCTTTAAAGTTAAGTTTTACTCGACCCTGACTCAGTTCGATTTGCTTAAGTTGCTTAGCGCTCCGTGTCAGTGGGGTCGCATTATAGGGCGGCGAATAAAAAGCGCAAGCGGTTTTTTGCAGAAAATCACTCTTTTTTTAATCCTTTTTACCTATACACATTTACACACCAGCAGCGAACAAGTTACCCACAAAACCCTGTGGATAACCCTCCTGTTATGACCTTTGAAAAGACTCTTCTATATATATGTGGTAGATTAGCCGCCCTAATTTACTCGTTCATATAATAAGTAGGCTTTGTAGTTATGGCTGATATATTAAACTTTATTAGTGGATTGCTTTGGGGACACGTTCTCATCTATCTATTAATAGCAGCAGGTTTATTCTTTACGCTCCGTTTGGGCTTTATTCAATTTCGACAATTCCCTTATATGGTCAAGGTGATGACTAATAGCCGCAGTGGTGCCGATAATGGGATCTCCTCCTTTCAGGCATTTTGTACATCACTTGCTGCCCGTGTTGGTACAGGCAACATGGCAGGCGTTGCGGTTGCACTTTATTTAGGGGGTGCCGGCGCAATTTTTTGGATGTGGCTTATCGCCCTAATTGGTATGGCCACCAGCTTTGCCGAAAGTACCCTTGCTCAGCTTTACAAAACGAAAGATGAAGACGGTAACTTTCGTGGTGGTCCTGCTTATTATATGGAATATGGTTTGGGTAAACGCTGGATGGGTGTTTTGTTCTCGCTATGTTTGATCCTGGCTTTTGGTTTAGTGTTTAACGCCGTACAGGCCAACTCAATTGCCGCCGCGTTTGAGGTCGCCTTTGATGTACCGAAATATGCTATGGGTGGTATCTTAGTCGTTGGCTCTGCCTTTATTATTTTTGGTGGCTTAAAGACTATCTCGCGCTTTGCGGAATTAGTAGTACCATTTATGGCACTCGCTTATCTGCTCGTTGCTATCTATATAAGTGCTATTAACTACGATTTGCTTCCAGATGTGTTTATGCAAATCATCTATAGTGCATTGGGTATAGAACAAGCAGGCGCTGGGGCCATTGGCTACGCAGTGATGCAGGCGATGATCCAAGGTATTAAGCGTGGCCTATTTTCAAATGAAGCGGGAATGGGTAGTGCTGCCAATGCCGCAGCAACCGCCACACCTAACCCTAACCACCCTGCTTCACAAGGCTATGTACAAATGCTAGGTGTGTTCGTAGATACTGTGGTGATCTGCTCTGCAACAGCTGCACTCATTCTATTGTCGAACCAGCTTGTGCCAGAGTCTGGAGTAACAGGTATTGCGCTGACCCAAGCCGCTTTGGTTGAGCATGTGGGAGAATGGGGCGCGACCTTTATTGCAATCGCCATTTTATTCTTTGCATTTACCTCTATTGTGGCAAACTACTCATATGCAGAAACCAACTTGATGTTCTTAGAGCACAATCATAAACACGGCATGTTGGTTTTCCGATTATGTGTTTTAGGCATGGTAATGTTTGGCTCGATTGGTGAGCTAGGAGTGATCTGGACCATGGCCGACGTATCTATGGGCTTGATGGCAATCGTGAACGTGGTTGCTCTGTTTATGCTTTCAGGTTCGGTTATCTGGCTATATAAAGATTACAACCAACAACTTAAATCTGGCAAAACTCCCGTGTTTGATGCTAACCAACACCCAAAGATTAAGAAGACCCTGCCTGAAGGTATTTGGTTTAAGTAACCCATACGAAAAGTGTGACTGCTTGTTTAGCAGGCAGTTACACCTCAACAAGCTTATTTAATGTCCAAACAAACCAACTACTTATTGCCTTTCAAAAAAATATCCGTATAGTTACACCCAAGTCGGCATATAGCGCAGCTTGGTAGCGCACTGTCATGGGGTGTCAGGGGTCGCAGGTTCAAATCCTGCTATGCCGACCAGCTTTTCCTTACCCTAATCAATAAGTTATATCAATTTGCTTTCTATTTTTCGCACTAAGCGTAAGCAATATCTAACTCTATATCGCACATTTATCGCACCATATTTATCTAAAATTATTTTCTCATTTTTAGGTTGGATTAGGTGTTGATTGGGGGGGATATATAGGAAGACAGCTAATGGCACCTTTGTTACCTTCCTCACGATAGAGTTTTATAAAAGCTTTTCAAATACAAAGTTTCCAATTAACTAACTATTGATTGTAGTAGCTCATACCGAACCATTTACTTTAATTAATTAGGCTGGGATTTAGCCTGACAGGCAAGTTTGAGTGATAAACGGTCAGCCAGGTGAGTTATTTGACGAAGTAATAAAGAGGTTTATTGTTATTCCTCACTCATTAAAATAACCTTCAAAAAGTATTGACCACTACACAATATTTATATCTGGTAATAAGTTACACCATTTGCTAATGATAGAAACTGGTAAAATAAGGACGTATTCTTGCCAAAATAGGCAATATGTCCTCTGATAAAGGTACTAATTTTCAGTCATTAAAACTAGTGGTCCGAGGCATACAAATGAAAATTGATGAATTTACTGATACATATTCTGATGATCTCATACATCTACAAGAAGCTCGTACAGCTCTACTCACACACCCTCTTCGTAATGAAAACAGCGATTTGTGCAACGCTTCTTTCTGCAGGATTTATTCTATTATGATGATAGGAAGCATAGAGGCAATGCTGGAACGATGGTGTGAACGTGATAACTTTAATATTTTGAACGAATACTTTGCTCCGGGTATACCTAATGAAAATCGTATAAAGAATCTGCGAGAGGTTTTCGTTGAGAAAGGAATCAATGTTCAAGCTAAAGTGTTCGAAGATTATCTAGCAATAAAATATATTCGCAATGCTATTGTCCATGCTAGTTGGAAAACTGCCAAAGGTAAACTTAAACAAGACCAACTTGACTGGATCAATGAAAGAGGCTTTCCAACCGATACTCGCAAACTTACGTCTAAAGACTTGGAGCGTTTCGAATGGGTAAACGAAAATATGATGTTCTATATCGCCCTTACTGGATTAGATGGTGTTCGAGCTAGACCTGATTTAGTTGATATCGCAATCTCTCCTTCTCAGTTACATGATACAAATGGCATTATTAATCAATCAGATTGGCCTAAAATGTATTGGTCTAACATTGAAAGGATATCTTCAGAAATAAATAAAATGATCGAAAGTGCAGCTAACCGACCAGGTCTTGGCTGGGCATGTGATTTTACAGAAGTTCAACTTGAGAAAATGCCAAATGATAAATTGGAAAAGCAATTTTACCTTTCAGCATTATCTGCGAAAAAAGACAATTTTGATGGTCTAGTAGACAAGAACAATCTTGCGGATAATGCACTAATGTGCTGGGAACAATTTGTTTCGCAGACTCCAGTATTTGAGACGTTTAATGAAAAAACTGTAAAATTAGCTTTAAAGACTTTGAGAGTAATGCTTCAAAATAATATTCATCCCAAAGATCATATTTTACCACCATTATCTAAAGATGCGCCGTTCGAGATTAAAGAAAAATTGTTTAGTATGTGCTTTGAGCATTTAGGATCTTTGACCATATTAGAAATTATTGAAGCATATGACCTAGGGGAAAAAGCAAAATTTGCTATTGGTAATATTACACCACTAAATTTATTTGCTATTCAGCTACCAATACTTGCACCTGAAAGAAACGATGAATGGCGACAAAAGGCCCAATATATTGCTGACATTTTCGAGATAGGTCAATCATGGTACTCATCAATAGAGGGGTATTCATCACCCCAATCAACTATTGAGTTTTACCGTGAAATGAGCGCTCTTCTAACTAAAGACAGTTAACAACTCAATCTCAGTTACGCCTACGACTCAACTGAATAAGGCGTTACCTATATTCGCGCGTGGCACTTATGTGACTGTAAGAGTTGATAAAGTACTATTTATCAATATCTGACAGAACAAGAGAATTACATCAAACTTTGAGTTGGAAATGCAGGTATTCACCCTTAGCAAAACCAATACCTCTTTACAGTTCGTAACCCTACCCCAGCCCTTTCCGCAACTTGTCTCTGAGTGGGCTTTTTGCCTGTTTCTTTTGTTAGCTGTTTAATGGCTTTCGCCACAATCTCCTGAGAGTTATTTCGCTTTTTAGCAGCCGTACTTTTGGCAGCTTTACTCTGCCTTTGCGTTATTTCATCTTTTGATAGCTTAACTTTGGGTTTCGTACATAAATACTCTGGACAGTAACCAAGCAACTCTTCTAAGTATTCAGCTAAAGTTTCTTTTCTGTAGTTATAAATTGTTATTTTAGCGGTTTTTGTTAAACCGTCTAACTCTTCGAGTGAAAAACCTATCAGCTCCTCATTGATTTTTATCAGCTTTTCAAAAGCTGTCTCTTTATTCAAGTGCTGAAAGGCAACAAATAGAATGAACGCTGTTTTATCTCGTTTGCCTTTAGGCACCTTGCCTTGCTTGCGAAAATGAATTTGAATGGTGTTAATACACTTTAGCCACCAATCCTTGATGTTGTGTCCGTAACGCCTCTGAATTTGTTGTTTGCCTTCATTGCTTTTAGGTTTAAATGGCAACCTAACAACTCTGGACTCTTTTTTGATTTTTAATTCATCTCTTAATGACTCCAAGTTGAGGCAATTTAGTAACTTTTTAAATTGATACTTTGGCCCGCCACTAAAAAACCTTGCTTGTAAGCCTGTGCGTCCATGAACAGAGCCTGGTATGCGCAAATTTCCATAAGCTCTTTTTGATGCAATAGTATCGATATGCCAAAAAGAACTTATGTTTTTTAAACTCTTAATAAATATGTTTGCTACCAACTTCCACAGCTCTTTATTAACTTCTGAAGCTTCTACAGGGTCATAAATCCAATATAAATGTACCCCACCAGAACCAGAGCAAACATAACCTGTAAAGGGTGGTAATTGATTCTTTTTTAATTCTTGAAATACTTCTTCAATCAGATCATGTTCAAGCTCGCGCACCCTTCTTACATCAACTTTTTCAGTAACATCAATATCAATCCAATTAGCCCTGAGGAGCGCTAAATTTATCGCTTTTGGCCAGCTGTAAAACTCGTTTGGACTATAATAATTATTAACCGCTTCACTTTTGCAATTTAATACTCCTTGGACATACCTCGTTGTTTTCCTTTTAAAAGTCTTTAAATCTGTGACCTTACTGGACTTTCTGTTTCCCAATAAAAAGATCTTTCTACCTGATTCGTGATTATTACTAAAAAGTGCCCTCACATATTTGGGTGAATGAAAATCTATTAACTCGTAAAAGTCTTTTGGTGAGGCAATAGCATACTCTGGCCACGACACAGGTGGCCTTTCTTGTAAGGCAAGCATATAATTTGAAGATGCAAAGTGCGGTTGGGGTATCGCCGGTCAAGCAACCCCTTTCGCCTTTCTTACATCTTCACCCCTTCAAAACGAGCAAGCCATTGCTCAACGGTTTCCCATATAAACAAACGTGACTTGCCTAACTTGATTGAAGGTGGCGCTAAACGCTGTATTTGGTAGCTTTCTGGATTTTCACCAGCTTCTATTGCTTTTAATTGAGCACTAATTCGGTTGTGGATTGTGCGAGGTGATACTTGTAGTAGCTCAGCTAAGTCTTTTACTGAAATAATTTGAGGTGATGACATGACAGCCCTCCAATACGTTTAATGGAGCGAAGGGCATCATTCATGCACTTATGCACGACGCTGCATATGCAGCAATGTCTTTCCTCTTTACGTATTGAAGGCAGCCATAAAGGCGCCTGTTTTCAGTCACCGAAGTGACTCCCTTCGCAGGAACGCAGCAAACGTGCGCATTCGTGAATATAAATGATTGAGTGTGAGGTATCAAGAAGTTGGGAGTAACTTTTGCGCTAGTAATTTACTAGTCTTCTAATTTAAGATAACCGTGTATAACACATCAGTCTTTAAAGTCGTATGTACGCTGCTAATAATAAAACTCCCCCCTGTCGTCAGCTTCTCGTGCTTCTTGCTCTGTATATTCGTCACCATAGAAGTTTACGTTACCCATTCCATCATTGTGTTCATCAATAAACTGGTCTTGGTCTGATTTTTTATAGTCATCGATCATGACTTCAAGCGCTATTAACGCGGTTGCTTTCAGTGCTTTTAAAAACATGGTTTAACCTCTCACTTTAAAACTAAGGATTCCTGAGTATCAGAATACCATTAAAGCTAAGAGACTCTTAGTTTTCAAGAATTAATTGATTTACGATGAAAACAAATGACGAGTCGCCCTTTCCAAAGCGCTTAAAAGAAGCACGAAAGAGGAAAGGTTTATCTCAAAAACAGTTAGGTATTTTGGCGGGAATGGACGAGTTCTCAGCCTCTGCGAGAATGAACCAGTATGAAAAAGGGGTTCATGCGCCCGATTTCAAAACTGTCAAAGCACTCGCTAAAGTTTTAAACGTACCAACTGCCTTTTTGTTTTGTGAAGAGGATGATCTTGCTGCGCGAATAGGCATGTATAGAGATGATTAGGTTATTAGTATCCTATCAGAACTTGTTATCACGAATACGAATTTTTTCTAAATGAAGCGCGTAAGAGCATTCTGGGGATCTTTATTGACCCTCATTATGTAAACTGCGAGTCACTTCTTCAGAGTCACTGTAAACAGAATAGTTAAAAGAAAAGCTACCTTCGGGTAGCTTTTCTTTTAACTAATACTACTTTTTTGAAGATTTACTTGGCTTTAGATCTGGGGTATTTCCCGGAGTGTTTTTATTATCGCGTCGTCGTTGATCAGGCTTACCTGTAGAATCAGCAATTGGTTTTGGACCTGGTTTTAGAGCCATTGTGATTTTCCTTAATTATCTGAGAGCAAGTCGCTCCATTACTATATATGAACGACACCTCATATTATCAATGGGCAAAATATAACCAAACATTCACTACAATGTGATTTAATTACTAACAGTATGAATTTATTCCACATTTATACATGATAAAGAATTAAAAATTCTCACACTCATAAAGTCATTGATCAATTAAGTGCAAACAGCTTTGTGTGACGTTTTTAATTTGCGTATTCAGTAACAGTAAAGGACTAGTAACCTTCCTTGCTTACATAGTGAAACAACACTGCAAAAAACACGACCAAACTCAAAATTAAGATATTACCGACAATAACGGGACCCATATTTTTACTCCAACGCTCGCTACTTCACTAAGCCTAATTGAGTTTTTGTACACCTGCAAATTTGCTAAAAACCAAGCCCTTTTAACCGAGGCATCATGAGCAATTTCCTCCTCTTTTAAAAGGGGCTACGCCCCCCGCTATGTCGAAGCGATAAATCGCTCGCTTCATAGCGGGGGGCTTGGATTTGCTGAGCTTATACGCAGATTTTTATTTGCAGATTGAAAGCGATCTTATTTAACGCTAACCTAAACTTGATTTAGCCCTTTGGGCATTGAAGAAAAACGGCGCTGCTCAGCTGCCGACAACACGTAGTGAGGACCCTCACTGTTTTAATATTTATGTCATGCCGCGCCACATTTATGGCGCTTTTCAAATTCGGCGCTTAGTTGCTGCCGCTTCCACGTATCTGAGGTTTTTATTTTAGGCGAGATCAGTCCGAGCCTTGCGCTGTTGCGCTTAACTGGGGCGAATAGGCTTTAGTGCCGCTGAGCAACTGTGTTGCCAGTTAATCTTACAACCAAGGAACAAGCATGACTTTTAACCCAAATACTGAAGTCGCTTTATTAAAAGCGCAAACAAAACTACGTGCCCGTAAACGTCATAAATCATCCAAACTTGATAAGTACCGCACTCAACTTTGTAAACTATATGACGAGGGTGCAACTAAAGCTGAGTTACAACGCTGGCTTGCTATGAGAGGTATCGTTGTACAATGGACGACCGTTAAGCGGTGGCTCGATAAAAATGCCTAAATTTGCCAAGCCCAGTACACAAGCTAAAAACGTAATCAAAGGGCTGACCAAAGCAAAACATATACGCTCTTTAGGCACAGCTAGAAACTACGAACAGGCACTAAAAACGGTTGCCAGCTGGTCAAAGGATATTGGTATAAACGGTATTCAATCTATGACGATTGAGCAAGCTCGTATGTATCTCGATTACAGAGCCGAGATCGTTGGCCAAAAAGCCCTAGATATGGAGCGTCAAGCAATACAAGCTATGATGCAACTAAACGGTAAGCTACAGCCAAAAGAAACACTCTATCGAGTAAAGTCATGTTTAGAAGAAATCAAGCGCTCTCGAGCTTACACTACAGATCAAGCCAGAGCTATTTCACATCGGCAAACAGCAAAGCATCAACTCGCTACACAAATCGCCTATGCCGCAGGCCTGCGCGCCCATGAGCTTTTAACGCTTGCCAAAGCTAGTGAGCGAAGCCCAGACAAACGCCCTGCCCTAGATTCAAAATGGCATGGTCGAAGCGGCGAGCTGTATACCGTGCAAGGTAAAGGCGGCTTAATTCGCCATGTGCTGATTCCAACCACACTCGCTAATAAACTAGAACAACAACGTTTAGCGCAACCGATAACTGATGTAGACAGAAAAATTAACTACCTTCAGCGCTATGACATCGCTGGCGGTAAAAAATGGTCTGATTCTTTCTCTAAGGCGTCAAACCGCGCACTGTTATTTTCGACTGGCGCGCATGGTCTTAGACATAGTTATGCTCAAGAGCGGATGGTTGAGCTGAAAAGCTTGGGGTATAAGTATGAAACGGCCTTAGAGACCGTTTCGCAAGAGATGGGGCATTTTAGGGCTGAGATTACCGAGGTTTACTTATATTAAATATTGGTTACCAAAATGGGTAGCCTTACAGCAATGTATTAGGTAAGGTTAGACTCATTCAATAGAAATAGCTAAATAATTACTTTCTAATGGCAATTAAGAATATAAAAATAACAAACTTGCTATCTTTTGATGAGCTAGAAATAGATGATCTAGAGGATGTCAATTGTATTGTAGGTAAAAACAATGTAGGTAAATCTAATCTACTCAAAGCCTTAGCGTTTTTCTATAACAAACTAGGTGGCTTAGAAGAACTCCCACCTAAATTAAACTCTAACTACTCATTTAAAGGAAGTATATCGTTAACATTCGATACTACGAGGTTGTTTAGGATTTCTAGGCGTAACACATCCAGCAAGTATTTTGATTTTATTAATAGAAAATTAATTCCTTTGCATAAGAGAAGCCCTTTTGCGCTGCAAACCTATGACAAAGACCAAACACTATTCACTTTGACACTATTTGTATATAGCAATGGCTCTGTAAAATGGTCAACCAAAGACAAGAAAACTAGAGACCTAATATTATATCTTTTCCCATTTTTTTATATTGAGCCTCGCCACATGAATTTACATGAATGGGATGGGTTGTGGGATCTCATTGCAAGAATAAAGTCGTTTAACCTATCAAATATCAAAAATGATGATGTAATAGACTTTTTTGATGACATCATAAGTTCCGGAGGCGAAAATTCTTACAAAAAATATATTATGGAGTTGAATGAGGTATTTTCAACAAAGCCAAGCACCCAGAAAGAAAAGGTTTTGAGTTATATTAAAGCTGGACTAAGAGGCTATAGATTTGAAATTGATGACAACGATTTAAAGCTTCAATCAGATGGAACAAACTCCTTCCATTTTATCAACACATTTTTAAGAGTTTTAATTACCATTTCAAGGAGAGAGTACATAACGCCTTTTGTATTCATTGATGAACCTGAAATCGGTCTACACCCCAAGATGATCGAGGTTTTAATTCATGGTATTTATGAGAGTTATAATTATAATATAAATAACAAAAACAATTTTACTAGACCAAAGTTATTTATTACCACACACTCACCGAGCATTGTAAAAGAGGCAATAAAGTGCTTTAGGGATAAACAGCGCGTATTCTGTTTCCAAAAGCAGAAGCAGTCGTCAACGAAAATTCACCCACTTAATTCAACCTACGACAGTGAAAGTTTCATCAACATATTTAGTGATAACGAATCTAGGCTCTTTTTTAGCAGCTTCATTTTATTTGTAGAAGGAGAAAGTGATATGGAAGTATTCGGTAATATGAGGCTATCGAGACACTTTCACCATCTAAAAAGCATCGATATATACAAGAGTAGTAGTAATGTAGTTGGAGAAAGAATTAACCCATCCTATTCAAACTCCTCTATTCCATATTTATTTTTATTTGATGCAGACAAAGCGATTACAATAGCTGGAAACCCGAACAACTATACTTTAAATTTGGAAAAAAATGGGAACTATTTTAGCTTAAAAAAAGAAGCTCTCGAGCTCGAGTATAGAAAGTACAAGTTTGGTTTCAGCCGTCAGTACAAAGAAAGAAAGATAAACATAGGCATGATAATAAAATATTCAAACACGGATCTAAAAGTAGAATTAACGAAACAGATTTTTTCAAAAGACAGTCAATTTGATGTTATTTTCGATGCTATAAAGAGGCATTTGCTTCTTAAAAATGTTTACTTAAATCGAACAACCATCGAAGGTTGTTTAATTCAAGAAGCTAGCGCCCCAATTTTATATAAGTGGCTAAACTATAAGTATAACATCGATATAAGCCCTGTTATAAATAGGGTTAAACAAAGTCGCTACTTAAATGAAAAGATGATAATCGATTATCTACGTGTCATTTTCGATGGTAAAACTGACACCTTAGTAGACTACAGCTCATTCAATCCAGAAGCATTTAGGCAAGCTATTTCAAATGGTAGAAAATTAAGCGCCAAGTTGAAGAAAACAAGCAGAAGAGCCAAGTTCATAATGGAAGAACTTGAAAATTGCACTGTGAAAAATAGACACTTGTCAAAAACAAGCGGATGGATAACTGAATTCTTAAACTATTCAATTATACAAATTGAAGCTGAATGTATAACAGATAAAAAGAAATTTGGAAGTATATTTAAACTGTATTTCCCAGAGTTAGATGATATAATTAAGCGGCTTCAACCCGATAGTAGAGGGGAGATAAAATTGTAAAGTCTTTATCTGAGGGCCTGTTCCTCCAGTCTTCGGACATAGTCCCATTGATTACCACTCAGTTGGCTATATTAGCGTGTAGAGGGGTCACACCTGCGGTGTAATGATGTTCTTTTGTATCGGGTTGAAGCACCTATGAATAATAAAATTATCAAAAACGACTTTTTTGAACAAGCTGTTCTTAAAGGCAAGACACAACTTTTAAATAAATTTACTCCCAGTGCAGTAGAGCGAACCGTTGGCAATGATATATTTTTCGAAATCCCCAAAGATAGTGACCATTTTCTAATTAACAGAAGGATAGAGCAGCTTATTCTTTCGTCTATCCCCGTTAACTCCTCCTGCTGCGGCTTTGTAAAAGGAAAATCTTACCTCGACTTTCTCAAACCACACATTAAAGGCTATTATTTTTTACGGTTGGACATAAAAGATTTTTTCCACTCTATACAGCTTTCTGATATCAAAGCACTTCTTGGTGATTATTTTGAAGATGATAAAAAAAGTTTCAAATATTCGCCGTTAGACATCGCACTAATGAGTTTAACGCACTCTGTTAGCTCAACACATCCTGCAAAAGATATGAGAGGCAAGACAATTTTGCCTATTGGCTTTCCTTCGTCTCCTGTTATTTCAAATATTTTGTTTCGGAAAGTAGATATTACAATACAAAAGTTTTGTGAGGATAAGAAAATAACTTACAGCAGATATGCTGATGACCTACTTTTTTCTTCAACAAGCAGTAGGTTCCTTCATAGTGAGCAGTTTGAGAAAGAGATATCTATCTTCATCTCAATGTTGACGCTAAGGTTGAAAAGAAAAAAAAGAATCGCTGGTGAAAATACTATTTCGTTAAATGGCTACACAATACAAAACAAGAAAAAAAGCAATGTATCATTCCTGAGAGACTACCAGCAAGATCCAATTGGCAGTATTCGATTATCAAATAAAAAGCTCAAAACTCTAAAGAAGCTAGCGGCTAGCCTTATTAAAAAGCATTCTGCCGTTTCAATAATGGAAAATTTATTCGGCTTATCTTTCCAAAAGTTTAAAAGGAATCACTTCCCTGATAAAAACTTTTACAGGAAATACGCTAGGGATCAGCTGCAAAATAAACTAAAAGGGTATCGCTCGTACTTAATATCTTGGGTTATTTTTGACGATAAACACTCTTGTGTTGCTAGTGATTTTTTATTAACCGCAAGGTGCTTGATTGATATTTATGAAAAAAATATCGAATAAACACTCCTTATCCAGATGATTCAAACATATTTAACATGTTCCCCGCCATTACGGGGAACACCCTAAAAAATTTTTACCACATCCGCTTTTTCACTTTTCACATTCCCTGAGCGATAACGGCTTTTGAGCTCTACAACATTATCCATATGGTGTGCGTCGTCAAAGTATCCCATTGGCAAACTCATTAGTTTTTCAGCGATATGAGGCGATAAAACCAACTCATGCACCAACTCAAGTTTGCTCATTAAATTTTCAGTGATCAGGTTAACCGTTCTGGGCAATACTCTAGGTATCTCAAACTCAATTTTGTCATCAAAAGGTTCTTTAGTACGCCACTTCCTCGCCGATAAACGCTTATAAAGATTTAGCTTTTGAGCATCATCAATTACTTCAAGATGATGCAAACGCATAATCATCGCAGCAATTGAAACCTTCCACTTCATTTTTAAAGCAAGTAAAGATTCAACCGTAACGTATTTAACCTCGTTTAAAAACGCCCTTTCAGGCATCAAAAAAGCGCCAGCAAATAAATGCGCCTGCCGTTCAATTTCTGCATGATGCTTCTTGTGTTCGCCATCAGTCACAAATTTGTGTAATACCAAATGTCCTAATTCATGCGCTGCATTAAACCTACTTCTACACCCATTACTTTTGTCGTCAGCTAAAAAAACGAATGGCCGTTTGGTATTCGGGCACCAAAAAGAAGTTCCATCAATTTTTTGATAGCCAATTTCATCCCGAGTAACAAATGCACCACAATTTTCAATAGCCAATACCATATTTGGCACAGGTCCAGATTTAACACCAGCAGCCTCACGAGTAGCCAAAGCAAATACTTCAATTTCCTCGTCAGATAGCTGCAAAAAGTGGGTGCTATTTTCTGGTAACCGTATATCAGGCCAGCTCACATATTTTGAAAGCGTTTCAGTTAACTCAGATAGCCAATTAAGCCTAACTTTTGTTGTCATCCTACCTCTACGAGACGACGAAGCCATGCTCCTATAAAAATACGTACTATCTGCACCATCACTCAACTCCTTGATAAACCACTCAATTGGCTGGTTAAGACACCTACTCAATGCCTCAACCTTCTCAATTTCAGGTTTTAGTTTCCCACTTTCCCAGTTGGTAACAGATGCAGGTGATACGCTAACCATAGTTGCAAGATCGCTTTTGGATATACCTAAAACCTCTCTCGCTTGGGTTAACCGCGCGCCTTGAAAACCACCTATACCCGCTCTCATTTTTTACCTTTTAAATATATCTTTTTCTCGGTCAATCATGACGTCTTTCAGCGCTGGCATTGCCATATCTTCCATCGCTTCCAACTCTTCATTACCATACATACCGAGAATTAATTGCAAACTTACGAATAAATGATAGTCCGTCCAATCTGAATAAGGAACTGCTACATATATCCCCTCAGGCTCCGTAGCATCACTCGCTATTTTACTTTTATGCAGAATATATAAAGCAATATGAATCGTATTTTTAACAGCACTTTTCTGAGTGTTATCAAGAATGTCATCAAAATGCTCGAACCTTAATTGATGCGGCTCAATCACCTCGTTCTTCTTCGCCATCTTCTTTCTATGCTTGGCTGGGCGCTTCTTCTCATCCGTATGTGCTTCACAGTGACTCATCGAAATCGACCCATTACTATAAATAGTATAATACTCCCCTTTTGGCTCCGTGCTTTGAAGAGCATCGGGACCAAACATATTAACGAAGACCTGATCCACTGCATATCGGTGCATCTGTGGCTTAGCTCGATTGGCAACATCAGGGCGGTGCTCTAATGCATATGACACATCACGTGCATACTCTACATGAATCGCATTTTCTAACTGTTCTAAAACTTCTTTGTCTAGATTATCAACAATAAACTTAACAATTCGTTGTTGTGATTCATTAAGACGTTCAAACTTACTTCTATCAACCATTAAATTGAGTCTCCGCAGGTGATTTAGTTAATGTGAAATGTTGGGTTATTTTTTTAGTTATAACGAATATAGCACATTTCACAACTAGTTTTGCAACTACTATGGCTGTTTCTCGAAATTACTTTTATATGTTTATTTGACCAGTAAGAACTTAATCCGGTTGATGTCAATACTAATTATCAGATCTTATTAAACTTTCGCTCCCAAGCCGCTAGTACTCGTACTCTTTTCTCCATATACTCCTGCAAGTTATAAACCTTTTGCATCCCTTGCAATTGGTGGTTGAGTATCTTCTCAACCACTATCGGATCAGCGCCAATATCATCATCACCAAGTCGTGTAGCCATTGTTCTGCGCAGGTCATGGGGCACAAATTTAGGCACACCTAGCTCTTTTTGTTTTCGGTTTACCGCTCTTGAAAGTGAATGCCTATCGATGGGCTGTTCACCTACAGCGCATGTAGTACAGGTGGTACTTGGGAACACGTATTTTGAACCTAAATAGCTGAATGAAGCGCGTAGTTCATCAAGCATAATGATCATATTTTGGGTGATGGGTACTTTGTGGATTCGCTCCCCGCCTTTGTTTTGCTTTACTCGCTCGGCGGGAATGGTCCATATCATTCTATCAAAGTCGAATTCTTGCCACTGCGCGCCCGTCACCTCTATCGGCCTGCAACCAGTTAGAGCTATAAACTTCAAAGCGTAGATCACTTGCGTGCTTACGCCGAGCTTTGGTAGGCGCTCGAATACTTGTATCAGCTCTTCAAACTCAAGAGCGCGTGTACGTGGCTTTTCAATACCGCCAACGTTCTTTTTCTTGGCGGTGCTAATGGGGTTGCCCTGCATTAGGTCACGCTCTACCGCAAAATCAAACATCTGCTTAAGGATCGAAAGGGTTTTATTGGCTTGAGTACCTGCTCCCCTGTCGGTGATTGGGTCTAATACTTTGCTTAAAATGTCTCGGCGGGTAATGTCTTTTAATTTAACGCCCCCTATCGCTGGTAGCACGTCTTTTTCAAACATACGCTCAACTTCTAGAGGATCTTTGCGATTCACCTTGATATAGCGCTCTAGGAACTCTGTGAATAGCAATTCCACCGTTGGCGAGTGATCTTCAATAAATTGTTGCTTAATGCTTTGCTGTTTGGTTTCGTATACGTCTTCACCCGCAGCGATTCGCCCTTTTAAGCTTTCTACCTCTTTACGGACTTCTTTTAAATCTCGTTCGCCAAAATAGCCTAACAGGTAATTACGCTGCTTACCTTTTGCACCACCAAGTCGGTAGTTTAAATAAAGCGCTATACGTGGCTTACTATTGCCTGAAGCTTTTCCTATACGAGCGTGAAACCCACTTAACTTAGTATCATTTATTCGCTTTATTTGAGCAGGAACATTATTGAGCGTAGAGTCACTAAGCAGCATTTTTATCGTAGACATATGTAGCACCAATCTGACTAAATGAACTACATGCAGCATATATGTAGCATAAAAACAGAACAACTACTTATTTCTAATCGTAGCTAATCCCCCCTAATTTAAAATGCAAACAATTGATCTAATTAGCATTAAATGTTGACTTGGTAACTAATTAAATCTAATTAGAGCTACTTAAAACTAATCGCTATTTTTATGGGGTGTCAGGGGTCGCAGGTTCAAATCCTGCTATGCCGACCAGCTTTTCCTTACCCTGTTCAATTAATTAAGTCACTTTTCGCATACCTTCACTTAAGCCTTGTGCAAAATAAGTGCAAACGCCCAGCCAAAAAAACTGCAAAATACGCAGCAATTTTTGTGTGGCTAACACATCAAAAAAACAATCAAGTTACTGGCAGTGAGTAATAAATTTATTCCTTATCGACCTGCTTCTCCCTTTGTTGCTCAGTACTTGCACGACTGCATTATTTGCAACAAATACAGCGCGCAGGGTAAAACCTTAGCAAGTTTAAGTAACTACCCTATTTATCTATCCCTCCTCTATTGACCAATTAACAATCAGCTGATAGCTTGAAATTGCAGTGAGAAGCCAACCAACTTAGTTGTCGCTGCAACATAGCTTCAGTTATGGGCTCCAACTCAAATATAACGAGACACGGCAAGAGCTAAGTCATCGTACATTTCTAAAAAACAGGCGCTGAGATTATCAGCTGCCTTCAAGCACATATGTGCATGTTTTACGCATCAAAAATTCATATACAATTTTAGGAAGGAACTATGACTTTTAAATCATATTGCTATTTTGCAGGATGGTTGTTTATTGCCATCGCCCTATACTGCATTTATCACCTCTTCTTTATCACTATTGGGACCAGCTTGCTTGAAGGAACCCCCGTAAGCGTTAAAGAAGCTATGATAAATTTTGTGATATTGGCGTTTTTTGGGGGGCTTGGGACATTGTTAGTACACTTTAATAAGTCGTAAAGGGGCTACACCCCTTATCTAAGTACATATAAAGAACTCATCTATATAAAGAATCAACACTTTAAAGCAACTCTTAGTTTCTGCTCAAAAATAGCGAACCAACATAAACACTCCGGCGCCAAACATAGCCACATTCTCTGTCAGAGATATAAAGCCTAGAGGCACATCGGTGTCGCCACCAACACAGGCACATTTTAGTTCCTTTTTATCAAGATAAACGGCCTTAAAAACTGAGAATCCGCCGATAAGCCCTATGAATATTGCGATGGGTGCATAATAAATAGCAGGCAAAGTTGTGAGCATACAAACACCAGCGTATAACTCTAAGTAAGGGTACGCATAGGCGTATCTTAGCTGTCGCATAGCTAATACATCGTAAGTGATAAAGGAGTTTGTGAAACTATGAATGTCTCTTATCTTTTGTACCGCGAGTAAAACCATAGTAAACCCAATAAAGGACATCACCCAGCCTGTTACATTATCCGATGGGAACCGTATAGCAAATGTAACCAATAGCGCGACCAAAAATATTGAAATGACCGGCCAATATACGTTTTTCTTTGCCTTATTTGATGGCTTACCTAAATGCTCGCGTAGCGCTTCATAGCCACCAATTCGTTGGTCGTTAATAAACACTTGTGGTGTGGTATCGACATTGTGGGCGGCTTTAAACTCATCCGTTTGCTCTGTTGATTCGAGCAGTCGGTCATCGACTTTGAAGCCTTCTCGCTCTAACAAATCTTTGGCTCTTAAACCAAATGGGCAAATATGCGATGAGGTATGCATTCGATAAAGTGTTACGTTTTTCATTGGTAGCTCTCCCTATTTCATGACAAACATAGGTAGAAATTACCAACCAACTAAATCTCTTAGGTAAAGCCTACCGATTTTGCCGAAAGTTAAGCTTAGTTACTGTACACAATAACAGCCAAAACAAAGAACAGCCACTTTAAAGCAGTCAACTTAGCCTCGCTGATGTTCGTACGATTTACTTATGAATTTATCTTCACACATAAAAACACTCAGCGAAAACAGCATTTCACAGTGATGATAACAGGTATATGGAAAACTGATTTGTCGCTACTATATACGATATTGAATACGATATTGATTTATAGAAGCAACCATATCTTCTAATCTCTAGGTCTTTTTTTTTGCTGTTGCCAGAATAGTCATTTGCGTGGCTTTTGGCTCTGCTCCTGTGCCTGAGCTGCTACCTAATATGCTGTGGTTTGCTGAATAAGACTATACGCCCTTTCAAGTGCACTTTCTCTTGAGGTTATGTAGTCAGGCACAACGCCTTCTTCGTTCCAGGTCATGGATGGGTCTCGGCCTGTTATCAGCGCGCGGGTCATGGCTAACGTCAGGTTGTCTCCTACATTAATGAGTGCTTCTATGCTGGCCAACCCTAGAGTTTCCTCTCCAACAATAACGGCTCGGCCCATTTCTTGTAATGAGTAACTAAACAACTCCCATGGGCCACTAACAAATGAGGAAGTCAATATATAAAGCGGCATATCTGTATCAAACTGTTTGACACCTTCGGTGCCTACAGCAGTGATTTTTTCAGTACCATTTCGCGAATAAATTAACCCAACCGTTTCATTAGGTTTGATAAAAAACCCCAACATCTTTTTGGTCAGCGCTAAGTTACCTTCATCAACAGAACGTAAGTCTACTATTAATGCATCTACATCATGCAATGCTTTAAAATACTGCTCGGCCACTTCGCTACTTTTAAAAAATGTAAAGTTTCCTGAGATTTCAATGTAACCTACATTGTTATCAAGCACTTTGGACTCAATATTTGCTTGAGCGTGACCTAGTGAGCTTGCATGTCCATCGAGTGAAAAGCGGATGAGTTCAAAGCCGCTGTCTCCTGTTGCACTGTATAGCGCGCTATGAACCTGCGTTTTAAGCCAATGATAATCATCGCTTGCACTAAACCCACCAGCGGCGAGTTTGGCCTGCAGTATATCGGCAGCATGTTTTGCTTTTTCAGAGTCGATGTATGTGTCATTTACTGCTTGAGCAATATTTTTAATCACAACATCTGTTTGTGTAAGAGTAGCATCGGGTGTTTGACTGGCTGCAAGTACACTCGCAAAGGCTAAACAACCCACCATCCATAAAGCAGGTAACACTTTGATACGCATTATTTACTTTCCTTGTAGATAACAATTGAGAAGTAGAAACTCTTTTTATACCGAAAGATCTATGGCAACTCTGTTACTTTTCAAGGGGTAAGCACAACTTATTCAGATGAAGCATACAGCAAGCGTAAGAATAGAAACTGTATTTTAAATAATAAACCGTGATATTAAATAGTGAGTTATGTAAAACCACTCGTTTAAGGTGATGAGATTCTGAAACAAGTTCAGAATGACTAAACAAGTTCAGAATGACTAAACAAGTTTAGAATGACGAAACAAGTTCAGAATGACGAAGCAAGTTCAGAATCACGAAGCAAGTTCAGAATCACGAAGCAAGTTCAGAATCACGAAGCAAGTTCAGAATCACGAAGCAAGTTCAGAATCACGAAGCAAGTTCAGAATCACGAAGCAAGTTCAGAATCACGAAGCAAGTTCAGAATCACGAAACCAATTAGGAAAACGTCACTGCTCAAACACACATGTCGTCCTCCTGACGAAGGTCAGGCTCTCTTAAGCAAGTCGCACTAACCTTATTCAGCCCCTTTACCGCGCTCTTCATACTCACTGTGAAAATACTCTCCAAGGCCTTGCATGAGTGCAGCATGAACTTTTTGGTCTTTTTCTATTTGCTGAGACACAATAGCTGGGAGGCCTGATAAAAAGGCATCAAGAAGTCCAGCAGAAAAAGCCTCTGAAGCTGCATCAGAGACGTTATCGTAATTTTCAATCGCAATGTCAACAATATCTCGGGTTGCATCATCTATGTGTTCTTCTACAAATTCATGGGGATCTGCCATTAGCTTATTATAAGCATCGCTCCAAACCTGAGATTCTCCTGTTGTTCCACTGGATGTGGCCGCAAGTGCGTGATATCCAGATTGTGAGTCTATTTGTAAGCCAGCAGGTTGATCCGTACGGTGCTGCAGTTCGTCATTTGACAAGTCACCAACTAACTTAGCGGGATCTTGCTTGGGCTTTAATCCATACGCTGAAGTATTCCCAAGGGCTGTACCTTGTCCATCAGTTGCCTCTCTGATTTTAGGGCTGCCCAGATCTGAGGTAATATTTGCTGTGTAGGCGGTAGCCCCCACCTTACTCGTGTCGGTCACGTCATTCCACGGGCTGACCGTGGCATGAAATGTCGCTTTGGCGTTGCTCGCATTAGCGCTGGTATAATTGGTAGACCCTGATACAGAAACAGAGTACTTCACAGCGGTGTTATGTTTCCAAAGCGCATTTTTTACATAGTTCTCAGAGGTTGATAAGTGTTTACCATTGGCACCTTTTGAGATGGGGTACAGGTTATTATCAAGCGCCGTCCCGCCCAAATTATCATTCAGTAGGTGCCCCTTGACCGACATCGGTCCTTTCGCCTGCGGATAAACACTTTTGATCCACGCCATCAATCCATCTTGCGATGCGTTAACGCTGGCGCTTTGCCCCCTGACTGGATCGGCGGGGTCAAGCCAAGCATTCATGGTATGGCCAACAGTCACTGTTTGTGCGTTATTTGCAGGCCCATAACTACAAGATTGGCCAATATTCTCAATCACCGTTTTGCGCTGAATCGGCTGCTGATTTGCAGCCGCTTGTATTAACGTATTACCCGCTGAAGAGGTGGCTCGGTTATCTTCTAGATATCGGCCCTTGCTCGCAGATTTTGACTGCGCACCGGCACGCTGTAGTGTTGTTTGCTGGGGAGCAACATGCTCGGCATGCTTATTTGTGAGTATCAAGTCCTTGAACCTCTCTAGGATAACGTTTATCTCTGTTTGATGAGAAAACTCTCAACCTCAGATTCACCATCATATAACTATATTATTAAACTATCATGAGATAAAAACAGTGCAAAGTTTAAACTACGAAGCACACGTATTTATTCAATACAGCTACATACGGCTTTTTACCTTATTGGTCGCTTGCGCTGTAGCCGGATCATCGGGCCAGAAATGCTTCGGATAACGTCCTTTCATCTCTTTTTGCACCTCTTTATAGCTAGTTTGCCAAAAGTGAGCCAAATCCTGAGTGAGCTGTAGTGGTCTGTGGGCTGGAGATAACAACTCCATCAACAATGGTAGCTTACCATTACACAAAACTGGAGTGGCCAACAGGCCATATACCTCTTGCATCCTTACCGATAGCTTAGCAGGCCCATGCAATGGGTATTCAATTTTAATACTCGAGCCACTTGGTACTTGAATACGCTTGGGTAAAATCTCATCAAGCCGTTGCTGCTGGTTCCAATCCAGTAGGCCTTTAACGGCTGACATCAAATCAAGCTTTTTCAACTCGGCCAGCTTTTTCACGCTTACTAAATACGGTGCCAACCAATTATCGATACCTTCTAACAATGTAGGTTCGTCTAACTTTTCAAATTCCTGAGGATAAAAACGCTGTGCCAACGTCATGCGGTTAAGTAGCGGTTGTACCTGCTGATATTCATTAAACAACGCCAAACCATGCTTAGCGACTAGATTCAACCAAGCTTGCGTTCTGGCCTCAACGTCCAGCGCTTTAGTGCTTGGCTTAGACTCAATTACTAACGTCCCTAGCTGCACTCGCTGTTCGTGTAAAAAGCGCTCTGACTTTTCGTCAAACTCACATATGTCTTTTTCTACAAACAGGTGTGGTAGTGACTCTTGTAGTAATAACAGGTTAAGCTCTGTGGCGCTAAAGATGCGTTGTCCTTTGTGTCCACCAAGTGACGCAATGGCGATATAGTCACAATCCAACCAATGGGTCTCATGCGCATTCACGCCTGCACCATTAGCCAACACGAAACCTTGCCCTCGACTTTTAGCTAATCTGTCCGGAAACGCCAGCGCTACAAGCAAGCTCAGGTATTCGCAGTTAAGCGTTGAGCGCTCATTGATTTTTAAACGCTTTAACCAAGGTTTTAATGCCTGTGAGAACGATTTGTGCGGCTTTTCAAATTGGCTTTGCAGCGCAACACGCAGCTCGGGAGAAGCAGATACCCGACATTCCAACAAGGCAACTAAATAGCAGGCTAAATGACTGATCCCAGGCTTACTTTGCTCTAATTCCATTGCTTTTAAAAGCATATGAGCAAGACGCGGCTCAGTACCAAATTGGTGCATTTTACGACCTAGTTCCGTCACCTTACCTTGCTTATCAACCGCTTCAAGCATGTTAAGTAACTGATGTGCTTGCTGTAATGCACCAGACGATGGCACATCCAATAAAGGCAATTGCTCAACCTCTGAGCCCCAAATTTTCGCTTCGAGAACAAGACCCGCAATATCTGAGCTTAAGATTTCTGGCACATCGTGTCTGTCTCTGCGCTCAAACTGCTCATGTGAGCCTAGCCGGTATACAACTCCGGGTTCTATCCTGCCTGCACGCCCCGCCCTTTGCACAGCTGATGAACGTGAGATTGAAACAGTCACCAATTCGGTTACACCCGTTTTTAAATTAAATTGCGCCGCTCGACGCTTACCACTATCGACCACGATACGAATGCCTTCGATAGTCAACGAGGTCTCGGCCACATTGGTAGTGAGCACAACTTTGCGCAGACCTGCTTTTGGTGGCGCAATTGCCGCTTGCTGTGTGGCCTTATCTTGTTCACCAAATAGTGTGACGACTTGAATATCGGACGTCACATTTCCTTCAAGGCTTTGGTATATAAAGTTAATGTCTCTTTTTCCCGGTAAGAACACCAAGGCACTTCCGGATTGTTGTTGGAGGGCATTTAATATCAAAGAGGGCATGGCTTCGAGCCATTTTGACTCATCACGCAAAGGATGATAAACCTCACTGACTGGGTGGCTGCGGCCATCCGATGCCACGACTGGACAGTCTAAAAAGGCTTGATAGCGTTCGCTGTCTAATGTTGCAGACATCACTAGAATTTTAAGGTCATCTCGAAATGCAGCTTGGGTTTCCAAAGCAAATGCCAGCGCGGTGTCGGCAGCCAAAGAACGTTCGTGAAACTCATCAAAAATAAGCAAATCGACCCCTGCAAGCTCAGGATCGGATTGTAACATTTTTGTTAAAACACCCTCGGTGACGATTTCTAGCCTTGTATGTTCTGATACAGCAACTTCATTACGAATTTTGAGGCCAATACTTTGGCCTAAAACTTCATTTTGCTGGAGTGCCAGAAACTGAGCGATATTACGCGCAGCAAGGCGTCTGGGTTCTAGCATAACGATACGCTTAAAATAGTTATTTTTCACTAAATTAAGTGGTAACCAAGTCGATTTACCAGCCCCTGGTGGAGCCTGAAGTAGCACTGTATTATGTTGCTGCAACTGAGCAACTAACTTCTCATAAACGGCTTCAATAGGTAACACAACAACACTCAACATCATCTTTTTATTAATGTTAACATGTACAGTCAAGTAGGTATAACCATGACTCTTTCAAACTGAACAACAATCAACCACCTAACTTGCTATCTTTTAAGAAAAATATTATTTTTTCATAAAATTTTCTGTATAAATAAATAAATTCCACATTTAGATTAACTTTTGGTTATTTTTTTGTAAAAATAAGACATCGGATAGGTACCAGTATCCAAAAAAAAGGAACTTTGACTACTTTTAAGGAAAAAGTGATGAATATCAAGCCTTCAACCTACACACGCAGTACAACGTACCAATGCTCATGTCATGTTTTTCTGAGTGTTAAGGAGCATCATGGTTAATTATTATCTCAAACTAGCATGGATTAGCATACGCAAGACGCCTATGCTCAGTGCTCTCATGGTGCTTATTATTGCGATAGGGATAGCTATCACAATGATCACATTCACCGTGAGCTATATGATGTCAAAACATCCGATCCCAGAAAAAGCCGATACACTTCAACTTGTTTATTTAAGTAGTTGGTTTTCTGAGCAGCCTTATAGTGAATATCAAGGTAAGGAAGAAGCCCCTCACCGTATAACCTATCGCGATGCAGTAAATTTGACGCAGGCCAATAAGCGCAGCGACTTAGTAAAATCGCAAACCCTTATTGCAGATCATAAAGCGCTGATCCGCACACCATCACAATCAAAGGCTGAAGGAAAAATGCAGTACATGTATGCAACGACCAACAAGTTTTTTGATATGTTTAATGTGCCGTTCTTGTTTGGTGCTCCTTGGCTAGACAGCGTTGATGAAAATGGTGAGTTTAATGTTGTGATCAGCAAAGAGCTCAATGATAAACTATTTAATGGTGAGAATTCCGTCGGCAAGCAAATTCTTATGGATCAGCATTCGCTAACAATCTCGGGCGTTTTAGATGACTGGAATCCTACACCCAAGTACTTTTTCTATTCTTCCTCTGCGTTTGAAAAGCCGCTGGATATATACATCCCAATAAAAACAAAGATCAACCATGAATTGTATTTAAGTAGCAGTTTTTCAATGTATTGCGGAGTTACCCCAGAAAACCCGAATTTCAAAACTATTTTGGAGTCAGAATGTATTTGGATGTTTTTATGGGTAGAGCTGAACAGTGCCAAAGACAGACAACCTTACACAAGCTTTTTACACGACTATGACGCTCAACAAAAACAACTTGGTAGATTTCCAAGAGACTTGCCCAGTTATACCCGAACCGTTGAAGAATATCTGGTAAGTGAAGAAGTCGTGCCCGATAACAGTAAAGTCGCAGTTTGGTTGGCATCAGCCTTTCTCATTGTCTGTTTACTCAATTGTATGAGCTTGATGATAAATAAATTTTACAATAAAAAAGGCGAAATTGGCTTACGCAGGGCGGTCGGTGCCAGCAAGCTAGACATCGCTATACAATTTGCCTATGAAACGGTGCTAATAGGTCTACTTGGCGGCCTGCTGGGATTACTATTGGCACAGCTAGGTTTGAAGGCAGCGCAAAATGTATTTCACTTTATCAACGCCAGCGTAATGCAAATGAATGGCTCACTTGTCATCGTCACTATCATTTTGGCTGTTTTATCCAGTTGCTTATTTGGACTTTGGCCTATTTATAAGGCAGTACAAATACAACCTTCCAGCCAACTAAAGAGTTTGTAGGAGTGATCATGAATGACATTATGCCTATTTTGAAGTCTCTTTATCAGCGAAAAACCGCCACGTTATTACTGATTTTGCAGATCTCAATCACCCTGACGATTCTGGTGAACACCATTTTTATGTTGCTGCAAAAATGGGACAATATAAATACCAGCACCGGCTTAGAAGAAAAACACACCTTTTCATTCACAACAAATATCCAAGGCGAAAGAAGCGAAATAACTAACTTGATAAAACAGGATATTGAGAGAATTAATCAATTAGATGCTGTTAAAATCGCTTCCAAAATTTCTGACGTCCCGTATACATCTTGGGGGTCAACAACTCAAATAGGCTTGCCTCCTTCTCCTGAGGATGTGCTGCTAAGAGCCGGATATTATGAAGGGGATTACAACTCTTTAGAGGCCATGGGACTTAAACTTGTTGCAGGGGAATGGTTTAAGCCTAGCGATATTTTTTACTATGATAATGCAAACTCAAATGATCGTAGTATGCCAAAACTCATTATTTCCAAAGCTCTTGCACAGAAGCTATATCCTGATGATTGGCGACAGGCATTAGGTAGCACAATATATTCTGGAATGGATGCCTGCAGCGTAGTGGGTATTGTTGATAAACTGCCGAGCGCCTGGAATTGGTGGAAAAACAACTGGCACACGGTATTAAGTAGCGGTAATTATGTCGACTCCGAACCAATTTACATGGTCAGAGCGCAACCTGGTATGCGTGAACAAGCAATGGAACAAGTAACAGAGCTGTTACTGCAAACACCAGGTCGGTGGTTGGATAATATGGCAACATTTGAACAAACCCGTGCCAAAAGTCATCAAGGCGATTTTGCTGTGGTGGTCACGTTGATAGTACTCGTGTCTATCTTAAGCACTATCACTGCTTTAGGTATTTTCGGCCAAGTGCGCTACACCATTATTACCCGCAAGAAGCAAATCGGTACTCGTCGAGCGCTTGGTGCCAGTAGGTTGCACATTCTGCGCTACTTTATGCTTGAGAGCTTTATTATAACGAGTATAGGTATAATTATAGGAGTGCTGCTATCGCTTATTTGCAATACCTATTTGATGGTTTTGTTTGAGTTGCCGCCAATTCCAAGTGAATATTTGATAGCTGGCGCGCTAGCTATGTGGGGGATTGGACAACTGGCCACGTTGCAACCTGTCTACCAAGCGAGTTTGGTCTCCCCCGCCATCGTTACTCGCCTTGGCTGACTGTGAAAGTTATTAACTAGCAAATGAAAAAGCGCCGGTTATATCCGGCGCTTTTGTGTGCTCTATTCCAACTAACTGAGTATTTAAGCTTCGTAGCCAAGATTTGGTGATAGCCAACGCTCAGCCTCGACCAATGTCATTCCTGTGCGTCTTGCATAGTCCTCAACTTGGTCTTTTTGAATACTTGCAACCGCATAATACTTTGAGTCAGGATGAGAAAAATACCAACCAGAAACCGCAGCACCCGGCCACATAGCATAGGAACTTGTTAGTTTCATACCAATACGTTGCTGTGTATTAAGTAGCTGCCAGATTTTCTTTTTCTCTGTATGTTCCGGACAAGCCGGATAGCCAGGCGCAGGACGAATGCCCTGATAGTTCTCACGGATCAACTCTTCATTACTCAAACTCTCACCAGGGGCGTAGCCCCAATAGTGCTTACGCACTTGCTCATGAAGATATTCAGCAAAAGCCTCTGCCAGCCTATCGGCAACAGCTTTGACCATAATTTTGTTGTAATCGTCATGCTTAGCATCGAACGCTTCAGCTAGCTCATCTTCTTCTAAACCACCTGTTACAGCAAACGCCCCAAAGTAATCTGCAGTCCCTTTAGGCGCGATATAATCCGCTAAGCAATAGTTTGGAAAGTCAGTTTTTTCTGTTTGTTGACGCAAATGACAAGACAAAGCTAACACTTGCGTGCGTGTTTCATCGGTGTAAATCTCAATGTCGTCACCCACTCTGTTAGCAGGAAACAGGCCTATCACACCCAGCGGTTGCAGCGCGCCTGAGCGCTCAAATTCATCCAACATTTCATTTGCATCTTTGAATAAGCTTTGCGCCTGCTCACCAACAATTTCGTCATGCAAAATTCTGGGGTATTTTCCAGCGAGCGACCAAGTCATAAAAAATGGTGTCCAGTCGATATATTTCCTAAGCGTTTTGATGCTCACATCGGTAAACTCCGTAACCCCTAATTTTTTAGGCACTGGAGGAGTGTAGTTATCCCAATCAATCTTAATGGCGTTGTCACGGGCTCTCTGTATAGTCACAGGTTTCGAACGAGGCTTTTTACGGGCCTGTTGTTCCCTAACTTTGACATACTCTTCTTTCGTTTTAGCTAAAAAGCTCGTCTTTTGTGACTTGCTCAACAAATTCGAAACTACACCCACGGCTCGGCTAGCGTTATTGACGTACACCACCCCTTTGTCATACTGAGGCTCGATTTTTACCGCTGTGTGCGCTTTGGATGTCGTTGCTCCTCCGATAAGTAACGGTAGCTCAAAACCACGTCGTGTCATCTCCTTGGCCACATGAACCATTTCATCTAATGAGGGCGTGATCAAACCAGATAAACCTATCACATCGGCTTTTTCATCAATGGCTGTTTGCAAGATCTTCTCCGCTGGCACCATAACCCCAAGGTCGATTACTTCATAGTTATTACATTGCAGTACAACGCCGACAATATTTTTGCCAATATCATGTACATCACCTTTTACCGTTGCCATGATGATTTTGCCGTTAGTATCACCTTCTTGTTTTTCTTCTTCAATGAAAGGGTCAAGATATGCGACAGCACGTTTCATAACACGAGCTGATTTAACAACTTGAGGCAAGAACATTTTACCTGCGCCAAACAAGTCACCAACCACATTCATGCCGTCCATCAACGGCCCTTCGATAACTTCTATGGGTTTGGCCATACCAGCTCGGCATTCTTCGGTATCTTCATCGATGAACTCGGTGATCCCCTTAACTAGGGCATGTTCCAAACGCTTGGCAACGGGCCAAGAACGCCATTCCAAATCTTCAACTTTCGCAGCCTGTGCCATACCTGAATATTTTGGCGCAAGTTCAACTAAACGTTCACCCGCCAGAGGGTCTTTATTTAAAATAACATCTTCTACCGCATCTCTGAGCTCTTTAGGTATGTCGTCATACACCGCAAGCTGACCGGCGTTAACGATACCCATATCCATACCCGCTTGAATGGCATGATAAAGGAACACAGAGTGAATAGCTTCACGTACAGGATTGTTACCACGAAATGAAAACGATACATTTGATACACCACCAGAGACCTTGCAATGGGGCAACTCGGCTTTAATGCGTCTTGTACCCTCTATAAACTCTATCGCGTAGTTATCATGCTCTTCAATCCCCGTTGCCACAGCAAAAATATTGGGATCAAAAATAATGTCTTCTGGCGGAAAGCCAATCTGATCAACCAATATACGATAAGACCGTTCGCAAATTTCAAACTTCCGCTTTGCGGTTTCTGCTTGCCCTACCTCATCAAACGCCATCACTACTGCCGCAGCACCAAAGCGCTTGATAATTTTAGCTTGACGGATAAAAGGCTCTTCACCCTCTTTTAAAGAGATGGAGTTTACAATCGCCTTACCTTGAATACATTTTAGACCCGCTTCAATCACTTCCCATTTCGATGAATCCACCATAATGGGCACGCGTGAAATATCCGGTTCTGAAGCAATCAGATTTAGAAACTTCACCATGGCTGCTTTTGAATCCAACATAGCTTCGTCCATGTTGATATCAATCACTTGCGCCCCGTTTTCTACTTGCTCACGGGCAACATCCAAGGCTTTTTCGTATTCTTCCTCTAATATCAGGCGCTTAAAACGCGCAGAGCCGGTCACATTGGTACGTTCACCAACGTTAGTAAAAGTGGCTGTAGATTGTTGCGTCATAAGTACTTCCTAATTCAAATTACATGCTTCTAAACCGGCTAAGCGCATGCGCACTTCAAGCTCAGGTAGAGGTCTTGGGGCAACCTGTGCGAGACCATCGGCAAATGCTTTAATGTGCTCCGGCGTCGTGCCACAGCAGCCGCCAACAATGTTAATTAACCCTTCTTTACCCCAGTCAATAATTTCTTTTGCCATTTCAGGGGCTTCTAAATCATATTCACCAAATTCGTTCGGTAAACCTGCATTAGGGTGTACCGAAGTAAACGTTTCGCATACCCGCGATAATTCAACAACGTACTGGCGCAGTAAATCCGGTCCTAACGCACAGTTTAGGCCAATTGACAGAGGCTTAATATGACGAATCGAATTGTAGAACGCCTCTGTTGTTTGCCCCGATAAAGTGCGTCCAGAAGCATCGGTAATGGTGCCAGAAATCATTACCGGTAAAGTGACTCCGCAACGCTCAAATGCCTCTTCAACCGCAAATGACGCGGCTTTTGCGTTAAGTGTATCAAAGATGGTCTCGATTAGAATTAAGTCGACCCCACCTTCGATCAGCGCAAGCGTTGACTCAATATAAGCTGCAACCAACTGATCAAAAGTTATATTACGATAACCTGGGTCATTCACGTCTGGGGAGATAGAGCAAGTTTTTGATGTAGGCCCAAGCACGCCCGCCACATAACGAGGTTTATCAGGAGTTTGCGCCGAAACCTCATCGCATAGCCGACGCGCCAGCTTCGCCGACTCTAAATTGATTTCTTTGCTAACGCTGGCCATATCATAATCTTCCATAGAAATCGTGGTCGCGTTAAAAGTGTTGGTTTCAATAATATCTGCGCCTGCTTCTAAAAACTGACGGTGTATTTGCTCAATGATTTCAGGTTTAGTAATACTGAGCAAATCGTTATTACCTTTGACAAGCACATGCCAATCTTTGAATCGCTCACCTCGGTAGTCCTGCTCTTCTAACTTGAATTCTTGGATCATGGTGCCCATCGCACCATCCAAAATCAAAATACGTTGTTTTAATGCCTCTGTTAAGGCAGCGCGTTTATTCGGCATAATTGTTAGTCCTTACATCTTGGCTAACGAGGTTAATATCATAAGGTGTTGTTTGGTAAACGTAATAATTTAACCAGTTGGAGAATAACAAAAAGGCGTGACTTTGCCATGTTTTCGACGGTTTTTGTGACGCATCATCATTAGGAAAATAGTTTTCTGGTTTTGGCGCATCGGCATTTTTTTCCAGATCTCGCAGGTATTCCTTAAGCAAAGTATCCGCATCATATTCTGGGTGACCTGTAATATAAACCTGACTACCAGAGACATTTTTTATCAGGTAAGCACCCACGGTAGGCGAACCGGCTAGCACAACCAGATCGCTTTTGTCAGCAATTTGTTCTGGACTGATATGCCCAAAACGCGAATGAGGCACCAAAAATTCGTCGTCAAATCCACGGGTCAGTGCTCCGTGTTCAAAATAACATTTATGTTTAAACACACCACTGAGCTTTTCAGCTCTGATCTCACGCTTTAGCCCGTGGTGATGGAATAGTCCAGCGTGTGCGGCCCAACACGAAAACAAGGTAGATGTCACATGGTGTTCTGCCCAATCAAAAAACTGCTGCAGCTCTTGCCAATAAATCACGTCGTCATATTCTAAATGAGCCAATGGCGCGCCTGTAATGATCAAAGCATCATAGTTTTGTTCTTTAACATCTGAAAAATATCTATAGAACATATCTAAATGTTGTTCTGAACTATCAGATGTTCGATGCGTATCTAAACGTAGAAGGTCAACATTTACCTGCAATGGAGAGTTAGCCAGTAATCGAATGAATTGCACCTCTGTTTCCACCTTGTTTGGCATTAAATTTAATATAGCCAAACGCATCGGACGGATCTCTTGGGTTTGTGCACGACTTTTTGGCATCACGAACACATTCTCTTGACGCAAACGTACAATAGCTGGCAATTCGTCTTTTACTGTAATTGGCATACTTAACTCCCAAGTGTAGATGTAGCTGACATTATGAATGGAAATAGAAAAATATCAACCTCTAGATGTATAGACGTCCATATATTTTAAAGTGCTGCTAATCCCCACTTTAAAAGCGCTTTACATAAAGGTATGGTATCGAACTGTAATATAGCTTTAGGGTGACATGATGTTGCAAAATTTACTCGCTAACTTGCCAACAGACACTGACAAGGAACACTTTGAAGACTTATTGTCAGCCAAGCACCTACGCATTGAAAGAATTGTCTCTTACGGGCAAACATCACCCGATTCATTCTGGTATAACCAAGACGAGCATGAATGGGTAATAGTTTTGTCAGGTTGTGGCACTGTTGAGTTTTTCGACGGCCAGGAACATATACTAAAATGCGGCGATTTTTTAAACATTCCAGCTCACACTAAGCACCGCGTAAGCCATACAGCAAACACTGAGGCCACTGTCTGGCTCGCAATTTTTTATCAAGATTAGGTTGAAGCCACGAAACGAGTATTTCTTGTTTATACTTGTGCTTCTAAAAATTCCATCGCTGTTTGCTCACGACGGTCTATTTTACCATCGGCAGCACACACTTTTTGCACGATTTTCAGCGCCAATTCGCGCATAGGTTGGTCAATGATAAACTTCATACTGTGCTGTATAAATGCTTCTACATCGTCAACTTTGACTGCGTGTACACACTTTGCGACCATATCCGAAATGTAGTTGTCAAGACTCAAAGCTGAGTTCCAATTTAACGTTGCCGCCCACTTTTTTACCACTTCTAGTTCAGAATCAGATACGCTTCCATCGACAGCCACAAACAATAACGCTAGGTCCAGTAATGATTCCTTTTGCAATTGTTCGACGCAAATGCCACTGTCAAAGTGATTGAGTAATTGTTCAAATTTCATAAGTCCTTGCTCCTTGAAGTCAATAACCGAGGTACATAATCACTTCATGACCATCGTGCTCTCTCTACCATATTAGACAAAAATCAAAAAGTCACATTAAAAACTCTCATCATCCCCTGTTGGGCTACACTAAAGGTGAGTTCTGTCGATTTTGGAGGTGACATGCGTGGCTTATGCGCCTTACTTTTTATATTACAAATCAATGTAGTGCGAGCAGTAACTATCCCAATCACCATCGAAGAAGATATTTATAATTACGCGCAAATTATTTTGGCTGATAAGTCCATTGAGAGTGTGAATGATTTCAGTCACCCTCTGTGCCAAAGAGACATCGTTGAGTTTGTACTCCTACAAAAAGCATTAAAGTTGGGTGGGCTAGAACTTACATTTCAGTTTGAGCTGGGGAACTATGACGCCAGAAATATTAAACTATTAGTTGACGGACTGTTACTAGTCAGTTTTGATACCTTATGGTATCAAGAAGCACAGCAACACATTGAGCGGTTATATATTTCCGATGCAATTATTCGCAAGGGCGAATATTTTGCAGGTCTGTATGTCTCTCCTAAAAATGTTACCAGCATAAAAAATAAAATTACCGAAGATCTGTCTCAAGTCTCAGTGATCTCAAGTCGATCATGGTATACCGATTGGGATACCTTATCCGCGCTAAGTCCAAAACAGTTACATGATGAGTCCGATTGGATTGTAATGGCCAAAATGGTGAGCCGAGGCTGGATTGATACTATGCTGGTATCTTTCAACAATAAAATGCCCTTTGAGTATAGCGGCACAGATTATCGAATTATTGCGATTGATGGTATCAAAGTACCACTGCAAGACAGCAGACATTTTGTTGTGTCACGTCTTCACCCTCTCGGAGAAGAAACATTTAAGGCGCTTCAAGAAGGTATTAAGCAATTACGCAACTCGGGCTTTATTGAGCAATCCTATAAACAATGTGGGTTCTTTAGCCCACATGTTGATTCTTGGCGAACATTAACGCCAAAATAAAAAACCTCACGACTATAGTGAGGTTGATTCATTGGATACTGCTAACTAATTAAAATTAGTTAGCGTTTTTTTGGCTTTTGCACACGCTGATTATGCTTTTTAACAGCCTTGCGGATCTGGTTGATCTTGGCGCGTTTATCTTTGCGCTTTTCAGGCATTACAGAGAGTTTAGTCTCAGTTTCATTGCGAAGCTTCACCGACTTACGTAAATAGTTTACATCTTCAAGTTTAAGCTCTTCCCAGCCCCCCTGCGGCAACCGTTTGTTGAGCTCCAACTTACCGTAACGAATACGAATAAGGCGCGAAACTTCAACGTCTTGAGATTGCCACAAGCGACGTACTTCACGGTTACGGCCCTCGGTCAAGGTCACGTTAAACCATTTATTGATCCCCTCTCCACCCATGGGCTTAATTTTTAGGAACTTGGCAGGACCATCTTCCAATTCAACACCTTTGGTTAAATTGCTTAAAGTCTCATTGGTTACTTCACCAAACACCCTTGCCGAATATTCCCGCTCCACTTCATATTTCGGATGCATCAGACGATTAGCCAGCTCACCATCGTTAGTGAACAATAAAAGCCCGGATGTGTTGATATCTAAACGACCAATGGCAATCCAGCGGTCACCGTCTAAGCGTGGTAAACGGTCAAATACGGTGCGACGCCCTTCTGGATCCTTGCGTGTACACAACTCCCCCTCAGGCTTGTGATACATGATCACACGGCAAATTCTATCTTCTTTTTGCTCAATTTTTACTATGTGTCCATCAACGCGGATCACCGCGTTTTCTTCAACACGATCGCCTAACTTTGCAACCTTACCGTCAACACTCACACGGTTGGATTCAATGTACTTTTCCATTTCACGGCGTGAACCCACGCCAGCACGGGCCAATACTTTTTGTAACTTTTCACTCATTAAGATGGTTCTCTCACAGAAGGATCGTTCAGCATCTGGTCAATTTTAACACTGTGCTGCTCTGGTAATTTGGGCAGCATATTAAGACCAGACAAAGAAAAATAATCTAAAAATTGCTTTGTGGTGGCATACAGTGCGGGTTTACCCGGCACTTCTTTGTAACCAACCACCTTTATCCACTCACGCTCTTGTAAACTCTTGATAATATTTGAACTTACAGTCACGCCTCGCACTTGTTCTATCTCACCACGGGTAATAGGCTGTCGATATGCTATCAATGCGAGTGTTTCCAGGGTAGCTCTGGAATATCTCGGGGCTTTTTCCTGCCATAAATTGCTTAACCACGGACTCAAGCTTGCACATGCTTGAAACCTAAATCCGGTTGCGACTTCAACAAGGCGAATACCACGGGTTTGATAGTGTTCAGAAATACTGCCTAATGCCTTATCTATTCTAGCATTAGACACTAATATATCTTGCAATACGGTTTCTTTAAGACGCTTTTTTGACAACGGCTTGTCTGCAACAAAAATAGCAGCTTCTATCAGCTCAATTAGTTGCTCATCGCTAATTCGACGCGTTGTCATACACTTGCAGCCTTATCAACACATAAACGTCTATTATGACAGAGGTTGCGCTACTCTTGTAGCTGCAAACTCAAATAAATTTGGCTATCAGGAGCGACTTGTAAAAAAGTTATCAGTTGCTCTTTGATCAGTTCAAGCATTGCAATAAAGGTAACAACTACACCACTGCGCCCCTCTTCAACCGTAAAAAAGGCATGAAACACACATGGGCCATTATGCTCAGACAAGTACTGTAAAATATGACTCATTCGTTCTCGGGTCGATAATGCTTCAGCACTGATATGATGATGCTCGAAGGTTTTGGCTCTGGCCATTACATCACCCAGAGCCAGAAGTAACTCTTTTAGCGCAATATCGGGAAACAGTGTATCAGGCTCTGCGGACTCGTCTACCAAGGCATGTGCGGTAAAAATGTCGCGCCCTACACGAGGGATCACATCGAGGTTTTCTGCTGCTTGTTTAAACTGCTCGTATTCTTGTAAACGCCTGACCAATTCAGCTCTTGGGTCTTCTTCTTCTTCTAACTCTTCATGCACTGGCAACAACATGCGGGACTTTATTTGCGCTAACAATGCAGCCATCACCAGATACTCGCCCGCTAACTCAAGTTGAAGATCTTTCATTAACTCAACATACGCAACATACTGCTCTGTGATACTAAGAATCGGCAGTTGAAGAATATCTAATTTGTGGCGTTTGATGAGATACAGCAACAAGTCTAGCGGCCCTTCAAAGGTTTCTAAAATTACCTCCAGCGCATCTGGCGGAATATAAAGATCTTCGGGCTTGTCGACTACCGCCTCGCCATTTAAAAACGCCAGCGGTAGCTTTTGCTGTTGAAGAACGTCATTCACTACAATTACTCAAATGGCGAAGTATCACCACACCCCACTCTTAGAATTTCTATCTCGTCTTCAGATAAATCAATAACAGTGGTTGCTTGTTCAATTAAAAATCCGCCGTGAATAATCAAATCAACTTGCTTTTCCAGTCTCATTCTTATTTCGTCTGGATCCGACTCTGTAAACTGCTCATCAGGCAAAATCAATGAACATGACATCAACGGCTCTCCCAACTCAGCCAACAGAGCTGTGGTGATGGGATGATCTGTTACACGAATACCTATGGTCTTTTTCTTGTCGTTTAGTAGTCGTTTAGGCACTTCTTTTGTGCCTTTAAAAATAAACGTGTACGGCCCAGGTGTATTGTTTTTCATTAGTCGAAACATTTGATTATCAACTCTGGCATAGGTCGCCAGCTCGGATAAATCACGACACATTAAGGTGAAATTATGGTGTTTTTCGATACCTCGAATACGCTCAATTCGCTCTTTCGCTTGTTTGTTACCAATATTACACCCTATCGCGTAACCAGAATCCGTAGGGTAGACCACTACCCCACCTTGCATTATGATTTCAGCAGCCTGTTTAATGAGCCTTGCTTGTGGATTCTCGGGATGAATATGAAAAAATTGGCTCATGCTAACACTCCTCGTTTGCTTGCCAAAATTGCCAAACCCCTTGGCAATCTTTTGGTAAGTATAGGTTTTTTCCTAAATCTAACCAAGGCATTGGATAATGGAAATCCGAACCTTGGCTAGCTAGTAAGTTAAATTCACGGCTAAGCTGCCCTAAAAATTGTCGCTCTGATGGAGCCTGCTGAGGTTGCGCTACTTCCATCGCCTGACCGCCACTGAGACTAAATTCACTCAACAACTTACGTAACCACTTATTTGACATTTGATAACGTGCAGGATGTGCCAGCACACTCACACCTCCCGCAGCTTTAATTGCAGAAATAGCCGTTGCCAT
Organism: Pseudoalteromonas byunsanensis; assembly: GCF_001854475.1. GTDB lineage: Bacteria > Pseudomonadota > Gammaproteobacteria > Enterobacterales > Alteromonadaceae > Pseudoalteromonas > Pseudoalteromonas byunsanensis. The sequence continues at coordinate 37,858 of NZ_MNAN01000032.1, forward strand.
GTCACACCATTCACTGGGCACATAACCTGTTTTGTTACGCGCTAAAAACTTTTTAAACACGCCTTGAATATTTTTTGCAACACCGCGCTCTACCAATGCAGCAGCAAAATGCGCTCGCGTAATTTCGGCCTCACCGGCCAGCTCTTTGGCGCGTTCGAAAATGCCCTCATAACCTCTTTTTTCTAGCCGTTTACCAATTTCCTCTGCTCTGGACTGACGTTTGGCTTTTTGTATTTCAAGTAGCTTAACCAGCTCACGGTGGTGAATATCAACCGCAAGCCCGACAATATGGATCTCGAAGCTCTCCCATTTAGTGGAGATTTCAACGCCAGATATCAGTTCTAACGGAAGCGAATTTTGCACTATATATTGCTGTGCGGGTGTGATTGCTGCGGTGGTGTCATGGTCAGTAATAGCCAGTACTTCCACGCCTTTTTCTGTTGCGCGCTCAAGCAATTCAGCCACGCTTAAACGACCATCAGAAAAAGTGGTATGGCTATGTAAATCGTATTTTATCAATTTAACTCTTTATCAAATTAGTTACTTTCGAGGCCACAGTATACCACTGTTGTTTGTGTCGTTTCTGTGAAATTTATTGTTTTTGCCAGTATAGGGGTTGACAGAATGTGAAGCAGTACGGTTTACTGTACCCACTAAAGACAAATAAACAATGAAATCTAAAACCATGATTACAACTACAAACAAAAACATTTGGTGGTGGCACTCGTAAAAGCGGGTGATTCGTTGTGTCTTAACGAAAATATCAACCCGCTTAATGTAAGCGGGTTTTTTTATATCTAATTTTCGGAGAAATCTATGTTCAACAATGCAAAAACAACTTCTTGGTGGTGGTGCCTGGCTTAGCGGGACGGCATTGTTGCAACTATTTTAACGACCCCGCTAAGCCTAAACAGCTAGTGGGGTTTTTTATTTAAAGGGGAATGAGGTTTGATATTTAGTCACATAACGACCACACCAGGTGAAGTGACCAGTATACGGCAAAGGAGGGACTATATTAGTAGCCCCTTATCTTTGTACGCTGCGCTGGGAAAGAAAAATTCACTGTTGCTAGAATCAGCAGAAATAGATTCAAAAGATAATGTAAAAAGCATTATTCTTGCGGATGCGGCGCTGCGTATCGAATGTATGGGAAAACAAGTTGTTGTTAAAGCACTATCTAACAACGGTCAGCAACTCCTGTGCTTTTTGCAAGCGAAAGTAGCTAACTGTACTACTACTTTGCATGACGATACGCTGACATTAACCTATCAAAGTCTAGATGAAGAACTGGACGAGTTTAGTAAGTTAAAAGCAGATAACGCGTTCAGTGCCTTGCGTACCTGCATTAACAGTATCAAGCGTAACTCTGAAACACCGCTCTCGGTCTTTCTGGGTGGTGTGTTTGCTTACGACATGGTTGCTAATTTTGAACAGCTTCAAGATGTACCAAATGGGGAAAATGCCTGTCCTGATTATGTATTCTATCTAGCAGAAACATTGGTACTTATCGATCATCAAGCACAAACCACCGAACTAATTGGTAATGTGTTTAACGGCCCAGATGTACACGCGAACTGCTTCGAAGTCGGTAAGCAACTTGAGCAACTTAACGCTCGCTGCGATACACTGACACCTTACTTTGCAGCACCAAATGAAGGCCTAGCGGATGTTCGTGTCAATATTGATGACCAGACATTTTGTGAACAAGTGTCTCGACTCAAACATAACATTGTTGATGGCGATATCTTTCAAGTTGTTCCTTCTCGCACCTTTTCATTGCCCTGTGCGCAACCACTGGCAGCTTATCAACAACTCAAGCAGCAAAATCCAAGTCCTTACATGTTTTATATGAATGACCAAGATTTCGTGCTGTTTGGCGCATCACCAGAGTCGGCTCTGAAGTATTGTGTCGATAGTAATCAGGTGGAAGTGTACCCAATTGCTGGTACGCGTGCCCGAGGAAGGTTTGCTGATGGTCACATCAACCCAGATCTCGACAGCCGCATTGAGCTGGAGCTTAGAAACGATAAGAAAGAACGTGCTGAGCACCTGATGCTAGTTGATTTGGCTCGTAATGATATTGCACGGATAAGCGTAGCTGGCACACGTCATGCGAAAGAGTTGCTAAAGGTTGACCGCTACTCACAGGTGATGCACCTCGTATCTCGTGTGGTAGGCCAGCTTAAGCCGGACTTAGATGCATTACACGCCTATCAAGCATGCATGAACATGGGCACCTTAGTTGGCGCCCCAAAAGTGAAAGCTGCACAACTTATCCGAGACGTTGAGCAAAAGCGCCGTGGTAGTTATGGCGGCGCAGTTGGCTACCTAACTGGTGATGGCGCAATGGATTCATGTATCGTGATCCGCTCAGCCTTCGTCAAAGATGGTATCGCTTATGTTCAGGCGGGTGCAGGGGTTGTGTATGACTCTGTACCGCAAGCTGAAGCCAATGAAACTCGCGCCAAAGCTCAGGCCGTGATCAAAGCGGTGCAATCAACTTATCAGGGGGCGACCAATGCACACTAATGCGAAAGTCTACTTTCTAGATAACTTTGATTCGTTCAGTTACAACTTAGTTGATGAACTCACACTGCTTGGTATGGATTTGGTGGTATACCGTAACCATCTCAGTGCACAGCGTATTTTTGAGAAAATGACGCAAGAACAACAGCCCGTTATTTTGGTGCTTTCTCCTGGGCCCGGAAACCCAGCCCAAGCCGGCTGTTTACTGGAACTCATTGCACTGTGTAAAGGTAAGTTCCCTATGCTGGGTATTTGTTTAGGTCAACAGGCTTTAACCCAAAGCTACGGTGGCGAAGTGGGCCATGCTGGCGAAACGGTGCATGGTAAAGCCTCCATTATTGATGCTTCACCCCACCCTGTATTCGAGGGACTCGGCACGCAATTTCCGGTAGCACGTTACCACTCTCTAATGGCAACCTACGTTCCAGACTGTTTGGAGGTTATTGCAAAGTATCAAGATATTCCGATGGCGATTTATCACCGTGAAGATAAAATTTTGGGCTACCAATTTCACCCCGAATCAATCTTAACCCCGGATGGTGCCCGCTTGTTACAGCAAAGCATCGCATACTTAACACAGTAGGATTTACTATGGATAGCATCAACAAGTTAATTTCACAACAATCACTGGACTTCGTACAAAGTAGTGCGCTGTTTGATAGTATCATGCATGGTCAACTCAGTGAGATTGAGCTAACGGCTGTACTGATCGCATTAAAAATCAAAGGTGAGAGCGCACAAGAAATCGCTGGTGCCGCAAATGCCATGCGAAGCAATGCTAAGCCATTCAATAACAATGGATTACGTTGTGTAGATAGCTGTGGTACGGGAGGTGACGGAGCTAATACCATCAACGTCAGTACCACAGCAGCAATTGTTGCCGCCGCGTGTGGACTCAATGTGGTAAAACATGGTAACCGTAGTGTTTCCAGTAAGTCTGGCTCTGCTGACTTATTGAAAACATTGGGCATAAATCTAGATATGAGCAGCGATGCTGCCAGTGAATGTCTAGCCAAAACTGGCTTCACTTTTTTGTTCGCTCCAAACTACCATCAAGGCACTAAGCATGCGATGCCAGTGCGAACAGCCCTTAAAACTCGCACTATTTTCAACATCCTTGGACCACTTGCCAACCCTGCGGCACCGCAAGTTCAGCTCCTTGGGGTTTACGACCCAGCGCTTTGTGAGCCGATGGCTGAAACCCTAAAAACACTGGGTACAGAGCGCGCGATGGTGGTACATGGCGCGGGGACAGACGAAATCGCATTGCATGGTGAAACCCAAGTCACCGAACTTAATCAGGGCGAGTTGACACACTACACCCTCAGTGCACAAGACTTTGGCCTTGAAAACTATTCGCTTGCAGATATAGCCGGTGATACGCCAGAGTATAACGCCAAAGCCAGTTTGAATATTTTAAAAGGCAAAGGCAAAGATGCCCATAACGCGGCGATTGCAGCTAACGTGGCAGCTCTTTTGGTAATGGAACAAAAAGCAGCGAGCCTTAAAGAAGCCACTGCACATGTACTTGAAGTACTTGCATCTGGTAACGCATACGACAAGCTCACACACATTGTTGAGGTAAGTAATCATGGCTAACGTATTGGAAAAAATTGTTGCCGATAAGCGTGTAGAGTTAGAACAAAGAAAAGCAACACTGCCATTAGAGAGTTTCATTCACGCCGTGGAGCCGACACAACGCGACTTTTATGCAGCGCTGGCCAAATCGGGGACACAGTTTATTTTAGAGTGTAAAAAGGCTTCACCGTCAAAAGGGCTTATTAGAGCGCATTTTGACCTTGATGAAATTACGTCAGTATATAAGCGTTATGCTAGCTGTATTAGCGTACTGACTGATGAAAAATATTTTCAAGGTAGTTTTGATTATCTAAGCTACGTACGCCAAAGGGTCGAGCAACCACTCATTTGCAAAGACTTTTTTATTGATGAATATCAGGTTTATCTCGCCCGTCTGCATGGTGGTGATGCTATCTTGCTAATGTTATCTGTATTGGATGACACGCAGTATACCGCTTTAGCAACCATCGCCGAATCGCTAAACATGGCCGTGTTAACAGAAGTGAGCAATGAACAAGAAGTAGAACGCGCGCTTGCACTAGATGCGAAAATCATCGGCATCAATAACCGAAACCTTCGAGACTTGAGCACCGATTTAGCAACCACAGAGCAGCTACGTAAGCTTATCCCACAGAATAAAGTCGTTATCTCTGAATCAGGTATTTATACTCATCAAGACGTTAAACGCCTAGCGCCACTGTGTGATGGTTTTTTGGTTGGCAGTTCATTGATGGCAGAACACAACTTAGATGCCGCATGTCGCAAATTGATCCTAGGAGAGAACAAGGTGTGCGGTCTGACTCGCAGTCAAGATGCACAAGCAGCCTATCAAGCTGGTGCGCTCTATGGTGGACTTATCTTTTATCCAAAATCTCCAAGATATGTAGACTTGGATTGCGCCAAAGCGGTCATTGATAGCGCACCACTTCACTACGTGGGCGTATTCGTCAATGCCGACATAGAGCAAGTGGTGGAATACGTACAAGTTCTTAAACTCAGTGCAGTACAATTGCATGGTCAAGAGGACGAAACCTACATTGCCACATTGCGCAGCCAATTGCCGATAACCTGCCAAATATGGAAAGCTCAAGGTGTCCAAGATGTGCTACCAAGCCCAATCCAAGGTGTAGATAAGCATCTATATGATACAAAAACCAAAGATGGTTTTGGCGGTACAGGCATGCGATTTAACTGGCAATTGTTAAGTTCGCAAGTGGCCAATAACTTTATGCTTGCCGGTGGTATCGACCCCGACAATGTGCTTGCAGCAAGCAAGTTGGGGGCACAAGGAGTCGATTTGAATTCAGGGGTGGAACTAAGCCCTGGTAAAAAATGTCAGCAAAAATTACAAAACGCTTTTTCAAACATTAGGAATTATTGAGGTGGAAATGAACAACGCAGCTTACTTTGGCGACTTTGGAGGCATGTTTGTCCCAGAGTTACTCGTCCCCGCGCTCAAACAACTTGAGCAAGAATTTAACAAAGCCCAGCAGGACCCTGAGTTTTTGAGAGAATTTCAGCAGTTACTTAATGAATACGCTGGTCGCCCTACACCATTAACATTGACCCGCAACTTGATTAGTAATCCAAAGGTGAAACTTTACCTAAAACGTGAAGACCTACTACATGGCGGAGCTCATAAAACCAATCAGGTGTTAGGTCAGGCATTACTTACTAAACGCATGGGTAAAAATGAGGTCATAGCAGAAACTGGAGCCGGACAACACGGCGTGGCAACAGCGCTTGCTTGTGCACTATTAGGACTAAAGTGCCGTGTTTACATGGGCGCAAAAGATGTGGAACGTCAACAACCTAACGTATTTAGAATGCGTTTGATGGGTGCCGAAGTGATCCCTGTTACAGCGGGTTCCGGCACACTCAAAGACGCGGTTAACGAAGCGATGCGTGATTGGTCTGCTAACTATAAAACGGCACACTATTTGTTAGGTACCGCCGCAGGGCCGCATCCATTCCCAACGGTTGTTCGTGAGTTCCAAAAAATGATTGGTGAAGAAGCTAAGCAGCAAATACTTGAAGCAGAAGGCCGCTTACCGGATGTGGTAATGGCTTGTGTGGGTGGGGGCTCAAACGCGATTGGTATGTTTAGTGACTTTATCGAAGAAACCGGGGTTAAGTTAATCGGTATCGAACCTGCGGGTAAAGGGCTTGATACGCCAGAGCATGGCGCGGCTTTATGTAAAGGTACGAAGGGGATCTTACATGGCGCTTATACCTACATTATGCAAAATAGCGACGGTCAAATTGAAGAATCACACTCTGTATCTGCAGGGTTAGACTATCCCGCAGTTGGCCCTCAACACGCTTATCTACATGAGAGCGGCCGTGCAGAGTATGTAGCCATCACAGATACCGAGGCGCTAGATGCATTCCAGTCATTAGCAAAAAATGAAGGAATTATTCCTGCTCTCGAATCAAGTCACGCCTTAGCATACGCCTTGAAATATGCAGAACAGCAAACGGATGAAACAATCATCGTGGTTAATTTAAGCGGTCGTGGCGACAAAGATTTAGCCCATGTACATCAAGTTTTAAGTGAGCGAGGAGAACTGTAATGAGTCGCTATGCACAAATGTTTAGTACCCTAGCCCAAAACAATCAAGGGGCCTTCGTTCCATTCGTCACCATTGGCGACCCAAACAAAGCACTCAGTGTTGAAATTATTAAACGCCTGATTGATGGTGGCGCTGATGCACTAGAGCTGGGGATCCCTTTCTCAGATCCTATTGCTGATGGTCCAGTGATCCAATCGGCCAATATTCGTGCTCTAGAAGATAATACCAATACCGAGGATTGCTTTGAGATAATCAAGCAAGTACGTCAATACAACAGCGATATTCCCATCGGGCTGTTACTGTACTCAAATCTCATTTTTGCTAAAGGTATTGAAACATTTTATCGCCACGCTAAAGAAGCTGGTGTCGATTCAATTTTAGTCGCTGATGTTCCACTAATTGAGTCAAAACCATTTCGAAGAGCTGCACAAAACGTGGGAATTGAGCCTATTTTCATTGCGACCCCAAATGCCGATGACGATACACTTAGAGAATGCGCAAGTTATGGCCGAGGCTATACTTACCTGCTTTCTCGTTCGGGTGTAACAGGCACAGAAACCAGTGCTCAAATGCCTGCGGATTCGATGATCACAAAACTTATTGAATATCATGCAGCGCCTACCCTACTGGGTTTTGGTATTTCGACACCAGAACATGTTAAAGCGGCGCTCGACTCTGGTGCTGCCGGCGCTATTTCGGGATCCGCTGTGGTTAAGATCATTGAGAAAAATATCAATGAGCCCAACAAACTGCTCGAAGAAATACAATCCTTTGTCTCACAAATGAAAGATGCAACATTGCGCTAATAGTTGCTTAGGCTAAGGCGTCTTTAAGCGCCTTAGCTGCTTTAAACTGCACTTTATTCGCGCCTTCTATTGTGATCGCCTCACCTGTTTGTGGGTTACGCCCCACCTTTGCTGGGTGATAGCTCAATGCAAAAGTACCAAGTCCAGAAATTGGCATTTGATCACCTTCTGACAAACGCTTTTGAATAATGGTTAAAAGGCTGTTTAATGCGGCTTGGCTATCCTTTTTGCTCAACTCGCTATTTGCAGACATCGCTGTGATCAATTCAGATTTATTCATTACCACTCACTTTCTGAAAAAGTCTAATTATGCAACAATACCGCTGCATTCTTGTAAAAAGCGCAGAGGCTAAGGAGTTAGCTTACAAATGTCAATCTTGAACTTCCCTTCGGAACTTGGTAAAACCAAGACACTGTAATTAAAAAGGTAACCTTAAATGGCTACATTGCTTGAATATCTCCCTCTCATTATATTTTTTGCTGTTTACAAATTTGTCGATATCTACTGGGCCACAGGGGTGCTAATCGTCGCCTCCGTTATTCAATTAGCATATCATTATTTTCAAAGTGGTCATATTGCGACCCGACACTGGATATTTTTTGCCATAGCATTGGTGCTAGGCGGCATGACTATTCTATTCCAAGATGAACAATTCATAATGTGGAAGGCTACGGTCATCTATGCAATATTGGCCTTGTTACTATTGGTTTCTCGTTATGTTTTTAAAAAGAACCTAGTCGAAAAATCACTGATAGGCTTACTTAAGTCGGTTAGCGAAAAAGAACAAGGTGACAATACAGACACACCCATAGTGATCCCACAATCTATTTATGAGCAACTAAATGTGATGTGGATGGTATTACTCGCATTTGTGTCCGCTCTTAATTTATATGTTGCGTACAACTTCTCGCTTGATACCTGGGTAAACTTTAAAGTATTTGGACTGATGGGCATTACCTTTGTGGCGATATTGCTGACCATAATGCGCATTTATAAATATTTGCCAGAAGATAACAGTTAGCTCTGGCTTCAATATCTACCATATCTTCTAAAGAATGTAACTTTCGAGGGCATTTTTGCTGCTATAGTTTTTGTAAAACAATACAAAGCGAGAATGTCCTTGAACGCAAGTCAATACCGCTGGTGTGAACTGTTTTTAATTTTTTTCTGTTTACCAAGCTTGGCATATATTTTTCGTGACTATTTGGCAAATTGGTTGATCCCAGCACTTATTATCTTGATGATAATATGCTGCTTTTTACTCTTAAATGACCCACACTTCAAACGCTTTAGGCTCACCAGCTTGGGACAGTTCTCGACCATCAAGCGACGTTTATTTACTACCTTCTTGAGCGGTGCGCTGTTTTCAGCCATGCTGTATGGTTTATTTAATCAAGATAACTGGTTTGCCTTACCACTGAATTCCACAACTCAGTGGCTCTACTTGCTCGTGGCTTACCCAATTTTGTCGGTGCTACCACAAGAACTCATATTCAGAAGTTATTTCTTCCACCGCTACAAGCGTATTCTGCCGAAAAAAAACTCGCGTATCATTCTTAGTGCAACCGTGTTTGCCCTCGCCCATAGCGTCTACGATAATTGGGTTGCCATCGCCTTATCATTCGCAGGTGGTTTATTGTTTTCATACACATATGCCCATAGTCGTTCCCTGATGGTATGCGTTCTTGAGCACAGCTTATGGGGTTTATGGATATTCACACTTGGATTGGGGCGGTATTTAGACTCAGGGATCACCTTTTAAAGTGCAGCAGCACTGATCAAAATGATTGTGATTCAGACATTAAAAAACCGGGGAATACCCCGGCTTTTATAAAGCGATAGTGTTTATAATCAAAACAAACTAAAGGCAAAAAACTTGGTAGTGACTGTGTTTGCAAAAATCACTAACAATACCACTGGGATGAAAGTGGACAATGAGAAGTTAACGTACTTCTCCACAAAGCTTCCTGTATAGCTTTCACAACCTTGTGCAAGCTCAGCTGATAGGTTTGCCTTCTTCCAACGATAAATCACAAATAGGCAAACCATAAGGCCATTGAGCGGCAAGATCGTGTCGTAGAATACGTCATAGACAAGGTCGAACATGCTCTTATCAGCTCCACCATAACTGACAAACTTGGTTAACTCATCAACCATGCCAAAAGACATAGTACACAACACGGTTAATAAACCTGTTGATGCAGCCAAAATCAGTAGCGCCATCTTACGGCTAACATTTTTTTCTTCCATTAATGCTGATGTTGGCACTTCAACAATTGATACCAAAGAGGTAATTGCCGCGAAAAATACCAGTAAGAAGAATATGAAAGCAACGATAGACGCCCCCATATAACCGATGTCTGTCTGCAGTGCTAACAGAATCTTTGGTAAGAATTCAAATATCATAGACACAGACGACTCGGATAATTCGTCAGTATTAGTTGCTGGATTAAAGCTGAATATGGCTGGCAACACCATAAGGCCTGCTATGAAGGCTACTAATGAATCTGCAATAGCCACCATTTTAGCTCCCCCTACAATATCGTCTTTTTTAGAGATGTAGGATGCATAGGTCATTAAAATACCCATACCTAAAGATAGCGAAAAGAAAGCTTGCGACAATGCTCCGTTAAGCACACTGGCATTCATTTTAGAAAAATCAGGTACAATGTAATAGCGTACACCAGCCATGGCATTATCAAGAGTTAAGACATACGCAACCAGTCCCACCAACAACACGAACAAGGTTGGCATCAAAAACTTAGCTGCTTTTTCAATCCCCTCCTTCACACCACCAACGAGAATCAAATTTACAATGACGCCCACTAATAACATGTACCAAAACACACTGGTTTGATTAATAAATTGTCCAAAGTGGCTGGGGTTGGCCAAGGCATCAAGATTACCCATTGCCGTTTGCACCAAGTATCCAAAAATCCACACTGTAATCACCATGTAGAACACAGCTATCATAAATGGAGTTAATACAGCTAATGCCCCTGCAATAGACCAGCGCTTATCGCCACCAGAAAGCTCTTTGTATGCACCGTAAGGATCCTTTTGCGACTTACGGCCCATGGCCATTTCAGCCATCATTACAGGCAAACAGATAAAAGCAACGAACAAGGCATAAACCAATAGAAAGGCGCCACCGCCATTTTTTGTTGCTGACACGGGAAAACCAACTAGGTTACCAATACCAACCGCTGATCCTGCGGCCGCTAAGATAAAACCCAGTCGAGAGCTAAAATGCTCACGATTTGCACTCATGCGGAAAACCTTATTATTATTTTTTCGGAATATCCGAGCGACTCTACCAGCCTTGACGTGCGGTTTTCAAGTGTAAAAGGACAAAGGAGCAGACAAATTCCCTGAAGCATTTACATTACAGAGCAAAGCAGACTAATATAAGCGTTTATTTAATTTACCTTGATTCGCTCCTATGCTGTATATGATTTACTCCACTGACGTTGAAAACTCTTTGGAAAAACGTCTCGCTACTCGGCCTGCACATCTTGCTCGCCTAACTGATCTTAAAGAACAAAACCGCTTGTTTGCAGCGGGTCCATTACCCGCAATTGATAGTGAAGATCCAGGTCAAGCAGGCTTTACCGGTTCATTAGTGATTGCGGAATTTGCCTCCTTGGCTGATGCTCAAGCTTGGGCTAATGCAGATCCATATATAGCCGCTGGTGTATACGCACATAGTGTTGTAAAGCCATATAAAAAAGTACTGCCTTAGTTCAGTTTTGGTTAATAACGCCCGTCATAAACTGGGCGTTAATTGTTAAGCAACCCAAACCTCGTGGAGCTTAGTAGAATGCGATTGTCAGTTTGTTCCCTGCTTTTTATCTGCCTTACATGTACACAAGTACTTGGTCAAACACCAAAAAGTAAACCTATTAGTAAAAGACAAGCCGTCGAGCTTGCCTTAGCTGAATGTCAGGGTAGAACATTAAAAATCACTGAACAAAGTGACGATTACATAGTCAGAATCTTGCGAGATGATGGCCGTGTAGTAGATATCCGCGTCGATAAGAAAACTGGGACAGTCAAGAAGGATTAAAAATGCGAATTTTAGTAATCGAAGATGATATACAGTTGGCTGAAAACCTGCGTTCGGCTCTGGAAAAAGAAAAATACAGTATAGATTTGTGTCACGATGGCGAGTCAGGTCTATTCCACTTAACTGAATACCCACTAGACATGGCTGTGATCGATCTTGGCTTACCTAAACTTGATGGTATTGAAATTATCAGACGCGCCAGAGCCGCCGGTATAAAAATCCCAATTTTAATTTTAACAGCTCGCGACCGCTGGCAAGATAAAGTTGAAGGTCTAGATGCGGGTGCTGATGACTACTTAACAAAACCTTTCCATGTTGAAGAGCTTATTGCACGCTGTAATGCTTTGATCCGCAGAAGCGCAGGCCAAGCTAATCCAGAAATTAGTATTGGACCCATTAAAATTCACACCCGTTCTCAACAAGTGTGGGTGAGCGAACAAGAACTGTCTTTAACAGCATACGAATATAAAGTGCTTGAATACATGATGGTAAATCCTCAAAAGGTGATCTCTAAATCTGAGCTGACTGAGCATATTTATGATCAAGATTTTGATTTGGACTCTAATGTAATTGAAGTGTTTGTACTACGACTGCGCAAGAAACTTGACCCGGACGGTGTGCTCAACCCCGTCGAGACCCTACGCGGTAGAGGATACAGGTTTAAAACTCAGTGGTAAAACCAGCACAAATCTCCCTAAAAATAAGGCAAGGATTCATCCTTGTCTTTGTGCTTGTAATAGCACTGCCTGCACTTTTTTTCTCAATTGGCCGTGCCTATCATGCATCTTTAGTAGAGGCGACAGAAAAAACTCTTGAAGCGCATCTATACTCGCTTATTTCTGAAGTGGAGTTTTTAGAAGATGGCATTGAAATGCCACGTACTATTCTCGCCCCAGAGTTGAATCGAATAAACTCAGATACCTTCGCTCTCATATATCAAGGGCAAAGTTTAGTATGGTACTCGGAGTCAGCGGTGAATCTTTCCATCTCGCCCATATTTGATGACTCTGAAGCAGGTGCTGCTGAATTTAAGCTGGTTGAATATGGCAAACAAAAATATTGGCAACTTAGCTTAACCGTAATTTTAGGGAATGCTGATTACTCCCAACATGCTAGATTCATTTTGCTAAAAGATAACAGAGCGCTACTCGAACTGATGTCTGGTTTTAGAACTACTCTTATTAATTGGACGCTAGTCATGGGCGTGATAATCGCCGCTCTGATGGCGGTTGGATTCATATGGAATGCAAGACCTCTACAAAGATTAGACAAAGAAATAAAAGAAATTGAAGCCGGAAAAATTGAGAAAATCACAGGGACCTATCCAAAAGAACTATTAACCATTAAATCTGATCTGAATCTACTGCTTGATTCTCAGCGTCGACAAAAAGAGCGTTATCGGGCCTCACTAAGCGATTTGGCTCACGCGCTAAAAACACCATTGGCAGTGTTAAAGTCCAGTAAATTGGCTGATGATGAGGAAGCTCAGGAGCAATTAGACCGTATTAACGCCATGATAGAACATCAGCTTAAACGCGCTGCCACCGGCGCATCAGACACCTGGAAAAAGCAAACATTGATAAAACCTGTGCTCGACTCAATTTTAAATGCGATGAAAAAGGTCTATCATGATAAGGACATCACTTTTAATTCGCAGTGCACAGAAAAACTCGCCTTTTTGGGTGATAAAACAGATTTAATGGAGATTTTGGGTAATATTATCGACAACGCTTGTAAAGCATGTAAGACACGTGTAGAGATTTGTGTGCGTTTTGATAAAAACCAAACCCTTGTGCTCGAAATTGAAGATGATGGCCCAGGTATACCAGAGCACCAACGTTCTGAGTTGCTCAAAAGGGGTAGCCGTTTAGATACGTACGAAGCTGGCCACGGAGTCGGGATGGCGATTGTATCTGACTTAGTTAATTCTTACCACGGTACGATGGAGATAGGAAGCTCTAAGTTTTCAGGTGCGAGGTTTTTAATTGAATTCAATTATGAGAAAAATTAGCTCGGCGATACTTTGTCTATCTCCACTAATGGTCAATGCAAATCCTATAGACGTCTCCTTAACCGACTGCTCGGGGCTTGAGAGCTTCCACCCTATTGACTCTAAAGTCTATATTCAATGCCTTGATAGCAATATAGATATGTTGCGTAGATACCAGCAAAGCTGGATCAATAAGTTACTTCATGACATAGAAATCATTCAAGAGCAAACAGGCAACACGCAATTGATGCCAATAATCAAAAGAGCGGTTGTTTATCAAGAGCAATATATGGAAGACACCTGTAAATGGCGTTACCTGTATACTTTACCAAACTCTATAAAGGCATCTATTGTACATAAAAAATGTACCGTACGAATGCTAACTAGGCACATTGAAGATTTACAGATGCCTTACTAGGGTCACTGCTCTGAACTACCTAACAGGGTCGATAACCAATGCCCATCTTCGCTATTTTCTAATGCAATTTTTACCACCATAGTGAGTGGCACTGAAAGCAACATACCAACGGTACCAAGCAACCAACCCCAAAAGATCAAAGATAAGAATACCACGAGCGTGGATAGTCCCAATCCCCGCCCCATATACTTAGGCTCCACAATATTGCCCATCACTGTATTTATAGTGACATAGCCCACAGCAACCAAGCCTGCGATGAGTGGTCCTTGCGTGATCAAAGCCAGTAAAACGGCTGGTATAGCGGCAATAATAGAACCTATATTTGGAATATAATTGAGTAGAAAAGCGACAACGCCCCAGAGAATAAAGTAGTCTATGTCCAATAACCACAACAGCAGTGAAGCACATATACCTGTCGCTAACGACACCAAAGTTTTTATCGCTAGATAAGAGTTGATAGATTCCAAAAAGCGATCTATCTGCTTTAACTTCATTTCAGGGTCATCAAGCGCTAAATGGACCTTATTTGCAATTGTTGGTGCTTCAAACAACATGAACACTACAGTCAGAATAATCAAAAACACATTGGCCATTACGCCACCTAACCCGGTCAGCATTGACGAGGCCATATCGATCATTTTACCTGGATCAAACAAAGAAATAATTTGCTGTTTGTCTATCAGAATATTGTGCTGAGCCGCGGTGTCGACCAGCCAGATAAATTTGTTTTGCAATTGCTCTCGGTAGCTTGGTAACTGCTGAGAAAAGTCATTTAAAGATTGTCCGACTAACCCAGCTATACTGGTGCCAATTGCCAGCACTAGTGCTATCACAAGAATAATTGCGATCCCTTTTGGAATATGAAAACGCGCAAAAAACTTCAATAGTGGATTACAAATAATGGCGATAAATGCAGCGAGTATAAAAGGCACCACAATATCACTGGCTAGTTTTATGCCTGCGAGCACGATAACCAATGACGCCAAAACAACGAGACTCTTATTTATTCCAGATAATGAAGACACTTCACTTCCTTATTATTTTTTTCAAAGTGTAATGGAAACTAGCGCAAAATAAAACGTTCTGATCTTTATTCAGTATTTAACGTAAATTACCTACACTAATGATATAGAAAAAGATTTAGAGCACCGTGTTATGAATATATTGGTAACTGGCGCAACCGGCTTAATCGGCGATCAGCTGTGCCGTTTTTTGTACAACAAGCATCAAGTCAGCGTATTAACCCGAAATATAGTTAAAGCTCAGCAACAATTTAGAAGCCGTGTCACCTGTGTAGACACATTAGGTCATATCGATTTTAACGACATTGATGCTGTGATTAACCTTGCGGGCGAGCCTATCGCAGATAAACGTTGGAGCGCAAAACAAAAACGCGCAATTTGTGAAAGTAGGTTAGATATCACAGAACAATTAGTGAATAAAATTGCTGCGGCTGAGAGCCCTCCTCATACACTAATTTCTGGCAGCGCTGTTGGATTTTATGGTAGGCAAGACAACGATATGATCATTGATGAAACCTGTCAGCACCCACATCCAGAATTTAGTCATCAACTATGTAAACAGTGGGAAGATCTCGCTCTAAGTGCACAAAGCGAACAAACCAGAGTATGTATTTTGCGCACTGGAATTGTACTAAGTCAACATGGGGGGGCTCTGAAAAAAATGCTTCCGGCTTTCAAGTTTGGATTAGGCGGACCACTTGCCAGCGGAGAGCAAATGATGTCTTGGATCCACATTGATGACATGGTGCATATTATTTTATATCTACTCAAGCATCGTGAACTTAGTGGTGTATTTAACGTCACAGCACCTTCGCCGGTAAGCAATCTAGACTTTACCAAAGCACTTGGGCAAGTATTACACAGGCCAACTCTATTAAAAATGCCCGAGAAAGCACTTCGACTCATGTTTGGTGAGATGGCTGACTTGCTCATTTACGGACAGGCCGTAATGCCCAAGCGAGTACTAAAATCAGGTTATCACTTTAGGTTTAGTGATATAAATGAAGCCTTCACCAGCTTACTGGTAAGAGATAGGTAAACCTATATTACTGCTGCTCACAGCGTAACAAATCGCTGGCGGTCATGAATAAAAACGACGAGCATTTTTGAGAGCTCGCCGTTTTTATGGTCGGGGATACTATGGAAGTACGTTATTAATTAGCTCAGATACACCAAGTGTTTCTGAGTCTTTTACATAACGGTAGTGCTTTTTAAAGACCCAAAAGCCTGTGCTCTTGTCATAAGTTTGAAAACCGACGTTGTTTCCAGCCACGTCAATGTTATTTTGTGCAATAGTCACCTTGCCGTGGTGTCCTGCTTCTCGAATAGTGCCATGAGTATATCCATCTGCCATGACCAACGGGTAATGATATGGCATAAAGCCGCTGACAGCATCATCTTGAGTCTTCAATTGACCATCCATGGCGATTTGTTGTGAGCAACTACCAAATTTTGCCGCCTTACTGGCACCACATGCAGAGTGAGATGCCACCACACCATCATCACTACCTTTTAGAAATGGACTCGTTACACCATAGTAATCACTAGAGTTAGCGACAAAGCGCAGGCGTGGTGCACGGCTTGACGGCTGAGGGGCTATTTTACGAGCATTGTTTACTTTTAAATCATGTAAGATACCCAGCGCATCCACCGTAGTGCTGCCTAGCCACAATTTAATGGCTTGTTCTACAAGCGGATCCCAAAAGTGCCCGCCCATTAATGCGCTCACCGCAGTATCAGCCAGTTCACTCCCTCCACCTGCCCCTGCAATATCAAAGGTCGCAACTATGTTCAATGGTTGAAGGCCGGCATTTTCTAGCCAATTAGCCTGATTATCGATGATGTAACGTGCAACTAAGTCACCTGTGGAGTGTGTTAACAAGACACATCCCGGTTCGCAAAGATTTGATTGAGAAAACTGCTTTAATTTTGGCCATAACCAGTCTGTCGCAATTTTACCTTCTAAACGCTCGTATGATGGCCAATCTATTCGCTCATCCGCCTTATTGCCCCAAAAAGATGTCCAATACGACTGACCATCACTAACTACATTCGTACCATTGGGATTAAGGAGCTGATCCGGTTGAAACCCGTGGATCAAGATAGTTTTATATTCGTTACTGTGCGCTGCAAAACTGCTCAGTACACACAACATAAAAGCGGCTACGGCCTTTATGCTCAACTTGCTGCATTTGTTGTTCATGTAAACTCCTGAGTATTTATTTATTATTGGTTTATGAACTCAGACATCAGACCTCATATCACTGAGTCATTTCAGTATGTTTAACAAAAACTCAAATTTCAACATTAAATTTACAAAAATGATATTTTAATGAACGATAAATTGGACATTCATAAATTAATAGCAAAGAAATCAACCAAATACCTAGGCGCTAGGAAAGTAAAACTTGACGAAATAATCACCTAAAACCACCTAAAACAGCTACTTATTGAAGATAAATAAACGTTTCTATGCGTTTTTAAAGGCAATTAGATAAACCTCTATCTGCTACAATTGCCCTTCACTGGCAAGATGACGTAAAAACTCTAAGCTTTGCTGCTCTTTGGAGGACGCCTGATATGGAAGTTGTTGTAAGCTATCGAATGCAAAGTCTTTAATTTCATAAGTTTTTATGTCACTACTACCGTAGCTTGCAGGCTCTGCAGGGCTGGGGGACATTCGTTCAACAACAAAACCTGACAGTACCATATTCGATGTATTTTCCCTAAGTACTGACCAATGTGCCTTTAGCTTTAAGCTTTGCGAACCTTTTGACAGTTTTTCCTTACTCACGAGGTGCGCTAAAGGCTGCCCATCTGTTGTAAATAAATTTGCTCTTACTCGATAAGTACCTGGGTTGCTCACATCTAAATTCAGTTCAATTATCATGTTATCATTTTGTGGGTAAACATCTGATACATCGACAATTTTTGCAGTGGGTTGCATATATTGAAACTGTGCCACTACAGGCACTTTTTTATCTGCAAATTTGGCGCTCGCAACCAATTGCAAAGCACGAGGGAATTGCTTCTCCCCTTTGAAACGACCTGTAAATGGGCTACTTTGTAGAATCGTCGAGGCATATTCCTGTTGAGTATCAATATCAACCAATTTAAGCTCTACCTGTTTTAACTCAGGGCCCGTTACTTCAACCACTATGTCTTCTGGATACACATAACGATATTTGGACAGCTTAACACTTAAGGATTGCTCACTGCCTTCGACTAAACTTGTCACGGGGTAAAAGTAATTTGGATTAAGCCTATCTTCATCATGTTCAGTTAACGGCTGAGAATAAGGGGGATATTTCAGTGTCTGTTCGTATTGCGTCGCTACATGCTGTGCCGCTTCGCTCAGTTGGCGAGTTGTTTGTGTAGCTTCTGGCTTAACTGATACCTGCGCCTTTGGTTGTGTTACTGCACCGGGGAACATCCCAACCATAGGCACACTGACTTCCTTTTTAAGCTTAACAGTAGGCTCTACTTCACTGCTTGACTGCTCGTCAGATAAAAACCATATCAGCAGTACAGCAATCAGTC
The DNA here is from genome assembly GCF_001854475.1 of Pseudoalteromonas byunsanensis. Taxonomy (GTDB): domain Bacteria; phylum Pseudomonadota; class Gammaproteobacteria; order Enterobacterales; family Alteromonadaceae; genus Pseudoalteromonas; species Pseudoalteromonas byunsanensis. Next base: position 56,378 of record NZ_MNAN01000032.1, read on the forward strand.
CTGCCATCACGAGATAAACTTTCTTCATACACAACGCGCTCCATTGTTTAGGTCGTTCTGATGAATAATGACATGCTCACCACCTCTGACCTCTTACCATTTATTTACATTCAGTATGTAAAACTTATGCACTGTATTCAAATAAAAGTTTAATCACCTTTGACATGTATGCTCCCCTAAACTCACAAGTTATTTTTAGTAGCGCCTTTATTTGCGCTATTTTTATTAGAGCGAAAGCCGTTTATATAGTATTTATTCTCACTGTGGCTGCTACTGCTAATCTAAAAGTACTTTATCCCGATAGTAACTTGGCTCACTATATCCATATTTTTATAAATCAACCAACACCTTATCCAAGAGCTGAGTCAGCTGTTGCAGCTCCTCGGTGCTGACATTTGGAAAGCCACAGCGAATTTGCTCTGGTATTTGCAACGCTTGAGATTTAAGTTGCCGCCCCTGCTGGGTTAATGTCACCCATTTTTTACGCTTATCGTGCTCGTCTCTAACAATATCCAACAAAGACTTGGCAAGCATTTTTTTTAAGATCAATGTCATTGCTCCACCATCGATGGCCGTTTTCTCAAGCAGACTCGCGATGGTTAGTTTATCGTGTTCCCACATCGCCATCATTACTACATATTGTGGATAGGTTAAATCAATGGCCTCAAGCAAAGGCCGATAACTTCTTACAATTCCATTGGCCGCCATATAAAGGCGGTGGCATAGCTGATTTTCTAGTTTAAGTTGGCTGTCATTCATAGCATTTACCTCTTATTATATTTTATTTTGCACACAAAGTATTTGCAAATTTGATTTTTACGAATATACTTTGCATGCAAACTATTTTTTTGAAATACACAAGGAGCACACTATGAATACGTTACAATCTGTCGCATACAGCGCCCATGCCACTGCCACTGGTGGTCGTGAAGGTACTGCAAAGTCTAGCGATTCACGCCTAGACGTGAAACTTTCAACACCCAAAGGATTAGGCGGTGATGACGGTCCAGGTACCAACCCTGAGCAATTATTCGCAGCAGGTTACGCAGCGTGTTTTATTGGCGCGCTTAAATTTGTTGCAGGACAAAGCAAAAAATCTCTACCTACTGATACTAAAATTGACTCGCAAGTAGATATCGGTGCGATAGAAGGTGGATTTGGTATCGCCGTGAAGCTAGCTGTCACCATCCCATCTATGTCAAAAGAAGAAGCTGAGCAACTTGTTGAAAAGGCACATCAGGTATGCCCTTACTCGAATGCAACACGAGGTAACATTGCTGTTGAACTCACAGTTAACTAGTTAAACGTTATAAATAGAATTTATACTCCATTCACAAAAGGTGTCTGTCTTTCTTCAGGCACCCTATCAAAAATAAAATAAAACATTAAATATCAATGAATTAACTATAAACCCTACTGTTTAACAACTTTACATCTATTGTAACTCTATAATTAATATGCATTTTCCCATCATTTGTAACTAGAAATATAACAAAAAGATTATTGTTTGATTAAAGAAACTACCGTAATCTGACCGTCGCAATAATTACCTATTGTTCACAAGGAAAATGTATGAATAATAATAAGTTACTTAAGAAAAGCCTGATCAGCACTGCTATTCTCAGCTCTCTGTTCATGTTACCCCCCCTTGCCGCTGCTGATGCGGGGGTCGATGAAAATCAACAATCACTAGAAGTTATCACGGTGACATCTCGAAAAAAGGTTGAGTCGATACTTGAGATCCCAATGAGTGTCTCAGCTGTGTCAGCCGCTGAAATGAGTAACCGCAACTATCTAGATGCCAGCGATATCTATCGTACACTGGCTGGTGCTGCTGCGCCGCGAGGCGAGTTGATTCTTCGAGGCCTAAGCGGTGGTAATGACACCACACCAGACACTACAGCTATTTTTACTGACGATATTCCGTACGAGTTTACCAATCTAGCAGACATCGAACGAGTTGAGATTTTACGTGGCCCACAGGGTACGCTCTATGGTTCTAACGCCATTGGTGGAACGGTTCGTGTTATCACCAACAAGCCTCGTCTTGATGAATTCGAGCTATTCGGCACCATGCAAGGCGCCGCTGAAAAAGACGTTGACGGCTACGATAGCAGCATGTCTTTGGGTATAAACATTCCTTTGGTTGACAATACCCTAGCCATGCGTGTGAATGGTAACATCAGTAACGATATGGGCCCTATGGTCAATAAAGCCACTGGTGTACAAAGAGAAAACAAAACCAGTTTCCTGCGTACTCAACTACTTTGGCAACCTGTCGAAGGGACAACCATCAATTTTGCCTATATAAGAGATGAACGTAATCCTCAAGGCGCAACACTAGGTGATACCTCAAAACCTGGTGGGTATTTCAGTCTTGATTACAAAGATGACCCTAGCGCTAAATATGGCTATAACGTATCCCATAATTGGAACGAATGTAACCCTGATTGGGGACGTGTTCGTTGTGTACAAGGCAGTGAATTTGTCACTGGTGCAATTGATAAATACTCTATTTACAACACTTTTGATTACTGGGAAGAAGAACAAACAGACCTGTTCTCTATCGCCATTAATGTCGATAATATCGCTGATGTTGCCTCATTGAGTTACACAGGTTCTTATCGTGATTACGAGACCCACTCTCTTGATGACTGGTCACGTCTTGATGCCTCTGATATGTTCAAAACATGGATCATTAATCATGACGAATATGAACGCACGACCCATGAGTTGAGATTGCAAAACCTTGACGCTAATAGTCCACTAAGCTGGACGGTGGGCTTCTTTTACGATAAAACCGAAGAACCGAATACCCCCGATAACCAATGGCAATACCTAGAGCTTGGCGATAAAGTCTCAGCTGCTGCCCAGTATTGGTGGGATGTGGATGCTCGCCAAATGGGCATCGATAAATTTGGCGATCCGGCAAAAATTTGGAACCTAAGGCGCTACAGCGCATGGGAAGAAGAGCAAGCTCTGTTTGCTGATGTAAGCTACACCTTCCAAACCCAAGACTTGGGAGAGTTTGAACTTAACGCTGGTGTGCGTCGTTTCAGCCTAGAAGACTACAGTCACACTGAAACTGAGGGGGTATGGTCAGAGGACGTAACTCTTATTGCGGGTGAAGAAGATGGTAACCGTTATAAGTTGAGTGCCTCTTGGCGCCCGGAAAAACACTACTCTGTTTATGCTCTTTACTCCGAAGGTTATCGCCCAGGTGGAAACAATGGCCCATTAGCTCAGGCTTGTGTTAGCGATCCTAAAGCAGGTAAGCGTAAAAACAGATATACTTCTGATGCAATTGATAACTATGAATTAGGTATTAAAGCTTCTCTATTTGATGGACGTTTCAGCTTCAGCTCTGCGGTATATCATATTGATTGGACAGATATCAAAACCGACATTTATATGGACACATGCGGCTTCACCTATACAGCCAATGCCGGTGCAGCTCAGTCTCGTGGTCTTGAATTTGAATCTAAAGCAAGCTTAACCAATGACCTGTCACTTATCGTCAACGCTTCATACACCAAATCAGAGCTCACTGAAGACAATGATTCAATCGGTGGAAGTAAAGGCGATGAAATGGCACTGGTTCCTAAGTACAACGCCTATATCGCTCTGGATCAAGAATTCGAATTTAGAGGTCGACCTGCATTTATTCGCGCAGATGTAAGTGCTTATGGTAAGTACAAAGCTCACTTTAATACAAAAGATGGGGACAATGTACCTGCATATCAAGTGTTTAACTTGTCTGCTCGCTATGAGGTAAATGACAATGTCAAACTCAGCTTACACCTCAATAATGTATTCAATAAAGAAGCGATTAAATATCAAAGCGATCGTAGTCGAAGTGACAGTACGACAGCTCAGAAATACATTGAGTTCTTACAAGGCAGAACATTGGCAGTACGTTTAGATTATATTTTCTTCTAAGCGAACATTGTTGTAGACATAAAAAATCCGATGCAAGCATCGGATTTTTTTATAGCTATGGTTTTTATTTTTTCAAGACTCTTAGCAGCCTATCACTATCAAGTTCAGCTTGCGCAGCACTAAGATAGTACGCTAAACATTCTTCAAAATTCATTTCTTCACCTTGAAGCTTGGCATCTAGCATAGCAACTTGCTCAACCATACGCTGCGCTTTCATTTCTTGTCCAGAATCAACATCGGCCAAAATCTCCAATCGAAGCATAAGCTGTGCAGGGGTTAGATGCGTTTTAACGTTGCTTTGCAGCCAAGTGGCAGGCAACGACTCACCCGCTTCGATTGCACTGATAAGTTCAACATACTTTTGTTTGTCTTGCTTGGCTTGCAATTGTTGATGTAGCTGTGCAATTTTGTCTAACAAGGCCCCTTTGAGTTTTCGCAAACTAGGCACCAAATCCAGTGCCGAAACTTCGCCAGCCAATTGAGCCAACTGCTCAGCCGACTCGATTTCATGTAGTTTAGAAGCATATGCATCTAATTGTGCTTGCTGCTCCACTTCATGCTCAGATTGCTGTTGTTTTTGTAACTCAAATTGCTCACTACGTTTGGCAAAGACAGCATCATTGTGCTCTCTAAAGGTTTGCCATAACGTATGTTCCTGTTTTGATCCTGCAAAACCAATGTTTTGCCATTGCTTTTGCAACGCTTTTAACTGTTCACACGCAGCTGCTAAATCTTCAGACTCTAATTGCTGCTTTGCCTGATCAACCAGTTTTTGCTTAAGTGCTGCGTTCGCTTGATGATAAGACTTCAAACGTTCATTCACTGAGCTGTAGATAGTGCGATATTCGCCATTGAGTGTTTTATACACCGAACCATCTACACTGCCTGCCGAACGCCACTGTTTTGCTAAACGATTAAATTGGCTTTCAAACTGACGCCAGTCAAAATCTTCAGCATCCGTTGGTTGTACTTCGAGTGCTTTCATTTGGTCAATGATTTGAACGCGTGCTTGCTTAGCTTCTTCACGCTGTTGTTCTTGCTGTGCGAAGAATTCACGACATGGGGCAAATAATTGTTCAATTTTGTCATCAAACTGCTGTGCCTGTGCTTTTTCTTCTTCAGTATCTATACGACCAAGCTCATTCCAGCGAACACGAAGTAATTTGACTTCTTCAGAGCGCTTTTTAGGGTCTACTTCTGTTTGCGTTAGCATTTCGTCAAGTTGAGTAAGTAATTCAGCCCGCTTAGGAGTCGCTGCGTATTTCTGCCAGTCTCGTACTTCTTGCAAAGCCTCGTCCAAGCTTGTGTACAACTTTTCGATACTCTGTTTATTGTGGGCAGTCAGCTGCTGATAATGCTCTAAGAAACCGTTAAATACACCAAAAGCAACGTTAAAACGCCCCTGGTCAATCAAACGCTGTACATCTTTGCCTTTACGCTTAGCTTGTTTTAACTGGCTTTGTTGCTCATCAAGCAAAGGCGCAATACCTTGCTTAAACTGCTTGCTTAGAACCTGTAATTGCTCTGATGCTTGCTTTTGTACGCCAGCCGGAAGTTGGCGTAAAATGGCTTTACATTCGCCAAAAGCGGCTTTTTGTGCAGCGAGTGTTTCGTCTAACTTTTCTTTGTCGTCAGTCGGTGTAATTGCCTCTAAAGTCGCCAAAGCAGATTGTATCTGTTTGCTTGCCGCAATAAGCTCAGGGATCTGAGTCAATTGCTGAGCAAAGCCTTCTACCCGCTTACGCTGTACAACTAGTTGCTGACAATCGGCAAATTGGCTTTGAGCAAGCATATTACTTAGCTGTTTTAATTGCTCATTTAATGCTTGACCTTGCTGCTCATCTAACTCGCTAATCGCTTTAGCAAGCTGTTGTTCGAACGCGTCAATCGCAGCCGTGCTCGTTTTAATCTCATTTGCTTTGGCTTGTTCTGCTAATTGTTTAGCTTGCTCAGCCTCAAATTCAGCTTTTTGCTTTTCAATGTGTACTTCAAGCTTTTTGCTAATGCTAGTGAACTTCTTGTCGAGTACTTTGATTGCTTCATCGTCTAGCCATTTAAGTTCAATCTCTTGCCACTCTTTTAGTAATGCTTTGGCTTGTTCATCAATTTGCTGATAATCAAATTTATCGCGTAATGCATTCAGCTTTGCCAAAACCATTCTGGTTTGCTGCTCAACCTGTTGCGGCATTTCTTTGGCAAGTCTTTGTTGCTCAATGCGCAGCTCAATTTCTTTTTGTGCCTCACCTTGCGCGCTTTTCAAAACAGTTTTATCTAATTGATATTGCTCTGTAAGAGGCAATAATGCGAGTTGTAATGCTTCGCTTCCTTCTTTGAACGCACGTTCGATAAGCTTCACATTTGCTAAACGTTTCAATAATTTTACGCGAAATTGTATTTCATCTTCTGAAAAAGCAAGTTTCTCTAGCAGCTTGGTAGATGCGTACTTATCAATATACTCGCTACGGATCTCTTCACTTAACTCGTCATTTTTATTGAGCACAGCACTAGAAATCTGCTGCTCAGCCAGCTCTTTTAAGTTCTGATCTTGCTTGTACGCTTGCCACCACAACACCAGATCATTAACCTTGTGCAATGCTTTTTTGCGGATCTCTGCTGAGCTATCTTGCAAGGCTAAGGTTTGTAATACCTCTGCGTCTTTCCCTGTATCTAATTTATCAACTGCTGCCAAACGTATCGCAGTTTTGGGGTGCTTCCATTTAGGCGTAAAAAGGTGTTTAAAGATCATGTTCACTGAACCTAGCTATTTCATTTTGGGTTTTAAATTCTTGTTGTAACTCACGTTTTGACTTTTGAACCATTTCGCCACGCTCATTAATAGTAAATTGTTCGTCACTCTTAGCAACTTTGGCCTGATATAGCATCACTAATTGCACCGTTTGCGCTTTTTGCGCCTCACTCAATGGCGTGCCATCTGGCCACTTGCCGGTTGATGCACCATACTGAAGACGCTCATACACTTCTGGCGTTAAGCTTTTAACTATACTGTCAATATTCATCGCTACTTTTTCTTTTTTAAATAAATCAACACAACTCGGTTTACCAAGTACCACACACAACCTATCGCAATGGCACCTTGCGCCGCGATCATTTGCAATGAATTCTGCTCAGGTTGGTGCCAGTACATATACAAAAAGCCACCAAGGAATAAAATCAATGCCAAAAACGAATGATTCATAAACTTCTGTTGTTTACTAGTACGTTCTTTTATCGCTAATCGTTCAATTTGCTCATCGGTCAGCTCGCCCAATTGCAACTGGCAATGCGGACATACCTTACTTTTATTTGAGATGGATTTGCTGCAACTAGGACATTTTACAATTGCCATAAATAACTCTCCAAATGCTACAAAAAAAGCGCCCATAGTGGGCGCCATTTTACTCGTTTTCTACTCGAATGTCTTTGTTCAATTCGACTCGTTTACACGCATGTTGCTTTTATTGTCACTTTTTTGGTCACTAGACGCTGCTTCTTTGTGTTCACGATTAAATTTCTGCCAGTAATCATCTACCGAGTCTTTCATTTCTTTGCGTAATAAGAAAATACCAAACAAGTTTGGTAGAGTCATTACCACAATAGCCACCGCGGCCAACTTCCATACTAAGGTAGTATCAGCAAATGACGCCCAGAAGAAACCAGCCACGTAGAATACTCGATAAGGCATTACTGAGCGGCTACCTAGCAAATAGATCATGGCTCTGTCGCCATAATATGACCAAGCTATAGCCGTTGAAAACGCAAACATCAATAACCCAATCGATACAATATATTGACCGTTGTCGCCAAAGAAGCCACGGCTGAAAGCTTTAGTTGTCAACTCAGCCGAGTGCACTAAGGACTCACCGCGTATACTGATGCTGTCATCAACTAATTTGCCATTGTTTACTTCGACTGTACCAGTGAAAACATGGCGCTCAGTAATGCCGAAGCGAATATTTTCACCGATGGAACGTGAGTGAATAATTGTAAAGTCTTCACTTGTCGCCTTGCCCTGTACCACTTCAATGTTACCAGTATAAGGCTCTACCGAATGATCTTTACCACCGTTAAGGTATTGATACAGTTCTTGACGTTGCTGTTCATCATTTTCACTATACTGACCTTGAATGATGGTCATTGATGAGCGCTCAAATTGGGTATCAAATTTTTCAGACCACACACCTGAAGACAAAATAACTAAACCCGTTAGCGTACAAATGATAATGGTATCAATGAAAGGTTCTAAAATAGATACCATCCCTTCTGAAACAGGTTCATCAGCCTTTGCTGATGCGTGGGCGATTGGCGCTGACCCCTGACCGGCTTCGTTCGAGAATAGACCTCGGTTTACACCTCGGTTAAAAGCATAAGCGAATGAAGCCCCCAAGAAGCCCCCTGCCGCTGCAGAGCCAGAAAATGCGTTTGAGAATACCGCAGCAAATGACGGAGCGATATTTTCAATATTATATAAAATAACCGCTAGCGCACCCACTATATAGATGGCCGCCATGATTGGCACTATGCGCGATGTGATAGCCGCGATGCGTTTGATACCACCGAGAATGACCAACGCCAACAGCACTGACAATACGCCCCCAGTGTGCCACGGTTCAATACCAAATGTCGCTTCCATACCTTGCGCAATGTTATTGATCTGCGGCAAGTTTCCTGTACCAAATGAACTGATAACAGTCGCTATCGCGAATAATATCGCCAACCATTTCATATTTAAGCGGCGGTCCATGTAGTACATAGGACCACCAGCCATTGTGCCATCATCCGTTTTAACACGATATTTGTGAGATAAGGTTACTTCCACAAATTTGGTTGTCATGCCGAAAAATGCAGTCATCCACATCCAAAACAACGCTGCTGGGCCACCAATAGAGATAGCTAACGCCACACCACCAATGTTACCGGTACCCACTGTACCTGATAAAGCCGTTGCAAGTGCCTGAAAGTGAGTTGTATCCCCTTCATCCCCTTTTTTATCAAACTTACCCGTTACCACTTTGCATGCATGCTTGAAGTAACGAACTTGTGGGAACTTGAGATAGATTGTAAAGAATAAACCTACCCCTAAAAGTACATATGGGAACCAGACTGATCCCCCTAAAATGCTATCTAGAAAATCTAGAAACTGTCCAAATGCATCCACGACTCATCCTCTTGTTGTTATACGTAAAAAGCAATCGCATAACGACTGCTTTTTGAATTGATTATTATCTTAATTTATCTACCACGCTCACAATCGCTGCAAGCGTGTCTTGTCCAAACTGGTAAGAACGTCTGTCTGACCAACCATAGTGAGGGTCTGGCAGATTTGCGTTATCCTTAAATGGCATTTCAACGGTGTAGGCTAATACTTTAAATGCCTCACCCACAGCACAAGATGCAACCGTTAAATTAGCCTCTCCCGGTGCGTCTTTATCATAGCCAAATTCATCTTGAAACTCTGGTGTAATAGTCAATAACGCAGCTTTAAAGGTGTCTTCTAGTTCTTTGATGCGCGCATCATAACTTGGGATCCCTTCTCCACCCGCTACAAAGTTATAAGGTAGCGCTTCATCACCATGAATGTCTAGATACATATCAACGCCTGTCTCATGCATCTTATTAAGCACATGATAAACCTCAGGAGACTTTTCCAAACTAGGAGTCTGCCACTCACGATTTAAGTTAATGCCTGCGGCATTGGTACGTAGGTGACCTCGAACACTACCATCAGGGTTCATATTAGGCACAATATGGAACACCGCTTTTGACAATAATGCTGCTGCATGTGGGTCTTCATCATCCAATAACTTATGTAGTAAGCCTTCCACAAACCATTCGGCCATTGTTTCACCTGGATGTTGACGTGCTGTGATCCAGATGTTCTTTTTCCCTTGTTCTGGCTCACCAATGGTCAATAAACTAATATCACGGCCATCAAGGGTTTCACCTAGTGTTTCGATAGTGCAAACGTCATGACTTTGTGCCCAATACAGTAAATCTAGGTGACGCTCATAACTATACGGCGTGAAATACGCAAAATAGGTATGTGCGAATTCAGGTTCAAAATCTATAATTAAACGGCCATTCTCATGATGACTTGGCACTCTGAACCAAGTTTGACGATCGTATGATGCAACTGCATGATAATCATCCCACCCTTCTGGGTAAGCCGACTTTTCAAGGCCATTGATATGCAATTTATGCCCTAAAAATGGCGTGCTTTCTAGGCGAAAGTGGAACCACTGAAAGAAATCCGATTCATTGTCTTTGTTAATTTCCAACTGAATATCAAGTGGCTCGCTTGCTGCTAGCACCTTGATATTACCACTGTCAAAATTACTGGTGATCTTCATCATGTACCTTAATTTTTTACCCCGTTCATTTCGAACGGGAGAACTTCACTGTTAATTCTTGTTAGCTGACTGTAACGTAATAGGCCCAAGAGTATCACAGCCTGCTACGTTCAAAAACTAAAAAAGCCAGCAAATGCTGGCTTTTTAGGACTATCAATGTATTAGCGAGGTAAACTTGGGAATGATACTTCCGCCATATCACGCATAACTCGAACAACCTGACAGCTATAACCAAACTCGTTATCATACCAAACGTATAGTACAACACGGTCGCCATCAACAATCGTTGCTTGTGAATCTACTACACCTGCATAACGGCTGCCAACTAAGTCAGTAGATACGATTTCTGTTGAAGCGGTGTAATCGATTTGATCACGTAGCTCAGAGTAAAGCGATGTGTCACGTAAAAACTCGTTTAGCTCTTCACGGTCAGTCGCTGTTTCTAAGTTTAAGTTAATGATTGCCATAGAAACGTTTGGCGTAGGTACACGGATAGCGTTACCCGTTAACTTACCTGCAAGCTCAGGAAGTGCTTTAGCAACAGCTTTAGCTGCACCCGTTGAGGTAATAACCATGTTCAATGCTGCACTGCGGCCACGACGCTCTGCTTTATGATAGTTATCAATCAAGTTTTGGTCATTGGTGTAAGAGTGAACAGTTTCAACATGACCATTCTTAATACCAAACTTGTCGTTGATTGCCTTAAGAACTGGCGTAATAGCGTTAGTTGTACAGCTTGCTGCTGAAACAATTTTATCTTCGCTCTTGATATCCTGATTGTTCACACCATAAACGACGTTTTTGATGTCACCTTTAGCAGGTGCAGTTAACAATACTTTCGCAGCACCAGTTGATTTGAGGTGAAGACCAAGTCCGTCTTCATCTTTCCATATACCCGTATTATCAACGATTAGCGCGTCTTCAATACCGTACTTGGTGTAATCTACTTCATCTGGAGAATTTGAGTAGATAACCTGAATATAGTTACCGTTAGCTTTAATCGCGCTCTTTTCATGGTCAACAGTGATTGAACCATTAAAAGGACCGTGAATAGAATCACGACGCAATAAACTTGCACGTTTTTCTAAATCACCATCACGGCCGCCACGAACAACGATGGCACGTAAGCGTAAATCAGCGTGAGAGCCGCCACGTTCAATAAGTAGGCGCGCTAATAAACGACCGATACGGCCAAAACCATAAAGAACAACGTCGCGAGGCTTTTGGCTATCGCCTTTGTTGATTAGCTCAGCAAGCTCAGCGTTAAGATATTCTTCGATTGAGCGGCCTTCACCAGCATTCTTATAAATGTAACCGTATGCTAGTTTACCTAAATCGATGCGTGCTGGTGCTAAATCCATTTTGCTGATCGCTTCTAAAAAAGGGAAGCTTTCGCGCAAGCGCAGTTTACGCTCTTCAAAACGTGCAACAGTTTTGTGTGCTTTGATCACGTCGATGGTGCTTGTGTTTACCAATGGACGGCCATAAACCGCAATTTCAATACCAGAGTTACGATATAGACGACCAATAATTGGTTGCATATTTTCTGCGTAATCTTGGCGCTCTTGCCAGCTATTTTGATATTCTTGCTCGTGAGATAAGGTCATTTTTTCTGCCTAATAAACAATTTTTTGAACGGATAGCCCTACCGGGCACCCGTATTCTAATTTAAACTGCCGTGATTCTCCACTGTTACTCATCAATTCATTGGGCTAGAATATTTATAATAAATTACGACAAGAGGAAATCTCATGGCATTAAGACAATCAATTGTCTTGTCTGTATTGCTATTGGCAGGCTGTGATAACCCAATAACGTTAAGTCGGGTTTGCGACGAAACGCCTGGATTTTGTAATGACTTAAACACAGATAGTCATTGTAGAGAAGAACGCGCGGAGGTAATTGTTGCGCGTTACCATGAATATAAAAAGCCTACCGATGAAAATAAGTACCAGTTACTTAAACTATTCGAAGACTACGATCGTTGCGTTTCTCTTGCCGCTAAAATTGAGCACATCAAACTAAAAGAAAAAACTACTTCTCGCGTTAATGCTCATTTGACAAGCCTAAAAGAAATCAACCGTATTTTTAAAGAAACACTCGACACGACTCACCCTGGGTTGCTTTATTATCATTGGTCACGCAATGCCAACAGAACTGCACTGAATAAATTGCTCAATATGCAAGAACAAAAGGTTGTTAAAGACGATCCCGAAATACAATTATTTCTAGCTACGTTTTATGCCAAAATAGACGACGATAAAACTGTAGACCTGCTGTATCGCGTACTAGAACTAAACAAAAAAGGGCAACAGCCGGCTCCGGAAGTGTACGAAACGCTAACCAGCATTTTTTATAAACAAGAAAAATACAAGCACGCTTATACCTTTGCCAAAGTCGCAAAGCTATCTGGTTTTGATAGTGTCGATATTATTCCGATTGAGCATCACATCGCAAGCCTTGGTAAATCACTCGATCCTTTGAACGACTTGGCTCAAAAAACCTACAACAGCATCCAAGAAGGTACCTTTGTGTCGCCGCGAGAATTTTAAAAAAAAGAGCAGCCATCGCTGCTCTTAAACTTTTAACTTTAAAAGTCGGAAAGTTAAAACTGTTACGCTTTGTTTTTGAGCTCTTGTGTTACCTGAGCTAAACCCACCTCAGAAATACGTGAAATAATTTCTTTTTGCTTAGCACTCAGTAGTGAAATGCCCTCTGCAACCATATCGTAGACTTTCCAGCTACCATCTTTTGATTGCCTGAATTTAAAGTGCATATCAATATCGGGGCCAGTTGTTTCTTTAATAACCACTTTTACGGTAGCGAATTCATTGTCACCACTTAGCGGCAACTCTTCAAACTGAACTTTTTGGCCTTTGTACTGCAACAAGGCGTTAGCATAAGTGGTCACTAAATAGCTATCGACCGCATCAATAAACTCTACCGCGTCGGCACGCTGCAAGCCTTTTATATGCTTGCCCAACAATTTAAACGACACAAACTTCACATCAATATGCGGCATTAAGCGACTACGTACGATGTTCTTCATGACTTCGGGTTGTGCTTTACCATCTTTATTAACCGCTTTAATGTCGGTAAATAAATCGTCACCTACTTTGGTAATTAATTGATACGGAGTGTCTGACGCAAAGCTAAATGCTGAAAATAGCATTGCCAACACAATGATTAATCTGTTCATGAGTAAACGTCCTAAATGTTTATATGGCGATATATTACGCAAACATTTCATGCATAAAAAGATGCAAACAAGCACATATTCGATGCCAAATCAGCACCAATAGATTTCCGTTTATTGTTGCTGTTCATCACGCACAAATGTTTCGCACGCATTATAGCTAATGCACGTCAAAACAAATGTTAGGATTTGTAAGGAGTGTTGAAAAAGTGTGGTAAGGGCCTGATGGTAAAATTATTTAAATACCACCTGCCATAATAGCGAAGAAATTTTTATGTACCGAAATTAAGCTACTTTTATGCTCTGAAAGGTACCTAAAGCATGTTGTGTTTGGCGTAAAGCTCGCGTGATTTCACCACTTTCAAAAGCAACGAGCTCATGTTTTGATATACGCAGATTCTCTTGCTGAAGATTGTCCATCAATATATTGCCTAGAAACGACATACGCTGCTGGGCACATATACTCTTTGCCAACCAAGCTCCAGGTAAAGACACCACACCAATATTCGGCGCCTTTTTAAATAATAGAGCGTCGTCAAGCTGTGGCAAACCAGAAATACAACTGATCCGGCCGCAAAACTGCAACAGTGATAATAACTCATTGGTGTATTTACCGGTGCTATCGATAACACCTTGCACGCCATCGTATCCATATTGACGCTGGATCAGATCGGCAAGATTTTCATCTTGCTCTGCAAACACCGCATCTGCTCCCAGCTCTTTTAAAAGCTCTTGAAAACCATCAGGGCAACTGGTAAACACCATAAGCCCTTGTTGTTTGGCAAATTGAATAGCCAACTGACCTGTACAGGTATGCCCTGCTTCAATAAAAATCGAATCACCTTCATCCAGTTGTAATTTCAGCAAGGCAATTAACGCTGTCATACCAGGAGTTGGCAAGCAAGCAGCAACAATGGGGTCAACATGTTCAGGAACCACAGCTAAGGCATAGTTAGCCACAGCGACATATTCACTCATCACCCCAGGGGTGCTGATATCATTGTGCCACATCACTCGCGTGCCAACACCCGGGTGCATTCCCTTAGGCGCATCAACTACAGTTCCAACAGCATCAAAGCCCAATACATGAGGATACTGCCAGCAGGGCGCACCTTGCTGGGCAAACTTCTCATCTAAACTACCCAACCCCGTGTATTCAACCTTTACTAACACTTGCTGTGCTGTTGGCATTGGCGTGCTCAACTGGGCCTGCTGCAAACGAAAGTGCACACCCGGCTCTGCAAGTAGGATTGCTTTCATGGTTTCAGGTATTGTTGTCACGCGATTCTCATTCTATTTTAACTGAAGGCTTATTAGCTGTATGCCATGTTCTAATAACCGTTTTAATTATTAGAACATTCATTGTTGCGCAGCTCAACTATAAGTTAATCATGTGTCAAAATCTTTATAGGATCTGGTACATTTTTAGCTTTTTTACGACTGACCAACATATAAAATACCGGTGTAAATAGCAATCCAAACAGTGTTACTCCTAACATACCAAAGAACACAGCCACTCCCATTGCGTGACGCATTTCTGCACCTGCACCTGAAGCTAAAACCAAAGGAATTACGCCAGCGGTAAATGCAATCGAGGTCATTAAAATTGGTCTGAGACGCAATCTACAAGCGGTGATGATTGCTTCTAACGCGGTTTGCCCTGCATCGTTTTGCTCTTTAGCGAATTCCACCATTAAGATGGCATTCTTACAAGCTAGTGCGACTAACACGATCAATGCAATTTGCGTGAATATATTATTGTCGCCACCTATCCACCAAACCCCAAGCAATGCAGAGAAAATTGTCATCGGTACTATCAAAATAATGGCTAACGGTAGTCTTAAACTCTCGTACTGTGCCGCCAACACCATAAATACCAACAACACCACCAGCGGAAAAATATATACCATAGTATTGCCCGCCAATATTTGCTGATAAGTCACATCGGTCCACTCAAACGCCATACCATTGGGTAAATGCTGAGCTAATATTGCTTCCATTGCCTGCTGGGCCTGATCGGAACTAAATCCCGGTGCAGGGCTGCCGTTTAGCTCGGCACTTGGGTAGCCATTGTAGTGCATAACCCTATCAGGGCCTGTAGTAGGTGTGGCTGTTAATACAGAACCTAACGGCACCATATCGCCTCGTACATTGCGCACCTTTAGCGCCAATATCTGCTGTGGGTCTAAACGACTTTGCGCTTGAGCTTGAGCTGTAACCTGATAGGTACGGCCAAACAAGTTGAAGTCATTCACGTACAAAGACCCCATATACACCTGCAATGCATTAAATACCTCAGACAGTGGAATGCCTTGCAACAATGCTTGCTCTCTGTCGATATCTATATCCATTTGCGGCACCTGAATTCTAAAGCTAGAGAACATTCCTGTTAGTGCAGGGTCTTTTCGTGCTTCATTGGTCACGGTTTGCAATGTATTAAATAACGCTTCAAACCCCTTGTTACCTCTGTCTTCAATTTGCAGTTTAAAACCACCAGTTGTGCCCAAGCCTTGTATTGGCGGGGGAGGAAAGACAGCCACAAAAGCTTCATCTATTGCAGTAAAGCGTTTGTTAAGCTCCATCGCAATCGCCATTGCTGACAAGCTCGGGTCATTACGATTCTCAAAGCTTTCAAGGGGTGTAAACACAATGGCCGAATTTGGGCTATTGGTAAAACCGTTGACCGATAACCCAGGGAACGAAACCGTATTTGCTATACCTGGGACTTGCAAGGCTATTTGCTCCATCTGCCTCGTTACAGCTTCGGTTCTGTCTAAACTCGCGGCATCCGGTAATTGGGCAATTGCGACTAAATATTGCTTATCTTGAGCTGGGATAAAGCCACCGGGCACAGCATCAAACAGCTTAACCGTCGAGCCCAAAAGCGCTACGTACAACACCATAACCACAGCAGACAATCTAATAAGCTTTTTAACCAGCTTTTCATACCCTTCACTGCTTTTATCAAAAAAGCGATTAAAAGGAGTAAAAATCCAGCGTCCAAATACCTTATCCAATACGCGTGTTAATCCATCGGGCTTACTACCATGAGGTTTTAGCAGTAAAGCCGAGAGCGCTGGTGATAAGGTCAGCGAGTTAATTGCGGAAATAATAGTCGAGATGGTAATAGTAAGTGCAAATTGTTTATAAAATTGCCCTGACAGCCCCGTGATAAATGCTGTTGGGATAAATACCGCACACAGTACAAGCGCAATAGCGATAATTGGTCCTGTCACTTCGTTCATCGCCAGCTTAGTTGCTTCTACTGGAGTATGTCCGTTCGCTATATTTCGTTCAACATTTTCAACAACAACAATAGCATCATCAACCACAATACCAATTGCCAGCACTAAGCCAAATAGTGACAAGGTATTAATAGATACTCCGAGCCATTGCATCACCGCAAAAGTACCAACCAAAGATACAGGTACTGCGATCAATGGAATAATTGAAGCACGCCAAGTTTGTAAGAATAGAATCACCACTAACACTACCAGTACAATGGCTTCAAGTAAGGTCGTAATAACCGCATCGATTGAACCACGCACGAACACTGTAGGGTCGTAAACAATGTCATACTCTACGCCTTCAGGGAACGATTCGCTTAAACGGGCCATTGTTTGACGAACTTGATCTGACAACTCAATAGCATTTGAACCTGGACGTTGAAAGATTGGCATCGCAAGCGCAGGCTGTCCATCTAGCAGTGCTCGCAATGAATAATGATCCTGACCAAGCTCTATTCTTGCTACGTCTTTGAGTCTGGTCAGCGCCCCCTGCTCACCAACTTTGATAACCACTTGTTCAAACTCTTCTATGCTACCAAGACGGCCACGCACATTAAGCAGAACTTGAAACTCAGACTCATTTGCCGCAGGTTGAGCGCCAAGACTACCCGCTGCGACTTGTTGGTTTTGCTCACGTAATGCCGTAACAACATCCATAGCCGTTAACTGGTTTGCCGCCAGTGCATCTGGGTTAAGCCAGACTCGCATGGCATACTTACCACCACCAAATAGCTGCACATCGCCAACTCCAGGCAGACGCGCTATCTCATCTTTAACATATAAATCTGCATAATTAGATAGGTACGTTGTGTCGTGACTGTTTGTCGGTGAGAATAGATGTACCACCATGGTCAAATCAGGTGACGCTTTCTCAGCAACAACGCCTAACCTTTGTACCTCTTGAGGTAAACGAGGCAGTGCGCTATTTACACGGTTTTGCACTTGCACCTGTGCCCTGTCCAAGTCCGTGCCCAACGCAAATGTAACCGTCAGCGTCATGCGTCCATCGCTGGTCGCTTGAGAAAACATGTACAGCATATTTTCTGTACCATTTATTTCCTGCTCAAGGGGTGTCGCCACGGTTTCAGCGATAACTGTCGGATTCGCGCCTGGATAACTGGCTGATACCACGACTGTTGGAGGCACAACTTCAGGGTATTCACTGACCGGAAGTTGGAACAAGCTCAAAGCACCTGCAATAAAAATTACCAATGAGAGCATGGCCGCAAAAA
Source organism: Pseudoalteromonas byunsanensis (assembly GCF_001854475.1). Classification (GTDB taxonomy): domain Bacteria; phylum Pseudomonadota; class Gammaproteobacteria; order Enterobacterales; family Alteromonadaceae; genus Pseudoalteromonas; species Pseudoalteromonas byunsanensis. The sequence continues at coordinate 74,379 of NZ_MNAN01000032.1, forward strand.
TGGGCCGCTTAATAAAAAAGTGAGAAAAAGACATCCCTTATTCTCCTCGCTCAGCTACCAATAGAGACGGTTGGCTTGAAGCATTCATGACCAACAGTGCTTTATCGGGTTCAACTTCTACCATTTTCGGAGCTATAGGCATTCCGGGGCCAACTCTGGCGGGACCATTAACTGCGATTTTGTCCCCAGGCTTTAAACCTGTCAAAATCGCACGCATAACTCCGTAGCGCTCACCCAGTGTAACGGGTCTATATTGCAGCACATTGTGCTCATCCGTTACTAACACAAAACGATTTTTTAGGTCCGTGCCAATGGCTCTCTCTGGTACCAACACCTGTTGCTGAACATCATCAGCGGCAATACGCACGCGAACAAATGCGCCAGGTTTTAATTGTTCCGTTGCCTCAAAGACCGCTCGAACACGTAGAGTACCTGTTTCGCGGTTAATATGATTATCAACAAAATCAACCGTTCCACTATGTTCAAACCCTTGCTCACCAAGCATTTGCATCACAACCTGAGTCTGTTTGTTACCACGCAGCTGATTAAACTGTTTATGCCATGTGCGCTCGTTAATATCGAAATATGCATAAACAAAATCATTTGATACCAAGTGAGTTAACACGCTAGTACCTGCCTGTACTGTGTTGCCTGTGGTCAACTCAGCGCGAGATACGATGCCTTTAATAGGCGCTTTTACTTCGCTATAGGTTAGATCTAGCTTTGCGGCATCGAGCTTAGCTTGAGTTGCCATAACATTGGCTTGATGCTGATCTAGTAAAGATCGGCGCTGCTCCACTTCTTCTTGAGAAATCGATTTGGTATTTAATAGTCTTGCAGCTCTTTTTACATCGCGTTCAGCTTGAGATAATTGTGCCTTTGCACTGGCTAGTAAAGCTTCTAACTCAGCCACTTTGACCATGAAAGGACGTTTGTCTAGCGTGAATAGCACGTCACCTTCTTTGACTTTCTGCCCTTCTTTGAAGTTAACCTCTGCAATATTCCCTGATACACGCGCTCTAAGCTGCACAAACTCAACGGCTTCTAAGCGGCTAGTGTAAGTAAACCAAGGCTGTACTGAGTAAGATTTTACCGCTGTAACATCAATAGGTTGTTTAAATTCTTGCACACTCTGCGCTGGGGCCTCTGCATGTGATTCACTACATCCTGTCAAATAGGCTAAGCAGCCCAGAATCGCTATCGTCACGAGTGATTTTTTCATGATTTGATCTCCTAATACTGATTGCAGACAGTGTATAGATCAGAAAAGAGACAAAAAAGCATCGTTTTTTAAATTATTTAATGCCAAAATGGCACCAATAAACATTTTAGAGAAACTGAATATGGACACAAGTACACGCTTATTAATGTTTTTGGATGTTGTAGAAAGAGGCTCTTTTGCTAAAGCTGCACAAAATAGAAACATTGACCGTTCAGTTATTTCCAAACAAATTAGTAAGTTAGAAGATGAACTTAGTGTTAGGTTGTTAAATCGTACAACCCGTTCGTTTTCATTAACGGCTGCTGGTGCAGAAATGGTCAAAAAGGCCCAGCAATTAAGAAGACTACTCAGCGAAACTCAATTACTTGCAGAAAATTATCATACTGAACCCAAAGGCCTGCTGAAAATAACGAGTTCAACGATTATAGGTAGGCGCTACGTACAACCAGTTGTAAACGAGTTTCAAAAGCGCTTTCCACAGGTTGAAGTGGAGTTGCGTCTTGAAGATAGATTAGTCGATGTGGTCGGTGAGGGTTATGATCTGGCTTTTCGCGTGGGTGAGCCCAAAGACTCAACTCTGATTGCTCGTAAAATAGCGAGAAATCGACTGGTTATTCTGGCAACCTCACAGTTTATAGACACCTTTGGTGAACCAAAAACCATGCAAGAGCTTGCCAATTTGCCAGCTGCAACTTATGCCAGCGATGGGCTCAAGGTCACTGGCATTCACTACTTGGATGACCAAGACGAGCCACAAGAAATTCCGATTAAAAGTGTCTTCAGAAGTAATGATGGTGAGTTGCTTATGATGAAAGTACTCTCTGACACGGCGTTTTGCACTGTACCTGCCTTTTTGGTAGATCAGGAGATCATCAATGGTCAATTGGTCCCCCTACTAACCAATGTCAAACTGACCGATTATTCTGCTTTGTATGCTGTTTATCCACATCGAGATTTACCCGTTAGAACAAGGCTATTCTTTGATGCAATGCGTGAATATATCGGCAAAGATACGCCCATTTGGGAAAATAACATACCAGATTTTGACAAATTGTATGGCTTCAAAACCCCTATAAAAGCACCGCTTTTCTAGGAGCTAAATTACAGTGATGGACAATCATAGCCACTATACAAACAACTCACTCAGTGGCGTACAGTGCAAAGTAATTTACTAGTATTTTTTTAATACACTTTTTACCAACCCATTTGATTTGATCCACTTTGCACATTCTTCCAATGGTAGCGCTTCGCATATATTAAAGCCCTGTAAATAATCACAACCGATAGCGGTTAAGTAACTCGCCACATTGTCATGGTTAACTCCTTCGGCAACCACACTACATTTGAGGCGTTTTGCCATAAACATGGTTGTTTCAACAATGATCTGCGATTTTTCATCTTTCACACAAGCTTCAATAAAAGAGCGATCGATTTTTATTTGTGATACTGGTAGCTCTTTCAGTAGCTTAAACGAAGAAAAACCAGTCCCAAAATCATCTATGCTCACCGTAAATCCCATATCAATGAGCACCTCAATCAGTGCTTGTGTTTGTGTCATATCAGCAACTACCATGCTTTCTGTCAGCTCAAAGGTAATATGCTTAGCGGCAATTTGGTTATCGCTTAGCAAACTCGCTAACAAGTTGATCAACTCTTTATTTAAAAAGTCATAGCTAGATAAGTTAATATGAACGACTAAATTTTCGTCACACGCCAATAACGCTGGTAAGTCTGCAAACACTCTCTTAATTACAAATAAGCTCAGTTGGCGGATCAAATTACTACTCTCAGCAACGGGCACAAAATGCTCAGGCATCATAATTGTACCGTTTGCTTGTGGCCAACGAGCAAGAGCCTCCACACCATGTACCTCGGCACTCTTGGCTTTGATCATCGGCTGATAAAATACTTTCAGTGTATGCTGAGCAAATGCTTCTTTAAGACCAACTGAAATGTGAAACTCCTGGTCACACCCTTTGTGCAACACTTCGTCAAATATCACCAAAGATTGGCGTGAACGCTTAGCACTGTACATAGCGATATCCGCATCGCGTAACAAAGTGGTGCAATCGCTGAGTTCGCTACCACGATATAGACTTACTCCTGCACTGTAATATACATCAACAGCCACATCGTCAATCTGTAACGGCTGATCCAACGCCTTAATAAGCGCATTGTTTTGTGCATAAATAGTTCTTTCTGTAATGCCAGAAATAAGTATTACAAACTCATCACCACCCATGCGAAAAAGCGCACTACCAGGCAATAAAGCTTCCGTCAGCCTATGAGATAAAGCAATCAGCACTTTGTCCCCAAACAAGTGCCCTACCGAGTCATTGATCTGTTTGAAATTATTTAAGTCGACCAACATGACTGCAAACGCATGACCTTGAGAAATTTTTGCCTCGATGGAGTTGACGCAATGCTCTCTGTTATTCAACTTGGTTAGAAAATCTGTTTGCGCATGAAAGCGCTCATCTTCAACAAGCTTCGCCAGCGTTGTCAGGCTTTGATGAGCCATATGATTGACTATTAAGACAAATATAGAACCAAAAAATAGGATACTTGCCAAGCCCACATTGAGTAGCTCGACTTGCTCTCGCTCAAATAAATAGGCGGTAAAAGCGCTATAACCCAGTATAAAAAATATAATTAGCCCAAATAGCACCCGCCAACCAAATTGGTGAGAAATCTGACAGATTTTGTATGCCCAGTGAAGGGATAGGCACAGCCCAACAACTCCAGCAATAACAAGAATGAGCGCTAACAATCCCACATATCTACACCATCATAAAAGCAATGATTAGAAGTATAGTGGAAAATATTACACTCGGACTTTTAACTACTGTGTGGCTCATTGATGAACAGCATAGTAAGTAGTTTACCCAGCATCTTCGTGGTTGATACTTTAGGGTTTAAATGGAAGGCCTTGTCTGATAATACTGTGAAGCAATCTACCCAACCTACCAGATACTCAATCACTTCGTAATTTGGTAGGTTGGGAAAATTCTTTCTCTCTATCTATGCGCATTTCAATATACGATATAACTGGTCTTTCAAATATAAACGACGTTTTTTCAACGATTCCAAATACTCATCAGAAGTATTTTCTAATCCTTCTTCAATGCGAATAACCTCATGGTCTACATTGTGATAATCGTCAAACAACCTAGCGAAGTGACGATCTTTCATTTTTAGCTCATGGATTTTGTCTTTAAACTCAGGTAACTCTTTAGCAAGACTATGGCGCTCAATATTCATTGTTCAATTCCTATTGTCTGTTGTTATGTCATTTACCATTAGCTGGTAGCTTTACAGTACGCCTGAGTAGCCAATTGAACCTTGATCTAACACAAGGTTGCGTGGCTATTTACCATAAAAAAAACCCTGCGATGTGCAGGGCTTTTGGGCAAGTATAATAATTGAAATCGGAAACTTTACTTATGTTGTGCTGTTGACTCTCGGGTGATCAGTTTTGCTTCAAGCGTTGCCTGATAAACTGGCGTTTGCTCATCACCTATTTGTAAAATCAATTGCTCTACAGCTTGACGTGTCATCTCTTCCACTGGCTGTGCAATGGTTGTCAATCCAGGCCAAATATGGCGAGCAATTGGTGCATTATCAAAACCCGCAATAGAGATGTCTTGTGGTACTTTTAGTTGTCTTTGGGTTGCGAGCTTTAACACCGCGGCAGCCATGTAATCGTTTGAAGCAAATACAGCGCTTGGCCTTGGGTCTAAATCTAGTATCGCCTTGGCACTATCAGCACCGGAATGGTAGCTAAAGTTACCCTCTGCAACCAATTTGGGATTAAAGGCTATATTGTGCTCGGCCAATGCACGTTGATAACCTGAAAAACGCTGCTCGGTAGCACTATGATCTGGATGACCTTTGATAAAAGCGATATTACTATGACCTAGTTTTATCAAATGCTCAGTGATTTCATACGCGCCTAGCTCATCGTTGCTGCGCACTGATATTGACTCAGCATCATCAATGGCCGACGCAACACGCGCAAAATGCACTTTCTTTTTCTTCAGAAAATCTATTAATTCTTGTGAGTCTGAAAATGGCGGTGTTAATACCATGCCATCTAACCTAGATGTGGTAAGTAAGTGCTCGATGTTGGCAATAAGCTCTTCACCGCGCAGCTCACATGGATGGATAAGCAAATTGTAGTGATGCTTGTGGCAAGCTTCCAATGCTCCACTTTGTACCCGAGTTATATAGCTTTTACTTGGATTATCATACAGGCAACCAATAATGAAGCTTCGATTTCTCGCCAAACCACGAGCGATAGGATTGGGCGTATAGTCCAGTTCTTTAAATACTTTTAGTACTTTCTCACGCGTTGCTGGGCTAACGTTTGGCTCATTGTTAAGTACTCTGGAAACCGTTTTTTTGGATACGCCAGCGTAGGTTGCAACACTATTAATGGTTACTTTTTTCATGCAATTATTCCAGGCCCCTTGCTATGCGCGACGCTCATGCAAACATGCCGCAGCACCAATAAGAGGAATATTGTCTTGTACTACTAAAGTCACCGGGATTTGTCCAACGTACTGTGACATTAACCCTTTTTCAGTGAACCGTTCAATAAATCGACTTGATAATAAGCGATCTGTCATGCGAGGTAAAATACCACCTCCTATATACACGCCACCTAGCGCACCAAATGTCAGAGCTAGATCACCTGCTACACTGCCCATCCAGTCACAAAAGTGAGTTAAGGTTGCATCACACACTTCACACTCAGCTGCAAGCTGGCTAATTTGTGAAGCGTTCAGATCCATTGGAGTATGACCTTTTACTTCGGCCATTGCGCGATACAAGCGCGCAATTCCCGGGCCTGAGAACACACTCTCTATTGAAACATGTTGTAAATTGGAACGCAGTGCATGTAGTAGTTGCCTATCTAAAGCTGTCACTGGCGCCAAATTAATGTGTCCAGCTTCACAACTCATCACTGCACTACCATTAATATCGCGTGCTAAACACGCAGCACCAAAGCCTGTACCCGGCCCCATAACAGCGATGTTGGCATCAGGTTCAGGTTGGCCTGACTTAATAATTAAATTCTGTTTTGCGTCCAAATACGGTGCAGCATAGGCAAAAGCAGCAAAGTCATTGATAACTGCTAGCTCGTCAAACTGCATTTGAGTTTTGAGTTCCGCAATACCGAAATGCCAGCCTAGATTTGTTAAGTAGACCTGTTGAGACTTAATTGGGCCTGCAACCGCAAGACACGCTCTTTTTGGTCTGTCTATCGGTAATTGGCTAAGAAAGCGATTTAGTGCGGCTTCAAAAGACTGGAATTCTGCACTTGGGTAGGTGATCTGATGTTGTATTTCGAATTGACGAGTTTGTTGACAATAATCCGCGACGATGGCAAATCTTGCGTTCGTTCCACCAATATCGGCAACGACAATTGGATCGAAATCTTTATGTTGGTAACTTGTTGTCTGGGTCATGTTGTTTTCTCTTTTGTCATTGCGCGATAAGCGCTTATTTTTATGCACCAAGCCCAGGTTGCCAGTGCAAGTATTTCTATTGGTCATTCAGTTAATTTTGCACGCTAACTGACGTAAAAAAAGTGCTGCCCACACTTGTTGGGCAGCCAATACGTTTTGACAACAAAATGATAAAACACCAACATTATGACACCGGTGTCAGAAAGTGGCAATAAAAAATTTAGGTTTATGGCGAAATTGGTTGAAATATTTGTTCAGATCCTGACAATGACTGAGTTAACTACTGTTGAGTATAAAAATGAAGCATAAAGGTAAAGCAACATCTTTTGATATTGCCCACTACGCTGGTGTGTCGCAGTCTACGGTTTCGCGTGCGCTGAGAAATAGTCCCTTGGTCAATGAAGAAACTCGACGCAAAGTGCACGAAGTTGCAGCTAAACTTAACTACAAAGTAGATAAAAATGCCAGTAACTTACGTACCCAGCAAAGTAGTACTTTAGCGCTGTTACTGTTTGAAGACCCCACTACTGATGAGTCACAAATCAATCCTTTCTTTTTGAGTATGCTTGGCAGCATTACGCGCGCCTGCTCTAAAGAGGGATATGACTTGTTAGTATCGTTTCAATCAAGCAGCCAAGATTGGCGCGCCGATTATGAAGATAGTCATCGCGCCGACGGTATTATTTTATTGGGCTACGGTGATTACCTAGACTATCAGTCTCGTTTACAACAGCTGTTAGAACAAGACACAAAATTTGTTTGCTGGGGTGCCAAGGTTGATGGTAGGCCTGATCTGACGGTTAGCTGTGATAATTATGGTGGCGGACAACTGGCCGCACAGCATCTAATTGATCAAAAACGTACAGATTGTGCTTTTATTGGTGATGCATCTCACCACAGCCCTGAGTTTTTTGCTCGCTACAAAGGGTTTAAAGATACTTTTCAGGCGCAAGGTATTCAATTAAATGAACGCAAAATCGCCAATGCTATCTCCACTGAAGATTCCGGCTATCATGCTACTAAATCTTTAATCGCTAATAACATTCACTTTAATGCACTGTTTGCAGCCAGTGATTTAATAGCCATCGGAGCTATCCGCGCGCTACAAGAGGCGGGTATTGTGGTTCCTAATGATGTACGAGTAGTAGGGTTTGATAATATTCCTGCGGCAAGCTATGTGTCTCCTGCACTAACCACTGTGCAACAAAATACCACATTGGCGGGGCAGATGCTGGTCTCAAACTTACTCAGCCTGATCCGTGGTGAAACTGTAGAGTCTACTTTGTTACCGCCGAATTTAATCATCAGAAGTACCTAAATGTTTATAGATAGCAGCATCCAAAGTACACAAGCTAATATTTTAAAAATATATTGAATTGCACGCTTTAAACTCAAATGTATTACATTTCTCACCCTAGTGAGGATTATTTGCCTAATAATAATTCGCCAGGTTTCCATCAACTGACATCATCAACTCTGAACCTGTGTGCGTATGGGTAAAGACATTATACAATTTAGTACGATTAAAGCCTTCATGGCCAACCATGTCAGTTTACATGGTTGGCATGCCTCATTCTCAGTGCCAAAAACCGCTTATTCGAGCGATTTTAGTTTGATTACTTCAAACGTGCTAGCAGGTATGGTTAGTGTGTTAAAATTCGGAAAGTCCCGAACCGATGCATGAACACTGGGGTCCCCTGTCACCATTCTCAACAACTGATTGGTGCCTGCTGCAAAATAATACGTTGCAGGGCCTTTGCCATTCGGCCGCTCGAACGTCCACGCTTCTGCGGACTGACCTAGTACGTCGTGTAACCCCGCAAATTGCGCATCACACTGCAGCAGCACATCTTGCGTTAAAATTAACTCATGACACACATCCACTTCATCATCAAGCACCGATTCGATAAACTCACTGCCCATGTTGGTGTGCGCTCTGGTGTATGCGACTTTCGCTTTAAAAGATTCATGGCTACTTGGATACATAACTTCCGACATCCATAAACGATGGCCCTTTTGTGCTTCGCTCCAAGGATTAAATAGGCCATCAATACGACACACGTTATTCGTATAGTCAAACCAACAATAACCTGAGGTGATATCGTCTTCGCTCAGCATTGGTTGCCAGTAAGATATATAACTACTACTCCAATTATCTGGCAGTCTTGGTGGTACTTTATCTAGTTTGTTCAGTTCCATATATAATACCTACTAACGCTGTAGCGCATATTTAAGCGCTTCTTGTAATGCTTCAGGAAGCGCGGGTAGTGACGCTCGTCTTTGGGCAAATGCCTGTGCTATTTCAGGGGTTGTCAGGTGCATGTTGTCTTGTGCACTTTCAAACCAAAGTCGGCTAATTTCAGCATGTTGACTGAACAACTTCATAATAGGCATGACACGCTCATTAAAATCTTCCAACGCCACATCCATGTTCTGACTGTGTTGATGTACTGACTTAACTAATAATTGAGCGCCAACAACCGCCATAGTTGTACCGTGACCAATAGAGAAGTGACCAGACTGCAGGGCATCTCCTAGCAAAACCACATTACCATCATACGCTCTCTCATGGCTTAAGGTCATAAACTGTCGCCATTTTAAACCCGGCTGTGCAATGACAGGCTGTTGGTCAAGCTCTCGACTAAATACAGCAGCAATGAATGCTTCGGCTTGCTCTGGTGACATTTCATCTAAGCCAGACTTTTGATACGTCTGTTCACTACATTCAACAACAAAGGTACTCATTTTGCTCGAATACTTATAAGAATGAGCAACAAATACGCCACTAGAGTGGGCTTTGAAAATGAGGTTCATTTCATCAAACAGTTTTGGCGTGCCGTACCACATGTAGCGGTTTTTACCAAAATCGACTGCAGGTTTAAGCGCTTCTCGGTAAAAATGCGTGGTATGGCTAATACCATTCGATACCACTACAAGATCATATTGGTCACAAGCCATTTGCGCTTCATCTAACACAGGTTGTTCATACTCAATACGAATATCAAGGCTTTCACAAAGATCTCGAAGCGCTTTAATCATGGATTTCCGTTCTGCGCCACACAAGGTTACGCCCGTACTTTTCATCGCACTGTCGTTGTGGTGTGTCAGCTTAAACGTTTCTAAATACTGCGCATCGAGCGCTTCATGATCTAATAAATAAGATAGAGGATTCGCCGGATGATGAGGTGCTCTGCCCGGCAGAACCACACCCCACCCCACACTTTCTTCTTGGTCATTTTTTTCGATAATACGAATATGCCACTGCGGATTGAGTTTTTTAATTTGGCTTGCAAACATTAGTCCGGCCGGACCTGCACCTATTACTAAAATGTTCATTAGTTCATTCTCCCTATTTTGTACCAAACATTTTGTTTTTGTTGAACGTCCCTGAGTTCACTGTACGCCATAGAGGTAAAGTACAGCTTTTCAGCCATATCTGGCGGATAAAGATCGGGGAACTTTTTATTCATATATCGGGCAAAGCGTGCGCGCATAAAAAAGACAGGATTAGAACAAGAAAGGACTTCATAGTTAGCACGAGCCATATCTTGCATCGCATCCGCTTCTTTCTTACGCAACTGGGTAAACTTTGGCAATATCTCATCTGGGTCGCCGTCGTATTGTGCAAATAGCTGATCTAAAACAAACGCATCTTCAAGCGCCATATTCATACCTTGACCTAAAAATGGCGCGGTTGCATGTGCTGAGTCGCCTATCAGAACAGCCTTATTTTTATAATGGAAAGTAGATGAGCGAACATTAATTAAATCGTTGCTAGGTTTTTCCATAAATTGCTCAAACAAAGACTGACGAACGTCATCAGGAACCATTTGATAGTATTGTTCAAAGAAAGCACGCATCGCAGTACTATCTTTACTGTGCAAACTCACCTTACCTGTGTATGGCAAACACACCGCAAAACTGATACTCCCATCAGGAATAGTTGCCGCCCTGCCTGCAAACTCTCCACCTGAGTCCATGCCAAAGAAGTACAATAGGTCACTACGCAACCCAACCTTCGACGCATCAGGGATCACCAGTGTTTTATAGCCATGCTTAAAAAACGATTGATGAAATTCGAAGCGACGACAATGCGTTTGCATCGCATCGCGTACACATGAACGTGCGCCATCTGCAGCAATAATTAAATCCCCTTTATGGGTCGTAAATTGCCCCGTATCGTCTTGGGTTAAAATGCTGGCATTGTCTAAATCGACCTCTACACAGCGTTGATGGTAGTGGTATTTTACATCAGCCAGATGTGCATATTTATTTAACAAAACCTGAAATGCACTGCGACTAAGTGATAAGGGCTTTAACTCATCCAATGGGGGTAATTCCCTAACCTTGGCCTGAGCGTTAACAAAAAACGCCATCCCCGACACTTGCACGCCACAGGCTTGTAATTCTTCAAGTGGGATCCCCGCGGCCACAACCGCTTCGATTCCCCGGACGGTCATGCTTACGCCAATCGCCCTAGAGCTAACTTGGTCAATGTAATCTGTTTGACTGTCTAACGGATTACCTCTTTTCTCAATAATATGCACTTCATAGCCACGTCTTGCGAGGTAAATGGCGGTTAAACCGCCTGCCAAACCGCCACCGACGATAATTATTTTTTTCATTTATTAGCCTTCCCTTGAAAGATTTCCTGCTGCAAGATCTGCCATTTGCTGTTGGAAAAACTCCAGCAGTTCTATTTGCGTGTCAGGTGTTTGAATAAGATCTAAATTTCTTGCCATATCAGCCAAATATGCACAGCGCTGCGACAATTGAACACAGCCCTTCTCGTAATCCACAGCCACTGATGATTCAACGCCTTCTGGTACAGGTGGACCAGCATTGCGCCCCTCAATCCCTGAAGGTAAGGTCATCAAATGCACTGATAGTGGACGTAGAATGCCCGTCATGAGATCTATTGCCGCGTTCATCAAACGAGATCGCCGCAAACTCCCTCTTGGTTTTTGGGCAAAATGATGCATCATGATTTGAAACATCAGCTCATGGCATTCTTTGTAAAACCTCATTAACGACTGAGCTTGTGGGTTAGTAACAAGGTTACATCCAGCTCTGGCTTCAAAAACTGGGTTTTTGAGCACGGGGTATGCGCTCTCAAAAGGTATATCTTGCTGATTAAGTACTTTTGAGATCTGACGCAGCCGATTAAAGTGGCTTAGCTCAAATTGCTCGGTTTGCTCACAAACTCCCTCGCCTTGCTCGGTTACAAATTGAATCGCAAACAGTGCTGTCTCACGGTTGTAGACCTCAAACTGATAACCCGGGTAATTGCGATTGACCACTTCATTTAAGAACAGGTGATGCTCGCCGCCTGACCCGACACTGCCTTGAGGGTAAAGGTCGGGCAGTTCTTCAAAGGCTTGCTTTATATCCGCGTAGAAATCAGCAATAGAGCGACCAATGGTAGGAATAAATGTAGGCCACTCAAAACGCACAAACTTGGCTATCATCTGTGCACTAAAAGGCTCAAAAGAAAAGTCGGTATCTAAGCCAAATTTACTGTATGCCTGCTCAGCTAGAACTGGTGTACCTGCATAAAATGGCTCACCGAGCGACATGAGCAAGTTATTAACCACCAGGTAGTGGATCATTTCTTCATGAGCTATTTCCAAAAGAACACCACGCCAGCCGCTATTGTGCCTTCTATCTGAACTACCATTTACAAGCGCAAGCTGCTCGTTTGTCCAGCGTCCAGCCTTAACAAATTGCTCACCGGCAGCATAAGTTGGCAACGAATATGCGCTGTATAAATATTGCAACATGATAGACAATTCAAGATCTACCGCATCTCTTAGTGCCTGAATAAGTTGAGCTTTGTTTTTTATTTTGCCTGTTATGGCTAATTCGGTGTTACACGGAGGCAAAGACTTCGGTATGGCCGAATTTTCAACATTGCTGAGATATTTTAAAAATAGATATGACTGTGCCTGAGACATCTCACGAGTACTGGGCATGTAATAGCTCTTGTGCTTATTGTTCGGATCGCACATTTGCCACATTAGGCGAGCGTATGTCTCGCATTTGCATTTATCTGCCATGCTAAACACTTTGTCTGCCATAAACGGGTATATAAATTCATAATACGCCATGACATTTTTATACAGAAAATCATAGTCAACCTGTTCATCAGGCACATCCAACAATGCCCAATCGTCACCCAATACACGCACCTGTAACGGACTATGTTGTTCACCTAAAAAGATTTGCCCACTTCCTGGAGACAAAGCCTCAACCAAAAACTGGCCCCGACCATTCTCGGCGGTTTCAATATGCGGATCGCATGATAAGCGCTGTGTCGAACAATTGTGGCTCGCAAGTTTATTGATCGAACGAGGCGCTCCTCTGAAATAACTGTACACGTCTATAAGCTGATTACTTTTCTGATTTGATTTAGGGTTTGGAGACTCCATATAAGTAATATGCTGCTCCCCTTGCACGTACCAGTCCGTTTCATGCCAACTATGCTTGTCACTGACAAGCTGTAAAGACTGATTAGCAAGGTCAGAGGCATTCAATTCGATAGGAATGTCAATGATGCCCGCACACTTGAAGCTATTTTTATACAGTTGCTCTGGAATTATCGCGAGGGTTCGGCCATCTTTGGTCTGAAGCTTCAAATCGCCAAGTGACACTTTATCTGCCAACTTCGCAGGCAGACCCGATTCGACTGGCAAATTTTCTAAATAACCCTGATGACCAATGCTGATTGCCATATTCAAACTTAACCCGTGCTGCGATGTCTGAAGTGCGATATTCGAGAAATGTTCATGGTTCTCGGGTTGTAAAATCCTACCCACAGGGCAAGTGGCCATTTCGTGCTCACGCCATAACCCAATGCTGCCATGTAAGTCACAAAACACTGCCATATTCGGCTGGCTTGGTGGCGACAAATTACTCACGCAGTATTGCACAATCAGTCCTTTAACATCTGGTTGTGCCAGTGCTAATTTAAGGTGTTCTAGAAACTCAGACTCTAAATTCAGCTGGTTAATAATAAAGTCTTTAGAGTCTTTGCTTAGCGTGAATTGAAACAGTCGAGCCGCGGCCAGTTCAGCTGCAAAGCCATGGGGCTGAACCTGCTCGATATAGCCTGGGTTTAACCAACGTACTCCGTGAGTACAATCTATATCAGCAGATAGCACATGCGCCGTATTGGCTTCGCTATGTGGTGCACCAATGGTTAGTTGACCTGCATAAATCAGTGCTGAATCTGCTCTAGTTGGGTCATTGTCCACCCAACGGGCACGATTAAATGAGGTCCGTAAATATTCATTATAATGTCCCCATAAATTTAATGTGCCGCCTAAAAGCGGGTCATGCTGCAAACATTCACCTGGGCGAATTTGCAGCGCTGTAATTTCTGTATCATGCCATGAGAAGTGATTGTTTCCCGACATGTTGTAACCACATGCTAGACTAAACTGTCCGTCTTCATCCGCCACTCCTTGGGCGTTAAGTTTAGGCCCAAGTGACTGTAAATATTCGTGGTATGCCTTTGGGGGCATATTAATATCTACAGCCTGCCCTTCGTGTAACACTGTATTAGTGGCAATCTCTAAAGTATTATGGACATTACGATTAGCCGTTGGCACATTAACTCTTGCAACACCTTTAAAATGTATCCGTGGTAAATCTAAAACGCTCATTTATATTCCACTTCTTTTTATTTCTTTTATATTGAATTGATATTCTTGAACCATCATATGTATGCCACCTCTTTTTCATGTGTGTGATGCTGTGTGCTTTGCTTAGCGATGATTGCCTGCGCAGTATGTCTGCCAGCCAAAATCCCCCCTTCCATCCAGCCGCAGTGATGTGTATAAGCATCAGAAAGAGAGATGACGCTGTCATCTCCAAGCGTTAAATAGAAAGGGTGTTCTGGACAGCACTCTTTTGAAAACTCAACGCCATGGATCCAGAATTTATGCGTGTGAGAGTGTGCGACAGGGATAGACTCAGGTGATTGATTTAAAGCATCTGCAATGAAGTTTCTAACAGCCTGTAGATAATGCTGTTCTCCTTGACTAAACATATCTTGCCAGTACAGTGCATTTTCACCATCAGTGTAAAAAAACACATATTTACTATCTTTAAAATACAGCTTGCGGATTGGATTTCGGGTAATTACGACATGATCTGTCAACCCTAACTCTTGCCACCATGGCTCTGAGTAAAAGAAGAATCCTTTAAACAAAGGACTTGAACCATAGCTATAATCGGTCCAGCGCGTGGGAAACTCACTATCTAGTTGCTGCATTCTTGAAGGAGGCAAGGTGACAATTTTATAGCCCTCACTGAGAGTTTGTCGCAGTCCTTTGTGGTCTTCAAGGATAAGATTATGACTATCAAAACTATGCTCTATGGCTACTAATTCTTGATTAAAATGAAAGTTCACACCAAGCAGTAAAGCTTGCTCGTATAGTGCCTGCGTCAAAGCAGAAAAGCCCTCTTTCAAGTTGTACCACTGATAACCAATGTTCTCAGAAAAGCCCTGTGTCTCTGGGTGCTTCTCAATAATATCGTAGGCAATAGAAGGTGAAATAATGGGTAGCGAAAGAGAGTCATAGCCCAACGCCATAATCACATCTAACGCTTTGTTTTTTCCCAAATAGGTAGATAAAAAGTGGCTGAATGACTCATTACGATGCTCTTTAATCAACGGCTTTAAATTATCGAGCAATTGCTTAAGTTCTTTCTGAATCGGCTGTGACGCTTTTAGCTGCGTGAATGGAAATGTTTCGTACTCAAGATTAAGTGTTTTCACTAACTCATAAACGTTTACATGTATTTGTGAGCAAAACCTGCCAGCGCCCAAATCAAGGAATTGATCATTTATGAAGGTCGTGTGTGCTCGCCCACCTACTCTTGATTTTTGCTCATAAACATTAATAGACCAGTTTTTGCAAGTTTGAGAGCGAGCAAGTGTCAGCGCGCATATGATTCCTGAAATACCAGCTCCAACGATAGAAACTGAGTGTTCAATATTAGACATCGTTATATTCCTTGATGATTCTGAGCCATAATTCGTTAAATTTTCATAGTATTTACTGCTTCTATATCTATGTGTTTGTTCATCTATTATTACCGGACCAAGTAATCTAGTACCTTGGTCGGGGAAGCAAGTTACGGCTTTTATGTTTCAGAAATCTTAAAGTTTTGTATACATAACAAGTCTAATCTCGATATCTTCACCCTATTATTGATAAATAACGTTTATTGAAAGGCATAAAGCCATATAAACACAACAATCAAGCTCTATTGCGTTAAATTGCATATAAAAAACACAATTAAATGAATAAAAAGAACTTTTTAAAATAAACCGTTAATATGCAATAGTTTATTTATTAATATACAGGTCAATAAAAGAGAGAAAAAAAGAGGGTAAATTTAATATCCACAACAGGAACAAGCATTTAATTTAAATTATAAAGAATAAGCTAAAATGAACATCAGCATCACCATAAAGTTATATTTGGCAATACTGAGTCCATTAATTTGCAATTAATATTTTTATATGAATTTTTTATGTTTCAGTGGCAAATCTTCACGATGCGTCAAATACTGTAAAGTTAGCAATGAGAAGCCCAGAGCAAATATCCCACCAACAACATCAGCAATAGGAAACGCCAGCCAGAGATCTTCGTTAGAAAAGTATGTGGGCAATAGATACATAAGCGGAAACAGTAGAATATAGTTCCTAGCTGCATCCAAAAATGTAGCAGGGAGTGCACGACCCATCCCCTGAAACAGCCCGCTGGACATCATACAAAACCCTGCAGTAATGAAGCCAGAAAAACACACTTTTGCAATATCTGAACCTAATTCGATCACTTCCATATCACTGGTAAACAGCACCATGAGTAAGTCGGCATTAAAGCACAATAGCCAAGTAACAAGCAGTCCCCAGAGGGTGCTTGCACAAATCGCTATGAGATAAGCACTGCGAACTCGTTGGTATTGACCCGCACCATAGTTAAACCCAGACAAAGTCTGCAGCGCAATCATCATGCCTATGATCGGTAAGAACAAAAACATATAGCAGCGCACTAAAATACCGTGAGCTGCAATAATGGTATCAGGCTGTTCACTAAAAAATGTCGAAATAGAATATACCGTAGCAGCCAATGTCAGTGAAAAACCACCATGAGACATCAACACAGGTAACCCTAAGCTAAGGATTTTAAAATGTATTTTGATGGGACTAAATAAATAAGC
The DNA here is from genome assembly GCF_001854475.1 of Pseudoalteromonas byunsanensis. GTDB lineage: Bacteria > Pseudomonadota > Gammaproteobacteria > Enterobacterales > Alteromonadaceae > Pseudoalteromonas > Pseudoalteromonas byunsanensis. The sequence continues at coordinate 91,305 of NZ_MNAN01000032.1, forward strand.
CTTATTAAAGCTAACCTTACTCTCCCCATTATTATGTAGTTTAATCCCAAACAACAAGGCCATAAAAATAGCGATAATTGTGGCCCAAGCAGCTCCTGACACACCCCAACCAAAACCAAATATAAACACAGCATCTAGAATGATATTTAAGATAGATGCGCTGGACAAAACCTGCATCATTGCCTTGGGATTACCTGATGCTCGAAAACCCTCTGTTATTTGATTACTCGCAAAACCTATCGTCCAAAATAATACAATTGGCGTGATATAGTCCGTGGCATTTTCCCTAAGATCTGGTGGTACTTTTAAAAAGTCAAAAATTGCCACTAAGTTAAAATATATGAGTAAGCACAAAACAATCGAAATGGTTATCGCCAATAAAAATGAAGCACTAAATACCGTATCAGCATCTTGCTGGCGTTTGGCACCTAAATAACGAGAAATCAATGATGCCATACCGCTACCAAGCATGGTGCTGATAGCTATTAGTAACATCTGGATCGGAAACACTGCTGATACCGACGCCATAGCGTGGCTACCAATGCCTTTTGAAATAAAAATGGCATCCACAAAACTATAAAGGCCATTGATCACCATACCAAGTGTTGTTGGAATGGCTATCAGTAAGAATTGCTTAGTGATATTGCTCGTAAGTAACGGCGTGTCCGTGTGTTCTAATTCAACGTCAACACTTGATGACTGTGTGCTCATAATTATCCTTAAATTTAGATATGGCTAAACCAAGGAAGTATAAAGATGAATTGTTACCAATGTTAAACAGGTATGAAGTTTATTGATTTTAGCGGCCCTTCTCTGATAACGAACAACTCTAGTGGTGTTTTGCACAAATTAACGCCTTTATTTTGATAATGAACATAAGCACGTTACTCTGTTGATAGAAAAGCAACTACAGAGTCATAATGGAGATAAGCGTGACACTTAAAGTATACCTGAGTGGAGAAATTCATACCGACTGGCGCGAACGAACTATCGCGCTCTGCAAAGCCGCCGATCTGGATATCAAATTTTCATCCGCAGTGACTAATCATGAAGCGAGTGATGCGGCGGGTGATTGCCTTGGTGAAGAACATAACGGATTCTGGCGCGATCATAAGTCAGCCAAGGTCAATGCTATCCGCACTAAAACACTCATCGAGCAATGTGATTTGGCTGTGATTCGGTTTGGTGAACAATACAAACAATGGAATGCGGCTTTTGATGCGGGCTACTGCGCAGCAATTAACAAGCCTTATATCACACTACACAGCGAAGCATTAATACATCCATTAAAAGAAGTCGATGGTTCAGCTCAAGCGTGGGCAACAACACCCGAACAGATTGTTGAAATATTGATGTATCTATTATCCGATCAGTTAAGCTAACATGGCCGTATAAAAACGTAAAAAAACAGCAGACATTGGTCTGCTGTTTTTTTATCTTTCTTCTAGTACGTTGCTACTAGTTAAGCTTTTGTTCCACTATCGGGTAGTGATCCCACACTTGCTTATCAGCAAGCGAGCGAACCAGCTTAATATATTCTGCATGAGTCCAAGCAAGTGGAGTCGCTGAGTTTGTTCCCTCACCAAATTCATATCCATGAGGATTTACACCAACATTGTCCCAGACCTGCTCTGGCAGCATCATGCCCTCGTTTGCAAACAGTTCCATGCCTTTTACATAGGTTTGCTTAATAAACTGCATTTTTTGCGTCGAGAAACTGTTGTTTAACGAGGCCGATGCAATTTCGTAATGCCCACGCTCACCGGTGAAGAAAGGCCATACGCGACCGCGCTGTCCAGGTGTATTTTGTCCACCTTCAGCGTAATTGCTACCTGTTACTTCGTCTTCGCCATAACCATCATTACCATAACGACGATATCCAGGGAAACTTCCCTCAACACCATCGAAAGTAAAGCTGTATTTAACACGTAGGTTGTCAGCCATGCTTTCATCTTCATACTCAGGCAAGGTCGCCAAAATACTCGGCGCGTCAGCAGCACGCACACCATAGCGTACTAGCTCTAAAAAGCCACCATCAATAATGGCTTTCTTATTCATCCCTTCTCGGCCATTATTGCTATTTATTTTACTATTGCTGTTCGGATCAGAGTCTTGACCTATCCTGAAAAAATAGCGTCCGTCACTTGCCTGACTTTGAGCCAATTCTTTAAGTACACCCTTGCTTGTGAACATGAATGCTTCAACTTGCTTATCATATTGCTGCGCGACTTCAAGATATCGCTCAGCCGCGGCAATATCACCGCTGCGCTTAGCTATTTCAGATGCGCTTACCAAACCGGAGATCACCGCCGCAGTAGTTGATGGAGAGTAGCCATTTTGCTCTTCCCAACGCTCCTGCTGCGTGCTTGGCGGTGTAATTTGTGTGTCATTCCATAGGATCTTGGCCTTGCCGCCATGCACCAAAAAATCAGCCGCTGGTTTAAGCATTTTGGTATACCAGTAGCTGAGCTCTTTTTCGCTCAGCACCTTCGCCTGATAAAGCTTCCAAGCAAGCATAATAGGCATAGCGGTTTGATCTAACTGTACACCAACCCACTCAAGCTCGCCGTCCACATGTGTTTTTTGTAAAAACCAACCAGTATCACCTTTATTACCTGGTGTATCGTCTTTCACTTGTACTTTTTCTAAATATTCGAACGCAGTTTTGGCTGTGTGAGCATCGCCCATTGCCATAAACGCCATCGCAACTTGATAGAAATCTCGCACCCATACAGCCTTGTATCCGGTTGAACCTTCGACCGCTGATACGGTATCACCCCATGGGTTTGATAGTGAAGCAATCAAAGCCCCTGCATAGGTTTTGTCTTCTTGTGCTTTGAGCACCATGGCGCTGGTATGTAGCAATTTACCTTGATCTGCACTAAATTGTGTTAAACGCTGTAGTGGGGTTAACTGTGATAGATAGGCTTCCCAGCCGCCATTATAGGCATCGAGTACCGCCTGATAGCCTTTATTGAGTGTTTGTTCGGCTTGCTTGGCACTTTGCGCCTGTGACTTACCAAAACTCAATACAAAATCAAACTGTGCAGACTGATTAACTTCACCTAACATACCGAGTAGACTTACGTTACCCGCGGTTTCACCTGTGGACGTGTAAGATTGTGCCAGCTGTTGCTTGCGCATCAGCGATGTTAAATTATCACTTTTTCCAGTAAAGCCTACCGATGCTTGGGCAAAACCACCTTGTGCCTGCATGGTAAGGTAGTTATCACCTTCATTGGCAACCAAGCCTTTGGTCGTGACTTTTGCAAAGTCATTCACGCCATTATTATTAATGTATGGATTTGCCGAAACATATGCCTGCATAGGTGATTTGAGCGCACTGTTGATTTTCGTGCGTACAAACAAACTTTGTCCGTCAGGGTCCGTAAAAACATGTTTCTCCAGCACAAAACGACCTTGTTTGTCTTTACTGGTGATTTTGTATGCCAATGACAATGGTCGGCCCGCTGAGTCTTTATGCAGATAATCAACACTCACATCTAGAGCGTCAACATCACTTTCTTTGACGCTAAATGCATTGCCCTCATCATCTGTGCCGATGACTACCATTTGTAAGTCTTTTAACTGCGCTTGGTGGATCAACCCAAACATGGTTTCTGTTATCATGCCCTTAGCAATTGAAAACCAAACTTTTGATACTTCGCCAGTAAGCGCCTGATCACTGTATTGACCATCTTTGTAGGCTTCGTATGAAGTACCAATGCCCGTTTTTCCCGAATAAGCCCAAAATGGCTTATCCCCAGGGGCACCCGGCGCAATAGTATCGACATCAGTTTGACTGTTGTAAGTGGCATTCCCACAACCGACCAGACCCGCAGTCAGTAATGCAATCGTGAGTTTATTTATCGTTGTTCTCATTTTGTTCCCCTAGGCGGTTTGGGTTTTAACACGCAGCACAGATACGGCAGCAAAAATAAATGACACACCCCCTATCATTAACGCGTAGATAGGTTGATTATCAAAAAGGTGTCTTAGGATGAGGCCCAGAATACTGGCAGCTAATAGCTGAGGGATCACGATAAAGAAATTAAAAATTCCCATGAAAACCCCCATTTTATTGCTAGGCAAAGAGTTGCTTAGCATCGCATAAGGCAAAGACAAAATGGACGCCCAAGCAAACCCCACACCTATCATAGGCAGCCACAGTAGTTGTGGTTGCTGAATAAACATAAAGCTTATCAAAGCACCTGCGCCGAGTAATAAATTTATACAATGCGCCCATGCAAGCCCCACCCTTTTAACTATCATTGGAATTGCAATAGCAGCTAAGGCTGCAAAGCCGTTATACGCGGCAAATAATACTCCAACCCAGTCGGCTCCATCGTTATAAGCCTTAGTGGTTACATCTGTTGTCGCATAGTGAAAGCTAGTCACCGCGGAGGTAGTGTAAATCCACATAGCAAACAATGAGAACCAACTGAAAAATTGTACAATTGCAAGTTGCTGCATGGTTTTTGGCATAGTGAACACGTCATAAATCACCTGATAGAAGCCACCGCTAACACGTTGCTTATTTTGTAAAAACCCAGCGATAAGTTGCACCAAAGCGAAGCTCAATAATAATGCCGCCAACAAATACAGCTCTTTTTCCATTTCCAGTGCCACTACACAACCAAGTAAGCCACCTCCAAGTAACGCAAATACAAGTGCGCCTTTGGCAAAGTTAATCACTCTAAGTGGCTCGCTCGTTAGAGCTGTATCGCTAGTTTGAGTATCAAACTTAGCCAATTGCTCTGGAGTGTACTCTTTGGTTTTAATCACGGTCCATGTCACTGCCGCAAATAAAATGGCACCACCGAAGTAAAAGGCATATTTTACAGATTCGGGAATTTGTCCCTCACTGGCGGTATTGCTAATACCAAACCAGTTAGTCATCATCCAAGGTAATGCAGAGGCAACAACAGCCCCAACTCCGATGAAAAAGCTTTGCATGGAGTAGCCAGTAGCGCGCTGCTTTTCATTCAGGTTATCACCTACTAACGCGCGAAAAGGTTCCATTGTCACGTTTATAGAAGCATCCATGATCCATAGCACACCAGCCGCAATCCATAGTGTTGGGGAGTTTGGCATGATGAACAACGACAATGTTGTTAAAATAGCACCATACAAAAAGAAAGGACGACGACGCCCTAAGCGTCCCCAAGTTTTATCACTCCAGTAGCCTACAATAGGCTGTACGATTAAACCGGTTAGTGGCGCTGCAACCCAAAGAATGGGAATATCGTCTACTGATGCACCTAATGTCTGAAAAATACGGCTTACGTTGCCATTTTGCAGCGCAAAGCCGAACTGAATGCCCAAAAAGCCAAAGCACATATTCCAGATTTGCCAAAAGCTTAAATTCGGTTTTTGTTGTTGCATGGCTAATCCTCAAGTAAATAAACTACGCTTGCGCGTGGGGCTAAAGTAATCATAATTTGCCCATCCTTTATCTTTTTCACGGGATGGTCTTCTAATAAATCACGAACAACAGTGTCGGCGTTGTGCTGCCAATCACTGGGCAATTTCAAACTGAATGTATGTGATTTATTTGCATCAAAGTTGCTGGCAACCACCATTTTTTGTGTTGCATAATGACGAGCAAACGCCAAAACACGCTGTCTGGCATTGGTATCTTCACTGTTAACTTCTACTGGCAGTAAATTCCCCGCCACCACGACAGGTAACGTGCTGAGCGACATCAACTTAACGTAATAGGCGCGTAACGCTTGCTGCCCTTGTGTTAGCTGACCGCCATCAAACTTGCCGCCATTCATCCAGGCTTGATGGGCTGGTACACCAATATAGTCAAAAATACTCGTGCGACTGGGCTTTCCAAAACCAGCATCTTGTGAGCCTTCTTCACCCACCGTTTGTCCAAAATACAACATTGTTGGTGCTTTGCTGATCAGGTGGGATACCACCATGGCGGGTTTTCCCATGCGCGCATCACCTGCAAATTCAGCACTGGCAATACGCTGTTCATCATGGTTCTCTAAAAAGTGCAACATGTGTTTGGAGATGTCCTGAACACTTTGATGTGCAGCTAATACATCCTGCGCATGGCCTGTTTGCTGCATTAACGCTTTCAAGCTGTCGTAAAAGCCAACTTTGTCATACAAGTAGTCCATCTTCCCTTGTTGGATATAATCACGATAAAGCGCTGGGTTATATACCTCTGCAAGGATGAACGCTTCTGGGTTTTTCATTTTGATCGAGGCGTTTAAAAAGCTCCAAAACTCTACCGGCACCATTTCCGCCATATCATATCGAAATCCGTCAACCCCTCGATTCAACCAGTAATAAGCAATATCGCGAAACTTATACCAGCTATCGGGTAAATCATGCTGTTGCCAAAATTCGTAATGGGCCTGAATATCACGCTGTGCATAGTCCTTCGGCAGGCGCACAAAGTCATAGCTGCCATCGGGCTTCACACCGTAATTAACTTTAACAGTTTCATACCAATCATTGATATCAGGCTGGGCCGTACGAGCACCATTTCCTGTCCATTTGGCGGGAGATTCTTTAAATTTACCGTCACTTTTAGGATGCGTTTCGTCCCCCAAAGGCTGATAATCTAAAGAGCTTGGCACCTTAAAGTCTTCACCCACAACATAGTAAAAGTTATTATCCCGTGCGTAAGTTTTTGAGGTGTCATCATTTTCACCAAAGTCTTTAACACCTTCTGGAGCCGACATCGATTGATAGTTACGAGCAACATGATTGGGTACGATATCAATGATCACCTTCATACCCGCTTGATGGGTACGTTCAATCAATGCATCAAACTCAGCCAAGCGCTGACTTGGGTCTATTGCCAAGTCAGGATTAACATTGTAATAGTCTTTAACGGCATAAGGTGAACCAGCACGACCTTTTACAACATCAGGATCATCAGCAGCAATACCAAACTTGCTGTGATCGGTCACCAATGCATGGTGTAACACGCCGGTATACCAAATATGGGTCGTACCAAGTGCTTTGATTTCTTGTAAGGCTTTGGGTGTAAAGTCCGCAAACTTACCCACACCATTTTGCTCCACTTTGCCCCAGGGCACATTCGCGGTTTGCTGATTTCCAAATAGGCGCGTGAATACTTGGTATACCACAGGCTTACTGACGGTTGCTTGAGTGCTTGTCGATTTGCCCTGTTGGCTAGTCTGAGCGTTTTGCTGCGGCTCAGTACAACCGAGTATCAACACACTGCACGCGGCACTCAATGCCGAATATCTTAGCTTGTTGAACACAGCCTTAGATTTTAGATTTCTCATTACACTTGTTGTCGCTTGTTGTTGTCATAATGTGGCGTATTGCAGTCTACCTTGGCTTATTACTGAGGTTGAACCTTCTGCATACGTATTCAGGGCAAGGATTCATAACCTAGTCATGCTTTAGCAGTAGCACTTTTGAGCCCATTTTAGGTATTTCCATACTTTCCGACACATTAGTCTTCACATTATTCAGTAAATCTTGCGCTGTTTTTACGCCTTGAAGTACTTCTTGATAACGCGTCATGTTGATGGTTGTTGACGTTTGGTTCTTATTAAGTAACACCAATATACTGTGTGATTTATCGCGTCGAATGTAGCTGTATACTCCATCATAGGGACTAAAGTGCACCAGTTCGCCGTCGCTCAATGCGGAGTATTTTTTCCTTAACTGAGCCAAGGTGCGCACATGTCGTTGCATTGCGTGTTGCTCTTTGCTCAGTCCTGTTCCTGATACCGCATCTTGCTTGTGGCCTTCGAACCCGCCAGGGAAATCAATTCTAATATCGCCATGATCATGTGAGCCGGTGTTATCAAGTAAAACCTCACTACCATAGTAAATTTGTGGAATCCCCCGAGTCGTTAACAATAGGGTCATGGCCAATTGTGTTTTTTCTACGTCTTGACCCAACTCAGTAAATATTCTGCTCATGTCATGATTGTCTAAAAATATCAGTAAATTATTGGTGTCAGGATACAGAAAATCATTGGCAATGGATTGATATACTCTCACCCATCCGGTGTTCCAACTTTCCTCTTCATTCAGAGCCTTGACGAGCGCTTCTTGTAGCGAAAAATCCATCACACTCGGCAAGTACGATATGTAGCCATCCTGATTCACCTTGCCACGTTGCCAGTATGAAACGGTCGCGGGATTAGTGCTCCACTCTTCACCGACAATATTGAAATTGGGATATTCATTCATTACACGTTCGGTCCACTTGGCAAGAAATGCTTTATCTGAATAAGAGTAAGTATCCACGCGAATTCCGCTTAAGTTGGCATATTCCACCCACCAAATAGCATTTTGGATCAGATAGGTCGCCAAAAGTGGCTGACGCTGATTAAGATCTGGCATGGTGGGAACAAACCAGCCATCATTAAATTGCTTCTTATCAAACTCACTAGCATGAGGGTCTTGAATGGTTTGTCTGGCATGGCTCGTGCCACTGAATTCACCACCAAAGTTAAGCCAATCTCGTGTTGGTTTATCCTTAACCCACCAATGATTTAAGCCGCTGTGATTGAGCACCATATCCATGATCACACCAATCCCTCGACTAGCCGCAGCTTGTGTAAACATACGATATTGCTCATTGCTCCCCATGCGAGGGTCGATTTTATAAAAATCAGTCATTGCGTAACCATGGTATGAATATTCACTCATGTTATTTTCACGCACTGGAGTCAACCACAACTGTGTGAATCCCATGTCTTTAATGTAATCCAGGCGTGCAATGATCCCTTGCAAATCGCCCCCATGACGTCCGCCTTTAAAATCGGGCCGAGCCTGTTCATACAGCCCTTTAACACTATCATTATCGGGATTGCCATTTGCGAACCTATCAGGATTGATGAGGTAGATTATGTCTTTAGTAGAAAACCCTTGACGCGCGGCGCTTTGGGGGTGGCGGGTGAGAAGTGGGTAGCTAAGCACATCTGTTGCGTGCTGATAACTTACATCAAATTGCAATTCACCTGCTTGCGCACTTTCATCGATGTGTAAATTAATAAAGACGTAGTTATCGCTGTCACCACGCTCTACTCCTAACAGCTTTACCCCTTCATAAGGGCGTAGGCTGACCTTGGCATTGGCGACGTTGGCCTGACGAATCATAATTTGCAAATCTGGGTGATGCATACCCACCCACCAATTTTGTGGTTCAACTTGGTAGGCTTTTAGTGCTTCATGACGCATTAGGCTGCACGCTACGAACAAGAAATATAAAACTGCTAGATGAACTTTCATAGATTAATTATCCGCCAAAAATTGCTTGTGTGTTGGCATGGCAGCCACGGTTTGCTCGATTAGGGTTCTGAGACTAGTGAATAACTCTTGTCTTTGTTGATCCGACAACGCATGTAATAACGGATGTAACTGCTTTGGCTTTAGCCCTTGACCAATAAACACTTGTTGCCAAGCTACTTCGGCGAATAATTCGTCATCTTCACGAAGTAACTTACCCGTTTCTTTGAACAGAGTTATTTTTTGTTTTAAGCTGGCGGGGATCTCCATATCTTGGCATTGACGCCAAAAATCTGAATCATTACGATCATTGAGCTTGTAATGCAAAATGATAAAGTCACGAATACGTTCAAATTCAGTTTTCGACTGTTGGTTATACAAGGCTACCTGACAGGCCTCGATGCCATTATGAGGAAACAACTTAACTAAACGTACAATGGCAGTTTGAATTAGGTGAATACTGGTTGATTCAAGGGGCTCCAAAAAGCCACTTGATAAGCCTATCGCCACAACATTTTTATGCCATGGCGTAATTCGTCGCCCAGTTCTAAAACGAATTAACTTAGGTTCAGCTAAAGCTTTACCTGGTAAATTACTAAGCAGCTTTTCTTTGGCTTGCTCGTCGCTCATATGCTTACTGGCGTAGACTAATCCGTTGCCAACTCGATGTTGTAGGGGAATTTGCCACTGCCAGCCAGCTTCATGGGCAATAGAGCGAGTATAAGGCGCAATCTCCGTGTTTGCGTGCTCACAAGGAACCGCCAAAGCACTATCACAAGGTAGCCAATGCGACCAGTCTTCAAACCCGCTGTTAAGGGCTTTATCTATCAACAGAGCGTGCATCCCCGTACAATCAATAAATAAATCGCCCTGTACCTGCTGACCATTGACCAACTTAAGCGCTGCAATGTTACCCGAAACTTCATCTTTAATTACTTGCTCAACTGTACCTTGAATATGACATACGCCCATTTTTTGCGCATGTGAAGCCAAGAAATTAGCGTATAAACCAGCGTCAAAGTGATATGCGTAAGAGGTTCCCGGTAGTTTGGTGCCCGGTATCGTATTGAGCTTGGAAAATTTATGATGTTTTGCAGCTTGGTAATTTAAAGAGTAATCCCAAAAGTCTCCACCAATGCCTTGGTGTTGAGCATACAGCCAATGATTGTGAAATTCACAAAATGGAAAGTCTTTGCCGATAGCCCCAAAAGCGTGCATATAGCTGCTATCTTTTGTGCCCCAACCTTCAAATTGAATGCCAAGCTTAATGGTCGCTTTTGTCGCTTTCATAAACTCGGCTTCGTTGATACCCAGCGCGCTGTTGAAAGGCTGTAAAGGTGGAATGGTCGCTTCACCAACACCAACTGTGCTTATGTCCGCTGACTCTAACACGGTTATATTGATGAGCTTCCCCATCACTTTGGCTAAAAAAGATGCACTTAACCAACCCGCGGTTCCCCCTCCAACAACGACAACATTTTTAATCTGCTGAGTAGACATAAAACAACCTCACCTTAGCTTGAAACAAAAAAGCCCTTGTGATTAAGACAAGGGCTTTGCTTTATTCGCGTGTCAGCGATTAAAACTTATAACTTAAACCTAGCATGTAAGTGCGACCATAATCTTGGTAGTCACGTACTTGCAGGGCATTATCACCAGAAAGCGCAGTAAACGGCTCTTCTGTGATGTTTTGAATTTGGAAGCTTACCGACAAACCATCTAGTTGCTCAAAGCCACCTTCACCAAAATCATACCCGAACTGTGCGTCCCAAATGGTTTCGCCTAAAATATCAACTTGGACAGTTTTAAACCCTAGGCCGTATACATCACCTTTAAACTCACTACGCTTACGCATACTTGTACGAGCTTGGAAACCGTAGTTCTCGTAATAGAATGTTAAACTTTGAATACTGTCAGACAAGCCTGGTAGTTCGTACTCATTGCCGTTAGGGTCATTGATATCTGACTTAACCCCTGTATGGCTGGCAATAATACCAAAACCTTCAAGGCTATCGTGGAAGATATTAAACGGTAATGCAACCGATAGTTCATAGCCCCAAAGATCACCACCACCGCCATTGACTTTACCTTTACCTGAACCTCCAGCATTGGGTGGAACTTCACCAGATACAGGGTCAACAACACCAGTCATATCAATTTCATATGTTCCGTCAAAGATCCATTCTTTTAGTTCTTTATGGAACAACGCAACGGAGAAATAACCTTCGGCACTGAAGTAGTTTTCATACGTCAAGTCAAAACCAATTGCTTCTTTTGGTTCAAGCGTTGGGTTACCACCTGATACTTCCCAGTTATTGCCATTCTCATCAGGGCGCTGGTTGTATTTAGCACTGATAGACGCATTCATCTCATCAAGACGAGGGCGAGAAATTGTTTTCGCAGCACCAAAGCGTACCGTTTGCATTTCGTCAAGCGCAACGGATAAGTTCAAGCTTGGTAATAAATGTGAGTAATCATGCTCAACGTGAGTTGGTGTAGTAACCACTTTGCCACCAACGGTGTTGAAAGCATTACCTTTACCAGTTTGTTCAGTTTTTACGTAGCGTAAACCCGCATTACCTGTCACAGGGAAGCCTGCGATTTCAGCATTGATATTTGCTTGTACAAAGGCTGCCGTCACCTGCTCTTCTACCTTCCATGACATAGTAGCATGGCTTGGATTAGTAAGGCTTTCTGCCAATAAATCAAACTGCCCATCAGCAACCATTGCACGTGAATCATATGCAATCATGTCACCCATGCCGATAAAGTCTAAGTTTGCACTACCTAGTCGATATTGCTCTGGAACAGTTAACATACCTGGGTTATCTGGGTATGAGAAATCCGCTACTGTCATAAAGTAACCTTCTGACATTTTAGACTTCTCTCGGTCGCGGTACGACAAACCAAACTCAACACTACTGACAAATTCATTATCTAGCGCTTGCTTTGCTGCAAATTTCAAGGCATTTAGTTCGTCTTCAATGGTCGGCGCGTTAATGAAACCATCCTGTAGCTGGTTTTCATATGGATGATATTCATAATCACCATCAGCATTTTCTGAGCCAACAACACCATATTTTTCGTTAAGTGCTGAACTCCAGCCCCAAGATAATGGACCTCCAATTTTGATTAAGTCATAGTCGCTGTAATCTAATTCATGGCTGAATTGTGCACCCGTGTTACCGCCAGAGAATGTATAGCCAAGGTTATCTGCTTCGCCTCGTTCATTACCACGTCCAGTACCTGAATAGCTCTCTAAGCTCCAAATTTTCTTTTCTACACTCGAGTGACTTGCGTCAAATTCCAGCGTTAAAGATTCATTCACGTTGTATTTTGTATTGAAGCCAAAAGCACTTAATTCAGCTTCACGGTCTTCATAGTCATTACGTACTACAACGCGTTGACCTTCAGTAACAGCGCTAGTAACAAAACCACTTGCTGCATCAACTGTTGCTGATTGTCCAGAAATAGAGCCTTGGCCCCATGCAAATGGAATTTCAATCCCGCGTAAGATTTTTTCGTCTTTAAAGTCAACATATAAGGCATCGAAAACCATAGATAGGTTATCGCTAGGGGCCGCTTCAAATACGAACATCACAGAGTCACGCTCAAGCGTTGATGAGCGAACAAATGGCTTAGCACCACCTAAGATTGAGTATTGCTTACCATCGGCTTCAAATTCTGGGTAACCCCATGCATTCCAGCGTTTCTCCTGGTTTGGCGAAGTCATGGTTGTTAATGCCAGTGCCACACCAATTGTGTCATCGGCAAACTTGTCTACATAAGAGAAAGTACCACGCAAGCCTGCATCTTCACCATCTGGGTTCAGCTTATCAAAGCTGGTTTTTTCATACATGGTATTTAGTTGGAAAACACGCTCATCAACACTCAATGGTTTAATAGTTTGCATGTCGATAACACCGGCAATACCTTCCGCTTCTAGATTTGCACTGGGTGTTTTATAAACAGTAACGCCGCTCATTACCTCTGAAGGGTATAAGTCAAACTCAACGCCACGGTTGTCAGAGATAGAAACTTGTTCGCGACCATTAAAGGTTGTAGCACTCTCATCTTCACCGAAACCACGTACACTTACTTTGCTGGCACGGCCATCAAGACGCTGTGCTGTTAACCCTGGTAAACGAGCGATTGACTCAGCGATTGAAGAATCAGGTAATTTACCTATGTCTTCCGCAGAAATTGATTCAACGACTTCAGAAGAAAAGCGCTTCGTGTTGATTGATTCAACAACGCTGGCACGAAAACCTTTCACTTCTATCACTTCTACTTTTTGATCTTCTTGTGCTTTTGCAGTTTCTTCAGCTGCATACGCAGAATGTGAAACAACACCTGCACTAATCAGTGCCAGTGTAAACATACTTGGTTTGAACATAGACATAGTGTTTTATCCCAATTACCCAATTTATACCGAAACATCTTTTTCTTATCTGCTTGCTTGGATAACAAGCGCATTGATGTCCAGCTACTTTTGTTGTCAGGATGCATATTAGCGCTGAGCCAATTTTATAAACAACTTTATGCATACGTATTCAAACTATAGCTAACTTCACTGGGTTTACATTTATTTCACACAAAACCAGGATAACACTCTGTTTTAAAAGAAATTAATATATTTGAAAAGTGAAATTTCTGATCACAAATATATAGCGGATTTTTGCTGCAAACTTAACCTGATTTCTTTTTTATGTCACAAAAAAGTAATAGCATTAGCACCTCACATCTGTTGATCTTTTTACAATGATAAATTGGTCTTACCATTCACATCACCCTTGCCATGAAGAATATTAGGGCCAAATAGCTTCCCTCCCCAGACAAGGCACAATTGGTAAACTTTTCTTACAAAAACAACATTAGCTTTTCCCCGTTTTATTTTTGCCTCCAATTTCGGTATTTACGATGCATACGTATGCAACCTTTTTACAGTATTTGGGCGATAACGTATGCTTTTTGCCATAAATGCCCCATGTTGGTTCGGTTTATATAACTTCCTTCATAAATGGCAGTATTGAGCAGAAACTTGGAGAATATACATGGCTCAACAGCAATGGTGGAAAGGTGCGGTTATCTATCAGATCTACCCTCGCAGTTTTCAAGATACAAATGGCGATGGTATTGGCGATTTGCCAGGGATCATAAATCGATTAGATTATATAAAGTCACTTGGCGTTGATGCCATTTGGATTTCACCGTTCTTTAAGTCTCCCATGAAAGACTTTGGCTATGATATCAGTGACTACCGCGATATCGACCCAATGTTTGGCAATCTAGATGATTTTGATACTTTAATAGCACAAGCACACCAACGTGACATTAAAATAATTATTGATCAGGTACTTAGCCACACATCTAACGAACATCAATGGTTTGTCGAAAGCCGTGAAAATACCAGCAATGATAAAGCCGATTGGTATGTTTGGGCGGACGCCAAACCTGATGGTAGCGCTCCGAATAATTGGTTATCTATCTTTGGTGGTACAGCTTGGCAATGGGAACCAAGACGCTGTCAGTACTACTTACATAATTTTTTAACGGAACAACCGGATCTGAACTTTCACAACCCAGACGTACGCCAAGCAGTGCTAGATAATGTGGAGTTTTGGCTTAAAAAAGGCGTTGATGGCTTCCGTTTGGATGCAATTAATTTCTGTTACCACGATGCACAATTACGCGATAACCCTGCTAAACCAAAGGAACTTCGCCAAGGTCGAGGATTTAGCGAAGATAACCCCTACGCTTTCCAATATCACTATTACAACAACACTCAGCCGGAAAATTTGTCATTTATGCAAGAGATCCGCAGCTTGTTAAACCGCTATCCTGGTACAGTTAGCTTAGGTGAGATCTCATCAGAAGATTCGCTGCAAACCATGGCAGAATATACCGCCGATGGCGATAAGCTGCACATGGGTTACAGCTTTGAATTGCTCACAAAAGACTATAGCGCGCAATATATCCGCGAAACAGTTAGCACGTTAGAGTCCGTAATGACACAGGGTTGGCCATGCTGGGCATTCAGTAACCATGATGTTGAGCGAGTTGCAAGCCGCTGGAACTCAGCTGGTGATACCGACCCTAAACAAGTTAGTATGCTAACCGCATTACTTGGCTCACTGCGGGGCAGCGTTTGTATGTATCAAGGTGAAGAGCTAGGGTTGGGTGAGGCGCAGGTTGCTTTTGAAGATCTTCAAGACCCATACGGCATTACTTTTTGGCCTAACTTTAAAGGTCGTGACGGCTGTAGAACACCCATGCCATGGCGGATGGAGCAACCCCATGCAGGGTTTAGCACTCAAGCACCTTGGCTACCTGTTGAGCAGCAACATCAAGCACTTGCGGTTGACGTTCAGCAGCAGGCGGAAGACTCAGTTTTAAGGCGCTTTCAACATTTTATGGCATGGCGAAAAACGATGCCTGCCCTGCAATATGGTGATATTGAGTTTATCGACACACCTGAACCGGTGTTAGCTTTTTATCGTCGCTATGAGCAACAGCGCATATTGTGCGTATTTAACCTAAGTGGCGAGTCACAAACACTCAAGCTAGAGGACAAAGTTAGCTCTGAACATACTGAGTTACAGCACCATAATTGTACGCTTAGCTCTGGCATTCTAAGCATGCCAAGCTATGGCTGCTACTTTGCAGCGGTGTGATTGCATAAACCATAGCGGTTAAGAGTATGAAGGGAGCGTAGATGGTTCCCTTTTTACCATTGCTATCAACGCTTCAATAGCCAATGCTTTGGCATACAACCACCCCTGATGTACTTCAACTCCCTGCTTGAGTAAATAATCAGCCTGATAAGCTGTTTCTACGCCCTCTGCAATCAACTTTTTATTTAGTTTGGTCGCCATTTCTATCACCGCGTTGAGTACGGGTGATTGCAAGTTATCTAGCCCGATTGAGGCCACAAAGCTTTGATCTATCTTCAATAAATCAATTGGGAAGCTTTGCAAGTACTGCAAGCCGCTATATCCAGTACCAAAGTCATCAACCGCAACCTCAATACCTTGCGCAACAAGTTGCTCTAAAGTGTGTTTAACCTGTACTTGAGATAATACATCTCGCTCAGTCAACTCGATAGTAAGACAGCGGATATGCTGTTTCGCTAGCTCAAGCGTGGCTAGATAAGCAGGACAACTCAATAGCTGCCCATTCACATTGAAAGAAACCTTGAGCTGTGGATTTAGCGCCAGCAGCGGGGCTAATTCCTTTACTGCATTATTTACTTGAACAATAGAAATTTCGACGATAGCGCCACTTCTTTCAGCCTCAGGAATGAAATAAGCGGGCCCCAGCTCCCCTTCACTTGGGTGCTGCCAACGAATAAGCACTTCGACTCCAACAATGTGTTGCGTTTTCGCATCTATAAGCGGCTGATAGACGTTGAATAATTGATGCTGTGCAATCGCATGTTTCAATTGAAATTTCAAGCTCAACTGCCGTTTTTCAATGAAGTAAAGTAGATAGCTTAGTCCCCCCCAAGCGATCATATACACAGCCAGAAGCGCAACAAAAGTTGTTGATTGAACAGTAAAGATTGGACTGCTGTTGCTTGAGGCAACCACCGAAAGCCTTGGAAGTGAGATTATTGGTTTAGCAAACAAATACTTGTTTTTCCCATCATCAAACTTGCCATGAGCCTGTAGAGGGCGCTGAACCGGAAATAATGACTGGTGCAGTGGTAAACTATAGTGACCCTGCAACAAAATAGGCACACCTGTTTCACTATCAACGAGTGCTATAAAATCAAGCTGTGAATATTGTTGTAAATCGAGTGTATGGCGCAGCCAATCACTCGGTAACAGCACATTGACCGCATAACCATCCTGTCTTGTTCTAGCAAGCACAAAGGCTGACATTTCCATATACTCGCTTATGATTGGGCCGTGGTAGCGTAGCTCATTGCTTCTTACAGGTTCAGTAGTTTGAATTGGCGGATTAAGAACACCGTATGTATTGCACAACAATTGACCCTTTTGATTAACGATACCAATCTCACTCATTGCAGGGTTTTTAAACACCTGTTGCCTAAGTCGGAATAGTGTTTCTTGGGGGCAAGTAACATCAAGCGATTCAGCCTGACGCAAAAATGAGTCAATCTCTTTAAGCTGAGTATTAAGCTCGAAGTGAACCTTCTGGGCAATACTTTGAATATGTAACTGCTCTGCATCACGATGCTGAATGTAAAGTAGAACAAGCAACATTCCAAACACAACACTGCAAATCAACCAAGCAAATGCAATATTTTTCAACTGCTTTGCAAACAAACGTGCCCTTGGCATGATTTAAACCTCAGCCTGCCATATATGAAAGGCGACAGTTTAGTGAAGATTTATGACTTTTTTATGACAAAACAAAAGGCCTCAAGCGTGAACTCAAGGCCTTAGGAATAGCTTTCAACTTTTAAAAAATATTAACTTTCTTTACTAGTACCAACTTCGACGCGAGTCTTCAGTTTTTGGCCCGGACGGAAAGTTACTACGCGACGCGCAGAGATTGGAATGTCTTCACCTGTTTTAGGGTTTCGACCCGGTCTCTCTTTTTTGTCACGGAGATCAAAGTTACCAAATCCAGAGAGCTTGACTTGCTCTCCTTTTTCAAGCGCTGAGCGGATTTCTTCAAAAAACGCTTCAACTAAGTCTTTGGCATCCTTTTTATTTATCCCCAATTTTTCAAATAGGTGTTCAGCTATGTCGGCTTTAGTAAGCGCCATATCTAGTCCCTCAACGATGCATTAAATTGTTTGGCCAGTTCGGCCACCACGTTGTCTACAACTTGATTGATGTCTTTCTCTTCGAGTGTTCTATCAACCGCTTGTAGTGTAAGAGCAATCGCCAAACTCTTAAAATCTGGCTCAATACCTTTGCCCTTATACACATCGAATAAGTTTAGGTCAACTAATTGATTTCCGCCAACTTTCTCAATGCTATCTAAAATATCGCCTATTTTTACATCATCTGCAACTAAAATAGCGATATCTCTTCGATTTGATGGAAATTTAGACACACTTACTGCTTCTGGCAACTTACGAGTACTCAATGCATCCACTTCAACTTCAAACACATAGGCCGTGCTATTCAAACCTAGAGACTTTTGTAATTGTGGATGAATAGCGCCAATAAAGCCAACTTTTACATCATCAAAATAAATTGCTGCAGACTGCCCTGGATGTAATCCATCACATTGCTCTGCTTTGAAGCTGAAACGCGCACCATCGTTAGTCAATGCAAGTAAGGCTTCAACGTCACCTTTGACATCGAAAAAGTCTGCTGGACGCGATGCGATTGACCAGTGCTCATTATGAGTGTTCCCATAAACAATTCCACCAACAACAGCAACTTGAGCAACCCCATTCTCTGCAGATTCATCTTTGAGGAACTTAAGACCATGCTCAAATAAACGAATACGCGACTGTTGACGGTTTTGGTTATACACTACTGCATTCACTAGTCCTGTCATCAAGCTCACGCGCATCGCTGACATTTCTACAGAAATCGGGTGTGGTAGTATTAAAGCGTCTGACTCTGGGTGCAGTAGCTTTTGTGCTTTGGGCTCAACGAAGCTATAAGTGATGGCTTCTTGATAACCACGTGCAACCAACTCGTTACGCATGCGCGATACTGGTAGGTTCGCTTCGCTGTGGTTAGTCATTTTCAACGCTGCTTTTGGCGCTACATTTGGGATATTGTTATAACCAAATACACGAGCGACTTCTTCAATCAAGTCTTCTTCGATACTGATATCAAAGCGATAACTTGGCACCACTGCATGCCACGTATTGTTTGCAAAAGTTATTGTCAACCCTAAACGCGTTAGAATGTCAGAAACCTTTTCATCAGCGATATGGTAGCCAATGACTCTGTCTAAGCGCTCACGACGCAATGTAACTGACTTTTCTTTAGGTAGGTCAGCTTCTGATACAGCCTCAACCACAGGACCTGCTTGACCACCAACAATCTCAAGTAGCAAGGCTGTTGCACGCTCCATCGCGTCGCGCTGTAGCTTGTAATCAACACCACGCTCGTAACGGTGTGATGCATCTGTGTGCAAACCATAGCTACGTGCTTGACCTGCAATGGCCAGCGGAGCAAAGAAGGCACTTTCTAGAAGGATATCTTTTGTACCTTCTGTTACACCTGATGCTTCACCACCAAAGATACCTGCCATTGCAAGTGCTTTTTTATCATCTGCAATCAACAATGTTGTCGGATTTAACTTCGCTGTATTTCCATCAAGTAGCACCAATTCCTCACCTTCATTGGCGTTACGTACTTTAATGCCTCCCTCAATGGCGTTTAAGTCAAACGCATGCATTGGGTGACCAAGTTCAAGCAACACATAGTTAGTAACGTCTACAACTGGGTCAATTGAACGTACGCCTGAGCGACGTAATTTTTCAACCATCCAAAGTGGAGTCGTTGCATCTAGGTTAATACCCTTAATAATACGACCTAAATAACGTGGGCATGATTGGCTGTTTACAAGCTCAATAGAGATTGTGTCATCAATTGTAGGCTGAACAGCCTCGATTGCGGGCTCAGTAACATCTAATGAGTTTAATACGCCTACCTCACGTGCTAAGCCTTTAATACCTAAACAATCACTGCGGTTGGCTGTAAGATCAACATCAATAGTTACATCATCTAACGAGAAATATTCACGGATGCACTGGCCGATTGGCGCATCACTTGGTAGCTCTAAAATACCGTCTGAGCTTTCAGCCATACCAAGTTCTTCAAACGCGCAAAGCATGCCGTGTGAAGGTTGACCGCGAAGCTTGGCCTTTTTAATTTTGAAGTCGCCAGGTAATACTGCACCCACTTTCGCTACCGCAACTTTAAGCCCCGAGCGACAATTTGCAGCGCCACAAACAATATCCAGTAATTCATCTTCGCCAACGTTAACTTTGGTAACACGTAGCTTGTCTGCATCTGGGTGTTGGCCACATTCAACCACTTCGCCAATCACCACGCCAGAGAAGTCACCTGCTACGCCCTCTAGTCCGTCAACTTCTAAACCTGCCATAGAAAGCTGTTCAGATAGAGTCTCAGTATCAATGGCTGGATTAACCCACTCGCGTAACCACTTTTCACTAAATTTCATATTATTAACTTCACTCTTATCTGAATTGGTTTAGGAATTTTAAATCGTTTTCAAAAAATGCGCGTAAATCGTTTACGCCGTAACGCAACATGGTTAAACGCTCAACGCCCATACCAAAAGCAAAACCGGTATACTTTTCAGGGTCAATACCTACAGAGCGCAATACATTTGGATGTACCATGCCACAACCTAGTACTTCCAACCACTTACCATTTTTACCTTTTACGTCAACTTCAGCCGAAGGTTCAGTGAATGGGAAATATGAAGGACGGAAGCGAATTTCCATGTCTTCTTCAAAGAAGTTACGCAAGAAATCGTGCAAAATACCTTTAAGTTCAGTAAAGCTCACGTCAGTGTCAACCATCAAGCCTTCTACTTGGTGGAACATAGGCGTGTGAGTCTGATCGTAGTCATTTCGGTATACGCGACCTGGAGAAATTATACGCAATGGCGGCTGCTCAGCTTCCATCGTTCGGATCTGCACACCACTGGTTTGAGTACGTAATACCAATTTAGGGTTAAAGTAAAAAGTATCATGCTCAGCACGTGCTGGATGGTGTTCAGGAATATTTAGCGCATCAAAGTTGTGGAAGTCATCCTCAACTTCTGGACCAGACTTAACAGCAAACCCCAATTCACCAAAGAATGACTCAATGCGCTCTATCGTGCGCGTCACTGGGTGCAAACCACCAACAGGCATATTGCGACCCGGTAAAGTCACATCTATTGTCTCTGCCGCCAATTTTTTCTCAAGTGCCTGTTGAGTCAATTGCTCACGCTTTTCATTTATTGCATCTTGCACCTGAGTTTTAGCCTGGTTGATAACGGCGCCGGCTTCTTTTCGCTCTTCTGGTGCGAGTGTGCCCAGAGTTTTTAGTAATCCTGTGATCTCACCTTTTTTACCAAGGTAATTAACTCGGACATCCTCAAGGTGCGCAATTTCGCGAGCTACCGATACGGCTTCTAACGCTTGCGCTAAAATATTCTCTAAGTTCATTCTATACCTGATCTTTATGGAGGTAATTTGCTGTTGTATTAATCGCGTATGATAACTGAAAGCAAGGACTAGATTCTAGCCCTAACTAGGGTTCAGTTTACTATTGTGGGTGAATATTTGTAAAAACTCGCACCTTTTAGGTAAATCCAAGAGAAATTCACCTACTTTGCGTGCAAATTCATCATAATCGCAGCGTGGTTTTAATAAATGGAATGGTTAGCTTTCTTTGTGCTGCCATAGACGCATGATCAAGTTTATCTAGCACATCTAACAGCGCTCGCATGTCACGACTCAATCTTGTGAGCAAAAAGCGGGCACATTCATCGCTCAACTCTAAGCCGCGCATATTTGCTCTTTTAACCAGTGCCTCGGCCTTATCATCATCGCTCATAGAACGAATTTGAAATGTGGTTCCCCATGCCAAGCGGGATTCAAGATCTGGAAGATTAATATTTAGCATGTTGGGTAAAAGATCTGCCGTCACAACCAAACACTTGTTAGGCTCATTAAATCGATTAAAAAAATTAAACAGTGCTTTTTCCCAATGTTCGATACCTGCAACCAAGTGCACATCATCGATACATACGACATCCAACGATTCCAAACCATCTAAGACCGCTGGACCAAAATCAATCACTTCTCTTAAACTCAGTAGAATAGTCGATAATCCCATTTCCTGAGCATGGATACAAGTAGCGTAGAGTAAGTGTGATTTACCTGAATCTGCTAATCCGCATAAATAAGTATATTGAAAATCTTTGACTAAATTGCTCAATGACGCCTTTAAATGATTTACCTCTAACGACTGAGCACCACCAAAGTAAGATTCAAATGTTTCATCATCTGGGAGCGTAACTGGCAACGCCATTTGCATGGGTTCATTATTCATCACTGGCCAGCCCAGCTGTAACGTAAATTCGAGGCATTGGCGATTTGATAAAACGCATGTGGGTCAACATAAATACTAAATGCTTGCTCTAGATTTAATGATTTTACGAGATCTTCTAATGTGGAGCTATGTTTGACTTCAAACCTAACCAGATCCCCAGAGCGGTAAATCACATCAACATCCACCACGGTGCTTAAACTTGCTAATTGTCTTTTAGCCAGCTCAATTGAGGTAAATGTTTTTAAATTATCCACTACTAAAGAAGTACTTTGGGTCGCCAAGGATACATTTGGGTCGATGGCATAACTTCTGGCTAATTCCGACGAAAAGTCATTTACCATTCTAATTAAGATCTGCTGCTTGTCGCCCACTAGTTTGTTCATTTCAAACATGTCCGCATCTGTGTAGCGCCACTCTAATTGCCAACTACTGCTGTTGCGCTGCTGGAACATACGCGCCGTGATAGCTCGTTCCGCATTATATCTTTGCGATGCCAACTCTACTGGTTCAGAGAAATTACCCCAAACTTCTGCAACACTTACTTTGGCCAGGTCATCAAGATCTAACAAAGGGACTATGACAGGAACGCCCCACTCTGATGCCGTATCATAAATTAAGCGCTCAAGCTGCGGATAACTATCTTGTGTTACAAATTCTCGGCGAAAGTTATCTTCTATGGCAAGCCAAATAGCTATCAGTGGTCGACGGTTTCCCCATAGCGGTAACTGAGCGTCCCTAACTAATTCTTCGACTCTTGTTGGCTCAAACTTTACTCGGATTTTAACCGTTCCGTCTTCCCCATCTAAATACTCATACTTGAGCATATAATCGGAAATCGAACGCATAGCTTGCTTGATAAGCCTAGAGTCTCCACCCTCATGGCGGCCAGTGAGTTTTTTTATCACGTTATATAGCGCTTTTTTGCTGGCTTCAACTCGCGTATCACGACTTTTATCAGTGACATAAAGCTCACTTTGATATAAATCAGTCACTTCTACTGCGTTACCATGAAATGACCACAACCAACAAAAAATAAACAGTATTCTCAATGCCATAACTTAAGCTACAGGAAATCTTTGTGGTTCGATCCTAAAGCAAAGACAGACTAAAGCAAAGTCTTAAAACCGTTTGGTTCTACTTTGATACCGAAAAAGAGATTTGTTTTTTACCATTATTCTTAGCTTGATAAAGTGCATCATCTGCTTGGTGTAAAATTGCTTCAGCGCTGAACGCCTGTGCATAATTACCCGTCACTCCAATGCTACAACCACACTGAACATGATTATTTTCAGTGATCTCAACCGGCATACAAACGCTCTGAAGAAGTCGTTCACAAACTTGCTGCAAGACTCCAAAATGAAGAGGTTCTGTCATCAACACCACAAACTCATCACCACCTAAACGAGTAACCAGATCGTAATCTCTCACTTCCTTTAGTAGTCTTTTTGCTACTGTTTGTAGGACGATATCACCAGCTTTGTGACCATAATTGTCATTGATTGGTTTAAAGTCATCTAGATCTATGTACAGTACATAGATTTCCAAATTGCAACGCTGAGATTTAGCGGCTAACCGAGATAGCTCTTTAAACAAGTACTTTCTGTTTGCCAAACCAGTTAGGTTGTCATGTAACGACTCATATTCCAATTGCTGCTGTAACTGCTCACGCTTAGTCACTTCCAAACGAACTTCTTCAAGACTTTTTTGTAGCTCTTGCGTGCGCGCCTGCACTCTTTCCTCTAATTCTCTTTGATAGATTTGCAGTGCTTCATTTGCTTCAAGTAAATCGCGTTGGTTATTAAATGCATCTAAAGCGGAAGAGATAACATGACTAATAGTAAAAAGCACATCAACAATAACACCAGAGTATTCCTGCTCATTACGATAAGATTGAATGATAAACGCCCCCAGATAAGAGCTACGATTAAGTAAAGGAAAACATAACCACTGTCTAGGCATGGTGCCTAACACCTGTATTTCTCCAGAATCTATAAGTTGTTGTATGTCTTGCTGAGTGAAATTACAAATTTTACGCTGGCTGATGGCATAACCTGTTAGCGTTTGCTCTACAACATTTAGATCAATATCTTCTAAATCTTCGGCTCTGATGTCATCCATCACGTCATGAAAATAAGGAAATTGTAGCGTTCCTTCGCCACCGAACAAGACAACATAGAAATTATCTGCGTAGGTGACTTTTTGAAGTATACAATGAATATCCAACAAGAAGCGCTGTATCGAATCACTCGTATTCAAACAAGCAACGATATCTGTCATGCTGTCAATAACGCTGTCATTCGCTATTTTTGACACAGGCATCGCCCTCTCTAGTGCTGATAAAACGCTTACAACTGATTATGTTGAGTATAGGATAGGATCTCGCATTAGCTAAAAACTCTCGAAAAATACTTTGATAATTAATAGATTGTCATCATCCCTTCACAGCAAGTAAATAAACTGTAATATTAATTTACAATTATTTTACTCAGTGATATTTCGTGCGACGTCCAATTTTTATTCTTTTACATACCGCTGCTATATTCGCAATTACGCTAAGCTTGCTTTCTGGCTTTCGTATTGCAACCTTGACTAAACCCTACATATTAACGGTTGCACCGCTATTACCCAGCGGACAAGTTCATAATCTACACTTACTATCTGCAAGCCTGCTTGTAATGCTAAGTGTGTATTATTTATATTTTACAGTGAACAGTGGTCGTATTACCTCACAAAACCGCTACCACAACGTAGTCACATTTTTTGGCTACCTAGTCATAACCATATGCCTAGTAAGTGGCTTATCAAATTACCTCGACCTAACGCCCACACAATTTTTGTCATTACATTATTACAGTGCGTTAGCAACTGTCGTCTATTTATTGCTGCACAGTTGGGTGTATATACTTCAGTATGGTCGCAGAGCCTTTAAAAAAATCCTGCTGATGAACACCAAAAGTGTACCTTATGGCTTACTTGGCACACTAGGCTTATGCACAGCGATACTATTTTTTCTGCTGAATACGCTAACACATACCTTAAATGTCGCACCTATTTCAAATCAGGTATTGATGGAAATAGACGGTCTAGCCAATGAACCCCAGTGGCAACAAGCACATACGTTCATAATTGACACCACTAACGGTGCTAACTTTGATGACGGCCATACTCAAGTACATATAAAAGCACTGAGTAATCATAAAGAAACCTTTTTTTTGTTCCGCTGGGCAGATCCAACCAAAAGCTTACAGCACTTACCTCTTATAAAAACATCACAAGGCTGGAAGGTAAAAGAAAACGGCTTTTACCAATTTGATGAGCAAAGCCACTATGAAGATAAGTTTGCAGTAATGCTGTCAAGCAGTTGTGACATAGGTGCTGATGGCACCAGTTACTTGGGTAAAAAACCATTTTCTAACAAACCAGCTAATTGGCATGGCAAAGGCTATCACGCCAGCTTAGATGGCAAAATACGCGACCTATGGCATTGGAAAGCAGTGCGAACAAACAATATGGTACTGGCCGATGACAATTATATTGGCCCATTGGCACAGCCGCTAAGTGGTCAACGTCGCTATAAAGCTGGCTATCAAACAGATGGAAAAGAAAGCGGTGCATATGTAATGAATTGGCTATGGTATTCTCCCAATCAGGTTACTCCAAAAAGATTACCCACCCCAAGCGAGCATAATCATAGCTCGGTATTGCCCTGGTTTGGCTCGCAGCCCTACCAATCATCTAAGGATACCTATCCCATTGGCACGCAATTAAGCTCGGTATTATATCGCTCCAACCGATTCGAAGGTGACCGCGCTGATGTACGGGCCAAAGGCCATTGGCAAAATGGGTATTGGACTTTGGAGCTGGTGAGAAAAAATCAGACTGAGTCAAAGTATGATGTGACGCTAAATAACAATACTTGCATCTGGGTTTCGGCCTTCGATAGTAGCCAAATCGCTCATACTCGCCACCAGCGTGCAATTAAACTTAGGTATTCACTGTGATCAAAAGGCTTTTTGTTTCATTGCTCATCATTGCGCTAACCTGCGCTTACGTTATGTTTAGCGACACACTCATTGAACCCTCCGTACATCCTAGATATACAAAAGTAACAGCGCAAGGCCAAGCGCTATCACCATGGCAGGGTCCTTGGGCCTGTGTATTGGACCGACAACATAACCTTTTGTGGGAGGTAAAAACCGATGATGAATCCATTCATGACGGCTACTGGACGTACTCTTGGTATGACCAAGGCTTAGGTACTGAAAATTACGGTGATTGTTATTTTGAAGCGGCACGTTGTGACACCCAGGATCTTATCCATCACACCAATAAGCAAACACTATGCGGCCAAAATAACTGGCGACTGCCGACTGAGCATGAATTAGCCAGCTTGATTCAACCGCCTGCTCGACCCGGCCAACCCTACATTGCCTATGATTACTTTGCTCATATCAAAAAAGGGGATTACTGGACAAGTAAAGCAAAGGTCAAATTACAACAAAAATTTGCGCACCTTAAACAAGGTGCCAAAGCGGTGAACTTCCATAGTGGCGAAGTTGTTTCTTTACCCTATAGAAACGCCGCCTTTGTTATCTTAGTGAGTGATGTCACTAAGACTTACTCCCACACGCAGCTAAGCAGTCGCGACACTTCAACTACACAATAATATAGGATCAAGGAAATGAGCACACGTATCGTGAGCCTTGCTATCGGTTTAACCCTTACCGCCAGCGCTCAAGCGGGTAGTCAATACCATAGGCTTATCTGGGATCACAGCCCAAAGTCACAAGCGACAATTGGATTCACTCCATCTGGGGGCAGTAATCACCACGTTAAATATGGTACATCAACCGATGAACAAAACTGGACCGTGCAGCCTGTGAGTGCATCTCGCACGTTCGATGGTTCACTAGAAAGCCAGTTTGTTACATTGAAAAACCTCAGTGCAAATACCAATATTTACTATCGAGTATGTGACACTCAAGGCTGCTCAGAAGCATTTTGGTTTAAAACTGCGCCGGCAGACAACCAAGCTTTTACGGCCATAGCTGGCGGAGATACCCGAACAGGCTGGACAACACGTCGCCAAGGTAACCAGCTCATCGCAAAAATCCGCCCACTGTTCATTATGCACGGCGGCGACTATACCAATGCAAACTCCGTATCAGAGATGAAAGAGTATTTACAAGACTGGCAGTTAACCTTCTCCGATGACATTATCGATGGCATCAACTATCGACGTATCTACCCTTTTGTAGCAACACATGGTAATCATGAAGATGACAACTATAGAACCCTATGTCAGGTGTTCGGTGTTGACTATAACCAAGATGGTGAATGTACCAGCTCAGACACCTATGGTGCTTTCAATGTTGGCACCTTGCTTCGGGTTTACACACTAAATAGTCAATACAAAAATAGTGGTTGGTCTAGCTATGCCTCTGCTATGAATGATTGGCTAGCACAAGATCTTAGTAGCCAAGGTAGCACAGCTAAGTGGCGTAGCACGCAATACCACAAACCTATGTACCCTCACTACTCTGGTAAATCAGACAACACCATTTTGCACACTTGGTGGGCAGATGCATTTTATAACCATGCCATGAACCTTGTGGTTGAATCAGATACCCATATCAATAAACTCACTCAAGCATTACAGCCCACCAACAATGGCTTTAATGCGACTACATCAGGTGGCACTGTCTATGTAGGTGAAGGTAGTTGGGGTGCGCCTGCTCGCTCCGCCAATGACCCAAAGTCTTGGACCATTGATTTGGCAAGTATTCAACAATTCAAAGTGCTATCTGTCAGCTCTGAAAGTTTACTGGTACGCACCGCGCAATTTGATGCATCTGCCGACACGCTGACACGTGCACAGCGCGCCGCCGACCCCCTTGCCTTACCTACCAATGTTAATTGGTGGCACGCAAATGAAATTGGAGAGGTGCTCACCCTCAAACAAGCAACTAACAAGTTAAGCGTTATTGACAATGGTACAGGCCCTGTTGAACCGCCCAAAGCCATAGCACTACAAAATGGTGAAGCATTAACTGGGTTAAGTGCAGCAAAAGACAATGAAACACACTATGTACTGGATGTGCCAGACAATGTTACAAGTTTGTCATTTAACACCTCTGGTGGCTCCGGAGATGCTGACATGTATGTTAAATTTGCCCAACTGGCAACGCAGCAAGATTATGACTGTCGTCCATATGAAAATGGCAACACAGAAAACTGCACAATCAGTAGCATTCAATCTGGTAAATACTATGTAATGTTGCACGCCTATCAAGCCTATTCTGACCTGAGTCTGGTAGCAAACTTCAGCGTTGGCACTACACCAGGTTCGCAGCAGCAGTGGCCAGATCAAAGTGCTAGCAAAGAAGAGTGGTTGTACTACACCTTTGAAGTGCCAGCAGGCACCAGCAGCCTAAAAGTACAAACAACCGGTGGTTCAGGCGATGCTGACCTCTATGTAAGGTTTGCTCAACAGCCCACTACTTCAAGTTATGAGTGTCGTCCTTATGAAAATGATAATGAAGAACTTTGTAGCATTACTAACCCTCAACCTGGTGTATGGCATTTAGGTTTAAGAGCATACCGAAGCTTTTCGGGCGTGTTACTAAGCGCACAAACCCAGTAGTTAACTTTGCCCCTTGTTATTTAAGCAAATGACCATAAGTCTATAGCTTATTTGAAACAAGGGGCAATACATGGATTTTTTACATACTATGGTGCGGGTTAAAGACCTAGACGCATCACTGAATTTTTACTGTGATCTGTTGGGCTTGATAGAAGTCAAGCGATATGACAGTGAGCAAGGAAGGTTCTCTTTGATTTTTTTGGCGGCTCCAGGTCAGCTAGAAGAAGCTAAAACCTCTCTTAAACCAACCATCGAACTGACCTATAACTGGGATCCTGAAGAATACACTGGTGGCAGAAACTTTGGTCATCTAGCATTTGCAGTTGATGATATTTACGAAATTTGCCAAAAACTTCAGCAAGCAGGCGTCACTATCAATCGCCCTCCACGTTGCGGGCACATGGCCTTTGTCAAATCTCCTGACGGTATTTCGATTGAATTACTGCAAAAAGGCAAAGCCTTAGAACCACAAGAACCTTGGGCTTCGATGGAGAACACAGGTACCTGGTGATCAAGATACAATGCTAAGCGACTCAAAGGCTCGCTTAGCTTTTTACTTGCGACTTTGAACTTGTAACATGATAGTGCTTCAGCATCTGCTTGAGCGCTTGCTTAAATTCGCTCTTTTGAAACACTTTATTGATCAGAGCAATTATGTGGCTCATCTCTTTTGGTGCCAGCAGCGCTCGGCCGTATGATTCATGGGGCTGCTCAGAGAGGTGTATCGCGCTTTCCCAATGTTTGTTCTTAGCCAGTAAATAATTCATCGTAGCTTTACTAATAACAGCAATTTCAAGACGTTGCTTTACTATCATTTCCAATAGCTGTAATTCAGATCCAGTTTCAAGTTGACTTGCTTTACCTATTTTTACTACTGGGGCAACCTGAAAGTAGTGATAGCCTCGTACACCACCAACGGTTTTTCCGTACAAAGACGCCTGACCTGTATACTCAAAGGGCGCGTTAATGTTCGATACAAACTCATCTCTGTCGGTCATAAATGGTTCAGACCAAGCAAACTTACTCTGCTGAGTGTCTCTAAACCAAACAGGATTTACGCCGACAATTAATCCATCTAACGTGCTTTGTTCTATGTCACGGTTAAGGCGCTTGCGAGGCATATACTCCATTTTAAAAACATGCTCTGTCTGATATTGATTCAGAAGCAACACCAAATCAAAATATAAACCTTGCTCATACTCCACATCGACAACATAGGGGGCTTTGAGGTGATATGTATAAATTGTAACGGTTTTTTTAGCCTGCACCACGCCGCTTGAGGTCATCAAACAGCTCACAAAGACCAGACCTAGCAATCTTTTTAATAGAGAAAATGTGTTGATACGGTTACTCAATTATTTTCGTTTACACTCTTATAGTGTTAACCAGTGGTTTACGCTTTGCAACCTAAATGGCTACTTAGCATAGCTATTGTCATAAAAAAGGCGACCTAAAAAGTCGCCTTTGTGTTAGCTTATCATAACAACCTAATCATCGATTAGTTACAACCACCTTCGTTATATGTCACTTTTAAAGAAGCAGCTTGACTGTCTCCGGATATTTTCAAATAACCCCAATATTGCGTTTGTGCACTGACGTTAATACACTCCGCATTACCCAGGTTATCTGATGTAGCATCCACATTAGTGCCATCAGGCCAGCCCGCATTACTATATTCAAGCTTTAAGTCACCGCTACCATTAGCCGTTTCAATACGTACCGTGTCTTGTCCACTGACATTTTCCAAGCTAAACCACATCACAGATTGATCGCCAAGACAGATCAATTCACCAGCCTTCGCACGACCGCCTGTTGTTGCCGCTTGTGTTTTACATGCATCTGGTAAAGATGCGATAGGTGCGTCAAAGTTAGCAACCAAAGACACATTATTGAAAGCATTGTAGCCTCTTACCATGACATAGTATTGACCTTCTTGCGGTGTCGCAAAGTCACACTGTTCAGCATTACCTCCAACATATGGACGACAATCATAACTACTCAGTGTAGGCTCACTGCCATAACGAACATACAAATCTGCATCTCCACTGCCACCTGAAATAGCAATATTTAGGTCGCTGGCTCCCTGTGGCACATTTAAGACAAACAACAACTGTTCATTTTGCTCACCATTAATGGTGACAGCTTGACCACGTTTTAGTTGAGGAAGTCCTTGACCTTGCTCAATTTGTGCAGAAGTGCTGGCGCTACCTGACAGACCTTGTTCGTCGGTCACCGTCAGTGTCACTGTATAATCTCCCGCAGCGTCATATGTATGCGTTGGATTAGGTTGCTGACTTTGGTTACCATCACCAAAATCCCATAAGTAACTTGCAATTGGGCCTTCAGCATCACTACTGCCATTACTTGAAAACGATACAGATTCACCCGCTACACCACTATATGGACCATTAATTTGCGCATCTGGAGCTGTGTTCACATCGCTGGCTAAATCTTGTGTCCATTGCGTAAACTCGGCATCGTAGTTTGTTTGCCAGCCATTAAGTAATGACTTATAGCCGGACCAATCACCCACTCGTGTTTTACTCAGCATTTTATTCACTTCATCATTATGGCGCTCAAACATAAAGCGAACAGCCAGGTAACCCCAACGATAAATCCTATCTTGATCGAAACCATCATAGGTAGTTGCAAATACTTGCTGTAGATTGTAAACAGAACCATCTTTAATCGTATCGATAGCGTCCTGGTTATCATTCAGGTTTGCTATGTATTCAGCCACCCCCTCTGTCCACCAGACAATATCTTCTGTTGGTGCGTTAAACCCGCCATATAAGTCAAAGCGCCCATCAAGATAGTGCACATATTCATGCTCTAAGTTCCAAACATAATGGTCTGCTTTAGCGTAGTTTGCCTCATATGCGACAAAATTAGCCTGATTATCGGTCTTGCTAGGGTCTCCTTCCAAATACATACCACCATTGTTGGTATCTATTTTAAAGATAGCTTTAGCGTATTTTTTGTAGTCGCTGCTGCTATTGAAAATATTCACCTGTAAGAATGAATTATTGTCATCGGCAACGGGAGTCTGATTGGTAGCTAAACGAGTATGGAAACGTGTTTCTTCAGCCGCCATGGTGTCACACGCAGAGGAAAGTTGCTGTGCCGTCATTTCCTGCGCTCGAATACGAATAGTGCTGCTACATTGGTGAATTTGAGACAATACTTGTTGTGTCAAAGTCTCTTCAAAGTTACAGATGTCAAACTCACTACAATCGGCATAATACGAAGCCACATCTGCTGCATTGAGCCACAGTGAATCACCATATCCATAGCTCTTATACGTAGAGAATAATGTTTTCAGGCCATTGGTAACTGCTTGATCAATATCACTAGGACGGTACTGAGTCAATCGTGCTAATTCACCTGCGGCGTTAGCAATCAAGAATTCAGAATCCGAGTCCACCATCCAAGATTTTTGTGTAAATGCAACCAAGGCATTGACCAGAGCAGTGTCTGTTTTAATTTTAGTTACATATTCATTATTCCATTGACCACGGAATAGAATATTAAAAATGCCATTTACTGCATTGCGCATATTGCGGTTGTTGGCGTAATTCTCATCAAAACGTGATAACCACTGACGCACCACACCAATATATTCGTGCTGCAACTCGGCGCTGTCCATCGTCGTTATAACTTCCTGCAGCACTTTAGCGTGTTCGTCATTGTTGTCATAAAAGTGGCTGTTATTGACAAATGCATCTATCGCGTTTTTAACATTCGCTGTAACTTGGCTGTCAAACGTAACGGCGTCATTATAAAACTCTACATAGAAGCCTGCACGAATAAACAAGAACATAGCCTTAAGTTCATCCCCACCTGCACCTGTATAACTACTTGCCAGCGAGCGAGCATGATCTGCGATGGTATTCATTTTACTGCTTGTAAAAATCGCGACTTGGCTTGCGCTACTTGCATTGAATAGCTCGTTCACACAGTTACTACCCTGCGATTTAACCTGTTCAACCAGTTGGCTACCAGAAGAGTTAGCAAATGCATTGATATCACAGCTTAGTAACACATCAGAAGCCTGAGATGTCATAACTTGTCGTAATCTAAGTTGTGGACTAATAGGGGCCACATCTTGCAGTTGTGACGCTGCCACCGGCGCTCGTTCATCCACTTGGTCATGTTCATGACCGTGATAGATATGCTTAACTGATTGTTCTGTATGTGGTTGTGTGAGCGCTAGTCCACGATGCTCCGCCGCATTAACAGTCAGGTTTAGGCTCATTCCTAGTACGGGCAGAGCTAACGCTATTTTATTAAGTTTCATAATGTACCTTTGTATGTTGTGTATCCAAACCCATCAAATTTGATAACGGGCATTTAATTATTAACACCAAATACATAATGTATACAATATATTTTATATAACTTTAATGAATAACCACATAATTTTATATGTAAACCGGGACAATCGAATCATGATAATTCTTTGAAAATATGGGTAATTAATGGATAAGACGGGTACTATCTCGAATGATAAAAAACAAAATAAAAATTTATAAATACTTGGATTTACTGGTGGGCGTAGCAAGCTACAACTGCTAGTTCTCTAAAATTAGAGCTTTTAGCAAGTGGATCTGCTGACAAGTGAACAAAATTTGCGGTATCACCTTCTTTTAAAATACCCAGATTAAAACCTAAGTGATCAGCTGCAGCTTTAGTAATGGCATTAAGTGACTGAGGTTTTGACAAACATTGGTCTGGCAACAAAACTCTTTCGTCGCGAGTGTAACACCCGGGCGCATATTCCATCATACGGCTACATGCTTGCTCTGCAGCTCGTAACGGGCTGAGCGGCAGAACCGGAAAACCAGATTGCAAACATACATTGTATCCCTGTTCCATTAGCTGCTGACAGGGCTGTAACATTGACTGTCCGTGATAGCTTTTTACCCAATCATAACCACAGTAACCAACCTCACCAATATTAATCGCTATTGAACGATTTGCTGCAGGTTGTACTGCTTGATGGTGGGTACTTAAACAAGCCAAACTATTTAGTTCCTGTAACCAACTGTGTTTTGGCTCAACTAAATTTATCGCGGGGTTAGTCTGTTGATACTGAGTGAGTACCTTTCGTGCAAATGGATGACTATCAATAGTGCCTATATGAGTAATTCCAGATGAACGCGCACGCTCGATGAGACTGTCAATTTGCGCAAACATATTCATTAATTGCCGCCTTAGCTGGTCCTCTGGCAAGGCCTCAACCAGCCACACGAGCTGCTCGTTGAGCAGTCCATTTTGGCGGCGAACTAAATCAAAAAATATAGCTTTTGAGGAAAAGGGATTAGCGGCATGATTTTCTAAGTACGCGTAAATTGCTTCCAATGCGCTGTCGTTAACGTAGGCTATCGCACTGGTTGCATCTAAAATAGCTACAGGTCTATCGATACAAACTTGTTGAATCAATTCATAAACATTATGCTGACTTGTTTGTGCACTCTCATCAAGCAACACACTATATAATCCGTAACCGAGCAACCAGTCCTTCGGCTTTAAGCCTTTGTCAAGATACAGTAATGCGCGAGCAATATAATTCAAACCATAATTGGGCATCAATTTCTGCCAACCACAGTCAAAGCCAAACGGTCCAATATGTGACCACTGCTGTAACATAGCACTAATAACTAAATTCATATTCGGTTCGATAAAACCTGGGCATAATACCTGCTCTTCCCCTAAATATTGATAGCGAACATTAATATCTAGACGCGCCACATAACGCTGAACGTCATGATGACTGCCCAAAATAACAACTTTGTTATTGCTAACTAACATCGCCTCTACCGTTTCAACTGTAGGGTAAAATTGGGTATAGATTTTTCCTAAAAAGACTTGGTTGTTTGGGGCTATGGAGGGTCTTTGACTACGAACAGGTTCTAGAGCCAATGAAAACTCTGACAGCCTATCAAGTAAACTGTCAAAAAATATATGATTAAGAGAAAATCGTGCGCTTGGCTTAGATAATCCTTCCACAGTATGCATCCCACATGTAACACACACTAACGTTAGACTAATACCAAAAAACTGCCATTACTGTTCATTACAGCTTTAAGCAAACTGCGTTGCGTGCATTTATTCGCACGCAACTAGCGCTGCGTATTGTTACTTAATTGGAAGTGTAATACCTGCA
This sequence comes from Pseudoalteromonas byunsanensis, assembly GCF_001854475.1. GTDB lineage: Bacteria > Pseudomonadota > Gammaproteobacteria > Enterobacterales > Alteromonadaceae > Pseudoalteromonas > Pseudoalteromonas byunsanensis. The sequence continues at coordinate 126,367 of NZ_MNAN01000032.1, forward strand.
AACAACGCATCTACATCGTCCTGATTACGCAGCAGACTTGCCTTTTCAACCAAGTCTTTGCTTAAGTGTGGAGCAAAGCGCTCAATAAAGTCATACATATAGCCACGCAAAAAGCTGCCTTTTCTGAATCCAATCTTCGTGGTACTGGCTTCGAACAGATGACTGGCATCAATACAAACAAGGTCTTTATCAGTAGCGCTATCTATAGCCATCGATGCAAGCACCCCGACTCCAAGTCCTAAACGCACATATGTTTTTATGACATCAGCATCAGTGGCAGTAAACACGATGTGTGGCTCTAGGCCATGTGCATTAAATGCCTTATCTAATTCTGAGCGGCCTGTAAAACCAAACACATACGTAATGAGTGGGTATTTCGCCACATCATGCACTGTTAGGTTATGTGCTTTTTGAGCAAGCGGATGATCCTTTGCTACTACTATTGAGCGATTCCAATGATAGCAAGGCAACATCACTAAATCTGAATATAAATGAAGTGCTTCTGTGGCAATAGCAAAATCCGCATCGCCCCTAGCAGCCGCATCAGATATTTGCTGCGGAGTACCTTGATGCATATGAAGGGAGACCGCTGGGTACTTTTTCATAAACCCCTGAATAACGCTTGGCAGCGCATATCGCGCTTGAGTATGGGTGGTCGCAATATTTAATTTGCCTTGATCGGGCAATGTATGCTCGTTTGCCACCGCCTTGATGCCTTCGACCTTTGATAAGATCTCGCGCGCTATATTTATGATTTCATTACCCGCGTTAGTGACGTGGGTTAAATGCTTACCACTTCGACCAAAAATCTGTACGCCAAGCTCATCTTCCAGCATTCTCACTTGCTTTGATATGCCAGGTTGAGAAGTATAAAGACTTTCAGCAGTAGCTGACACATTCAGGTTATGGTTTAAAACTTCTACAATATATCTAAGTTGTTGTAATTTCATAGCTTATTTTTTTCTTTTTAGTTTTTACAAGGCAATGAACACGGCGCGTTATTTAATGGTATATGCAAGAGACAAAGCCAATCTTCCTAAGGCTAGCATAATTACATCTATGGAGATAGCTCTAGGCTTATCTGTTTGTTTAACAGATAAAACTGTGTCTTGGTCTATAATGATAAATAATGATTTTCAAAATATTTTTCATACATGTGAACGGAAAACTGTTCAGAATGCAATTAATTGATGTAAGATAAAAATTCATCTTTTGATTCGTGGTCTAAGAGAAATTTGTTATGTTCGTTTCTATTATTATTATGCTAATTGTTGCACTGATCGTCATTGCGGTTTGGGTCAGCGCCGTACAGCAGCATAGAGAAAAACAAGAAGCTGAGCGTAGAAAGGAATTAGCGAAACAGAAAAAAATTATCGAGGAATCTGAAGACATCATCGTTAATAGCTGTAATATTCCTATGTCGGACCTAATCTTACGGGTCCTACAGCGCAGAGTTTATGACGCGCTGGCGTCCATGGTTGAGCTTTCACCGACAAATCGAGAATTAAAAAGCCGCCTGAACGACGCTAAAGAGCGTTTAAGTTCGTCCATTAACCCTGAGTCACAAATTGATAGTTTAAGTCTGCCCGATGCTGACAAACAATTAATTGCGCTGGTACAGGGCATTAAGCGTCTTCGTCACGTACTTCGTGCAGAGCATTCAAAAGGTAAAGTTGATACGCAGTTATTCGTAGCCGAAGACAAACGTCTTGAAAAGCTACAGTTACGGATTAATGTTGAAAGTCAAATTAAACGTGGCGTCTCAGCTAGAACCGCAAACATGGTCGGCTCAGCACGCCAATACTTCGAAAAAGCTTATGCAACTATTTGTTCAGTTTCATACACCGATGAATATGTAGAAGAGAAAAAGGCGCAACTTACAACCTTGCTAGATGAAATCAGTACCGAGCTCAAGGCTTCAAATGCCTCTGCTGTCAAAAAGAAAAAAGAAAAAGAAAGAGACGATCTAGACGTGTTGTTTGCACCAAAGAAAAAGTGGTAACAAGCACCACTTTTTGCATATTTTTCAAGTTTCTTCGCTACTCCATAGCAAACTTTAAAATAAACAGTACTGTAAGTAGCCATACACTTAGCGTGATTTCATGTGATTTACGACAAATCACTTTAACCGCTGTATAAGCAATAAAACCTAATGCTATCCCGTGAGCGATTGAGAAAGTCAATGGTGTCATTAATAGCACCACGCTCACTGGAATTGCATCGCTCATGTCATCCCAGTTTACAGACTTAAGGTTTTGCAACATCAAGACTGCAACGTACAGAATTGCCCCAGCAGTAGCGTAAGCAGGCACCATTTTAGCCAATGGGGCAAAAAATATCATGAGTAAAAAACAAACGCCCACTGTCACGGCTGTTAAACCCGTTTTCCCCCCAACCGATACTCCTGAAACAGATTCAATGTACGATGTGGTTGTAGATGTTCCCAACATTGCCCCTGCTATCGTGGCAGTACTGTCTGCCGACAATGCTCGACCTAGTCTTGGCATTCTACCATATTTATCAGCCAAACCTGCTTTATGAGTAACCGCAACCAACGTACCCGATGTATCAAATAGGTCAACGAACAAGAATGCAAACACCACACTAAGCATAGAAAGCTCCAAGGCGCTAGCAACATCCAACTGCATCATAGTGGGTACGACACTAGGTGGTGCAGATACCAGCCCTTGATACGAAACTAGGCCTAAACTTAATGCCACAGCTGTGACCGCAAATATACTGATAAGTACGCCACTTTTTACTTCTCTGAACATCAACGCAGCGATAATGAAAAAGCTCAATATCGCAAGCAAGGGACCCGCCTGAGTAATATCACCAAGCTGTACCAATGTGGCTGGACTTGCGATAATAATGCCCGCATTTTTAAGTGCGATTAACGCTAAGAAAGCGCCGATACCAGTAGCAATAGCCTGTTTTAAAACTAAGGGAATAGCCTGAATCACCCATTCTCGTATTTTAAATATGCTTAACAGTAGAAATAGGCATCCTGATAAAAATACCGCGCCCAATGCGGATTGCCAGTGATGACCCATCCCCAACACCACACCGTAAGTAAAAAATGCATTTAGTCCCATCCCCGGTGCCAGTGCTAGCGGATAATTAGCCCAAAACCCCATAATGAAGCACCCGATGGCCGCCGCTACACACGTTGCGACAAATGCAGCCCCAAGGTCGATACCCGCTTCGGCTAACATAGGAGGATTTACAAATATGATGTAGACCATAGTCACAAATGTGGTCAACCCGGCAATGATCTCAGTCCTAACAGAAGAACCTTGCTGGCGTATATTGAATAGGCGTTCTAACATAATATAGGTTTAAATTTGGAAACAAGTGTTTGGATTTTAACATAAACCACTGGTTTATTCGGACAAATTCGTTAGAATTCAACTACACTTGCTAATGGGCTTATTATTGCGGTTAAACTATGGAACGAGATCAATTCGAAAATTCAGCAAGCCAAGATTTAGAGCAGCAGTTGCTTAATGTATTGGACTTTGTAACTTCCCCAATTAGTAGTGACGCCCAGTTACCACAGGATAACGATCCTCAGCTCGCTTTAAAAAAAGGCTTATATTACCTAGGGGAAAAAGCCTTTCCTCTTGCTGCTAAATGGCTTCGTATGTCAGCCATGTCGGGTAATTATAAAGCGCAGTTTTATCTTGGCCTACTCTTTGTTAAAGGACAAGGCCTGCCACAAAGCCCATTCCACGCCATGGCTTGGTTAGTACTTGCACAAAGTCAAGGAATGGAAGCCGCCAGCGCAATGATAGAGCAATTAAAACCTCACTTGAGCACAAAGCGTATTAAAGATGCTCACTGTTATGCAGCAACACTGTACGAACAAATACATCAGTTGACCTATATCCAGTCCTAGTTTAGCTAAAAGGTTTTATTATTACTTTCATAGACATGGCAAGGAACCATGCACTTCCTCACGGCCACATCTGCGACTTTGTATAAAAAAGTGACAATTTTCACTTGCATCTAATTACTGTATAAACTACTGTATATAAATACTGTATATAACACCAGTGAGTTGATTATGTTGCAAACAAGTTCAGTTTTAGAAGTTACATCGGGTTTACCACAGTCACCAGTAAGTAATATCCATCATGTGACAACAGAGGATGATATTTGTGCAAGCCTAGCATTGCTCAAAATTGTTCATCAGTGTAATCAAAAACAAGGCTGGACACTGTTGATAGCCCCCGATAATGTGCCAAATAAAGCAATGATTGATAGCTGCTCTATTGATACCAATAAATTATTGGTGATAAGAAGAAAGCATATAGTTGATTTAAACTATGTTTTATCTTCAGCATTAAAAAATGGTAACTTCGCAGCAGTAATCACTTGGACAGATATTCTCAGTTCCAGTGAATTGAAAGATATGAATTTACCCAACTCGGACACTGAAATTTTCTGTTTTTCTAAAACTAAGCAACTAGAAAAGTGTACAATGCCCGCATTTATTTCTTAATGTGTATAAGTTATGTGTTATTGCTCAAATGAGGCACCTTTTCAACAATGTTGCGAACCTTTTATTTCTGGGGCTGAATCGCCTAAAACAGCAGAACAATTAATGCGTTCACGCTATAGCGCATATGTAGTAAAAAATGCGCAATACATAAGAGAAACCTACGCAAAAGAAGAACAAAAACACCATAGCGTTGAAGACATTTTGGCATTTGCAAGTGCTGTTGACTTTATTAGCTTAGAAATATTATCGGCTAGCGATGCAGCTGATGGTAGTATTGTTGAGTTTCAAGCCACCTATATAACAGAAAACAAAGTCTGTGTGCTTCATGAGCGATCAAACTTTATTTTGGAGGCTGGTTTATGGAAATACTTAGACGGCCACATTTATCCAACTCCTGAAATAAAACTAGGCAGAAATGACGAGTGCCCATGTGGCAGTGGTAAGAAGTTTAAAAAGTGCCATAGCACCTGACGGGCGTTACTTAGGCCGTTAGCTGTAACGCGCTTTGCATCTGCCCGCTGGCTAGTTGGTCATAAAAGCCCGCTGCATTCATAGCGGGTTTCTCTTCTTTCGAAGCCCCATTTTTAACCGATTCTAATCGCTTTCTTACCGCTATCTCGCAATTATCCACAACAACCAATGGAATATGAGCCTTATCATTACGTATAGCTAAAGGCTCAGGTGACAAACACTGTTGTAGTTTCAAGGTGGTTAAGCTGCTTTGTGCTAACCTTGCAGCATTATCTTGGCCTATTAACATATCATAGGTTTCTGGCGCTAATGCTTGCTGAGGGCCAATTTGAAGTTCCTTTTTAAGTGCAGACTCTGAGAGTTCAGCCTCAATGAGTTCTGACTCTGGTAAATGAAATTGACTAAATTCTAATGCGTCTTGAGAAAGCATCGCCAGTAACATGGAAAAATCAGCGCGACGATGCTCGGTCACGCTAACCGAAAGTGCGTTGCCGAGTTGGTCTTCCCTGGTTAATACCACATCAAATTGCATAGAGTTTCACCAATTAATCACTGAACTATGCTTTTATCGGCATTTTTTAAAATTTCTTTAGCAGTTTTCTTTACTTAATAAGAAACTTTGATATTATCACCGCCGTTGTTGAGGAGGGGTTCCCGAGCGGCCAAAGGGATCAGACTGTAAATCTGACGGCACTGCCTTCGCTGGTTCGAATCCAGCCCCCTCCACCACCAACAACACAAATACAATTTGGAGGGGTTCCCGAGCGGCCAAAGGGATCAGACTGTAAATCTGACGGCACTGCCTTCGCTGGTTCGAATCCAGCCCCCTCCACCAAATTGTATACTCCCTGAGGAGGGGTTCCCGAGCGGCCAAAGGGATCAGACTGTAAATCTGACGGCACTGCCTTCGCTGGTTCGAATCCAGCCCCCTCCACCACTTCTTTAATCTTTAGCTATAAATAACTGCTTACCATTTTCTTTGAACCAATTGACTGCTTCTTTGTAGTTCGAATCATATTGACCTACAAGTTGCCAAAATTCTCTGCTATGCGATAAAATATGGCAGTGCGCCAACTCATGTACCATCACATAATCCACCATTCTCTTTGGCGCACCAGCAAGTAGTATATTGAATGTAAGTGCATACTGACTAGAACAGCTTCCCCAACGACTTTTGTATTCTCTAAATTTCACATTGGCTACGGGCGCATTCATTTGTGTGCTAAGTTGATGTAATTTGCTATCTATGTATTGCTCAAGCTCAACTGCTAATAAATTTATGAGTTCGACCCTAATCGATTTAACCGAAGAACGCGTTGATGTTTTGACAACCACATGCTTTTTTTGATGATCAATATATGATGAAGCCCCGAATGAAAACGCATATTCCTCGCCAAAGATAAGTACACTATTGCTCTGCCATGGTGTTTGCACTTGTACACCCACTGAGAGCCGTTTTTGCTGAGCCTCTACCCAAGGCTTTTTTGTACTCAGCCACCGCTCTACCTCAGTCATACACGCACCATATGGTGCATACACATGGATGCCTTTAGCTGTAACTTTTAATGCAACGGTCTTACGCTTTTTGCTGAGCTTTAGCTGATATTCAAACATCTTCAATAAAAAAAAGTTTCACTCCGTTCATTCTACCCCGCCAATTAGCTGCTAATCTATAAAAATAAATGGCTAAAGAGATCAAATATCTATGAGTGATAAACCATGTTGTCAATATAAATCACCCGACGGTCATCAATGCCAAGAGATTGATATGGGGTCAGGACTTTGCTTTTGGCACGATGCTAAATTTGACAAAAGTGGCTTAGAACTCACCCAAAAACTAGAGCGCTATGCAAAGCGTGGGGGGTTATTACACGGCTTAGAGTTGAAACGTGCAAATCTTGAAGGGCTTAATTTAGTTAAGTTTGGTGATCATACTGGCTATGACTTGTCATACTGCAACTTTTATAGAGCAAATTTACAAGGTGCTCACTTATTTAATAATACGATACGCCATGCCTCTTTAATGAAAGCAGACTTAAGAGAAGCCAATTTACACTGCTGTCACCTTGAGGGCACAAATCTGCTGGGCATTAAACTCAATAACACCCGCATCGATAACCTATATTTGGGTGACAAACTGTTGCAAGAACAACAAGCGTTCAGCGCTTTGAAAGAAAAGCGCATTGATGATGCCAACGACCTATTTCTACAGTCGGAAGAAATATATCGCTCGCTTAGGAAAGGCGCAGAACAACAAGGTTTATTTGAAATGGCTGGCAAATACACCTACCAAGAACTGCGTATGCGCCACCAGCAATACCCAAAATATTCGCAAAGACGCATCGTCTCAAGCTTTATTAATTTAATATGCGGATATGGAGAAAAGCCTGAAAACGTTATTCGCTTCAGCTTAACAATGATAGTGTTCTGTGCCCTTATGTACTTCATATTTGGCGTAACCTACGACGAGCAACGCTTGCAGTTAGACTTTGCCAATTCGTTCTCTGACAATCTCAGTGCCCTGCTCAATAGCTTCTATTTCAGTGTGGTTACATTTACCACATTGGGCTATGGAGATATTACACCTGTGGGGATCTCTCGATTTATTGCAGCGGTTGAGGCTTTTACAGGCAGCTTCTCGCTAGCCTTGTTCGTGGTGGTGTTTGTAAAACGCATGACTCGTTGACATGCGTTTTATAATTTAGGCGATCTCTTGTTTTAACTGCTCCAAAAATGCTTTCATAAAATCTGTTCGCTTGCGGGCCTCTTCCTTGGCTGAACGCGTATGCATTTGCTCAGCAATATGTAAGAGCTTGATAAAGAAATGATCTAACGTATAGCGCATATCATCAGCTTCTCGGCGTTCACAAAATGGGTCATCTGGATGGTATAAATGACGTGCAATGGCACCTCCCACCTTCATGCATCGACTCACACCAATTGCTCCCAGTGCATCCATTCTATCTGCATCTTGAACAATTTTGGCCTCTAATGTCTCAGGAGTAACATTGGCACTAAAACTATGCGCAACAATCGCGTGATGAATCGCATCAAGTTTAGACTCATCGTAGTCAATTGACTGAAGAAAGCTCACTGCTTTATCTGCTGCCATTTTTGAAGCTCGCGCTCTATCCGGATGATTTTTTGCTACGGCAACACAGTCATGTAACCATGCAGCTGGCAGCACTACGGCCAGATCTGCCTGCTCTTGCTCTGCGAGCAGCTTGGCAGTTTTAACCACTCTTTCAACATGCGTTAAATCATGAGCGGTATCAGCAAAGACGCAGTTTAACATAAAGTTTTTACATGCCAGTTCAATGTTATGCATTACATTCTCTTATTATTTTCAAATTATTGTGAACACTTAGCTCTGTCTATGACATACATACTCACAACTGAGATAGCCTACAATTTGACAGCTCTAGGCTCTAGCCGGTCAATATTCATGAGTTAAGATTGTATGTTGGCATGGCCTTCACTAAAATGGCAAGCATTCTATTAAGTAAGGAATTTTTATGTCTTGTGCCCTGTATTTACAGCCCGGTCGAGAAAAGTCATTAAAACGTAAGCACCCGTGGGTTTTCTCTAAAGCAATCAAGAAAATAAAGGGCAAGCCCGCCTTAGGTGACACAGTTACTATCTATACCCATGATGGTCAGTATCTTGCAACCGCAGCCTATAGCCCCGATTCACAAATTCGTGCCCGTGTGTGGAGCTTTAATAAGAACGAACAAATAGATACTCAGTTTTTTGTCAATCGATTACGTCGCGCGCTTGATGCGAGACAGCACACCATCGAAGAAGGTGGATTATCAGGGTTTCGATTAAGTGCGGCAGAGTCAGATGGACTCCCTGGCATTACTATAGATAAATTCGATAACTACTTAGTTTGTCAATTGCTTAGTGCAGGTGCTGAACGCCATAAAGGCGACTTACTCATGGCGCTTAGAGAGCTATTTCCTGATTGCTATATTTATGAGCGTTCTGATGTCGATGTGCGTAAAAAAGAAGGTTTAGAAAAAACCGCAGGACCTCTATGGGGTGATGCCCCAGAGGCTCCTGTGATCATTGAAGAAAATGGCTTAAAGATTGAAGTTGATATTATCAATGGCCACAAAACAGGTTTCTATCTCGACCAAAGAGATAGTCGCGCAGCATTAGAGCGTTTTGCCAAAAACAAAACCGTCCTGAACTGCTTTTGTTACACTGGTACCTTTGGCTTGTATGCACTGCGAGGAGGATGCGAAAAGGTTATTAATGTTGATGTATCTCAGCCAGCACTTGATACCGCTAAGCGCAACGTAGAGCACAATAATTTGGACCTTTCAAAAGTTGAGTTTGTTAAGCAGGATGTGTTTAAGCTGTTACGACAATACCGTGAAGAAGGTCGCCAGTTCGATACTATCGTGATGGACCCACCAAAGTTTGCCGAGAGTAAAGCTCAACTCAATGGCGCATGTCGCGGTTATAAAGACATTAATATGATAGCAATGCAAATCCTAAAGCCAGGCGGTACATTATTAACCTTCTCCTGTTCAGGTCTTATGGAGCAGAACCTGTTTCAAAAAGTCGTTGCAGACGCAGCGCTAGATGCAGGAAAAGAATTGTTGATTATGGAGCGCCTAAATCAAGCTGCTGATCACCCAATTTCTGGCAACTATCCCGAAGGTTTTTACCTCAAAGGGTTAGTGTGCAAGGTGTATTAGGGAGTCCTACAGTGGTTGCTAAAGGTGTGATTACACCTTTAGCTCTGTTTGCAAATCAAGCCCTTAATTAAACTGAGTGATTTCTAAGCCCAATATATATCTACCATCTTGCTCTTGAGCACAACGTACCACGTTAGCATGTGCATTCAATGGCGGGATCGAAGCGCTAGAGGAGTTAATATGCACCTCCATCATAGTATTGGGTTCAATGGGTTCGCTGACCTCTATTGATAGCCCTGTTGCACTTAAGTCATGGCATTTGCCTTCAAAAGTCAAACCCGTCTCTAATATCGTCAATCGAGCCCTTGCATTGACCATCATACGCATAAACCTGCGCTTATCTTCATGCAACATCGCTGTCCCCTTATACCATTGATTTTAGTTTTTCTAATAAGGATTGGATGGCAAATGGTTTAATCACGTAAGCATCACAGCCTGCTTCATAACCTGCTTGTTGCTCTTGTTCTGATTCTAAGCCAGACACCATCACTACAGGAATATCTTTGGTTTCTGGAGTGTTTTTTAACATACGACACGTATCGTACCCATCAAGACCCGGCATACATACGTCAAGCAAGATTGCATCTGGCTTATGAGCTATCGCATTGGATAAACAGCTCTTTCCTGAGTCTGCATAACTCAGCTTGAACGCATCTGACAAAGCCATGCTGAGCATTTCATAGTTAAAATACTCATCATCGACCACAAGTACATGCGGCGTGTTATTCCCTTTTTTGCGAGTGGACATAGCTGATGTCACTTCCTTTTCAAAATCCAAAAAATTTTCCTTCTAATAAGGTAATTGGCTTAGAGTAAATTGCAAGCTTCTTAAGCAATTATTCGCAGTCCTTTATTGCATTCATCACCCGCTTGGCGGAGATGGGATAGGGCGTACCAAGTGTTTGCGCAAACAACGAAACTCGAAGTTCCTGCTGCATCCAAAAGATATCTTGTACATTATCAGGCAAAGGATGCCCTTTTGGAATACGTGCGGCCACTTTTTGATATGCCTGAGCAACCTTCTCGAGTTCGAGCACACATAGACGATCGCGATTTGGGTCAATCGGTAACTTCTCTAGTCGCTTTTCTATCGCTTTCATGTAACGCAGTAAATCGGGTAACTTATCTGCTCCATGTTCACTGACGAAGCCTTTGAATATAAGGGCTTCTAGCTGAGACTTAATATCTCCATGTGCCGTGATCATCGTCAAGTCGACACGCCCTTTCATTCGCTTGTTGATGGAGTGTGCAATGCTCAAAACCTGCTCGACCTGCATAGCAATGTGGACCACGGTATCACCGAGCTCTCCACGAACACGCTCTTTTGCTTGTTCAAAACAATGCTCATCACGAATGTCTGTACCTTGAGCCAAAAGCTGGTCAACCCCTGCTGCAATACAATCATCAATGAGATCCTGCACTTTGCCAAACGGATTAAAATATAACCCCAGCTTTGCTTTGTTTGGCAAATGTTGTTGTAAATATTTAATAGGTGAGGGAATATTTAGCAGTACCAATCGACGTATGCCTTTTCGATGGGCAACCTCTGCTTTGATTGGGCTATCGAATAGTTCTATCGCGGTGCTGGCTTTTTTATCTACCAAAGCTGGAAAGGCTTTAATTTCATAGTTACCTTGTTTTTTGGTGTACTCTTGAGGCAACTCACCAAACTGCCACAAGGTAATGTCTTGTTGTTCAATCCCCTCTTCTGCCACCTGCGAAAGGGTGTCACAGACACGGCCCTGCAATTTATCTTTCAATACCTGCAAGTCAAACCCGTGAGCGATCACTTTGCTATCTTCTGCAATCACTTGAAACTGTATTTTCAAATGAGGCTCAAGTGCACTCAGATCCCAATCTTCAGTCTCTACTTTAACCCCTGTCATACGTAATAGCCGTGTTGCTAAAGCATCAAGTAGATTACCCTGCATTGGCTCTATCGCTGCCAGCACTGCATCAGCATAGTTTGGTGCAGGTACAAAGTTGCGACGTAGGTTCTTGGGTAGCGTTTTGATCAAACCACAAATCAATTCATGTCTAAAGGCTGGTATATGCCAATCAAAGCCTTGCTCATCCACTTGGTTTAACAGCGCCAATGGTATATTCACCATCACCCCATCCACAGCCTGCCCTGGTTCGAAGTGATACTCAAGTGGCAGCATCAGGTTGCCTTGGTGCCATACATCAGGGTAATCAAACTCTGTGATTTGTTGTGCATCATGCTGCATTAACTGCTCACGACTCATATGCAAAAAACGTTTGTCTTTTTGTTTGTGACCTTTCCACCAATGATTAAAACCAGCACGAGTGCAGACATCTTGAGGTATTCGCTGATCATAAAATTCAAACAATGTTTGCTCATCTACGAGAATATCGCGACGTCGTGCTTTTTGTTCCAATACGTGAATGTCGTCAATTAGAGACTGATTGTGTTGCAAAAATGCTTCATTTTGCCCAAGTTGTTGTGCCACCAGCGCTTCTTTAATAAATAGCTCTCGACACAACACAGGTTCAATTTGACTATATACAGTACGCTTACGTGCAACGATAATTAAACCAAATAACGTTTGTTGTTCAAATGCGATGATACAACCCGGCTTTTTCTCCCAGTGTGGTTCACTAAAGCTACGCTTAACCACATGCTGCGCCAAGGGGGCTATCCAATTCACGTCGATTTTAGCGTTGACTCTGGCATACAGCTTACTCGTTTCAACAAGCTCCGCTGACATCAACCATTTTGGGCTTTTCTTAAATAAGCTTGAGCCTGGGAATATATGAAACTGACTGTTGCGTGCGCCTTTGTAATGCTGTTTTTCATCTTTAGCACCGATATGGCTGAGCATCCCACTGAGTAAAGCTTGATGAACATTATCCAAATCAGCTGGATTTTCACTCAATTGCATGTTCATTTCTTCACAAATAGTGCTCAACTGGTAAACAATGTCTTGCCACTCTCGAATACGCATATAGGCAAGGAAGTCTTTTTGACATAGTTTGCGAAACTGTGCGCGAGTAAGCGCCTCTTGCTGCTGTTCGATGTAGTACCATAGATTTAGAAATGCGACAAAATCTGAGTCTGGATGTTCAAAACGAGCATGCTTTTCATCCGCTGCACCACGTTTTTCTTGCGGCCTTTCACGGGGATCTTGAATAGATAGTGCAGCCACTATCACAATGACCTCTCGCAGTGCGCCCAATTTGTCTGCTGTGAACACCATTTTCGCTAAACGAGGGTCAATAGGCAGGCGACTGAGCGTGCGTCCAGATGGCGTTAATTTAGTACTTTGGCGACGCTTGCTCGGGTGCACCGCTTCAAGCTCTTCTAAAAGAGCAATACCATCATTAATATTGCGACTATCTGGTGCTTGTACAAATGGAAATTGCGTAATGTCACCTAGCCCCAAGCCGAGCATTTGCAGAATAACCGACGCCAAATTGGTACGCAGAATTTCAGGGTCTGTAAACTCAGGTCTAGACAGGAAGTCCTCTTCCGAATACAGGCGAATACAGATACCCGCTTCAACACGTCCACAGCGACCTTTTCTTTGGTTCGCACTCGCCTGAGAAATAGCCTCTATCGGCAGTCTTTGCACCTTGGTACGATAGCTATAACGGCTGATCCTGGCCGTTCCAGGGTCAATAACATATCTTATTCCAGGAACAGTAAGCGATGTTTCTGCCACATTAGTTGACAAAACAATTCGACGCCGACTGTGGGGGGCAAAGATGCGATTTTGCTCAGCATTCGATAAGCGTGCATATAATGGTAATACTTCCACCCCTTTGAGGTTACGCTTATCAAGAGCGTCCGCTGTATCCCTAATTTCACGTTCACCATTCATGAAAATGAGAATATCACCGGGACCCTCAGCACACAGTTCATCTACCGCATCAAATATGCCCTGTAACTGATCATTTTGCGCTTCGCTGTCGTTAGATGCGCTATCGAGAACTGGTTTATATCTTACTTCAACAGGATAGGTTCGACCCGAGACTTCTATAATTGGCGCGTTATTGAAATGCTTAGAAAAGCGCTCTGGATCTATGGTTGCTGACGTAATGATCACTTTGAGATCGGGACGTTTAGGCAGTAAGTTCTTCAAATACCCCAGAATAAAGTCGATGTTCAAACTGCGTTCGTGCGCTTCATCTATGATGATAGTATCATATTGATTTAAATAGCGATCCTGTTGTATTTCCGCAAGTAAGATACCATCGGTCATCAATTTTACATAGGTATTGTCTGACACTTGGTCACTAAAACGAATTTTAAAGCCGACCTGCTGTCCCAGCTCACAGTCGAGCTCTTCAGCAATACGGTTGGCTACACTACGGGCCGCCAGTCGCCTCGGTTGTGTATGACCGATATAACCATCAACTCCTCTTCCTAGTTCTAGGCATATCTTGGGTAACTGTGTCGTCTTACCAGACCCTGTTTCGCCTGCAACAATAACTACTTGATGTTGCTCAATCGCCGCTTTTATTTCATCTTTTTTCTGACTAACAGGGAGCAACTCAGGGTAACTAACTTTGGGTAGTCGCTCTGTTCGTTGCACTTTTAGCGATTGGCTTTTTAAAATCGCTTCTTCAATCGAGGCAACCACTTTGCTTTGCTTGTTGGCATCAGTGATTTTATTCGCACCATGCAAACGTTTTTTAAGGAGAAACTGATCTTTCTTTAAACAAGACTTTAGCTCAGCAAACAGTGGTCCTACACTCACTACACATTACCTATCATCGTAAATTTAAGAGCGCGTAGTGTACCAAAAGACGTTCGCTGAGCCTATGCTCTAAGCGTAATAATATATTGCTTAGTATTTGTATAAATACGTTGAATAGGGACCCAGAATATTGAAAAACACGAAACATTCACTGACGGATAATTTATGACTTACTCTGTATTGCACCGTATCACTGCAAAAAATAGCGTTATGTTTTAAGGCCACTGATGCTAGAAGATATAATATATAAACGCTCAAATGGACAGGAGGGGTCATTGAGCGCCTATCTAAAGACTGAAGAACTAATACGATTATCTAACTGTTTGAGTTTTAATAACTAGCTCCCATCATTAACTTTATACATACCTATGCCCTGATAAATACGTGTCATGTAAATGTTTATCTAGTGCTAACAGCACATTAGCGCGACTGATAATACCAAGTAAGCGGCCTTCATCATCAATCACAGGGTACAGTTTTGGCTTATTAACTGTCATTTTATCTGCTATCTGCACGATGCTATCTTCTGGTTTTACGCAGACAGGATTTGCCGTCATCACATCCCCTACTACACTGTGAGATTCGTTTTGATAGGTTGCTTCGAGCATTTTTCTCAGACAGTCTTGTTCAGATAAAAAACCAACTACTCGCTTGTTTGAGTCAATGACCGGACCTCCTGGCTGTCCACTTTGTAGCAGCTTCTCTACTGCTAATTCAACTCTCATTTCTACAGAAAAGGTAACGGGGCGATGATTTAGATAGTCCGCCACTTTAATTGATTGCATAACTATTTGCTCCATATAAAAACGCCAGCATTTTAACTATAGCTGGCGTGCATGGAATTGCCTGTTTTTCAATCCTTTTTAAAGATTCCTACATAGGTTGGCTGAACATTAGACTTGCTCGCACGATACATACCCTTCGTATTAAATGGCATACTAATATTGCCTTTGCTATCAACAATAATGACCCCCCCTGTGCCGCCTATTGGCGCTAATACATTATGGATAACGTCGTTGCCAGCCTCAAAAATTGACTGACTCTGATACTGTACCCGCGCACAAATATCACTGGCGACGCTGTAACGAATAAAGTACTCACCATGCCCCGTGGCTGATACGGCACAGGAGCGATTATCGGCAAAAGTACCTGCACCAATTACCGGAGAATCACCAATGCGACCAAAACGCTTCGCTGTCATTCCTCCCGTAGAAGTCCCCGCCGCCAAGTTACCTTGCTTATCCAGCGCCACAGCTCCAACCGTTCCCATTTTAAATTCGTCAGGTAAAACATGGTGTGCGGCTTGGTAAGACTTATCTTGCTTTTGGGCCGCATCAAGCTTTTGTTTGGCTTTTTGCAGTGCTTCGAAGCGATGTGGAGTATCAAAATAGCTGTTATCTACAAACGTGAAACCCTGTTGTTTTGCAAACTGTTCTGCCCCTTCCCCACTGAGCATCACATGTACAGAATCTGTCATCACTTTGCGAGCTAAATCTATTGGATTCTTTATATGTTTGACCCCAGCCACCGCACCCGCTTGTCGCTCCCTGCCATCCATGATGGAAGCATCTAATTCATGCTGACCTTCGTAGGTGTACACAGCCCCCTTTCCAGCGTTAAAAAATTCTGAGTTCTCAAGTATATTTATCGCAGAGGTAATGGCATCTAAACTTTCTCCACCTGCTGATAATACCGCGTAGCCAGCTTCAACTGCCTCTTCAAGTTTGGCTCTGTACGCCATTTCTTGGTCCTTACTAAAGCGGCTTTTATCTATGGTCCCGGCACCGCCATGAATAGCAATAGCAATTGGCTTAGCCTGGGCTGTCACTTGATTACTTGCGACTAACAGAAGCCCCAA
Source organism: Pseudoalteromonas byunsanensis (assembly GCF_001854475.1). Lineage (GTDB taxonomy): Bacteria > Pseudomonadota > Gammaproteobacteria > Enterobacterales > Alteromonadaceae > Pseudoalteromonas > Pseudoalteromonas byunsanensis. Next base: position 142,627 of record NZ_MNAN01000032.1, read on the forward strand.
TACTGCCATCAATATCGGTTTATTTTTCATTCTCTTTCTCCCCCGTTAAAACCCCAAAATGCAATTTAGTAACGTTACTTGCAATTAAACGCGATTAACAACATCGCATTTAATTCACTGGCATAAAAAAAGCACCCTAAGGTGCTTTTTAACATGATTATATTAATGATTAATCAGCAGAGCGTTTTGCTTTTAAACGCGCTAAACGTGCAACTTGATGAGTTGACGTTAAGAATGCAAAGATAGGTGCCAAGTAGCCGCGCTTACGCAACTCTAGGTACTCTTCATCGCTCAATTCGTTTAGCTTACGCTCATCTACAAGGTAGATACCGTTAATGTCTTTCTTCTCACCTTTGATTTCCACTGTTAATGTTTGTGGAACCAAAAGCTCTTTCTCAGCTAAGTATTGTGTGAAAGCCTCTGTCACGCGTGAAAATTCAATGAAATTCACTAGCGCTTCTTTGCGACGTGTTAAGTACTCAGTCTCTTTTCCGTCTTCAAACAGTGCATTACCCTGCTCTTCACCAACCAAAGAACTTGCTTCGTCGATAACGATACCGTATTGATCACCTTCTGGGTGCTTTACCAAACCAAATGGGTAACGTGTAACCGCAAGTGGTGCAAAACCAGCTGTCCATTGACCATTTTCAACAAATAGGTTTTCGCCAGGCTCTAGGCCAAGCATTGCAACCGCTTGGAATTGGCCAGTCTCATTATTCTTTACAAATGCCATTGGGAATTCAGTTGCAACACGCGCGAACTCATGTGCAACTACTGGGATTAAGTGCTGTGATTTCAAAAATTCAACATTGATGCCATTTTGTACTTTAGTGTTGGCATGTTTCTCGTTGTGTAAAGGCTGCACTTGTTGCTCCGCCATAATACTACTCCATTCATTTACGTAATTATTACTTTTGTGGCCCTAAGGCTAAAGGTTTTGGGCACAAATTGGAAGCTAAAAAACTAATAAAATAGAAGCTTCCATCTATATCAGGGATTTAAACCATTCTCGCACTTTTTCTCGATCTTCTTCAGTAATGTTTGCACTCAGATCATGCAAGTCTGTGGGTAAATGCGCTAATGATGAGTCCTCTGTTCGGAACACAAAATGATTAAAGAAACTTTGCCATGCTTTGCGTTGTTCAAGCGGAAGGCTGGGCATAAATGACATCAAATAGAGCATGCTCTCAAACGGCTTGTCTTGTCTGGTCGACTCTTGCTTCCACCAATAATTTATCAGGATGTTAATATCCGATAAGGATTGCACACTATGCCACCACAGGTTTGGAATATAAATCCCTTCACCGCTGTCCACATCTACTTCGATAGCATGCTCTAAGGCATTGGCATAGCGAGGAAAACGCTGTAAGTCTGGAGCACTAACATCAACTAAGCTGATCGGTGTACCACCTGGGGTGCAGTTAATAGGCCCGACATAGAGGTCGCCAATGGTCTCTGGTGGAAACAACGTAAACTTTCTGCGCCCTGCTAAAACAATCGCGACATTTTCCGAAAAATCAAAGTGCGCTGCAGTATTACATTGATTACCTATCCACATACGCACATCGGCGTTGTTTGCTAGTACCGGGTGACATATCTCACTCATAACCTGCTTAGAAAACACGGCTTCAACGGGAATGGCCTGTGCAGCATAATACTGCTTATTCGGTTTTGAGCTTTGCGCATTGAGCAGAGAAAAGAACTGCGCTAGAGAACTGCTTGCCACCGTAAAATTAAAACCGTTTAGCTGTTCGTTGTAAAAATAACGACCAGCCGTTTCAGAGCCGCAAGTTAAGTAGTGGATCTGTGATTGCTTGGCGTTGGCAGCGAGTTCCTCACACAGATTATCTAACAAATTCGAGCCCATTTGAGGATAAGCATTTTTTATTTTTACTGGCTGAGCCTGCAAAACAAACTCAGTTTTCTTTGCCAAGAACTCTTCAAGTGTAACTTCTTTTAACTTCATTTTTTCAACTTAATAGTTTAAATAGCGCACCAAAATCATTAATATTTAGGAAATATATAAATTCTGGTCCCTGAAAATGCAAGTGAATGTAAATCCCAACCTAATGATAAAGCACATACCTATTAAAAACTGCGATGCCAGCGTTTATATAATCGATGACTTTCTATTAAACCCAGAGCTTCTTGTTAACTTCGCTAAACAAAAGGCATATTTTTTACCACCTGGTAAAGATGGTACGTTATATCCAGGAATAAGAGACCAGCTACCCAAGCCGTATGAAAGAGCGCTAGCTCAATTAATTAATGAACACTTATTTACCAACTATGATATTTTTGTCCACCGTTGCTTATTAAGTTTGGTCACGCTCAATGCCGAGCAATTATCGAATATGCAAAAATTACCTCATATTGATTCTTTGGATAAAAATGAATACGCAAGCGTTCACTATTTATGCGATGAAAAATATGGCGGCACGTCTATATATCAATATAAGCCAGAGTCAGTAATCGAAGTTACAGAAGATAACTGTCATATTATCCATGAAATGATTAATCATGTTCAAAACTCTGAAAAAAACTCTGGTTACCTTAATGGAAAAACAAGTATTTTTGAGCCGATAATCACGATCGAAGCAAAAATGAACCGCTTAGTATTATATCCAAGTAACTTATTGCATTGCGCTAATATTGATCCACGATACAGTATTAGCGCCAACCCGAGTGAGGGTCGCCTCACCGTTGCCTCATTTTTTAGATTGGACAACACCAATACTCAATAAAGCTTTATACCTTTGGCAAGCCATATTGATAAATTTTGTTAATTAACTCTCGATGAGAGAGTAACTTCTGCTTATACACAGCGGCTGTATCTTTTACCCGCTGAACCTGCTCCGCATAATTATGTCTGGCCTGTCCACTCATAAACTGCGAACCACCAGTAAAGTTCATGCCATTCAACACATAGAGATAGTTTTCAATATCAAATACTTCAAACTTACTGAAAAAATCATCCTTCGAAATAGCGCAGTGTTGCCACAATGCTAACTTATCTTGCAAAGATACCGGTATGCTATTGGGGTTGCGATTTGCCCGCCAAAACTCGCTGTCATTCCGATCTGAAATGCAATAATGTAACTTAACGAAATCCACCACACCTCGCCACGCGTACTCCACCCTTTGATTGTAACGGCTCGCCAATAAAGAAAGTTGCTGGTAAGAATCCGGTAATTTATTACACAATAAATTAGCCGAAAAATCAGATAGTAAAATAGCAGTTGCTTCGAGTGGCTCGACAAACCCCTGTGATAACCCTATAGCCACACAGTTTTTATGCCAGAACTTTTCTCGGTAGCCTATTTGCATATCAATTTTTCGAACTGAGCTATCAGTTAGATCCATTTGTGTGTAACGGCTTAATTTCTCAAGGGCTGCGTTTTCATCCATAAATTGACTACTGTAAACTAACCCTACACCTCTTCTTTGCGTCAACGCGATATCCCAAATCCAACCAGCTTGATGTGCTGTTGAAATGGTATATGGTGGAATAGCCTCATCGACTGCTGGTACTTGTATAGTTAAAGCTGTATCGGTAAGAATAATATCTGACTGAGATTTGAATGGTACTTGTAGCTTTTGTCCTAATATAAAGCTTGAAAAGCCACTACAGTCTACATAGAAGTCATAGCTCTTCTCACCTTGTTGCTCTAATAACAGCGATTGAATATGGCCACTACTGTCAAGTTTGAGATCAATCACTTTATCTTGGATATATTGGACATTTAGGTTTCGGATCGCATGCGTCTTAAGCAACTGAGCAAATTTATGCGCATCAATATGATAAGCATAATCACATACCCCTTCATACTGAGCGTTTGTCATATCCTTTGGCGCTAAGCCACTTTCAGCAACATCGTATTGAATTGAAACGAATTGTGCAAAACTTGCAGAGGTTAGTTCATCATTGCGCTGCTGTTTCCAATATGAGGAAAGGTCATCCCCAAATGGCATAGGGTAGTCAAAAAGGTGGTGATAAAAGTTTTTACCACGATGTCGATACTTATCATTCCAGTTCACAAATTTTATAGATTGCTTAAATGTCGCATCACACTCACGAAACAGCTCTGTCTCACTAATACCTATTTTCTTCAAAGTATTGCGAATAGAAGGCACCGTCCCCTCACCTACTCCAATAATCGGAATATCAGGCGCTTCTATTAGTGTTACAGACTTTCTGGGATCATCTTTTAGCTTACTTGCAAGTAAGCATGCGCTTATCCATCCGGCAGTGCCACCACCAACAACAACATAATTTTCAATATAATGAGATTTATTCATTGTGATAACTTCACCGTAACTTGACCCTTAACATCGTAAGAAAAGTAATCCACATGATTCAATGCAATTGCTACCGCCTTTTGCTGGCGACTCTTTACGAATTCAAAAACATCAGTGAACTCTCCGTCAAAATAAGGAATTTTGATCTGAGGTATATGGTCCATACCAAACAAGATATAGCGATAACTGGTATCCGTAAACATATGTGACGTGCTGTTTGACACATCAAAAAACTCACACACTTTCGACTGCCACAAATCCAATTTCTGCGCTAATTGTGGGCATGCATCCAAAGTTTTGCTGATATCACGCCAAAAGTCAGAGTCATCTCTGTCAGATAAAACGTAATGCGTCACAATGAAGTCTTTGAGTTCATCGTAGGTTGCATTCATCGTTTGATTAAAACCTGCAATATTGGCTTCACAATATTGAAAATTATTATGTAAAACCAAAAAGCGGGCGGCAAGAAAAATAAGGTGTAGGCCGGTAGATTCAAGCGGCTCTATGAATCCCCCTGCGAGTCCTATTGCTACGCAGTTCCCAATCCAGTGTCTTTTGCGTCGACCAACTGACATATCAATGTGGTTTAGCGCTACATTATTATCTAATTTTAAATAGTTTCTAAATTCCAGCTCTGCTTGCTCTTTCGAACAGTACTTACTTGAGTATACATAACCATTGCCAGTACGGTTTTGTAAGTCAATGCTCCATGCCCAGCCGCAACTCAAAGCATGTGCCACAGTATACGAACGCGGAATGTGCTCTTCACTATGAGGTATCTGAACCGTCACCGCACTATCACACATTAGCTCATCTTGATAGCTGCGCCAATTGCTAGACTTTTCTTCTAAGGCACTTATCAATAATGCCCGAAAACCTGTGCAGTCAATAAATAAATCAGACTCGAATAGACCTTGTGTTGTTGCTATTGATGATATTTGACCGTTATCCGTATTGACACTTTCAACGTGAGCTTCAATTCTCGTCACTCCAGCCGCCATAGCACGCTGACGTAAGAACTGCCCAAAAAGTCTAGCATCCATATGATAACTATAATGAACAATGCCATGATATGGCTTAGTCGTGCGCGTTTTGGGGGTCAGATTGTGTTGAATAAGTGTACTTGCAAGAGATACTGATTCATCAAATGGCCTTTGTCGTTCTGATAGCACCCAAGAAGTAGCTATATCTAGGCGTTTTTCAACACGTTCGAAATCGAATGGATGAACGTACCTGTGCATTTTACCATGCTTCGGCTGTCTCCAATTTTCAAACATAATGCCATTTTTGAAAGTTGCATTACAGTAGTTCATAAATTCAGCTTCATCTATACCAGCTGCCTGTAGAAAATCTTTAATGGCCGGTACTGTCGCCTCACCTACACCGATGATATCCACATCAGGGCTTTCAATTAGTCTGATATCAACCAGTTTATGGTGTTTATTATAAGCTTGATTTATTAATGTTGCGGTCATCCACCCAGCGGTGCCACCACCGACGATCGTAATTGAATGCACATCAGACCCTTTTCAAAGTTACAAAAACAAAAAAGCCCAGCGCTAGCTGGGCTTATTAATGACATTGCTTAGAAGCGGAAGTTCACGCCCGCGATAATACGTCTTTCACCTTCAAAAGACCACGCTGGGTAGTTATTCTTCAACTCATCTTTAACAGACGCTTCTGTTGGTGCAGCACCATACTGAATACTATCTTCTTCTAATAAGTTCACCACTTCAAGTGTTAAACCGATTGAATCAGTAAGAGTATAAGTTGCTGATAAATCGAGAGTACCATAGTCATCGTGCATACGGTTACCGTAGAACTTAGCGCCTTCACGGATCATATATTCCGAACGCCAGTTATACGCTGCACGTACTGTGAAATCATCGCCTTCATAGTAACCCACAAGGTTAACTGTATGCTTAGAAGAATCAGAGAATTCTGGTACTAAGTCAGCATAGTTTTCTTTTTCTGCAGCTGCATCAACAAATGTGTAGTTTGCTACGTAACCGAAGCCACTATCAAATGAGTTCTGCCATTGAAGCTCGAAACCTTCGATCTTACCGCCAGTCGCATTTTTCTGTGTACTCAAGGTCCAATTGTCATTACCAAAGTTATCAATAATGCCTAACTTTTGATCCTGAACCAACGCTGCCGTAGTGAAGTTAGAAATATCTTTGATGAAGTAAGTGAATGATAATAGTGCACTACTGTCATAATACCACTCTAAGCTCAAATCCGCCTGAGTTGCCTTAAATGGACGCAACGCTGGAGAGCCTTTTGATAATACTTCATTGCCCTCGATATCATCGTTGTAACCGTTTTGTTCTTGACGGGCAAACATATTTGCATAGTTAGGACGAGCGATTACCTGTGCCGCAGAAGTACGTAAGATTAAATCTTCGCTTAAATCGAAAACTATGTTGATGCTTGGTAGTACATCGTTATAGCTCGCTTTCTCTGTTGATAGAGATGTTTCGTATGCCTGATAACCCTCTAACGCACCACCAGCTGCATACTGACCTTTTGCAATACCGTCAAAATCAACTGCATAGAAATCAGACTCTGCATCAGTTTTGATATAACGAAGACCAAAGTTACCGCGAATACCTTCAGCTTCAAACTCAGCCATCACATACGCTGCAAAGTTCTCTTCTTCAATTGTACCGTAACCAGAGCGAAGTAGTTCCCATTCACCCAAACCGCTCTTTGCGCGTGCTAGTAAAGCATCATAATTTGCTTCTGGGAACAAGAAACCTTGACCAAGTTGTAGTTGACTGTCTAGGTAAAGATCACCCGGCGTACCAGCAATAACATTTTCAGCCGCTACGCGTGGGTTTGGCCAAAATGTTTTTTCTTCAACGGTATGCTCAGCAAATGAGAAACCTGTTTTAATTGATGTGATTGCACCAAAGTCTACGAAGAACTTAACGTTACCTTGTACAAAATCTTCTTCATCAGTGTTAGGTTGACTTCTAATTGACCAACCAGGAAGGTCAAGGTCACCTACGAAATCTTCGTGAGTCCAAGATTTTACTGCGGTATTTACGATGTACTCTTTACCCGATGCATCATATAAACCAGCGAAATCTGACGCTACACCAATACCGTTACGCTGTGCTGCAGTGAAGTTTGTACCACCTTCAGACTTAGTTGTACCGATACGGCCATCAACGACAAAGCCATCACCTGAATATTTACCATTGACCTCTAGTGTCTTTGAGTTCATTTCTGCATCACGAACCCAAGTTTGACCCCAGCTACCACCAGCTAGTTCGTCCAACGTGCTCTTAACACAGATACCAGCTACATTTTTAGCCTGGCACTCTGGCATGTTACCCAATGGACCATCGACTGGGTTCTCAGTTACACCACCATTACTGTATTTATCACCAAATGGGATCCAACGAGCTGCATCAGCGCCTTGTGAGAACAAAAATAATGAGCTGTTGATATTGTCAGCTTGAAGATCTAATGAGGTGTAGTTTAGACCGAATTCTAACTCTTCTGTTGGCGTATATTGTAGCGCTATATTTGCCGCTGTACGCTCACGGTCTTGCTTGAATACTGACGGCGCAACAGCACCACCCCAAGATAAAATTGTTTCAGTACCACGGCGCTGATATTCAGTATCTTTACGTGATAAGGCGACCAATGCACCGAAGTTTTCATCTTCGTTCTTCCAGCTGTATAAACCAGATACTTCAGGGTCCCACGCTTCAGAAACCGAGCCATAATCAAATTTAACGCTGCCGTAGATAGTATTCGCATCTAAGTCTAATGGTTTGCGTGATTTAACAATAATCACACCACCCACACCACCTTCGGGTAGGTCAGCCTGTGAAGACTTATACACATCAATACCACCAACCATTTCTGAAGGCATCAATGAATAGTTGAAACTGCGGTCAATCGCTTGTTGATCGTACCAGTTTGTTGATGCAACAGTGTGTCCATTTAAAAGAGTACGAGTAAGTTGAGCTGATGCACCACGAATTGAAACCTGCTGGCCTTGACCAAACTGACGACCTACTGAAACACCAGAAATACGACCTAGAGCTTCACCTACATCACTATCAGGGAACTTACCCACATCTTCTGCTGATACAGCGTCAACGACTGAGTTTGCAAAGCGCTTAGTATTTATTGCAGCTTCAAGTGAGCGGCGTATACCGCGTACTTCAATAACTTCAACATCTTCTTTAACTTGGTTTTCATCAGCAGCATAAGCCATGCCCGATACGCTTGCACCTAGTACAAGTCCGACATTAACTGCTAGTAAGCTTTTTTTAAAATTATTAGCTAACACAGGATTCCCCTTGAATCATTTTGTTGGATTTTTTAATCACTTCTGCCCAGTGATGATGACAACGCTGTCATCTAATAACAAACCATACACCGTAAATTACAAATCCGCTACATCTTTTTTGTCAAATTAATCAAAAAATATTCAACAATAAAATTAAGCATTTGATTTAAAACAACATTAATTTACCTATATTATGCTTTGTTACAAATTCTAGATAGAATATAACATGGAGATACATATTTTGGGGACAAAAATGTATTTTTTAGACATGTAAGTAAGAAATAGCGGCTCTCTTATAGCAATAGAGAATAGTTGTGCTGACGTAACGAAACTTTGGCAGAAGTGTTCAAGGGTAATAATACGCAAAATGACAACGCTGTCATTATAAATATTCAAGCTCCCAATGTCTAGGTCCATCACCAGAAAAACACAGCGCTTACTGGGCTCCGTGCGGGTAATTTAAGATTATATAACGCTTACTAGTTAAAAAAGCGAACTGTTAGATGTACTTGGGGGGATAGGTCGATTAGAAGTAACGGGCTGAGCTGGTATTTAGAGATAGTGAAATCATGTAAGGCATTGTCTCAGCAATGCCTTGCATATTATATTTTGTGTCTACTTTTGTCTCACGGACACCAGAAAACCGTTAAATTAATATCTGAATGGTTTAAGACAGCCCTTAGCGGAATGTCTAACTCTGAACCTGGCTGCTTAGCTTGCTCATACATAGCACGCTTTTCATCTCCACTGATCAGTAACACAACTTGTTGAGAATTTGCGATTCCATTTAAAGTCAAAGTCATACGCTCTGTGATACTGCCCGTTACATCACTTTGCTTTGCATTTATCGCACATACAACATCAGTTGTATTTAGACCATTTTTAAGCCCATCTGCATGGGGAAACAAAGAGGCGGTGTGTCCGTCTGGACCCATTCCTAAAATCGTAACATCAGCCTTACCGAGTTCACGATAAGCTTGTTCGCATTCTGCCTGCCCTGCTTGCGCCGTTGCAGCAGAATTTTTCATGGTGACAAAGTTAGCTTTTGCACCATAGTTTTGCAAAAGCGTCGACCTGATAAAAGCCTCATTTGATTTTTCGTGTTCAGCATCAACCCAGCGCTCATCAACCATAGCTACAGAAATTTTATCCCATGCTAAAGGTAACTGTGAAAGGTGTCGATAAGCAGGCGCAGGTGAAGAACCACCCGATACCATAAGAACAGCGTTACCTTTTTGCTCGATGCCCGCCACAAGACCTGCTTCAAGCAAACTAGCTAAAGAATTACTAAGTTCTTCTTTTGATTCAAAAAATCTTTCTGATATTTTCGCCATTAAGCTTGTTCTCCAACATTGAACCATGCATGATTATTCTCCTGTAGCAACTCATCAGCATCTTCTGGGCCCCAAGAGCCAGCACGATAAAGCGCAGGAGCCCCTTTAGTTTGCCAACGCTCAATAATTGGGTCGATCCATTGCCATGCCTGACGAACTTCGTCACGGTGGATAAACAGAGCAGGATTATTAGCTGCGGCATCTAGCATTAAGCGCTTATATGCATCTGAGTGAAAACTAGATCCATATTGCTGGCTAAGTTCAATATTTAATGTAACTGGCTGCAACTCCATGTTCAGATTATCCATACGCTTAGACATCAGAGTTAGCTGGATAGTCTCTTCTGGCTGCAAGCGAATAACAAGACGGTTTGGCTGAATTGGTCCCACAGATTCGTCATAAACATTGTGCGAAACACGCTTATACTCTACAACAATTTCAGCACAACGCTTTTTCATACGCTTACCGGTTCTTAGATAAAATGGTACGCCAGCCCAACGCCAGTTATCAATATTTGCACGAATTGCTACATAGGTCTCAGTTTTACTCGAGCCTTCGCCCAACTCTTCCAAGTAACCTGGGACCATTTTCCCCCCAAGCTCTCCAGGCACGTATTGACCACGTACGATATTATCATCTACTTGCTCATCCACTAGTGGGCGTAGCGCTTCCAATACTTTCAATTTTTCTGCGCGAATACTGTTGGCGTTAAGCTTGTGTGGAGATTCCATAGCCACTAAACAAAGTAGCTGTAGCAAATGATTTTGTACCATGTCTCGCAGTGCGCCCGCTTTATCATAGAACCCTGCGCGCGACTCAAGACCCACGGTCTCTGAGATACTTATTTGGATATTATCAATTGACTTTGCGTCCCATAAATTCTCAAACAATGCATTTGAGAACCTTAATGCCATTAAATTCTGTACAGTTTCTTTACCCAGATAATGGTCAATACGGAAAATCTGCTCTTCTGAGAAGTACTGCGCAATCTTGCCATTAATTTCTTCTGCTGATTCGCCGCAGTAACCGATAGGCTTTTCAACTACAACTCGCGATGTTGCTGTAATTAGCTTTTTCTTTGACAGAATTTCACAGCAAGTACCATAAACAGCTGGAGGAAGTGACAAATAGAATACTCGAGACTTATCTTCTGCATCTTGCTGCAAAATCGCACGCAATTCATCCCAATGGTTATCAGCCTCGGTAACATTAATAACCACAGGCACTAAGTACTGTGAAAATGCTTTCCAATCACGATTATTAAACTCCCCATCACCTAAAAAAGACTTCAGTGCCTGTTGTGCTGTTTCGACATATTCTTGTTGTTTACTTTCTTCTCGAACAGTCGGCAAAATACGAGAGCCTTCAGGTAGGTTACCTTCTTGATATGCGCGATACATTGCAGGCAATAGCTTGCGTAGTGCTAAGTCTCCGCCCCCACCAAAAATTACAATATCAAAAGGATTAAGCATAAATTACTCTCTACAAGGTTAAGCGCAGCAAATCAGTCCTGTTCACTGTCTGCGCATTTATTGTTAATGTCTGGTCATGCCATATTCCTAGCCTACCAAACTATCCGCGTTTTAGCGGTAATGAATTCGATTGTAACAACAGTTCAACTACAAAGTCAGGCAGCAATTCTAAAACCTAAATTGCCTCATCAGGAGTGGCTGATGAAGAAATGTCAGCCTGTTAAATGAGCCTTAGGGGCACTGTAATTCCTCTCACAAAAATACAGGCCCTAAGAACTCCAGCGCTACCCGTTCAAAGGTATATTTTTCACATTGAGTGAACTGGTTGCTTTCACAAAGAAAGCGAATTTATTTCAATTATCTATTATTTTTATAATATGCAATCAAACCTGCCGTAGAGCTATCATGAGGGTTACTAACCCCTTCTTTTGTTAGCTCAGCTTCAATGGTCGATGCTAGGCCTTTGCCAAGCTCCACACCCCATTGGTCAAATGAGCATATTTGCAATAATATGCCCTGACAGAAAATTTTATGTTCATATAACGCAATCAGTCGGCCTACCGCTTTTGCGTCAACAATATCAAGTAATATTGATGTCGTTGGTCTGTTACCCTGATGTATTTTATGAGCAAGTAATTGCTCAATCTCTTGCTCAGACTTTCCTTTAGCTGTTAGATCAGCACGAACTTGCTGTTCGTCTACACCCGTCATCATCGCTTCTGTTTGCGCGAAAAAGTTTGATAACAAAATATCATGATGCTGACCAACATCCACTTGCGGCTTAAGTGATGCAATAAAGTCTGCTGGTACTACGGTATTACCTTGGTGTAAGTACTGATAAAACGCATGCTGACCATTGATTCCCGTCATACCCCAGATCAGTGGCACCGTAGTATATGGCACGGCGTTACCGGCAAAGGTAACATGTTTGCCGTTACTTTCCATTTCACCTTGTTGCAAATAAGCAGGTAGCATGTGTAGCGCCTGGTCATAAGGTAAAATCGCCTGTGCGGTATGCCCCAAGAAACTACTATTCCATACGCTTAACAAGGCCATAATTAAAGGAATGTTTTTATCAAATGACGTATTTTGGAAATGCTCATCAATCTCAAACGCCCCCTCTAACACCTCAATAAATCGCTCAAAACCCACGTACAACGCGATGGGCAAACCTATCGCGCTCCAAAGCGAAAAGCGGCCACCAACCCAATCCCACATCGTAAACACGTTTTCATCCGCTATTCCAAATTCACGGGTTTTGTCTAGGTTCGTACTTACCGCAACAAAATGCTTTGCAATGGCTTCTTGTTGCTGTGCGTGTTCTAAAAACCACTTTACAGCCGATCGTGCGTTGGTCATCGTCTCTGACGTAGTGAAAGTTTTCGAAGAAACCACAAACAACGTCGTTTCAGGGTTTAGGTTTTTTAACACCCCAGCGAGCTGCACACCGTCAACATTAGAGACATAATGTACGTTAAGCGTATCATCAGCATAGTTCTTCAACGCTTCTGTAACCATTTGAGGGCCTAGGTTAGAGCCCCCCACGCCAATGGCTACAACGTCTTGCACTGGCTTTTGCGTATAGCCTAGCCATTGGCCACCACGCACCTTTTCGGTGAATGCTTTAATTTTTGCCAACTCGGTGTTAACCAAGGGCATTACATCTTCCCCATCTACCATTATTGGAGAGTTGGCTCTATTTCTAAGCGCCACATGCAACACCGCGCGCTGCTCAGTGAAGTTTATTTTTTCTCCGCTAAACATTTTACTACGCCACGTTGCTATATCCGTCTGCTCTGCAAGTGAAACAAGTTGAGAAAATACTTCATCATCAATAAGTTGCTTTGAGTAATCAAATAAAACCCCTGGAATTTGACATGAAAATTTGGCAAAACGCGCCGGATCTTGTGCAAACAAGGTTTTCAAATGTTGTTGCTTTAATTTTGTTGCTGATTGCTCTAAAGCTTTCCAACTACTCAATTCACTGCGGCAACTCATACTCATTCCTCTACTATACAAAACCGCTCATTGTTCAGCTTAAAGGGCTGTTTCAACAAGCAAAAGATTATTTTCAGCATTTACAATATGCCAGAATGACAACGCTGTCAATTATCTAATTTTCAATTCTACAATGTGGATAATAACGCAATTTTATCTTTTTGACACCGGTATCATTCATTTATTTGTTATATTTGTACTGCTATTTTTGTTTTAGATTAGATAGACTAAGCTACTCACATGATCATTTAATGAATTTTGAGCGAACTACATGCTCTCGTACATAAAAGAACAAAAAAATGAAAGTCACCATTAATGATGTCGCTAAGTTAGCCGGTGTTTCTATGAAGACCGTCTCACGGGTGATCAATAAAGAACCTTCGGTTCGTAAAAAAACCTATGATTTAGTAATGAGTGCAGTAAATGAGTTGAACTATCAACCTAACATTGCTGCACGAAATCTGGCTGGCACTTCCTCATTTGCTATCGGGCTCGTGTACGATAACCCTAACGCTTACTATGTCATAGACATGCAAAATGGTGTGCTCTCTCGCTGTAAAGATGAAGGGTATGAATTGGTCATACATCCATGTAGCTATCTTGATGACAATATGCAAGACGAATTCAAGACCATGATCAAACGCTCACGTCTGGCAGGGCTTGTACTGACGCCACCATTGTCTGAACAACAGAGTATTATCGACATGCTTGACGAGTTAGGTGTGCAATATGTGCGATTACTCTCTGGTCGCGAAGGTGATATTTCTGAACGCAACAACTGTATCTTAGTGAATGACTTCGCAGCAGCATATGAAATCACCGAACATTTGATCTCATTAGGCCACAAGCGCATCGCTTTTGTGTTGGGTGATAAAGAGCACAAATCTACTTCAGAGCGGTTGGCTGGATATCATCAAGCCTTGAAAGACCACAACATTGAACCTTGCGATGATTTGTTATATGAAGGTAGCTATTCATTCGAGTCAGGTGTAAATGGCGCCAAAGAATTACTAAAAGATGGCAATCCTAATATGATCACCGCCATTCTAGGTGGTAACGATGAGGTCGCAGCAGGAGCCTTGTTTGCAGCCAGGTTGATGAATATTGACATACCATCAGAGCTTTCTATCACAGGATTTGAGGACTCTCCCTTCTCTCGTCAAACATGGCCAAAGTTGACCACTGCACATCAGGCTAATGATGTGATTTCTGAACATGCTGCTAGGCTGTTGTTTAGTAAAGCAAGAGGGTCTAGGAAGCAAGACAAAGATATAAAAACCACTTTCACACCGAGTATTGTAATACGTGAGAGTACCGGGCCTGCTAAATAAAAAAAGGCACTATATAGTGCCTTTTTCCTCTTTACTTTCAGGAGCTTCACGCTTGTTTGACCAAGCATTTGCTAACGCCTTTACCAATGATGCCAGCGGAATAGCAAAAAATACCCCCCAAAAACCCCACAGTCCACCGAAGAACAACACAGCCACAATAATATAAACTGGATTTAGGTCCACAGCCTCTGAAAAAAGTAGCGGAACCAATACATTGCCATCCAATGCTTGAATAATCCCATAGACAATAATCACGGTCCAAAACTGTGCCTCAACGCCAAACTGAAACATAGCAACCGCAGCAACGGGAATAGTAACCAATGCTGCGCCAACAAAAGGAATAAGCACAGATAAGCCAACAAGCGCTCCCAACAAAGCAGAGTAGCGCAAATCTAGTATCGAAAAGGCAATAAAACTTGCACCGCCAACAATCCCTATTTCAAACACCTTACCACGAATATAATTCATGATTTGATGGTCCATTTCAGACCAAACTTGACTAATTAGACGTCTCTCTCTTGGAATTAAACTTTCGATACCGCGCATCAGCACGACTTTATCTTTAAGCATAAAGAATACGAGTAATGGTACAAGAATCAGATAAATAAGCCATGCAACTGCATCTTTCAAAGACGTCAAAGATACCGACACTAACATTTGCCCCAGCTCAAAAGCTTTAGACTCAACGCTGGTCACTAAAGTGCGTACTTGTTCTTCGGAAATCAGCGCGGGGTAATCTTGGGGTAAATGTAACAAAAATGCCTTACCTTGCTCTATCATGTGTGGGCTTTCTTGAAGTAAATTACTCAATTGGTGCCACAATACCGGTACGATACCCAACAACATAGCAAGGCACAGCCCAACAAAAAGCAGAATAACCAATGTCGTTGCCAACACCCTATTAGGCACCAAACACTGTAGTCTCGTCACCGGCCAATCTAATAAATATGCTATCACCAGCGCAACCAACACAGGCACAACAAAAGGTCCAAAAAAATATAATACAGCTACTGATGCAATCAACAACAACAGTAACGTAACGGAGTGAGGGTCTGAAAACTTATTTTTGTACCAAGCTTTTACTAAGTCAAACATGCTTAATGCTAACCTCTATGGATGGCTGAGCACCATTACAGTGCTTATATAAATATTGATGTTGATCCAGGTAACGGACTATATCACTAATATCTTGTTCCTGATGATAATAAAACTGAACTTTAGAATCAGATTGTTGAGCTTGGCGCAGGTGCCACTTAAACTGTACAAACAATTGAGGACACTGATATGTGGACAGGTCCACCTTAATTAGAGTTTTCGCGTCCACCTTTTTAACTCCCTACCATATGACTTCGCATACCTACAATGTCATATGGTAGCACTAAGCTAAATCAACTTAAAAGTCCTATACTATGGCCTGACATCAAACAATGGTTTATTCTTTTATATAGAAATAGAATTGGAGTATTGCCGGCCATGTCCAGAGCAAATAGCAAGGCTATCTTGCCTACAAACCCTACTCTCAAAGAAATAAATTGGTATAAAAAACAGATTAATTGGGGTGAACTCCCCCCTTTCTATCACATGGTAGCATCATCAATTAGTGAAACAGAGGGGATATTACATCATGGCTTTGATAATGCCGTCAAAAGAGTACTTGATAGACGAAATTGGAATCTAGAACTTTTGGGTGGTTACGAAGACGACCACGGTGTGATTTTTTGCGATGACAAACCTCAAGTATCCTTGCACCAAGTGTTCACAGAAAGAGGGTATGAGCTGTGGGCCTTTCCTGTTGCAAAAAACGTAAAGGTCGACAAGTACATGCGAGACAATCGCTTCCTTGGATTCAATATATGGGATCCACATAGTATGAAAGGACTACTTAGAATCAATCAGCTACACAAATTTATTGGATTTTATTTTGAACGTGGGGACACAGCAGACAAAGCCCTAATACTTCATGCACATAAAGCTGTACACAAAGTTATTAGTTTTTTGCAAGCCGAATTGAACATCACGTCTGTTGATGGGGTCACAATAAAAGATTTTTATTTGATGTGTGAAAAAGAAAACCGTACCAGCAGCGATGAATATGATCTTGCTCGCCTTAAATACGGTGAAGGTATTAAGAAGGAATAATATGCAACTTACTTCTCTGGTCCGTGCCGCAGTTGGAACGGCGATGCTGATTGCGAGCCAAGCCAGTCACGGACAAAGCGCCTTAAAGTTACCTGACTTAGGCACTTCCGCACTACAGGTGCTACCACTAGAAAAAGAACAAGCCATCGGCGAAGTCATGATGATGCAGATCAGAAGCCAGTCGCCACTTGTGCAAGACCCCGTGCTTGATGAGTATTTAACCAGCTTAGGCAATAAGCTGGTAGCCAACGCTAATGACGTGCGCTTCCCATTTTCTTTTTTTTGGGTAAATAATCAAGCGATTAACGCATTTGCGTTCTATGGTGGTCACGTTGGCGTTCACACCGGCTTAATAGCACAAGCTGACAATGAATCTCAGTTAGCCTCGGTTTTGGGCCATGAGATTGCCCACGTAACTCAGCGTCACCTTGCCAGACGTATACAACAGGCTAAAGATAATAGTGCACTCACTATCGCTGGCATGATAGCGGGAATTTTGACAACCGTCGTGGCGCCTGATGCTGGTATGGCAATATTAGCGGCAAACTCGACACAAGCACAGTTAAGCCAGCTAACTCATAGCAGAAAGGCAGAGCAAGAAGCAGACAGGTTTGGTATGCAAACACTGTATGAAGCCGGCTTTGACCCATCACAAGCCAGTGAGTTTTTATCTAAACTTTCGGCTCAAGTACGTTATCAAACAAAGCCTCCCACATTTTTACTTACTCACCCTTTACCTGATTCACGAGTGTCAGATGTCAGACTCAGAGCACAGCAGTTTACAACGCGTTATGTGCCAGCCAGTCTGAAGTTTGATCTAGCAAAAAGTCGTGTACTTGCGCGTTACCAATATAAAAGTGAAGATGCGCAAGCTTATTTCGAAAGCCAGTTACGACTTAAAGCAACTGAGATGAGTAAACAAGCCCTTGAATATGGGCTAGCACTGGCATTGTTAGATCAAGAAAAGTTGGATCAAGCACAAGTTTTGTTAGACAAGTTATTAAAACAGGACGAGAACAACCTGTTTTATCTCGATGCTTATACCGATTTACTGATCGCCCAAAAGCAGCCTGATCAAGCCACTAAATTATTGCAGTTAAAATACGAGTTTCGACCAAACAACCAAGTGCTAACATTAAACCTTGCCAATGCTGCAATTGAAGCCAAACAATTTGATACCGCAGAAAAAGTCCTTAAGCTATTTTTACTCGATAAGCCAGACAGTACTTTGGCCAAAGATTTACTCACTAAAGTGTATAAGCAACAAGATGACGAAGCGGCCTATCATGAAATGTATGCCAACTTACTTGCCCAGTATGGTGCTTATATTAAAGCTGCGGATGAGATCCAACGAGCCTTGAATCATATAAATGAGCAAGAAACAGTTAAAGAAGCCAGACTCAAAGCGCTATTGAGTCAATATAGACAAATGCAAAAAGAGCTCGCTAAGCTTTAAGTCGAAGCATACATCCTTTAAAATAAGCAAAAAATTATCAGGACCTATTATGTCAGTTATTATTTATCACAACCCTCGCTGTTCGAAATCTCGCGAAACACTTGCACTGCTCGAAACACAAGGCGTCACCGCTAATGTCGTGGAATATTTGAAAGACCCAATTAGTTTAGAAACATTGAGTGAGTTACTGACACAACTTGGTTTTGATTCTGCTCATCAGCTTGTACGTAGTAAAGAAACACTCTACAAAGAGCTAGGTCTGAGCAAAGACACTGACGAAGCAACACTGCGCCAAGCTATGATTGATAACCCGAAACTGATTGAGCGTCCAATTGTGGTAAACAATGGCAAAGCAGCGCTAGGACGCCCGCCTGAATCTGTATTGAATATTCTTTAATGGTCACTGTAGTTGTCCTATATCACTCAAGCCATGGCTCTGTGGAGGCCATGGCACATGAGATCAGCGATGCGTTAGAGTTTCATGGCGCGGATGTCAAACTCAGGACCTTCGAAAAAAAGCGTGAACACGATCAGATCATCAGTAAATCTGACCTTATCGAGTGTGATGCCTTAGCATTTGGCACCCCAACACGATTTGGCATGATGGCAGCGCAAGCCAAAACCTTTTGGGAAACCACCAGCGATATCTGGCTTAAAGGTCAACTCATTGACAAACCAGCATGTGTTTTTTCTTCTTCTAGCAGTATGCATGGTGGTAACGAGGCCACTTTACTCAATTTATCTCTACCTTTGTTGCATCATGGTATGATGCTGCTGGGTGTGCCTTATGACGTGCCGGAACTGTTAAGCACCCGCTCTGGTGGGACCCCTTATGGTGCCACTCATGTTGCTGGGAGTGATAACTCGAACGAGTTAAGCGAATGCGAAAAGAGAATTTGTCGTGCCGTTGGTACTCGATTATTTAACATTGCAAGTAAACTAAAATGACAAAACCAATTAAACAGCCCATCACCATTACCTATCAACGACTGGCTTTGTTTGGCTATGTGGGGCTATTGTTACTGATGCCAATTTGGCTTTTTATCCTGGTCCCTCGAGAGGGTTACAGTAACGGCTTTATATTTGTGGTCTATATATTGCCACTATTATTACCGCTAAAGGGCATAATTCAGGACAAACCATACACCTACGCGTGGGCTAACTTCATTGTTATGATTTACTTTATTCACGGCTTAAGCTTGCTTTGGGTGGCTCCCGATGAGCTCGTGTGGGTGATCTTAGAGTTGGTATTTGCAACATCTATGTTTGTAGGATGCACTTACTACGCTCGCCACAGAGGCCAAGAATTAGGCTTGAGGATACGTAAGCTAAAAGATGAGCTGGCTGATGAAAAAGCAGCGCACCAGACTGACAAGAGAGACTGATGCTAGCGCCTAGAGGCTAAAGCAGTCATGCTCTAGCCTCTGAAAAAGGCACTCAGAATTAACAAAGCGAACAAAACTTGTACACTCACACTCAACCAGCTAATCGCTGTCAATCCTTTTAATGACCAAGGATGAGATAGATTAGGATACAACTGACCACGTCTAACATTACGAGCGAATGCAAACAACAACAGTCCAATGGCTGTTCCTCCCCATACAAACAAAGACTTATCTTCTATTTTTTCGCTAAAAAACAACGCCAGCTGAATTGGCAGCAATAAACTAGCCAATGCATATAAGATATGTACCTGCTTTATTTTCAACAACTTCCCTTTGTCGGAAAGCTCTTTAATACCGTGCTGCTCTAAGGTCTTTTTAGCCACCAATGCTGAAAGCTTCATGGCTAAGCGATAAGGGCTTTGGCCATGTATGTCCACTTGAGTTGCATCAACTCCCGACGCAATCATCAAATCAATCATGCTTGCCAAATTAGACTTAACTGCAAAGTGCATCAACGTCTGACCTTGCTCATCACGGTCATTAATATCGTGGTATGTGATAAGCTTTTCAACTACATTCACAAACCCTTTTTCAACCGCCCACATAAGCGCAGAGCGCCCTTCTTCATCTCGCACTGTGCCTTGGGCACCTTGTGCCAATAGGCCCATCAGCTTAGGTTGTTTCACATCATCAAGCATTACTTGAGCCAACAAAGACTGCTCTAACAGTAGAGATATTTCTGCTTTGTCTTCAAAAAGCAATTCTAAAAGTGAGTAATACTCCTCACCGAGCAACAGTTTATCTGTGGCTAACGTGGCCGTTTGCGCTCTATCTGCAATACATGTTTCAATATGCATCTCGATAGCGGTTCTAAACTCTTCTGTCTGCCACGCGGTGACAACTTCGTGAGCTGTAAGTGACATTTGAGCTGCCAAGCACCATTCAAATACCTGTTCATGCTTTAAATTGATGAGCAATTCAAAAAAGTTTGGGAGCTCAGTAGATTCAATTTGTGACGCTAGGTCACTATACTGGGCAAGACGTTCCAACAACATGATACAAATCGCCTGACGGGTCATATCAGATTGTTCAATATGTGCGAATAGCTGCTGCGTGTAAGCCTGCTGCTGCTGGTCATATTCATCTATGTGTTGAAAATAACATGACTCAAATGGCTCAAGAGGCTTTAGCCATTGCAAGTAAAACACAGGAGGAAGAATGGTTGTCTCTACACCTTGTTCATCTT
Organism: Pseudoalteromonas byunsanensis; assembly: GCF_001854475.1. Taxonomy (GTDB): domain Bacteria; phylum Pseudomonadota; class Gammaproteobacteria; order Enterobacterales; family Alteromonadaceae; genus Pseudoalteromonas; species Pseudoalteromonas byunsanensis. The sequence continues at coordinate 163,596 of NZ_MNAN01000032.1, forward strand.
TACTCGTACTACAACTTGGCCAAGATTCCAAAGCATCTAATATAAATGCCCCATTTTGTTCTATTAACCCACGCAGTAATAAAGGGTACTGAGATGGCCACAGTAAAACATGTTCCATGAGCGAGTTATTCACCTTATTTAAAACCAAATTTACGACTTGTATCAGCCTAAGTGCTTTAGTCTGACTGTTAGGTGAATGATACCAACATCGCAATAAAATTGCTTAACAATTCTTATGGTTTGACTCAGAGGTTTCATATCCTTACCTTAAGCAGCTACACTATCTGTAGTAGTCAGTCTGAAGGGTAAAAACATGTTAGAGCAACTAGAAACTTGGCACGTCGTGCTCATCATTGCGACAGTTATTGCTGTTATATGGAGTAACATCGCATTGCTCAAGTACTCAGCTAAATTTGATTTCAAAGGTAAAATTGATAAGCAAACAAAACCCAATGAAAACAATAAAGAGCAAAAATAAGATAAGGTTGAACATGAAAAGATGTTCAACCTCGTCAGACGCCTACTCTATCCTACTAGCCAATGCGCCATAAATGCTATCACTGGTAAAGTCACTAAGGTGCGCAAGATAAAAATTGCAAAAAGCTCCAGTAAATTCACTGGGATTTTACTACCTAATAATAGCGCGCCGACTTCAGACATGTAGATCAACTGAGTCACACTCATCGCAGCAATAATAAAGCGCGTTACGTCGCTTTCAATGTTACTGGCCGCCAAAATTGATGGAATAAACATATCAGCAAAGCCAACCACAATAGTTTGCGCAGCTTGTGCTGCCTCAGGTACATTCAATAGTTCTAAATAAGGCACAAATGGAGTACCCAGCACTTGGAAAATCGATGTGTGCTCAGCAACAATTAGCGCTAACGTGCCCACCGCCATAACCACAGGTAGAACAGCGAATAACATATCAAGTGCGTTACTCACACCTTCTTGCAATGTGCCTTTAACACCCGGTGCTTTTTGTGCTTTTGTCAACGCTACATCAAGCGCATGCTTAAATAGTGTTTTTCCTTCAGGCACCGCCTCTGCATCACTATCAGGTACAGTGTCGTCAATGTAAGTATTACTTTTGAATCTAAGCGGAGGTAAACGAGGCACAATAATCGCGGCAACAAAGCCTGCTAAACATACAGTTAAATAGAACGGAGCAAACAGATGCTCTAGCTTTACCTGGCCGATAACAACTAGGCAAAAAGTAATAGATACAGCTGAAAATGTCGTACCTATTATAGCTGCTTCCTTTTGGGTGTAATACTTATCTTCATATTGGCGAGCGGTCATCAAAATTCCAACGCTACCATCACCAAGCCAAGATGCTACACAGTTAACAGCACTGCGACCTGGCACACCAAACAGTGGGCGCATGATCTTAGTTAGCAAGGTACCAACCAGTTCTAATAAACCAAAATTCAGCAATAAAGGTAATAACAACCCCGCCAGAATGAATACAGAAAAGAGCACAGGTAGTAAATCGTTCAGTACTAAAGCGCCCGTATGTGAAGAGTTGATAATACTGGGACCGACTTGAAAGTAAGTCATCAAAATAAACACCATACCGACCAAACGCGTCACAAGCCATATCCAGCTGACTTCAAATAGGTGTTTGATCAAAGCGATTTTCATCAAAGGTGCTGGCTTTACAAACTTTACCAATAAGCTCATAACACCTGTTGTGCAGATCACAAAGAGAATCAAACTATCAACATATGGCCCGACAAACCCCTGTAGGGATTTTGCCATGACAGCGATAGGAATCGTCATCGCTTCACCAATCGCAACGGGGGTCATAAATAAAAACACCCCGATCAATGAAGGAACTATAAAAGCAAAAAGCGTGCGCCAATCGGGCGTCACCGTACGACTTGTTTGTGTTGTCATTATATTTAGCCTACAAAAACAAAGAAAAGAGCCTAAAGCTCTTTTCTCAATTAAAAAACGACCAACTGATTAAATAGTCAGGCCTTTATCGCGCAATACTTCTACGAGTACCTGTTGTAACTGCGCCATAATATCTGTATCTAACACATCTCCTTGCGCATCTCTCCAAGTGATTGACGTACTCCCGTCCTTTGTCGTGGCAACCGATAATTTATAATCGCCGCTTTCCAGTGGAAGTTGTACCGCCTCATCACCCCAGATAGAATCCCAGACACTATCCTGTGGTTTTTCATAGCGGGTTGAAATTAAACCGTCACCTCTATTTATTTTGATAATGGTAAAGTTCACACGTTCTAAAAATCCAGCAAATCTGTCAATAACGATATCACGTTTCTGATCTGTGAGCATGGCACCATTGCCATCGTCATCAAAGCCATTAGCCAAGGACAATACACCTTGCTGTTTTCTCAACTGAACTTCTAAAATACGATACAAATAGTCAAACTCAGCAACGACTTCGTTAACAGCCCTTGCTTCTAACTGTTGTTTAAGTAAGTCATTTAAAGGCGCATTGTCACTACGATAATCCACCAGTTCGGCACGTAATGAAGCGGTTCTTTGATGCTCTTTCTGCTCAACCATAAAGCGGAACTTTTGTTCAGAAACAGTCGCATCATCCTCCCAAAACCAACCCTCTGTTGGCTTGATGAGTGAGTACCACCCAGTGCTTACATCACCCTGTTCGCGATTATCTTGCTCCAAAGAGGTGTTATGCCCTGACACAACACTATCAACAGCTTTCCAGATAAACGCCGATAAGTTTTCAATGCCATCATTTTTATCAAAATAAACTCTAGCCTTGTTCTCATTTTCTTCTACCCAACTACCTTTGGCCACCGTCAACACCTGCTGGGGTGGACGATAACTTTTTGCCTCTGGGTCACTTTCAAAACTTGCTACTGGCATTTTATAAGTAGGATCTTGTAATGGCTGTTGTAGGTGCTCGGGTACCTTAACGGGCTCGTTTACACGATAATTACGCTTGTGATGCGCATCATTAGTAAAAACACTACATCCAGATAAACCAATTAATACGCTGAAAGCCAACGTTTTTGGGATCCAATACTGCACTGATTATTCTCCTTAGCAGACCCGTTGATTTTTATTTCATTACTATGAGTAGGGAATGCTGGTTTGGTTCACTGTCAATTCGAAAAATTCCTAATAAGATGACAACTTCATTAGGAATGAATAGGTTAGTTGTTATCAACCGAAAAATTTGCAACTATGGTACTTTCCAATGGGAATAAACACAAGAAAGCCTTAAAATTATCCGCTCAGTACCGTAATAAATCCCAAAACAGGCATGTTAAGCGCCGAGTTCTGTGGTACTATTTTTGGTTAAATATCAATTGTCCACTGTATTCTTCATGGCACTTTGTACCGATAGAGTACATTTACAGAGGTTAGGTTTCATTAATGACTGCATTTGCCAATCAACAACTGGTGTTAACCGCAATAGGTGAAGACCGTTCAGGGATAGTAAGTGAGCTAACGCAACTTGTGAGTGACTGTCACTGTAATATCATTGATAGCCGTATTGCTATTCTTGGTAACGAGTTCACGTTTATTATGCTACTTAGCGGTGATATGTCTGCTATTAGTAGAGTCGAACATAGTTTACCGGTTAAAGGGATGGAACTTGGTCTGCTGACCATGATGAAACGCACAAGCTCTCATCAACAAGGTGATTTTAGCGCAGGGTACACGCTTGAGTATCAGGGCCTAGACATTCCAGGTACCTTAAGCAAGGTGACGCGCTTTTTTGCAGAACAACAAGTGAGTATTTGCTCACTGAAATCAGATACATTCGAGACAAATGAGCAATTACATATGCGTTGTGAACTGGAGTTTAATATTCCCAGCAGTGTCGATTTAGATAAATTTAAAATCCAATTTGAAGATCTTTCTCACACATTGAACGTAGATTACATTTTAAGACGAATTCGCTAAGGATTGACATGAAAACACTTACCGCTGGCGAACAAGCGCCACTATTTTCATTACAAAACCAAAACGACGAAACCGTTTCTCTGGCTTCTTTGCTAGAGCAGAACCAAGTACTTGTGTATTTCTACCCAAAGGCATTGACACCGGGTTGTACAGTACAAGCTGAGCAATTGCGTGATCATAAAGCTGAGTTGGCAAAACTCAACACTGTTGCCGTTGGGATAAGCCCCGATCCTGTAAAAAAGCTGAAAAACTTCGAAAACAAGAAAGATCTTAACTTTGATCTATTATCAGACGAAGACCATGCCATTGCAGACGCATTTGGTGTATGGGGCCTGAAAAAGTTTATGGGTAAAGAGTACGACGGTATTCATCGCATCAGCTTCTTAATTGGACAAGATGGTAAAATTAAACACGTGTTTAATAAATTTAAAACAAAAGACCACCATCAAGTAGTGATTGCGCATTTAGAGGCAAATAACTAAACTGACGCTTAAAGCTCCTATCCTAAAAGAATAGGAGCTTGACTGTCATCAGTTTAATTGAGATAAAGAGAAACGATGACGCTAGAGACATCCTCATTACCTTCCAAAATACGTTGTTCTAAAGTCGTTTGACTAATGTATTTAAGCGCTTCGCTATGACTTGAAACGCTACCCCCTGCGTTTATTTCGACAGAAAGATCCATCATCTTACGGTTTTCCATGTCGACTAAAAGCAAATCGCCAAACGAAAGTTCAGGAATAGTTGACTGTGCGCCTGACTCTATATGCCATCTGATATTAGTATTCAAACCATTACGGAGCACCAACTGATGCGAGACTAAAAAAACAGTGTCTGATATAGAAGAATAGTTAAAACTCGTATTAATTGAGTCGTTATTAACAGCACTTACAAAGCTTTGAACAAATTCACTATGAACATCTTGAGCAGGTAAATAACTCAAATCTCGATAGTAGCCATCTTCATCGACCTTAGAGGACTTAAAATAGTATAAAATGGCATCACTACCTAGGCTCCCCCTATTGCGTTCAGTGAGATAAGACGTGATTTTATTTGACTTAACTAACTGTGGAAAAATGTACAATGTATGTGGGTTACCAAAACTACTGTCTTGAGTGAAAACTTCTTGATTGCCAACAACGGCCGAGACACTTAGACTTTCTTTTTCATTGATAACTTTCGCATCACTAAGTGCAACACCATAATGAACAAAGTCCGACCCTTTTGGCGTAACATCACCTTGAGTTAGGTCATATTTAGCTGCGCGCGGTGTACCATTGGTGTCAGAGTTTATCGTCATATACGCATATTTCGAGCTACTACATACATTTTTTATTGACTCATCTACGGTGTTCCAAGTTGCATTGTGTAATTGTGCTGAAAAATTACTACTATTAATTTGTGAAAGGTCAAAGTTAGCGCGGTACTTACAACCACATCCCGAATACCTCCCATCCCTAGATCGGTCTAAAAATGACGTTCTATGCAACATTAAGCCATGTTCTACATCTAAATAAGTCCTAATATATTCATATGGATGAGTCTCATAGATGTTGAACTCAGACACTGAAGTAACGACAGACACATGCTTAGTACCCTTGGGCATCTCCAAGTTTACCTGTCCAAACCCATTTACCTCAGTGATTTCAATAGGTGCACCACTCACATCATGAAAAACGACACTAGCACTTGTCGAAATTTCATTTTTGCAGTAATCGGTAAGAACAACATTTGTAGAAAAACGGGCGGGTATTTTGTTAACTAAGGTATCTATTGTTTGTGTCTCGTTACCACCACAAGCGGCAAGTAAACATGAAACTGACAAAGATAGAGCAGCTTGATTCAACTTCATAATAACAACCAAGAGTAAAAATAGGCGCGTACCTTACATAAATTAAAGTACCTTTTAATGAAGCAATTACTTTTTATTACGCCTATTAATGGCTAGAAGTTTAATTAATGCCTATGTACTTATGTACTTGAACAGATAAGCGCCAGTTCTTTTTCATACAAGTATCAATCGCTAGCTTGGTTGCCTTGGCTTTTTGGCTGATAGGCTGTAAATACACGAGTTTCGGCGTTACACCTGTTTGTTCAAATAAGGCTTCTAATTCTTCTACATGCTTTTGCATCGCTACCGGATGCTTGATTTCATTCGCTCGTTGCATTGCACTGGCTAAAACTTCATAGCCTCCACGCATATTGATCTTTGGTGAAACCGTCACCCAAGTTTGCTCTGGTACTTTAATTTCAAACGTACCGCTGGTTTCAATTTGTGTACTGTAACCATGCTGATGCAGCAGCTCGCAAAGTGGAACTAAATCAAACATACACGGCTCACCACCAGTGATCACTACGTGTTTTGCTAGGTAGCCACGCATCTGAAACAGTTCAAGAATTTGTTCGGCATTAGCCTCAGCCCACCACTGTGAGTCTGTTTTTTTCTCTACCGTACCATCTAACGAAATTTTATATGTCGAGTCAACTTCCCACGTTTGCTTAGTATCACACCATGCACACCCTACAGGACACCCCTGTAAACGTAAAAAAATTGATGGCACACCGGTGTAACTGGCTTCACCTTGAATGGTTTCAAAGATTTCGTTTATTTTGTACAAAACGGCTCCGTAACAACTTCACAAACTCAAAAAATCACCAATGGAAATTGTTATTTCCGCGGCGGCCGTGTAGTATATCGCGCCCTGACGTAAACCTCTATCAAAATCGAGGCAAAACACCTATGAGCGAAAAAGTCGTTGTCATTTACTCCGGTGGTATGGATTCATACACCGTTCTTAACAAAGCAATTCGTGCCGGTTACGAAGTCTATGCGCTGTCTTTTAATTACGGCCAACGCCACGTAAAAGAGCTAGAAGTGGCAGAACAAGTATGTAACAGCTTAAATATCGCTCATAAAATTGTCGATATATCGGCAATTAACCAGCTTATTGGCGGATCATCATTGACCGATGATATTGACGTGCCTGAAGGTCACTACGAAGAAGAAAGCATGAAAAGTACCGTAGTGCCAAATCGAAATATGATTTTGCTATCTTTGGCAGTCGGCTATGCCGTGTCTCTTAAAGCCAACAAAGTATTTTACGGTGCGCATTCTGGCGATCACGCTATCTATCCAGATTGCCGCCCTGAGTTTGTTAAGAAGATGGACGACGTATGTCGTATCGCCAACTACGAAGAAATTGAAATTGTTTGTCCATACCTTAACAACAGTAAAATCGACATTCTCACTGATGGCCTGAAAATGGGTTTAGACTACAGCCACACATGGACATGCTACAACGGCAGAGAAAAAGCCTGTGGTAAATGCGGCGCCTGCCAAGAAAGGCTGGAAGCGTTTGCACTCAATAATGCGCAGGATCCTCTTAGCTACGAGGCTTAAAAAATACAAGGGGTGGTTAGCCACTCCCTCGCGTTGAAGAACGCAGTTTATAGCACTTGACGCAAGGTAAAACACTCAGCTCCATGATAAAATTAGGCTGAAAATTACAATTAGCCCATCAAAAAATACATGTTGTATGGGAAGCTTTTTAAAATTATGGTGACTCTAGCCCTCCACTATTACCTAAACCTCAAGTTCATACAAAAAAGCCGCGAATGTTCGCGGCTTTTAACGTCATGCTATACAAACTATCTGTCTACTTCCACAAAGCCTGAATATATTGGCTACCCTGCTCCGTTGGCGTAAGTGTTTGTATTTGTGGCTTGGTGTAACTAACCAATACTTGCCCCAGCTCTTTTGGAAAGCTAGCACTGAGTACGCGTGGTGTATCGTTACCAGCTGCGATAAAACCATCCACCTCTATACGAAAAAAGTTTTTAGGCTCTGCATCATGACTCTGCTCATGATGCTGTGCATTCAAAATTTGTTCGGCTAGTTCGGCTTGTAATAGCTTTTTAAGTTCTTCCTTTGGCGCAACCCTTACTTTTACAGATTGCAACGCTTGCTGCGCTACTGACAAATTCATGTTGTTTCGGAACAACTCCAGTAAGGCCTGTCGAAACTGGCCAAGCTGCTGATCTGAACCATTTGCCAGATGCATCAGCGATGCTGGTTTACCTTTGTAGTTCATATGCTGATACAGTTTCGCCACTGGCGTATGCATCGTTATAAACAAGTAGTTATCCTGACGCTGAACCACCTGCGCTGTACTCATTTGTAAGCCATGCGCTAGAAGTGAACCTGTCCAACTAAACAGCGTAACCATCAAGGCAATTTTCACACTAGAAACCATCTTTCGCATATTAACCTCTTGGCTCATCGACAATGCTCTGAATATGTATCATTAGTGCCAGCGGTATCTGTGCTATCAAGACGATATCTAAAGGCATAACAATTGGCATTAGGGTCATAACCACTGTCTCCACTTGCTAGCTGTCGATACATGATCAACGCTTTCTTACCCGCTTCGATACGATTATTACTTTCACCCGGCGTCACTTCAATAAATTGCCAAGTCTTACCACCAAAGCTCATGGTGTCATAGTCGGTGAGAGAAACATCATTGCCTGACCATGATAAATCGCGTTCTTGAACCCAATGAGGACCAGCCGGAACAGAACCTTCTTGATCTGCTTGCGCTCTAAAGCAACCAATGCTGTATGGTGCATCACTCGTGCTGTAATACACATACTCACTACCATCTCCGTGAAGATCGTAGGCATTACATTCATCAAGCGGATTACTGCCATCTTTCACATCTGCTGGCAAATAGTTCAAATCTTCATATCGACCTGCGCCATAGTCAGTGCCATCGGTTGTTTTTACGCCCCCACCTGTACCAAAATACAGCGGTAAGCCATCAAACATATACGCCAATGGCTGTGAAGGGTCGTGGCTGTCCATCAAACAAATCGGTGCCATATGATAGTGATAATCTTCACCATTGCCCGCATGACCACCACATTGGTCGATTTCTCCCAACAACACGGTATCACGACTACTGTAATCTTGACCCAGCTGAGCAATTTCATCAGGTGCACTTTCTTTTGCGTAGTGAAGAATTGGGATTCCCTCTACTGACACGCCCACCGCATGGTGAATATTGATGTTGCTTTGTGGCGATGGCAAATAGGTAGGCGTGATTGGCATAGTCCAAGTCAGTTGCTCAGGAATGGGCACGCGACCAATCCATGAACGAATACCAACATTCGCTTTATCACCCTCTAACTGTGAACGGTAAGGTAGCAGTGTTTGTGTTGTCACACTCATGGTATTGCCACTACAACTTACTGACACATAATCACTGTAGGCTTCAAATGCTGCTGATTTTGTAGCACAAGTCGTGGCCACGCTCTGAGGTACATGTTGATCATTGTTAGGGTTATAACGAGAACGTGTCAGCGATAAAGTAGCTGTGCCCAATGTATGAGGTGCAATTGCATCACGCAGCGTGACAAGATCAGTTGTGCTACCCGTTAACCCCAAGCTATCTACTGCTGACGAGAGCGCATATACTGTGATTGTATAATCATGATCTCCTGGAGCTGCAGAGCATGGCGCAGCATATTGTTGCTGGTTGTTCACACTGTTGATACCAAATACACCGATTGAGGTTTCACCCGTGGCCAGGTTATCTGTAGCGGCTGGAATGTCATAAACCGTCCAGTAAGAATGTGCTTTTGAAAAGTCGTCTGCGTCATTTGGATTAGGAAAGTGATGCATCGAAAGTGCATATGATTGTACGCCAGATGGTGCGCCACTCCATTGCAATGGAATCGACATTCCTCCATTAGCACCATCACATGTTGCTGACAGTGGTACTATGTTGTCGCTTTTCACTGCTTTACTCGTCAACTGAAAATCGCCGCTACCAGTGTCACCGCCGTCATCTCCAGTATCACTACCGACTATGCCTCGCACTAACACTTCATTATCTAATACTAAATTTGAGCTCCAGATAAACTGTGCATCACTTTGGGCGTCATCAAATACAGCTGTAAAGTTGGTATAAGCTTGCTTGTTATCAACACCAACAGTGTCGTTGGTATATGTTACTGCACTTGGCCAACTACTGTCGTCAAAGCTTGCACTCATCCAATTAGTTGGTCTACTCCAATGCACACCATAAACAGTAGCAATATCACTGACAGCCCCTGTACTACAAGTTGCAGACAAACGCTGAGTACCCGATTCACTCAAACAAGACTTTTCAACAATCGGAGCTGTATAAAAAGTTTGTGCTTTCCACTGATTGTTTGTTACCCCAACAATTTCACCATTGCTGTCTTTGAATACCGCAACCATACCACCGTCACCAGCAGCATAAGCGCTTCCTTGATTATTTTCAGTCCCCGTCCCCAAGGTTTCTTCCCAATCGACTAATGCCATTGCTACAGTAAAAGGCTGCTTTACCTTAAAGCGTATAATGTTGGAATTAAACTCTGTAAATGGAACTGGGTCTTTACCCACCGCGTTACCATTAACATACATCTCAAAATAATTGTCTGCGAAGATATAAGCGGTAATAACCTCACCATCGCTGTCTATTTCAATAATATCAGTACCATCCAACGCAGCCTCGGCAGCAGCAGCATTTGAATAATTGTGTCCTGATACATAACTGTTATATAAATCCGATGCAAATGGCATCGTATTGTCTTGAAATAGCGTATCAGCAGGGACTACCCAACTTTGTTGATTACTATCGGTGATAGTACCAACCGCCGCGACACGGCTACCCGCAACAAACAAGTTGTTTATGGTTGTCGTCGCAACACCCTGAGTTATAGCACCAGACCCACTATAAGTACCATCATCGCCTGAATCACCGTCGCCTGAATCACCGTCGCCTGAATCACCATCGCCTGAATCACCATCACCAGGGGTATCACCTGAGTTATTGTCTGTTGGAGGGTTAACGGTACTAGAATCGTCACCGGATCCACCACAGCCGCTTAACAGCGTGATGGTTAACAAGCCTAGAAGTAGACTTGAAGTAAGTTGTCTGATTACTTTTATCATTGTGTTACACCTTAATACATATTATTAGGGAAGCATTAAAGTTAAGCACAAAATGTGGATGAATTATGCACAGAGTAGGAAAATGATACTGGTCAGATGAATTTAGCTGATAATAAATAACTAATATAGGAACGTAGCTCAGCCACGCCTCGGGTCACCTAGAAGATTTAGCGTTCAATAGTAAACCTGTGATTCTTTCTCACTTTAACTAGAAGGTCACAGTGTTTTGGCAAATACTCAAACCCCCACTCTGTGAGGCGTTGAAAGTATTGAATAAAGTCAAATACTTGGGATTCTGTCATTCCTGTCCCCATTATCTCTTTGAGTTGCAGCTCTTGTTTTAAACGCCAATCAAATACGCGCTCAAAACTGCCAACATTGAGGTAGATCAGCTTATCCAAGTAGACAAAAGCATTTTGATATTCACTAGCTAAAAACCTATTTACTTGCGTTCTAAATTTACCATCTCTATCTTGTTTTTGCTCAAAAGCGTTCACACTTTGAAGCAGTCGCTTATCGGGTTGAGCAGCTAGACCTAAGCACCACCCCTCTAAAAATAGTACTTCAAGTTTTTCTTCACACTTTAACCATTCGTATTTTGGTTTGGGTGAATCTGTTGACTTATCAAAGCTTGGCAGTACTACTGGCTGTTGATTTTTAAAACTGCTCAAAACGGTATGTAATAGTGCCACGTTATGAGTTCCCGGTACGCCACGGGTTGCAAATAGTGGATGGTATTTGTTTGCCACAGCTTCACGTTCAGATGGAGATAGATAAAAGTCATCAAGCGACACACTTTGCGCCTTGTAGCCTAGGTTGCGCAAATGCACAGTCAAAAATGCTGCCAAAGTTGACTTACCCGATCCCTGTGCACCATTGATCCCAATACACAGAGGCTGCGAAGCGGATTCAACAAGCTTTGTAACCCACTGACAAATCTCATGTACATCTTCGACATAGCTAGATGGAAGTTGTTGCTGAACAATAAAATGTTGTTGCCAAGGCGTCACGTTTTACTCCTTAGACAATATAAAGGCCACTTAGGTGGCCTTTATATGCTGCAGAAATTTTATGCTTGTCTTGCTTCAAGCATAAGACGTTTCATATCTCTTACTGCTTTTTCCAATCCGTCTATTGCAGCACGAGCGACAATAGCATGACCTATATTTAACTCGTAAATTTCACTCATCTGCGCTATGGGTTTTACATTGTGATAGTGTAAACCGTGACCCGCATTGACGATAATACCCAAGCTATGTGCATACTTAACCCCTTCACGAATACGCTCCAGCTCTAGTGCTTGCTCTTTATCGTTATGTGCGTCTGCGTATGCCCCTGTGTGAATTTCGATATAGGGTGCGCCTGCAGCTTTGGCAGCATCAATCTGAGCCTTATCTGCATCAATAAACAGCGAAACTTTGATACCCGCTTCAGAAAGCGTTTTAACCGCTTCTGTTATTTTCTGCTGGTTACCAATCACATCCAAACCACCTTCAGTAGTAAGCTCTTCACGTTTCTCCGGTACTAAGCATACATATTCTGGTTTGACTTCTTGCGCAATCGCCAGCATTTCATCTGTAACAGCTATCTCAAGATTCATGCGAGTTTGAATCGTTTTTGCCATCACGTATACATCCCTATCTTGAATGTGGCGACGGTCCTCGCGCAAATGAATCGTGATACCATCAGCTCCAGCATGTTCCGCCACACTCGCTGCATGGGCAGGATCTGGGTAGCTGGTACCACGAGCTTGTCTTAGTGTGGCAATGTGGTCAACATTCACGCCCAATAAAATATCTTTCATAGCCTTACCTTGATATAAATAATTCCCGACTTTTTAAAGCCTTGTTTCCTAATAATGGTTTCAATATGTACCGACTAAGATGTTTTGCCGCTGTTCGCACGGTAGATTTAGCAAAGTCATGCTCGGCCATCGCCAATAGCGCTGCGCCAGCAAAGCCATATTGAGGCACATCTGTTGGCACAAAACCCAGCTCAGGCACGTATTGATAACTAAAATTGGCACTGATGGGTTGCCCGTGAGCATCAATATCGAACTCAACGCCAAAGCCAAGCAAGCTAAGCAACTGAAACTCAAAACTGCGTAGTACAGGTTCTACATCAGTTTGCTCTGCCAATATATTCAAATGCTGCTGATAAAGCGTAAACACCTGTTCCTGAGGTTCATTACGAGGCACGATCCGATAAACCAATTCATTTAAATAAAAGCCACAATATAGCTGTTTACCATGTAATGATAATGGATTTTGAGCCAATTCAAATGAGTTTAGGTATTTCAAATCATGGCGGCCGCCATATTGAGCCAAAATGGGAGTGAAAGGTCTTAGGTGAGCATTATGTTTGAGCGCTTGTCGGCCCTTTATTCTGGCAATCATACTGAGGTGCCCGACTCCTTCAACAAGTGTATTAAGCATCAACTGCGAGTCGCTATGCGCCCGTCGATGCAATAAATACACTAGTCGAAAGTCGTTTTGCAATCAGTCTTCTCCATATCCTAGACTGCGCAGTGCACGTTCGTCATCGGCCCAACCAGACTTCACTTTTACCCAAAGTTCTAAAAATACCTTGTTATCCAACATATTTTCTAAGTCTTTGCGCGCTTCACGGCCAATCACTTTGAGCTTTTCACCCTTGTTACCAATCACCATACGCTTTTGTGATTCGCGTTCGACTAAGATCAGAGCATTAATTTGCCAAACACCGTTGTCTTGCCATTTAAACTGCTCTATTTCCACCGTTACGGAGTATGGCAGTTCATCTCCCATAAAACGCATGAGCTTTTCACGAACAATTTCTGCGGCCAAAAAGCGCATAGAACGATCGGTCACATAATCTTCAGGAAAGTAAAACTCGCATTCAGGCAAACGCTTATGCACAGCTTCTTTTACCAGGTCAACGTTCTTGTTCTGCTTGGCCGAAACAGGAACGATGCCAACGAACTCACCTTGCTCAGATAACCATTGCATATGTTTAAGCACATCTTCATGTTCTTTAACCTGATCAACTTTGTTCATCACCACAAGCACAGGACGACCACTTTGCATAACTTTGTTAAGCACCATTTCATCATCGCTGTTCCAAAGCGTTCCCTCAAGAACAAAAATGATAAGCTCCACATCGCCAATTGAGCTCGATGCGGCGCGGTTCATTAAACGGTTGATCGCTCGCTTTTCTTCAATATGTAGCCCAGGTGTATCCACATATACCGCTTGATAGTTATCTTCAGTGTGGATCCCCATAATACGGTGACGAGTGGTTTGAGGTTTGCGTGAAGTAATACTTACTTTTTGCTCAACTATTTTATTTAAAAGTGTTGATTTACCGACATTCGGGCGACCAACAATGGCAACCATGCCACAATGTGTATTAAGCGTCATTTTTTAAAATCTTCAATGCTTTTTCGGCAGCTTTCTGCTCAGCTTTGCGACGAGAGCTACCTACTGAAATTATGCTCTCCATCCCTTCCACAATACATTCGACCGTGAATGTTTGGTTATGCGCTTGACCTTTTGTGTCTATCACAGTGTAGCCCGGCAGCGGTAATTTGCGCGCTTGCAAATATTCTTGCAGTAAAGTCTTAGGGTCCTTTTGATTATGACCCGGTGAAATAGCCTCTAATCGTGTGGCGTACCAAGTTAAGATCAATTCACTGCAAGTATCTATATCTGCATCTAAGAATACGGCGCCAATAATCGCTTCTACCGCATCGGCTAAAGTTGACTCGCGACGAAAGCCTCCACTTTTTAATTCACCCGGCCCTAACCTTAAATAGTCACCTAAATTAAACTCAACACCGAATTCAGCTAAGGTTTGACCTCGAACCAAAGTGGAGCGCATTCGGCTTAAATCACCTTCGCGCGCTTTTGGAAATTGATGATACAAGGCATTGGCGATTACAAAACTTAAAATTGAATCCCCAAGAAACTCTAATCGCTCGTTATGCTGGCCTTTATGACTGCGGTGCGTCATAGCCTGCTCAAGCAATGCCTCGTTGTTAAAGTGATATCCTATCTTACTGTATAATTCTGCTACGTTTCTTTTCATTGTTACTGAATATTACCTAGGCGTCCAAAACGAACACCAGTTGGAACCCAACCTGGAAGCAGGCTATCTGGGCCATTTTCAAAATCAAAACTCATCCAAATAAAGACAGCTTTACCGACAAGGTTTTCCTTAGGAACAAAACCCCACATACGACTGTCTTGGCTATTGTTACGGTTGTCACCCATAGCAAAATAGCTGTTCTCTGGCACGACCCACTCGTCACGACGAGTACCATCTTGCTGATAATAACGCTCAGTCAGTTCGATAGCTTGTGGATTAATTAAAATATCATGTGGCACATTTGGCAAATCCTCAGTCAAACGTACCAACGGCATTGCCCCTTGCATATATTCGTCTCGGTTCACTATATCCAACTTAATCTTGTTATATTCACCACAAACTAAGCTACCTTGCTGTTGCTCGCCCTCGGCACAGTTAGGCTTGATATATAGCTGACGATTTCGGTAAACAATATGATCTCCAGGAAGGCCTATCACACGCTTAATGAAGTCAATGCGCTCGTCTAGTGGGAATTTGAAAACAGCAACATCGCCACGTTCAGGTTGTCCCACTTCAACTAATTGTGAACGCCATACTGGGTCTTTAATGCCATAAGCATACTTTTGCACCAGAATGAAATCACCATCAAGTAAAGTTGGCATCATAGAACCTGACGGTATTTGGAAAGGCTCAAAGATAAATGAGCGAAAAATTGTGATCGCTGCAATCATCGGGAAAATAGACTTTGCACCTTCAACAATGGCAGGTTCGGGTGCTATTTGTGCGATAACATCCTCATCCAAAGGTTGCTCTGACGCACCTTGAGCAATCGCGATCCGTTCTTTTCTCTTTGGTGCATATAGCAGGTGATCTAGTAACCACAGTAAACCTGAGCCTATGGTTAATACCACCAAAAATATTGAAAAATAGCCTGCCATTAAAAATTTCCTGTTATTTGCCTACTTTTAATATGGCAAGAAACGCATCTTGAGGAACTTCTACGTTACCCAACTGCTTCATGCGCTTTTTACCTTCTTTTTGTTTCTGAAGTAGCTTTTTCTTACGACTAACGTCACCACCATAACATTTTGCGATTACGTTTTTACGCAATTGTTTCACTGTAGTGCGTGCAATTACATGCCCACCTATTGCTGCTTGAATTGCAATATCAAACATCTGGCGAGGGATCAGTTCTTTCAGAGCATCTGCTAATTGACGACCACGGCTTTGAGCGCCATCACGGTGCGCGATAATCGCAAGTGCATCAACACGATCACCATTGATAAGAATATCAACACGTACCATATCAGAAGGTTGGAAGTGCTTAAAGTTATAATCAAGCGACGCGAAACCGCGGCTCGTAGATTTTAACTTATCAAAAAAGTCCATTACTACTTCAGCCATTGGTAGCTCATACGTCACCGCTACTTGCTTGCCGTGATAGGCCATCTTGGTCTGCATACCACGTTTTTCAACACATAATGTGATCACGTTACCAAGATATTCCTGAGGTACTAAAATGTTTGCCTCTACGATTGGCTCACGAATTTCAATAATATCGTTTACTGGTGGTAGTGCTGATGGATTATCAATCTGAATAGTGCCATGCTTGGTTTCTATCTCGTAGATTACCGTAGGCGCTGTGGTGATCAGATCCATATCGTATTCACGTTCTAGACGCTCTTGGATGATCTCCATGTGTAACATACCAAGGAAGCCAACACGGAAACCAAAACCTAGTGCAGTAGAGTTCTCTGGTTCAAAGAACAATGATGCGTCGTTGAGGCTCAATTTGTTCAATGCGTCACGGAATGATTCATAATCGTCTGAAGAGATTGGGAACATACCAGCATAAACTTGCGGTTTAACACGTTGGAAACCCGGTAAACGCTCTGGGGCTGCGTTTTTAGTTAACGTGATAGTATCACCCACTGGCGCACCGTGGATGTCTTTAATACCTGCTATCACATAGCCTACTTCACCCGTTTTCAGTGAACCGGTATTTGTTTGTTTCGGAGTAAAAATCCCCACTTTATCGGCAAGGTGTGTTTGGCCTGTCGACATTATCTTGATCTTATCACCCTGACGTAATTCACCGTGCTTGATACGCACCAATGACACAACGCCTTGGTATGAATCAAACCAAGAATCAATGATCAATGCTTGTAGGGGGGCTTCTGGGTCACCAACTGGTGGAGGAACATCACGCACGATGTTTTCTAATACATCATCAATACCCACACCTGTTTTAGCACTACACTGAACAGCATCTAGTGCATCGATACCAACGATATCTTCTATTTCCTCCGCTACGCGCAGTGGATCGGCTTGCGGCAGATCGATCTTGTTCAGAATTGGAATAACTTCTAAATCCATCTCGATTGCAGTGTAACAGTTAGCTAACGTTTGTGCTTCTACGCCCTGACCCGCATCAACAACCAAAAGTGCACCTTCACACGCAGCCAAAGAACGTGATACTTCATAAGAAAAGTCAACGTGTCCTGGTGTGTCGATAAAGTTCAACATGTATGTTTCACCATCTTTGGCAGTGTAATTTAAGGTAACACTTTGCGCCTTGATAGTAATACCGCGCTCACGCTCGATGTCCATCGAATCCAGAACCTGCTGTTGCATTTCTCGGTCTGTAAGGCCACCGCATACTTGAATTAGGCGGTCAGAAAGTGTTGATTTGCCATGGTCAATGTGGGCGATGATAGAAAAGTTACGGATATGCTTCATATACTGGATTCTAAACTTCTATTAAGTCACTAAATGGATTAAAGCGCAGATTTTACCTGTTATTTAACTCAATCACCATCTATTTGCGTCACAGCCATGCTAATTGGGTAAATTTTTACCACTTTTACATCATGCTTAATCGACTGGACGCGCCTTTTGGCAATTAAGAAACCCAAGAAACCACCAGCTATCGCTGATAATATCTGCCAAGGTTCACTGAGTTCTAGCCCCAGTGATGCAATAAATACGAATATAAATGCCATCAGCAAGGGTAACATGTAAACATAAAAGGCATGGTTTACCACTCTAGAGTCATCTAGGCTAAGTTTGACTTTTTGACCGATCTGTAACGTATCATCCATTTGTATTGGAAATGTTTTTTTATGAGTGCCGAAAAGTTTACTAAAGATTTGAGAGCCGCACTTACCATTACAGCCTTCACATGCGGTTTTTTGCTGGGCTTTTAAATAAGCTGTAGTGCCAGACACTGACACTACAGTCAAAGTTTGTTCAATCATAGCGGTCGCTTAACTGACTCAGCTATACTTTTTGCTGTCATCGCAGGAATGTTGCCCACCACCGACACATCAAATGCCCCTGAGTTGTGAACATATACCGTAGTTGCCCCAGAGGACAAAGCACCACTAGGTCGTTGTCCTGGTAACGGTCGCTGTACGAAGACAGAGACGTCAACTAACCCATCAGAAAACAAATAGTAATCAGCCAATTCATTGTTTAAATCTAACTTATGTCTGTCCGATTTTAACAATTTAAATCCTTCAGGTAACCAACCTATTCGCCAATTATTTTGCAACGTATCATCTTTATTTAATTTCAATGCGGGCAATGGTGTTGGAAATTCTCTTTGGGTTAATTCTAACAACTGCTCTGCTGGTTCTGGCGTAACGCTAATATGAGTAAGTTGTAATTGCTCAAGCAATTCACCTTGTTGGTTAACATATGCAGCCTTCAATAACAAAGAGGACTGAGTATCAATCCATAGCCAATAGTTGTACTTACTACTATCTTTTGCTTCCACCCTAACGAGCTGTGCAGGCCGTCCTGCAATACGACCTTTACCACCTAATACAAAATCATAGTGCTCTAAAAGTGTACTGACATCTTTAAACAATACTTCAGGGATTGGGCCTGCGATTGAGTCGGTTTTCACTGAGTAGGGTGCTGATTGGGGTTCGTAATAAGTGACTAGGTCATCAACTCTTACAATTTCTAGGCCTGCTCCGTTTAGCAAACTTAGTAACTCTAATTCTTTGTTTTCGTGTTTTGCATGAACCCAACGATAAGGCTCCATGCCTTTACCTTTGAGAACCACAAAAGAAGCATCAAAGTTTCTGTTGTGGACCGCTGAGGCCATGTTTTGTAGTAACTGCCTTGCAGAAACGACTTCCTCAGCATGTACCCATGAAGCCAAACATAAACCTAAAATACAGGCAAGTAATCTCATTTAACTACTTCTTTTCCTCTGGTTGTTCTGACTCAGTACTGCCCTTTTGTTGCAAAGCATAGGCAACACGAGACTGTCTTTGATGTTCAAGCACAAGTGCACCAATGCGTTGCTGCTGCAAATCACGAATGCCCTTTTCTGCGCTTTGTAGTGCTGACTGTTCCGTCGAAAAACTCACAGGCGCTACTCCACCAGCTAATGGTCTTGACTGTAAAACAGGCATTTCGTCGATTGCGGGGGCACTTTGTTGTGGCATGGTGTTGACCCCTAGCACTGCGACTAACGCCACACTTGCGGCTATTGCCACTTGAGAGATTGGTTTACGCCAAGCACTTAGCTTTACAACTTTGGTACCTTGAACAATTTGTTCCTGATACTCACTTTGCAGATTTACGTTATGACATGGCTCGTTTTCCAATGCCTCTGCCACTTTTGCAGTAATATCAATGCTAATACCACCCGTTTGAGCTTCACGCATTACATCACCTATTTTCGCATAGCGCGCAAATTTACTTGCGTCTATCTGACTCAAAGATGATTGGTCAAGCTGCAAATCGCCATCAAGTGCGCGTGATGCCATCTCTTGTGGTGATTTTGTGAGGTTCGCTTTTGTCATATTATGACTCACCTATTAGTGGGTTTAAATTGTTATCTATTGCCTCTCGCGCTCTAAAAATTCGAGAACGAACAGTACCAACTGGGCAATCCATTACCACTGCAATTTCGTCGTAGCTCATTCCTTCGATTTCTCTCAAGGTGATCGCTGTTTTTAAGTCATCAGGTAAACCGTCGATAGTTGCAAATATCACCGATCGCACCTCATCACTTAGCAATAAATTTTCCGGGGATGCATTTGAGCGTAATTGCTCAGCGCCATCATAAAATTCGGCTTCTTCAGCATCCACATCATTGGCTGGGGGTTTTCGCCCTTGAGCCACCAAATAGTTCTTTGAGCAGTTGACCGCAATACGATATAACCAAGTGTAAAACGCGCTCTCGCCCCTAAAATTGGGGAGTGCGCGATACGCTTTGATAAACGCTTCTTGCGCAACATCTGCCACATCACCGTGGTTTGACACATAACGTGAAATCAACGCGGCGACCTTATTTTGATACTTGGCAACTAAAAGGTTGAAGGCGTTTTTATCTCCTTGCTGAACCCGCTTAACCAGTTCTAAATCCAAATCCTGCTCGCTCATTCGAGCCGGTACTCCTCTTTGTTATCGTTATAACTTAATATTTCGTTGCCATTATTTACTGCTACTCTGACTAGGCTATGAATAAAAAGTTCTGTTTTTTTTGATATTTTTTTAAAATAATGGCAATTAGCACCCAAGACACATGTATTACAGTGCAAATACGACTCACATAAAGCGCATATGGTTTGACCCAATTAGGTGTATAATAGCAAAAAATGCTGTATGTAGCGCGTAAAAAAAGCGAAGATTCAAAAACATGAAGTCAACAAAAAATCATAGCACCGATGTGGTTGTCATCGGAAGTGGCGCGGCGGGTTTAAGCTTAGCCTTGTCTTTGGCAAATCATTGTCATGTTACTGTGATAAGCAAAGGCGCCTTGAAAGAAGGCTCAACTCTTTATGCTCAAGGTGGTATTGCCGCTGTATTTGACAAAAAAAATGACAGTATAGAATCACATGTGGAAGATACTCTAGCCGCGGGAGCTGGGCTTTGTGACCGTGATGCGGTGCATTACACTGCTAGCAACGCTAAAAACTGCTTGAAGTGGTTGATTGAACAGGGTGTTCCTTTTGATATGGAGTTTGACAGTAAAGGCAAAGAGCGTTTCCACTTAACTCGTGAGGGAGGCCACAGCCATCGTCGAATTTTACACGCAGCGGATGCTACTGGCAAAGCGGTGCAAACTACCTTAGTTAGCCAAGTGCAGGCGCACAGTAATATCACTTTGCTAGAACAATACAACGCTATTGATCTTATTAGCGATAAAAGTGCGTCAGAGCGCCGTGTTAACGGCGTATATGTGTTCAACCGAGAAAAAGACCAAGTAGAAACAATTTCTGCAAAATTTGTTGCACTCGCTACAGGAGGCGCCAGCAAGGTTTATCTATATACATCTAACCCCGATGTCTCTAGTGGTGACGGTATTGCTATGGCTTGGCGCGCAGGCTGTAAGGTAGCCAATATGGAATTTAATCAGTTCCACCCCACCAGTTTGTATCACCCTGAGCTACAAAACTTTCTAATCACAGAAGCCATGAGAGGCGAAGGTGCATTACTAAAAAGGCCAGACGGCACTCGCTTTATGCCCGAATTTGATGAGCGTGAAGAGCTGGCTCCTAGAGACATCGTCGCTCGAGCAATTGATTATGAAATGAAACGCCTAGGGGCTAATTGTGTATACCTAGATATTTCACATAAAGAAAAAGATTTTATCATTGAGCACTTTCCAACCATTTATGCAAAATGCCTAAGTGTCGGTCTAGACATTACCAAAGAAGCCATACCAGTAGTTCCTGCTGCCCATTACACATGTGGAGGTGTAATGACCGACTTTAATGGCAAAACGGATATAGGCAACTTATATGCAGTGGGTGAAGTTGCATATACGGGCCTTCATGGTGCAAATAGAATGGCCAGCAACTCACTACTAGAATGTATTGTATTTGCCCATGCAGCAGCTAAAGATATTCTAACTCAAATTAAATCAAGCCCAACACCACCGGAGTTGCCAGAGTGGGATGAAAGCCGTGTAAATGATTCAGATGAAGAAGTCGTCATTACCCACAATTGGCATGAATTGAGATTATTTATGTGGGACTACGTTGGTATTGTTAGATCAACCAAGAGATTAGAACGTGCATTGCGTCGTGTTGAGCTGCTGCAGCAAGAAATCCAAGAGTATTATGCACATTTTAGAGTCAGTAATAACTTGCTGGAACTAAGAAATCTAGTTCAAGTTGCCGAACTTATTATTCGTTGTGCTTTAGCACGCAAAGAAAGCCGCGGGTTGCACTACACTATAGATTACCCACAACAACGTCAGGATCCTAAGCCAACTATTTTGGCTCCATAGCCGCATAGTGCAGCAAACTTAGTCGACACAGGCGAGCCCAAGCTTGTGTCGAAAGTGCTGAGCGCACTATAAATACCTTTTTACGCTCGCCAGAATAACTTACTAACCGCAAAATTAAGATATCATAAAACACCATCGCTTTAGATATTTTTCCCACAAACTCAGTGCTGCCATCATGAAGCTCAATAAAATTGTCATCCTGCGCTAATAACACAACACCTTGTTTTGGCGTACACAAACGACATTGCCAAAGGCATAGCCAATAACCAGACATGCCCATCAGTAGCGAGAGCAAAATAGACATAAAATGAGGGAATAGTAGTATGCAAAGAAACGTCACACATGTGAACGAGACCACAACGGGCTTGTGGTCTAATAGGTTGTTTTTAAATTGAAACCTATACGCGGACTCGGTCAAGGATTAACTTTACCATGGCGTTAAGTTCAGCATCGGGGCAGCTTTCATGACCCATAAACCACGCGAACAAGTCTGGGTCTTCAACAGCTAACAAGCGTTGAAAAACAAGCTTATCTTGCTCGCTCAATGCGTCATAGGCTTCGTCTACAAACGGCCCCAACAACACATCCAGTTCTAACATACCACGACGACATGCCCATTTCGTGCGAGACTTTGAATACAGCTCTGCCATTAAAATACCCTTAATCTATCATTGTTTTGTTTGTCGCATGCTGGATTATATCTTAGTTTACTGAATGAAACACAGATCTTTACTTGAAAAACAATGGCAGTGTCGCCATCCATATATTTCTTTTGATACGACCGTTTATGCGATTGTAGATATAAGTTACCATTACGCCAGTTCTCTTTTTAAGGATTAGTTCTATGTCACTTGCGTGTGCCGTTAATCTCCCATATCAACTAATTGCCGTTTCAGGGCCCGAGCAATTAAGTTATTTACATGGTCAACTGACCCAAGATATGAACCTGATCACTGAGCATAATTTCTTATGGGCAGGTCACTGTAGTCCAAAAGGTAAACTTTGGGGCGCATTTCGTGTATTCAAACATCAGCAACGCTATTTGTTATTGGGTTCAGATGCTGAAGTTCAAGCCTCTGCTCGAGAGCTAAAAAAGTATGGTGTATTTGCAAAGGTTGAGATAGAAACAGTTAAGGATCATAGAGTCATTGGGGTACATAGCCAAACACAATTGAACAATGTATGTGATTTGCTAGGCTTAAAATTTAACAATGAAAACACGGCCTGTGACTTTGGTAACAACAAAGCATTAAAACTAGACGAACAACGTTTGTTGTTATACGTCGATAGTGAGTTTAGCTTACCAGATGATATCGCATTTAATGAAAACCCTAGCTTATTTATCGAAGCTGGGATCTTAGCGGGTGAACCGCAGGTCAATGAAGCAAATATTGAAGAATTTGTACCACAAATGATTAACTTGCAAGCACTCAATGGCATCAGCTTTAAAAAAGGATGCTATACGGGTCAAGAAACTGTAGCACGTATGCGCTATCTAGGAAAAAACAAACGAGCTATGTTCATCGTACAAGGTTCATGCCCTGAGGCGATTGAAGAAACAGAACTAGAATTACAACTTGGTGATAACTGGCGCCGTGCAGGTAAAGTTATTCATCAAGTGTTTAATAGTGCCACCAACACCTATAGTGCGTTGGCAGTATTACCCAACGATACGGAGCACTCAGTAAGTCTTCGTGCAAAACACTCACCAGAGGTCGCATTAACCATTATGCCCCTCCCTTACTCTCTAGATGACCAATAAACGGGATATATTATGAAAATCGCACCAAATAAAGTGGTAAGCATGCATTACTCTGTTTTAGATAATGACAACAACACCATAGACAATACATTTGATGGTGAACCACTGGTGTTTATCGTAGGTACTGGCTATTTAATTTCAGGCCTAGAAAATGCGTTGATTGACAAGCAAGCGGGTGACAAAATCAGCGTAACCGTAGACCCTGAACAGGGTTACGGTGAACGCCATGATAACCTCATGCAAGCTGTACCAAAGTCAATGTTTGAAGGTATGGAAATTGAGGTTGGTATGCAGTTTCGCGCAACCACTGACGATGGTGATCAAATGGTTATGATCATTGATATACAAGATGATGAGGTGGTCGTTGATGGCAACCACCCGCTATCTGGGATCACGCTCAATTTTGACGTTGAGATCCTTGACGTTCGCGATGCTACAGAAGATGAACTGGCTCATGGCCATGTTCATGGTGAAGGTGGTTGTGGTCACGACCACTAACGACATAATTGCAAGCGCTAATCGGCGCTTGCAATTTTTTCACTTAACGCGCTCAACAGATTAGTCTGATCATTCGTGCCCAATCTATACTTCATGCCATCGGGTAAACATACCTCTATCGCAGAAAAACCTGATGCGGAATAAACCCACCCGTCGTTGGTAATTCTCATCCCTACCCCATGACGAAACGAATTAGTAACCCCTTTGATTTCAGTAATATCATCAAAAAATAGCGTTTTTTTCGCAATTCCCGGACCAAACCACCAACTAAGCGTACGCTGTTCCTTGTCCACTTCAATGGTTAACGCATAGAATGTGCAACACAACAAGCCTAGAATAACGGCAAAAACCAACACCATTACGTTATATCCAAGCAACCACGTTGCCATTATTAAAAAACTCGCAATCCAAGCTAATATTGCCATAATTGCCCATGCAAATTGAGTATGTCGGTACATAACCTTCCTCTTTAAAAACTGTATACCAAAGTAGCGCCAAGTTCTGTATCTGTTTTCAGTTTACCTTCTTCTGGCTGAGAATTATAACGGTAGGTGTAAGATACCTTCAACGACACACCACCCAAAACCTGACTCACAATCGCCGTTTCGCTCACCATACGATCGTTTAATCCAGAAAGAGATATTTCCATACTCATATCGTGATTAAAGCGGGTCCGCTTAGAAATGCTCCGCTCCCATTGTAAAGCCAAACGCAACAAATGACCCTGCTGCAACCGTGACTGGCCTTTGGCTAACGTTGTTTTTTCATCCGTTCTCGACAAATACAAACCAGGTCCAATATCAAAATCAACTGTATTCTTACGTCCCTCAAAAAGTCGATTACCATAACCAATGGCTACCGTCGTAGTATAATCTTTGCCACTGAACTTATCGTTTGAGTAATCTCCGTAAATGAAGAAGGATTCATTGTCCTGACCGACCTTATAGTTCCCTTGAGCTGCAACAAAGTATCTTGAAGCCGTCACTTCGTTGTGCCCCGTGTCACTATCGGTATCCTCACGATACAACGCATCAATCTTGAATTGATTGCGCCATAGAGTAAAATCTTGATATACGTTACTTTTTAACTTAAACGCTGTGTTCTGAGAATTGCCCTTGTTAGCAATTAGGCCAAATTCAACATCCCCATAAAGTAAATCCCCAACATGCAGTTTATGAATTTCATCATCTGAAACTTCACCATACTGATGAAAATCTTCAAAAGGGTCAGCACTAAAGCCATACGGAACCCAAATCAGACTAAAAACAAAAATACAGGCTTTGAAGTATTGCACTACTTAACAACAACTCTTAGAAATAGTTATTCAGAACCGTTTTGCTTCCACAAAACATGACAAAATGGTGCATCCAGATCACGACTGATCAGTATTTTTGCGAAAACCTCATCACCGTCTTCGTACTCAATACCAATAAGTACTTGGACAAAATGCTCAGGCTCAATTTCCAGCGAAACGAAATCTTGCCAACTGTCATCTGGCTCGCTATCTTCGATAAAACCGTAATCCTCATAATGCAGATTAAATTGTTCAATATCTTGCTCTGATAAATTATCTGGCGCTAATTGCTGGAATATTTCATATGCTTGATGTGCGATTTCTTCAACGCTACATAAACGGGCTGACATGTTAGACGTACTCATTATTAATGCATTAATCGTTATGATAGCAAAACCTCAAAATTAAAGGCTATGGAGTTTCGTTAAATGGGCGAATTTCTATGCTGAAATTATTGTCGTTAGAATATAAACTCTAATTCAAGTACTTATAATAAAGAGAACAGGATGCCAAAATGCTAACTCTAGAATACCGCGGTGATGTGGCATGGCTAACGCTTAGTCGCCCAGAAAAGCAGAATGCACTTACTTTCGAGATGTTTGTTGCTATTGACCGTGCTATCAAACAGCTTGCTAAAAACCGTCAGTTAAGAGCCGTCGTACTTCAAGGTGCAGGTGAGAATTTTTGTTCTGGTCTGGATGTAAAGTCTGTCATGAAAAAGCCTTTGGCCATTTTCAAGTTGCTGTTTAAATGGTTACCCGGCAATGCAAACCTAGCACAAAGAGTTTGCCTAGGCTGGCGTAATCTGCCTGTACCAGTTATTGCATTAATTGATGGTAATTGCTTTGGTGGGGGTATGCATATTGCTCTAGGTGCTGACTATCGCATTGCCACACCCCGCGCCAAGCTCGCTATTATGGAGTCTCGCTGGGGGCTGTGCCCAGATATGGGCTCAGGTCCACTGCTACCCAATACAATTCGCTATGACCAAGCGCTCATGCTTGCCTGTTTAGCGACGCCTGTGAATAGTCAAGAGGCGCAGAGTCTCGGTTTAATATCCGTAGTGAGTGAAGACTTACATTTTGAATGCGAGAAGTTACTGTCGCAATTACTGACCCGCTCTCCCGATGCACTAGCCGCAATAAAAGCAAATAACCAAGTAGCCTATCGACAGAATCGCAGAGCAACACTTGCAAAAGAAACATATTCCCAAATACGACTGTTATTAAGCAAAAATACTAGAATCGCGATGCATAATGCCACCTGTGAAGATCACAAGCCTTATCAACAACGTGCCAAATGGTAAATCAGTACAATTGAGGTATCCTTGCTGGTCAATTATGATTGTCAGCAAGTCACACCTATCTGCGGAGAGTAATTTGTTAACTATCTCAAGGTTTTGTACAGCACTGGCACTGTTACTTATGTGTTTATTTAGCGCTAAGCTACTTAGCTCTTGGCTGCAATTATCGATACCAGCACCGCTTATCGGTATGGCTCTGATGTTTTTATTACTAAGCTCAAACCTATTAAAGCCACAATGGTTAGCCCCAGCTTGTGCACCCATTTTAAAATACATGGCACTTTTTTTTATTCCAGCTGGTGTCGGTATCGTGCAATACACCTCACTGCTAAGCACTCATTGGCCACTGCTACTGAGTGTATTAACTCTAGTGCCACTTACTGGGTTATGCTTGGTAGGGTGGCTCGCTAAAAAAGTGGCCTTTTATGATTAGTTCACTGTTTGTATGTGCCTTGATCTGCATACTTTTCGTACTCTTGCGCAAGTTATCTGCGAAGTACCAAACACCAATTTTTAATCCGCTATTACTCTGTATTGTAGTGATAAGTACATGGTTATTAACATTTGATGTTAACTACCATGATTTCTTCCAAGCGGCACAACCAATACATTTTTTTCTCGAAGTTGCAGTCGTCGCACTAGCCTACCCTTTGTACACCCAGTTTCGCAGCATTAAGCATTATTTTTTGCCACTCGTGGCTTGCAGCTTTGTAGGCGTAACCTGCGCTACTTTAGTTGCTTTTTTGCTTTGTCAGTTATATTCCGCCGATGCACAACTAAGTGCTTCATTAGCAGCACTGTCTGTCACTACCCCCATCACACTGCTGATCAGTGAAAGTTTGGGTGGCATGACTGCCATCGCCGCTATCATGGTGATCCTTGTCGGGATATTTGGAGGCATATTTGGCTTGACTATACTGACCCAGTTAAATGTTGTGCATCCACAGGCAAAAGGCATTGCGTTAGGTGTCTCTTGCCATGCAATTGGCACCGCAAGTGCGTTAGAATATCACCCAGCAGCCGGAGCTTACGCCTCTGCTGCAATGACTATTAGCGCTGTGGTGACCGCTGTGTGGGTTCCACCTTTTTACCATTGGCTTATTACACTCTCATAAAAGGATGCTTATTTTGATTGAACAAGAGATGAAACAGTTTGAACACTATTTCAATCTGCTCAGAGACTATCTAGTCACCTACAGTATGCAAGTATTGGGCGCCCTTATCATTTTATTACTCGGGCTATGGATATCTAATCGTATCTCAAAAATGGTTGAAGCGCTCATGCAGCGCCATCAAATAGATGTTACTTTAACTAACTTTATCAGTAATTTAGTTAAAGTTTTACTGATTGTAATGTTCGTTATTATAGCTCTTGGCAAAGTTGGAATAAGTGTTACTCCTTTTGTTGCGGCAATTGGTGCTGCTTCATTGGGTGCCGGCTTAGCACTGCAAGGCATGTTATCAAACTATGGTTCCGGGCTTGCTATTATTGCTACCCGCCCTTTTATCGTCGGAGATACCATCCAAATTAAGGGAGTCAGTGGCCAAGTTAAAAAAATTGAACTGGGACACACCATTTTGGTTAATGAAGAAAAAGTAGCAATTACTATTCCCAACAAACACATCATAGGTGAAATATTACATAACTCGTTTGAATACTCGCTTGTAAAAGGTGAAATAGGTATTGCTTATAGTGCTTGTAGCGATACAGCAATA
Organism: Pseudoalteromonas byunsanensis; assembly: GCF_001854475.1. Lineage (GTDB taxonomy): Bacteria > Pseudomonadota > Gammaproteobacteria > Enterobacterales > Alteromonadaceae > Pseudoalteromonas > Pseudoalteromonas byunsanensis. The sequence goes on from NZ_MNAN01000032.1 coordinate 192,383, forward strand.
AGTGAAATCGTCGCAGTTATTTTAGCCAATGAACAAGTTGCAAAAAGCCCTCAGCCACAAGTTGGTATCGAGCACTTCGGCGATAGTGCTGTGATCATCAGCTATCGTTTTTGGGTGCCGACCACGCAAATTATTGAAACCAAACTCGCTATCAATAAGCAAGTTTACAGCGCTATTAAAGCTGCTGAAATAGAAATACCATTCCCACAACGAGTTATCACATTAAAAAAAGAACATGAATAAAAAAGAAAAGGCACCTTGCGGTGCCTAATAGGTTGGGAATTCTTTTTAGCTGCTAGTAAACCAAAGTGCTTGCAAGTGCTCTAGCTGCGTCATGATCAGACATCATACGGCACAATAACTCTTGGGCACTCACAGACTCCTGAAACAATTCATTTTCTTCTAGGAAAAATGTCATTGACGGGCCTCTGCGAACCACGATAAACATGGGTAAAATGCTATGGCCTTGAGCCTTAAGCGCATCGACGACCGCTAATTCTTGCTCGCTCAAACTACAATCGAAGCTATCATGACTCGTGAGGGCAAACTCAGATACTTCTCTACAAATAAGGATAGTTTCGGCATCTCGAAATGGACTTTTACGCCGAGCATATAGACAAAACTGGACCCCGCTACGCGCCATAGTCCTGAATGTAAACACCTTGCTGCAAAGGTGACTGAGCCCGTTATTCATGGCGTCAATAAAGGTAGCCGTATGATCAAAATCAAACTTCACTACACCATCAGCCATAGGCTTAATCACTCAGTTAAATTACACTAATTTAACTATAATGCTAATTTCATTTTATGCAAAATTAATATTTACATGATGACAACTTTAATCTCAAAAAAGTTAAACATAAGACTAGAGCTGTTTATTCAAATGATACCTAAAACAAAGATTTATTAAAAAACTGTTCATTATAACAACAAACTCGAGACTTATTATCCCCACTTCTGCGATGCACGAGATTTCATCAACACCCCTTATTATTTAGTTATTCTGCACAATCTTTTATATCAACCGTTGACCGTATATGTATATCCCGCTGTGGAAATGGGATTTCAATACCATATTTGCGAAGTGCATCGTCAATAGCCCATAAGTAATCTGAGACCAACGCAGTAGGACGTTTCACTTGCTCAGGTTGCACCCACACACCCAAAGTGAAATTTAAGCTACTATCCCCAAAGCCAGTCATCCATACAGTAGGCTCCCTGCCGACACTGCTCAATGTATATGGCACGTTATCAGCAGCTTCTAGCACTGCTTGCTTGACCAATTCCTTATCACTGCCATATGCCACTGAAAATGAGATACGAAACCGCCTCACCTTCTCGGCTAATGTCCAATTTGTCACCAGCCCAGATACCAATTCAGCATTAGGTATTAGGATATCGACGTTATCGTTGGTTCTTATCAAGGTCGCGCGCATATAAATCGCCATTACCTCGCCAACAAGGTCATTGGACAGCTCCACAAAATCCCCTACTTTGACGGTCTTTTCTAGTAGTAATACCAGTCCGGACACAAAGTTGTTCACCATGCCTTGCAAACCAAGACCAATCCCAACTCCGAGCGCACTAGCAATCAAAGCAAGCTCGGTCATCTCCATCCCCAAAGCGGTCAGTGCGATGATAAAACCAATAAACAAAACGATATAATGAATAATACGACCTATAACATAAGCAGAAGTATGAGCTATCACTCCCTGGCGCATGGCTAAACGCTGAAACGCTGCTCGCAGCACACGTGATAAAACGAAAGTCACAATTATCACCACAAAAAATGATAACAACTCCCCCACTAGCAAAGAAAAATTGCCAACTTTTATCAACTCTTGATCCAGCCAACTCATATCCATTTATTTTTCCTCAAAAAAAAACGCCACACTTTTGAGTGTGGCGTTTACATTTAAAATTCGCAACTTATTTGCTTGGTGACTTAAGCCTTACGCCAAGTGGTTTTCCCAGCGCTATCTTCTAGCACCACGCCCAATGCATTTAGTGCATCACGAGCTTCGTCGGCGGCGGCCCAATCTTTGTTTGCTCGAGCTTCATTTCGCTGAGTAATGAGGGCTTCAATTTTTGCCACTTCGTCGTTATCTTGCTCACCCTGTAAAAAACGCTCTGGGTTTTGCTGAGCAATGCCTAACACGCTTGCCAATTGAACCAGCACATAAGCGTGCTCACCCGCCGTGTTTAGATCTTTATCTTTTAGAAGGTTTACTTCCTTCGCTAATTCAAAAATCACCGGCAGCGCTTCTGGAGTATTAAAGTCATCATTCATTGCCGCTTCAAAACGTTTAGCGTACTCATTCCCTTCAAGAGCCACTTCGACTAACTCTACACCACGTAACGCCGTGTAAATACGCTCCAGTGACGAGCGAGCTTGCTCTAAGTTCTCTTGTGAGTAATTTAACTGACTACGGTAGTGACCATTGATCAAAAAGTAACGAACCGTTTCGCGGTCATATTGCTTCAACACCTCACGTACAGTAAAAAAGTTGCCCAGAGACTTAGACATCTTTTCTTTATTTACCTGCACCATACCAGTATGGATCCACGTATTCACATACTTACCATTATTGGCACAACATGACTGCGCGATTTCATTTTCGTGATGTGGAAATTGCAGATCAGAGCCACCACCGTGAATATCAAAAAACTCCCCGAGGTGTTTTGAGCTCATCGCACTACATTCAATATGCCAACCAGGTCGACCCTCACCCCAAGGTGATTGCCAAGCAGGTTCACCAGCTTTGGCTTTTTTCCACAACACAAAATCTAATGGGTCATCTTTATCTTGCGCCACTTCAACACGCGCACCAGCTTGTAGCATATCTAAGTCTTGCTGTGATAATTGACCGTATTGCTCAAAAGTCGACACATCAAATAGCACATCACCACTGCCCGAAACGTAAGCGTGGCCTTTAGCGATAAGTGTTTCTATCATCGCTATAATTTCATCCATATGACCCGTTACCGTTGGCTCAATATCAGCAGGAAGAATATTCAGCGCGTCGAAATCTTCGTGCATGGCCTTGGTCATACGTACCGTTAAATCATTAATTTCTTCTTTGTTTTCGCCAGCGCGCTTAATGATTTTGTCATCGACGTCAGTAATGTTACGTACGTAGGTTACGTCATAACCAAGATAACGTAAGTAACGATTCATTACATCAAATGACACATACGTACGTGCATGGCCTACATGGCAGAAATCATAAATGGTGATACCACACACATACATGTCGACTTTGCCTTCGACGAGAGGTTTAAATGGCGCTTTTTGGCGAGTAAGTGTGTTGTATATCTGCAACATGTAGTGTTATTCCTAAACAAAATAGACATGAAACGTAATGATAACACTTGGCCCGTCACCACTCTATACCCAATTCGCTGCAATTTTCCCAAATATAGAACATTTTGGCGAATACACGATTAAATCCTTCTGGAAAATTGTCAGACAAGGCGATTCTGCTATAGAATAGCCTCTTTTATATATTAATGATTAGGAAGCCGAAATGGTTGTTCTACACACTAACTTTGGTGAAATCAGCATTGAATTATTCGCTGAAGACGCACCTAAAACAGTTGAAAACTTTTTAAACTACGCAAAGTCAGGCTTTTACGATGGCACGATTTTTCACCGTGTTATCGATGGATTCATGGTCCAAGGCGGTGGTTTCGCACCTGGTATGGAGCAAAAGTCAGTTCAAGCGCCAATTGAAAATGAAGCGAACAACGGCTTGAGCAATAAGGTTGGTACGCTAGCAATGGCACGTACACCGGATCCACACTCAGCGACGGCTCAGTTTTTTATCAACGTTAACGATAACGACTTCCTAAACTTCAGTAGCGAAACGTCACAAGGCTGGGGCTATTGTGTATTCGCTAAAGTGGTTGAAGGCATGGATGTGGTTAACAAGATCAAATCTGTCGCAACTGGTTCATCTGGCTTCCACCAAGATGTACCTCTTGAAGATGTGATCATCGAAAAAGTAACCGTTGCCTAACCCCTAAGGTGTTTAAGCGGGCTTAGTCCCGCTTTACCTACAAAGAAGCTCATGCGTAAAACCTATTTTATCTCCGACCTACATCTAAGCGAAGATCACCCTGCCATCACAGAGGCATTCTACGAGTTTTTATCGGTGCACATGAACCACGATGTTGATGCACTATATATCCTTGGGGACTTTTTTGAGGTTTGGATAGGAGATGATGAACATTCTGCGCTTGCCCAAGAAGTTGCCCAAAAACTGGCCGCTTTGCAAAAACTGGGGATCCGTACTTATTTCATACATGGCAATCGAGATTTTTTATTAGGAAAACGCTACGCCAAGCAAGCTGGGATGACCTTATTGCCTGAGCAGTGTGTCATTGACTTATACGGCACACCCACCGTCATTTTACATGGCGATGAAATGTGCATTGAAGACATTGCCTATCAAAAATTTCGTAAAAAAAGCCGTGGTTGGTGGTGGCCAAAATTGATTTTGTCCTTACCTTTGAGCGTTCGCCGTAAAATTGCTCGTGATGCAAGAGCCAAAAGTAAAGCCAACCAAATGGGTAAAGCCGCAGAAATTTTAGATGTGACAACCAGCGCCGTTTTAGAGATGTTCAAGCGTCATAATGTAGCACATATGATCCACGGTCATACCCATCGCCCTGACATACACCAATACGAGCATGAAGGTAACACTTTGACTCGCACCGTATTGGGAGACTGGTATAGCCAAAGTGCTTACTTAGTGGTGAATGAATTAGGCGAGCAAACGCTAGTTAAAGATCAAACTGCGTAGCGCTCTGATCTCCTTTCTATCACTTCTCAGATACCTGCCCTATCCTCATGAACAGGCAGGCAAACCACTGTGAAACTTAAAGTCTTCATCTGGCGTTGCGATAAGCTCAGCTTCAACCTTACCAAAATAAACAACGCGCTCCGTGATATCAAACTCACTGATCTCTTGTGCCAATGTTAAGTAATCTTGATAGTGACGTGCTTCAGAGCGCAGCAATGAGATATAAAAATCCCCAAGGCGCTTATCAACGTGTGGTGCAAGTTTAGCAAAACGTTCACACGAGCGAGCTTCGATGTAAGCCCCGACAATTAACTTATCAACCAACGCGTCAGGCTCATAGGTTTTAACGTGTCTGAGCATGCCTTTTGCGTAACGACATGGCGTGATACTTTGATAATCAATTCCATATTCGTCCATGATCTCTAAGACTTGGTAAAAGTGGTGTAACTCTTCTTTGATCAGCATCACCATTTTATCAATCAATTCTTGCCCATAAGGCGTATTTGATTTTGGGATCATCGACTTGGTAAGTTTATTCTTATCCGCTAAGTCACGCCAATTCCCTTCGCGCTTATAGATGAGCGTTTCAAACGGTTTTAACCACTCAAGTAACGCATCTCCACTGTCTTTATCAACCGCATATTTGCGAATTAAAAACATGGCTGATTGGGCAGCCTTTAGTTCACATATTAAATGATCTATCAGTACGACTGGCAGGTTTTCTTCTTTTACGGCTGCTTCGATCCATTCGTTGGGCGTTTCACAGCCCAAAAATTCTTTGATCGGTTCTAATAATTCTTCCAATTTTATATCTCTACATAAGTAACTGTTTTTAATCAGCTACTGAAAGTCTCAATATCAATCTGGAGGCCATTCTACCATAAACAATCATGAACTGACTTAACTGGGATCAATTTCATATCACAGCACTATCACGACGATTATAGTTACATCACTGTATGCAGCTAAACTGTTGTTGATACTCGGATGTCATGATTCTGCTCTACCGTTAGCGATAGTTTTGTTCACTTGCCGGGGTTGATACCTGATAACAAAAGTATATGAAAAGTGGCTTATGTAACAAATCTGCATGAACCAAAAGCTTTAAGTACAATCAGAGTTTTTACGCCAAATTAGTTGATTTTGATCAATTCTGAACATTTCAATTAGACAAAAGTTTAACCTATTCTTGACAAAAATCAGACCGTCTCTCATAACTAAACAGGTACTGTATAAAAATAACACAACAAATTTTATGAGGGACAGGTTATGATCCTTAATCATTTATGGGGCTTATATGCTCACCCACTCGAAGAGTGGCAAACCATCGACAATCGTCACGAAAGCATCAAATATAGTTTATCTCACATCGCCCTGATAGCGCTTATTCCAAGCATTATGGGGTATTATTCATCGGTTCACTTAGGTTGGAAAATCGGCGCGGGAGACGCCGTCTATCTAACCCATGATAGCGCCCTACTGATTGGTGTTGCTATGTATTGCGCCTTAATCGTGGGCATTTTTGCACTGTCTTATCTGTCACATTGGATGGCGGTAACTTTTGGCGCTAAACCCACGTTTACACAAACATTAGAGTTATCTGCTTACACTGCAACGCCCATGTTTATGTCAGCATTTTCAGCCTTCTACCCGGAGCTGTGGTTTGTAGCAAGCGTTGGCCTCATAGCATTGGCTTACTCAGTCTATCTACTCTACACAGGCGTGCCAATTCTCATGCACATTCCTGAGGAGCGCGGCTTTATTTACGCAAGCTCGGTGGTTACCTGTGGCCTCATCCTATTAGTAATCATTTTGGCTGCAACCGCCATTCTATGGACCAACGGCATTATCAGTCCAACCTTTAGCTAATATAATAGCTAACATTCTATGTACTTCATCAGGAAGAGGCGTAAAGCTTCTTCCTGATATACCCTATCACTTACCTACTCCTCCACAGGCCCTTTACCAAATATTATCTTGACCACTTTTAGGGTAATTACCCTATATAGTGCCGCCTGATACTTTGCCATCATAACCTCGTCTTCAACACATTTTGTTAATTCGAGGAACTATCATGAAAATAACCAAACGTTTTTCCATCTCTGTATTAAGTGCAACAATCTTAATGAGCATCAATGGCTATGCTAGCGAATATGTAAAGCCAGGTGAAACCTGTCCGAATGACTTACGTCATGTCACGTTAGAGGAAGTTAAAGAAAATACTCATAAATATTGTGAAATGATTGGCCGCTGGTCAATTGTAAGGATTGGTGATGGTGCATCAATTAGTGGTCGCGGTTACGGATGCCCTGTTTTTGAAAATGACACTCGGGGGATGGGCGAAACAATTTGTACAGATCAACCGATTCTAAACACATTGTCACCAAAAACACTTTTTACAGATGATAAGAACTTTCTTCTGACAGCGGATGAATGGATTGATATTCAAAACTATGTCGCTACCGCCTTCGCCTTACCAACAGATGAGCCTTCTATGAGGCTGCAACTTCATATGCCAACAGACTTGGCATATGACGCAAAATTCCACGCATTAGCCAACCTATATACCCAAGTAAAATCCAATGCTCGAAATTGGCGAGTAGACACCTATCCATCAGCTGTAAACTTAGCGCATAAAATTTATTCATATGCCGGTGATGTGGACGACTATTACGACCCACTAATTGAGGCAATAGATGGCTTTATCCAAAATGATGATGATAGCTCAGCCGAGTTCGCACAATTATTGCTCGCCGAATTAGCTGCAACCGCTGAAGAAAACCAGGCAGAAGCAAAATATGTCTTTGAAAAAATCCAACAATTCTCCGCTAACAACAATCAATACCATGCAGCATTGGTTGGAATGCAAGATGGATTCAAAAAAGATGTTTTAAGTCAGAGGCTTGAGCAGGTTCGTCAGCGACTAGCAAATGCTCATGCGACCCTTAGTGATGTAGAAGATGAGTATCAGCATTATGTCACAGTCGCAGCCACTACTCCGACTTATGCATGGGTACCTTTTTATGGATGGGTTGCGGCCCCAGTAGTGGCTGGGATTTTTGGCTCAAAAGCTGCACAAGCTATGTCTGCAATGCACGATGTAGAAAAAGAAATACATGAGTTAGAGCAATCCGAACGCCACTTAGTGATAACCATTAAAGCTTATGATGCATCGGTTAACAGTCTAAAAAGCACAGATACATCTTTACAAGAAGCCCAACAATCTGTAGCTAAGATTGAGGCACATTGGCAATTCATTGCCAACGATCTAGGCCAAATAGTTCAAGATCTCGATAAAATTAATAGCAACCTCGAAACGCGCAACGCCCTCAAGGCTCGTTTGGCCAAGATCAAATTAGATGGGCGAAATGGCGTGATCAATGATTGGAAAGAAGTTGGCAATAAAGCTTACAAATTTATGGCAAATGCTTACGCCACATATTCCAACTAGCTCAAAACATCCAACTGTAATTAAAAACACGAAGCGGTGGCATTCATGCCACCCCTTAAACTGGGATTGTTATGAAACATCAACATGTAATCAACTCAATACTCGCTGGACTAATCCTGCTTTATGTTTTCACATACTCTCAAGCATATGCACAGTCTTGGGAGCAACGCCACCAGCTTAATACTATTCAGCAACATAATTTTAGGTTTGAAGCCCCTTCAGACGATAGCTACTTTCTCGCTTCTCCTTTGATTGAATTCGATTCACTTTTAAATAGCAATCATTGGAACAACAACAATATTCTATATATTTTGTTAGCCGATACACTCATTATGCCCACTCAGGATATCGACCTAGGTGATAAAATTGTTCTTGTCATTGCACGTGAAGTGATCTCTCCCAACGATGAAACGTTCATCTTATTAGATGGCGAAGAAAGCTCAATGGGTTCGTTCATCAGTTTGCACCAAACTTTTAACGGAGGCTTACAATTTGGCGCTATTTTGCCAAATGGTTCTGATCAATATCACTATTATCAACAAAATACTTCAAACAGTGACAAACTAGGGTTTGAGTACCACTTTAGCAGTGGCAATATCCAGTCTGGATTAGTATCTAATACCTCAGAATATTTAGCATTAATAAGTGACACTCAAGCGGAACAGTTTCACGAGTTCATGAAATTAGCGATGGCAACTTTCGCGCAAAACCAATCACTCAGTATTGAGCAGTTTAATTGGCTCGAGCGAATATTTCACGCAGGACAAGGCATACAAAACAACAATAATTTCTCTCAACTATATCTAGATATCGTCGCTGCTAAGTCATTTTACCAGTCAACATATATGGCAAATCAAATTAATGCTCGCTATGTCCCCAAACTCAACCAGGAGCTATATATTGATGCATTCGATGCGCACGCATCACGCATGCAATACTACCAGCAACAATTTGAACGTTTTACTGACACTGCTAATTCATTTGATGACAAGATCAGTGCAACAAATGCGATGAGAGAACTACATAATGATACCTCTTATGCACACAAGCAGTTCCTCGCGCGAATTCAAAGTAATATTGAGGGACTGATAGCCGACATTCAGGTAAGTCGAGAAACTATATTCAGCCAGCGGCTGTCACTTATCAACGCTCAAACACAGTTCAGTATAGGCTTAACTCGTTGGAAACATGACCAGATTATTGGTGCAATAATAAATGGTCTAAACGCTTCAATGTCTTTTGCAAAGGGTGCTGCAAGTGTTTCCGCAGGAGATCCAAACGGAGCATCAGACATCCTATCGGGTGTTACTTTGGCACAATCAAGTTCGATTTCGTTGGCAAAAGCAATGAAATCACTTAATGGGATGATAGACAACTTAAACGCCATAGAAACTCAATTAAGCAATTTATACAATGAGCTAAATGCTGACTTACAGGTATCTGAAATAACAGAGAAGTTACAAATAATAGAGGCTATCTCAGTAAGTACAGAATTTGATTTGATGCTGTGGGATGCATTTTTATCAGAAGCTTCTATCAACATTCAAACCGCAATTTCAAAAGGTGTTGCTGGAGCATCCAATTATTTAGCTGAATTAAATAAGCTAGTAATTTATAGTAAAGCATTGACACAAATGAAAAATACCATTGCAGTTGAGCAGGCGAGATATTTAGATATACTGCTGATGGACAAAGTTAACCAAAGCCATGCTCAACGTCTTTCACTGCTAATCGATGACTACCAAAAAACGCAGCAAGGGTATGACACATTGGTAGGGCAAATTGAGCGTGAGCTTGAACAGGCCAAACGTCCCTTATTTACCACGCTACAACACTATATCAACGCTTATGAATATTGGAGTTTGCAGCGCTCTGCAATTAATTTATCTTTTGACATGAGTTATGCGGACTTATTGTCATATCGTTCACAAATTGAACAAGATTACCATCAGGCATTAATTGCTTTTCCAAGGTTTCCTCAAACATTTTCTAATATAAAGCTGATTATTGATGATGAAGCTCAAATAGCGCGGTTTAAAGAAACCCGTTCGTTAAACTTTACTGTCCCTTTATCTCAGCCAGAATTTACAGGTTTAAATCGAGTGAGATTAAATAAAGTCAGAGCATGGGTTAAAGGTGAGAATATTCCCTCTGGCACCAAACTAACACTCAATCTACAAAACTCTGGTGTCTATGAAGACAAATACAATAACAATGTATATCGATTTGCAGGCAATGCTACGAAGCGCGGATTTCAATACTACAATTGGGCACAGTATCCAGAAATACTCATTGATGGAGATGTGAGTAACGAGTTTCAATTTGCTTATTTTGAACCTACGCCATTCACTCAATGGCAAATCACATTACCCAGCAACGGGTTAAATCAAAACATTCAAATTCAGGATATTGAGAGCGTAGAGATAGAGTTCTTCGGTAACGCCATTACTCGGTTTTAAACGCTTTGTTTAAATGAACTACTATAGTTAAGTACATGACAAAGCTCGACTAAATGTCGAGCTTTTCATCATATGCATAGCGCGCAAGTTCAACTGATTTATGCAAGTTAAGCTTGCGCATAATTTTAACTCTATGCGCATCAACTGTTTTGTGTGAAATATATAACCTCTCCCCAATTTCTTTATTGGAGTAACCATTCGCGATGAGCCGAACAATTTCCTTTTCCCGCTCTGTTAGTTGCTGTTCAGGCGAGTTTGCTTTATACACATCAAGCTCTTGTTGTATTTGACTATTTAAAAAGCGCTTTTTCCGTAAAACGCTATTAATTGCCAAGGCCAATTCTTCGAATGCTGCATCTTTAACAATATAGCCGTCGGCTCCAGCACTCAAAGCTCGCTCTACTACGCGCACATCGTAATGCATAGAAAGCATAAGTACTTTACAAGGCAACTGTCTTTGTTTTAGTCGGCGAGTAAGCTCGATGCCGTTTAACATTGGCATTGATATATCCAAAATTGCCACATCTGGGCTTTGCTCAAGAATTAGTCGCAAAGCGGTTTCACCATCTGACGCCTCGCCATCTAAATGCAGATCCGGAGTCGACTCTATGAGCGATATTAGCCCTTGCTTAAATATTTTATGATCATCAGCTACAAAAACTGTTATTTTTTTCATCGCTTATCCCTTTTGCATAGGTAACTGAAATTCGACTCTCGTCCCCTTTGGGTTCGCTGACTTAATGAAAAACTGTGCACCTATTAAATTTGCCCGTTCTTCCATTGTTAAAAGCCCCAGTCCAGTCTGCTTTTCTAGCAGTGAAAGTCCTCTACCGTTGTCTTCAACCACCAGTACAATGAATGTGTCTCGTACATATAATTCAACACGAATTATCGATGCAAAAGCATGCTTTTGCGCGTTACACAAAGCCTCTTGAAAACAGCGAAAAAGATGTTCTTTGTGGCTCTCATTGGGTAACTGTAAACAGGCAAGAGACAGCTGTATTTGTACTTCATTGCCGACAAAGTTTTCTACAAATCCTTTAATTAGCTCAGATAAAGAGCTTTCAGCATAATCAGGTGCGCGTAGTCCGTGTGCAAGATGCCTTAACTCTTGTGATGCTGAAGCAATCATATCTACCACCTTACGCAAAGACTCCCCACCTTGCGCTGAGGCAATACACATTTGAATATGTATTTTTATTGCCAGAAGTTGAGGTGCGACACCATCATGAAGCTCTCGAGACAGTCGCGTACGCTCCTCTTCTTGTGTATTGAGGAGCTTTATTGCCAGCGACTGTCGTTTGTTTGCTAGCAACTTTGCCCGCATAGCAACCTTTTTGAGTTCAGCTCGCTTTTGGGCTACCTCATCTGCGCGCATCACGACCTCATCAAGCAGTATTGTGTTATCAAATTTTAAAGCGTGTTGATCGCGTATTTTTTCCCCTAACTCACATAACATGTGTTGTCGATTAGTAAATAATGAATCTATAAACTCATGCATCACTGTCTGCAGCTTTTGCACCTCGCTGCATTGAACTTCTGTCATAGGTGTTGGAAAGTGGGCAGTCAATCGCTTAGGCTCATCTCGCAGTTTGGAAAAAAAAGCGGTGAGCTTGCAAATACTTTGCACTGCGCGGTGGTACTTGATGTGGTAGTACCCACATGCCAATCCCCCTATCAAAGTCAGTACTATCAAACTTACAAAGGAATAGTATCTAGAGCGCCATATACTTTGTTCATAAGCCAATTCGACTTTGAGATACATACGGTTAATTGGTTGAGCCTTGTTTGGCCGAACCGTGTAGCTATCAGCAATATATATTGGAAATATCTCACTGCTTGGCGCAATAAAGTGCTTGTTGCCATGACTGGCCTTATTTTGGACAAAAGAAAAATTAAGCCCTGTTGTTACTTCTAACTGTTTCACCTGCCTAAGCGACAGCAGCTGCCTTGCAATCAAAATGATAGGACCCTCATCAAATTCGTCATTGATGAGCTGGGTCTCTAAAACCAAGTATGATTCTTCACTGTGCTTAAGTTCAAAAAGTAAACGTATATCTGGAGCTTGCCTTAGCTGGGAGTAACTTGGCAATGGAGGTAACGTGATATCAGATTTGCCTGCAAAGTATGTATGTGAAGAGTGCGGCGATACTTTTACTATCTGCATATCCTTAGGAAACAGCGGACTTTTGGCCAAATCTGTCCCTATGGCGCTATATTGGGCATTTTGGATCATTTGCAATAAAATGATGTTATTGCTTGCTTGTAGAAATAGCTTCTCTAAAAAAAGATTTGCCCCGCTCATAAGTTGGTTTTGAGTATCTGTTGTTAATCGATTTAATTCGAGTATTGTTAGAGTCAATGCCACGGTTAAAAATATATACAGCGCGATAAGCCGCTTAATTGACTCCAACATTATCAAAGTACAACTCTATCTTCTGGCAAAAGCGGGCGATGCTCAATTGGATATGTCAAAACAATATCTTTACTTTTACTATAGTTAGAGAAACATGAAGACATAGAATGGACATACGCTAAAAGTTCATCATAGCCCTGATCTTTGGGCACAAGCACAGAAGCCGTTAAGCGCGTTCCCTGCTTCACTCCGCTATAGCTAATTTCATATCTAACATGTTCAGCAATAACAACCAAATTACTCCTATGGATGTGGGGAATAAGCACCAAGTAGCTGTAATTTAACCAGTTTCCTATGTAGCTACCATCGGGTAGCAGATCTAAACACTGCATTTCGAACTGCTTCTGCACTTGAAAGAACCTTTCTAGGCTAAGCTCTTCTGTTAAAAAGTCAGCACCATCCATTTTCAATAGCATCGGCATGTAGTTGCCCGTATTATTTTTACAGTTGGTTTCAATAAGTATTTCTTGGATTTCGCTTCGACTATATACTCGCCTATTCGGTGGTGGTAGGCCTTGTGACTGGGTTAATAGAGGTTTACTTTGCTGTTTTCTTTTCATGGAAAAAATAAAAATCAAACATATAAGGCCATAAAAAACAATTGCACTTTTAGAAAAGAAAAGCACCCAAGCAGGGACTAAATCTGTCGTAACATACTTTGTCTCCCAATACTCCTGGATCTCCCTTTTTTCATTTTCATTGATATTTTGTACAGCTTTATTTAAAACTCTAAGTAGAACATCATCATCATTTCTAACCGCGATACTCAGCCTCATGTGTTCGGGCAAACGCTCTGCTATTTTCAAATTCATGTATCCATCATGGTTAATTGAATAAGCAATGACCATTGCACTGTCTACAAACCCATCCACTTTAAGCGCTGATGCTAAGTTCATCCCTTCACGCACAGATTTAACATGGCGTAGCTTAATATCAGGATAATTAGCTCTTAGCTTTTCTTCGTAAGAGTAACCCTCTACCAAAGCAATTGTTTTGCTTTTATAAGATCCACCTGCATTCCAATCTATATCTTTATGTACAGCTATAGCGAATGCATAAGAGAGATATGGCTGGGTAAAATTTACATAGGGCTCTCTGACGTGCGTTTGCATAGCAGCAGAGATGAAGTCGCAGTCTCTTCGTTTAATTGCTTCTAGAGTACTGCTCCAAGAATTCGTGGGCAATAACTTGAAATCAACGCCTAACCCATGTGAGATCAGAGCTAAGTAATCAGCAATATAGCCTTGATGGCGGTATGCACTATCTATCCACTCTAATGGCTTCCATTGTGGATCTACACAGTATGTAAATGAAGGGCGTTCCTCCAAATACTGTTTTTCTTCTGAAGTTAAGTAAGTAAGTAAACTTTCTTTCTCTTGATGGAAAAAAACATTGGTCTCTCGCCCTTCGCATGTATTCCAAAGTACGATGTAAAATTGGGACATAATGAGGGCAACTCTCAAGCAGATAAGTCGCATGGACTACTCACAAAGAAAATATAACAGCCTAGCTCCAATTGATACCAAAATTTAACATATGTTTCAACATTGGAAACCATATTTTTGCAATTTAACACCTTTTATTTACAAAAACCCGCATTTTACACTTCGATTGTTCGGTATTATGAATGGAAGGACAGAAACTAGAGGGGCGTTGGCTTATAAAAAAATGCCTGATGATAAACATCAGGCATTTCTCTTGCGTAACCGCAATGTGGGCATTAATGAACGAGCAAGGCGTTACTCTTCACCCTCTTCTTGGTTATGTAACTCTAAGCTCGCTGACATTGCTTTCTCACGTGTTGACTTAGCAGAGTCATTACGTAAAGCATCAACGCGGTTCAAGTAATTTTGGTCGATATCACCTGTGATGTATTGACCGTCAAACACTGACGTTTCAAAGCGTGTGATCTCGGGGTTTTCTTCACGTACAGCAGAGATTAGATCCGGTAGTGATTGATAGATCAAACCGTCTGAGCCAATGCTTGCATTAATATCTTCTACTTCACGGCCATGTGCAATCAGCTCAGCAGCCGATGGCATATCAATACCATATACGTTCGGGAAGCGTACCTCTGGTGCCGCTGATGCAAAATAAACATTTTTCGCGCCAGCCTCACGTGCCATTTCTACGATTTGCGCTGATGTTGTACCACGTACAATCGAATCATCAACCAACAGTACATTCTTACCTTTAAACTCGCTGTCAATCGCGTTGAGCTTACGGCGCACAGACTTCTTACGCATTTCTTGGCCTGGCATAATGAATGTACGGCCGATGTAACGATTTTTCACAAAGCCTTGGCGATAAGGTAAATCCAGCACTGATGCAATTTCTAACGCGATATCACATGACGTTTCAGGAATTGGAATAACGACGTCAATCTCTTTGTCTGCCCATTCTCTGGCAATTTTCTCACCAAGCTTGGTCCCCATATTTACGCGGGTTGCATATACAGACATTTTATCGATAACAGAATCTGGACGAGCAAAATAAACAAACTCAAAAATACATGGCGCATATATGGTCTTTTGCGCACACAATTGCGAGTGGAATTCTCCATCTTCTGTCACGTAAATTGCCTCACCAGGTGCAACATCACGTACGAAATCGTAACCGTCAATTTTCAGGGCAACGCTCTCAGAGGCGAACATATATTCTGTTCCCTGCTTTGTCTCACGTTTACCAAATACTAATGGGCGAATACCACTTGGGTCTCTAAACGCTAAAATACCATGGCCGATAATCATCGCAATGCTTGCGTAACCGCCTGTAGCTTGAGCGTTAACTTCACTGATAGCAGCAAACATATCTTCAGCATCAAGCTTCAATTTATCTGATTTGCCAAGCTCGTAAGCTAAAATATTCAGTAAGATTTCTGAGTCCGATGTGGTGTTAACATGACGGCGAGCCTGAGTGAATAAACGCTCTTTCAACGCTTCAGCATTGGTCAAGTTACCGTTGTGCGCAAGCGCAATACCAAACGGAGAATTAACGTAAAAAGGCTGCGCTTCAGCTGAACTTGAAGAGCCCGCAGTTGGGTAACGCACATGCCCGATACCGATACTGCCCTGTAGTCGCTTCATGTGACGAGTATGAAATACATCCTTCACTAAGCCGTTTGCTTTGCGCAAACTAAACGTATTGTTGTCAATGGTAATAATACCAGCCGCATCTTGGCCACGGTGCTGCAAAACAGTTAAGCCATCATAAATCGCCTGATTAACAGGAGACTTTCCGACTATCCCAACGATACCACACATTAAAATTTCCTCGCCGATTAACGGTTTACTGAATTCAAAAAGCTGGAGTTATGTTCTAGGTAGGTAAAAAACCACTCTATAACAAAGCCAAATTCAGGGATCAAAGTTGATGCTGGCCACCATTGCGTACTTGGCGCACCGGTGAATGCATCGAGAAAAAACAATAAGGCGCTAACGACCAATACGCCCCGTAAAGCACCAAAAACGAGTCCGAAGATTCGATCGGTACCGGTTAAGCCTGTGCGTTGCACAATCTCACCTAAAATATAGTTAACAAACCCGCCTAACAGTAAGGTCGCAAAAAATAATATGGATATTGCGGCTGCATTTCTTAAAAGGGGTTCTGAAATGGGAGTTAGGAAGGTTGCTAGATATTGGTAGAACAAGCTAGAGATGAAAAAGGCACCAATCCAAACGGCTAATGACATAGCTTCTTTGACAAAACCACGAATTAATCCGAAGAATGTCGATAAACCGACAATACCAAGAATTGTGTAATCAACCCAGTTCATATAAACCAATAAGTCGTTAATTTGGGCCGCATTCTATAAGAGCCGCGGGGCAATTACCAGATCATTTTGCAATTTCGAATTGTGTCAAACGCCCGTTTAGCTTAGTTAACTTCTTTAGCTCTGGTAACTTAGCTTCAAGTTTTGTCTTATTTAAATCTGGTCCAACGAACACCTTTGTCAACGTACCATTAGGAGTCTGTACCGGACGAGTGAACGCTTTAAAGCCATTTTTTTTCAATTTTTCCACCAATGCATCAACATTGGGCTTATGAGAAAAACTACCTAATTGAATCACGTACGCCATGCTGGTTAGGTTAGAGCTGGGTGCTCGTGTAGCTGTGGGAGTTTTTGCTACAACTTTTGGGTCTGTATCAGACTTATTGGTCTGAGTGGATGATGGCTCTGTAGGCTCTGCACTTGGTGTTTCAAAAACGCCATCATCTGTACTGGCAGCTACAAACTGTTGATCGTCAGAGGCAATATCTTCAATTGGCGCCCCCGTCACCTCAGGTGCCATTTCCGCTCTTTCGTCAATGACATCTTGTAAATCAACAGTGGTGAATTCAGGACGTTCAGGAATAGCTTTAAACCCTTCTTTATAATGAACTTTTTCACCATCAAGAATGTTAGGAATAAAAATTATGGCGGCTACCACAACAATACTGGTACCCACTAAGCGATTTACAAACCCTGAATCCACTTTACTACTCTCTATTTTTGCCAATATTTAATGGCGTCAGCCACCGTGAGAAATGAACCAAATATGATTAACACAGTATCATCCTTGTGTGTTGCCAATACATTGTCCAAGGCAGCTTCCACGTTGTCATAACCAAAGCACTCTGTTTGTGTATACTGTGCTACCAAGGTCTGTAAATTCTCTGCTTGCTCAGCTCTGGGCCCAGACAGTGAAGCACATGACCAAACATCAATGACGTCAGAGACTTCTTGAATAACGCTTGCCTTATCCTTGTCTGCAAGCATAGCGATTAATGCGTGGATTTTAAACCCTTGAGCTTTAAGCTGAACCATTTTTTGCTTCAAATATCGTGCTGATTCAGGGTTATGAGCCACATCTGTATAAACTTTAGGCGAATCACTAAGACATTGAAAGCGCCCCTCTACTTGCAATTGTGACAAGCATGAGCGGATCATTTGCTCGTTTGGCAGTAACTGAAGTTTAGCTAATGTGGTCAATGCAGTTGCCACATTTTGCATTGGAATGGCTGGCGTCGCAAATTCATAGTTGTAGTTTTGATAGCGCCACTCAAACCCTTGAGCATTCACAATATGATTAAAGTCTCTATTTGCCAGTACCATATCAGCGTTGATTTGTGCACCATAGTCAGTCACTGTGTGAGGTATATTTAAATCGCCCACTATGGCTGGGGTATTGCTTCTGAAAATACCCGCCTTGTCATAACCTACCAACTCTCTGGTATCACCCAAATACTCTTTGTGATCTAAATCTATTGTGGTTATCACACAGGCATAAGGCGTAACAATATTCGTGGCATCAAAACGACCGCCAAGGCCCACTTCAAGCAAAATATAATCCACGGCATAGCGCTTAAAAATGGCAAGAGCTCCAAGGGTACCATACTCAAAGTAGGTTAGCTGTGTCTCGCCTCTGCCCTGCTCCAGCATATGAAAAGCATCAATGTGGTCCTGATCACAAAGCTGTGAACCATTTATACGCACACGTTCATTGTAACGAACCAAGTGTGGTGAAGCGTAAGTGCCAACACTATAACCTTGAGCAAGCAATAGCGACTCTAAACAACGTGCGGTTGTACCTTTACCGTTGGTACCACCAATAAGGATAATTTTACTTGCTGTTGTAAGTAACTGAGTTTGTTCAGCGACATGCTTTACACGTTCCAAACCCATTTCAATGTTTGCAGGGTGAACGCTTTCTAAATAACAAAGCCAATCATCAAGACTTGATGATTGGCCTGGAATTTGAACTGTCATCAATAAAATAGCTTATATTAAAAAATTTACGCTACTCTATGCTCTTGTTCGGTAGAAGGCAAGTCCATAAACTTGGCCAAAACACGTGCTAGGGTGTCACGCATTTCTCTGCGGTCAACTATCATGTCAATAGCGCCGTGTTCGAGCAAAAATTCACTGCGCTGAAATCCCTCTGGTAAAGTTTCACGCACGGTTTGTTCAATAACGCGCGGGCCTGCAAAGCCAATTAATGCCTTTGGTTCAGCCACGTTAATGTCACCTAGCATTGCTAATGACGCCGATACCCCACCCATAGTTGGATCCGTTAATACAGAGATAAACGGCAAGCCACGCTCAGACATCTTGGCAAGTGCAGCACTAGTTTTAGCCATTTGCATCAGCGACATTAGTGCTTCTTGCATCCGCGCCCCACCTGAAGCTGAGAAACAAATCAGCGGCATGTTATGCGCCAAGCACTCGTCGACAGCATCCACAAATCTAGCGCCAACAACCGATGCCATTGAGCCACCCATAAAAGCGAATTCAAAAGAAACAGCAGCTACAGGCATCCCCTTCAGGCGACCTTTCATTGCCACTAAAGCATCTTTTTCACCGCTTGCCTTTTGCGCGGCGGTGATGCGGTCCGAGTATTTTTTCGAGTCTTTGAACTTTAATATATCTTTTGGCTCATGTTGCGCTCCTAATTCTTGGCGCTCAGCATCATCCAAAAATAGTTCAAGACGTTTTCTAGCACTCAAACGCATGTGATGATCACACTTAGGACATACATTCAAAGACTTTTCTAATTCTGCTTTGTATAAAATAGAATCACAATCTGTACATTTTGCCCAAACACCTTCAGGAATTTCTTTTTTACCTGACGATTTTGTGGTCTTAGGTAAGATTTTTTCTAACCAACTCATGGCAACTCTCTTATTGCTAATCTGTGTCGCTAGTCTGTATCTTTACAGACAAATTTTCTTAATTAAAACATGAATTAGTTATCAGAGATATAAAAAACTGGTCTTAGTAGTCCAATATTATTACATTCTCTGAAAACTATTTAGATACATCTATTCAGGTAAAAACAACGGTCCCAGAGGTGTTGAAGGGATCTGCCACTTTTCAGGATAATCCACATCGACCAAATATAATCCATTTGGCTTAGCTGTGGCACTTGCTTGCGTTCTATCTCTAATATCAAGTAGATGCTGTAACCAATCTGGAGACTCTTTACCAATCCCAATATCTATCAAACATCCTGTTATATTGCGTACCATATGATGCAAAAATGCATTGGCTTTAATATCTATCACTACATAGTTACCGATGCGTTCTACATTGAGGTGATGGATGTTACGAAATGGAGTGTTCGACTGACAGTGTACTGCGCGAAAAGAAGTAAAGTCTTGCTCTCCTATCATTGCAGGGCATGCCGCCTGCATTAATGTCTCATCCAGGGGGTGATGATAATGTGTCACACCACTGCGCAAAATTCCTGGACGAAATGGATGGTTGTAAATGACATAACGATAGCGTCTTGCCGTGGCACTAAAACGGGCGTGAAACTCATCATCTACTTGCTGTGCATAACGAATCGCAATGTCATCGGGCAACTGAGAGTTAAGCCCCAACGTAAATGCGCTCATATCACGTTGTGCGTGTGTATCGAAATGCACAACTTGACCTGTAGCATGAACGCCAGCGTCGGTACGACCTGCGCATACGATATCGATAGGATGATTACAGATCCGCGACAACGCGGTTTCTAATTCTTGCTGAATACTATTTACATGTGACTGTCTTTGCCAACCACAATAATTTGCACCGTTATATTCGATACCTAATGCAACACGCATACTGACTACTACCTCCATACACAATAGCGGAGCATTTTATGCGATTGCACCGGTGAATAAAAGCTTAGCGGTGTTCTAAGCCCAGTTATTACATATTTATCGATATATTAATATGCAGCTTCGATTTATATCGGACGTTGTAAGCTTTGGTAAAAGTCATGAACTTCAGACTCGTTGATAGGTGGGCTATAAAAATAACCTTGTACAATAAAGCAGTTATTCTTTTGTAAAAAGTCAACTTGCTCTTGAGTTTCAACGCCTTCTGCAACCACCTGAAGCTTAAGCTTTTGCGCCATCGCAATAATGGCGGCGGTGATCTCCATATCATTTTGATCCTCTGGTATATCTTGTACGAAAGAACGGTCAACCTTGAGCATATCAACTGGAAAACGTTTCAAATAACTCAACGATGAGTAACCTGTACCAAAATCGTCGATCGATAAGGCGACACCCAACCTTTTTATCTCGTGTAACTGTGTGATTGCAGCCTCAACATCGCCCATTAGCATACTCTCTGTGAGCTCTAAATGGAGCAAATTCGGTGGCATTTTTGTACGTTCTAGCACATCTGACAAGGTACTTATTAAACGGTCGTCTTTAAATTGCCGCGCTGATAGGTTAATAGACATATTTCCTGCTTGCCCCAAAGCTTGTAAGCGCATAGAAAAATGACATGCTTCATCTATCACCCACTCACCCAACTCCACTATCATGCCAGTGGCTTCTGCAATATGAATAAATTTATCTGGCGGGATAAACCCTTTTTCAGGATGATACCATCTGATCAATGCTTCATAACCAATCACTTCCATGGTTTGACTGTTAACCTGTGGCTGGTAATTTAACTTAAACTGTTTTGCTTTGAGGGCGATACGCAACTCATTTTCAATAAACAGCCTCTCATTAGCTGCGGCATCAAGTTCTTGAGAATAAAAGTGAAAAGTGTTCCGCCCCTTTGCTTTTGCTTCGTACATCGCCAGATCGGCATGCTTTAGTAATTGCTCTTCTTCTTGACTATCAAAAGGTGCCATCGTAATACCAATGCTGGCGCTAACAATCACTTCATTATTACCAAGCTTGATGGGTTTATTAATAGTCCGCTGAATAATATGAGCCACTTCCATAGCATTATCTCGATTATCTATGCCACTCAGTAACACAGCGAATTCATCTCCACCTAAGCGTGCTATGGTATCTTCCGCTCGTAAGCGATTTTTTAATCGCTCAGCCACTTCCACTAAAAGCCTGTCACCTGCATCGTGACCTAGCGTATCGTTGATACGTTTGAACTCATCCAAATCAAAATAAAACAATGCGAATGCATAATGACCACGGCCGGCCAACGCCATTGATTTGCGCAACTGCATTCTAAAAAATGTTCGATTTGCTAATCCTGTCAGGGTATCAAAATACGCAAGCTCCTCCATTTTACGCTGACTTTCTTTAACGAATGATATGTCTTGTGCTGAGGCTACATAACTTGAAATGGTGCCATCAATTTCGCGTATCGGTGAAATGCTCAAGCTGACCCAGATAGGGTCGGACCCAGCCCCTTCTAATACAGTATCACCACGCCAGTAATTGCGACTTCTCAAATCAATATCGATATCATCAATTAAAATGGCCATATCCGACGAAATAATGCTCAATAACGGGGCATTTATAAACTGCTCTTCTTTGAACCCTGTCATTTCAATCATTTTTGGATTCACATATTCAATTTCAAAATTGCCATTGGTAATAGCTACCGCAGTACCGGAGAAAGACACTGCCTTTGATAAACGGTTAGCTTGCTTTTCAGCTTTTTCTTTTTCTTGTATGCGTTGGTTTAAACCGCCAACCAAGGCTTTAATTTCAGCACTCATTTTGTTGAACGCATCATTCAACAAGCCTATTTCATCATTACTGCTTGGCAGGTTTGGCGTTTCCCACTGTCCCTTACCAAAACCAGACACGGCTCCAACCAGCGCGTTGATACGGCTTAGAACTAATTGATATAACACCTGATGCAACAGCAACGCGACAAACACAGCATATAAAATGAATAACCCGAACAGTTTAACTTTTAAAGCCTGAATGGTAGAAAGAGTAAAGTCTCGCTTTTTATATGTGCCCACATACCACCCCAACCTTTTTAGAGCGGTGATATTGATTATATGACCTTGGCCTTCGCGCTCAAATTCTCCTTGGTACTCAGCCAACTTAGAGGATAATACGGGTTGAAAGACTTTACTTAATGCAGGAAATAGCTCAGATGCGTTTTGCGAATCGTGGTTATGAAATACCGCTTTTCCTAAACTGGGAGCGGCGATAATTTCCCCCTGCTCACTAAAAATAACATAACCTTGATGTTCATCAGGGGAGAGCAACTGGGCAAGCATATGATTTACTTCAACGTCTGAACCTGTAAAACCAATATATTCATCCTTATGATATAGCGGTACCAATACGCTGATAAGCCACTTGTTCCAAACGTCGTCAAAGTGGACATCTGACCACAACGCTTCTCTTGTTGGATTTAACTCTTCCCTTAGCAAAGGTAAGATATGAGCATTGAGTGATTTCTTCCTATCAATTTGATTTATAAGAACATTAGGAGGAGCAACGCGTACAAAGTCATCTGAGGTATATAGATAAAAATTAAAGAAGTCTTGTAATAATGGAGGGGCTATCACATTCCATAAAGATTCAGAGCGAGCAAATAGATGTTTTTGCTGCCCATTCAACTTAGCATCAGAAGTCAGTTGTGCCGCAGATAAACCATTACTTGCGGTACTGACATACACCCCTCCCTCTTGTTGAATTTCGATAAACGGGGCACTGATGGTATTGCTGCCCTGTGAATACAACTCTTTTGCGACAATAGCGTTTGCTTGCTCTGCCAGATTAGTTTTGTGATCAAGGTGGTGGTTAAACTGCTGAATAAGCTGATTACTTACGCGTTTAAGTTCATTGTACTCTTCGTGGATCAGTTGTCTTTCTTCTGATTTCAGCATGAGCGCTGCAGCAAAAATTCCCGCGATCACGCACACTGCCGAGATAAGTATAGATAACTTAACACTGAGCGAGTGTATTCCAAATCGTGAAGGGGGTCGGCGATTGACCACAGCTAAACCCTTATATTAGTTGTTATTTTTAATAATTATAATCGACCAAATATAACAGATACTTAACGGCGACGCCAAGTCCATAAAACACCAATCAACCCGAAAGTTAGTTTTTATAAAGCCTTTTACGAAACTAATACTTGTAGAAACAAATTAAAGTATGTTAATAATGTAATTAGATTATTTTAAATCTCAAAGCTTAACCATGAATTTAATTGTTATACGCATTTACACATTTTTCTTTTTTAGCTTCTTCCGATGAGGAGGCTTATCTGTTTGCGCGTAACACAAATAGTAGGCCTCCCAACTGGGAGGTTTTTTTTTGCCAATGGGAATGAGGACCTATGACCGAAGATACTTTAAACGCTCTGCGCAGCGATATAAACGAGATTGACTCTGAGCTGTTGATCCTATTAGCCAAACGCCGTCGCATAAGCTATAGCGTTTTAGAATATAAAATAGCAAATCAGAAACCGATTCGTGACGAGCACCGCGAACAGATACTGTTAGAAAAACTGATCAGCTATGGCAAGTCACTAGGGCTAGATGCTTTTTACATCAACAATGTATTTCAAATCATTCTTGAAGACTCAGTTTTAAACCAGCAAGCGTTATTACAGAAAAGTTTAAACCCAGAGGCTGTTGGTGACACGCACCGCGTCGCCTACTTGGGCGGCCCAGGCTCATACAGCCAGTTAGCCTGTCACAAGTATTTTAGTCGCAGACCCGGTAAACTTATTGAAATGGGCTGCCAAAACTTTGAACAGATCACCGAACACGTAGAAAAGGGGCAAGCAGATTTTGGCCTGCTCCCTATTGAAAACACAAGTTCAGGCAGTATCAATGAAGTATTTGATTTGCTACAACACGCACAAGTTTCAATTGTCGGCGAAGTCACACACACTGTTGAACACTGCCTGTTAGCGCAGCCAGATACTCTGCTCAAAGATGTAACTAAACTATTTGCTCACCCACAGCCTTTTGCCCAGTGTAGTAAGTTTGTTCAGGGCTTAGGAGATGTATTACACGAAACATGTGATTCGACTTCAAGTGCCTTACAAAGTGCTTTGAATACACCAAATAGTGCGGCCATCGGCTCAGCTCAAGCAGGTAGGGATGTTGGCCTTGAAGTCATCAAAACAGGATTGGCAAATCAGGCAGAAAACCATAGCCGCTTCATTGTTGTTGCACGTAAAGCACTACAAGTATCAACACAAATCCCTACTAAGACTAGCCTGATAATGGCCACTAAACAACAAGTTGGCTCTTTGGCAGACGCGCTTATGGTGTTTAAGCAACACAATATTAATATGGTAAAACTAGAGTCACGGCCAGTGCCCGGTAATCCTTGGGAAGAAGTATTTTACGTCGATTTAGTCGCCAATATTGCATCACCAGATGTGCAAAGGGCAATGGATGAGCTAAAAGACCACACACAGTATGTGCGTATTCTAGGTTGTTATCAAAGTGAATCAATGAAAGCTGTTGAGGTGCTCTAACCTTATTGTCTTACAAAGCAGACAAGCAAAGGAGGGCCCACTTCCTTTGCTTTAACCTAGCACTTAGTTAGTCCAATACTTTTGCATCATTGGCTTTGTTCAATAAGCCACGACTTTGCGTTAAGAACTGCGCTGCACTATCAGAAAAGTAATGCTTTGCCTGACTAAACGCTTCAATAAGTGAGTCCTTATCACCCATCTTTAGCTTTTCCAAGGTGCTAGCAAACGTTTCCTGATAACTGGCTAACAGCCCTTCAACATCATCGAATTGTGCAAGCATAATGTCTGAATATAGCTCGGGGGATTGCGCAAAAAGCCGCCCTACCATCATTAACTCCAACTGGTAGATAGGTGACGAACAGCTGCGTAACTCTTCTAGCGTGTGACACTGCTTCGATAAAAACTGACCATACACAAAAGTCGTCAAATGTCGCATGACCTGAATGATTTGCATCGCTTGATCATGCTTTTTAGCATCTATTTCGACTAATTGGCTACCCCACACACTGAGCTGCTGTAACAGACCTGTACATTGCTCATGGCCGCGCCCTTCACAGGCAACAATCGTTTGTTTTACCCAGTGGGAGATATCTGGACCGAACATTGGATGCAGTCCAACCACAGGTCCACTGTGTTTGTTTAACATAACCTTCAGTGGTTTTTGTTTTACAGAAGTAATATCAGCCAAAATACAATCTTCGGGTAACCTAGGCAGACGATTAACAACACTCTCAATTGCATTAATAGGCACACTGATCAGCACTAATTTGGCATCAGATAATAAAGCGCTGGCCTGTGCCTGCTCATCTTTATCCAAAATTCTAACTTCATAACCAGAGCGCTCCAGCTGTTTTGCGAACAACTGCCCCATCGCTCCTTTACCACCAACAATCACCACAGGTGATAATTCTGGCGCAACACACGCAAGTCTGCTTTGTTGATTTTCATAGGCTTCACGCATCATTCTGCGAAGAATATCTTCTACTAAATCGGGGTTTACATTCAGGTTTTGCGCTTGCTCACGTCGCGAAGCTATCAGTTGTGCTTCTCGTTCAGGAGCATGTAATGGCGCACCCGTTTGTTGTTTGATGATGCCGACCTGCTCGGTCAAAGCACGACGCTTTGCCAATAAGTTCACTAACTCGGTATCACACTCGTCAATACCTTGCCTTAATTCATTTAAATCCATTACGCTCGCCAAAGGGTGTAAAGATAAGATTACATCAGTAAAAAATATGATACAGAGAGTCTATCAAGATAGTAAGGAGGATAAAAGCGCAAAGCCACTTTATGTTAGATGAAATTTTCTGGCTTACAAACCAAAACAGGCCACTCAATGAGTGGCCTGTTTTTTTAGCGTGGTAAACGCGCGTATTAGTTAAGTTTCTCTTTAATACGTGCTGATTTACCTGAACGCTCGCGCAAGTAGTAAAGCTTAGCACGGCGAACTGCACCGCGACGCTTAACTGCAATGCTGCTGATTAGAGGGCTGTGCGTTTGGAATACACGCTCAACACCTTCACCGCTCGAGATTTTACGAACTGTGAAAGCTGAGTGTAGACCACGGTTACGCTTAGCGATTACAACACCTTCAAAGGCCTGTAGACGCTCTTTTTCACCTTCTTTTACACGAACCTGAACAACAACTGTGTCACCAGCGCCGAATGCAGGTACGTCTTGCTTAAGCTGTTCAGCTTCTAGCTCTTTAATAATATTTTGGTTTACTTTTGCCATTTTATTTCTCACATTCCTAGGTGTAACTGTCTTCTAGCCACAAGCTTCTTGGTACTCGTGCTGAAATTCAGCGAGTAGTGTCGCTTGCTCCTCAGTCAGAGCTAGGTTACGCAACAAGTCTGGACGTCGTAACCAAGTTCTGCCTAACGACTGCTTAGTGCGCCATTTGGCTATCTCTTGGTGGTTGCCACTGAGTAATACAGCAGGCACCCGTTTGCCATCCAATGTTTCTGGCCGAGTATAGTGAGGACAATCTAACAAGCCATCCGAAAATGAGTCTTGCTCCGCAGATTGGTTATGACCTAACACCCCTGGCACTAATCGCGCTACTGCATCGATTAATGTCATGGCCGGTAGTTCTCCACCACTGAGGATAAAATCACCAATGGACCATTCTTCATCTACATGAGATTCAATGATCCGCTCATCTATACCTTCATAGCGACCAGCTACTAAAATCAATTTTTCTGACTTGGCCAATTCGGCCGCGCCTTGTTGATCTAGTTTTCGCCCTTGAGGGGACATATAAATTACTTTAGCGCCTTCGCCTGCTGCCGCTTTGGCTGCAAGTATTGCCTGTTGTAATGGCTGAACCATCATCAACATGCCAGGACCACCACCGTAAGGTCTGTCATCCACCGTTCTATGCTTATCAGTGGCATAGTCGCGTGGATTCCAACAGTTAAAATCGATTAAACCGTTTTTAACCGCACGGCCTGTAACGCCTTGTTGGGTTATTGCATCAAACATTTCAGGAAAGAGTGAAATCACCCCAACCCATAATGGATTTTGCTGGCTCATTAAAAGCCTGGATCCCAATCAACAATAATTTGTCGTTCATCGTGCTTAACTTCTTTGATAACTGAATCAGTTAAAAAAGGAATTAAGCGCTCTGACTGACCAAATGCATCTTTTTTGTTTGCTTTCACAACCAAAACATCATTTGATCCTGTCTCCATCAAGTCATCAACCTGCCCTAAGTCATAACCTTTATCAGTTACAACAGACATGCCGATGAGATCTCGCCAATAGAACTCCCCTTCAGGTAGTTCTGGCAGTTGCGCAGCATCCACAGAAATTTCTGCATTGGTAAAAGCCATTGCTTGGTCTCTGTCGTTTACTTGCGCAAACTTGGCGATAAAGCCCTTGTTGTGGCGACGCCAGTCGCTTACTTCAAGGGTTTGCCATTTACCTTGTTGCCCTATCAACCATGGGCTGAAATCGAAGATCCCTTGGGGATCGTCAGTAAATGAATGCACCTTAAGCCAGCCCTTAATACCATAAGGGGCACCAAGCTTACCTACTACAATAATCGTGGTGTTTTCTTGACTCATGGTTACACTTACGCCTATTAAGCCGCTTTACGAGCGTCTTTAACTAACTTAGCTACACGATCAGAAAGACCTGCACCTTGACCTACCCAGTGTTCAACACGGGCAAGGTCTAGACGAAGTTTTTCTTCTTGACCAGCAGCAATAGGGTTAAAGAAACCTACTTTCTCGATGAAACGACCGTCACGCGAGAAACGGCTATCCGCAACCACAATTTGATAGAAAGGACGCTTTTTAGCGCCACCACGTTGCAAACGAATAGTTACCATACCGTCCTCTGAATAGATTGACTGTTTTCATTAATAAGATTTACTTCCCACTATTGGGAAGCTGGGGAATTGTACGAGTTTTTTTCAACAATGCAAGTAAGAATTGACTTTTCTCACTATGTCACTTGAATTGAGCGCACTTTTGCGACGCTGCGTTTATACAAAGTGTACAAGGTGAGTTACTAGAGGTGGCTCTTAAGCAAAGCACACCTCCACCACTATATTACAATGTGTACTTTATATTTATCGCTAAATGGCGACCTGGCTGCGTATATTGGCTTAAATCGCCCTCTGCGCTTTGCCCTGCCACGTTATTATACAGCGTATACTGTTTATCGAATACATTAAATACCCCGCCATTGAGCTTCCAGCTTCCAAAGCTATATTGAGCAAATAGATCTACACTGCCCCACCCATGAGTTTTTACCTTACTCTCATCAGGTACTTTATCCATCTCTTGCGCCGCTCGTATAGCTGTAGTGAAAGACAAATCACCTAACTCATATCTAGCTTTAAGGTAACCATTGAGTGGACTAATCGACTCTAAGTAGGTGTTATTCACCTTATCTTTACCATGTATATAAGTTACACCGCCATCTATGGCTAGGTGGTCATTGAACCATACGGTATACGAAGCCTCTATTCCTTCGATTTCTACATCTGAAAGGTTCTGATATTGATAGTACGCTTTATTTACGCCTGGAATACGAGTGGCTTCACTACCAACCAATTGAGAAGCTATAAAACCATCAAATTGCGTATTGAAGGTCGTTAACACAAACTGGTGATTGTCAAAGTCACCGCGCAACCCTAATTCGACACCTTTACTGTACTCAGGCTCTAACTGTGCATTGGGCAATATTTGATAGAAAGGTTCGACACCATGACTTTGATATGCTTGATCATGCGGTGGGATCTTAAACCCTTCAGCATATTGCGCATACACTCGCAGATTAGTGCTTAATGAATAAACCAGACCGATTTTTGGTGAGAAAGCGGTTTCGTCGATATCTTTAAATTCAGCGCTATATAAATCGCTTTGCTTGGCACGCATATCGAACCTGTCCCACCGTAACGCCATTTGTAAGTCAAGCGTATCTTTAATTAGGGCCGTATTATTTTGCACAAAAATACCCAACATGTCGGTATCCGCGCCAGGAAATGCTTTTTGTGGCTCATTCATAAACACGTTTTGCCCCGACACATCGAAACGCGACTTTAACCGTGGACGTATGGTGTCATAACGCTCAAAATCTACGCCATAAACAAACTGATTTTTGATGCTGTCCGCCACCCACTCTTTATCCAATACCAACTTAGCGCCCACTATTTGTTGCTCAAAGCGATAGTCGTTATGATCAATATACGGGCCTGAGCGTCCATTACCTGCTCGTAGTTGGTCACTTTGTTGCTCAAAGTTAGTGATATAAACTTGCGCGTCTAAGTTGTCATAGGCAAACGCTGGAAGCGTACTTTTATACCCTAGAGAAAAGGACAGGTTGCTATTGTCATCTAAGGTTTCATAACGGCCTAGGTCAATAAGTTGCTCGGTTTCTTGCACAAAGTAATCCACTGATGCCAATACCGAGCTGGTATCCGTCAAGCTATGCTGAGATTTTAACACTACTGCTGTGCTTTGATAATCAAACTTGGGGAGCGTTTCTTGGTAATTTTGCGTCTCTTTACCATCGCGACGAGTCAATTGAATTGACGTGGCATTGCCACCAAAACGCTTTGCAAATACACCCGATAGTGATGTTTCATCACTTAAGCCATTAAACCCCGCTTGTACGCTGGCATATTGTTCGCCGCCACTTAGGTAGTCGGTGGGGGTCTTGGTTGTGATCACCACAATACCACCCAACGCATCAGATCCGTAAAGCGAAGAGGCAGCACCTTTTGCGACTTCGATTTGACGAATTCCATCCACATCCAAGTAACCTCGACCGACCAACATTCCTTGGCCCCCGTCATAAGCATCGTTAATTCTGCGGCCATCTTTAACATAAACCACTCGGTTGCCACCCATGCCTCGAATGTTGAGCGCTTGTGGCTGCCCCGCATTGCCAGTTGCACTAACCCCTGTTTGATAACGAAATGCGCTACTCAGGTCAACCGCAAGCTCATCTTCAAGATCTTGTTCGGTTACAACAGTCACACTGCCCGCTACATCGCCAAGGGCCTGCTCTACACGTGAACCTGTTACAACGATCACATCCTTATTTTTCTCAAATTCTTCCGCCTGCACACTCGGTGCCCCTGACCAAGCGACTAAAATACCCAAATAAATTGCCGTGTGTCTTAATACCATTTGTAAATACCTCAAAAAGGGAATGCATCAATTTTTTTGCACTATAAAAGCCCCCACCCTTAATTGCAAATAAAAATGGTTATCATTTGCGTATTTATGTAGATTTGGATGTTTTTATTCGCTATTATTCGCTCATACACTCACAACCAGACTGCGCTCATGGCTTAAAACCGTAGTACTTTGCGCAACACACAATGAGAAGAAAATAAGGTACAGTATGAAATTACGTTTATATCTGTTAATCG
This sequence comes from Pseudoalteromonas byunsanensis, assembly GCF_001854475.1. Classification (GTDB taxonomy): domain Bacteria; phylum Pseudomonadota; class Gammaproteobacteria; order Enterobacterales; family Alteromonadaceae; genus Pseudoalteromonas; species Pseudoalteromonas byunsanensis. Next base: position 223,597 of record NZ_MNAN01000032.1, read on the forward strand.
CTTTACTCACCCAAAGCTTTGCAGCCCAAGCTGAACGAATCGTAATTGCTGGAGGCACACTGACGGACATTGTTTTTGCAATTGGTGCTGGCAAGCAAGTTGTCGCGATTGATACTTCAAGTACCTCCCCTGCACAGGCTCAATCACTGCCCAAAGTAGGCTACTACCGTGATTTATCCGCAGAAGGCGTGTTATCACAATCTCCATCTTTGGTTTTAACACTCGAAGGCAGTGGCCGCCCAGAAGTGCTCACCCAACTTAAGAGCACGGGAGTGCGTGTTAATCACTATCCAAAACCAACACAAGTAAAAGAACTGTTTGCCTTAATAGAAAGACTCGGTAGCGACTTGAACAAGCAGCAAAATGCCAGAGCCCTTATTCGTAAATTGCAACAACAGCTCCCAAACAAGGCAACACCGACACAAAATAAGGCCATGTTTATTCTATCTGCGTCTGAACGCGGTGTGTTAGTGGCTGGTACCGATACAGTGCCAGATATTCTGTTCAGCTATGCAGGTATTAAAAACCTTGCGACTGAATCAGGATTCAAACCTTACAATATTGAGTCAATGGTTGCCGCTAACCCTGATTTTATCGTCGCGCCAAGCCACACCGTCGACTCTCTTGGCGGTAAGAAAAAGTTTTGCCAGTTACCCGCTCTTGCACTTATACCTGCTGCACAAAAGTGTCGCTTACTGGTGATGGACTCATTGATTTCAATTGGTATGACATCACGATTACCTGAGGCGATTGCGCAACTTAGTGCATTCCAACGAGAGATATTATGAGCACTTTGGCATCTCCTTTTGTCGAAAGTAAGCGTCATATTCAGTGGTATTGGGTCAGCTGCGCTTTGTTAGGGCTGCTTGCATGGCTGTCGCTTAGCAGTGGTGCCATCGGCTGGGACTGGAAAATGCCTATCGTGTGGTTACTGCCCGATTCCATGACAGGTGATGTACAACCTCTACACCTAACTGTAATGACACAAATTCGTCTGCCCAGGTTACTGCTGGCAATTTTAGTCGGTTCGGTACTTGCCAGTGCGGGCGCGGTAACCCAAGCACTGTGTCGAAACCCATTAGCCGACCCAAGCCTTATGGGGATCACAGGTGGCGCCGCGGTCGGGGCTGTGTCAGTGATAGCGCTCTCAGCGCAAATAAGCTTTATTCACGAGGCCATGGTTGCGCCTGCTGCATTTGTGGGGGCCTTGGCAGTCACGGGGTTAATCTACAGAATTTCTAACCATCACGGGCAAATTCAAATCACTACTTTATTATTGGCTGGTGTCGCGATAAACGCCATGGCCATGGCAGTTATTGGCCTATTTAGCTTTTTTGCTGATGACAGTTCACTGCGCTTAATGACCTATTGGCAAATGGGCTCTTTGGGTGGTGCGAGCTGGTCTGGTATGCAGTACGGCGCTCCACTTATTGTACTGAGTGTCTACGCCCTCTTTGTGCGCCGCAAGAAAATCAATGCCTTGATGTTAGGCGAGCGCGAAGCCCGCCATTTAGGTGTCAATGTGAAACAGCTCAAAGCTGAAATCGTGTTTATTGTGGCATTGGGAGTGGGTAGCGCAGTGGCGCTTTCAGGCATGATTGGTTTTGTCGGCTTACTCGTCCCACATATCGCGCGATTGTTAGTCGGCCCTGACTTAAGACGCATGTTACCGCTGAGCATCTTACTTGGCTGCGTCGCATTGCTGCTCGCAGATTGGGTGTCACGCTTGATTGTTGCCCCATCGGAGTTACCCATAGGCATTGTTACAGCACTATTTGGTAGTCCATTTTTTATCTATCAATTGTTAAAACAAAAGCGAGGTCAACATGCTTAGCTGTCAAAATGTATCAATTGAGCGCGGTAATAGGCCAATCTTAGACAGCGTCAACTTCACTGCTAATACTGGGGAACTTATCGTTCTACTGGGTGAAAATGGCGCTGGCAAATCAACGCTGTTAAGTGCCATTTGCAACGATATCTCGTACACCGGACAGATCACCATAGATAATCAACCGCTCCAGAGTTTTGATGAGCTCACGCTCGCCACAAAAAGAGCGGTGCTGTTACAAAACAATCAGGTTAACTTTTCATTTAGCGCCACAGAGCTTATTGCGATGGGCCGCTATCCTTATCATGAATCGATACATGAACAAAAACAGGTGGTTAACCAGCTCATTACGCAATTAACCCTGGAAAAACTGGCTGTGCGAGATGTGACAGCATTGTCAGGTGGTGAATTTCAACGAGTGCAATTTGCACGCTGCTTAGCACAACTTGATGCCCATAAAGCCAATACCAAAGGCAAGCTGATGCTACTGGATGAACCCACATCCGCTCTTGATATGCACCACCAGCATTTAACATTGAGCAAAGCTAAATCATTTGCCCAACAAGGTAACATCGTCATTGCTGTTTTACATGATCTGAACTTAACTTCTCTGTATGCTGACCGTGTACTACTGCTAAATAACGGACAACTATGCCATGACGGCACACCCCAAGAGGTTTTACAATCCTCAGTACTACAACCAATTTATAAGACTCACATGCAAATAACAACGCATCCAACCTATCAAATACCCATGATATTTTCAGAACCACAACTAGGAGTTACCCATGCGTGAACAAGCTGCTTTTGAAGCACGCACTTTAGTCAGACAATCCAATGTTTGCGTTATTTCAACCATTTCAAAAAACTTAGCTGGATACCCATTTGGCTCAGTTTCCCCATTTATGAGCGACAATGAAGGACGTTTAATCTTCTATATCGCAGGCATAGCGCAGCATTCTCGCAACCTGACTGAGAACAGCAAAATGTGTGCAACCGTATTTGATGCCGCCGAGCAGGGGGATCAAAATGCCCATGCCCGCGTCACGATAGTGGGCGACGCCGCACCTGTTCCACAAGATGAACATGACGCCCTACTCACTCGCTATGAACGCCAATATCCAGAGGCCATAAGCTACCGCCAAGCGCACGACTTTCAACTATGGCGCATGGACGTAAAACGTGTACGCTACATCGGCGGTTTTGGTCATATTTTTTGGATTGAAAAAGACGAATGGCAGCAAAGTGCGCCGCAATGGAATTTAGAGGACGAAGCACACATGGTCAACCATATGAACCAAGATCACAGTGATGCTAACCGACTGATTTTAAAGCTCACGCACTGTATCGACAGCGACGATGTAGTGATGACCACCCTCGTCAGCGATGGCTGCTATCTACGTGCCAATGAAAAAAACTACTATGTGCAATTTGATACGCCCTGTTTAGAGAGCACCGATGTGCGAAAAGCACTGGTGAAGCTCACCAAAGCGGCGCGAGAGCAAAGCGAGCACAAAGAAAGCGCGGAAATAACCGGCTAACCCTACTTTTAACAACCGCTGATGTGTTACTGTCAGCGGTTGTCATGCTCATTGAGCCGCCTCCCAACATGTTGACAAGTTACCTCTCGAACTTTCAAAAAACGCCACACATTACCGCTACCATGCAATTTTTTTGCATTTGCTGTGACGCTTCTCTAACATCCTATTGGGTATAGGTCAGTTTTAGGGATAGCGCGCTTGGTCAAATTAATAGCAGTACTCATCCGTTGGTTTAAGAAAAACGATGGTGTTTCTCAAGGTGTCACGGGTAATGACAATTCGTCGGTTCAAGTTGGCGGCAATGTCTATGGTGATATCATTCTGGGCGACCCGAAAGCGAAAGCCGCAATTGACGCATTAACAAAACAACTAGAAAGCCAGCAATTAGAGCTGGATATAAAAAACCAGCTTGTGCAATCCCACACCGAAATTATTGCCAGCCTCGTGGCCGCTAAAAATAATCATACCTTAACGGAGCTTGAAGTAGATAACGGGCTGCAAGCCATTATTGACAGTGGCAATGTAGAACGTGCAGAAGCGCTACTGGATAAACAAATTAACCAGAGTGAACCGTCGATTTTATTAGCGGCAAAATGTCACTACCAAAAAGGCACGTTAGCGTATTTACATAACACCCAGCGCGCTCTTACTCACACCTTGCGCGCCACACAGCTTAACCCCGACTACATGGAAGCCTGGAATCAACTGGGTCATCTTTATAAAAGAATAGGTCAATTAGATAAGGCCATAGAGGCTTATACTCACATAAAAGACCTTGCTCAAGGTAATAACGATAACCTCTGGATTGCTATATCAATGGGCAATATGGGCATTGTATATCGGACACGCGGTGAGCTGGATACCGCCCTTAAGATGCACCAACACAGCCTGTCACTCAATGAAGCGCTGGGCCGCAAAGAAGGCATGGCCAACCAATACGGCAATATGGGCCTTATCTATCAGACACGAGGTGAGCTTGATACCGCCCTTGACATGTACCAACAAAGCTTAGCACTGAGTGAAGCGCTGGGCCGCAAGGAAGGTATGGCCAACCAATACGGCAATATGGGCCTTGTCTATGGAGCACGCGGTGAGCTGGATACTGCCCTTGAGATGTTTCAGCACAGCCTGTCACTCAATGAAGCGCTGGGCCGCAAAGAAGGCATGGCCAACCAATACGGCAATATAGGTAATGTGTATCGAGTACGCGGTGAGCTGGATGCCGCCCTTAAGATGCACCAACACAGCCTGTCACTCAATGAAGCGCTGGGCCGCAAAGAAGGCA
>NZ_MNAN01000032.1:228300-248826 GCF_001854475.1 Pseudoalteromonas byunsanensis
CTTAGCACTGAGTGAAGCGCTGGGCCGCAAGGAAGGTATGGCCAACCAATACGGCAATATGGGTAATGTGTATCGAGTACGCGGTGAGCTGGATGCCGCCCTTAAGATGCACCAACACAGCCTGTCACTCAATGAAGCGCTGGGCCGCAAAGAAGGCATGGCCAACCAATACGGCAATATGGGCCTTATCTATCAGACACGAGGTGAGCTTGATACCGCCCTTGACATGTACCAACAAAGCTTAGCACTGAGTGAAGCGCTGGGGCGCAAGGAAGGCATGGCCAACCAATACGGCAATATAGGTAATGTGTATCGAGTACGCGGTGAGCTGGATACTGCCCTTGAGATGTTCCAAAAAAGCTTAGCACTGAGTGAAGCGCTGGGCCGCAAGGAAGGTATGGCCAACCAATACGGTAATATAGGCCATATCTACCGTGAGCGCGGTGAGTTGGACAGGGCTAAAACGATGTGGTTAAGGAGTTTAGCGCTATTTGAAGAAGTGGGGTCCGCCCCACAAATAAAACAGACTAAAGCGCTGCTAAATTCATTGGCTGAACCAATACCAGAGGATGATTAACATATGAGTTGGTTTTACAATCACAGCATTGAAGTGCAAGTTGCACTGATTACATTACTTATTGCAGGCATTGGGGCTTTATTTACCGTATTACAGTATTTCAAGCGCTCTCACCACAAAGCAAAGACCACACAGTCGGTTGCAGGCGATAACAACAAATCTGTGCAGGTTGGTGGCGATAGTCAGGGTGATATTAATATTAAATAAGGTAACGGCTATTTCGAGTAGCTTGAGCGCATCCGTCCAATATATTTTTATATCTGGTAGCTAAGCTAATACACATCGGGGGGCGTGGTTTGCCACACCGTCCCTCAGACGCTCACCTAGCGTGCGTGTAACGCCGGGTGAGAAAACGACACCCCTTGCCAACCAAACTTTATAAAGTTTCTAATATTGCCATGATCGCTGCCCTGTGGATTTTGCAGTACGTCCTCTCGATAGTAACGTCCAAAACAGTTTAGTGTTGCTCTCTCATCGAGTCGATGTAACTTCGCAAAAGCCAATATCTTACATGAGCCAAGGTTGGTCCCTGATTCATTATGTTGCTCGCCATTGCTAAAGGCCACAGGAGTAAATTGGTAATAGCGGTCAATCAATGCAATAGTTTGTTCAAATTCAATGTCCTGCGCATTCGCACTCAACTGTTTGATAAAAGCATTAATGTCTAACGAGCTTAGTGTATGTGTCATACATTCTCCTTGGTGAAAAACCAACTCTACCATTTACACACCGCCATTATCATTATTTAGTTTAAAATACCGTATTTAACATCGTAAATTTCAACTTAAGCCAATGTTACGTAAGGATTTGTGCTAAACTGAATAAGAATACATTTAAGGAGATAATGATATAGCGTGAGCAGAGCCCAATTAAGCCAAGATGAAAATCTATCTTTTAAAGTCCACTATCAACTCCTACCCAAAGAGACCAGTCAACTCGACCTGTATTTTTCAATCCCAACTGATATGGGGATCAACGAAAGTACGCTCAGTGAGGTAGATTTTTTTAATGCCAATATAGAAAGTCACAGTGCTTACTATTCAGAGCAACTGCATTTACCACTGGTTCATAGTCGTTTCATCAGTCAAAACAAGGGGCAAAATACCGATTATCGACTCAACCTCAACCTGTTTTGTTACCAAATTAAAATCGCCCTTGATTCCGATGTAAAAGCAGTGCTGCAACTTAAAGAGCCTGAAGAGTTCTTCCCCGCTGCTGCGATGTTAGTTGAGCAAACGGATCGTCTGCTTAAAAAGTTAAGACGCTACACGCCTCCCGATAATAAGCTGAAGTCTTACTTTCAAAATGCCGATAACTACCTCAGTTGGCACACAGAACAAGCTTTTTTGAAGCTGCTTGCTAATGGCCCAAAATCCAGTGAGTTTAGTGAAGAGCGAGCTGTTCTTATCGAATTTTGTCAGTTAGAAAATCAATACCGAACGGATCAGACATACAATTCGCAAGTGACCTTGGATGACCCAAATCGGATCAACAACAAAATGAAACTGCTTGCTCGGCTTATTGAATACGGGGTGGTGTTCAATAAACAAACAATTGATTTAACGCTCAATTTAAGACGATTGGTGAAAGGTCTGGTAACTGGTGTGATCATGGCATTTGTGATGTTTATCGTACTCAATGCCCGTTCTAACTTTCAAGAAGTGACCGTCGCACTCATCGCTTTGCTCGGTGCTATCTATGGACTCAGAGAAACCTTCAAAGAAGACCTCACTCAGTGGGCGTGGCGTATAATTCAAAGGGGCCGGCCAAAGTGGCGCAATAGATTTAAAAGTTCAGTAAGTGATGACATTGTTTGTACGCAAACCATCTGGCTCGAACATATTCGCAAAAAAGACTTGCCCCACGAAGTGACTAAAATACTCAAACAAAGAAGACAGCAAAACAAACAAGCCGCCAACTTAATGCATTTTTGCTGTAAGAACCAAGTCAATGTCAGTGAGTTCTTGCCCGGATACGATGAAGTACAACAGCGTATTACCTTTAACATGGCCTCATTTGTTCGCTACTTGAAAAAAGGGGCAGGAAAACTGTATACCTTAGATGGCCAAAAAGTGTCTAAAAATTCCGTAGAGCGCCGCTATCAAATTAATCTTGTGCTGCGCTTTACAACAAAGGAAGGCATGCAACTTGAACGTTATAAGCTCACCATGAATCGCTCGGAAATCGTCGCCATTGAGCTTATGGAAGAAGGTATTGAGGATGATTAACGAAACTTAATCAGTGGGTGTCACGCGGTTGGCGCAACTCGGTTGGCGCAACTCGGTTGCCGCAACTCATCCGTTTAGAAAGTTGTAGGTTGGAAAACAGCAGGCACCTTGCAACAAATTATTACATGCATCTGCTAGCCCACGATTAATAAATAAAAAAATACCGAACAGTGTAATGTTCGGTATTTTGTGCTTTTCGATTTAATGTCTAGGCTGCCCGCTTACGCAGTACTAGTAACGGTGCCATCAGAAGCAACCAGAACACACTACCGCCGCCACTGCCATCGGAGACTGGTTTGGTCACACTCACATTTACTATTCCTTGAGCCTGCGCACCAAATTCATCAGCAATCACATAGCGGATGGTATCCATTCCTACGTACCCTGATTTTGGTGTGTATCTTATTAAACCGTTACTCATTACAGACACACTCCCCACTTCTGCGCTCGCTGATATCACCGTAATCTCATCCATTTCAGGGTCTGTATCGTTGCCAAGTACATCGATTAAAATGGTGGAAATGTTATCTCCAGAAGCGATATTTGCGTTTGCCACCGGTGGCTGATTTTCAGCGACTGAAATAATCACCTGAGCTTCTCCTATTCCACCCTTACCATCACTGATGCGATAGGTCAGCGTATCATCTCCCGCAAAACCGCTTTGTGGCACATAACCAATGGTTTTACCGTCGTTAATAAATGTACGGCCATTTAGCGCACTTGCTAAAGTCACGCTCAGTTCATCTCCGTCTGGGTCTGAGTCGTTTGCCAGCACATCAATCACCACCAGACTACGATTTGCTGTTTGTGCATTATCATCAACTGCTATTGGCGCCATATTGCCAACTATGGTGATAGTGGCACTACTAAAGCCCGTTCCGCCCTGAGCGTCACTGATGCTATAACTAATCACGTCAATACCCGCAAAGTTGGTAACCGAAGTGTAGCGAATGAGCTGCTCGGGGGTAATTTCCACACTGCCAAACTGCGCACTGACATGCACGATACTCAGCGTATCTCCGTCACTATCCGTGTCATTTGCCAGTACATCAAACTCAGCACTACTGTTCCATGGCATAGTAAAGGTATCTTCATTGGCAACTGGAATTTGATTGCCAGATGAATAGACCCCAACACCACTTGGGTCGACTATTGTTCCGTTTACCTCTGCATCAGCATCATTTGGGCCCCCATCTTCAACTTCTAGCTGTATGCACCAGTGCCCTTCTGTCATGCCCAATTGCCATTGTTCTCCTCCAGGAGGTGGACAATAACCAGGTTCACCTGCACTGCTGAACACGCGGTTATTCGCATCTTCAACGAAGTCTTTCCACCCTTGCCCTTGCGTGAACTTACGGTACACGGCGTTTGCTGGAATTGGTAGCCTTTGTGGGAGTACTAAACGATATGTTTGTCCGGGTTCTGGTAGTCCATAAGCAATATAGTCAAATATCCCACCAACATTAGACACTCCGTCATCATCGCCAATGGCAGCTTGCTGATTATCAGCTTGAAGTTGCAGGCCACCTCGATTATTAAGCGCCGCCACTGCTCCTTTTCGTAAACATACGCCTGGGTCACCTTCGGCAAGAAAACCAACCTGATTTACCACTTGTTCGGGCACGACGTTACATTCATTAATCGCATCCAAATAATCCGCAATCCCATCACCATCTTCATCGGCATAACCTTCGAGACTATCGGGGATCAAGTCACCATCTTCATCATCATTTCCCAGTGTCACAAGTTCGGTCACCACATCAATATAGACCGTTTCTTTTGCACTTAGCGATGGCACGCCATTGTCAGACACCGTCACAACCACCGAGTAAACCCCTGGTTCAACATTTGATGGGTCAAATGTAAATGTGTTATCACTGGTACTTTGCGCGGTGAGTGATGAATTCCAACGACTGCTCAGTACGTCACCTTGATTGGCATCTTTCGCTGTAGCTGTAACTGTAACCGCCCCTTCTGCTTGACTTACGGTAAGTCTATTTTGCTCATTTTGCATCACACTCAGCTCGACCATCGGGGCAATATTCCCTTCCAGAATACGAATGGTTGTTGTACGTTTATTACCAAAGTTACCAGTACCACTAAGCGAGACTTCTACTGTTTCAGGGTCTTCGGCTAAATCATCATTGAACACTGTGAACTTAATAGGTGCAATGGTGCCACTGGTGAACGTTACACTACCCGCTTGCGCATTATGGTCCTGTGAATCTGCCGTTCCTGAAATGCTATATGCTACGGTTAGTGGGTAACTCGGGGCTGTACCGTTAAGAATCGCATACACAGTCACTTCGTTACCTTCAGTAACCACCTGATTTTTACTCAAAGAAATAATCGGGTGAATAATGACTGTTTGTTTCGCTCTTGTTTGTAAACCTTTACTATCGGTTGCTTGCCAATAAACATTATTAACCCCTGCTGGGAATAGTGACGTCTGCTCAACCAAGGATACAGGCACAGGATTACCCAAACTATCTACCGCAGACGCTACACCCAAGTCTACTTTGGTATATAGACCAACCGCGTTAGTTTCAATATCGTCAGGTAGTGTCAATATAGGTTTATCGTCATCTGATGGACCAGTGATCCGTAAATCAACATTGGCTGTATCTCTACCTTTGTTACCGTCAGAAATTACGTAGCTAAGTTGTACTTCACCACTAAATCCACTTAGAGCTTGATAGCTTAATGTGTCATCAACAATGCTCACACTACCAATGCTGGCATTAGCACCTACAATATTTAAACTATCACCATCTACATCCGTATCATTATTAAGCACAGCTAAGCTGTAAAGATCACTATCACTAAGCACCTGTGTTATTGCATCATCTACTGCCACTGGCGCATCATTCACAGGCACTACGGTAATATTAACTACCGCAGGCTCTGAGGTTAGCTCTTCATCGCTGGCCGTGTAGCTAAAGCTATCTTGCCCGTTGAAGTCAACGTTTGGTTGATAAGTCCAACCATTGTTTGAAGTGCTCAGGGTTCCATTTTCAGGCGCGTTAACTATCGCAAAACTCAACGTATCTTGCTGCTCATCTTCACCTTTGGCGATAATCGCCAGCGTTGAGTCTTCGTCCACGCTCAGACTTTGTGCGGTCGCCACAGGTGCGGTGTTTTTCTCCACTACAGTTAGATCAAATGTCAGACTGGCAGACAAACTACCATCACTTACCGTGATCACAATATTTGTTGTACTACCCACATCACTTTGCGTTGGAGTACCTGACAGCTCGCCCGTGCTGGTATCGAATGTCAGCCAGCTCGGTTGGCTACTCACGCTAAACGTTAGAGTGTCACCATCAACATCACCAGCTTGAGGGGTAAAGCTATATAAGCTGTCTTGTAATGCAGTTGTATCAGGTGACCCCGAGATAGTAGGTGCATCATTGATGTTAATCACCTGAATACCAAACGCTGGTAAACTGGCGGTCAAATTGTCATCTGATACCGAAATAACAATCCCCGTAGTAGTACCCACATCATCGTTTTCAGGCGTTCCACTTAGTGTGCCTGTGCTGTTATCAAAACTTGTCCAACTCGGTTGGTTAACGATACTAAAGATCAGTGTATCTCCATCTACATCACTGGCTTGAGGCGTGAAGCTATAACTAACGCCTTGCTCTATTGACGTTGTCGGAGTACCTATGATCGTCGGTGCATCATTCACATCAGTAACACTAAGATTAAAGGGTGCCAAGCTTGATGATAAAACACCATCAGATACGCTAATTACTATGCCTGTCGTCGTGCCCACATCACTATTAACTGGATTGCCCGTCAACGCACCGTTGGCAGTGTTAAATGATGCCCAACTAGGTTTGTTTGAGATGCTGAACGTCAAAGTATTCGAGTCCACATCCTGAGCGCTTGGTGTGAAGCTATACGACCCCCCTTGTACTACAGAGCTTGGTGGAGTTCCTGAAATGCTGGGCGCATCATTAACTGCACTCACATTAACCGTGACCGTATCGGACACAGTAGCAAATGCACTATCTGTTAATTGAACCGTTACAGTACGCGTTGTTGTTGATGGAGCATCAGAGCTATTTTGGTAGCTAAGTGCACGCACCAATTCTTGTGTAATTGCATTGGTGCTGGCAGTTAAGTTCACCATGAGGCTATTACTGCCAGTAACAACACCATCGTTAGCCGTGCCACTGCTATCCGTTAGACTACCTACGACGGTATTCTGGTAACTTAATTGACCGCTACTAATGCTAAAGCCCCCTATCGTACTGATCATCAATATATCCTGAGATAGGCCATTGGTAGTAATGGACGCAACAAGCTGTGCTCCGTTACCCTGCCAACTTGTATCCCCATCGGGGTCATTTACCGCAGCTTGCACATCTAATGCTCTCGGCCCCGAATTTTCAGAGTAACTTAGCGTCTGAGCCATGGCTAAAGTGGGCGATGCATTTTCCGTCAGTGTAATAGTAACACTCTGTGTACCCGACTCTGTCGCATTACCACTCTTAATAGAGTCAATATCCACAACAACTGTTTCATTGTTATCTGCCGTTGGTGCATCATCAACCCCAGTCACAGAGAAAGTCTGAGAACCACTGGACGCACTGATGGTCACACTGGTGCCAGATATGCCGCCTGACAATGAATAGTCCGTGCCACCACCTGTTGCCGTGCCACCAAAACTCAATTGCACCACAACATCATCTGGAGCATTAAATACTGTGCCAGCAGCATCTACTAATGACAGTGAAACCACCGCTACCCCAGCATTTTCAGCTATGTCGGTGTTATCGACAGTCATTGCAACATTAGCCGCTACAGTAAATGTGTAGCTAGTATTATCATTGATCCCCGCAAACTCATTACCATTTACATCAGTGATTGCAGAAGGCGCAACCTGTATCGCATAACTTTCTCCAGCAGAAAAGTTTGAGCCTGGATTAATTGTGACCGTATCAGCGCTGATAGACGCAAAGCCTCCGTTATCTCCTGCGGCTGATGTGACCTCAAAGTTTTCTATAACGGTTGATGAAGCCGTGCTAATCAACATGATACTACCACTACCAAAGGCTACATTTTCAGAGAACTTGAGCGTAATACTGCCACTGACCGAGTGCCCATAACTTCCGTTTACCGGTGAAGAATTTGCCACATCAAAGGTCGGTGCAACGCCGTCAATCACAATAGCTTTGTTGGCAGATAACGAATTAGCTGTGCCTGGTGTAGCAAGCGTTAAACTCGCTGCGTTACCCGCTGTATCGTTGATAGTGCCACCACTTAATGCCAACGCACTGGTAGATACATATGCCAAATCGCTACTAGAATCGCCGGTTTGCACCGTATAAACAAAGCTCAATGTAGTACCACCAGAGCCACTGCTATAACTAGCAGCTCTGTCTGTCGCCCCCGTTTCTAACGTTAACGTGGGCGTACCTGTCACACTCACCGCCTCACTGAACTCAACCGTAATGGCGATGATGTCACCTACGCTATACGTACCATTTGCTGTACTTGAAGACACACTGCTTAGCGTGGGTGCAACCCCATCAATGACCAAAGCTTTATTTGCCGACAATGAGCCCACAGCGCCCAGCGAGGGCAATGTAAGCGACGCAACATTGCCTGATGCATCACTAATAGAGCCACCAGCAAGTGCTAAAGCAGACGTGGATAAGTAATCTAGATCACTGCTCGTGTCACCAGATTGTACCGTATAATTAAAACTCAGTACGGTACCGCCAGAGCCACTGCTATAAATGGCCACCGTGTCATTAGTTCCCGTTTCTAAAGTAAGCTCAGGCGTGCCTGTTACCGCCACTGTGTCATCAAAAGTAACGGTTATAGTGAGCACGTCCCCAGCTACATAAGTACCATCAGTTGTTGTTGAAGAAACACTACTGACCGCAGGCCCAACACCATCAATCACCAGCGCTTTATTGTTGGAAAGTGAATTTGCAGCCCCAGGAGTTGGCAGCGTCAAGGTAGCCGCATTGGTGGCAGAATCAGTAATCGTTCCACCAGCCAATGCGAGCGCTGATGTAGAGCCATAAGCTAAGTCACTGCTTTCATCACCAGATTGCACTGTATATGTGAAAGTAAGGATAGATGTGCCACTACCTGAGCTGTATGCAGCTGTTCTATCCGTGGCCCCTGTTTCTAAGGTTAAAGTGGGTGTGCCAGTTACACTAACTGACTCTGTGAATGTCACCGTAATTGATAATGAATCACCCGTTTTGTATGTACCATCCGCGTCACTAGACGTCACACTACTTACAGTAGGCGCGTCCCTATCTACTGTATGAGCTTCACCATTAAAGGTCGCAACATAACCGTTGGTGTTATTACCATTACCAAGTCCATCTACAATATTGGTGTTAGCATTGAGATCTAACCGCAGGCTACCAGTACCGGTAATACTACTTACCGTAATATCCATAGAAGAACCAGACGATGCCGATACACCCGAAACCGTTCCACTTGCATCACCCGTCACCGTAGTTACAGTAAAGTCATCGATAGAAACATTCGCAACTGACTCATCAAAGGTAATGGTGTATGTGAGTGAGGAGTCTGATGCTCCATGTGTGCTCGATAAATCCAAAGAACTGACAACAGGTGGTGTCGTGTCAGACACAGCCGCTTCAAAGTCTATGGTGTCAATCTGCACAAAGGTAACAAAAGCACTTTTACCTGATGTGGTAAACCGTACCTCATCAATATTTTGCCACTCACTGTCGAAGGTGAGTACACCATCATTGTAACTATTATTCTTAGTATACGTTACGGAGTTAGCACTATCAGATACTTGAAAATCAATGGTATCAGATACCACACTGGCGCTATCTCGATAACCTGTGATGGTAACCACGTAGTTAATACTATTGCTTACGGCACCGCCCTCATTACTGATACTACCAGCTTCCATAGACACCAATTTAAACTCATCTCCACTGGAGGTTTTAAAGCGAAAATCAATATCGCCCGTCGGCGCATCCAAGGTGCCGCCATCAGACATATGATAAAGCAAGATATTGTCTGCATTTTGGCCATCTGCCGTACCAAAGTTGTCATTGCCAGTCACCGAATCATTGTAGCGAGCCATTTTACCTGTTGCAGGAAGGTTATGAGAGTAAGTCACACTATCAAAGGTTACTGGGTTACTTAATAAAGCTGGACCACCATTTTGAAAGGTAACATCATTTGGTGCCACCAAAACACCTTGAAAGCCTTCGACCTTTTCTGCTAACTGCCAACTATCTGAAAGCCCATTTGAAGAGTATTCCAAACGCCAGTCACCATCACTTTCAGGGTTCCCTGTTTTATTGGTTGAAGCATAAACAGTGCGATTAAGTCGCTTACTTAATACGTCTACAAATTGCTTTCCTTCCCCCACAGCCAAATCACACCCGTATAGAAACAAGCTGCCTGTTGCCGTAAGTTTCGTATCAAAGAGAGTAACTAATTGATTGAACTCTTTGCTATCAACATGGACTGTTTTCCCGTTAATTAGCAGCCAACCAGGGCCACCATGAGAAAACAGGTGAATCGCGCCATATTGATGATGGGGAGTATCTGCCAATAAAGTATCAACAGCCATGATATTTGAGCTTATTGAAAGCGCCTCTAATACGCGCTTACTTTGAACTTGTGAATCAATAACCAATAACTGGTTATCATTTATTTCATCTGGCTGTTGTGCAAATACATTTAGGCAAATAAAGCACAGTAGCAACCAAGTCAAAGGCGCTGGTCGCCGTTTCACATTAATCATATAACACCCCATTTTTACACGAAGTATGTCTCTATTTGGTCAAAATTTTTATGCTTGGCTACATGGCAAAATACTTCACCCTTTTAGCTCAATCTATTTTGCTTTTAGAGGCTAAAAAATCATATTGCAACACTTTTCACTGCTCCTTATAAGGACAAATTTAAGCCGCTTTACTCTGTCGGCAATCCACCTGAGTTAGAAACAATTTAGTGCTCTATTGATCGGTAGTTCTGGCGGGGAATTGAGCGCAAAGTGTCGCTTCTGTGACTCTAGTACATATTTGATAATTATCAATATTATCGACAGCGCCCAACATCCATAATTGAAAAAGATGCTTTACTCGTTGTGAGCAAAATACATTCGCTACAATACGAAGCGTAAAGCATGCAAAGGGGTTGTTCATTCTTCACTCATTAAGTAGAGACTAGGGGTCAAAAGGCGCAGTACGATATGCACAGCATTTTTAGTGGCTGCCGTATTTATACTGTTCACTGACTACCGAACGACTGTTTGCTTTAACAGAGCCAGACCATAAAGCACGACACTCTAATATCTAAAATGCTTAAATAATATTGGTCAACTCTCCAACGCTCTCAAAACCACTAGCTGGTGTTTCGTAGTGAGAAGCAAAGTTAATCAACACATATCCTTGAAGTACACCTTGCTCTTCACATACAAGCAGTCGGTGACTGGGAGAGTTCATATTTTATTGAAATGAGACTGCGTAAATGTCGACAACACATAGTCAGAGCAAACCCGCGTAATACCTTCGTTTGCATAGGTTTCTAACCAAACTTTTATTGATAATGCAGCTAAGCTAACACTATCGCAATAGGTTGCTTCCCTTATAATACTTCCTCAATGCATCGTGAGTTGTGCCTACCCAAAAACATGGCTATTTGTGAGTCAAGGGTTTGAACGGAACCTGCTCCACCTAGGGCTGGCGGCTAAGCAACAAGTTGCTGCCAGATACTGCTAAAAAGGATGCGCATATCCTGTTAAAGCGCCTTACCATTTGTGGCTTTGAGAACCAATGCCGTAGATATACCCCGAATACGGCATAGATAGATATCGCAGCCATTTCCAATAATAAGAACGTAAAGCCCAAAGTAAAAAATTGCGCATTCACATTTGCTGAAACGTCTATAAACTGCGGTAAAAACGCGGTAAATATGAGTATTGCCTTCGGGTTGCCCGCAGCCAATACAAATTCTTGCTTCATTAAAGAAAGGTAATCTCGGGTGCTTCCCCGTTCCATCGCAGGGCTTGCCTGTGAACACCAAAGGTTAAAGGCAATCCAGAACAAATATGCTACGCCTATTATTTTGATGTTGAAAAACAAAGTCTCCGATGCGTATAACACGACAGCAAGACCAGAGGCTGCTAATACTATCATCACAGAAAATGCTGCTATTCGACCAAGACCTGCAATAAATGCAAACTTGAAGCCATAGCTGCGAGCATTATTCATTGATAATAAGTTGTTTGGGCCCGGTGCCATATTGAGCGCAAAACACGCAGGTATAAAGAATAATAACTTCCAAATTTCCACTACCTTTCCTCCATGAAGCAAAACAGTATAAAACGCGGCAATACTACGAATTCGTTTAATGCATCTTATTATGCATGTACCGTTATTCTTACGCCAGTTAAGGTCTGTACAACATCGGTGAGTTTGCAAAATAAGATAAGCCGTCTTGATGTATTATTCATGCAAAGCGCAGACGTTGATATCATGTATGTCTGTATTAAATTACAAAGTCATACCACTTTATAGCCAATTCTTCATATCTGGCAATAAAGCCATTTTTTTTCGCCATATATAACTCATTATCATTAGCGCATTGGCTCGCGGCTTCTTGTTTTATGAGCGCATACATATTCGCCACTCTAGGGTGTGCAATGAGGTATTCTTTAAAAGCAAGGTGTCGAGATATATCCTTGGAACCTGACTGAAAGGCATGAATATGATGTGAGCGTTTGCTGCCTCCTTTTTGATAATAACGGCGCCCAACGATGCCGTTTTCTCCTTTCACTTCATACCCTAACCTTCTGAAACTATAAGCTTTTAAATCCAACTGTTCAACATTGGTTACTTCTACGAGAATATCAATGATTGGTTTAGCAGACAATCCCGGTACTGAAGTGCTACCTATATGCTCTACTTTTACAGCAAGCTCACCAAGCATTGAGCTGAGCTTTTCCTTTTCTAATTGAAAGAGGTTTGGCCAAGCAGTATTGTAAGTGACAACTTCGATGATTCGATTGCTCACGCTAGTCTTACCTTTCTTAGCTAGCACCTATTAAGAGGCTTTTTAATCGTTTAAGAAGAAAACACACTCTACCCTTAAGCGCTTCCCTACAGACCATAAAAAGCCCCTCGAATTGGGTACTATATACTTTTAACTATTTATTACGGGCCGTAAATTCCATTTGCCAATTAACTTCCCATGTTTTCCCATCATCCTCAGAAAATGCTTGCTCCCATGTGGGTGCCTCTGGATTTGTGCCGTTCCAAATAAATCTCACTTTAATTGCTTTGCCGTTGTACACTTCGTTTGCATAAAAGCACCCAACACCATCAACGAATTTTCCTACAACTGGGGTATCTAAACAATTTGGATTACGCCCATCTAACCACCAAATTGACCACTCTCCAGTTTGAGAGTTATAAGAACGTATGGCCTTTGCTCTTATAGATGAATCAGGAAAATGAAGGTGGTTGTCTTCAATATTTCCAAATCCACCGAGAGTCTTAACGGTTGACGACTGTCCGTCAAATTCAATCCACTGCTCACCACCATTTAATATATCTCTTAGTCGGCGATGCTTAACATTCCACTGCCCGATAATGAAATCAAAATCTTTTGGCGCATTGGGCTCTAAGTCCATTAACATTATCCTACCTTGTGCGTTGTTCTAATTCTGAAATACAATAGCACGCAACTGTTTTTTTATACAGTAGTTAATGACGAAGTTCGACAATATAAGACCCGAACGTACAAACAAACCAAAGTAGAACAAGCCTCTGTTAATTAGACTATTATTTACAGAGCGCCGAAAAAACTACAACTTAAGGGCGTAAACTTGTGGGCACAACCCCCAGCCATGGTGTTCCCCCTCACTTTTGAACGCACTGCTCTATACGGACTAGCTGGTATAAAGAAGCAGCTTCACCTCTTTCCAATCTTTATGTAGTACGTAAGCTGGGCCCACTAATTTGTGCTCATCGCTCATGTGACCAACCATTTTGTAAACATAATTTATGTAACTTTTCTGCTGAGACTGACATTGTAAGATTCCAATTATGTATAACATGTGCTTCAGGTTAAAAAATTAGAACCGACAGCGCTACGACACGATGTCGTAATCATTATGTCAATAATATTTTTTATTTAATTCCAATGCTATAAGTCGAGAGAAAGGGCAACTCCCCCCGTCTCGAGCATTAGCAAACATTTTCCCAAAATGGTTATTTATTTGTCGTATTCGATATCAGAAACGCCAGCTGCTTTGAAGATTTTGTGGGGACTATTTCTGTTATTTCGTAGCTGGCTAAACCTTCTCTATAAAAAGGATCTTGGGCTAGCACCTGATTTAATACCTGACGTTCAGATATGGAAGAGATGATGACACCGCCCGTTCTCGGCTCCTTACGGCCCGACAAAATAAAATAGCCCTTTGCATATTGCTCATTGAGATAATCGATATGTTCGGGAATAAAACGATCAACCTCAGCTAGAGGTACTTGATAGGTCAAAGAAATTATAAACATACATAATCCTTGTATTTATCGTACTAAAATTACGAAAATGTATTAGAACTAAAGCTTATCTAGTAGAGCCAATAAATTCTCCACACGCCTTCCAACACTCTAAATAGCCGATGGAAACAGAACGTAATGACATTCAAATCCGAATCGACTTGCTGTTAAGCACCTTTAGTCATGATCAGTAATATTTCTAAAAGATACTTTCTACTGGGCAGACTCACTTATAACTCAACAATTTCTATAGTGGCTATGGCGCCACGTTGGGGAGACACTCTATGCACGTTAATAAACTAAGTCCAATGCCTTCTCGTAAACATGAGACGTTTTTGAGTGCTTAAAACCAACACCAGGGTAGAAAGCATGTGATCTATTCGAATTGCGTTAGATCTAACAACGAGTCTTTTTACACCTTGATCTTTACTCCAGTGTTGCGCTGAGTTAACCAAAGCCTGTGCTATGCCATCGCGACGAAATTCTGAGCCTACCACCAGGCCTGTAATTTCTGCTGTAAAACCGGACTCAAGAAATAGCCGTTATTCAACCACTATCCAACCACAAACACTTGAAGCACAAAGCGCAACAAGTACACAATGCAATGGTGAGTTCACTAATTCTGTTAACCAATGTTTAGTATCATCGTCATTGATTTCATATGAGAAACCCTCTCTAGCCGGTACTATTTCAAATTGTATCGTATTTTCCATCTTCCTAACTCACAACCGGAGGTTAACAATAACTTATGCGAAGGGAACACTCGCTTACTTTAGCGCTTCGTTGGCGCTATTACGCAACAAACTTGCACATACCCAAGCCAAGCGGCCTTCCTGTTCGACTGCTATAACCAAATTTGGCATAAAACTCTTCTTTACCGTAGGCTGCCAGCAAGGCGATAGTTGCCCCAGAAACTGCATTATCCGCCAAAAATAGTTCAATTTTTTGCATGACAGCTTTACCTATCCCGTGGCTTTGATAATCAGGGTCAATAATTATGTCTTGAAGGTAGAAATACATTGCACCATCACCGACGATACGACCATAACCAACAAGTTGCGATTCAACATAAACACAAACATGAAAGATAGAATTATCTAGGCTTTTTTTAACCATTGTTGACTCTGGGTTTTTCCAGCCGATCTTAGCTCGCAAAAGCATAAACTCATCAACATTAGGAGCTTGATTTGTAAAGCTCAACTCCATGAAATCTCCGTATTTTTCTAGTGCAATGTTGTACTAAACAGCGCCAAATGATTGATTAAAAATTAGCAGCAAAAGAGCACACTCTTCACTATAGCGCTTTCAATAGAAAGGCATTTATTGCTTGGCAATGACACTATTTGAGTAACGTCTCATTGGATTAATGCAACCTCTTTACCATCGACTAACAACTTATAATCTCTTGTCATATCTTGAAATTTTTTTGGTCAGAACACTGCAATATCCATATTTGTCCTTTCGGTATAAAACGCTTAATAAAGGGTGCATAATGCTTGGATTAAATTAATGATAAAAAGAACACAAGCTAAGCGTTTTACATCCTCCTAGGCTGAGTGGTTGTTATATGTCTTTGAACTCAGGCTTTAATAAGCCAAAGCATTTTAAATCGTGAAATTCATTTTTCCAATAGCCACTTGAGCGCCGAATACCCTCTTCCCTAAAGCCTAACTTTTCTAACACCGACTCTGACGCAACATTTCCAATCATGGTATCTGCTTGTATTCTATATAATTCACCAAACGGTGCGTCTGTAGAAAACGCTAATTCAATAACTTTTTGCAATGCCTCGGTTGCAAAACCAAGCCCCCAGTAATGTGGTGCTAACTCGTAACCTATACCAGCACTTTTCATTTTAGGGTTTAATGAGTTTAAGCCACAAGTGCCGATTAACTTGCCTGTTTCTTTAACTCGGATAGCCCATCGGATACCATTTTTTTCATCGAAACGTTTGTTAAAAAAATCAATTAAATCTAAAGATTGTTCTTCAGTTTTATATACATCAATATCGTAATATTTAACCACATTACTATCGGAGAAAATCTCGAACAAAGCGGGCCCATCCACTTTCGATAGTTTATTGAGGATTAATCTCGAAGTTTCTAATTCTGGAAATTGCATCTAAATTTCCCTTAAGATATAAAGCCTCATTACAAGACTAAAATGAGTGATGAAGGCGCACAAACCAAATGTTCACACCTTGCTATAGCTGGCTTGTTATAACTACGTTACGACACAATCGACTTCTGTCTCTACTAACCACTTTTCATCAATAAATCGACTTACCTCAACAAAAGTACAAGCGGGTTTGGTAGTTGAAAACAACTCTGCGTGTACTTGTGCAGCCTCTTCTCAACGAGAAATGTCAGTGAGCATAATTCGGGGTCTAATCACATTTTTAACATTGCCCCCAGCCTCTTCAATTGCTGCAATTGAAAGTTCGAGACTGTATTTAGTTTGATGATATATATCACCGATATGAAGCGTTTCACCGTTGTTGATTGGAGCTGTCCCAGAAAACGATATATAATTTCCAACTCTACAGGCGCGAGAAAAACCAATAAGCTCTTCAAGATGAGAACCTGAAGTAACTGTTTTACGCATATTCTTCCTTTGTTGCTGCAACATTTGTTAAACGACGCAAAATTCTTGCCTATATCTCACTATAATGCACTGACTATAGGCATCACATGCTAGATCTCAGTTCTGATAGAGAATTAAATGCTTCTGATTCTGTGACAGGTATTACACCTATTGAACCAGAGATAGATATGTAATTTCCACCACCGCCAAAATTGTCAAAATCAATGTCGAAACGATAGAAGTACTGCTTACCAGGCTCCACTTCTACTGTAAATTCAAGATCGCCGGCAATCCAATTGGACAAAAAATGACCTTTAGCAATTTTAAAATGATGAGTGCCAGCAGGAAGATAAGTGTGAACATAACCGCCATTTTTCAAAGTAAACCTGTCCTCACCATTAATAAATACAGTAGGCCATGCCCCACCTTGAAAGAACTTAGCTGGACGATATAAATAAAATGATGCTTTATCATTTGGTTGAGCAAGTTCACCCTTGAATTTCTCGCCCGTTGCAACGCAACCACTTATTAAAATAGCAACAAACAAACATAAAACTCGATTTCTCATAATTGATTCCTTGGTAAGAAAAGTCCGAAGTTATAATCAGCTCTACATCAGGCGAAACCCTTAACTTTCCTCACTGAAGCAAATAAACAGCAGAATTATATTAAAAAGCTTAAAAATACCTATTAATTAGTATGCTAGGCCCGATACACCGCACTACAAAAACATCCTGGACTTGCATAATGCAAATGAATGTATGCAGCGTTAGGATTTTGGAATTGGCTTCTTAATTTAACTTCAAGCTCACTTCCTTTAGCAAGATCATGCGCAATCATCATATTGCTCGAGTCGTATACTTTCACAGATAAAAACCTATGATGTAGCATTGTAGGAACCTGATTGACCTCAAACTGAGTATTTCTAGCTCTTTCTCTAACGAGAATTGTTCCCATAGCTCTATATGCAGATTGAACATCATGGTGCCAATAAGGTATGAAAAGCACCCTTTCACCAATTTTTGCATCCTCTAGAGATACTCGACAGGGATACCCTGGCTCTTTATCTACAATCATCCATTTAGCATGATGAATAGCAAGCTCCTCATCAGATAATTCCATGTATGAGTCAAATTGCTCTTTTTTTAGCGCGACAAATCTAAATTTGGATGTCATTAATATATGTTCTCCTATTGATAATGACGCCTTAAGCCCGACTAAGTTAGGCGATACATAAGATCATGCCGTGTTTGAATTTCAACTACATCTTTGCGCTGTAAACCAACCACCAGACACAACGAACTTTGGAAAAGTATATAGTTGCTCTGATAATATCCGGAGACAGTATTCACTTGCTCAGTAAATGGCTCAGGTGGAAGCTCTACTTTGTTGTGTTCTATTTCTTGAGCAACTATTGAAGCTGCCTTCATTCATACTAAGATAGTCAACAACAGCATACTAAAATTGAAGATATTAAGTAACAATATGTAGCATAAAATTAGATGCGCTATTTAGGAAACTTACCGTATCCATCCCACTACCATTTAACGACCTATGTCATTAATAGCTGCTTTTTCGTACTCCTATGTAGCGAAATAAATCTGAGCCAAACTTTTAGCACATATTCATTGATGTGTTTGTTACATGTAGTGACCTTAAATCCGCATCATTTGCTTCAAAAAAGTTCAAGCTAGATGGTAATACCATGACTATTGCTATACTCAATGTCAAAAACATCAACGATTGTACCAATATCAACAATCTTCAATGAGCGAGAACCACTGTCATTTTATGATTTAAAAGCGGCTTATTGAGAGAGTTAAATTATTACAACTCAAAATAATATCAATCACTCCTGTGTACATTTAACGCCAAGTAAGAGGTAGAACTACTACCGATGCTTGTATTGTGTAGGGCAATAACCTCTGGTAATCTCAGTGCTACGTAATTTCATATGCTTTGTATTACGACCACAAACTCGTCCACGCCACAATTTAAAGCTACTTGATTTGAGTCGAATACGCATAAAGCGAATAACTTCAGGTTCACTTAAACCGAACTGGAACTCGATCGCCTCAAATGGGGTACGGTCTTCCCAGGCCATTTCTATAATTCTTGACTCGATTTCTGGGGTCAATTCCATTTTAAATTACCTTATTTTGAAATGACCATTGTTACGTTCAGGCTCGACTTTTGGTTCAGATAACTGATAAAAACCTAATCCCTTAGTAAACAGTGCGAAAAAGCGTTCTATAGCATGGGCTAACTGATTCTTCGCTCACTCTTAGGAATTTTTCTAAGCCAAATTTCCCTCTGTTTTTACTAAAAATATTGCTTTTTTTTCTGCACGTAACTAAAAGGCTTCAAAAAGATAAATAGATTCAACTAAAAACATACCAAATACAAATTTGCTCTCAACAATAGCAGAAAACCCTTTTTGAATGAGCGAGTTGATATGGAATATTATTCCGCCAAAAAGAGTTATATATGCATATGCACTAATAATTAGCATTGTAGCTGCTAAGTCACCATTTTGATTATGCTAAAATCGTGCAATTCTGAAGGCCATTTTCTGAAGTCTTCCTTAAGAGGCCTAAACACTA
The DNA here is from genome assembly GCF_001854475.1 of Pseudoalteromonas byunsanensis. Taxonomy (GTDB): domain Bacteria; phylum Pseudomonadota; class Gammaproteobacteria; order Enterobacterales; family Alteromonadaceae; genus Pseudoalteromonas; species Pseudoalteromonas byunsanensis. The sequence continues at coordinate 247,820 of NZ_MNAN01000032.1, forward strand.
TATTTAGTAAATAATTAAAAGCTGCTTGATGCTCATATCAATAAATGAGCTAGCTGTGGGAAGCAAGATAAGAAAGCATTGAGAATTGCCAATGGCTCCCATTTCTCTCAATGTACTATCAAGCTTAGGCTTATTAAAGTTTTGGAAGCCTCATCAGCTACGCTTAAGGGTGTTAGAGCTTTATTGCCTTTTCTACGCGACCAAGCACTTGTTAAATTACAGGGCAATAAACAATTAATCCACATGTCATTATTTTCATGTAACCTCATATAATTACTTGCAAAAAATCACCTAAAATTATTTTAAATTCATTTCATAAAGTTATTTTCACAATACCTTTAACAGCAATTAACCACATTTTAATGCAATAACTTTCATGTTACATCATAAAATCCACTCAAAAAAAACAAATTTAAATCACACTTTCAAAATTAAATGCAATTAAAATCACGTTAACCGGCACACACTTTAACCCCCTCATACAACCAAAAATTTATTTCGATGTAATCACATGTAATATCAAATTTTACAAATACCCCCTAATATCTCCCATGCCAATTGGCATACAATTAATAATGAGAGAAAATAAATGAGTATATATAATATAAAAAGCGCGGTATGGGGCACAGTCGGTGGTGGTGATAATGGTTCTACTAATTGTACGACCGAACTCACTAACTACCTTAATAAACGTAATAGTAATACATTTGATGTAAATTCCCACGCTCTCGGAACTGATCCCGCCTATGGTAAGCAAAAGTATTTTTCCGTACTATATGAGGTCGATGGATTAGCAGGCATTTTCACTGCAGTATCAAAAGATGGCGAACAAGTAGTACTTGAGGTGGGTAAATAAGCTATCAGCCTCATTTATATTTATACGGGGACTGTATTTAGCTCTTAACGCAATACACACAACGGTTGGTGTTCCAACGGTTGGTGTTCCAACGGTTGGTGTTCCAACGGTTGGTGTTCCAACGGTTGGTGTTCCAACGGTTGGTGTTCCA
>NZ_MNAN01000032.1:248850-303731 GCF_001854475.1 Pseudoalteromonas byunsanensis
GTTCCAGCGGTTGGCGTTCCAGCGGTTGGCGTTCCAGCGGTTGGCGTTCCAGCGGTTGGCGTTCCAGCGGTTGGCGTTCCAGCGGTTGGCGTTCCAGCGGTTGGCGTCATTTTTATTTGTTTATAAAATTTATTTGAGACAGATAAAACACACTCTTAATAATTAACAATAAAAAAGTTAAATTTTAAATCAATTCACCCAAGCTAAATAACCAAAGAAAATATTATAAAAAAGAAAACCCAATCAAAATAAAAAATTCAAAAAACATCACCCCATAACGACCGCTTCCACTAAGCTTTCATAGAGGTTCATGAGTCATACAAATAAAATCACCGAAAAAAAACATTACTATATTTAATTTTGGTTGGACATATATATGACAATCCGTACAATATAATTCAGAGAACAAATGACAAACGCATTTAGTGAGCCCAGCCCAAACCATGCTACTTTAAATAATATTACGCTTTATTATTTCTAATACTAAAGCTTCTAGCCAAGTAATTTCAAAGCTAAATACGGAACCACAAAAAAAGTCAACGTTATTACTTTATAGTTGCTAAGGTAGCTAAAGTACAAAACGCTACATTTAGATTCAGGAATATCAAACATTTTGGCATGTAATGGTAAAACCTTTCCTTTTAGTGCTAAAAGCAGAACCGTTGTTGTACAAAGAACAACTATATTTATGAATGCACACCAACCAAAAAACTCAGTAACTTGCTCTAACGTAACCATAGTTAAATCCATCCATTTTTTAAGTTGAAGCATAATACTTCAACGTTGGGCCGCATAAATACACAACTATACTTAGCGACAAAGGAGCACAAGCCATGCGGTTTGTGTCCTTGTCAAAATAAGACTTGTTAGCTTCCTTTCCTCTGTCGCAGTTTATCTAACGATAACTCAGCTTTATCGACCAGTGTAAAATAACCCTCACCAGCTGAAAGTTGCAGATCTATTGATACCTCGATACTTTCTGCTGTGTCAGGGTAACTTTGTAGCTTAGGAACCACTCTAATCGCTATATCGTCCGCTGTACGATTAAACAGAAAATCCTGCAATTTGTTAAATTCTAGTTCAGAAGTCTGATCAAATCTAAGACTATAAACAATTACCTTTTTCTTCGTTAAAAAGCTACTTTCCTGACTTGCCTGTGGCGGTAAAAGCTCTGTTAATTTAAACTCTCCATAATGAGTACCAGCTGATGAATTAATATCAACTCCAACCCAGCTTTTTTCTGGAGCAAGTACAAAGCCGTCAGGAATTGAGATTTTTACTCTTATCTCTTCTGATTTTATAGCTTGGAAATCATCCAAGCCAAATGTTCCCATTTTCGCCATCGTCGAAATAGGTATTGAAGTACATGCACATAGAGATAATGTCAGGACAAATAATATTATTTTTTTCATAGTGTTTGATTACGTAAATTGTGGAAGCTAACGCCTGCCGAAGGGGGGCTTAAAAATAGTTAGCTAAACTTTAGCGAGGAACAAGCAACAAGCCAACTGTTTTATCTCCAGTTGTCTTAATAAGTTTGTCATATTTTTTAATCTACTCATTTTTAAGCTGCAACTTTAACGTTTTTAAACGGTAAAGATACAACTCCCACCTAGGAGGTGAAAATACTTGGCTATAAGCTACAAAGAATGAGCACAAGCCAAGCGTTGTATATCCTTTTGAGTAAAAAATTAGCGATATTATTTTGCAAATCTTATTTTTGCTTCTTTTAACGTATTTAAAAATACAGAAAAAGCACACACTCCAGCGCATATGAGCCCGACTTGGAGAATAGATATAGAAGAAAAACTAAATTGCTGAGAGTACATGTACTGACCAAGTAACTTACCAGCGGTAAATACACCTAAAACAATCAAAAATGGACAAACTACTAAAGAAAACCAAAACCAAATACTTTTAATGTGTGTCACAAATACTTCCTTTGAATTAACGAATACGGCTAATGTATTGCCAACAAGGTCAACTTGTTATGCTATCTTTTTCGCCGGTTCAGATGAACCTATACATACATTCTCGCCATCAAAATCAGTATCAACCCTACCGACGAACTGATGATTCAAAGTGAATATAACATCAGGAAAATCATCTGGCATTACTTTAATGCACAAACACTCGCCTAAGGTTTCAACCTTGAATTTATGCTCCCCCGCGACTTTGAGTTCTGACACTACCATGCCAAGGTCACTATCAAGCCCTTTGGCAGAAATTGATGTCTGTACGAAGACGCACTCACCACAATCAGCTCCAGAAGCAGCAGATAACAACATAAACCCAACATGATCACCTTCGATGGACTTTAGAGTCATTGCCTTTGCTAATTCATTATTCAAAATATTATCCTCGATACTAAACGTTGAAAATACCTCTTAAGCGCATCGTTAGCACACAGCTCACCGCTGCTTCATAAACGCCACTGCTACCCCAGAAGAAACGAATGTTACACCTGCACCAACATTTAACCCTGACACCAACTTAGGCTTATTCTTGAACCACTGAGACAATTGAGACGAGAAAATCCCCATTAGGCTAAAGCCAATTGCAGTTAATGCCGCAAACCACACTCCATAGCCAATCATTTGAGTTGTCACTGCCCCTAAGCTCGGGTTTACAAATTGAGGTATAAAAGCAAGAACAAACATACCTGGCTTTGGATTAAGCGCAGCTGATAAAAAGCCTGTTGAGAAGATAACTTTCAAAGACTGTTTTTTCACAGGCTCTAATGAGAACAAATTTCTCGTACGAAGTACTTTCACACCCAACCAAATTAAATAGGCAGCACCAACCAGTTTTACACCGTAAAACGCGATTTCTGAAGTTTGAATTAGAAGTGTTAATCCAAAGGTTGCTGCAATAACATGAAATAAAATGCCAGCTCCAGAAGACATACCTGACATTACTGCTGCTAGTCGGCCTTGGCTCAAACCTCGACCAATAGCGAGCAAGTTATCCGGCCCCGGTGATATAACCAACAGCAAACAAGCGAGCGTATAAGCAACAAATACTTCTAATGGAAACATAAACCGCCTTAATGATTCTAAGTGCTAACGCCTCGTTAGAGGCAAGTAATAGTTGATTAAAATACTCGACGAAGAAGCAAAAACCAACTATTTTGAGACCTACTTGAATAGTTTGTTAGTAATCGATTACTTTGCATACTCATAGCAGCAATCGACCGAGTTTTTGACGTAACGCCCCCACTATGTCATCAAGAATGTCACCATGCTCACATGCCTTAAGCATTGCAACAGTATTATCTAAAGTAGAGGTAGAGCTATAACTAATTTCAGTGGCAGTTTCACTTGAGTAAAACTTAAATTTTTCTTCAGTAACTTTTTCAGAACCAAAGATTGCAGTAATTACCCTGTAATCACAACAATATAATATAACCCTATTATTTTCCTCATACTTCCTTTTTTAGTGACTCGTTTGGTGTTTAAATTAGCTTTTGCCAAAATAACGCCTTACCCATTTTAGGATCTAATTCATAGCCATTAAAACCGAACTTTATATAAGAATTTTGAGCTACTTCATTACCTTCTAAAACTTCTAAGGTGATTTTACAACACCCTTTTTCTCGAGCTCGCTCCTCAACTTTAGCCAGCATAGATTGGCTAATTCCAAGCCCTCTAAATTCATTGACTACGACTATATCGTGTATATTTATGAGGGGCTTGCACTTGAACGTTGAAAACGCCTCAAAGCAATTAATTAACCCTGCTGGTTTACCATCTACATAGCAAATAACACTAAATGCATGAGGAATTTTTGATAACTCCTTTGCAAGGTTATCCTTTGTGAAATCTGATAAAGGTAAACCACCACCCATAGGATCTTCTGCGTAGTGATTTAATAGAAATCCAATATCTACAGCTTGATTTTCATTTAAATAATCAGCAATTAATACTTCAACGTTCATTTATTCTCCATACTAAGTTTTAATCAGTTGCGCTGTTCCTATCACCTTTAATTTGGTGGCTAAATTTTTGTGCCATTACATTGAACACATAAGTCAAACTTTGAACCAAAACCACCAAGCGGTAGGAGTCTCTCTTAAATACATAGTCATGGCTAACAATCCTCGAATGACGCAAGACAAACTAACTGTTTTATAAGAATTTAACCCGCTCATCTACGCATTCATTTGAGCCCATTTCAAATTCGCGACATATCCAAGGACGATTTTCATAAATTGTACACATTAAAGTTTCTCTATCTAATGCAGCACACCAACCATCGTATAATCGCTTCATTGTCTCACCACCATACTGGTCCCGTTCGATAAACTCCTCCGGCACACCCGTGTCTGAAATAATCATAACTTCAAGACGGCAGCAACAAGCTTCGCAGTTTGAACAAGATACGTCCGATGAATAGACGTTTTTAGTTGGTATAATCATGAGTAACTACAATTTTTTTCAATTATGTATAATACCGTAAATTCAATACAAACAACCTTTGTTTTTGAGATTGTTTCTCTTATGGGTCATTACGCCCTAAATATAGGCAAAATATCGTTTGATCTATACAAAATACTTGCGCTAAAAACAGCAAGCGTTCTTCAACCCAACCTCTACGATGTTCATACGATTTACCCGTGAATTTATCTTCGCCGCACAGAAATGCGCGCCTGACACAGCGTGGCACACAATGATAATACGGAGTATCTGACAAACTGATTTGCCGCTTCCTTGCTAATCCCATCGTTCACTCCTTGAACTTAAGAATTGATTCGATTTTGAAGAACTAAAAGCTTAGACAACCCTTCCCAACATTCAAGTTGGGGTGGATGTCCATTTAAATATTTTGGTAAAAGCCTCAAAACACTGAGTGAATTTAAAACCTGAAATACCAAATGATTTTTCCTGAGTTGCAATCCTAGAGCTAAGACCCGCATAAAAAAGAAATTCTAAAAAACCGACAATTAGAATAACGATCACAATACTTATTTGTAATACCATCTACCGGTAACCCTAACGCCTCAAATAACCGACACAGACGAGCTGGCTAAACTTAAAATCAGCCATCGAGGATGTGTCCGGTTAATTTGTTTTGTTATATGCCTCATTACAACTCTTCAAATCTTTCGTTATTGATGAGCAAATTCAAATTTTTAAACTGACACTCATTGTCTTTTGCAAAGACTATCACTGCATAGTTTTTACCAGCTTCTGCATCTATGTCATATACATGATGTTTGATTGCTCCTTTGTAGTCACATTTCACCTTAAAGCTATATTGCCCAGGGAGAACCGAAACCTGACTGTTAGTTTCAAATGGAGTTCCATTAATTGATTGGGAGTTGATTTTGAGGTCTGCTGGCAAGAAGTCGCCTCTATATTCGGGATTATCTATCCACATACTAAAAATGGCAGTTTGCGAATTAGACAAAGGAGGCCCTTCATAAAACTGTTTTGTAGTCATCCCGCATCCAACCAAAGAGAACAAAATTGCTAGGACTGTAAATCGTTTCATTTTAACTCCATTTCCAAAAGGCATATAACGCCGCCATATGGGGTGCATAAATGCTTGGCTAAAATTAGCGAAGAATGAGCGCCAGCCAAGCGTTTGACGTCATTTTTGATGCGCTTGTTAGGTGAACTTATTAGTATTGGCTAGAATTCAACTCTAATTCCATACTTTTCTTCACAAGACTCTATGATTTCAGCCATGTCTTGCATGCCAGATATAACTGTTTCTGAAGGCCTAGGGGGACCATTTTTAAGCATTTCTTCCATGTTTTCCATTACTGAATTTGCTAGTTTGGCATATTCACTTAGTGCATTGCTAAATTCTGAATACTTCGTAGGCTCCCATTTCTCTTGAGCTATTTTTGCGGTGCATTTACATAGCTTTCTAGTTTTTTCATATTCATCTTCATTGGTAGGCGCAATTAATAACTGTAGGTTCTGTGAAACACTCTCTAACTCACTCAAGTTAACTTCCTTAGCTTTCAAAATTGGGGAGAACAGCATAATAATTATTAAAATAATAGTTTTCATTGATATTTCATGTTCACCTAACGAGCCTGTAGAATAACTCGTTTCAAATTTATTTTTGTAATCAACAAACGATAACTGAGTTTCTATTTTGATTCAATCGTTTAGTTGGGTGTGAGTTGTTATTTTAGGGCGTTTTTTTAAGCTGGTTTGTTGTGGTTTGAGAGGCGTTTCGGAGCTGTTGGGTCAGGTTGTTCTTGGCTTACGACACCCTTTCTCGCAACTTTTCGATATTGTGAACAAGGCAGTATAGCTGCCATTGTGCATTGACTTTTACTTGGCCGCGTAATGTGAGCTTATTCATCCCTTTATTCACCGTGATGTTGCCGAACACAGTTTCGATACATCCAAGTCGTTTGCTGTATTGTCGTCGTCCCATGGGGCTATCTATTTTCACTTTCATTTTGTCGATGAAACTGATTTTTTTGCGTGATTCATCATTCTTAAACTGCACTTGTCGCCCTGTTTTTATCGGTGGTTTTCACATACATTGCTGTTGCAGAGTGCAGATTTTACAGTCTTTTAAGTAACCACAGAATCGTGTGTATTGTTGATGATGGCTGTTTACATTGATACCACTTCGCCACATCTCATTGCCTGCGGGGCAGCGGCAGGTTTGTGTTACTTCATCATATTGGAAATCGTCTGAGGTAAATAACCGTGGCTTGCCTTTATTGCGTTTTAATCGGCGCTTTTCTTGCTCTGTTTCGTAGGTTTCGCTCTCTTTAAACAGCGGGTTGCGTTTTCTAAATTGGTTATCGGCTATGTAGCTATCAAAGCCACTTTGCGCCATGAACTCTAGGTTCGCTTCGCTATTAAAGCCGCTGTCTGCGGTGAACTTAATTGTGTGTTTGTCTGTGGGTTTAACCGTGTTCAACTTATCAAGCTGCTGCTTTAATTGCGTCACTGTAGGTGGCAGTGTTTGTTGTTCGCCCACCGAACCCCACACCTGTGCTTGCAGGATGATTTGGTGCTTATCGTCATTTATCGCAATGCCGTTGTAGCCTTGGATGGTACCTTTGGAGGTGGTCATTTTTGCACTGTCTGGGTCGGTGATATTGCTTTTAACCGGCTTCCCTTTGCTGCCTGTTTTTTCTGTATGTGTGTCGAGGAACCTTGTGATTTTAGCCGCGCTTTTATCTAGCTTTTCTTTTTGCTTTAAGTCCTGAGTGACTAGCTCTTCACTTAGGCCATCTTGTGCTTGATGGCGCTCAATGATGCGTTTACTTGCCCGCTCTAGTTTTGCTTTTTTACGGCCTAACTCATCGAATGTGCCGCTCCACTCCTTGCTCGCATTCGACTTTAACTTGCAGCCATCAATGGCAAACATATTGCGACCTATCAACCCTTCTTCGTCACAAATCATCAGCACTTGTGTGAATAGCGCTTCAATCTGTTCGTGCATTTTAGCCACAAAACCCGCTATTGATGTGTAATGCGGCTGAATATCACCCGACACACTCATAAATAAAATGTTTGTTTCACACGCTTTAGCAATTCGACGACTACTGATTAAACCATGTGCATAGCCAAGTAAAATAACCTTTAACATCACCGTGGGTGGATACGCCGCAGCGCCTGTTTTGTCGTTGTTATACCAAGCGTCAAAGCCCGATAAGTCGAGCTTATTTTCGACAATATAACAAAGCGCATATTCAAAGGTTCCTGGCAAAATTTGCTCAGCGAAATTGATTGGAATGAATTTATTTTGGCAGGATAAGTCTGGCTTGTAGTTGGCCATAACAGATTACCATGAGTGAATAATAGCTATTAGATCACAGTAACCAACTCGATTCAAGGTTAAAAAACAGTCAACCCAGAACCAATAATCCAGTACCTAAAAAGAGTAATTCTACAGCCTCAACGCCCTGTTAATGGGCGGATTACGCTTGGCTAAAATTAGCGACGAAGGAGCGCAAGCCTGCTGTTTCGCGTCCTTTTGGTTTAGGCACTTGTTATGTTTTGATTTTAAATACAAAGTACCTAAATAGTAAAGCTTCAGTTAACGCTATCAAACCTAATAACCAAGGCCCATTAGTAAAATAGCTTACACATAGAAACGAAGCTGGTACGAGCGCATAGTAAAAACAATTCGTGCAATTGAACTTACAAGCAAGCCAGTGAATAGGAAAACCTATAAATGACCACCCAACAAGTGAGAACAATAGAAACACACCGATATAAAGCAGAAAAGAAACAAATAAACCAAATAGCCCAGATAATTCGAAGCTATTTAGCTGGAATGATTCAGTTAAGTAGACGATAGGAATTAATAAACTCGAGGTGAACAAGCTTTTGAATAGCGCACTGTCCCAGTTACCTGAATTCAAACATTTCACCTAAAAACCTAACGCTTCACATATGGGGCGCAAAATACTAACTGAATACTAACTGGAAATACTAAAGCCCCAAGCATAATTGCCTTGTGATATGTAAAGAAACACCATATTTAAGAAAAATATTTTGATGCTACACCCAGAGCAATAATTAAAATAACTAATACAATCCAATGTTTATTTGAGCTATCTAAGTGTTCACCACACACAGGACATGATGATGACGTTATTGGAGTGCCATCAACATTTGTAGTCTTAACTATTGGGGAGGTAATCCCTGATTTACACTTTTTACACTTCATAAAGATCCATTTTTAGTAGAACAAAGCTCAATGTTAAAATTACACATAACGCAGCAATATGGGGCGTATTAAGCTTGGCTAAAATTAGCGAAGAATGAGCGCCAGCCAAGCTTTAGACGTCCCATCCATAATTGCCTTGTTAGCAATACTTTATGCGCTACAGCCTTTACTGATTGGTTTTTCGCTACCTTCTTTTACAACCCAATAATAAACACTCATACCTTCTCGTTTTTTCCTAATTATGTATGTGTTACCAGCTTCGGCAAAAAATTTAACACACCCATTTGAACTAATTTGACTATGCCAATACTCAACTTTTACTTCATTTTCCCCTTGAAGTATTTTAGCATCCTCAGGGTAGCCTTTAATGAAGTCACCTGCAGCAACACCATTTATTTCATGTATATATAATCGTTCATCCAGCCCAACAAAAATACCATGTTCATGCTCGGAATCAGCTTTTAAATAAGCTGAGTTTTCCGAATTAAGGCCTTTAACTTCATAAGTTGTGGCGGCACAACCAGCTAAACAAATTAATAATCCAGCTAGTCCAAACTTAAGTCCGTTTTTCATTTTTACTCCAAACTCTCATGTATTGCTAACGCCTTACTAATGGGCGCATAAATGCTTGGCTAAAATTAGCGACGAAGGAGCACAAGCCAAGCGTTTTGCGTCCTTTTGAGTAACTTGTTATGTGCCGACCATAGACCACACTATTTGAGATGGTGATTTACTTTGCGCTATTTTTTTAGCTTCTTCAATTGTTTGACAACCTACTGAATCAGGCCAAGTAGGCTCGTCACTTTCTGTGGCATGCTTAAAGCGTACGTAATATAAAACGCCAAGCTGATTTAAAGGCTCAGGTTTTTCGTCAGGTTCTAATTGATCATCAGCTTTTGCTAGCTCAAACCACCAATCGTAATTGAGGCTGATTATATCAACAGGCTTCTCTATTGAATTTGCGTAAAACCATATACCAGATTCAACGATTGATAGAGTCATAATTCTTTAGGCACATAACGCCCGCATAAAATGCGGATAATGCTTGGCTAAAATTAGCGAAGAATGAGCGCAAGCCAAGCGTTTGACGTCATTTTTGATGCGTTTGTTATGTGTAAACGTACTCATTAACTTTAAATTCGGTGAACCGTACTTTGAATATAGAACCAGAACGTAACTCGATAATGTGTTTATATAGCTCATTTTCAAATGATACTTCATGAGTTAACACGTCACCGTGGTAAGTATCATTATAATTGATTCCATTTTCATGACCGATTAACTCATAGGACTTAACATTGCTGTAAGTTAAAATAATATCACGATCATGCTGCTGCCCGAGGAGAGTTAAAATAATTGATAACGAAGCATCAAACGGACGTTTTCTATTTCGATTTTCAGCAATTGTTAAAGAAGTAACCCAACTATCATGAAGTGACTTAGGGTGATTTAATTCATAACGCTTTTGGTCAGTTCCAAACTCAAAAAGCGAGTCTGGAAAGTTTGCTTTATTGGCAACAAGATTCGAAATATATTTATCAAATTCTGAATTCACTACTGAACTTCCATTTACACATAACGCTCGATTAACGGGTTAAAAATTGTGGGCTAAAATTGAGCGAAGCGAATAGCCCGCAAGTTTTTTATCCCTGTTGAATTGCTTGTTAGCATTACTTATAAACCAACTTACTACCTTGCCTGACAAATTTAAAGCTTAAAATAAAAGTTGGAATACCCCACAGAGCCACTAACTTGCCCGAATTTTCTGGGAAGTAAAACGCCAAAATTGAAATTACTACTCCAATTGCAAAAGACCACAGCATGAAACTGTGAAATTTAGCTACTTTGCTGCGATAAAACTTAAACACAGGATCAATGTGAAACAACAGAATAAATGCTATGGCAGACGCCAAACCAATCTCCCAAAACCCGTTGCTAAATGTAATTATTGGCAACATCAGCAAAGCAAATGGATAGTTAGCGAGCCTAGCGTTGACTCTTTTCTGATTGAGGTTGATGCTGAATCTCCGTGTAATGCTAACGCCTTAATAAACGGCGGAAAGCAGGCTAAACTAAGCGAAGAATGAGCGCAAGCCTGCTGTTTTACGTCCATTGTTTAATTAACTTGTTATAAGCCATTTATATCCATTTGATTTTAACTTTAGCAGAATGAACTTTTTCACTTTGAAGTCTGAAAAAGTCACAATCAATTTCAACATAGCTAATCTCTTTAGGGGCTAAAGTTATTTCATTCCCTTTACCCGTACAATTACCAATGAACTTACCATTAGAATCGAAAGTTGACGCTATGACCTCTACAGCATAAAGCTCTTCGCTTGAAGTGTTTTTTAATTCTGCAGTAATCTTTACTCTGCCATTTTCCTTGAATATCTCAGACAAGCTAACTTCGTAGCTAGGGGTTAATTCGTTTATTGAATTCATAACTTTTAGTTGCAGGCTTTCTTTGAAGCCTTTATCCACATGCGCCGCCATATTCAATGTATAAACGGTGCCTATACTAATCACAGAGAGCGAGAAACCAAGCCCCCAAAAGAAGCCTTTTAATACTTCCTCAAAACTTTTAGATGGCACAAAATTCTCCTAGGCTTATAACGCCTTACTAATAGGCGTAAAATGCTTGGCTAAAATTAGCGACGAAGGAGCGCAAGCCAAGCGTTTTGCGTCCTTTTGAGTAACTTGTTATATGCCGACTACACCGTAATTGGACCAAAAAGTTTGATACTTAAGCCCAGAACAATTACAAAACAAAGCTGCCCTATGATTGGAACAATTACAGGTATTAATATTGTTTGCCACAAAGTTAATACTAAAAATTTTCGTATGACAGCCAAAAACAAAATGATAGTTAATAGTAATGCTGCGAGATCGTCAAGAGCGACTAACTCGCATATTGTTGAGCTAACCATTTGAATAGCGAGTAAAAGAAGACTTAAATAAATAGCTCTTTTTAACCGTTGCTCACTAACCTTTAATTTTTTTAAAACAAAGTTGAAGCCAATAAAATAGCCGACTAAGTTTGAAAACAAATATAGAAATGTAAACACAAAATCCCTTTAGGCATATAACAGCTTATTCTCTCCCAAAATGTCGGAATAAAAACAGACAAAACGGGCTATATTACGTGTGCTAATTTTCACACGTAGAAAAACCAATGTAAACAATCCATTAAAGTGTTCAAAAAACATCCCTTGTCATAATTGGACAAAACGGGCCGTAATAATGTTATTGGACAAACAGAAAACCACTGTCTATAAAAACAGTGTCTTTTAACAAATGGAATTGTTTATGAAGTCACCTTTTTTAACCATGGTGCAAGAGCATATGTATGCACGCCGCTATGCCAAGCGCACTATTGAGTCGTATCTAAGGTGGATAGCCACCTTTATTCGTTTTAACGATATGCGTCACCCAAGTACAATGGGGAGTATTGAAGCAGAGTTATTTTTAAGCCACCTTGCTAATGAACAAAATGTGGCACAGGCTACCCAAGCTCAGGCATTAAATGCACTGTGTTACCTTTATAAAGAAATACTTAAAGCACCACTGGCTTTAAACTTAAATTTTAATAAAAGTCATCGAGCCCGAAAACTGCCTGTAGTATTGACCAAAAATGAAGTCACTGCGCTATTTAAAATGTGTAATTCTCGTCACTACTTACCTTGTGCACTACTTTACGGCAGTGGACTGAGGTTGATGGAGACCGTGCGTTTGCGTGTACAAGATATTGACTTTGACTATCACTGTATCCGAATTTGGGATGGCAAAGGGGGTAAAAACCGAGTCGTCACGCTTGCCAAAGAGCTCTCTCACTTACTGAGAAATCAAATCCAGTTAGTTCAAAGCCATCTAGAATTAGACTTAAAGAACCCACTGTTCGATGGGGTTTGGCTTCCTCACCAACTAAGAAAAAAGTACCTAGGCCACAACAAAAAGCTAAGTTGGCAATACTTATTTCCATCCCACAAGCTGAGTGTAGACCCTGAAACAAAACAACTTCGCCGACACCATCTTGATCAAAAGCAAATACAAAGAGCTGTCAAAAAATCAGCTCTAATGGCTGGACTCACCAAGCAGGTTACACCGCATACTTTACGCCACTCGTTCGCAACACATTTATTGCAAAGCGGCGCAGATATAAGAACCGTACAAGCTCAGCTCGGCCATTGTGATGTTCGCACAACGCAAATCTATACCCATGTTATCCAGCAAGGCGGACAAGGTGTGGTGAGTCCTTTGTCACATTTATCTATACCGACTTAACAAGCTGCCAAGTTTTGCATCAGGTTCCCAAAAACAGGTCATAATAGCTTGATGTCATTTGTTTAAGATTATGAGATTCTGAAACAAGTTCAGAATGACGAAAAAGGTTCAGAATAACGAGACAGGTTCACAGTGACGAGACCAATTAGGAAAACGACATTGTAAAGATACACATGTCGTCTTCCTGACCAAGGTTAAGGTCTCTTAAGCTGTACTAGCTCAATCTTGCTTGGGCTTTTACTAAACAATCAAAGATTAAAACTTCGGACCACCGCCACCGCCCATCATGCCCGGTGGTAACATGCCTTTCATGCCGCGCATCATTTTCATCATGCCGCCTTTACCCTTCATTTTCTTCATCATTTTTTGCATTTGCATAAACTGCTTAAGCAACTTGTTGATGTCTTGAACTTGGGTGCCAGAACCTGCCGCGATACGCTTTTTACGAGACCCTTTGATAATATCAGGGCGTGCACGTTCTTTAGGCGTCATAGAGTTAATAATGGCTTCCATTTGAGTGAACGCTTTATCCCCCACCTGCCCCTTCACTGCATCAGGTAAGTTATTCATACCCGGCAGCTTTTCAAGCATAGACATCATACCGCCCATGTTTTTCATTTGGCGTAGCTGTTCAGCAAAGTCTTCTAATGTAAAACCGTCACCTTTAAAGACTTTTTCCGCTACTTTTGCAGCTTTGTCTTTATCGACCTTCATCTCAACTTCTTCGATAAGCGACAATACGTCACCCATACCAAGAATACGAGACGCTACACGGTCTGGGTGGAATGGTTCAAGCGCATCGGTACGCTCACCCACACCAATAAACTTAATGGGTTTACCAGTGATATGACGAATTGATAACGCTGCACCACCGCGCGCATCACCGTCAGTTTTGGTTAAAATAACACCGGTAAGCGGTAGAGCTTCATCGAAGGCTTTAGCTGTGTTTGCAGCATCTTGACCGGTCATCGAGTCAACAACGAATAGTGTTTCAATCGGGTTGATGGCACTGTGCAGCGCTTTGATCTCATCCATCATGTCGTTATCAACGTGTAAACGACCCGCCGTATCCACAAGCACTACATCAATGAACTTTTTCTTAGCGTGGCTAATCGCCCCCGTTGCAATATCCACTGGCTTTTGTGAGATATCACTTGGGAAAAACTCAACGTCAACTTCACTGGCAAGGGTTTCAAGCTGTTTAATCGCCGCAGGACGATATACGTCAGCACTGACCACTAACACCGACTTTTTCTTACGCTCTTTTAAGAACTTCGCAAGTTTACCCACACTGGTGGTTTTACCCGCACCTTGTAAGCCCGCCATCATGACAACCGCTGGCGGCTGAGCCGCTAGGTTTAGCTCTTCGTTGGCTTCCCCCATGGCTTTTTCAAGTTCTTCACGAACAATCTTTATAAAAACCTGGCCGGGGCTTAGGCTTTTTGTTACCTCAACGCCCACTGCGCGCTCTTTTACTTGTTTAACAAACTCACGGACTACAGGTAAAGCGACATCGGCCTCAAGCAGCGCCATCCGTACTTCGCGCAGTGTTTCTTTAATGTTTTCTTCGGTTAGACGGCCTCTGCCGCTGATGTTTTTAAGCGTTTTACCTAAACGTTCCTGGAGGTTTTCAAACATGTATTAGGTTCCAATAAATCGTAATTGCTCGACATTATACTGATATGGCCCCTACTAATACAGTGTTCAAGTGCAGACAAAGTTTCTTTTTAGAAACTCTATGCAAGCAGCAATGCTTAAAATACAATAGCTTTACAAAGGAAATTTATTATTAGGCACACTTTGATGTTGATTATTAGCTTGTCTTTATTCGCCAGTCTGTTCTACGTGCTTGCAACCGGCCACGTTTTATCAAGACTATTCCATAAAGAAGGGCCGAATCAAAAACTGACGATTGTTCTCAGTACGCTGGCGATTTTGGCGCATATGCTGCTGTTGGTGAACTCAGTGTTTACCAGTGAAGGACAAGACTTAAGCACGGTAAACGTTGCATTGTTGACCTGCTGGGTTATTGTTGTCAGCGTCACTACGGTGTCGTTAAAACTTCCTGCCACTTTACTGTTACCTGTGGTGTATGGCTTCGCCGCGATCTTGCTAACCTCTAGCCTATTTATTCCCCATCATATTGTAATGCAAACCATTAATGTTGATTTGGGGTTGGTGATACATATCTCGTTGTCATTATTAGCTTATTGCGTACTGATTATCGCCACATTGTACGCTGTACAATTTTTCTACATTGATAACCGTTTAAAACACAAAGACCTTGCGATTATGCACAGCCATTTACCACCGCTGATGCAAGTTGAAAGGCAGCTGTATCAACTATTAACCATTGGAACCGCGCTACTAACATTAGCTTTGTTATCAGGTTTTGTGTTCCTAGATGGCATGTTCGCCAAAGAATTCATTCACAAAACGGTGCTCTCTTTAGCAGCTTGGGTCGTTTTTACAGGCGTCACTTTAGGGCACCACCAATTTGGTTGGCGTGGTAAATCTGTAGTATTTTCAATTATGGTTGCCTCAGGGCTGGTAACACTGGCCTATTTTGGTAGCCGATTTATTCAAGAAGTCATCCTAGGCAAGTTTTAACTTGACTCTTTGGGCTGGCTAACGCTTAATACACGTTCGTAAGAAAGAAAGGGATCCACTGTTGGACGACATATCTACAAGCACCTTATTCATTATATTGGGCTTGCTAATCATGATCTCGGGCTATTTTTCTAGCTCTGAAACGGGGATCATGTCAATAAACCGTATTCGACTGCGTCACCTCGAGAAACAAAACCACCGTGCAGCTAAACGCGTTAGCAAGTTGCTACGACGTCCCGATAGGCTTATCGGCCTGATCTTAATCGGTAACAACCTAGTAAATATCGCCGCGGCTCAAGTCGCAACGATTATCGGCTTGCGTTTGTACGGAGACATGGGGATTGCAATCTCAACCTTTGTACTCACCCTAGTGGTACTGATCTTTGCCGAGGTAACACCTAAAACGCTCGCAGCGTTATATCCTGAAAAAGTCGCTTTCCCAAGCTCTATTATTCTAAAGGGCTTATTAAAAGTACTATTCCCGCTGGTTATCACAGTAAACTGGATCACCAATGGAATGCTCAAATTATTTGGTATTTCTAATAAGCAAATTGCAGAACATAGCCTCAGTAAAGAAGAACTCAAAACTGTGGTAAATGAATCTAGTGCGTTGTTACCTAGTAACCACCAGAACATGCTAACTTCCATTTTAGATTTAGAGCAAGTTACCGTTGAAGACATCATGATCCCGCGTAATGAGATCAATGCAATCGACATCAACGATGACTGGAAAGACATCTCAAGACAATTGACCAATGCACAACACACCCGAGTGTTGTTGTATCGCGATCAAATCGATGATGCTGTAGGCTTTATTCATGCCCGTGATGCGTTGCGATTATTGACCAAAGAGCAGTTTGATAAGCCCTCACTACTGCGAGCTGTACGCGAGATTTACTATATTCCTGAAAATACTTCACTGAACACTCAGCTATTAAAGTTCCAACAAAGCAAAGAGCGTATTGGCTTAGTGGTTGATGAATACGGTGATATTCAAGGTCTTGTGACATTGGAAGATATTCTTGAAGAAGTCGTTGGCGACTTTACCACTACACAAACCCCCGCTGCCAGCGACGAAGTGAACGTGCAAAGCGATGGTTCAGTGTTGGTTGATGGCGCTGCTAATATCCGAGATATCAACAAAGAGATGAACTGGGAGCTGCCGACCGAAGGCCCAAAAACACTTAGCGGCTTGATTGTAGAGCATCTTGAAGATATTCCCGATGCGCCTATGAGCTTGATTGTTTCAGGCTACCCTATGGAAGTCGTCGAACTAAAAGAGAATATGGTTAAGCTAGTAAAGGTTATGCCTGGTAAAAAACACCAAATCTAGCACTATGTTCAATATTTAGCCGAGCTTTAGCTCGGCTTTTTATTGTCTCGTTTTAAGCTAAATAACAGCCAAATAGTGACTATCACTTATCACTTATCACTCATCACTTATCACCATTTAATAAAAGCCGCCTAGCCGATTGATTATGGTTTAAGGCAAGCAATTAACATCTGCCTTTCAAACAAAGCTATATTTAAAATAGCGACGACTTAACTCGCTTCCTTGCGTTGTGTCTGTGCAATTCGCGAAGCTAGCCAAAAGGTCGCGCCGATATATTGGCTGACCTAAAAACACACACGCAATACAATACAAGCACACTAACTACCTATTTATTAAAAGTTTAAACGAACAAAACGCCTTTCCAATAAAAAATAAGCAATTTAATCATAAGGTTATAAAAGTAAAAGTTATTGTTACCGTTTTTTTACAGTGTTTTTCTCGTAATTTTTACCACCTCAATAACAATGGCTATCAGCTCACACAACGAGTGAGCGACACACTTTATTAATTCTTCATAAGGAAAGTTACAATGAAAAATAAAATCTTAACGTCTGCGTTATTACTGGGCACAGCACTATTTGGACAACAAGCGTTTGCAACTGATTACAAATATGCTCAGTGTAAAGACAATGAATATTCAGGTCATAATGCTCGTTGTCTATGGAATACAATAAATGGTGCAGATCCACTTCCGCCCAATACCGTTCGCTTCGATAAAGGCACCGAAAATGGCGTAAATGTTTATGTTTGCCGCGACCGTGGCAAGTTAGTGGGTAAATACATTAACGGCACTTGCTATGTACCATCGTATGGTAAAGAATATGCGCAACCACAAAACAGTTTCGAAATTCTCGAGGTACACCCAAGTTACATACAGTGGGAACAAGTAAACACTCGTGTCGACTTAGAGAGCAATATATTCCACCCGGGTAAATACTTGATTAAAAGCGGCAGAGACAGTGGCTATCCTATGTACGTGTGTGGTGTCAAAGACGGTCACGGTAACTACATGACGGGTAAACTAGTAAATGGTCACTGCTGGTACGCTGCAGGTGGTCGTGAGTACAATTACTCTCTGGCTTCAGGCCATGTATACGTGCTTTGGTACACAGGCCCAATGTAACACTCTCTTGATGAGGCGTAACCTCTTAATGCTAGGTTACGCCTATGCCTCACACTCTTTGTAAAAGATCTGCCACTAAAATATCGTCCCTATATTACAGTTCACATAGCTACCACGGTTATCCAAACAAAAACTATTGCGGTATAAACAATAAAATTGAAAGAATACAGTCACATCTAAGTCATCTATTTATGTTTGACTATTCCCTTTTTAAAGCAATCACAATTAAAGGGTCAAACATGTTGCAGCACTCATTAAAATATACTCTCATCGCCATATCTATCACCGCTATTTTGTCTGGCTGTTCGCTAGATGGCGACGATGGTAAAACCGGCACACAGGGGCCTATCGGTGAACAAGGCATGGCAGGTGATAAAGGAGACAAGGGCGACAATGGTCAGAATGGATTAAATGGATTGAATGGACAAAATGGCTCCGATGGTAAAAATGCCAATCGTTTACTTGATATTCAATTGGTTGGCCGCGCCGTACTCAATTCACAAAGCCCAGAGGGTGCTGCAGAGATTGTTGCATACCAAGCGTCTAAAAAGTGGATCTATGCAATCAACAGTTCAGGCGAAAACGCAGTGGTAGAAGTGTTACCTGCAACGACATTTGATAGCGCTGCTCTGGCTAAAAACAGTGATGATGTGATCACTACCACGAATTTAAACAGCACCCTTACCATTAATTTAAACCAACATACCCCAGGTGATGCCAATAGCATCGCAATCGATAATAACAACCAATTGCTAGCCGTCGCGATGGCCGCAAAAACCACTGGTGAAGCGGGTCATATTGCATTTTATGATATCTCTGGTGATACCCCTGTATTTTTAAAAAATGTTGAGGCTGGTGCCCTACCCGATATGGTGACTTTTAATCACGATGGTACGAAAGTTGTCGTTGCCAATGAAGGTGAACCCGCTGGCGATTACAGTGTTGACCCTGAAGGTACAATTAGTATTATCAATATTACCAATGGGATAGTCGCAAACACGGCGACACATATTGATTTTAAAGCCTTCAACGACAAACAGGCTGAGCTTGAAGCACAAGGCATGGTATTCGCCAATCCAACTGGACGCACCATTAATGGCAAGTTGATCAATACAACCGTCGCGATGGATTTAGAACCAGAGTATGTAACCATCACCAAAGACAATCGTTATGCCTATGTATCAATCCAAGAGAACAATGCCATGGCGGTGGTTGATTTAACCGACAACAGCGTAAAGTTATTAGGTCTTGGCTTTAAGGATTGGTCAAACCTAACCATGGATGCCTCTGACAAAGACGGTAAAATAAACTTTCGCTCATATTCTGGTCTATATGGCATGTACCAACCTGACACTATCACCAGCTTCACTTGGAAAGGGGCGAACTTTATCGTCAGCGCCAACGAAGGTGATGGTCGTGAGTATTTCTTTAATACAACCGACGAAGCGGACTGCTTGGCTAAAGGCGGGTTAGATTATGACGAGGACGACGGCTGCCTTGCTTATGTAGATGAAAGCCGCGCTAAAAAGTTAACCTTAGCCAGCAACTTTTCGTATTTGAACAACGACAATGATGACATTGGTCGTTTAAAAGTAACCACGGTTAAGGGCGATGCAGATAATGACGGGCAGTACGAGCAACTTTATACCTATGGTGCGCGCTCATTTACCATTTGGGACAGCAATGGTCTAGTTGTGTTTGATTCTGGCGATCAGATTGAACGTATTACTGCCGCAATCCATGGCGATGCGTTCAACAACGATGAAGATTCTAACGAAGGCGATACTCGCTCCGACGCCAAAGGCCCAGAACCTGAAGCACTGGCTCTTGGTAATATCGGTGAGCGCCTGTTTGCATTTGTGGGTTTAGAGCGCATGGGTAGTGTAATGGTATACGATATCACCAATCCATATGACGTAAAATTTGCAGACTACTTTTATAACCGTGGGTTGACAGAAGACGCGCAGATCTCAGGGGATTTAGCACCAGAAGGAATGACATTCGTCAGTGCTGAGCAAAGCGCTACTGGCAAGCCGCTATTGATTATCGGCAACGAAATATCAGGGTCAGTTGCCGTGTGGCAGGTGGCGCTTAAAGACTAGTCTCATAGCCACTTTAACCCTATCATTGCCCAGTGCACGCATACAACAGTATGAGAGCACTGGGCATACAAAAAACAAATATTGAGTCTAGTCCTTAAGGAGACTCTCACAGGAGCTAGCAATATACCGACTGTAAGTTTTCCATTGGTTAACCTGAAAACATTATGCCAAAACCTCTCTTTGCATAATAACCAACAACTTATTATCTGGCACTGCATAGGCACCCATTATTTTATCTGGTGAGATCACCTGAGCCAGCTTCCAACCAGCCTGTCCATGTTTGTTCAAAACAGCATTAAGCTCAGACGCTAGAGGCTTATTAAAATCTAATGCAATTCGGGTATCAAATTCTATTTCCACCACCTTAAACTCATACTGTATTGGCTCCTCATACTCACTGAGTAAGTCTACCTCCACATCAAAAGCAGCAGCCAGAGCCTTGCTTGAACGCATTGATGCAACCCCTTCATTTTCAATGCGTTGAATCGTTCTTAAGTTTAACCCTGTATGTTCTGCCAGTTGCACCTGAGACCAAGACCTACTACGCCGCAACTGAATAACCTGCTTTGCATTTATTTTCATAATTTTTTACAACTTGTTCTTTGCGCACACTGTCTAGAATTCGATACAGGCGAGCACAAAAATTTAGCCGACACTTTTACGACATTTTTTCAAAGCACAGATACAACAGATGAAGTAGGAAACACCCCCACAAGGTTATTTATTCAATTACACAGAATAAAAACCCATGAAACCCGCGCGATATCTACGTATTAAAAGTGCACGATACTCAACAATACTCACTCAAAAAAGCACAAATGCGAGCAAACACTAACTTAGAGTGAAAACTCAAAACATAAAAACCGATTTATGGGACGCAATAGTAAATTAATCGTAAACATTAATCCACATTAATGAATATTGTATTCATTCCAATCTGTGTTCCCATATATAAAACTGTAATAAGGTAGCGCCAGTGACAACAACTAAAGAGTAAAAAACCGTGCAAAAAATCAATAAAATAACTCTCAGCCTCTTAGGGGTATGCTCTTTTTTATCAACCACTTGCGTGCAAGCAAATGCAGATGAAAATGGCGAAGACAAAGTCGAACGTATTTCCGTAACGGGTAGCCGCTTGTTGAGTATTGAGGCAACTTCCCCTTCTCCTGTTACTGTTATCGGAGAAGACATCATTGCTGCCAGTGGCGCAACAGATATTGCTGAATTGCTAAACAAGCTTCCTTCAATGGCCCCAGGTTTAAGCTCAGCTACCAGTAACTACAACGGCAGTGCGGGTGTAAGTACTCAAGATTTACGTGGTCAAGGCGCTAAACGCACACTGACACTGGTCAATGGCCGTCGTCATGTTGGTTCTATTCCTGGTGAAAGTACGGTTGATATCAGCTCAATTCCAACTGGGCTTATCAAGCGTATTGAAGTACTCACTGGCGGTGCTTCATCGGTTTATGGTGCCGATGCGGTGGCAGGTGTTATTAATATCATCACCAAAACAGATTATGTTGGCTCTAAGCTAAACGTATCAGCGGGTATATCTTCACGCTCTGATGGTGAGAAGCACGGCTTTAACTTCCTTCATGGTTTAAATTTTGATAATAACAAGGGTAATGCCACCTTCTACTTTTCATATAACAAAGAAGCTGAAATTAATGCCAAAGACAGACCATACACCAACTCAAACTGGCAATACTTGCCTAACCCTGAGCACGTTGATTTAAAACTGAAGCTGCTGGCACAAGGCAAGACCTCTGAAGAAGTTGCTGAAATCACCAAACACGATGATATTCCAAACAGCATCATGGCTCGACGTTACTCCATTTCTGCCAGCCCAACCACTGTAGTATTTATTGGTGGCGTGGCATATACCTTCAATGCAGACGGCTCTATGCGCCCTGTAAAACTGGGTAAAAGCGGTGAGTTATACCGCCCTGAAAATGGTTTAACTGGCATACAAACCGACGAAGGCGGTGAGCAGCTTGGTGCCTACGAGTTCCAACGATTGCGCGTGCCTGTAGAAAAGGCCATGTTTAATAACACCATTAACTATGAATTTGATTCTGGCCACCGCCTCACACTAGATACCAAATATGTAAAAACTGAGTCAGAGTCTCGTATGTTTCCACACTCAGTATATGGCAGTGTGCCACTTTCCAGAGACAACGCCTTCATTCGTTCAGATCTCGGCGCTTTGATGGATCAGAACGAAATGTACTACCTGCCTATCGCCCGACACTTTACAGAAATGGGTCGCCAAGGCAGTGACTACAGCCGAGATTTATTTCAGATTGTAGCGGCTGTTCAAGGTGAGTTCTCGAACAACTGGCAATGGGAATTTTACGCTCAATACGGTAAAGCCACCGCAGATGAAACAACCATAAACAGCTATTATGAAGATCGCTGGCAGGCAAGTTTAGATTCAGTAAGAGACGAGAATGGCAATGCGGTTTGTCGTGCAACCATTGATAGCACTGCGGCACCAATTCCTGGTAACGATTATAGTAACTGTGTTCCCCACGATGTGTTCACCCCTATGTCTGAAGAAGTGCTCAGCTACATTGACCTTGAGCACACCTCTTCACAGGAGCAATCTCAAAAAGTGGTCCACTTTAACACCAGTGGCGACTTGTTCGAAGGTTGGGCAGGCCCGATTGCTGTCTCATTAGGTGCTGAATACCGAAAAGAAAGTGGTGCAACATCCCCCTCAGAAGCACTTCAAGAAGGTTATGGCGCAAGCTATGGTGTTTCTCGCCCGGTAGTGGGCGAATACGACGTGAAAGACGTATTTGTTGAAGCCAACATTCCGTTGCTCAAAGATGTGTTTATGGCGTCAAAGCTGGATATGAATTTGTCTGCCCGTTCAGCACATTATAGTGAAGCCGGCCAAAACACCAGTTGGAATGTCGGCGCAACATGGCAGCCAATAGACGATTTAACAGTACGCGTGTCTCGTTCTCGCTCAGCGCGAGCGCCAAATATTAGCGAACAGTTTACCTCTGAAGGTGAAGGGTTTGCGTGGTTGTACCAGCCATGTAGCCAGACTCGGATCCAAACAGCTGAAGCTCATGTGGTTGAAAACTGTAAAAAGCTCGGCGTCAACGTCTTTAAAAACGAAGATGGTATCACCACCAGTGATATTCGCTGGTATCAACCCGGTACGCTTCTTACCTCTGGTAACAAAGAGTTAGATGTAGAAACCGCCAATACCTTAACAGCAGGTCTAGTGATTACCCCTCAAGCTATAGAAAACTTTGAGCTCACTTTCGATTACTGGGACATAAAGTTGGCAGGTTTGATTAGCAGCTTTAACGTTTCTACGGTTGTTGACGCTTGTGTTGAGCAAAGCTCACTTGATAATCAGTTCTGTGCGCTACTAACGCGTCAACCAGATGGTATTATCACTCATGTTAATCTAAAAACCCTTAACCTAAACCAACGCCGTACCAGCGGCTTAGATATTATTGCCAATTATAAGTTTGATGCGCTAGGTGGTGAGTTCACGATGAACACCATAGTGCAAAAACTGATCAGGCGAGACATTCAAACCGACCCAACGCTAGATTTGGAACCAACCGTTGGCTTGTTTGCTCACCCGCGCTGGAAAGGCACTATTAACTTAAGTTATGAAAATGATGACTTCCGTATCGGAGCCTCTACTCGCTATGTGGGCAAACAACGCAGTAGAGAATCCTATACCGCATCTATCGTTACGCCTCATGAAACACCGACCATGATGTATACCGATTTAACAGCGTCTTACAACATCAATGAGCAATTACGTATTAATGTAGGTGCCAATAACGTGTTTGATAAAGAAACGCCACAAATGCCAGAAGCCTACATTGGTGGCGGTAGCTACTACACAGGCACCAGTGGCGGCCTGTTCGACACATTTGGTAGAACCTACTTTGCCAGTGTTAACTGGGAATTTTAACGACATTAATTAATCAAGTTGAAGCACAGGGAGGCTCCCTCCTCTTTGTGCTTTTTTAGCTCAACGGCCGCGTTCTTTCAAATACAAATACAAAGGGAAGCCAAACGACACACCCACACACAACGTCCCCACTATTGCATACCAACGCCCCGCGACCTGATGTTTATTACCATCAACAACAATAAAAACCACCAGCACAAGCGCCGCAACTATTACATCTAACCAAGCAAACAAACTCACAGGGTGACTGATAGCACCGTAATAAAACGACACAACATCAAGCCCATGCTCAGCTAACCACGACAGCAACACCACCAAAGGAACACATGCGCCTAAAAAAGTAAGAACAAAATAGAGATGCTTCATTTTCAGATACTTCCCTTAGTACTTATTTGTAGCTGAACCTACTTATCTAACAAAATAGGTTTTAAAGATATAGCGCCAAGGTAACACCAGTGGAGTCAAAACCACACCGATAAAACAAGCAAACGCCACATCTGTCGCGTACTCATCCAAGCCTGCGCTCAAATGTATTGGTAGCGCGAACATGGCCAGCCATATTACTTTCCATAGCAACTCAAACATTAAAATAGGCAGCATCTTTAAAGGAAAAAACACCCCAACCAATGCCAAAATCATAAACCCCATCAGCATCGCATTGATCACCGTATATGAATCCGCAGCTCTCCCCATTTCAGAGATGGCCTCAGGCGTATTTGAAAGCCCCAGACCGATAACAATAAAAACATACATAGCTCTTAGAAAGTTGAGCCGAACCTTTCCCACCTCTTCCATCACTCACTCCTTTATGTGGTTTAGCTTTCTTTATGAAAGTACTTGTTAAACAACGTGTTAAATAAGTTTCATATTCCCCAACAAATACAAGAACAGCACTTCTTGTCAACACTCCCTATTGCAGACTTTGTCTTTGTAGCTACTCAAATATAACAGTAAAATCTTACTTTTCATCTAGCCTGATTAGTCTTTGTAGTCACGACTTTCATAGTTAAGTCACTGTGCTACCTTGGTTAGGTTTAAAGTACTAAGCTTTGAGTTTCAACACCTGAAAAATTGCTTATACTGTATTCTACCTTTCAAGTTATGAAGTTTTGGTTACTCTTTAGTAATAAAATGCTTCGCATGTAAGTTGAATAAACGGTGCAGCAGCGCCATCCAACATTGCTTATAACAGCAATAAAAGGGTCAGATCAGACTCGAACTTCCAGCTGCTTCAAATAAGAAAGCCCACTGAAGTGGACTTTTTATCAACTAAATCATCGGGCTAGTTTTACTCTTGTAAAGAGGCGAGATCTTCCGCTAGTTCATCGAGCTCACGGACCAAGCGTGCACGCTGTTTGTCAGTTAAACTGTGGTAGATTTTAACTAAAAACTCACGGTCCAATGCTTGATTATGAGCATTCATCTTGTTCAATTCATCAGATCTAAATTGTTCAGGGTCGTTCAACAAAGCCAATAAGGTGGTGGTGAAATTTTCGCCTCTGTCTGGCTGGTCAAACAGCGCTTTTAGCTGTTGGTGGTAAGTTGTGCGATATTGATGCCAAAGCTCTGCTGTACTGGATTTTTTACCATGTACTTCCTCTAATAATAGCTCTTGCTCATCTGTTAGCTTACCCAACCACTGTGTAAGGTTATCCTTATTGCCCTCAATCCAGCGCTTTTTACGCTGTTCAGCGGTTTGCTTTTCACGTCTTTTGGCATTTTTTTGCTCAGACTCCGTTAACTCTACAAACAGTTCATTGACCTGTTCTTTGCTAAGCATATGCGCCATTT
The DNA here is from genome assembly GCF_001854475.1 of Pseudoalteromonas byunsanensis. Taxonomy (GTDB): domain Bacteria; phylum Pseudomonadota; class Gammaproteobacteria; order Enterobacterales; family Alteromonadaceae; genus Pseudoalteromonas; species Pseudoalteromonas byunsanensis. Next base: position 274,695 of record NZ_MNAN01000032.1, read on the forward strand.
GTGCCAAGTCTGGGGTGAGCTTACTTCTTACTCGATGCCAATGAGACAGCATCTTCTGCTGGTGTTCAGCGATACGCTGCTCCGAGATTTTGCCCGTTTGTACATCGCTTTTAATCTCATTGAGGTGTGCAACATATTTACCCAGCTCTTGAGTTTTATGCCACTGTAACCAATCTAATAAACGCTCGTCAAAACGATCTTCTTGCTCACTGTCTAAAGAAATATAATCATCTAAATACCAGTAGGTTAGCCAATCGGCATTTCTGTACACGAATTTTGTCGAACAACCAGCCAATATCAGCAAGGTGAGCATCAATATTATTTTTTTCATTTTTTATCCCATTGATAACGTTTCTCCCCCTAGTCTATACATGGTTGCAAAGAAAATAGATTAAAAAAGTGTCTGAAAGTATTTCAAAATATGTATTTTAGTCCGGTTCAGCCAGCTATTACTCAGGCATCAAAACTCACATAATGCTTGTATAGCCTCATGTGCCTTATGTGTTTGTACAAAAATATGGTCATGGTAATAACCCGCTATCACGTTGGCGCTGATGCTCTTTTCGGTCAACTTTGCAGCAAAAGCGGCTGTCAGTCCAACCGCATCAAGGCTTGAATGAACATTCAGGGTAATACAATTAAACACCGAGTCATAAGCGTGATGATGCTTGTCAGCCAGCGCCTTGGGAACAACCAATGTCATCCCCTCAGACTCCATAAACATCGCTTTTGGTTGTAACTGTGCAGCATCACCATAACATCCATCCGCCAAGGAGATAAATACAAACTCTCCATCGAGCAAAGTGGGCAACATCGACTTAAGCAAGATGGCTAAGTTAGTTTCACCTGTCATAATTTTTTTCCTCTTAATATCTTTAACTCGTCGCTTTAAGGCCAATAATGGCAATGAACAACATCAGCATAAAAGCGCTTTGCATGAGCGATATCGTGCTACCTAGAAATACATGGTTAATAACCGTAAGACTAAATACGCCTACCCCAAGCCAAACCATATAGGCAATTGCAACCGCAATCCCCTTGATAGATATAGCAAATAAATACAGACTAATAGCCATTGAGCCACACGCCAAAATCACAAAGCGTGGGTTAGAAAAAGACGCCGATTTTTCCAAAAAGACAAGCCAGAGCGCTTCAAACAAACCAGCTAGAACAAGATAAAACCAAGACATATACACTCCATCTATGGGGCCGTCCCCGTATGAGATAGAGCGGTGAGGTCGTCCTCACTTCATGGTAAACAAGAGTACTTAGGCTAAAACGCATTTTATTTACTGTCAACAATGTGCAGCGTCACAATCCTTCGATGTGATAATGACGAGCAACATTTTGTGTTTTTGCCCCCCAATCAGAGGCGATGACACGGTTTTGATGTTGTTTAAATGCCTCAGCATCAACAAACTCTTCGTAGACATCAAATCGCAGTGGATCATCAGAGTGTTGGGTCACTTCGAACACAATGCAGCCTGATTCAGAGCGTGTTAGCTCAATATGCTCGTCTAATGCTTGCTTCACCTGACAAAGTTCCGGTTGCGGAACCAAAATATATCCACGCAATATAATTTTATTCATAACCGCCTTATTTTTAGGAATTATTTATATATTTGAACATAGCTACACCATCACCTTATAGCCCTAAATAAATCTAGGCTGGTCCCACTATTTTGCATATTTCAGGTTCAAGTAGCAGCATTATAAAGTGAAAAATTAGATTGAAAAACAATCTGTTTCTATTTACGGTAGATTAAACGTAAACAACATAGGAGTCGATTTACGCTGTAAAAATATTACCAAATAACAATAACTATCAGTAATAAGGAAATAACATGAAATTAACTTCAGCAATGATGCTGCTCGCGTTATCAATCACGACCAGCTACGCCACCACGCAGTCAAACTCAAAGCTTCCTAGTAATTCAGACAATACCATAAACACCTTAAAAACTTATCGTATATTAGCCAACAGTGAGCAACACAGCTATCAATTGGCACATGAATATCATGATGCCCTTATAGACAGGCAAAACAGTGTTGTTACCCTGTTACTTGAGAACCATGATGTCGATGAGCTGCGTGAGCGCGGATATTTTGTGCTGCCGGTTGAGGCCAAACATGCACTTAAAAACCAGCCTCACCTCAAACAAGCACTGCAACAAGAGACCACCGCCAAAACGGCGCAGTCAATTAAAGTCAGTAGTCTCAATAGCCAAACAGGGATCCCTGGTTTTCAGTGCTACCCCAGTGTGGAAGAAACCTATCAACAGGCCCAAGACATTGCTACCCGTTATCCGCATCTGGCCTCATGGCAACCAATTGGTTCATCATGGGAAAAAACACAGGGCTTAGGTGGTTATGATCTGAATGTTCTAGTACTTGGCAAGAACAACAAAAAACGCAAAAAGCCTAAGCCTGTTGTATTTATGCAAAGCGCCATACATGCTAGAGAATACACCACAGCGGCAACAACCCTAGCGTTTGCTCAATATTTGGTAGACAACTATCAAAATAACACCGACGTACAATGGATATTGCAAGAACGTGACATTCATATTCTCTTCGTGGCAAACCCTGATGGGCGTAAACAAGCCGAGACAGGCTTGTTATGGCGTAAAAATACCAATGATAACTATTGTGCAGACACGCCACAAAGGCGTGGGGTAGACCTGAACCGCAACTTTAGTTACGAATGGTTTGCCATTGATAATGGCTCAAGTGGCGATCAATGTGCGTCAACTTATCGGGGGCCCGTCGCCGCCTCGGAGCCAGAAGTTCAGGCTATCGAGCGCTATGTGCGCAGCTTGTTTGAGGACCGCCGCGGTGACTTGCCAAGCGATGCCGCACCACTGGATACGCAAGGCGTATTTTTGGATATTCACAGCGCTGGCGGTATGATTTTATATCCCTATGATACAACCGATGAAGCTGCGCCTAACGAGCCACAATTAAAGCAACTGGCCCAGCGTTTTGCTGCATTTACGGGGTACCGAGCGATCCCTGGCGTGCAATTGTATCCAGCGGATGGCACTACAATGGGGCTTGGTTACTCAGAGTTGGGGGTCGCCAGTTTTGCATTTGAGCTGGGTCGCACCTTCTTTGAAAGCTGCCAAAGCTATCAACAAGAGGTATTGCCCAACAACTTGCAGGCTTTGCTCTATGCAGCCAAAATAGCCGATGCCCCATACATAACTCCACAGGGCCCAGAAGTACTGGACTTAAGAATCTCGGGCGCAGGCTCAATGGCGGTTCCTCAAGGGAGTGAACTTACCCTTCAAGCAAGGGTAAGCGATGAGTTTTTACTCGCCCCTGACGATGGTCAAATTGAACCTGGCCAAGCTATCAAGAAGGTTCGATTAAGAGTTAAACGCCACGGTAGAAAGTTTGGTCGAAAAGTTAAACTCAAACCTGTCGATGGAGTATTTGATTCACCCGAAGAGTTTATTAGTCACTCATTAAATACCCGTTATTGGCCAAACGGCAAATACACTCTTATTGTGCAAGCACAAGACAGAGATGGAAACTGGGGAGTCAAAGCCACTCAACAGCTAACGCTAGATAGCAGCGCACCAACCCCTGTTGCTGCACCTCAAGCAGACTTTATCACAGAGTGTGAATATGGCAGCTGTACATTAACCGCCACGCCCGAGTCTACACCAAAGGAGCAATTGACCTACAAATGGTTCATCGATAACGAAGATGTGCCCTTACACGGGCCGACAGTACAGTTTCTTGGGCTAAAAGGCACATACACAGTTAAGCTCGAAGTTGAGAACAACTATGCTCAGCGTAACTCTACAGAAAAGTCCTTCGAAATGGATGGCCCTGTTTTACCTATCGTCAATGTAAGCTACGAGTGCGAAAAATTACGCTGCCGATTTGACGCTTCGAAAAGTTACGACCCAGACGGTTCGGTCGCGTTTTACGGCTGGAGAATAAACGGTGAATACGTAAGATCTGACGAAGCCGTGCTTGAATATGAGTTCGACCAAGCCGGTGAACAAAAAGTAGAGGTAATCGCTGTAGACAATGAGTACTACTTTGGCTTGAAAGTGCTTTATATCTCGGTAACTGATTAGAAACTTGATGGGCTCTGGCGAAAACGTTCGTCTTCGTCAGAGCTCTTTATATATTTGGCTTTTAAAAAAACATGACAATATATTGGAAGGCGCTTCGCTTTTTCAACCTACTTGCTAGCAAGAACGCGCTCTGTTATTACCCCCTTTGCGCTGGCTCCATCTAAAATCAACGCCATCTCATAAGCCTGCATGATACTCATCACAGTTCTACCACTTTCAAAATTGCTGATTGTCGCCTGGTCCACTCCTATCAGTTCACCGAGTTGTGCTTGTGTCAACCCTTGAACCTTACGCAAATATCGATAACGTAACCGCAGCTCTGTCGCGTACCTGCTAGCAGCCTTGCGTCTGTTAATGAAATTATCTTTCATATCTGCCCTTATCACAGCCTAGTTCCCACTCCCAACTCACTCTTTAAAAAGTGGGGTAATTTAATTCATAGGTTTAAATAGCTATGACCCTCTGTCATTGCCTAATGCCATTCACTTTAGAGATCCTGACCTTCGTCAGGAAGACGACGTGTGTGTTTGGGCAATGCCACCTAATTAGTCTCGTCACTATGAACTTATTTCGCCATTGTGAACTTGTTTCGTCATTCTGAACTTGTTTCAGAATCTCATCATCTTAAACGAATGACGTTACTACCATTCCCCGCTACTGACGTCGCTTATATGCTCGCATGTATACTCGTAACTCTTGCGCGAGCGCTTTGGCGTCAAAACCAGGCGCGAACCTCCCCACTAAGGAGCCATCTGGCGCTATCACCGAAAACATTACACTGTGAGATACGTTATAATTTTTCCCCGTCGATGAGATACGAAAACGTACCCCTAAACTGCTAGTAAGCCGCTCAAGCGCTAATTTATCTGCGGTGGCTCCAAGGAATGAACCGTCAAAATACTCTACAAATTGTGCGATGTGCTCAGTGCTGTCCCGCTCAGGGTCAACTGAAACAAAAACAAAAGACACAGGCACTGGTTCTGTGCCCAGTTTGTGCAGTTGTTTTGCAAGTTCCGAGGCCTGCATCAAGCTCAAAGGACACACGTCAACACATTTTAAAAAGCCAAACCATACGATACTAAAGCGCCCAAGTAATGATTGCCGGTTGTATTTCCCTGTTTGTGTTCGCAGAGTAAAATTCACAATATCTTTCGGTTTAGCTAACCACTCTATGCCATTAGATGAGCTAACCTTAGGTGCAAATAATGACAGCATGACCCCAAGCATAATTGCCATGCTGATAACAGCCATTGCCATTATGAGGCGCCTACTAACGATGTAATGTATAACTGACATAAATTAGATACACACTTAACAAAGCCGGTAAGGTCACGCCAACAAAGTCAATCACAAGGAATATTGGGCTACATAAACCAACAAATACTTCCCAAATATGAAAAAGTGCATGGCCCAACAACCAAGCCGCAGGAAAAAGCCAAAGTGCCAATCTTTGCCTTTCGTAAACGCAACCTAGTACAAAGGCAGCGCCTATCAGCAGATAGTTTATGCCAATATCACGCAAAAAATGTTGATTAAAAGGTCCCCTATCTGACACTCCTGGCACCAACCAATACCAAGGCTCGGGCGCTAAAATCATAAATGTGCCATTAACCATAGCGAGCAAGCCCAGTAACATCGCGATTCTAACGCTTATCGTCTGTGACATGATTAACCTGCGCGAGCTAAAATCGGTCAATATTGGGAGTCAATGACAGGTCATTAAGAGTTATGCGACTACAGCTTTTACCATAACCCAATGTATATTTTAGCGTGGGATAAACACGCATTGAGCTGATAGCTAATCCTAGAGAGACAAGCCCTTTTTGCCCCCAAACCGTTTGAATCTTTTCTCTTAATTCATCTGCCTGAGTGTTATGCGCTAACACACAGTCGGTAAACTCAACGACTAAAGCAACCTCTGGTGGCAACTGGTGCACATCTTTAGCAATAATCGCACGGATATGCTCAGCACTGATCCCCGCTTCTAGCGCCATATTGACAACCAATTGTGTACAAGGTCCACAGTCATCAAAAAGGATCGCTCTAAGCCTTGCTGCGTACACCACTTCTGCCGGTAAATTGCCTGAGTAGGAAGCCATCGTCTGAAACCCCATAAATCTAAGGAAAGCCGATAAATCAGTGGTTAAAATGTCCTGCATGTAACCCACATCGTAATCGTAGCGCTGTGCCGTTGAACGCAGAGTTTTGTTAAGTAGTAAGCGGATCATATCTATCTCCTTGAGCAATTATTCGCTGTTTTTGTAAAACCTATCGCACCGCATGCTCACGTGGCGATGTTGTTATTTGTTTGTTGTCGGATATTTCGTATCTGCCTATCTGTTTTAGTAGCACTAAAAAGCTCATCCCAAACAGTAATGCACAGCCACATAACATGGTTAAGAAACGTTCATCAATGAGTAACAAAGAACTCAACATTGGTCCGGTTGCCAACGAACCATAAGACAAAAGCGCCGCAATGCTTGCTAATTTAGTATGCTTATCATCTTGCGTAATTACTGCAAGAAAGTAGGAGTGAACAGCTGGCCAAGAGAAAAATAGCAATGACATCGCAACAATATATGCAACAAGGTGATAAGAAAAACACAGCAACACCGCGGCACAAAACGATAGCGCCACCCCAGCAAGCATCCAGTACAAACGGCCAAATCGGTGAATGCCTATTACGGGCAACATTGCCCCAGCCAGCCCTAATAACCCAGTCAATGCGATAGACATATTGATTATTTCTTCATCGAAACCTGCTTTGAGGCCAATCTGACCTACATAGGTCCAAATTGCACTAGCGGCAATAAGATAGACACTCATAGCAAACAGTAAAAGAAGTTCATATGCCCGAGTGTCTTTTTGTTGCTTGTGACGCTGTTGTGGTTTGGCTGCACCTGCCAACAGAGGTGGAGTATTAAAGTTTGGCAGTAGCAACAGACAAATCAAACCAAGCGCACACAACGCTGACATCACATAGAAAACAGCAAGATCGCCACCCCAAGTCCGTAACGTAGGTAATACATAAATAACCAGCGAACCAATACCAAATTGCATCAACAACAGTAAGCCAAAAGCTCGGTCGCCATTGTGTAACTTGGCTAATATGGTAAACGCTATACCCACGCTCACACCACCCAATATCCCACCCATAAACCGCCAGACCAGCGTCGTCGCGTAATCATCTAACCAAATAGTGCTAAAATCCACAACACACAGTACCGCTAACATCACAAATAGCACCGTTCGCCAAGGCAAACGTTCAATTACCAAGGTCGCCCCTATTAAGCCTAACAATGCGCCATAGCCATTGAGCGCCACAACTTGTCCTGCTTGTGCTTCAGTTAATCCCATACCATAAACCAGCGCGTTCACAACAGAAGGTAAAAAGTTAAGGTAAGCCAGCCCTACCATGGCAATAAAAGCAATAAGTAGATAATCGAGCGTGCCACTGGCCGACACTTTGTTGAGTCGAATAGGTTTAAACATGATGTACTCACAAAATGATTAGTTAATCGTGAGGTTGATTCTATGCTGCTGAAAAAAATAGAAAAACAGGCAAAGAACCCAAAGAATCATGAATAGTATTCACGAATCTTTACTGCTATATTCGACTTATATATTGAGCAATAGAGACACAAGGAATGGACAAACTTAGAACGTTAGAAATGTTTTTAGCCACCTGTGATAGTGGCAGCTTCGCCTCTGCCGCCAAAACCTGTAATACCGACCCTTCAACGGTCAGCAAAGCTATTTCTCGCTTAGAAGCACAATTGAATCTAGTACTGTTTCAACGCTCAACAAGACAACTACGTATCACTGACAGTGGCCAGCGGTATGCCAATACTGTGCGCAAATTCATCCAAGAATTAGCGAATGTTGAAAAGGAATTGAAGCATGCTAATGACGCGCCAAGCGGCACATTACGAGTCAATTCCGCGGTTTGCTACGGGCACCTTTATCTGAGCAAAATCCTGCCTGCTTTTTGCAAGCGCTACCCCGATATAAAATTAGATTTAGAAATTAACGATTTACATGTCGACATTATCGAAAATAACATCGACATTGCGATAAGAACTGGCTTCGTGAAAGACAGCCGTTTGGTAGCCCGCCGCCTCAGCCCTATGGATTTTCTCACCTGTGCGTCGCCCGAATATTTACACACGCATGGTACTCCTCGGACAGCAAAAGATTTTACGCATCACCAATGGATTGGTTTTCGCATCAAAGAAACGCGCCAGCTACAACCGGTTTATTTACCCAACGAGCAAGGCGAATTTGAGTTATGTGAGCTACAACGAACACATTTGACGGACGATGGCGAATCTATGGCGAGCATGTGTGCACAGGGAATGGGTATTGCGCAATTACCGCATTTTTTAGCAAAGCATTACCTCGACACGGGAGCACTGGTTTCTCTGTATCCTCATATCAGGCCGCCACAAGCCGATAGCGGCGTATTTGCCATCTACCCTAAACGTGAATATTTGCCCGCTAAGGTCAGGGTCTTTTTGGACTTTTTAGTAACATCGCTTGAAGAACAAGGGGAAAGCAGCCATCAAACGTGGGCGCAGCACTGTGATCCCAAAATTAGGTTTTAAAACGACTACATTTTACCGCGGGTGCGCTACTGACGGCTAATTGCTTGTACGCAACAATTGCACAGCCCACCAGCAAAAGCCCCCAAACATTGATACCCAAGGTATAACCACTCACTTCTAGTGAAGCGCCCATGATAATTCCCGATGGCAGCTCAATGCTAAATGTGGCCCCGGAAATACTCAAGACTCTGGCAAGCGACATACCGGCGATCAATTTTAAAGACCATAACCGCCTGTTGAAAAGGCCAAGCAAGCTCAATATATCCAGCACAAGTACAATAATCAGGATGAGCGTTTCCTTTGGACGATACGCAACATCAGCGATAGGGAGTAGCCAAAACAACACGATGAAAACGATATTTAGTAGCTGTGCACCTAAGATGAACTTCGTCAATAAACTGTGTTGTATAAACATCACCACTAACTTTTTAATACCAAATTAAACAAAGACCACTCAGGTGTATCACGAACATATCGCTTCGGTTGATTGTAGCAAAACGACAAAAAGTATACTGAGCTTTTTGCAACTTATGCCGTGTAAGACGCCGCCAAAGAACGGGAACTGAAGAATAATTAATCCCCAAAACTATTCACAATAGAATAATTCTCCATATTCCTTCCATTTTCTATTGCTATAAAAGCACTGTTTTTGATAATGGAAATAATAAAATATGCGCACAAAATATTTAGCCCTAGTGCTACCACTCTTTTTAACCGCTTGTTCAAGCGATGATAATTCAATCAAGGTTAACACTGACGATTTAATCAATAGTGATGTTGAAAACGTCGCCTTGGATGAAATTAAAGACCCAGAGCAAGGCCTTTTTCAGCCAGGTCAGCCTATTAGCCTCGACTTTTCAATTAACACCACTTTGCTTGAAACTGAGCATGTGGGAGTGACCTTTATGGCCATCCCTAAAGACAAAGTAGAGCAACTTAAAACCCATGATAACCCAGAAGGTTACAACTTGGGTGTTCACTATATTGCGCAACTAACACCGGGTGAGCAAAGTTTCACCGCCCAGTTGATGTTGCCAAATGAAGAAATGCCAAGTGGCGAATACCTCATTGCAGGTTATGTTGACAGTGCTAGAAGCATTGAAGATGAGCAAGACCTCGAAGATAACGCCTCGCGCGGACACGAAACGGGTGATTTAACAACCTACGCACAGGTTACTATCGACTCATCTAAATACCATGACTTCGTCATGGACAAACTGGTTGTGGGCGATGGCTATGCTATTTTCCCTGATGTTGGTTTGCGTGAAACCACCACTGAAGATGCGCCAGAGCACAAAGAAGCTGACTTAATTGGTCACTTTGATGCAAGCAAGTTTGGCTCTGGTGTAAACAGCGCGAACGTATCAGCATCAATTACAATTAACGGTGAAACCTTACCTGTTCACTTTTGGCAAGAAGGCCTAAATCACTACGATGACAAGATGCACATTGAATTCAAAGATCATGAGCAAAGTCATTACTTCCCTTATGATATCGCTATCAATGGTGTGCTACTTAACAAGTTACACCAGGCATATAATGCAGATTCAGACAGTAACAGCTTTGAGCTGACCATGACGATTGAAGATACCTCTGAGTTTGCTGAGAGCAACACGACCAATAACACACTGACTATCGAAGTTCCTTACTCGCTTTACAAAAATGAAGTGCCTGACGATCACCCACAGGCTGCACAATTGAAAGAAGCAGCGGCAGCGCAAGAAAACCAAATGCTATACCCAATGGCCGCAAGATCAGACATAGGTGGCGATGATACCTCAGCTGTCATCATAAAAGGTAAAGATTCACTGTTAATTATGGACTTTTATGCAAGTTTATATGGTGACAAATCAAAAGTGGCGGTTCTGCCATTATTCTCCTCATCAATGTCTTTTGCTAATGTGAATGGCGGTCAGGCTTACGCGTCGGCAATCGGCACTTTCTCTTTATTCATGTTTGATAAAAGTAAAAACCTATTCAGCGCCAGTGCCTATGGTAAAGCCGATGGCGGCAATGGCACCATAGAGTACGGTATGAAAGCCAGTTTGATTGGTAATTCATTGTTTGACGAATCTGAAACACTTGAAGCGCTTAATAGAAGCTTTGGTTATGACTGGGAAGAAGAACAAAAGCTGTTCTCAACTACTTTCACCATCGTCATCGTACCTATCTCTGTCTCAGCGGGTGTGAAGGGCAGCGTGGGTGTCAACACTGACCTTAAATATGAACAACAACGCTTTAGCATTGGCGGTGATGTACTAACAGCCAGCCTTGAGGCATATGCGACAGCGGGAATCGACTTGCTGATTGCCAGCGGTGGCGTTGGCATAGACTTCCTGATCATTGGTGATACCCTATCAGCAGAAGCGTATATCGATATCAGCAAAGTTTTGTCTGATTCAGAATTAGTTTATGGTCTCGACATCAGTAATAACATGAAAGCAATCGAAGGTGAGTTTTATCTGTGGGTTAAATATCCAGGCTATGAATTCTGCTGTTCATTCCCAACCAGAGAAGCTACCAAAACACTTTATAACACTGGCGCGCTGTACGATAAAACTTGGGAACTAGTTAGCACTCAAGGCAGCCTGAACTTTGCCAATTAAGGAGTAATATGTCGCGTTTAACCTTATTTATGGTTAGCGCCCTGACACTGCCATTTGGCAGTGTCAGCGCCAACGATAATTGCACTAGCTGGGGTAACTTTTCCACCACAGCAAACACTCAAATGACTACATTGAACCACCCTACCAATAACCAATTAAGTATCTCGGGTTCGCTGGTATACAGGCCATTGCTGCGCACTGAAAAAGCATATTGGTTGGGTTTACAGCTTCATAAAGCATCTCTTAGTGTGGATGGTACGCAGGCGCAAGCTGCGTTTTACCAAGTTCCATTTGCTGTAAAAATAAGTGCTGTCTCGGGCCAAATACTGGACTATCACTTTGCAGCCAAACTCAAAAGCGAAGATGAGCAGAAATTAATCGCCATCTACCACAACATGCATGTTGAACATCTCAAGCATCAAGATTTGGCCATGCCGGTGACGCTTGAAGAAGATGACAGCATGGGGCGCTACAAGGTCCGCTACGAGCGTGTTGACCAAGCGTCGATAATTAGGCAAAAGCTGGCTTACCTGCAAACAACACAAGGCAATAGTCTGTTTAACTTTAAATTGCCTGAAGTTAAAGCAGATACGTTCAACATTACACAAAATGCTTGTTGGATAACCCAGCTACAGGGTGAAAATCAAACCTATGTTGAAAGTGAAAAAGGCGACATTCGCATTAATGTACGCCAACAGGTTTCATACAAAGTGAGCCCTCAGCCTTTGTCTTCAGAAATTGTGTTGCTATCACTACCTCTAGACCCTAAAAAATGGCCAATGCTGGCAAGCAATGTTGTTTATCCAAAGCCTGCGCCTAATCCACTACAAGATGCACAAACATTCATTAATACACTCACGGCTATGGATTTAGCGAGCCTTGATGAAAAAACATTGGAACAACTGCTATACGACAACCAAGCGTACTTACTGTCTTTGCAGCAAGCCATTCGTGATGGCCTGTTTACAGACAAAGCCTTGAGTCGTTTATTTTTGAAACTCGGTCAGAATGATACAAGCAATGCACACCAGTTGCTCGTCAACTTGTATCTTGATAGTGAAATAACAGGAAAACAGCGTTTTCGCAGCTTAATGGCGTTAAAATACATCGAAAATCCGTTATCCGAACACTTAGTTGAGGAAATTTTCTCTCAACTAGATAGCACCGAGCTAAGTAGTGAAGAGCAGCTTCTTTCTCGCAGTTCAATGATGGTAATGGGCGTGATCGCCAACAACCAAAGTGGCAGTGATTTTGCGGACAAGATTACCGATAAGCTTGCAGATAAACTAGTCACCACGCGAGATCAGCAAAAGCAAGCGAGCTTATTGAATGCTTTAGGAAACAGTCGTGATGAACGTCATCAAGACAATATCAATAAGTTTATGAGTAACGATAACGCTGATTTACGTCGCCGCGCGGCTGAGGCGCTGGGTAAAATGCCCAACCCACAGAGCTTAAAAATGCTCGAAAAGCGCTTAGGTTCAGAGCAAAACAACACAGCGAAAAGCGCTATTCTTGACGCTATGGGTAACAATCAGCTTGACCGACGACAGCTAGATACCTTGCTTACTTACACAGAAAAATCAACGAATAAATCGTTACGCCTCAGTGCCATTAACGCCGCAGCCAAGCAGCAAAGTGCTGACATTGATGTAAAGTCCCAGCTTAAGCCCCTGCTTAAAAAAGAGAAGGACCGAGAAGTTCTCAGAGCCCTAATGCAAGCCATTCATGGCGACAATTAAAAAAGGGACCTTGGGTCCCTTTTTCTTTCTAAACACTATGGTTGAAATAACTTGTTTTACTGACTATTAGTCGCGTAACACTAGCTCAACCACTTCCTTTCTTGAGGATAGTTTAATGTCCATCAACACATGGGTGGCGTTAACATCAGTGAGATAGTCCACGTTACTTGGTGCATCTCCTATAATCGCGAATTCTTCACTGTCCAGTTGATAAGACCATAATTGAAGTGCTTCATTGATACCATACAATGCGCCATTTTTTATAACGAATCGTTTGCGACTACCTTGTTCTTCTAGCGTATCTAAATGCTGAGCCTCTAAAGAAGATAACTGCCAGAATCGGTGCATTTTATCCATATATACCACCTGCCCATCAGCGCCTCTGTCAGCCCAAACTACTTGTGAATCTAATAAAACTTGTACACTTAGTAGATTCAAATCAAGCAATGCCAGTTTAACTATGCCATTAATTCTTATGTGTGCCAGCGCAGTATTCGATAGGCTATCCCATTGAAACAATTGTTCTATGGGGTGATCAAAGGTGAGCGTATCTACCTTTGCATCTAAGCTAATACGTACCAGTGTTCGGTTCACATTGACCAAAATACGGTTACCTTGGTTTGCCCATTTTAAGCCAGACACTTGCGAGTCCATTGCAAAGTTTGAAAGCTGCCAGGTTTTATTGCCATCAGTTAACCATATTTGTGGGTCACCCGAGCGCTCTGATACATATGCAATCAACCCTTTATCGGGCGCAAAGGTCGCGCTATCCTCAGCAACATTAGAGCGATGGAGCACGTTATATACGTCATGTTGGTCATTTTGCCCTGATTGGGTCGTCGCATTTGCTACATTATCAAGCACACCTAACACCACATCGCTGTCGTAATAGCCCTTAATCGCCAACATTTTTCGACCTTGAGGATGAACAACGGGCACGCCTATGGGCTGAACCAACGGTAAGCTAATTTCTGCAACTTTGCCTTGTTGTGTCACAGTAAATAGTCTTCGACCAGTGCTAAAAATTAACTGATTTGCCATTGGTGAAAAGTTTGGATAAATCAGCCTATGTTGTGCAACATTTGCCGGATACTCAATAAGGTGGCTTGATACCACCTCACCTTGTGGTGTGAGCATTTCAATATAGTAATGACCATCATTGTGAAACCCCGTCAGCGCAATTTTGTTGCCATCGCTAGAAACATCAAAGTCATTAATGCTGCCACCTGGCATGTCGTAAAGTGGTGTACTTTCCCCTTGTGTAACTGAATAACGTATCAGCTGCCATGCATCTGAGCGCTTTTGTAACAAAGCGATGTCATTGTTATTTAACCATATTGGTTTGCGGATCTCAGAGTTTTTACACTCCATCAGTACTGTGGGAGATTGAGGAGCATTTAGCGCCTGAGCAAAATCCAAACTCACCAATTGATAACACATTTTTTGTGTAATGGGCTTGTCACACTCTTCTTGAGTGATAAAAGCTAACCTACTACCATCATTAGAAAAACTATGGGCGCCATACGCTCGCAAGTTTTTGGTCAATTGGAATTCTTCCTGCGTTTCGATATTTTTAGCCCAGATATGGTTAATACATAACTCATCCGAATAGCGGCTAAAAACAATAAATTTACCGTCAGGTGAATAGCTACCAGAACTTTCTTTATAATCGCTTGCAGTGAGTGCTCTTATTTCACTAACCGATATATGGACGGGTTTTGATGAAGAAAAGTAATGAAAACCAACCATGAACACGACACACAAAGCAATGAACGCGGTTCCCCATCTAACAGGCGCTTTAGCAGTTGTCGATACGGGTTCATGGCCAGCAGCCAAAGCTGTTGCTGAAGTCTCCACGGGGGTTGTATCAACTGAGGTCATCTCTACGGTTTCTTTTTCAGTGCGAACCTCACATTCCAAGCTATAGCCTTTTTTGGCATGAGTTTTAATCAGTACCTGAGTTTTACCGTCATCCCCCAGCGCCTTTCGTAGTTGAGCAATACTACGCTGTAAGGTATTTGGCGACACCACTGTACCTGCCCACACACTATCAAGCAATTCATCCTGACTAATCACTTTGCCCTGTCGCTCAGCCAAATAAGTTAATACCGCTAACGCTTTTGGGGCTAGAGTTTGTGATGTGTTGTGGTGTGTGATCTGATTTCTCGACAAATCAATAAAGAAGTCACCAATCCAGTAGTGCAGCATTGCTTATTACCTTAATCCTGATGAATACACTCATTCAAAAAAGAGACTGTACAGGCTCAATACCTTATCGAAACCTATCCATTAGTCAAACAAAATATATATAACAGATTGATAAACCTAATTTTTGATTCATCATCAAGACGTCAGATAAAAATCATCTCAACATCAAGTTATTTACTCTCTTTTGTCCGAAACTTGGGCTATTCGTCACCTAAGTTTAAGGACTCCTGATATGTTCAAAGCCATTTTGTTAGTTATTTTTCTACTGCAACCCTTACTGTTAATAAACGCCGAAGAAAAAAGCCCATATGCGATACCCAGAACACATGTGGTTGCTCTCAAAGACACTCGTATGGGATACCAGTATGAGTTGTTGGTTAAACTCCCCGAGGGGTATCAAAAAAATAAACATGTAAAATATCCCGTGATCTACTTCACCGATGCAGTTTGGCATATTGAAACCCTTTCTGGCATCAGCGATTTTTTGATAAATGACGTCATTTTGGTCGGCATTTCATGGCAAAAGGACAATCACAACCCGTTGTTGATGAATGAAGGTGAGCATTCAAGTCGGTTTCGTGACTACACCATCAGAACATCAAAAAATGCAGCAAATCAGGCCAAATATAAGTTTGGTCAGGCACAAAAACACTTAGCATTTATTAACCGCGACGTGTTTGGATATGTAGAAAATCACTATCGCACTGACCCCAGCAAGCGCACTTATTTTGGCTACTCTCTAGGTGGACTATTTGGCGCTTACGCATTGATGGTACAACCAAATACCTTTAAGAATTATATTCTTGGTAGCCCGTCGTTAAGAAATAACTTAGCCAAACTTGAAGCTGCCCATCAAAGTATCAAAACCAAGCAACTCGATACAAATATCAATGTATTTATTGCCCACGGAACGCTGGAGCAAGATCGCAGCAGCCTAATTGATGATTTTGTGGCAACACTCAATAAACAACACCAATCGAACCTGAGCATAACAAAGGTGATTGTCGCAGGAGATCACCAAAGCGCTTTTCCAGCTACAGCCATACAAAGCCTACTTTGGCTAGCGAACCTAAAAAACACAACTAAACCATGATTCTTTTTGAGGACTTTTTATGAATATACGTGTAAAACACCTGATAGTGATGTCTTTATTACTTGGTTCGAATATCACTGTTAACGCAAACCCCCTTGATAAAAAACCGTGTACTAAGGAGGGTGCAGTAGAGGTTCTTGATACTCAAAAAACACTGTCATTTTGGGATTTTCCTAACCTTGAAAAGCCGTACCTTGAGGATAACCCAAGCAACAGAGCTGATGGTATTAAGGTGGGTAAGCTTGGTGCTGATGGTGGCAATAAAAATAACATAATTACGCTTGCAAAAGAGATAGCAAGCAAGCAGCACAGCGATATTGATAGCTTGCTCATTGCGCACAAAGATAAGCTGATATTTGAGTCTTATTACCTCCGTGGCCGGGTTGACCTACCACATCCACAGGCATCAGCAACCAAGTCCTATGTGAGTATGGCCCTAGGGCGTGCTATTGAGTTAGGCTATCTATCAATGGCTGACTTGCACAAACCTCTTATCCATTTTTTAAAACACCTCGACACCAGCGAATTGGTAGAAGGTGCTGACAAAATTACCTTACATAAAGCCCTCACCATGCGCTCAGGCATTCGCCTTACACGTTCACAGCTTGATGAACTTTCCAAACAAAAAGAAAAAATGAAAGGTCAAACTCAAGTCCAGACCTTTTTACAACACAGCCCTGCCATCTCTGCTGAGTCACAAAGCTTTAACTATCAAAACCTTGACCCTAAACTAGTCATGCAGGTATTAGAGGCCGTTGTACCAGGCGGCGCAAAAGCATTTGTCAAAACTGAACTGCTCGACAAGCTGGGCATAAAAACATACCAGTGGGCCGATGACGTCAGCGGATTACCAATGGCGCCATATCATTCACAGATGACCTCGCGCAACATGCTCAAATGGGGTCAACTGGCAAAAAACAAGGGCAAATGGCGCGGTGAGCAACTGATCTCCCAAGCCTTCATGAAAGAAGCGACTCACAGTCATGTTAGGCTTAAACAAGGTGATATTTTCTTCACAGGAGAGCACGTGAGCAATCCAGGTTATGGCTATTATTTTTGGCAAGCTGATATGCAGGTGGGTGATAAACGCTACGCAACTTCATCGGCACAAGGTGGTGGCGGTCAGTACATTATTTTGGTTGATGAGTTGGAGCTGATCATTGTTTTCACCGCAAGTACCGATAAAGAGCGTATCATGGAGTTAACCGCACAAAGGATCTTGCCTGCGTTTATCTAACAATATATGAGGTTGGAGAGTTAGCTTTAGCTTATCCAACCTAACAAGTGCCAGCACCAACTACATTAACGATTCGCACAAGCTTCAGTAATGGGTCATTTTCTCTTTATATGGCATTTAAGCTTGCCAAGACAAATGATCAGATCCATAGAAGCGAGCACCTCGGCAATAACACTAGTTTATTTTAATCACATTAGGATGCTTTTCTGACGCCAGCTCATGGTATATATCATCTAAATACAACACCAATTCCGACTCGTCTAAATCTGCGGGAATAACCACGTCATACACACGACTGCGGATACCGCTATCAGATTCATTGAATAACAACCACTGCTGCTCTTGCCTCATAACAGACACTTTTTTGCCAAAAACATTAAATTTTGCAATCACTTCCTCTGCTCCGTGCTTTGCTGTGATAGCACATATCAGTGAGCAATATGTACCATTACCTAAACTATAAATATAGATACCTTTTGGCTCAAAATATACTTATTATTGAGCAACTTTCGCAACTCACAGACAAAACCAAAATGCTGTTTTTGTCTTTCAATAAATATGGAGATTTATATCGCAATGAAGACACTGTTGAAGTTAATCACTACCACCCTACTTACAGGTGTAACCATAAGTACTAACTTGTCATATGCTGACAACTTAGCCTCTGTAACACAGGCTCAAATTTAACAAGCTAATGCTATCGACTACAACTTCGAAGTTGTGGTTAACGGTGTATCAGTAGGTAAAGTCAGCACCACGTTAGCCGCTGGTGTGCCAGGCACAATTACATTTTTCGATAACAACAACAACGAAACCTACCAGATTAGCCTAAACGCTGACTTTGATAAAAGTGATAGCAACTACGCTACGATGGTGGATCATACAGTACATGAAAAAATCTCTGATTCTTGGGCTGAATTGATCAATGCACAAATGACTTTTCACCATGATATGCAAGGAAGTGTAACGCTTTACAGCAATAACTCACAAAATGTCACCATCACCGGCAAAGTAACGCCAAAGATGCTGTAAGATTTTGACATTGATGTAAACATCTTTTGCTTAGACTGAACTTTGAAGACTTGGGATTGCAAATAGCCCACCAGATACCCTCTAAAAGTTGATTTGAAGGTGTCTGGTGGTTTTCTTAGCACATCATTTGCTAAGCGTTATGGCCTATAGCTTGCTGATATCTACCTCAAGTTTTGCCAGTTGTTCTGCGGTTTTAGCACTCACATCAGGTGACTTGCGCCCACCTAAATGTTCCGCAAAGAAGGTTTCCATCGCACGTATAGAGGCCAATTTATTTTCTCGCTTTGCAAATCCATGCCCTTCATCTTCTGCAAGATAATACTTCACAGGTAAGCCTGCTTTATAAAGCGCTCGAGCAATATTGTCTGACTCTGCTTTTGTCACTCTGGGGTCGTTTGCACCTTGTAACAGCATCAGAGGTGCCTTAATTTTATCGACAAAATTGATAGGTGAACGCGAAGCCATATCTTTACGATCTGCCTCAATCAATGGGTCACCAACAGCATTAAACCAATCTCCCAGATATGGGCGAAAATGCTCTGGAAAAGATTCAACCAAAGTGATCAAACTAGACGGCCCTACATACGAGATAACCGCTTTATACACATCGGGCGTAAACGTAGCACCAGATAGCGCAGCATAGCCACCATAAGAAGCTCCCATGATGCCGACTCTCTCTTTATCTGCAATGCCCTGTTCAACAAGGTAGTTTACTCCATCAGTTAAGTCGTGCTGCATGTGACCAGTTCCCCAGTTACGCTCACCAAGTAGCGTAAAGCGCTTACCAAAGCCGATTGAACCACGATAATTCGCCTGCAATACCGCATAGCCTCGGTTAGCGAAGTAATGCGCAATGGGCCCAAAATAGTCACCGTCATAGGCCCAATGATCACGCGCCCAAGGCCCACCGTGTGGTAGTACAATCGTTGGTAGGTTTTGTGCGTCTCCCTTTGGTAAAGTAAGATAAGCTTGGATCTGTTCACCGTCTCGGGCGGTATAGTAAATGGTTTTTCTTGGCGTTAACAATTCAGGCGCGATTTTTGGTGCCTTATTCAATAAATCTACCAATTTTTTAGTTTCGGCTTCATACACAAAACGTCTTCTCGGTTGCACCGAAGAAGTAATGCTGATATCCCAATGGCCCTTTTTATGGTCAATTTTATTGACTAAAATATCAACATCTTCATTGCTAAACTGTGACTCAATTTCTGCCAGTCTTTGCTTGGCTTCTTCCTGTAAAGGATAGTTACGCAACCTATCGCCATAGTATGTGACTAAGTAAGGCGCACCATTTTCATCGAGTAGTACTTCTTCTAAATCGGACTCATTTTTTGGGTCTTGATGAATTGGCTGAACATCACCATTAATGACATTAAGAAACAGCAATTGTTTTTTGTCACGCCCGTCAATATTTGAACGTACTAACGCCGTATTTGTCTCTTTGTTAAAATGATAAAAATCGATATCTTCACCCTTTAATACGCTCAGAACCTTAAGCCATTGACCATCATTTTTACGATACAAGGTGCGAGTGTTATCTTTGTTTTTCACCAGACCTAATATCACCTCGCCTTGCTCATCAATATACTCATCAGCAAAGAACAGCGTGTTAGTGTGTACTGACTGTAATTCGAGTGTGTCTGCATTTAAGTGATACACATCCAATCTGCCGCTGTCACTATGATTGGCCTTAACAACCAGCGTTTGTGGCTGCTCGCCCAGTTGTTTAATAAACCGGAACCCCGCATTAGGGTTAGATGTTAGCTGCTTGATTTCAGGCACTTTATGTAAGTCTTTAACATCAAACCGCAACGAAAAGATCTGGGTGTTTTCATTGCCATGATGATCTTTGAAAAAGAACAGCTCGCCATCTCTTGCTGACCAAGTATAACTGTCAACTGGGTCTTCAAGCTCAGTCAGTGCTACCGCCTCAGATATTTTGCCACCTTTGGGAACTATAAATAGGTTACTCGCGCCATTGAGGGTTTTCATAAATACTAAAAAGCGACCATCTTGCGAGAGCTTTACATCGCGAATTTGCGCCTTATCAAACAAGTCTTCCATCTGGATTAAAGGTACTTGTTGCTCTACCGATGCGGTGCTTGTATTGGTTAACACCGCAGTGCCCTGACATCCAGTTAAACACACGGCCACAGCCATGGCTGTACCTAGTATAGTTTTTCTAAAAGTGGTTAGTTGTATTGTCATGGAATTACTCCTCCTTAAATTCAAAATCATCATTACACGAAATTTTATTATTGTAAAACGATAATTTATTGTTTTTTTGCAATCATTACTTTGTGATTTATAATAATTCATGCAAAATAACCCGTGTCGTATAGGAACAATAAGAGCAATTGATAATGGATAAAATACAAAAAATCAGTGGTGTAATGCGCTGGACAGTGTTGCTTATAGCGGTTGTTGTAATCAGTTATTTGCTGTATCAGCAGTGGATAGAAAACACAATTGCCTACTTTGAAAATGAGATGCTTTACCACCTTTGGGAGTCAGACCAAGCCAGTAACGGTCTTATTACGTTATTCCTCGCCCCTATTCTCGTACTAATGGCCCTAAGTGTGTATTGGATCTTTGCTTTACTTGGACAGTTTCAACAAGGTGAATTTTTCAGCCCACTGGCACTGCGTTACTATGTGGCTTTTATTTGGACCAAGGTAGCAGGTTTACTCTATAAATTGCTATTGAGTATTGTGGTTGCAAAGTGGCATGGCGCGCTATTTGACAGCAACAAGCTCATCATACATCTTGAGTTTGGCTATTTAACCACATTAATCTTGATGGGCTTGGTTGCTTATTTACTCAAAGCAGCCAAAGCAATCGAAGACGAAAACAAAGAGTTTGTCTGATGGAAATAGTCGTAAACCTAGACGTTGTTATGGCGATGCGTAAGGTCAGTTCAAAGGAATTGGCCAAAGCCATTGGCATCACCGAAGCCAATCTGTCACTGCTCAAGCGTGGTAAGGTAAAAGGCGTGAGGTTTGAAACGTTGGCACAAATTTGTCAGTATTTAGAGTGTCAGCCCGGCGATATTCTTGCCTTTAAAGATAGTGAATAGCCTATGGGTCGGCGCAGCTCGACCCACTCCCACTAAAAGTAGCGTTGATAAGTTTTGCGACTCATTTTAGCGCTTTTTTTTGCGCGGAAATAAATTAAACCAAAACGCCATTTCAAAGACGAACCCCAAAATAATAAATAGGAATATTCCCGTTGTACTGCCATAGCTGTATGCCGCAATTGCACCAATGAGTAACAGTAAAACAATAAGTATACGGTATAGTTTATTCATTAGGGTCTTGTTTTAGTGGTTTTTATTAAAAATATCCTTATCGATACTAGCCGTCAATCTGCTGCTCAATGTTAATTTGCACCTATACGCCCACAGAAACAACAATCATATTGTTGTCGAAAATGGGCGTATAGGTGCGTCAATTACATGTCAAATACAACGAGTATTAGCAACTTATTTGCGGCGGTACAGCAGTGTTTTCAACTTGTGGATCACAATGAATATTGACTTTCGGGTTACCTGCATCTTGACACCAGATTGCAAAATAAAAATCTCCTTGTGCAGAATCAATGTCTTCGAGCACTACTTGCGTGTTGCTCTGTGAAGACAAGTCAAACTGCTCTGGTACATTTGCTGTCATCCGCTGGCTCACACTACTAATCGTAAATCTTGGGTTAGCCTGAAGAGTGACTAAAATATCTGTTACTTTATCAAGATCCAGTGGGCTTGGCAGCGGTTGAGGCTCTGCACCAGTTTGTAAAAAGTACTGGTAATTATATTGTCCATCTCCCGTGTTACCGCCTTGTCCGACTTCTTCAAGGTGCAGTATTACTTGTAGTTGAGTGGGTTTCATAGGTTTTCCTCAGTTGGGTTAAATAATAAAGTGAACTCATCTGGGCGATAGCCAGACGCTTTAAATGACTCTAGTAATACGGGGTTTGCAGGACTATCTGTTAGCGTTTTTAGCAGTAAATAATGCCCAACAATTTCCCATCTTATAAACAACTCTTTATTGTTGACATGCGACTCAATGAGCGGCCGATAAAGCGCTATCCACTGTTCAGCCATTGCTTGTTCTTGCTCACGTATTGCTATTTGATGTTGGTTCAACATTTCAATATAGCGCGTAAAGACAACAAACTGTGCGAGTGTGAGCTGATTGTTTTCGGTCGCATCAGGAACTGGACTTTGCTTGTTTTTGAGGTACTCAGTCGCAACTAAGGTCGAATGATTAGCTAGTGAATAGGCACGTTCCAGCTCTATTTTTTTCAAAGCAGAGCGCGCTAATAAAGTGCGCGCTGAATCTGGAATTGCCTGCCAGCTATCATCAAGGGTTGCCAGTTTCAGTAAAACTTGATTGTGTTGCTTAGTCTGTCTGTAACAAATTAACTCTATCAATGTGTTTATAAGCGACTTTTCATGGTGAGAAATATTCTCAGCATCAACCTCTAAAAGTTTGTCAATTAACACATTACTGTCTTTAACTGTATCTAACGCACCTTGGTAATCACCAATACTCAATAATGCTGCGCTCATCTTCTGAACAATATCGAACAACCTGAGGGTATTAACCGAGTTCTCAGTATCCTTGTTATATATTACTTTTCTCAGCTCGGTGGCTTTTTCATAGAAACTCAATGCTTTATCTAGCGCACCTTTTCTATCTTGAATATTACCTTGCCAAGAGTAAGTACCAGCAATATCAGAAATTAATGCATTATTTTGCGGTTGATACTTTAATACTTGAGTTTTTAAATTTAGTGATCTTTCAAAGTATTGCTCTGCCGCTAAAATATCATTTGTTTTATAGGCCACTGACCCCAAATTATTGAGCGCGTAGGAGAGTTCCAATTGGTAATACTGATTATTCGGCGCAAGCGCCAATAATCGCTCAGCATTTTCGAGGTAACCATTAAATTCTTGCTCGGCAAGATTATATTTTTCTTGCTGATAGTGTAGCTGTCCGAGCCAAAAGTAGTTTAGCATCTGCTGCTCAAGTAACGGCGCATCTTCTGGAGTTTTATGCAGTTGAACCGCCAACGTTTGAGCCCCTTGTCGAAACAATTTATAGGCCTGTTCAAATTGTCGCTTTTCATAGGCTACCTGACCCAGCAATGTAAACGCATCAGCTAACTGAGTGGCGGCACTGGAACTTAATTGTTCGCTGCCCTGATGGTCAAAATACTGCAAAGCTTTGTTCGCAACCATAGATAACAACTCTAACTTACCGATTGGCTCCAGTTTGGCTTTTAGGTCTGAGAGCATAAACGAAATTAAGTTTTCTGCCGCTCGGTTCGCTTCACTAATTTGCTCTTTTTGCTGATTAACTTTGACGCCAAACATGACCAAAGCCAGCGTTGCTGTAAGCAACATAGCAGCCACGGTACGCTTTAACCTGACACCGGCCCGGTACTTTCTCGCGCTTAAGGCAAGATAGTTTTTGATCTGTTCATTGACCAGCGCAGATTGCTTTTCTATCAGTCCAATTTTAATGATTTCTTGAATTTGGCTTGGGTTCTTAAGTAGATAATCCTGATGTCGATGCTGTCCTTGCCAGCGATTATAAGCAATTGATATATCTTGTGTTAAAAACAACACATCAAGATTATCTGCAATCCACTTAGAGAGCTTTTCCCAGTCTTTAAGCAATGCATCACAAGCTAGCTGAAGCTCAACCTGCTGCACACCATTACCAGTACATTGCGCCGCGGGTACCAATAAATCAGCGCGTATAAGTATTTGTAACACGGGCATATTAAATTCAAGAGCGCCTTCTTTAAGGAGTAAAGTTTGCAAGACACTTTGATGATGATTTTCGCTAGAAATAGTGACTAAACCCGGAAAAAAATAACTAAGCTCAGCCTGCTCGCTTGCACTAAGTTGCTGTGTTACCTCGGCGGTGTAATTTTTTAAAAACTGTGAAAAAGTAAAGTGCTGATAACTTTGCTCATCCAGTGGGACTTGACTATGTTTTTGGTAAAGTTGCTGTAAGTAACTTTGCAGCAACCCAATCGAAGCCACGCCTTGTGATACCTGATCTAGGATCAGTTCATCGACACCGTTACCCAACGGACTGTCCGCAAGTTCAAAAGGACGGCTAATGATTTGATATAAATCTGCATAACTAAACGCCGGTAAAATACTCTCACTTTTGGTGTATTCATCTGAGTCCGCAATCAGTCCTGTCGCGCAAAGCTGACTAACTCGCTCTGATGGTAGCAAATGCGCACACGGCACGAGCCAATGAATACGACGATCACCGCTAATCCGTTTGATACATGCCAAGGTATCAACACACTGCGGTACTTTCTCTAGATCATCAAGTAATACTATCAGCTTTTCTTGAGCACCAAGCTGGGTTAACGCCGCCTCCACCTCTTGCAGTGGCTTACCAGAGTGCTCAAGCAGGCTACAGTAGAATACACCGCGAAAAGTACTGTCAGCCGTAAGCGTCCTCATTTTAAGAACTGGATATAATCCCGCTTTGAGTAGCGAAGTGCTACCTTGTCTAGGAAACGCAGTTATTATCTGTACTCGCACCTTAGAAAGCCGCTTAACACACTGATGAATAAACCGCTGCCGACCAAAAAATACATCTTGATGCTGTGATTGGTAAGCATCTTGCCCAGGGTAAGGATTGCCATTGAGCCATTTGGGTTTACGAGTCTCAGGTGTGGTTATCAGCTCATCACTGTCTTTATCGATTGCTGCGACGTGAGCGACTAATAAGTAGCCCTTCTTGGGCAGAGTTTTTATGTAGTTAGGATGCGCTTTATCGTCATCCAGCGCTTTGCGAAGTGACGCAATACACTTATGAAGCGGACTGTCGCTGATATATTGATTGGGCCAGCAGTTTTCAATCAAAGCGTCACTGGTAACTAACTCCCCCGCATTTGCAGCAAAATAACACAATACTTCCATTTGTTTGGGCTGAATGGTAATCGCTTGTCCTGCCCGTTCAATCTGGTTTTTATTGGGCACCACCAGCGTATTATTGAGGTAAAAAGGACTAAGCTGTTTTGATGTTGAACCCGCCATGAAAAATGTCATCAATTACTTAAATAGTGTGCGTTTAGCAATCTTAACGTACCCGTAAAGTGAAATCATTAAAAAATATTGTGAAATAATTTAATTCAACGTTGTTACTAATGTTAATTTTGAACTTTCCTCTTCTTTCTCCCCCTTTTATACATTTTTACCCTGACGCAACGGTGCTCCTATTAAATTTCCCTTGACAAAAAACCCATAACACATTGTTAATTAACAATATAAAAACTGGTAAGAAAGCGGTAAGAAAAGACCAGTAAGGCGTAAGGTGTTCTTCGTCGGGGTTCTCTAAATTGTAAACCACTGAACGGGGCACACGAAGATGCTCTGAACGGACATAAAGATTAAACAACCTCGAAGGAATTTATCATGAAGATTAACTGCACAACTAAAAGCATTCAGTTAGCTATTAAACAATCAGTGATTGCAACATCACTAATGACAATAACAATGGGTACTGCCATCGCACACAATAATCCGGGTTATTCGCATGATGACCATATTGGTTACAGCAACCCCAACTGGATGGCTAGCATACAAAATGGTGCTTTACTGAGCGAGATGTCAATACCCGGCACTCATGATTCTGGCGCCTATAACTTTGGTGGTGACGCAGTTGAAACCCAAACAATGTCATTGTCTACACAATTAAACTCAGGTATTCGTGCTTGGGATATCCGCCTAGGTTCGTGCTTGCTTGAAATACCCAGCGCATTATGTGTTTACCATGGTGTAGCGCCTCAATACATCGCTTTTGACAGCGTTTTACAAGAAGCCGAGAACTTCTTAACCGCTAACCCTAGCGAAACCGTGTTAATGCGTATAAAACATGAAATTGGCACAAAAGCGATGTTCGAGCATTTCGTAAATGCGGACCTCAACCGTGTTGACCACCTTTTATACAAGGGCCAAAGCGATAACCCTACAATGGGTGAAATGCGCGGAAAAATCGTTATTTTACAAAACTATGATGGAGCAGACAAAGGCATTCCTTGGAGCAGCTTCGACACTCAAGACAACTACAACCTCGACACTAACTGGGACTTATATAGCAAATGGGAATCTGTCAAAGGACATCTTGATAAATCATCCAGCGGTGCCACGGTAACCAAGTACATTAACTTTTTGAGCGGTTCAGGCGGTTCATTCCCCTACTTTGTTGCAAGTGGTCACTCAAGCCCAGCCACTGGCGCATCACGGTTATCTACTGGCAAGACTATTGGTGTTTTCCCAAATTCTTACCCTGATTTCCCCCGAGTTGCATGTGCTTTTAACCCATTTATATGGGGTGAAGACTGTACCATTGCTTTTGAAGGCACCAATACGCTAACGATGGACAGACTCAACAACAACCCAATACTGCGAGCAGGTATCGTATATGCAGACTTTCCTGGCGGTGGTCTAATAGACTCAGTGATCAGAAAAAATGAATCGCTCACAGCACGACGTAGCACAGTCAACAATGTTGATTTCGCTTGGAGTTCGTCTGGCCCAATTGAGGGCATGCACTGTAGAATGATTTCTGAACCTTCAGATCCAAACACTTGGCATGACAATTACTTCTGTAGCTCAAGAGATGTAGGTATGCGTTGGAGCAGCTCAGGTCCGATTGGCGGCATGAAATGTACGCAGATACTAGAACCCTCTGACCCACACACTTGGCATGACAACTATCTGTGCTTACCAGGCTCTTCTGAGTTTGGTTTCCAATGGAGCTACTCGGGTAGTGAAAATGCCAACGCTGTACAATGGCATGAAGCGGCTGACCCACATACGTGGATGGATAATTACTTAACGGTTATTCATGGTGACACGTTAGTGCAAAGCTCCTATTTAGAAGCAAATGAACAAATAGTTTCTCACGATGGCCGTCACCGTTTGCTCATGCAAAGCGATGGTAATCTAGTGATTTACTCTAACAACCAACCAATTTGGGCAACGAATACTCCTGGCAGCACGGCCGTTAGAGCCCACCTGACAAATGGTATCTTTGGTATTGGCGGTAACCTAACGCTACTCGATGCTCAAAACCAAGTTGTGTGGCAAACTAATAGCTCTGGTGTGAACACACGACTAGTCATGCAAAGTGATGGCAACTTAGTTATTTATGATGCCAATAATGCACCAGTCTGGGCCAGTAATACATGCTGTCGCTAATCACATCGATGTTTGAAAAAAAGGCGCTATAGCGCCTTTTTTCTTTTTAAGGTATATAGATCAGTTAAAATTACACACTCAACCAATCAGGTAATGTGTTATTAAAGCCACTTGGATGGTAGATGGTAGTGTAAGTGTACGCTATCAAAGTTTACTTTCTAAGACCTCCACCCTTTGCACGCTACCTAGTGCGCCTCCCATTGAACTTTTATTTGGGTAAGTATTTAACCTACCTACTGATTAAGCAATCAGGTAATGTGTTATTAAAGTTGTTTGTATGGTCAATGTTAGTGTAGATGTACGGTATCGAAGTTTATATTCTAAGCACAACAAGCTGCTCACGCTCAGCACAGTGATTTGTATACACCTCACATTAAGCTTTGATTTGGGGAAGTATTTGGTCTGTCTGAGCAAATGAGATGTTCTTTTTGGTTGGTTTAGTCTGGTGCCATTACTGCTAAAAAACAGAAATGGCACTCATCTTTGTTTGTGCTCGTAAGACCTAACGCTCTAAAGGTTACCTTTTATTTTACTTTGTAGGGCACCTGCTTCTTGTTGCACGCCTTGCGGTCCGTTACTAATGACCTCTTCAATCACCTTGTTGGCCGAGTCATAGTCTTCAATTTCAATATAAGCTCTCGCCAAGTCGAGCTTCGCTGAATAACCTTCTTCTTCAAGATCAACGTCAGTAGCATTCTCTCCCGCTAACAAATCGTCAAACTCTGACAATCCTACATCCATATCAGGATCTGAATAGGGTTCATCTTCTAACTCGAAATCATCACTTTGTGCGAGCAGTTCATCGATATCAACAAATTGTTCGTCGTCCTGATCATCTTGTTGCTCGTCGCCTTCGACATCCGAGATACCTTCTTCGTCTTGTAACAGTGACTCAAAGTCTAC
Organism: Pseudoalteromonas byunsanensis; assembly: GCF_001854475.1. Taxonomy (GTDB): domain Bacteria; phylum Pseudomonadota; class Gammaproteobacteria; order Enterobacterales; family Alteromonadaceae; genus Pseudoalteromonas; species Pseudoalteromonas byunsanensis. The sequence continues at coordinate 303,443 of NZ_MNAN01000032.1, forward strand.
ATCAACCTCATCTAATTCAACTCTTTCGATGGGTTCAGGTTCAGCTAGTTCATTTAGCAGTGAATCGAAATCTGATTGAGTTAGATCAGACATGAACTCTTCTTCTATTGCAGCTTCATCAAGCGCAATCTCATCGTCTGTTTGTTCCTCGTCTGCGGTATCATCTAACTCAGAAATCAGCTTATCAGTCGCTTCATCATCTGACTCTAATTCGAACTCTGGTAGCGACTCTAAATCAAGCGCGTCATCTTCATCGTCTAACTCATCGCTTGTGATGTCTGACTCGTCA
>NZ_MNAN01000032.1:304146-305542 GCF_001854475.1 Pseudoalteromonas byunsanensis
CATCGGCGATAGACTCTTGTGCCGCTTGTTCGTCAAACTCACCCAAAGACTCTAAATCAAGCGCGTCGTCTTCATCGTCTAACTCATCGCTTGTGATGTCTGACTCGTCAGGTTCATCGGCGATAGACTCTTGTGCCGCTTGTTCGTCAAACTCACCCAAAGACTCTAAATCAAGCGTGTCGTCTTCATCGTCTAACTCATCGCTTGTGATGTCTGACTCGTCAGGTTCATCGGCGATAGACTCTTGTGCCGCTTGCTCGTCAAACTCACCCAAAGACTCTAAATCAAGCGCGTCATCTTCATCGTCTAACTCATCGCTTGTGATGTCTGACTCGTCAGGTTCATCGGCGATAGACTCTTGTGCCGCTTGCTCGTCAAACTCACCCAAAGACTCTAAATCAAGCGCGTCGTCTTCACTTTCCATGTCATCAGGCATGTCATCAAGAACATCATCAATAAGTAGTTCAGATAACTCGTCATCCAGATCCCCGTCTAAATCATCGTCAGAAGATCCCCCTTCAGCTAGAGCATCAGCCAACCCGCGCTCTGTTTCACTGACATTTGGTGATTGAGGGTCATCATCTAACTCAAGTTCGGGATAGCTATCGAGTTCAATACTTGGCTCAACGAGGTCATCTAATTCTTCATCATTATCTTCCTCTAACAAATCAACATCATCTGCTAGTGGATCATCACCAAGTGCGACCTCCTCCTCATCAAGAGGATCATCATGCCAGTCTTCAGGATCTTCCTGATCCAATTCGTTTAACAGTTCATCAACGCTCTGTAATTTTGACTTTTCTTCTGTGCTTAATGGGTGTTCCGGAATATCTTGTTCATCGTCAACATCATCCAGCGATACATCAAATTGGCTTTCGTCCATTTCTGATGTTATTAGCGGCTCATCGTCTTCCGCAGGCTCGTCCAGTAAGGCATCGATGTCATCGGCTTCTGCGTCATCTTCCGCTGGCTCATCCAGTAAGGCATCGATGTCATCAGCCTCTGCGTCATCTTCCGCAGGCTCATCCAGTAAGGCATCGATGTCATCAGCCTCTGCGTCATCTTCCGCAGGCTCATCCAGTAAGGCATCAATGTCATCGGCTTCTGCGTCATCTTCAGCAGGTTCGTCCAATAACGCGTCGATGTCATCGGCTTCTGCGTCATCTTTCGCAGGTTCGTCCAATAATGCATCAATGTCATCGGCTTCTGCGTCATCTTTCGCAGGTTCGTCCAATAATGCATCAATGTCATCGGCTTCTGTGTCATCTTCCGCAGGTTCGCCCAGTAACGCGTCGATGTCATCGGCTTCTGCGTCATCTTCCGCAGGTTCGTTCAGTAACGCGTCGATGTCATCGGCTTCTGCGTCATCTTCCGTAGGTTCGTCCAGTAACGCGTC
>NZ_MNAN01000032.1:305592-305748 GCF_001854475.1 Pseudoalteromonas byunsanensis
TTCGTCCAGTAACGCGTCGATGTCATCGGCTTCTGCGTCATCTTCCGCAGGTTCGTCCAGTAATGCGTCGATGTCATCTATGTCTGCATCTGTGTCTTCATCATCAGCCTGCGCTTCATCAAGCAAGGCGTCAATGTCGTCTATGTCCGCATCTGT
>NZ_MNAN01000032.1:305812-315619 GCF_001854475.1 Pseudoalteromonas byunsanensis
TCTTCATCATCAGCCTGCGCTTCATCAAGCAAGGCGTCAATGTCGTCTATGTCCGCATCTGTGTCTTCATCATCAGCCTGCGCTTCATCAAGCAAGGCGTCAATGTCGTCTATGTCCGCATCTGTGTCTTCATCATCAACCTGCGCTTCATCAAGCAAGGCGTCAATGTCGTCTATGTCCGCATCTGTTTCTTCATCATCAGCCTGCGCTTCATCAAGCAAGGCGTCAATGTCGTTTATGTCCGCATCTGTGTCTTCATCATCAACCTGCGCTTCATCAAGCAAGGCGTCAATATCATCAGTTTCTAGATCTTCTGCCTCGTTCTGTGTGCCTTCTAACAGGTTATCTTCATCGTCACTGTCTAACTCAGTATCAGACTGCGCTTCCTCGTCAATCAAATCATCAATATCAAAGTCATCGTCGGAGCTGTCTTCGCCCGCACTCTCAACTAGCGCATCTATATCTATATCTTCTTGATCATCTGCCAATTCTTCACTAAGTGCTGCTAGCGCATCATCACTAACATCAACATCTAATTCTTCTTCGTTGAATTCAGCGCCTTCATCTAACAAATCATCAATGTCATCAGACCCAAAGTCTTCATCATCAATATCCAAAGAAACATCATCACCAGCATCATCATTTTGACCATCAAAGCTTTGTTGTAAAAAGTCATCAAGATCTTCTGGAATATCTGTCTCATTTGAATCGTCATCAAATACGATATCTTCGTTTAACAAGCTATCTAGTTCATCTTGGTCTAGTTCACTGCTGCCTTCGTCAAACGTATCATCTTCCAAAGAGTCAAACATAATGTCATCGTCTTCAGGCAAAATGTCATCGTCCAACTGTACGCTGTCTTCTATTTCGGTCTCCGGCGCCGCCGTTGGCATACCCAAATCAAGTGGGTCGGTCGCAGCAGAAGCAGCCGTTTTAGGCATAAAATCATCTTCGTCTGAAACGCTATCCTGATCCTGCTTTCGTTTACGTAAGAAGAAAATACCCGCGCCAATTGCAAGTAGAGCAGGTAAAGTAGCTAATAGGATTAACGCCAGAGGATTGCTTAATGCCGAACTGAAATCAAAACCACTTTGCGTCTTTTTTCTTTGCTCTTCCTGACGCTCTATGAGTGCAGTTTGCAGATTAATCATTGACTGGAGCTGTTGTTGGATCTCGCTGTCTTTACCCAACTGATCTCGTACGCTTTGTAATTCTTGGGATATATTCCCTAATTGCTTCTTAAGCTTATCGTTTTCTTGTAAGATTTCTTCGACATTTCGTACCGAGCTTCTAAACTGAGACTGCAAATCCATGAGCCTTGAATCTTGTTCCAGCTGTATAGACTTTAACTGCTTGGTTAAGGCATCTTGTGCCTCTTCGACATCAATTTTTCGCGCTTGTGTGACTTTTTTTTGAGCTTGTTCAATCGTTTGGTTATCGAGCATACCGCTTTTTTTCAGTTCCCAAAGCGCATCATCTTGATCTGAACGCTGTCTTGCTAGATTTGGGTCCTCTTTACGGATCTCTCCCATTGTCGGAATTTTGAGGTATGCGCCATCGCGCATGTGGTTTAGGTTTTGATCCAAAAACGCTTGCGGGTTTTTACGGTAGAGCGCACTCATAACCTGATAAATGGTTACCGACTCATCAGGTCTAACTTTCTGAGCAATACGCCAAAGCGTATCTGATGGTGTAATTGGCCCAATTGATCGACCTTGCTGACCATAGTCCACGCCTTTTGGCCCTTTAATCTGAGGCTCTTCTAGGCTATTAACTGGCAATGTGATCAATGTGAAGACAAAGATACAAAAAACGACAAAACCGCGCATGTTGGTCCTTTCAGTACTATGTTCAACATTATTTTTTTGCTAAACATCAAAATGTTGCTAACGATTGCTACTGCAAGCTCTATTCCAAGTTCAAACTATAAACCAGTTACCTTGGAATATCCATTGCAACGCATTGAAAATTAACATGCTTATATCAAGCGGGGGCAAAGTTATCAGAGTTAGAGGCGATAAGATGAGGCAAACACCTGACATTATTGCCATTGTTATGGCAATTGACGGCAAAGTGCTGCCACTTAACAGCACTTCTAAATAAAAGGACTACAAGTAATTTGCAACGAGTTCCTCAGCGATTTGCACGCTGTTAGTTGCAGCTCCTTTTCGGGTGTTATCTGATACGATCCACAGATTCAAGCCATGTGGGTGAGAAATATCTTGGCGTACTCTGCCAACATATACTGTGTCATTACCACTGGCATCACTCACAGGTGTTGGATAATCCTGTTCATCCTCAATTAGTTCTACACCTGGAGCATCGTTGAGCAATTGCTTTACATGTTCAATATCGTACGGCATACGAGTTTCAAGGTGAACAGACTCAGCATGACCAAAAAAGACCGGTACTCTGACAGCAGTAGGGTTTACCATCACACTACTATCTCCCAAGATTTTATGTGTCTCCCACACCATTTTCATTTCTTCTTTGGTATAACCATTATCTTGAAACTCGTCAATTTGAGGGATCACATTAAAGGCGATTTGCTTGGTAAAAACTTGATTATCAAGTGGCCTTGCATTCATGAGGTTCGCCGTTTGTTTGGCTAGCTCGTCTACCGCTTCTTTGCCAGCCCCTGAGACCGCTTGATATGTTGAAACGTTAATTCGGTCAATTCCATAAGCGTCATAAATCGGCTTAAGTGCTACCAACATTTGAATGGTTGAACAATTTGGGTTAGCGATAATGTTGCGGTTACGAAAATCAGCCAAACTTTCTTTGTTTACTTCAGGCACAACCAAAGGTATGTCATATTCGTACCTAAACTGTGATGTATTATCAATCACCACACAACCCGCTTCGGCCGCGATCGGTGCATATTTTTCAGATACACTGCCCCCAGCTGAAAATAACCCGATGTGAGCCTGAGCGAAGTCAAATTGCTCAACATCCAGAACTTCAATTTTTTCACCACGAAAATCAATTTCTTCGCCTGCGCTTCTACTGCTTGCTAGAGCAAAAAGCTGGTCGACAGGGAACTTTCTTTCTTCAAGTGTCTCTATGATTTGTCGGCCTACCAAGCCTGTAGCTCCCAATACCGCCACATTAAATTTTTGCGACATAATCAATCCTCATTCTTTTCAATAACATTAAAGCCCAACGTAGTTAGTAACCCGCCGTGTTCACTCATATTTTCTATGCTCAAAGTGCTAAATTCACGACGTGGAGGATACGTTTTTCTTAGACTATCAAAACCATGGCTAGCTAAATTGGCACGCATCAAGCCATCATCACGGCGAATATCATAAACCAGATGAACTAAGCGACCTAAGTCATGCTCTGTTAAGCTTTTTTCAGTTCTACATTTGGTTAACGCCGGAACAGGCAAAAAGTCTTCTAAGTGCTTATCAACACTTTTTCCTAAACGCTGACATAGCCCTTCGTAAAGCATTTGTGTGCCTCTTGCCTTGCCCTCTTGGGTATGCCCGGCAATGTGTACGCTTGCAAAGCGCACATACTCTAGTAACTCAGTCAAAATATTAGGTTCGTTTTCCCATACATCAAATACCAGTTCTAAGCTCTTCCCTTGCTGTACAGCACTTAATAAGGCTTGATTGTCTATTACATCACCGCGGCTTGCATTAATCACAAGCATGTTGTCCTTTAATTTAGATATTCGCTCAGCATCAAGTAGATGACGCGTTTGATGTGGCCCATCCTTAATTAATGGTACATGAAACGTTACTATGTCGGCTTGCTCCAACACGCTGTCAATATCTACATGCTCATTCAGGCTACCCGCTTCGTACCTCACGGGATCACAAAGTAACAAACGCAAGCCCGTATTTATCAGCTTCTGCTGTAGGCATTTTCCTATATTACCCACACCAACAATACCTAACGTTTTTCCTTCTAGGTTTGTTCCTGTCTCTTGAGCATAGGCATACAAAGCACTTATTACATACTCAGCAACTGCAATTGCATTGCACCCTGGCGCACTCGAAAAAGCGATATTTCGCTGCGCTAAAAGTGCAGTATCCACATGATCAATGCCAATTGTCGCAGTTCCTACAAACTTTAGCTGTTGAGCTTGCGCTAGTAATTCTTCATTTACATTGGTAACAGAGCGGACTAATAATGCATCTACTCCATCTAATGACGATGCTTGTAAACTTCTACCATCAAAACGCCTAACTTCACCTAAATCTGAGAAAAACTCCTCAACCAAGGGCATATTTTGATCTGCAAGGATCTTCATTGAACATTCCAATCTGGGCACGGGAGCGATATTGTATACCTAAGCTAAGGTAGAATGCGAGTTTCCACCCACAATTCCCTTTACTTATGCTGTTTACTCTTTGACCTTCACTTTGTGAATACCAACGGCTATTCCAGCAAACATGATCATTAGTAATAACATCACCATTAACGTAGCGGTTTTTTGCTCAGGCAAAATAAGTAGTGGACTCATAATAACGGCAAAGACATTAAAAAATGCTAAGGCCAAGGCCTTGTGTACATGCGCATGATAGCCATACCAAGCACTGATCAAACAGCAGAATAAGTTAAAAAATACAGCAGGTGTATAAACATTAACGGACATCCATGTTGCAAGTAGTGACGCTGATATCACAACTATTGAAATAATCATTTAAGGCTCCTTCCTTGAACGCTTTCTCAGCTAAAACAATAGGCCCAAGCGGGCAAAAATCAACCACCTTCTCTACCTACTAAACATGATTGAGCATAAAAATTTTGCACCATGGCAATTAGCCGCTACAAAGTGGGCTTTGCCAATCTGTAGCTATTTCTAACTACTTCAAGCTAAATCACCTACAGTTAACTACTATAAATGAAGCGTTTTTTCTCTTGAAATGATCAGCCGTTAGAGCTAGTCTACCTAAGGTGGTCAGACCTCTTATAAGGAAGAACAACATGACACTCTTATTCACCCTAGCGTTGATAGTACTTGTGAGCATCGCGAGCTATCACCGAGCAAGCTGGAACGCCTCAGTAGGCGTTGCTGCAATAACATTACTTGTGGGCACTATTTTCGGTGCCTTTGGTGCTATTTCTTGGCTACTTTTCTTGGTCATAGTAGTACCTCTATCACTCACTAACATTCGCCAACAATATATTGTTGCCCCACTGTTCAAAGCGTTCAAAAAAGTAACACCAACCATGTCTGAAACCGAAAAATCGGCAATAGATGCAGGCACAACTTGGTGGGAAGCAGACTTATTTTGTGGTAACCCTGATTGGAAAAAGTTACACCAATACCCTCAATCTCGTCTGACTATTGAAGAACAAGCTTTTCTAGATGGTCCTGTTGAAGAAGTGTGCGCCATGTTGGACGATTGGAAAGCTACCCATGAGCTAACCGATTTGCCAGAAGATGTATGGCAATATCTAAAAGACAATAAATTCTTCGCAATGATCATCAAGAAACAATATGGTGGCCTTGAGTTTTCTGCTTATGCGCAATCTTGTGTACTTCAAAAACTGACGAGTAAGTCGACATTACTATCTTCAATTGTAGGTGTACCAAACTCACTCGGTCCGGGTGAATTATTGCAGCATTACGGTACCGAAGAACAAAAAGACCACTACCTACCAAGGCTCGCAAACGGTCAAGAGATCCCTTGTTTTGCTCTCACTTCACCAGAAGCCGGTTCTGATGCTTCCGCTATTCCTGACTTTGGTATCGTATGTAAAGGTGAGTGGGAAGGTAAAGAAACACTTGGTATTCGTTTAACTTGGAATAAGCGTTATATCACACTAGCTCCAGTTGCAACCGTGCTTGGATTAGCGTTTAAATTGCGAGATCCAGACGGCTTACTTGGCGATAATAAAGAGCCCGGGATAACCTGTGCATTGATCCCAACAAATACTCCGGGCGTGAAAATAGGCCGCCGCCACTTCCCATTAAACGTTCCTTTCCAAAATGGTCCAACTCAAGGCGAAGACATTTTTGTACCTATCGACTTTATCATTGGTGGTCCTAAGATGGCAGGCCAAGGCTGGCGTATGCTGGTTGAGTGTTTATCTGTCGGTCGTGTGATAACGTTACCGTCTAATTCAACGGGTGGCATTAAGTCTCTTGCTCTGGCAAGTGGAGCCTACAGTCGTATTCGTCGCCAGTTCAAATTACCGATTGGTAAAATGGAAGGTATCGAAGAAGCGCTTGCAAAACTCGGTGGCTATGCCTACAGCACAGATGCGGCAGTAAGCATGTCTACTGGTGCGGTTGATTTAGGTGAAAAACCATCAGTTGTATCTGCAATTTTAAAGTACCACCTGACTGAACAAATGCGAACATCAACCATACATGCTATGGACATTCACGGTGGTAAAGGGATCTGTTTAGGCCCAAATAACTACCTAGGCCGAGGCTATCAAGGTGCGCCAATCGCTATCACCGTTGAAGGTGCAAATATACTTACCCGCAACATGATTATTTACGGGCAAGGCGCAATTCGCTGTCATCCATTTGTACTTGCAGAGCTTAACGCTGTGAGTATGGAAGATAAACAAGCGGCTTTAGAGAGCTTCGATAATTCTCTAATGGGTCACATTGGCTTTACCATTTCTAATTTAGTAAGAACTAAGTGGCTAGCACTGACCGGAGCACGTTTCAGCAAAGTACCGTTTAATGATGAAACCGCTGTGTTCTACAGAAATGCCAGCCGCTATAGTGCATCGTTAGCACTGATGTCTGATATCTGTATGGCTGTTTTTGGCGGCTCGTTGAAGCGTAAAGAGCGTATTTCTGCACGACTTGGTGACTTGTTAAGCTACTTATATTTAGTGTCTGCTACATTGAAGCGCTATAACGACGAAGGCCGTAAGAAAGAAGATTTGCCATTCGTCCAGTGGAGCTGTCAGGAACACTTGTATCTATGCCAAAGAGCACTCGCTGACTTAATCAATAATATGCCTTCAGCGCTGCTCAGAGGCGTTCTAAAAGTGTTATTGTTCCCGTTTGGACGTCCGGTGCGCAAACCTACGGATAAACTAGAACAAAAAGTTGCTCACTTGCTGCAAACACCAAATGAGTCACGCGAACGTTTAGGTGCTCATATCTACCTTAAAGACGAACCACTTAATATCTTAGGTAAGCAAGAACAAACCTTACGTGATATTTTAGAGATAGAACCTCTATTCGATAAAGTATGTCGTGCCAAAGGTGAGAAGCTACCATTCATGCAGTTAGATAAGGTCGCACAAATGGGCCTAGAAGCCGGTATCTTGAACAAAGATGAAGCTGAAAAGCTGGGTGCTGTTGAAGCCAAACGTTTAGCAGTAATCAATGTCGATGATTTTGACCCCAGCGAGCTGACCGCAGGTCATGGTGCCAAGCCTAAATCACAAGGCGCGAGCGCCGCATAACCTCCTACATTCGTTAAAGTGAATCAAAGCCAGCGATTAAGCTGGCTTTTTTATTCCCTATATCAAAACCTTAATGAGATATACAAGCACCGATAAACTTGCCCAGCATACGGCAAGGCGCTGCGGCATAGTTACCGCACTCCACTGTAAAAGCGGCGCTACTATCAAAATCATTAGCGAAAAAACATCAAAGCTTAATAACACAACTCCAGTAAACCAAAACAAAAAGTACAACACAAATATAAACACATGTTGCGCTTTAATCAGCGCATCCAACTGTTTTAAGCTAACCCAGAAGAGTCTATGTTCATTGATATATTTTGTGGTTTTGATACACAGTGATGACCATATTAACAATGTAAAGAGACCAACCAATGGCGTATACCAATGCAACAACTCTGGCCGCTCCGCGCCAATAATCGCCACGCCCCAAACCAGTAACAGATTAATACAGATACGCCAAGCCAGTGACCAAGCGTTGTGAAAACCATACAAAACCCAAAACGACCATACCGTTAACCGTGCAGGTGAATAGGTCAGCCAAATAGGCCCGACAAAGCATGATACGAGCATAACAACATTGCACCACGCCAAATAAGTAAGGTTAGATAATGCCGCTGGTAACAGCGCTAATGTAACAACAAGGGTTAATACAACAGCTTGGGGACGATAAAGCAACATGATGCCCATACTTACCTGGGTTATCATAAATCCTACAAAGTGTGGCGCTTTCACAAGCTTATCCAGTCCCATTGCTAAAGCCAGTACTATCGACATCCAAAGTAAAGCATGACTTACAAATAATAGGGTAATATCTGCAGCAATGATGCTGGTTTTGCTTTTCATGAGGCTATGATGGAACATGCGATGGGCATTATCTAATATTGCAGGCTTTAATACATTTAGTATTAGCGCTTGGAACATCAAGCAACCCAACATTACCTGGTTAGAAGTTTGCTCACTGTCACTTTGTACTATCTTTCCTAAACCAAAAAACATGCCCCCTATCAGTCCTGGTAGGAAGATATAAAATAGTGTACTGAGCATCAACGCGAACTGATTAAGCTGCTTAAAAAGCATTTTAAGCGCATAGCGATAGGCAGTGATCCGATACCGTAAGTATGTCATTGCAACCTCTACTTTAACATTTGCCAAATAGCGGTTGGGTTACAAAACCTATGTCTAAAAACGGCTGAGGCTCGTGACTACTTATTAGCACCTGACCTGAAAATGATGTTAGCCATTGGCATATCACCTCAGTACCAGCGTGATCAAGCGCCGCACTCGGCTCGTCTAAGATCAGGTATGGTGTATTACGCATGATGGCGCTTAATAGTTGCAGTTTTTTATGATTGCCTGAAGATAAGTCTTTGACATACGTGTCTAAAAATCCAGTAAATCCAAGCTGTTCTGCCAGTTCTAAAGGCATATCACACTGCCAACTGGCACTCGTCATTGTGAGAATTTGACGGGCGGTTAAGAACTCAGGAAATGGAATTTTGTCCGATGCTAACGCGACATGCGCTTGCAATTTCGCCTTAGACTCACCAGCAAGCAATATCTGACCATGGTAATGGGGATCTAACCCAGCGATGATGGTAAACAAGGTTGTCTTTCCAAGTCCATTTTGGCCAATAACACAGCATTTAGAACAGTTGAAGTGAGTGCTATAGTTTTCAAATACTAATTTGTTGGTAAATTGTTTGCGAAGCCGCTTTATCTCTATCATTGATAAGCTCCTTTTTCGCAATATCATATCATTTTAGGGACAAAATTTAGCAGCGTAAATGTTACTATTTATATCGAAATAACTTTTTAAAAACAGTAAATTGAGTAAAAATATCTGAACTTCTGAAGGTTTTTTATTAGGTAATACGTGTTGGAAGTGTCTTATTTTGGTTAAGCGCGTAGTGCTTAATAAGTGGCGGAGTGGACGGGACTCGAACCCGCGACCCCCGGCGTGACAGGCCGGTATTCTAACCAACTGAACTACCACTCCGCAGTGGTATGTGTTTATAAAGCATCCTCTTTGATATCAAGTGGCGGAGTGGACGGGACTCGAACCCGCGACCCCCGGCGTGACAGGCCGGTATTCTAACCAACTGAACTACCACTCCGCAGAGATATCATTTTGAATTTATTTGCATTGGCGGAGTGGACGGGACTCGAACCCGCGACCCCCGGCGTGACAGGCCGGTATTCTAACCAACTGAACTACCACTCCACAGAGCAAATAAAGGATTAAAACATTGGCGGAGTGGACGGGACTCGAACCCGCGACCCCCGGCGTGACAGGCCGGTATTCTAACCAACTGAACTACCACTCCACGGTGTTTTAATCTGTGCTTTCCTTTGGCGGAGTGGACGGGACTCGAACCCGCGACCCCCGGCGTGACAGGCCGGTATTCTAACCAA
>NZ_MNAN01000032.1:315787-424117 GCF_001854475.1 Pseudoalteromonas byunsanensis
CTCGAACCCGCGACCCCCGGCGTGACAGGCCGGTATTCTAACCAACTGAACTACCACTCCGCATTATTCTTGCTATCAGACTGCTCCCTGACAGCGGCGTGAATAATACGAATCGACCCCATGAGAGTCAACAGTTTTTTTGAAAAATACCCGCTTTTTTAGTCATCTGACATCGAAAGGTTCAAAATATCACCTGATTTGTCATTTTTTGAACCACTTTCCTCCTCGTTTTGTTTTTGAGTTTCGTTTTGAGGTTCTTGAGATTGTTTCTCTGTGCTCTTAGATTTCGCAAAAGGTAGTTTAAATTTAAAATTAAAATTAATCGGTTTATTTTGAACTAATATTCGAACCGCAGCCCAACCTGCTAATAAAACAAGTAGGTTCCCCACAACAATAACACTAACCACTAAAGGTGTATTGATCTCAGGTTCTGGCTCTGGCTCAGGGATGAGTATCGTATCAATTGGTACATGTAATTCTGGTACCTTCTCAATCGGCCTTTCAATTTCAAACTTGTATACAGGTAAGGTCGCCATAAACTCACGACCGTTAATATTTTCACCGAATGCGGAGAGCTCAACGCTATAACGGCCCCAATCATAGTTTTTAATAGCGAGGGTTCTAAACAAGCGCTCTTTGGGCTCAATGGTAAATGCCTGCTCTTCTCCATTTGGGTAGAAAATTTTACCTTGGAAAATAACACTTTCGGGCTTAACAATTTCATTATCGAGCTTGATCATCAATTCATGTTCAAACTCTTCGTTTTCTGAAAGGGTCAATTCGAAATTAAAAGGAGGCTCAGAAAGTAAAATAGGTTTGCCAACAACTTTACGTTTAACGAGTGGAGTTTCAATGAGAAACTCAGGCCGCCACTCTCCAGCTGGGAATGACAATTTAAACTCACCAGTGAAAACCCCATCTAATGGACGCTCATCAAACTCTCTACCATCGTCTTTAAATTCTGTAACGCTCTGTGTACCTGCACCAAAGTTATCATAGTTGTCATTATTGGTACTGACAAAATCAACTACTAACGAAATTACATCGCGAAAATAGCCAATTTCTATCGGTTCACCATCATTGGTAACGCGGCCCGTCACTTTTAAGGTTTCTCCCCTAAAAATAAGAGGTGGCAAAGGCTCAACTTCCAGCTCGATGTCACCCACAACCATCACTCGGCTACCATCTTGGATATTGCCTATTACTTGCCAAGGACCAGGTGTTGGGTTGGAGATCACGACCAAGTCAAAGCTGACTTCGTCATACCACTGTAAACTGTCATCACGCAATGCATGTGTTGCATAAATCTTGCTGCCATCAGGTTGAACCAATACGACAGCGGGGGAACCTGGCTTGCGGAAAAAAAGTAGCGATATTTTTTCAACTTCATGATCTATTCGAAAACGGTTATCCAGTAATGGGACTTCATTTGATACCCCATCACGCTCTAGCACTGTCACCTGAGGAGTGGCAAACGCATAAGTGCTTACCAAAATCATAAGTAGAGCGAACCACGACCGTTTCATAATTTACCTCACTATTTTTGCCATAAGGTTTCGCCATTTTTATTGACAACCTGTAGCCTGGCCACATGGGCCTGTAACTCTTCATCAGTGGCTTTGACAACTTTCAACGCAGGTCTATCCGCTGCTAAACGACGAATACCACCACTATCATTTTGCTCATTACTATCATTGCCTGTTGCTAGGTTCAATTTGACTTGACCGCCGGTCATACCCAGATAAACATCTGCAAGTATCTCGGAATCCAGTAATGCCCCGTGCAATGTTCGCTTTGAGTTGTCTATATCGTATCGTCGACATAATGCATCTAGGTTGTTCTTCTGACCTGGGTGCAAGTTTCGCGCCATAACAAGGGTATCCAAGACCTCACAGTAATCATGTGTTGCAGGGAAGCCTTGATTAAGCATAGCAAACTCATGGTCCATAAACCCAACGTCAAACGGCGCGTTATGAATAACCAACTGCGCACCTTTTATATAATCAAAGAACTCTTGGGCTACTTGATGAAAAAGCGGTTTATCACGTAAAAATTCATTGGTGATACCGTGAACATCAATAGCTTCTTCTTCTATTTCTCTTTGCGGATTAATGTAAACATGAAAGTTATTACCCGTAAGTCGGCGATTTACAAGCTCTACACAGCCAATTTCTATGATCCTATGCCCAGCTTTTGGGTCTATGCCTGTAGTTTCCGTATCCAGGACTATTTGTCGTTTTAGCATATCGTCTGCCGCCCAACTTTGTTATGGTTAGCCATTAATACATATATTCTACATAAAAACAGGTCTATTCGTGCAAAAAACCGTAGAGATTTATACTGACGGATCATGTCTTGGCAATCCTGGCCCTGGTGGCTATGGTATCTATATGAGTTATCAGGGCCATGAAAAAAAGCTCTCACAAGGCTATCAACTAACAACAAACAACCGAATGGAGATGCTTGCTGCAATAGTCGCGTTAGAAACGCTCACCAGAGCATGTCATATCATACTCTATACCGACAGTCAGTACGTTAAGCAAGGTATTGAATCTTGGCTTGAAAACTGGAAGAAGCGCAATTGGAAAACTGCCTCAAGAACCCCTGTAAAAAATGTTGATTTGTGGCAAAGGCTCGATAATGCTTGCCAAAGACACACCATCGAATGGCGTTGGGTTAAAGGGCATAGTGGCAACCAATACAATGAGCTGGTTGACGATCTTGCCCGTGAGGCTGCATCGTCTGATACGTTACTGATTGACGAAGGATATCAAGCCGAACCCGCGAGCAATTAAAAGCCGCCACTACTTTTCATTTGATGAGCGGGTTTGGGTTAGTCGTGCACTTTTCACCGCTGGCGCCCATTTCGGACGGGCGTGCCATTTGGGTTTTATCGGAGTCAGTGGCGCAACACGTTTGCGTGCAACGAGCATATAGCAGCTTCCCATAGGCTTTAAATACTGGCGACAAAAGCGTCGCCATGGGGCAAAACGTGACAGACGACTTCCCCGAGCCAGTGAAGCATAAATAAAACGTTCATCGGCTAAAATCTCGAACCCTAACAAGTCTAACCAGTCTTTAACCCTAGATGGGGTAAAAAATCGTCCTGACCAAGGAAGTTTCTCTTTACTAAAAGGCAGTAAATTCGCTAACCCACATAGGCTAAATGGATTAAATCCTGTAATAACTATGTAGCCGCCAGGAATAAGCGTGCGATGTGCCTCTCTCAATATATGGTGTGGATCAGAATGATATTCTAAGCACTGACTTAAAATACATGCATCAACGCTATACTCTGAAAAAGGCAGCTCATCTACTTCAGCTACTACGCCAACATGTTGTAACTTGTGCGGCGCAACACACACCTGATGCTTGATAGCACTCTTAGAGGTACTGATTTGACCGCTAAGACTCCCCAACTTCAACATATGATAACCGAACATCCTCGGCAGCCACTTGCCCACCCTTCTCTCTATGCCGACTCGTAAATAGTCGCCGTGAGGAAAATCTTGCCATTCAAGTGGCTTTGGACCTTGTTGAAAACTTAAGGCTGGTTTCATTGAGTTTGCCCGTTATACTAATGCTACCAATCACTTTATAGAGCAATCACCTATGGTGCAAGTAGAGCCAATAAAAGCTTTTCAAGATAACTATATTTGGGCTATCCGCGACACCAAGCAAAACCAAGTCTGGGTAGTTGACCCTGGACAAGCTGCTCCCGTAATGGAATATTTGCAACAACATAATGCAAGCCTGCAAGGCATCTTGATCACACATCACCATTGGGATCACACCGACGGCGTGGCTGAACTACATCGCTTTGCGCCAACTATCACGATTTACGGGCCTAAAAAATCACCTTTTAAAGGCGTTACTCAGCCACTGGTTGAAGGCGATGAAATTAATGTTCTAGGTGTAAAATATTCGATTATCGAAACACCTGGGCATACTCTGGACCATATATGCTACATTAATGACCAGCATAGTTTTACTGGAGACACACTATTTAGTGCGGGTTGTGGACGTCTCTTTGAAGGGGACCCACAGCAAATGTGGCAATCTCTGGAAAAGTTAGCTTCACTTAGTGATAACACTCTGATTTATTGTACCCATGAGTATACTGCTGCTAATTTAGCCTTTGCTCGTGCTGTTGAGCCACACAATAAGAATATTCAAGAGTATCAGCAATGGGTAAACGAAAAGCGTCACCAAGGCAAACCAACCTTACCCACCTCGATGGCTAAGGAACGTTTGGTTAATCCTTTCTTACGGGCTGAGCACGAACATATTAGTGAGCATATTCCCACCCAGTTCCAGCGCAATCACGATGAATCTTGGCTCGTTTTTGCCGCTTTACGAGCATGGAAAGACGCCTTTTAACCTATAGGCTATACTAACTACTTTAAATATATGTACTTAACAGGTAGTATTGGCGAGTTTTTGCTTGAGTAAAAGAAAGTTGCCCATGAATAAATTGTCTATTTCTATTGTATTGACAGCACTGCTTAGTAGCGGTTGTCAGACGTTGACCGCTGTCGATAAGAATACCGAAGAAACGGTATCCCAGCTCAATAGCGCAAGTCCTGCAGAGATCAGTGACACTTTATATAGTGCAATTCAAGAACAAATTGAAGCGGATGAACCGCCTCCTGTATTTGACGATGTATGGGAGCGTATTCGTTACCAGCTTTCTATTGATGTGCCACAAAATCGTCCTGTGGTTGCAGAAAGAAACTACTATCAACGTCATCAGGCCTATTTAGACAGAATTGCCAAGCGTGCAGAGCCTTATCTCTATTTCATTGTAGAAGAAGTAGAAAAGCGCCAAATGCCAATTGAAATTGCTCTGCTACCTATTGTTGAGAGTGCTTTTGACCCATTTGGCTATTCACACCGCAGCGCATCAGGGATCTGGCAGTTTATGCCACAAACTGGTGAGCGTTTTAACCTAAAGCAAAACTGGTGGTACGATGGCCGCAGAGACATAGTGCAATCAACTCGTGCTGCATTAGACTACCTGAGCTACTTACACAAAACTCTCGAAGGTGACTGGCTCAATGCGATCGCCGCTTACAATTCGGGCGAAGGTCGACTATTAAAAGCAATTAGAAAGAATCGTAAAAAACACTTACCTACCGATTTCTGGTCATTGGATTTACCGCAAGAAACAACTGCATATGTTCCTAAGTTACTGGCCTTGTCCGACTTACTAAAGCGACAAGAAGAGTTTAAGGTAAGCTGGAAAAAAATCATCAATGCACAGGTCGTTGAGTCTGTTGATATTGGTTCTCAAATCGACTTAGCAATGGCCGCTGATATGGCGGATATTTCTTTGACTGAACTGTATCGACTTAACCCCGCATTCAACCGCTGGGCAACCGATCCAAATGGTCCTCATTCATTACTTCTGCCGGCTGACAAAGTTGACGCATTTAAAGATAAACTCGCTGCAACACCACTTGAAGACAGACTTCGCTGGCAGCACTACGCCGTTAAGAAAGGCGACACTCTTTCAGTGATTGCGGCGAAGTTTTCGACAAGCCCCAGCGCAATACAGTCGTTAAACAAGTTAAACTCTCATATCATCCAAATAGGCCAGAACCTATTGATACCTCTTAGTGAGGGGAAACTTAAAAGTGAACACTTACCAACTGATGTTCGTAATGCGGTTGCTAAAACGCCCCAAGCTCAGAAAACACACATTGTCACAAACGGTGATACCTTGTGGGACATCAGTCGTGAGTACGATGTGACCATTAAACAGCTTGCTCGTTGGAACAAATTAAAATCCAATACGATTTTACGTTTAGGGCAAAAGCTTACCATCTACCAAGAAGCTAAAACTGAAAAAGTGGCTGACACCAATCGTACCATTACTTACAAAGTAAGACGCGGAGATTCATTGGCTCGGATCGCTTCTAAATTCAACCTTACGGTTAAAGAGATAGTAAAATGGAATGACTTAGCGGGACAAAAATACTTATATCCCGGCCAAAAGTTAAAGCTCAAAGTAGATGTGAAAAACTCTTAAAAAAAGCGCCAGTGGCGCTTTTTTTTATAAATGTGCGGCCCAGCGCATCAACCATGGCGCTGTAGGTTCCCACGGTTCAAAATGTTCACAGGCATCTATATCTAGGCGCTCAACTGGAACTGTTGCATTCAACTCTTGTACCAAAGCGTCAATCTGGCGCCCCGCACCGCAAAATGTTTCTCCATAGCTGATATCACCCAAGCCGATCACGCCAACTTTTTTATTGGTCAACATTGGAAATTGGCTTTGCATTTGCGTAAATAATGGCTGCAAGTTTTCAGGTAAGTCCCCCGAGCCAGTCGTTGAGGATATAAACAATATATTGCTGGCATTTTGAAGCTGTTCCAGTGTGCCTCCCTCATACACAGTTGCTTCATGACCAAGACTAAGTAATTTATTTTTTACTTCGATTGCTAAGTTATCGGCATTGCCGTAAACACTGCCTACAAAAATAGATACTGACGCCATTATTCATAATCCTTTTCAGTATTTGGCCAGCCCAATTGCGCACAAATTGACAACATGCGTTCTCCAAGGCTCGCTTTAATCGTTATGATTTCATTTGTATAAGGATGGATAAACTTAAGTGAAGTTGCGAACAACATCAACCTTTGTAAACCAAAGTGCTCAAAAAAGAAGTGATTATGTTTATTATCACCGTGATTCACATCGCCGATAATCGGGTAAGATAAATGTTTGAGGTGGCGACGAATTTGATGCTTTCTCCCTGTTTTTGGAAAGCACTCAACTAAAGAATATCGAATACTGGGGTATTTACCAAATGGGATCGGCAAAGTTGCCTGATATAAGCAATTAAACTGCGTTTGCGCTTCCTGTGGTGCTTTATTTTGATCCGCAAATTTATCTGCTATTTTATCTAGCTCTTCTTTAAGAGGCTTATCCAAATATACGGACTCTGGTGCAAATCCTCTCACTAGCGCTAAATAACGCTTTTCAATCTTGCCCTCAATGAATACCTGATTCATGTCACGTGCAGCCTCAGAGCTCAAAGCAAACAGCAATACACCAGATGTTGGTCTATCCAAACGATGTATAGGAAATACGTGCTGACCAAGTTGATCCCTCAGCATTTGCATCGCAAATTGCGTTTCTCTTTTATCTAAAAAGGAGCGATGTACCAATAAACCGGATGGTTTATTAATTGCTACATAATTCTCATCTTGATAAATAATCTCTAGCATATTTTCCCCTGAGATAAGCTCTGATCTAACCTTGATAGGATATGCTTAACATCAGCAAAGTGGACATGTGTATGTAATGAGACATCAGCCATCGGAGCCAGTGCAATGTTACTTGGCAAATCTTCATGGTGGCTGAGTAGCTCCAACATTTTCGGAATGAATACGAACTGTAGCCACTGTTCAAAACGCAATGTATCGCAACAAAATGGCTGAGTAGATTGCAACAAACTAGGTTCAATTGCCTGTGTTTGCCACAATGCAGCTGATTTTAGTGTTTGCTCCAACTCTTGTACAAGTTTCATAACATGTTGATGAAACAGACTGTGCATTATCAAAACTCAATATACATATTAATGACGCAATTATACCTAAACTGTCGATCTTTACCCATAGCTTGCTTATCAGATCCACTAATAACGGGTATAATCTCGCGCTCTAATCATTAAGTGGGTGAATCATGACAGCGCAAATTTCTACTTTAGGCGAACTTTTGAGTGCAGCAGGCACACAGTGGCGAGTATATGATATTGGCCGCAGGATCACGAAAATAGATAAACAACACTTTGCGCAAATTGAAACAACACAAACCCCCTATCCTTTCCCCTTGGGTGGACATGCATTACTGGCGATTCAGTTTTGGGATAACCAAGCTACTGTCGACCCCTATGTTTGGTTTTTAAAATTTCCTCTAGATGAGCAGAGCAAATTGATTGTGGCTAGTCGCGATCACTTTGCCAGTATGGTATTAGAAGCTTTAGGAACGGAGCTAACCGGACAACAAGCCGAGGGAAAACTAGACAATAACCCCTATGTTTTTACGCCCAATGCAAACAAGTTAGCCGCTTTCAATGCATTGTTGAAAACTGAGCTAAAACGCCCAGCATCTCAGTACTATGAGTACAGCGAACTGTACTTTTCTGGTAAATTGCCCGTTGA
Source organism: Pseudoalteromonas byunsanensis (assembly GCF_001854475.1). Classification (GTDB taxonomy): domain Bacteria; phylum Pseudomonadota; class Gammaproteobacteria; order Enterobacterales; family Alteromonadaceae; genus Pseudoalteromonas; species Pseudoalteromonas byunsanensis. Next base: position 323,957 of record NZ_MNAN01000032.1, read on the forward strand.
AGACTGGCAAAGCCTCGCAATTCAAGGTCTTGCAGACTTCGCATTTCGCCTTGACCATGGCCAAAACAGTGAGAACTTACAAGCCATTTGGGCCTCTTTGCCACTTGAGGTTAAGCAGCCGCTCAGTGCTATGCTGGAACATGTCGCTATCGACATCCGTTTCACAGAAAAACTACAAAGTGAAATAGATTCTTGTCTCAGTGAGCAAAACCTTAATGCTCTAATCTGTAACCTTAGAGCAATCTCTGGCAGTAATGCTCAAGGCCTATTAGCACAATGCGTTGATACCATACTGGACAGTGAATACAGCACTGAATCTGACGTATTACTCACTTTGGCCGGGCGCTGTTGGGAAACATTCTTAGACTCGCAGCGACTGTTTAAATTTTTAGAATGCGCTGCACAGAACAGCAAGCTCGAGGGGCTATTTGCAAGTATTTTTGCAGATCTAGTTGCAATTCCATCATTGCGCCCACATGTTTTAAGCATTCTAAGAGCAGAAAATCGCAGTGACAATTTGTCTCGCGCTATAGGCAGGTTATTTTCATAGATGGCAACACTTTGGCTTTTTATTCTAGTAGGTGCGGTGATAGCACTATTTTGGAGCAGTCGGCAAGCTGCTGAAGCTGCGAAAGATCACGCACAACATCAAGCAGACAAACTGCAAGTTCAACTGTTGAGTGTAGCGTGTCAAAAGCGTCGCTTGGGCATACTCAAAAATGGTAAGCCTGGTATAAAAAGCCAGTTTATTTTTGAATTTAGTTCCGATGGTGAAACGGTTTATCAAGGCGTATTACACCTTGAAAATAGCCGCTTGGTTAAAGCTGATGTTCCCCCTCATCGTATAACTACCTAACGATATAAAATTTATTGATTTCAAGATACTAGCAAACTATTCTAGTAGGCTTTCGCTTACTAAGGATAGCTCGCTTGTGAAAAAACCATATTATTTGCAATCAGGTAGCACTATTGCGGTTGTTTCCCCATCTTGGGGGGGACCCGCAACCTTCCCACATATTTATCAGCAAGGCATTGATAATTTAGTATCGCTTGGGTTCAACGTTAAACCCTACCCCACGGCAACCATGGATGCAGATACACTGTTTCAGAATCCTAAAGTTCGCGCTGATGACATCAACGCTGCGTTTTTAGACCCCGAAATCGACGCAATCATAGCCACGATAGGCGGTTCTGACTCTGCACGTATATTGAAATATTTAGACTTGGAAACTATCAGCCAGAATCCCAAACTTTATATGGGTTACTCTGACAGCACGTGCTTAACAACAACACTGAATCAATCTGGAATTGTTACCTTCAATGGACCATCAGTGATGGCTGGATTGGCGCAACTACATAACTTTGATGATAACTATCAAACCTACCTTAAAGCATTTTTAACAACCAACCCCGCAAAGCGCATGCTGCCCACATTTAGTCACTTTTGTCATGGCTACCCCGATTGGGAAAATACAAAACACACAGGCCTATGCCACTCATTTATCAAAAGCAGAGGGCCGCAGGTATTGCAAGGAAATACTCAGGTCACAGGCAGGTTATTTGGTGGGTGTATTGAGGTGTTAGAAATGCTAAAAGGAACGAACTATTGGCCTGCTACAAATTTTTGGCAACAAAAAGTCCTATTTTTGGAAACCTCACAAGAAAAGCCGTCAGTAGAATATATCCGTTATTGGTTACGCAATTATGGGGTGATGGGTGTATTTGAACAACTTAGCGCACTGCTAATTGGTCGTCCTAGAGACTATAGCGAACACGAACAGCTTCTCTTGGAAGAAACAGTGCTAAATGTGGTCAAAGAAGAGTTTAATAACGACCAACTCGTGGTTATTGCAAACTTAGATTTTGGTCATACCGATCCGCAAGTCATACTGCCATTGGGCATTCAATGCCAAGTAGATCCACAACATGGTTCTATTACGCTAGTAGAAAAGGTTTTCAATGACCGATGAGGTTGGATTGTACGAATAATAAACGCAAAAAAAACTAAGGCGCAACCTTTGTCGCGCCTAGTTCTGACTACATCCATGATGGGTTTTCCGTTCCCAATGCGTGAAGCCACCTTTTTCTTCATCCCCTGAACGGGTATACATCCTAGTCATACCCCGATACCATCCTTGCTTGCTTCCTATATCACGTCCTGTGACTTATCCACTTGCCTACTTGGCCTCCTCTTCACTCATCCTGAGCGCTCCTTAAGCAGCACGCCATGTGCCTGTCCTGCCTTCCTTGTGTATACCTTCCTGATATACGCCCACTTCCTGTGAGTTCCTAAATCAATCCTTGCTCCTTTATGCTCCTTGCAATTGCAGCTTACCTTAACCCTCTGCACTCCACTCCATTTGCGATTCCTATCGCTTTGTCTTCCTGACATGATTAAGTTTACGCTGTTATTCGTGTTCCAAAAGGCAAAAAAGAAAATATTCTCATTGAAATATTATTGCAAATAAAATAAAGATATTTAATTACAACAGGTTAATGTAAAAAACAGGACGAATAACAGCAGCACAAAACACCTTAGCTCACATTCATGTAGGAAAAGTCTTACAACTAGTTTTCCGATCCGTCCGATTGTTGTGTCTTAAATAATAACTCTCCCGTCACTTTCTCAAACGAAAGCTGCTTTATTACCTGATATCCATGCCCCAAAAAGAAAGCTTTTTGGGAAGTTTGTGTAATAAACACGGCCATTCCATTGATATCTTTATTGCTTGAGATCAAATCATCCAATCCGCTAAGTAAATAATGACCGAGCCCTTGTCCTTGTACATGAGGATCAACGGCGATAAAGGCAAGAAAATAGTAATGCCCATATTCTTCTAAAGCGGCTCTAATGGTATTTTCTTTTTCGATTAATTGCTGGGTCTGTAAATATCCAGCGCTTAACATTAAACGCAACCGCCAATGCCAATATCGCGATGCTTGTAGCTCTGTTTCCGACTCAAGAACACATGCAACCGCGTATAAATTTGAACCATCAAACAAACCCACCATCGGCTGGCGGCCCTGACCAAAGCTTGCAAGCTCTTCTCGAATGAAAGCTCTTAGCTTCATTTCATAGCTACTGTCATCTTTTGCAAAGAGCACACTGCGCAACACGTCATCATCGTGATACGCCTGATACAATAAGCTTGCTGCGACACGCATATCTTCTGGTGTTAAGTATTTCACTGCTAGGTTTTGCTGCTGTAGAACGCGCATAATTTCCCCTTATGTTGTTGTTATTAGGGCGAACGGATTGTTGTTAAGTGCACTGTCTACTATAGTTACAGAGTGTTTTTTAGGCAACTTACGGAGTGATTTATGGATACCTGCAAGCATAACCTTGCCACTTTATTTGCTCAATTAGGATTGGACAACTCACCTGACCAAATAACGAAGTTCGTTAACAAGCATCGCATTGCTGACGATATGTTACTCGCTGAAGCGCCTTTTTGGAATGAAGGTCAGCGGCACTTTATCGAAGAGTCTTTGCGTGAAGACGCGGATTGGTGTGAACTGATTGATGAACTAGATGCCATGCTACGCTAACATTTTTAGCTATGGTATGATGCGCTTTATTTGTGTGGAGTAAAGCGCATGCATCCTGCAGTACAAAAGGCAATCGCCGACCTAGTTGCAGAAGGTAAAACCCCAAGTGTTGCATTAACCAAAGCCCGTTTAAGTGGGTCTATCCCCATGCCTGTCATTATCGCAGGGATCAGTGCCTACAAAAATAATCCAGATATAGTAACACAGCCTTTGCCACCATTTTCTGAGCAAGACACCCCCTCTGGGCAGAGCCAGCTTGATAGAATCGAGCAAAAGCTTGATAGATTATTATTCCTATTAGAGAAAAGCTAATATGTTTGTGGTTGATTTAACATTCGATTGCTATCAAGACACGACCCTCGATTTGGCGGAAGTTGCCATCAATCGAGTGGTTAATGCACTGCGTTTTAATGGCCAAATCATCGGGGATGAATTTCCAACCGTGCTAAAAGATGGCTACTTTATTACTCGGGTTATGTGTCCACTTGAAGATGCCTTGCACCCGCTCAACCATAGCCCTTTTGTTAAACATGCCATTGACCAATTGCAAAAGGCTGGATTACTTGCGCCCAAGGTCAAAGTCATAGGACAGGATATCCACGCCAATGGGGCGGATCAGTGTGCCCAGCCCTCAAGCTACATTTTGTATACCACATATGTGCATACATGTAGCCCCTTGTACTGTGGTGACGACTTTTTACCCGTGCCACTTTACAAGATCCCTGCCATAGCTAATGGCGACTATAAAGCCCTTATAAAATGGCAAGAAGACTGGCAAGCTTGCGACCAAATTCAGATCAACGGCGCGACACGCTGTGAATTTGCTGCGCTAGAAGAAATATCAAGTACCAGCAGTGATCTATTCAGAAGAGGGATGGATCTCTCAAAACGGATCCGGTTTTTAACTAAAAAGCCTGTGTACTATTATATATATCGCGTAGGCGGTGAGAGTTTTGAAGCAGAAAAGCAGCGTAAATGCCCTAGCTGTCACGGCGAATGGGCACTCAATGAACCTTGGTTTGGATTATTTGATTTTCGCTGCGACAACTGTGAACTCGTGTCAAATATTTCCTGGGATTTTCAGTAAACTAGAAACTTACTTGCTGCAAAAAATCCGCTAAATCCGGCGCTAACACATGGTGTGGTGGTTTACCGACATATTCGAGGCACACCTCACCACTGTTTAGCTTAACACTGAGCAGCAAATCATCTTGTTCTGTTAAGCCTATAAATACAGTCTCTTCTTGTTTTAGCTTTCTTTTCATCAAAACATGGCCGGTAATATTTTGCTGTAGTCGCTCATAATCTTCCTGATTCCACGCTTGCAACAATTCGACTTGATGCCCTTCTATGGTGCCAACAATATTGCCCGCAAAAAAACTACTATAGTACTCATCCAATGCTGTGGGAAAGGCGCATTCCAGTGCCATTGCCAATTGCTGCAAATTATTTTCATTGGGCTGTGGCGCTGCTTGCCATTGAATACGCTCATCATCAATGGGTTCTCCTACTTCACAAGGGCTTGGCCATTGAGGGTCATAGTACATACATGGTAATGACTGATGCTCCTGCTGATAATGCACTGCAAAATTTTCATGTAATTGAGATAAAATCTGGTTTATAGCCATATACTGCCAACCGTGTTGGGATCCGTTATAATATTGCCATTGTAACCACAAATGGTGAAACATGACAGATTACACAAATGCCCCTGAGCTAAAAGCCTCAGTCTTAGGTAAAACGACCGAATATGCGTCACACTATGATGCTACTTTGCTGCACCCAATCGCGCGTAAGCTCAACCGCGATCAAATCGGGGTAGATGAATCAGCCCTCCCTTTTAAAGGAGAGGACAGTTGGACCGGTTATGAGCTTTCATGGCTAAACCTCAAAGGTAAGCCGCAGGTTGCAGTAGCAAGCTTTGTATTTCCTTGCCAAAGTTCACATATTATTGAGTCAAAATCTTTTAAGTTGTATTTGAATAGTTTTAATCAGAGCCAATTTGAAAGTGCCGCAAAGGTACAAGCTATTCTCACCCAAGACTTATCTAACGCAGCAAATACACAAGTAGAAGTGACGCTTTATAAGGCCGATGACTATGCTTGTTTGCCATTTACCAAGATGCCAGGTGAGTGTATTGATGACCTGGATATTGAAGTAGATATCTACAGCCCTCAAGCGGGGATCTTAAAAGGAACCGGTGAAAACAAGGTCAGCGAAACGCTACACAGTCACTTGTTAAAATCAAACTGTTTAATCACATCCCAACCTGATTGGGCCAGTATTGTCATTTCTTATACTGGCACACAGGTTTGTAGAGAATCTCTATTACGCTATTTAATTTCTTTTCGCAGCCATAACGAATTTCACGAGCAATGTGTTGAACGTATCTATTGTGAACTTATGAACACGTTTACCTTTGAAAAGCTTGATGTCTACGCCAGATATACGCGACGCGGCGGTTTAGATATCAACCCTTATCGTTCTAGCGACCAAGATAAAACGCCATTTCAGATCCGCATTAATCGCCAGTAAAACTGCGCACAGGCACTTTAATTGCGCATACATCTGCATAATTGGGCTTGGCCACAAACCAAGCCTCAGGCCTGTTTTTTCTAGCCTCTATCAACGCCTTGAAGTCTTTTGTATTTGTATCAAACACTTTAAATCTAAGCTTATCTTCTTTGCTAACATCAGCTAGCACTTCCACACTGGTGATAGGATTAAACACTTTTCCAGATTGAGCCGTTCGATCGAGCCGCTGAATATGCTCCATACCTTGCAATACTTGACCAAACACCGTGGTGTTTTGATCTAGATAACGCTGCGGCGTTAGTGCGATGTAAAACTCTGTGCCGCCAGAGTTAGGTGCATCTTCTCGTGCCATAGCAAAAGCACCTGTGCAGTGAGTTTGCCATGTGTGTGTACCGCTCGCATTTTGCGCAACGGCAAAGCTATTTAAAAACCCAGTTCGCTCAGCATAGCCATCGGTCATATTTAGCGCCGTAATGCTAAGGGGAGTTTTACTTTTATGAATAAATTCTGCGGGTAGTTGCCTTTTAGCTTTAAGAGGCTGCTTTTGACTAGTTTCATCACCTCCTTGCGCAACAAAACCTTCCACAAATCGATATACATTTAATCCATCATAGAACCGTTCGCGTGCAAGTAGCTTGATATTATCAACATGCATAGGCGCTAGGAATGGATTGAGTTCAACATACACCGCCCCTGTTGCCAGCTGTATTTTCAATACATTTTCAATATTCACTGTTCGCCAAGCCGATTCACTAGCTTGGGCAACGATCTCGTGTGGTGCTTTGCTTGCATTAGCGTGCACCTGCAAAGCGCTCAGTACCAACACACCGCTCACTAAGTAACGATAAATAGACATGACATATTCCTTTTTATTGTTATTTTTATTGTTATTTTTATTGTCTAAGAGGTTCTGTGACTGTATCAGTCCCAATCAAACTTATACAGTAAATCTATACTGTCATATAAGCCACTGGTTGCTTCAATATAGAGCTTTGAAAATACTCTATAACGAACCGCTATTTCACTCAATGAGTCAAACACGCCCACACGATAACTGACTTGCACACTGGGTGTCAGATATCCAGACACTTCAACCTTAGTCGACTCACCACTGCCTCTTGCACCAAGTGATACATCACTAAATCCGAGCTTTTCACCTGTTTTGGCCACGAGGTTTTCACTACGATTTAACCCCTGAGATAACAACAATTGTGTCAAGATAGCATTGTTTGAGCTTTCCCCTTCGCCAAGTGGTTCTCCATTGAGTAAATAAGCGAGTGCTTGAGACTGATCCATCACAGGTTGTGAATAAATTGAAAAACGTGGTGTACTAATACTCCCAGACAATTCGATCCCCGCCTCGACCCCATCGGCAGTCACTTCTGGATTACGAATAGCACGAACGTTTAAATAGGGTTTATCCAGCGCACCATTAAAGCCAATTTGCCCTGTTTTTATGATTAAATCCTGACCGAAGGCACGATAACGGCCCTCAAGCAGTGATAACTCGCCACTGGCAAGAAGCGCCATAGCAGGCACCTTTGTCATATCTAAATGACCTGCTATATAACTGTCCAAACCTAAGGCCTTTATTCTGAAATCATCGCCCACTAGTACGTCCACATCGATAGAGTATGCAATAGGAGAGCGACTAACACGTTCTTTTTTAGCATCAACAATGATCTGATCATCAGACACTTGAATAGCTCCCGCTGGTATATCTTTGATTTCAATACGTCCATAAGGTACTTGTACTTTACCCACTACCGAGGCTTGATTATTACCATAATCGACCGTAATATCCGGGGAGATTGTCAACTCAACATTCGTCTCTGGTGAGAGTAAAAAATCTTGCCCCTGAGCGGTAACACGTGCTGTAAGTTCCGGCTCCCAAGCCATTGTTCCGTCCAACGCCAAACTGCCGCCTTGCTCACCTTGTAATTGCCCTGTAAGAAAGCCTTGCTTGCCAGCAAATTTAATACCCAATGTCGACGAAACTAAAGAAATAGGAGATATTGGACTGGCAAGTGCAATGTCTGAAATGTTAACTTCACCTAATACTTCTGGACTGCTCATGTTTCCAGATAGAGTGATATCACCACTAATATTCCCCGCCAGCTTTACCGATTGCTTTAAATTTTTGCTTAAAATCGGCGCCAGCGGTGACAAAGACATGTGTACAATTTCTACCGTTGCTCGCACTGAATCGGTATTTTTCGCTGCTAAAGGAAACTCTAGTAACCCCTGAATTCGTCCCAATACAGATGAATTAACTTGCCAGTCCAACTTTGCTAGCTGCTTGTTACTTGTCAACTGCGTGCTCAAATTCTCAACTGGCAACGTGTGTGTTTGTCCCTCATGCTGACTATGCACCTTGAGCTGTTGCATTTGTAATTGACCATCCACCTTTTTCAGCTGACCGTCATGCCAAGCAACTGACAACGTTCCATGGGCAAATCCATCTAGTTGCGCTTTATCAGCAAGCCAATGGTTGACATCTTTGAGCATAAACTGATGCACATGCGCATCTGCACTGCCTGCGCCACTGGTTATATCCTGCTTACCCGCCACACAAACTTTGCTATTAACCAGCTGCCAACAATGATTGTCCACACGAGCGAAATCCTGAGATACGCTAATATTCGCTGACTCTAACAGCGTCAGCATTTGTTGCTGATAAGTCAGTTTTGCATCGCTGAGCACACCTTGCCATTGCTGGTTATGCCACCCTCCATTGGCTTTGAGTGATGCTTGTAAATCGCCCTTAGTATCCACCGTTACCGTATGCTGGGACTTATCGCCCTGTAACGCGACACGAACATGACTCATTTGCGAAGTGCCGTACTGAATATTACGGGCCTTAATCTGAGCATTGGTCGCCCAATTAGCTGCACTATCCGTTTGTACCTCTAAATTCACATGACTCGCTATCACACTATCAAAAGCAAATTGTTCAATCTCTAAAGTCGCTTCAACTTGTGGCGCGCTATGCGCTCCGCTAATCATCATCTTGCCTGTTGAAACGAGATCAACTGGAATTAACGCATCATGTTGATGATTAACATCTATTTCTCCTGATAACGCCAGCTCTTGTCCTAATTTACCAGACACCTGTAGCTTACTTTGTCCATAGCTCAAAACCAGTGTATTGAGCTGTCCCTGCAAATGTTGATTTAGGTTGAGTTGGGCGTGGGCGGCAATGTCTTTACCCAGCAACTTTCCTGAGACTTTCAACGCGTCCACGTCTAACAGCCATTGCTCCCCTTCTAAATTGAAGTTAGCTGTCAAATTTGCGCTAAGTTCAGTATCGGGATAATCCGGCAAAAATGTTTTTATTGGTAAAGGACTTAACTGCGTTTCTACTTTTCCACTCACCCCTTGCTGCCAGTTGAGCTGTGCGGCCAATGTTGAAACAGACTCTTGCCATTTTAACTGAGCTGCGCTGATATTAAGATCGGTCAATGTCCCTTGTAAGTTGGTAGTAAATGCAATTGGGATGTCTGGCGAAGTACTCCCCTCAAGTATCAATTGTGCTGAGTAATCATTAGCATCACCGACTACACTCATTGAAGCTTGCTGGATTTGTAACTGCTCTAATGGGACCTGCAACAACCCACCAAGGTGCCACGACTGAGCATCAAATTGCATATAGAAAGGCCAGTTCGCGCTAGTTAAGTCTATTTGACCTTGCAGCTCACTTGGATACTCTCCACGGCTTTTAAGTTCTAACTTCAATTCAGATAAGGGGCCAAACGCATCTATTTGCAATTGATTATTCCCTTTGTCCAAAAGCACGCCCATTTGCAACTGCCATTTCTCAGACCAGCTTATTGTGCCTTGTGATTCAGCGCTGATACCCATCGCTTTTACAGCGAGTCTGTGCCACTTTAGCTGATGCGAGTTTACTTCTGCTTGGAGCACAAGCTCATCAATCACGGTCGTTTGTTTGCCTTGTATTACCTGTATTTCTTCTACCTTTAGCTCTTCAAGCGTTGCATCAACAGGAACAAACACAGGTGGAAGCTCTAGGCCAGCCAAACTAGTCGGTACAGGCTGGGGGTTATCTTTTGCAGCCACAGGTAGATTTAGACTCATTTGCTCAACAAGTAACTTACTTACATTGATATGCGAGTCTTGCCAATGTATTGCACTTTGCAGCTTTTCAATGGTAATGCGCTGCTGTTCAAAGGTGATATCAATGTGCTCCACATTGATATCGTTAAGCCCAAGAGACAGTGGCAAGTTTATGGTGGCCGTCGTTTGCGATTGTTCCTTTGCTGTTGGTTTAGAACTTTTCAAGGCCGCTTTTAACCGATCTGCAGATACATCTAGACAAACTGTTGCGCAACTAAACCATTCAAGTGACACACTAAGCGCCTGCGCGTTAAAAGCCAATTGCTCACTACTGTATTCCACATTCATTGGTGTGCCAGATAGCAACCGACCATCTGCCAGCTCTACCTTCAATCCCGGTATCGTATAATTTGCAATAGCCACCAATAAATGATGACCGGGCGCGGTCGCAATAATACAAAAAATAACCACCCCAACAGCTGCAAAGCCGCCGAGTATTTTTTTAAAACGTGACATACGTGACATTAAATTTCTGGCCCTATAACAATACTTAGACGCGTACTTTTACTTTCTTTACTTAACCCCCAAGCATGGTCAATACGAATGGGACCGACAGGCGTGAGGTAACGAATACCGAACCCAGCCCCCACAGACCATTTCTCAGAGAAATCATTTGTCGCTGTACCGGTATCAATAAATACAGCGGCGCGCCAACTGGGTAAAAACTGGTAGTTATATTCCAAAGAGCCGGTTACAAGGTACTTACCACCTATCTCCTTATCACCTTCTTTTGGTCCGATAGAACGATAAGCAAACCCTCGAATGCTTTGATCACCGCCAGCAAAGAACCGCATATTAAAAGGCACTTCATGAATATCATCCGCAACAATAGCGCCAAGATTAATGCGGCTAATCACAAAGTGTTGTTGTTGATAATTTCGTAACCAAGCATTATTCCAACGCGCTTTTAATAATGATGTTGATGACACCAACGAGTCGCTGGCAACTTCCAATGACAATAACCGCTCATTTGCCCAATACGGGGTTGTCCCCCCTTTTGTTTGCTTTTTAGCATAACTAACACCTGGCAGTAACATTTCGGTTTCTAACCGTTCGCCATCTTGCTCTGTGGTTTCATGCTCTCGCTTAATAAAGGCTGTGCGGATCCAGTTATCATCCGTTAACCATTGTCGCTGTAACTGCACGTTCCATATTTTGCTGTTGATCCCTTGTTGAATGTCATCATTGAATTGATAACCTCCAAGAATACGCCAAACATCGTTGTTAGGGTCTGCGACAGGAATTGTATAGCTGCCTGTAATGTCCTGGCGGCGCTCAGACACAGATAAATTACTTTCCAAAAAGTGCCCATCATCTGTGATCCAAGGTTTTGCCCACTTTAGACGAACTTTTGCACCAAGATCTGTACTGTATCCACCGCCGACTTCAAAACTGTTATCGGGCTTATCTATTACATTTACTTGTACTGGCAATACCCCATCGTGGCGATCTTTTAGCAAGGGATAAACTTTGGCAGAACGAAAATAAGGAGTGGCATTTAATGCTAGCGTGTAATCCGACAATAATGCCCCTTGAAAAGGGGTACCTTGCTGAAATGTCGCTAAAGAGCGTATATATTGCGTTGCTTGCGTATCTTTGCCCACTTGCAGCTCACCGAAGTGATAGCGCTCTCCCCCATCAAGTTGCCATTTAACTCTTGCTGTGCGTTCACTTTTATCAATTAACAGCTCACTGCGTTGCCATTTAAAATCAAAGTAACCACGCTCTAGCAACAAGCTCTCCAAACTTGATTTCGCCTGTTGGTAATGATCATGACGCACCGTTTGTCCGACCATTATAGGCAACTTTGCAAGTAAGCTCTTCAATGCTTTGTCATGTTGAGCTGAGCCAATCAAATGCACTGATATTTCGTTCCAACTGAGTGGTTCATCTGCATCGATATTGACTTGTAGTGAGTTGCTGCTTGGCGTGGCAATAAAAGAAATCTGGCTATGATAATAGCCCAGCGCTTGCATTGCTTGCTCAACAGCTTGACGCAGTGGCTCTAATTGCTGTTGCTCAAAGGGCTGTTCTAAATAGTAACTGATATAGCCGCTAATATTATCTTCTAGATTGCTATTTACACCTTCTATATCAATACGCTGTAGTTGCCAACCTTCTGGCACTTGGGGTTGCGCCTGAGCAGCAAAGTGCGTATTCACCAATGCTACTAGCAGCAAAAATATAACGGCCTTAAACACTTACCATCTATTCCTTATGTCAAACTCTACATATTCTATCATATTCATACATAACCACCCTATGAACATTCGATGCACAATTATGGGCAAATTTCTCTCCACCTCTTTTTATTTGCTCGCGAATAGCCGACAATAGCCATAATTGAGTTACTTGGACCTAAATATGCAATTCCCAGATGATGATAACGGCCAACTTCTAGCCGAGATGGCAGAAGCAGGCATTGACCTTACGCAGTTTCACACGGTCGATTTTTTCATTCTCTTTGAGCAAAAACCTCAGGCAGAGTCATTTATAAAAGCAATTTCAGACGATGAACTTGCGCCACATACCCAACTACAACAGTGCAAAGATACTGGTGTTTGGGAAGTCATCACATCTGTAAAAATGGTGCCAGAGCATCAATTGCTGAGCCAAACAGAGCAATACCTAGAAAGCATTGCCAATGGTCATGAAGGTTATGGTGACGGCTGGGGGATCATGGCCTCAGAATAACCAAGTTTAATCCTAGAGCCCAGTGAGTAGGTTCTAGGATTTATCCGCAATTCGATACAGCCCCTGATAATCAAATATTTTTTCGCTGACTTGCCAACCGTATTTTTTGTGCTGTTTCGCCACCACAAAGTCTGGTGCTTCTAATAGGTGAGACATTTCATACACTTGTTGTGCATTTTGCCAACTAACTTGTAAATTTCTACCCTTCACTCGTCGGCCAAATTCACGATTAAACACGAAGCGGCTTTTGGGGTTAACAAAGTCGTATACTTCATCACAACTTGCACCATCTTCATCAAAGTAAGTAACTTTGAACTGTTGCGCCTTGAGTAAGGAGACACTTAACCCACTGCATCTAAGTACCATGGCATTTTTTAGATTTAGCGCGGCACGCAGCTTATCGTCAGGGTCTGCCATGACTTCACCACAATGTAAACACAACCTTGCTGCAATATCGTTTTCTCCGCCACATGCTTGGCACTCTTTAAAACGGAAGCGATAATCGCACTGTTGCTGATCAGGTGGGTCTCCAAGTAAGCCTTGGCATCGACGGCCATAATGTTCAATAAGTTCTCCTTGCTCATTAAGCTGCCCCCAGAAAATGTTTGCAAAGCCGCATCCAGGGCAAATAACCTGTACAGGCTCACTTTGGGAGTTCGGCTTCTTACTGCCAACTTCGGGGTGAAATAAATTGAAGTCGTTGCCTGCGTAATCAAGTACCAAGCAATCTTTTTTCCCTTGTGATAAACGCAGTCCTCTGCCAACAATTTGCTGATATAAACTGACCGATTCTGTCGGGCGTAAAATAGCAATAAGATCAACATGGGGCGCATCAAATCCAGTAGTTAATACAGATACATTTACTAAAAATTTTAACGTCTTATTTTTAAAATCTTTAATTATATTGTCTCTGTTAACAGTTTCTGTTTCTCCAATAATTAATGCGGCACTACCTTTAGGTAAATAACTAAATATTTCTTTTGCATGCATAACTGTTGCTGCAAATATCATCACCCCGCTACGTTGTTTACTCTGTTCGATAATATGAGAAATAATACTAAAAGTTGCACGAGTCTGAGCTGATAACAGGGTATTCATATCTTCTTGAGAATACCTTCCAAATTGATCACTTTTTAAGGAAGAAAAATTATAATGACTAACGGCTGGATCAACCTCTTTTGGAGGGGTTAAATAGCCATTTTTGATCATATAACGTAAAGGTAGCTCATAAATACAGCGCTTAAATGGGCTCTCAGATGTTCCTCTGACAAAACCGTGATAATGATTTTGGTATATCCATCCCATACCCAGACGGTATGGTGTTGCACTAAGACCCAATACCTTTAAATTTGGGTTATGGACTTTTAATGCTTTAATAACCTTACCATATTGACTATCTTCTTCTGCACTTACACGGTGGCACTCATCAATTATGACCAACGAGAAGTAGCTAGTAAGTTGCTCTAGGTTTCGTGCTATTGACTGAATACTCGCAAATGTAACTTGCTCTGATAAGCTCTTTTGTCCCAGTCCCGCTGAGAATATACTTGCTGATAAATCAAAACTGGCATATTTTTGCGCGTTTTGTTCTACCAGCTCTTTTACGTGTGCCAAAACAAGGATTTTGTGACGGGCAAGCCGCGCTAACTCAGCTATAACTAGACTCTTTCCAGCACCGGTTGGCAATACGATAACAGCGGGTTCATCGCTAAGTCGAAAGTGAGCAATGGTATTTTGAACGGCTTCTTTTTGATAAGGTCTTAGCGTATAGATACGCACCTCTCAATATTGCAAGCAGAGAAACGATTTGGCAATTATATACTTAATAAAATTAGGCTTCGAGACAAAAGGCCCATAATGGGCCTTTTTATAAATATAGCTGCTTAGTTTTTCGACTAGATAGTATAGTCGTCTAAATTAACACCCACGAATGCTTTTGGTGTTTTTCCGCGGCCAGTCCATTCAAATACTTCGCCGTCTTTTTCGATTCTATATTTAGGTTTAACTTTTGCACGTTTATCTACCGGTGCGCCAGCAACAAGATCATCAAGGGTTAAACCTTTTTCCTTGATCAGTGCTAATACTTCCTCTTTTACTTGCTGCTGTTCACGCTGAGATTCAATTGCTTCATTTATTAATTCAGCGGCTTTCTCTAAGTCATTAAAACTTGCAGATTTGATAAAAGATTTAATTTCTCGCATTGATGGTTCTCTTAAATTATCAGGTTAATACCTAAAAAAGGTATACTATAATCAAACTTTAAAAAGTGTGCACTCATATTTCAATTACTATATTTTTACATATAAATATAATAAAGCAAATAATATAAGATGGTTCTGATAAAATATTTAGAAATGTGAATAAAATAGGAGCAACAGAACGTTACTCCTCAGGCATAGTGAAGTTATAACGCGACTACATTTTCCGCTTCAGGACCTTTTTTACCTTGCTTAATATCAAACGACACGGCTTGACCATCACTCAAAGTGCGAAACCCTTCACCCGAAATAGCACTGAAGTGTACAAACACATCAGGACCGTTCTCTTGTTCAATAAAGCCGAAGCCTTTTGATTCGTTAAAAAACTTTACTTTACCTGTTTTAGAATTAGACATACCTATTATTCCTGTAAGTCAGATCAATTTAACACTCGCCTTGAAGGCTTCCTCCTTGAGCTTGCGCCGCAACCCGTCGGAATAATAAATACAGCAAAAAACACCTTATGCTCACTAACCCGTAGCTAATGAAGCTTCCTTACCGCAACTCTTACATCCATAGAACAGCAAAAACTCAAAGCATTCTAAGCCTAACATATAAAATGACCTACAGTACAAATTCCCATCAAAATTAATAATTAAATAATATGATGAAATAAAAAAAGCGCACTAACATGTGCGCTTTTTTTATCTAATTCAAAATGTTATTGATTGCTATCAGACTACTTCCCAGGATATTACTGCTCCGGCTTTAATCGGAACAACATGGCTATCCCCTAACGGATAACTTTCAGGAACTGTCCAACTTGATCGTTTCAACGTCACGGTATCTGCATTACGTGGTAAGCCATAAAAATCAGGACCAAAGTGACTGGCAAATCCTTCTAACTTATCCAACGCTCCTGCGTCTTCAAACGCTTCAGCATATAATTCAAGTGCAGCGTGTGCCGTGTACGCGCCCGCGCAGCCACATGCAGCTTCTTTTTTATCTTTTGCATGAGGAGCAGAGTCGGTACCTAAGAAGAACTTTTTATTGCCGCTGATTGCTGCAGCTATTAACGCCTGTTGGTGAATGTTGCGCTTCAATATTGGTAAACAATAATAATGTGGTCGAATACCACCTGCTAACATATGGTTTCGATTATACAGCAAGTGGTGCGCCGTAATTGTTGCTGCCACGTTATCTGAGGCTTTTTCTACAAACTCCACAGCATCCTTAGTGGTTATATGCTCAAGCACAATCTTAAGCTCTGGGAATGCAGCCACGACCTTAGCAAGCTTTGTCTCAATGAATATCTTCTCTCTATCGAAAATATCAATCGCAGAGTCTGTCACTTCACCATGGACCAACAACAGCATCCCAACTTCTTGCATTGCTTCAAGAACAGGATAAATATTTTCAATATCTGTTACACCAGAGTCAGAGTTTGTCGTTGCACCTGCGGGATATAACTTCGCTGCAACAATATGACCACTGGCCTTAGCTTTTTTAATTTCTTCTGGTGTAGTGTTGTCTGTCAGATAAAGTACCATAAGTGGCGTAAAATCACCCTGTGGCTGTGCTGCCATAATACGTTCTCTGTACGATAACGCGGTTTGTGTACATGTAGCCGGTGGCACTAAGTTAGGCATGATTATAGCGCGTCCCATATAGCGGCTAATATCTCTTACGGTATCTTTTAATTGTACACCGTCACGTAGGTGAACGTGCCAGTCATCAGGTCGAGTAATTGTAAGGGTGTCTACTGTACTTGTCATTGCTCATTTTTCCACGGCTGAATTTGCCCGATCATAGGCAGTTAACAACATAGAGTAAAGTTTTTGCGTTCACTCATCCCAACAAATAGCTTATTTGTTTCTAAAATGCTTTTTTTTGCGCAATAATGTGTCGTTTATCTTACAAGTAAGTTAAATTGTCCCTAATTGCATATATGAGTGATGTGAATGCTTTCAAACAACAAACTAGAATCAAAAACTGAGCAGCTTAGCATCATTAATCAATTTTCTTCATCTTTGTTGCAAATCACTCAACTCGATGAATTATTTGATTATGTTACATCTCAGGTGGTAAGCCGTCTGGGTTTTGTTGATTGTGTGATCTACCTTGCTGACGAACAAGGTAAATTTTTAGAAGAAGTCGCCAGCATGGGCGTTGCACACCAAAGTAATGACTATAAAGTTGCACAAACTAGAATTCCCATTGAACAGGGGATCACAGGGCATGTTGCCAGAACAAGACGAGCTTTTGTATCTGGAGATGTGTCAGTTGAGCCAATGTATATCGCTGACTCACGGCCTGCTCTGTCTGAGATCTGTGTACCGCTTGTGTACGAAGAAACTCTACTAGGCGTTATCGATTGCGAACATCCACAACGAGATTACTTTACTGAGGGACATCTGCAAATCCTCTCAACGGTGGCGCATTTGCTAAGTGCCAAAATTAATCAGGTAAAAACCCTCAATAATCTGACTAAAACAATAGAGCAACTTAATCAAGCGCAACAACTTGAACAGTGCTTGTTAAAAATTGCTAATATCACCTATCGCTCTTTGGATTTGGAAGCATTCTATGACGAGCTATATCAGATTATTAACAGTCAGCTACCTGCAGAAAACTTTTTTATAGGCTTGTATGACAGATACAGCGATATTCTCGAAATTGATTACTTAATCGAAAATCAAGTCAAGTGTAATGCACACCAACGGGTAACTAAGGCACAGATCAAACATACCGCCTCTTATTTTACCCTTACCTCAGGCAAACCCTTGCTATGTAATACCCGAGAGTTTGAGCGTCATATTGAGTTAGGTAACTTCCAAATGGTAGGCCAGTCACCAAAATCTTGGTTGGGCGTGCCTTTCGCTGTAAATGAGCAGTATCAAGGCGTTATCGTGATTCAAAGCTATACACAAGATAAAGCTTTCAATCATCACCACTTGTCTATTTTGACCTACATTAGCCGTCAGGTAAGCATGGCAATTGACCGACAACTATCACGTCAGGCACTTGAGCATAGGGCACTACATGACGAATTAACTGGGCTCGCCAACCGCTATTTATTGCTTGAACGTGTAAAACACGCCATTTTGAGCTTAGACCGAGATGATGATGACAACTCACACTGCCTACTTTATCTTGATTTTGACCGCTTTAAGAGTATTAACGACGCACTAGGTCATGATGTTGGTGATCATTTTTTAGTTGCTATCGTTAACAAGATTAAAGACTGTATTCGTCGTACCGATACCTTTGCACGACTGGGTGGTGATGAATTCGCTATTTTCATAGAAAATGTCAAAGATAATGAACAGGTTTCTCTGGCACTAGAGCGCATAAATGAAGCTATTGCGAAACCATTGTACATAGATGGCCACATACTTCAGGCGTCTACCAGTATTGGCGTCGCTTTTACGGATAACGCCACGGATAACGCGATTACATTGCTACAGCAAGCTGATGCAGCAATGTACGAGGCTAAATCTCGCGGACGGGGCCAAGTATGTTATTTCAATAATGCCATGCGCAAAAAGCTCAAACGTCAGGCCGATATAGAGAACGACTTACAACATGGTATTAAAAACAATGAATTTGAGCTCTACTTTCAACCCATTTTTGCGCTAAATGATCCTCATGTGGTCAGCTTCGAAGCACTAGTGCGCTGGCACCATCCAAAGAATGGCCTAGTACCACCAAACGATTTCATCGTTATCGCAGAACAAACAGGACAGATCATTGAACTAGATTTGCATTTGCTTAAACTGGCTGCTCAGCAATTAAAAAGCTGGCGTCAAGAAGGCAGCCCTATGATTAGGATCACCGTAAATGTCTCATCCAGACACTTTGCTAGTCTCGATTTTGTCACCTACATGCAACAGCTCTATATTGATTATCAGCTTCCCAATGGAGCCTTGTGCCTCGAGATCACCGAGTCCGGCTTAATTGAAAACCTAAAACTAGCAACAAAAATAATCCAGGGTTTAGAACCATTGGGCGTCAAACTATATTTAGATGACTTTGGCACTGGCTATTCAGCCTTAGGATACCTGCACCAGTTGCCAATTCACGTGTTGAAGCTAGACAAGAGTTTTGTAGATCAGTTAACGCATAAAGAGAACCCCTTAGTCGATGCTATATTATCACTTGCCCGTTCGCTCGATTTAAAAGTCGTTGCTGAAGGGATAGAAAACCCGAAACAATGGGCATTACTAAAACGTAAAGGTTGTCAGTTTGGTCAAGGTTTTATGGTGTCTAAACCGCTACCCGCCAAAGAAGCAATGCAATTTTTAATCGACAACACCCAGATGACCTTGTCGATTTGATTACTTTGGCACACTTTAGTTAAGGTGTCGGTTATTGAAAAAACCATATCATGACGTGACCCCCAATAGTTGGACTATCCAATTATTAGGGGGCACTTTAATTAGAGGTTTTTTTATCTAGATTAACCAAGCTCTTTGCGTAACTCTTTTGTAGCACGCACCATATTGGCTAACGCCTGTCGGGTTTCTTCCCATGCCCGCGTTTTAAGGCCACAATCAGGGTTAACCCATAAGCGCTGCACCGGAATTTTCTGAGCCGCCTTGTGGATCAGTGCTTTGATCCAGTCAACTTCTGGTACATTAGGGCTGTGAATGTCATAAACTCCTGGACCAATATCATTGGGGTAATCAAAATTCTCAAACGCCGCCAACAACTCCATGTTTGAGCGAGAAGTTTCAATCGTGATAACGTCTGCATCCATATCGGCTATCGCTGCGATAATATCGTTAAACTCGGCGTAACACATGTGGGTATGGATCTGAGTTTTATCTTCAACACCACTGGCTGAGACTCTAAAAGCATACGCGGCCCAATCCAAATAGTTTTGCCACTGACTCGCTTTTAATGGCATCCCTTCTCTAAATGCAGGCTCATCAATTTGAATAATATCAATCCCTGCATTTTGTAAATCAACCACTTCATCCCTCAGTGCCAAAGCGATTTGGTTGGCAATACTCGGCTTATCTAAGTCATCACGCACAAAAGACCAAAATAATATTGTCACAGGCCCTGTTAACATGCCTTTCATCTTTTTCTCAGTCAGTGACTGTGCATATTTGGTCCAAGCTACGGTCATTGCCTTGTGACGGGACACATCTCCCCAAATAACCGGAGGTTTAACGCAGCGTGAGCCATAACTTTGCACCCAACCAAATTGCGTGAATGCAAAACCTTCGAGCAACTCGCCAAAGTACTCAACCATGTCGTTACGCTCAGCTTCACCGTGTACCAGCACATCCAAATCTAGGGCTTCTTGCTCCTCAACAGCATAACGAATTTCAGCCTCCATCTGAGCTTGATATTGCTCAAATGACAGATTGCCCGCCTTAAAGTCGCGTCTAGCCGCTCGAATTGCTTTCGTCTGCGGAAATGAGCCTATCGTTGTAGTTGGTAATAAAGGTAGAGATAACGACTGTTGCTGTGATTGAATACGCTTTACAAACTCATTATTTCTTTGACCATCACGCGCAGTCAAAGATGCCACTCTTTGTTGTACTGCTTGGTTGTTAACACGTGATGAAGTCAAACGCGCTTTTACTGGCGCACAATATGCCTCTAGTATGCTTTCATCTTGTTGGATTAGTGCCTGTTTGAGTAATGCTAGTTCCTGACCTTTTTGTGTGGCAAATGCCAACCATGAACGTAACTCGCTGTCGAGTTTAGTCTCTTGCTCTAGGTCAACAGGCGTATGGAGCAGTGAACATGAAGGTGCAAGCCAAAGTTGTTCTTTTCGCTTATCTGCGACATCTCGAATATTGGTATAAACAGTTTGTAAGTCTGCACGCCAAATATTGCGACCATTAATAACACCCAATGACAACACCTGCTCTGGGCGCAATGCTTCATCCAACTGGGCTATATCATATTGGCCTGCTACGCAGTCAAAATGTACACCATCAACTTGGTAAGTACTAACGTCTGATAAATAATCACTTACTGAATCAAAGTAAGTAGCCAGTAGCAGCTTAACGCCTTGGCCTGACAAGTGATTAAAACTCGTTTTAAGTGCTTCACGATAATCATCATTTATTTCTAGCGCCAAAACTGGCTCATCGATTTGAACCCATTCAACTCCCAGCTCAGCTAACTGGCGCAGAACTTGTTGATATACAGGCAAGATCCTTTCTAGTAGCGATAATTTATCAAATGGTTCTTTAGCACATTTAGACAAATGTAAATATGTCACAGGCCCAACTAGTACAGGTTTGACTTGATGCCCTAGAGCCTGTGCTTCTCTCACATGCTCGAATAACTCAAACCAAGCAAGTGTAAACGTTTGGTCTTGTTCTAATTCAGGCACGATATAGTGATAGTTGGTATTAAACCATTTAGTCATTTCACTGGCAGCACATGCGCACCCCGTTGGGGCTTTACCTCGACCAATGCGAAACAATGTATCTAGGTTGATTTCTCCACTTTGACTACGGTGGCGCTCTGGCACGGCCCCAAGCAGCAAGCTAGTGCTCAAAACATGATCATACCAAGCAAAATCACCCACAGGTAACAGCTCAACTCCTGCCTGAGCCTGTAGTTGCCAATTTTGCGCTCTAATCTCTCGTCCTTTTTCAACAAGTTCACTGTGCGTCAGCTTTCCCACCCAATA
This sequence comes from Pseudoalteromonas byunsanensis, assembly GCF_001854475.1. Lineage (GTDB taxonomy): Bacteria > Pseudomonadota > Gammaproteobacteria > Enterobacterales > Alteromonadaceae > Pseudoalteromonas > Pseudoalteromonas byunsanensis. The sequence goes on from NZ_MNAN01000032.1 coordinate 345,728, forward strand.
TGCCTCTATTGCAAATTTGAGTTCACGCTTCTTACCTATTCTGGGAAAACCTAAGTTATGTATCTGTGTCATGCTCTTTCCTTTGGATGTTTGGATGTCTAGAACTCTATTTGTTAACCAATATGAATACAAATGATGCTTTCTCAGGAGGAAGTTGAATAAAATTAATTTGTATTTTTTGAAAAAAAGTTAAATAAATAATGACAACGCTGTCAAAAATAATGTTATAGTGATTTTGTTAAAAATTAATCATCGATTGCTGGTTTTGTAGACGTCTAGACGTTACTATTAGGTAATGACTGAGATTCAAGTAAAGCAATCTGAGTTTAACTCACACTAATAATGAGATTTATTAAAGATGATCGACATAAAGCATTTGAAAACCATCGCAACCCTTAAAGACACTGGTTCACTTGTTAATACGGCCCGTGAGTTGTTCTTGACGCAATCAGCTTTGTCACATCAAATTAAAGACTTAGAAAACAAACTCGATTGTCAGTTGTTCGAAAGAAAGACGCAGCCAGTACGCTTTACACCACAAGGTATGCTATTGCTGGAGCTTGCTAATGACATTTTACCTCGAGTAGAAGCAACCAAATGTCGTTTGAAAGAAAGCCTAAATCAGCCGATCTCCCAGCTCAGGCTTAGTGTTGAGTGTCACGCATGTTTTCATTGGTTATTGCCAACTATAAAAGAATTTAATAACTTTTGGCCTGATATCAAAGTCGACTATGAGCGAGGCTTTAGCTATGACGCAATTCCTGAATTATTAGAAGATGATCTGGATCTGGTACTGACCTCAGATATGCGCGAGCAAGATAAACTCGAATATGCACACCTTTTTGATTTTAAACTCAAGCTGATTGTTGCCCCTGATCATGAATTAGCTAAAAAGGCATACGTAACCGCACTAGACCTTAAAGATGAAACCATCATCTCTTACCCTATTCCCCGTGAGCGGCAAGATATTTTCAAACACTTTATTCAAAATGCTCGCTTTGATGGCACACTTAAAACGGTTGATCAAGGGTTACTCATTTTTCAACTTGTAAGCGCAGGAATGGGAGTCGCAGCATTGCCTGATTGGCTGGTGACACCTTATGAAAGTCAAGGCCTTATCAAGTCCATTCCACTTGGCGCACTTGGTCTTAATCGTCCAATGTACTTGGCAATGAAAAAAACCATGAAGGATAACCCGGTTTACAGGCACTTCCTAAATACCTGTAAACAGAACAATTCGCGTTAAGCTATTATTTTTGTAAGATTTTAACTAAACTGAACCCAATCTAATTGATTGGGTTTTTTATGTTTTTGTTTAAGAAAGTGCTCGGCGGCTTACTCATGCCGTTACCGCTAACATTGATTGTTGTCGCAACGTGTTTGTTATTTGTAAGCAAAACCAACATAAAGTCATATATTGTCCTCTGGCTTACATTAATAGGCCTATGGTTTATCAGCACCCCATTTTTCGCAAATAAGCTGATGGCTTCTGCTGAGTCACAAATACGAACCTTTGATGTGAGCAAACACCGCAAAATAGACAAGATAGTGGTGCTTGGCTGTGGCGTACACCTAAACACTCAACAAATTGCCAATGCACAACTAACAGGTTGTTCGTCTGCCAGACTGACTGAAGGGCTCCGACTTGCGCATCATTATAAAAATGCTGAGTTGATAGTCTCAGGCCACAACAGTGCCCGACTTATGAAGCAAACAGCAATAGCGCTTGGAATATCAAATAATCGAGTTCGAGCTAACTCCACAGCCATGGATACCAAAGACGAAGCAAAGCTTTTAGCGCCTCATCTAGTTGATAGACAAGTCGCTTTAGTGACCTCCGCCAGCCACATGGCACGTGCTAAGAATTTATTCTGGGCGCAAGGCGTCGATACTGTTGCAGCACCCACTTTGTTTTATAACCTGCATAATGAGCCCAGCTATAAGCAGTTTATTCCACAAGCCGCGGTACTCCAAGCGGTTACGACTCATCACCATGAAATGTTAGGAACGCTTTGGATAAAGCTCAGGCGAACAATTAACCCAGAGGCGCTGTAACGCGCCTTCGTTAAACACCAGAACTTAGACGGGATTATCAATATCGATAAAGGTCACATCAAAACCATATTGCTCAGCTAAATACTCACCGAGTGCCTTGATACCGTAACGCTCTGTGGCATGGTGCCCGGCTGCAAAAAAGTCAATGCCCTGCTCATTAGAGCTATGAATGGTTTGCTCTGATGCCTCTCCCGTCAAGTAGGCGTCAATGCCTTGACTGGCGGCCAAATCAATGTAGCCTTGCCCGCCCCCCGTACACCACGCAATGGTTTCTATAGGCTTATTTCGAACTGCATTAATTAGAGGTTTACGATTAAGTACGGTGGTTATCTTCTCTGCAAAAACCTCAGCTGACATCGGGTTTTTCAGCCGCCCATGTACAGGCACACTACTCGGTCCAGCTTCTAATCCACCCAACACCTCAATATCCAGCAGCTTTGCCAACTGTGCGTTGTTTCCAAGCTCAGGGTGAATATCGAGCGGTAGATGATACCCGTATAAGTTAATATCATTGGCGAGTAAAGTCGCAATACGGCGCTTTTTCATACCCGTAATAACTTGTGCTTCACCTTTCCAAAAGTAACCATGGTGAACCAAAATAGTATCGGCCTGTAGCTCTACCGCAGTATCGACCAATGCTTGACTGGCAGTCACCCCCGTTACAATTTTACGAATATTTTCAGCGCCTTCAACTTGCAAACCATTTGGCGCAAAATCTCGGATCGCATCGGGTTTTAACAACTCCGTTAGAGTGTGTGTAAATTCTGAACGCTTCATGAAGTAACCAGTATTTGTCCTAAAAATTTTACAAATTTTGGCGTTTATACAGCCAAAATGGAAGCAAAACCCTTAAAAAATTGAAAAATAGCGCAAATATGGGTATAACTATTCATTAATCTTAATCCCGCGTATAAAACGACTAGGATCTACGATGAGTAAACTAGATAAAAATGAAGTATTAAGCGCTTTTGAAGCTGCTTACGAAGCTGCCCATGGCAAAAAGCCTGAGATCACAACCAAACCGGGTTGGTACAGCATTGACGGCGGGAAAAACCTGCGTCTTGCTGATGTAGCAGCACTGACAGAAGAGCTTACTTCTGGGTCTTCAACAAAGAGTGAAGCGCCAAAGGCAGCACCTGCTAAAAAAGCAGCGCCTGCTAAAAAAGCAAAAACAAGCAAAGCTGCACCTGCAAAAGCACAAAAGAAAGCTCCTTTTAAAGTAGTTAAAGAAAACTCTGAAGGTTTCACCGCTGAAGAATTCTGGATTGCTGAGCTTGCTGGTAAAGACCATGATTGTCGCTTACCTCGTGGTGTTGTATAACACTTGCGCTTTGTAAAGACATAAAAAAACCGCAGCGTGCGGTTTTTTTATGTCTGTAATACGTGTTTTTCGCTTTGTCATTCAACGGGATGTTCAAGCACTTCTTTGAGATTTTCCAACCCCATTTGTAAGTCATCACCTAACATTTGTTCAAAGTCCATCACCAGCAACATCAAATTCATTGGGTAGTCCATATGGCCGCTAAATCCCCATTTTACTCTGGTGCCCTCGGGTGTTTGTTCGGTGATCATATAAGCTGGGTCTATGGATTGAAACGGCTCTTTAAAGCGTAATTCAAAGTCGATGCGTTTATTTTTATCAATTTTGATGATCTCTTGCTCGCCCACCCCCACTTCAGGGTGTTTACTTCGCCAAGCTGAAACAAAACCCACCGTGCCGTCTTCACCGCGATATTCGCTTTGCATCGCGGGATCCATTTGCGCCCAAGTACTGTAATTACCCTGATTTTTTAGCAGCTTAATATACGAAAACACCTGCTCGACAGGTTGCTCAATCACCACTTCACGCTCCACGTGGTAACTGTCGGCCACAAACAGCGCGAGAATAAATGGGGTGGCGATGATCAGCAGTAATAGTATTATTATTTTTTTAAACATGCTTGGGTTCCTGTGTTTTAGTTATTTGCTATCAAGCATAGACGATTTATACGTGCCTACCGAATACTGATAGACGCATCAGACTCTCTCGCTATATGAATTCAATAAACACTTATTCCAAAATCGCCTCGGATAAATCCACCTTACTTAGATCTACATTACTCAGATCAACCCCTTTCAAATTAGTACCTTTTAATTTTGCACCGCTAAGCTTAGTGTTATTTAACATTGCTTCGGTTAAATCTGCGTTGGTTAAATCTGCGTTGGTTAAATTTGCATTGGTTAAATTAGAATCTATTAAATCTGCGTTTGTTAAATCTGCGTATGTTAAATTTGCCTCGGTTAAATTTGAACTTGATAAGTCAGTTCGATGAAATGTCGCGCCTTCAAAACAGGCTGACTTTAGTATGCAGCAAAACATTGTAGCGTGGTCAAATTCGGCGCTCGCAAAATTCGCATAAGACGCATTGGCAAAACTCATAGATATGCCTATCCAAGTACTCTCTATCGCACTCACGCCTTGCAACCTAGCATGACCTAATTCCCCCCCCACAAAGCTGACTTCATTCAGATTACTATTTTGTAAATTAGCCATTCTTAGATCTTTGAATTCAAAATCGCACTGTTGCAAATCAATATGAGTAAGGCACCGAGTGGGTATACGGTCATCCTCTTCTCCACTCCCTTTAACCCGTAAAAGCCACTGAGAAAAGCTATGCATATTTTCTAAGTTCAAATCCGAGACGTTTTCGGTAGCACAGCCACAAGCATGATGAATTGCCAACAGCGCCACCTCCGCATTACGAGCATATTTTTGCATCTCACTAAATGTACTCAACTGCAGCTCTTCCACTGGCATGCCTTTACGTAGTGTCCGCGAGAACAACCCAGCAAAACACCTCTGCCATTGCTGTACGTCGTTTATGTGACGTATGCTCACTTCATCTTTTAAAAAGCGAAATATGTACTCATCCAGTGCTGTCGGCCCGCTTAGTTTTGCCCAGCGCACTAATGCACTGGATTGATCACACCCCACATCTGGGTCTTCAATATTGCGATTCACTTCACTGGTAATTGCGGCCACTTCACGAATAATACGCCGAGCGATTAAATACTCACCAAAGCTTTTGTGAGTAAACTCAAAGGTTTTATCCTGCCCGTCTAACAACTCACTTTGGCGAAAATAAAAGGCGGTTAATAAACGAGAGATCCCCGACGTGGCGCTTTCTTGAAACACCTCCAGATATTTTGTGACGCGGCTGCTTTCACATTGCTGCTGAATTTTACTAATGCTGGCCACACGGCCATTACCATGCCAAACCGCCAAAGCAATTTCTTCTAACACGCGAATAAAATGCGGCTTCTCAAGGTCTCTCGTTTGCTTATAGCCACCATGCTCCCACTGCCTGTGATACACCGCCTCTAACAAATCCTGATAGATTTGATTGAGCGTTAAGTGCTCATCAAAAACCACTTCCCCACGCTCAAAACTCAGCGCCACCAAATAATTCAATAACGGCTCCTGCGTAATAGGTTGCAGTTGGCTTATCGCCAGTGGCTCGGGTAGTCTTTCATAGTCTACCCCTTTGGCCCGACCATAGTTTTGCCACCACGTATCGCGCAAATCCGTTGCTAGCAATTTATCAGGGTCGATGTACTCGCTATCATCCGTATCGTCATCTTGTTCTACAAAATAGGGCAGCACGTACAATAGCTGTTGTAACCCTCTAAGCTTTGCTGCTACCGACTGAACCGCCATCTCTCGACCCGTGATCAATGCTTGCCATTGGAAACCCGCATCGTTAAAGCGGTTTATTTTACTGATCACTTCTTCAACAAAGTAATTAGCGGTCTCAGCCGCTAATTTGCCTTGCATAGCAAGCTCATCTAGTCCGTCAAAAATCAACAACACTCGCTGTGTTTTTTGTGCCTTATTCAATGGGTTGGTTGGTAAGTATGGGTCTGATTCTACATAACGGGCGAGCGCGTTAAGCAGGTCATCACTTGGGTCAAAATGGTGCAGTGGAATAAACACCACCCGTATATCTGGACGTTCACGCACCATATTTGCCGCAAACATTTTCGCAAATGACGACTTACCGGAGCCCGGGCCGCCACTAATTACTTTGATGGCGCAATTCTTATCAAACTGCCTTGCCCAGTTATTTATTTCACCGTGCAGGTCAACAACCTGCTTTTTGGTATTAAACGCTCTGCTGCGCAGCGACTCTTTTTCATCGTCTTCTTGCATCGCTACTTTATAGTAGGCATTGAGATTGACATACACCTGACTGAGGCTGAACGCTTCGGCAAACATGCGCTGGTTCACTTGTTCCTGTAACCACACGTTATATAAATGCCAGCCCCGCAGTTCCTTATTCGCATCTGCAAATGGGCTTTGTAGATGCTCAGCAACGCATAAGTAGTCTTCTCGGTTGTTGTGCCACTGCTTATGCAGCGCCAACGCAAAGCTTTGTTTTAAACGTGCGAAAAAACCTTCCGCATCTTGTGTGCGCATCCCTAAACTTTCAAGCCAATAAATTATGGCTGGTTTGATGTGCGTAAATAGCGACAAGTTTTCAGGATGGTCAAAGAAGTCAGCGATAATTCCCAATGGAACATCATTGACCTGCTTTGCCATATTATCGCTAAGTGTTTCGACCTCTGTATCATCAAGCTGACACTCAAATAAATCTTGATAATCAGGTACTAACTCATAAAGGGTGACTTGCAAGCTTTTAAACACCAGCACCCATGCTGCTTGCTCAGGCTTTTTCTCAAACCCGACAATGCTGCTCGCTTCAACCACATTGTCCAATATGCCTTTACTGTCGCCGAACATGCCTGCAACAGTGGCTTTAGCCAAATTTTTAAATAATTCCCTGATGGGTAAGGCAAGCTCCTTATTCCAAATTGAAACAGGTTGCTCTAAGGCTAGATCATACTGATTGCTCATAACGAGTCCTTGCAATGATGCGTAACAATGACGGATAGAATTGTTTCTTTATCACCATACTCAGACATTTTTGCCCAAATATCCAGCACTTTCATACTGTTAAATCAGGAACACGTGATGTATTTTCGAGTATGTCTAACAGGAAGGTAGTTTAAAAATATGAAGAGGGAGGCAACCAAGGCTACCTCCTAAAATGAGTTATCCAAACAAACGTTCAAACCAGTTTTTATCTAGGTCTTCTTCACAACGTTTGAGTTGTGCGCCATAGCGGCTGGCGCGATGTTTGACCTTATTGGCCACGGCCATCAACCATTTTTTCTTGCGATAGGTGCCGCGTTTATATCCGCCCCAACCTTCATGATAATTGAGGTATTGTGCATAGGCATCCCATTTAGAGACACCATTAATTTTATGAGTTTTATAAACAAACCACGCCATAAAATCGATAGCATCTTCAAAGTCGTCTCTATCGGCACCTGAGTTACCTGTTTCGCGAATATAATCGCTCCAAGTAGGCGTTTTTGCTTGAGAATATCCATAGGCCGAACTCGCGCGCCCAGTGGGAATAAACCACAAGAAGTATTCCATTGGCGGAGCCGCGTCATGTTTGAAGGAGCTTTCTTGGTACATCATTGCCATTAATACGTGCTTTGGTGATCCCCATTTATCTTGAGCATCACGTGCATCATAGTACCAATCTTCTTTTTCCTGGAAAATCTTACAAATATCATTAGGTTGCTTGGGAGGTGCTGTTGCACAACTCGCTAGCAATATCAGTACAGGCAATAAAATTATAATTTTTTGCATTTTTTTACGAACCCGTTGAACTTTTATAAATAATGCCTGTCATAACCTATGAATGCAGCAGTTTAGCATTGTTTCATCCCTGAAATTTATTTGCGCAGCCTATTTGAGCTGCGCTTTTTTTTGCCTAGGCTTTAGCAAAGTAATCGCGTAGGAATGTCACAAAGTCCTTATCGTCGCTTTCCTTAATTGAAATTGCTGCCTGCTCCGACTCAGCCGCCGCAAGGTCAAGCCCCTTTTGACTATATTCTGAATAGTCAACATCCTGATACGATGCCTTATACTTAGCGGCTAAATCAAGTGCTAATACACCGCCGTCCTGCTGCTTTTGCTTAAGTAATGATATCAAACGACCAGAATAGGTTTTCTCAGGCTGCGCAACCCAAGTCTTTAATTCATTGATAGTGCTAATATATTTACTAGTACCGTAGGCTTCATCCATCCATTTAGCCACATCTTCTAACTCTGAGAAGATACGCTCTGCCCACTCTCTTAATGGGATGTCTTTACTACCTTGTAATAAAGTAACGGCTGGATCTCTACCTTGATTTACCACGGTTGTTAAATTGTCTTGGCTGAGCTTTTGCTCATCCCAACTCATCTGTGAAGATGGTTTTAGCAAACAATAAGTCAAAAACACATCAAGGAAGTTAATCTGTTCGATGCTAATACCTGTATCTACAAATGGGTTAACATCTAAGGCGCGAATTTCCACATATTCAATACCACCGCGCTCTAATGCATGTGTAGGTGGCTCACCACTGAGTGCATTGCGCTTTGGTCTGATTGGAGAATAGAATTCATTCTCGATTTGCAAAATATTTTTGTTCAGCTGCTTAGGTGTTTCACTGGTGTAATCATCCAACTCACCGTAAAGGTCTGAGTGGCAGCGGATTGCTTCACGTAGACCCGCAATGTACTCATCTAAACTGTTATACGTTACTTTCAAAGACGACTGTGCACTGTTGGTATAACCAAGATCACCTAGACGTAGCGCCGTTCCATGCTCAAGGTACAGTGTACCTATACCTAATTTTTTAAACGGCAAATGGCTTTCTTTGCCTTGTAAAAATGACGAACACAGAGCTGGTGATGCGCCAAATAAATAGCTGATCAACCACAACTCTCGCTTAAAGTTGCGGATCAGACCTAAATATTTGTCAGATATAAACTGTTGTAACGGCAAAGTGTTGCTTTGTAGTGTTTGCAAACTGTGCCAAAGTGAATCAGGATATGAAATGTTAAAGTGCACACCCGCTATCGCTTGCATCATACTACCATAGCGGTTTTTCAAACCTTCACGATACAAGGTCTTCATTCTACCAATGTTTGAATCGCCAAATTGTGCCAACGCGATGTCACTTTGATCGGTGATAAAGCATGGCATACTCATTGGCCAAAGCAGTTCATCACCCATTTTCGACAAGGTGAATTTTTGCAATTCTTTTAATTGTGCCAAGGTCTGTTCAGGAAATTCACTGACAGGAGTGATGAACTCCAACAACGACTCTGAGAAGTCAGTAGTAATACTGCTGTGTGTTAATGGATGTCCCGCGCCTTTTGGATGAGGGGTTTGAGCTATCGTACCATCCTTTTCAATTCTTAAGGCCTCTCGCTCTATTCCGCGCTTAATACCTCTGATGGCATGTTTATGCTCAGGCATCGACAATGCTGAAAGTATTGTCTGTAAATCTGTTGTTATCAAAAAAATATCCTCGGCCAAAAAAGGCAATGCCAAAGTTATGGGGGCTAAATTAGGAATACTCAAGCCAAAATAATGACTTTTCCACTATGCCCGCCGTTTTGCATGTAACGATGTGCGTCAGCAACCTCAGACAGTGCAAACTGTTTATCCATATGCACTGTCAGTTTGCCACTTCTATACGCACGATACAATTTATTGAGGTCATCGCTGTTTGCCGTAACAACCATTCCCTGTGCATTGATTTGTTTACACTTAGCATATTCACATACTTGTTCTTTACTGATTGTTGGAACCGTGACTACCTCACTTCCTGCTGTTAGGTTGTCAAGTAATTCAAGCGCTTTATCTGCACCAACTAAATCAAGCAACTGCCCCGTTCTTCGCCTATCGAAGAAAGTGGTGTAATCCATCACTTCAACATTTAACTGTGTCAACAAATCGTGACTAGGCCTTGTTGTTAGCGCAATAACCTTTCTACCTTCAAGCTTGGCAAGTTGAATCGCCAAATGCCCGACCCCTCCCGTAGGCCCATTAATATATATCGGCTCATCTAAATTTAACGGCGCGCATCGCAGTGCTTGAAGAGCTGTTAAACCACTCAAACAAAGACCCGCGATTGCTGAATTTTCTTTCTGCATTAATGGAATAATTTCACTGTGATGTGCATCGACTATTTGTGCATAGCACCTTGGCTGGTGTGCAAACCCCACCATACCGATCACATACTGATCCGGTGTAAAGTTTTTAACCTGGCTACCAACAGCCTTTATTCGGCCATAAACGTCATAGCCTAGGCCCATAAAATCATTAGCTGGCTTTTGTGCCGCAACAAAACCGAGCCCCATACGCGTTTTTATATCAATTGGATTGACACTCGTGGCAAGCACTTCAATACGCACATCCTGTTCACCCAACGCCTTTATGGCGTGTTCGCGCGCAACAATTCGGTCAGCTTCGCCAAATTGCTCCACCCCATACACATAGTTTGACTCTGTCATTGATATCTGCCTTGTTGCCTTGTCATATAACTCGCTATAATCTAACACAATTAAAGCAAATCTTAATGGTATGATGTCAACTGTCGATAACTACCGTTAAGGTTAACGTAACTTAATAAAATCGTGGAGCTTGGTGATTTCATTAAGTGGTGAACGAGGCCATCGCTAAAATAGCTTAACTCGTTATCCATAGGGAGAAAATTATGCGTCGTGGACAGAATATAATTAATGAAGAGGTGACTTTTGATGATAGCAAGCAGTTGGTATCAACTACAGACCTTCGAGGGATAACAACCTACGCCAACGATGCATTTTGCGCTGTATCTGGGTTCTCACGTGAAGAACTCGTTGGCAAAAATCACAACATTGTTCGCCATCCAGATATGCCCAAAGCAGCTTTCAAAGAGCTTTGGGATAAACTCAAAGCAGGCCATTCATGGCGCGGAGTTGTGAAAAACCGCTGTAAGGATGGCCGATACTATTGGGTTGACGCGTTTGTTACTCCTATTTTTGAGCATGGACAACTTACAGGTTATCAATCGGTACGCGTACGCCCTGATACTGGTCTCAAGCAACGTGCTCAAAAGCTGTATGACGCTATCAACCAAGGTAAAAGTATTTGGCATTGGAGCGAGCAATACAATTTGCGCAGAATACTTAGCTTTATGATCACCATCACTGCCTTGGTTACTGCATTTTGGTCTATCGGCACGATAGCAGCTTTATCGCTACTTCTTACCCTTGCCTTGCTAGTAGCAATAAATTACGACGAACTCATTCGGACTCCCCAAGCATTGCGTGCCCAGCAAGCGCAGTTCGATTCAGTCTCAAGATATGTATATAACGGTCATCATCCTTTTAGTATCGCACAATACAGCCAAGGTATGTTGCAGGCCAAGTTGCGCACCGTATTGGGGCGCATGAAAGATGCAACTTTGACATTCAAAGACATCGCCACGGGCTTGGATGAAAAATCAAGTAGTACAGAGCAAGGCATACAAGCACAGAGTCAACGTCTTAATTCAATCGCAACAGCCATGTCACAGATGAGTTGTACTATTGGCGAGATCTCACATAACACAGGCTCTACAGCCGAAAAGGTAGAGATAACACAGCAGCACTGTAAAGATATAAAGTCTTCCATGGCAGACAATGCTCACATGGTTAATACCCTAGCAGGACAAGTAGACGAAGCCGCGCAAACGGCTAACTCTTTGGCCAGTGAGGCAGAGAAGATCGGCAAGGTCATGACTGAAATCGAAGGTATTGCCGAGCAAACAAATTTGCTGGCACTCAATGCAGCAATAGAAGCCGCTCGCGCCGGAGAGCATGGCCGAGGATTTGCTGTGGTTGCTGACGAGGTCAGAGCTTTGTCTTCAAGAACACAAAATGCGACAAGCCATATTTATACATCAATCAAAGAAATTCAAGATACTTTATTTAGCTGGTCGCAGGTAATGCAAAGTACCAAAGACAGAGCCGATAACTGTGCGCAAGCCTCTCAACAAAGCCAACAAGCTTTAGAGACTATTTTTTCTCAAATAAGTGAGATAGCTCAGTCTGCTCAGGAAATCTCAGCGGCCGCTGAGCAGCAACAAGTGGTAAGCAGCGAAATAAACGATAATATAGGTAATATTAGCAAGCATGGTAACGACAACCTGCAACTAAGCTACCGTGTTGCAGAAGACGCAGCCAAACTGGTCGAAAGTGCGAATAAGATATCTGGGATGATCCTAACCTTTAGAACTTGATGAGAGCCTAAATAGATATCGAGCAACCAACAAAAAAGCCTGCACCTGACTAACGCCACTCGTTAAGATTATGAGATTTTGAAACAAGTTCACAATGACAAGAGCAATTAGGAAGATGACATTGACCAAACTCACATGTCCTCTTCCTGACGAAAGTCAGGATCTCTTAAGCGAATGGCATTATGCGTCTGACAGGCTTTTTATCTTTCAAAACTGGCTGTATTTAGTGGTCAGTTATCTTGGATCAGATCGCCGCTATCTTGTCCTATGCTCTTAAGTAGATAATCCAGCTTACCTTTGACTGTCTCGTGAAGCATTTCTCGATTAAAACGTATCCCCATCTGACAAGCCTTTGTGTTGCTGTTGGACTCTACAGCGATAAGCCGCACAGGCACGCCATACAACGGTTCAATCAGCATATTACCCTCATGATTTAAATCGAAGACATCTAGCTCTATGGAGTAGTTGTTAAACAAGTTCAACTCTCGGCTATATGTCAATTCAATTAACATACCCGTGTGGCTAATGTTTTTTACCACGCCTGCAAGCTTACGATTACTGGTTTGTATGCGCACTCTATGCTCAGGTAGACCCGACAAGCGTACAGCACCACGACGGTTCGCCGAATTCCAAGACTTCTGAATCGCATCTTCCAACTTTTCTGCACTGAATGGTTTCATTACATATTGCGATACACCATTTTGGATAGCTGCCAGCACATGCTCCTTATCTCCCAAAGAGCTCATCATAATAAAAGGCGTCAACTTATGTTTTTCTGACTTTCGAACAGTGCGAAGCAGTTCATCCCCATCCATTTGTGGCATTTGCCAATCAGCAATAATGATGTCAATCTGTCTTGCATTAAGCAGTTCAAGCGCTTCCTTACCATTGGTGGCGGTATAAACATTCTCCACACCCAAACGATTTTCTAGAGTGTTCCGCACTAGGTTGCGCACCAATTGGCAATCATCAACGATCAAAAAGCTCACATCTTGCATTTAATGCTCCGTAAATAGGAAAGAGAGATACACGGCAATCATAAAGCGCGAACATGATACAACAACGTCAGCGATTCCTTCATAACTTAGTTGTAGCACACCCAGCCCTGATAACAACAATTACATTGCTGTGGCTTTATGAACAATCGGCGTCTTCTCTAGGAATTATTAGGTAGGTTAAGACCCACAGCTTGCCTTCACTACAAAGTAGCAATACGGCGACTTAAACTTAGGTCCTTCAAGATTGGGAGGCGCTATACTCGCCCCGCGCGTTAGGGATTATACTCATTTTTGCGTAAAAAAACACTCACGTAACAGAAAAAAGAATGAGATTTAACGGTGGTTGGAGCAGTCAAACCATAAACACCATCACATAAAAGCTGAGCAGGCATAGGCTACAGCTTAGGCCTGCTCAAGTAGACTATTTTAGAAATACAATTTCGTCGTCTTGTACATCTACCGTAATACTGTCTCCGCTAACGAATTCTCCTGACAACAAGCGCTGAGCGAGTGGGTTTTCGATATATTGCTGCACCGCACGCTTTAATGGCCTTGCACCAAACACTGGGTCAAAACCACTGGCTGCAATTTTTTCAAGCGCAGCTGGCGTCAGGGTAAACTGATAACCCTTATCCGTCAGTCTTGACGTCAGTTTCTCTAACTGAATACTAGCAATTTGCTTGATATGCTCATCAATTAGTGGATGGAAGACCACGGTCTCATCTATACGGTTGATAAACTCAGGCCTAAATTGACTCGCAAGCACTCCCATAACTAATTCTTTAAGCGTCACATAATCGTTATTTCCAGCCTGCTCCTGAATGATGTCTGAGCCTAGATTAGAGGTCATGATGATCACAGTATTTTTAAAATCGACAGTGCGGCCCTGACCGTCCGTTAATCGACCATCATCCAACACTTGTAGTAAAATATTGAATACATCAGGGTGTGCTTTCTCAACCTCATCAAGCAATACCACTGAATAAGGTCGACGACGCACCGCTTCTGTCAAATACCCTCCTTCTTCATAACCCACATAGCCAGGAGGTGCCCCAACTAAACGTGCGACTGAATGCTTCTCCATAAACTCAGACATATCTATGCGTACCATGGCATCTTCGGTATCAAACATAAAATGCGCCAAAGCTTTGGTCAGCTCGGTTTTACCTACCCCCGTGGGCCCCAAGAATAGAAATGAGCCAATTGGACGGTTTGGATCAGCCAACCCTGCACGCGAGCGACGAATTGCATTAGCAACCGCATTTACAGCTTCATCTTGACCAATGACCTTCTTGTGTAGCTCGTCTTCCATTTGTAACAATTTTTCACGCTCTCCTTGGAGCATTTTTGCAACAGGAATACCGGTCCAACGCGACAAGATTTCCGCTATCTCATCTTCGCCAACCTGATTCTTAAGCAGACTCATCTCCTGCATTTCTGCTTGAGATGCTAGGTCTAGTTTACGCTCAAGCTCAGGAATACGACCATACTGCAACTCCGACATACGTTGTAAATCACTCGCTCGACGAGCCACTTCTAGGTCCAAACGTGCTTGCTCTAATTCAGCTTTTATTACCTGAGTGCCTTGCAATGAGGCTTTTTCAGCATTCCATACTTCATCTAGTTCTTTGTATTCAATTTCTAAGTCTGAAATCAGAGATTGCATCTCACTTCGGCGCTTTTGACTGGCCTCATCTTTTTCTTTGGCCAGTGCGTTGTCTTCAAGCTTTAATTGGATGATGCGACGCTCTAACTTATCCAATTGCTCTGGCTTCGAATCAATTTGCAAGCGAATAGAACTTCCAGCTTCATCAATTAAATCAATCGCTTTATCTGGTAACTGCCTGTCACTGATGTAACGATGTGATAGATTCGCCGCCGCAACAATGGCAGGATCGGTAATATCAACCGAGTGATGTAATTCATAGCGCTCCTTTAAGCCTCGCAGTATTGCTATGGTGTCTTCCACGCTTGGCTCACTGACGAATACCTTTTGGAATCGACGCTCAAGGGCTGCGTCTTTTTCGATGTACTGACGATATTCATCAAGGGTTGTAGCCCCAACGCAATGTAACTCACCCCGCGCCAATGCTGGCTTTAACATGTTACCAGCATCCATGGCTCCATCTGTTTTACCCGCCCCGACCATGGTGTGGATCTCATCAATAAACAAAATAACCTGACCTTCTTCTTTGGCCAGTTCATTGAGCACTGATTTGAGGCGTTCTTCAAACTCACCGCGATACTTAGCACCAGCAACCAAAGCGCCTAAATCTAACGATAGTACCCGTTTACTCTTTAAACCCTCTGGCACTTCACCGTTGATTATACGCTGTGCGAGCCCTTCTACTATCGCTGTTTTACCCACACCCGGTTCACCAATTAACACTGGGTTATTCTTGGTACGACGCTGTAAGACCTGAATAGTACGACGAATTTCATCATCACGGCCAATCACAGGGTCTAATTTACCTTGCTCTGCTCGCTCGGTAAGGTCAATGGTGTATTTTTCTAGGGATTGTCGGGTGTCTTCGGCATTGGGGCTATCTACTTTTTGCCCACCACGAATGGCTTTGATCGCGGCTTCTATTTTTGGTTGAGTAATATTCAAGGCTTTAAAAATATCACCCAATGGCCCTTTATCTTCACAGGCTGCGAACACAAACAATTCGCTGGAAATGTACTGATCTTTACGCTTTTGCGCATACTTATCGCATAAGTTAATGAGCGAAACGAGGTTGTTGGACAGTTGTACATCACCGCCTATTCCTTCAACTTTAAACACTTTTTCAATTGCTTGAGAGAGTTTACTGTTGAGCTCATCTGCACTCACTCCCGCTTGAGCGAGTAACGCCCGAACACTAGAGCCATTTTGCTGCAATAACGCATACATGAGGTGCACAGGTTCTATAAACTGGTGATCTCTTCCCAGTGCTAGAGATTGCGCATCTGAAAGTGCGGCCTGAAATTTACTGGTAAATCTGTCTAAACGCATTGTACATCTACCTATCAAAAACTATTAACTAGTTAATTAATGGGTATTGTTATGCGAATGTTCAAGTAACGAATGTGTAGAAAATAAGATTAATTGCGCCAGATCAAACTGGCCATCCGCCCTGTTTGACCGTCACGGCGATATGAAAAAAACAATTCACTTTGAGTGACTGTGCAAAATTGCCCGCCAAAAATTCGAATAACGCCCGCCTGTGCTAATTGTCGACGCGCAATACTGTATATGTCGGCAAGATACTTACCATTTTCCTGTAGGCTAAAATCGCTATGATGGGCTGAGCTTTGTGCGCAAAACTGTGCTTTAACCTCTTCCCCAACTTCAAACCTTAATGGCCCAATTGCAGGTCCAAGCCATGCATACAATTGCTCGGCTGAACTGTCGAACAGACGTAACGTATTAGCAATAACACCCTGCACTAAAGGTCGCCAACCACCGTGAATGGCTGCCACTTCAGTGCCTTGCTCATTACAGAGCAGTATAGGTAAGCAATCAGCTGTCATCACCGCTAGGGGTTGCTGTGCTATACGAGTGTACAAAGCATCAGCCTTAGGCCAAGGAATCGAGGCTGTACGACTGGTTAGCGCATACACCTTTGCGCCATGTACTTGTTCAAGCCACTGAGCAGGACGAGGCAAATACTCAAGCAACCGCTGGTGATTGCTATCAACAGCAGCGATTGAGTCACCAACATGATAGCCTAAGTTAAAACTGTCAAAAGGCCCTTGTGAGTCACCTCCAAGGCGCGTTGTGGACAACGCGCTAACTCGATGCTGAATTGGCCAATTGGGCAGTATCATCAAATATCCTTATAATGACAGATCCGGATTTACCTTAGTGTCTTCACGCAAAGCCTGCGTCAGAATCTGCATGTCTTCTGGTACTGGCGCCTCCCAAGTCATCATTTCACCCGTAATTGGGTGAGCAATACTCAGTTTAATTGCATGAAGTGCTTGGCGCTTGAAGTCTCTCAACTGTGCGAACAACTCAGGTGTAGCGTTACGAGGCGGACGTGGACGGCCACCGTATAGCTGATCCCCAATTAAGGGGTGGTTTAAATAAGCCATATGAACACGAATTTGGTGCGTGCGGCCTGTTTCAAGGCGTAAACGTAAACGCGTATGGGCACGAAACTTTTCCGCAACTCGGTAATGTGTTATGGCAGGTTTGCCCATTTCATGAATCGCCATATGTGTACGTTTTGTCGCATGACGACCAATCGGCTTTTCAACCATACCACCGGCTGTCATGGTCCCGTTGCATATTGCTTCATACTCACGGGTAAAGTTTTCTCGTGCCTGTAGATTCTTAACTAAATGGGTTTGCGCCTGAATAGTTTTTGCAACAACCATCAACCCGGTTGTGTCTTTATCCAAACGGTGCACTATACCCGCCCGAGGCACATTAATTATGTCCGGGTGATGGTGTAATAACGCGTTCAACACCGTACCGTCGGGATTACCTGCACCTGGGTGCACCACCAATCCCATTGGTTTGTTGATCACAAGAATATCATCATCTTCATACACAATGTCTAGTGCGATATCTTGCGCTTCATATTCGCGCGGGGCTTCAATCTGAGTTTCGATTGCAACCACTTCTCCACCGAGTAACTTCTCTCTTGGTGTATTGAAAACGGCACCATCTACGGTGACTTTATCATCTAAAATCCAAGTTTTTATTCTCGAACGTGAAAAATCAGGGAACAATTGCGCCAAAATTTGGTCTAGACGTTTACCACCTAATTCGGTTGGGACTTCAGCTTGAAGGGAAATTTGCTCTGACATCTGTAACTTTACCTAATTTACCAGTGCAAGCTGTGCTCGACTGGGTTAGAATCGCATAAATGCATAGTTTACTCGGTTTTACCGACTTGGCCTAGCCGAAGACAACAAAGGTAGTAAAATAAAATGATAAATAACTTAAGGACGCGCGCCTTTGCCATTGTACTTAGCGCCTCATTTTTAGGCTTAGCAGCCTGCTCTTCAGCGCCAGAACAAGATGAAATAGAACGCGTACCAAATAAATCAGCCCAAGCTTTATATGAAGATGCCAAAGAAACTTTGGACTCAGGTTTGTATGCTCGCGCGATTGAGTTATTGAGCGCAATAAATGCTCGATATCCTTTTGGCCCATACTCTCGCCAAGTACAGATGGATTTAATATTTGCTTATTACCAAACAGGTAATACAGATCAGGCTCTGGCAAATATTGACCGCTTTATACGTTTAAACCCTAATCATAAAAATCTAGACTACATGTACTACATGCGGGGCTTAGTCAACATCAAAGCGGATGAAAACGCATTCCAAGACTATTTTGGCGTCGACAGAGCTGACCGAGATGCCAACCGAACTCGCGTAGCATTTCAAGATTTATCAACTCTGATTAACAGCTACCCAGATAGCGCTTATGTACCTGAAGCTAAAAAACGTCTCGTTTGGCTGCTAAACAAAATGGCACGCTATGAGCTAAAAGTGGCCCAGTATTACTTTGAACGTGAAGCCTATTTAGCCGCGGCGAACCGTGGTAAATACGTTGTTGAACATTACTCTCAAAGCAGCTATCTCAATAATGCATTAGAAATCATGGAAAAAAGCTATGAAAAGCTTGGCTTAAGTGATCTCAGTGAGCATGCGCGCCAAACTAGAGAGTTAAACAAACGCTAAACTTAGCAACATATTGAAGCTAATCTAAAAAATCCCCGCAAGAGTGCGGGGATTTTTATTATATTTGACTTTAAAACAAGGATTAAATAGCGTCTTCGTCTTCTTCACCGGTACGAATTCGCACCACACGTTCAACTTCTGTCACGAAGATTTTACCATCGCCTATTTTCCCAGTTTGAGCAGTTTTCAGAATAACATCAATCGCACGCTCTACGTCTTCGTCAGCCAGTACGATATCAAGCTTTACCTTTGGCAAAAAATCCACCATGTATTCCGCGCCACGATATAGCTCTGTGTGACCCTTTTGACGACCAAAGCCCTTTACTTCGCACACGGTCATACCTGTAATACCAACGTCTGACAAAGCTTCCCTTACGTCATCTAACTTAAATGGTTTAATTATCGCTTCTATTTTTTTCATGGTCTTGCACTTTACTATGATGGTGCATCGATTTTAATCAATCCTAAAAACGTTAGCAAACAAAGTCATTGCGTTAAGGTAAAAAACCGCGCCATAATGAAGAAAACTAAAGTTGGACTCACTGTTGAATATGCGCCCTCATGTGTTTAAGTCTCGCGGACTCACTCTTATTGAATTACTTATAACTCTCACCATTTTCGCTACCTTGGCTGCAATCGCCTTTTATAGCAATGAGAATATATTGAGCAATAATCGTGCAGAGTCATACCTAATTGAACTTAAACGCAATATTACCTTTGCACGAGCAAAAGCAGCCGCGGATGATCAAGTTGTGATCCTATGCCCCGTACAGCAAGAAAAACTTGTTAGTAGTACTGATTTCAGCTGTCAACCAAATTGGTCTGATAATGCTCTGGTGACATTTGTCGACTTAGATAACGATGGCCAGTTCGACAGTGATAAGGACACTATAATACGTGCATTAGACCCAATTACTAATGTCGATACACTGAGCTTTAGCGCACCTTTCATCCGCTTTGATGGAAGTGGCCAAATTACGAGTGCTGTGGGGAGGTTTCTTTATTGCCCTGGAGCTGAAGATGCTAAAAATCAAATGCTTACTGTGACCCTATCTGGCAATGCATTATTCAATGGGACAAGTGAGGCTAACTGTGACTAGTGAGCCAAATTGACCTTGTGTTTACTTGGAAATGCGCTAGCTTTAATTGAATTAGCAAATTGTATAAGGTCCAAGGATGGACATTGTTATGCACTCCAAAACAGCAGGGGTGACCCTGTTTGAAACACTTGTCACTATGGCTATCATGGCTGTTTTGCTCACACTCGCACTGGCCAGCTATGGTGAAATCGTATCTGAGCACAGACCTGAATACACCCTCAAACGAATTAAACATGCGTTAAGTCTCGCTAAAGCACACGCTAGTGCTTCTGGCACTCAAGCTACAGTTTGTCATCTCGATCGCAACCGCTGTAGCGATAATCAGTGGCACAAATCAATTACAGTCTTTATTGATAGGGGTGAACCGACAATATTTGATGCAAATGATAAACGCTTATATGAGCTTGAGCCGATACACGCTGCCGATACATTAATTTACCCACGTCGTGCGATTGTGTTTACCCGCGATGGGTCAATTAAAGGCTTTACCAATGGCACCTTTGTTTACTGTTTGCCTGAACATCAAGGTCTATCAAGTGGCTTAGAAATGAGTATTAGCAACTCAGGAAGAGCGCGTCTTCGAGATACTAAAAAGTGTCCATTGTAATTTACTTTTGATTCCAACATTGTTTCGCTGAACCACTTCCGGTACTCAGTTTTTGCCCGAGCTCGTTAATTTTAAGCACTGTACATTGCGTATCATTCTTCACAGGGCCCGCTACTGGGGTTGCCTTTACGACAAATTCATTGTCTTTCACTTCAAGTGAAATAGTGTAATAGCCTCTTTCTGTTGTTTCAGACACGCCTATATCTGACAACGTGTCTGTATAGGTACGATTATCAACATAATATTGCTCTTGTCTGTTCGCAGCATCGAGCAATAACACGATTGCTTCCGCTCTGGCTGCTTTGACTACATGGGCTTGATAGCTAGGATAGGCAACTGACACAACAATGCCTAAAATGACTAATACAATCAGTGCTTCAAGCAATGTAAATCCGCAAACACTATTTTTACTTTTCATCATTTTGCTCTTTTTTATAGATAAACATTTGTCGTGTTGTTAAGCCAAAATCCAAGCCTGGATTTACCAAAGAAACCTTACCATTAACCAACACCGGCACAGGATCGTCCACCAGCGTCGAAGGTGTCCACGGAGTCCCCGCAGAAGGACCATCTTCTTGACTATTCACGGTAGTATCTAATGCAGGGCCAACCATTCGCACCACTGTTTTACAGCTTTCAGTTTCAGTCTTCCCCTCACAGCTAAAGTAAACTTTAGGGGTATCCGGTACTGTATGGGTAGTTTCATATTTCAACTGTCCATATACCTGTGTTCCATAATGCAGATGAAAAGCGTATAAGCTCCCTTTTCCTGTCGACACCTCACAACGACTGACATTTGCAGGAGGTGTAAAGGACGTAAAGTAGGCGATACCGCCAGCTACTACTGGCGCAGCCAAAGACTTTTCACTACCGGAAAGTGCATACTTCCAACCCTTGAATGTGCCCAATGTTGCTTCAACATCGGTAAACCCTTCCAAGCTGTTGCGCTGTAACGCGAATGGATCCCCAGTTATGTCCATTAAATCATTTATTTTTATTGTATCGGGTACATCCGTTTGAAATGACTGAGTGACCGTATGCTCATCCCTGACCATAAATAGAAAATCATTAACACCCGTTAAAGTAGGCCGTGAGCGGTTACCAGAACCTAAAATCACCGCCTCATATGGAGTATCTTTTCGCGTTTTAATATTGCCGTTAGGGGTAGAGGTTACCGTTACTTTACTGAAAAACGTTCTCACCACCGCAGGCTTATAAAAGAAGCGACGATCGCCACTGGAACCGCCTTGCGCTAGTTGAGCTAACTTAAAATGAGTCCATGCTTTGTCACCCCCACTAGGGTCTGCTCCCGGTATATCGACCCGCCATACATCGCCTCCAGTGTCTGCAAAGTAGAGCCTATCAGTGAAACCATCGTAATTTGAATCCAGCATGGCAACATCCCCTGCAACACTATGTACTCCCTTATACCCTGTTTGTGGTGTCAATGCCCAAACCAACGTACCCGTTGCAGCATCCAACACGAAAATACCACGGCCAACCTGATCCGTTGTTTTGGTATAATTGTCTTTACCTGTGTCGTAACCTGCCCCGAAGATAAGTACTGGTGAATCTCCTTTTGCCTCTATATACGTCACTTCTGGTTTTGACCAACTCTGTCCAAGTTCTTCAAAACCACCTTGACCACCAATTAAAGGCCCTCCCCACATCAACTTCGGATTATCTGGAGAGGTAATATCAAAGGCATAGTATCGTGTGCCACCACGACGCATTCCAGCAAATAACCAGACCTTGTCGTTGCCATCTACCACGCCATTTTTCTGAGTATCATGGAAATAAATGGTTAACGGTCCATCCATGCCATATAGCTTCGTATCCGGTTTGTTGTAACGTATATCTGAGACATTTTTAAATAAATACTCAGGCATAAAGGCCCAGCTTTCTTGTACCGTGTCGCCGCTGTCTTTAAACATGTGTAAAAAACCGGCGTTAGTACCAACAACAACACGTATATCACCATTGCCATAGTCCATGGATACAGGCTTAGAATGCAAAGGATCTCCAAAGATAGTCTCGCGGCGCTCCTGTGTATTGTTATCTTGATCTTCATCATCTACATCCTTGCCATAGAGCCAGTCCATGGTTTTTTGCAGTTGCGAAGCATTAGTACCAAACTTTCGAGCAAATTTATTTCTGTTCTTATATCTAGATACTCCCTCACTGATAGTGAAAGGAAGTAACGAGCCAGTACCAAAATCGGAATATATTGTACGTGTGATTTGTTGACTTAGTTGGTAATTTACCCCACCGCGCTTCACACTGTTGCCATCTTGAGAAGCACTTTGTGACCAAAAAGTAGTAGCACTTGCTTTGATTAAACCTTTCTCATCTAGTGCAGCGGCGCCGTGCATATCAACAACTGTATCATTTGAAAACTTAAGCTTTTTAAGGTTACCTTGCCAGCGCGTATGACTCTCTGGATAGAACATAGTGTAATAAAGCGACTCTCCACTTCGAGTGTGATCTGAACTACTGGTTGATACAGAAGGCGATGAGAAGCTGTCGTTGAGCTGGCGAATATTGTCGATTTGATTTTTTAACGCTTCTGATAGCTCATGCGGAGTATTCGCTTGTGTATAAATACCTCCCCCAAAATCCGCTGTTTTTTGCAAGATTTCGGTGCCTTCATCACTCATACCTCGACCAAACCCAATAGTGTACACCCGCCCTCTGTCCTCTACATTTCCAGCTTGTGTATATAAATCAGGCTTATGACGAATAATTTCAGCAAGTGCTGGCATATAACTTTCATGCACAGTGGTCGCGCTTTTTGAAAATGTATTCCAGTATTCTGTGGCAATATTCCAATTACTTTGACTATCATTGGAGGGGTCACCATCAGTCATCACAATCACATTTGCCGAGCTACTACAAATGTTTGGATCACTAGCTATAGACGCGAACGGTGAGATATAGTTACTGTAGCGTTCAACACTGGTGTCTCGATGCGGCGATGGCCAATGCCAAGAGTAATAACGACTGCTACCCGTGAGGTATAAATATGCTTCCCACAAGGTTTCACTTAACGGTGTTGCCCCGTTAGCCTCCAGTGCGTTGATCTGATGTTTGATTGTACTGGTACGTGAGCCCAACCCCGCCAGTATGTAACCGCCATTACTGTCATTGAAGCGCATGAGTCCAAAATCAATATCTGGGTTGTCATTAACTAAGGTCGTAATAGCTGTTTTGGCCACGCCTAAGCGATTATCTGCACATAGAATGTACCTGTCGTAAATATAATCATACCCACAATCGTTCCCTGTGGTACTAGAAAACGCCATACTCCCAGAGGTATCAAACACCACCATAACTCGAGGTTTTTGAGTTACATCAGCATTGCGCTTTATGTACAGCTCAATATCTTCAGCCATCACATGAGTCGTTATTAATCCGAGTAAAAGTAACCACCATTTCAACATCTTAACGACCCTCTCTCACACTGAGCATTTCTTGGCCAACACCTGTTACCACGGTAATAGTATATTGATTCTTACTACCATAAGTAATTGTTGTTTCGAGTTGAGTCATATTACATATCACACCATTAGTTGCACTGTATGAACGTGGACAATTAACTTCCATCGGGCCATTATTTAGGCTCGTTACTTTGTTTTTTGCACCATTCAACCCATCAAATGTGCTATTCCCTTGCTCTAACTGCTCTTTGCTAAGTGTAAATAAACTTCGCTCTTCGAGTGCAGCCTGTTGCGCGACAGCTCTTTGCACCTCTCCCATCAACAAACTTTCAGCTTCTTCACGTTCTTGCGCTGCATTGGTAATTTTTAAATCAATACTACTGGTACTCATCAAAGTGACTGCAATAGCTGTCACAGCCACTATCATGATCATCGCAGTGATCAATACTATGCCTCTTTGTTGATTTACAAACGCCATAATATTGACCCCATATTGTTAAGTCTTATTGTGGTAGAAAACACCGTACGACGAAAATTATCGTTGAACGTATGTATCCGTTTGTCTGGATCTGAGCCTAAGGTGTAAGTTTGATTTGCTAACTTTAAATCTGGGTCTGGCTCTAACGCTCTGACCAAAATAAATAACTGGACCGTTAGAATACCATTGAGTCTTTCCCAATCCGATGCAGTCATATCTTCAGTGCTTCTATAACTGTCTACTCGGTTATCAGCATTCGTATCAATCCCAAATACCAAGCGTAAATCTTCAACGCCTTCCATCACCGTTTCACTGATCATGCCACCGTTAACTGTTAAGCGACGGCGTGACAACACTGGGATTGTGATAGCTTGATCTCGCAATGTAACTTGTTGCTCACTCACGTAGTAAACATGATGACTATAAGGCCAAAGTGTTGAATTTACAGTGGGTAATGCCGTGCGCTGCTGACCCGAAGTGAATATTGCCTGCTCCTGATCAGCGATAAAATAGTAGCGATTAGCTTGCATAGCTGCACTATTGGGCAACTGATTACCTTCTAGGAATTTGAGTTGTACAGCTTCTGTGTTTTTCTTCGCATTCGAAATACAGTTAAGTGTATTATCTGTTGCGACAGCGGCATAAATGGAACGAAAATTGGCCGGTGCGGTATCCGGAAAACTGCCATTGTTAATACCACCAAAGCAATCTCCTCTAGGGTTACCAACGGAATCAGCCATAGTGACGTTCTCATCGCTAAAACCGGCTTCGTAAAAGGTTCCCCAAAATCCAACCTGTTCTATATCACGAGCTAAGATAGACAAAGCCAATCGACCCGTCTCTTGCATTTCACCAATGACGAGCGTGTCTCTGGTAGTTACCTTCATGCTGACATATGTTGCAACTACCCCACCGAGTATCAATGCTCCAATAAACAGAGCGATCAACAGCTCAACAATAGAAAAACCCTTCTCTCGCATCAGCTTAAGCCCTCACTAACACATAACTGTTAATCACAACGAGTCTGCGCCTGTCATTTTTTTCACCACAGTTAATTGCTTGGTTTTGAGTACTTGCTTTCATCGCTTGCTTACCTTGCCAAGCAATAACAACCTCTACGTTATATCCTCGGTTACGCGTCCCCCCAACCACAGAAGGGGTAATGCACACCGTAGTGTTATCCAGAGAACCGGTATTTTCTCTAGCGCGAATAGCCTGCCTCCAATGCTCAATATCCATAGCCGCGATGCTGGCTGAATCACATTGCTGACTAAAGCACCTATTAACGGGGTTAAGCGTTGAAGAACTATTAAATACCAATTTATAATTAGTGCTTAGCGCCTGCGTATCATTCACCCTCAGACGTTGAACTATGTCTTTCGCTAAGGCAATAGCCGCAGCTCTTTGCATTGCATCAAAACTGGCTTGCTTGGCCTTAGCTTGCAATGCTACCGCACCGAGTAAGCCAAAGCTCAGTACCATAAATGCAATCAGCACCTCAAGCAACGTAAAACCAGTATTGTGTGACGATATGATCCGCATAAAAAATCTAAAAATGGAGCTTCATGACTCTAGCCTATAATTTTGCAAAAGATAAGCAAGTAGTTTGGTGGTAAACGGTTGACTGGACCGATAAACGGTTAATATCCCGACTTCAATGCTTGAGCCGCACGACGACTCACCGAGATTGCTTCTGGGTAGCCATTTACCCGAACATGGTAACCATTATGGTCATAAGTCAATGATTGCATCTGGGTACGCTTCACTAAGGTATTCCTGTGTACCTGTACAAAATGTTCAGGATAAAGTACCTGCAACTGTTTAAGGCTCATATCCACTACAGCTTCTCCGCCATTAAAAAACAACTGAGTATATTTATCATCGGCACGAGCAACCAATACCTCAGATACTTCCAACCAGCGGGTTTGGTTGCCAACGGAGTACTTAATTCTTGGTGGAAACAAATGCCTTAACAAAGCATGCAACTCACTTTGCTGTACAGGTTTCACCAAGTAACCACTAGCAAACACCCCAAATGCCTCTAAAGCATAGTCGGGATGTGCGCTGATGAATATCACTTTGGGAGGACTATCCATCTCACTGAGCAGCTTAGCGACTTCTAGCCCATCCATACCTGGCATACTAATATCCAGCAATACTACCTTTGGTTGATGGCGCTCAACCAAAGATATGACTTCCTCAGCACAACCCGTTTGTGCACAACATTCGTAATCGGATAAAGAGGATAATAGGCGTTGAATTCGCTGCCGTGCTAATGGCTCATCGTCCACCACTATATATTTCATTGCTGCAGCCCCTTAGGCACACTTAACGTAACAGTATATACATGCTCGGTCTGTTCAATTTGCAAACTTGCTCGTTCGCCAAAGTGATGCGCTAATCTGGCTCGAATATTATTTTGCGCAATGCCATGCCCTTGATGAGAAACTTTGTCAGAACCGGCATAGCTATTACTGATTGTGAGCACCACATGCTGTTGCTCTACCTGTAAAAGCACATTGATCTGAGTGACCTTACTGGCGGGCTCTACACCATAGATGACCGCATTTTCAAGCAAAGGCTGTATTGTAAGTACAGGTAGTTGAATCTTAGGGATCGATTCAGGTAAATGCCAATTGACCATTAGCCGCTCACCAAAGCGCCAATGCTCTAACGCTAAATATTGCTTTGCTAATTGTAGTTCATCACTCAACCAAGTTAATTGCTGTGCTCGCATGGTAGCTTTACATAACTGCGCCAATGTTAGCACCGCTTGCTCCGCATCATCAGCATCGCTATGTGCAAGCTCAGCGATAGTGTTTAAACTGTTGTACAAAAAGTGTGGCCGAATACGTGCGCTCAGTGCTTCAAACTCGACTTTAGAGAGTGCTTCAACAGTTTGCAGCTTGTCCAAAAAAATTGTCATTGAGTGAATAAAAAATAACGATATAAACAAACATATCGCCATATTTTTCAATATAAATGTCCAATCTAAAGCACCATCATAAAGAGGAGAAAAGTAACTGACAGCCATACTTGACAGCGCGGTAGTACACTGAAATATCACTAGAATTAATACAACTTGGCTGGGTAAGCTGAAGCGGCTCACGCTATGACGCAAGCTGTAAAGTGTACTGAAGCCAACGGCGCTCACACAATGAATAAAAAGACTGAAGATACCAAGGCGAACCCAAACATCTTCATAGCTCAGAGGTGCAAATGCAAGCACACAGGCGAGGATTTGAGAGGTGATCAGCATCGCCAATACACCTCTGGCGGTAATAATGGTAGGTAGCAGCTGTGAAGTTAAATCGTTCGACTTAAGCATGACACGCCGCTTAGTAAATTATCTAAGCTCAACTGGCACAGCAAAGACCACGTTTTCTTCTTCGCCCGGGTTTTCCACAACCGTCTTTCCACCAAGTTCTTTTAAGCGCGTAATAACTTGCTGTACTAACACCTCCGGTGCCGACGCTCCAGCCGTTACACCGACGCTCTGAACATCTGTAAACCAGTCAGGTTCAACACTGTTTGAATCGTCGATAAGATAAGCACACGTGCCCATCTTATCAGCCAACTCTCGTAAACGGTTTGAGTTAGAACTGTTTTTAGCACCGACCACTAATAGCACGTCAACTTTATCGGCTAAATCCCTTACTGCATCTTGACGGTTTTGTGTGGCATAGCAAATATCATCTTTGCGTGGACCATGGATCTGCGGAAACTTTACGCGTAGGGCATCTATCACGTCAGCCGTATCATCTACTGATAAAGTGGTTTGGCTGCAATAGAACAAGTTAGTATCGTCTTTAACTTGCAACTTAGCGACATCCTCTGGCGTCTCTACCAAATAGATCCCCCCGTTAGGGTTATCATACTGCCCCATTGTGCCTTCAACCTCAGGGTGACCGTGGTGTCCAATCAAAACACACTCAATTCCCTTGCGGCTTGCTCGGGTCACTTCCATATGTACCTTAGTAACCAATGGACAGGTGGCATCAAACACTTTTAGCTCACGGCGTTTAGCTTCTTGGCGCACCTGTTGTGATACACCATGCGCACTAAAAATAACAATGCTATCGTCTGGTACTTGATGCAGTTCTTCAACAAACACCGCACCCCTTTTGCGCAAGCCATCGACCACATACTTGTTGTGTACCACTTCATGGCGCACATAAATGGGCTTTTCGAAGATATCCAGCGCTCTTTCCACAATGCTGATCGCTCGGTCTACGCCTGCACAAAATCCTCTTGGGTTCGCCAGCAAAATGTCCATTAGTTTCTTACCTCTAAAATATCGACTTCAAAGGTCACAGGTTGGCCCGCTAGTGGATGGTTAAAGTCAACCGTCACAGAGTCACCCGCCACTTCGCGAATAAGTCCAGGTAACTCGGTGCCATCAGGCTGAGTAAATGCGATAATATTACCTACCTTTGCAGGCGCATCAGCACCGAATTTGCTACGATCAAGGTAATAAATATTGTCTGGATTTGGTTGCCCAAATGCGTCCTCAGGTTGCAAATCAAACGACTTACTATCTCCCGCTTTTAAGCCTAGTAAACATTTTTCAAAGTTTTCCGTCAGACTTCCATCACCCATAAACAGCTTTGCAGGTTTATTGTGGACCTTAGTAGAGTCCGCCGCAGAACCATCTTCTAGCTTAATAGAAAAGTGAAACACAACTTCAGATTGTGGGCCAATCACTTGCTCACTCATACTTTTTTCTCCTGCGCTTTGTCACCTTTAAAGGCGTCAAAAATTAACAGTGCAGCGCCACCTACAATCGCCATATCTGCGATGTTAAACGCTGGGTAATGCCAGGTTTGGTAATAAAAGTGAAGAAAGTCAATCACATAGCCATGGATTAATCTATCTACCAAATTACCTAATGCGCCCGCTAATACCATTGAGTAAGCACAGCACAACACCCAACTTCGCGCAGGCAGCTTTTTAAGCCAATATAACAATAAGACACTAATACCTATTGCGATAGCACTCAAGAAATAACGTTGCCATCCCCCAGCATCACTCAAAAAACTAAAGGCAGCTCCATAGTTGTGCATATAGGTAAAATTAAAAAATGGTAACAGCTTTATAGACTCATAAAGCTCCATATTAGCAACCACTACAGCCTTGGTTACGTAGTCTACTGCAAAAAGCAGTAGACTCAGCCATAACCAGACTAAACCACTTCTTTGGGTTGTGTTAGTCACTTAATGCTCCTATGCAAATTGACGCTGTTCGCCATCACCTTCTACGTTGCTCACACAACGTCCACATAAGTCGTCATGTTCATCATGTTGACCTACATCATCACAATAATGCCAACAGCGCTCACATTTAGCCGCTTCTGTCGCATTAATCGAGATGTATAAACCATCAATTTCCGTTGAAATAGCATGTTCTGGCTTGCTATTAACCACTTCGACTTTGGCTTTTGAAGTCAATAATACAAAACGTAGCTCATCACCAATTTGCTGTAACGATTGTGCTAAATCACCACCCGTATACAAAGTCACTTCAGCTTGCAATGTCGCGCCTATAAGCTCTTCTTTACGCGCATTTTCAAGCACGCGATTTACTTCATCACGTACCGCAAGCAGATTCTGCCAGTACTCATTGTTCAACGCGCCTTCCGTTACATTCTCAAGGCCTGAGTACCATACATCAGTGAACACAAACTGACCGCGTTCACCAGGTAATACTTCCCAGATTTCTTGAGCTGTGAAACTCATTATAGGTGCCATCCAACGTGTCATAGCTTCAGCGATATGGTAAAGCGCAGACTGACATGAGCGACGAGCATGGCTATCTTTCTTTGCCGTATACTGGCGGTCTTTAATCACATCTAAATAGAATGAACCTAACTCACCGGTACAGAAATTCATCAGCTTCTGTGTAACAACCAACATATGGTAGTGGTCATAAGCATGAATTATTTCTTTCTGTAACGCAGCCGCTCGTGCCACAATCCAACGGTCCAACTCAACCATATCTTCTACTGCAACTAAGTCAGTTGCGGGGTTGAAACCGCTTAAGTTAGCCAACAAGTAACGGCTTGTGTTACGGATGCGGCGGTAACGATCAGCAGAGCGCTTGAAAATCTCATCCGATACCGTCATTTCTGCGGTGTAATCTGTTGAAGCCACCCATAAACGCAGAATATCAGCGCCCAGCTTATTCATTACATTTTGCGGCGATATCACATTACCTAACGACTTTGACATCTTGCGACCGTTTTCATCCACGGTGAAGCCATGAGTGAGCACTTGGCGATAAGGCGCATGGCCATTGATCGCTACTGACGTCATCATAGATGACATAAACCAGCCTCGGTGTTGATCTGAACCTTCTAGGTATAAATCCGCAGGTCCAGTTAGCTCTTCTCGTGCATCAACCACACAAGCGTGTGTCACACCTGAGTCAAACCATACATCTAATGTGTCTTGTACTTTAACAAACTGTTCTGCATCGTCACCCAGTAAACTAGCAGGTTCTAAGTCATACCAAGCTTGAATACCCTTTTGCTCAACCAATTTAGCAACTTGCTCAATCAGTTCATTGGTATTTGGATGTAATGCTCCCGTGTCTTTATCAACGAATAGAGCAATAGGCACGCCCCAAGTACGCTGGCGAGAAATACACCAGTCTGGGCGACCTTCAACCATGTTCGCAATACGGTTTTCGCCCCACTCTGGGATCCACTGCGTCTTTGCAATTTCAGCAAGTGAGTCTTGACGTAAGTTTGCTTGGTCCATGCTAACGAACCATTGAGGTGTCGCTCGGAAAATAATTGGAGTTTTGTGACGCCAACAATGCGGGTAGCTATGCTGCAAAGCATGGTGATGCATTAACGTGCCATTCTCTGCAAGCAATTCTACGATGCTCGCATTGGCTTTAAACACATGTTGACCCGCGAAAATTGGTGTCTCTGGCAAGAACACACCATTTGCACCAACTGGGTTCGCAACTTCTAAGCCATATGCAAGACCCGCTGAGAAGTCTTCCGGGCCGTGACCAGGTGCAGTGTGAACGATACCAGTACCAGAATCAGTGGTAACATGGTCACCTAAAATAACCGGTACATCTATCTCAAGGAAAGGGTGAGCTACACGCAGGTTTTCTAGTGCCTGACCATTTACATATCCCAATACATGAAAATGCTTAAAGCCAAAGCGGTCCATTGCATCCTTGACCAGCTCTGAGCCTAAGATGATACGCTGCTCTTTACCTTCATCTTCAACT
Organism: Pseudoalteromonas byunsanensis; assembly: GCF_001854475.1. Classification (GTDB taxonomy): domain Bacteria; phylum Pseudomonadota; class Gammaproteobacteria; order Enterobacterales; family Alteromonadaceae; genus Pseudoalteromonas; species Pseudoalteromonas byunsanensis. Next base: position 377,479 of record NZ_MNAN01000032.1, read on the forward strand.
TGTACCAATGCATATTCAAGCTTAGCGTGAACAGCAACTGCACGGTTCGCTGGTAATGTCCATGGTGTAGTAGTCCAGATCACTGTGCTTACGGTGCCTTGTCCTTCATGCCCTTCAGCTAGATTAAATGCACTGACTACCGCTTGCTGATCAACAAAATCAAAACGCACATCAATCGCAGGTGACTGCTTGTCTTGATATTCAACTTCTGCCTCAGCTAGTGCTGAACCACAATCTGTACACCAATGAACTGGCTTAGCACCTTTGTGCAAATGTCCATTATTAATAATACGACCAAGCACTCTGATAGCATTCGCTTCGAAATCAAAGTTCATGGTTAGATAAGGCTTATCCCAATCACCAAGTACACCTAGGCGTTTAAAGTCTGTTTTTTGACCTTCTACTTGCTTAGCGGCATATTCACGACACTTCTGACGAAACTCAGCAGCCGTCACTTTTTGACCCGGCTTGCCAACTTTCTTTTCAACTTGTAGCTCAATAGGTAATCCGTGGCAGTCCCAACCAGGAACATACGGCGCATCAAAATCAGATAGCGTCTTGGATTTTACGATGATGTCTTTTAGGATTTTGTTAACTGAGTGACCCAAATGAATATCACCATTGGCGTACGGAGGGCCATCGTGCAAAATAAATGGCTTCTTACCTTTTTTCGCGTTACGAATTTGACCGTATAAGTCTTGTTCATACCAAGCATTAAGCATTTTTGGCTCGCGTTGCGCTAAGTTACCGCGCATTGGAAACTCAGTTTCCGGTAGATTTAAAGTATGTTTGTAGTCGCTCATTTATCCTAGTTTCCGTATCGGCTACTTAAAATTAAAACATTGTTTAGCAGCAGCAACATCTTCGCTGATTTGCGCCGTTAATTGTTCCAATGTATCGAATTTTTGCTCATTGCGAAGCTTCTTGATCAGCTCCACCTGCATAAAATGTCCATAGACATCTTGGTTAAAATCAAATAAATGCACCTCTAAAAGTGCTTTGGTACCATTTAGCGTAGGTTTGTTTCCTACGTTAGCAACACCGTTGTATTGCACTGCGGCAACGGTTGCTCGCACGGCAAATACTCCTCGTACGGGATTTACCTGCCTCTTTAACGCGATATTCGCGGTTCGAAATCCAAGCTCCCGTCCTTTCTTCCAGCCATGTATCACACGCCCGGAAATTGAATAGGTATGTCCCAGCATTTGATGAGCTTTATCGAGCTCACCTTCACTAAGTGCCTGCCTGATTAACGTGCTACTTACTCGGTGATCGTCTCTTCGAAAGCTCTCAGTGCTTTTAACATGCATACCATGCACTTTGCCAAGGCGCTGCAACATCGTAAAGTCACCCTGTCTAGCTCGGCCAAAGCGAAAATCATCACCGACCGTTAACGCTTTAACACCCAACTTATTTATCAGCACCTGTTCAATAAAGCTTTCGGCTTGCTGACTGGCAAACTTAGCATTAAAACTGACACAAATAACGCGGTCTATGCCCAGCTTAGACAGCAAAACAAGTTTATCTCTAAGGCGAGTGAGTCTCGCAGGCGCTTTCTCCTTCGCAAAAAACTCTTGCGGCTGAGGTTCAAACAGCATCACCGTACTAGGTAAGCCATATAGCTGTGCGTCTTGCTTCAGCCCCTTTAGAACCTCAACATGGCCCAGATGCACTCCATCAAAGTTACCAATGGTCAACACACAGCCAAAATGATGTGGCCGGATGTTATGGATACCTCTGATCAGTTGCATAGTTTCAATGCCTTATTTAAGCAATAGTTGAAAGTGAGCGATTATACCCAAGTTACCTAAAAATGCGAACATCTAGATATCTTAAGACAAGCTCAACTTCGAGATAGGCTCAGCTGTACATTCGCAATCAATCACGCAGGTCTTTGATTGTTGTTGGCCTAACACCAAATAACAGCATCAAACCAAAATAAACCACCATCGCCATCACCAACAGCATTGCGAGTAAAGCTATCTGCTCCATCAATAACCAGCTTTGCCATGGATATAATGTAGCCACATATCCAACACTCACAGCCATCACAACAGCTGCAACCATGCATTTAACCGCAAAACCCCATGTAAAACCAGACACGCGATAAACCCCATCACTATTGAGACGGCGATACAGCAACAAAGCATTACATGTAGCAGAAAGAGAGGTTGCTAACGCAAGTCCCAAGTAGCCGATAAACGGCGCCAGTATAATATTAAACACCATGTTTAGTACTAAAGTTACAATACCTATTCGAACCGGTGTTCTCGTATCTTGACGCGCATAAAACCCTGGAGCTAGCACCTTTATCATCATGAAACTAACCAGTCCCACCGAATAGGCGGCTACACCGTAGCTTACTGCTTGAACATGATCTACCTCAGCGGATGAAAAGGCTCCGTGATCAAACAAAACAGTAATGATAAGCGGACTTATTGCCATCAATCCGAACATCGCAGGAAACCCGAGGAACAAAATAAAACGTACTCCCCAGTCCAGAGTTTTTTGAAAGTCTTCTAACTTGTCTCCTGCATGTAGTTTGGATAATGCAGGTAAGATCACGGTGGCAATACCAATACCAAATAATCCGAGTGGAAACTCAATCAATCTATCTGAATAATAAAGCCAAGATATCGACCCCGTTACCAACAAAGATGCTATTACGGTATCGAGTAGCAAGTTAATTTGGCTAATAGATACACCAAACATGGCTGGAAGCATCAGCTTACGCACCTTACTCACTTGAGGCGCATGCCAAGCAAACGTAGGGCGACTTAACACCCCAAGGCGTAACAAAAAAGGTAACTGAAACGCTAGTTGCACCACTCCACCAACAAATACACCCACAGCAAGGGCATAGGCATTTACAGAAAATGCATCATGCAAAAATATGGCACAGCTTATGATGGAAATGTTTAGCAACACAGGTGTAAACGCAGCAACCGCAAATCGGTTATAAACATTCAGTATTGCACCACTGAGCGCCACTAGGCTGATAAAAAATAAATAGGGAAAGGTCAATTTTAGTAAACTGCTAGCTAGTACGAATTTCTCAGCATTTGGTCCACCTTGCCACCAATCAACAAACCAACCCGTACCAAAAAGAGCCGCTATAACTGGAGAGCCAACCACACCTAGAATTGTGACACACATCAAAATCGTGCCCAAAGTACCCACTGCTTGAGCGACAAATAAGCGCACCTCATCATCACCATGCTTCTCTTTGATTTCTGAAAGCACTGGCACAAACGCTTGAGCAAAAGCCCCCTCAGCAAATAGGCGACGTAAAAAGTTGGGGATCCGATTGGCAAATAAAAAAACATCCGCAGCTAATCCCGCACCTAGCAAGTTTGCCACCACGGCATCACGTACTAACCCCATTACACGCGATATCATGGTCATCGCACTGACTATCATGCCAGACCTAAATAACCCTTTGGCCACCCTTTCCCCCAAATTAAAACCACCCGTAAAACCTACCAATTATGCCATAGGATCATGATTCTATGACAATCTAATTGCATGCAAACAGCCGTAGAGTAAAATTTCTTAGCCTAACACTATGTGAACGAAGTAAGGTTTGCTACAATGCGCTCCATTAATCGCAACAGCCGAGGAATTTCTTTGGCATTGATGTGATTCAATGGTCTGAGAGTGCTTGATAGAGAGCTTTTTGCTTGCTGTTTTGCAAGGTCAGGCCACCAATGTGAAAGAAACAAAGGCCGCAGTTGTCAAAATTTATTGACTTTTGCGATTAAAACAGGCATATTCCTCGGCCTTTAAATTAAGCTTATTTTAAGATTGTTAGGAGCAAACCTTGGCTAACATCAAGTCTGCAAAAAAACGCGCTATTACTAGCGAAAAACGCCGCCAGCACAACGCAAGCCGTCGTTCAATGATGCGCACTTACTTCAAAAAAGTAGTAGCTGCTATTGAAGCTGGTGACAAAGAAGCTGCAACTCAAGCATTTGCTGTTGCAACACCTATCCTAGACCGTTACGCAACTAAGGGTCTAATCCACAAAAACAAAGCTGCTCGTCATAAGAGCCGTTTAGCTGCTAAAATCAAAGCACTATAATTTGTTTTTGATTAAAAAAACCGACGAAAGTCGGTTTTTTTATGTCTAAAATACACTCCATGGCCTAACTTATCTCTAACTCCGGATAGAATTTTTTCAACATTGCTGCAATCTTCTTTGGTGAAAACGGTTTTACCACAAATCCCTTAGCACCTAATTCAATTGCATCTTTTACATTTTCTACCGTTGAATGAGCTGACACCATTACTACATTAAGATCTGGATTGATGTCATTAAGCTGTGCGATGATCTCTTTGCCATCTCCATCTGGTAATTCTATATCTAGAAACACGATATCAAAATGTTGCTCCTCACATGCGTTAATGCATTGTCGAACAGTTGATGCTTCTTTAACATGCTCAATTCCTAGGTGCATTAAGGTTTGGTGTAAAAAGCTACGTACCGTTCCCACATCATCGACGATTAATATTGAGATTTGCTGATCCATAATCCTTTCCCATAGGCTGCGACATAAAAATACGCTATTATTAAGATGATAGAACTATTATAGAGTGCTGCAACTAAAAGGCTACATCTAAGCATGGCAAACAATTTAAATAAGCAAAAAAAACAAAAAAAAGCTCAGCTACTTGGACAAGTAAAGGGACAGCACAAGGCCCGCATTAAAAGAACACCTCATAAAGGTAATTTGACGTTTGAAAAGTCACCTTCCGAGTCAGTGCCCCAGATTTCTCAACCAAAAGCGAGAAAAAGCCCAACAAAATGGATTGTGTTAGGGGTAATTATGCTAATCGTACTACTCTTCCCAAAGCCCAAGCTCATAACTTATGAAAAATTAGGACTCGTTTCGCAAAGTGTTTACTGGGGAGGGCTGCCTGGCATTGACCCTGTATTATTTGACTCTCACTTGCACCCTCGCCCAGCCCTAGACAGGGATACACTGTATCTGTGTGCAGATCTTAACAATCCTGATAGCTGTCAAAAATATCAAATAATTGAGCAAAACGGTTTTATTTCAGCTTTGAAAAAACTGCTTTTAGATTAAAAAAACTAATCTGAAAATTACAAAAATACTCGCTTGAAGCATGGTCAAATGATCACCATAATGGCGCTCCTTTAATCAACGACGGAAGACCAAACAGACCATGCTCAACGAGTTCAACTGGCTCATTAATATTGTATTGTTAGCGCTAGGCTTAGGCGCATTTTTTATCAATCAGATCACGCTGTTGCGTGCTGCTGCTATAGCGGCTTGTAGTCTGTTGTTTCTATCGTTCAGTTTGGACTTTGTAAATACCACGGTTGTTTCCAATCTAAGTTTGATTTTAATTAATACTTTTTATTTATTTAAAGTCTACACATTCGGGCAAATCGAACTTAGCTAGTAGTCATCTACGTCTGACTAAGCTAAAATCTCAGCCATACTCTACAGTGGTTTTTACAGGTGCAGTATGGCTATGACAGACGAAGAATTATTTTTAGCATCAATGGGGGATGTCACTCCATTAGCTCAATCCAATCAAGTAGAGCTTAGCCGTCTTAAGCACTCTCCTACCCTAGCACAGCTTGAGAAACGACGAGCTGCACAGCAAGAAATAGATTTTGACGCTAATTTCCTATCCACAGAATATGTTGATTTACTCGACCCTCATGATCTTTTGCATTACAAAAAATCAGGTGTTCAAGAAGGGGTTTATAAAAACTTACGTTTAGGTAAGTATCAAATTGACGCAACGCTGGATCTACACGGTAGAACTTTTCATGAGGCTCGAAGGGCCCTGTTTGACTTCGTTATGGATTGTCAGCAAAGGAACATACGTGTGCAATTGATCAGGCACGGTATTGGACTCAAAAGCAAACCATTCCCAGCGATACTAAAAAGCTACGTCAACAAATGGCTGCAAGAAATGCCACAAGTATTAGCCTTTCATAGCGCGCTAAGTTGCCACGGTGGTAGCGCCGCAACTTATGTTCTACTTAAAAAAAGTGAAGAAAAGAAATTAGAAAATAGAGAGTTACACGCTAGGCGTTAGCATGTACCACGCTTTTATCATGCTTAGGCAATTCATTAGCCTGAGCCTTGGTAAACCAAGCGGACACCCCCAAAATGATGACAGAAAAAAGGATAATTGAGAATTTAACACCACTTTGTTTACTTTTCATCTTAGCCTCCTGTTTTTATTATTTTTTATTAATCTACTGAATAATCCCTTAACGAACAAGATGTTTTTATATACAGCAACATGAACGATAAGTGAACTTTTTGTAACACATGAGGTACAAGGTTCAAATATTTCAGATTGTTAGTTAATACTTATATTTAGATGACTTAGTGATTTTTTTCAAAATTTTATACATATTTAATCAATAACCTAGCTCTCTATCTACCTGATTGCAAATTCGCTCATTGTTTATCAAGGCAATATAATTTGCAGCTATTTGCTCGCAAGCGGTATCAATACTAGTTAACGCTGCACAATGAGGTGTTACTGTGATAGTTGGATGTAACCAAAACGGATGTCCTTCTTCTAAGGGCTCTTGCGCAAACACATCTAAGCACGCTCCAGCCAGTTCACCATTATCCAAAGCCCAAAGTAAGTCCGCCTCATTAATATGCTGGCCTCTGGCTACATTTATCAATACGCAATGATTGGGCAGCTGTGCAAACAAGGTGCGATTTAGTATACCTTTTGTGTGCTCGGTAAGTGGTAACAGACAGACCAGGTAATCCAATTCTGATAAAAATGCTGATAAATGTGCTTCACCCGCATAGCAACTAACGTCTGACAAGCTTTTTTGTGTCGCTGACCAACCGCTTACTTTAAAGTTATTATCAATAAGACGTTTGGCAACTACCTTACCAAGTTCTCCTAGCCCCAAAATACCGACATGTGTTCCTTGATGCGCCCGTTTAGGCTTCCAGATATGTTGTGATTGCTGAGTGAAATATTGTCGCAGTCGTAGTTTGTGAGCAAGGACATGAGTCAAAACATATTCCGCCATATCTGCGGCTAGCTGCTTATCAACAATGCGTGTAACGGCGACGTGCTCAGGCAATAATTGCATTGCAATACCGTCAACTCCCGCGCCATATGATTGAACCACTTCTAGGTTCGGTAACTGAGACCACAGCTCATCTGGAGCCCCCCATGCTAGAACAAAACGAACTTGATGAGGCGCAGAGCAGTGCGGCCACTCATTGATTTCGATATCAGGTAACAAAGACCTTAGCTTCGCAAGTAGCTTTGTGTTATCTCTTCGTGTTACGCATACCAATAAAGACATTCTTCACCTCATCACAATATAGTGTCGCCATGCTAACCAATTCGATGTAAAAAACCCAGCACCACTTTATATTACGCTGCCATCAAGTAATGTCATACAACTGCCAGATATTTGCAACATGGCTGTCACGAGAGATTCCTAATCTAGTGCTAATCGTATCCGATAGGACAGTCATATGATCAGTGTCGATAAAGTGATCGAAGCTAATTTGCCACAGTTAGAACAGTCTCCAAAAGTCAAAGGACTAGTCAAAAAAGGTTTAGGCTATTTATTGCATGAGCAAGAATTTGTTGCGTTTGCTGACACCTACCCACATCTACAAGGCATAGAATTTGTCGAGCAAGTACTTGATGAGCTAGACTTTGATGCACGCTATAAACCAAAACAAATCGAGCATATTCCCAGTGAGGGAGGTTTGGTGATCGTTGCCAATCATCCAATAGGCTCACTGGATGCATTGGCTTTAATCCGCGTGATCACAAAAGTTCGTCCAGATTTAAAAGTTGTGGCGAATAGAATGTTGATGTCAATCACCCCAATGCATTCGCTGCTGTTGCCCGTAGACAACCTATCTGGCACCAGCCAAAAGCAAGAGCTAGCCAACATTCAAGAGCACCTTAAACAAGAAGGTGCTTTACTGATATTTCCGGCCGGCGAAGTATCTCGTCTAAGCCCAACTGGGATAAAGGATTGTAAGTGGAACTCTGGCTTTTTGAGAATGGCCAAAAAAGCAAACTGCCCCATTTTACCTGTCTATATCAAGGCAAAAAACAGTCCGTTGTTTTATGGTACTTCAATGATTTATAAACCTTTGGCAAGTTTGCTGTTAGTCAAAGAGATGTTTAAGCAACGACAAAAGTCACTGGAGTTCGAAATCGGAGCATCAATTCCTCCTGAGTCATATTTAATTGAGAACCTAAAGGACAAAGAAATTGTTGGCCTTATCCGCAAACAGTTATACCGCCTTAGTAGCAAAAAAACGCTACCATTAAAGACTCGAACACCGATCGCCGTTTCTGAATGTCGAAAAGAGCTAAAGAAAGCACTCGAAACTTGCGAACTTCTCGGCCAAACGCACGACGGTATGCAAATTTACCTCTATCAATACCAAGGTAGCTCAGTCATATTCAGAGAACTTGGCAGATTAAGAGAAATCGCCTTTCGCGCTGTTGGAGAAGGCAGTGGTAAACGCCGCGATATAGATAAGTATGACATGCACTATCAGCACTTAGTACTTTGGGACCCTAGTCAATTGGAGTTGGTCGGTGCATATCGCCTTGCAAGCGCAAAACAGGTACTCAAAGACTATGGCCAGCAAGGCCTGTACACTGACAGTCTATTCAACTACAGCGATAAAATGCAGCCATATTTTCAACACGGTCTGGAACTTGGCCGCAGTTTTGTACAACCCAAGTATTGGGGAAGAAAAAGCCTAGATTATCTTTGGTACGGCATTGGTGCATTTATTAAACGCTACCCAGAACACCGCTACTTGTTCGGCGCGGTAAGTTTATCAAACAGTTTGCCCGACGAAGCAAAAGCCATGTTGGTTTATCATTATTCACATTACTTCTCATCGTTACCAAGTCACGCCGAACCAAAAAACGAATACAAACTAACTAGCCAACAAATTAGTCAGTATCAAGAGCTATTTGATGGCGAAGACATGAAGGAAGATTTTGCTGAACTAAAACATGTATTAGCTAATATGGGAGCTCAAGTTCCAACTCTATTTAAGCAGTACACGGAGCTTTGCGAAAACGATGGCGCTAACTTTTTATGCTTTAGCATCGACCCTGATTTTAATAACTGTATTGATGGTTTAGTCCTAGTTGATTTAACTAAAATCAAACCTCAAAAAGCAAAACGCTACCTAGGATAAGGATGTTCAGCGGCGTGTATACCATACTTAATACACGCCTGCTGCATCTTCGTTATCACGCAAAACCATAGTACACTTTGATTTATGTATGATTTAAAAGTTGCTCAGCCATGGTTAAGTTTTTGGCACAGTGTATTGTTGTGGTGTGCGTATTTTTGCTTATCACCGCATATCAAGAAAAAGACATGCTCAGTGAAGACGGTGCTCAACAAGCCCCTTATTTCTCTCTTGCAACTATCACGGACGATCAACGCATAGACCTAGCATCGCTACAGGGACAAAAAACCATACTGTATTTTTTTGCGCCTTGGTGCCATGTTTGCAAACTCAGTATGCCAAATTTGAACAACGTATATAAACAGCAAAATATTAATGTTGTTGCTATTGCTCTAGATTATGAAAATAAAGAACAAGTTCAACACTTTACTGATGAGCTTGAATTATCAATGCCAGTACTTTTAGGTAATCACAATATCAGGGCCAACTACAAAGTAAGTGCCTATCCAAGCTATTATGTACTCGATGAAAAAAGTAACATCATCGAGCGCTCCACTGGCTACTCAAGCGAATTAGGTTTGCGCATGAGAATGTAAATTTATGTGGTAAAGGCCAACAATTCATTACGTAAACCTAAAAGTCTTAAACATTACATATAGATACACTGTCTCCTGTCATTAAGGACTAATTTCAGGAAACGAATCATGCTCAATCTCGCTCAAAGGTTAACTTTTCAACTTAGCCCCATCATGTTGTGTTTAACTATAAATGCACAAGCTCAAGACGCGCCTAAAGAAATGGAACATATAGAAGTACACTATAAGCGCAGCAGTATTACCAGCACCATCACAGAAAACACCGAGAAGCTGGTCGAAATGCCAGGAGCTATGGGTGACCCACTGCGGGCCGTCTATGCTTTACCTGGTGTTGTTGCCGCTGGAGGCTCTATGGGTGAACCTGCGGTTAGAGGTTCATCTCCAAGTGATAATATTTTCGAAGTCGATTTTATGCCCGCAGGCTACATCTTTCATGACTTTGGTAGTTCCATTTTCAACCGTCATATCATCCAAGATTTTCAGTTATATTCGGCAGGCTACGGCGCGGCATATAGCAATGCGACCGGTGCCGTGTTTGATGTCAATTTGCGTAACCCTAAGTATCAACCGCTGACAACCACTCTAGATTTCACTATGTTCAACGCGGGTATATTTTTAGAGGGTCAAACTACTGAAAACACTGCATTCTATGTTTCTGCTCGCAAAAGTACATTGCCCTTGTTTTTCTCAGCAGGCGAAGAGTTGGAAGATGATGAGGGCAACCCTAATGGCGTAGTAATTAATGATGCTCCTGATGATCACGACTATCAAGGAAAGTGGCTATGGGACATAGATAACAACAACACCCTAACCTTTAATTTTACAGGCGCTGAAGATTCGGCTGCCGCCGGATTCAATGAACGCGCAGATCTTGCCAAAAAAACCCCCGAGTTTCAGGGCGACGCAAGGTTTATTCGTGAATTTAACAGTCAAAGCCTGCTTTGGGATCACTACCATAAAGACTTTCACCTAAGAGTGGGTGTCGGTGCGCTCGATCATTCAGGTCGCCTTGAGTATGGTAAACAAACTACCCTCAGTGCAGGTTATTTTGAGCAGGAGAGTGAGCAGCAATATAGCTACAAAGCACAGCTTAATTATCGCATTAATCAAAAGCATAGACTCATTACCGATTTCGCTTATTTTGACAATGAAACCACCTATAGCTACGACACATTCCAATACCTATGTACTGAACTTGACCCTGATTGCGACCTAAAAAAAGGCAGCCCTATTCAAGGGAATCAGCAAGTTGACATCGATTCTGCATTTATTGGCTTTACCCATGTGTGGCAGCTATCAGACAAGTTGCACTCAGAGCTTGGTATTCAACTACAGCATAATGACTACACCAAAGAGCACTTCACTATGCCTCGCTTGGCGTTAAATTATTATGTCACTGATGACAGCACTATCACCGCCAAATTCGGGCGATACAATCGTATGCAGGATATTGACTACATCATTCCAAAAGTGGGTAACCCAGCACTAAAATCTCAAACATCCAATCACTTTACGCTGGGGTTTGAGCAACAGCTTCAGAACGAGTGGTCTTGGTCTATTGAGGGTTATTATAAAACTATGGATAACCTGCCGCTGGCGATTGAACCAAACGCGCCTGATGCACATATGCTCTATAGTAATCAGGTTGAGGGAAAAGCTTATGGTGTCGACTTGTTACTAAGCAAAAATAAGACTGACAACTGGTATGGCTGGGTAGCCCTTAGCTATGCCAAGAGTGAACGCACAGACACAAGACACCAGGTTACCCAAGATTATTTTGCCGACACACCTTTGGTGTTTAATGCGGTTTTCCACTATGAGATCAATGAACTATGGGAAGGAGGTTTCAACTTTACTGCTCGCAGTGGACAAGCCTATACCCCTATTGTTGGTGTACGAGAAAACCCAGGCTACGAGAACCACTTCTTACCCATTTATGGTGAACCTTTCTCAGAGCGTCATGACCTGTACCATAGGCTAGACATACGTTTTGAGAGAAAAACCCAATTATTCGGACTCAACGGCAAGCTTATCCTTGAATTAATGAATGCCTATGGACAAAAAAATGTGAGCTATATCGACCTAGACTATAAAAAAATGAACACTGTCGATGACTTACATATAAAAGAGGAAGAAGACGACTTCGAAATGCGTCCTTCTATTGGTTTCAGTGTCACCTTCTAAGGAAACTTTGGGTGCCTCTAAGGGCTTGCGTTTAACAGCCAAGTCCTTATTTCAATACAGCGATGATTGCCCACGCCCTTTCTCTAAGGGTAACTGACAATGCCCGCATAGCTCCTTGCAAAAGGCTTGTGTTTTATTCCCTAGCCCTGCATGATCTCAGCGTTATTTGAATTTAGGAGCTATCATGCCAAAAGCCTGTGCCTACCATATCCTGGTAAAAACCGAAAAAGAATGTCTAGCAATCAAAGACAAGCTCGCCAAAGGTGGAGATTTCAACAAACTAGCCAAACAATATTCGATTTGCCCGTCAAAAAAGCGCGGAGGCGACTTAGGTGAATTTAACAAAGGTGACATGGTTAAAGCATTTGATGATGTGGTGTTTAAAAAACCTCTTTTCGAAGTACACGGTCCGGTAAAAACCAAATTTGGCTATCACTTAATCAAAACAGTTTATAGAACATAAAATGGGGCCCTAAGGCCCCACTCAAACTTCATACCTGACAAAATTATTCAAAATAGAAGTTATATTCATCGAGTAAGGCTTTAACTTTGGCGTCGTTACTAAGCTTACTGACCACTTCAGGAATAGTCGACTTAACCCAAGTCACAATGTCTTTATCTAACTTTCTATCATACTGAGCCAACCAAATATTATCCGATTCGGTGACATTTTTAATGAAACTATACTCAGTAAGTAGCTGTCCATTAACCAGTATTCTATAAGATAGCTTTAAGTCTTTGTTACTAACCACTGGCAATATGCCTAAAGTGCTCGCAGATAAAAGAATGGATGTAGCTTCAGCAGCCGCTCCACCTGAAGTCGTATCCTGCTCTAAATAAGCGACAACTTTTATTGGACTACCTGGTAACTCGGCTGAAATATCAGCAAACATTGGATAGGCTTTAAGCTCATCCATAAGGAAGTCATCTACGATATTTATGAATTGCGCTGGTGGCAACACTAGAGAAGCTTTTACGTGCAGGCTTGTAACCATTAGAAACGCGATAACTGATAAAATAAGTACTTTTTTCACAATTTAGTTCCTGTTATTGATAACACGCAATTGATGTTGTTGACTCTAGAGTAAGTTTTGTGGAGACAATGTCGTTTCTTTTTCCTTGCTTAAACGGGATATTGTGTTTATTCAGAAACTTCTTAATCATTTCTGGCGTTGTTGCAAAGTTCACATTTTGCGGTATTACACCCTGCTCAATTAGACTTTTTGTATTAAGTGAACTTGTCGTTACTCCCAATAATTCGTTATTGTCTGAAACCAAAGGTCCACCGCTTGAACCTGGTTGCACAGGTGCACTAAATTGATAAGTAGACTTTGAACCTGATAAGCCCTTTACTGATGTAATGTTACCGAATGTCATATTTGGCGATGATTCCAGTAACCCTTCTAATGGGTAGCTAACTGATGTAAGTTTTTCACCTAACTCTAGTGAATTTTCTGAAGGCAACTGTAGGTAACTAGAACTCTCTTTACCCGATTTAATTACGGCTAAATCTAGTAGAGTACTACTTGCATCTGCTTGAACTGCCTTATATTCATCACCTACTTTTACTTTTGTAACTAAACAACTTCTCAAAACATGCGCCGCAGTAAGTAAGTCACCGTCTTGATTGATGTAAAAACCAGTACCTGTACTAATCGGTTTTTCATTAATTAGTTTGTCTAAGTCAAAACCAGCTAAAGACACTAAGGGTATATTTGACACTTGGCTAGCGTGCTTATTCACAAATCGTGATAGAACAGCTAACATTGCCTTATAAGAAGAATTATAAAAGCCTGCATCACTATTTAGGTAGTTATACCCACTTGTCTCTACAACTTCATCTTTAAACAAAGAGTTACCGTCTGACGTAAACACTTCATAATTTAAAGTTATTTTTAGGTCACCAGCTTCCAAGTCCCAAGTTGGGTCAAGCTTAAATACGTACTGAGCATCTTGCTTGCTTTCAAACCAACTAAATTCGTTAAAATAGTTATTGAAAATAGAGTGAGTCGCTTCTGTTAACGCCTTACCTGGTTTATGGATGCGACCCACAGCAAAAAACTCACTCTTGAGTTTACTATTAGGTACATACACAGCTACCTTTGTTTGCAAAGGTAAAACAATATCTTTATTTACCTTGTATTTTTTATTTGAAACCGTGTTTGGTTTCACTCGGGTTGTGCTATTACACCCTGCAAGTAAGCTACTACAAATTGCAATAAGCATTAATAATCTGAGCATTTTTATGCCTTTCAAAATTTCAAAGGGCGGTACAATACGCTTTTCTCCTCAAAATATAAAGCTCAAATAATGCACGACTGTGAAAATTTATGACAAGCACCGCCCCCTCTCATTGCCAAGTAAAGTTTATCTTTTGACTGTATACAGCAAAGATCGACTATTTAAATAAGCATTCTAAATTTTCGATTAGTACAATAGCTTTTAATCACTTTTTTTTACGTTCATTTCTTCTACACTGTACTTAGTTCAATTCAAGAGGATTTTTTATGTTTACAGTAATTTTTGGCCGTGAAGGTTGTCCCTATTGCGTACGTGCAAAAGAAGTTGCTGAACGTTTAAGTGTACAACGTGACGATTTTAAGTTCCGTTATGTAGATATTATCAAAGAGGGCGTGAGCAAAGCCGACTTAGAAAAATCGGCGGGCAAACCGTGTCCAACAGTGCCACAAATATTTATCGACGAAAACCATATTGGTGGTTTTACTGAATTTGAAGCCTACGCCAAAGAAAATTTAGACCTTTACAATTAAACTCAACAAACTCTCATAAAAAAACCGAGCCATGAGCTCGGTTAAAAAACGTTCGACAATAGCAACTTAGTAAACACATTGTTAATTACCTAATTCAAAAACGATTAAAAAACGTACAACTTCAACCACATATAAAATAGTTCCAATTAGTACAAGCATTTGATGCGCTTTTCCTATACAATGCGCGCCTCTTTAAATTCGTTGAGGCGCATTAATGTCAGAACCAGTCACGTTTAAATCTTTAGATCTTTCTCCTGCAATTTTAAAAGCAGTCGAAGAGCAAGGATACAAGACACCATCTGAGATCCAAGCTCAATGTATACCGTTATTGCTAGAAAGAAAGGACGTACTGGGACTAGCGCAGACGGGTACAGGTAAAACAGCAGCATTTGCATTACCATTATTGAACAATATTGACCCGGCTACTAAGCAGCCACAAATTTTGGTGTTAACACCAACTCGTGAACTTGCCATTCAGGTGGCAGAAGCATTTGAACAATATGCTAAATACACTAAAGGTGTTGAAGTACTCGCACTGTATGGTGGACAGAGCTATGGCATTCAGTTGAGCGCATTGCGCCGCGGTGCACAAATCATTGTTGCTACTCCGGGCCGCTTAATTGACCATATCAACCGCAAGACAATAGATTTGTCTGACTTACGTGCACTTGTGCTAGATGAAGCAGATGAAATGTTACGCATGGGATTCATCGATGATGTTGAAAGCATCATGGAAAAAACGCCGAAAAATAAGCAAACTTGTTTATTCTCTGCAACCATGCCTAAGCAGATCCAATCTATTTGTGCGAAGTACTTAGATAACCCAGAGCAGGTTCATATCTCTGCACGTAACTCTACCGTTTCTACTGTAGAGCAGGTATTTTGGCGTGCAAGCGTACACAAAAACAAGGCCATCGTTCGCTTTTTAGAAGCGGAAGAATATGACGGCGCTATTGTGTTCGTACGTACACGAAATGATACCGTACAGCTTGCAGAATTACTTGAACATGAAGGTTTTTCAGCAGCTCCGCTTAATGGTGATATGAACCAGCAAGCGCGTGAGCGTACTGTCGAGCGTTTGAAAAATGGTTTACTAGATATCGTTATCGCAACAGATGTTGCTGCACGAGGTCTAGACGTTGACCGTTTAAGTTTAGTTATCAACTACGATATTCCACAAGACAGCGAAGCATACGTTCACCGTATCGGTCGTACAGGTCGTGCGGGGCGTAGTGGTAAAGCGATATTGTTCGTAAAGCATAACGAGCGTTATTTACTACGCAATATTGTGCGTCATACTAAATCTGAAATTGCTGAAGTTGAGCTTCCTACCGCTAAAGTGGTTGAAGCTAAGCGCATCGCAAGCTTACAAACTAAGCTTTCTACCGCTCTTGAGCACAAAGACATCACGTTCTTTAATGATGTAGCGAAAGATTTAGCGCAAAAGCTTGAGTTAAGTGCTGAAGATTTAGCAGGTGCATTACTTTGTTTAGCTCAGCAGCAATCACCACTGAAAGTGGAAGAGATCAAGTTCCAACGCGAACGTCGCGAACGTGATGACCGTCGTGATGACCGTCGTGAAGGTCGTGGTCGTGATGCTGCTCGCGGTGAGCGTAAAGGCCGTGAACGTGCTCCTGAACGTTCTGGTGAGCGTTCAGATCGTGGTCCACGTAACAGCTCACAAGGCCCTATGGATACATATCGTATCGAAGTAGGTCGTGATCATGGTGTTCAAGTTAAGAACATTGTAGGTGCAATTGCGAACGAAGCTGATATTTCAAGCAAGTTTATCGGTGACATCCGTCTGTTCAATGAACACAGTACGGTTCAGTTACCACAAAACATGCCTGCTGATGTCGTATCACACTTCCAGAATGTGTTTATCTGTAAGCGTCCGATGAAGCTAACTAAGAGCTCACACCCAGCTGATCAGGCTGGTAGTTCTGAGCCTCGTGGTGAAAGAAAGCGTAGCTTTAAAGACCCACGCAGTGAAGGCAAACGTCCACCTCGTCGTGATGGTGAACGCAAAGAGCGTAGAGCTGTAAGCTTCAGCTAATCTCATAAAGTAGCAACTTGATTGCTCATTAAAAAAAGCCGCTTTTTGAAGCGGCTTTTTTGTTTTCCAAATTGAAAGTGCTTTACGTAACTCGATGAGCATCAATGCATTAAATACCCCTACCCACCTTCAGAGATAGATGAATAAACAGCTTTATGCTACATTTTTGAACATATTTAAAAACCGAGCATTCATATGGCCCTGCTTTATCGTTGTTACCACTTTATCCTCAAATGCATCGTTATTTTAGTTGGTGTACCTAACCCCAAATTACATCGCGGCAATAACGCACTCCAAAGCGCTTTACAGGCGCTCAAACTCAAAAAACAGTCTCATGTGCTGGTAGTCACTGACCGTACTCTCGTTAAGCTTCCCGAGACAGTAAAACTACTCGATATCATCAAGCAACAACAACTTGAAGCAGTCGTTTTTTGTGACGTTAGTCCAAACCCTACGATAGAAAATGTTGAGCAAGGCTATGACAGTTACTGCCATAGCCACTGTTGCGCCATCATTGCCATCGGAGGAGGCTCAGTCATCGACTGTGCCAAGCTAATTGGAGCCAAAACTGTCAAGCCAAATAAAGCGATAACAGACTTCAAAGGCCTGTTTAAAATACTCAAGCGCCTGCCACCTAATATTGCCATCCCGACTACCGCTGGTACCGGCGCAGAAACAACCGTTGCAGCGGTTGTTAACGACTCAAAAGAGCAACAAAAATACGCAGCTACGGATTTCTCGTTGGTACCGCAACACGCCGTACTGCTACCTGAACTGACCACCAGTTTGCCAAAACACTTAACAGCCACAACGGCGATAGATGCCCTGACTCATGCAATAGAGGCACTGCTAAGCATCAACTGCTTACGCTATAGTAAAGAGCGGGCCCTTCAGGCTTGTGATTTAATTTTTAGCTATTTACCAAGTGCCTACCAAAATGGTAAAGACTTGTACGCAAGAGAACAGCTTTTATTAGCCTCATTTTATGCGGGACAGGCGTTTACTCGTACTTCAGTGGGGTACGTACATGCTATTTCGCACCAGCTCAGTGCCAACTATGGCACAGCTCATGGATTATCAAATGCAGTGTTATTGTTACCGGTGTTACGCTGGTATGGCACGCGTATTGATAATACGCTGGCTTTAATTGCGCGTGAATGCCGACTAACGTCTTTAGATTACCCCATAGCGCGTCAGGCAGAAGATTTGCTCACTCATATTGAACAACTTCTGAGTGACATGCATATTCAAACTACTTTTAGTGAGCTGCGCGATGAGGATATTGATGCCCTTGCTAAGTCGGCGCTAAAAGAAGCCCACCCTGACTACCCAGTGCCACATTTTATGAACCTGCAAGAGTGTAGAGGTATTTTAACATCCGTCAGCGTTACAGCTTAAAGCGACTAACTAATTCGGTCAGTGAATTTGCAAAGCGACTGAGCGATTCACTGGCCTGTGCCATGTGCTGCATTTCGCTGGCGTTATCTTTAGCGGTTTTCTGAGCGTTTTCCATCACACTCTCGATTTGTTGACAATGAGATACCTGTTCATTGGCCGCTCCGCTGGCGCGGCTACTCAATTCATTAACTTGAACCAATACTTGCTCAATCTGGCCAATCGCCTCAGATAAAGACTCACTGCGTGCTGCACATTCCTGCGTACCTGATTGCCCCTCTAAAATAGCACTGTTAGCCAATTTTGTATCCTGTTGTAACGACTCGATCATAGTGTTGATCTCGCTGGTTGATGACTGCGTGCGTGCAGCCAGCGTTCTGACTTCATCAGCAACAACCGCAAAGCCGCGGCCTTGTTCACCCGCTCGAGCCGCTTCAATTGCAGCGTTCAGTGCAAGTAAATTGGTTTGCTCTGCAATTGAGATAATTGTGTCTAAAATAGACTCTATGTTTTGGCTACGTTGTGTTAATTTCTCCATAACCTCAACTGTGTCTGCCATTTTACTATTGAGCGACAACATATGTTGTTTGTTATCATTGGCTATCTCATTGACGCTCAAACTTTGCTGTTCTGCTTCTTTGATGCTACTAAGCGTCGTAGCTGACTCATCGCTAACTTGTTGAGCACTAAGTGCTATTTGTGAGGCCAATCCTGCCGCGCTATCGATGCGCTGCAATTGCTGTTGGGCATTTTTCGCAAGTGTTTGACTACGTTGCTGGGTCGAGTCTGACATATGCTCCAATTCATGGACCTTTTTATTAATGTCTTCCAATAGCACTCGAAGACTATCTTTTACACGATTAATATTATCGATCAACATGCCAAACTCATCATCGCTACGTTTTTTCATGTCTCTTGAAAAGTCGCCTTGAGCCAGATACCCAAGCATTTTGTTCACGGCAGCCAACGGCCCTAGCATCGCACGACTTGTTGAAGTAGCGATAAAGATAGCAAGGACAATAAACACCACAGCCATAATCAACGCGGCTTTTTGTGCTTGCTGAATTTTTTGTTCCGCAATGTTTTCATAATAATTAAATTGATCATCAGCGGCTTTTTGTAAGCCCTCTAGCGTATTTTGAATTCGCTCCGTTGCCTGCTCGGCTTGCTGGTAAGCTTTCTCTGATTGTGCCAATGCTGATAACTTCATCGCCACACTTTGATACAGGCTTCCAGGCTCATCTACCAGAGCCGTAATTAAAGCTAATTGCTCACTAAACTCTGATAGTAATTCCTCTGCATCTAACCCCTGTGACTGGCGCTTTAAAAATTGCAGATTGTCGCGAATGTTACCTAATAAAAATCGTACATCGTCTTGTTGAGCCTGCCAGTTCTGCCCTTCAAACTGATTCACCACCTTCACATTATCACTTAGGGTATACATCATGTCATCAATGCGAATACCCGTGCCCGCTACTTCCGCAAGCTGACGTGCATTGGTTGTCTCTATCAACTCTAGATTAAGCATGGCATCGCTAGCGAGGCTACGGTACTGTTCAAATTGCTGGATCTGGTTACTAATAAGCTGCCTTTGCTCTATCGCTGTAAGCTTTGCTGATAATAAGGACTTTGCTTCGCGCTCGATACCTTTACTCACTGAGACTATCGTATTCAAAAGTGCGGTAAATTGTTGTTTGTCTTGAGTGATATTTTGAAGTGTAGACAATTGCTTTTGATACATTTGCTGTTGTTCAATAAAACGCTGCTCTATAACTCTCAACCGATCCCTATCATTTTCACTGTAAGCTTTTGAGATTAATTTGCTCAGCGTACTTTGTTGTAATTGCAGGGTGTTGGCAGTTTTTAAAATAGGTAACGCAACACTTTTTACTTCAGTGTTGGCATGGTTGATTTGCTTTAAAGCAGTATAGGCAAGGCCACTTGATATCAAAAGTAAAATACCCAAGCTGGTAAAGCCTAAAATAATTTTTTGCTTGATGGTAAGTTGTTTAAACATTTGGGCCACAGTGCAAAGAGCACACTCCTAATACAAATCAAAAGGTTAATATTTCACACATCTTCAGAAATTAGAATAAAAACTTTAAAATATATTGTTATATCAAACCTCTAAATTGCAAAAAACACAAAAAACCTAATTAAACATGGCACAACAGAGCTAACTCAACAACTTTATGTGCTAACTTTTGCTCTATCAATATATGAAATTCAAACTTTTGGATAAATTCATCTATGCAACAGCAGACCTTATTAGCAGCAAAACAGTTACTAAGCCAGTCAAGTCTAGCAGTTTTATCTACCTTATCTAAGGCTATGCCTGGCTACCCTTTTGGCTCAACCGTCCATTTTATCTCTGATGCCTCTGGAGGGGTTTACCTCTTTATCAGTGATTTAGCACAGCATACAAAGAACCTGAGTCTGTCTCCAAAGCTGTCTCTCACCGTTTTTGCTTCTGACCTTACGCAAACTGCCGATGCATCAAGGTTAACCTTACTCGCAGACGCGAAAAAACTAGCAAAAGCAGACAGCCAGTCACTCATCGAGCAATTTGTACAGCAGATCCCAAGCGCCTCACAGTATGCTCAACTAGCAGATTTTTATATTTGGCAACTAGATATCGTTCGAGTGAGGTTTATATCTGGATTTGGCGAAATATTCTGGCTGGAAAAAGACCAATGGCATATACCGAACGAACTCGAATAGGAAAATGTCGCGTATTCTGCTAGGGTGTTAATAACAGGCATCAAAATGCTTTTGACTTAATAAATAATAAAATCAATGCTTTTTGCGACTGCATTCACAAAAAGCATTCGCAAAATGCATGTGCAAACTTGCGTTCATAGAGGCCATAAGCCAATGAAAATGATCAAATACTATTTGTTAATGTTTACTCTCTGTCTAACCCTTGCGTGGTTCAGTATTGATAGCTGGTTTTTATTTCCTATACTTTGGTTGTCCATCTCTTTAGCCTGCGTCTGCTTCGCCTATACGACTAACTATCCTAGTTTATTTAGAAAGTCCGCAACTGGTGCTATCCCCCTTTGGATAAAGATTGCGCTCCTCCCCTATTTATTGGGAACTCAGTTATATAACGCATTTGTACGTCACAATGATAAGGTACCTGCTATTCAAGAGATCACTCCCAACCTCTTTTTGGCATGTCGCTTATTTCCTACTGATATAGAAGCACTTGAAGCGCAGGGTATAAATGCGATTCTCGACGTAACCGCGGAGTTTGATGGCCTAAACTGGTCAGCCGAACAAGAGCATTTGTACTATCTGAACTTACCTGTGCTTGATCACTTCTCACCAAGCGAAGCGCAGCTAGTACACGCCATTAACTGGATCAAAGCACAGCATCAATTGGGCCATAAAGTAGTGATACATTGTGCGCTTGGCCGTGGCCGTTCATTTTTTATGTTATGCGCGTATTTGCTTGCCACAGAGCCCACGTTAACTGAGAGGCAGGTTATCGAAAACGTTCAATCTATTCGCAGTACAGCGAGACTAAACAAGAAACAACTTAAAAGATTGTTAACACTTAGTAAGTATATCAAAGAGCATCAGGCACCTGACATTTCTTTAATCATTAACCCTGTATCGGGAGGCGGGAAATGGAAGGAGTATGCAAATCAAATTTTGGGATTACTTACACAAAAATACAAACTGAACTGTCACCTCACAGAAGCGGATACAGATGTTACACAATTAGTGAAGTCCCTATTACCAAATAAGGAGCATACTTTCGTTGCCTGTGGCGGTGACGGCACTGTCGCCCAAGTGGCTTCAGCACTAAAAAACACCAACCATACGCTAGGAATTTTGCCCATCGGCACAGCAAACGCTCTCGCTCATGTGCTATTTGGCATAAGTAGCAAAATAGACCCAATTCACAGCGCCTGCGATGCGCTGTTAACTCATCACACACTGCAGATGGACACTATGCTGTGTAACGACAAAACTGCGTTACTGGTTGTAGCATTAGGTATTGAAGAAAAAATGATAGACCATGCTAATCGCGAACAAAAAAATCAACATGGACAATTCGCTTACCTACAAGGTTTTCTGGATGCTCTGCTGGATAATAAACCTCTAAATGTAGACATCGTTATTGACGATAAACCTAAGCAAAATGTCACAGGCAGCAGCTTAGCAATTGCCAATGCAGCCCCAATGACGACTTTACTCGCCCAAGGTGGGGGAGAACCAAACTGGCAAGATGGGTTATTAGACATTACACAACTTGAATATCATCAAGATACCAAGGATAAACTCCTCAGCCTGACACAGTTACTTGGCAACAGTCCCACAAAGCAAGAGTCAAACATGCACGTTCAACACCAAAGAGCAACTAAAGTCACGGTTAGCTCATCGCAACCATTTCAATATTGTATCGATGGCGAACTTGATAACACCACCGAATTAAGCATCAAAATTCTACCCGCTAGTTTGTCTATTGTGACACCCAGTTAAGGTGAATATACGCGCACAGAGTATCTCTTTATTAATAAGTTGACTGATTGCCGCTCAAAATGAAGCGGTGATTGCCAACTCCCAGTTCCGCCCCACCTGAGGTAGGATGGAGTTATAAAACCCCCCTGTTCTTAGTAAATCTGCGTTTTCATCAGTAAATGTACTACCTGAATTTGCTTGAGCAACTCCTGAGTGGTAAAGCTGACTATCAAACAAATTATTGATTTTAAAATGCACACTCCAAGACTTAGTGTTCCACACTAGAGCCATATTAGTCGTAAGCGAATCAGCAAGCTTAACGCCTGCATCTCGCAGCGGATTACTAAGATAAAACTCTTTGCTAGAAATATAATTAAAGCGCGTATTAATACTGAACCTCTGGGTCACAGGCAGATTGATACCCAAATTAATCTTATGGGGGGCAATATCTCCCAGTTGTACTTGATGCTCTTCACACAATGTATTATCCGTCTGGCAAGCCTGAGTGTCTTTACCTACCCAGACATTTAGTTGATGGTCGTAATTGATGTAGCTGGTCACGTAAGTATAGCTATAGTTCAGGTAACTACTTATCTGTGGTGCGTCAAACCAAGGGTTATCAAGTTCATATTTCACCCGCCATTCAATCCCAGTTATGTCTCTTTTACCCGCATTTTCAGACTCTTCTTTAATGACATTTTTGTAGCGGCTATGATAAAGCGAAAAATCACTGAACCAAGGGCCGTTTTGGTAATACCAAATAAAGGAAAGGTCCTGCACTTCTTCAGGTAGGAGATCAGGGTTTGAATTGCGGCCATTCCAGCCTCCATATAATTGAATAGGCGCAGGTTCTTGAAAAGCAGTTGCATAAATTAACTTGAATGTATTGCGCTCATTGTAGTCGTACGTTGCTGCAACACGGGGTTTAATAAAAGTTCCGTAAGTCGAGTTATTATCCCAACGAATTGCACCGCTTAATGACCAACTAGACTTTTTCAAACTGGCTCTGAGATAAGCACCACGATCGGTAGTTTTTATTAAGTTTACAGCATCCATATCTCCCAATGCACCGAGTAATACAGGCATGGTATTGTCTGTTGAATAGTACACACCTTTACCCAAACCATAGGGTCCTAAATCATCGTCATCTTCAAAAGAACAGTACGCTGAAGCCCAGTAACCACAAATTTCATAGGCTTTGGTCAATTCTTTTCGCTCATACTTAATACCAGCGGCCAAATGTAAAGAGTCTGAATATTGATACTCATAGTCCTGACGAAACTTGTTAGAGGTGCTCGCAGAATTCCAATCTGAAATTGTGACAAATGAATACCGAGATTGTTCGCTTTGTGCGTCAGGGCTTGCTTCTGCCCAATTACCATATCGCTGCTCTATACGATAACGATAGAAGCTCTTTATTTTTATATCCAAAGAGAATGTATGCTCATGTTCAAGGTAGTATAAACTGGTTTTTCTACTCCAGGTTGCATTTGGTTGACCTCGGTCAAAACTAAACTGCACACCGTAGCCGTTATGCGTCATCCAGTGGTTAATGCCTGCAGTCAGCCCGTCATAGCTTATCTCGCCAAATACCCCATGCTCTTGATTTTTAGAAACATACTTCCCGTACGGTACGCCGTTGTAACTGTAATTAAGCACAGGCCCCCAAAATCTCTCATCAGATAAATACTTCTCATCCACAAACCCCCAACGAGACATATCTTCAAGCCCAGGGCCATCACTTTCATACGCTTTTGCCGATAACCAATAACTCAAACTTTGCTGCTTACCCAGTATAGTGAAGTCCAAACCTTTAGAGTCATAAGCAGCCATTTGCGCTTGCATCTTAAGATCGTGCCCATCCTCGTCTAGGTTTTTGCCTTTTTGAGTAATGATATTTACCACGCCTAAAAAAGCATTCGGCCCATACACCGCACCAGCAGGGCCCGAGAGCACCTCTATGCGCTCAATACCTGTTAGAGGGATCTGCTGATTAGCAGGAAAATCATGGCTCCACAATTGATTATTAATTATGCCGTTGATCATAACTAATGTTCGCTGAGTGCTAGGTGTGCGATAACCTCTTTGAAAAAACGTTGTGTAATCTGAGCCATAAGAAGTACTCAAGTCAAAACCTGATAAGTCGGCTATAACTTCTGTTAAGTGGGTATAACCGCGCTGCTTGATTTGCTCTTTGGTTAAAACTTGGATTGAGGCAGGTGTATGTCGCAACTTTTCGGCTCTGTCTGAGCCTGAAGTGACCGAGAGCTCCAATAAATCATCCAAAGTGAGAGAAAAGATTTCTTTTTCAGTGCTTTGTGCCTGCAACATTCCCATGAATAAACTCGACACCCATGCACAACATAAAGCCAACCACCTATTCACTGTCATATCACTATAAAAAATAAACGCATCATACAGTTATAGATGCGCTTGTGAGACTTAGCAATATTCGAAACCGATGAAGATAAGACTTATTGTATAAAGTGCCTCTTATTTATGTGTCACATGCAAAATTTACAGCTGCCTGAGCATGTATTAGAGTTGTGTCAAATAGCATCAGCTCACTGTCTTGTTGATTGATAAGTAAACCAATCTCTGTACAACCCAATATAACTGCTTGGGCTCCTCTATCACGTAATGCATTTACCAACGCTAGGTATTGCTGCTTTGAACTAGGATTAATTTGACCAATACACAATTCCTGATAAATAACATTATCCACCATGGTTTGCTCATCTTGGTTTGGTACTATCACCTCTAGTCCATAACTGCTCAAACGCTCGGCGTAAAATGGTTCAGACATCGTAAAACGCGTACCAAGTAGTGCAGCTCGCTCAATACCCCGCGCTTGAAGCGCCTGCGCAGTCACATCTGCAACATGAATAATGGGCAACGACACATACTTGATGATATGTGGCACCACTTTATGCATCGTATTGGTACAAATCACTATGCATTGGGCTCCAGCACGTTCCAACCCCCTCGCTGCTTGCCCTAAGATGTTAGCGCAGGTTTGCCAATCCCCAGCACGTTGCAATGCCTCAATTTCTGCAAAATTGACACTATGAAGCACTATCTTAGCGCTATTTAGCCCACCAAGCCTTTCCTTTACTCCTTCATTGATTAGTCGATAATAGCTTTGTGTTGACTCCCAACTCATACCACCTAGCAACCCAATAGTTTTCATGATTTACTCCTTATTCTCGCGCCTCTCCAGCTTCATCAACCTCAACGATATCGGTTTCTTGCAAGGCCTCATTGACCCACTTAACCAATGAAGGGCAGCTGAGCACCTTATCCATATACAACTGAGCTTGTGAATTTAAAACTGTGCCATACGTTTGAAAGCGCATCACAACGGGTGCGAACATCGCGTCCGCAATTGACCAGCGACCAAATAACCAACCACCTTTGTCAGCATATTGCATCATTTGCTCAGCCCAAATTTGCTCAACTCTCACTATGTCCTCTTTGCAAGAGTCGCTAATAATAAGACTGCGTTTCGCACGAATATTCATTGGCATTTCATTACGCAAAGCAGTGAAACCAGAGTGCATTTCACAGGCTATGGCTCGGGCCTTTGCCTTTTGGCAAATTAATTCAGGCCATGCGCGACCAGACAAATAAACATCATTGATATATTCACAAATTGCTAATGAGTCCCAAACATGAATATCACGGTCAATGATACTGGGCACTTTGAGGCTTGGTGTCACCTCTTTCAGCGCTTCGTAAAATGCTGGCGTATCGAGTAAAAGTTTAACTTCATCAAATTTTATCTCATTTTTTTCAAGCATTAACCATGCTCTTAATGACCATGACGAATAATTTTTGTTGCCTATGTATAACTGCATTTTTATGTTTCCTTAGCGTTTGATATGTTCCTATTAAAACCAATAAAAACACTTCTGACTAACGGATAATTTTGATATAACCTATCAGTGTTTCTTATAGATCGGGGCGACTTATGGATATTGATGCGTTGAGGAGTTTTTTGGCCTTTGTTGAAACTGGCAGTTTTACCCGTGCTGCCAAGCAAGTGAACCGCACGCAGTCAGCAATCAGTATGCAAATGAAAAAGCTAGAGCAGGATTTAAGTAAGTCTTTATTTCAAAAACAAGGCCGCTTACTTAATCTCTCATATGATGGACAAATATTTGCTCGCTATGCCAAGCAACTGGTGCAATTACACGATGATACATTGGCACAAATGAACGCAGCGCAACCTAGTACTTTATTACGCCTTGGTTGCCCAGATGACTATGCCGAGTCCGTTTTGCCTAAAATCGTAGAATTACTTCATCAGCAATGGTCAAATCTAGATTTACAGATCACTTGCACACCTAGCAACCGAGTGAAGATCATGATTGACAGTGGTCACCTTGATTTGGCAATTATCACTCGCTCATCAGACTCTGAAGAAGGGTACTTGCTTGAGTCAACGCAAGGCGTATGGGTATACAACCCAAAGCACAATGCGCAAAACAAACACCCATTACCCATTGCAATTTTCCAACGTGATTGCCGCTTTCATCAAGGGGCGATTGAAGGGCTGCATAAGCTCAACCGAGCATTTAAAATTTTTGCATGTAGTGGCAGCGCCATAGCGCAGCGAGGGTTGGTACGTAATGGATTTGCTATAGGTGCCATGTCACCGCTAAGCAAAGGTGATTTAACAGAGCTACACTGTAGCAGCCTACCCACTTTGCCCATCGCAGATGTGGTTTTAATTCGAGCCAATAGCCAACAAAACCCAGTATCGGACAATTTTTGTTCACGCATAGCCAATTGCTATGCCAACAATGAAGTTTTAGATAACATTGCAAAGTGCGCTTCCTAATTGCATCGCAAATCACCGTGTGGCATGGCGATGCAAGGTTACTAACTAAGCATTGCTAGCTACTATGTGCTTCGAACTTGTAACCTGCACCATAGATAGAGTGAATAAACTCATGCTCTGGAGCAATACTGTGTAACTTTTTACGAATTTTTTTGATGTGACTGTCTATCGTTCTGTCACTCACAATATGACTATCGTCATAGATTTGATCCATTAATGCATCCCGACTATAAATACGGCTTGGGTGGCCATACATCGCTTTGAGCAACATAAACTCAACATGAGTTAGTGCGACTTTAGCACTTAGAAATGACGCAAAAAGAGTTTCTTCATCCAATTTCAACTTACTTTCTAATTCCGATATTTGCCCCTTTTGATTCAATGCTACACGACGCAATATCGCTTTAACTCGGGCTACCACTTCTTTAGGACTGTAAGGTTTACAAATATAATCATCTGCGCCAATCTCTAAACCCAGTAGTCTGTCGACTTCTTCAACTCGAGCTGTAATCATCACGATAGGCACATTGGAGTAGGCTCGAATACGTTTACAAATCTCGATTCCATCCACATTCGGCAACATTAAATCGAGTAAGATCAACGCAGGTTGTTGCTGTTTAAATGCTTCTTCTGCCAAAGCGCCATCAAGTACACAATGACTAGTAAATTCTGCCTGCGCCAAGTACTTGGCTAGAATATCGGCCAGTTTTGGCTCATCTTCTACGATTAAAATATGTTTGTTTGCCACACATAAGGTCCACTTAATGTCTTAGTGTGATCATAATAGCGAGCCCGCCCAGTTCACTCAACCCTGCACTGATTTCACCATTATGTGCAAGCACAATACTTTGACAAATCGCCAACCCCAACCCCGAGCCACCAGCTTCACGACTACGAGCTCCTTCGACACGGTATAACCTGTCAAATAGCTTATCAATTTGGCTAATGGATACTCCCGGCGCACTGTCTTGCCAGCATATTTTGGTTTCACCATCATGCTGGCTTACTTTAACATCCAATACCCCTGGCTGGTGTAATGAAGAGTCTGTATAACGTAAGGTATTTTGCAACAAGTTATCAAACAGTTGACCTAAACGCTGTTCATCACAATCAAGTTCTAAGTTTTCACTGCATTGCAGTGAAAAAGTTAAATGCTTGGTGTCTATCTGGTGGCGGTTTTTCGCAAATGTACGCGATAAGATATCGTATAAATTATGCGTATCCATATGATAAGTTAACGCACCACGGTCAGATAACGACAATTGATGTAAGTCTTCCACCAACCTAGTTAGACGTTGGATCTCTTCATGTAACGACATTAATTGTTCGGGCGTACTGTCAATAATGCCGTCGATCATTGCTTCAAGTTCGGCACGAATAACTGCTATTGGTGTACGTAACTCATGTGATATATCGGCTATCCATTGTTGTCTGGCAATTTGGTTTTGTGCCAAGGTATCCGCCAAACGATTCATATCTCGTGCCAAAAGACCAAGTTCATCTTTACTGCTAATGTCAACTTGAGCGCTATAGTCACCTTGTGTCAACACCTTAGCATTGCGCCTTAACTGTACGATAGGTTTAACCATATATTTACTAAACGGTACTGCCAACAACACAGTAACCAACAAAGCAATCAAAGCGATTAATATAAATTGTTGCTGCTGCTGTTTTGCAAACAGCTGGTCAAATTCATTACGGATCAAACCACTGCCTTCTATCCCTAAATAAGCTATCACCTGTTCATATTTTGGCTCACTCAGGTGGTCACTTTGGTAAATCGGAAACCAAAATGTATTTTTAGTATTTTGCGCGTTTCCCATCAACAACTGGCCATCTGCATCTTTAAGCAGCAAACGACGATTTGTCGGCCTTGGTGGAGGCTGACGGCGCTCTTCTGGCCTCCTAAACTCTTCACCTGCGCGACGCGGTTTAGGTGGCCGAGTATTAGCCTCATCGTAACGGCGCGGTCTAGGAGGTCGAGAATCATCCCGTGGAGGCGGAGGTCGGTTACCTTCATAACCCTCAAAACCACCTCGACCAGAGTCACGTGCTAGTTCATAGTATAAATGTACAAGGCTTTCCCAATCATCAGAACCTTTGTAAACCCACGCAAGTGAACCTTGCGTTTCATAGGTTTGTGAAACT
Source organism: Pseudoalteromonas byunsanensis (assembly GCF_001854475.1). Classification (GTDB taxonomy): domain Bacteria; phylum Pseudomonadota; class Gammaproteobacteria; order Enterobacterales; family Alteromonadaceae; genus Pseudoalteromonas; species Pseudoalteromonas byunsanensis. The sequence goes on from NZ_MNAN01000032.1 coordinate 407,148, forward strand.
TTGGCTATCACATCTTGTAACTGTACTCTGGAGGTATTTTCTATATATTTAGAAAAGCTTTTTTCAAATGCTAGTTTGTTTGCCACATAAATAGCTAATACCAAAGCGGTATTAGCTATCAAAATAATTAACAACAGTTTGACACGAATGGTCAGTTTCATAATGTTTGGTTATCCGCCCGTTCTGCGCGGCGCACGCAAGCGTAAATTATCAGGGTCTGGTGTATTACGATTTGGGATCCAACGTCTTACACACTCCCTGTCTTTGGCACACTTGTCAGTTAGCGCATGTAAAAATGCGACTAAGTCCTGCTGCTGTTGTGGCGCTAAATTTGCCGCCACAAATGGCGAAGCGCGCAGCAAGCTTAAGGCCGCATCGGTATTCTCTCTTGCTTGTTGATTGAGTGTCTCACACTGCGCGCTCAAGGCAAACTGCTTTAATCCACATGCTCCACCACTTTGGAAAAATTGCTCCACGGTTTGCTCAGGATCAGAATAATGACTAACAACTTGCTCCAAACTTTCATAAGCTCCAGCGTGGCTATACGGTGCGGTCAAGGCAACATTAATCAAACTAGGTACTCTAAATGCAAATTGGTTACGAGGCTCTGGATCGATAGCCCCACGACCAATATCTGCATGATTCTCATCAGTACCGACACCATATTGAGGAAACGCCAAATTGAAAAAGCCATCGTTGGTAAATCGATCACCACTATGACAATTTACGCAACCGGCTCCTCCATCAGATATTTGCGTGAAGAATAATTTAGCTCCTTGTTTTTGTTGTTCAGTCAATGCACTCAAATCCCCTCGTACATAACGATGCCAATCTGTGTTCACCATAACAAATGAAGACTGGTACTGCCCAAGCGCAAAAGTAATATTATCGAATGTGATCAATGACTGTGCATCACCCTGTGAGTTAAACGCCTCACGAAATGCTTGTAACCAATCGTTAGTAGGCAAACTGCCCTGCTCAGCACCATAATCACCAATACGCTGCGCAAGATGTTCACGCACTTGATCGTTGCTCGTAGCCGTCTCAAAAGCTTCACCTCGCATCTCTTCTTTTGAAGTAACTGGAAAACGTGCCAAGGTGCTAACCAAAGAGTCGCCTGCTTGTTCATCCGGTTGATTAAAGCCTGAATCTGGCGTACTAATAAAACTAATTTCGTTACCTTGCTCATCCGTCGTAACAACACGCTCCACACGACCGTCCCAAAATAACGAGTGTAAGGCAAACCCAGTGTTAAAAATGGTCGGCGAGTTCCGTGGAATATTAATTTCATCATTGATGGCTTGTCGGCCAGGTCCAACCACATCACTATCAACCGCATTAGTACCGATAGGCAGTGATAGTCCGTCTGCACCACCAAGTCGTGGGTCATGGCAACTTGCACATGCCACTGACTTTTCTCCCCCTAACGCTTTAGTGAAGAATAACTGCATCCCCAATTGCGCAATGGGGTCAGAAATTTTCGGCAACAGATTTGCCCCCGCAACACGTCCACTTAAATCGTGTTGCGTGATCAAGGCTGAAAGTTCTTGATCTAATGGCGTTGCAATTTGTTCTTGCCTGGGTGGATGCTTAGGCTTTGGTTTCGCTTCCAATGCCGATACTTGCAATGCGCTTAAGACGGCTGTCAGCGCTATTGCTTGCACAAACTTTGCGTTGTTCATAGTGTCACTCCAAACCTTATTTTGATTCGCAGTAAAACATTGGCAAGTAAAAGTGCACGAAATGTGAAAGCCTGAATTTAATTTAATCAAGCCACACAAATGCTGATCTCTTAGAGCATGAATAAAAAATATCACCTAATGGTTATTTTACCTTGACCGCCTGCCCTAACTGTAGCTTCTGCGCAATTATGGTGAACCACATCATTAATCGATGATGTTTAACTTGCTCTGCTTTGCTAGGTGTATATGCTTTATTTTCTGGTTCGTTACTTGATTGATGAGTCATAATGCTATTTCCTGTGATAATTAAACTATGTCATTATTATTGACAAAAAGGAGCATTCCCTCGAACGATGATTTTTAACATCAACTATAAGATTAGCTTATGTATAAAGAATTGAATCATTTTACTGCTTTGCGTTATTTAGAAGCTGCGGCGCGCCATAAAAGTTACAGTCTAGCCGCGCAAGAGTTGTATGTGACACAGGCTGCTGTGAGCCAGCAAATCAGACTACTCGAATCAAACCTTGGTTGTAAGCTGTTTTATCGCCAAGGGCGTACCATGCAGCCGACCTCTCAAGGCAAACAGCTTGCGCTGTCATTATCAAGGAGCTTTGCAGATATAGCCGCCAGCGTGAGACAAGTCAGCTGCGAGCCATTGGAGGGGATACTAACTGTCACTACCACTCAATCATTTGCCTCGATGATCTTGATCCCAAACATGTGGCGCTTTGCTGAGGCCTATCCCGAGATTGCCGTTCGTGTACTTGTCTCCCCCGCAGTTGAAGATATTCGCCACACAGAGGTAGATGTGGCAATTCGCTACGGCCATTCTCTCTTTGCTGATTTAGAGCAAGAGGTTATCTTGGAAGATCAATTGGTCCCACTTTGCTCTCCAGCTTTTGCCGAACAAGCCCAATTAAACGACATCGCCAATATGGCGCATTGTAAGTTAGTGTATTATGCCTACAGTGACTATTGGCAAAACTGGTTTGATAAAGCAGGTATCTCTCGTTGTAGTAACAATAGTCAGTGGCTGGAAGTAAGTAACATGGATTTTGCGCTAGGTGCGGTCATAACAGGACACGGGGTGTGCTTAGGTTCGCCAAGACAAGCCAAACACTATCTCGAGCAAGGCTTGTTGGTACAACCTTTCAATATCAGTTGCGAACCCAGCGTGCGTTACAGCTTCCTATACAACCCAGACTCCCCCCGTAAGGCTAGAATATTAGAGTTCAAAAACTGGCTTATGGAGTTGATGAGAAAGCTATGAGTTCACAGGCGGCCTACTTTCGGTGAGCTTGGCGGTACTTAGCTTTATTTTTTGCACCAATACGATAAAGCAATCCTCTGACACTGCGACGAAAACGAGGAAACAAATAACTCAAGGTAGCCAGTTTACCACTGGCTTTTGGCATCGCAGTCTCGGTTTTGCTCGAGTGGCTCAATTGTACTACGGCATCGGCAACTTGATCGGCACTACTCATAGGCTGTGAGTAAACAATATCCTCAACTTGATCTATTTCATCCATAATAAAGCCAGTATCGATAGGCCCTGGAGACACAACAGCAATATTTACATTCTTGTTTGCAAGTTCATCATGCAAGGCATAAGTAAACGCCCGCAACCCTGCTTTGGTGCCACTGTATGTAGCCGCGCCCTGTAGCGGTGTTAGTCCAGCCAAAGAGCCCACCATTACCACAGCATTTGATGCATTCTGTGGCATATGTTTAAGCGCCAGCGACGTTAACACTAAAGGCGCTCGTAAGTTAACATCCACCATTGCAGCCACATGTTGGGCATGTAATTTACTGAACTCGCCGCGATGATGCACGCCAGCGTTATTGACCAACACGTTAATAGCATTAAACCGCTCAACTGCTTGCGCAATAATCCGTTCACAGTCACTTAATAGAGCAACATCAGCCTGAATGATTAAGGTTTGGCAATTTGTAAAACTGGCCAATTGAGCTTTTATTTGCTCAAGAGGGGCTAAGTTTCTTGCCACCAGCACCAAGTTCAATCCGTTCGGATAAGCTTTAGCGTAAGCAAGAGCACAAGCAGCACCGACCCCTTTTGAAGCACCTGTTATGATAATAGTTGGGCGTAAATATTCAGTCATTGTGATTATTCTTTGATATCCGTACTATGCGTACTATACGTACTATACATGTACAAGTTACAACCAAAAAGGATCTATGGTTTGCCTAAGTTAGTTAAGTACAGTCTGCTATTTTGTGCAATGATAGCAATCCTCACGGCCATTGCTCATCTCAGTTGTATTTATTTTGGTGCGCAATGTTATCGAGCACAACTCGCTCCTACCGCCATTATTAACTCGGCAATACAAGGAACTTGGCTTGCTCCCGTGACGACCGTTATTTTGTCTTTGATATTTTTAATGTGTGCCATGTACGCACTTGCTGGTGCCAACATCATTCGCGTATTGCCACTACAAAGTCTGGCTTTGATTTCCTTAGCCGTAATATGTACGTTAAGAGGATTAGTCGCTATCCCATTGAGTATCATGTATTGGCAACAAGTCACGGAATTTTCAATGCTGGCAAGTTTACTTTGGTTTTTATGTGGGTGCGGCTATGCAATAGGCTGGTACTTTTCACTACCAGCCACACAGTTAAAGCGAAATCGCGATAGACGCCCGTAAGCGGTTTTTACCAAACGTCGCCATTTTGTTGAACTCTTCAAGACCTATTGGAACGTGTTGGCAGTCAATCGACTGCTGAGATGGGTCCAGTTCAGGGTCATGTACATACACACAATGGTCATCTATTGCAGTCACACACACCCAATGAGGTGCCTTTTTCCCATCTAAACGATAAGTACTTATTAGCATCAGCACTCTGTGATTACTTTTCAACAGCTTATGTAACTGCTCTAGCTCCAAAGGTTTGTCATGAAGCAAACAGCCTTGAGTATTTGCCTGAGTCACAAATTCTTCATGTACTGTACGCATAACTTGTTTTTTATCCTCGCTTCTCACCCCTTCTAAAAACAGCGGTGTTAACTGAGTCAAAAACACTTGTGCACTAAAGCCTCGACTAATCGCAGATAATGCCAAACCAATCGGATGACAACCGCCGTGCCCGCTGGTCATAAAAATTGTTGTTGCTTCGCGCCAAATAGCCAGCTCTTGAATTTGTGTTAACGACTTTGTATCGTCCAGACTGTTCATGGCCATTAGCAAAGCGGCAGGTCCACAGGTAAAGTCCGTGGTTTGCCTATACCAAGATACCTGTAGCTGCGTACCCTTGCCACCAAACCTAGCGACACGTTTTTGCATACGTAACGCCTCGCTGCCATCACCATAGTAGTCACTGTAAGCACCAAACACCTGATAACCAATACTTTTATAAAGAGAGATCGCCGCCTGATTTAATGTTGACACTTCTAAGCGCAAATAAGCCCGTCCACGGCGCTGAGTTAACAACTCAAGCTCATTGAGCAACAGCTGCGCTATCCCTCGTCCGCGATAAGCAGGCAAAACCGCCAATGAATACAAACGGGCCAACCGGGTGCCTTTTAAGCACCACACGAGTCCGTACGCAACAACCACACCATCACTACTTGCAACCAAAAATAGGCCATGTTTAGCGCTTAGCCAGTGCTTTAAGCTACGAACACTGAGCCTGTCGCTACTAAAACAGCTTTGTTCAATTGTAGTCAGCTGCGCTAAATCTTCTGAATTGGCAAAACGCAAGGTAACCGCGTTGCTATTCATATTTTCCTCTTGCCTCTAAACGTCTGACAAACTCAGCCATAATTAGCATGTACAACTCATTGCCTAAATAAGCATCTTCTACCTTATGATCTATACTCGGGTTGTCGTTAACCTCAATCACATACGCCTTACCATTCACCTCTTTAATATCAACACCATACAAACCATTTCCTATCACTTTACAGGCCTTTAACGCAGCAGAAAGTACCGCCCTTGGAACCTCGAAAGTGGGCAGAGTCTCAAATCCACCGGAGCTAAAGCGCTTCGAATCATGGTTATATATTTGCCAATGATTTCTCGCCATATGATAACGACAGGCATAAATTGCACGCCCATTAAGTACCCCTATACGCCAGTCAAAATCGGTATATAAATACTCTTGTACAAGTACCAATGCGCTCTCCGCCAATAGCTCCTCTAGTCGCTCAATGAGCTGTTGGCGATCTTTTACCTTGTACACTCCACGAGAAAACGAGCCTTCAGGCATTTTGAGCACCATAGGGTAGCTAAATAGCAGCTCTAATTGCTCAAGTGTATGTCCACAAGCATCACTCACGACTTGAGTTTTTAAAGTCGGCACTTTGTTGTAACTAAAAGCATCATGTAAATACACTTTGTTGCAGCAGCGCAGAATAGAAGTTGCATCATCCATCACAACCACTCCAGCACCTTCCGCTTTGGTCGCTAAACGGTAAGTCACATGGTCAATTGCTGTCGTTTGGCGAATAAACAGCGCATCATACTGGTTGATGTCGTCCAGCGTTTGGATAGTTTTAACCTGTGCATGGATACCATTTTTACGTGCAGCTTTAACAAATTTAGCGATGGCATCTTCATCGCTTGGCGGCGAAGGTTCTTGTGGGTCAACCAAAATTGCCATTTCCCAACGTGCAAGATGCTGCTTATTGCCCAATCTCCAAACGGATTCACTTAGCTTAGTCATTGCACTAAACAGATGTGACTTTTGTACTTCATCCAACTGTGTGATTGAACCTTGCTCTACGATTAGGCGGTTTTCGCTCAATAAACGTATACACAATAATGGCGCGGCAAAACGCTTGTACAAAGTCGATGCAACGGCCTCCAATGCCGCCTCGTCGGTTTGACCAAAAAACACCCATTGTGGCTTTTGCTCAAGCGCTTTGCGTTGAATATTGGTTAAAGCAAATTCAAGGTGCTCGGTACGCAGTGCATTAATGGTTTTAACTGTAGGCAATACAACGTGTTTACGAGCTTCCGCCAACAGCGAACAATAATAGCCTTTACTTAAATACTGACCCGTATCACAGAGGTTGATAATGCGTGTTTTCGGTTCATCACGCTTTGGGTAATCTTGCAGATATTGTTCAAAACTTAGCACATTGGCTAAACCAAACTCAGCTGCGGTTTGTTCAGATTCAACCACAATCAAAGTTTTTAACATGATAATTCCTAATCATTAGAGTCATTAATCGTGATATATCAATTACTTTTCTTTGATACATCACAGCAGCGTGCATTTGAGCACTGCGCGATTTATAAAGCTAAAACCCATCACTGACTAGTGAGTTATTTTTATCCACACGATGAGATTCTTTAGATACGGGGTGCTGTGGGGTGTACGTGACTCAGCTATTGGCTAGCTGAGTTTGCATGTCTCGTAACGACACTGATAATTTGTGGGCCAGCCATAACGCCAAATAACATGATGTGTAATCTATCCCACTTCATAAATATCAAAACAGCACTGTGTATAACCCAAATACAGCACTCAGTCACACGCCTTTACACTAGTTTTTGGCGCTAACATTTATGTGTTGAGGCAAGGTTAGACAAAAATGCGTACCTTTACCCACTTGACTACTTACCTCTATATGGCCTTGTAAGCCCTTTTCCACCAGATTTTTTACTATATACAAGCCAAGTCCACTGCCACCTTGACCAATACGAGTTGAGTAATACTTCTCAAATACCTTATTAAGAGTTTCACTATCCATACCACGTCCATCATCTTTAACACCTAATGTGACTTGTCCGTTTTGATGACTGACGTCAATGACTATATGGCCAGATGTGTTTTGCTCAAATGCATGTATGAGCGCATTATTGATCAGGTTGATCAATATTTGTGACAATACACCGGCGTCAGATGTGATCTGCAAGCCATCCGGACAATGAATTTGCACCTTATGTGGAGAGCGCTTAAGTTTAGGGTGGAGAACACGTTGAATATCATGCAAATAATCTAACAAATTAAACTCTGTAATAGCATTACTAAATTCCCCCACCACAATATGCTTGAAACTATTTATGAGATGCATCGCATTATTTAAATTTGAAAGAACGATGTCATAACTCTGCGCTGCATTATCGATAAATGCTTGGAGATCACTTTTTGCCAAAGTTTGCTGCTGAACTTGTTGATTCAGCTCCTTCTGCTTGTCATCTAAATGTGTAATAGCAGTACTGATCACACTAAGCGGAGTACCAAGCTCATGGGTTAGTTCCCCTACCAGCTCACCAAGATGACTAAATTGCTGAGACGCTTCTAGTTGCTGTTCTTTGAGTTTCGATAATTTCTCGAGCTCAAGCGTTTTATCACGTAGCGTGGAGATCAGCTCATCACGTAAGTTTATTAACGCTTGCAACTGCAAATGAGTTGACACTCTTGCCAATAATTCTTCCTGACGAATAGGCTTGGTAACATAATCAACAGCACCCACACTAAATGCTTCAACAATATCGCTAAGCTCAGCTTTACCTGTGACAAAGATCACAGGCACATCTTTAACCCTGTCCAGAGATTTTAGCCGCCGACACGTTTCAAACCCATCTATCCCAGGCATCATAACGTCCAGCAATATAAGGTGGGGTAAAAAGATAGTTGCGATGTTAATAGCCTCTTTACCAGAGGTGGCAAAGGCAACTTCATACCCCTCAGCCTCTAGAAAGCTTGTGAGCAACTCTAAATTTTCAGCCTTATCATCAACTATCAATATTTTGCAATTGCTGAGTGACACCATATCATCATTCATGTTGCACCTCGTCCAGCGCGGTAATAAACCCTGCCATATCAAACTTACTTATAAAGTTAGCTAAATATTGAGTAAGTTGCTTGTTATTTGGTTGTTGCTGCTCTATTTCCTGCAAAATTTGCTTGATTTTAGAGGTTCCATTGATTTGTGCGCATTGCCGTAATTGCTCAAGCTGTACTTTTGGTAAGGTAAAAGCGGATAACTCTATATTCTCTGTCTGATCACTAACCGATGCTTGCTCGCTGTCGAGTTCACATGATTCAAAATGTTCAGGAAAGAAGCGTGCGAGTGAATCAAAAATTTGCTCGATGGTATAAGGTTTGCCGATAAATTCGTCGAAGCCAATACTCAAATAATGTTGCACTTCGTGATGTAAGCTAAACGCAGAAATTGCAACACACTTTAATTCACTTAACTTGAGATCATTTCGAATGATCTGCACAGCTTCATCACCTCGCATTACTGGCATGAGCAAATCGAGATAAACTATGTCAAATTGCTGTTGTTTAACCTTATCAATTGCCTGACTCCCATCTTCAGCATATTCAACTTCTATACCACAGGATTGTAACGTTTGACCTAAGATTTCTCGATTATAAGCAACATCATCCACACACAAAGCTCGCAACTTTTTGCCTGCCCGTAATGACAATTGAGTGAGTTCTAATGCCTTCGTTTGGTTAATATCCATCTTAGCTGGCAGCAATTTGATACTAAAAGAAAAGCAACTTCCTTTTCCTTGTTCAGACGATACGTTGAGTTTTCCCCCCATCAGCTCTACCTGCTTGCTCGAAATACAGAGCCCAAGTCCAGTTCCACCCTTCTCTACACCCGCACTGCCCTGTGTAAAGCTGGTGAATAAGCTATTAAGCTCCCGCTGTGATATACCGGGTCCTGTGTCGTATACTTCGAAATGATAGGTATCTTCATCACTTTGCGAGTGTACTAACTTCACTTCACCGCTATCTGTAAATTTAACAGCATTACCCAATAAGTTAATCAGTATTTGGCGCAGCTTACCCTGATCACCATGTACGGCTATTTTTCCATGTACATTATTCTCTAAACACCATGACAACTGCTTTTGTTCACATTTGAGCTTGAACATGCTACTAAGATCTTCAAGTAAACTGCTCAATTCAAAATCACTGAGGTTAAGCTGAACGGAGCCGGCCTCTATCTTTGAAATATCCAGTACATCATTAATAATATCAAGAAGGTGGTGCCCTGCTCTGATAATTTTATTCATGGTCTGTTTGTGACTTTGAGAGAGGTCTTTGGCTCTTTCCATAAGTTGAGCAAACCCTAAAATAGCATTCAGTGGCGTGCGTATTTCGTGACTCATGTTGGATAAAAACATAGATTTTGCCAAATTTGCTTGCTCTGCGCGCTCTCTCGCTTTGGTTAGCTCAGTCGTGCGTTCAGCTACTTGGTTTTCTAAATCTACATTGCTGTCGCTCAATCTCATTTGCAATTTGGCGTTGCGCCAAGCAATCTCTATATTTTGACCTAGATTTAGCAGTAGTAACTCTTCTTGCTCATCAATAGCATTGAGATACTGAGCGATAACAAAAACAGGACAGTCTCCCAGCCTTTCTCCCACATATAAAATCGCAAAATTCTCCATAACAGCACTGTGGTATGACTGTGTGTCAAAGTTGCTAATAAATGTATCTAGTAGCTCTTTGGGGATCTCCAGCGTCTCCCCTTGTGGCAAAATCACATCTAGTTCACTTGTTTGAACATTTAATTGTGCAATAAATGCGGTGACGGGACTAGGTTCGAACTGCTGGCTTAAAGGCAGTGTTTCAACGATAGACTGGAATGCTTTGATTTCAAACTCAACAAGTTCAGAATCTCCAAGCAGCGAGTTAGTACATTGAATTATTTTGTTCAGCCCCGATTGCACATATTCAGTTTTCTCTAAATGCTGATAGGTCCGAAGGGCAACTATCACCGCAGCCTTAAGCTTGCTACTGGTTAGCTCTGTTTTAGTTTTATAATCATTTATGTCGTAATCTCTAGTAATTTCAGACTCTGGTGCCATACCTGGCTGGCCAGTGCGTAAAATGATTCTTACCTTAGCATTTTGGGCTCGCTCACGTACGTACTTGGCAAAATCTAAGCCAGCTTCAGCAGTTTCCATTACAACATCAAGTAAGATCAGGGCAATATCATTGTGCTCACTCAGTACCTCTTTGGCTTGCTCACCGCTGTATGCATGTAAGAAGGTAATGCCTCGACTATCAAACTGCATTTGTGCCAAAACAAGTTTAGATATTTGGTGAATATCTTCCTCATCATCTACTAACAACACTTTCCATGGTGGTTTGGCTACGACTTCTTCAGGTTCTTCGTCGGAACTAAATAAGATTGAATCATCATCAAACATAAGATTACTCTTTCGGCGATCCAAGTTTTAAGTGTAGTGAAAAAATGAGAAAAGCTGGTAGTTTCATTACAAAAAATCAAACGTTCTGAAGATGCTAAAAGCTGCCAGATAGAAAGACTTTCATGCCTGTTTAAGATCCAATTCAGATTACTCCGTAACACTTGTTATAACTCGATCAGAACATAAACCGCTTTTGAAACCATAAGTCTCCCTTTTTAAAGCGTTTTATTCTACACTGAAACTAACTAATCATAGCGATGATGGCAACAAGATGGGTCAACAAGAATCAGTTATTAAGTTGGTAGAACTAATAAAACATCAAGATGCACAAGCACTCATTGAGTTTTATCAGCAAAGCAATAGCAATGATAATATCGCCCAACTCAAATATTTGTATCAACAGGCCCAAAGCGACCAAGCGCTTTATCTGTTTTTTCAAGACTTGGTCAGCACGCTATTTGAGAAAAAACCTATACCTGAACCGCTGATCGCTGGTATCAACGACATTGATAAACTAACGTTTTTTACACCCGCACTAAGTGCCTGTGAAGGTTTTGACCAACAAAATGAGCAAGGCAATACCGTATTGCATGCACTTTTAGGGCGCTTACACCCCGCACCGCCGCCTTTTAACTATATTCGCTCACTCATGCTATTTGAACGTAACGAGTCCCTAGCTAAAGCTCTGGCGAGCAAAAACAACCAGCAACTTATGCCAATGGAGTGTTACCTTGCCTTTAACCCTTGCTTTGATACTTTGCCAGCACATGAACTGACCGCGGCACTGGCTTTGCTTGAAGCACAAGTTAAGCAACAAGCCAGTCAGGCAAGTACCTTAATGTTGATCTGTAAACACTTGAAAAAAAGCGCCGATTTCTCAAAATTAAACGGTAATAACCACCGTATTTTGCTACTTGGAGCGGCGTTTGAATGCGCCAATGAAGAAGTACTCACCCTACTCAACTAGCCATGCGAAAATATTTATCGTTCAATATACCGTGATGCTGGCATCGCAAAATAGGTGACCTTATCGTACATAATATGTGTCGGGTCAGGGTCAACTACTTCAACTTCTATGTGATTATGGCGGGCTATTTCAAGTGCAATCTGAGTAATATTGACACTAAAAGACGTCCCTATAAAAACCATTTTATCTGCAGCCATCATCATCTCTTGCGCGCGACCGATGTCATATAAATCAGTGTAATACTCATCAAAGAGCAATACATAGGGTTTCAGTGACTTGTTAAGCTCAGGCCCAAATTGACCAATCTTAAAAATGTCCAGTAAACTTGCTTTAAGGTTATTTTCATCGACTTCATGCCAAGGTGCAGATCCTATTGCTACCTTATCACCTTGGTCATGAAACAATGTCACTTTATCAATGCGCCCGTGTATTGAGATGTAATCTTTATTTCCGGCTTTTCCGTCCAAGCCATCGATATTTTGTGTTATCAGTTTCTTGTCAGCCAGCCATGTATGAACCTTATTAGGGCCATGTTCGCGATAGGTTACAAAACGTTTGTAGTACCAACTCAAAAACTCCCCGGGGTTATGTTCATACATAGCTCGGGTCGCCATTTGCTGTGGGGTATAGTTACGGCTACCTATGGTCCAAAACCCATCTTCTCCCCTAAATGTGGGAATGCCACTTTGAGCACTGACACCCGCCCCAGTAATATATAAGGTGTTTATTAGTTTCATCTACCTATCGCTTTTCACTTGATTGTGTTCTGGCACAAACCATTTAAGTTGCTCACCAAATTGAAACAACGCTAAACTCAAAATTATAATTGCCGCTCCAAGTAGCAAACTGCCTGTAATCGCTTCATTATTGAGCCATGCACCCAATGCAATAGCAAACCCTGGCGTGATCAACGTGGTCAACGCAACCGTGCTGGCAGGTAGTTTTTGTAAAACATGAAAGTACGCTAAAAACCCCAGTAATGAACCAATAACGCCTAAATAGACCGTGGACCAAACCGATTTCATCTGCCATTGTTCCAGCGCCATAGTGCCATCCACCAACCACCATGCGAGTGCAAACATTGGAGTTACAAATAATAATGCCCCAAAAGTTGTCGCCATGGGGTGAATTGCCACTTTCACGCGTTTGATAAGAACCCCACTAAGACTAAAGCAGCACACGGCCAAGAAAACATAACATAGGCCAATTGGTGCCAAGTCTAACTGCTGAATTTGCGTGGCACAAATCAAGTACAAACCACACAAGGCGAGTACTAATGCAAACACTTTAACGGGTGTAAACCTAGCCTCACCAAGCAGCTTTTGAGCAAGTAACCCAGAAAGTATGGGGGCTATACCAAATATCAAAGAGATCACACCTGATGGTACGGTTTGTGCGGCCAGATAACTCAATAACATTCCGCCTAGAATTCCTAAAGCAGAGTACATATAGAGCTTACAAGCACGGCGATGCCACGGCACACGAATATTCGCGACGGCAATAACCAGTCCCGCGAGAACCAGTGCTATCGACATACGCATTAAAACACTAAACGTCGGCGGAATTGTTTCACTGCTCCAAACGATTCCCAAGGGTGTCGTGGACCACACTAAGATCACAAACAAATAGGATGCCTGAACGGGCATAGTACGTATCCTTGCCAGTTTGGACGATAAAAGGGAGAAAAACTTTGAGGCTAACCGCTTTTATCATCGCGGTTAGAAAAAGCAATTAACCGCAGCGCACAAACGAGCACATCACAACGTTATTTCGTTGCCATGTTGTCAGGTTTGTCAGTTGCGTTAATTGAGTCATAAGAGTATAAGAATTCAAAAGTTTATTGAATTACATTTGTACCAAATTCGAGATATAAGTCAATTGAAAAAGCCCACTAATTAACTTTTATTTTCTGCACTGCTCGAAATGAACTGCTAAACAAAAAAACTTCATTCTTTAGAACTGATATTGAATCCATAAGGTAACTTATTCATGCAAATATTCGCGTATCTTTTACTCGCTATCACTGTTAAAACATCGCTATTGGGGTTCAGTGCTATCAGCCTGTTTGTTTCGCTCACAGCGCTGTTGTTCATCAGACTGGTCGCTCATGGTGTGCCTACATACCAAAAAAAGCAATTTGCTCGCGCATTTAAAATAACCGCCATCGCTCACTTGATAACGCACCATATCCTTTGTGCTGTTATAGCTGGTGGTTTAACCTTATACGGGATTAGAATATTTCTGCACACCAAAACAGGGGCTCTAGGCCAAAAATCCCCCAGTTAATACAGCTCCTTACATTTTCTGACATACTCCCACACCCCCTAACAAACCCACAACAGACTCTCACATCGCTTCTAGATAGACTGCTCGCAAGTTAAATAAACAGGAAGTGTACACTATGAATACGCGCTCAATTATCCCTCTTACGTTACTGGCTATAGCAAGTTTTACAAGTCAGGCAGAACAGAACAATGAAACCCATCGCATCGGTGCACAATTGCAAGGCGGAGATGCTGAATATAGAAATTCAAGTCAAGATGGTGATGGTGTCGGTTCGGTTTATCTATACTATAACTACCAGTTTGATTCCACATGGGCTTTAGAGTTGGGTATCAATGGTGGTAGCGAGGCTGATGACTGGGATTGTAAAGACATCACTACTGATAAGTATGTTTGCAACCGAAATGACAATCTACTGTTTGAACTTGATGCCAATAAGTTGGACTACAGCAACTTTGTCGTCGCTGCCAAAGGTCAATATAAAGTGACCGACAATAGCTACTTTTACGGTAAGTTAGGTGCACAACTGTACGACTATGAAATCGCACAAAATAGTAAAAAACTCAAACAAGACGATGGTGTAGGCTTATTTGCCGAAGCTGGTTGGCAATATGATTGGGACAATGGCATAGCATTGAACGTGGGGTGGCAGTATATGGATATGGGTGATTTAGATACCAGTTCACTGGCGTTAGGGATAAGTTATAGATTCTAATTAAGAACCAAGTTATATAAAACTTTTAAGTTTTGGTGTCTAAGATGTGGCGCTCAAATTGCCCATTGCTGAGGCCAAAACTTTATCAATATAACCAACCGATATACTCTTACAGACTCCCCTCCCACCAATGCTATATCAACTTATTCTACTTGTTTCTCTTTTTGCAACACCTTCAATTTTCTCTCAGCTTAAAACAACGCTTCATAATGTTGAGAGATTGCAATTTTCCAGCGCCGACATAGCCAAAAAAACAAAGTTTAATCAGTATTAATCGAATGATGGCAGATGAGATGTTCTCGAGAGCAAAAAAACCCCACTTAAAGTGGGGTTTAAATTCTATTACATCAAACTAACTTAGAAAGTGTAATCAGCTTGGATGTAGAAAGTACGACCGTACGGGTCTGCGTAACGTGGATCGTAACCTACCTGGTGACCCGCTGCCGCGTTTAGCGTGAACGGTGGCTCTTTGTCTAGTAAGTTCTTAATACCAAATGTTACGTTTGCATTGTCGCCGTAAGCGTATGACAAGCGGTAGTCAACAGTGAAGTATACCGGGATATGCTTCTGGATTAGGCTACCATCAACTTCTTCGCTCAAATCAGCTCTAAATACAGTGAAGTTTACATCTGCCGCTGCATCTGTGTAACCACTGCGCGCCTTGATATTCAAGTCATGCGTGAAGTTACCATGAGTGAATGAGTTGTTGATGTTTACGATGTTACGGAATGCAACCGCTTCATCAGTACCAACTTTACCTAAGCTTGAATCCCAAACATCAGTTGTACCAACACGTAGGCTTTCAGACTCAATCAGGTAAGTACCCATGATACCAGTCTTTAACGTACCGAATGACAATTCGTTTGTTAAGTTGATGCTCCAGTCGATACCTGTAGTCGTTGACTGACCAACGTTATCAGCTGCCTGAACGATAGCCAGAACGTCTTTTTTCAAACTTTCATCATACTTCGTCGTGAATAGGTGGTTATATGTCGCTGGGTTGAAGAAGATTTGGTTCTGAGTTAAACGTTGAACCTCGTTCTCCATTTCAATGTTCCAGTAATCTACTGACACACTTGTACCTGTATCACCAGCCCATACGAAACCGAATGTGTACTGCTCAGATGTTTCTGGCTTCAAGTTAGCGTTACCTTCACGGTATACGTCATACTGAAGCTTGTCTGAGTGACACGCTGACTTAAGTGGGTGACCTGATGCTAGTGGACAGTCATATGGTGAAGCTGTTACACCAAACTCTACACGTGGCTCAGCGATTTGACGCATCGTTGCCATCTTAAAGCCAGTACCCATTGAAGCACGTAGTAATAGCTCGTCTGTAGGACGGTAAGATAAGCTTAACTTGTACGTTGTATCGTTTTCGCTGTCGTTTACAGTTTTGTTGCCTTCACGAAGTGAATCAGTGATTTCACCGATGCTGTCGTAACGGATTGAACCTGTTAACTCTAGGTTTTCCATAACTGGAACGATAACTTCAGCAAATGCACCGTAGTTGTCACGATCTAGGTCATACTCAGGAGATACTGACTCGTACAATACAACCTTGTTGTTATTGCCTTCGCCGTTTGAACGTGCGTACTCAGATGCACGGTAATCGAAACCAACACCTAGGTATACACTACCTGCGTCTAAATCTGCAATAGCACCTGACAGCTTACCTTCAATTGCTGTCATTGTAGTTTCAGTTTCTTCCCATAGACCGTTGAACATTGAAGCTGCAACAGCAGAGTTCTCTTCAGCAGTTAGGTCTTCAGGCGCAGCGAAGATGTCGATAGCACCAGAGTTAAGTAGTGCTAGGAACTCGTCTTGCTTAGGATAACCAGTTAAACGGTTTTGCTCACGCTCTGAATCACCACGAGTTACCGCTAGGTCATAAGACCATTCAGAGATTTCACCACGGATACCCGCTGTGATTTGGCTAGTTGTTGTGTTCCACTCGTCTGTACGGTTACCGCCAGGAAGTACACGCCAGCGAGCGCTGATACCAACCATATCATCTAAAACAGCCTGAGGTGTGTGAGGAATTATGTATTTTTTAGCTAGCTCTGAATCTGCACTTAGTGGAATACCTGTTGGGTATGGCGCGATACGAGTGATCATTTCGAATTTTGACCAAGAAGCATTTGCATATACTTCAGTCGTATCATTTACTGTTGCAA
>NZ_MNAN01000033.1:2500-52691 GCF_001854475.1 Pseudoalteromonas byunsanensis
CGATTCCGCAAACGCTGATAATGGTGATATTTCTTTCAACCGTCTATCTTTCGACAGTGATTTTATATTACAAATTAAACAACCACGTAAAACTCGGTGCAGGTTATGGTGTGGATACTTCAGTAGAACTCGAAAGTGACTTTTCTGACGATGTAAAACTCGATAACGCTGGTAAATTTATACTTTCAGGTATGTATACCTTCGAAGACATAAGCGCTAGCTTAGAACTCAGATATAGTTCCGTTGAGTACACGGTATCAAAAATTGGCTCTATTAATATTTCTAATGATATCGCAAATCACAACAAAGTCGATGGTAATCACTCTGCTCTACTGTTCCATTGGAATTTCTAAAAAATAAGTTTCATAACGAAAAAAGCCGAGCAATAGCTCGGCTTTTTCAATGTCTTATAAAGACTTACTCTGCAGACTGTGCGTCTTCTTGAGTTTCTTCCGCAACAGGGCGGTCTAGAAGCTCAACGTAAGCCATTGGTGCATTATCACCAGCACGGAAGCCACACTTAAGAATACGAGTGTAACCACCTGGACGACCCTCAAAACGAGGACCGATTTCGCTGAATAATTTACCAACTACTTCTTTATCACGCGTGCGAGCAAACGCTAAACGACGGTTTGCTACACTGTCAGTCTTAGCCAGTGTGATTAAAGGTTCAATTACACGGCGCAACTCTTTCGCTTTAGGCAAAGTTGTTTTGATGATTTCGTGCTTCACCAAAGAACCAGCCATGTTGCTGAACATCGCTTTGCGATGGCTGCTGTTACGGTTTAATTGACGACCACTCTTACGATGGCGCATGACCCTATCCTTCTAACTAAAATATAGTAACTTAGCTTATTCAGCTAAGCTTGCCGGCGGCCAGTTCTCTAGGCGCATACCTAGTGAAAGACCACGTGAAGCCAGTACATCTTTGATTTCAGTTAGAGACTTCTTACCAAGGTTTGGTGTTTTCAGAAGCTCAACTTCAGTACGCTGTACTAAGTCACCGATATATTGAATTTGCTCGGCTTTCAGACAGTTTGCTGAACGTACTGTTAGCTCAAGATCATCAACTGGACGAAGCAGAATAGGATCGAATTCTGGCTTCTCTTCTTTCTCTTCTGGCTCAGACACATCTCGTAAATCTACGAATGCTTCTAACTGCTCAGCTAAGATAGTAGACGCGCGGCGGATCGCTTCTTCAGGATCTAAAGTGCCGTTTGTTTCCATATCAATGATTAACTTGTCTAAGTCTGTACGTTGTTCAACACGGGCTGACTCAACCGAGTACGCAATACGCTCAACTGGACTGAATGATGCATCAAGCAGCAAACGACCAATTGGACGCTCATCGTCATCAGAGGATAAACGGCTAGACGCAGGCACATAACCACGACCACGCTCAACACGAATTCTCATGCTGATTTCACTATTGTCAGCAGTTAAGTGACAAATGATGTGATCCGGATTGGCGATTGTTACATCTCCATCGTGCTGGATATCTGCCGCAGTCACAGGGCCTACACCAGACTTAGTCAGGGTCAGAAAAACTTCATCTTTACCTTCTAGAGATACCGCTAAACCTTTAAGGTTCAACAAAATTTCAATGATGTCTTCTTGAACGCCTTCTTTCGCGCTGTACTCGTGCAATACACCGTCGATTTCAACTTCAGTTACTGCACATCCTGGCATAGATGACAACAGTATACGGCGTAAAGCGTTACCCAAAGTGTGGCCAAAACCACGCTCTAATGGTTCTAAAACAACTTTAGAACGCGTTGGGTTGATAGCGTCGATATCGACTAACCTTGGCTTTAGGAATTCGGTTACAGAACCCTGCATTTTATCCTCTCTTAACTCTTAACTTTACTTCGAGTAAAGTTCGACGATTAGTTGTTCGTTAATGTCCGCAGACAGATCAGAACGCTCTGGTAGGCGCTTGAAGCTACCTTCCATTTTCTTACCGTCAACTTCAATCCAAGTTGGCTTTTCACGTTGCTCAGCCAACTCTAGAGCAGCGATGATACGCGCTTGCTTTTTAGACTTCTCGCGAATTACTACTACATCTTCAGGAGTAACTACGAAAGAAGGGATATTAACAACACGACCATTAACCATAACCGCTTTGTGGCTAACTAGCTGACGTGCTTCTGCACGTGTGCTCGCAAAACCCATGCGATATACAACATTGTCTAAACGTTGCTCTAGAAGCTGTAGTAGGTTTTCACCTGTATTACCTTTAAGGCGAGCAGCTTCTTTGTAATAGTTACGGAATTGCTTCTCAAGTATACCGTAGATACGACGTACTTTTTGCTTTTCACGTAATTGTAAACCGTAATCAGATAGACGACCTTTACGAGCGCCGTGCTGACCAGGTGCAGTCTCAAGCTTACACTTTGAGTCGATAGCTCTCACGCCGCTCTTAAGGAACAGGTCAGTACCTTCACGACGACTCAGCTTGAGCTTAGGGCCCAAATATCTTGCCATGTTCTTTCTCCTAACCTATTGTTAAACGCGACGTTTCTTCGGTGGACGACAACCATTATGAGGGATTGGCGTCACGTCAGTGATGTTTGTGATACGGTAACCCGCAGCATTCAATGCACGTACAGCAGACTCACGGCCTGGACCTGGACCTTTAATGAACACTTCTAGGTTCTTAAGACCGTACTCTTGTGCAGCAGTACCTGCGCGCTCAGCAGCAACCTGTGCAGCGAACGGAGTAGACTTACGTGAACCACGGAAACCAGAACCACCTGCAGTCGCCCAAGAAAGAGCATTACCTTGACGGTCAGTAATGGTTACGATTGTATTGTTGAATGAAGCATGAACATGTGCCATACCATCAACAACTTGTTTTTTGACCTTTTTACGACGAATTGGTGCTTTAGCCATAACTTACCCCACCTTATTTCTTGATAGGCTTGCGAGGACCCTTACGAGTACGCGCGTTAGTCTTAGTACGTTGACCACGTAGTGGTAACGAACGACGATGACGTAAGCCACGGAAACAACCAAGGTCCATAAGACGCTTGATGTTTAAAGTCACTTCACGGCGAAGATCACCTTCGACTGTGTACTTGCCAACTTCTTCACGAAGTACGTCAAGTGTTTCGTCAGAAAGATCACCGATTTTTGTAGTTTCGGCGATACCAGTCGCTGCTAAGATCGCCTTAGCGCGAGTTTTACCTACACCATAGATGCTAGTTAAACCAATAACTGCATGCTTATGATCAGGGACGTTAATGCCAGCGATACGGGCCACTAACACATCTCCTATATTTAGATCCGACACCCATCTGTTTGAAAAGCCCGCAAGGATACTCAAACGAAGATCGGATCACATTCAAAAACACAGGCTAAGTAAGATTTACTTAGCCTGCATGACTTTTTATTAGCCTTGCCTTTGCTTGTGCTTAGGCTCACTGCAGATCACACGTACTACACCAGCACGCTTGATAACTTTACAGTTACGGCAAATTTTCTTAACGGAAGCACGTACTTTCATTGCTCAACTCCGTGAAAATAACCTTATCGGCCATAGCCTTTAAGGTTTGCTTTTTTCAGCACAGAATCATACTGATGTGACATCATATGAGTCTGTACTTGTGCCATAAAGTCCATGATCACAACCACGATAATCAAAATTGATGTACCGCCGAAGTAGAATGGCGTTTGCCATGCCATGGTCATAAACTCGGGCACCAGACAGATAAAGGTTATATACAAAGCACCTGCCAATGTCAGGCGTGTCATCACTTTATCAATGTATTTAGATGTCTGCTCACCTGGACGAATGCCTGGAATAAAAGCGCCAGATTTTTTCAGGTTATCTGCTGTCTCACGCGGGTTAAATACCAACGCAGTGTAGAAGAAGCAGAAGAAGATAATAGCCGCAGCCAAAACCATCGCATACAGAGGTTGACCAGGAGTCAATACTGCAGAGATAGCCTGTAGCACATCAGCGACCGGACCTTCACCTTGGCCGAACCAGCTTGCAATTGTACCAGGGAACAAAATTATACTGCTAGCAAAGATTGGTGGAATAACACCCGCCATATTTACTTTTAGTGGTAAATGCGTGCTTTGAGCAGCAAATACTTGACGACCTTGCTGGCGTTTAGCGTAGTTAACGACGATACGACGTTGACCACGTTCAAAGAACACCACAAGATAAGTAACTGCGAATACGATTACCGCAATCAATAACAGTACAAGAATATTCAGATCACCTTGGCGCGCCATTTCAGCTGTCGAACCAATCGCAGACGGCAGGTTAGCTACAATACCAACAAAAATCAGGACTGAGATACCGTTACCAATACCTCGTTCTGTGATTTGTTCGCCCAGCCACATTAAGAACATAGTACCAGTTACCAAACTCACCACTGCGGTGAAGTAGAAACCGAAACCTGGGTTAACAACTAACCCGTCCATCATGCTTGGTAAGCCTGTGGCTATACCTATTGACTGGAATGTAGCAAGCACAAGCGTACCATAACGCGTGTACTGACTAATTTTCTTACGCCCTTGCTCACCTTCTTTTTTAAGCTCTATCATCGCAGGATGTATATGCGTCAATAGCTGCATAATAATTGAAGCTGAGATATATGGCATAATACCTAATGCCAGTACCGAAGCACGCTCAAGCGCACCACCGCTGAACATGTTGAACATTTCAACAATGGTGCCCTTTTGTTGCTCGAAGAAATCGGCAAGTACAGCGGCATCAATCCCAGGGATCGGCACGAATGAACCTAGACGGTAAATAATGATAGCACCCAATACAAATAGTAATCGACGCTTCAGTTCCGCAAGCCCACTTTGTGCACTTTGCATATCTTGACCTGGTTTAGCCATAGTGTACTTCCTTATTCTTCTACCTTGCCTCCGGCAGCTTCGATAGCTTCGCGAGCACCTTTAGACACTTTAATGCCTTTAACGGTTACTGCGCGTGAAACTTCGCCAGATTTAACAACTTTAACGAACAGAACGTTCTTTTTAACTAGACCAGCTGCTTGTAACGCGTTCAAGTCTACCACATCGCCTTCAACTTTAGCGATTTCGTATAGGTTAACTTCTGTAGATACTAAAGATTTACGAGAAGTGAAACCGAACTTAGGTAGACGACGTTGCATAGGCATTTGACCGCCTTCGAAACCAACGCGTACTTTACCGCCAGAACGTGATTTTTGGCCTTTATGACCACGGCCACCAGTCTTACCAAGACCAGAACCAATACCACGACCTAGACGTTTCTTTTCAGTTTTTGCACCAGCAGCAGGTGAAAGTGTATTCAAATGCATTCGAATTACCCCTCAACCTTAACCATGTAAGAAACTTGGTTGATCATACCACGTACACATGCTGTGTCTTCTAACTCAACAGTGTGATTGATACGACGTAAACCAAGGCCACGTAAAGTTGCTTTATGTTTCGGTAAACGACCGATAGAGCTCTTTACTTGAGTAACTTTTACAGTTTTATTAGCCATGGTTAATTACCCCTGAATCTGTTCAACAGTTAAACCACGTTTTGCAGCAATACCTTCTGGAGAATTCATATTCTCTAGAGCTGAGATTGTTGCACGAACGATGTTGATTGGGTTTGTTGAACCGTATGCTTTTGATAATACGTTCTGTACACCCGTTACTTCTAGTACTGCACGCATTGCACCACCGGCGATGATACCAGTACCTTCAGATGCTGGCTGCATGTATACTTTAGAACCCGCGTGACGACCCTTGATAGGGTGCTGTAACGTGTTACCATTTAGTTCAACGTTGATCATGTTGCGACGTGCTTTTTCCATTGCTTTTTGAATAGCAGCAGGAACTTCACGTGCTTTACCATAACCAAAACCTACTTTACCCGCGCCGTCACCAACTACTGTTAGTGCAGTGAAGCTAAAGATACGACCACCTTTAACCACTTTAGACACACGGTTCACCGCGATTAGCTTTTCAGCTAAATCAGGCTGTTGTTGCTTTGCTTCTACGTTAGCCATTGTCTACTCCTAGAATTGCAGACCGGCTTCACGCGCAGCATCAGCTAGCGCCTTCACACGGCCGTGATATTTAAAGCCACTGCGGTCAAAGGCGATTTTCTCAATGCCTTTGTCAGCTGCACGTTCAGCAACAGCTTTACCTACAGCTTGAGCTGCAGCGATGTTGCTTGTACCTGAAACTGTTTCGCTAATTGCTTTTTCAACAGTAGAAGCAGCAGCCAGTACACTACCCTCAGCATTAACAACCTGAGCATAGATGTGACGTGGCGTGCGGTGGATAACAAGACGCGTAGTGCCTTGTTCAATAAAATTTCTACGGGTGCGTTTAGCACGACGTAGACGAGCTGTTTTCTTATCCATCGTCTTACCTTACTTCTTCTTAGCTTCTTTACGACGCACGTGCTCATCTGCGTAACGTACACCTTTACCTTTATAAGGCTCTGGCTCACGGTATGCGCGGATGTTAGCAGCAGTTTGACCAACTAATTGTTTGTCAGCGCCCTTAACTACAAGTTCAGTTTGGCTTGGAGCTTCGATAGTGATGCCCTCAGGGATATCAAAGTTCACTGGGTGAGAGAAGCCAAGAGTTAAGTCTAAAACTTTACCCTTAACAGCCGCACGGTAACCAACACCAACTAGTTGAAGTTTTTTCTCATAACCTTCGTGTGTACCAACAATCATGTTGTTGATAAGTGCACGAGCAGTACCTGCTTGTGCCCACGCGTTCGCAACGTCACGAGGTGTCGTTGTGATCACGTTGTCAGCTAGAGTTACTTCAACAGCGTCGTTGATAGTACGAGACAACTCACCATTTTTGCCTTTAACTGTGATGTCCTGGCCTTTAATTGTAACTTCTACACCGGCAGGAACTGTAATTGGAGCCTTCGCTATACGAGACATTGTTCCCCTCCGATTAAGCTACAAAGCCAATGATTTCACCACCAACGCCTGCACTACGTGCTGCGCGGTCTGTCATCAAGCCTTGAGAAGTTGATACGATAGCGATACCTAGACCACCCATTACCTTAGGTAATGCGTCACGTTTCTTATAGATACGTAGACCAGGGCGGCTAACACGCTGGATGTTTTCAATAACAGCTTTGCCTTCGAAGTACTTTAGTTCGATAGTCAATTCTGGTTTTGCGTCGCCAGATACTGCGAAGTCTGTGATATAACCTTCGTCTTTAAGTACCTTAGCTACTGCTACTTTCAGCTTTGAAGTTGGCATTGATACAGCAACCTTCTTCGCAGTCTGACCGTTACGGATACGTGTGAACAAATCCGCAATAGGATCTTGCAAGCTCATGTCTTACTCCCGTGATTCTATTACCAAGAAGCCTTTTTAAGGCCAGGAATTTCACCGCGCATAGCTGCTTCGCGAACTTTGATACGGCTCATGCCGAATTTGCGAAGGAAACCATGTGGGCGGCCCGTGATGTTACAACGATTACGTTGACGTGCAGGGCTTGAATCACGCGGTAAGCTTTGAAGCTTTAATACCGCATCCCAACGATCATCTTCTGATGCGTTAACATCACTGATGATAGCTTTTAGTGCCGCGCGCTTTTCAGCGTACTGAGCAACTAATTTAGTGCGCTTTGCTTCGCGCGCTTTCATAGAATTCTTTGCCATAACCCTACCCTTATTTCTTGAATGGGAAGTTAAATGCTTCTAACAACGCACGGCCTTCCTCATCTGTTTTCGCAGAAGTAGTGATTGTGATATCCATACCGCGAACGCGGTCTACTTTATCATAATCGATTTCTGGGAAGATGATTTGCTCACGTACGCCCATAGAGTAGTTACCGCGACCGTCAAAAGACTTAGCGCTAACACCGCGGAAGTCACGAATACGTGGCATCGCAATTGAGACTAAACGCTCAAGGAAATCCCACATACGCTCGCCGCGTAGGGTTACTTTACAGCCAATTGGGTAGCCTTCACGAATTTTGAAGCCAGCTACTGATTTGCGTGCTTTCGTGATAAGAGCTTTCTGACCAGAGATTGCTTCTAGATCTGCAACAGCGTTTTCTAGAATTTTCTTGTCAGCTAGGGCTTCGCCCACACCCATGTTTAATGTGATCTTTTCGATCTGAGGGACTTGCATGACAGAGCTGAAACCAAACTTCTCTTGAAGTTCAGCGACTACTTTGTCTTTATATACTTCATGCAGTTTCGCCATCATTCTACTCCAACTATTAGATAGTTTTACCAGTAGATTTGAAGATACGTAATTTCTTACCGTCTTCAATCTTGAAACCTACACGATCTGCTTTACCAGTTTCCTGGTTGAAGATCGCAACGTTTGATACGTCGATTGACGCTTCTTTCTCAACAATACCGCCAGCTTGCTGCAATTGTGGAACAGGCTTTTGGTGTTTCTTGATTAAGTTAATGCCTTCGACAAATACTCGACCAGTTTCAGTTACAACTGAAAGCACTTTACCGCGCTTACCTTTGTCTTTACCGGCTAGTACGATTACTTCGTCATCACGACGGATTTTTGCTGCCATGATAGACTCCTTATAGTACTTCTGGGGCTAGTGAAACGATTTTCATGAACTTTTCAGTACGTAGTTCACGAGTCACAGGGCCGAAGATACGAGTACCAATAGGCTGTAGGTTATCATTTAAGATAACAGCCGCATTGCTATCGAAACGGATCAATGAACCGTCCGGACGACGAACGCCTTTTTTAGTACGCACAACTACCGCGTTTTTAACATCACCTTTCTTCACTTTACCGCGAGGAATTGCTTCTTTAACAGAAACTTTAATGATGTCACCAACAGCCGCGTAGCGACGGTGCGAACCACCAAGGACTTTAATACACTGCACTTTGCGAGCGCCGCTGTTATCAGCAACGTCCAGCTGAGTTTGCATTTGGATCATATTAATGAGCTCCGGTGTAGTTACAACTCGCTTTAATTTTGTTTAAAATCAAAGCATTTAGATTATTTTCCGCTCAAAAAACGAGTCATTTGTCTTTCAAGGGCGGGCAATTGTACCAGCAAAGGTTGCGTATTCATAGTTCAATTTTTAATTAATTTAGCAAACACAGCTGTTAGAGCAGGTACAGTTTTACTAGGTGGGGGCACAAGTTAGCGATTTCAACATAAAACTCCCTTTATACTTCATTAGGTTAAAAAACCACCTAATGGTCATCGCCCTACCTGCACATTACAAAGGCAAGCGGTTTTGCTTGATATAATTCGCAATATTGTCGACGGTATTAACCCAATAGCCATTTTCGGGCTCCTTTAGGTAACTAACTAGCCGCTCCAGCGCCTCTTTATCTACCGTATACATCCCCCTTTCCCCTACATCATGCCCAGCAAGTATGACCCAACTATGACGAAACCTTAATAACTCCAACATTTGTTTGATTTCTTCGAAGCTCATACCATCGATACGGATCCCTGTTAGCTGTGCAAAATCTGTATAGGTTGGGTCGTTTGCCGTTTCATCCAACCATGTGCGACCTGATTCAAACATATTAGCTATCACAGGCACGTAACTTTTAACATCGCGCCCTCGACCTACAAACGTATTTCCACAAGGATATGCAAACGATCTTGGTCTTACTTTCAAGTTCTTTTCAATGTACACATTGGTTTGCTCAATATCCCTGCGAAGCCAGTCAAGGTTGGTTTGCTCCAAACCTTTATTTTGCTCTCTTAACCATTGAAAGTTACCTGTACATAAATGTGAAGTTGTATGATTTCCAATTTCATGACCGTTTTTTACCACTTTCTGCCAATCCGATAAACGCTCCGCCACTTTATCTCGCATAACATAGAAAGTGGCTTTTATGTCATGCTTATCTAGTATCGGTAGGCCTATATCCAATTGACTTTGCTTACCATCGTCAAAAGTTATACTCACCGCATTGTTCGCACCATTCGGATAAAAGGATTGCTCATTTTTCGCCTCGCTTGCGAAGCTCAAAGAGCATACACTCATCAGCACACAAGCTGTCAATCTGATACTCTGAGTTGTGCTCTTCACTCATAATTCCTTAATGATGATATAACTGTGTTTTACTAGAGCATGACTCCAAACCGCGTTCAAATGAATAATATTGAATTTGCTTGAGTGATGGAAGTCAAAGCCATCATTTACACTCTGTGTATATAGCAAATGTGATTTCACAGCTTCCCTCGTACCCTGTCTATTAAACAACGTTTACCAACCTAACAAGTTCATACATTACCAAAATTAAGACATTAAAAAGGGGCTGCTAAGCCCCTAATAAAACCGATTAAACCGTTAAGACTAGCCGCCAAATAGTCCTTTGAGTTTGTCTTTCAGCTTATCTTTGACTTTGTCTTTGGCCTTGTCTTTAGCTGCCCCGCTGAGGTCAAGGTTTACGCCAACTTTATGGAAAGGGCCTTTTATGCGCAATGGTACTTTAAAGCCTGTACTGTCATCGCTGCTCGCTTGACCTTCTATAGTATCGACGATACCTGTCACCAGCCGATAGTTTACGTTGGTTTGTGGCAAGTCGACTTCGCCTTCACCAGTAATACGAATTAACGGGCTAGCGAGATAAAGATCTGTGTTACGCCCGACCCCATTGGTAAATATCAGACTACCTGTTAATGATGAAAAGTCGGTCTTTTGTTCGGGATTAAAATCGGAGTTAAGACCGTCTTTTAAAGATGAAAAGTCACCTTTTATCATTTCCTTCGCTTGGCGTGTCATCTCCGCAATATTTGCGCCTTTCACGCCTCCATCTTTAAGATCAAATGCAAATTTGCCAGCCAGTGCCGAAACAAAGTCTTTCTGACTTTGCCCTTGTGTTACCAACTGCCAATTCATACTGCCTTTACCTAGTATTTTATCAAACCCAACGGCATCACTAAGAAGTGGCTGTGCATTGATGCTATCAAGAGCAAACTGGGTATTTATTTTGTAAGGTACTCGACTAGCATCAACATTTACCGTCCCCTGTCCCGCACCTTCATAAGCATTAAACTTATCTAAGCCCAGATTAGCTACTCCATTTGCTAATGTCAGCGATAGTCGGTTTTCGCCTAGTTTAATCTCTCGCGCTTTAAGGCCCGTTGCACGCACGACAACACTCGCATCCAACGCATTCAACACCGATAAGTCGAGCTTAGTATCATCCCACACTATTGGTGTTGCGCTCTTATCAGTCGTTTTCTCTTCTGGCGGTACTACTGGCTCTGGCAAATAGGGATTTAGGTCAAGCATTCCCAAATCTACATTGGCGTTTACATTTAGGCGCTCACCTAGCACTACTGTACTTTGTCCTGATATAGACAATTCATCTAATTTAGCAGTGAGTTTTTCAAGCGTAAAAGTCTGCTCTTGCATACTCATGCTTCCTTTTATTTCAAACGCGTTGAAAGCATCTCCTTTGGCGTTGAGCTCAACCCCCTGCCACTTTGCAATGGCTTTCACAGAATCCCCTTTTAAGTTCAGCTCACCCTGTATATCTGCGCCCATTTGAGCGACTTGACCGTTAAAACTCATGTTAACAAGTGCTGAGTTGACAGCTTGTGTCACATTAAATGTGTCACCTGTGAGCAACTTTGCAGGTGTTGACAAAGTCGCATTCAATTCAAATACTTGCTGTTGGTAGGTGATTGCACCAGCAATTGCCAACGTCTCATATAGGGAAGGTAGTTGTACGCTCACTTCGATATCACTTAACTGATGCTGTGCACCACTTTGAGCATCTTTAAAAGTAAACTTGCCACCATAAATAGCGACTTCACCAAGCTTAATATCAAAGTTCTCTGGTAATGATATAGCTTTGCCTGATTTATGCTTTGACTCTGTACGCGTTGGGGCTTCTTGTTTTGGCAAGATCTGCCAATTCGCGACACCATTTTTATCTACTTCCAATAAAATATCTGGCTCACGAATGACAAACTTTTCCAATTTTGCTGCACCAGTAAACACAGACAACCAAGGAATAAAGACTTCTAACGATTGCATACTGACCATATCAGGGCGTGAACCTGTTGCGGCATTGGCAAAATACACATCATGCAATTCAATCTTAAGACTAGGTATAACAGATAGCTCACTTTGGCCCATGATTGTAAGCTGTCGCCCTGTGTTTAATTCAACCTGTTCAGACAATTCACTTATAATTCGGTCTTTGGGGATTAAAAAAGGCGCAGCAAGTGCCACTGCGACTATGACCAAAATGGCACCACCCAGTATCTTCAACACGGTTTTCATAACATTCCTTAATTTATACTTAGCTCAAGTCAGTACTACTATAGTAGCGCTGCTCCCCCCTAAATTCATGCATATTTATGATAATACCGAGAAAAACTCCTTAAGCTTGCGAATCGAGCCATTATAAAACTAGTAAATGTCATCGCGTGGATTGTAACTTCAAGATTCTTAGGTATGATCGCCCGCCCTTGTCAGTTTTAACTGGCAGCGGCTAAACTCTTATGATGAATTTTTAAGCTAATGTGTGGAGACCCAAACCAGCATGAAGAAGTTGCTCATTTCCCCGTCAAAAATGGCTCTTGGTGAACAAGAAAGCCAGATTTACCAAAATATTTTGAAGCAAGCGACGGAGATCAGTTTAAACCTGATGGCGGTGAAAGTAGACAACCATCCAGAAGACTTCCTACTGTGGTGTTACGAGCTATTAGATATCGCAAAAAACCGCATAAATTTTGATTTACTGGATGACCATCAACTCCCTACCGTAAAAAAGCTACAGGACTTACTGAGCAACGCTATTAGCTTTTTGCAACTTAAGACATTACGTATTACACCTTGGCCAGTACTCGTTTCATTCATCGAGCAACATAGTGAAATACTAGCGCTAGGTGAGCAAATGAAACTACTCAACTATCTGGCGGATAAGCGCGCTATACCACTAAAAGAAATGATAGTCGAAGACCGACTGGCATTTAGCGGTAAACATGCAGCTTCGCTAGATACCAGTATTTACGACTTTGATGTAGAGTGGTTTAGCTCAACAAAAACTGCGAAAGGCTTTCATCAACTGCTAGCTGATTTACCAGGGGCGTTCGATGACGCTCTCTCTCATATCCCTCTCGAAGGAGAGGTTAGCGAACACGACTACCAGCAATTTATAATTGCCTACTTTATGGCTTTTAACAGTTGTGAAGAAAAGCCGACCCTTGCGCCAGCCACACGATTGCTCGCAATGCGCCGCCCTGATGTATTTACCCCTATCACCAGTTCAAAATTAGACCCACTGTGCTCAGCACTGGGTATCACGAAACTCAACAACCGTGATTTTGAAAGATATTGGCAAGATGTCGTCCTATCCATACACGCCATGCCGTGGTTTACCAAGCCAAATGCAGCAAACGAGTTTGAACGTGAACTTGAGGGTATCAAAGCACTACTACCTTGCTGGTTTTATTATGCTGATAAAGAGACGGCAGACAACTCAAACTATATTAAGTTGCTCAATAAACCAACACGTACCTCAAGCGCATCAGGAAAAAGAGCAACACGTCGTGGTAAAGAATCTGCACAAGTGTTGGTTGATAGAGCACTTAGCGATGACTCCATTCCGGAGCATATTCGTGCCAAGCGCGACTCTATCGTCGCTGAGGTAGAGAAAGGTCGCAGTGTGGATGAAACTATTTCATTAATGCGCACCATTTTTGGCTAACATTTATTATTTTCATTTTGCACATGTACTTGCTAGGTACATGTGCAAATTTCATCTAGAGCGCACCATATCAGTGCGTAATTTAATCACCTCAATCTAAATCACATCTTAATAAAGCCAGTTAAGTTCAAATATTTCAATGGAATACAGTAAATATTCAATTTTTCAAAAAATTGGCGTAAGCGTTGCTAATATTAATAATATCTCACAGCGCTCTAAGGAAACATAATGAACAAAACAGCTCCTTTATTAGCTTTAGCTTTTCTATCTATTAGCTCTTTTAACTCACAGGCAGCAGTCACAGCCAACGTAGCTGCTAGCTCTAATTATTACTGGCGAGGTATAACACAAACCGATGACGGTGCCGCGGTATCAGGAGGACTTGACTACAGCAACGACAGCGGCTTTTACGCCGGTACTTGGATGTCTAACGTAGACTTTGGTGATCAAACTAGTTACGAATTGGATATTTACGGAGGTTTCAGTGGCGAGACTCAAGGCTTAGGTTATGACATTGGCTATCTGTATTATGCTTATCCTGATGCTGAAGGTGATAGTGACTTTGGTGAGATATATGCCTCTTTGAGCTGGCAATGGTTGAGCGTAAAAGCAAGTTACATGACCCACGCACAAGACGATGCAAGCTCAGAAGAGGACATGTTGTACCTAGAGCTCAACGCCAGTTTTAATGTATTCAACGACAGCGAGCTGGCAATTCATATCGCACGCTCTAGTGGTGACACCATTATGGAGTGGACTGCAGAAGATGACAGCTATATGGATTATGGTGTAAGCCTGAGCAAAGCAGGCTTTACTCTAGGTTTGGTTAAAACAGATTTAGATTCACAAGACGACGTCAAAGCTTATATCCAATACAGCGTTGACTTCGACTTGTAACAGAATTTTAAATACTTGCTGCAAAACTCAGGGCCGAAAGGCCCTTTTCATGTTTACCTACTAAGGCACGCTGTGCCCTTTTGATGCTTGCCAAATACGATACCACTGCTCTTTGTTCAAAGTCAGTCGCAGCGCTGCCACTGCACTTTTCACTCGCTCACTATTGCCTGTGCCTAACACTACAGATGGAGCACTGGGTAGTTTAAGCAGCCAAGCATAAGCCACCTGATCGACCGATGATGCTCCTACTTCTGCGGCAACTTGATTTAATACATTCAACAAGCGTTGTGCTTTTTCATCTTCTTTAGAAAATAATCTACCGCCTGCAAGAGGCGACCAAATCATTGGACAGACGTTCAGCTGCTGACACTGATCTAAAGTCCCATCATCCAGCGCTTTCATTTCGTAGACAGAGCACTCTATTTGATTAGTAACTAGAGGAAAGTCTAAACGTGACTGCAGCAATGAAAATTGCGACGGCGTGAAGTTAGAGACACCAAAGTGCAGCACATCCCCTTGCTGTTTAAGCGTCGTGAAAGCATCTGCAACTTCGTCGGCTAACATCAAATAATCTGGACGATGAATAAGTAGCACGTCCAACCTATCAGTGTTGAAATTCTTTAAACTTTGCTGTGCCGAGGCAATAATATGCGCTTTACTAGCATCATAGTGATTTGCCTTACCCGCCAGCCCTTTTTTTGCCAATGCTGGACGAATGCCACATTTAGTAATGATGTTAATATCGTCACGTACATGAGGCGCCAACTTCAATGCTCTACCAAATGCGGCCTCACATTCATACTGACCATAGATATCAGCATGGTCCGTATCGCAAATTCCCAACTCAATACAGTCTTGTAAAAAACCTAAGCACTGTTGATCACTCCACTGCCAATCCAGTAGTCGCCAAAACCCCTGTACTAAAGGTCCGATAACTCTTTGTCTTTGCTTACTCATAGTGAAATAACTACCGATTCTGACGCCTGCATTGCTTTGTTAACAGCCTGTTCGGACGAGTCAGCGCGCGCCAATGTCACGCCCATGCGTCTTGTTCCAACAACCTCTGGTTTTCCGAATAAGCGTACCTGTGTATTAATGCTCGAAAGTGCAGACTTAAGTCCATCATATTGAACCTGATCTGACTGACCTGAAACAAGAATAACACTCGATGCTGATGGACCATGAAAATGAATGTTTGGTATAGGCAGCCCCAGAATAGCTCGAACATGTAACGCAAATTCACTGAGATCTTGAGATATCAAAGTCACCATTCCGGTATCATGAGGCCTTGGCGATACCTCACTAAAGTAAACGTCATCACCTTTAACAAATAGCTCAACGCCAAATAAACCTCGACCACCAAGTGCTTCTGTTATTTTGCGAGCGATTTCTTGGCTGCGAGTTAAGGCCAGTTCGCTCATCTTCTGAGGCTGCCAACTTTGTTGATAGTCACCGTTCTCTTGTCTATGACCTATCGGCTCACAGAAGCTTGTGCCATCAATATGACGAATGGTCAATAATGTGATCTCATAATCAAAGTCTACAAAACCTTCAACGATCACTCTCCCTTGCCCAGCGCGCCCACCTTCTTGTGCATACAGCCAAGCTGACTCAACATCTTGCACAGACTTCACCACACTCTGCCCTTTACCTGATGAGCTCATGATCGGTTTGACAACACACGGCATACCAATTTCGGCAATAGCGTGTTTAAAGTCTTCCAATGTGTCAACAAAGCGATATGAAGACGTAGCAATATTCAGCTCTTCTGCTGCAAGACGTCGAATTCCTTCGCGATTCATCGTCAATTGTGCGGCTTTTGCGCTGGGTACAACAGTAAACCCCTCCGCTTCAAGCGCGACTAGCTTATCAGTAGCAATTGCTTCAATTTCAGGCACTATATAATCCGGTTGCTCTTGTTTAATAACCGCTTCCAAGCGCTCACCATCTAGCATTGAAAGCACATAGCTTCGATCAGCTACCTGCATAGCAGGTGCATTGGCGTACCTATCCAGCACCACAACTTCACAGCCCAGACGCTTAAACTCAATGACGACTTCTTTGCCAAGCTCTCCGCCGCCACACAACAATACTTTACACGCGGTCGCAGAAAACGGCGTGCCCAGTGGTTTAATTTTCATTTATTTTCCTATGGTAACTAGTCACTGAAATTTTTATTACTGAATACTTACATGCGCCGTAAAAGGCTTTTCATCATTAAGTTGCAAACGCAAGCTCGCATTATTTGTCAGTTTGCCCACCCCCTTTGGGGTACCAGTTAAAATAACATCACCAGGCAATAATGTGCAAAATCGACAGATCTCCAATAACAGCTTTTCATATGCAAATATCATCATCTGTGAGTGGCCAACTTGCTTTAGCTCGTTGTTAAGCCAAAATTGCATCTTATTGTTTTGTAACTGTTCAACGGCGGTAACAGGAGAAAATGCAGTGATAGGACAGCTGCCATCGTATGCCTTGGCACGCTCCCAAGGATGACCAAGCTTTTTGAGTTTATCTTGTTCATCACGTAGCGTTAAATCCAGCGCCAGCCCAACCCCGACAATACCTTCTAACGGTGAAGCGCAATGTTTATCAAGTTTCCTGCCAACCAATAACGCGATTTCAGCTTCGAAGTGATGTGTTCCTAAAGCTGCATCTAAAACAACCTCGCCTTCAAATGCTTGGTAGGCAGTCGTTGGTTTAATAAAGATCAAAGGAACTGAGGGGATGGGGTTGTTGAGTTCTTGTGCGTGCGCAATGTAGTTGCGTCCTACACACACTACCTTCCCTGTAGGCAAGTCAACCTCATTGCCATTTGCCCATTGATGTCTATACATAATTTCTCCACCTAGCGTATACAGCTTGATTAAACTTCACAGCTATATAATAAACCAGTCAACTATGAATGAAATCACTACATGCCAACAAATTTGTAATAATGACTATCACAGAGAATTATATAAAACATTGTTTTATAAAGTGCTTGATGGGTCACTCTTCTCATTGATAGATACATCTCCACAGGCCGATGTTTTATCGTAGATATAGTGTGGGTCTAAACAAAACTTCACCCAGTCATCATCATCGAGAAAGCCTAGCTTTCTCATGAACTCCCCTAAACTCAATGGACCATAATCGGGCAGCAAAGCATATTCTACATATGCATCCAATGGTGTTATTTCATGTTGTACTGCAGACGAATCAAATAATGGCTGAAGATAGTTAAAGCGCATTGTGTTTGCTCTGCGTGACAGGCGCAATTGCATGCCTTCACGAAAAAAATCTTGCGCTTGTTTGGCTAACTTATATTTATATCGATAAGCCATCGTTGAATCTTCAACGTGTTGCGAAACCAATATAAGAGGAAACTGCGCTTCAACCATTTCCTCTTCTCTTTGGTAGGAAAGCTCTATATAGGCACTATTAGACAGCTCTGCGAGTGGCCTTTTAGTAACCAGATAAATCTCCCAGTCTGTTGCATCAGAAGTAAACAACTCTGCCGTAAAGTAGACTTTTTGAATAAACTCAGGGTAGCTTGTTCTTACGGAAATAGGTTGTAGCTTCCAACCAAGGGTACCAGCTTCCAAAGTAGCCTCGCTTACTTTACCGATCACACTACACCCGGTGCCAACATACAACAAACCTATCAATACCAATATATGCTTAAGTCGCATCGCTCAGCTCCTTAATAAATTGCCGAGCTTTGTCACTACTACTGATAACTGTGTCAATGATACGGCCAGTACGTGGGTCAAAAATAAACTGTTTATTTGTATTAGTTTCAAACATTAAATTTAATGAAATACTGAATGCGCTTGGTGCAACCTGCAGGTGAGCATCTTTTGAAGGTTCGTAATATATGACTTCATGCTTGCTTAACTGGTGAATGCCACAAAACTTTAAGCCACTGGCGCTGTCCACATCCAGTTCACGATTATGTTGGTACTGATATAAGCGTGAAGTGTATCCAGGTCCATAGTAATTGGTCGTCAGAAATCCAAAGTTATGATCATGTAGACATTGGTAGACATTCATCTTGTCATTTTGCCTCTTCTGCTCACCATCAGGGTGCCAAAAACATACTCTAACTTGGAAAAATGGTGAGCGATTGACATGCAATACAAATGAATCATTGCCGTACATAGTGCCTGTCTCAACATCGAGAGCATGCTGCAAAACGTGCTCACTTACTACCTGACTTAGAAAGTACTTATTATTAGCCAGTAACTGCAATTGCATCGCTAAATGATGCAAATTGTGTTCATTTAAGCTTTCTGGCCCTTCATAACTAGCCGTTACATTTTCAATAAACTCTTGCAACGAGATAGCATGAGTTGTCGCGAATTTAAACGAATATGTCATGCTAGGCCTCCATGAGCTCTAACGACGGCAATAAGGCGTCTGCACGATTACGCACCACTTCAGAACAATGAGATATCTGATATTCACGAACGAGTTGGGAGGCTTTATATCTATCTCTTAGATATATGCCTTCGATCGCTCGCCAAGCAAGTTCGTCAATATGACTGGCTGAAAGCACCAATAACGCTTGAAAACTCTTTTCACAGGTTGAGCGAGCTAGTACTTCAATGAAATTAAACAAGCGGGCATGATTTTGGTAAAGCAAAGAAGTGATGATCGGCTCAAGCGTTACAGCGCAAAGTTTAACGCTTTTCGTATGTACTATGTCTTTGTCATACAAAGCTAGCCAATAAGCATCTTTAGATGCCTGATAGTCAAATGCCTGCAAATAGTCGACTTGTATAGAATCGCCAGGATTGAGATCATTCACAGTTGCCTTGCTACATGCTCTAAATACACTCGCTGTGCCATTATTTATCAATTTTTCTTCTAGTGTGACCTGTTTGATCCTTAAGGAGCCTTGCAATAGACAAAGTGAATGCGGTGCTGAGTTACATAGCGTTGCCCCAAAGCAACTGGGCCCCTTATATAGCACCAATCTATGTGATGGGCTGTCCTTAAGTACCAAGCGACTCTTATCAGGTGAAAACGTGTGCTCCGTTTGCACCGCTAGCATCTCCAATACAGCTTGAACCGAGTTCAAATCATCAAATGTATTATCGTGATTCATCAGATATCCTTATCAATTAAACTATCCTTAACAGTATTGCTATTGGGCCCCAACTCACGTTGGGGCAGCTGTATTCTTAATTGCTTGAAACAATAATGATAATTGGGATAACAAACACGGGGTCTAGCGCCTGAGGATCAAAAAGCTGTGCATCAAAGTTACCCAATGTGTTGACTACTTCCGTAATGATTTCCATGACTATCTTCCTTTTTAGTATGTAATATATTGATATAAGTAAAGTTCTAATCCACTTACAAATTGGGTCGGTACATTTTTTGCCGACATTGAAAAAGCTAGGCGAGCCAAAATGAAATATCAATCCAAAGTACAATTTTTCATGTAATCAACATTGCAGGGTTATTTCAATTTTTTGAATTGCGGGATCTAAAGGCGGAAGAGCTTTCAATTGGTGGCTTGAGATAAAATATCTCAGGATGTCATTTTGTTAAACAAAG
Source organism: Pseudoalteromonas byunsanensis (assembly GCF_001854475.1). Classification (GTDB taxonomy): domain Bacteria; phylum Pseudomonadota; class Gammaproteobacteria; order Enterobacterales; family Alteromonadaceae; genus Pseudoalteromonas; species Pseudoalteromonas byunsanensis. Next base: position 22,597 of record NZ_MNAN01000033.1, read on the forward strand.
TTTAATAAAGCATTTCATTTATGTTCCACCCTACCCTGTTCTTTGCACCATTCACAACATGGTAAATTTCACAATGATGAACAACAAATAATGTAAACATTAATATTTTTTGCTGTTACCAACATGAAGAAAACTCATACCTCCTCAATGAGTTCTTAGTTATAACAATTCTCGTGTTGACGCCTTCAGATGTCAGTCATACTCTGCTTAGCGGTACCGACATTTTTAAGTACTGACAGACTAAACAATGCTCTTAGCCCTAACTATCGCATCAAGAGTGATGGGCACCTACACTGACACAAAATAGTAAAACTCTAACAAACGAATACGACAATGGACTAACATTATGCAGAATCACAAAAGCGTCCCTCTCACTGACTTTATTGAATACTCTCAACAGGATATGCTGCAACGGGCAGAAGACAATTTGAGTGAATACCAACGACGTCATACCATTCGAAGCTTTAGCGATCGCCCCGTACCCAAAGAAATAATCGAGGCATGTATAAAAGCAGCTGCCAGTGCGCCAAGTGGTGCAAACCACCAACCCTGGCATTTTGTAGCAATTCACAGTACAGACGTTAAGAAGAAAATCAGAGAAGCCGCAGAAGATCTAGAGCGCTCCTTCTATCAAGGCCGCGCGGGTGACGAGTGGCTTGATGCGCTCAAACCGCTTGGCACCGATGCCGACAAGCCGTATCTAGAACATGCACCTTGGTTGATTGCAATATTCAGCCAGAAGAAGGGCGGTATCCATAGTGAAGACAAAAATACCAACTATTATGTTCATGAGTCCGTAGGCATTGCAACCGGCTTCCTTATCCAAGCATTACATCATGCAGGACTGGCCACTTTAACTCATACACCAAAGCCTATGAGCTTTTTAACTGACATTTGCGGTCGTGACAAAGATAACGAGCGCCCCTATATGCTGCTCATAGCAGGCTACCCTGCTGAAGATGCCACCGTGCCTGAGCACGCACTAGTGAAAAAATCATTCGAAGAGGTAGCGACTTTCCTATAAGTGGACAACCCCTTAGAGGTACTGGTGATCAGCGCACCGCCAGTATCTCACCCGCTTCAAGCCCTGCGAGTACTTCAACTTGATTATCAATCACCTGCCCTAAACGAATGAAGCGTTTGTGTAATTGCCTCTGCTCAACCACCTCGACCATGGTCAGTTGCCCATAGCGCTTTATCAACTGTCGGGGAATTAAAACATGCATTCGAGGTTTTTCAGGTAAATATAGCTGCGCATACATGCCTGGCTTCACATTATTCGCCAGCTCGATATCCAGCTTCACCATAAACCGCCGAGCATTACTATCAGCAACGGGGACAATCTCACTCACAGTAGCATACTGCGTCATACCGCTGGCTGGTATGTGAATTTTCAGCTTTTCGCTTAACTGTAAATGACTCGCCTGCTGTTCACGCACCGCAGCGGTAACTTGCAATTGCGCTGGGTTATACAAAGCAACTATCGGTGTTCCAGGAGTCAACATAGCACCAGGTTCTTGTAAACGTTCCACCACCGTGCCATCTATGGGCGCTAAAATTTGGGTATCACTCAAAGCTACAAGAGCACCTTCTAGCTGTTGTGCTAAAGCCTGATGCTGCGCTTGAAGTTCATTGACCTTAGCGCGCCATTCATCGACCACATTAACGGCAACCAAGCCCTGGCTTTGCAACGTTTCACTACGCTCTAACTGTTTTCTTGCCTGCTTTAATTGAACGGCTAGTGCATCTTGTTGCGCCTTTACTTGCGAAGCTCGTGCCTGCAAATCCGCATCATCAATCTCGGCTAATAATTCACCGGCGCTTACACTCTGCCCAGCTCGCACATTCAAACTCTTCAGCTGTGCTAACAATCGACTAGCAACTAAGGTATTCACCTTTGCTGTCACATTAGCGTTGACCACTTCATGATGAACCACAGCGCTTTCGCTCACCACATATTCTTCGCCCTGATAAGCTTGAGGTATAGGTTTAGTGCCAGCAGTAACCACCTCATCAAACATGCCCGCCATATACGCCACGATGACCAACAGCCCAATGAGCGCTGATGCTGGTAATATAGCCCTACTAACCTTATTACTTATCAGTGACATAACTATCGCCTTCTGTATTTTTAAAAACCAAAAAGTAAACCAGCGGCACTACCAGCATAGAAAAAATGGTTGATGCGATAATGCCAAAAATGATTGCCAGTGCTAGACCACTGAAAACAGGGTCGAGAATGATCACCAAATTACCCAGCAAGGTAGTTCCTGCTGTTAACAATACTGGGCGCATGCGCACTTCTCCGGCTTGGATCAGTGCTTGCTTTAAGGCCACTCCTCGTGCCCTCGCTTGATTAATAAACTCAACTAATATAAGCGAGTTGCGCACCACAATCCCCGCCAGTGCAATCATCCCTATCATCGCTGTTGCGGTGAACAATACGGGGTCAGGTGCCCCCGCTATTTCACGCTCACCAAATTGGTTCAGTAACCAAAACCCTGGCATGATCCCTATCATGGTCAGCGGAATGGCAGACATAATGATCAAAGCAAGCGCACTAGATGCGGTTTGCCAGCGTAAAATGACAAATATTGCTGATAAGGCAAACGCAAACGCTATGCCCATATCCCGAAATACATCAACGGTAATACGCCACTCTCCCTCTCCACTAAAGCTATAACTGGTGCCTTCGGGCAGCTGCCATACCAGCCCTGCCCCGTTGTTTAGATAGCTTCGCTGTGACCAATGCGTTTGCACAGCACCATCACCTTGCTCATCTGCAACCACATCAGCTATGACCTCCGCTGGCGTGCGGCCGTTGAGCTCCGCGGTGACGTAAATCACATTTCGTAGGTCTTTACGGATGATTGGCTGAGGAGCTTCAAAAGTTTGCCAACGCCCAAGCTCTGACAACGCAACAAGTGGCCGAGTCGCGCTTTCAAGGCCATATTCACTGCCAACTTTGCTGAGTGCTCTTTGCCCTCTAACTTGTAGCGCATCCAAATTTGACTGCTGGTTTCTGACCTCATATGGCAAACGTAAGTTAATGGTGACGGGTTCTGACTCGTGAGATAGATACAACAGCCCAGCTTCTAAACCACCGTTCGCAATACGTAATGATTGATTTATATCATCTGTGCTGATGCCTGATAGTGCAGCCTTTCCCTTATCAACAATAAACCTTGAAAGCTGTGTGGTTGCAGCAATCGAGCTATCTACTTCAACTACATGTGGCTCTTGAGTTAGACGTGCCATTAACGATAGCGCCGCTTGTTGATGTGTTTGTGCTGATACAAATGGCTCAGCATAAACCTGAGCCACCAGCGTGCTTAGCACCGGAGGTCCTGGGGGAACTTCAACAACTTTAACTTTTACGCCATTGTTATTGAAGGCTTTCAATGCCTGACGCAACCGCAATACCACACCATGTGACTGATGAGAGCGCTGTGTCTTATCCAACAGCAAGACTCTTAAGTCGGCAAGGTGAGGCGCTTCACGACGATAGTAGCCCCGTACCATACCATTGAAGTCCATACTTGATGGCTTACCAACATAGGCGGCTATGCTTATCACTTCTCGCTGTTGCCAAACTTCATGCTGCACTAGGCGAGTCAATTTTGCGGTTTGCTCTAACGTGCTGCCCTCAGGCAACTCAATTAACACCTGCACTTCATTTTTATTGTCAAAAGGCAGTAACTTAAGTGGCACGGCTCGAAACAAGGGTAAGCTAACACTTATCACAAATAGAGCAAGTGTTGTCCATAATACCGCCTTAACTCGCCACGGTTTAACAAACATCGGCGATAATATTCGACTATACGCAGAAGTTTTTTGTGATATTTTCGGCTCTTTGAGCGGATGACCATGTAGCAATTTTTTAGCCAACCAAGGGGTTATTAAAAAGGCAACCAAAGTGGACGCTATCACACTAACAGGCACGTTAAAGGCCATCGGTGCCATATAAGGCCCCATCATGCCAGTGATATAAGCCAGAGGTAAAAATGCGACACTAATAGTTAGCGTCGACATTAACAAAGCCACTTTGATCTCGGACATGGCCGCTACCACTTGCTTGTCAGTGTGTTTTTGCGAAGTTTTTTTCCCCATCGACAAAAAACGACTGATATTTTCGACGCCCGTAATAGGGTCATCTACCAGCAAGCCAAGTGACAGAATTAAAGCAAATAGGGTTACTCTGTTAATGGTATAACCAAAGGCAAAATCTAATCCCAATGTAAGCCCATAACAAATGGGCACAGCAAGGCCAACCACAATAGCAGGTCGCCACCCCAAAAATACGCCGACAAAAATAACCACCGTCAATACCGCAAAGCCTAGGCTAGCTATCAGGTCATTCACCTTTTCATTTGCAGTATCACCATAATTTCTCAATACTTTTACACCAATGTCGGCGGGTAATAACTGTGTCTTTAATGTCTCTATGAGCGCCAAACTTTGCTCAGCAACCACCACCGCATTGCTTCCTCGCTGCTTAGCAACACTGAGAGTGACTAAAGGCAAACTTTGATGTTGTCCATCAATTGCTAACCATTGATAGGCTTGGGGTTCACTAGGACCATCCATTACCTTTGCTACATCTTTGAGCAATACTTGTTGACCATTAAGGACGTTAACTGTCAGTTTCGATACCTGCTCGGCACTGCGCAGCACATCCCCTGATTGCAACGCTATCAGCTGCTGACCATTTACCATTGATCCCACCTGCTGTAACTGATTACTAACCTGCAATGCCATTAGTACATCCAAAGGTGTAGTCTGGTGTGCAGCAAGCGCTGTCGCATCCAACAGTACCTGTACTTGTCGTTTGCGCCCAGCAATCACTTTCACTTCACTTGTGTTTGGTAGTTTTTGCAATTGCGTTGAAAGCTCTTGAGCAAAGCGAGTTAATTCATAATCACTGTAACGATCAGTGGATTGACTGTATAAGCCCAGCATCATGATAGGCACATCATCCACTTCGACAGGCTGAATTTGCCAATCTTTTATCACTTGAGCCATGTTATGTTGATTTGCATACAGCTTGGTGTAGGTGTTTAAAATGGCCTGCTCTCTGTTTTGCCCCACATGAAAGCGCAATGTCGCTACCGTGCCACCCGTATCTGTGGTGGAATAAACATGTTCCACCCCGGGAATTTGTAACAATAGCTTTTCCAAAGGTTCAGTTACTAAGCGTACAACTTCAGGCCCACTTAAATTGGGGGTATTGACCTGAATATCCAACATCGGCACAACAATCTGCGGCTCTTCTTCTCGAGCCGTGAACTGCATAGCAAACAGACCCATAATCAAGGCTATGAAGAGCATAAATACAGGCAGCCTTCCTGCAAGACTCGCTGTCATTGTCCTATCAAAAAGTGTCATTTTACTCTTTCCTAAGACGCGCAAAACAGTTGGTAAAGCTGCTGCAATACGGCTTTCACTTTATTATCTATCACTCGATAGTAAATCGTTTGGCCTTCTCGGCGAGTCGCTACCACATTTGCTTTTCTTAGGCTCGCCAGATGTTGAGATAAAGCAGACTGCGTCAGCGGCACACTTTCATTGAGCGCACTCACACTCAGTTCGTCGTCCATTAGACTACATAAAATCATTAGCCGGTTTTTATTGGCCATTAGCTTTAACAACGTTTCCGCCTGAAGCGCGTTGTGCGCCATTGCTTCAAAATCCATAACAATCACTTAAAAAAATAAAACGGGTAAAGTATAGACAGATATATTAGCAATGTCTAATATTAGGAAGTTCTAATATAATTGGAGTAATGATGATGAGATTAGAAGCGATGCTTAGACTGATTGCGGGTACAATGTTGTTGCTATCTATAGCACTGAGTTACTTTGTACACAGCAATTGGGTTTGGTTAAGTGTGTTCATTAGTGCTAACTTAATACAATCCGCTTTTAGTAACTGGTGCCCAATGATCACCTTACTAAAAAACTTAGGCGTTAAGGAGTAATTACATGCTTACGGCAGTTCAAGATGTATTAAAAACGGTCAAACCGAATCAACGCTGCATTAGTGCACAGCAAGCTAAAATAGAAATCGATCAAAATGATGGACTATTAATTGATGTGCGGGAACCCGCTGAGTATGAAGCGCAATCAGCCAGTGGCGCAATCAATATTCCTCGAGGCTTACTTGAGTTTAAATTGCCTGAAATAGAAAAAGATGCACAACGACCAATTTATGTACATTGCGCAGCAGGTGGTCGTGCAGCTTTTGCAGCAGAGCAACTTACTCGATTAGGATATCAAAACGTCAGTGTGATCACTTGCAAAGCCAGTGACGTCTGTCAGGTTTTTTAAGTCGCTTTAGTGCTGCTATACCACATGAAGGATGTTATAAAGCAAGACCGTCTTGCTTTTTTCAATAGCGATTCATTGTGTTGTGGGCGCTTAAGGTTTGACTCGTTAAGCCGCCCCTAGCAATTTTAACCCCGGGAAAAACTCACAAGCTTTTTGAGCAAGCTTAAAAGTGTAGAAATATGTAATTAAGTTCTCTACATTTCAACACTTTAAACGCACTTGCTGACAGTTTTTATACTCAATAGCTTCTATGCTGGCAGACTTAAATTAGACTCCTGAAGGACTGCTTAGCATGAATCGTAAACTCTCCACCCTCGCCATCGCCATATCCGCTGCAACACTATTGAGCGCGTGCAATGACAATAATGACAATCGCACCGAGCTCCAAAAGGCACAAGGAGTCTGGTTGAGAACCAGTTACGGTGAAGTAGTTGAAATAGATGAAGACTATGTAACTCAGTATCAAGTAAATAGCCAAGGCTGTATACAAGTTAGCAAGCAGAACCATCAACAAGCCAAAAACTCACACTTCATACAGGTTTTACGAGTCGATGACACACTTAAGGTAAATGACGACACGAACATCTCGATATACAGTTCAGCTGACAAATTACCTGATTTATGTAACAACCCCATTGTGGTCAAGAATAATACCAAGCCCAGTGAAGTGTTTACATACTTTTGGCACACCTTCAATGACTATTATGCTTTTTTTGACATCAGAGCACTTGATTGGCAAGCACAATACCAAGCTTATGCGCCACTGATTGATGATGCAATGGCTGACGATGAGTTGTTTGAGCTACTCGCCCAGATGGTTGCGCCACTGCAAGATGCGCATGTGTACATAGAAAGTGATGAACAAGAGTTCAATGTTATTAAGCCCAGCCCTATTTTGCGCTCGGCCGAAGGTCAGGCAAAATCTTATCTGCGCTTTGGCTTTGATGTTGATACCATGGATGTGGTCGAGTCAATACTGGAAGAATATGAAGACACAACCATCAGTTATATCACTACGGATAGTTTACAAACCTTCCCTGCAGACGACTCACCAAAAACACTGATTTGGGGCAAAACCTACGATAACGTTGGCATCTTGGTCATCAACAATATGGCTGAATTTCATACCGCCCCTGGTGCAAATGAGCAGCAGCATCTCCTCGCGGCTGAACAGCACATAGAGCGTATTATGCTCGCACTTAAAGACACAGATGGGATGATCATTGATATTCGCAATAATCTGGGCGGTGAAGATGCCATAGCCAAAGTATTTGCAAAGCACTTCAACGAAAAAGAAAGTATCGCGTTTCATAAGCGCGCTAATAACCGCGCGGGCTTGGGTCCTCAATCTCATCATGTATTAGCCACAGTCAAACACCCTTACCTTAAACCAGTTTACTTGTTAACTAGCCAAATTACGGTCAGTGCAGGCGAAGTATTTGCAATGATGATGAAGCAATTGCCACAAGTCATACACGTCGGTGAAGAGACCTCAGGAGCATTTTCAGATGTCCTTCGGTTTACGTTACCTAACGGTTGGGAAATTGGCTTATCAAATGAAGTATATCGTAATGCTGCTGGCAAAAGCTTCGAAGCAATCGGGTTACAACCGGATGTGGAGGTTCCCGCATTTTCAAACCTTTCAGGAGAGCTCCAGCATTTTGCAAGCTATGACTACGCCCTTGCTGCATTGGGCAAACAAACCTATTCGAGCATCAGTGTTACTAGCTTTGAGAGCCAGGTTACGGATCTTATCTCGCAAAGTGGCTTACCTGGTCTTGCCGTTGCCATCGTTCAAAATGGTAAAATGACCTATAGTCAGGGTTTTGGAATGGCCAATGTGCAGGGTGCGCCAGTGCATGCTGATACACCTTTCTATCTTGCTTCTGTGAGTAAAACTTTGGTGGGGGCAACCTTAGCCCACGCTGTTAGCACAGGAGAAACTTCCGTCGATGAGCCAATTGCCCCCCTGCTGCCCTTTGCGATAAACGCAACATCAGCGCTTGAAACCCCTATCACTTTTAGGCATTTGATCACCCATACAAGTGGCATCATCGATGAGTTGTCGACGTATACGTGTGCGTATTACCTGCATGAAACGATGCAAAGTGTTAATAACGCTCTGTTGGGAAAAGATATATGTGACGAGCAAATAAACCCTGACATTGGTACCTATTTGTCTAACTATTTGACTCACTCTGGTAGCACTTATCAACAGCAGAACTTCACCGCTCAATACGGTTATGGAACGGGCGATGTTTATGTGTACTCCAATATAGCCACGGCGCTTGCAGCTTTCGCCCTAGAACAAAAACTACACACACCATTTGTTGAGTTAGTACAGAGCTATGTGTTTGAGCCACTGTCAATGCATGATAGTCATTGGGGAGTAGGTCCAACAGCGGATAATGTAGCCACGCGCTTCGTTTTCTTGGAAAAAGACAATACTTTGATGCCGATGCCAGATTATGGTGCCATTACTTATGCAGATGGCTCTGCTATCTCGACAGTGAACGATTTGGCTCGTTTTCTTATTGCCAGCATGAACCAAGGAAAAATCGACCAACAGCAGGCTCTTTTGGAAGATACTGTATTAACAATGTTGAGCCCACAAACCGACACACCGACACCAAGTCGAGACATCGGTTATTTCTGGGAGCTAGATGGTGACATTATTCACCATGATGGGTCGGATCCCGGTGTAATGTCACAGCTTATTGGCGACTTAAAACACAACACGGGCGTTGTATTGTTAAGTAATGGCGATGACGATCATCAAGCACATGAGGAAGCGATGTACGCGATACAACAGCTCGCACTACAGTTGGCCTACTCTAAATAATAAGAGGCGGTGCATAGGCACCGCTGCTTTTATGCTTTATTTGGCACGATTTGAATTTCTACCCGACGGTTTTGCGATCGCCCTTGCTTGGTATCATTACTAGCAATGGGTTGTGACTCACCCATACCTTGAGTATGAAGCCTTGCAGCGAGTACCTCCTGACCCAATAGGTAGTTTTTAACACTGTTGGCTCGCTGTTCACTCAACTGCTGATTCAATGCACTTGTTCCCGTACTGTCTGTATGACCAACAATATTGAGGAATGTTTTTTCGTATTTATTCATTACTTTAGTAATGGCGTCTAACGTATTGTAAAAGCTAGGAGAAATACTGGCCTGATTAGAGGCAAAGGTAATGTTACTTGGCATCACTAGCCTCATATTGTCACCTTCTCGGATCACTTCGACACCAGAGCCTGCTAACTCTTTGCGAAACGCAGCTTCTTGCTTGTCCATATAATCACCAATTGCAGCACCGGCAACTGCACCAATGGCAGCTCCAATAAAAATACGCTTATCTTTGTGATTACCAGTCGCTTTTCCTAGTACAGCGCCTGTTGCAGCACCAATTGCGGCACCTTTACCTGTATTTGTCATCTCACAACCTGATAGTAGTACGAAACCTAAGGTTGCGACAACGAGCCCTTGCGTGCTTAACGTCATGATCTTCTCCAAATGATTTTCCGTTTAGGCTAACGACCATTTGGTGAATGTGAGATTAACTTTAGTAGATTATTGCAGCAGATGTTCAGGGATGGGAGGAAGCGCATATGGAGTGATAATTTTATCTAACTGTTTACTTTTCGCCATTTCCATTATGGCATCGCGCAAATGTTGAGCTGCTTCACTTTGCGCAAAATCTTTGCTTATCGCCATATAACCGTATATTACATTAGTAAAGCGATAATCCATTTTTTCAAGCTGAGAGATTGGTTGTTTGAGCACTTTCATGGCGACTTCGGCAGTATCTTCCACAGCAATGGCCAAATCTACTCGATCTTTGAGCACCAAATCAAAAGCCACCTGCTCTGAAGTCACTTCAACTTTTGATAATTTCGAATCTTTATCAAAGCGCTCAAAAAATGCTGCACCACGCATCACAGCAATACGTTTATCGTAGAGGTCTTCAAAACGATTAACGGTCATATTGCTACCTTTTTTGGCATAGAAAACAAATGAAGATGACAAAGCCATATAGGGTGGTTCAACAAAAACCATGTTAGCTTCACGCTGAGGTGTTTTTATAAGCCCGCCCACAATATCTACATCCCCTTGCTCTAGCATGCGTATACATCTTGATAGTGGACAAGGAACAGGCCGGATATGATATTTGTCAGCAACTGCGGCCCGAGTAATATCTAAGATCAGACCCGAGGAATCGCCATCACTACCTACTTTGCTATAAGGTGGCGCATGATCAACTGCAACATGGATCATCTGGTGCTCCGCGCTCGCACTACACATCGCGCACATTCCCAGAAAATAAAAAGCCAATATCAAGTGTCGCAAATTCTCACACCTCTAACTTCGACCTAATCTTGTGCATAACAGAAATGGTATATAGCGCTTAGTAAAGCCAAGCTACAGACCGTGAACAATAAAAATGTCACAATATTATGTCAGCATGTAATGTTAACTGTACCATAAGGAAAACTATGACACTGAGTATTTTTTATCAATTTTTTCTACTCGGCTGTACCAGTTTTGGCGGCCCTGCAGCCCATTTAGGCTTTTTTAAAAAACACTTTGTTGATAATTTGGGCTGGCTTTCTAATGAGCGCTATGCTGCGATGATCAGTTTATCGCAAATATTACCTGGCCCTGGTTCTAGTCAAGTTGGCTTTGCAATCGGCCTTCAACGAGCTGGAATTTTAGGGGGTATCGCTGCCTTCTTAGGCTTTACCTTACCCTCTTTTTTAATCATGCTGTTGTTAGCCATGACCGCTTCACAACTAGAAAGCTCACTCCTAGGCGTTATCAGTGGTCTTAAGCTCTTTGCTGTTGTGATAGTCGCCGACGCCGTCTTAACGATGGCAAAAAGTTTTTGTAAAACCATCCCCCTTAAACTTGTCGCTTTTGTTAGCACTATGGTTTTGCTGCTGTTACCCACCTTGTACGCACAATTGCTTGTGTTAGCGGCAGCTGCATCAGTAGCCTGTGTATATCGTTTCTCTCCCATTCCAGCGCATAGCACTAACACGACAAATAACAGGGTTAACTTACCCGTACTCAGTGTTTTTAGTCTGCTCTTTATAATCACATTTTTTGGCCTGCCAAATGAGTTATTTGCACAGTTTTATCAAGCTGGCGCATTGGTATTTGGTGGTGGTCATGTTGTACTGCCACTACTGCAAAATACGGTGCCTGAATTGGATCAAGACAGTTTTTTAACCGCCTATGCCGCAGCACAAGCTGTTCCCGGTCCCATGTTCAGTATCGCAACTTACTTGGGCGCCTCCATTGCAAGCGAACATATTTGGCTGTTTGCTTTGATAGCTACTGTTGCAATATTTTTACCGGGTTTACTCTTAATGTGGGCATTTCATAACAATTGGCAGTCATTAAGCACTTTGCCTCGATTTGCCAGTGTGACCTGTGCATTAAATGCGGCAGTTGTTGGATTGCTAGCAGCAGCGCTTTATAGCCCTATCTGGCAATCTGCCGTTTTCTCAATCACACACATGGTTATCGTAACAGGTGGTTTTGTAGTCTTTAAATATTTAAAACCACCTATTTGGATGATGTTACTACTGTTCAGTATTGTGGGGGTGCTGCTGTAATAGCTGACCAGAGATGCTTTGATATGGGCGCAACTGGAATGTGCCCATAATCGCGAGCATGTGATCGAGAATATCGGCCTGCAAATGCTCATAAGCTACCCATTTTTTATTACTACTAAAGCAGTAAAACTCTATTGGTAAGCCGTAATTTGCCGGCGCAAGCTCCCGCACCATCATGACACACTCTTTATTAATGCCTCGGTGTTGTGCCAAATACTGCTCAGCATATCGGCGGAACAACCCTAGATTTGTCGTCTTATCTGGCCAAGATTCGATGTCATTCAGTTGGCTAAACTCCCCCTTTAATGCTTCTACTTCCTGCGGCTCAAGCACTTTGATACTATGCATATCAATGAGAACCGCACGCTTTATGCGCCGTCCAGCAGACTCTTGCATTGCACGCCAATTTTTAAACGAGTCTGAGATCAGCATATAAGTTGGGATAGTCGTGACTGTGTTGTCCCAGTTCCGAACGCGTACCGTGTTCAAGCCAAGGTCGATAACTTCACCATCTGCGCCAAATGCATCGACCTGGATCCAATCACCCGTTTTTACCAAGCGGTTGGCAGCTATTTGAATACTGGCAACCAGCCCCAAAATGGTATCTTTAAACACGAGTAAAGTAACCGCAGCGATGGCACCGAAGCCAGACAGAATATAGGTTGGAGATTTATCGAGAATCAAACTGATGATAAGGATGCTGCTGACAATAAAAGTCATCAGCTTAGTAACCTGTACAATGCCCTGTATTGGTACATCTTTGGCAAATCTTAGCTGGTTATAAATAGCATGGGCCAGATTCACAAAGCCACTAAATAAAAAGCCGGTGACGATGATCAACACAATTTGGCCCACGGACAATAAAATACCCATTAACCAAGCTGGTGCCACAAAAACCTTATCGTAAAAGGCTAGGAAAACGACGCAGCACAGCATTGCTGCCAACCGCCCAGTAACTTTATTGAGCTCTAACGCTAAGTGGCCAATGCGAGTGGGAGAAACTTTGGTTAGCCCCTTCTGAATACTAGGAAACACTAACCTGCGAGTAAACAGGTAAAGTATTAGTAGCGCAACAATACCCATGCTGTTGGCTGTAATAGCACTCAACAGGCTGTCTTGTGGCATGCTTACAAACCAAGTATCAAATAAGTCGGTAATATGAACCAAAGTCATAAGGGGGCCGTTTCCTTGTTAATCTCTGTGCCCTTTTTCCCATATTGTAAATAGAGCTGACTGAGTTGCTTATCTTTATTTTGCCAAAGCGTATTTAGATAATTTTGGAACAGGACACGGTATTGTTTATCTTGTTGATAGCAACCTTGTGGAACAGTGGCGATGTCTATCAATGCAATATCGACATGAACACTTTGCAGCTGCCCCAGCATAAAGCTGCGGCATATGTGTTCATTCTTAGACTCGTACATTATGGTGGTATTCAATAACCCATCCAGTTGCTCACCTAGTACCTCAAGCGCAAATGCCGTACCGCCGGCCTTGGGTTTTAATAAATGGTTAAACGTACTTTGCTGTTTGTGTTGTTTTACCTTGGTAAATCTCGTTCCCTCAGCAAAGTTAATGACCGTGGTTGGATGCTGACGAAAGTTACGGCAACTATGTTTGGTACGTGCAACATCAAGTCCCTTAAGCTTTGGATTTTTTGCCACCTGAGCTCTACTTGCGCGTTTCATAAACGGCATCCCCATCGCCCACGCCCCAGTACCAATAAATGGCACATATTTCAGTTCATCTTTTAGAAAAAACTTGGGAGCAGGTAAAGCCTGATTGGCACTAAGAACCACGATGTCTAGCCAACTGATGTGATTTGCCACCAACAAGTACCAACCTTGGTGCCTGACCTGTGGTGGTGTATTCACATTAACCTGCTCACAACCGACCTTCAACGCTAATCTATTGCCCTGACACCAAAGTCCATATGCCAGATGAAGTAACTCAGACACAGCCGTGATTGGCAGAACGAGTTTAACCAGACCCAGTACAAATACCAGGGCGCCACACACCAACGTGTTTAATAGCAGTATCAAAGTCGCAGATAAGCCAAAAAACCAATTTGGTAAAACACTTCTTAGCATTGAGCAACCTCGCTTTGTTTAATTCTTAGCTACGTAACCGCTGTAACTGCTCGTCTTTTTGGCTCCACAACTGATTCAGTTCTGCCTGAAAACGTACTCTAAAGTCATTGTCATTACTATAGTCACCAATCAAGTTCTCACTCACCGGTAATACTTCCACATGCACATCTATTTGTTTTACACGACCGCTTACAAAATCAACAAATGTAGGAATACCATCAGGGTAATGAATCGTCACATTCACTACTTTACTTAACTGCTCACCCATTGCCTGCATAACAAATGCAATACCGCCGGCCTTAGGCTTAAGTAAATGTTTAAACGGACTGTTTTGGCGTCGGTGCTTTTGAGGTGTATAACGAGTACCTTCCACAAAATTCACAATGCTTACAGGCATGGCTTTAAACTTTTCACACGCTTTGCGCGTGGTTTCAACATCTTTACCTTTAAGCTTTGGATTCTTCTTCAACTGACTTTTGCTGGTACGCGTCATAAATGGAAAATCCAACGCCCACCAAGCTAGGCCAAGAAATGGAACATATAACAATTCTTTTTTTAAGAAAAAGTTTAAGAAGGGGATCTGACGATGTAGCACTCGTTGCATCACCAAAATATCCACCCAACTTTGATGATTTGCAATGACTAAATACCAGTCCCGTCGTTTAAGCTCGCTCAAGCCCTCAACATTTAGCTTGTAAGGAGATAATAACTTTTGGTTTAAGTTGTTACCCGCGACCCAAAAACTCGCACACTCTTTTGCCAACCAACTACATGCTTTTTGCAACGCAGCGATGGGTAATAGTTTGATCAAACCAAAGATAAAGATTGGGACAAACCATACTAGTGTGTTCAGTGCATACAGTATCAAACTCAAAATACAACGTAACAACGACATGCAATGCTTCCTTTACAGCCTAGCCAATTAGCTGAGTCATAAACAAATGACTCAGTCTTTAATATGGCCGACGATGATACCTTGTTTTTAACCAGCAAAAAACCTAACACACCATATTTTATCTAATCTTCAAAATAGGTATATCCTGCAAGCCCAGCATTAAGTTCTTGTAAATATTGTGCTCGCAGTGATTCATCCTGAACCGTTTCACTGACACGTGCGACAAAGTTATCCGCAAGCTGGGTGTGATCATAATGGACGAATTTTAATACGTCCTGAACGCTATCACCCTTGATAGCGTTGGTTAAGTTGTAGCCGTTATCGCACAGTTCAACGTGCACTGAATCCGTATCTCCAAACAAGTTATGTAGATCACCTAAAATTTCTTGGTAAGCACCTACCATAAACATGGCAATATGATATTGCTCGCCAGGGACATAAGGTGGAATAGGCAAACTTGATTCAATGCCAGAACCTTCAACATAGTCACGGATCTGACCGTCTGAATCACAGGTTATGTCTTGTAAAATAGCACGTTGTGTCAGTGGCTTGTCTAACGACTCAATTGGCATAACAGGGAACAACTGCTGAATGCCCCATACATCTGGTAATGATTGAAATAGTGAGAAATTAACAAATAGTTTGTCTGCCAACTTTTCATTTAAGTCGTCCAAAACCTCACGGTGTGCGCGAGCATTCTCATTAAGTAACTCTCTTACACGATGCAAAATGGTAAAATATAACTGCTCTATTTGCGCCCACTGGGTCATGCTCACCATACCATGGACATATTGAGCGTGAGCTTCGCTGAACAGGTGCATGGCGTCGTGATATGTTTCCAACGCTAAGCGCGCTGTGATACGGCTATACGCCTGCCATAGTTCTTGTAGGATCACATGCGCATCCTGAGCGGGCATAATTAGAGTATGTTGATGTGGCGCTTTTTCAACATCAATGACATCCGTTATGAGAACCGCGTGATGTGCTGTTAACGCTCGACCTGACTCAGTAATTATGGCGGGGTGTACTAGGTCATGTTGCTCGCACACCTCAGCAAAGGCACTAACCACATTGCGAGCATACTCTGCCACGGTGTAATTCATTGAACATGCACTGCGTGAGCCTGAGCCTTCATAGTCAACCCCTAAACCACCGCCAACATCCACAGTTTTCAGCGGTACGCCCAATTGAGATAACTCAGCAAAATGACGTGCACACTCTTTCAATGCTCGATGAATATCACGTATGTTAGCTATCTGCGAGCCAATATGAAAATGCACTAAATTCATCAAATGCAATTTGTTGGCTTGTTTGAGCATCTCGACCGCTTCGAGAACCTGCCCTGCCGTCAGACCAAACTTACCTTTTTCGCCGCCGGTGTTTTGCCATTTGCCTTTACCCACCGAATTCAAGCGAATTCGAATGCCGATGGCAGGCTCAATATTTAGGTCATCAATTTCTTTAATTAAGGTCGTCAGTTCTGACAACTTCTCAACCACAATATTCACTTTGTGGCCCATCGCTTGGCCAATACACGCGAGCCTTAAAAACTCACTGTCTTTGTATCCATTACAAACGATAGTAATCGGCTGTGTTGCAACCCCTAAAATGGCCATTAACTCTGGCTTCGAGCCAGCTTCTAAACCTACCTGACCACTTGGATGTGCCAGCAGCTTTGTTACCACCGAACGTTGCTGATTCACCTTTATTGGGTAAACACAGTTATATTGACCTTGATAGTCTCGTTGCTGACAGGCTTCTGAAAATGCATCTGTCATGGTATCGACACGATGTTTTAAGATGTCGGTAAAACGCACCAACACAGGTAAAGTTAAGCCTTGCGCCTTAAAGTCTTCAGTTAACTGATTGAGTGAAACTGGGGTTTTGTTGTGATCGCCATCAGGGTAAGCAACTAACTCACCTTTATTATTAATATCAAAATATCCTTCACTCCAATGAGCGACATTATATAAAGCACGTGCTGTGTCTAAACCCCAAGTCATGGCTTACTCGTTTATTCATTGTTAAAACCTGTAGTTTAATACGCTGCGAACCATATGGCGATGACATTTTTAGGCCAAGCCATATAGCAAGATACACCATATGAAGATTAAAACATTAATAACTCAACAATAACAAAAACCACGTTGAAGTTAACCTTTTTGCAAATACACTTGAAGTGACCGCGTGTTTGAGGGACGCCTTTGACAAGCGGATCACTAGAAACGTTGACAGCGCTTGCAGGAAAGCAATGGCCATGAACTGCAGCAGTTTGATCGCCTAGCGCTGAGATATAAAAAGACACAATGTTATTTTTGTAATCAAAAACAAGGAATTAATAATGAAAAAACTATTTATGCTACCCTTATTAATATGCTCAGCAGGTGTACTGGCGAACGTCACATCCGTCCCCTCTTTTGCATCGATACAAACGACCTTAATCTCAGATGCCAATACTTTAGGCATCAGTCACCAGCGCTACGCCGATGCAGTGATAAAATACGAACGCTTTATGACAAAATTGATTGCCCCACAAGGTTATCAAGACTATAACATCCCAGATATTGTCGCTTTCGAGCAACTACCAGCAGTGTCAGTTATTTACCCAAATGGAGAGCTTTTAACACCAGAGTTACAACAATCGTTAATCGAGCAAATTAACCACAACGATACCAAACTGGCGAATTACTTGGGCCTTAGTGTTCTAGAACTATATCTTTTCCTCAAATTACATTCTCAGTCTGTCATGGAGGGTAAATTACCAATCAATAACGCTATAGCTCCAGATGATTTAGCGCCTCTATTAGAGGACTATGTCGAAGTGGTATGTCGCGCTGATTGTAGTAATTTCGGCATGACCAGCAATGACTTCTACGACCTACTAAATGCCATGCGTGATCATTATGTTAGAGGTATGTACCGAGATATTAAGGTGATCTCTCGCAATCATGATGGTTCGCTACATGATATTGCCATGTGGCGAAAACGCCATGATGGACTCATATGGAAACTAAGAGCTGCAACGTGCGATGACGAGATAAGTTGTCCTGTCGAACCCTAAACCAAAATAGCAACTGATGCTCTGGCATCAGTTGCTCCTCACAAGCCCCCTCATATAGAAGCAAAGTTATTCAATGGAACTACTAACTACATTGCACTGGGTATTGCATATACTTTCAGCGGCACAATACGCGTCATGCAGCTAAATAAACCGAGCGTGTACTTAGACCCCTAAATACGAGCCACGCAAAAATATGATGTTTAGCTCAAGCCTACAGAGCGAAGGTGACTATGTTCCTACAGAGGAGCTACCAAACTCTCAACTTTTCCACAAATTTCCTGCAGCCAAGACGCATTTCAAAAAACAATATTCTGATTCAACAACAATGAGTTACAACTCATTAAAAGGAACCAAAATCGACACCAGTGACTTATTTAGGTCTTTGAGTCAAAGACCTAAGACTTTTCACTAAAAGCAATGCTTAAATCTATGTGCATAAACAACACAAAGGCTTACCACTTTATGGTCCGTGTGCCACAACCCGAGCCAATAATTATAAGTTTCTACCATATTGTAAAACATTCTTTTTTAATTGAATTAGTCAATTTATCTACAAAACATGCCGTCATAATTTTCCTAAATGCGCTAAAATAAATTGAGCAAAACTCAAAGCACTGGCAAAATTGCCAACAATTTATAGTAAGTGTGAAAATAGATATGTCGAATTTAGAAGCAAACCGTTGGTTTACAGAGGTCAGCGACCGAGATGGAAGCGCCTTTTCACTACGCATCAACAAAAAGCTGGATGAGATCCAATCACCGTTCCAAAATGTTGAGATGTATGAAACAACCAATTTTGGTAACCTCATGATCATCGATGGTTGCACCATGGTCAGCACCAGAGAAAACTTTTTTTATCATGAGATGATGAGCCACCCGGCACTTTTTTCTCACCCTGCACCAAAAAATGTGGTGATCATTGGTGGTGGTGACTGCGGCACTTTGCGTGAAGTATTAAAACACCCAGGTGTTGAACAGGTAACTCAAATTGATATCGACGAAGTCGTAACGCAAATGTCGCTAAAGTATTTCCCTGAGTTGTGCGAATCAAATAATGACCCACGTGCAACCGTGATGTTTGACGATGGTATCAAGTACATGCGTGAAGCAGCCGCGGAATCTATTGATGTCGTTATTGTCGATGGTACCGACCCAGTTGGCCCAGGTGAAGGACTGTTTAATCATGCGTTCTACAAGAGCTGCTTAGAAGCGCTACGCCCTGGTGGTATTATGGTTCAGCAAAGTGAGTCTCCACTTACTCACATGCCACTCCTTCTAGAAATGCGTGAAGCAATGCTTGAAGTTGGTTTTGTTGATTTACAGACACTACCTTTCCCTCAGCCTATTTATCCAAGCGGCTTGTGGTCAGCAACCATGGCACGTAAAGGTGAAGCATTTAATGGCTTTAGAGAACAAGATGCTGACAATGCACAATTTGATACAGAGTATTACAACACAGGTATTCATAAAGGCGCATTGGCCACCCCTAACTTTATGAAGCGCGCATTTAACAAATAATATTTGCGCCGCTTTACTGATAATAAAAAACCCAGACTGTGTCTGGGTTTTTTATCTTTTTAGCAAGCCAAATTACTTATGGTATTTGCCGCTGAATTCATGTACGGCATTAATAAATACACCCGCATTCTCAGGGTCAACATCAGGCGTAATTCCGTGGCCAAGGTTAAACACATGGCCTGAACCTTCACCGAAACCAGCAAGAATAGATTGCACCTCTTCACGAATACGCTCAGGCGTTCCATGTAGCATAGCAGGATCCATATTGCCCTGTAGTGCCACTTTGTCACCAACACGACGTTTTGCATCAGCAATATCAATCGTCCAATCCAAACCAATCGCATCACAGCCAGTCGCTGCAATCGCCTCAATCCACTGACCACCATTTTTGGTAAATAGTGTGACCGGTACTTTGCGACCGTCATTTTCACGGATCAAGCCATCCACTATTTTATGCATGTATTGCAAAGAAAACTCTTTATAATCACGAGGACTAAGTACGCCACCCCATGAGTCAAATACCATTAATGACTGCGCACCCGCTTTGACTTGCGCATTCAAATAATCAATCACAGAGTCCGCGAGCTTATCTAGCAGTAAATGCAATGTTTGCGGTTCCGCAAATGCCATTTTCTTAATTTTACCGAATGTTTTGCTGCTACCACCTTCAACCATATACGTAGCTAGCGTCCAAGGTGAACCTGAGAAACCAATTAGTGGTACTTCACCTTTCAACTCTCGACGAATGGTACTTACCGCATTCATGACATATCCCAGTTCTTCGGTAGGATCGATATTTGGGATATTTTTTACATCTTGTAACGAGCTGATTGGGCGCTCAAACTTAGGACCTTCACCTGTCTCGAAATATAAGCCTAGCCCCATTGCATCAGGAATGGTTAAAATATCACTGAACAAAATTGCCGCATCTAGCGGATAACGACGCAGCGGCTGTAAAGTAACCTCACAGGCAAGTTCTGCATTTTTGCATAAACTCATAAAGTCGCCAGCTTGTGCACGGGTTGCACGATATTCAGGTAAATAACGCCCAGCTTGACGCATCATCCAGACTGGCGTGACATCAACCGGCTGTTTCATCAACGCACGTAAATAACGATCGTTTTTCAATTCGCTCATAGCGTATCTCGATTCCAATGCTTTAAAAATTGCACGGGATTGTATCACTAACTTGGCGCTCACTCTATCTAAACCAAAGCGCAAAATCGCGTAACTATGATCTAGATTAAATTGCCCTTAACTCAAAATGTTAGCAAATTTGTACTGTAATTATACAAAATACATGGTGTGAAGGTATTTACAATCGGGGTGAAAACTTGTTATAAAATTGCCGCGTTACAAAAATAACAACAAAACACCTTTATAATAATAACAATAATAGTTATCAACTAGCTAAACTGCATTCAAACCACCTTCAAGGTGGTTTTTTCTTTTCTATAAACCCCAAAAATGGAACACTATGAAAATCAAATACTTATCATGTTTTTGTATAATAAAAATAAAAATAGGTTGACCTTTGCAACAGATTTCCTTTTTATAGTGTAAAACAATCCGCAATAGGAGATCACTATGCTTTCAAGGTTAGAGCAAGCCCAAGAAAAGTGGGGAGGCAGCCATAGTGTTATTGATGCATGGTTAGCAGAGCGACAAGAATTATTACTGCAATACTGTAAAATTGCGGGGTTCTCTCCTTATGACAAGAAAGATCATGCCCTACCTGATCAACTGCAAATACAGTCTTTTTGTCAGATTCTCATGGATTACTTATCTGCAGGCCATTTTGAAATTTACGACAACCTCGTCGAAGCCTGTGAAGAAAAAGGCCCTGATAGCGCTAAGCTCGCTCAGGAATTATATCCTCGTATTGCTGATACCACTGATGTCGCCTTAGATTTCAACGACAAATACGCTGAGAATTCACAAGAACAGGTATTAAGAGATTTTGATCGTGACCTATCTCATTTAGGTGAAGTATTAGAATCACGTTTTGAATTAGAAGATGAGCTAATTGATAACTTATATGCAAATCACACCGATTAAGTACTGATATGCCGCGGACATATTCAGCATACTAAAAAGGGCCTATTGGCCCTTTTTAGTATTCATAAACTGTAGCCTATTATTCAGCTTCAGCTTTTTGCTCTTCTTCTTGAATCTCTAGCAGCTCAACTTCGAAAATCAATGTTGAGTTGGCAGGGATCTTACCAAGATTACGCTCACCGTAACCAAGTTCAGGTGGAATCGTGAACTTAAACTTAGAACCTACAGGCATTAACTGTAAGCCTTCAGTCCAACCTTTGATCACTTGACGTAAACCAAAGCTCGCAGGTTGATTACGCGCGTAAGAGCTATCAAACTCTGTACCATCTAACAATGTACCTTTGTAGTGTACTTTTACATGGTCAGTATCAACTGGCTTTTTACCATCACCTTCGGCAAGTACTTCATACTGAAGACCAGACTCAGTCACCACAACACCTTCTTTTTTAGCGTTCTCAGCTAGGTATTTTTCACCTTCAGCTTTGTTTTGCTCAGCTTCAAGTTTTACTTTTTCAGCTTGTTTTTCACGTACTGACGTATCTAACGCAGTTAACACTTCGCGAATTTTCGCTTCATCAAGTTGTGCTTTACCAGCTAGAGCATCTTCAAAACCACGCTTTAGTAGAACTTGGTCAAGCTCAATACCAAAGCTGCTTTTATCTTCTAAATCTTTTTGTAAGAAATTACCTACTGAAGCACCAATACCATAGGCTTGTTGCTGTGCTTCTGTTTCTAGTTTTAGTTCTGCTGGTTTTTCTTCTGCTTTTTGGTTACATGCAGCTAGCGCTAAAACTGATGCTGCCACCAAAGACAATTTAATCGTCTGTTTCATTCTCTCTCTCCGACAGGTCTGTCGACCGTCTGTTAATATTATATTAATGGTTAAAGCTGTGTATCCACATTATCATTCATCACTAAATATGCCAAATTGTATAGCACTTTGGCATATATTTAACGTTTTCTGTGACTTGTAGCGACTTTGCGGTAACGATACGCTACTATCAAACTGATACTACCAATAAACTGTGTCGATTTTTATAGTCTAACCAGTGAAATTCACAGCGTTAAGGGGGAAATACCCATTTTATGCTCAAACTCCACCGTTTATGGCTGTTTTTTGTCTGTATACTGCTAAGCAGTTGTACCCCAGCCGATAAAAAAGCCGATTTTACCGTTGAGCATGCAGCACGAGGTGCATTTGCTGCTGCCATTTCACACGATGGTCGTTACAGTTTAGTGTCATCCGTAGAACATGGTGTCAGTCTTTGGGACAATCAAGTCCATGGCTTAAAATATCAGTGGCAACAGTCAAAAATCGATGGCAACTTAGTCCATTCTCTGGCAATTGCATATGATAACAGCGTGGCCGTTACCGCAGAAAATGAAACCTTTGCAGTTTGGAGTATCACCTCAGGTAAAAACCTCGGTTATTACCAAATCCAAACGGGGACCATCAGAGACATTGCTATTAGTAATCAGGGCCGCTACGTACTTTATGGACGTAGTGACAATGTAGTCGTACATCTGGACTTAGAAAGCGGAAGACGTATAGAGTTCCTCGGTCACCAAGAAAAAATTAATTCAATCGCTCTGTCTCCCAACGGGTACTTTGCGCTCACTGGTGCAAATGACTACAGTGCATATTTTTGGGATACCAGAACAGGCCAAGTGATCCACCGTTTTAATCATCCAAGCCGAGTGACTAAAGTGGCGCTCGATGCATCGGGTCAATACGCATTTACAGCCGACAGTTTAAAAAAAGCCAGTATTTGGCAACTGGCATCAGGTGATCTTGTGTCACAATTGCAGTATATTGCGCGGCAGAAAATATTTAGCGCAGTACGCTTTAATCAAACTGGTACTTTGCTTGCCACTGGCGCACCAAACCGAGAGCTCACCCTATGGCGAGTACAGGACGGTGAAAAGCTCGGGTTATGGAAAGTGCAGCCACGAGAAGGCAGTCGCCCAAAATCAGCAGTTGTGTTCGATGTCACATTTGTCGAACAAGACACAGCCCTAATAACGGAAAGCTCAAGTGGCTTATTAGAGCGTTTTAATCAAGTGGAGTCCCGATGACAGAGTTAGAAAATCGCGTTATGGAGCTTGAAGCCAAGGTGGCTTTTCAAGACGATACCATTGAAACCCTCAATGATGAACTCAAGGCTCATCAGCAAAGACTTGCAAAAATGCAGCGCCAGATAGAGTTACTAGGTGAAAAAATCAAAGAAGGTAGAGAAGAAGGCCTTATGCCACAACATCAAGAGCCTCCCCCGCCGCACTACTAACACTAAGCCAGAATCACTCTGGCTTAAACACACCTATCACTTGCTCAAATTGGCGTGTTGATGCCTGAACGGCTTCTTTTGGTTGAGTCATCACATGACCACATTTAACACACTCAACTTTTTCTACATCGTGCTCTTTGAACAGCATCATTACGTCGAGTTCTTTACACTCAGGACATGATGCCCCAGCAATAAAACGTTTTTTCTGTCTCACGGCTTTTTGCCCCTACTACACATATTTAAGCCCATATCGAATTGCGCTCATTTTAACCTAAAGCGACATTTATAGATACGATTGTAAGTATAGAACGGCCCAATAAGCACAACAGTGCTGACTTATATACCACCCTTCATGTTATGATGACCCCCATTCGGGTTTAACTACAAAGCATTATGATCCAGCTGTCTGATATTGAATTATTGCGTGGCGCCAAAAGCCTATTAAAAAATGCCAGTGCGACTTTATTTCCTGAGCACAAAGTCGGTCTTGTCGGAGCCAATGGCTGTGGGAAGTCCTCTTTATTTGCGCTATTAAAAGGCGAGTTAACGCTAGATGCTGGTGAGCTACTCATACCAAAAGATTGGTCGATTGCCTCAGTAAAACAAGAAACTCCAGCCCTCGACATAAGCGCTTTAGATTATGTATTACAAGGACATCCTGAATATTACCAATGTAGAGTGGCTTTACAACAAGCAGAGCAAGCACAAGATGGCGCAAAACAAGCGCAAGTTCACCAACAACTGGAACTTATGAAAGGTTACAGTATCGAAGCTAAAGCTGGCGAGTTATTACATGGCCTAGGCTTTAGTAATGAGCAAATTAGTCACTCTGTCAGCTCTTTCTCTGGTGGCTGGCGAATGCGTTTGAATTTAGCGCAAGCACTGATCCGTGATGCAGATCTCATGCTACTCGATGAGCCGACCAACCACTTGGATCTGGACGCTGTTTATTGGTTAGAACGCTTTTTACGTGCGTATACGGGCACCTTAGTTCTTATTTCTCACGACAGAGAGTTTTTAGATGCGGTGGTGGATCAAATCTGGCACATAGACCAACAAAAAATCAATGTCTACAAGGGTCACTACTCGCAGTTCGAACGCCAAAAAGCAGAACGAATGGCACAGCATCAAGCTCTATTTGAAAAACAACAAGAACAAATTGTACATTTAGAAAAGTTCATCACTCGCTTTAAGGCCAAAGCCAGCAAAGCGAAACAGGCACAAAGTCGAGTAAAAGCACTAGAGCGCATGGAGAAGCTTGCGCCAGCTCATGCTGACTCTCCATTTGATTTTGAATTCGCAGAGCCTACAGCTTTACCCAACCCACTAATGACCTTAGATGGCGCGCAAGCTGGCTACAATGATGTGACTGTGCTTCACAAAATCAAATTGAATTTAGTACCCGGCAGCAGAATTGCTTTGCTGGGGCGTAACGGTGCAGGTAAATCAACTTTAATAAAATTACTCGCGGGGGAACTCATCCCGCAAGCGGGTGACGTATTTACTCATCAGGGCCTAAAAATTGGTTACTTTGCCCAACATCAGTTGGAATCTTTAGATCTAAGCGCCAGTGCAGTCACCCATATTCAACGTTTAGACCCAAAGGCCAGTGAACAATCTCTGCGTGATTTTTTAGGTGGGTTTGCTTTTAATGGAGATCGAGCACTTGAGCCTGTCGCGCCTTTTTCGGGCGGTGAAAAGGCACGACTTGTACTTGCCATGCTAGTCTATCAAAAGCCCAACTTATTGCTCCTTGATGAGCCAACCAACCACTTAGATTTAGAAATGCGTCATGCCTTAGTTATGGCTCTACAAGGTTTTGAAGGGGCAATGGTCACCGTATCGCACGACCGTCACATGTTGAAAAATACTGCTGATGAATACTATTTGGTCGACAATGGCGAGGTTACATCTTTTGGCTATGACCTTGACGCATACTATCAATGGCTATTGAACGCCAATAAAGAGACAAGTAAAAAGTCAGAAGTAGAAAGCAAAGCACATTCAAGCAGTAATCGTAAGGAACAAAAGCGCCTTGAAGCCGAGTTTCGTAAATCTGTGCAACCACTCAAAAAAGACATCGAGAAACTTGAAAAGTCTCTCGACAAATACTCCGAGCAGCTATCAACGATAGAGCAGCAACTGGCAAACAACGATTTATACCAAGAAGAAAATAAAGCCCAGCTTACTGACTTGCTCGCACAACAGGCAAGCATCACTCCACTACTTAATGAAGTCGAAGAGTCACTGCTATTAGCACTAGAAGAACTCGAAGAAAAACAAGCTTCTTTTGAACAAAGCCTTGGTCTATGAATAAATTAAGCGAACAAGCCTTCTGGAACTTTTCATGTCAACTGTATCGGCAAGGAGGTGCACAAAACACCTTGCTGATGCTGCAAAATGAACGACAGAAAAATATCAACCTTTGCTTGCTGCTGCTTTATCTAGAAAAGTTACAATTGCAAATCCGCGAAGTGGATGTCACACGCTTGATTCAGCTTTGCCTACAGTTAGACGCACAACTTTTAGCTCCGCATAGGGCTATAAGGTCTGAGCTTAAACAGCGGTATGTACGACACCCTCACTATCAAAAGCTTCGCGAGCAACTGCTACAAAGCGAACTACAGCTAGAGCGTTTCCAACAAACAGAGCTGCTTACTCTCACCCAGCAACTTGTACTACAGCCGCTCAGCCCCAGCCACAACCTATCGCTATATCTGAATGAACACGACTTATCGTTATTGCAACAGAGCTTAGCTGACGAGAAATAATGATCTCGATCAAGGTCTTATAGACCTTAAAGCTAGCGCGCTTAGAAACTTGATCTCGATCATATCATCCGCCTCTAAGCAGGACTAAGATTACTACATCGACAAGTTAGGAGGCCACAGCCATGAACGTATTCTTCAGAGATTTTTTGAGTGACCCTGTACTATTTCTCTCTTTTGGGATTTTAGGCACAGTGATTGGGTTGTGTATCTTCTACGTTTATTACTTTGTCAAAAAAGTACAAGAGGCAGAAGTACCTCATTGATAAGTAAATAATTATTGGGCTGTGAGTAAATACTTAACGGCACTACTGGTTCCCCCAGCAGTAAACAAATTAAGCACGACGCACAAAGCACCTTACTAACCTTGTTAGTCGGGTGCTTTTTATTTGTGTATGAGCGTTAGCGGCTTTGAAGCTAGGTTACCATTGAGCAAATACGTTTCTGTATTTAGCTGAACCAATGTACCTGTTATCCTAAGCATAGGTTTGTTAGACTTCATTCTCCTTTGATTCTAAGACGCTTTATGGACTACTCATTCAACAGCGCATGGTGGATGCGCAATCGACATGTGCAAACAATTCTGCCACGCTTTTTTCGCCCGCTGCAAAAAGTACCTGTACAATTTGAAGAACTAGGCACGCCCGATGGTGACTTTTTAGAGTTGGCCTGGGCACAAGAGAAACGTCCAAATGCGCCACTAGCTATTATCCTGCATGGTCTAGAGGGTAATATTAATAGCTTTTATGCCAAGGGAATGCTCAAGGCTTTAACACACAAAGGCTTTGATGCCGTATTAATGCACTTTCGCAATTGTTCTCGCGCAGCCAATAAATTACCCAGAGCCTATCACAGTGGTGAAACATCTGATCTTGGGTTTCTGATCCACACCTTAAAACAGCGCTTTGTTGAGCGACCACTTTATGCGGTTGGCTTTTCTTTAGGTGGCAACGTATTGGCTAAATATTTAGGAGAACAACGCCAGCATAGTGGTTTACAAGGTGCTGCAATCATTTCCGCACCTCATCATTTGTCATCCTCATGTCAGGTGATCAGAAAAAGTTGCTATGGGCTATATCAAAAGTATTTACTCGATAGAATGAAGCGCTCATTTTCGCGTAAACTAGATACCATTGCGGATGTACTCACCATTGATGAGCAGCAATTAAATGAAATTAATGACCTTTGGCAATTTGATAATTTGATCACTGCACCTCTGCATGGCTTTGATGGCGCTGAAGATTATTACAGACAAGCCAGTGCGCAAGACTACTTGAAACATATCGTCACGCCTACGCTATTGATCCATGCTCAAGATGACCCTATGTTATCAGAACAGGCTGTACCACAACCTGAGCACGTCAGTGATAGCATCACTTTAGCTGTCTCTGAAACGGGTGGTCACGTGGGTTTTATCAGTGGTAATAATCCATTAAAGCCCCAGTTCTGGCTAGAAAAAGCCGTACCTCACTATTTCAACTCATTGCAAGCAAAGAGTACTTTATGATCATTCCTTACCAACAAATTGACACCGCTACACTTGATAACCTTATTGAGCACTATGTACTACGTGAAGGCACCGACTATGGTGAACAAGAGTTCTCTACTGACGCGAAGGTTGAACATGTCAGGTCGCAATTGAAGTCAGGTGAAGCCTTAATCGTGTATTCGCAATTACATGAGTCTGTCAACATTGTTTCAAAAGCCCAATTTCAGGCAATGCAAGACGAAGATTACTCAGACTATCAGTAACTGGTCGCAGAGCATTTAGCCTACTGGCTTTTTCAGTTATAGTCTGAATACATCCAGAATAACTTAAGGCAGGCTCATGACATTACGTTTTACTCTTTGCGCCCTTGCTTTGTCGGCTTTGACCGCACAAGCGCAAGATTATCAAGCATCTGAACGCGCACATAGGATTGCTCAAAAAAGCATTCTCATTGACACGCATATTGATGTACCTTATCGACTAAAATCCCAGTGGGATGATGTGAGTAAAGCTACAGTAGGTGGTGATTTTGACTACCCTAGAGCTGTCAAAGGCGGTTTGAACGCACCGTTTATGTCTATTTACATCCCTGCCAACCTAGAGTTTGAAGGTGAAGGTAAGAGCTACCTATTGGCTAACCAACTCATCGATGGGATGGAGGCCTTAGCGTTCAGAGCCCCAGAAAAATTTGCCATCGCATACTCTAGTAAAGATATTTTTACCCATTTTAAGCAGGGAAAAATGTCTATTGCTATGGGCATGGAAAATGGCTCCCCCATTGAGGGTAGTCTCAAGAACCTAAAACATTTTTTCGATAGAGGTGTGCGTTATATCACTTTAGCTCACTCACAAAGCAATCATATTTCAGATTCATCTTACGATGTTCGCCGTAAGTGGAAAGGGTTAAGTCCATTTGGCAAAGAATTAGTTGTCGAAATGAACAAAATTGGCATGCTCGTCGATGTGTCGCATATCTCTGATGCTGCGTTCTATCAAGTTATGGAACTGTCTAAGGTCCCAGTGATCGCATCTCACTCATCACTGAGAAAATATACACCTGGCTTTGAGCGCAACATGGATGATGACATGCTTAAAGCATTGAAAAAGAATGGCGGTGTGATCCAAATTAACTTTGGTTCAAGCTTTGTAACCTCAAGCGCACAGAACTGGTATAAGAAACGTGATAACGCTGCACAGCGAGAAGATTTCATCAAAGATAATCCATTCCCATTTGCCACCCTTGAACAAGTGCTTGATCATATCGATCACGTGGTCAAGCTCATTGGTATAGACCATGTTGGTATCGGCTCTGACTATGATGGTGTGGGAGATTCTCTCCCTGTGGGGTTAAAAGATGTATCAAGCTATCCTAATCTAGTCCAAGGCTTGCTGGATAGAGGCTACAGTGAAGTGAATATCAAGAAAATCTTATCAGGCAATACCCTGCGAGTTTGGAAACAAGCCGAGGAATACGCTGCCCAATTCTAACGCACATAAGCAAAGTGCAGCAGCGCTTTGCTTCACCTAGCTAATTTTTTCAATGCTAACAGCGCCTGTATCAGAAAATAGATCAACAACTATGCACTGTTCTAAGAAGTAATTTCGAAGCTGCAACTTACGAAGAGTTAGCCGATGACTTTTGGTCGTGACCAAAAAAAGTGCTTCTGGAGCTTTGACTTATGAAAAGTGAACCGACGACCTTTAAAGTTGTACAAAGTAGTGATTGTGGGAGCTGTGACTTATGAAAAGTGAACCGACGACCTTTAAAGTTGTACAAAGAAGTGATTGTGGGAGCTGTGACTTATGAAAAGTGAACCGACGACCTTTAAAGTTGTACAAAGAAGTGATTGTGGGAGCTATGACTTATGAAAAGTGAACCGACGACCTTTAAAGTTGTACAAAGAAGTGATTGTGGGAGCTATGACTTATGAAAAGTGAACCGACGACCTTTAAAGTTGTACAAAGTAGTGATTGTGGGAGCTGT
>NZ_MNAN01000033.1:52758-85457 GCF_001854475.1 Pseudoalteromonas byunsanensis
TGACTTATGAAAAGTGAACCGACGACCTTTAAAGTTGTACAAAGAAGTGATTGTGGGAGCTATGACTTATGAAAAGTGAACCGACGACCTTTGGTCGTGACCAAAAGAAGTGGTTGCGGGAGCCGGATTTGAACCGACGACCTTCGGGTTATGAGCCCGACGAGCTACCAGGCTGCTCCATCCCGCGCCTGTTGCTAAGTGATATTTTACTTCTTACTTAACAAAGAAGTGGTTGCGGGAGCCGGATTTGAACCGACGACCTTCGGGTTATGAGCCCGACGAGCTACCAGGCTGCTCCATCCCGCGCCTGCTGCTAAGTGATATTTTACTTCTTACTTAACAAAGAAGTGGTTGCGGGAGCCGGATTTGAACCGACGACCTTCGGGTTATGAGCCCGACGAGCTACCAGGCTGCTCCATCCCGCGCCTGTAATTTAAAGCGTCGCTTTAAATTTTACTTTTAAAAAAACAAACCTTTAACAAGAGTTTGTGAGCCTGTCTTCCTAAGAGGCCGCTATCATATAGCATTCAATTTTAAATGCAAGCTTTAACTAGACGAGAGTATTCTAAGCGAGCAAATATCAATCAAAACGCAATATTTAGCTACGATGATGCGGTGTAATAAGTTTCTGCCATTGCCAATCTGGATGACCCATTACAATAAAATCGGGGTTTTCTGTGATTTCTCGCTGATTATATGTAAGAGGGTTAAACTCCGCATCGGTGATACATCCCCCCGCTTCTTCAACTATCACCTGTGAAGCTCCTGTATCCCACTCACCCGTTGGACCAACACGCAAAAAGCAGTCCGCTTTTCCTTCCGCTATCATACACGCTTTCAGTGAACATGAACCTAATGCCACAGTGTCGAATTGGCTGTTTAAATATTGGCTGACTGCTTCCAGTTTCTGTCTTCGACTGACCGCTAAAGTTAAATTTTGAGGCTTGGCA
This sequence comes from Pseudoalteromonas byunsanensis, assembly GCF_001854475.1. Classification (GTDB taxonomy): domain Bacteria; phylum Pseudomonadota; class Gammaproteobacteria; order Enterobacterales; family Alteromonadaceae; genus Pseudoalteromonas; species Pseudoalteromonas byunsanensis. Next base: position 53,709 of record NZ_MNAN01000033.1, read on the forward strand.
ACAAATATTTGTTCTTGTGTCTGTGGCGTACGCTTAAAAGCACCATGCCCCTTAGCCGCATAATACGTGGTTTGTTTCGAAGGCCAATAAATAACACCCAATACTGGTTTGTTATTCTCAACTAACGCAATATTCACTGCAAAATCACCGCTTTGCAATATAAACTCACCCGTGCCGTCCATCGGGTCTAATAGCCAGTAACGCTGCCAGTTCTCACGTAATGACAACGCAGGAATGGGCGTTTCTTCTGACATTATAGGGATATCTGGCGCGATTGCCTTCAACCCCGCCATCAGAACTTCATTAGAAGCTAAATCAGCCGCGGTGACAGGTGTGTGATCCGACTTTTCCTGTGTACCGATATCTTCATTTTGATAGATATCCATGATCGCCTCACCCGCTCGAATTGCCAGCGAGATACAAGGTTCTAGCAGTTGTTGCATATTAAACCTCCTGCGCTAAATATTGTTGCAGCAAAAGCAACGCTGCGACACTGCGAGCCTCCGTAAAATCACTTTGTGTCAATAATGACTGCCATTGATCTAAAGGCCACTTAACAGTAACTAAAGGTTCAGGTTCATCCCCCTCTAACTGCTCAGGATAGAGCTCTTTTGCCACGATAATATGCATTCTGGCGTTAAAATAGCTCGGCGCCAAAGATAACGTTTTTAGATCACAAAAATGCTTAGCACCAAAACCTACTTCTTCTTTTAACTCTCGGTTACCCGCTTCAATTGGGGTTTCTCCTGGATCGATCAACCCCTTAGGGAAACCAAGCTGATAATTGTGTGTCCCTGCACAATATTCTCTAACTAATAATAGCTCATTTTCTGCGGTTATAGGCACTATCATCACTGCGCCTCGCCCCCCCCCTCTAATTCTTTCATATTGGCGCTGTTCGCCGTTAGAAAACTGCAAGTGCAGTGCTTCTACAGTAAACAGACGGCTTTTTGCAGCCACTTCACAATGAAGGATTTCTGGAGGATTTGGATGCTTTTTCTGTGACATAAGAATTAATTTGTTATCATGGCCATACACTTAATCATAAATCCTTTGACGATAAATGCCTATGCTAAATTGGTCTGAAATTGATACGGTACTTCTAGATATGGATGGTACTTTACTCGATCTACATTTTGACACTTACTTTTGGCTGCAGGTGATCCCGACCGAGCACGCCAAGAAACAAAACATCAGTTTTGAACAAGCTAAAGCGGATATATTAGCACGCTATGAAGCGGTTCATGGGCAGTTACAATGGTATTGTTTGGATTACTGGCAAGAGCAACTAGGGCTACCTATTATGGCATTGAAAAGAGAAATTCAGCATTTGATCTCCGTGCGTGAAGATGTGCCTGAATTCTTGTCAGCTCTAAAAGACGCAGGAAAAGAACTTATTCTTCTGACTAATGCACACCCTGACAGCCTAAGTTTGAAAGTCGAGTTAACTGAGTTTGCACACTATATGGATGTACTCATTTCAACCCATGTCTATGGCGTCAGTAAAGAAAGCCAATCTCTGTGGCAGCAAGTACAAGCGGATTTAGGATTTGATAAAAAACGAACTTTATTTGTTGACGACAGCTTGAGTGTTTTAAAAGCTGCGCAAGAGTTTGGTATTGGCCACCTACTCGCGGTGGCCAATCCTGACAGTAAATTGCCAGCCAATGTGATCACTGACTACTTATCCATCACAGACTACAGAACTTTATTACCTATTAAATAATCTACTACGCTGGGTAGCGTTGTTGTAATCCAGCGTAGACATTTTTTGCAAAATCAGGGTGTTCAGTATCCAGATTTTTAACAACCTCAACAAGGTGCTCATTGTCTTCTTGTCCATTCCACACTTTGATATAGCTACCTTCTTTGTAACCATGATCCTGACGGAAAAAGTTCAGGGTGTTTTTGCCAACATAACCACGATATAAGTCGTCAATATCCATACCTATTTGCTGCATACATCCCGCAAACGCTTTAGCATTGAACTGTTTGTCTACTACCGCACTGCCTGCCAACGCTTCTAATGTTTGCTTGAAATCGCCAGCCATTTTCGGTTGGCTAAGTTCCGCATCTAATTGCTCCGCTAGAGCTTGGTAAGATGTTTGGCCATCGATACGTAGCGATAATCCAAAATGGAAAATATCCACCAGCTCTAAGATCACTTGCTCGGTATCTGGGGTTTGTTTCTTCCACCATTTCCAGCCATAGTGATCGAGCATTTCTGCACACTCAACCCAAATTGCGCGATACCATTCAAAACCTTGGTTAAACCACTGCTCATGTACTTTCGTGTTCATGGCATTTTGCATTTCTAACATCACGACCAGCTTGGTGATATTGGTTGACATTGCGCTCTCTCTTTAATGCTGTGAAAAGGCCAATATCATACCCTAGCAAAATAAATTCTGCACCGGCTGGCCTTTAACTTTTGTTATTTAAAACGTCGTACTAACGATTTTCCAAGCGATTGTAATCAAATAACCCGTACTCAATTCCTCGGTACTGTTTCGCCACCTGATGCAGTAAATCACTGTATTGCCAAAACTGAGGGTGAGTACGCCTTATCGCAAATTTCTCGGTAACATCCTGATATTGTTTTTCATTTTCTACAGCTGCTAGTTGAGATACAAAGGCTTGGGTATTGTGTTCATCAGCCAAGTACCAAATTGCTTCAGGGTAATCGCCAATAAAACCTGGAACCAATGTGGCGGTATCTTCCTCAAAGGCACGCTGTCCATCTTCGTTCAACAAGCTCGATATATTATAATGCGCATTATGGTGCAACAAGGTAAACGCCTTGTGCTCGCCATTAGACTGCCTTTGTAAAATAAATGACACTTGAGGCAATGTATTGATGGCTTTATAGGGTAAGTTATTTAACTGAGCCAGCACAGAAGGTACTGAGGTATGATCGTAACGCCTGCTCAACACAGCCTTTAGTGCCGCAGATATTTTATCGTACAACTCTGTTTTTGGATCATCCGTTACATACTTAATACCTGTAGGTGCTGCCAACAACGTCTTACGGTTAATAAATTCACTCAAACTAACATGAGAGTTGCGATACCAATGGTTCTTGACGTCTTTACGCACACTCTGTGGTAACAGATTGATAAAATTTTGCTCTCCTTCAAGACGCAAAAAATCCATGTATAAACGCGTGATCAGTTGGTGACCAATGTTGCCATATACATCAAACCCTGCCACCAGCAGATAGTGAATTCGCTCAAACAGGGCATAGTCTAACAACCACATTGTTTTTGGGGCTTGGCCAACGAACCCTTTTACAACCGTTGCACTGTCAAAATGACGAAATACGGTCAGGCCAGCATTATTATTATGACCATCGCCTTGCCAGATCAAGTCTGTGGTAAGCAATTTCCCATCGGCTAACAGTTCATTGGCCAGCTTAGTTTTAGCACGAATATATTCATGCTGACGATTTGCATACTTGACCCAGCTTGGCAAAGACAATACGTTACTTTGTTCTGCAGCGGGTAGTGCCAAGTCATCTTCATGGTGCAACAGCAAGTCACTAACGGCTGGTACACTATTTTTATCAGGGTCAATAAATGCGACCCAAAACTGGTCATTGATCACATTTAGCGCAATCTGACCCCGGCAAACAGGGCCTTTGATATAACCCTTGATTATTAGCTCAGCTTCATCAAGCATAAACTGATATTTTGACTTTACCGGAATAACAGAAAATACCTTGAAGGGGTTAGAGGCTACTTCAGGCTCATAGCTGGGCAGTTTCTCTACTTGGTAGTCTGGCGCTATAAACTGCGAGTAAAGGCGAGACATCTTCTGATCTGACAATGCCAAAGGCATATGTGTTTTTGCCAAGATGCTACTGCGCTCATGCATTAACCTGTAATAGACTCGGCTTACTTCTGGGTTATCATACGGACGCCGAGTCGAAATTAATTCTATAGGCTCTCCTGGGGGCGTACGTGAGCGTACTAGCTTAAAAAAATTAGGGGAGTTATCGACATTGACCTCAGGAAAATAAATATGTGCCAGATACCAATGTTCATAGATATATCTTGCCGCAAGCTGGTATTTCAGATCATGCTGGTTTAAGAACTGCTCCCAACGCTCTACCTGTTTCAATTCAGCCTGAGTTGGAGGAGCAATCTGTGCCATTTTGCCACCACGTTTTAACCAAGCTTCAAGCTGCTTAAATTCGCCGTGAGAAATTGCCGGTAAGCCATATGGCATTCCTGCATAGGGCTTGGATTTTGCCAAACTAGCAAACTCATCCATACTGGGACAACTTTGTTCTCTATCTAGAGAAAAATCAAACTCACTCCCCAACACCCCTTCTTCTGGAAATGGATGACTCATTTTTAGCAGTAAAGTGTTATATAGAACACTACCAGCTAAATTAGCTTGTGCACTTTGTTGACGCTCATTTAAGACGCTCGTAAAACCTTTATCTCTCCATTGTTGGGTATTTTTCGCATCAAACAATAACCTACTAGGTGATTGCGCAAGCAAGCGTGTGCCATTGTATACTCGCTCTTTGCTTAACCCCCGATCAATGCCTTCTGGAGAAGACAGTTTGAGCTGGCATGGCGCATCATAGCAACCATGACACACCACGCAACGCTGCTCTAACACGGGCTTAACCAAGTGTAAATAGCCAGCACCTTCACCGTTGGAGGGCCCAACATCCCGCACCTGTACATGCTGTGGACCATATATATCATCGTAGTGACTAAAGCCAAGCGCCACACACCCTGATAGCACAACAGCCATAAACAACATCCACCAGGCACGTGTATTCATCAGCTACCCTCTTCTTCACCTAAGTCAAACGTTGGCATCATCTCCATAGGTGGAGAAATAAACACTTGCTCATTCTCCAAACTTAGTACTGCACTGAGCACAGGTCCGTGATTGAGCAGCAATTGTGCTTGATGTTCTACATTAAGCACAGATTCAAACTCAGCCTGTTGTGCATGGAGCTGATATACCGCCAAATTAATACTGATGTTTTCTTCTGCTTTGGGGTTTTGACACAGATTTGCCAACAGCGTCTCATCCAGTAAAACCTCTAGAATGAGGTCGGGATAAGCCATATCACGTTGCTCTAATTGATCGTTAAGTAGAAATAGCGGCAAGCTAAGAGGTGTGTTTTCAGATAATTCCATGATTGATTGTTGTATTGAGAACCTATTAGATTCTCACATACTAGCATAAATTAACTGAATCTCCGTTGATAGATGGCTTATCTTATACCCAAAATAAGCCATGAGAGGAGTAGTAACGGACCATTACCAAGGCAATGTTTCACCGTTTGAATGCCAAAATCCGCCTGTGTTTTCAAGTGTTAACTCATGAATCCGTTGACACAATCGTTCAGCAGCAAGTTGTGGTGATATATCCCCAGCAAAATTCACCATTTGTGTTTGCACAAAACCAGGGTGAAATAGGCCCACTGCAATGCGCTGTGCTTTTAACTCATGTGCAAGGCTCACGCTCGCTGCATTGAGCGCAGCCTTTGACATTCTGTAACCAATATAACCGCCAGAGCCATTATCTGCGATAGACCCCATACGACTTGTTATCATCGCAATTTTACTATTTGCTTTAAGCAAAGGTAATAAAGTATGAACCACTCGCAACGGGGCGACCGCATTGATCTGTAACTGACTATCTATTGCAGCGAAGTCCATGTTTTCTAGCGTTTCATTGTGAAACACTCCGGCATTATTGATAACAATATCAATGCTTTTCCCCGCTAGCTTTGCCGGCAGTGTTGCCACTTGCTGCGCATTACTAACGTCGACATCGGCTATCACAGCGACATTGAGCGCTTTAAGCTCATCAGATGGTTGGCGCACCACAGCTGTCACATCATAACCTTGCTCCAAATACTGCTTACAAAACTCTAATCCGATCCCACGGTTAGCACCAGTAACAAGCACATGTTTACTCATAACAGACTCCTTTTTAATGTCGGTCGTTAAATTGTTCTTAGTATACCCACTGACAACAGACAAATCACATCCAAGCGATGCTCTGCTATGCTAAACATACACACTGCAACATGATACTCTTTGCAATGCAAAAAAAACTCGCTACGTCAATTATTTGCCTACTACTATCTACGAGTTTGTGGGCGACATCTTACGTTATTAATGTCAGTGAAGGTTTGGCATACCAGATAGGAAAAGATAAAGTACACTCTGCATTGCAAGAGATTTATAACCCCCTATCGATAGAGCCCTCGCTGGTGTTTTTACCTAGCAAAAGAGGTTTGCAACTAGTTAACGAAGGCGAAATTGACGCTGATGCTGGCCGCATAGAGCAGACCATGACTGCCTATCAAAACCTTATCCAAGTGCCCTACCCGTTATCGACAGTAAAACTATATATTTACTGTCTAAACCCCCTAGAATGTGTTCCTGATGAACAGAGCGGGCACTTGATTATTAAAGGAGCGCTCATATCCGAGCAATTTTGTGATAAAAAGCAGTTATCTTGCAACATTGTGGCGAATGACATATCCGCTTTTACGGCGTTACAAAAGAACTATGCTCCCTCATTGATTGCTAACGATCGCTTCGCCGTTGGCACTATTTGCGCGTCAGGTATGAAAGAAGTTTTTGCCAGGCCGCTTACAAAAGACTTTAAAGCCTACCACTATGTCCATAAAAAACATGCTGACTTAGTGCCTAAACTCACTCGCTCTATTAAGAAGTTAATGGACCAAAACTTATTGCAAAACCGCTTTCAAAGTCTAACGGATGCAGCAAAAGAGTGTGACCTTAAAGTTACTTTTCTAACAAAGCTTTAGGCCAGCTCTTTTGAGTTATCAGGCCGCATTATTATAGCTGGGAGAGCCACTTTTGTACGGCGGCCTTTGGATAAAGCACTTCTTTAAACAAGCGATGTCGTTCATAGACTAACGTGACTTCTTGTGTCGGCAAACCTGATTGTGCTTTATTATGATGGGCGTTGAAGCGAGCGATAATATTAAATTGCTGCGTACTTTTATCCTTAACACGGGTTAAATTTTTTTGTAGATAGCTTCGCACATCATCAGCGGTCATCAACCCCACAGCATCGGGGTTCATTAACTCTTTTTTTAATGCTGAACGAATTCCCATATTGTTTGCTCCTCTTAATAAATTGCAACAATCAACTCATGCAATTTTGGCAGCAAGATACACGCCAATTACTTCAGTTACATTAAAGACATGCAAATGATATAAAAAGTTTCGTCACTCATCGCAGCAAAGAGGTATACTAACGCAAACGATTAGAACGTGAGCAAATAATGTTAGAAGAGCACTCAGATTATATCGAGATCGAATTGGAAGAAGAGCCAATAGAACTTTGTAATCTATTGAAAGTTCTAGATTTAGCAGAAACCGGTGGACAGGCTAAAATGCTAATCGGTGAAGGTTATGTGGCCGTAAACAATGCACTTTGTACTGTAAAGCGAAAAAAGCTTTATGCGGGTGATACTCTGGCCTTTGATGGTGAAAGCTACCGCCTGACTTTAGCCGAGGGTGTTGAGCCAGCAGTGCGCCCTGAACCAATCGATACGTCCAACGAGGTGCAACCAGCACCATCACAGCGCAAAAAACGCAATAGAAGTCGTAAAGATAAGAAGGACAGTAGTACGGGTCGCAAACCCATCTCTTTTGGCTAAAACCACTTAATAACTTGAATTTTTGCAATTGATCACAATACAGTTAGTCATATGGCTAAAAAATATGCCGCAAGGTAAGCGGCATATGCCAATCATCGCTTCAGCAAATTTTAAAGCGGAGGCAGTATGCAAAATTCATTTAACACCCTGACCCAGCTGACTATCGATCAGCAGCAAGTTCACCTGTACTCATTAAAGCGCTTAGGCGCTAAAGCCCGGCGACTCCCGTTCGCTTTGAAAATACTGCTAGAAAACCTGCTACGCCATGAAGATGGTCGCACCGTTTGCAAAGAAGACATTGAGCAGCTGTTGAACTGGGAGGCTAAGGCTACACCAAAAAAAGAAATAGCTTTCACCCCAGCAAGAGTGGTGATGCAAGATTTTACCGGTGTACCAGCAATCGTCGATCTCGCAGCAATGCGAGAGGCCATGGCTAAATTAGGGGGGGATCCAAAGAGAATCAATCCGCTTTCTCCTGCTGAGCTTGTGATCGACCATTCAGTTCAAGTCGATGAATATGGTCACGCTGGCGCTTTTGATTTAAATGCTAAGCTCGAATATCAACGTAATAAAGAACGCTATGAATTTTTGCGCTGGGGCCAATCAGCCTTTGACAACTTGAAAGTTGTTCCTCCTGCTACCGGCATCGTACATCAGGTAAACCTCGAATACTTAGCCCGAGTGGTGTTTAAAGACAACGATCGGGGAGAAACCATTGCTTATCCCGATACGCTAGTCGGCACAGATTCTCACACCACCATGATTAATGGCTTAGGTGTGCTTGGCTGGGGAGTCGGCGGTATCGAAGCAGAAGCCGCTATGTTAGGCCAGCCTATCAGTTTACTAATCCCACAGGTTATAGGGTTTAAGCTCGAAGGCAAGTTGCCCGAGGGGACCACTGCAACTGATTTGGTCCTAACCATTACACATCAACTACGTCAACACGGTGTCGTGGGGAAATTTGTTGAGTTTTTTGGTGATGGACTTGCACAACTGCCATTGGCTGACCGCGCGACTATTGCCAATATGGCTCCTGAATATGGTGCCACGTGCGGCATATTTCCAATTGATGAGGAAACCCTTTCCTATCTGCGATTGACCAACCGCAGCGAAGAACAACTTGCACTCATTGAACAGTACGCTAAACACCAAGGCATGTGGCGAGAAGCAGGTGATGAGCCCGAATACAGTGATGTGCTGACACTGGATTTAAGCACCGTCGTTCCTTGTATCGCGGGTCCAACCCGACCTCAGGATCGAATCAATTTGGACGAAGCTGGCGACGAGATAAAATCGCACCTTAAGACAATGCAGGACCAGCGTAACGAGAGCCATTTAAGTCAAGATGAAGCACAAATCGTCGCAGAAGGTGGGCAATCCAAAGAGCCCCTTGGTGAAGCGCAAGTATTTGGTGTCGCAGAGTTTGAATATGAAGGTCAGACCATACAGCTTGAAGATGGAGCCTGTGTGATTGCCGCTATTACCAGTTGTACCAATACTTCAAATCCCAGTGTGATCCTTGCCGCCGCTCTGGTTGCCAAAAAAGCCCACGAACTGGGCATTAAACCAAAACCTTGGGTTAAAACTTCTTTAGCGCCGGGCTCTAAAGTCGTGACCGACTACCTTAAACGTGCAAATTTACTTACCCATTTAGAAGATCTGGGCTTTAATCTAGTTGGCTATGGCTGCACCACCTGTATCGGTAACTCAGGGCCTCTATCTAGAGAAATAAGTAATGCTATCAATCGACACAAGTTGATAGTCAGCTCGGTGCTATCAGGGAACCGTAACTTTGAAGGACGTATTCATCAAGATGTACAAATGAACTTTTTAGCCTCGCCGCCTCTAGTCGTAGCATATGCCCTCGCTGGGCGCACCAACATTGATGTTTACAACGAACCTTTGTGTCAAAATGCCAAAGGTGATGATATTTACTTAAAAGATATCTGGCCAAGCGTAAGCGAAGTACAGCAACTGGTTGATGAGAACGTTACGCAATCCATGTTTGCCAAGAACTATGCTGAAGTTTATAGCGGTGATGATAACTGGCAAAAGATCAGCACCCAAGCCAGTGAACTCTACCCTTGGCAAGATGACTCCACATACATTCGCCACGCACCATTTTTTGCTAACATGAGTAAAACCCCACCAGGACTCCCTCACATCAAAGGTGCTCGATGCTTGGCTAAATTAGGAGATTCAGTAACTACAGACCACGTTTCTCCCGCCGGAAATATCAAAGCACAATCTCCAGCTGGGAGCTATTTACAACAACAGAAAGTTAAACCTAGTGAATTCAACTCCTATGGTTCAAGAAGAGGCAATCACGAAGTGATGATGCGTGGTACTTTTGCTAATGTGCGTTTACGCAACCAACTTGCGCCAGGTACAGAAGGAGGTGTAACCCGCTTGATACCAGATGGCAAAACCATGAGTATTTTTGAAGCGGCCATGGCTTATCAACAAAACGATACGCCCTTGATTATCTTGGCAGGCAAAGAATACGGTACCGGTTCTTCTCGGGATTGGGCGGCGAAAGGGTCGCTACTACTAGGTGTCAAAGCCGTCATTGCACAAAGCTATGAACGTATACATCGTTCAAACCTGATTGGTATGGGCGTATTACCGCTTCAGTTCAAACACCCAGACAGCCACGAGTCCCTCAACTTAAGCGGTGAAGAAAGTTTCGAAGTGATGGGATTATGTGACAACTGTGATGAGGTTAAAATCATTGCCAGTAAAGATGATGGCAAACAGCTTGAATTCTTAGTCGATGTCAGAATAGATACCCCCAAAGAGTGGGATTACTATCAACATGGTGGCATTTTGCAATATGTACTCAGAAACATGCTTGAAGATGCCTAACTTTTTAGTTGCGACGGTGGCTTTACCGTCGCAACTTCATCTCAAGTCTGTGACTTAACGCTTTACATTTAATACACTGGGCAGGCCTGTGAACTGAAAAGGAAAGCTATGTCTATCTGGTATCGCCCTGTCACTTTATCACTTTGCCAACAGCTCGATGAGGGTATAAATGGCAAAGGCTCCTTGATGAAAACCTTAGACATCAAAATAACCGAAATCGGTGACGACTACCTCGTTGCTACTATGCCAGCCACTCCTCATCACCATAATCCAATTGGTATGGTCCACGGAGGGGCAAATGTCTCATTAGCAGAGACTGTTGCCAGCTATGCAGCCAACTTTGCAGTGGATTTCGAACACTATTACTGTGTCGGCCAAGAAATCAATGCCAATCACCTAAAAGCTTCTAGGAATGGTTTATTAACGGCAATAGCCAAACCATTGCATTTAGGTAAACGTACCTCTGTATGGGAAGTAAAAATAACGAATGCTAAGGGTGAGTTATGTTGTGTCAGCCGAATGACCGCAGCTATTGTAGCTCGTCCTCTGGCAAATACTTAGCGACGATTTGCTGATAACGACCAGTTTTTTTGAGTTCATCCAAACCTAAGTTAAACCGAACGATGATTTCCTCTGCATGTGGGTGCGCTCGGTTAACCCCTATATGTAGTGGCCAGCTCAGTAAAACCGGCATATGTGCTATCAAATCACTCAGCTGTGGAGAGTTTTTTTGCTCATGTGCAAATGCCAAAACATCCGCGATGGCAAAATCGGCTCTGCGTTTGTGGACCATCTCTAAACACGCATGCAAACTGTGTACATCTATCACTTTGACCTGTTCAATGCTTTCTAGCAGCTCGTGATACGCATAGCCTCTGATCGCAGCAACAGTTTTATAACGTAAACTTTTTGCACCTCGAAAATCTGCATGGCTGTCTTTGTGACTCACTACGGCCAACTCGTTGTGAAAGTAAGGTTGGCTAAACAGAATCGTTTTATGTCGCCGCTCAGTCCACCAAAGTGCTGCTATTAGGTCGACTTTGCGCTCCTCTAAAAATATTAACATGCGACTAAATGGTGCGGTTTGTATCTCCAGTTCTATGCCTTGGGAGTCAAATGCAGCACGCAAAATATCACTCACCAGACCCGAACCATCATTTTCAATATACGGCGGCCAAGGGTTGTGCCCAGCGACAACTTTCATCACTTGTGCGTGTGCACTTGCAACGCAAACCATGAGCGCATACAGGGCTAACTTAGAGAGTTTGGCCATACATAATTCTGTCATAATATTTGTAATCATTAGTTTAGCTGACACACAATAATTCGCGGGATTTTTTGGTAGTTTGGTTATCGAGTCAAATTAGGCGCTCACACCGGCATTATGCACAGTGTGAAAAATCAATAAATGTGAACATGGATGTACTTGCATTGGGAGTGTGAAAAAACACTGAATCATTAGTACCAAGGTCTTGCCTTTGCTACCATATCAACACCTCTTTTGCACAGATAGGTTTTATGGAACAAGTAGATACTTTAGTGGTTGGTGCAGGCGTTGTGGGTCTTGCCATCGCCGCCACCATCAGTGAACATCAAGACACTATTGTTATTGAACAGCATGCTCAGTTTGGCGAACACACCAGTAGCCGAAACAGTGAGGTGATCCATGCCGGTATTTACTATCCAGATAATAGTTTGAAGGCACAACTGTGCGTTGAGGGTAAAGCACTACTTTACGATCACTGCCAGAGCTACCATGTACCAGCGCAAAAAATAGGTAAAATACTTATTGCCAGCAATGAGTCAGAAATTGCAAAATTACATGCTCTGGTCGCGCAAGCCAACAACAATGGCGTCTGCGACTTACGCTTCCTCAGCTTAGCAGAGTTACGTGAAAAAGCGCCAGAAATAAAAGCAGTCGACGGCGTTTGGTCTCCTTCAACAGGTATCTTAGACAGTCATCAACTTATGCTGTCATACCTCAATAAACTCTCTCAACATGGCGGCCACTATGTCAATAATACGCAATTTATCAGCGCGCATTATGACGGTGAGTATTTTGTTGTCACGCTTAAGTGTGGCGAGCAAGAATTTCTTCTCAAATGTAAGACATTGATCAACGCAGCAGGACTATTTGCTCAGGCGTGTGCCAACAACATAGATGCTCTAGCTGCACACCATATTCCACCTTTACACTACTGTAAGGGCCAGTACTTCAGCTATCAGGGCAGACATCCATTTAAACATTTGATTTATCCCATGCCAGAGCAGCATGGGCTCGGTATTCATGCCACCCTTGACTTAGCGGGACAACTCAAGTTCGGACCTGACACTGAATTTATCGACCAGCTTGATTACACACCATGGGAGCAGGCAAAACCACGTTTTGTAGAGGCGATTAAACGCTACTGGCCAAAACTCGATGGTACACGTTTACAACTTAGCTATTGTGGCATACGCCCTAAACTACAGCTCCAAGGCACTCAGGATTTCGTGATCCAAGACAGCCAACAACACGGTATCAAAGGACTGATAAATTTGTTTGGCATTGAATCACCAGGGCTTACCGCAAGCTTAGCCATCGCCCAAAAGATTGCGAAACAGGTCTGCGCTGCGCACGAATGATGATGCTCACTATTGCCCCTCGATGGCCTGATCGATCTTTTTCGTTCTTTCGTCCATCAGTTTTTGGATATTTTGCGCATCCTGCATCAATTGCTTTACATCGCTAGGGGTGAGTGCGGAGGGAGCTTTAAGTTTAGCTTCAATCTGCGCCTTTTGAGCCGCTAAGTCTTTTAAAATAGCCGTATCTTCAGCTGCCATCCGGTTAATCTTGCTGATATCTAACAAGTGAGTTTGGCTTTTACCCTTAGGGTTTGGCTGATCTGAGTATACCCAATTCCCATTAGCGTCTTGCCATTTGTAGATACTGCCAGAGGGCGTATCTGTCGAGGGTTCAGCCAAGTGCTCAAGTGAATTACTGAACGTGCTTTTGGCGTCATCAAATGCGTTACTTGTTGATTCCTTTGTCTTTTGAGCTATTGACCCTAAACTAAGCCAAGGCTTACCATCTGGTCGTTTTAGTACAAACAAAGAACCAAGCCCTATGAGCATGATCATAACCAACACATAACTAAAATACTTCACTGTACTTGCCTCAAAATAAACCCACTAAAAAGTCTAGCATGCTTGTTCTGGCTAAGAAATAATAGACCAAGCTACCAACTCACTATGTCACTGCCAAGCACCAACTTGTGGCCCATCAGTATGTTAGACATGGTTTGATTTGTACCTGATGTTCGTATTTATATCTGTTATTACAGAGAATAGCGATAACGGTTATTCAGTAAGCAATAAAAAAGCACAACCTAAGTTGTGCTTTTTTATTTCCCCATGGCTTGGAAGAATTAAATGCCGTCACCATCAATGTGTAAACCACACTCACGGTTTAAACCAAAGAAACGCGTTTCTTCTTCACTCATTCCCGGTTCAAGTTTTCGTGTTGTATGCACATCTCCCATCGACACGTAGCCTTGCTCCCACAACGGGTGATAAGGTAAATCATACTTGCTTAAATATTGATAAACATCACGGTTGTTCCATTCAATGATTGGATACACTTTAACCGTACCTCGGCTTATCTCTAAAATTTGTTTATCCGCTCGGCTAGAAGCCTGATCACGACGTAAACCGCTAAACCAAGTGCCCGCGTTCAAATCTTTCAGGGCTCGGGTCATCGGCTCAACTTTATTAAGCGTATTGTACTGCTTAATTCCCTCTTGCCCCTGCTCCCATAACTTACCATATTTGGCTTCTTGCCAAGCGGGGCTAATTGGGGCTCGATATACTTTTAAATTTAAATTTAAGCGCTCTGTTAAGTAATCCACAAACTGATAGGTTTCTGGAAATAAATACCCAGTGTCTGTCAGCACAACAGGGATATCATTACGCTCAGATGTCACCAAATGTAACATCACCGCAGCCTGAATACCGAAGCTTGAAGATAAAAAAGCGCTATCTGGTAAATGCTCCAGCGCCCAGGCTACTCTCTGTTGTGGACTCATTGGTAGCAACAGCTCATTGGCTTGTGCTAACAACGCTTTTTGCGATTCTCCACTTAACTGTAAGAGTTGTTTGTAATCACTCATTCTCATTCCCAGCATGGCAAGCAAGTGCTTGCCAATTCACTTATTAGTTACGCGTGAAAGTCTGTTTTTGATACTTTCACTTCAGCTACAATGCCCTTTCGGATAGCAAAATCCCCAAAGCATTCATCACTTTGACGTTCGCTCACCCACTGGCCAATCAGCTCATCCAACGCAGGTAGGTAAACCTCTTCTCCTACGTTTTCTAAATACAACTTCGGTACTCGGGTACCTTCGCGGTTACCACCTAGATAAACATTGTATTTACCTAACCCTTTACCCACCAAACCGACTTCCGCCAACATCGCGCGACCACAACCATTCGGACAGCCAACTACACGCAAAATAATGTTGTCGTTACTTACGCCATGCTTATCCAGTAAGTCCTCAACCTTAGTTACCAATTCTGGAAGGTAACGTTCAGCCTCTGCCATCGCCAACGGACAGGTTGGTAATGCCACACAGGCCATAGAGTTTTTACGCTGCTGTGAGTGCGCATCGTTGATCAAACCATGTTCACGTGCCAACTGCTCGATGAGCGCTTTTTGATCCGCAGGTACACCCGCGATGATCAAATTTTGGTTGGCTGTCATACGAAAATCACCTTGGTGAATTTCTGCAATTTTTCGACAACCCGTTTTTAACGGTTTGCCTGGATAATCCAAAATACGACCATTTTCGATAAATAAGGTTAAGTGGTGTTTACCATCAATGCCCTCAACCCAACCAAAGCGATCACCACGGTGCGTAAATTCATACGGGCGACTTGGTTCAAACTCAACGCCAGCACGCTTCTCAACTTCAGCTTTGAAAGCCTCTGCACCAAAGGTGTCCAACGTATATTTAGTTTTGGCATTTTTGCGATTTACGCGGTTACCCCAATCCCGTTGTACCGATACAACATGCTCAGCAATTTTTAGGGTGTGCTCAAGTGGAATGAACCCAAAGTCATCCGCCTTGCGTGGGTAAGTGTTCACATCGCCATGAGTCATAGCCAAACCGCCACCTACTAACACATTGAAACCAATGAGCTTACCGTTGTCTGCAATAGCAACAAAGTTTAGGTCGTTAGCGTGTACATCCACCTCATTATTTGGTGGGATAGTAACCGTAGTTTTAAACTTACGAGGCAAGTAGGTAGAGCCTAAAATTGGCTCTTCAGTAGTCTCGGTTTTTTCACCATTGAGCCAAATTTCAGCGTATGCCTTGGTATGTGGTAATAAATGCTCAGAGATCTTGGTCGCCCATTCATAAGCTTCCTGATGTAACTGTGATTCAACCGGATTGGTGGTACACAATACATTTCGATTTACGTCCCCAGCTGTCGCTATTGAGTCAATACCAACGCTGTTAAGCATTTGGTGCATTTCTTTAATGTTTGGCTTCAATACACCATGAAATTGGAACGTTTGGCGTGTTGTTAATCGAATACTGCCATACATCGATTTTTCTTCAGCAAATTTATCAATCGCCAACCATTGGCTTGGCTTAATAATGCCGCCGGGCATACGAGCACGTAGCATTACGTTATGTAGCGGCTCTAACTTTTGTTTTGTGCGCTCTGGGCGAATATCTCTGTCATCTTGCTGATACATACCATGGAAACGGATCAGCTGGAAATTATCTGCTGTAAAACCACCTGTTAGAGGGTCTTGAAGATCAGCTTCAATGGTGCCACGTAAATAGTTACTTTGTGTTTTTAAGCGTTCGTTATCAGCAAACTTAGCATTTGGGTCTAGTTTGCTATTTGGTTTGTATTCGGTGCTCATGGCTTATCCTAAAAAAATTCTACTGTGACGGTCAGTGTATGTACTTCAATGCTTTAGACAGCCGATTAGTACACGTCTTTTTGATAACGGTTTTGGCTACGCAGGTCTTTTAGATACTGCTCAGCCTGTTCATCATCTTTGCCACCATGGGCTTTAATAATATCGATCAGGGCCTGATGTACATCTTTAGCCATGCGCGTGGCATCTCCACACACATAAAAATGTGCGCCCTTTTCAAGCCATGCAAAGACTTCTTCGCCTTTTTCACGCAAGCGATCTTGTACATAGATTTTTTCCGCTTGGTCACGGCTAAATGCTAGGTCCACCTTGTTAAGTAAACCTGATTTTACATACCCTTGAATTTCAACTTGATATAGGAAGTCCTGAGTAAAGTGCGGGTTACCAAAGAACAACCAATTCTCACCAGCCGCTTCACGCGCATCGCGTTCTTGTAAAAATGATCTAAACGGCGCAATACCTGTACCTGGGCCCACCATGATGACCGGTGTTTCGTCATTTGCTGGCAAACGGAAGTTGTCATTGTGCTCACTAAATACTTTAACTTTCGCACCTTCTTGCGCACGGTTTGCCAAGTAACCCGAACAACCACCAAAGTGCTTTTCTCCAAATGCGTCAAATTCAACTAGGCCGACAGTTAAATGTACCTCATCTTCTACTTCAGCTTGACTGGAAGCAATTGAGTACAAACGTGCTTGCAGCTTGCGACAGCAATCAACTAAGGATTGCGCATCAATTGCCGCTGGATTTTGCTTGATAACATCAAAGATTTGTCTGGCTTCTATGTATTCACGTAACGCCGCTTTGTCTTCAACTAATGCTTTTAGCTGTGCGTTGTTAGTCGCCTGCGCATACTTTTCAACAAAACCAGGATATGACTGCGTCAGTTCCAGTTTTTCAATTAATGCATCACGCACAGTGATGCTTTCGCCCGCTACTGTCACTTTCGTATCATCAGCAATTGCGAGTAACTCAAGCACCTCATCCACCAGCGCTTCATCGTTTAAGAAATACACGCCCAACGAATCGCCTGGTAAGTAACGTATATCCGAACCATCTAAAGAGATTTCAACGTGGCGCACATCTTTCGTTGAATCACGCCCCGTGATTTTTTGTACCACCGACAACTCTGCAGCGAATGGGTTTTGCTTGGTATATAGGCTTGTCGTAGCCGCTACTGAAGCAGACATGTTGACTACATTAGTGCCAGCGTCCTGCTGTGATTTTAACTCTGGTTCAAATACATCCAATGCACCAGCAATCCACTGCGTTGCCAGCTCCTCGTAATCAACATCTAACTCTGCACGCTGATAAACCACATCTGCGCCTAAATTTGTTAAACGCTGTTCAAAATCTTTGGCAGTCTGACAGAAAAATTCGTAGCTTGTGTCACCAAGGCCGATTACGGCCACTTTCACGCCCGCTAACTTAGGTGCTTTTTTGCTTGCAAGAAACTCATGTAATGCTTCTGCATCTTCTGGTGGCTCACCCTCACCATAAGTTGATACAGCAATTGCGAGGAACTTCTCTTTTTTCAGCGCTGAGGTTTTGTAGTCCGCCATGTTAACTAGCTTGACTTTCAAGCCTCTAGACTCTGCTTGCGCTTTTAACTGGCTTGCAACCGCTTTTGCATTACCAGTTTGAGAACCATATAAAATAGTTAACGGAGCAGCCTCTACAGCCGCCGCTTGCGTGCCCACTCCTACAGCAGCAGAGTTTGCATTGGCTGCCAAATAACCGCTTACCCAGGCTTGCTGGATGGGGTTTAGTTCTGCCACTAAACCTTGTAATTTCTGCACTTGCTCTTGCGTAAGCGGGCTGGCCGCAGCGCTAAGTTGACTTAACAACATTGAATAATCCCCGTAACCCTAAAACGTCTCTTGCTTAAATTGGTGTTTTACTTGCTCAATAATAACGTACGACAAGTTATTTCATACTCTGCAGCATACTGATCTATGCGGACAACAAAAAGACAAAGATCTGCTTTTATATTCCTTTTGGTTATTAATAACAAAAAATACCAACAAAAACAGATTAAAAGAATTGCTTTAAATATAGCCACTCTAATATTAACATTGCAATAACAAAGGTTCAGTAAGCTCGGCCTTTGTTCAAATAAAAGCAAAAATATTAATTTTAATAAAAGAGATCAAAAATGAAACACGGGAAACTATCCTATAAACAAAAGCTTGCGTTTGCGTTAAGTGCTGCCCTTTGTAGCCAGTATGCCGCAGCACAAGTTAGCAATGGTGATTTCGAAAATTGGCAACAAAATCAGCCAACGAGTTGGACAACCATCGACTCGGGAATTGCCTTAAGCGCAACAAGTAATATTGTTAAAACAGGTCAAGCGGCTGCTCAAGTAACCGTCAAAACAGGCACCCAAAGTAATACTGACTTACAACAACTTGTTGCAGTACAAGCTGGGAAAACATATACCTTCAGTACTTGGGTTTACCACACTGAAGGAGGTGTTAAAGCGCGTTTGGTGGTAGATGGCTATCACGGCTACTCAGACCCATTTACTTTAAACCAATGGCAACAGATCAGTCATTCATACACAGCAACTGCCGACACATCAATTTCAGTTGGCCTGCGCTTTTATGACGATACGGGTTTTGATGGCAATGAAGTGGTATACATTGACGACTTCCAACCAACCACCACAACGACCCCACCTCCGCCAACTGGCTGTCAAAATACTGAACTCAACCTATCTATAACAACTGACAATTACGGTTCTGAGACTAGTTGGACGTTGAGCAATAGCAGCAACACACCAATAGCTAGCGGCAGTGGATATGCAAATAATACCACTCATAGCGAGTCTTTATGCGTTGTTGATGATAGTTACACATTCACGGTGCTGGACAGCTATGGTGATGGTATGTGTTGTAGCTATGGTAATGGTTCTTATAGCTTAACCGGCCCAGAGGGTACGTTAGCTTCTGGCAGCACTTTTACCTCCGAGCAACAACATACCTTTACAATTGGCAATGATAATGGCGGTGGCACACCAACCGATCCATCACAATACTATGCATCAGCCGCAGGTTTAACTGGTTATGCCCTAAAGAGCCAGTTACACAACATTATTAATAATCATCAATCTCAAGGCTACACTGCTATTTGGCAATTTATCGACCAGTCAGAGCGCGATAACTATTTTGAGAATGATAACTCGGTATTAGACCGTTACTCAGAAAGACCAAGCGGTAACGATGCAATCAACTATGTTGCCGTCACCAATCAATGCGGCACCTACAGTGTTGAAGGTGACTGCTACAACCGTGAACATTCATTTCCAAAAAGTTGGTTTGGTGGAAAAATAGAGCCAATGAACTCAGATATCCATCATATTTTCGCAACCGATGGATATGTAAATTCAAAACGTAGTAACTACCCGTTTGGTGAAGTTGCAACTGCCAGCTATACCTCTAGCAATGGTAGCAAGCTAGGCTCTGCGGCAACCAATCTGAACTATTCAGGTACCGTGTTTGAACCCATAGATCAATTTAAAGGTGACTTCGCTAGAGCCTATTTTTATATGGCAACCCGCTATGAAGATGTGATCAGTACTTGGCAAAACAATACGCAGTACAGCGATGCCGTACTTAACGGTAGTGCCAATCAGGTATTTGAACCTTGGGTCATTGCGATGCTAAAACGTTGGCATGAAACTGATCCTGTGGATGCTATTGAACGAGCGCGTAACCAAGCTGCTTATGAATTTCAGGGCAACCGCAACCCGTTTGTAGACCACCCAGAGTTTGTTCAGCAGATCTGGTAGACAACAGGTTTATTCAAAAAAAAAGCCACCGAAAGGTGGCTTTTTAATTTTCGCTTCTAACTAGTTTTTATGAATAAAAAGGCGGCCTAATCCTTTAGGCCGCTAACCGACTCAACGGGAAATCACCTAGGGTTGATGGTTAAGGGAGATAAACTGATTTTTGCATTACCGCTGGCACCCATGTAACCAGTGTATTGCTGACCTTCAAATAAGGTATAAAAAACATCTACATAATCATCATCATTAGTAAACCAAGAATCTGGCATAGCTTTAATAAGCTGATTGGTCAGCTGTGGAATAATCGCATAACCCTGCACATTTGGATCTGGAATCGTACGCATAACCTGCGTCACGATGTCTAGAAAAGTCGTGGCAAGCGTTTTGTAATTAGTATTGTCGTCTTGCTCCATTAGTAGCAAGTCTGCCGCCTGCCAGCGATAACGCTCCCAATGAATGATAATTTGATTTGGTGTATAGTCACGACCATCATGATCTAAGTATGGCATATCAACGATATCTAGTACCGGCTCGTCTCGACTCGGGCTCACACCCGTTACGACTCCATACACTTCCGCAGCACCCGAAATCCAAGGCTCTTCATCATCGTTTAAACGAATTCGATTTAACACACTTGTAGAGATAGGTTGTACGTCACTTTGCGTTTCAAAGAACTGCGCTTGTTTAGATAATGACACTGGGCGATGCTTATTAAATTCTCGCTGCATAACTGCCAAACCTTCTTTCAGGCTTTTTCTGCTGTCAATTTCAACAATTAATACTGGCTGCTGCGGCATCTTTTTAGCATCAAGTAAGTGCACTTTGCCGTGTTCATCGTACGCTTCGATATGTACCCAGCTCTTATCATCCCCTTTAGGAGCAAATGCCACTAAAACAGACTCTCCTCGCAACCAATCACTCAACATTGCGCTGTCGGCAAGACGTAGTTGATAAATAGATTCATTAGACTCTGATAAGCCCTTTAAAGAACGAGTATAACTGTTAGCAGTGCGAATCTTAGATGCTAAAGACGCAGAAACTAAATCTGTAGACAGAGGGACATGTAAACGATATTGACTCATTTGCGCTTTGACAGGAGTTGCTATGCTTGGCAACTGACTCGCTACTTGTTTCGCTAGTTGCTTTTTAATATCCACAACTTGGTAACCTGCTGGGTTAAACATATCCAACGCAGGAAATGCTTGTTGAACCTGTAGGTCTGAATTTGCTGCATAACCGTTTAAGCTCATCGCTGCTAAGGCAGTCAATGTAAATTTTGTTAACTTATTCATATTCTACTCCTGACAATAATCCGCGTGTTTGAGTAGAAGAAGATAAAACTTATTTAAAAAATTATCAACCTGTTAATTTAAAATTAACAAAATTAATTTTATAGGTACGAAGCTGAATAACCTGATATGACTTTGGAACATAACCAAGGGAAGGTGTACGGCAGTATTAGCCTTATCTAGTGAGGAAGTGCTGCCAACATAGGCATTGTTGGCAAATCAAAAACACAAAGTTAGAGTTTCTACTCAACTGGATACAAAGTTATTTCTATTCCCGCACCAATTGCAGAAATACGCAGCAAAGTATCCACATGTAATGCTTGTGAATAACACTTTGGTTCGTTACCAGAGTGAAACCCGATATCAAATGTTCGCTTCGTACACGACAACCACTGTTTTAATGCTGGTTTAGAGCAGGATTCAATTAATTCACACAGATGGTTAATCGCCTTATCAGGGCTGACGACTTCTGCATCGGCTTCGATGCGCGCCAGTTGACGATACTCATCCTGGTCATAGTGCAATACGATAGCGTTGCGCTTTAAATCATTGACTAAGGCACTAATGTCATGCTTTGACTCTAGCTCAAGATCGACGTTTAAAAACTGAATTTCTGGCATATTGACTGTTTTACCTTAACTGATTGAATTGAGTAATAGCTGCTTTAAATGCAAGTGTAACCAAGTAAATAAGGACTGGCTAGCGTTAACACGGATTCGTTCTCGCTACGACTAAATTCCTTCGTTCAGAATACCACGATTGTAACACTGAAAAAGTACACCGCAGATGGTTATCATCCTCAATATAGGTACTTATTTTTTCTATCTTATTGCCTTTGATACATTGCTTTGCTAATTTTTAGCCAACAAACTTAAAAAGCAAACAGCATGAGCAATTTACATTTAGCAGCCGTACTTTTACTGACCATCTCTTTGACCGGATGTGGTGGAGGTGGAGGTGGTAGTGATAACTCTCCCGCATTAGACCCACAACCTTCAACCCCTTCTGAAACCTGGACAGCGGATGTATTTCCCGCATCAAGCCAGTACAAAGACTACTGTGTTAATCCTCGAGTAGGCCTTGACCCACAAGATAATGAACCGTACCCAGATAAAGCGGGAAGCGCCATGCTTGAGAAATTATGGCTCCGCTCATTTAGCCATGAAACTTATTTATGGTATGACGAATTACCAGACCCAAACCCAGGTACTTTTGACTCCATTGCTGCATACTTCAATATACTTAAAACCTCAGCAACCACCCCATCAGGGAAAGCCAAAGATGACTTTCATTTCTCTGAAAGTTATGAAGACTATATTAAAGAAGCTCAGTCTGGTGTCGTAGCTGGCTACGGTGCTCGCTGGGCAATTATTAATCGAACTCCACCTAGGTTAGTACGCGTCGCCTATACACAAGATAACTCGCCAGCAGAGCTTGCAGGTCTTAAACGAGGGGATAAGCTTATTGAGGTCGATGGTGTAGATATTGACGCCACAGACTCAACCTCAATAGCAACCATCAATGCTGGGCTGCAACCGAGTTTAGGAACGACGCATGTGTTTAAATTTATCCGTGTCGATGCCGAATCGGGTTTCGAGGAACAGTTTAATATTGAACTCACTGCACAAGATATAGAAACAACCCCTGTCCAAAATGCACATGTACAAACCATCAACGGCCGCAATATAGGGTATGTACAATTCAATCAGTTTATCTCTGCAGGCCAACGTCCTCTGATAAATGCCTTCCACATGTTTGAAGACAGCAACATAGACGAGCTTGTATTGGACCTTCGCTATAACGGTGGCGGGTTAGTGAGTATGGCTGCACAATTGGGCTATATGATCGCTGGCAGCGCAAATACACTCGCCAACGCGCCTGATACAGGACGAGTGTTTAGTCAGACTATATACAACGACAAGCGCAATGCTGACAACTATGACGTAAAATTCTCTGCCCGAGCGATCGACTGGGGCGAAAGAGTATATACAGATGAAGTTTTGCCAAGCCCAGAGCTTAGCCGGGTGTATATACTAACCACCGAGGGGACCTGCTCAGCAAGTGAACTTATCATTAATGGCTTACAAGGTATTGATATCGACATCGTGCTTATTGGTTCAAAAACTTGCGGTAAACCATTTGGCTTTGCACCTACTCCAAACTGTGGTGAAGTTTACTATACCATTCAGTTTAGAAATGAAAATGCCAAAGGATTCGGTGACTATACCGACGGTTTCACACCCGTTCCTGCTGCGCAAAATAGTGGCGAACAGGGGCTATCAAGTCGGGTCTCGGGATGTACTGTTGCAGATGACTTTGAACACGCACTAGGCGCCAATGAAGAAGCATTATTTTCAGCTGCACTAAATTATATTGAGACAGGACACTGTCCACCTGTAACCCAGCAACGTTTGACACAAGCATCAGAGTATATTCTGCAGGGTCCCGCCATTGATGTTCCTTCACATCCACTGCGTAATGGTATGCATGTCTTTCCCATAAAGAGAGCGCAGAATGAGAAATAAGCTCATAAATGCTATCCTGCTGTGTCTTTCTCTGGTTGGCTGTAAACACAGCCAACCAGTAGGCCCGCAAGCTGCGATAATACAGAGCACCACACCGGCAATAAAAGCCGATATCCAAAGAGCAATCGTAAGACTAAAAGGGGGTGTGCAACCAAAAATATCAGATAACGTATTTATGAATAGCAGTACATTGTTGCTCGAATCTCGCGTAACCCAGCAGCCACTCGATCCCCTCTTGGGTTCACACAATATCGTTGTCACACGCTTTGAACTACAGCTACGTGACGGCAAGTGTGTTCTCTATTATCCCAACAAAGATAATTACGTCATATTGCCCGAAGTACCATGTATTGCAGCTACCCAAAGAGCAAAATGAACGCTTATCCAAGATTAGTTTTCTTCGTTTGCTGTGGTAAAGTACGACTAGAGCGCTTGGACAACTAGATTTTATATGCAATATCAGACAACTAATCCATTCACACCACAGCTAAATTACCCTTATCACTGCTGCACATTTAGCACTGAGGCTTTTCACCAAAGTGATTTTCTATCTCACAATATTGTCATGTCTCAAAAGCTGCAAAATGCGGTTCCAAAGCGCCGGGTTGAATATTTAGCAGGCCGGATATGCGCTAAACAAGCGTTGGCAAAAATATCAGTCACCGGATTTGAGATTGACAGCGGTGAAGACCGCGCACCGGTATGGCCCGAGGGTATTATAGGAAGCATAAGTCATACCCAAGGCATTGCTATGGCAATGGTTACAAATTCGAACAGCCTAAGAGGCTTAGGAATAGACATAGAAACATTGATGCCAAATGAGCAGGAACAAAGGCTACAGGCACAAATTTTACATCCGTTTGAAGCAGAGGCATTCAAAGCACTCGGCCAACATCTTTCATCCCCCCTGACGGTGGTTTTTTCTGCCAAAGAAAGTATTTATAAGGCACTTTACCCCAGTGTAAAAAGGTTTTTTGGTTTTGATGCAGCCAAACTATTGAGCTTTGATGATCACCAATTATGTTTTGAAATCACAGAGCATCTATCTGATAGTGTTCCTCTTGGTACACGCGTGACTGTGCTTTACCAAACCAATGCACTTTTCACATTTACAGAGTGTGCATTTGCATAATGTCATTGAAAACGGCCCAGAAAAAACAAAAAAGGCCCGCATACAGCGGGCCTTTTTTGTTGTTACGAATATAATTTTATTGGCGCTGCACTTTTACACGCTCAGAAGAAGTGATTGTCGCTTCCACTCTACGGTTTTGTGCATTGGCTTCCTTGGTATTGGCGGTATTTTTCAGACGCTCTTCACCATAACCAATAGTAGAAATACGATCCGCAGCGATACCATCATCCATTAGCTGCTTAGCTACGGCTTTAGCGCGTTTTTCTGATAGCGTTTGGTTATATTTTGCATCGCCAACCGCTGAAGCATGACCTTCAAGCACCACCGTCGCCGACTCATGCTCTTTCAAGAAAGCCGCAACTTCTGCAATATCATCAAAGTATTGTTGTTTAACTTTGGCTGCATCATGTGGGAAACGCACCAACAAGTTTACAGAGACCTGACGCTCTTCATATTTGGTGCAACCAGTGCTATCAACTGCATCTGACATTGGCGTATTTGCACAACGATCGTCAGCATCCATAACACCATCTTTGTCACTATCCACTGCAACTGGTTGTGACGGAGCTGGAGCAGGTTCTACCTTCTTAACAGGCTTACTTGAACCAAAGAAGTAGTTGATACCCAATTTAGCACCGATATCTGTATAGCCACGGTCCAAACCTTGATATACAGCAGCTTCTGCATTAACAAAGAAATTATTGTTGAAGTAGTGGCGGTAACCTGCACCTACGTTTGCAAACGTGAGGTTGTCATAGACATCAATTGATTTTAAACCAACAAGACCGTAAAAAGGGCTGTCGTCAAAGTGATAAAGTGCATCTATACCAAAACGGTCGCCGTCAATTGAACCAGTACTTGCTCCAGACAGATCAAAGTCCATATCAGCATATTCTAAACGGCCACTCCAGTTGTTGTTGAAGCGGTAACCAATTTCCGCACCCCAGCCTGTGGAGTCATCAACATCAACACCTGCTGCGTCACGAATATTATTCCATTTGGAATTATAATAATCGCCAAATACGCCGAAGTAGACCCCCTCTTTTTGCTCATTTGCATTTGCTGCCGACGCTGCAATCAGAGCTGCAACTGCTAAGCTAATAGATTTAAATTTCATTATTTCGTCCCGTCCTTAAATACCAAGTGAGCACAGATAGCTCATGAGTTTAGCCTTATAATACTAGGCTATATATTAATTTTTACTTAACAACATCTTATTTAGCTGCCACCTACTACAACTGATGCCCGAATAGTGTTTGATACAAGCCCGTCTGGCCAAGCAAACTGTTGTGATCTCCAACTTGAGAAATATGCCCATCATCAAGTACATATATCAAATCAGCTTGCTTTATAGCACTAAGCCTGTGAGCAATTATCAACGTCGTTTTGTTTTGCAAAAAGACTTTTAAGTTTTTATGAATTTTTGCTTCTGTATCAATATCTAATGCCGATGTTGCTTCATCAAGAATAACAACTTTAGGATCCGCTAGTACCATTCTAGCAATCGCTAAGCGTTGCTTTTGTCCACCTGAAAGGCGGATCCCATTGCGGCCAACAAGAGCATCAAGCTGCCCATCTATGTGCCGAATAGTTTCATCTAACTCAGCCACTTTTAAAGCCTGCCAAAGTTGTTCATCACGATGAATTTTACCTAGTGATAAATTATCTCGAATACTACTATTAAATAGAATAGGTTGCTGCAAAACTGTGGCAATATTTTCTCTAATTGCCTGATATCCAATCTCTTCAACTGAAGTGCCTGCAATTTCTATGCTGCCTGATTGTTTTTCGTAAAGCCCAAGCAGCAGTTGCACAAGAGTGGACTTGCCCCCTCCCGATACGGCCACAACCGCGACTTTTTTACCTGCGGGGATCTGCAATGAGATATTCTGTAATACCGGAAGCTCGGGTTGATACGCAAAACTGACATCTTTAAATTCAATATCAATGCTTTGTTGTTCAAATACCTTACTCTCCTTGAGCGGTGCAGGAGCTTCTGTTTGAAAAGCGAAAACCTGATTTAATCTTTGCAGGGCCGCCGACGCCCCATAGTAAGCATACTGTATTCCAAGCAGTTCTTGCACAGGCCCCATCATAAACCACAAATAGCCAAACACAGCGAATATCTGCCCAACAGTGAGATCTGCAAACACAACCATTAACATCGCAACGGCACGAAACACTTCAAAGCCTAGTAAAAATACCGTAAAGCTTAAGCGATTCACTGCATCCGTTTTCCACTGTGACTGTACGGCATAGTGTTTAAGATCAACCGCCGTTTTACGAACATAGTCGAAATAGGCAGTTTCTCTTCGTACTGCTTTTAACTGCGATATTGCGTCTAACGTTTCTACTAAAGCAGCTTGAAATGCTTCAAAGGCCGCATTCTCATCTTTTTTAAGATCTTTCACCCGCTTACCAAACTGGCGAGAAAAATAGATCACCGCTGGGTTCAATAGCAAAATAACCAGCCCTAGAGTCAGGTCAATCCAAAGTAATACAACGGCTGTACCAATTATAGTCAGTAAACCGATTAAAAACCGAGACAATGTTTGGCTGATGAATGTATCTAGCGTTTCTACATCGGTAATACAGCGAGAGCTAATTGCAGCTGCGCCTTGTGTCTCATACTCTTTGAGTTGAACACGTGGCAAGTGGCGCAGTAATCTTTCACGAATATTCAGGCTGATATCTTTACCAATAAAAGTAAACTGCCTTGATTGAATTACGCCTAGTACGAGTGCCCCCAAGCGCATACATACTACGCACATTAAGATCACTACGATATACGCAGCGCTATTGTGCCAAGCTGTGGGAAGAGTATTGTTCAGAAACTCAATGGCAGGGCCTGGCGTTTCTAATAATACTTCGTCAACTAATAATGGCATCATCAAGGGAATGGGAACACTTACTAAAGCCGCAAGCAATGCAATAATATGTGCGATAACAAGTGGCTTTTTATGTGCTAATACCTGCTGCTTTATTCCTTGCCATGTCAATGTTTCAGTCATTTTCAGTCCAGTTAAATTACGTACCACAAAAGGTTTTATAATATGCATCCGTAGTTGCAGCCAAATAGCGGTGTTCATATTCCTGATATCGATAGGGATGCTGTAATAATGGCAACCACTCTTTCAATAAACTGCTATCATTGTGCTGGTAATAATCGCTAATTATCTGCTCCACCAAAGCATTACGAGGAATTATCGCTGGGTTCATGGAGCACATCAATTGTGCAATGTGCTCGCGGTCGTATTCAGCAACTCGGGTTTGCCATTTTTGATACCAAGATTGCAAGGCATCAGGTATAACAAAGCAACTATAGGGCAACTCCAATAGCGAATTGCTCAGCGCAGCAAATGTATTTGTATAATCAAGATGTTCGCTGTTTAGTAGGGTAAGTAACTCTGACAGTAGTGCTGCATCCGTATCTCGCCAGTCTAGCAAGCCCAGCTTTTGTGCCCACATATTCTGATATGCAAGGTTAAAATCTTTTGAAAACTCAGCCAAAACCTCGCTAAACATTGCTACTGCTTTTGACTGCTCAACACTAAACAAAGGAAGTAATGATTCAGCCAAACGCGCACAGTTCCAACTGGCTATATTGGGTTGTTGCCCAAATGCATAACGACCGTGTTTATCTATAGAGCTATAAACCATTTCAAAGTCGAACGCTTCAAGCATCGCGCACGGCCCATAGTCTATAGTCTCTCCTCCCACTAAGGTATTGTCGGTATTCATAACACCATGAATGAAACCAACTCTAAGCCAATGTACAATCAAGGTTACTTGCTTTTTACATACAGCTTTTAGAAAAGCGACGATACGCTCATCACCTTGTTCTTTAATCTCAGTAAAATAGCGCTTAATTGCTAACTCCATAAGAGACTTGAGTCCTGCCAAGTCCTCATGCAGCGCCAGAAATTGAAACGAACCAACACGGATATGGCTACTTGCCACTCGGCATATAATGGCACCTGGTAATGCTCCATTACGATAAACTTGCTGACCCGTCGTTACCACGGCTAGACACTCCGTCGTTGGTACATTCAACGCACTCAGAGCCTGACTCATTACAAACTCTCTCACTGCTGGGCCCAGTGCGCATAAGCCATCCCCTCCTCTGGAGAAAGGAGTAGCACCAGAGCCTTTAATCTGCAAGTCATACGGTTGGCCCTGAGCATCATCAAAGCAGCCTATCAGATGAGCACGACCATCCCCTAAAGTAGGATTAAAATGACCAAACTGATGTCCACTATAGGCCAGTGCAACAGCATCAACGCCAGGAAGCGGAAGTTGACCACTTAAATAGCTGTGTGCTGAAGGCTTCTCTAATGGAATCGCTAACTCTGTCGATACCCTCTCATTCCACAGCAATAACTCTGGTTTAAAAGACTGATTATCGCGTGCCATCATTGGCGTATCTGAGACACAGAACTTATTGCCTAAGCCACTATATCTTTGATAAAAACTCATGCTATTTGACCTGCTGATATGTTGTTATCTCCTACACTTAATGCGATTAATTGGCTTAAAGACTGCAAAGTCCAGCCACTTTGTTCAACTAACGTATTGAAAAACGCCTGCGTGGCAAGTAGTGACTTCTTACTATGCGAGCCACCATCAATAATTTCATGAGACCTAAGGTATGCTTCAACGTCCCTAGATAAAAGAAAGGTATCTTTTCCCATCGCCCTCAAAGCGAATGGACCTGTATTTCCTCCCAATCTAGCCCCATGCTTTTTCAAATAAAGCCACAGGCCAACGATATCATCACAGGGCCACATAGCTACAAACTGAGCAAAGGAACCGTGAGCTAGCGCAGTTTCGTGGATCATTAAACAGTTCGCAGGTATCGTCATTACCTTTTTATAATTTCGTACGATCCGCTCATCTCGTGCTCTTTGCTCTAGCATATCAGGAGACATCATTAGCAGTTTGTCCGCGTCAAAATCCCAGAAAACTTCTCGAAAACCATCCCATTTCGCGTTTATTACACTCCAGTAGAAACCGCTTTGAAACACTTTACGCGTGAATTCTTCCAGCCACTTAGAATCACTGAGTTTGGCTAGCTGTGTTGATGTCTTTGGCTCACTAAGTAAAGACAGTACGTTGCTTTCACCGCCCTTTCTCTTACTCGCCCGCTCCAATATATTGTTGAATGTTTCCATAGGAAATGACCGCCTTATTTCCTTAAAATCATAAAGTGACTATTATTAAATTATAAAATATACCTTCGAGAAGAATGACTGTGTTACGTTTATTTGCGTATTTCTGTTTTACGCTGAGCGCATCAATATGCACAGCACAAAGTTTATCAAAGACGCTTCATATTAGCACAGGTCAATGGCCGCCTTATATGGATCAATCTCGCAGAGATCAAGGTTGCGTCGCGAAATTGATCCGCGATGCTTTTGCTCTATCAGATTTAAAAGTCCGATTTGTTTTTATGCCTTGGGAAAGAGCTTACCAAGAAGGAATGAAGAAAGAGTTTGCTGGCAGCGCTTACTGGTATTTTAGTGAGAAAAGAGCACAAGATTATATCTACACGAAGCAACCCATAACAGAAGAGGTAAGCCGTTTCTATCATTTGAAAAGCCTAGACTTTGTATATGAAAGCTATAAAGATTTATCGCCACATAGACTGATATTAAATCAAGGCCTCACGTACCCTGAGGAGTTACTACAAGCAGTTAAAGATTACGATGTTAGTGTTGTTAACGCCACCTACACCACCAAAAACCTACCATATCTATTGCGAGGCAGAGCCGATATTGCGATTCTCACGGAGCAAACTAAAGCCTCCTATGCTCAGTCTCTCACCATTGCGCAGCAAAAGCAGCTCACCTACCAAGAGAAGCCTGCATTTATCAAACAAGGATACTTATTAATAAATAAGCAAAATCGCTTTTTGGTTTCCGTGTTTGATAATGGCGTTGAAAAGTTATGGCGAGATAAAAATTATTACAACGAGTATGTCGCCAACTGTATAAAAACTGAATTGACAATAGCTGCTGAAAAGTAATGACAACACACGAAGTGCTTACGCTCTTTTTGCGCAAGGTGAGTATCGTGCAAAAGTTTAATGACAAAGCGCGCAGCGCTGACATTCCTTTTGCGCAAGGTGAATTATCGTGCAAAGGGTTAACGACAACGAACGCAGTGAGAGCGTTTCCTTTGCGCAAGGTGAAGTGAGCCAGTTTAACTACCGCTGAGGGACTCTCTTAAACGTCGGATGGCGCTACGCTTATCACGACCTACAACCCCAAAACGCAAAAAGCCCATCCGATTGGATGGGCTTTTCACTTAATTAGGAGCCTGGCGATGTTCTACTTTCACATGGCAAATGCCACACTATCATCGACGCTGTTTCGTTTCACTTCTGAGTTCGGCATGGGGTCAGGTGGGTCCAAAACGCTATTATCACCAAGCAAAGTCTTGGTGCAAATGTTTAATGACATCGTGCATCGCACGAGCATTTCATTTGCGCAAGATGAACTGATTTCGCTATATTGCTTTTTCGTTCACCTTGTTTAATTCTTAAAAT
>NZ_MNAN01000034.1:0-135647 GCF_001854475.1 Pseudoalteromonas byunsanensis
ACAATCCATTTGCCAGTGAGGCGGATAAAGCCAAAGGCTATACCCGTCTGTATAGAACCGGTGACATCGTTCGATGGTTGCCTTGTGGAGAATTGGTTTATATCAGTCGTAATGATGACCAAGTTAAGATCCGCGGACACCGTATCGAGCTTGGGGAAGTGGAAAGCGCCGTGAGTGCGTTGGCCGGGGTACAACAAGCCGCGGTTATCGTACGAACTCAAGCACAGAGCCAGTACCTTGCAGCTTATGTGGTAGCGCAAGCAGGGCAGAGCCTGTGTGTCGCTGAACTACATGAGCAGTTACGCCAGCAACTCCCTGATTATATGCTGCCAAGCAGTATCATGGAGATTGAAGGGATCCCACTGACGGTGAACGGTAAGTTGGACAAAGCAGCCCTACCTGAACCCGAATTGGTGGATAAATCGCAGTATGTTGCCCCAAGAAATGACTTAGAAGCAGGTTTGTGTGAAGTATGGCAAACGGTCTTAGAGTTAGAGCAAGTGGGTATATACGACAACTTCTTCCGAATTGGTGGGAATTCCATCTCAGCGATACGCATAGTGAGTGCATGTAAGAAATCGTTGGGAATAGAATTTTCGGTTTCTGTACTATTTGAATATCAAACTATTGAGCAGTTACACAACTATGTAACTCTGCACAATGGGCAAGAAGTACCTCAGGAATCGCTCAGCGAACACTTTTTGTTAGTGGACCGTGGACTATTAGATCAAAGAGACCGCTATTTAATCGAAGCGCTAGGTATCAAAGAGCAGGAACAAATATTTCCTGTAACAGCTACGCAAAAGGATTGGTTGCTACACACATATACTCATCCTGGGGACGAAGCTTGGTGGGTAAATACCTTATTCAAGGTTAAGCCTGTAATAGCTCAAAAGTCTGTTAACGGTGGACTGTTAGATGCTTGGAAGAACACTGCAAAATCAACCCCAGCACTACGTTCTAAATTCCATATTGAAAATGATCGGATATATCAGATAGTTACAGATGAGCCGAATATAGAGCATCATGAAGTAAGCGCACGTGATCTTGATGATGTTAATGAGATAATCAAACAAAGGATGTCAGATGTGATAAACGTATCTACGTCTCCTTTGCTTCGTATATTTATTTTCAATACATCAAACAATGAGCAGTATCACGCGTTTGTTGTCCATCATGCTTTAGTAGATGGATGGAATTTATCTAACATCATTCTAGACACCTATAACACTTTACTTGGCTTCTCTAAACCAGAAGAACATGAGGTGAGTTCCGGTATCGATTATGTAAGGTGGCAATTAAGTCAGGACCAAGAAATGGCGCAGGACTTTTGGCAACAGGAATTGAAGTCACTTGAGGACTCCACGCCATTCTATAGCGGACAAGGCTATATCAACCGAAGAAGAAATAATGTTTGCCAGCCAGCTTACTCATTGGGAATAAAACACTCTCAAATGATTTATAGCGCTGCAAAGAGCTTATCAATTACACCGTATATTTTGATCGAGGCAGCATGGGCCAAAACATTATCTCTGCTTATTAATCAGCAGACGGTGTATTTTTCAACAATTGATTCAGGGAGAAGTATAAACCTTAGTGATTTAGATACATTAACTTTCAATACCATTGCTGTTCTTCCGGTGAAAGTTGACTTAGTTCAAGAAGAAAAAACTGAAGATCTTGTTCGGTCGCTTCATAAAAATATGATCAAACGACAGCAGCATGGATATGTAGATGTATCAAAAATAAACAAAAATTATAAAAGCTCAGGGTTCAGTTCACTTATTATTTATCAAAATAATGAACTAGTGACCGCACCAAATCAGGGGGATGCCTCTGAGCAAGAGGACTTAATTGAGTGCATAGATAAATACGATCCTTGTCCGTACAAAATTAGTTTGGTGGTTAACCCAAATGAAAACTTATCAGGCTTCTTTGAGTACTTTAATACAGACATTAAGGAAGACGATTTTAATAGAATAAAAACAACGTTTGAAAACGAATTGAAACAATTAGCTGAACGCTTATCAGAAGTTAAAAATAAGGATTAATGATGAAAAATTTAATAATGAAGTTTGGTTTGATCCAGGCTGGTGTTGCCGCAATAGGTGGTGTTATCGCACCTATTATGTATTTGATGTTCATGGATAAAGGCCTTGGCTTACTTGAAATGGGCTTACTATTAGCAGCGAGTACTCTATTTGTTGTTATATTTGAAATTCCATTTGGCTCGTTAGCTGATAGTTACGGAAGAAAAAAGACCTTCCTAATCGGTGAGTTTCTCTTATTGCTCGTTATTATAGGTTTTACTGTCGTAGATAGTTTTGAAGGGCTGTTGTTAATAATGGCTTTAAATGGTATTTCATCAGCCTTATTTTCTGGAACATTAGATGCGCTTTTTGTTGAAAGGTTTAATGCTGAAAAGGAATCTGGTTCGCCAAATATCATGGAAGCACAAGCCCAAGTAACATCATTTCAAATGCTAGGCTTGGCTTTAGGCGCTGTAGTTGCAGGTTTTCTACCTATATGGTTTGAGTTTATGAGTGCAGGGAATGACTTCATTGATTTCTATGAAGTTAACTTTGTCCTATTAATACCGATAGTTATCTTCCATATCTTTATGACAATTAAATTTATTGATGAATCTAATGTAAAAAGAACTAATAAATCTATCTTTG
The DNA here is from genome assembly GCF_001854475.1 of Pseudoalteromonas byunsanensis. Classification (GTDB taxonomy): domain Bacteria; phylum Pseudomonadota; class Gammaproteobacteria; order Enterobacterales; family Alteromonadaceae; genus Pseudoalteromonas; species Pseudoalteromonas byunsanensis. The sequence goes on from NZ_MNAN01000034.1 coordinate 2,679, forward strand.
ATGGAATAAGTGAAGTTCTTGGTGAAGCTGGTAAACAGGTGGCATCGAGCCCGATTTTGAAGATATTATTTATTCTAGATTTCATGGGAGGAGCAGCGTTTATATCTTTAGAACAGTTGTGGCAACCAATGCTAAGCGAGATTATTGATGACAAAGGTTCGTCATGGATATTTGGATTGATTTTCGCAGCAAACTTTATTTGTTTGGCAATTGGCCAGGTTCTTTCTATCCCACTATCTAAATTATTCAAAAATAACTACGTTCCCCTGTTAGTTATATGTGGTTTTATTATTGGCGGTTTATTTGTTGTGTTTTCTATCCAAGAAAGCTTAACCGGCTTTATCTGTATTTATTTATTACTCTTCATGTTCTCTGGGGTCACAGTTGCTCCTGTTTTAGCTATGTTCCACGAAAATGTTGAAGAAGAAAGCCGCTCTACCATGTTGTCTGTGAAATCTTTAGTGGCTCAAGCTGGAGCATTTTCAGGAGCGCTTACAGCCGGCTTTGTAGCCGATAAGTTCGGTATGCCTACAGCTTGGCTCATAGCAGGTGGGGTAGTTATAGCTTCAACATTCTTATACTTTGCGCCATCAATCATTAGCTTCTCTAAGCAGCATGCTAAAAAGCAATTAGATGAACAGAATGAATTAAACGATGAGGCACCGGTGAATCAGCAAGCTGGATAAAAACAAAACGTGTCCATTAGCTTTTACTCAATGGACATTTATTATCAGGTTTTACATGTAACTTGTAAAACCTGATTAGCTCAAAATTTATTATAAAAATAAATATAAGTGATTGGTGGGTTAAATGGACAATGCTACGCAATTAAAAAAGAAAGTTAATCAGCTAATTAATAACAATGAAATATCGACACCCTGCCTTGTAATGGGACTGGGGTTAATTGATAAGCAGTTTTCTTTGTTGAAAAAGGTTCTTCCCAATGTAGAAGTTTACTATTCGGTAAAATCGAATCCAGACCCGTTGGTGCTTTCACATTTGAGACACCTAGGCTCTAGCTTTGAGGCGGCAAGCTTAGGTGAAATACAACGATGTATTGAAATCGGTGGGTTATCTACACAAGTTCACTTTGGAAACTCTATCAAGAAGCGCGAGGAGATAGCACGTGCCTACGAATTGGGAATTCGCTCATTTAGCGTAGACTCTGAGCAAGAAGTGATAAAAGTGGCAGAAATGGCACCTGGCGCGCAAGTTATGGTGCGACTGTCAACAAATGGCAAAGGAGCCGTATGGGGGCTTTCTAAAAAGTTTGGAACTTCAGTAGCCCGAGCAACAGAATTATTGAGGTTAGCAAACAGCCTTGATCTTGTTCCTTATGGATTATCATTTCATGTAGGTTCACAACAGCAGAGCGCAGATGCTTGGGCTGTGGCACTTAAAAATTGCGAATTGGTCGTTTCAGAACTTAAAAAAGATGGTATTAAGTTGAATGCGATTAACTTAGGCGGTGGCCTTCCGGCCAATGGCTATATTAACCGCGATAAAGTTATGGATTTCGACCTAGTTAGTTATTTGAAGACATTAAAAGCTCATATAGATAAATTTGAAGAAAACTGCGCAAGTAAATTTAAGTTTATGCTAGAACCCGGTCGATTTGTCGTCGCAAATACTGGTGTTGTGGTAAGTAAGGTGCTATTAACGGCACAAAGGGAGTTTGAAGGTAGAGTCGAAAATTGGGTGTATATGGATGTTGGAAAGTTTAATGGCTTATATGAAGCTAGTGACATCCAATTGCCTATTCATTTACTAGATGATGTTAATCTTCACACTATGGAAGACACGGTCCCTACTGTATTATCAGGCCCAAGCTGCGATAGCGATGATATGTTGTTACCACCAAATACAACAATAGTACTTCCATCTTCACTCAAAGAGGGAGACCATTTATTATTTGCTTCTACTGGTGCTTATTCTAACAGTTACGCAACCCAAAGTTTCAACGGTTTTAATCCGATAAGTGTTGTATGTATAGATAGCAATGGCGAGCTTATCACAAAGGAAAATACTGTAACCTATGGTGTTCATAAAATAGCCATTTAACTTACGTGTTATTTTATTACTAATTTTTAATGGATTTATTGAAGAGATTTTTATGAGTTATACAAATAGCCCCGTTGCTCTTTTGGATATATTTCTTGCCCCAAGAAATGTTTTTGAGCATCTTTATAATGTTAAGAAATGGAGCTGGCTTGGGTTCTTAACGCTAATCGTTCTAACGATTTTTAGTGTGGCTTCATTTTATTCTGGCATGTCGCAAGATTGGCTAATCGAACAACAATTGTTGCACGCTGGCGAAATTTCACCATCAGAAATGGATGCTGTTGTTGATTTAATGAGACAAACCGCTGAACACATAGCGCTTATTAGTAGTGTAACTTCGGCGATTTTTATCTTCATTCTCTGCCTTATAATGGCAAGCTATATAAAACTAATAGCGAGTATTTCACAAGAAGGAAAAGATAGTACTTTTGGTGACTGTTTCAGCCTAGCTGTTTGGACCTATATGCCATTAGTAATCCATGCTATAGGTTTTATTTTCTTATTTTCTACAGCCAATGATGTTGATTTACCAATCGTACTTCAAAATTATTCTTCTTTAAATCAGATATTTTTCAACTTTTCACCTGGTGAACAATTTTACAATATTGCTGATAATTTCAACTTATTCTATTTATGGTCGATTGGTTTGATGACCATTGGTTTGAAGGTTTGCTTTAAAATATCAGTAATGAAAGCTCTGCTGATTTCTCTTTTACCATACGGTCTTGTATTTGGATCTTGGTTTCTCATTGTAATGTAGTAGGTGAGTTAGAATATGAAAAAAATAATTGTTTTTTTAGTGATATTAGCAGGATTTTTCATTCTGATTAATTTCACAGCTGGGGCGGGTAGTAACTCGAAGTTAACTGTTAACAGTGAAAAAGTGGAGCGCCAGGTTCTAGCCGATACTATTTTGGCGTCTGGTAATTTAATTTTTGATTCAAAGGTTAAAGTAAGTTCCGAAGTGACTGGTTTGGTAACAGAAATATTGGTCGATGAAGGGGATTTTGTAGAAAAGGACGATGTACTTTTACAGCTTGATAAAACGGCCTACGCAGCAGATGTATCCAATTATCAGTCAGCCGTTAATGCGCAAGAAATTGAAATTGACTATACCAAAGAAGTTACTAAGGACATTAAAAGACGCTTGGATTTGAAAAGCAGACTCTACGAGCAAAGTAGTGTTGGTTTAGAAAGCGTAGAAAGCCTTAAAAGTGAATATAGAATCGCAAAAATTAAGGAAGAAGCGGCTGTTGAAAGCCTTAACCAAAAGAGAGCCTTATTGCTCTATGCTAAGGATAAGTTAAGTAAAACGACATTTAAGGCTAGTATGTCAGGTTTAATTTCTTCGGTTGACGTCAAGATTGGAGAAACAGTTATCGCCAGCGCTATGAACTTTGCTGGAACATCCTTACTTACACTCGCAGACCCTCATACTCTGATAGCAGAACTAAGGGTGGATGAAGCTGATATCGCTAATGTACATATTGGGCAAGTTGCACATATTTACACTGCTGCAAACCCAAGACAATTCATTTTAGGAAAAGTAAGCAGTATTGGTACGTCAGCTAGAAGTTCAAAGGTAGGACATGGGCTGTACTATGCTGTCAAAGTAGCTCTGGATAACCCAACTGAGCTACATCCAGGAATGAGCTGTCGAGCAGAAATTATTACACAAGAGACAACCCCCTCTTTAAGTGTATCTATTTCAGCCGTACGAAAAGATAAAGATAATGATCAGTACTATGTATGGGTATTGAATAACGGGAAAGTTGAAAAGCGACTAGTCGAAGTCGGAATGGCTACAGATACTCATCAATCGATTCTTTCTGGGCTGAATATAGAGGATGAAGTTGTAACAGGCCCTAGTCGTTTATTTAATAAGTTTAAGGATGGTACTCGAGTTTTACTAAAAGAGAGTAAATCATGAGTTTGCCAATCATTCAGTTAAACAATGCATACAAGCGTTACATGATGGCTGATGAAGAGTTTTGTGCTTTGAACAATGTTAGTTTATCCATCAAAAAGAATGAGTATGTCGCTATTACTGGCCCTTCTGGTTCAGGTAAATCCACATTGATGAATATACTTGGGTGCTTAGATACACTCAGTTCTGGAGAATATATTTTAGACAACCAGAACACAGCAAATATGAAAGAAGATTCATTGGCTAAAGTTAGAAATCAATCTATTGGATTTATTTTTCAAAGCTTCAATCTTTTACCTAAGTCATCAGTACTCAACAATGTCATTCAGCCGTTAGTTTACAGAACGATGAGTGGGGCAGAAAGAAAAAGCCGCGCATTGAAAGCGTTGAATGAAGTAGGTTTAGCTGAAAAAATTAATCATTTGCCAAATCAACTTTCCGGGGGGCAACGACAACGCGTTGCAATAGCAAGAGCATTAGTGACGGAACCTGCGATATTACTGGGGGATGAACCAACAGGAAACCTTGATAGCAAAACGACCTCTGACATTATGTCCTTGTTCGATAGGCTCTATGAAAAAGGTCATACCATCGTAATCGTGACGCATGAGAATGAAATCGCAAATCACTGTAAGCGTGTTATCCGTCTTGTGGATGGTCAAATAGAGTTTGATAAATACAATCAACAACGTATTAGCGTAGTTGATAATGCTATGGAGGCTAATTGTGAGTGATTTTATCAATACAGCTTATCAAGGCTTGCGCGCTGCTCTTCAAGCTATTTACTCTAATGCTATGCGTAGCATTCTAACAACCTTGGGGATCATCATTGGCGTAACTGCGGTTATCTCGGTGGTCGCCGTGATGAATGGTTTAAGTTCTAACATTAGTAGGCAGTTTAATGATCTTGGTAGCGATATGGTAACGCTTAGAGCATTTACAAGTGCCAACCAAGAGATGTTGGGGTTTATAAATAAACTAACCTACGACGACTTCTTAGTGCTAAAAGGCAAAGTAAAAGGCGTTGAAGATATGACCGTTACAATGAGGGCATATAGTCTGGGAGCAAGCATTCAATATGGCAGAGATACGATTCAAACTCATATTTTAGGTACTGACAGTAGTTACCAAAAAGTTGTTAACGTATATCCCGTTGAAGGCCGCTTTTTATCTGAAAGTGATGATCTAAGGCGTCGCAGGGTAGCATTTGTTGGTAGTTCAGTTATCAAAAAGTTGAATATGCCAGAAAACCCGACTGGCGAGTTTATTAAACTCAGTGGGGATTACTTTAGAGTCATAGGTGTTGCAGAAACATTAGGTAGTATTCTTGGTTATGATCAGGATAACTATATTATCGCGCCTTTTAGTACAATTAGATCATTAAATGGCAGCCAGGTTACGGAAAATATCGAAATCATGTTTCGTCCCAAAGCCGGCATTGCGCTAGAAACAATCAAGTCTCAAATGCGCCAGATATTACGTAGCCGCTATAAAATTGAAGAGGGTGAAGAAGATTACTTTGAATTCGTCACCGCTGAAAAAACAAAAGAGCAGTTTGATAGTATTTTAAGGTCTGTAACACTCGTTGCATCGGGTGTTGTTGCAATCAGCTTGCTTGTTGGCGGTATTGGCATAATGAATATAATGCTTGTATCTGTGACAGAGAGAACCAAAGAGATAGGAATAGCGAAAGCCCTGGGAGCTTCTTCAAACATCATTCTCTACCAATTCCTAGTAGAAGCATTGGTTTTGTCTTTGATTGGGGGTGTAATAGGTATTGCTCTTGGATATGGAATAGCAGGTTTGATTATTTTATTTTTACCAGGATCACCTGATTTAGTTGTACCAATGTGGGCTGTTTTGCTTTCCTTTGGTTTTACTACATTTATAGGTGTAGTGTTTGGCTTAGCGCCAGCAATAAAAGCCTCAAAATTAGTGCCAGTTGAAGCGCTTCGCTACGAATAGCACATTCTAGCTTAGACTTAACCTGACAGTTATCCGCATTGTAATCGGAAACTGTCAGTCGCTTCATTCCTAAATGCTAAAATGCCGGAGCCGACCTTTATGGCAAGCTCCCATTTTTGAACTATTTTACCTTTTACAAGCATGGTCCAAACAGCAAAGATTAGTCATCGCTTTTGCTTTATAACCCATCTCATCAAGGGTGAACAATAAAATATCTTCTTTCAATTGCGATTCCACTGTCATTCGTTTTGTGTTCAAATCAATTTGCACAAGACACTGTTCACAAATGTTTTTTATAGCTACTTTGATCTTTTCTGCACATAAGCTACAAGACATATTGCTAATTTCAAACTCTAACATGAAAACTCCTATTAAATTGGAGTTTAAATGTTCAGGGTTATCCCTGTGACAAGGTCAATTATTTTTTTGAATAATATTGACCTTACCCTTTGGTAAAGGTTGAGAATGCGCTGAGTTTGCCAAATACTATCTATTATCGGAGGAAATATATGACAAGCTTCAACCTAATTATTGAAGGTATGACCTGTGCATCATGCGCTGATCGTGTTGAAAAAGCGCTTATGAGCTTAAGCTCAGTAAAATCCGCTCATGTAAATTTTGCTAGTGAGCAAGTATTCATAGAGGGTGACACCTCCCGTAAAGATGCAATAAAAGCAATTAAAGCAACAGGTTATAACGTACCAACCCATTCGCTTAGCTATGCAATTGAAGGTATGAGCTGTAGCTCTTGCGCCAATCACATCGAAAAAGTCGCGCTAGGCCAAAATGATATCTTGGCCGCGAATGTTAACTTTGCCACTGAGACATTAACGATTGAAATCGCGGGGGATTTTGACGATTCAGCGCTGATCTACGAGCTTAAAAATATTGGCTACGATGTCAAAAAGAGCAAAAGTAAAAAGCCCCAGAGCCTGCCTTGGTACAAAACTCAAATTTGGCCCGTCATCGGCTCGCTCACTTTAACGGTTCCTTTAGTTATACCCATGATTGGCATGTTATTTAGTCAAGATTGGATGTTACCGGCACTATGGCAATGGCTTTTAGCCACTCCCATTCAATTTTACTTTGGCGCTAGGTTTTACAAGTCAGGTTGGCAAGCGATTAAAGCGCGCTCAGGAAACATGGACCTACTGGTCGCAATCGGCACCTCGGCGGCGTATGGCCTATCTATCTACACTTGGCTATTTTCAGAGGTTCATCAAGGCGCTGCACACCTATATTTTGAAAGTAGTAGTGCCGTACTTTCCCTCGTTTTATTGGGTAAATATCTAGAACACAAAGCTAAAAAGAAAACCATGGACGCGCTGCAAGCACTTGAAAACCTGCGCCCATCGCAAGCGCGAGTTAACAAAGATGGTGAATGGGTTTTGCTACCCGCAGGGTCTGTGTCAGTAGATGATCTAGTGAGAATTAAACCCGGTGAACGAGTCGCAGTAGATGGCGTTATTGAAAAAGGGCAAAGCCAAGTAGACGAGGCGCTTATCACTGGTGAGCCCATGCCCATTGATAAAAATGTTGGTGATAAAGTAACAGGCGGCTCAATCAATATTGATGGCGTAATTGAAGTGCGTACAACACGTGTAGGCACCGAGTCCACATTGTCAAAAATTATTAAGTTGGTCGAACAAGCACAAGGGGCGAAGGCACCCGTTCAGGCACTGGTTGACAAAGTAAGCGCCTATTTCGTGCCAACTGTGCTAGTTATCTCATTCATTACGCTGTTAGTGTGGGGGATTGCATTAGGGAGCTGGACAAGCGGTATTCTCAATGCGGTTGCGGTACTAGTGATTGCCTGCCCATGTGCGTTAGGTTTGGCTACACCGACCTCTATTATGACGGGAACAGGCACCGCAGCAAGGCTCGGCGTTTTGGTTAAAGACGCCATAGCCTTAGAACAAGCGACAAAAATTGACCTAGTCGTGTTTGACAAAACGGGCACCCTAACCGAAGGTAAGCCCATTTTGTCACAGCTCACCGCCATCAAATCTGATGAAAACACGGTATTAACCACAGCAGCAAGTGTGATGCAATATAGCGAGCATCCATTGGCACAAGCCGTGCTCAATGCCGCGGAGAAAAAGTCACTAGAGTTACAAACGACAGAAGCGTTCAAAGTTGTGACAGGTAAAGGTGTTACAGCAAAAATAGGGCAAGACACCGTCTACGTTGGTAGCAGTCATTGGATGAAAGAGCTTGGCCTAGAACTAGAGCAAGAACAAGATAAGGTTGATGTTCAAGGTGCAACCGTTTCTTGGTTGGCTATAAAGCACAATGACGAAGTTGAACTGCATGGCTTGCTTTGTTTTTCAGACAAAGCTAAAAGTACGGCTCGTGAGGCGGTCGAAAACCTGAAAAAGCAAAACATAAAAGTAGCGATGCTAACAGGTGACAGTGAAAAAAGTGCACAATTCATTGGTGGACAGCTAAATATAGATATTATCAAAGCACAAGTGCTACCTCATGAAAAGTCAGAGTTTATTGAATCATTTCAAAAGCAAGGCTATCAAGTAGCTATGGTTGGTGACGGTATAAACGACGCCCCTGCATTAGCACAAGCCGATTTAGGTATTGCCATGGCCACCGGTACTGAAGTTGCAGTTAGCGCTTCATCAATAAGCTTGATGCAGGGCGACCCTAATTTAGTTGCTATCGCTTTGGATATATCACAAAAAACCTATAGTAAAATCAAACAGAATTTATTCTGGGCGTTTATATTCAATATTATTGGCATTCCCGCCGCGGCATTTGGTGCGTTAAGCCCCATCATAGCAGGTACGGCTATGGCGTGTAGTAGTATTCTGGTGGTATGTAATGCGTTGTTGTTACAACGATATAAACCTTCAAAGTGAGAAGCATTATGACGACTTTGATCACTATCAGCAAAGCCGCAAACATTACAGATATCTCTGCAAAAATGATCCGCCACTACGAAAGTATTGGCATCATCTCTAAGGCGCATAGAACCAACGCAGGTTATCGGTTATACAATCAAGATCAGCTAAAGCAACTGAGTTTTGTCAAACAATGTCGTAATTTGGGTTTTTCAATTTCACAAATAGAGTCTCTAATGAAACTTTGGAAAAACCCAAACAGAAGCAGTCTGGATGTAAAAACCTTAGCTGATCAGCATCTTCAAGAAATCCGAGAGAAAATTACTGAGCTAGCTAAAATGGAAAAAGTATTGTCTACATTGTCAGAAAACTGTAGCGGCGATCACGCCTCTGATTGCGCAATTCTAGAGGGCTTGGAGACAATGGCAAGTTACAAAACGCCACGAGAGTATATAAATAATGCACGTGATTAATTATCGGTCATTAAGCATTACATTGATAACAGGGGGAGGACGCCACCAGCAGTTCAAATCAAGAAACTCAAGCGCCCTATGTAACGCACAGCCTAAGTCGAGCTATTTTTATTGAGTTATAGAATGTGTATTCTGTACTTATCAATAAATGCTTGACGATCGGACTCGGTTGGGGGGTTGCTCTGACTAAACTTGGATATATCTCGGATAAAACCCTCTGATGGGCCTGATGGTGCATTAATTACAAGCACTTTGCTCTCTTGTAAAGCTTTAAATCTTCTGGGCACATTCGGACCTGCGATCACCAAGTCGCCAGATTTAGCAACAAACTCCTCAGTGTCCACAGCGAACTCAATCTCACCAGAGATGATATAAAAAATTTCATCATCTATCTCATGGTAATGCCATGGCGCTTCATTGCCTTTAGGAAGCAGGCTATCAAAGATGGACACACGATGATCGGTATCCTCTCCAGAGGCAAGAATGCGAGTCACTTCACCGCCATCTAATGTGTATTCTTGCGCGTTTGCGCTAACAACGTGTTTATATCTCATTTTGAACTCCCTCGCCCACAACAACGGTATTGGGCAGCTAAATTACTCAAATAGTAAACCTAAACGCATGAGTTTTCATCAAAATACGCCCCTTTTGCGATGTAAGAATATTTCAAAGTTCATTGGCATTGAATGAAATTGGCCACAGAGGAGGAGGCAGCAACCAACAAATTCGTTGTATTTATTATTGAAACTCTCTAAACAAAAGTACTGCGTTTCGATACTGCAAAGTGCTTTGTTAGCATCATAACATTGCGCGCTATTTGCAATAATTAAACGACAATATGAATAAAAATTATATTTATCAGTGTATTGGCGTGGATTTTGCTGGATTATATGACTTGCAAAGGAAAACGAGTCTTAATGACCATGCAAGTAATATTTTCAACTGGTATCACTACCGATTCATTTTTTACTAAGGAGTAGAGCAAAATGAAAAAGCTTTTAATTTCCACCGCCCTAATGATCTCTAGCACAACGAGCTTTGCAACACTGGCTGATGATATAGACCCTGAACTTCATGCAAAACTGGATGAAGCGTTTTTTTTGTATGATGTTGGGGATTATCAAAACGCATTGGAAAGCATTTACTGGTTAGATGAAAATGGCGTAGCAGTAGACTTTGATTTTTACACCCTACGGTTAGGCACACTTTTGCCGTTTTGGAAGAGCCTTGCAGACGTATATCAGCCTGCGCGCATAAGCTACAACGAAAAATTTAGAGCCGCTATAGATGAAGCCACCAATAATCCGGAAAACTGTAGTGCTTATGACGACATGCATCTCATGCTTAGGAATAATGATAGGCTAGACGAATTTGTCACTATTTTGGAAGAGAAGGAGGCTCAGTACCCTCAGGTGTGGCAGCGTTGTTGGGAGCCGAATTCGTCTACACTGGCGGCTGTTGAACATGCCTCAAAACCGCTCATAGATGCCTATTTGGTGGACTTATCTGATCACTTCTCAGCACATTTTGTACCGCAGATGGATGGTTTTTACATGCAGTGCAATGACTATGATGGTGACCACAAAACCGTTTGTCAGGACAGTGTTAAGGAATATCTTAATGGGGTATCGGAACCCTATAGACATGCAGCCATGACTCACTATGGTTTGCAAGAGGCAGAGCAAGTAGAGGCGTTAACGTTGCAATTGTTATTAAAATGGCAAAACCAAAACTAACCTGTTTTACTGCTTAATCGTGTGGAGGCAAACTTTTGCCTCTGCATTAAGGGACCTTGAGATAGATTACACTTGCGCGTATACCAACGATTGACGCTCTCGTAAAGCACGCTTGAAAGTGTTTTCAAATGACAGTGTTTTCAAATGACTGTCCTGTTAGGTCCCGAAAAATATAATTGCTTAACGGTTAAGCATTAGGTTTAATGGATACATAATAAACGCTGAGTAACGCAGGGACAGCTTAGATACGATAGACATGCCAATGAAATTGGCAAGATATCGTTTAGGCCATAAAAAGCAAATTTCCATAGCATAAATAGCACCAACTCTGACACATCGAGCAGGTAGCGCCTCAGTCCAACAAGCGATTATGCAACACAAACTGCGTGTCGCATAAATACTAAAACGTTAGATGATAAGGACAGACAGGCATGGCATCTAGACCTGGAACAGTATCGAAAATACTTTGGCATTTTACTGGCGGCCCTATGTGGGACGATGCTACCAACAAGCAGCTTAAAGAGCTTAAGCCCGCGATAAACGGATACGAAGCGCTAAAAGCTATCTTGAAGTCTCAGGAGCTAAGAGTAGGCCAGTACTGTGAAATAGTTAAGGTAATCGTGCCTGAAAAAAGGCAGTTTGATTTTGAAACAAAAGAAATCCATATTCTGAAAAATCATCCTGTTACTGTTAAATCAAAGCCTGTATGTTGTGTGGCGGACATACCTCTTCAGCATATTGATTACCATTCGAATAGATATGGGAAAATTGCGATTGGATTTCACAGAGATTCAATTGTCAAATTTGGCTTTAATCCCGTTATGTATACCCTTGAAGATACAGCTTTACTTAATAGCATCTATCAGGGGTATTCAGCAGTTGATGACGTCCATCCTTACAGTGCAACAAGCGAAACTGAGTCAGTCCAAGACGAGATTGACAAGATTATCAACGATAATGACCTCGATGATTCCGTAGATACATCTAGCGTCATTTCTGAGCTTGATTGGATTGAGAGTGCTCAAGAAAAAATAGATGAAAGCTTTCAGAATTTTTTAGCGTATATAAAAACATTCGATACAACGGAATTCGACTCGATATACTGTGAGCGCGAATGGAGGAGCACAAAAAACTATTCATTCGCTATTGAAGACATCGCAATTATAGTTCTTCCAAGAGAACAAGAAGGAGAACGCTTTTACGAACGCTTCCTAGAAGAAGTGATATTACCCAAAACAGTCACCATTGCATGTTGGGAAGATCTTATTGAACATTAAATCATCTAACAAACGGCCGCATTTCGTTCCGGCCTGCGGCCTCCACCGGACTTGCTATGCTCGCCGATGAGCCGAGCGTTATATTTTATATTTTTGGAGAGTTTGGTGAGAACTGATATATCTCAATACCTTTATCATTGGGTAAAAGCCGATACAGAAGAGTTGGCAATTGAGATTTTGTGCAAAATTATAGAAAGAAGGCAATTATTAGGCGGTGATGGATTCATAAAAGGTAAACACAAGTGTATTTGTTTCACCGAAACGCCGATGAATCTATTTCATAGAGAGGAACACCGGTATAAAAAGTTTGGAGTTCGGTTTGAGAAAAGCTATATCTTCTCTCGTGGAGGAAGGCCTGTTATCTATCAACCAAAATGCGATTACGAACTGCTGCCTAACTCTCTAAAATGGAGACATGTTACATTTGAACCACCGAAAATTGATTTCACATGGGAGAGAGAGTGGCGCATTGAGTCTGAGCGTCTAGAAATTGCACCAGAAGAAGTAACCTTTATTGTGCCTCATGAGGGTTATGGGCAATGTCTAAGCACAACCTATTACTCGAAGGAGTATCGAGAGGTTGTATATGCAGTACCAGAAGATGAACCACCATCTCATTTATTACCAAAAAACTATAAGTTTATGGTGATTTGAAAATATAACAAACGCTTCTGAAGGAAATCGAGGCTAAGGCAATAGGAGAGTAGGGATGCCAGTTAAGAAAATGGATGATCGACAACAAAAATTCTTTACCTTTCTACAGAAAAAGCAAAACGCTGGCCAACTGTTTAGTCGTGAAGATGTAATTGCTGCCACCGGTTGGGAGGCAAATACATTTAAGACATATTTAAACAAGCGTCAGATATCACAATTCTTGGTTGAGGTTTCGGCTAATAAGTTTGAGGCAATAAATACCGTTGGTATTACGCTAACTGAGTTTAAGAAGCGGTTATCTCAAAGCAAGCACTTTCAAGAACTTGGGCATAAGTGTAAAAGCAATCTAGCCAAGGCTCTACTTAAAAAGTCTAAAGATAATATGATGCTGGCATTAGAGTTGTATAACAGACCCTCATTGGAGAATAAACTCGATGGCTTTGTGATGTTGTTCTGTACAGCATGGGAACAATTATTAAAAGCTAAACTAATTGAGAGAGATGGTGAGCACAAGATATACGAAAAAGTTAATGGTAAGAAAGGATTGAAACGCACGATACCGTTACGTGTGTGCTTAGACAGGATCTATGAGCAGAAAAATAATATTCGCCGCAATATTGAAATTATAGCGGACTGGCGCGATGAAGCTGTTCATTTATTAATGCCAGAGATTCAATCGATTGCGTCCAGAATATTCCAGTCAGGCGTACTAAATTTTTCAGCTGAGTTTGAGTCATTCGCTGAAGTGCCATTTATTTCTTCCCAACATACAGGCATGTTATCTCTGGTTGGAGATTTCCAACTACCACCGGCGTCACTATTAAAGTCGCTTTATGGCTCCGCCGCAGATCAAATATTAGAATTAGCTAGCCAATTAGAACAAGATATCGAAGCAGCGGATGACATTACGTTTGCCATACCGATTAACGTGTCTTTGATGTATACGCAGGATCAGAATGGTACGCAGGTGATACTTGCCAAGGCCAATGGCAAGAAAGAAGACATTGAAAATCTCAAGAACGTACTGATGGTAGAAAAAGCGGTAAACCCTGAAAAGTCTCATCCATTTACACGAAGCAAATTGCTGTCTAGCGTTTTAGAGAAGCTGCAAAAGTATGATGACGTAAAGCTAGGGCGTTGCTTAGTGTACACTGCTGGTGCAAAACCATCTTTGAACACCAACTGTATCGACGCTTGTATTCACAAGTTGAAATGGAAATCCAACGACAACGAGTATCATCATTACATTAAAGTATCAGACAGACACCTTTATTCGATGAGTGCGGTCGATGAACTTGTAAAGAGAATTACAGAAAACGAAAACTTTGTAAGAGAAGCTAAAGAGAAATACAACCGGCGTAATAAAAAGTGAAAGATATGACGCGCTACGTAAATAAATAGTCAGTTGGTGCACGCATTTAAATTTAATTCACGTAGCGTCGCATTATTAGCATATACAAATAATGTCAGTTTTCAGCCATCAAATGGCAGAATTGTTCAAACCAAATCCCAAAAAAGGGATCCAGCGTTAAAATATCAAAATTTAAATTTCTGAAATCTAATGTATGTGTAACCTGTTGAATAGTGGTGTAAATTTTTGACATACAAAACTGGATCGATCCAGAGTTAAAGTGCTAATTACAGAAGTGAGCAACTAAAAAAGCTATTTGATACATGATTTAACATAACGTAAATTATGGGTTGTTGTATTAAAATATCCTTTTCCATTGTTTTCTTTCAAACACCCTCATTATGTCCAATACTAGACAATATCGGACTTAATATCTTTTCTACTAGGCTTGACCGAATTATTGCATATTCTATAATTAACTCACTGTGCAGTTGCTATCGGATTACCTTGTTGTTCAAATCACTTCTTTACCTTATCGTTTTAGCTGTTACCTTTTTTTGCCCACTCAGTTCGGCTAAGTCTAAAGATTACGAATATCAACTAACTCGCGCTCAGTATTTCCTCCGTTCAGACCCTGAACAGGCATTCAACATTTTGGGTAGTATCAAGGATGTTGAGAAACTTACCGATGAACAAAAAATAACTTTTTATATATTAAACATGCGTTTATCGATTGTTTTAAACAAACTAGATGAAGTTGAACCTTACATAGAGCAACTATTTGTATACGAAGGAAAACCCGAGTTTGTTGACCAGTTAGTCAGTATTTTGAGCGGCGCTGGGATCTGGTTGAGAAAGCAAGACTATCTCGATGCTGCACAGCACACCTTTTCCTGTGCATTAAAACACGCCAACAAATCATCACAACGTATTGCTCTTTTGATAAGCAGCGCCATAGTAGCCCGTTATCAGCAACAATTTGACGTGGCAAAAGCGCTGTATGCGGAAGCTGCGGATATCGCCAAACGCCGAAATGACCAAAGAGGTTTAGCAACTGTAGAAAATAACCTAGGTGCAATCGAGTTGGATCAAGAAAATTTTGCAAAAGCCAATGAGCATTTTCGCAAAGCCTTGGCGGGTTTTCAGATGGCTCAAAACCACTCAGGCCACATCAACTCTGGCATTAATCTGCTGCTGACCTTTGTTCTTCAAGAGCAGCTAATTAACTATCAGCGTTTGTACTCTCATATTGCACAGCTCTCAGATGAATACCCCGATAAATCAAAAAAAGCCTATTTGTTATGGGTAAATACCGCTTATTATCATCGTCAAGGGGTCAATCCTGACGCGGCAACAAGAGAGAAGCTTGCCGAAGCATTTAAGCAATTGGCAGGCCCACAATTACAACGACTTGTTAATAAACACTTAGCTGCGCTTATGGGTATTGATGTGGTGTTAACGTCACCTGCAGCGGAAAAAACAATCACCAATAGCGCGTGGTTTGAAAAAATAGCACGCTGTAATTGGTAACATTACATTTTAGCGCTCTAATAGCTCTGAAAGGACAATGTTATTATTGTTATCACGGCTGCTTCTGATGATTTCATCATGATTGAACTTTAAGCCAGACTTAAGAAGCCTATCATAAAGTATCACATTGACTGTCGCTGCCAAGTTCATGCAACCTTGCGTGGGCACATAGATCACATCTTGGCATAGCTTTAGCGTTTCTTTATCCAATGAACCATCTTCTGGCCCAAATAGGTAGAATGCACTTTTTGGATGCTTGTATTCGGTTAGTGGTTTTGCACCTTCAATCAGCTCAATCGCGACAGGTGTTGCGCCCAAAGGTAAGACCGAACCTAGCGAGTCAGTGCCAATCAAAGGAATATTCTGGTAAACCTTTTTTGTATCAGTAGTAAATTTTCTTGCATTTTCAAAACGTTTGCCAGTATAAAATACCGAATTAACGCCATAACACCCTGCTGCTCGCATCACTGCGCCAACATTGCTTGGACTCTTTGGGTTAGTCAGTCCTATACATGCAAATCCACTATCAAACATCTTCATTCTCACCACTAATTATTGCAACGCGAATCTACAGCAATACGCTCAAAAGGTCTAGAGGAATGCGCTTGCGAATAAAGCTGTGGTAATATGTCGACAATTTACGAAGTACATCCTAACACAATTATGAATAGCGACACTTTTTGGCAAATTATTGACTCGATACGACATGAGAATGATGTAAATCTGGCTCTTAGAACTGCCCTATCTACCCTTGAAAAAGAAAGCATAGCGCAATTTGATGAGCTATATACCCAACAGTTAAGAAGGCTGTGGCATTGGGACAACTGGGCTTTTGCCTACGTAATTTGTGGCTGCAACAGCGAATATGATTTTTTAGACTTTTGTAACTGGCTTATATTACAAGGTAAAAATAACCTTGAAGTGTTTACTAAAGACCCGGAAACCTTAGCTGACTACCCTCATATACCTTATAAAGAGAACCTCCCCGCTCCATACTGTGACGAGTTGGATCTAGTAGCTGGCCTACTTTATGAAGATATTACCAAAGATGAACTGCCCTATCACAATGTGGTAAATTTTCAGCCTCAGGGTAAAAAGTTTAAAAACAAGCCCAAGTTGCTAAAGGAGCAGTTTCCAAAGCTGTATGAAAAATTCTGGCAACAGAAATAAAAGCGGCGCATATTGCGCCGTTTTACTATTTATATTTCTGAGAGTGTGTTGTGATTGGCATCATATCAGGGCCAATCACCCATCTAAGAATATATAGTTGTTCTACTCAAAGTAGTCACAACTGAATTTACTAGTCGTTGAGAATGATACGTAACATACGACGTAACGGCTCTGCCGCCCCCCACAACAACTGGTCTCCAACCGTAAACGCACTGATGTACTCTGGGCCCATAGTTAACTTACGAATACGCCCTACAGGGATAGACAAGGTCCCAGTCACATTCACAGGAGTTAGTTCTTGTGCTGTTTGCTCTCTATCATTAGGAATAACTTTAACCCACTCGTTATGAGACTCTAAAATACGCTCAATTTCATCAACAGGTAAATCTGCTTTAAGCTTGATAGTCATCGCCTGAGAGTGACAACGCATGGCGCCAATTCTTACGCACAGACCGTCAATTGGTATAGGAGATTTTGATGAGCCTAAAATTTTGTTAGCTTCAACTTGAGCTTTCCACTCTTCTTTTGACTGACCAGACTCCATAGGTACATCAATCCATGGAATTAAGCTACCTGCCAGCGGCACACCAAATTGATCTTTTGGTAAGTCTTCAGACTTAATCTTATCGGCAACGATTCTGTCAATCTCCAGAATAGCTGAACCAGGGTCTGCTAAATGCTCGGCTACCGATGAGTGGATCTCACCCATTTGTGTGATTAACTCACGCATGTTTCGTGCACCCGCACCAGATGCGGCTTGGTAAGTCATAGGGCTGACCCACTCGACCAAATCTTTCTCGAACAAACCACCCAAGGCTAATAACATCAGTGACACAGTACAGTTACCACCAACAAAGGTTTTTACCCCCTGCTCTAACCCTTGTGTGATCACGTCATTATTGACTGGGTCCAAGATAATAATACTGTCTTGTTCCATACGTAATGCTGACGCAGCGTCGATCCAATAACCATCCCAGCCCGATTCACGCAATGCTGGATAAACAGACTTCGTGTAGTCTCCACCCTGACACGAAATGATAATTTCCATTTCTGACAAGGCGTTTACGTCATTGGCATCTAGCAACGGTTTTGCATCGCCAGCAAAGTCTGGGCCGAGTTGCCCAGTCTGTGATGTCGTAAAAAAATATGCGTCAATATTTGCAAAGTCATTCTCTTCTAACATCCTGTGCATCAACACAGAGCCAACCATGCCACGCCAACCAACGAGTCCCACTTTCTTCATATTTTGTTTACCTTACTTTATAAATTAATAGACATTGCGTGAGTCTAGACGTCCAAAATAACAAATAAGTAGTCTTGAGACTAGCCATAATTTACGAATATTTTGCCACTATTTTTCTTAGCCCATTGTCATGAACATTTAGGCATGAGCTATATTGCATATACCTTAAGTAATGTAGAGCCTCACAAAGGAAGTCAGAGGCGTGTATAGCAATTGAAATGGTTGATGACTTGGCATGTTTTGGGCGTTTTTTGGTAAATCTGGAATGATTGCAGTAAAACACTAAAGTTAAACTATAGTTTGTTGATATATATAAATATATTAATTGACACTAACAAATTTAGATAATAAAAAACCCCGCAAAGCGGGGTTTGGATACAACATGTAAAGGTTGTCCTAATCTGATGTTCACAACATCAATTCAGAACTCGGTTCCAGGTTGTTTTATAATTATTAGTTATAACCTTAAAGATTCGGTGCACTTTAAAGTATAAAGATGACAAATTTATTAAACTGCTGACATTTATACTTAAATTTTTCTGTTAAGCGTTAATTCACTTAACCTTATGTCGATATTCTACGTCACATGTCATATTTTGGCAATGTAATCTAATTATTTTTTATGAGGAGCAAAAAAGCCAAGGATGAACCTTGGCTTGAAATATATATCAACAAATCTACTTACTTAGAACTCGTAGCTATAGTTCACACTTACAGTCGTACCGACCTCTTTTTGCCGAACAATAATATCTGATTGTGTTACTTCTTGTTCCTCATTTAGTAAGTTCTTGATTTTAAACTTAACTTTAGAGTTAAAATCAGGGTACCAAGTATACACTAAGTCAAGTGAGTGGAATGGTTGTTCAAAGGCATCTTCACGACCTCCAATACCCGAAGCCAATATACGCTCACCAAATACATTATAAACTAACGAACCACTATGTTGGCCATCAGCTGAGTCATATCCAAGCTGTAAGTTCACTACATACTTAGAGTGACCCGTCATACGTTTGGTTGGGTTCGTTAAGTTTCCAGCAAATGCAGGGTCAATTGATACTTGTGAATCACTTAAGGTAATATTACCAGAGGTAAATGTACCGCTTACAACTGACGAAAGGTCGTATAACCACTCGGTTTCTATACCGTACACTTCACCTTCAATACCGTTAACAAATGATGCCGTATAATCCTCATCACCGACTCGAAGTACGGTTTCTATAGGATTAGTTATATCTTTATAGAACGCACCAACCGAGAAGTTATCACCGTTGTCCATATAATATTCAAAGCGCGCATCATAGTTTTTAAGATCGCTACTTTTTAGACCCGGTGTACCAAAAGTTTTAATATCAGTTAGTGGGTCAAAGTATGCAACAGCCACAAGTTCACGTAAGTCAGGGCGAACGACCGTTTCACCATAACTCAATCGTACTTGATAATTACTCTCCGCTAGGTAAGTAAGTGCTAGAGAACTAAACACCTCATCTTGGTTAACGCTTCCCTGTTGAATTTTCTCTTCGGAGTAATAAATTCCCTGAGTAACACGGTCAAAGATTAAACTTGAAGTGCCTATTGAAACCTGTTTGAAGTCTTCATATCGCAAACCACCACTTACACGCCATGTGTTGTCAAAAAATGCATCAAACTCAAAATATCCAGCATCAATTTTCTGCGCTGCAATATAATCATCCGCACTTGGTGCCGTTGGTTCATTAAACGATAAGAAGAAATCGTTATCAGAAATAAACTCATCTGTCAGGTAAGTAGACAATCCAAGAATATCGCTTTGGTCACCATTAACCGGGATCGGAATACCCGTTTCATTGTTCACCGCAAAGCTAGAAGTGTTATAAACACGCGCTCTATCGAGAAAATCGTAACCCGCCTTCAATGTCACCTCAACACCTTCAAACGTTAGAGGCAATGTTAGGTTTCCACTTGCGGACTTTACGTTATCAACCATATCTGTAAATGAATATACCGCTCGGTTGTCATCACCTGTTACGATTGAACTCTTATAGTTTCCATCTTCAAATGTGTCGATGAACTTATATTCGATATTGGTAGGAATACGCGTTTCTGCTTTTGACTCTGTGTACTGCCAATCCGCACCAATGCCCATATAATCTAAGAAGGTGTGTTGACCAATAAACTGGTCTACATCAAGGATCCTTTCTTCATAGTTGAAGCTATGGAAGCGTTGTGCTTGATCAGAACCGGCAATCGTTCTTACCGTACTACCATTAGGGCTTTGTAGAACCGCTAAGCTAACTTCGTCTTCATTGTCTTCAAGGTATATTTTTGAATAGCTGACACTTTGTTGATCTAACTTGTAACCTAAGCTGAATATTCCGCTGATCCGCTCATTCTCAGTGGTTACTTTAGAGTCTTTAGCTGTGATATAACAACTATTGTTAACGTCATCTTCTGTAGCCAGTGATGTGCTACAACCTTCGCTTATTTCATCGTCAACTACCGCGGTCTTACGCTCGGAGTACGACCAATCATTATCGTAAGAAGCGGCTAGCATAACGCCAATCGAACCGCCAAAATAGCTCTCTTCAAAGCTGTCGCCAATCGCCGCTTTGATGTCATAATTTGGGTCTAATGACTCTTTTGCTACCTGTAAATCGCGCGGTAACGACATAACCAAGGACTTATTAATCGCACCTGCTTGCTCCGCTCTATTCATCGTTTCGGTATCAACAATGCTGTCTTTGTCTACGATTGAACTTAGGCTAAAGTCCCCTCTATAACGCAGTACTGCACTATGAAGCGCCTCTGGTTGTCCGCTATTCGGTCGCGTATAGGTATACCCTTCATCAGAGTTTGAGTTCATGCCTACGCCAATTTCGATATTAGCTACAAATTCAGTAGGAACAGATTTTGTGCGAATATCGATATTACCACCACCAAACGCTGCAGGCATTGAAGGTGAATATGCCTTCTGAACCGCTAAACTTTCGATGATACTAGAAGGAAAAATATCTAATGGTACAACATTACGAGTTAAGTCTGGGCTGGGCACAGACGCACCATTAAGACGAGCACTTGAATAGCGCTCACCCAAACCTCGTACGTAAACAAACTTACCGTCAACTAAGGTCAAACCTGTCACACGTCTAAGTGCAGACGCAGCGTCGCTGTCCCCAGTGCGTGATAGCTGCTCCGCACCCATAATATCAGCCACAAACGCTTGATTTTTCCGTTCTTCAATTACCGCTGCTGCACTTCCTTGTAAACGTGTACCAACGGCAACAACTTCTTCGATTGCTTGTTCTTCTACCGCTATGCTCGGCGCAGATACACTAACAACAATTGCAGAACTAACTGCTAAAGCAATTTTTTTTAATTTCATTTGAGTATTCATTTGCAATCCTGCTAAAAATCATAAAAAAGGCGCAATAGCTGCGCCTACTTCGTGATAAACAATTTAAATCACAAAAGATTACTGGTTTTTAGTCGCAGCGAGTGCTTTTTGTACCCATTTGTACCAGTCGCTGCTTGTATCTTTATCAGATACTGCACCGATATAGTCAACTTGGTCGAAGAAGCTCAAATCTAGGCCACTAAGGTTGTTCGCCTGAATTGTGATCTCAGTCGATGCAGTGTTTGTCGCAAAACCATCCGCAGCTAATACACCCTCTGCACCGTCTAGGATTAGGCTTGAAGCATTGTTAGTGAACCATTCAGTTTTTGAACCGCCACTTTTGAACTGTTCGCCATTTTTAAAGTTGTTTACGCAAGCCATAACCGAGTTGTTGAAGTTAAGCGCGTCATTTTTAGCTGCATCTTCTGCGTCATCTTTAAACTCAATACACGAGGTGTTGTTATCTGCCACTGCTTTAACAATTAGTGTGTTGTAGTATTGACCTTGAATTGCATCGTCAAACTTAACACCTTGTGATGGGTCATTGTCACGGATAGACTTACCGTCTGTTGTTACAATCGTAACGTTTGCGATAGTCGGGTTAGATGCTGGCGCTTCACTGTATTCTTCGCCGCCATTTTTCTCACCGTCAGTTTCGAAGCCATTGTTACCCATGAACCCTTCTGAACCTGCTGGAATTGTTACTAGCTCATCATCGTCATTGGTATAAGTAACATCTTTTTTAGTTTCAATAGTGCCGTGTTGGACATAAATAAACTGAGCATTACCCTGCCAACCTGCATCGATGTCAATTGAGTCATCCTGCGTATCAGTTACAACAATGTGTTTGATATTTGCAGCGCCACCGAAGAATTCAATACCATCATCAAAACCTTGGTGAATGTGAAGATAGTCAAAGAGAGAGCCTGAGCCTACAGCATTAAGTGTTAGTGAGTTTAAGTCATCACCATCACCACCTTCACGAGGGCCAGAACCTGCGTACCAAATGTTAGCGAACTTGATAGTACCGCTGCTATCTGCGTTATTCTTACCACCAAAGTGACTGGTGATACCTTCGGAAGTAGCATTACAGGTGTTTGCTGCACGCTCTGCGTTAGTACATTGGTTTGTTAAACCAAAGCCATTAATAATAATACCACCCCAGTCAGCAAACTGAGGGCCAGTTTGTGCGATATCAAAATCTGAATAAATGTTCGCAGATGTGAATGTGATAGGCTTATCAGCTGTACCAACTGCGTTTATTTTCGCGCCGCGACCAATACGAATAATCGCTTCGCCTGATTTAAACGCAAGTGTTGCACCAGCTTCGACGTTTAGTGTCGGGCCATTCGTATCAATTGTACAGTTTTGGGTAGTATTACAATCTTTACCCATTTGAATTGCACCATCAAATACGTGTGCGCCACCATTTTCTAGTGCTGTAAACGTGATGTCTTCTTCGATCTCTAACGTCTTACCGGCAAAATCTGTACCGTAAACACAGTGTGGTGTAACGAACTCACCTTGCACTTCATTACCTGCAACAGTACGTTTTGTACATGGGTTTACTTTACCACCTGGATCTGGCGTTGGGTCAGTTGGGTTACCTGAATTGTTCGTTGTATTATTTGAATTATTTACGCTGCTATCATTAACAGTTGGCGTTACTTTAATATCTCCACCACAACCTGCTAATACTAACGCAGAAGCAACAAGGCTCACCTTGAATAACCCAGAAAATTTCATCTTTATCTCCATAAAATATAATAATTATAAGTGCATAAAAAGCTTGGGTATAAAGTAACTACTTTACATTACAGATGGGTTACACTTTATGGAAACAAAGATGACAATTTAATAAATTGAAATAAAAAAACCGCCCGAAGGCGGCTTTGGTGTTGCGATTATAAAATTATAACAAGGCTTGTTTTAGCGTTTCAGAATGAAGCTTTTCTTTTTTTACATACTTAATCCACTGCTTGGCCAAACTTTCAGATTTTTTATGTTTTTCTGCCTGTTCAAATGCCAATATAGATGCATCAAAATTTTGTAAATTATATTGTGCCATTCCCAGTGCTACATACGCATTTGATTCAAAAGTTAACCCACCCTTATCCAGCGCCATACGTGCCGCGTCCGCAGCTTCGTCATACATTTCAAGATTTATATAGAGCTCTGCAAGCCTTTGCTCATAGTTACCATGCTCAACTTGCTCACTTGCCTTTTCAAAGTAACTTATTGCCCTTTGATTTTCCTTCGCTTGGACTAATGATTCAGCTATAAACACATGATTCTTTGCACTATCTTCTACTATTCCTGAACGCAATCCTCGTTCCATCAGTTTTGCTGCTTTAAAAGATAAACCGTTATACATGTAAACTTGAGCCAACTGCATAATTTGTGAGCGCGATTTTACAAACCCCTGCTGGTCAGCCGCTTCAAAAATTGCTAATTGTTTTTTCTCTTCGCCAATTTCACCATACATACCTGCGAGCTGAACCCAATAATCTGGTTTATTAAATAGCTTAACCATTTTCTCTAAAGTTTCCGTTACTTCTTTAGGCTGATTAAGAGAGTAATATAATGCTCGCTGCAAAACCAACCAGTTTTCTTTCGGATCTTCGTTTTTAGATTCGGAAAGATTAACAGCGGTATTAATATATTTTAATGCTTCCTTATAATCTTTTAACTGGTAATTTGCTTGAGCCCTTAAAACATAATAACCATCAGGAATAGTTTTAGTGTTTATCGAATCCCAATCTTCTAAATACTTTATGACTTTATCATATTCAGAATTAGCCATTGCAAGTTGAGCCAAACTAAATGTGGTAGATAACCTTAAGGATTCTGGGATCTCTTCCTCTGCAACAACCTTTTCAAAAGCTGCTATCGCTTTATCAAGCTGATTTTCGTTGTAGTATATAAAGCCATAGAAATTATACATCATCGCTACTTCATAAGAATTCATGCTTGATGAACGGTCTTTAATACTATCTAACGCTTCTAGACCCGCTTTTACATCTCCATCATCAGCCAGTTTTTGTGCTCTGGCCAACTGACTGTATACCTTCTCTCTAAGAGCTGGTACGCGCTTTGTTTTAGTCTCGGCGTATGCTGTACTCACATTGACATACGGTGTGAGTGAAGCAATTGACGGCGCAATCATTGCAACTGCAAACATCGCGCTGTGTATCGTAATCCGTTTAATATTATTCATAATCGCACCTCTATCATTCCTTTAACCGTTTATCTGGAAGGAAATTTTGTTCTGAACACCGGCTACTTCAACAGCTTCACCGTTCACCACTCTGGGCTTGTATTTGAACTTAAGCGCAGCATCCAACGCAGCGCGGTCAAAAATGGCTTCAGGTTCAGCTGTAATAACTTTAGGATCCCTAACCGTACCTTGCTTGGTCACTATAAACTCTACAATGACGTACCCTTCGATACCTCGAGATAATGCCCGACGGGGGTAAACTGGCGCTACTTTTACGATGGGTAGGTATTCACCATCACTTGACTCAAGCGCTAAGCCACCTGCCAGATCCACATCAGCTTCAACATTTGCACTGAAGTCAAAATCACCACCAGCTGCATCTAAATCGTTGCTTTGCATTTGCGGTGAGTCCATCGGTGGCGGTGGCTCTTTAGGTGTTGGTGGTTTTTGTGGCTTACGTTCTTTCTTTTGAACCGCTTCTTCTTTTTTCAAACGGACAAAGTCCAGCACGTTACCTTTAACAGGCTCTGTCATCGCTCCTTCTCCGCCTTGAATAAGTGCCTGCATACCCAAGAACAAGAAGAAAGTAACAACACCTGCAATTATCAGTGCTATCAAATAACGCATATTACTACCTATGATTCTTGTGCTGCGATTGAAACATCAAACGCACCTGCTGCTCGTGAAGCATCCATCACCTTAATAAGCATTTCCGTGGTTGCTTTCTTATCGGCCTGGATCACCACGCTTCCTTGTGGGTTTTCAGCCTTTAGACGCTCAATGTTTGCTTGTACGGCACGCACATCAACTTGGCGCTTGTTGATCCAAATTTCGCCTTTATCCGAAATCGCGACTAAGATATTCGCGCGCTGCTTTTTTACAGCCGTAGCTGCTTCTGGACGGTTAACATCAATACCAGCTTCTTTTACGAAGGATGCGGTAACGATAAAGAAAATTAGCATGATAAAAACTACGTCCAACATCGGGGTCATGTTGATTTCTTCTGCTTCTTCTTCTTGAAATACTTTAGCTAATGGGGCTCTCATAATTCTTTCCTCTGCACATTCGACTAATGGTCGAGTAACATTTTGTCTTCTAACAGTTCAACTTCACGCTTTGCTTTACGCTGTAAATACGTCGATGCAAATACACCTGACAGTGCGCCAACCATGCCAGCCATCGTTGGGATTGTTGCTTTTGAAACCCCTGATGCCATTGAACGAGCGCTACCAGTTCCGGTAATTGCCATTACATCAAATACTTCAATCATGCCTGTCACAGTGCCAAGCAAGCCTAATAAAGGGCACAGCGCAACCATCACGTTTATGTAAGGCAAATTAGCATTGAGACAAATACCTGCTCTGGAGATCTGCGCCTGACGAATTTGTTCAGCGTTCCAGCTATTTCTTTCGTTTCTTGCTTTCCAGTCAGACAGTAATTCCTTTTTGTAGGTTTTATAGCGTCCGAAAACGAACATAAACCTTTCTAGAATAAGCAACCACATCGCAAAGATGATTAGGCCGATGACCAGTAGAACCTGGCCACCCGTATCTAAAAATTCTCGTAGCGCATTGATTGCTTCAATCAATAGGACCACGATTACGCTCCTTTTTCGCTTCGCTCAGCGATAATGCCTGCACTTTGCTCTTGTAGAATTAACAGTAGATTACGAGAGCGCGTGTTCAAAAGTGTGTATAGGAAAACCGTTGGTATAGCGACCACCAAGCCCAGCACCGTGGTTACAAGCGCTTGAGAGATACCACCTGCCATCAGTTTAGGGTCTCCAGTACCAAATAACGTAATCGCTTGGAAGGTGTTGATCATACCTGTCACCGTCCCAAGTAAGCCAAGTAGCGGCGCCACTACTGAGATGATTTTAATCAAAGTCAAATTGCGGGTAATTTTTGGCATTTCGCGTAAGATTGCTTCACTCAGTTTAAGCTCCAATGTGTCATACGCGACATTGGGATACTGATCTTTTACCTTCATAACACGCCCCAATGGGTTGTCTTCACGCGCGGTTGTGTCTTTAAGCTGACGGTTGATCTTAGCACCCATAATGAACAATGAAATAAACCGCTCAAGAGCAATGAGTAGTGCTAACATGCCTACACCCAAAATTACATAGCCAACAGCGCCACCTTGGTGGACTTGCTCTTCAGTATTAGGCGCTTGAACAAGCAGGCCCAAAATTGAACCGCCAGTTGGGTCAAGAGCGAAGTCAACCACGCCGCTTTGCGTACTTTGTAGTTCAGCTGCCGTTTCTGTGAAGCGAGATACTGGCTGACGAGTTAATTCTGACAACGTATTGGTAGCAGGGTTAAAAGATAAATACTTACCATCAGAGATTAGGTTAAATGCCCCAACTCTTACTACTTCCTTATTCGCTTTCTCACCACCGGATACGATAACTTCAGTATTGAATCGCGATACCTTACCTTGCTCGGTCATTTCACGTTGTAGCTCGTACCAGACTTTTTCGATATCTTCGATTGAAGCTAAGCGAGAAGTTGAGCCCATTTTTTTGGCCATTTCATCCATAAAGTCACTACGACCTGGAATTTGCGCCGACACAACCGAGGTCTGGAACTTAGTGCTCGAGTCGCCAGCTACTTGTTGTAGTACCCCAAATAGCTCTTTTAACGATCCCATACGTTTAGACAAGGTATCAGTTAAGTTTTGTAGCTTTATTTCATTTTCTTCGAATTGCGTTTCTAAGCGCTCAGAACGCGCAAGCTCACCATTACGCTTTTGCGTAAGAGAATTCAGCATCGCAATTTGCTGATCCTGTTTAGCCATAAATTCAGCTTCGCGCGCGCTATTTTGTTGGCTTTGAGAAACTTGACCTTGCTCAAGCGTTTTCAGTAATGAATCTAAATCCAATGCCTGTTCTGCCATGACAGATGTAGACAAAGCGAATGTTGCAGCCAAGATGGCCTTTTGACTAAATTGCTTAAAAAATTTCATCTTGAACCTCTTACTCTGAAACGTGAACTGGAAGCGTTAACATATCTGGTGCTAGCTGCTTACGAGCAATGCGCAGCCCTTTGTTGATTTGGCTGATACTGGTGTCATCTAGTGCAACAAATCGTTTGCTGTCTTGGTTCCAGCTACCCGCTAATGACCCATCTTTAGTTACGTACAGTAATTCCATGCGGCCAATGCGCAGAAAGTCTACTTCTCGCTCCTTACCATCTATATCTAACAAAGCGGTATAGGCTTCTATGGTACGACCGTAATCCACTTCAACTTGATATGCTTCAAGTACACGACGAAACTTTTCACTCGATGTTACATCCGCACGTTCCATCATTTCTTTAAGTGACACGATTCGCGTCTGACGTTCTTTAGGTAAAAATGGGATATCCAGTGCCACAAATTGCTCTAAACCTGTGATCATACGTAGCATCAAAGGTGTGATTTGGCGTTCGATCACTGAAACCTGATCCATAGAAGCGTTAATTGCATTCATTTCATCAAGTTGATTCTGAATTTGTTTGTCTAATTGGGCGTTATATACCGCAAGGCCATCAATTTCTTTATTGAGTGTTTTAAACTTTTGCAAACGTGACTGCATAGAGTCGGCGATTGAATCGATCTTTGTTTGAGTTTTCTGTGCAGATTCATTAATTGCACTACTTTTGTCGATGACCTTGTTTAAGTCATTGGCTTGAACGCTGGTCGCAGTTGCAAGCAAGCCTGCTAATAACAGGGGGTTAACGCACTTCATCGCATACACCTTAAGTTTTGCTAGTAATTAAATTGGGTGCAGTTTAAGGGTGTTTAATTACAAACGTGTTGCGCAAAAAATACAGAAAAATGACAACTGTAATAATTAGTACGTTCTATTTAGTGAAAAATCTTTATTGGTTAACCCACAACAATGTAGAAGATTCAGATACAAAAAAGCCGGAGCCTAGTTGGCTCCGGCCTAGTTTAAAGTAACCCAGTAATGTTCTAAAAAGTTAAACTTTGAATTTCATTACCATCTTTTCTAACTCATCAAATTGCTCTTGTAATTGTCTGCACTCACCTAACGTCGCCTGAAGGTTTTGTGAGCCCTGTACAGATAAATCACTAATATGATGAATATCACTATCTAGGGATTGGATAACCGTATTTTGTTCTTGCGTGGCGCTTGCAACCGCATGGTTAACGCCATCGATCGAATCAATGGCATTACTTACTTCATGCATCTTTTCACCAGCCTGAGTGGCTTGAGTTGCGCTCTTAGCTGAATCCTCCAGTGACGATTTCATGACGGCAACCGCAGATGCTGAGCCTTGTTGCAACTCAATAATCGTGTTTTCGATTTCTTGTGTAGATTCCTGCGTACGCTGCGCAAGTTGTCTTACTTCATCAGCAACAACAGCAAAACCTCGTCCGGCTTCACCAGCTCGAGCAGCCTCTATGGCAGCATTAAGTGCCAATAAGTTAGTTTGTTCACTGACTCCTTTGATCACCTCGAGTACTTGTCCAATGCTCGCCGAATGCTTATCAAGGCTATCAACGGTAGATTGTGCCTGTGCCATTTTGTCACTCAACGATGCAATCTCTGAAATGTTAGCATTGAGTGCTGTTTGGCTATCAACACTTAACTTATTTGCTTCAGTTGCCAGTTCTGAGGCGTGACTAGCATTGTTAGAGATTTCGACCGCGCTGGAAGACAATTCATTTATTGCTGTTGCTACATTGTCAGTGCGCTTGGTTTGATCGCTATACATACTCAAAGTTGATTGGGTTTGCGCGATTAAGCTCTCTACTGAATGTTCTAAAGAAATGGTGGTGTCTTTTACCTGTGCAATGGAGTCGTGAATTTTCTCGATAAACAGGTTAAAGTAATTTGAAAGCGCACCAAATTCATCGTCATTTTCGACATGTAATCTACGAGTTAGATCCCCCTCACCCTGCGCAATGTCTTTAATGGCATCATTAAGTTGTACAACTGGTTTCATCAAATACTTCAACAACAATTGCAGCATCACAATAATTACCGCAACGCCGAGTAACATGTATATCGCCGCCATATTTCTAAATGAAGACACCGATGAATAGGCTATTTCTTTGTTGATCACCACACCTAAGTACCAATCAACATTTTTGATCCCCTTCATTTTTACAAAAGAGATTAGTCGCTGTGAGCCGTCGATCTCTTCTTCAATAAATTTCTCTTGTAATGGTAATGATTTACCAAATAAGTCTGACATAGGCTTATCATTAAGCTTGGTATTAGGGTGCGATAAAATGCGCCCTTCTGAATCCAGCAAAAAGCCATAGCCGAAGCCTAGAAAGTCGATCTCATTGATAATATCTGTGATTGTTGCCATATCAATGTCACCACCAGCAACGCCTAGAAATTCACTGCCACTGCTAATCGGTACAACCGCTGAGATAGTCAGTTCGTTAGTAGTAACGTCAATATATGGATTAGTAAACGCAGTGCCATTTTTCTCTTTGGCAAGTTGGTACCAAGGACGTGTAGTTGCATCGTAGTCAGGTGGTAATACAATACTTGGGTCATCCAGTATAAACTGGCCTTCTCGCATACCAATGTACACATTCTTAAAGTCCCCAGCTGCATCTGCAGTGGCCAAACGCCGCAAGATCTGGTCTCGCGAATCTGAAGAGCGGTGGCCGCTGGCAACAGACCCAACGATATCCAGCCTATCATTTAGCCAATTGGCGATATTCTGAGATACTGACTGAGAAATTTCTTGTAATACCAGTGCGAGTTGCTGCTGAGTTTGATTACGCATCACAATAAAATTGTTGACGGTAAACAGCCCTAATACCAACACCAAAACCAGCGAAGCCGCTATGGTGACTTTGGTGGTAAACTTAAACGATTTAAACATTCTGAGCCTATTATTATAAATTGTACGCCTAAACCCGTTGCTATATTTATGAACAACGTCTGAGAATCACTTCTGATCAAATCAGCTTGTGTTCATATTTAACAAAATTAAACTGGTTTGTCTTATCGTATCGGTCAGTATCTGAGATTATTTAGTAAATTTAGCTAAACTGTGTACAACTGACGAAAAATAAAACAATTTGTACCGCGCTTTAGGATGAAACTGTAAAAGTATAGACATAAAAGAAAGTGTCGGCTGAAAGCTCGCTAGATCAGCCCTAATATTTATAAAGCCATGTTATTTTGATATTGCCGTAGCCCCGCCAGACACACCCTGGATGTACAGCCTAATTGTAGACGCTCTTATCACGTTGTATGCCCTTAAAAGCAGCCACAAAGAATCACATGATATTGGCTTTATCATCTATCTCATTTTTAACGCCCTCGATTTTGATAGTATCAAGTATGTATAGGCAAGCTTAGCTGTTACATCTACATCAACGACATTTAGAACGTTCCAATAAATATGAAGACTACGTGAATATGAATACGTATTCAATAGTCTTCATTAGACATGTTTTTTGACTATAAAAAAGGCAAGCGAATGCTTGCCTTACTTGCGGGAGATACTTTGTAATTAATTAACTTTACTGCGCCACTTCTGCGCCCAACTCACAACATTCAAGCCATACCAAGCGATATATAGATAACACACCAGAGGTACTACAAAACTCATTTGTATATTGATTGAGTCAGCAAACATCCCCTGAATAAGCGGTACAATAGCACCGCCCACAATCGCTAAACATAACCAACCAGAGCCTTTACTGGTCAGTGAGCCCAGGCCTTCAATTGCCACAGAAAAAATAGTCGGAAACATAATTGAGTTAAATAAACCAATGGCCAGTACTGCCCACATAGCCAAATGACCCTCGCTCAACATGGTGGTACTCAGTAGTGCAACGATACAGAAGGCGTTAAACATAAGCGCTCTTGATGGTGCGATTTTTTGTAATACAGCCGAACCAATAAATCGACCTATCATTGCACCACCCCAGTAATAGCTGATTAATTTAGCTGCGGCATGTTCTTCAAGGCCCGCAATATGCGGCTGCGCGAAATAGTTAACCAAGAAACTGCCTATCGCAACCTCGGCGCCTACGTAACAAAAAATGGCACCGACTCCCATAACTAAATGAGGCGCTTCAAACAAGCTATGTGCTTTTGCTTTACAGGTTTGTTCTTGCGTGTGCGCTTCAATCGTTGGTAGTTTGAGAAAAGCAAATACGATTGCAATAGTTAATAGTGCACCGGCAAGCATCAAATAAGGTACTTTTACCGACTCTGCCCCCGCTTCTGCCGCCATGGCGCCTGCGGTTCCGAAAAATAACAATCCACCCACATACGGGCCCACCGTCGTGCCTAATGAATTTAATGCTTGTGCGAGATTTAAACGACTAGAAGCTGTTCTAACAGGTCCTAGCGCGGCTACATAAGGGTTTGCTGACACTTGTAGTACAGTTATACCCGAAGCTAATACGAACAAGGCACCCAAAAATAACCAATATTCGTGAACCACAACCGCAGGATAGAACAACATACACCCGATAGAAGCTACGACTAAACCTGTCAAAACACCGTTTTTATAGCCTAGTTTTTTAACCAATGCACCGGCGGGTAAAGAGACAATAAAGTAGGCACTAAAGAAGCAAAACTGGATCATCATGGCTTCAGTGTAGTTAAGATCGAATACGCTTTTTAACCTAGGGATAAGTACATCATTGAGTACGGTTATAAAGCCCCATAGAAAAAATAATGTTGTCATTGCACTTAACGGTAACAAATAGTTTTTGTTTTCGTCATTACCTTGTGCAACAAAGCTTTGATTTGTGTTTATGTCACTCACAAGAAAAACTCCAATAGTAGGGATAAATCGATTTTACACACTGTAACAACAAAATCACAAATGATTTTATGGAACGTTCCAAATGATATGTGATGACATTCTGTCCTGCAATAAAGTTGGAAACTTTCATTGGGCTGTACAATGTTGGTCACCATTTCTTACGATATTAGTATAAACACAATTGCACATCCATGACGTTTGCCATCCCGATAAGACTTATTCATTAAGTGATG
The DNA here is from genome assembly GCF_001854475.1 of Pseudoalteromonas byunsanensis. Taxonomy (GTDB): domain Bacteria; phylum Pseudomonadota; class Gammaproteobacteria; order Enterobacterales; family Alteromonadaceae; genus Pseudoalteromonas; species Pseudoalteromonas byunsanensis. The sequence continues at coordinate 35,498 of NZ_MNAN01000034.1, forward strand.
GAAGGTACAAGCCAGTGCAGCTGCCCCCTTCAGGGAGTCACCAAAATCAATTCACACCCAAGCACTGTTAGCTAAAGCCCCCATACTAGCCATGCTGTGATAAGATCTAGTTATACAGTTGGGCGTGGATGTTTTCCCATCCAGAGTTTGATTTCGTACACAATGTAGAGGCAAAGCTCATTACTACGAAGAAAAGCCCAGTTTGAAAAAATCATTACTATATCATGGGCATAAGCTGTAGATTTCTGCGCGCCTATCAATTACAAGAGCAATAAAATATGAGTGTTATCTGTTTTGGTGAAGCCCTAGTAGACTTTTTGTCAGATGGAAAAAAACCAGAATCATTTACGAAATATGCAGGTGGCGCACCTGCAAATGTCGCGGTTGCCGTTGCAAAGCAAGGGATAAAGGCTAGCTTTTGCGGCATGTTCGGCGAAGATATGTTTGCAGATTTCTTACTCCGCGAACTGAGTGATCATGGTGTTAACACTCAGTACTGTCGCCGCACCAACAAAGCTAAAACTGCACTGGCATTCATATCTTTGGATAAAAAAGGTGAAAGAAACTTTAGCTTTTATCGCCCACCAGCCGCTGATTTGCTCTTCAGAACAGAAGACTTTGATCCAGAAGTTTTTATAAACCATACTATCTTGCATGTTTGTAGCAATAGCTTGACCGAAACGAATATTTATAAAACAACCATTTACGCTCTTAACCAAGCTAAAAAATATGACATTCTATGTAGTTTCGATATGAACCTGAGGCTCCACTTATGGCCATCACAAAGATACATTATTGAGCGCTTGTGGCATGTCATCGCTTTGTCAGACATAGTGAAGCTATCACAAGAAGAATTGGACTTTTTGCATCAACATAGTCATGGGGAACATGGGCAAGATAAAACCATATCGGCAATACTTGCAGCCAATACACAGTGTGTCATTGTCACAGATGGCGAAAAACCCATTCAATATTATACCAGTTCCAACCAAGGTCAGGTGCTCCCATCACACGTGACGGCTATAGATACCACCGCCGCTGGAGATGCCTTCGTTGGTGGCTTTTTAAGTCAACTTGCAAAACACACCTCTCCTTTACAGGTCATGGCTGATGAACTAACACTGGTTAAGGCCATCAGCTACGCCAGTAAGTGCGGCGCACACGCTGTAACTATTAAAGGGGCATTTGGCTCAATGCCAAGCGCACAACAAATTGATCAGGATTTGTAATGTTTGGATGTTAGTTCGTGGGTGATGAGTAAAACAAGATGTGTATTTAGGTTAGTACTTAGGTCTAATCGTACAGCTTAATACTGAACGTTCTGTAATTTCTGAGAGTTTTCTGTCGCACCTTCTACCACATAAATAGTGTCTTGGGTTACTAACATAAATAAGCTAATTGTCTGCGCTTGAAGCTTGGGTAACTATCGGTCCGAGTCTAACAACGTGTAACTAAATCCATCAGTCACAATCAAATGCCGGCCAATCAGCAACATAACCTTCAAACTCATGTTCCATATCGACGGTGTTGTCTTTCGTAACTCGCCCTTTGACACTAATGCCAAGTTGGTGCATTTTTTCTTTACTGCCGTCGTTGAGCAGTGGGTGCCAACTTGCAAGGCCCCTGCCCTCATAAAGACGGCGATAACTACAGCTTTGAGGCATGAAGAATATATCTTTGAGGTTTTCTTTGGTAAGCTTTACGCAAGAAGGTACAAGCTGCTGGCGTTCATTGTAACGTGTACAGCCACAGGTGTTTTCATCGATATATTGACATACCAAACTGGTATAGATCAGGCTCTCACCCTCGCGTAAAAAGTCTGTACTGGCAAACGCTTCATCTTCCTCATGGTCACTGTCAATGAAAGTATTTAGACAACATTTACCACAACCATCGCAAATAGCTTCCCACTCTTGTTGGTTCATTTGCGCTAGCGATTTCGTTTGCCAAAATGGTTCGTTGTTCATATTTAGTACTTCATCATTACAAGATCAATGCAAAGTCTACTTAAATCGACGTTAATTAGCAAAGATCACGCAAATTCATAAGCAAATGACTTCGGCAATTTAAACTCAATAGCAACCCCACCTAGAGAGCTATTGTAAGATGTGATTTCTCCTTGATGCGCGTCAATTAGCTTTTTGCATACCGCAAGCCCCATTCCTTTACCTCCAGAGGCACTATTACGAGAAGGCTCTTGTCTAAATAAAGGCTCAAACAATAACTGATGTGCATCAAAGGTTAACGGATCGCCTGAATTTTCGATACGCACTGTTAGGTTGTTATCTGTCTCAATAAAACTCAAAAGAATTTGCACTGTACTGCCACCAAACTTCAATGCATTAGAAATAGCTTCATCAATCACTTGTTTAATCGCCTTCGCATCTATACTGATAGTACTCATTCCATTGAGCTCACAGCGCACACTAAAGCAGTGCTGATTGCTGTCTATAGACTGCCCACAACTGTGCGTGACTTGCTTGATAAAGTGACCTACCTTAACAGGCTCAATATTCAAACCATAATGTAAATCTTTAGAATCACTTACGAGCATCAAAGTATTAATAAATTCATTTAGCTCATCAATTTTATCTTGAAGCTTTTTGTAAGAGTCATGTACGTTATCAACGATGTTATGCTGTAGTGACTCTACCTGAATTTTCATTACGGTTAATGGTGTCCTTAACTCATGAGATAAATCTGTAAAAAGCCGCTGTTCATTTTTCTTAATTTGCTCGGTGTTCTGTAATGATATTTTCTGTTCTTGCATCATGGATTCATTGAGCGAATTAACTTGCTTTTGGAGACGATAAACCAATTGATACTGAACCGATTTATGTTGCACTGCCATAGCTACTGTGAACAAGCACACTTCAATCAAATAGCCGACTTTTATATAAGTAGATATATCTACTTGCGCAAAAACATTGCCAAAGCTTGCTCCTAAAATTGCTAATACATTAACAAACAGCACGTGATTGAATAAACTAACAGCAAATATTCTAATCCCCGGCGCTTGTTGTTTCATACACCAGTAGCAGGTGTATAGAAATATGGGAATTATCAGCGAACTAGCGAGAAGATTGTAGAAAACAGATTGCAACCACAAAGCTACAGGAACTAATGCGGTATAAACCAACAGAGATCCAATATAAATTTTATCCAGCGCTACATGATGATACTTAAGCTGCAAAAAACTTCGCACAAATAGAATATGTAATATTGGCACCAATACCATCAATACGATGGAAAACGTGTTAGAAAACTGACCGACTTCAGGCCAAAAGTATTGATAAGTAAATCCTGCCATATCAACCACAATGAACAGGAACATACTTGTCCAAAGCGCGTAGAACACATTCGTTAGATTACGATTGAAAAACAGGTTTACAGTAACTATTAAAAGGATCGCCAAAACAATGCCCACTATTATGGCGTTGTTTAGTACGCTCATTTGCATCGTCTGTGTGAAGTGATCTGGGCTGTGAATTCGGATATTAGCAGGGGCGTTCGCGAACGTTTGGTATTTAATATAGAGTGTTTTGCTCTGCTTGGGAGAGATCTCAATAGGAATATACAACTGTGGGTGCTTAAACGGCCTATCCGTAAATTTACTTGACTCATTAAGACTAATTATCTCGCCGCTTTGTGATTGCCAGTACATTTCCAGTACAGGCAATCGGGCAAAACCAAATGACACATACCAAGTAGACTCATTTGTATGATTTGTGATGTCTATCTGAGCCCACTTCCAGTAACCTTCTGGATTTGGTTTTTGAATTGTGTAGGGTTCGAGCAAGTTAGGCATTGACTGTAGTTGCTTCACACTACTTATTTGCTTGTTATAGTCATGAAAAAACAAGGCATACTTTTTTAACTCATACTCATGTTGACTCGGGGTAAGCTCTAACGCATCAGCGGTCACCAAAAAACTGGCAAAGCAATTGAGTAAAAGCAAAAAAATATGACGTGACTTCATACACTAACGCAGGTTAATTAGACTAGACACAGCCTAACGAAAGAAAATGTAGTAAATATGGAGAAAAGCATACTATTTATTATATTGTCAAACAAAAAGTAGTACTAAAGAAGTATACATGATTTCCAGCTTGCTCTTGTTATATAAAAAGGCGCGTATATCACGCGCCTTGAGATAAACTTTGAGCATGCAGTTATTCGAACGTTATACTCGCAGAGTCCGTTGGCTGAATAGCTTGAGAGCCGTCATCATCAATTACCGTTGCAGTCACATTGTTCACATGAGGTGAACTGGTCACTATCGCACTAAACTGACAGTTATAGCTATCACCCGCTTGCGTAGCTGGTTGCATAACTTGTGGCACTGAACATGTTGTTGACTGAATGTTTCCTGCAACAACGGTAATATCACCAAACATATCATCCATTAGCTGGGTGATAGTCAAGGCCTCAGAGTCAGAATCATTCGACACGCTAACCTGATAAGTCACCACCGCTTGAGTGGCCGTTTTAACTAGGCTTGCTGCTGGCGGTGTATTAAGAATGTTTACTGTTGCATCATCAACAGCAGACACTACTTCCCCATCATCATCTAAGCCCGAAACAGATACAACGTTAGTGACAGATGTGTTGCCATTTCCCGCGACATAGGTGGTCAGACTACATGAATATGAGCCACTTGGCGCAATAACTTGAGGCAGACTACATGTGCCTTGACCGGCTATAGAGCCTAGTTTATCGTCATCAGCGACCTCTATTGTTACCGAATCCACCGAAGATGTATTGTTAATGGTGTAAGTGTACGTAACATTCGCACCAGGTTCATCAAACGAAGAAGGTGAGGCTGTTTTGAGCACTTCAATACTTGATGGTGTATTTAGAATTACCACAGTTGCCGAATCACTCGCACTTACTGTATTTCCTTCATCATCTGTGCCGGTCGCTGTGATGGTATCAGTTTCTGAATCACCAGCGTTACCACTCACTTGAGCAGAGAATGTACAGCTATATTGCGCTCCCACATTGATTACCTGTGGTACAGAACAATCGCCTTGAGCGTTTAAATCGCCATGGATGTTATCTATCAAAGCAGTGATAGTAATAGGGTCGGAACTAGCGGCACTGGTATTATCAATCACCATAGTGAAACTCACTAATCCGCCAGGTTCTGGCAATTGCGTTGGCGAAGCCGTTTTAACTAGAGTGATGCTTGGTGCTGAATCAGTAATTGCTACCTGTGCCGTATCGTCACCTGTAAGTACATTACCGTTGTCGTCTACCCCTGTTGCTGTGACAACATCAACTTCAACATCGCCTGCGTTGCCTACAATACTGGTGGTGAATTGACAGGTGTAAGTGTCTACACCGCCTGGGTTGCGGTCATCAGCTGGGATCACCTGAGGTACGCTACAAGTCGTGCTGATAATACCATCATGACCTGCCGTTGTGATGTCGCCATAAATGCTGTCAGACAATGTATTGACTGTGACATTATTTGACGGGTCTATCCCAACGTTGGTCACTGTAACCGTAAAGGTCGCATTTCCGCCCGGCTCAACCAAAGTGTCTGGATTAACAGATTTAGACACTAACAGTTCAGCTGGTGGAACGGCGATAGGAATATTAAAGGTATTATCACACTTACATTTTGAAGGTGAACCAGGGTAAGCATCACTTGGATTAACACATAGTTCGTTTGCACCAGACTGACGCCAACTTGTACAATAAGGTAGGTTTAGCTGTCCGTCATTATCGGGGTCAACACAGGTTGCTGTTAATGTGAAGGTTGGTGAAAGTGGATTGAAGTCAGGCTTACTTATGTCACCACACTCATCTTGAACGCCTGATGGGCCGCTGGTCCCTGGGAATGGGTCATTTGTACCATCTAAATCTAGCCAAGGAGGCGAAGGTGCAAATGGCAAGGTTGAAATACTACACTGTCCACTTTGAGCACCATCGTTATTTGGGTCACCATCTGTAACAAAATAAATACCGATATCATGACGCTCTTTAGAAGTTGTCTCAATATCAAATGTCGCTGTGAATTGCACTGTATCCCCTTGATACGCACACCCATCATCTAATATTTCCAGCTTAGGAGTGCCATCGGGATTTGATGATACTCCGGCAATTCTGACGTCGTTGGCCGTACATTGAACTGCAAACCCTGCCGTCTCTTCCATACACCCAGCAAACTCAGTACCTGTAGCTTGTACGGTGTTAAAAGACAAAGCACTTATTAATGCGAACGCACCTAACGCAACACGCTTTAGACCTAAGCCTAAAGTGAAGCCTTTCGGTTTGTGCTGAAAAGAACTTGAACCTTGAAACATTTTACATACTCCTTCATTTAACCATTCGTATACCAGAGACAAATCTGGTAACCAGCGCTAATAGCAATCAAGCAGTATTGCCCGACCCTATTAAAGTAATCAGCTCGCCTGCATTGAATGACAGACACGAATACTGATACAAAAACAATACTTTTGTACTAACAAACATAGCGACTGCATCTTTCCTTTTCTATATTACTAAAGCCATTAGATAACTTTGCTTACACAATCAGGGAAGATCACAACATTCAGTTAGTGTTCATCTTTATAAAGCATAGATTAATACATTCCAAACACACTTTCTTTACATTTTAAAAACAAAAATGAACGGGAACGCTGATAAACATACAAAAAAATAAGATTAAAATGATGTAAACTGAATATAACTGCTATTTTAGCAATTATATTGAATTACCTTAATTTGCTGTTTTATAACAACAACGATCTTAGTATTAACATAAATTTTATTTCGAAAAACGATACTTTTGAACAAGCGCCGATTGGAAACCCTCGGTTTGGGGACAATGAAAATATTTATATTTTTTTTGATTTAAAACAAAAAATAAGACTAAAGTACCAAGCAAGAAATTACAGAAGGAAGTTCTTTATAGCTCTGAGCGCTGTTAATTTCACTACAATTAACATAGAACAATACAACCATATGATTCTAAATGATTATATATGATTTAGTCCCGAGTTTAGTGATAAAATCGCATCAGTGAAATATTTCTGTAACAATCGCATGTTTAAATCCGCGTTCTTGACATAAAAACACCATCAAATTGTCATATTTGATGCAGGACAATGAGAAAATCTATGCGAAATTCCGCACACTCTGGCTTATATAAATTCTTAAACTGGGCTGCTATCGTTTTATTGGTTTACGCCGTTTTGGTAGCCGTTGGTACAGTCAGCGGTGGCTTCAAGTTAGCCTCTGGTGGCAGCGATGGCGCTAAAGAAATATTTGCTTTTGCAACAAACCCGTTCGTCGCATTGCTGTTAGGTGCGCTTGCGACTGCGTTAGTACAATCTTCCTCTACTGTAACTTCAGTTATTGTTGGATTAGTTGCTGGTGGTCTGCCTATTTCAATTGCAATTCCTATGGTTATGGGTGCGAATATAGGCACAACCATTACTAACACTTTAGTTTCAATTGGTCACATCAGATCTAAAGAAGAGTTTCAACGAGCTTTCGCAGCATCCACAGTTCATGACTTTTTTAACTTGATAGCAGTTGCTATCTTTTTACCCCTAGAAATCATGTTTGGGATATTACAAAAACTCGCCGCTAGCTTGTCGCACATGTTTGTAGGTGATACCGATCTCTCATTAAAAAGTTACAACTTTATTAAACCATTAGTTAAGCCAACGGTTGGTTTGATCAAAGATGCACTAAGCTTTTTGGATGGTAAACTACTTGGTGTTGCTATGGTGGTAGCTGGTATCGGACTTATCTTATTTGCCGTTACAGCGCTTGGTAAATTACTTAAAAAAGCTTTGGTTGGTCGAGCCAAAGATATACTTCACAGTGCGTTAGGACGCGGACCTTTAGCTGGAATTGGCTCAGGTGCAGCTGTTACTATAATGGTGCAATCGTCTTCAACCACCACGAGCTTAATGATCCCATTAGCTGGCAGCGGTGTATTCACTACTCGTCAAATCTACCCATTCACCTTGGGTGCAAACATAGGCACAACCATAACAGCGCTACTTGCAGCAACTTCTATCACAGGTCCTGCTGCCGAGGTTGCCCTAACAATCGCTTTAGTCCACGTTATGTTTAATGTACTAGCCGTCGCACTCATATATGGCATCCCTGTGCTTAGAGAGTTACCTTTGACATGCGCTGAAAAACTTGCGCAAATAGGGGCAAACAATAAACCTGCCGCTCTAGGTTATGTACTAGGCTCATTCTTCATTTTACCAGGCATCATCATGATGGCTGTAAGATAACCAAACTATTATTGAAAACGCCGCTATGTTAGCGGCGTTTTCATTTTTACTCGCCCATCTTTATCCCTTTTTATTTGTTCAAAAACAAAACCGTGATACCTTATTCAGCCCGAATTAAGGGACAATTGAATCATCAAAAAGGAAAACAAGAATGAACAAACATAAAGCCTTTGGACTTGGGCTAGTATCTATCATCACATCACTATGCAATACAAGCTTTGCGGCAAGCCTCACAGAACAGTACCCTGTCAGCGAAAATATTGTGCTTAGCGACGGTACTTCAGTGTCGATGCCTTTTCACGTTTCAGGCAATCTTACCACTGCATTTTTATCAATTATCAATACTAAGCAATCGGCAAAGTTTATTGCTAACGATAATTTTGAACCAATTGAAATTAAGTGTGATGGCGAAGGTACCAACCAAAGCATTGGTGTTCTGTATTTTCAAGATATAACGAGCAGCCCAGTCGGACCATACGCAGAAACGGTTAACACTATCGCTGTTAAACGTAAATCAGCGCCAGCACTTGAGTTACCCTGCTTATCTGTTTATGCCAGCAATCAAGAAAAGATGGCATATTTATTGGCTTCACAACAGATCATGGCACAGGCGAATGCTGCTAATACACAGCAAGGTTTGCCTTCTGACTACGCCATGTACAACCAGGATTTGGAGCTTAATAGTCCTTCGGCTATTCGTGCAGGTATTGAAATTTGGGGCTACCCTAAGTCACTAGCTGATTTGAACTATCGAGTGGGCGAATATTATGTCGACCTGCATGTAAGCAACCTACCAGGCTATACACCTATTATTGAGCTAAGTTACTTACGAAAAATAGGAATGCAAACACCACTATATAGTATTGGCAACAACGTTTTACCCCAGCGTTTACAGCCTAGTACTGATAAGCACACTCAGTTGCCAGGTATTTTGAGTTCTGAATCAGGTTGGGTACAGCCTTTTATAGGGTATTTCTGGGTTGGTCCCTCTAGTAGCAAAACTGCCAAAGCACTTCGTAAAACTGAGTTCTACCCAGTAGCCGTTGTGGAGTACACTAATGTAACGGGCGCAGCTTTACCACTTTACACTAAATAGTGTTATCAGGGGCTCGATGTGTGGGCCCCATTTACATGTCTTTTTTAGCCTTAATCTATTCCTTTTTTACCCCCAGCTATTATATTCAAAAATACATTAAACAGCTTGAAAAATAGTTCTTGATCTATATCAAACCTCTCTATATATTAAAGTTTCAATAATTACTGAAACTTTAGAACAATGATTTTATCTCCAAAAATTGAAAATTTTGTACTGCATTGCGGCGAGATGGGAAGCCGCTGGGGCTTTAACCGAACCATAGGACAAATGGTAGGTCTTCTGGTCATTCACGAACAACCATTGACCGCCAATGAAATAGCTGAGTCACTAAAAATCAGTCGCGGAAATGTCAGTATGGGGATCAAAGAACTACAGTCTTGGCAATTGGTAAAAGTTACTCACATTCCCGGCGATAGAAAAGAATATTATGCACCCAGTGGCAGTATATGGGACTTAGCAAATCGTGTTTTTGAAGAACGCAGAAAGCGCGAGATTGACCCAACACTATCCCTACTACGCGATCAGATCCTTGATGGCCCCAATTCTCCCGAGGAGGAATACGCACAAAAACAAATCCAAGCTATTCATGACCTATTAGAGACCGTTACAAAATGGTCAGCAGAGTTACAACGTCTATCCCCAGAACAATTACAGACACTTATGAAGCTTGGTTCTTCTGTTGGAAAAGTGATTGATTTAAAGGATAAATTACTTAAGAAGTCTTAATCGCCGAGGTGCGTCATGCTTGATACCTTGCTGTTGTCGCGAATACAGTTTGCAGCCAACATTAGCTTTCACATTCTATTTCCTACCATTACCATCGCGTTAGCGTGGTTTTTGGTTTTCTTCAAAGTTAGGTACGATCAGACTCAACATCCTATTTGGCTTAGAGCGTATCGCTTCTGGGTCAAAATATTCGCCCTGACTTTCGCCCTTGGTGTGGTCAGCGGTATCACCATGTCATTCCAATTCGGTACCAACTGGCCCGGCTTTATGGAGAAAGTTGGCAACATAGCAGGTCCCTTACTCGGTTATGAAGTACTAACAGCATTCTTTATGGAAGCCACCTTTTTGGGAGTCATGCTATTTGGTATGAAACGCGTTTCTGCAAAGGTACATACTCTATCGACGGTAATTGTGGCAATCGGTACCAGCCTATCCGCATTTTGGATCTTATCCCTTAATTCTTGGATGCAAACCCCCGCAGGGTTTGAAATTAGAGATGGGATCGTGTTTCCAACCGATTGGTTTTTGGTAATTTTCAATCCTTCATTTGGGTATCGATTAGCACATATGTTGTTGGCAAGTGGCCTAACAGCGTCGTTCTTAATCGCAGGAGTTAGCAGCTATCGACTGCTCAAAGGGGATGACAAAAAAGCCCCTCAACTCACGTTGAAAGTATCCCTCACCGTTGCGATGTTACTAGCGCCGCTACAGATGTTTGTAGGCGACCTGCACGGCTTGAACACCTTCGAGCATCAACCACAAAAAGTCGCTGCAATGGAAGGAATATGGGAAACAGAACAAGGAGCAGACATGTTATTGTTTGCTATTCCCAATGAGAAAACCCGTTCTAACGACTACGAAATTGCTATTCCCAATTTAGCAAGCTGGATTTTAACGCACGAGAAAAACGGTACCATTAGAGGACTTAACGAATTCAAAGACGCAACTCCCCCAGTTAAACCTGTTTTCTTTGGCTTTAGAATTATGGTTGGGATGGGCATGCTGATGATAGCCGTCGCTGTGTATTTTCGGATATCGCTTTGGCGCAATGATGCTCTCGCACCATGGCAACTTAAGACTCTTGTCGCAATGAGCTTTTCTGGCTGGATAGCGACGTTAGCCGGATGGTATGTCACGGAAATAGGTCGTCAACCGTACTTAGTCTCTGGCGTGTTACGCATAGAAGACGCTGTGACACAGGTAGCTGGCGATAATGTTCTGATTTCCCTCATAGCCTATTTGACTGTATATATGTTACTTCTCATCGCCTATGTCAGGACCCTTTTCTATACAGCTGACAAGTCTGTTGAGGTAGAAGAGTACCAAAAGACCTCAGTTGAGGAGAATGTTTATGCTTGATGCGCAAACTCTATCTTTTATCTATGCCTCGTTGATGGCACTGGCGATTTTGCTCTACGCTGTACTGGATGGTTACGACTTAGGCGTAGGCATACTACTACCAACCGATAACGAAGAACATGCCGATACGATGATAGCCTCTATAGGTCCTTTTTGGGATGCTAATGAAACTTGGTTAGTACTAGCAGTAGGTCTTGCCCTCATTGCCTTCCCCCTGGCTCACAGCATGATCTTGCAAGCACTCTACCTACCGGTAACAGTAATGCTCATTGGCCTGATAATTCGCGGTGTCGCTTTCGATTTCAGAGCAAAAGCCAAAATAAAGCGCAAGTCTATGTGGAATAAACTGTTTAAACTAGGTTCAATCATTAGTGCATTCACACAAGGCTATATGCTTGGCCTATACGTAATGTCGTTTGATCAAAGTGCTCTTGCTGTCGTGTTTGCATGTCTCAGTGGTGTTGGCGTGGTTGCAGCCTATGCTTTGATAGGTGCAGCATGGCTAATCCTAAAAACACAAGGCAAACTACAACAGCAGGCTATTTGTTGGTGTCAAATGGCGACGCGTATGGCCTTTTTAGGCGTAGTCGCAGTCTCAGCTATAAACCCGATAATCAATCATAGTGTATACGAGCGCTGGTTCGAGTCAGAGATTCTACTATTACTTTTACCTATGCCTATCATCTGTCTATTTATGTTTGTAATACTTGATAGAGTGCTTATCAAACTAAAGCTACATCCTGATATTGGCAGTTGGCTGCCGTTTCTGATCTCATGCGTGATCTTTATATTGTGTTTCTTTGGCTTGCTTTACAGCTTTTACCCTTATGTGGTGCCGGGAAAACTCACTATTTTCGAAGCGTTAGCTGCGCCTGAATCACTGAGGTTTTTATTCTATGGCGTCGTAGTAGTTGTGCCTACTATCCTTGCGTACACAGCGTTTTCCTATCGAGTATTTTGGGGGAAAGTTCAGCCGCTTTCATATTACTGACATTAAAAGTTAGTAAAACAAAGAATTAAGAATTCATTACACACTTGTAGGCATTAATGCCGTATCAAAAAGGCAGCATGTTGGAATGCTGCCTTTTTTTTCGATAATGATTACCAAGTAAGTATTTAATTACCCAAACTAGGGCGCAATCTTTACACAATCATAGAGCATCTGCCAAGCAGCAGTGTTTTGCTTGGGAGATTCATTTACCCACCAACGCGCTTCATACACACTGTTTTCGTACGTAACTGTGTGACCTTTTTGATAAACAGTGTGTTCACTCCACTCCTTTGCATCACATTTAGGTGTTAGGTCTCCAAAAAAGCCCGTAATGCTGGCTAATTTACCATCTTTGCTAGTGCCATAGTCTACACCTTCAGCCAATACAACAGCGCCATCAAAGCCACTAATTCTCCAATTAAATCTAAGAACTTCGTTTCCTTGGGGTCCATGTATATCTATTTCTGAAACAAGCTCACCCTTAACTTGCAAGATGCCAACCTGCTTCATATCTTTATGAAAATTAGAAATCCATTGATTGATTTTTTCATCTGAATCGATTGTAAATTCAGATGAACTCGGGTCTTTATAGGTGAAATTGTGTGTCACAGACCGCTTTAAGATATCGAACCTGTTAGCATCTGACTGTTCAGACCAAGCACTTATATATTGCTTAACATTACTCTTGAGTTGCTCCTTGGCAGATTCACTCGCCAGTACTGTAGATGGTGCAGCCAACGCCACAGACAAAAAAAGCATGTTTATTTTATTCATCAGTTTCCCTCGTTTATGTGTTTATAAAGAGTATTCTGACTTGCTTACAGTTTGCCGTCTGTATGGATAAGAAATGACTAAAAATCTATTTATGCAAATTTTTCAATATATTAGTAACGGTTAGTTTAGCTAAACTGATCAAGCTAATGGTTTTAAATGATGCAAACAACTTACTTAAGGAAGGTAATTGTGATGATAGAAGATTTGTATTTGGCTAGCTGTTGTATTGCCCTATTCTGTTCTGGATTAATATTTAAGCAACACAAAACGAGCGATAATAACTCAAGCTTTCTACATAGCGGATTTTTTGCGTTATTAATTATACCGTTAACTGGCTATATAGGGGTGCGCTATGGAGAGCTTCCTGACTTTATTATCAAGCTATCTCAGTGTGTTATCTTGTTATTCTGTGCACTCATATTTCTTCACTACCAACGCAAGAAAGCGTCATTTTATCATATAACCCTACACATGCTGCCATTTACAGTGTTCTTCCTTTTAAGGATCAGTGATATAGCAACCCACTCTCTTGGCTTGGTAATAGTCTATTTTGTTGTAATTTTTAGCTATCTAGCGACAAGTATATTTGCTTTTAGCACAGTAATTAATATGCGTTCAAAATACGAACTGGCAAATATCGTCACCGTCATTGCTATAGTGTGTTTGGCTGGCTTAGTTACTTTTTGTTATTTAAATAACTCCCCTTGGATACTACCGCTGTGGCATATGCTCAATCTACTTATTTGTTGCTATATTACCATTAGCGCATTCAATGCGGCGTACACTCCTAAAAAGGCAGAGGAGCTTGGAATTAATAAGGCACTTACAATAAAAAAAGAACGACTACTAGACAAAGAGACTGCAAATAGCCTTTCACAGCAAGTGATTCGACTATTCACAGCTAACAAAGTGTATCTCGATAACGCTCTTTGTCTGAAAAAACTTTCTGCGCAGTTGAATCTAACTACTCATCAAACTTCAGAGCTACTGAACGTGCACATGAAAAGCAGCTTTTATCGACTATTGAATAGCTATAGGGTTCAACACGCATGCAACCTCTTAAAAGACCAGAAAAACGCTTTCACAATAACTGATATTATGTACAACAGCGGATTTAACAACAAAAATACCTTTTATAAAGAATTTAAACGTCATACGGGCACTTCGCCGAGTCAGTGGGTAAAGCACAATGCACGTGAAGCAAAGGACCTAATACAACAACTTTCTTAAGGTATGGCATGAACAGAGCACGCAAATGTGACTGTGTATAAAAAAGGCCGGATATCATTCCGGCCTCAAATATGTCTTATAACTTTGGGTAAGCTATTCTGTCTGACAAATACCCTACGCTTGTTGCGAAATAGTATGAGCGGTTCCAATGCATTAAGGCCTTATAATTGTCGTACGCCAGATACATGCGACCATTAATATCGTCTGGCATTACCAAAGCAGCTGTAACGTCTACTTTTGGCAAATCAGAACCGTCTGCACGGCGTAAGCCTAAAGCTTGCCAATCAGCCAAGTTACGCTCAGATTCTTTCCAGTAATTAAGCCACTCTTTGCGTGTTTTTGTGCCGCGTTTGAGAATATACTTATTGTCAAAGTTTACAGGCAGCTTAACCTGTCTACCCCAAGTCAAATTGTCGTTCCAACCTGCCTGTTTGAGGTAATTGGCAATTGAAGCAAATGCATCAACCTCGGTCGTCCAAATATCTTTTCGGCCATCTTTGTTGTAATCAACAGCATATGAATTGAAAGAGGTAGGCATAAATTGAGTTTGACCCATCGCCCCTGCCCAAGAGCCTTTAAAGTCTTCAAGTGTAATATGGCCTGACTTTAAAATATCTAACGCAGCCCATAGCTGGCGTTTGTATAGCGCTTCTCTGCGTCCGTCGAACGCCAGTGTTACCAAAGCGCTGATCACAGGATAACCACCTTGAATACGCCCAAAGTTACTTTCGAGCCCCCACAGAGCAACGATAAACCTAGCTTGCACGCCGTATTCTTGGGCTATTTTCTCTAAGATTTCTTTATGTTCTTTGTAAAGCTTGCGAGCTTGATTGATTTTCCACTGCGGTACACGCTTAGGTAAGTAGGTTTCTAGCGTCTCTACTACCTCTGGCTGATTTTTATCTGCTGTTATAACCTTTTTCTTAAACTTTACTGTAGCAAATGCACTATCTATTAATGCTTGATCGTACCCCTTTGCTTGAGCTTCAACTTTTAAGTCAGCAACATACTGATCGAATTTTTCTTGTGTATTAGCCCAAACAGAACTTGTCAGACAAAGTGCGCCTACAAGCACTGATAACTTTTTAATCACTGGACACTCCATTTTCTGTTTTAAATTGTTCTAAAAGATTTTCTTCTGGTGGAGGAAGCTGTAAGTAAAATCCTTCACTGCTTAACTTCTCCTTAACCAAAGCGATATCTGCTGCTCCTAGCTTGTCTCGTTTAGATAAATTAAACATCATAACGAACTGTGGTCGGCCAAACATGTTCATTAATGGCTCTGGCACTTTTGTAAAATCGTCGCGCTTTTCTACATAAAGGTAGGTATCAGCTTTTTTTGAGCTTTTATATACAGCAGTGAGCATTATAACCCTATAAATTCTTGCTTATGTCTAAACGGCACTATACCATGACACTCATTGTATTTGGAAAGTTTTGCGACTTACAAACGTTTAAAATACGGGGCCAAAATAACAATTACGCCCTGACAGACTCATTTTTTATTCCACATAAAAATAATTAATAAGAGACTGTTGAAGTATTAAGTATGCATTTTATAGAGCGCTTATGTCAGAACAAACATTTGAGTTAAAAGGGAACCTTTTTACCCTGTCTGTGTTGCACTTGTTCTCGGTTGACATCAAACAACTTAGCAAGGCACTGGACGAAAAAATATCTCAGGCACCCAAATTTTTTATCGGTGCCCCGATTGTTATTAACCTCGCCAAATTACAGGATGCCGACGTTGATTTTGAAACGTTAAAGCAAACCCTCGTTGATTTACAATTAAATCCTGTTGGTATTTGCAACGGTTCTGAACAACAAAATGAAGCAGCTAAATCTGCGGCACTATCCGTTTTAAACTACAGTAAAGACAATGCAAAACCTGTCGCCACTAAAACCAGCGATACCGAAGTGGTTGAAGTTGAGAAAGAAGTTTATTTACCACCACAGATTGTTCACGCCACCGTTCGTTCAGGTCAGCAAATATATGCTAAAAACAGAGATTTGATTGTCATGGGTGCGGTCAGTCATGGTGCGGAAGTGATAGCTGACGGAAATATTCATATTTATGGTACTTTAAGAGGCCGAGCAATTGCTGGGGCTCAAGGATACGATGACGCCGCAATTTATTGTCAGCGTCTTGAAGCCGAATTGGTTTCTGTTAATGGCAGTTATTGGATCAGTGATTCTTTGCAAGGAGAACATTGGGGACAGGCTGCACAAGTAAAACAAAAAAATGATTCATTAGAAATAACAGCTTTGGTCAAAGGATAAATCACATGGCAAAAATTATTGTCGTAACTTCGGGTAAAGGCGGTGTAGGCAAAACTACGTCTAGCGCAGCTATTGGTACTGGCCTTGCACTTAAAGGCTACAAAACAGCCATCATCGATTTTGATATTGGCCTTCGTAACTTAGATCTAATCATGGGTTGTGAGCGCCGAGTCGTTTACGATTTTGTAAACGTTATCAATGGTGAAGCAAATCTAAATCAAGCGATGATCAAGGATAAACGTGTAGAGAAGTTATACATACTTCCGGCATCACAAACGCGCGACAAAGACGCACTAACTAAAGAGGGTGTTGAACGCGTTTTAAATGAAATGAAAGATAACTTTGATTTCATCATCTGTGACTCACCAGCGGGTATTGAAGCAGGTGCTATGATGGCACTATATTTCGCTGATGAAGCGATCGTTACAACTAACCCAGAGGTGTCATCGGTTAGAGACTCAGACCGAATTCTTGGTATTTTGCAAAGTAAATCAAAACGCGCAGAGATGGGTTTAGAGCCTGTAAAAGAGCATTTACTGCTAACTCGTTACAACCCAGAGCGTGTTGCAAACGGTGAAATGCTATCAGTAGAAGACGTACAAGAAATACTTGCTATCGATTTACTTGGTGTTATTCCAGAATCAAAAGCCGTACTTAACGCATCGAACTCTGGTCAGCCAGTTGTACTTGATAGCGAGTCTGATGCCGGACAGGCATATAGCGATGCAATTAATCGTTTGTTAGGTGAAATTATCGACTTCCGTTTTCTTGATGTAGAGAAAAAGGGTTTATTAAAACGGATTTTTGGAGGTTAACGTGTCATTACTTGACTATTTTCGTTCAGAGAAAAAGAGTAGCGCATCGCTCGCCAAGGAGCGTTTGCAGATCATCGTTGCCCATGAGCGCTCAAAAAGAGGCACTCCAGATTATCTGCCACAACTCAAGCAAGATATTCTTGATGTGATCCGTAAATATGTAAAAGTTGATTCTGATGCAGTAAACGTTCAGTTTGAACAAAATGAAGATGATTTAGCTGTTTTGGAGCTTAACGTCACTTTACCAGATGACGATAAAGAATCGAAATAGCTGAATGAAAACTACGAAATCTACCTGCTAGCTATACTAAATCAAAGCCAGCAGGTAGATATTTATCTATAAACTCTTTGTATCAACAAACCTACCCACAAGCCTTTTAGCAATAGTAGCCAACGTTGTCGACCACTTTTTATTTTTGCGCGCAATACAACCGAGCGCTAGATTGGCAGTATCTTGAATCAGTACTTCTCCACCAAGCGTCTGATTTGCTTGCATTACCTACTTGTGCTACGCCAGGATCATTATAGGTTTTTAGGCATGATTCAGTATGTCCACTGTCGCCAGTGGAAAATGAGTTTGTCCAGACGTATAAATTAGTTGTAACTTGATTTAAGTTTTCATCTATATTGATAGGTGACAATAAACGGTTAGAATAAAAATCTTGTTTGTTATTGGCAACCTTCGTGCCATTTAATAAGTAGTATTCATGAGAATGGGAGATTGGACTAGTCGCTGAACGATAGTCACTACTTAGGGCTATAATCGCTCCATATGTGCCCTGTGGAGCATATTCAGATGCATCTGCTGCAGATTGACATATGGCATCGACTTCATCTCGATAGTTATCAAATAACTCATAGCCTCTGAACTGTTGACTCGTTACAAAAATCGCTTTAGCGTCTTGTGGAATTTTCTTAACGAGATCATCGGCAATTGCTTCGCCTTTAACTAATAACACCCACCGTTGGCTATCTTCTACAGGCGTAGGGTTTTGAGCATTTACATTAATATTAGTCGTGGCAACAAATAGGCTACCACTTTCTCCCTCTCTTACTACTTGCCCCGCCGAGTAGCTTGTGGTTGCTGACCAAATAAGATTATTTGTATCAATATTTAGCGCACCAACATAGTCGTTGCCATAGGCTGATGATGCAGCGAAAAGAAAAGTACAGGTCGATAATAGCTTTTTGATTGTCATATCCACTCCTTGTGTATGTTAGCTATCGTACTTGCAATTATACCGCACCTTTATTAGGTACACAAAGGAACTTTAACATTTCCCGCAACATACACTTGCCCTGTCTTTCAGCTCATCTCGTATTCGCAATGCTTTTCAGCTTAATTACACATCCCAATCTTTAAGCACATCTTTAACAAGTTCATAACGCCATGACTGCAACAAATCTGGCTTTAGTAGAGAGGCTCGCTCTTCTGCGGTTTTTTTCCAATTCCAACTAATCAGTTGATTTACTTGCTTTTTAGACGCCAATACATCTGCTGGTATGTCATTACTCTCAGCAATATGTTTGATCTTCGCACTAAGCTCTTTTGCCGCTTTTTTGTAATTTGGGTAATCTATCAAGCGTAATAGTTTTTGCGGGCATTGCGGTTCTGATATCGATTTGCCCTGCTCTACGCAGGCCAAAATTTCTTTACCTGAGCGGTTAACTTCCATCGCTTCAATTCCTGGTATATTACGCAATCCGCTCAGTGAGGTTGGGCGACGTTTAGCAATCTCCACCATATTGTGCTCTTTTAACACAAAACTTAGTGCGAGATTTTTCTTCTCAGCTTTGTTGCGTCTCCAAGCTGCTAGCTCCTTTAATACGGCTAAATCTCGAGGCTTTAGCTGCCAAGCATTTTTTACATCCAGATAGACTTGGTCATCAGGTACCATAAAAGCACGCTTTTTAGCGATCAATTCACTTTCAGCAACCACAATATCCATCAAGCCACGCTCGCTTATCTGCTCGTAGATAGATTCAAAACAAGGCATTAAATAAAATACATCGGATGCCGCATAGTCCAATTGCTTTTGAGTTAGAGGCCTTTGTAGCCAATTTGTTCGAGATTCGCTTTTGTCTATTTCAACTTCCAAGATAGTGTTAACCATATTAGCAAACCCGACACAGTTACCCTTCCCTAATACTTGAAGGGCAAATTGCGTATCAAAAATTGGCGCCGGTACAAAACCTGCAAATTTTTGGAATACTTCAATGTCTTCAGAAGGTGAATGAAGTATTTTTAATACTTCTGGGTTTTGAAAAATATCCCACAAAGGTGATAGATCTAGCTCTAGAAGAGGGTCTATCAAGGCAAGTTGGTTCTGGGCATATACTTGAATTAGCGCGACTTCTGGATACAAAGTACGACGACGCATAAATTCCGTATCTAAAGCAACTACCTGTGCCTCAGCGATATTTTTGGCAAAACCATTTAGCTCGATTTGTGATTGAATTACTCGATACTGCACTGCGTCTCCTGGACATTTTATTGCAAAAAAAAGCCGGCTTATGCCGGCTATTTTTTATTCCTTTAAGGCCCGACGAAGGATCTTTCCAACGTTTGTCTTTGGTAGTTCATCTCTAAACTCTACCAATTTCGGTACCTTATAGTTGGTCAAATTATCACGACAATGCTTGATTATATCTTTTTCTGTCAAAGATGGGTCTTTTTTCACAACAAATACTTTAACTTGTTCGCCACTAACTTCATGAGGCACGCCAACAGCAGCTACTTCCAATACACCTTCGTGCATTGCAACGACTTCTTCCACTTCATTTGGGAAGACATTAAAGCCAGAAACGATAATCATGTCCTTTTTACGGTCAACAATATAAAAGAAACCTTCATCGTCATAGGTTGCAATATCACCAGTTGCAAACCAACCATCTTTCAAGCACTCTGCGGTAGCGTCTGGTCGATTATAATATCCAGCCATGACTTGTGGGCCTTTGACGCAAAGTTCTCCTGCCTCACCTTGTGCCGCTTCGTCGCCATTCTCTAGAACTATTTTCAACTCAGTGCTCGGCGCAGGTAATCCGATCGAACCATTGTAACCATCTAGGTCATAAGGACAAATCG
Organism: Pseudoalteromonas byunsanensis; assembly: GCF_001854475.1. Classification (GTDB taxonomy): domain Bacteria; phylum Pseudomonadota; class Gammaproteobacteria; order Enterobacterales; family Alteromonadaceae; genus Pseudoalteromonas; species Pseudoalteromonas byunsanensis. The sequence goes on from NZ_MNAN01000034.1 coordinate 56,118, forward strand.
TCACCAAAGGTGCACATTCTGTCAGCCCGTAGCCTTCCATTAGCTTGCTACGAGTAACTTTTTGCCAACGTTCAGCAACTGGACGCTGTACGGCCATACCACCACCTAGAGACATTTTTAGGTGTGAAAAGTCTAATTGCTCAAACCCAGGAGTGTTAAGCAATCCGTTAAATAACGTATTTACGCCTGTAATAGCTGTGAATGGGTACTTAGACAACTCTTTAACAAACGCTGGCATATCACGTGGGTTAGTGATCAAAATATTGTGACCACCATACTTCATGAATGTTAAACAATTCGCTGTAAGTGCAAAAATATGATAGAGCGGTAGTGCTGTGATCACAATTTCTTTGCCGTTATCCAGAACTTTATCTAGACAGCCTGATACTTGTTCTAAATTGCCAACCATATTGCCATGAGTCAACATTGCACCTTTTGATACGCCAGTGGTTCCACCTGTATACTGCAAGAATGCTAAGTCACTTAAATTAACGTCTGGCACTTGATACGCGCTTGGGTCTGCGTTTACAACATCCTTAAAAGCAATAGTCTGAGGTAAAGAAAACTCAGGTACCATTTTTTTGATATGTTTAACGACAAAATTAACCAGATGTTTTTTAACCCCCCCCATCATATCGCCAATCTCTGTTAAAACTATGTGTTTAACCTGAGTCTGAGGTAGTGCTTTTTGCAGTGTCTGTGCAAAATTCGCAAGGATGAAAATTGCCTTGGTTTCTGAGTCATTAAGTTGGTGTTCTAGCTCTCGGACTGTGTACAATGGATTAACATTAACAACCGTGCAACCAGCACGTAAGATCCCTAAAATTGCTAGCGGTGTTTGCAGCAAATTTGGCATCATCACCGCAACTTTATCACCCTTACCTAGTTTTAGGGTGTTTTGAAGATAGCTTGCTACAGCCTTTGTTTTTTCATCAACTTGCTTATAAGTCAATGTCTTTCCCATGTTGCTGTATGCGGGTAAAGACGCGAACTCGGTAAAACTTTTGTCAAACAATTCAAGCAATGAGTTGTAATGCTCTGGGTCAATAGTTTCAGGCATACCCTCTGGGTAGCGCTTTAGCCAGATTTTTTCCACTCTTAGCTCCTGCGTTTTAGTTATTTTTTTGATACGTTACCTTAATCTATATAAGGCGCTTTAACAATTGAGCAAATACTCTAATTCGGTGATATTCCCACATTTAATGGAAATATACAATTATGTTACTGTATTTCTATTCAGATGCTGTTCAATCAAACTGATACATTGTTGGGGGTTACCCATATGACAATGATGTCCTCCTGAAACTTCTTCAACGGTTATCTGTTTAAACCCTTCGATAAACAAATCACGGTTATTTTTAACAAAATCATAGCCTTTGTCGCTTACGACCAACAAGCTAGGTGTAGTTACTTCCTCTAAAACAGCTTTGGCTTGTGTAACAGAAAAACGAATCGCGGAAGCTGTTTTAAGCCTTGGATCGAAAGTTAAGTAAAAGCCACCTTCCACTTGTTGTGAATTCCTTTGCATCAGTAGTGCAGCATCTTCTTGGGTGAGGTCGCCTGCGTTGCTTCGTGCTGTGACCAATGTTGCAAAGTTTGCATAAAGACGTTTTTTGAATTTATCGCTCGCTTGGCGATGCTCAAAAGCTTCCAAAATTTGCTTTCTAATTTCCTGCTCTGGTGTGCACACCAGCCCAAAACCTTCTATCATAGTCAAACTTTTTACGCGCTGTGGGTATAAAGATGAGAACAACCCGCATACCATGGCCCCCATAGAGTGGCCAACCAAATGACAACGTTCAATTTCTAAAACATCTAATATATTCAATAAGTCATATACATAGTCTACGAAATAGTAATGTGCATCTGTAGATCGCCATTGCGACTTCCCATGACCCTTGAGGTCAATTGAAATCCATTGATATGAATCACTCGCTCTCTTAACCATCGGCGTAAAACTATTACTGTTATCAAGCCAGCCATGTACACACAGAACGACTTCACCTTCGTTATTTGTTGTTTGCGCCGCAATTCCTATCCTTTGCAGGGCATCTATCGCATTTTTCATTCGAGTCACATATATCTCATATTGCATTGCGTACAATTACTTTATCATCACGACTTACAATACGTACAACTTTTAGATAAAGGTACATGCGTCGCTGACAGGTTAGTCAATAATCATAGTATGTGACCTTAGTTTTATCTCATTTGTAAATTTTTGCGCCAGTTCGTTGTATCATGTACAAGAAAAACACGGGAATACAAAGGATATTCAATATGAAAAGATCACTCAGTGTACTTGCTGCAAGTATTGTTTTGAGTACTAATGCGTTTGCCGCATCAACACCTAAAAACATTATATATATGATTGGTGACGGCATGGGCCCAACTTACACCACTGCATATCGATATTATATGGATAATAAGCAGACCAAAGACGTGGAACCAACAGTCTTCGATTCAATACTGGTTGGCATGGCTCATACATACCCAGATGATGATACGATTGTGACAGACAGTGCAGCTGGGGCAACGGCGCTTAGCACAGGTAAAAAAAGCTATAATGGCGCGATCGCCGTGAACTCCGATAAAAAGCCTTTAAAAACCATGCTAGAGCTCGCAAAGCACAAAGGGATGACAACTGCACTTGTGGCAACTTCACAAATCAATCACGCCACTCCAGCTAGTTTTGCAGCTCACAATGAATCGCGTCGCAACTATGATGAAATTGCTAATGACTATATTGATAATAAAATCGCAGGTAAGCTTCCGGTCGACCTGATGCTAGGTGGCGGAACCAAATACTTTGTTCGAGAAGACAGAAATCTAGTTGCAGAATTTAAAGCATCTGGATACACCTATAGTGATGACATAAGTAACCTTGACAAAATAAAGTCACTCCCAGCTCTTGGACTTTTCGCACCAGTGGCAATGCCTTTTGCGATTGATCAACACCCTGATCGTCTGGAAAAAATGACTGATAAAGCCCTGTCATTACTGGACAATAAAAATAAGCAAGGCTTTTTTGTTATGATAGAAGGCAGTCAAATTGATTGGTGTGGCCATGCCAATGACATAGCCTGTGCGATGCACGAAATGCATGACTTTGCCAATGCTATAAAAGTAGCGAAGCGCTACGTTGACCATAACCCTGATACTCTTCTTGTCGTTACAGCCGACCATTCAACTGGTGGCTTAACATTAGGTGCTGACGGTCAGTATCGCTGGGAAAGAGATGTAATAAAAGGTGTAAGTGCTTCTGCTGAAGTAATGACAAAACAAATGTTAGCCAATGATGATATTGAAGCAATATGGACAACGGCGACAAAGCTACCTTTTGACAATCAAACCAAACTGCTGCTTGATCAAGCTAAGTCACAAGGTGAAAAAGAGTTAGCGCAAGCTATTAAGTCTATTATTAGTAAGGCAAGTTTCACCGGCTGGACAACGAGCGGACACACAGCCATAGACGTACAGGTGTTTGCTTATGGTAAAGGTGCAAACCAATTCACTGGCTCTCAAAATAATACCCATATTGCAGATAAATTGATTTCATTTATTAAAAAATAGCCCTTGTACCAGAGGCGATTAATTACACCGCCTCTGATTTTGCTAACAGTCCAATAGCCTCTTCTATCGGCATTGCTTGATGGTATAAAAACCCTTGAACACAATCGATATTGGCGGCTTTTACCACTCGCTCTTCTTCTTTGGTTTCCACCCCTTCAGCAACAGTCTTAAAACCAAGCTGAGTACACAACTGAGCTAAGTGTTTGTAAAGCGTTTCTGACTTACTATTGTTAGACACGGGTAATAAACTTCTATCCAATTTAATGGTATCTATATTGAGTTTTGACAATACTGACAAACAAGAATACCCGGTCCCAAAGTCATCCATTGCACAGTGAATTTGATGTTGTTTAAGATGATTGACTACCTCGATAGTGGCTGCAAAATCTTCTATATAGCTGGATTCCAAAAGCTCTACTTCAACTTGCCCCTCAAAGCGAGAAAAAGCTTTCACTACCCGCTTATATCCGCCGTTTAACAAGTTATCAGGTGAGATATTAAAGCTGACCTTTGGAGCGTACCCTGCTTTTGAAAACCGCTCTAGGTCAACTTCAAGTTGATCTATCACGAAGTTATCGATTACCTCAAGTAAATTGTGCTTCGCTAACGTATCTAAAAACCAAGGTCCCTGTACCGAACCATCGCTATTACACAATCTAAGCAGTGCTTCAAAGCCCATTATTTCTTTGCTTTTAAGTGCTATTTTAGGCTGATAATAAAGCGTCAAAGCACCTTTATTCAATGCGTCAGTAACTTGCTTTAGGCTATGATGTTCCAGTTGTTTCTCACTGTGGTGAATCGCAAACATGCTTTCTGCTTTATCTTCGATTTTACGACCTGCTGAATAGCGCTTTACTAGCATATCCAATGCTTTACCAGACATACTGTGGCGTTGGTAGATTTTAAGGAACGGATAATAAACGGCTACATTCAACAACACTAATACCAGTTGCAATAACAGCGCAGTGTAGCTTTGCGTTAATAACCACGCATTGATAAAGATAGGCGTAAACCAGGGTACTGTTTGATCTGGTACTAAAGTAATAACACCCAGTGACAAACAATAATATGCAACAATAGCGTTTAGCATGGGGGCTAACAAAAACGGTAGTAATATATACGGATTAAAAACAATAGGTAAGGCATAGATCATTACCTCACTGATGTTAAATACCGCTAATGGCAGTGAAATTTTTGCAATATGTTGCTCATGACGAGCCCCTTTTAATAAGAAACTAGCAATGATAATGCCCCAAACACAACCAGTCCCACCTAGTAAAACAAATACAGAAAAGAAATGATAGTTTTCAACTGAAGGACCCAAAAGATAGTGTGTGAGATGCGTCGGCGCTAAAATTTGATAGGTGTTATCTCCGTGAACACCTAGAAACCAAAACAGGTGAGAACTTAACAATTGCACAAATAGCTTACTTAAAGCACTCAGTTCAACTTGAGCACTTGACAAGGTATGTGCAAACCAGCTGGCGGTATTATCAACATATGGAAATAACATCAGCGTGATTGTTGTTACTGCCATATACGGAAAGATCAAATTAATATGCTTTCTTAAAAATAAACTGATAGAGCTTACATTTACTATCCTAAATACCTGCATTTTCATTAAATATGATAATAAATAACTGCAAAATATTGGCATAAACAAGGAATATAATACCCCTTGGGTTTGATCAATATGAATACTGCTATTTTCAATATACATATATCCAGTTGTAGCAGTAAAACAGGTGATCACTAAAATAGGCGCAGCAATTGTGTGTACCTTAAGGTTCTTGGCCAAATGATAAGAAAATGAGATCAAAGTCAGCAAGGGGAACAATCCCCATACGAGTTGATTAAACTGATTTAAATATTGGTGATCATACCCTTTCGCCGCTATATCAAGCCATTGATTTAAAAGTGTTATTAAAGACGCGACAATAAAGAATGGAATGAGTGCAATGTATCCCTCACGTAAAGACAGTATCATCGTATTAGCAGATATTTTTACTGCCAATCGATTAAACTTGTTTAGTATTGAAGTAGACAAATACAGACTCGTTTTTTTCTTTAAACAATACCGAGTTTTTTAGAGAATACAAATAGAAGACTTAAATAAAGCTTGAATAATTTTCACTCGATCATGCATATACATTTACGCCAATCAGACTTTCAATATCACTACGACGCTGCTGATTATTAATAGCCATGTAAGTACTAATTGCCTTACTTGTCTTAAAGTCTGGTTGATCATATATGGTTGAGGTAAATTCACTTTGCAGTTTTTTAGCAAGCTCAATACCTCGTTCAGACGTTTTCACAAAACTGACATTGTCAGCTGGCTTCGGCGCAGATTCAGCTTGTTCACGGGCTTTTTTAATGGCCGGTTTAAGCTGATACGTGTGCTGATTTTGTAAAATTAGTTGCGTTTTCATTGTCTGCACCGAAATAGACGACTACTTTAAAAATATAAGATTATTCTCGACCTGGCAACTTTTTCCAAGTAACAGTATCTCTAACATAGTGAGGTTGTGCATCAGCAGCTTTTACAGTTAAGCCTTTAGTGAAGGCATCATCACCAAGTTCAAGCATATAAAATGCATCAGGTAAGCAAATTTTATCACTCACCATTAGGTTGTTAGACTCAGCGACCTGTGGGTATGCCTGCCAAGCTGTACCGACGGCACTGATTGCACTGTCATAATGCTTAACATCCTCTGGCGAACATACCACTTCGTCGTCAATTGCCGTCAAGCTTCCATCGTTTGACATTTCATACTGTGCAAGATATATCTCGCCCATACGAGCATCTATACCACTTAAAACTTGCTCGACCTTCAGTTCGCGAATAGCTTGTAGGGCCATTGCTTCTAGCGTTGACACCCCAACCAGTGGTAGCTTAGACGAATAAGCTAGCCCTTGCGCTATCGCAACACTAATGCGAACACCAGTAAAGCTACCTGGGCCTCTACCAAACACAATGCCATCAAGCTCTTTCAATTGGCAATTTGCACTGCCCAGCATTCGCTCAATCTGTGGGAGGATTTTCTGGCTATGCTGCTGTGGGCATTCCTCAAAATAGCGGTAGGTCTGCCCATTAAAGTGTAGGGCCAAACTTAAAGCTTCTGTAGATGCGTCAATTGCTAACAAGTTGTGTTTCATATTATTCAATATTCTCAAGAAATGTCGTTGCGGTTTCCAAGCTTCGTGTTCTTTTCATAGCTGGTAAACTCTTTAAAAATGTCTGACCATATTTTCTCGTAACTAGACGATTATCGCAAATAACTAGCACTCCTTTGTCAGATTTATCACGTATCAATCTACCAACGCCCTGTTTCAAGCTTATTACCGCTTGCGGTAGCTGAATTGTTGAAAAAGGTTCCTTACCTTGCATCTCTGCATCCGCCATACGGGCTTGTAATAAGGGATCATCTGGTGACGTGAAAGGCAATTTATCAATCATAACACAACTTAGGGTATCTCCTCGCACATCGACACCTTCCCAAAAGGACGCTGTGCCAAGCAAAACTGCATTACCATGTCTAACAAATTGTTCTAAAATGATACGCTTTGAGGATTGCCCCTGCATAAAAATTGGATATTCAAGCGCTGTACTGAGTCCCTCATAAACTAGGTGCATAACTCGATAACTGGTAAACAGTAAAAATGTCCTTCCTTTAGCCGCGTCAATAAGTTGCTTAGCAATCTTGACCAAAGTGTGAGGCATCAAATCATCGCCACTTTCAGGTAAATATCGGGGTAAACACAATAATGCCTGATTTTGATAGTCAAATGGACTTGCGACAATGCTTTGATGGTTAGGCTTTAACCCTAAACTGGCGTTAAAATGCGCCAGTGAATCGTCAACTGACAGTGTTGCTGAAGTAAATACGAAACTCGCCTTGGTTTTTTCAACAATCCCTTTAAACTTAGCCGAAACATCTAGTGGCGTTATGTGAATGGCTATATATCTGCGAGATGTTTCATACCAGTAGCTATAGCCGGTTTGAGAAACATCAAAGGCGCGTTCCATTTGTCCTTTAAACTTCAATACACGTTCGAATGGGTGTTCTATTTTTTCGCTTCGATCTAAACAGGTTTTCAAAACCTGATACAAAAAATCAAGATCACTTATCACTCTGTGTAAGGCATCACATACAGGCTTATTCGCCAAAGCGGCTCGCCAATCCCCTCTACCACCATCCACGCCAAAAGATATTCTCAAGTCAGCTACGCTGGTTTCTAGTTTGTTGAGCGTTTTACCAAGTTGCAGCATATCAGGTATATCTGAGCGATAAATGAGGCGAATATCGTTGATTAGGTCACCAAGTTGCTTGGTGCTAAATGTCTCACCAAAATAGTCACTGGCGATCTGTGGCAGTTGGTGCGCTTCATCAAAAATATAATTGTCAGCAGTAGGCATCAACTCTGCAAAGCCCGAATCCTTAACCGCCATGTCTGCAAAAAACAAATGATGGTTGATAACCACCAAGTCAGCTTCCATCGCTTTGAGCCTTGCTTTACGAATATAACAACGCTCAAAATCAGGACACTCTTTGCCTAAACAATTGTCCGCCGTTGAGTTTACATAAGGTAAAACTTTCGCATCTTCCTCTATGCCAACACAATCAGCCAAATCACCACTGTCTGTTTCTGTGGCGAATTTTGCAACCATCGCAAGCTGATGCATGATATCAGGGTCATCACTGGGTACATGCGCCACATGCTGTGATAGTCGATACGTACACAAGTAATTTGCACGACCTTTGAGCAACGCGGTTGTTTTTGCAATTTTTAATGCTTTTTGCAAAGTCGGTAAGTCGCGATGATAGAGCTGTTCTTGCAGCGCTTTTGACCCAGTAGAAATGATAGATTTTTGCTTACTTAAAAGCAAAGGAGCCAAGTAGGCAAAAGTTTTGCCCGTACCAGTGCCAGCTTCAACAACACATTGACCATTATTAGCAATGGTTTTTTCTATAGCCTGAGCCATTTCAATTTGCGGTTGTCTTGGCGTGTAGCCACTGAACTGTTGAGCAAGAGGGCCTTGTTCAGAAAAAACGTGTTGAATAGACAAGATATAGGTTAGTTATTGGATTTGGCTCGATTGTAAAGAGTAAACCCCCTCAGAGCAAGCCACCGAGTCTTTTCAATGCTCACCAGTTATGCCCAAGTGTCTAAATGCGTCTCATCATCTTCTTCTTGATCATTCTTTTTAGCATTTTTTCCTTGCTCAACTAATTCTTGCTCTTTTTGCTTTCTACGTTGCTCTTGCAGAGCAGCTTTGCGCAATCTTACTTTTTCAATCGCGCCATCTTTTACGCCAGCGATATAAAACATAGACTTATGGTCTACTTCTAAGCGAGCTATATTTCGTATAAACGGTGCTAATACATCCATAACAAGTGACCTCGTTATCAAAAATCTACCTATATTATCGGCAGTTATAAGATATGCTTTAGAAACCAACAAAAAGTGCTTGCACTGAGTTCTGTTTTTATGGTTTGCTAATAGCATAATTTAAGCATAACTAATTTTTTAAGAGTTAACCATGTTCAATACACTGACAGCCGTACATCACCACCATCATTCAACGGGATAACCTGTCAGGTATTTCGCTGGTAGGTTATTCCCAAAAGGAACCTCCGGCGAGTTGCAAACAAAGTAATTTATTTTCGCCCCGAGGTTCCGCCTCGGGGTTTTTGGTTTTAGACATTAGGAAAATAAATTATGAATAACAATAGATTACGCATCGCAATTCAAAAGTCAGGCCGCCTTTCTAAAGATTGCCAAGATTTACTTAAACAGTTAGGTGTAAAACTTAACCTGCGTGAACAACGCCTTATCGCTCACTCTACTAACATGCCAATTGACGTACTTCGTGTGCGCGATGACGACATCCCTGGTTTGGTAATGGATGGAGTTTGTGATTTAGGTATCGTGGGCGAAAACGTATTGGTAGAAGCCCAAGCTGAACGAGCGGGCGGCACTCAAAACGCTGACGTTATCAAGCTATCCAAGTTAGATTTTGGTTACTGTCGACTTGCTCTAGCTTGGCCACAAGAGCTTGGTCCACAAGACAAATCGTGGTTTGAAGGCAAACGTATCGCCACCACCTACCCTGAAATATTAAAACAATACCTAGAGCGTGAAAATATCAATGCCAGTGCAGTCATGTTAACAGGCTCGGTTGAGGTTGCTCCTCGTGCTGGTTTGGCAGATGCAATCTGTGACTTGGTCTCAACAGGCGCAACTTTAGAAGCAAATGGTTTAATGCAAGGTGACACAATCCTTGAATCAAATGCTTGTTTAATTCAAAACCCCAACCTGAACGACAGCGATAAATTAGCTTTAATTGATAAACTTATGCCTCGTCTTAAAGGTGTAAGACAAGCCAAAGAAAGCAAATATATCATGCTACACGCACCAAAAAATAAGCTTGATGAAATCTGTGAGTTACTACCAGGCACTGGGCAACCTACTCTTTTAGCGCTTGCAGGAAGCGACGAATATGTAGCCTTACACATGGTTAGTACAGAAACCTTATTCTGGGAAACAATGGAAGAGCTCAAAGCACTTGGTGCGAACTCTATTCTTGTGATGCCAATTGAAAAAATGATGGAGTAATACACTGTGATCCGTTGGAATGAGGTCAGTCAACAAACGCAACAGGCGCTGCTTACGCGCCCTGCAGTTAGTGCCAGTAAAACTGTTGAAGCAAGTGTGATGCAAATAATTGAAGAAGTGAAAACAAACGGTGATCAAGCGCTACTCAAATATGCAGAACTATATGACAAACGCACGAATGCTCGTCTTCTCACTCCCCTACAGGAAATAGAGGACAGTGAAAGCTTACTATCAAACGAACTAAAAGCAGCTATTGATCAGGCTTACAGCAATATTAAGGCATTTCACCAAGCCCAGTTACCAAAAGATATTAAGTTACAAACAACGCCAGGCGTTGAGTGCGAGCTTAAATACCAAGCAATCGAAGCGGTTGGGTTGTATGTACCCGGTGGTAGTGCACCACTCCCTTCCTCAGTATTGATGCAGGGAGTATGCGCGCAATTGTGTGGTGCTAAAACCATCGTATTAGCAACTCCTGTAAATGGCGACAATACAATCAACCCAGCAATCTTGTATGCAGCAAAACTGTGCTCAATTTCAATCATCGTCGAAAGTGGTGGTGCCGGCGCCATCGCCGCGATGGCTTTGGGCACTCAAAGCGTACCAAAAGTGAACAAGGTATTTGGCCCTGGGAATAGTTATGTGACGATGGCTAAGCAAATTCTTAGCCAAACACAAACTGGTTTCGCTATTGATATGCCAGCGGGTCCCTCTGAAGTATTAGTCATTGCCGATGAACGTGCGAACCCAAATTTTATTGCCGCAGATCTGCTATCACAAGCTGAGCATGGTTCTGACTCGCAAGTTATTTTGTTGACCAATAGCGAACAGATTCTAGAGCAAACAAAAATCGCCATTGATGAGCAACTACAAAACTTAAGCCGTCGAAATATCGCCACAGAAGCATTGCGAAACAGCGCCCTTATTTTGGTGGACTCTGTAGAGCAAGCTTTTGAGGTTTCAGCTCAGTACGGACCAGAACACTTAATTTTGCAACTGGCAGATGCGACACCATACATGCCATTGGTGAAGAATGCCGGTTCTGTTTTCGTTGGCGACTACACCCCTGAGTCAGCAGGAGATTATGCATCTGGTACCAACCATGTGTTACCAACTTACGGTTACTCAAAGGTTTACTCGAGCCTGAATTTGCTAGATTTTTACAGAACCTACACCGTACAAAGCATCACCCCACAAGGGCTTAAAAATCTAAGTACAGCTATCTTACCTTTAGCAAGCGCCGAGGGATTAGATGCACATGCAAACGCTGTTAAGGTCCGCTTGGAGACAGTACAAAATGACTAAGCAAACATTTCCTAACAACCTGCTGCCAGACAATATAAACGCCTTAGCAGCTTATAGTTCAGCAAAAAGCCAAAAGCTCTCTGGTTCAACTTGGTTAAATGCAAATGAAAGTCCATATTCGAAGACTTATGAACTGAGCTTGTCTGATCTGAACCGCTATCCTGATCCGCAGCCAGAAGAAGTGGTTGACGCTTATGCCAAGTACGTGCAATTAGATAAACAACAAGTACTCATGACCCGAGGTGCGGATGAGGGCATCGAATTACTGGTTAGAACGTATTGTAAAAGTGGCGAAGATAGCATTGCGTTGTTCTTACCAACTTATGGCATGTATAAGGTCACCGCTGATAGCCACAATGTAGCAATCAATCCGTTGACTCAAGAATTACTACTTGAAGGCTCAAGCGAACAAATCGTAGCCGCAGTTGGTAATAGCAAATTAGTCTTTATTTGTAATCCAAACAATCCTACCGGTAGTGTAACTGAGCTAAGTAAAATATCTGCTATCGCAAAAGCACTAGAAAACAAAGCGATAGTCGTTGTGGATGAAGCCTATATCGAGTTTTGTCCTGAACAGACAGCATCGTCACTACTACAAGATTTTGAGAACATCGTGGTGCTGCGTACTTTGTCTAAAGCATTTGCATTGGCAGGCCTGAGAACTGGTTTCATGCTTGCAAATACCGCTCTACTTGCTCCGGTACGAAAAGTCATTGCGCCCTATCCTGTGTCTCGTGTTGTTGCCAAAATAGCACAGCTGGCTCTACAGGATGACGCTATCGCTCAAATGCGACGTCAGGTTTCCATCTTAAATCTCGCAAAATCGACTCTGTCTCAATGGCTAAAAGACTGCCCAGCAGTAAGCAAGGTACTTGATGGACAGGGTAATTTTGTCACCGTACAACTTGTTAGCAAAGCAGATATAGACAAAGCAATGCAAAGCGGACTGATCATGCGTCCCTTTAACCTATATGAACAAAACAACTGGTTGCGGATCTCTATCGGCAATGAACAAGAACTAGAACAAGTAAAAATATGGCTTGATGCGTTAAGCGCACAGCAGTAGAGGATTAATCATGAGCACACCATACCTATTTATTGACCGAGACGGCACCTTGATTGAAGAGCCGATTACCGATAAACAAGTTGATAGCTTAGAAAAGCTCAGCCTATTACCTAATGTCATTCCTGCATTGTTACAACTACAAGCCGCGGGTTATAGACTCGTTATGGTATCTAATCAGGATGGGCTTGGCACAGATAGTTTTCCTACAGCTGATTTTGATATCGCGCAAAACAAAATGATGGAAATTTTTATCAGCCAGGGCATTTCATTTGATGAGGTATTGATCTGTCCGCACTTTGACGAAGATAACTGTCAGTGTAGAAAGCCGAAGACGGGTTTGCTCAACGAACTGATGCGCTCGGGTAAAGTAGACCTAAGCCGCTCATATGTTATTGGCGATCGTCAAACTGACATTGGGCTTGCACAAAACCTGTGCATTGAAGGTATCTTGTATGACAATAACTGGCCTGCTATCGTCACGAAACTTACCACACAAGACCGTCAAGCCTGCGTTACTCGCAATACCAAAGAGACTCAAATTTCAGTGGCTGCAAACTTAGACCAAAGCGCTAATGGTGAGATCAACACGGGTTTAGGCTTTTTTGACCATATGTTGGATCAGATCCGTACACACGCAAATATCGGTTTGAATATTAAAGCCAGTGGCGACTTACACATTGACGAACATCACCTTGTGGAAGATGTGGGTATTGCTTTAGGTCAAGTGCTAAAAAGCGCTTTAGGCACAAAATCCCAAATCGCTCGCTATGGTTTTTCGCTGCCAATGGACGAGTGTAAGGCAGAATGTCAGTTAGACTTATCTGGCCGAGCATCATTTGTACTTAATGCCAACTTTAGCCGTGAAAAAGTCGGCGATTTGGATGTACAAATGGTTGAGCACTTCTTTAAATCTTTAGCTGATAACGCGCAAATAAGTCTAATTCTGAGAGTCTCAGATGGTAATTGTCATCACCAAGTTGAAGGACTATTTAAAGCATTTTCACGAGCCCTAAGAATGGCTACTGCGCAAGACTTACAACAGCAAACAGCGAGCTCTAAGGGGTGTTTATGATTGCTATTATCAATACAGGTTGTGCCAACATCAACTCGGTTAGATTTGCTTTTGAGCGCTTAGGTGTAAGCCCCGAAGTAATTACAGACCCTGCTCAACTAGCTCATTTTGAACGCGCTATATTGCCTGGAGTTGGCCATGCCAAAGTTGCTATGGAGCGCCTTAAACAAGGTGGTTGGCAGCAAGCGATCGCAGAGTATGAACGTCCACTAATGGGGATTTGTTTGGGAATGCAGTTACTGTGCGAACATACCGATGAAGGAGATGTTCCCTGCCTAGGTATGATACCGGGAAATGTTGGGTTGCTAGATGTGGGTGAGTTGACTTCACCACACATGGGGTGGAACAACTTATCTGGGATAAAGCCTCACCCTTTGACTAAAGGCCTCGATGAAACACAACAGGTTTACTTCGTCCATAGTTATGCGCACAAGGTCAACTGTGCCACTTTGGCACAAGGTGAGTATGGAAAACAATTTTCCGCAATTGTTGTACAAGACAACTATGCGGGTATGCAGTTTCATCCAGAGCGCAGTGCCAAAGCTGGCGCAAAACTTTTACAGAATTTTATAGATTGGCAACTGGCCTAAGGATTGTACATGATAATTCCAGCACTAGATGTACTGCAAAACCAAGTCGTTCGTTTGTATCAAGGTAAGTACAATACAGCACAATTCTATCCATTTGAGCTGGCCAGTCGATTACTAGAATACCAAAATAGTGGTGCCCAAAAACTCCACCTTGTTGATCTAGAAGGCGCAAGAGACCCTAATAAGAAACAGTGGGAACAAATTCAAGCTGCGACAAAAGCGCTGAATGTGCCTTATCAAGTTGGCGGTGGTGTGCGCAGATATGAAGACGTTAAACAATGGCTAGACGCAGGTGCCAATCAGGTCGTTATCGGTTCTATGGCGGTAGACAAACGCGAAGAAGTTGCACAATGGGTCAACGAATTCGGTGCACAACGATTTGTTATTGCACTTGATGTTAACAAAACAGCCACTGGTTGGGCACCCGCTACACACGGCTGGCTCGCTGATGGCCAAGACAACCTGTTTGAATTAGTAGATTTTTATGCTGAACTTGGCGTGATTGATTTTCTATGCACGGACATCAGTAAAGATGGCACCATGACAGGGCCTTCTTTCGAGTTATACAGACAGCTCAAAGCCCATAACAGAGAAATCAAGGTGCAAGCTTCTGGTGGTGTTAGTTCGTTAGCTGATATAGAGCAACTGATTGAAATTGGTGTAGGCGGTATTATTCTCGGTAAATCCTTGCTCGATGGTGTATTTAGTGTTGAGGAGGCATTAGCATGCTATCAAAACGCATAATTCCATGTTTGGATGTTAAAAACGGTCAAGTTGTCAAGGGAGTAAAGTTTAAAGGCCACGAAGTGGTTGGAGACATACTTGAACTTGCCCAACTATATAGTGAAGCTGGTGCTGACGAGCTGGTATTCTATGAAATCAGTGCCAGTGTTGAAAAGCGCTTACTGGACGTAAACTGGGTAAGTAACATAGCTAAGCATATCGATATTCCCTTTTGTGTTGCTGGTGGGATCAAATCGGTAGCTGATGCTGCTAAAGTATTAGAACAAGGCGCTGACAAAATCAGTATAAATAGTCCTGCAATTGCAAGGCCTCAACTTATCAAAGAGTTGCATGATGAGTTTGGCAAACAATGTGTGGTGGTCGGTATAGACAGCTTTTACGATGAGACGACTGGCGACTATCTAGTATACCAATTAACTGGCGATCCCAATGCTTCGAGTAGAACGCGTTATAAAACTCAACAATGGGTACAAATGGTGCAAGACTTAGGAGCAGGAGAAATCGTACTTAACTGTATGAACCAAGATGGTGTGCGCAATGGCTATGACAACGCGCAACTTAGCTTAATTCGTCGTATCTGTGACATTCCTCTGATAGCCTCTGGTGGCGCTGGAACTATGCAGGACTTTGCTGATGTATTTAAACAAAGTGAAGTCGATGGTGCTTTGGCAGCCAGCGTATTTCACAAAAACATTATAGATATTGGCAAGCTAAAAACATTCTTAAAAGAACAGCAGGTGGCGGTAAGACAATGCAATTAACTCCAGATAATTTGACTCAACTTGATTTCGAAAAATGCCCCCTCATGCCTGCCATTGTTCAAGATGCGGCAACGGGACAAATCCTTATGCAAGGCTTTATGAATGAAGCTGCGATCGCGACTACATTTGAAAAGCAACTTATTACTTTTTACTCAAGATCTAAACAACGTTTATGGACCAAAGGAGAAGAATCAAAAAATGTTTTACATTTAGTCAGCGCACATACCGACTGTGATAGCGACTCGATTCTACTGTTGGCAACGCCAGCTGGGCCGACATGCCATCTCGGAACACAAAGCTGCTTCGAGGGGGCAAAACCCGCTATAGGCTTTTTAGCGCAGCTAGAGCAAGTGATTGTTTCGCGAAAAAATGAAGACCCAAAAACCAGCTATACTGCTTCCTTATTTGCCAAGGATATTAGCCGAAGTTGCCAAAAAGTTGGAGAAGAAGGTGTTGAAGTAGCATTGGCAGCCATGAAGCACGACAAACATGAGCTAGTTAACGAGTCCGCTGACTTACTTTATCACCTTCTTGTACTTCTACAACGCAGTGATACTAGTTTGCAAGAGGTCGTGGAGTGTCTAGAAGCAAGACACAAATCCTGTTAATTTCTGGTTATAATAATATATCATGGTATGATTGTTGTCATAACAATAACAACAATCACCATGATATAGCGTTTATTTTCTTGCTGTTAACATATTGGGGTTAAGGCAACTTCATTCGCTTATACATGGTTTGTGCTAAGTTTATGCACAGTCTTGGAGAGGAATGAAATGATAGATCAGCCCCCCATTTTTTTGATTAATTTAGAGCAAAGCTCTGAGCGCTTGGAAAAAAGCATAGCTCGCCTAGCCTTGCAAAATTTTACCTGTGAGCGGATATCTGGTGTTTACGGAAAAGCTTTAAGCGATATAGAGTTAATTAAAAACTATCAGCCATTATTAAATAAAAAGCTATTCTACAGACCTCTGAGTAAAGGTGAGATTGGCTGCTATATGAGCCACCGTAAAGCCTGGCAAGCTATCGTTGATAGAAAGCTGCCATATGCAATTGTATTAGAAGATGATTTTAAAATTACAGGCAATCTCGAAGATGTTTTTGCTGCGATCAGCAAAATTGACGTCCCATGGCAATTGCTAAAACTATCAGCCTACCAGAACCGTTCACGCACTATCGCTTTTTCATACCCAATTGACACAATCTTTAATTTAGTCGTTCATAAAAAAGCGATGACAGGCTGTTGCGCGCAAGCGGTAAGTTACGAAGGCGCTAAAAGATTGCTCGCTGCAACTGAACACTTTGCTCGACCTGTAGATACCGACTTACAACATGTTTGGGAAACTAAAGTGCCAGTTTACTCATTGATGCCGTATTACATTGAACAAGATATGGATTTTGAAAGTGACATTGATGCTATCTCAGCTCAAGACACTATAAAAAAGCGTTTTTTCAAACGTAAACACTTGCAAATAAAAGAAAAAATACTCAATAAAAAGGCGACTGCAAAAATTATTAATTCACTCGTTGAGCACATTAATACACAAAAGTAGCTATCCAAGTAACCTATTTTTGACCTAAGGTAAAAATTTTTAGTATGAGATGGCAATAAACAGGCGCTCTTAATGTCAAAAATTATTTACTTTAGGTTATGTCTATGACTCACAAATCACATTTAGCGGTTGGAGCCTAGCAACTGAGTACAATATCCCTCATTTGCCCTTACATGCGATGATCAGTCCATTCTAAGTCGCAAAAGTCTGCAATTATGTCGTCCAGCTCTATAAGGGCCGTACAGGCGATATCTATGAGTGGGTGCGCAATTGCCAATTCTATACGCACATTACGGCTTTTAAACAATGAGATGACCCATAAAAATTGGCATAAGCGATAAGGGTAACGCGACAAACCGTTATCACCATTGAGGCAAACAATTATTTACTCACCCTAGGAGTTGCTTTTAAAACTGCAGCAGTATTTAGCCTGCCACTTGAGCAAGGTTCCAATATATTGACAAAGGCTAATTTCATACAGATATTTCATGGCCTCGTTTAAACTAATTAAGCATATACTGCGACTAAGTTGATAAAAAAACAGGTCTGTAACTTTATGAAAAACAAATTTTTATCACTTAGTATTATTTTCGCAACTAGTCTAACCGCTTGCACAAACCCACCCGTTGATTGTAATGCTTTCAGCTCTGAAGATAACTCAGACTATGTGTTACCTTATCAAGCTGGCGAGTCTTACAAAGTTTTAGTGTCAACGGGCCATTACTCAGAAAAAAATCATGGTGTGGGCCTATACGCTATTGATTTTGTAATGCCCATAGGCACCAAAATCGTGGCGGCCAGAAATGGGGAAGTCGTATCTTTACGCGAGATATACCAAGACGATAATGGTGAAGATCTAAAAGAGAATTACATTTTTATTCGTCACGACGATGGCACCATTGCTCGGTATTTTCATCTTACTTCCCAAGGCGCTTTGGTTAACGTAGGGGATAAAGTTAAAGCTGGAGAAGTTATTGGCCTAAGTGGTAACACCGGACAAAGCGGCGGTCCTCACCTTCACTTTGACGTACAAAAATGCGGTCCTAACCTTCCTCCTAGATACAACGCTTTACCGTGCGGACAAACAATACCAATTACATTTAAAAATACTACACCTCACACATGTGGTCTCAGCCAAGGTGAAAACTACCTAGCTCTAAAGGACTAGTAATAATAGCTGCAAACAAAACCCGCCACACCATTGAAAACATCATGAGGCGGGTTATGAGTTTGTATCGCAAACGTTGACTATTGGCTTAACCAACTAGGTTAGCACAATAATACTTAGCGCCGAATTCTACCTGCTACTTAGCGTTTGGGTGAGCAACTCCTGTCCAAGCTTTAAACAAGCGCTGTTGAGTTTCATTGGGTAAGGTGACCGCGACAATACGTTTCTCTTTATCAAAGCCTTGTTCAAGTTTAACCTGAGTACTCATCAACTTATCACGGCGGATAAAGTCAACTTTTACGGTCTCCCCGCCATCAAAATATGCCAAAGAATCAGTCAAGTTACCTCTAACATGATGGCCATTAAAGGCGACAATTTTGTCCTCTGACGTCAACCCCGCTTGCCATGCTGTGCTATCTCGAGCAACGTGTTTCAACCGTAACAGTTGCCCTTCAGACTCAGCTATCACTGACAAATCTGCGATAGGTTTTGCACCATCTGGAAGTGAAAACTCCAAACCGACTTTACTTAGCAAAGCATCGAAATCCAAACTAAGAGGTGAATCAACATGTTGCTGCCACCATTGACTATAATCTTTGCCAGAAACTTGCTTAAGAATGTCTTTCACATCCTCAGATGTAAATGACTTGGGTAATTTAAACTGTCTATACAACTGATTATGGACATCACGATAGCTTACCTTACCATCAGAATTTGAGAGCAAATCTATATCTAATGCCATAGAGATGAGTGCACCTTCCAAATAAATGTTGGTACTGTAGTTGAGGCCATGATCACCTCCTTTATTGATCCACTTATCAAAGCTGGTGTGAGCTGCGGATTGAACTTCCCTGCCAGGCTTTTTCAAATGTCTTTGAATCGTGTTGGAGAGGTTTTTAAAAAACTCATCCGGTTGCATTATTTCAGCGCTTAGCAATAAGTAGTCCTCTAGATAGCTGGTAGAGCCTTCAGAGAGCCACAATAAATCGCTATAATTTGGGTTCACATAATCATACGGCACTAACCCTGCTGGTCGGTAGTTTTTTACGTTCCAAGTGTGAATAAATTCGTGAGCTGCAGTGGACATAAAGCTCAGGTGATCTTCACGCTTAGCAAACGTATCTCGGTGGCGCTGTATGATGGTGGAATTTAAATGCTCAGTTGCTCCTCTTGCACCACTGGTCGCATGTACCATAAAAACGAAACGCTCATAAGGGAAATCATGCCAAATCAGTGAGCCCGTTTTAACTAGCTTTTTAAGGTCATCTAACATTAGTTTGGCATCAAAATTCCCTTCTCCCCAAATAACCAACTCATAATCTCTATCATCTACGGAGAACTTATGGTGTTCATTGAGTCCAGTTTCGATTGGTGAATCAACGAGCACATCATAGTTTGCTGCACTAAAGGAGTGCTTGTTTGCGGCAAACTCCATGCCTGACACCGAACGCCATTGCATGGGTACATTGAGCGCTACCTTTACTGGCTCTTGACGAAACGAATCAGAAAACATAAAAAAGCCTGAAGCATCAATAAATGCATGTGTATCATCGATGTGGCGCACACGCTTGGCAAGTTGGTTAGCGTAAACCTGATAACTTACTTGTACTTGCGAAGGATTGTCGAGGTGAACACGCCAAGTACTTTTATCAATTTTTTGCCATTTTAAAGTATTACCATCATGATCTGTCGCATTGAAATAGCGAATACCGTTAGCAAGGTTCAATACTTCGTAGCGTCCGGTGCGCCAATCTGGTAATTTAATGTCCAAGTGAGCTTGAGCAGATTTAGGAAATAATACAGAAACATTGCCCAAATGATGCTCGGGCTGTTCGATGGTGAGTTTATACTCAACATCAGCGAAGACACTGATAGAGACTAAACTAACTGGCAATAATAGATTTTTAAAATGCATATTATAATCACGCTGTAACAAAGTTGTGTTGAGCATAACAAAACTATTACTCGCCTAATTGAAAAACTCGGTGAATACACAATTTGCTTGGGTAACATGGCCCTAGCTCAAAATTCATGAACATGAAATAAAGAATTGATGTAAACTTAAGTTAAAACCCTGTGAAGATGGAAGTGGTTAAGATTGGTGACTAAAAACTCTGCGCTATTAGAAAAAAAATTAGAACAAACTATCAAAGCCCGCAAAGCGCTTGAAACCGCACGCAAGCATCAGGTAGATGTACTATCACAATTTGCAGTTAAGCTTTCGCTTAGCTGTAAAGGGCAAGATGTGGCACTAGATAATCAATTAGCTAAGTTTCGTAGTGCTCTACAAAAAGGCATGGATTTTATTGAGTTTGAGCCTTTAATTGAGAGTATGAGTGAAACCCTCAAAAATCAGGAAGCGATAAATTCAGCAAATAGTCGTGCACTTGAGCAGAGCATTTTAACTGCGGGAAAACAGCTTCAAAGAATCAAAGGGTTACCCGATGATGGCCGCAGGAAGCTGCGTCATTTACTCGATCACGAGTTAGCAAATATCAATGCAACAAACGATTACATTCCGGTGCTTAGTAAACTTTCAGGCCTTTATCAACAAGCGCTACAATTGAAGTTATCACAGGCTGATGTTGCACAAGACCCGACTCAATCACAAGCAAGCCCTGAAATCGCTTCCGAGTTACTCAATTTGGCTAACGAACTTACTTTTGACGAAGATGTGTCACAAGAAGTTAAGGCGATTAAAGGCAGTATCACGTTAAACGATAATATTGATTCTTTGTTGGATTCTTCACTCAATATCATCAGAGTAATCGTAAAAAGTATTGCTCGAGAGCGGCAATCAGCTCAAGGCTTCCTCGTATCTCTTAACCAAACGTTAGAAGAACTTAATACGTCAATTGTTGAGACAACTAAACACTCGCAAAGTGTAAACAAGCAAATCACCAGTTTAAATAAACGAATCGAAGAAAAGATCCATAGTTTAAATTCACGAACCCAAGAAGCAACGTCAATAAGCGAGCTCAAAAGCTTAGTTGACGGTGAATTGAAGTTGCTTAGTCAGGATTTGATTGAACGTGAGCGAATAGAGCATGAAGACAAAAAAGCGCTTTATAATAGCTTTGAAAAAATCAATGACCGCATCAACGTACTAGAAAGTAAAGTTAATACTTATAAGAAGCGTTTATCAGAGCAACGCTTTAAAAGCTTACTGGATGGCTTAACAAAATTACCTAATCGAACCGCATTTGATGATAGATTTAATCAAGAATTTCATTTATTTGGGATTAATAAAGGCGATATAACCTTAGTTGTCATAGATGTGGATCATTTTAAGTCGATCAATGACAAATATGGCCACAGTGCAGGCGACAAAACATTACAAGTTATCGCTAGAGCACTTAAAAAAGCGATACGTAAGACTGATTTCATTGCGCGTTACGGCGGCGAAGAGTTTGTTGTACTTATGCCAGGAATGCATTTAGAACATGCTAAGCAGCCGCTTGAAAAACTGCGCAACACAATAAAGTCGATCCCTTTTAAATTTAAAGAGACGCAAGTACAAATCACCATATCTTTAGGGGCTACACAATTTAAAGATGGTGACACCCCGCTCTCCGCTTTTGATAGAGCAGACAGCGCACTTTACGAGGCTAAAAATAGCGGGCGAGACCGTTTATGCCTTCGTGAATAACAAGGAGAAGCCTATGCAAATACAGTTAAATCCAACTGGCGTACTAAATTTACTATCTCAATTAGAGGTAGACTTACTACAGCAATCTTCAAATAGCGAACGGTATAGGTTATTTCGCAATTGCGCTTTAGCAGTACTGAATGTGGGCAGTCATACTGACTCAAGCTCTGAAATTTATGACAAATACCAAGATTTTGATATCAAGTTAATCGCAAGAGAGCGTGGCATAAAAATAGAATTGAGCAACCCACCAGAAACAGCTTTCGTAGATGGTGAGATTATTTTAGGTATTCATGAACACATTTTTTCAGTGATCCGAGATATTCTATTTCTCTGCCAACGCCATCAAGAGCAAATTAGCACGCCTAGAGAGATCACTCACATGGTGTTCGATATGTTACGTAACGCCGATGCCTTAGAGGTTAATTCCGATCCAAACATCATTACTTGCTGGGGTGGTCACTCTATTAACGAAGCCGAATATCAATACACTAAAGAAGTGGGTTATCAGTTAGGTTTGCGGGGGCTAAATATTTGCACAGGTTGTGGGCCTGGCGCTATGAAAGGTCCAATGAAAGGGGCTACAATTGGCCATGCAAAACAACGGATCAGTAACAACCGCTACCTTGGTCTCACCGAGCCCAGCATTATCGCAGCAGAGCCCCCTAATCCAATTGTGAATGAATTAGTCATTCTGCCCGATATTGAAAAACGCCTTGAAGCGTTCGTTCGTACAGCACACGGAATCATTATTTTCCCAGGTGGCGCAGGTACTGCCGAAGAACTCCTTTATTTACTGGGAATTCTGTTACATCCAGAAAATGAAAAACAATGCTTACCTGTTATACTCACAGGCCCTAAAGAGTCTGCAGGTTACTTTGAAGAAATTTGTACGTTTGTAAAAAGTACGCTAGGTGAAGCAGCATTAGAAAAGTTTGAGGTTATCGTAGATAACCCTGCGTTGGTTGCGCGAAAACTTAAAACTAGTATGAAACAGGTTAGAGAGTATCGTAAGGAACAAGGTGATGCCTATTACTTCAACTGGACATTGAAAATAGACAATGAGTTTCAAATGCCTTTTGCGCCGACTCACGAAAATATGTCAGCATTAGACTTACACCTAAATCAGCCTACGCAACAGCTCGCAGCAAATTTACGTCGCGCTTTTTCTGGCATTGTGGCCGGTAACGTTAAAGATGAGGGCATTCAAGCCATTAAACAGCACGGTCCCTATACACTGACTGGCGACACATCACTGATGAAAGATATGGACAAGTTACTGCGCGCGTTTGTTGATCAAGGAAGAATGAAACTACCCGGCAGTAAATATATTCCTTGTTATCAAATAAAAGCATGAATCAAAAATTAGTACTTATAGATGCGTTGAACTTAATTCGACGCATCTATGCTGTTGATGAACAACAAAGCCACCGTAGCGAAAAGCAAACCATGCTTTCATGTAAAAGCCGCGTGAGTCATGCGACCCGTAAATTATTAAACTTAACACAAGCAACTCATGCCATAGCAGTATTTGATGGACAAAAAAGCTGGCGATACCACTACTATCCAAAATACAAGCACAGCCGCAAGCCAATGCCACAGATGCTGTCAGATAATCTAGACATCATAGCGGAGGCATTTTGCGATCATGGAGTCACCGTTTATAAACCTGAGCAAGACGAAGCGGACGATGTTATTGCAACCTTAGCTAGCAAAGCTCGAGATGCTGGAGTTAACTCAATCATTGTTTCTACCGATAAAGGCTTCATGCCACTACTGTGTGGCAAGATTGAAATTTACGACTACTTTAAGCGTCACTTGCTTTGTGAGCAAGATATCGTAGAGCGCTTTAGCGTCAACAAACATCAACTAATTGACCTGTGGGCATTAAGTGGCGATAAAACAAATGATATTCCTGGTGTTGCTGGGATTGGTCAAAAATCAGCTATCCAACTAATCAATCAATACCCTGAAGTTTCTGATGCACTCGAAGACCCTGATTGCAAAAAAGCACTCAAGAGCAAGCTCATGGCAGGAATGGAAGACTATGTGATCAGCAAGCATTTGGCCACGCTCAGAACAGATATTCATTTGGGTTTTAACATGAAACAGCTCAGGCTCAAATGCCATGACGTTGATTAGTCGCAACTTGGTTTGTCGTCTGTTAAGCTTTGCTATACTCTCTCTCCGTTATCCGGTGAGTTTTCTATGATCAAAAAAGTATTACAGTACATCGTATTGGGTCTTGCGGTTTATGCAGCAATTGTGATGTTAGTTATTAATTTTTACAAAGATGATCCTCAAGCCATGATTTGGCAAGACAGGGAAGCATTTAACAACCGCTACATCAACAAACTCAAACCAGATCAAGACATCAATATTAATGATGTACTTGAAACCTTGGGCAGCCCTGATCTTACATATGTCAAAAAACAGCCAGATAAGATGTTGCAAATCGTTTATTACCGCACGCAATTGGTTAAGCCTGACGGTATCACCACACAGGACGAATGCACGGGCTTACTATTTGAAAACGGAAAATTAATCCTCTGGGGACCTGCGGCAAGTGTGGCCTATGAGAAGGCATTATAAGAATGTCTGAGTTTAAGCCTAGTCCAGCTCATTTAAAACGCCTTTTTGAGCATACACATCAGGCGCTTAGACTCTATTATAATAAACAAAAATGGCCTGCGATCTACCCTACGTTAAGTCAGCTTGCGGAACGCTTTGTTCAAAGTTACCAACATCAGCCTAATGCATTACATGCTCACTTACAGTTTTATGCCTCTGATCATGGCTATGCGACCAACCTGACGGTTAACCAATGCATTTTAGTATGTGCTTTTTGTAGTGCAAACGGCTACGACGCAAATTTCACCGAAGAACTGGTTATTGCAGCATTGAGCGACCATTTGTGTTGCTCAAATGAGACTAATAAAGCAGCCAGAGGAGAAATGCTCAGCGTACAAGAAACTAAGCTGGTCAAGCTTAGGCATCAGTTCGCTATCACAATGCTAGACACCGCAAATGTACCCCAAGGTCAGCTACAACGTATTTTATCTCGACTAGACAAATACACTGCGGCTATAACTGGAAACAAATCAATCCCCTTATATGATAACACCAGTATTTTAGTCACTTTAGCCAAGCGTATCGCTAAGGCTATTACACCCAGGCCCAAAATAAAGACGTTCACAATAGTACAAGCGCTAAAATCACTTTATCTGGGAACTCACAATGAATTTGCGCAACTTTCATTGTTAGCACTAGCAAGACAGATAACCGATTACCCCGGTGGCTCATTGGT
The DNA here is from genome assembly GCF_001854475.1 of Pseudoalteromonas byunsanensis. GTDB lineage: Bacteria > Pseudomonadota > Gammaproteobacteria > Enterobacterales > Alteromonadaceae > Pseudoalteromonas > Pseudoalteromonas byunsanensis. The sequence continues at coordinate 81,527 of NZ_MNAN01000034.1, forward strand.
GAATTATAAAGGCCAGCAAGCGCTAGTCCTTTGTGCTACACATGATGGTTTTTTGTTGGTATTACTTAATAACAACAATGCTGTGGGCATGCTAAAAACCAGCAAACGCTTCACTCCTCATTATCGTCCCATATCAACATCTGATAGAAAACTGCTTTATTCCATTTGGTTTAACGAGCAAATACCAAAACCTATTGAAGCGCACGAGCATCAGGAAGCAATTTGGCAAGCGATAACCAAACTAGGTCAACATCAATTTTTGGAGTTTAAAGCTATTGAAAAGGCTATCAAGCCATTTTCACAGATCACCTACGCATTACAACAAGCTGCTAGACAGTACAATCGACAAGGGCAAAAAGCCAGTACCGTAAGACACTGCCTGACAATGGTAGGGCTTGATACTGCAGGCTTGCTTTGTCAGCGAGTATTGTTGGAAACGCTAATTTCAAAGCTTCGTCACCCGTTTGCTAACGATGTGTGGCATAAGTACAACCATCTCAACAAGCTGATAATGATGTTACTAAGTAATGAACATTCGGAGCAGTTCGAGCACCTTTTAAGCCCTTTTACCGCGGCTATCTACTTCATCTTATCCGATCATAGCTGTGCCATTCGAAGATCAGTAAAAAGTAACACTGAACAACTGACAGAAAAAAGCGTGTCAATAGCGCATTTATTTGGTTTTGTACGTTTAAACGAAACACGCTTCACCGAGTTTACAAATAACTATTTTGCCCACTCGCCATCTCACCAAGCATTTTTGGAAACTGAGAAAGCTGAAAAAAGCACGCTCAGTGACAAGGCTCGATACCTGGTTGCTATTAAGATATTGGCCACCTACACGCTAGGTGAGTCTCAAGCACTTAGCGCTTGGCAAACTCAATTACTTGATGAGGTACTCAAAGAATTCCAATGGAACTCCTTGACTCAGTTTTGCGAAGCATTTATTACCCACGGACCAAGCTGTAACATAGACTGAACTTACACGAGAAACTCGCCTATTATTTATGCGATAAATAAAACATATAACAAGCATAAATACCATGTATACCTTATTTACCATTCCGTACTGGAATAAGAAGGCATAAATTGTTATAAAACGCGCTTAAACTTTCAAGCGAACACACACCCTCCCTCTTTGTTTACTAAACTTCTCAGTAGTGCCCATTGGGTGTGGTGTATTATTTTTTTTTGATAAAGGAAAAACCAGAATGGCTAAGCAAACCATTACCGTGATTAAAGGTGACGGCATAGGTCCAAGCATCATTGATTCAGCAATTGAGATCCTAAATGCAGCGGGTTGTGACTTTGACTATGAATATGTAGATGCAGGTCTAGCTGCGTTAGAAAAAACTGGAGAACTTCTGCCAAAAGAAACTCTAGATGTGATTGAAAAGAACAAGATCACACTAAAAGGTCCTCTAACAACTCCTGTCGGTGAAGGTTTCACTTCTATCAACGTGACGCTACGTAAACACTTTGGTCTATATGCAAACGTACGTCCAGTTAAGTCTTTCGCTGGAACTAAAGCACGTTATGACGACATAGACATCATCACGGTGCGCGAAAACACTCAAGGCATGTACTCTGGCTTGGGTCAAGTTGTTTCTGAAGATGGTAATGAAGCAGAAGCAATGTCTAAAATCACTCGTGAAGGTGCAGAGAAAATCGTTACATTTGCATATGAACTAGCTCGTCGCGAAGGCCGTAAAAAAGTAACAGCTGTACATAAAGCGAATATTCTAAAGTCAACTTCTGGCCTATTCCTTAAAGTTGCTCGTGAAGTGGGTGAACGCTATCCTGATATCGAATCAGCAGAGATGATTGTAGATGCAACTTGTATGAAGTTAGTGATGACTCCAGAAGAGTTCGACGTAATTGTAACTACAAACCTTTTTGGTGACATTCTATCTGATCTTTGTGCTGGTCTTGTGGGTGGTCTTGGTATGGCACCAGGTGCAAACATTGGTGAAAATGCTGCAATTTTCGAAGCTGTACACGGTAGTGCTCCTGATATCGCTGGTAAAAACCTAGCCAACCCAACATCTGTTATTCTAGCTTCAATTCAAATGCTTGAGTACTTAGAAATGGGTGAAACAGCTGATCGAATCAGAAATGCAGTAGCAGATGTGATTAAGTCTGGTGACCGTACAACACGTGATTTAGGCGGAAACCACGGCACAACTGACTTCACACAAGCTGTGATTGAACGACTATAATAGTCGGTTAGGGACTGAATGCTTCGGTCCCTTTCTTCTCACTTTTTATGCCACAGTGTTTTTATAAATCTGTTAGCACTTTTTTGAATAAACAAATCCAGTCAGCCAAAAAACTGCATAATAACTTCCAAAAAAAACCTAAACACCACAATAAATACGCAGAATAATTCAAATTTATTTAAAAAATGCGTTTTTTATGCACATTCCAAGAACTCCCCTTGACATGAGTTGTAAAACAACATTTAATAACTTGCGTAAACAAACAAATAGAATTAACACCAAAATGAAACGTATTTTATCTAACCTACATGTCCTAGTCCTGGTCTTAACCTTAAGTCCAGCGGGGCCGTGTTGAGCAAATTTACGCTTTAACCCCGCAATTGCGGGGTTTTTTTTTGGGAAATTATCAACAGTTACAGCAAAAACTGAGGAATGAGGATGAAAACAGAGCAATACAATGGCTCCGAGCTCGTTGTAAAAGCACTCGCAGCACTTAAGGTTGAATATATATTTGGGTACCCTGGTGGCTCGGTTTTGGACTTGTACGATGCACTATTTCAACAAAGTGAAATAGAACATATTTTAGTACGCCATGAACAGGCCGCTACACATATGGCTGATGGTTATGCCAGAGCGACAGGTCGAGTTGGTGTTGTGCTGGCAACCTCGGGCCCAGGAGCTACCAACTGCGTAACTGGTATTGCCACCGCTTACATGGACTCTATTCCTATGGTGGTTTTATCAGGTCAGGTGCCCTCCAACCTGATAGGTGATGACGCGTTTCAAGAAACTGATATTGTAGGGTGCTCAAGACCTATTGTTAAACATAGCTTTAATTGTCGTGATGCCGAGCAAATCCCTACGGTATTAGCGAAAGCTTTTTATCTTGCCAGCACTGGGCGTCCGGGTCCTGTTGTTGTAGAGCTTCCCAAAGATATTCTTAATCCGTTACAAAAATTTGATTACACGATGCCACAAAGTATCGAAATGCGTACTTATAACCCAAGCGTTAAAGGACATTCTAAACAAATCAAAAAAGCTGTAGAGGCTATTTTAGGCGCTAAGCGATTAGTCATTTACTCAGGTGGAGGCATTGTATTATCAAATACCTCTGAGCAGCTAACCGAGCTGGTTGAGACACTTAACGCACCTATTACCAACACATTGATGGGATTAGGCGGAATTAGTGGTACGCATCCAAACTTCATCGGTATGCTTGGCATGCATGGTAACCTTGAGGCAAACAAAGCAATGGCTAATGCCGATGTTATCCTAGCACTGGGCGCGCGCTTCGATGACCGCGTTACAAACAACGTTAAGAAGTTCTGCCCAGAAGCGACCATAGTACACGTAGACGTAGACCCTACATCAATCTCTAAGACGATAAAAGCTCATATACCTGTAGTTGGTTGTTTGGCATCCGTATTAGAGCAGTTACAAAGCGCAATCGAAAAAAGCCCAAGTCGCATCGATCGCAGTGCTCAAGAACAGTGGTGGCAACAAATCACCCAATGGCGTGAACAAAAATGCTTGTCTTATGACCTAGGCGTTGATGTTATCAAGCCGCAAACGGTAATTGAAAAGGTCTATCAGATCACTCAAGGTGATGCGTATGTGAGTTCAGATGTAGGACAGCATCAAATGTTTGCCGCTCAGTACTACCCTTTCAAGAAGCCGCGTCAATGGATCAACTCAGGTGGCCTAGGCACCATGGGCTTTGGGCTCCCTGCAGCCATGGGGGTTAAATTAGCTTTTCCAGATCAGCATGTGGTTTGTGTAACCGGGGACGGTTCAATCCAGATGAATATCCAAGAGCTATCCACCTGCTTACAGTATGGTCTTGCAGTAAAAATCGTGTCTTTGAACAACCGCTCTTTGGGTATGGTGAGACAGTGGCAAGATATGATGTATGGCGGCCGACATTCAAGCTCTTATATGGAATCATTGCCTGATTTTGTCGCTCTTGCACAAAGCTATGGTCATATTGGGATTCGAGTTGACCACCCAAGTGAGTTAGATGGTGCGCTAGAAAAAGCTTTTGCTATTACTGATAGGCTAGTGTTTTTAGATATCCGAGTTGATGAAAAAGAGCACGTATATCCAATGCAAATTAAACTAGGTGCCGTTGATGAGATGTGGCTTAAAAAGGGAGTAAAAGCATAATGCGCAGAATACTAAGTATCTTATTAGAAAACGAGCCAGGGTCTTTATCTCGCATCGTGGGGCTATTTTCGCAGCGTGCTTATAATATAGACAGCCTAACCGTTGGCACCACGGCTGATCAAACATTGTCAAGGATCACCATAACCACTCATGGCGATGACAGAGTTGTAGAACAAATTACTAAACAAGTTAACAAACTTGTAGATGTACTAAAAATAATTGATTTAACCGAAGTTCCACATATCGAGCGAGAACTGTTGTTAGTGAAAGTGTTTGCCAAAGATGAAGCAACACGAGCAGCGGTTACACGCATCGCAGACGTGTTCCAAGGCTCAATCATAGACATGGGCAAGCAAAGCTATACTTTACAACTATTAAGCAACGCAGAGCGGCTAGAGTCATTTTTAGACATGCTGCGTCATGAGAGCGACATTATTGAATTAGTTCGTTCTGGCGCTGTAGGTATTGGGCGTGGCGACAAAGCGCTCAAAGGCTAGATAAAAACAAAGGGACCATTAGGTCCCTTTGTTATTTTAATTTTTAACCTTATTAAGGGTTAACTTGGTCTTTTAGACCTTTACCGGCTTTGAAGCTTGGAATATTTGCCGCTGCGATTTGGATTTCAGCACCTGTTTGTGGGTTACGGCCAGTACGTGCCGCACGCTCTTTCACTGAGAATGTACCAAAACCAACCAGTGCAACTGAATCACCTTCTTTTAAAGAATTGGTTACGGCACCAGTAAATGCTTCTAACGCACGCGCCGCCGCTGCTTTAGAAATTTCAGCGTCTGCTGCCATCTTTTCAACTAGTTGAGCTTTATTCATTATTAGATTCCTATTCATTGAACATTTTGCCTAAGCAAAACCTATGTTTATGCATTTTAGTCAGATGTGCAACCATTTCCTGAAAAATTTAACTAAAAAATGTTAAAGCCCAGCAATGGCGCGCTGTCATAGCGCATTTAGCACTAATCTCACCAAACTTTTACAAACTAGCAAGCGCAATCAAATTACGCAATACCTTATGCGTGATAAATTAGCTTTTCGCAAATAACCAATCATAAATGATGATTATAAATAAGGTACAAACAAGCCAAAGTGAGCCAAACGCTGGGTAAAACTGATGCAAAGGTACACCAATCTCGAACACCCCAAAGTTACTGGCAAAAATATAACTTAAAGGAGCCAAGCCTCCCAAAATCAAAGCACCAAGTTTCCAAGGTAATGTCAAAAGGGCTTTTAATGAGCTATCAAATGTAAAGATCAGCGCAATCCAAAGTAGCACAAGCCACAGCGGAAGCATTTGATGTGGATGTATTATCAGGCCCAAATAAATTGCAACCGCCTCTAAAGCTATACCTAAAGGTAAGCAGAGCAACAACAAGTAAACTTGCCTAATTCTATTAGAGAGCGTTAGGAACAATAAAAAACAGCCGACTAACATCAACAATAATGCTTGTTGTTGGTAAAAAAATGCCAAAAACCAACACGCCTGAAAAAGCAAAAAATTAGTAATCAAGCGTGCTAAGGCACTGTGACGAAACATAATTAGGTTTCCTTGCAACAAGATGCACGGTACTCGTTGCACGCTGTTTAAATGCGCCTTCGCAATAGCAAAGATAAAACTCCCACAAGCGATAAAAGCGCTGGTCAAATTTGCTGTGATCAAGTGTTGGCCAAGCATGCTTAAAGCGAGTATACCAATCATTCAAGGTGCGAGCGTAGTGCAAGCCTATATCGCTGATACTATGGACCACCATATTCGTATTGGTGCATATTTGCTTGTTCAGCTCGGTTATAGACACTAAGCAACCACCAGGGAAGATATATTGCTGAATAAAGTCGGATTGTTTTAGATAATGCTGATATCTCTGACAGGCGATTGTGATCGCTTGAATTAACATTGCGCCATCATCTTTGAGTAACGAGTTACACTTAGCAAAAAAGCCTGATAAATACTCATGCCCCACCGCTTCAATCATTTCAATAGAGACGAGCTTATCAAAACACCCCTCTAAATCTCGGTAGTCTTTCTTAAGTAAAGTAATTTTATCTTGCAACCCAAGCTCTTTAATTTTTTCTTCTACATAAGCAAATTGCTCTTCAGAAATGGTAGTTGTCGTAACATGACAGCCGTATTTTTGTGCCGCAAAAATAGCAAAAGCGCCCCACCCTGTGCCTATTTCTATCACATGCTCTCCAGGTTTGAGGTCGAGCTGTTTGCATATAGTTTCTAGCTTGTTTTGCTGAGCCTGACCTAGTGTACTTGTTTTACTAGGATAGACAGCACTAGAGTAGAGCATTTCTTCGCTTAGGAAAGAACGATATAGCTCGTTTCCTAAATCGTAATGAGCGACAATATTCTTTTTCGAGCCTTGTTTAGAGTTTTTATTGCGAAGATGGCGTAGGTTATTAGCAAAGCCAGTTATGAATGCAAATTTTTTCTCAAAAGCATCCAGCTGTGCCTGATTTTGAGCGAAGATCTCTATCAAAGTTGTTAAGTTAGAACAGCGCCAATAACCTTCAATGTATGCTTCTGCAGCTCCTACACTGCCCCCCAACGCGAACAGTTTAAACATTGCTGGGTCGACAATAGTAACTGTACACTGAAGCTCGCTACTTGCATTTCCAAACTCGTAAACCTGTTCTCCCAGCATCACCTTCAAATGACCAGTTTGAATACTGTCAAATGCATAAAAAACCAGTTTGCGATAGACTTTCTCTATCCAGGAAAGGGAAATTTGTCTTTGAATTACTGTAGTATTTTCCATTTTAACGTCCCGGGTGGCCCACAAAAGGCACTTTTTTTAGAATCAACTTTAAAGCTTGCCAATAAATACTTTTTAAAATCGACAATGACATCACGGGAAAACGATGTAGCAACGCTGTTATATTTTCTCGTACCAGTGTTTGCTTCTTTAATCGCAAGGTAGCTTCAAAAAGTAGCTGCTGTTCTCGCTTGTTTTCTATGTGTATCAATGTCCTATCATTTTGAATTTTTACATTCCAATGATAGTTCATGTTTAAATCCATAAAAGGAGATACGTGAAAAGCTTTCTTAAAGTTCACCTTTTGATTTAATTTGACCACATAACAATGTCGCTCATTCCATGGCGTATTGCTTACCTCTGCCAACATGTGAGTAAATTCACCTTGAGGGCCTACAAAAAAGAAAAAATTCACCGGACTAAAGTACACACCTAAACATCGCAATTGGCAAAGCAGCATGACCTTGTCATAACTGCCGTCCTTGCCAAGCGAAATACTGGCTTTTTGGGCTCGCTCTTTCAGTGAACCTGAGTATGCAGTTAAATAATCACCTTCGTTGAACTTCAATAATTTCAAACCAGATGTACCAAACAATGGATGAATGTCATTTAGCAGCTCAACTTCATCCAAGTCTATCCAAGCCATGTATAGCGGATAGTTAAATTGATGCTCTACTGGAGTGTGCCTTTTGTGTTTAACATCGCCAATAAACAGGCCACTGTTTAAGCCTTGTTTCAAAATTCAACACCCAATTGTTTTGCAACATCAATAGCACTACGTACACCATCTTCATGGAAACCATTGAACCAATACGCTCCGCAAAAGTAGCTGTGTCGTTTACCATCTATCTGTGGCTTACGCTTTTGCGCTGCGATGCTCTTTTGATTGAATACGGGGTGATGATAAGTAAAACGCCTTAGCACCTTCGACTCATCAATTCCTTCATCATAATTGAGCGTAACGCAAAACGGTTTTGGGCTTGTGATTGATTGTAAGATATTCATTTGATAAGTGACTACAGCAGCCCTATCAGTCTGCTGATCTAGCAAATAATTCCAACTCGCCCAGGCTGCATTTTTGACCGGGAGTAATTTTCGGTCTGTATGTAGGACCACTGAATTTTCTGTGTATGGAATAGCCCCCAACACCGATAACTCGTCTTCACTGGCATCCCCCAACAGAGCCAATACTTGGTCTGAATGACAAGCAAACACAACTTTATCGAATTGATGAAGCTCCCCAGTGCGAAGTTTTATGTCCACTCCAGCATCATGTCGTGTTACTGAGCTAATATCAGCATTAAGATAGATTTTATCTTTAAAGTCAGCTACTAGCGGTGCTATATATTCACGAGAACCGCCAGGGATAACATACCACTGGGGACGATTAGTGATATCCAATAACCCATGGTTATAGAAAAATTTAACAAAAAATTCTACTTCAAACTGTGCCATTTCTTTGATGCTAGTTGACCAAATAGCGGCTCCCATAGGTAAAATATAATGAAGTTGAAAGAAATCATTAAACCTGTTTAATTTCAACAACTCACCTAAGGTACTAAAACGGCTATAGTCTGCGCTTTTGTGAATGTCCTTGCAAAGCTTGTTAAATCGCACGATGTCATACAGTAAACGCCAAAACTTAGGGCGCAAAACATTACGCTTTTGTGCGAACAACGTCGAAAATGTGTGACCATTGTACTCAAAACCAGTTTGGGTATTTCTCACACTAAAGCTCATTTGAGTTGGCTGACGCTCGATATTCAGTTGAGCAAGCAGCTTTTCGAAGTTTGGATAGGTTCGGTCATTAAAAACTATGAACCCCGTATCTACAGCGTAACTTTTGCCTTCAAGCTCTACATCTACAGTAGCTGTATGCCCACCAATGTAGTCATTTTTCTCAAACACGGTTACATCATACTGCTTCCTTAGCAAATAAGCCGCCGTCATACCTGAAATTCCTGAGCCGATCACTGCTATCTTTTTCAACGTTTTATTCCTTTCGATAAAAACAGCCATAAGTTAATAGGTAAAAGCTGTAACAGTTTGAGTATAAGAGTAAACTTTTTTGGAAAATGAATATCTTTGTGTCGCTTACTAATGCCATGTGTGATTGCTTTGGTCGCTTGCTCTACAGAAACCGACATCGGCATAGGAAAATCATTTTTTGCTGTTAGAGGTGTTTCAACGAACCCTGGATGAACCACACTTACATCGATATCTTCTAAGTCTATAGCAAGTGACTGGGCTAAATAACTCGCCGCCGCTTTAGAAGCTCCATAGGCTTGAGCCCTTGGAAGTGGCACAAACGCAGCACTGGAGCTGACTATGACTAGCTGGCCACCTGACACCACTTTGGGCAATAACACCTCAAGACAGTAACCAAGTGACAACAGATTGACTTCTATCACCCGTTTAAACAAGGCACCGTCGAAATGCTTGGCATCGTCTATATATTCACAACTTCCTGCGTTGAGGATGAGTATGTCAAGGTCTTCAACGGCCTCACAAGCAGATGCGATGGATTCGGGCTTTGTAACATCGAGTTTAAGAGCAATAATGTTTTCATCTTTAGCAAGCTGACCAAGCACCTTTTCATTACGTCCGCAGGCATAAACTAAGCTGTGCTTTGCATAATACTCGGCCAACCCTCTACCAATACCCGAAGTAGCTCCTGTGATAAGCACCCGTTTCATTAGTTTGTGACCCTGTTATCAATGACTTTAATCATCTGCTTTAAAATAGGAATTTGTCTGTAAAGCATCGCTGCCGAATCGAAATAATCTTGATGAAAAATCACCTTATCGTCACGAAACCGTAAGTGACTATGACCTTTCACCCAAATGTCTTTCCCTTGATTCAATTGCTTATGGGCAAATCGCATATTCCAATACACGAATCCATTATCGTTTACATCAAATGTCTCTAATATTTGAAACTCTATTGAGCTGACGTTTGCGTACATGGCTGCGAAGTAATCTTCAAGCTTGCTTAACCCTTGCAGCTCATGAAGCGGATCTACAAAATGAATTTCATCGTGATATACCCGTTTCAGTGGTGACAAATTATCTTTATTCAGCTGATGGTACATATCTATAAAACGCTCAGTTACCGTATGCATGTTTAAACCTTAAATGCTGCCAAAGCCCTAGCTCTGGCTTCCTTATGATCAACAATGGGAACAACATAATCAGAACATTGTTTTAGCGCCAAATAGTCGTGTGGAAAATGAATATATTTATTCGGCACATCTTCAAGCTCTGGTACATACTTACGGATGAAATCTCCTTGCGGATCAAACTTTTCACTCTGCGCTATAGGATTAAATATTCTAAAATATGGCTGCGCGTCACAGCCAGTACTTGCAGCCCATTGCCAACCACCGTTGTTACTGGCCAAATCACCATCGATCAAATGCTCCATAAAGTACTTTTCACCACGACGCCAATCAATTAACAGGTGCTTACTAAGAAAGCTCGCGACTATCATTCGTAGCCGATTGTGCATCCAACCGGTTTGATTAAGCTGCCTCATAGCTGCATCAACAATTGGATAACCGGTTTTGCCCTCACACCATGCCGAAAATTGTTGTTCATCCTGACGCCAATTAACCATGTTGTATTTATCATTAAAGTTTTGGTGGCGACATAATTTCGGGAAGCTAACAATGAGGTGCCTATAGAACTCACGCCAAATTAGTTCATTTACCCAGCAAAATTCAGCTCTGCTAGTAATGTGTAGAATATCTGGGTAAAAGAGCTGCAATTGAGCGAGTAGTTGTTTAACGCTTATCATCCCCAAAGCAAGGTATGGACTCAGCCCAGATGTCCCTTTCGCACTCGGGATGTCTCTTTGCGCTTCATATTTCCCGCATTTGTGTTCAATAAAATGGTTGGCTATTTGCGCTATGCTGTCATCATCCACGGGCCATTTTTCTGAAGTACCATCACTGTGCAGGCACTTAGGAGCTGGCCATGGTGTACTGTTACTGGCTTTCTTTTTCGGCCAACTAGGAATATAAAAGTGAGTTTGCTCATATTGTCTTAACCACGCTTTTTTGAACGGAGTGAAAACTTTGAACATTTCGCCACCTTGGGTTTTAACACTGTGTGGCGGTGCGACTAAGTCGCCATCGAACAATTTCAGTTCTATGCCCTGCGCCTGACACTGTTTATCGCGCTCACGTTCATTAACTTCATACTCAGCGTTGGCATAAACCTGTGTTGCACCATGTTGATCACAGAATATCTTCAATGCTTGAGGTATCTGAGCGAAGGTATCAACTGATTGTATGTGCAGATGTACACCGTATTCAGATAACGTTTCACCTAGCCAAGCTACGCGGCGCTTAAGTAAATCAACCTGAATTGCTGCCGCACCGTGTTTCTGCCACTGTTTTTCACAGACAAAAAAAAGTGCCTCGGTGGCACCATTTTCAACCGCAGCTATCAACGCCTCGTTAGCAAAATAGCGTAAGTCTCGTCGAAACCAAAATACCGGCGCCATTAAATTCCAAACCTCAGCTTAAGTTCATTCGGATAGGGGTCAAAGTACACTTGCTGTGCCAAATATTCGTTCGGATGCACTTTAAGATGATGCTTCAGTAACGTTAAAGGTACATATAAAGGTACAAGTCCCTTTCGATATTCATCAATGGCCGTACACAACTCTTGCTTTTCAATTTTCGAGAGGTCGTTCTTAAAGTAACCTTGTAAGTGGGTCAGCGTATTTGTTTGATTTTTCCTTGAGGCTGGATTGGCCAAAGCGTTCATCAGCCCTGAAATGTACGTATCTTTAACCACCTCGATTGGCTCAGCAGCAGCCTGTGCTAAATATCGACCAAGCGCTCTGTATGATTCGTAATTGTGACTCATGACCAGATACTTGTGCTTAGCGTGAAATTGAGTTAGTTCATGTAACCCCACAGGAGACTCAACCAACTGTTGCCAACTTTTGAATACGTACACACGCAGCACAAAGTTTTCCCGCAGGTGAGGGTCATTCAAGCGACCATTTTCCTCACACGGCAACAATGGATTGTGCTTCATAATTTGCTGAGCGAAAAAGCCTACCCCTTCAGAGGTGTTACCCGTACCCGCTTCGTTGTATATTTTAACGCGCTCCATGCCACAACTTGGACTTTTGGCGCAAAACACAAACCCAGACAAGTGCTTGGCTTGATCTGTTGCAACTTTCTTACCATATTCCGTAAGTTGCGGGCCCACATCACCACTGCCGTCAGGTCGGCATACCTTGATGTTATCACCGACTCTAACTTGCCTGATAGTTGGCCTCGGAATAGGCAAGCCAACAGCAACCTCTGGGCAAAATTTCACATACTCAACATGCTGAGCCAATTCGTCCATACAAAAATTAGAACGCTTATGACCAGTATCAAATCTAACTTTCTCACCTGCTAAACAGGCACTAATTCCTATCTTTATTGACGATGATCTTTCCATTTTATCTTGCCTAGTAAATTAAATTACCAATTGGGTTTAGTAACTTGCTCAACCCTTTGTTGAAATGTAAGGCGCTGTTTACCACTGTAAAGCACAAGCAACCTGATTGTGTAGCTGGAGAATGATGATGTCTGCCATCAAGCCAGATGAAATCCCCAGGCACGTAGCTGCCACTCTCATCCGAGAACTCTCCATCTAATAATAACGTCAGCTCAAACCCAGTATGAGTATGATGGGGGATCTCTCCGCCTGCACCTATTTGTAGTAGACTTGCTCGCAATTCGCCATCATCAAGTTGTAAACGTGACCGAGCCAGCTTGCCTAACTGAACAAAGTTGCCACGCTGCATATTGGCGATAGCTCTGGGTAATGATACCGTCTTGTTTTGATACTCTAGAGTTTTTGGTTCACTGGGCTTGGGAATGTCTATCTCATCATTAGATGTTATCTGCGCAAACAAGTCTGCAAAATCATCTTCCTCAATGTCATTAGAGGGAAGTGTGAACAGTTGTTCGGCATGCCTCTTCTCAAGGCTTTCAACCTTAGCCCGACAACATTCACACAATTCTAAATGTGCAGAAACAGCAATGCTCAGTGTAGCTGGTAACTCTCCTTGACTGAATTGTGTTAATAACTGCTCAGTTGGATGATGTTTAATCATTGCTATCTCCTATTTCTGCTCGGAGTTTTTGTAACGCTAATCGTAATCTTGACTTGACGGTTCCTACAGGAATACTCAAATGCTCTGCTAGCTGTTCTTGTGACATTTCTTGAAAGTATACCCCCTTTACTACTTCTTGCTGTGCCGGAGGCAATTTGCTTATATGGTCTTGAATTTGTTTGCTTTGTAAGTGATCCTGAAAATCAGAATCTGTCGACTGCTCCTCTTGAAACAATGGCCAGATCTCTTCACTTATATGCTCTTCTTTATTGCTTTTCATTTTTCTCAGCGCGTCAAAAGAAGCATTACGCATTACCGTATAAACCCAAGTTGTCGCAGCCCCTTTGTCTGGATGATACAGATGTGCTTTGCGCCATACCGTTGTAAGCGTTTCTTGAACAAGTTCCATAGCTAAAGCTTCATTTGCGAATTGCTTAATGCCAAAGCGCTTTATCTTTGGAGCAAAATATTCAAATAACTGAGCGAATGCGCGTTTGTCTCTATCCTCAGCTACTTTACACAATGCATCTGTTAGGGCTTGTGTTGGTGCTTGTTCCATGTTGGTTTTATTTCCCGCCACTGCGCGTGTTTCGCATCTGGGTGCATGGTTAACCATAGTTAGAGTTCTCTTCATACTATCGATAACTAGGTTTTACGAAGACGTGCACTTAATGGATCACTGTGATTGATATAAAACAGTATGGAGGAAATTAATCACTTGTTCAAAGTTTCCATCAGCTCGAAGTTTATGTTTTTCGGATATATTTATTGGCAGTAGTTCCAGCCAGCGGCTCGCAACCCAAAGTGGGTCGTGAAAGTGCTTATCTCTGTATAATTGATCTATGTGTGGATGTTGAGCGAATAAGTCAGCAAGCATCTCACTCATATCACTTAAGAAGTGACTTGCATGAAGGTCGCTGCGCTCCCAAGCACTGTGTTCAATCACTGTCACATCAGCATAACGTAATTGTTGCTCATCCTGGTAAGGAGTTGACAGCTTCACTCGGTGCTTAGCAAAGACATCAATAAGAAGCTGCCCACCTTCGTCCTGAGAAAAGTCTATGACTTCAACCAGCACACCCTCTTTTGGGACATTGAGATCTGCCTGTTCAACATATTCACACAAAACGAAGCCTTGTCCGCTTTTAAGCGATTCGCCGACCATACTAAGATATCTAGGTTCAAAGATCTTTAGTCTGGTGTATCCACCCGGCAGTAAAAATATTGGCAATGGAAAAATAGCTCGTCTCATAAATACTCAGTTGTGTAGTGCAAACTTGTATTAAGGTACGCAACGCTTTACAAATACGATCAGCTATCTTCGAGCCACTGGTATTTTTTCAAATTAACTTTATCGTTTATAAACATTACCCCCTCTGACTCGAGAAGCTGACGCTGTTGCATATATTTTTCGGACGATACTGGAAATGAAATTTTTCCTTGACTGTTGATGACCCGAAACCAAGGCAATGAACTTTGTGCTGGTAAATTTTTCAGTAAACGCCCCACAGCTCTAGATTGATTAGCAGCACCAGCCAGCTTGGCCAATTGCCCGTATGCGGCAACCTTGCCTACGGGGATTGACCCGATCAAGGTATACACTCGCTCTTTAAACGCGTCATCAATACTGCTGTTGTGCATACTGCTTTCCTATCGCTTTAAATCTTTGCCAGATGGCTCTTGCCACTGGACCATGATGTCTGGCTAGCTTTCTAAATACATGAACTTTTGCGGTAAATGTGCTTTTTCTATCACTAACAGCAACTTGTTTTAACAAGCCGCTTTCAATCTCTGAACGACAATGACTCAGGCTTATCATCGCAAACCCCGTGCCGGTTAGCAAAAACGACTTAATAGATGCAATATCATCTAGCTTCATCATACCTGCCCCTTTGGCGTATGAGAGCCTGTCACTATCAAAGTTAAATCCACTTTCAAACATTGCCAGACAGGGATATTGCGCTAACTCTTCGTAGCTGACTTTATCCGGCAACAAGCCAGTTTTTGCTACTAACCCTAGGCGGAT
The DNA here is from genome assembly GCF_001854475.1 of Pseudoalteromonas byunsanensis. Taxonomy (GTDB): domain Bacteria; phylum Pseudomonadota; class Gammaproteobacteria; order Enterobacterales; family Alteromonadaceae; genus Pseudoalteromonas; species Pseudoalteromonas byunsanensis. Next base: position 96,826 of record NZ_MNAN01000034.1, read on the forward strand.
CTCACCTATTTCTATAGATTCTAAATCACCAGTGGCATGAAATAGATCAAACCAAGGTCCAATGCCAATGTCAGCAACCCCACTATTTACCTGTTCAAGAGCCACAAATCGCTTACCACTGGTAATCGCCATTTCTGTATGGGGAAATTGTTGGAATATATCGCCAATTACCATGTTGTACTGCTCCTGATAACACAGTGGTTCATAACAAATACTAAACTTAGCTTCATTCCCTGCGGAAAATTCGTTCGCTAGTACTTGTAAATCATCTCTTAAAACCAGTAGCTTTGACGATTCTTCACAAAATCTTTTCCCTTTTTCAGTCAACGACACCCGATAACCACTGCGATTGATAAGGGTAAAGCCGAGTTGCTCTTCTAGCCTTTTCAGTGCTTGCGTCACCGCCGGCTGGGTTTTATATAATTGCTGAGCGGCTTCGCTTAGGCTGGTAGTCTTGCCAACCACATGCAATATTTCCAAATCCGAAATCTTCATAATTAAATTTTATACAGATTCTAATTTTATATAATTTTTATTTTATATGGATTTTCTATACTCTGCACCTCGAGTTTGGTTATCAATAGGTTAGATGGAGTTATTACATGTACAGAATCACCGCCTTTGCAACAGCACTGCTCTTGCTGATTGGCTGCCAAGAGCAAGAATTGGAAAACACAAACGACGTCCCTATCCGTCCGGTAAAATTAATTACCGTTACCACTAACACACAAGGAGATATAAGAAGCTTTCCTGCAGAAGTTGTAGCAAATCAAGGTTCTTATTTGGCGTTTCGAGTTAATGGTGAACTGATGGAGTTTCCTGTGCTAGCCGGTCAAGAAGTCGTTGAAGGTCAGTTGCTCGCGAAACTTGACCCTGAAGACTTTCTACTGCAATTAGAGCAACGAAAAGCACAATATGAACTTGCGTCATCGCAACTAGCAAGAATTGATTCACTTTATAAAAAATCCATTGCCAGCAAATCAGAATATGATCAGGCCCTTGCAAATAAGCAAGTTGCCGAGTCAGCACTAAAAATAGCGCAAACTAATCTACAAAATAGTGAATTACGCGCGCCATTTAGCGGCACTATAGCGAAGGTCTTTGTCAAAAACTTTGAGAATGTTGTAGCTAAACAGAATATATTAAGATTAGAAACCCGCGATATGATGGACGTAGTGATCCAAGTACCGGAAAAACTAGTTGCCCGCGTAGACAAAGACTTAGATTATCACCCCACCGTTATATTTGATGGTTATCCTGATAAATCTTACAAACTAACGATAAAAGAATGGGACACCCAGGCTGACCCTGCAACCTTAAGCTACAAAGTTGTGTTTACTTTGCCAATACCTAAGGATTTTAACCTTTTAGCAGGCATGACCGGGCACGTATACATCGACCGCAGTAAGATCACCCAAATGACTTCCCACCGGGTCACTGTACCAGTATCAGCTGTATTCTCTGAGCAAACAAAGTCGCTAAAAAACAATGCTTATGTGTGGCGTTATGATGAGGTCAGCCATACTATCTCCAAACAAGCGGTGCAAATAGGAAAAATGCGTGAGCAAAGTATCGAGATCACTGAAGGTCTTGAGGGGGGCGAAATTATCGTCGCTGCTGGAGTTCATCACCTTCATGAAGGTCTAGAGGTGCGACCTTGGACCAAGGAGCGAGGGCTATAACTATGAGTCTGGCAAAATGGTCTATTGAAAATAAAGTGATCAGCTGGATGTTTGCTTTACTGCTGCTTCTTGCTGGTACGGTCTCATATTTTGGCTTAGGACAACTAGAAGACCCAGAGTTCACGTTAAAAAAAGCAATGGTAGTGACACTCTACCCCGGCGCTTCTCCTCAGCAGGTTGAAGAAGAAGTCACATTTGTCATTGAAAATGCAATTCAACAACTTCCTTACGTGGACTATGTAACCTCCATTTCATCAGCAGGGAAATCACAGATCACGGTAGAGATGAAGAGCTCCTACCGAAAAGAAGATCTCAAACAGATTTGGGATGAGTTACGAAGAAAAATAAACGACCTTAAACCAAACTTACCCCCTGGTGTTTACCCACCCAAAGTTATCGACGACTTTGCAGATGTTTATGGTGTGATGTACGCAGTTACCGGTCAAGGCTATTCCTATGATGAATTAAAAGACTATGTAGATTACCTCAAACGCGAGCTGGTATTAGTTGATGGTGTCAGCAAAGTGACTGTTGCAGGAGAACAACAAGCTCAAGTTATTGTTGAAATTTCAACACAAAAGTTGTCCCAACTAGGGATCGCACCATCGTACATTTTTAGCCTACTACAATCACAAAATAGCGTTTCTAACGCAGGTAAAATCCGCGTTGGAGATGAGTCAATTCGCTTACATCCTACTGGCGAGTTCCAAGATGTTAAAGAACTAGAATATTTGCTTATATCTAAACCCGGTGCCAAAGAGCTAATTTACTTAGGTGACGTGGCAAACGTCAGTAGAGAATATGCGGAGATCCCCTCGCATATCACACGGTTTAACGAGCAAAGAGCCCTATTAGTAGGCGTTTCGTTTAGTTCAGGGGTGAATGTGGTTGATGTCGGTAACGCTATCAATAAACACTTGGCTTCACTGGAATATCAGCGTCCACATGGAATTGAGATAAACACAGTTTATCATCAACCAAATGAGGTGGAAAAATCGGTAGATGGCTTTATTGTTAGTCTGATTGAAGCCGTTGCAATCGTTATTGTGGTACTACTTATATTCATGGGCGTTAAAAGCGGTCTGCTTATAGGCTCAGTACTCTTACTGACAGTACTTGGTACTTTCATATTTATGAAAATATTTGCAATTGATTTGCAAAGAATTTCACTTGGTGCGCTGATTATCGCTCTGGGTATGCTAGTTGATAATGCGATAGTCGTCACCGAGGGCATACTTATCAATTTAAAACGCGGTCAAAGTAAACTACAAGCCGCAGTAAATATTGTAGAACAAACTAAATGGCCATTGCTTGGTGCTACAGTTATCGGCATTACAGCATTTGCCCCGATTGGTTTAAGTAGTGACGCAAGCGGTGAATTTGCCGGTTCGTTGTTTTGGGTTTTGCTTATCTCACTTTTGTTAAGCTGGATCACCGCGATAACGTTGACGCCATTTTTTGCGGATCAACTGTTTAAATCATCCCAGCAAGGGGATTCAAGTAGTTCAGACGACCCATACAAAGGCGTTATCTTTAACGTTTACAAAACATTACTATCGTATTCACTTAGACACAGAGCCGTGACGATTGCATTTATGGTGCTATTACTTGGTATTGCTATGGTCGGTTTTAAGTCAGTCAAACAATCATTCTTCCCTGCATCAAACACACCTATGTTTTATGTAGATTATTGGAACTATCAAGGCGCAGATATCCGAAGCACTGCCGATAACCTCAGCGCTATAGAATCATTTTTAAAACAAGATCCGCTGGTAGAAGAAGTTACCACCACAATTGGTCAAGGAGCACCAAGGTTTATGCTTACCTATGCCCCTGAGAAGCAATATGCAGCGTATGGTCAACTCATCGTAAGAGTTCAAGACAGAGAAGCGGTGCGAACCATGATTACCCGACTTAGAGAGTATGAAAGCAATAGCGCCATCACAGGTGAACTTAAAATCAAGCGTATGGAAATTGGCCCTTCTACCGATGCAAAAATAGAAGCGCGTTTCTCAGGTCCTGATCCTGTGGTTCTCAGACAACTCGCTGCGCAAGCTAAATCGGTATTAGCAAAAGATGACGGCGCGTACAACATTAAGGATAATTGGCGACAACGTACCAAGGTACTGAGACCAGAATTTAACGAACAAAAAGCACGACGTTTGGGGATCAGTAAAACCGATCTAGATGAATTGCTACTAACAAGCATCAGTGGCAGTAAAGTGGGTCTATATCGCGATGGTACGCAGTTACTGCCCATAATTGCACGTTCTACTGAAGAAGAGCGTAAAAATGTTGATAACCTCAGCGATCTGCAAATTTTTAGCCCTGTGCTAGGTGTATATTTACCTATTACGCAAGTGGTTGATGAATTTAATGTGATTTGGGAAGACCCTTTGATTATGCGGCGCGACCGCAAGCGCACAATTACTGTAATGGCTGACCATGACGTAATTGGTGACGAAACCCCCGCTAAGCTTTTTGCCAGAGTGCGCAGTGATATCGAAGCCATAAAGCTTCCCCATGGATATGAAATGCAATGGGGTGGCGAATTTGAGTCATCTTCTAAAGCAAAAAAAGCCATCTTTGGCTCTTTGCCAGTTGGTTACTTAGCCATGTTTATGATCACAGTGCTGCTTTTCAATTCAGTTAAACAACCTCTAGTTATTTGGTCAACTGTCCCGTTGGCAGTCATTGGCGTTACTGCAGGCCTTGTTTTGCTCAATGCACCATTTAGCTTTATGGCCTTACTTGGATTATTGAGCTTATCAGGTATGCTGATTAAAAATGGCATTGTATTGATGGATCAGATCAACCTTGAGCTTGCACAGGGTAAAGCGCCATACCAAGCGGTCTTCGACTCCGGCGTTAGCCGTGTCAGACCCGTTTCAATGGCGGCTATCACCACTATTTTAGGCATGATCCCCTTACTGTTTGATGTGTTCTTTCAGTCTATGGCCGTGACCATCATGTTTGGTTTAGGCTTTGCGACGATACTTACACTTATCGTTTTACCTGTTATGTATTGTCTCGTGTTTGGTATTAAACAGCCTAAAGGTTAATTGATAAAGGCCCGAAAGGGCCTTTATCAACTTTAAACATAGCTTAGCTGATTGTTGGTTCTAGTAACTGTAAATCCCCTTTACATCCAAGCTCAAGGCTGCTTACTTAGCATAGTAATTGGCATTTTTTACACTTTCAAAGTCATTAAACCTAACACCATGGCGTTTTAAGATTGGTAAGATTTGCGGGCTCAACCACTGGCGAATATAAAACGGCTGATTTGGCACAAAGTGATGAATGGTATGTGTTGCACCAAAGTTGAAACTGAATAGTTGAAATGGCAAGGCAAGCCAGTGATTAATTACGTGTGTTTGTTCAAGCAAGTTATTCACACCACCATAATAGTGCATAGATGACGTTAGCAAATTTAAGCTAATAGATCTAAGTACATTAGGTAAAACCAGTACTACCAACAACATATTCACCCAGCTCATATACTCTAGCAACCACCATGGATAGCTATAAGCTCCGCCATTTAATGCATTAAAGCCATAATAAAACACCGCGCTATACAAAACGAAAAAGTAACCAGTAGTAATTGGAAAACCTGCGTTAAGTACGGTGAAAAAGCGAAAGCTAGAAATATCGCGAGCAAGTGCTTTACGAAAGATCACAAGCCCCAACAACCCATCCGTAATCACGAGCAGTCTTAAAAAAGGATTGCGGATCCCATTTCCAACCAAGCGTTCTTCTAAGTCTTCTTTTGTACCCGATGTTTTGTGGTGATGTATATGAATTTTTCGTCGATACCAAGGGTTGACGGTATTAGGGCGCATTAACCATACTATCAGCATCATTAAGTTGTAAAGTAAGCTATTTGAGCGAAAATACTGTTTGTGAATGAGATCATGTTCCAATTCATGTGATAAGGAAGCAAACACAGCCGCACATATAACACACACTAACGCACTGATTTTTCCTGCATAATATAGCCAACCCACACTTATCATACCAAGCAGAGCAAACACTAAAATACATAACCCTATCGCATCTTGGTAGCGTAAAAAGCGATATTGAGAACGTAGCCTAGTTTCTTCATTTTTTATTTCACAAACGATGGTTTGAATGGAATTTCCGACTCGATGGTGGTGCATAGTCATATTTAAGATTGTGTCTTGATGAGGACAGAGCTACAACGGTAGCTCTGTAAATAAAATAGTGGGTTACAGACTTTCTAAAATGGCTTCAGCTTTACTGACTTCAAACTGCTTTGGTGCTTCAACATTTAGCTGGGTGACAACACCATTATCTATAATCATAGCATAGCGAGTAGAACGAACACCGCCAAAATTTTGAGTGTCCATATCAAGTCCTAATGACTTAGTAAAGCTTGCATCCCCATCGGCTAACATGCGAATTTCTTCAGCATTTTGTGCCTCACCCCACGCTTTCATAACAAATGCATCATTCACAGATACACAGGCTATCATATCAACGCCTTTGGCCTTGATCTTATCAGCTAAAGCGACAAAGCCAGGAAGGTGAGAAGCTGAGCAAGTTGGCGTAAATGCGCCAGGTACAGCAAATAATACGACCTTCTTATTGGCAAAAAGCTCTTGAATGTCATGGTTTACCATACCATCTGTAGTTAGTTCACTTAGTGTTGCACTTGGTAATGCTTGTCCTTGTTCTATCATCTTATTCGGTCCTCTATGATGAGTGTTAAAAACTCAGTGTAGTCTTAAATTAAGCCTTAAAAAACTGGCAAATTTAAGGGCAAATATCTTAGTCTAAAAATCGTGAAGCGACACTATGCTCTGGCTTCAGTTGCAATAAATCCCATAAATTACCATATAAATCTTGGAATACTGCTACCGTACCATAATCCTGCTCACTTGGGGGTCTGACAAATTCGATACCCTGCTTGAGCATGTTTTCATGATCTCGCCAAAAGTCATCAGTACATAGAAACAAAAATACTCGTCCCCCTGTTTGCTTACCGATACATTCCTCTTGCTGCGCAGTTGTCGCTTTTGCCAGTAAAATCGTCGCACCTTTAGAACCCGGTGGAGCAATCACGACCCAACGCTTATTTTGCTCACTTTGATAACTATCTTCCAATAGTTCAAAATTAAGCTTATTAACATAAAAATCAATCGCTTCATCATAATCGCGAACAACTAAAGCAATGTGGATCAGTTCCTGCCTCACAGTAATTCCTACTAACGTTTCTTGAGTGATAGTGTTCCCGATTTTCGCTTTTCTTTTGAAGAGTGACTTCGCACGGGTTTCGTGTCATTGCGCTGTGGTTGAACTTTTGCTGTAAACGATTTATTAGAGCTCGGTGCTTTACGTACTTTTGAGCTACTATCTAAGCGCTTATTTGGGTCAATCGAACCTTCTTCTGTTTTTGCTGAATCCGAAATTGAATCATTGATAGCTCGCATTTCAGCGTCAGACAGATGTCGCCATTGCCCGGGTCTTAAACCGTTTAGATTTACATTCATGATGCGTACGCGCTTTAAGGTCGTCACTTCATAGCCCAAGTATTCGCACATGCGACGTATCTGCCTATTTAGGCCTTGAGTCAAAATAATCGTAAAGGTTTTCTCACCGGTTTGTTCAACAAAACACTTTTTAGTGACAGTATCCAAAATTGGTAAACCGCCCGCCATACGCTCAATAAAACGTTTATTAATTGGCTTATCGACGCCTACCACATACTCTTTTTCATGATTATTTCCAGCACGCAGGATCTTATTTACAATATCACCTTCATTGGTCAAAAAGATTAGCCCTTCTGAGGGTCTATCCAAACGACCTATTGGAAAAATACGTTCTGGATAATTAATGGCACTGACAATATTGCTCTTGATCTTGCGTTCGGTCGTGCAGGTAACACCAACTGGTTTGTTATAAGCGAGATACACTCTTTTGGGTTTTGCTTTGAGTGGCTTATTGTCAATTTGAACAACGTCTTTATCACTGACCTTTAGGCCCATTTCAGGCAAATTACCATTCACCTTAACTCGGCCTGTTTCTATGAGCTTGTCAGCCTCACGACGCGAACAAAACCCAGTTTCGCTGATATATTTATTTAGCCGTGTTAGTTGCGTCACCGATAACCCTTATAGACATAGTAAAAAGCGCATTTTAAACGATCGACACACAAAATGCTTAATTTTCTGAAGCAAAATTAGCGCTCTTCTATCTTTTTTGGCTCACGATGGGAGCACCGTCTAAGGATCCACTCAAACGGGCCTTGTTTAAAATATTTTAAATACAAAGGTGCAAAAATCAGTTGTAAACACATTCCAACCAAAGCTATTTGCAAATAGTCGATACGGTTGAACGTAACCCTTGCTTGCGGTGCAATCCACACAAAAAACGTAACCAGTATTATGGATTGTAACAAATAACATGTTAGTGCAAGCTTGCCAACGGCACTTAACCTGTGACTCAACCATGAAGTGGGTGATATCCAAGTATTGAAATGGGTAATGAGTAAAGCGCCTAACACCGCGTTAGTCCACACGAGTCCGTCGTTTAGCGCTGACAATTGTGCCGGTTCAAAGTATAACAACATTGCACTTGCCAGTGACATAAAACACACAGCCACAGCCACCCTAAATAATAACGGTTTTTCTAAACCGCGACTAAACACCTGCTCTCGATAGCAGTACATGCCTATCAGCATCACACCTAATGCGTTCCAAACGGTTAGAACAGGTAACATCATAATCATAATGACAAACATTGAAGCATTATGAATGATAAGATCAGTTAGCTTCGTTGGCGCACGAAGAAGTATACTATGAAAGGTAGCGCTGTCTCGATGAATCGTCTCAGCATCCCCAAAGAACATAAACAAGGCAAGTAAAGAACTAGTTGCTAACACCATCACAAAGCCGTGAAATAGCAAGGTTGCTTGGCTTTTGCGTAAATAGCCAAGTGCCAGTATTCCAGCGAGGCCATAACTGAGCAATATATCTCCAGGCCAAAGCAAAAAGCCGTGTAATATTCCAAATATAATAAGACACTTAAGTCTCGGCTTTAGAGCTGCTACATCATTACGCTTGTCATATTGTAAAACCAGTGCGGCGCCAAACAACATACAAAATAGTGAGCGAAACCGACCATCTAGCAACAATAGATTAAGGTATTCAATGATCTTATCACCAACATGTGGCTGTGATAGACCAACATAACCCGTTTCAAACAATGCAAAGTAATAGACGTTGAGAAATAGCAACCCCAAGACTGCTATCCCTCGCAGTCTATCTAGCTGAATTATTCTCATAACTAGTACAAAGTTTCGTTGTACATATCAGCCCAACGTATAGCATCTGCATGGAACTCTGGTAGGCGTTGATCATTGATATTAAGCAAACTACACGCTTCTTGTAGTTGCCACCAGCTTCCACTTTCATAGGCTTTAACAACATTAAGTATGTAATACAATAAATTATGTTTTCCCATTAGGGCATCTTGCAACTCTTCTGGAAAAGGAAGACGTGACACTACCTGATCCATCGGGCGGTCTAAAATCGCATCTAATAATGAAAACAACCCGGTAAGAAAGCTCATACTCCTAATAGTTGGGTTTAGGCTCTTGGCTATCAGTTCACAAAAGCGCGAGCGCACAATGCTCAAACGCGTTAGTTCAGTTGGCTTTCCCTCTGCAATATGCGCAGTCATAATAAGCCCTACAAACTTTTTCACCCTTTCATCACCTAAGTACACCAATGCTTGTTTTAACGACTCAATGCGCTTTTTTAGTGGAAAAACACCCGAATTGATCAAACGTAACAACTTATATGCCAACGCCGTGTCTTGCGCAAAAAAGCGGGCTATTTTGTCGATATTCATATGTGGCTTTAACACTTCAGCATAGATGAGCAATACAATGGCATGATTAATTTCAATATCGTTTTGTTGAATAACTCGAGGCTTTGCGAAGAAATACCCTTGAAAGAAATGAAACCCCATTTCCTTGGCTTGTTCAAATTCAGCTTCTGTTTCCACTTTTTCAGCCAGTAGCTTCATATTTTTTCTCTGCCTGAACTCACAGACTAACTCTTCTATTTGCTCTAAAGAGTTTTGTTGTATGTCAAACTTGATCAAGCGGATGAGTTTTAAAAATGGCTCCCACTGTTTAGTGTATTCAAAATCATCTAATGCCAAACGATAATTCTGATGGAATAGACCTTTTACCTTCTCATAGTTCTCAGAGGTAGGGGACACCGTTTCTAGCAATTCTAAAATCACATCCTGACACGGTAAAAAGTGCGCCAGCTCCTGATTTAATGAATCAGGGCCGATATTAATGAGAGCTTTCTTTCCAGAGGTTAAATAGCGAGTACCCAAGTTTAATTGGTTGTCCATGATGAGCTTTGCAGTCGCGGCATCGTCAGCAATGTTTGGAAAACTATTGCTTGTCCCGTCACGAAATAACAACTCGTAAGCCACCACCTGCTTACGGCGGTTGAAAATAGCTTGTCGAGCAACAAAAACCTTCAAATGTTGACTCCTCAGTGTAGCCACTTCCAATGTAGCACTTTATTATCTACCAAAAATTCGATTCTAACCCTAAATAGTTATAATTAATATAGAACTAAGCTATTAATACTTGAGAAATTTAGCTTGATAACTATAGCACTTGTACATTAAAAAAGCAGACACGAGGTCTGCTCTAGTTGAAGTAATTGCCAAAAGTGTCTCAGCAGCTACTGATAAAGGTGGTCAATATACTCATTTGCAGCTTGCAACCAAGTATAACGTGCCGCCGCTGCGTTACTAGCCAATTGCTGGTAGCGCTTTGGATCATCAGCGTACATACTAATCGCAAAGTTAAATTTTTCAAGTAGTTGCGACACCTGTCCAGACAAGTCTTCACCTGTGAACGAAAACCCATTCTCAAGATCTTTAACTGTATCCGCCAAACCACCTACCTGATGGACAAGACACGGCTGCCCTGCTCTCATAGCAAGCATTTGACTGATCCCACATGGCTCAAAAGAGCTGGGCATCAGGAACAAATCACCTAAATGGTAGAGCATGTCGCCAATATGCTGCCCATAACCACTCAAATAAAGTAAGTTATCGTTTCGCGCCATTGCCTGAGTAAACAAGCTTTCAAGGTACTTATCACCAGAGCCCAGTATGATGATACGCCCGCCCTTTTTTTCCGCTTCTTTGGCTAGTTCATCGAGTACCAAAGCATTCGCAAATGGTTGGCGCAGCAATAGCGCTTTCTGATCAGTCAAACGTCCAACACTGGTGATAAGCGGCCCCTGCCATGAAGATGTCAACCATTTACGCAACCGCTGATGAGCTATATAGTGACTCGATTGAACTACAGCTAGTTTACTCATCCACTTTAAAAGTTCAGATTCAACTAAAACTAAATAATCAGATAAAGATATGTCTTCGATGCTCAAAGTGGGATACTCACAGCCATTTAGTATGCCCGCTAGCTTGCCATGGCGCTTGGCTATTTGCATGTCATGCTCAAGTCCTTCACCGCCAAAAAATCCTCTGTCAGGCTCACTGGTGTGCAATACTTCTTCGCTGTATGTGGGTGACACCACATGTACTTTATCTGCGAGCGCTATCGCGCTTCTCATTGGGTTAAAGCAATGAGGATGCTGATGGTCACACAACATTTGGCCATCATAGCTTAATGTTGGGAACCAAGCTTCCAAACTAGACTCGTCATGATTAAATGGTCGGATCCCTTGTAATGCTAGGTTATGGACCGTATAAACAGTTCTCAGTTGTTTTAAATACACAAATCTTGGACTGAATTTTTGTAGTACCGCTACACAAGCAGCGTGCCAGTCATGAAGGTGAAGTACGTCTAAATGTGCAAACATCTTGTGCTCTATCGCTTCACTCACAGCGGCACAAAAGAATGCAAATTTAGTCGCGTCTGTTGCAAAAGGCCGGTGCCCTTCATCATTACAGTAAATTTCACCATGGTGTTGAGAGAACAGAGAATGAGAAATCACATATTGTGTTACCCCATTTTGCTGCTCAACCTGCCACAATGTTGCTGTTTCCAAGTGCTGCCGAAAAGGCACGGCGATATCTGCAACAAAGGTTCTATTTAACTGGCTTTGACCATAGTCAGGCACCACCACATTGACTTCAACGCCTTGATTACTCAAAGCATAAGGGATATCACGGATAACATCCGCAACGCCCCCAACTTTACAATTTGGCAGCCGATCATTCTCAGCTGCAACCATTAATACCCGCATGCTACGCCTTATTATGCAGTTTGGAGTTTTTGTTTGTCTTTTTGTTGATTTTGATTATACGCAAGCAACATTTCCCTAGTGACCAACACTATACCTTTATTCGTAACCCTAAAACCATTTTCTCTATCTAAGTCTGGGTCAAAACCAATTTCTAGTCCCTGCGGAAGGTGACACCCTCTGTCTATAATGGCATTTCTGATATTACAATTACGCTCAATCACAACCCCTGGTAATACAACTGACCCTTCTATTTTACAGTAAGAGTGCAGATGCACATTTGAAAACAATAGTGATTTTTTCACCGATGACCCCGAGATAATACACCCTCCAGAAACGGTAGAGTCTACTGCCATACCCCGACGTTCATCATCGTCAAAGATAAACTTAGCAGGTGGTAACTGCTCCTGATAGGTCCAAATCGGCCAGCTCGGATCGTATAAATCCAGTTGTGGTTCAGGTGACACTAGTTCCATATTAGCTTCCCAAAATGAATCTAACGTTCCTACATCACGCCAATATGGTTGACCTTCATGGCTAGGATCACGAAATGGAAACGCAAACACATTATGTTCTTCAATAATGGCTGGAATAATATCATGACCAAAATCTCTACCAGAGCCTTCTCGTTCGGCGTCTTGCTTTAGTTGTTCAAACAAAAACTCAGTATTGAACACATAGTTACCCATTGACGCTAAACACACTCCGTCTTTACCCGGAATTGATGTAGGTTGTGCTGGTTTTTCATCAAAACGGCGTACGCGCTTATCACCATCTACCGTCATAACCCCAAATGTATTTGCAGCTTCTTCACATGGAACTTCGATACAGCATACGGTCATATCCGCCCCTGTTTCGACATGCTTAGCTAACAATGCGCCGTAATCCATACGATAAACGTGGTCGCCTGATAAAATCATCACATATTTGGGTAGTTCATGACGAATAATATCCATATTTTGGAACACCGCGTCTGCTGTTCCACAGTACCATTCATCACCATATCGTTGAGATGCAGGCAGTATTTCTACTGATTCGCCTAGCTCTTTTTTAAAGTGGCCCCACGCGCGGTTTACGTGGCGGATCAGTGAATGGGACTTATACTGAGTGGCAATCCCCACTCTTCTGATCCCCGAGTTGATGCAGTTTGATAAAGGAAAATCGATGATCCTGTGTTTACCACCAAAATATACTGCCGGCTTTGCACGCCAATTGGTTAATTCATGTAAACGAGACCCTCGACCACCTGCCAAAATTAAAGCGTAAGTTTCTCTGGTTAAGCTACTTATGTAGCGGTTTGCGTAACTGGGCATAACTTTCTCCAAATATCCTTGTGAGGTGGTCTATTGCATTGGCGACAAACGCCAAATCTCATCGCAATATTGTTGAATGGTTCGGTCACTGGAAAAACTTCCACTGGCCGCAGTATTTAATATGCTGATCCTCGTCCATGTTGACGGATCTAGATAGGTATCAGAGGCCTTTTGCTGCGCTTCGACATAACTTGCAAAGTCGTGTGCAACTAGCCATTGATCATTGGGGCTCCTAATTGCCTCAATGATGTCGTCAAAAATATTAGGCTCTAGTAAATTGAAATGGCCACTTTGCAGCAAGTTCATCACAGCGTTTAAATTCGGGTCTTGGGCGATAAGATGATCAGGATTGTAGTGACTGCGAATGGCATCAGTCTGATCCGCATGGGCGCCAAATAAGAAGAAATTGTCTGCACCAACATTGTCTCGAATTTCAATGTTGGCACCATCGAGTGTGCCGATTGTAATTGCACCATTCATCATGAACTTCATGTTGCCAGTTCCAGACGCTTCTTTACCGGCTGTTGAGATCTGTTCAGATAGATCGGTAGCAGGACAAATCGCCTCCATGGCGGTCACGTTGTAATTTGGGAAAAACGCCACTCTTAAATAAGGCTTTGCTTTTTCATCACTGTTAATCACATTGGCGACGTTATTAATTAACTTAATGATCTTTTTCGCCATGTAATAACCTGGCGCAGCTTTACCACCGATGAGTATACAGCGCGCAGCCATACCTTCCACATCACCTTTGAGTATACGGTCATAAAGATGGATAATATGCAGCACATTCAATAACTGGCGTTTATACTCGTGGATCCGTTTCACCTGAACATCAAACATCATGTTTGCATCAAACTCCACGCCACAACGCTGTTTGACCAATTCACATAAATGCTGTTTGTTTGCCTTTTTGACATCTTGCCATTGCTGATGAAACTCAGCGTCGTCGTAATAACGACGTAGCTTTTCTATTTGACCAAAATCCGCGACCCATTGTGTACCAATTTTTGAGCTGATAAGTTCGCTTAGTTTAGGGTTACAATGTGCAAGCCAGCGCCTAGGAGTAACTCCATTTGTCTTGTTATTAAACTTCTCAGGCCATAATTCATAGAACGTTTTAAATAAACCAGATTTAAGTAGTTCGGTATGCAAAGCCGCGACGCCGTTGACCGAGTAACTGCCCACAATTGCCAGGTATGCCATCCGGATCTGCGGTACATCACCTTCTTCTATCAAAGATAGTTCTCGCTGCTTGCTCACGTCACCAGGCCAATGCAGTGCAACTTGTGCAAGGAATCGCGCATTGATCTCATAAATTATTTCTAACAGCCTTGGCAGTAGCTTTTGGAACAATGGCACTGACCACTTTTCCAACGCTTCAGGCAGTAAAGTATGGTTAGTGTAAGCCATGGTTTTTGTAGTGATCTGCCAAGCAGCATCCCAATCTAATTCATACACATCAACAAACAAGCGCATTAATTCGGCCACCGCAATACTTGGGTGAGTATCGTTTAGTTGAAACACTTGATACTGAGCAAAATCATTGAAATTAGCACCGTATCGCTCTACCCACTGAAGTAAAATATCTTGTAAGCTGGCACTGCAAAGAAAGTATTGCTGACGTAAACGTAGCTCTTTACCATTTTCACTGGTGTCGTTTGGATAAAGCACCATAGTAATCTGCTCAGCAAGGTTTTTTCTGGCGACCGCTTCAGAGTAACTACCCGCGTTAAATTCAGATAAATCGAATTCGTCTGTTGCCTCTGACTTCCACAAGCGCAATGTGTTTACCACACCATTTTGGTAACCTGGAATTGGAACATCATAGGGCACCGCGAGCACATCGTGAGTCTCAACCCATTGTCTGTGTTCACGTCCGCTGCGGTCACGGAACGTTTCAACATGACCAAAAAATTTAACTCTTTGTGCCTGCTCTGGTGCGCTTAACTCCCAAGGATGACCTTCCCGTAACCAGTTGTCTGGCTGTTCAACCTGATGACCCTGTTCAATGGATTGGTTAAACATGCCGTATTCATAACGAATACCATATCCCACAACTGGCAACGCCAAACTAGCGCAACTATCCAAGAAACACGCAGCCAACCGACCTAAGCCACCGTTACCCAAACCTGCGTCATGCTCAGCTTCGCCTACTCGTTCAAGCTCGGTACAATATTGTTGGAGTGCTTGTTGTGTTCCCTGCTGTAGATCCAAATTTAACACCGCGTTGCCAAGCGCCCGCCCCATCAAAAACTCCAAAGAGAGGTAAGCTGCTTTGCGGGTTTTCTTTTCTTTCAAATACTGATTTGTTGCTCGGCACCTCGCGACCAGACGATCTCGTATAGTCAGCGCTAACGCGTGATATAAATAAAGTTGAGACTCGCCCACTTTATCCCTACCCAAGGTGTAATAGAAATGACGCATTAAGTCGTCATTTAAAGTGCTTTCATCAAGTTTTGGTGCATCTTGCCAATGTTTCACTACGCACACGTTAGCGCTTTTTTTAGCCATGTGTGATTCCTTCTTTTACTGATGTAAAAACCCAACTGGATTGGGGGGAAATTGCAACTGAATTTGTGACGGTTTTATCCGCTTTACAACTAGAAATAGCCAACTGCCAGTGCTGACTAAACGGCGGCTCTGGCAAGGATAAATTTAAAAGATCAGTACTGGCATTGAGAATAATTAACAATGCCTGCTGCTGCTGTTTATCAAGCAATGTGTACACCAGCCAACGTCTTTGCGCCTCATGCCATTGCTCTGGGTTCATGGCTTCACCCAACTCATTTAACCAACGCACGGAAAAACGACTGTCGTTGGCATGTATATAAAAAGGGTGAGAAAACGCGCTAAATTGTCTACGCAATGCAACCAGCTCTTTAATAAAGAACGTCAAACTGTGGTTAAATTGAGATGATTTCCACGCCAGCCAATTACTGCGGTTGTCTTGGCAATACGCATTATTGTTACCACCTTGAGAGTGTCCAAACTCACTGCCGGACGCAATCATAGGTACTCCCTTTGATATAAATAGCGTCAATAACGCGTTTTTCTGCATTTGCAGACGAAGTGAGGTGATTTTTGGGTCGGTTGAAAATCCTTCTTGCCCACAATTCATCGAATGATTAGCGCTGTGTCCATCGCGATTTTGCTCACCGTTAGCCTCATTATGCTTGTATTCATAACTAACCCAATCAGCCAAGGTAAAGCCGTCGTGGCTAGTAACAAAGTTAACCGAGCTAAGCGGCCCACGCAGGTTATGCTCAAATAAATCATGAGAACCATGTACGCGCTTAGCAAGCTCAGGCAATACTCCTTGATCACCCCGCCAAAAGCGCCTTAACGTATCTCTATATTTATCGTTCCACTCGCGCCACGGAACAGGAAAAGCACCCAGCTGATAACCACCTGGACCAATGTCCCATGGTTCAGCAATTAACTTAACATCTTGTAGCACAGGGTCTTGAAGCACAGCTTGTAAAAAGGTGTGGCAGCGATTGAAGCCGTCTGCATTTCTGGCCAAAATAGAAGCCAAGTCAAATCTAAAACCATCAACACCCATCACTTCAACCCAGTACCGTAAACTATCCAGTACCAGTTGCAACGTATGGGGGTCATCAATATTTAAGGTATTACCGCAGCCTGTGTCGTTTATATAAACATCTGGGTGCTGGGCAACACTGCGATAGTACCCTTGATTATTCAGCCCCTTAAACGACAGTACGGGTCCATCTACCCCTGCCTCAGCAGTGTGGTTGTAGACCACATCCAAAATGACTTCAATCCCTGCTTCGTGTAGACGCGTTACAGTCTCTTGAAACTCTCTAACATCACCATCTTTTAGGTAAGCCTTGTGGGGAGTAAAATAATTTAACGTGTTATAGCCCCAATAGTTAGTCAGTCCTTTGGTGGTAAGAAACTGTTCACTCACAAAAGCATGTACGGGTAATAACTCTAGGGTCGTCACGCCAAGAAATTGTAAGTGACTAATAAAAGAAGGGTCCGCCAATGCTGAAAACTTCCCCCTTTCTGACTCTGGTATTTCAGGATGTCTGAATGTAACACCTTTTACATGGCATTCGTAAATCACCGTTCTAGACCATGGAACTTTAGGTTTATTGCCTTCATACTTGGGCACATCAACCACTTTGGATTTAGGCATATCTATCGCATTGTCTAAATGACTCAGTGTGCCAACTGGCATATGGCAAAAATGTCTTTCACTCCAGGTGA
Source organism: Pseudoalteromonas byunsanensis (assembly GCF_001854475.1). Classification (GTDB taxonomy): domain Bacteria; phylum Pseudomonadota; class Gammaproteobacteria; order Enterobacterales; family Alteromonadaceae; genus Pseudoalteromonas; species Pseudoalteromonas byunsanensis. The sequence goes on from NZ_MNAN01000034.1 coordinate 114,319, forward strand.
ACTCTCCATGTAGGTCTTTTGCATAGGGGTCCAACAATAACTTATTAACATTAAACAACTTACCTTTTTGCGGATGGTAATCACCATCAGCTCGGTAGCCATATAAGCATCCAGCGCTGAGAGGGGAGACAAATACACTCCATACTCCCCCTTCATGAAGATACATATTAATACGTGCTACTTCAGAATGACCGCTGTTATCAAATAAACACAAACTCAGCGATTTAGCTTGTGGCGCATAGACCGCAAAATTTACACCTTCATCAACCAATGTACTGCCAAGCGGGCGACAGCTGCCCCGTCTCGAATGCAACATGGCTTACCCGGTTATCCAACGCAAATACACAGTTGCTAAAGCTGGAATACTTATTTCAATACTTTGTTCAAAACCATGGGCTGTTTGAGCCACAGTTTGAACCAGGTTTTGTTTACCACCAACCACATCAACACCTGAACCAAATAAGGCTTTATCATCTGTATTTAACACCACTTCGTACACACCCGCTCTGGGCACACCGATACGATATTGATGGAAAACTTGTGGGGTTAGGTGGCAAATGACTACCAATAGCTCTGTATTCTTTTTACCAAAGCGAGCAAAGCTAAATAGGCTTTGAGCGGCATTATCACAGTCTATCCACTGAAACCCTGCTGGGGTGTTGTCACATTCATATAACGCAGGCGTAGTGGTATAAATCTCATTGAGCTTTTTAACGGTTTTTTGAATGCCAGCATGTGATCCGTGGGACAATAAATTCCAATCCAAACTCTGGTTGTGATCCCACTCACTTCTCGGTGCTAACTCACTGCCCATAAACAACAGCTTTTTACCTGGATGCGCATACATAAACGCGAAATAGGCACGCAAATTTGCAAATTGTTGCCAATCATCGCCCGGCATTTTACTAAGCAATGAACCTTTACCATGTACTACTTCGTCATGACTTAATGGCAGAATATAGTTTTCAGAATAAGCATAGGCCATCGAAAATGTCATTTCATGATGGTGGTGCTGACGATAAATCGGATCTCGGCTCATGTAAGCTAAACTGTCGTTCATCCAGCCCATGTTCCATTTAAAACCAAATCCTAGTCCATTGTTATCAACACTATTGGTCACACCTGGCCACGCTGTTGATTCTTCCGCTACCATCATGATGCTCTGATCTTTGCCATAACAACGCTTGTTTACTTGCTGCAAACAGTCAATTGCGCCTAAATTCTCACGACCACCAAACTTATTAGCAATCCATTCACCATCTTTTCGACTGTAATCCAGATAAAGCATAGAGGCGACGGCATCAACCCGCAGCCCATCAATTTTGAACTCATCTAGCCAATACATGGCATTGGCGAGCAAGAAGCTTTTCACTTCAGGGCGGTCATAGTTATAAATGTAGGTATTCCAATCTGGGTGAAATCCTTGCCGTGAGTCCGCATGTTCAAATAAATGCGTACCATCGAATTTGTGTAGGCCATGAGGGTCTGATGGGAAATGACCGGGTACCCAGTCTATCAATATGCCAAGGTTCGCATCATGACAGCACTCTATAAAATAAACGAAATCTTCAAAGCTACCAAAGCGGCTTGTGGGCGCAAATAAACCGACTGGCTGATATCCCCACGAGCCATCAAACGGGTATTCGCTAATAGGCATAAGTTGGATATGTGTAAAGCCCATTTCGCTGACATATGGTATAAGGTCGTCCGCTAATTCTCGATAAGTCAGGTAACGATTCTGTTCCTCAGGGCGGCGCTTCCATGACCCCAAGTGCACCTCATAAATACTCACAGGCGCACTAATATGATTTCGTTTGGCACGCGAAACTTGCTGCTCCTGCATAATAGGTTTGCGCTTAACGAGGGGCTGTAATACCGAAGCTGTACCGGGCGCTTGCTGCATTTTGAACGCAAATGGATCTGCTTTGTCTTGTACATTACCGTAATGATCGACAATGCTGTATTTGTAGCATTGATCGGCCTGTAATTCGGGTATAAAGATTTCCCACACTCCACTTGCAGGATGCAATCTCATAAAGTGCTCACAACGCTGCCAACAGTTGAAATCGCCAATTACCGAGATGCTTTTAGCATTGGGTGCCCACACCGCAAAACGCACACCTTTCACCCCTTCATGTGTTACAAAATGCGCGCCCAAATGTTGGTAAGCATGCTCCAACGTACCCTCATTGAACAGATAAAGTGTAGCCTCATCTAATTGACTACCAAAGCGGTAAACATCGTGCTTAATCTGTTTAGATTTACCGTAAAAAACACACAGTTTGTCTTGGTGAGAAAGACTAGATTTTGTCGTCGTCAACAGATACAGGTCACTATCTAAATATCGTTTTAAAGCATGCTCTTTGCCATTAAAACTAATACTGACCGACGTCGCGCCCGGTAAGTAAACCCTTAGCTCATGCTCTTGTTCGGACACGGCATGAAGGCCTAAGAACGAAAAGGGATCTGAAAAGCAGCCACTTTGTAATGCACTTAGCTGCATTGAATAGTCTCTTATGGGCTTAGTTGTTGATACTACACTGTTCATATTCCTTTCCTGCTTTGTGTTAAGGTGGTAATAAAATCGCCTTTGAGTTTGAATATTTCACTTACATTACTCGATAGCCTGCGCCGCCAATTAGGGTACTCTAAATAGGTTCCAGGAATGTTTACTGGCAGCGTTTGTTCATCCAGATCATCTAACTGCAAACACAGCATTTGAGCCCGAGAGCGTGACAGCGATAACATCAAGCTCTCATATATGGTCACCGCATCACTGTGCACATCAAGATGAGATACGCCAGCATCAAATAACCAACTTAACAATTTACGCTTTTCGTTTTCACGCTTATGCTGCTCATTTTCAAGTTGGTTTGCTTCCAGTAATTTGTACTCAACGCGTAGTAATAAATCATCTCCTTGCCACCACCCGATAAAAGGCGGTACATCATGGTTTGCCACCATAAGCAGAGCTTGATGCCTCAACTTGCTTTGTGGAACAAACTCACCTTCATGGTCTTTTTCAAAGTAAAACAACACATTGCCTAGCATATTAGCTTCTTGCATTGCCGCTTTTATTTCAGACGGTACCACGCCAAGGTCTTCACCTATGATCAGGGTTTGCTGTAATTGTGATTCTATTTTGACCAGCGCCATTAAGTGTTCAAACGGGTAATACACATAACAACCTTGTCTTTTGTCTTCTACCTCAAAACACCACCACAAACGGCGTATTGCCATCACATGATCGATACGAAGACCACCTACAGCGCTCATATTGCTGCGCAGTAACTGTTTAAAAAACTCGTACCTATGGCGCTTAATTTTTTGCGGATTGAGCGCGGGAAGTCCCCAGTCTTGGCCATTTTCAGCCCAAGGGTCTGGAGGTGCGCCGACATGGGCACCTTGTGCGTATAGACTTTTATTTGCCTGATACTCAAGACTCGTATCCCCACACCCAACAGCTAAATCACTGACAAGCCCTATGCGCATACCCATTTGCACCGCAAAGTGTTGGCAATCTTCTAATTGCTGCCACGCCAACCACTGCCAGTAAATTGCCTGCTCGTCTGCACCCAAAGCCTCAAGCGCAGTTGCAAACTCCTCTTGAAAGGCAGTGAACTGTTCGAGCCTTTGCGCTGATTGATTTTGTTCAAAATGCGTATAGAGTGCTCTAAGCAAGCCATATTTGTGCTCACTAACGATAGAGTAATCGATATACGTTTGTTGTTTTTGGTCTTTTAATCGCGATAACGACTGCTGATAAAGCGCTGATAATTCGTCGCTATTTAAAAAGTCGTCACACAATTCAACGGCAATGTATAAAGGATTGAGCAAGCTGCGGTGATTAGGGCTATAGGGGCTGACTCTGTGATGCTGATCACTAAACAGCAGATGTAAAGGGTTCAGCAATATATAATCACACTGTGCTTTTGCACTATGTGAAATCAAGTCTTGCAAGTCTCCAAAATCACCTATTCCTAGGTTTCTATCACTGCGCAAAGTGTATAGCTGTATTGACAGGCCGACTACGTCTGAGCACAAAGGATTGTAGCATTGTGTTGGAACCGACCAAATTTGCGTCTCAAGTTGACCAAAAGGTAAGGACAATTGCGCGTCAAAATATCCAGTAATAATTGGCTCAACCTGATAGGCGACTTCAACATAGCGAACGCCTTCATGTCGATATTCACCGACTACCACCCCACTTGTCAGGTCAAACTGATACTCGTAGTTTAATGCCGCAACCCTCAAGCTAGCTTGCCCATTTATCTGATGATCGGGCAGCTTTAGTTTTAGCAGCATATCACGCTGTTCTATCAAACAGACTTCTTCTACAACACGCTGCCAAGGGGCTATATCCAGCTCAAAGTTAAGGTGTTCTATCAAAGCAGGATCCGCTGTATCTATACCACAACAACGTAACGCCTCGGCCCTGACACCTTGATCAAATACCACATGTTCACCAGTGTACTTCGTGTAGTCATAGCCAATGCCATGCAAATAATAAAGCTGAGATAACCCCTGCATAGGTTCAGCTACACTAGTCGTTGGGTATTAACTACGCTGTTTTCTGTACCAAAACTATTTGGCACATAAGCATCCGCATGATGGTCGTTATCCCACTTAGTGCCATCTATTAGATATTTAAAATGATATTGTTTATCAACAGGCAGCCTCTTTTTTAATTTGAATGCCCCATCTTTTTTTACAAACTTCATTGCGAGTGGCTGCCAATCAGTAAACTCAGCAACGAGCTCTACTTTCTTAGCTTGAGGGTGTGAAAATTCAAAGGTGACTTCAGCTTCATCTTTAGTTTTAAAAAAGCGTTTGGTTAACATAGCAGGCTCCAAATAAACCATTCTGATGGTAATTTTATCCTTGCCACAGTGCCGTGCCTTCAACTGCTTAACAATCGGAAACAGTGGTAGTCATACAAAGAGTAAACCAAATTAGTGTTTACGCTTTATGACAGTGCATTTTTGAAATGTTTTTGCACCTTTTTTGTGCAATACATATCGAATTGGCCTGTGTTTAAGGTTCAAAGTAGATAGAGCAAAACACACACCAATATTTCAAAGGTCAAGGTAAGGTGTACACTTATTTCTGTAAAGTGAATAAAATTAATACTAGTCTCAATGAGTTACGGAAAAACACCACAAATAATTTACATTTTTGCACCTAATTGAACAAAAAAGCATAAAGCCTTAAGTTGTCCATTTCCTTTCTATGCACAATACTTATACATTACCTTGCTTAGAAAGCAGCTATATGGACGTAATTAAGTAATGAGTAAGATATTGAAAATGCTCTGCATTTGTACTCTTAGTTTGTTCGTACTCGGTTACGTTACTAATCTTCTGTGCATCAAGGCGCTCCACTACTTGCATCATCAAACTGATGTAAAACTCAAGACAGTCGACACTGAGTTTGTTCAGCCAAGTGAAAACTTTGCATTGCGTATCTTGCTATATAATTTGCCACTCGTCAGCGCAAACGAAAAAGAGTATGTAAAAATTGCAGAGTCAGTAAATTCTGCGTCACTCATCGAAACACGTTTAGTACTTCAAAGGGCATTTACCAGCACAGAAGCAATTGGTTATTTCATATTAATGGCACTCGCCTTAACGCTACTTTCAAAGTGGCGACGTAAATCATCAAAACGTGACGAAGATTTGGGCATGATTGAACAGCAAGCCATTAATCTGATCAATTCCATATCCCCCTCATCACGGGACAAAGAATGTAAAGGTGATCCCCAAAAACGGATCGCCGCATTACTCGAGCGAGCAAAAGCATCGCTGGCTGATTCAAAACAAAAAAACGCCTGCTTAGCATTCCAGGACAAGCTCACGTTATTAATTGACCGACACGCCTATTTGCAGCATATCGAGAAAAAGCTAAAAACAGCCGCACAAACCAATGAGCGCTGTGGGCTACTATTCATTGATTTAGACGGTTTTAAACAAGTAAATGATGCGTTTGGTCACAGTTTTGGCGACACTATTCTCATCCAAGTGGCACACCGTTTAAAAGACATCGTCAAGCACTATCAACTTGAAGATATCGAACCCACACTCAACCTTGAGCGAAATCTTTCAAGGCTTGGCGGTGATGAGTTTTCTCTGTTTATTCCTCACTTAAAACATCCCAATGTTTGCAATGACATCGCTCAAGCAGTGCTCAATGAAATTGAACGTGATTTTCATCTAGGTAACAAGCTCATCAAAATTGGTGCGAGTATCGGCATTGCTATTTACCCAGAAAGTGCAGCTAGACCGAATGCACTTTTACAAATGGCCGACGTAGCTATGTATCGAGCAAAATCGGATGGTCGAGGCATATTTCGAGTATATTCCCCTGAAATGGGTAACAAGATGCGTCGTTACCATTATCTGCTCGAAGAACTCAGAACGGCGATATCTGAAAACAATTTTCACTTGTCTTTTCAACCCATTGTTCACGTAGAAGATTGCGCCATCGATTATTTTGAAGCATTAGTTAGATGGCACCACCCAGTGGAAGGCATGATAGCACCCGATGAATTTATCCCCATTGCGGAGGAAACTAACCTTATCCTTGAACTAGGCGATTGGATCTTAACCACTGCTTGTAGACAAATGTACTCGTGGTACAAAGCAGGCATGAAACAAGTTCGAATTTCGGTGAACGTTTCAGGCGTGCAACTCAAACACCGAGATGTACATCAATGGGTTAAAGCAACATTACAAAGCACACAATTGCCCGCTCAGTCACTAATGTTAGAGATCACAGAGTCAACACTCATTACTGCCAGCAACAAGATAATAAAACAACTTGAAGAATGTAGAAAAATGGGCGTAACCATTGCCATTGATGACTTTGGTACAGGGTTTAGTTCATTAAGTACACTGGCCGATTTGCCAATTGATGTACTCAAAATTGATAAGCATTTTATAAACCAAGCCAAGTGTAACACAAAGTATCAGCAAATACTGCGCTCTATCAGTGAACTAGGTAATCAACTTTCTTTACGCGTTATTGCTGAGGGCGTTGAAGAGCTTGAACAGTTTGAACTGGTTAAAAGTATGGGGATCCGTTGCGTCCAAGGCTATCTGGTAAGCAAGCCGCAAAGCTCACAAAGTGTCGGCAACAAGGTACTAAAAACCGGCATGAATCAAATGGCGGCCACAGGCACCGGCGTATGGTTGCCAGATGACAAGAGATATGACCCTCCAGCCCACTAGCCAGAGCCATTTGGTACATGCATTAATATTTTTGATGTATTCATAGTGCTCACCAAGAACCGTAATTGCTTTGAATTAGCACTACGCTTTGTGATGAAGCAACTTAGGTAGAGAAGAGTTTAATAGTGATCTTTTACTGGTACCTGCCAAATGAAAAACTGCTAGCAGTCCGTCAAAGGCAAGTCAGTTTGAATAAGTCTTGACTTGTTACCCGTCGCATATGTGCTGTGAGTTCAACCGATGGATGCAGCGCACCTTCGCTCATTGAAGGTCATTTTTACTTGCCAGGATGTTGTATAGCGCTTCGCTTATGTCAACATACCGCGTTAAAGCTTTTTTTGCGATTTCCTAGGTTGATGAATGGCACTTTGAATTAGGCACTTTGGGTTATCAAATTTGCGTTTATATCGAAGTGGGTCAAAGCCACGCCATCGGACATTGCTCAACACCATCGGCAGCAATGACATTCAAAGTACAGCCGTAAGTTTATTAGCACGTCGATTGTTCTAAATTTTGCGCTTTTTTCTTTGCTATAACCCCAAAAAATCAAACAAAAAATAAATGCAAAATAGCAAAAAACATGAAGTGACGACTTTTAGGTGTAAGCGCTTGTTAGATAGAATTTTCAAGGTAGGCGATCAATAACTTGGTTTGTTACCCGTAACCTGCCACACTTAGCTCGCATTTTATATTAGGTAACCACTATGAAGCTTTTAGTTCGCAATTTAGAGCGTACAACATCTGAACATGAAATTCGTGTTTTATTTTCTTCTCACGGCACAGTAACTAAGTGTAATCTAGTTTTAGACCAAAAAACTAGCCAATCAAAAGGCTTCGCATTTGTTGAAATGCCTAACGAAAACGAAGCAAAGACAGCCATTGAAAAATTACACCTTTCAACTGTGGATAATAGCAAAATCAGAGTTAAATTAGCTCAAAACTAAAAACCATAAGGGTCAGTAAACCAAAGGTATTACTGACTCAATATCAGTTTTACCGGTTTGTACCTAGCGCCGTTTTATACGGAGAACTGCTTGTTATATTTTTGGCCCAATCAGAGATAAGAAAGGGCATATTAAAGCGACTTCCTTTTTACTTTAAACATTATTACAATATAAAAATCTAGCTAAAATTTCACCGCCCATAACCTTAAAACCCTTTTTAACGCAAATACTTTTTACTAAGCATTAATAGGCTTTATAATCTCAACCATATTAAAAATATAACTAGCCACATTATACTTTATAAATAGAAAACCCAATATAAATAGTAAAAACAAAAGCTTTGACCACTCCGTAAATGCTATTAGTAAGCTAGAGGATAAAATTATAAGATCAAATATAAGCGGCTACAGCTAATACAATAGAGTAATACCTGCTAGGTGCAGGTACGTTCAATTATCTCTTGTTGCTTTTCAATTTTTCGCTCATCACCTTGAGATTGAGCTACAGCTAAATCAAGCTTTCCATCTCGACACTTATCCGCGAGCTCTTTGTTCATAAGATACATTTGATCTTTTTGGCTCTGTAGCAAGCCTTCAGGGCCGACATACTCAGTTCTATCTTCAGGTTCTAATTCTTTTTGATAAGGTTCATGGTTGGTTGTTGCTGTACACGCACTTAGAGCGAAACTTAAAATAATGGGTGATACTACTTTTAACATTCTAAAATGTTCCTTCAAAACTAATAAACATCAAAACCAAGAAGAGCGCTTTACAAACGAGACTTCTAAAAGCTTTGCTGAGCAGTATAACCTGCTCTTTTCCAATCAAAATTGGTGATTACTCTAGTATACCTGCATCGACCAGTAACTACAGAAATAACCACAAATTCAAGCCAAACTAACTCGCGGGGAATGCAGGTGATGTACACCTTTTGACAGTAAATGAGTACCCATTCTCCAGAGTACTATCTGGTATTATTTCCAAAATTTCATAGTCATTTAACTCAACAACAGATGAATCAATAGACTTGGCACAGCGAGAATAAGTACTGCCTTCATAGTGGAATGCAAAATCTGCGATAAGTTGTTTTACTGTTTGAATATAGGCATTAATTTTTAAATGCTCTCGCCAATCTAATTTTTCAAAAGAATGGTGTAATACTACAGACTCCGAAAGCTGTAATACATCGCTTTGTAATTCACCTATAGCTGGGTCTTCGACAATCAGGCCAAAACTATTCGGCGAGTCTCCCAAACCTAGATGTATTTCTGGCCTAATACCCGATGAATTTGCCATCCACATGATTAACTTTATGAAGATCAAACTGATTAAAAATAGTTGAATTACAGTTGTCGTTACTGGGTAGCTTTTCCTTGAAACGACACTCACTCCGGTATGTTTGAAAGGCTTAAGCATGATTATTACCAGCATGTAAAAAGGCAATATGAGCTGCAATAGTAATAGAGCAATTATAGTGCATGCTAAAACCCAAATAGGTAAATGTAGCAAAATAGACAGGTTTAGTGTGTAGGCTAAATTACCAGCAGAAACCTTCAATACTTCATTGACCAACGATTCAGCACTGGCCACGGCAAAGTTTGTGACACCGGCATAAAATAACAGGATGAGAGCTTTACCTACTAAAGTCTCCCATAATTTTATAAGTCGCGGCCAAAAATCGGTAGCAAAACCAGCAAGGGCCATTACCATAACTGAAATTAAATTATCTAAACAAAATGGTAATATAACCAATGCAGTAAGGTACAACTTTTGTGCTAAGTTCAATGCCTGCCAAAAAGCTGAGAATTGCCCATAACGCAACTTTATATTTTTACGTAAATTTGAAAGTTTACTCGAAGACCCTGAAGGTAAATTTAGATTATCCATAACCGCTAGACCACTGATACAACAATTTATAGTCATTGATTAATATACCATATTAGGGACAAGTTATGGCAATTAAATTTCGCTAAACGACCATAGCGCTTCTAAGACATATGGTGCGTTAAACAATAGCCCACATAAGCTATTAGGTACTCTCTATTTCCATCACATACGCAACTATTTAGCCTTTTTGACCAATTTGTCCGCTTTATCGAATATCATTTTGCTGACTTTATCGCCATGAAAAAATATATCACTGATTTATATGAATTTATAAACTTGGCTCAAGTTATGCTGATATCAGTAAACTTATAGCGACCATAACAATAAAATTTAAGGAAACAATATGGATATTCAATATGTTAAGAAGCAGCAGTACTGGTTAGTTGCACTCGTTGCAGCTTTTGTAGCCGCAACGCTTACTTGGGAACATTTTAATGGCGGAGTTATAAGTCACAACTTACTAAATAACTCTAATTACCCAAGTATTTCCAACTATTGGGGCCTACTGATACTCCCTACTCTAGCCTGGTTCGCCGCGCATACAGTGATAAAACGAATTAAACTTCAACACAATGAAAATATGAGCCTAAATACAGCAATACCAAAACACGTTAAAATGGGTTTTCTTATCATGTTTTGCGTAACAGTTTTGCAGTCAATAGCCTGGGCCCTAGGAAGACCAGATTTAACCATGTATCTTGGGTTAGCGGTGCTGATCACAGGACTATTTATACCAATCTATCGCGCTGAATGTATTCTAGCGAACGTTTTAGCATCTTCCGTAGTGTTTGGAGCGGTTATTCCATTGATTGGAATGCTTGTAATGGCTTCAATTTCAGCTCTGTCGAATTTAGTCATAAAGCCTATGATTGTTAACGGATTAACACGCCTAAAATCAGTAAAAGTCACTCCGTAACATTCGAACTATTCACCATTAGCCTAGTGTCACGGTGCGTGCTTAGCACGCACTGCTTACGCTTTTTTACAACCCTGCGCATGAGTTCGAACAAATGGTCTGTGCACTAATCTTCTTTATTCGCCCTGCGCGATGTTTTCATTAAGGACACAGTCAACCGATGAATATCTAGTGGCCCTTAACGACATCGCGAAGATGAACAAATATAAAAGCAGCTAAAAAGAATCGTTATGCTTACTTGGCCGGAGATGGTTCATATATGTTAGGCTAATTATTAGTCCATGTACCTTCTCATTTGCGTTATTAATCCTTGTTCATTGAACTCCAACACGAGAATAGTACGTCCCTTATAATGCTTAAGCTTTTTATTTTTATAGTATTTTGAGTCTTCATTCACTACTACTACAGCAGTATCAGTGCCTATGATTATATTATCTATAGTCTCAACCACAGACACCATTGAAGCACCTTTATTTATGATCCCTTTTTTAAGTTTACCCTTTCCAGTAAATGAAACACCATACTTAGGATGATGATCGGTAAAATCATCCGTAAAAAATGCTAGATACTTGGCTATTGCTTCTTCATTCGAATTTGGCTGTCTCGCGTTTTCCGATGCCGATATAAATTTTTTAATCAGTTCTGCTGTTGGTGCAGCTTTAGCTGATAATGTAAATAATAAAGTTAATACTATAAATATATTGATAATTAGTTTTTTATTCATTTTATTCTCATTATATTGTTTGGATAACAGGTAGATATCTATTTGCCTAACGCGTTGCTAATAAGAAATTACAAGGGCATGGCTTTTTGTATGTTTTTGTAAAAAGCGTGAGCGAAGTCACTTTCCTAATTTAGCAACTTATAAAATGGCTAGTTACTATCATTGCAACACTTTTCAAACACAACATCATTTTTATGTGAAATAGATAATTTATGAACGTAATCTAGACCATGCATAGGTTCGGGATCTTTACCAACCATATACTTACCAGTAGTTTTTTCAATCACTTTTTTACCAATTTCAACAACAGCTGACCTGTTAAATAAAGCACCTTCGAATAATCCTTGGTAATCGTACATAACATGGATGGCTATTTTTATATTTTCAACCCTATATGGGCGAGCTGCTAGCAGTTCTTCATTAGGATATAGAGCTTAAACTCGTTCTGAGAGTTATCATTGACGTTAAAATCATCTTCGACATTTATATTTCCATTATTATTAAAATCTTTCAAATTTTAACTCCATGTTTGACCAGTACAATTTAAATGCTAACGCCGAAATATGAGGCATATCAAGCTTGGCAAAAATTAGCGAAGAATATTTGTAGATCATTTCAAGACAACAAACCCAAAGCTTTAGAATGAAGACTTTAATCTGCATTTTCTAGCTCGTAGTAAGGGCATCCCTCAATTCTTACTTTTATAGGATATTTTATGAATTCTTGGTAAATATCTTGAAAGTCTAAACTCATCTTTAACTAATCATACCAACGCCGCGTTAAGTGGTGAGCAACGCGACCACCCGACCTAACCCATTGAGCCGTAGCTACTAAAGCTGATTCAAACTACAAATGCCTAGCGTAGCGAATCCATCTTAAAACACTTTATTATGATCGCAGTTTAACAGCCGTACCAAACACTAGGATTTCTGAAGCACCATCAGTAACTGAACTAGTTGTAAAACGAATTCCCACTATTGCATCAGCATTTAACTTTTCTGCATCTTTGATTAATCGTTCTACCGCTATGTTTCGGGCTTCCGTCAACATCTCGGTATAACCTTTAAGCTCACCACCCACAATGCCTTTTAAACCAGCCATGATATCGCGACCTACATGTTTAGACTGAACCACATTTCCATTAACAATACCCAGTACAGTTTCGATTTCCTTGCCCGGTACAGTTTCCGTTGTCGTATAAATCATAATTTCTCCCTATAATATAGACATAATAACTCTCACTCGGTGCTAGCCTCCGAATTTTCGTGGGCTAGCTTAAAGCCAGAGCCATAAATAGTTTGTCAAATAACTAAACAGCAGAGGCCAGTATAAACAAACATAACATACTTTTTGTCAGGCTTGATACACATAAGAAATACATTGAAGTAGCCTATATTGAAGACCTTCGAGGTGCACAACCTATGCACTTTGGCAGAGCACCATCCTCTAAAATTGCCATTACAAATTAGTTCGTCGTTTTGAATTTAAATATACTGAGGTAATACTTCACTTTGTTGATGAAGCTGGCCCCTGCTGTTAATGGATTTATCGGATAATCACTAGCCTTGGTCACTGCTGCTATGTTGTCGCCCCAGCTCTTATTCCTAAAAACCCGGTAAGAAGATTAAAACCGATAAACAAATTTGAGCGTCCATATATGTCCCTTTAGGTTTGCTAGGTTTCCTTGTTATGTTGCAAAAACTCCCAGATATTAATATCTTTTGACAAGCCTAAAATTGCTGACGTCACTACAATTGCCCATTGAGCATAAACATTATTGATAGATAATAAATCCAAAATACTAACCCAAATAAAAGGTTCACTAAATGAACCACTGACAATTGCAACTAAAAATACAGCCACATTGAATAAGCTTATATACCTTCCTAGGTAGCCATTTATAGTGCCTAATATTGCAAATAGCATTATAAATATTAATGAGTGAAAAATGTTAACAGAAAACCTATCAGGAGACTGTTCAGCATAAATCACTCCCATGACCAAAAACAGAATAAAAGTTCCAGAAAAGCCGAAAATAGCAGTTCTGATAATTGGTATCAGGCCATAGCGAAATGAATAATATGTGACCGTAACTCCTGCCGAAATATAAAAATAAACTAACGGGCCACCAGTTTGTAATGCATAAAAGCTTACGTCGCCATCACCAATAGTCAATTGGACAAAAAGTGCAACGACAGCAACGATCATAAAACCAAGGACATTAATTCTAAAATCTCGATTGGTCGCATTTAGAATATTTCTCATGAACAATCCCTTGCAATATAACACCCCAAGCGGGCAATCACCCGTAGGCTAAAATACGGAACGAAGTGACAGGAGCCTGCACGTTAGTATCCCGCTGATTTGGCTTGTTATATGAACTATTTACCGTGAAAAATAGACCAAAAGGTCTCTCTATCTTTATGAATATTCGTTAAAGTTTCGCCTTTTGAAATACAAAGTGCTAACCCTACAAATATAAAAACTAAAGGCAACATTAAACTGAACATTTTTGCTTCAGCATCATTTCTTTCAACTCCATTTAGATTTATGACTACACTCGGGTCGAATAATGTTTCAAATGCTGAGAAAACAAAAATTCCCCCTACACATATAAATAAAACGCCTATAAAACGTAATATATTTTTATAAACATCAACTGGTAAGTACACTCAGACCTAAAATTTCATATAATGCCGCAAATAAACGGCAAAAAATAGCAGGCTAAACTAAGTGAAAAATAAGCGCAAGCCTGCTGTTTTGGGTCCACTGTTTAATTAATTTGTTATGTTTCGTTACTCTCTGTTATTTCAGCGAAAAATACCTGATATTTTTTGACCTTGTATCTTATTTGAATACCAATAGTAAAAAGGAAAGCCAAGTATGGCTGAAAATGCTGTACCAACTGCTGATCCAATAGGGGCAACAATTAAACCAAATATTCCTTGTTCAAGTTTGCCCGATTGTATTGCTGATAGAAAAACTAGAGCTGCACCAAACAAGCCTGCACCAAACCCCAAAGTTGCGGATATGGTTACAATAGAAATAAAGTCGAGCTGAGTTCTAAAGCGCCTTTTCACAAATGTCCCCTGAAACATAACGCCGAAAATAAACGGCAAAAAACAGTTGGCTATAATTTGTGAGGAACGAACAAAGCCAACTGTTCTTTTGTCCACACTTTTAATTTGCCTTGTTAGGGTTACTTAGCCCACTGAAATATAAGTAAAAACATTACTGTTAAAGCACACCACAAAATAGCAATTTTGAACATACTGGATTTACTCATACCTTTAGTTTGTTTGCTATTTTCTACCTTCTGCTTAAATTCAGGGAAAAGCTCTTCTACAACAAGTTCATTATCCAAAAAAGCTTGAGTTGACCAAGCCTTTGGAGATAGCGAAACAACAATTTCAACTTTTCCTTCGTTGGTCTCAAATACTAACCGATCATTAAATTTGAAATTCCATCGTTTTTTAAGTAGTTCCCCATCAAAGTAGTACTTTTCAGAACCAAACATTGAAAAGACTACTTTAAACTCTTTGCCTCTTACGTCGAATGATGCTTCCATACTTTCCTTTTACCCTAACGCCGCAATAAGCCGCGAACAAAGAGAGTCGAGCGACTCAAAGGAGCGTACTTAATTGTTTTGTTACACGTCTATTTATTGTAGCCATATATCCTAACACCAATAGCATTCGTTTCTACATCAAAGCTACCAATTTTATCTAGTTCTTTAGGGATACTTGCAATATTTTGCTCATGAATTTTCTCACCTGATCTTCCATCAAACCGACATAGCGAAGTTGAATAGATTTTGGAATTGCCGATACAAATTAGCTGCTTAAAATGCAGCTAAAAAGAATCGCTATGCTTACTTGAGCGCAGACGGTTCATATGTGTTAGGTGATTACTTACCCTTAAGTTCAAGGCTCCCTATTACAAATGGTCCGCCATTTTCAGAGTCATGATGCTTACTTAGCCAATAACCTTTAATATTACTTAATGAAGGAGCATGAAAAAGCATAACACCATTCCAATGTTCTGTTTTTGTATTCACTTGATAAATTATAAAGGCATATCCATCTAGCATAATTCCTTTACCAGTGAGCTTTCCTCTTACTGTTAGTTCAGGGCTAGTACAAATTAAATTTGTTTCAATTTTAACACCACCAGCTAGTTTAGATATTGTCACGTCATGAAAATCATACGAAAATAGAGGTTTATGAAAATCCGCTTTTGATATCTCAATATCTTCACCAAAACCTTCAAATTGTCGTTTATTACCTAAACTTTTTATAGGTAATCCATATTTGGTTATGAAGGCTGATATTAGTGTCGCAATCACACCCAATATTCCAATGGCAATTGTCCATGTTTCTACATTACTCAATACATTCTCCTTAATATGACGATAATCTGAATCATATAACGCCGCAAATAAACGGCGGAAAATAGCAGGCTAAACTAAGTGAAAAATAAGCGCAAGCCTGTGTTTTGCTTCCACTGTTTAATTAATTTGCTATAAGCCACATACTGGCGAAATGACTTTACCCGAAAGGTCAATTACAACCTTGCGATTAAAGTCTTGTACGGGCAAACCGCTATTAAAAACAACATAGCCAACTTTAAAAACCCAGTAATTATGTGAAGCGCCTTCAGGAGCGACAGATGCAAGATTGTAACTTGTAGCATGTGCCTTTTCTCCATTGCTTAAGTTAGCATTAGCCCAATTTTTGAAAACAGCGCTTACGTCCTTAAAAGAAATGGGCAACTCAGATTCTGTGTCCCAATTTACGCTAGGTGGCACTTGAAGCTTAAAAACACATTTTTCGCCTTTTACTGTCCACCTCTCAAACTCACCTTCACTACTAAAAGAAACACTGCTGAACAATAACAACAAAACTAGAAAGTTACGCATGATCTACCTGTGGCTTATAACACCGCAATATGGGCGTATTAAGCTTGGCTAAAATTCGCGAAGAGTGAGCGCCAGCCAAGCTTTCGACGTCCCACGCATAATTGCCTTGTTAAAAGCCAGCTCCAATGAACCTTTATTTTTGAACTTATTATAGATTTTATAAGTTAAGAACTGGATGAAAAAAGTTAAACCATAAGGCAGTAAAATAATTATACCTACAAGCCAAAAAGCAAACTCATTAATAGTGGTTTAGTGTGGTGTTAAATATTTGGCAGCTACAATAAAAACCACCATAGCTACAACAATCAAAACATTTATACGTTTTTGTATAAAAATCTAATTTGACCACCAAATGAATAATTACATCTGCCATATTCTTAACCTCATTAGAGCTTTCCGGTTATTAACATTCATTACTACTAAATAACATTGACTTTTACCACCTAATATCATTTAGATTAACCATCAGCTTTTAGAAAAATCGTTAATACTAGCTTCTATAATAGCTATTATTCCAACATTGTGGACTTACAGCCAGTCATTTTTAAAAGTAAGTAATACTAAGCGACTGCCTGCATTTATCTTTTGAAAATTTAAATCAAACTAAAAAATTGCAGGATCAGTCACATCCCATATTTTAAGTTTAGTTAGGATTTTCGGCATTTCGTAAGTAAAAACATTTGCATCGAGTGAGGAGCTATTACACATACTAACAAAGGCTACTTGCTCCTTGGGCCTACGAATATAACTAGTACTTGTGCCCATCCATCCACCATTGTGCAGCGTATAATTAGGCTCTATATATTGCCCGTTAGCATAAAAAGTTATTCCATTTTTCTCGTAGGAGTGTTGACTATTTGGCGTATTAAATTGAGCCATCAATTTGTTCGGAGCATCACCTAATTTCGGGGTATAAAAGTGATTATCCCAAATCAACATATCTTCGAGTGTCGAATAAAGACCACCGTCACCCACAACAAAAATATTTGTTTCGTAACGCTTTAATCCATTATCTTTGAATGTTCTATATCCTTCGGCACGGTTAGGTACTATCTCTCGCATATCATCCGCGAAAAAAGTGTTGTGCATTCCAAGCGGTTCAAAGATGTGTTTTGTAGTGTATTCCCGCATGGACATACCACTGACTTTAGCGACTAACTCCGACAATAAAAAGTAAGCGAAGTTACTATAGGCCTGTTGAGTATCAGGCTGATGCTCTAAAGGAAGCGATTTGATGACATCGTAGTATTCTTCTTTGGTCAGGTAGTCCTCATCACCAAGTCTGAACGGACCACCAGCAGCGGACAATAGTGGTTTGGGTAAGAGCGATTTTAGTGTATCGTAATCTGCCATCCCTGAAACATGACCTAACATTGAGTTGATAGTTACTTTTACCCCATAGTCTTTCAAATCAGTAAGATGTTTCCGTATACCATCATCAAGGTTAATTTTCCCTTTTTCTGCTAATAACAATACCGCAAATCCGGTGAATTGTTTGGATACAGATGCCATACGAAATACTGATATTGAACTGAGTGGAACCTGATGTTCGATGTTTGCCAAACCATAGCTTTTCTTAAATAAAAACTGTTGATTCTTAATAATACCTACAGAGCAACCCGGTCCATTAGCTGGAATAGATTCTTCTGCTATTCTATCAATTTCCTTTTCCAGTAGCGTTAATTGGGTTTCGCTTCCCATAACGGCAAATGAAAATAAAAAAATAACCCCAGCGATTCCTTTAATACTTTTATACATTAATTTCCTTTTTTATTATTAACCATTCTGATAGTTGTATAGTTTCACCACTTCCCTTTACTGCAATGATTTCAATTAATAACTAGTACGTCGTAGATTTCCTTTTTTTGTTGAAAAAGTCAACAAAGTGATGAAATAAGCCAAATCGGCTGCTCACAATTATTATTGGCACTGAATGACATATTTCGAAATTCTAATTACGGCAGCTTTAGCCATACAGTGGCCTTAAAGTTATCAGATTTTTCTTGCTAACACGTAAATTTTTTAAGTGGCAAACCAAAATGCAATTGGGTGGTTAGGCTTGATGCAATTGAGTGGCTCTAATGGTAGATATTTTCTAACCAAACTCAACAGCAACTCTTAGGGCTACTAGCGCCTTGCTATACGGCAAAAAATGTTTGGCTAAAATTTGCTAGGTACGAGCACAGCCATGCTTTTTGTGTCCGCCCTTTAAGCACTTCGTTATATGCTGGGGTTAACAACTTCCGCCATCTCCACCACCGCAACCATCGCTCCCTCCTGAACCGCCATCTCCACCACCGCAACCATCGCTCCTCCCCGTATAGCTACCAGAACCACCAAACGAAGAAGTAACTTTACCAATCAACAAAATTAGGAATAGGCAGGATAAAATGGGGCTAAAGATTCCTTCAAAGCCTGATGAAGAAGAAAAGTCAGTGAAATATGAGAATACTGCTAACCCTAAGACGTAGATTAAAGTTTTCATATCCCCCCTTGCCTCTAGGCATATAACGTTGCAATAACGGGCGCTTACCAAGCTACCCAAAGCTGTTTAATCCCTTGTATTGACAACACTTTAAAATCTGCCGCAGTGAAAAAGCGCCCCGTTTATTGCCTTGTTATATAAATTACTCAACAACACCTAAACCAACGGTATCGAAGAGCTCGCTTTCGCTGTCGTTGCGCCAGAATGATAAACCGAGTGCTTCTATTTCATACGAGTAACCATCATCGGTTGAAGTTAGGCTATAGCCAGTAGCTTCATATACCGCCTTTAGAACTTTTTCTACTGGCTCAGAAAGCAAATCAATACCGCAATAGATAGGCTTTATACCACAACCATTAGACAGCTCAATAAACTCTACGGTTGGTTGCTCGCCTTCATAGAATACCTGAAATCCACAATTGAACATGGCATCAGTAGGGTGAATGCTTAACGGTGTCTTTTGGAAACTTTGTACTTCATTTTTGAATGCTGCCAAGACATCCTCGCGAGGCTGCCCCAACTTGACTTCACCTATGCCTTCCCATGGTCTGACTTGAAACTCTAGATTCATTTACTTCTCGATTTTCATAACGCCTCACTAAGAGGAAATTTATTGTTGGCTAAAATGTTGACCGCAGTGAAAACGGCAGCGTTGCGAATCACTCTTAAATGCTTTGTTATACGGAGATTTTCTGCCTGCCGACTTTATGAGCAAAACCACCAACCCTAACCTTAATAATTCCCTGATCGCTCAACTCCACAGACGCTGTAATTCTTGAAACACACTCCATCGCCCGACCTTGCTCAAAAGTAAAGCTATTCGAAGGTGTATTAGGAAGGTGTTTGGCTAAGTAACAAGCTAATGCACCGCTCGCACTTCCTGTCGCTGACTCCTCTGGAATCCCAACCAATGGAGCGAAATTACGACAGCTTGCTGTCACTTTACTTGTTTTCTCACACAGCTCAAAAGCATGGATACCAATTACACCATGCCTTTCACAAAACTCACTAGTTAAATTTTCATTCACTTGAATTTGATCAAGATACCCAAAAGGCACTGGGACAATAATATCAGGTAAGCCTGTTGAAATAACCTCAATCGGTAACCGAGTTGACTCAAGTAGCGTCGAGTCTAGTCCAATTAACTCTGATATAACCTCACAACTAAACTCCCCACGAAATTCTGGTAACTTCAAGTCCATAACTATATGACCATTAGCCTCTATAGTTACCACAAGCAAACCTGCTTTAGTCCTTTGAAGGTATTTACCTTCCGTTATGATCCCGTCTTGATACATTGTCGAAAATGCAGCCAATGTGGCGTGTCCACAGAAATCAACTTCTCCTGTTGTGGTGAAAAAAGACAACTCAAAGTCGGCTTCGTCATCTAGAGATACAAACGCAGTTTCCGAGTAACCAACAACTTGTGCTATTTGTAATTTTTCTTCGTTCGACAAGTGATCAGCGTGAAGCACTACACCAGCAGGATTCCCATCAGTTCCATTCGAAGTAAAGGAATTAACCAAAAAAGCTTCAACGTTCTTCAATATCCATATCTCCGTATAACGCCTTGTTTAACCGGCGCAAAATAGCAGACTAAAATTAGCGACATAGGAGCGCAAGCCTGCTGTTTTGCGTCCTTTGTGGTTTAAACGTTTGTTATATGGCTTCTTGCTCTCGCAACTTAGCTAACTTTTCTTTGCCATAACGAGTATGAGTTAAAATATTGTAACTACCAGTGCATGTGGAAACCACTTTATTATTTGGAATATAAAAAACGTATTTATATCCAGCTCTAATATGAGGTGAACAATTACTTAAACCGGTGTAAACAAATTTTGAGGGGGTATCTGACTTTTTAAAAGTCTCCAAAACTCTAAAACCTACTTTAACCTTCGAGTCACTATCCTTTTCTCCCTCAATTAACTCAGTAGCCAACACTTGAACCAATAAAACCTCTTCAGCTTGATAAAAATACTCTTCATCTGACAAGCCCCCGCATCTACATGCTAAAGCCGAGTTACTTAAAAAAACTAGTAGTAAAAATAATATTATTCGCATACATTTGTCCATATAACGCCCCAATAAAGGGGAAATTAATAGCTGGCTAAAATGTTGAACGCAGTGAAAACAGCCAGCTGTTAATTTTCCCGCTTTATTACCTTGTTACTTATTGAACCTTCTCCCCGAAGTTTAGCGAAAAGCTAAACTTCAAGGCGACGAAACCAAA
>NZ_MNAN01000034.1:135697-431770 GCF_001854475.1 Pseudoalteromonas byunsanensis
AATGAAATTCTATACTAATTTTCATCAAAATTATTGCGGAATTGACCTTCATGCACGCATTTTATACGTTTGAATTCTTGATGAGCGTGGAAATAAGGTTGTTCATCAAAAAATAAAAGCTGATAAACATGAATTACTTAAACTGATTTCGCCCTATCTCGAAGATATCGTTATCGGTGTTGATTGCATGCATTGTTGGTATTGGGTGAGTGATTTATGTGCTGAATATAATATCGATTTTGTCCTTGGCCATGCCCTTTACATGACAAATTCATCGGGAATGAATTTGAACAGCTTTAGCTGACCTGAAAGGTAAATTACAAGGAAGTATTTTATAACGCAATTCACGGAGGAAAAGCCAAAAACGATAAGATTGATTCTTACAAAATTGCCAGCCTATTGCGCGGTGGTAACTTTCCACTTGCTTACAATTATCCCGCTCACATGCGTTCAACGCGTGATTTACTCCGTCGTAGAACGCGACTTGTTCAGCATGGCGCACAACTTAAAGCCCATATCGTTAATACAAACAGTCAATATAACTATCCTGCACTTGAGTTACATATGAAAAACAAATGTGTTCGACAAGAATTTCAAACTCGCTTTGAAGATCAGGCTGTCCAACGTAACGTCAGTTTCGATTTGGCGATACTTGATGCATATGCCAATGAGCTTAAAAGCCTTGAATATTACTTAGAGAGCAAAGCTAAAAAGCACCAGTCTAGTTATTACACACAACTTCGTACCATACCTGGCATTGGTCTCATTTTAGCTATGACCATTCTCTATGAAATCGGTGACATTAATCGCTTTGAGTCTGTACAAAAATTCGCGTCGTACTGCCGACTAGTTAAGTGTAAAGCTGAGTCTGCTGGCAAAACCTATGGAACTAGCGGCAATAAAATTGGAAATGGTCACTTAAAGTGGGCCTTCAGCGAAGCTGCTGTGCTCTATTTACGCGGCAATGACAAAGCAAGGCGCTATCTAAACAAACTTCAAAAACGTATGAGCAAAGCCAAAGCATTATCTGTCCTTGCACACAAACTCGGTCGTTGTGTTTATTTTATGTTGAAGAACAAAACGGTATTCGATGATGAAAGATTTTTAAAAAGCTAAGTCGCACAATGGGGTGAGCTATACACCTAACTAGATAGGCATGAACAACCGCGTATTATTTGTGTTTTTGTCAGCTAGAGCTGTGTTTTACAGGTAAGTGTTGTCGAAGTAATAAGCTATTTCGCCTTTATTAGACACCCTATTGGTGCGCATTAATTTAAGCAATGAATTGAATCGTTTACACCTTAGCTGATAACTGCGTTACGCACCTTTAACTAACTGGACGAATGAGCCATTCCCTTGAGTAGCGCAAGATTAAGGTTAACCGATGAATGTCTAGTGGCCCTAAACGATAAGTTGTATCGACTGATTTAGGCAGCGATGAGATCGCAATAAAAGATTACGGCGTAACGCCCCTATATGTGTTTGCCGTAAACGATTTTAACGGCTAGCTGACATAACGAAGTTGAACTGGTTTAGGCGTTGCCAATACAAATTAGCTGCTTAAAAGCAGCTAAAAAGAATCGTTATACTTACTTGACCGGAGAAGGTTCATATGTGTTAAATGTTTTTGCACCAAACATCTAGCTCGCCTCTTGTATACAACCCAGAATCATCAGAGTAGATGCCATTCACAATTTCGCTCAATTTTACTGGGTTAACCTTACAGCGAAAAGGGAGCTTA
Organism: Pseudoalteromonas byunsanensis; assembly: GCF_001854475.1. Lineage (GTDB taxonomy): Bacteria > Pseudomonadota > Gammaproteobacteria > Enterobacterales > Alteromonadaceae > Pseudoalteromonas > Pseudoalteromonas byunsanensis. Next base: position 137,439 of record NZ_MNAN01000034.1, read on the forward strand.
CCATGTGTTTGACTTACAGCAGAGATACGAATTTGTCCGGCCATCTCGTCAAACCATGAATAAAACACCATGCTAATACCCAAACTTTTTCGTTCATAAAGCTCTGCACAAGATTTAATAAACTCTTGAACTGAATCTTTACCCCAATCATTTAGCACCGTGTCATTGAAACCAAAAGAAACCATATTTGAATTAGCTTCTTCATTGATTTCCTCTGAGGAAACTATCTCAGTTTCAGATTCAAGCTCCTGAACCCAATTATTCAACGTACTATGCATATCGTTTGACATTTAACACCTCGCATAACAGGCTAATAGAGCTTGGCTATAATTGGTGAGGCACGAACCAAGCCAAGCTTTATTAGTCCATGCGTTGATGCGTTTGTTAGCTGTATTTACAACCAAAACTGCCACCATTTTTTTGATTTTTGTATTTTATAACCTGTTGGTTCTTTTTCTTTGGGGCTTCGATTATCATCGTATTCGATACCCTGATACTCTCCACTATGCCCCGTTATTATTATTTTGCCAGTATCTAGCCACAATAATACTCTTTCAGCTTCTTCTGTAATGTGAGGATAGAACTCTTCAACTTTATCATTGAAACCATCTGGACAAGTTAAACCAAGACCGTAACCCAATCCAAGGTTATCCATGAAACCAAAACCTTCGCAATATAGGTCATAACATTGCTCGATATACTTATGAACATCGTCCGGCTTGGCAATTATTTTATGGAGGATATTGCGAATACTCCATTCATAATATTTTCCCATAGAAAAATACTTTGAAAGCACTTTTTGGGCTTCATATAAACCAGATGGCGTTTTGTAGTTTATTGAAATGATCTCGAGATAATCATCAGAGTTTAAAGTCTGTTCAAGTGTTGTTTCCGTGTACACCCAATTCTCGAAGTCAGATAATTCGATTTCTTTAGATACTAATTTATAGAAAGTTAATTCGACAGGGTGCAAACTATTCTCTCAATACCGCTAACGCTTCAATATGGGGCGCGCGTTGTTTGCGCGCCCCAGCCCAACTTGTTGGGAAAATATAATTGACTTGTTAGCTTTAAACGCACTTGGTGATTGTTGATAAAGCATCTTTCCAAGCCGCTACAGGATCAAAGTTTTCAACCAAACCATCTTTAGTACTTTGACCAGTGAAAGCCCCCATTCCATGTTGAATCATATAAGTTGGCTTATACGCAGGTGCACCTAGAGCAGTTAGGCTTTGACAAATCGCAGTATTATCAGAACTTAATTTTGTAAGAGCCGTTTGCAACTTATCCATATCATCTTGTGATTGCGCACCAAACAAATTCATACGCAGTACACTAATCGCTTGATGTGCAGTTTTATCGGAAACACGTTTAGTATCAAAAAAGCCATAAGACATGCCGGCAAAATATAGCTCAGCAGCATTCGAGTAATTATTGTCGTTCAAGCAAGCATTGAGGCCAGTAAATATGTCGACAGGGTTCTGCGTGTTCGATAACTCGGCCACAGAGATACATCCAGCTGGTTTCGGCGATTCCAAATTACCAGTGGCCTCATAGTTTGTGACACTGCTTTTAGGCGTGGAATTACAAGCCAAAAGTAGCAAAGCTGATAAAGCTGCCAATATTATTTTCCTATCCATGAGCCCGAAGCCCTCCTTTAAAGCTAACGCCCGCATAAGGGGCTAAGTAATGTTTGGCTATAATGTGCAGCGAAGCGAAACCGAGCCAAACGTTGCGTGTCCCGTTGCTTTATGCGCTTGTTAGGCATACTACTTGATAATTACTTTACGACCAAATGTTAAACAAACTTCAGTTTCCCACATCACTGATACTTCGACGGAAAAGTTTTCTCGTTCCATAATCTGAATCTCTCCTACATATGAATTTTTATTTGATACCCAGTCAATTGCCTTCTCCCAAGCGTTGTTTAGATTAATTTCTTCGCGTATTTCTTTTTGGGGAATGCATAATAGATGAGTGCCATCACTAAGAGTTTCTTCTTTACAATCTTTATCTAATTCATGAGAGGAGTAGATTAAAGTTACGGTTGGCCAACCACTAGAGCTTTCAATAATTCGAGGAACAGATAGTCGGTATCTGTTTTTACTCTCCAATTTTTCAAGTTTAATTAACGCATCGTATTCGTTATCTTTGTTTGGGAACATACAAGCGCCAACCAATTTAGGAAGAAACAAGAATACTAACAAGAAACTCGAATATTTAGTCATGTATGCCTAACGCCGCGTTAAGCGGAGAGTAACAGTTGGCTAAAATTGTGGAGTGAAGCGGAACCAAGCCAACTGTTACGAATCCGCCTTAAACGCCTTGTTAGCTTTCGTGTCTAAGCCCAACTCTCTACATGAATGCAGCACACTCAAAAAGAAAATTGCTACTAAATCAACACCAAAACCAAATTGCCCTAAATTTTCACCAGTATAAAATCTGAAATCTGTACTTAAAATATTAGCCCTAAAGAATAATTCACCTTCTATTCCAATCAAAAAGCTACCTAAGCCCGTATAGGTAAAAAACAACGTACCTGTATTTATAGTTAAAATTTGAAGAATTTGATTAAGGTAAGATAGCTCATACCCATAACGTGATCTTTTTAAAAGTTTATAACCAGCTAATCCATTAAAAACAGCGATGAATCCATAGACAATTAAATCTATTAATTCTCTTGAGCCAAATAGCACATTTACAAAAGCGATAGTAAAACCAACACACGTTGCTATTTGCAGCCAACTCAATAGCTTCACTCTGTTTTCAGTTGAGAACGTAAACTCTTCTTGCTCTTGCTTTTGAAATGCCTCCAGTTCTGGCTTTCTTTTTTCTAATTCCAAAATTAATTTTTCATAATTTTCAGGATGAGCATCTTTATCTATATTATTGAGACAATCCAATAATTCATTGATTGAATACTTCGAGTAGTCCATATATCTCCAAGAAAGCTAACGCCTTAATAAACGGCGAAAAATAGTAGGCTAAAATAAGCGACGAAGGAGCGCAAGCCTACTGTTTTGCGTCCACGGTTTAATTAACTTGATACTTATTGAACCTTCTCCCCGAAGTTTAGCGAAAAGCTAAACTTCAAGGCGACGAAACCAAAAGGAGAAAGCTCAATGAAATTCTATACTAATTTTCATCAAAATTATTGCGGAATTGACCTTCATGCACGCATTTTGAATGTCTAGTGGCCCTAAACGATAAGTTGTATCGACTGATTTAGGCAACGATGAGATCGCAATAAGAGATTACGGCGTAACGCCCCTATATGTGTTTGCCGTAAACGATTTTAACGGCTAGCTGACATAACGAAGTTGAACTGGTTTAGGCGTTGCCAATACAAATTAGCTGCTTAAAAGCAGCTAAAAAGAATCGTTATACTTACTTGACCGGAGAAGGTTCATATGTGTTATATTTCGTTCTCAATGCAGAAATAACACAGGCACAAACATAATAAGAAACCATTAAATAATCGATATTGCTCGACTTTCGACTACTGTATTAGCTTCCGCACGCTCGATGATTTTTAACAACACCGATTGAATTGCTTCGTCTTCTCTGACGTCTTTGTCACTCGTGAATCGTTGTATTTGTGGCTCGCCATTCTCTTCAGATAGAAAGGTAATGACAGCTTCCATCGCTAAGTCTGGCGTTTTACCGAAATACTCTATTGAGATTTGCGGATAACCTTTGAAACCTCGTTGTACTCGTTTCTGTATGCGTTTTTTCGCTTTATCCACATTCATCAGTAAACCCTTTTGATTGCTGAACTTAAAAAAATATAACGCCCGCATGAAACGCGCGAGGAACGAGCGTCGCCTTTGACGCGCTTGTTATGTGTGTGCTGATTGATACACGTTATTTTCTATCAAAGCGCCTGCAAACTCAAAGGTCAGAAGCCCTATTCGACTAAAACCTAAATGTTCGTAAAATCCATTGGATTCATTTTCAACCCAAGTATAAAGCCAGTATTTACTGCCAAACTGATTCTCGATTTCATTCAAGAGTTTTCGACCTAATCCTTTTCCTTTGAAGCTGCTATCTATATAAAGCTTTTCTACTTCGAATCCATTGCTGGGCGTTTGATAATGCGATTCAAGATTAGCCAATACATAGCCTTGAAGAACTTCATCTTCTTCACTGACAAACAAACGATACTTAGCGGCGTTCAATATTTCGAAGAAGTAGGCAGTAGTGAAAGTAGACAAGACATACTCAGCATACTCAGTTTTGATACCTTGTCTAGCATATGTGTCCAACCAGACTTTAATTGATAGTGCTGCTAATTTCACGCAATCGCTGTTTGTTGCTCCCCTAACCATTTCTCCCCCGAACACATAACGCCGTAATATGGGGCGTATAAATGCTTGGCTATAATCGCGAAGAATGAGCGCCAGCCAAGCTTTAGACGTCCCATCCATAATTACCTTGTTATGAGTCTATACCCAAAACTTTTAAATCCAATTTAAGTCCTTGCCGCGTCCTTTCAGCAACATAAAATGCTCTATTAAGTGCTTCAACGACTTCTCGTTCTCTGGGATCAATTTCACGAGCGGCAAAATGTCCAAAAGTTAATTCAAATAACTTTTGCCTGTCGCTAGACTCACCTTTGAAATAAGAAATTACCTAATTCAATTGGTTTTCAATTGACTCAAATATAGAGGGAAGCATTGCGCTACGATTATTGTTGCATACTTTTAACGCACGCTGACAAATTTCCACTTTTATTTCTTCTTGACTCATTTCCCTAGAGACTCATAACGCCCAAATAATGGGCAAAAAATTGTTGGCTAAAATAGCGACGAAGGAGAAAAAGCCAACTGTTTTTTGTCCTTATTGATTTGCCTTGTTATGTAGCTAAACTGTCAGTGCTTCACTTTAGCCAGCCAAATGGCGATAAGCAAAGGCTAAAGCCCAAGCAATTAAACCAATACCAATTAGAGCGAGAACACCTTTTCCTCTATTGCTTGATACATCTGCACCACAAACAGGACATTTAAAATGTGAATAATGGCCTGACACCTTAACTTCTATAGGATTGATCTTACTATCACATTTTTTGCACTGCTGACTCAATTTTTCACCTGCTACATAACGCCTCAAGAAGCGGCGCTTTCAGCGTCCGTCTTGCTTGACTTGTTAGAACCTTTGCTTGAAGAAGAGCTTTGTTCGTCGACCACATCAAGAAATAGCTTTTTCATTGCTTCAGGCCTTGCTGAAAAAATTTGATACCCACCGATCAAGAGCGAAAGTACCACTGCGATAATTGATATCCAGAACGACATTTTGGAATCCCCTAGATACTCTTCAACCAGCATGTTTTTTTCATGCAGTTCATCAGCCAAATTGTTTACGTCATTAACAATATTAGGATAAATATCGCCTGTTTTAATTCGAACATTTTCAAAGTAATCTTTTTGCCCAACCTGCAATTTATCAAATGGGTTGATTTCTTCGTACTCACTAATTATTGGTTCAACAATAGGCAGAATGTCTTTCTTGGAATTCCTAAATGCATTTACCCTTATATCACTCAACACAATTGATAAAGGTATATCAACGTTATAATAATCAGCTTTATTGGAAATAATTACCTTTAATGAGTTTACAGTTGGCTGAGTCCTCAATGCTTGCTTTATGGACTCTAAATCTCCACCATTCAAGATTATCGTTTCAATATCGCTTTGCAAAACGGTCTTTTCCACAAACTTTTTTTCTTCAATTAATAGAAGCGAAAAAGCCATCATGATTGAAAGTAATGGAACTAACGCAGTAAGCAAATAAAGACGTCGTTTTCTACTTTCTCTCTCAATCCGTGCTAATACAGCCCTTTGATAATGAAGCCTTCTATTCCGTTCTCTTATTGAGAATTCATGCTCCATTTCTTCTAAATCATCTACCATCTAAAAAATAGCTCCATTCTTGAATGAGGGTTCTAACGCCCCACTAAGGGGCGAGTAATAGTTGGCTAAAATGTGTAGCGAAGCGAAACCGAGCCAACTGTTACGAGTCCCGCTTCAGTGGTTTGTTATATGCCTCTTTCCAAGGGGTATTTCTACAAGTTTCAAACTTCTCTAACATTAACGAATATAAGTACTCGCTCAAAGTATCCCATGACTCATCAATAGTTGTAACCCTACAGTTTTTAGAAACAGGAAACCTCTTGCCAACTTCCAAGTATTCACCTTCATTTGACCAACTCGAAGACAGAATAAAGAAGCGCCGCCCATCAAAACATTGATTATTACTGGGTTCTCTTTCGTATAGAACACGAGGCAATCCTTTGCGCAATGAGTTGATTTTTTCAAGCTCTGTTTCATTTAATACCTTCTGACAAGGCATTGGATCATGAAATATTGAAGTTGCCCAATGAAAATCACCTTTATTATTTAACCAAATAAAATCATGAGATCTCATCCCTAAAATCTCAGCTCTAATATTCCACTCTTCATCTTGAGCGACTAGATTGAAAGAGAGAATAGCTAGAAACAGGGGAGCAAAGTATTTCACGACACTTCCTTTGGCATATAACGCCCGCATAACGGGCTAATAAAGCTTGACTAAAATTGGTGAGGCACGAACCAAGCCAAGCTTTATTAGTCCATGCGTTGATGCGTTTGTTATATTTTTTTAGCATGAAAGGTAATTGGCACTTCATTAATGAACCAGCTCACAATGCTATCTACTTCCATGAACACTTTGCTTTTATAAGCATCTTTTATTGATACCGTTCCTGAAATACGATCAACATCTGCGTAATTATCAGGCAAGTCAAAATTCCTAATAAAGGGTTGCATTGTAATTCCGTCCTGTATTGCTGGAAATATTATTTTCATCGTGTGCAAATCTACTGCAAACATTTCAACTGCGACATGACCAGAGAGTCCATCTTCAAAAGATTGAACGCCGATACCTTTATTGTATAGAGGAGTTTCGCCGTGATAGTGGCGCCATGCGGGTTTTGCGATGATTATTACATCTAAATCATACCTATCTTTTACTTCAGTAAATGCTGGAATGAACTTTTCATAAACAGAGCTAAAACCATAAGATATTGCGTCTCCAGCCCCTAAATCAGCTTCAATACTTGCTACTATTAGCGTATCTATTAACCATTTCTTCTTTGCGGCTTTAACTAAGCTAGCTTCAACCTTACCTTTTAACCCCCAATCTACATCAACAATAATATCTTTCTGTTGGCCTGAGCGAGCTGTAGTTTCATCCCAGATATTATTATTCGTTTTATCTGTCACACTAGAGTAAATACCAATGCGAGCTTCGCTTGATAGGTTTATAGGTCTTTTTGAAGCACAACCAGAAATAAGAACGACTGCGCTCAGGAATAGTACCTTTGTAAGATTTTTCACTGAAGTTCCCTTAAAAATATAACAGCTTATTCTCTCCCAAAATGTCGGAATAAAAACAGACAAAACGGGCTATATTACGTGCGCTAATTTTCACACGTAGAAAAACCAATGTAAACAATCCATTAAAGTGTTCAAAAAACAGCCCTTGTTACAATTGGACAAAACGGGCCGTAATAATGTTATTGGACAAACCGCAAGCCTCTGGTTACAAAACCAGTACCATCTTAATAAATAGGATTGTTTACGAAGTCACCTTTTTTAAACTTTGGTGCACGAGCATATGTATGCGCATCGCTATGTCAAACACACTATAGAAGCTACTTTATAGAAGCTACTTTACAATAGTCCCTCGGTATAACGCATCAGGCACTTTGTTACCAACACTTTACTACCAATAAAGGGGCACTTTCCTAACGCTTAAACTTGGTCTCTAATATTACCGATGAATTTGTGCGCTCTACCCCTTCCAAATTACCAATATCATCCAAAATAGTACTCAATTGCTGAAGACTCTGTGCTTCAACCACGGCTATCATGTCGTACTCTCCACTTATCGCATAAAGTGCGCTGATATGACTTATATGCTTTAAGGCAATATTGGTTTTGGTCGTGAGCTTTTGTTTTACCTTAATCGACACATGTGCTTCTACAAGCTCTGACAAATAGGCATCACCAAACTCTACGCTATAACCTTGGATCACCCCTGATTGCTCGAGCTTTTGCAGTCGGCTTTGTACTGTGGATCGTGATAAATCTAAACTTCTGGCTAGGTCTGAAATACTAGCACGGGCATTACTGCGCAATAGCGCAATCAGCTTTTCATCTTGTGAATTTATCATTTTGCTAAATCAATTCATTATTTTGACTTTTATTTTAACCATTTTGTACATTTTTGCACTGCAAATTTACTTTAATCATCGTAATAATGATGAATATTAAGCGCCTTTGAAATTGTTTAAAAAAGGTGCACACAAGTTGAAGTAAAATATTAAGAGGAAGTCGTCATGCAAACTAACCGCGAACTATTCGATCAGGTTATGGTACCAAACTACAATCCATCAGATGTGATCCCTGTTAAAGGCAAGGGTTCACGTGTATGGGATCAAAAGGGCGACGAATATATTGATTTTGCCGGTGGTATTGCCGTTAACTGCCTTGGCCACTGTCACCCTGCTTTGGTAAACGCATTAACAGAGCAAGGCCAAAAATTATGGCACCTGTCAAACGTAATGACCAACGAGCCAGCTCTTCGTTTAGCTAAGAAAATCACCGACGCTACATTCGCAGACAAAGTCTATTTTGCAAACTCAGGCGCAGAAGCAAATGAAGCGGCGCTAAAATTAGCTCGTCGTTTTGCGCTTGACAACTACGGCGAAGAAAAGACCCAAATCATCGCATTTAATAAAGGTTTCCATGGTCGTACATTCTTTACCGTAACAGTCGGTGGACAAGCGGCTTACTCTGATGGCTTCGGTCCAAAACCTGCCGACATTGTACATTGCGATTACAATGACCTAGCTGCATTCGAAGCTTTGATCAGCGACAAAACCTGCGCCGTAATGATGGAGCCTCTTCAAGGTGAAGGTGGGATCATTACTCCAACTAAAGAATTTGTAGAAGGCGTTCGCGCACTGTGTGATAAGCACAATGCACTGTTAATTTTTGACGAAGTACAATCAGGTGTAGGCCGTACTGGTGAGCTATATGCTTACCAAGGTCTAGGTGTAACCCCTGATATTTTAAGCACAGCCAAAGCGCTAGGTGGTGGTTTCCCAATCGGTGCAATGATCACCACTGATAACATCGCTAAGCACTTAAAGGTAGGAACTCACGGTTCTACTTACGGTGGTAATCCACTAGCTTGTGCGGTTGCAGAAGCTGCATTTGATACAGTAAATAATCAAGAGCTACTGGCTCAAGTAAAACATAAAGAGCAACTTTTCCGTGACGCGTTAAATGCTATCAACGAGAAATATAAAGTTTTCGCAGAAGTACGTGGTAAAGGCTTATTGCTTGGCGCGGTGTTAAACGATGATTATAAAGACCGAGCTCGTGATTTCTTAGTTGCTAGTACTAAACACGGTCTAATGACATTGGTAGCGGGTACTAATGTTATTCGTTTCACACCTTCATTAGTTATCCCAGATGAAGATATTGCAGCCGGTATGGCAAGATTTGAACTAGCGGTTGCCGACGTGGTAGCGGCTGGTTAATCGGATTGGGGGGCCCCGTGCCTCCCATAGGTTGCAATTATGCAGATACTAAGACCAATAACCAGCAATGACTTTGCTGCTTTTAAGCAAATCGCTATCGAGTCGGGCCATGGCTTTACTTCGCTACCCGTCGATGATCAATTGCTACAAGAGAAAATTTCTCGCTCTGAGCGCAGCTTTACCAAGCAATTAGCCCAGCCTTTTGACGAAGGCTATGTATTTGTGCTTGAAGACAGTGACAGCGGTGAAATAATGGGAACAACGGCCATCGAGGCCGCTGTTGGTATGCAGGTTCCACTATATCATTACCATATGGGTAAAACGGTACATCATTCTCGCACTTTAGATGTATACAACACTGTTGAAATTCTGAGCATGTGTAATGACTACACTGGATGCAGTGAGATTTGCACACTGTTCTTACGTGAACCATTTAGAAAAGGCTTAGCTGGTAGATTCTTAAGCCGTTCACGCTTTGTGTTTATGGCAGACCATACTGAACGTTTTAGCGAAACCGTGATAGCCGAAATGCGCGGTGTAAGTGACAGTCAAGGTAATTCACCTTTTTGGAAGTGGTTGCAAGAACACTTTTTCAGCATCGAGTTCCCACAAGCAGACCACTTAGTCGGTCTGGGTGATAAAGTATTTATCAGCGAGCTAATGCCAAAATACCCTATTTACGCCAACTTACTTAGTAAAGACGCGCAAGCGGTAATCGGTCAAGTTCACGAAAAGACCAAACCAGCGCTCAAGCTGCTAGAAAAAGAAGGGTTTGAACATCGTGGTTACATCGATTTGTTTGATGCAGGGCCAACGGTTGAAGCCAAACTTAAGAATATACGTACTGTTCAGCGCTCTGTTGTCGCGACGGTGAATATCGCAAACGATGTATCTGGTAAAGCACGTGCTATCTCTAATCAGGGTTTAGCAAACTTTAGAGCAACATTTACAGATAAATGTTCATATGACAGCACCACGAATACGCTCAACATGCAGCCATGCGTCGCGCAGGCACTTGAGCTGAGTAATGGTGACTCAGTCAGAACATTTTCGTTATAAACTTGCTGCGTCGAGCTTAATCGCACCAAGTTAACGCGGACAATCCGCACAATTAAGGAATCCATTATGCACAACAATGTTGATCAATTATTTGACGAACTTTGGAATAACTATCTATCTGTTACTCCTTCAGCGGTAAAAGTTCACGAGCTGCTAGGCTCTACTCAGCAGGACGATGTGATCAATGACCATATTGCGCTTCGTACTTTTAACCACGAAAAAGTAGGCCTAGAGAAACTCGCTGCACACTTTAAAGCAGTTGGTTACAAAGAATGTGGTGAATACCACTTTGAAGCCAAAAAACTATATGCAAAGCACTATGAGCACTCAGATCCAACTAAACCTAAAGTGTTTATCTCTGAACTATTAGTGGAACAATGCTCTGCTGAACTACAAGCCATCGTTAACGACATGGTTTCTCAAATTGATGAGAACGCAGTAACAGCTGACAACTTCCTATATTCAGGTACGCACTGGCAGGTTAGTCACGACACCTACCAGCAGCTACTAAAAGAAAGTGAATATGCAGCATGGATGTCGGCTTGGGGTTATAGAGCAAACCATTTCACGGTAAGCATTAACTACTTGTCAAACTTCACGACGATTGAAGCTGTAAACCAAGCACTTAAAGACGCTGGGTTTGAGTTAAATAGCTCAGGCGGTGAAATCAAGGGTTCACCAGAGGTATTACTTGAGCAATCTTCAACGCTTGCGGATCACCAACCAGTGGTATTCAGTGACGGTGAGTTTAACATTCCTAGCTGCTTCTACGAGTTTGCGCTTCGTTACAACAAGCCTGATGGTGAGATTTACACAGGCTTTGTAGCAGCGTCAGCTGACAAAATTTTTGAAAGTACTAACGCGCGTTAAGCAAATAGTACTATTAAAAAGGCTGGACATAGTTCCTAGCGCCACTCGTTTAAAGTGAAGAGATTCTGAACCAAGTTCAGAATGACAAGACCAATTAGGAAGACGATTGCCCAAACACACATGTCGTCTTCCTGACAAAGGTCAGGCCCCCTTAAGCGAGAGGCATTAGACATAGTTCCAGCCTTTTTTGTGAAGAAAATTCTTAGTTCCAACTTCGCTTTAAAACAAAGCAGCCAAATTATCCCACAGTTTTCCAACATGAACTTTTACTACACTACTGCCATCATGTTGTGTAAGGTATCTATCACAATATCGGCATTCAATCTGCTGTTGGTGTCAAACAACTGAGATTTAGTAGTGCAGAGTGTAACGAGCTGAGCACCAAATCTGTACTCTTAGCTCGGAACTTCATACAACGATCTAACCGACAGCCCTTTAGCCTGTCATAATTACGCAACTAAAGTGTCATCTTAGTTAGTTAGCGTGAGTAGCAATGTCACTAAGTGCGATTGTTGCAAAGCAGCCATACTTTTAGAGTTGGAACAAAAACAATTTGGTCAAAATAAGGAAAGTAAGAATGAATAGACAAACTCAAATAGAGACCATAATGACCGAAATTGACTGCGTTCAGTTTTTGGGTACTCTGCCAAAACACCAGAAAATGGCAAGTAGTCCCTTTCTATTTCTGCGCGGAAGCGCCGCTCTTATGTACCATGACTTTGCCAATCAACATATCACTTTACCCGACGCACTTTTTACGATTCCATTAACCCACATTATCGGTGATTGTCACACTGGAAATTTTGGCTTTATCAGTGAAGAAGGCTCTCATGGCGATACGATTATATTTACGCCCAATGACTTTGACGATGCCTGCGTAGGTCATGCCGTCTGGGACCTGTTTAGATTTATGACCAGTTTGTTTGTGGCACGTCATCACGCTGCTACGTTACAAATGAGTACTGATGATCTCAATATCAGACAAAGGCCTTTGGTTTCAAACGAGCAATTGCACGATGGGTGCAAAGAGTTTATCTGTGTCTATTTAGATGCGTGCCAAGACTCGGTTCAAGACACACTGACTACACAATCCGCTTTAACAAACTTTGATAAAGAGCATATTTTGTATAAACGCTGGCAAAAAGCGATACAAAGAAAAGCCGGGGGCGCTGCATTTACCACCAATAGTACGTTAGCAAAAGAGCTTGATTTTACTTTACCGACACTGGCATTTAAAAATGATCAAGAACGCTTTAGACGCCTGCCGCAAACACTCTATGATGAAATCCAAGCGACTTTTGCTCCTTATGTGGATGATGAAATTTTAGATATTGTAGAGCGTTTAAGCGCTGGTACTGGCTCCCATAATCTAACTCGTTACTACTTACTTGTGGGTCCAGAGTCTGCCAAAACGCAGGAGCTAGATTTTCATCTATGTCATATCGTTGAAGTCAAACAGCAGCGCCTAGCAGCCCCCCTGCACTACTTCGCAAATCTAAGCCCAATCAATAAACTCAATCCTGCACATTTAACGGTTAATTGTCAGCGCAAGATGCAACGTCGACCAGATCTGGTGCTCGATGATGTTGTCTGGCAAGGCAAACATTGGCTGGTGCGATCGCGTCATCATGCTAGAGTAGGATGCGACCCCGAAGACTTCATGCTGGGTAAACGTGCAGCACTCAAAGACGGATTTAGTCAATATGCAGCCAGTTGCGGCCATAGTTTGGCATTGGCACATATGCGCGGCGACAGACGTTCAGTACGCTTTCAGCAAGCATGTCTAGACACTATCCCTACACATACCGACACGCTCATTAGTGCAGCCTACAAGTATGCTCAGCAAGTTCACGCAGACCAAGAATTGTTAGTTTCGCTGCTTAGGAACACTCAAACTGAGTAAATCTTCCGCAAAATATAGCTGCCCTTGATAGTGTTCACAGGCTTCACTTTTTAACGGCTCTAGCATGCCTGGGCCGTGGTAACGTACGCTAAAGTGCGTTAACGCGAGCATAGGGATGTGATGTTTTTGAGCAAATTCAGCTATTCTTTTGGCGTCAGAATGTCCAGTGTGTAGACCGACGCGGTGCAAATCACCGTGCGTAAAGGTTGCCTCATGGACCAATAAATCAACACCATCAACCTCATTTTGTAGTTTGGCTGGTTTCTCGTTGTCACCACAAATAATGATTTTACGAGGACGCCAACTATCAAATGTATACTCACTTGAACACAGTCTTTTTCCTTCGTAGGTCACATCCTGCCCTTTTTGGAGGGCATTGAAATGTGGCCCACTAGCAATGCCATCTGCTTTGAGTTTTTCAATTTTTAACTTCTTGGGAATACCACATTCGGTAATTTGATAGGCATAACTTGGCACCCTGTGTTTTAACTCTATAGGCTTTACTCGACAGAATGTAAGGTCTAGCTCTTGGGTGAGTGTCTCAACCGCATGACATTGTAAGTCAAAACCGAGCTTAACATCAGTCAGTCCCAAGCTTAAATGAATAAACTGAATCAATTTTTGTGGAGCAATTAAGGTGACAGACTCCGTACGCCCGTGCAAAGACATACTTGAAAGCATACCCGGTAAACCATAACAATGATCGCCGTGAATATGAGTAATACAGATCACCGCCACTTTTGCAGGTGACAACGATGTCGCTAGCAATTGATGCTGAGTACCTTCTGCACAGTCAACTAATAACCACTGCTTGGTAGTGTCAAAGCTGACCGCGGTTGCAGCCATATTTCTATATCGACTCGGGCTGCCCGAAGAAGTGCCTAAGAATTGTACATTCATAATTTCACATCGATAAAACTTGTGTTCTGGTGATCCTACCCTAATTCTAATACGTAACGGAATAATAAAGGTGGAACAGCAATGAAAAACGAACTTGACAGCAAAACCATACTCAGTGTGTACGAATATATTCAAAAACATGGGGAAGCAACAGAGGAAGGCAAGTTGTACGGCGGCATCACCGCGTTTTCAGATATTGATGGCTACACAGTGTATTTTAAAGGTAGCGGCGTGCTAATGCGCTTTGGTTTTCACAACACTTATCATCTTGATTATGAACACGATAAACACAAAGATGATTTTATTCGCAAGATAGAATCAATCAAAAAGCAGATAGATGACGAATAACAACTTATGTATTTATGAAGCGAACCAGAAAACGGCAACCTAACAAGCGCGATGATAGCAGACATAGAACTTTTATCATCGCTGCTCTAGATGAACTCAAAGCACACCCTAGCAAGCTCACAATCATTAAACAAAATTGCCAACACTATAAGCAGCAGGCTCATTTAAAAAGAAGTTTACTAATCGCGATAGAACGTTTTGAGTGGGTGTTCGAAGTCGACGATGATGTCGATAGGATAATTGAGCAGATCCTTGCAGAGGATTATATCGGCAATCGAATTCGTCGTTATCCACTGTTGTTTAAGGGGGTTGTTAATGATTAATCTGGTTTGGCTAAAAAGAGATTTCCGTGTTGAAGATCATGCTCCGCTTTATTACAGTCAACAAAATGAACGCCCTACTTTGTTTGTTTATGTTATTGAGCCCGACTACTGGCAACTACCCGATACCAGTGCGCGGCAGTTTGAGTTTATTGCGCAAAGCCTGCGCTCGTATGCTCAAGCACTCGAAAAGTTAGGTGGATATCTGTGTGTAAGAATGGGGGATGTGGTCGAGTTATTTACTAAAATACACAATAAATACCCAATAGATACCCTATATTGCCATCAAGAAACAGGCAATGACTGGACCTTTTCTCGTGATACTCGCGTGTTTAACTGGTGTCACACTGCGCAAATCTTGGTCAAGCAGTATCCGCAGCAAGCTGTTTTTAGAGGTAAACTGAATAGAGATCATTGGCAACGCAAAGCCACACACTGGCTCGACAGCCCAACGCTTCCGCCACCCAGCAAAATAAATTCATTACTCAACTTTCACAGTGGTTTGACCTTGCTCGATAAATACAGTGGTAACGACTCTTTTACAGCTACCGAAATGCAGTCAGGTGGTATTGCTGAAGCCAATAAAACCCTAAACAGCTTCTTCAACTATCGCATTAATCAGTATTTGTTCGGTATTTCCAGCCCTTTGACATCCGTTACCAGTAGCTCAAGGCTCAGCCCCTATCTTTGTTATGGTGTATTAAGCCTAAAACAGGTGATCAAACAAGCCACTTCGTTACGAGTGGACAAACGTCAAAAAGCGGGTTTTATCGCACGTTTGCACTGGCATAGCCATTTTGTACAAAAGCTGGAATCAGAACCACGCTATGCCATACAGGCTGTGCACAAATCATTGCTCAATATGCGAAATGATGAGTTTGATGCACAGTTGTTTGAACGCTGGAAAGCAGGCTGCACTGGTGTGCCATTTATCGACGCTTGCATGCGCATGCTCAATGAAACAGGTTGGATAAACTTTAGAATGAGGGCCATGCTAATTTCATATGCTAGCTATCATTTGTGGCTTGACTGGCCGCAAACAGCGGCCTATTTAGCCCGTACTTTTGTCGATTACGAACCTGGGATCCACTATCCGCAAATACAAATGCAGTCAGGAACGACTGGAATTAACCCGTTTCGCATTTACAACCCCGTTACGCAAGGGCAAAAATATGATGCCAAGGGTTTGTTTATTAGAAAATATATACCTGAACTTGATCATGTTCCGCACTGCTATGTTCATACTCCATGGCTATATAGCGCATTAAAAACCGACCAATACGACAAGCCAAGCTGCTTGCCGGATGATGCAGCAAGACGCGCAAAGCATAAAATTTCAGAATATTATCAAAACCATATCGATATGACTGAAACACAAAGGGTCATCAAAACACATGCATCTAGAATGAAAAATAAACGCAAAAAATCAACCCAAACTACTTCAGCTCAACTTAATCTACTTTAAGGCACGCCTAGAGTGCTTTCACTCTGCTCAAGGGTTCAATGGAGAATATTCTTGCTTGAAAGTTGAGCTCTACGAATATTAAACACACTAATTAGCAGTAAACACGGTTACTTCATCCCAAGATTAAGGTTAATTAACGAATCTCTGTGATCAAAAAGATAAAAAATGTTAAATTACGGCAATTTTTTGAATATTAGAGATTGTTTGCTATGTCAAATGCTGTAGAGACACAAGCGCAGGAGCAACCTGATAACCAACAAGGCAAAGGCTGGTTCAACCGCTTTTTGGCCACCGTTGAATTTCTAGGTAACATGCTTCCCCACCCGATTACTTTATTCGCAATGTTTTGTATTGCCATTGTTGTGTTCAGTGGTATTGCAGACTGGATGGGGTTAAGCGCCATCGACCCTCGTCCAGAAGGCGCTAAAGGACGTGACCCTGATGGAATTATCGAAGTAGTCAGCCTGCTCAGCGCTGAGGGCCTACAAAAAATCGTGACAGGATTGGTGACAAACTTTACTGGTTTCGCCCCGTTAGGTACTGTGTTGGTTGCGCTGTTAGGGGTGAGTGTCGCAGAGCACTCAGGTTTACTGTCCGCGGCAATGCGTGGCATGGTTATGGGCGCATCTAAGCGCTTGGTAACATTTATGGTGGTGTTTGCAGCCATTTTGTCTAATACCGCCTCAGAACTTGGCTACGTCGTGTTAATTCCGCTCGCTGCGATGATTTTCCACAGTTTAGGACGCCACCCATTAGCTGGTTTAGCCGCCGCATTTGCCGGCGTATCAGGTGGTTATAGTGCTAACTTATTACTTGGCACTATCGATCCTCTGCTTGCCGGTATTACAACACCTGCAGCGCAGATGATTGACCCAAGTTATCAAGTAGGTCCAGAAGCCAACTGGTATTTCATGATGATTTCAGTGTTCTTGATAGCCATCGTCGGTACTTTAGTAACAGAAAAAATCGTTGAGCCTCGTTTAGGTAAATATAACCCTGATGAAGCCAGCATTGATCTAGGTGAGAACAACATTGAACACCTAAGTGAAAAAGAAAAATCAGGCCTAAAATGGGCTGGCTTCACACTGCTTATTGTCTCTGCATTACTTGCCCTTACCATAGTGCCAGAGAACGGTATTTTACGTCACCCTGAAACAGGAGAAGTAGCGGGCTCACCGTTTCTTAAAGGCATCGTAGTCTTCATTTTTGTTACCTTTGCTATTCCAGGCTTTGTATACGGCCGCGTAGTTGGCACTATGAAAAATGACAGAGACATCATTGATGCAATGAGTAAATCAATGAGCTCGATGGGGATGTATATTGTACTGGTATTTTTTGCAGCACAGTTCGTGGCTTTCTTTAAATGGACAAACCTTGGTACCATTTTGGCCATTAACGGGGCCGCACTATTACAGGCTCTCAATCTAACCGGTCCTGAAGTATTCGTATTGTTCATTTTTATGTGTGCTCTTGTGAACCTTAGCCTTGGTTCTTCATCGGCGCAATGGGCGGTTACGGCTCCAATCTTCGTGCCGATGCTTATGTTAGTTGGCTATGCACCAGAGACGATTCAAGCGGCTTACCGTATCGGTGATTCGGTAACCAATTTGATTACGCCAATGATGAGCTATTTTGGTCTAATCCTCGCTGTCGCAACTAAATACAAAAAAGACATGGGAATAGGTACCTTGGTGGCAACCATGTTGCCTTATAGCATGTTCTTTTTCATTGGTTGGGTTGCACTGTTTTATATATGGGTCTTTGGTTTTGGTTTGCCAGTGGGGCCAAACTCCCCTATTTATTATACGCCTTAACACCATACACAACGCCAGCTTATGCTGGCGTTGTCATTTTAAGAGCTACAAATTTAGATGTGAATTTAGGTACATGTAATTATAAAATACTGACAGATTAGCAAAATTAGAGTTGTTAAATACCTATCGCTCTCCTACAGTTCAGTAGAACTAGCCAAAAAAGGAGCTTAGGTTTCTTACGAAACATTTATTATCAAAAAGGTCGTTTATGTATACACTCTTTTATTACCCACGTAATGCGAGCCTTGCACCGCACTTCGTGTTGAAGGCACTGAACGTGCCATATCAGCTAGAGCTGGTTGACCGCAAGAAGGTTGTGCAGAAATCTGCTCAGTATTTAAAGTTAAACCCTACAGGCCGTATTCCCACCTTAGTCGATGATGACTTTGCCTTATTTGAAAGTGCTGCAATCTGTTTGTATTTGTGTGAAAAGCACCCCGATGGCCATCTACTCCCTTCAGAGCCCATGGCCAGAGCTGAGTTTTACCAATGGCTCATGTACTTAACTACCACTTTGCAAAATGAGCTTATGGTGTATTACTATCCTGAACGTCACACGCAAAATGCGATTATGTATGATGACATCGTTAACACCCAACAATCTCGGATCAGTGAATGCTTTGAATTATTAAACAAGCAAATTGGCGATAAAACCTACATGGTAAATGATCAATTCACCGTGTGTGACTGTTACATGTTTATGTTATGTATTTGGGCGGACGAGCTCAAAAAGCCACCTTTAAGTTTCCCAAACTTAAACCGTTACTTAAAAACACTTGCCCAGCACCCCGCAATAAAAGCGGTATGTGAACTGGAAGAAACTGATCTCAGTGCTTATAAATAATCATTGAGCATTACCATGGGGCTGGCATTTTTACCCCATGGTCAGGCTTTAACTACCAGAAAAATCACGGCTCACTAGCATAAGACCCAAGACCATAGCGCTAACTCCTACCATTTTTTGTACAGAAATACTTGTTTGTGGCACGTCAAACCATCCAAAATGCGCTATCGCCATAGCCATTAGCAGCTGGCCGCTAAGCACCAATGACATTAAGTTACCCACCCCCATTTTTGGGATTAAAAAGTAACACAGCCCAACGCCCGTGGCACTCAAAATACCACCTAAACCCCATAGATACCAAGGTACACTGGACACTAATTGCTGGTTCGGAAACCTACCACCTGTTATACCAAATGCTGCTAATGCATATACTGCACTGAATATGAAGGCACACACAGTTGCTAATATCGGACTTTTTAACAAGCTGCCTAACTGAGCATTCATACTTGCCTGCACTGCAATGGCCGCTCCCGCACTAAAGGCTAGTATCGTAAACCACATGCTCAAACTATCTCCACAACCAATTCTTCTAGGGGCTTACGCACTTTATTTGCGCTGGCGGCGGTATCTAGTGGATGCCTGTAGCCAATAGGGCATATAGCAACCGTTTTCAAATTTAGCGCTTTCAGTTGCAATATGTCGTCATACCTTTGAGTATCAATACCAGACATCGGACAAGCATCTATTTTTAACGATGCAGCGGAGACCAGTAGCGTACCCAGAGCAATGTATGCTTGTTTAGACGCCCACTGATACTGCTCTTCCTTATTCATATGAGACAAAGCTGCCAACATGTTCTGCTTCATTGACGTTTGTTTTTTACAACTCCAGTCGTTGTATAACCACATACGCTTTGTGTACTGGTTGATCATTTCCTCTACACAGCTCATATCAGCCACAAAAACAAGTAAGTGGCTATTTTCTTTAACCTTTTGCTGATTATAACTTGCTTCTAGCAACTGTTCTTTTCGTTCAGGATTTTGGATCACTAGTATTTTATATGGCTGTAAGCCAAAGGCCGAGGCACTTAAGCGGGTATCATTAAGTAACTGTTTAATGAAGTCATCACTGACTAACTGATTTGTAAACTTGCGCACCGCATAGCGCCAGTACATCACCTCATGTATATTTTGTGCTGCGTCGTTCATAACCGCTCCTTTACTTAAACAAGATGTTTTACCAAAGGTTACTGTTATGAACTGAGAAACTCATTTACCTATGTAAATGTGCAAGAAGATTTTAGTAACTTACGTATTCGACTCAACTGAGTCGCGCTGACGCCTAGGTGAGATGCTAAGTGGTATTGCGGGATTTGTTCTGCCAGTACCTTGTTTTGCTCTAAAAAAAGTAAGTAACGCTGAGTTGCATCTTGTTGGATTAGGCAAATTTCTCGCTGATCCTTTTCCAACAGCCAATTCTTTTCCAAATACTTAATCTGAAATCGCATGAGCTCAATATTATTGAACAGAATGTCACGAAACCCTTTAAAGTCCACCAGCAGAACCTGTGTATCTTGAAGACACTGAATCCCCTGCTCTTGCGCTTTTTGTTGATGTAGTGCGCTCATAATCCCCGGAAACTCCCCAGTTGCAAAGAAGCGCTTATTGTATTCTTGTCCCTTATGATCTGATGCAAACAAACGAACCAATCCTTTATGAATAAAAGCAAAGGTCTTAGGCAACTGTCCATAAGGATAAATATATTGCTCTTTGCGATACTCAGCTGGCTTACACAAACTTGTTATCTGCTGCCAAGTGGTTTCAGACAACGGAGAGTAAGCTTCAAGCACCTCACGTAAATGAGTAAATTGTTCTGACATTTTAAATCCCTGCCTTATATACCAATGCAACTTAAGCCATAGTTACACCCGTTAATCTAATCTCCTAACCGTGGTATTTCAACGCTCTTAATTAGCATGTTAAAATTGGTTATGCTCTAATACCGAAAAAATCATTCGTTTAATTTATGCTTTCGCAATTTCAGCACTTGCTGGACAACAATACCCTTAATCAAGATGCCGCTCAGCAGAATGCGCTTCATGCACTTGCGCAATTACAATCCCAACTGGCAGAGCAAAAAAGCTGCAAAGGCATTTATTTACATGGCCCAGTTGGACGCGGTAAAACCATGTTGATGGATTTGTTTTACCACACCTTGTCGGACATCCCAAAACAGCGATTACACTTTCATCACTTTATGAGTCAGGTGCATGACGAACTCAATGCAGTTCAAGGCCAAGTAAACCCATTAGCGCAGATAGCACACAGCTGGGCCGACAAGGTCAAAGTGTTATGTTTTGATGAGTTCCATGTTAGTGACATTGGCGACGCCATGATTATGGCTAGATTATTTGAACAGCTTTTTTCACAGGGTGTTACACTCGTTGCAACCTCTAATTGCCACCCGCAAACGCTCTATCGTAATGGCCTACAGCGACAAAGGTTTCTGCCCACCATTGATTTACTTGAACAACACTGCGACATTATTAACGTTGCCGGCGAAGTCGACCACCGTTTTGCCAAAGGTTTTGATAGTAAATACTTTTTCGTAGATAAATTGGCATCTTTTGAACGTTTGTTTACACAATCTGGTGGCCGGCTTTTAGAACAGCGCATATCAGTATGTAACAGGCCCATTGTCACAATGGGAAATGGTAAACACGTCATCGCTGTTGATTTTTTCGCACTGTGCTCAGCCCCTAGAGCGACGGCTGATTACATTGCACTGACCAAGCAGTATCAGGCTATTTTTATAGCTGGCGTGCCTGCGATGGGTTCAAAGCCGTCACAGCAAAACACAACACAAGGGATTGAAGACGGATATCAACGCGATTCGCATCTAGAGAATACACATCTGCTTGATGACCATGCACGACGCTTTATCGCTCTTGTCGATGAATGTTATGAGAAAAAATGTCTAGTTGTGGTACACGCTCATGTTCACTTACAGCAGCTTTATACAGGTAAGCAACTTGCCTTTGAGTTCGAGCGAACCAAAAGCCGACTGGTAGAAATGCAGCAGTGGACGCTGCCGTCAAATACCACCAATCATTAATTGACTGTAACGGTCCACTACAAATTAAAACATCTAAGCGACAGTCACTTAGATGTTTTAATTGCAACTAAAAATAGTGCTGATGTTGTTCAGTTAACTTTAAATGAGGTGGCTGTAAGTAACTGCGATACAAATACCGGTATTCTTTATTAATCGTTGCACGTTGACTAGTTTGAACCTCAGGATCAGCACCCAATAAAGTAGCCAGAAATACCTTAAAGTTATCTTCATGCTGTGAAGCCAACTCTACCAGTTTATCGTTATATCCTTTATAGAAATCTTCCCTTAAGCTACGCTGTAATGCTCTTAAGCCTGCAAGATCATGCTGCGACAAATACCGGATAGCCAAATAGGACCATTGATATATTTGCTCAGAACTTTGCCCGTACTTAGTGGCAAATATGCTATCTAAACTTGGCCATTGTTGCGATTGTGTTTCTTGTAGTACTTCAATGGCTTTTGGGTTTTCGTTGCCTTTTGCAATTAACTCCGCAAGTCCCTCACTCCACCACACTAATTTTTCAGGAAAGTGCCCAAAGCCACCATATTTATTAAAACGCCCATCTAAGTAGTGCACGTACTCATGGTTTAGGTTCCAAACTTTAAATTTGTCTCCTGTCCAAAAAGCCTGAAAACTATAAAATGTGGCCTGATTATTTGGATCACTTGGTGTACCTTCAATATACATACCGCCATTGTCTGTATGAATATCAAATAACAACTGCCCGTAGCGATTGTAATCACTATAGTTGTCAAAGATTACGACCCGTAGCGCATGATTGTGGTCATTTTCCACACTACGCATTTTGGTAGCAAACAATTGATGAAAGTCTCGCTCTTGTGACGTTAGCCTCTTACAAGAATAGGCTAACTGCTCTGCGTCCAAAGAGGTTGCTCGGATCCATAGTCTTGCTGAGCATTGGTGCTTAATCGGCAGTACGGTATCAATATCTACACTAATACAGCGACCTTGTTGACTTTCATTACATTCACTTAAGCCGCGAAAGCTGTTTACTAGGTAATTGCTTGAGTACCAAGTTTGCATATCTTGAGTTGTTGCTTTATCAATACCTTGTAGTTTTGACCACACTTTATCATCCAATTGTTGCTGCTGGATTTTCGGTAACAGTTGATGAATATAGCCAAGACTCCATAATGCATGATCTCTTCGCCACGTTGAACGGGATATTTCCTCAAGCAGGATGTGGATAAGCTCTGGTTGCTCAGAGAATAATTTTGATAAATCAGGCTCCCTGCGCGCCATAAATGCACTAAAGCCAATCGCTCTGTACAACTCCCATCGGGCATAGTCATATTCCATACCATCACCAACAGCTTTAAACAAAGCGATCAGTGACGTCAGTTGCTCCGGCCAATCCACCAGCTTTTTTTCTTGAGTAAGCAGACGATAAACTAATACTGCATAATTCTCTGTAAATCGGGCTTGATACACTGTAGGCCGCTCATGTTTGAGTAATTTTAACAATGTATGTGATAAGGACTGATAGTCATCTGTGTCTAGACTTGCTAAGTCTGCAAAATAACTAAACCCTCTTAAGTCGTATAACAGGTCATTTACTGTCGACCAGTCAGGACTGTCTAATTTTGATTGATAGTTTAGATAAGTAAGAGCCTGTGTGAGGTGACGTTTACTGACATTCTGATGCCACCAACCTTCCTCTGGACCAGATGGTATAACCTCAGAGCCAGCAGATGAGGGTTTCACACTGTTACAAGCACTTAATGAAGCAAGCAGAAACGGGATAAATGCAATTTTTTTCAACATGATATAACGAGCTCGACAACCCGCTCCGTAGTGTTATTTTGAAATAATATACAATATACCAAGTATAACTTTCAATCTTAGTTGTTGCTTTTCACCAATTTAAGTTAAGGTGGAGCGCTTAACAGTTGAGGTCATAAAATGAAAAAAATAGCTTTGTTTGTTGATGTGCAAAATATCTACTACACCTGCAAGCAGTCGTTGGGAAGGAACTTTGATTACAATGCTTTTTGGGCACATGCCCAAAAGCTTGGCACCATCGAGCATGCTTATGCATATGCAACCTATAGAGGTGACGACAAGCAGACACAATTTCAAAACATACTCCGAGCTATCGGCTTTCAAGTAAAACTCAAGCCGTATATACAGCGTGCGGATGGTTCTAAAAAAGGTGATTGGGATGTGGGGATCACAATTGATATGATGGAAGCAGCAAAACACGTTGATGAGGTGGTGTTACTCTCCGGTGATGGTGACTTTGCTATTTTACTCGCCCACTTACGCAATCAGTATGGTATTACCAGTCGGGTGTACGGCGTACCTAAACTAACCGCTCAGTTACTTATGGATAGCTGTGACGTGTTTAGAGCCATTGATGATGCCTTGTTGCTTTCATAAAAATCGTCTGTGAGCACAACTTGATTGCTTAAACGAGAGATAAAGCCATTGCTTGCACGCGGGCTGTTTGCCAAAGGTATCAAACAGCAACTTACTCAACTGCTTAGCTACCAATATTGGGGGAGCCGAAGACTCAATAGATATCGACCGTTCGTGAAGCGACGATGATCATGCCTACGGTGTGCTCTCCTTTGCTTTTACTCGAATCTGAATTGATTTGATGTATATATGAATAACTTAACGACGCACGCAGCGCATACGGGCATGCCACTTTGAGTTCATTCATGACTTCTTTGATTTTCGTTTTTACATCTTTCGTTTCAAATGCTTTCTTTTCGGGTGCGAGTAAGAACAGGGTTACTATGGTTAAGTCTTTTGTTTCTAGGTCTGTTGTTTTGGTTATTTCACTGTGGTCAATTTGCTCAAGCTGAGTTTGAGCTTCGAACTGTTTAGATTTTAGCTTATTAATGATCGTTGCTACGCTGCCAAATAGTTTTACTCTCGATGCCTTAAGCTCTATCAGCTCGATGTGCTTGTTACCAATAAGCGCGAGATCTAACCGCCCTTTTGAAATACCTCTTGGAACTTGGATTTCCGCCGAGGGAATATAACTCACTTTATTCTGCGCGTACGCATCAAATGCCGCATGGTAAAACAAAGGTGTCATAGCAACTTCTTTACCCGAGGATGGCAATAACCAACAAGGTATTTTCTTGTTTTTGATGTAGGTTTGGTCAACATTCTCAAGCACGTTTTTAACCAGTGGCCTAAATAGCTTGAGTTCTGAAAAATTCGGGGAGGTGATCGTTATATTACTCGACGTCATATTTTATCCTTAAATACAACTTAGGTAGGTAACTGGGTTTTGAGCAAAGCTGGCGGCAGTAAGTGGCTCTATTTATAAAGAGCCACACCATATTTAAACCGTAATTACTTATCCAATCCTAATTTCTTGCCCTTAATCTGCTTACGCACATTGGCGATGCGAGCACGGTTCTTTGCTCTTGCTTCACCACTGGCCTGATTGCTTGGGCGATTGCTACGAGGCTGACGACGCTGATGCGCAGGCTTTTTAGTCAACTTCTTAATTAGGGTATCACGACTGCTTACTTCATAGCCTGGTAGGTAATAGCGCTTGATTTGTTGTTCAATCAACTGCTCGATGTGAATAAGCACTTGTTCTTCTTCACGAGAAACGAATGAAATCGCCTGTCCTTGATTACCCGCACGACCTGTACGACCTATACGATGCACATAATCTTCCGCAAGGTAAGGCAAGTCGTAATTAACCACTCGTGGCAAGCCTTCAATATCAATACCTCGAGCCGCAACTTCAGTGGCGACCAATACACGATATTTGCCTTCTTTAAACTCTCGCAATGCTCTGCGACGGGCACCTTGTTTTTTATCGCCATGACAAACAATTGCTGCAATACCATCAAGGTTAAGCTCTTCCACCAGCTCATCAGCAACATCTTTCATATTGACGAATACGAGAACTTGTTGCCAATTTTTCTTGCCGATGAGTTCAGAAAGCAACTCTTTCTTACGCCCTTGCTCAACAGGATAAACTACATGGCGCACTGTCTCAGCGGTTGTATTCTCGGGCGTTACTTGCACATATTTTGGATGACGTAATACGCGGCTGGCGAATTGTTTCATTGCAGGTGGAAAGGTGGCAGAGAACAGTAACAATTGACGTTCTTCGTCCACTAAATCAATAACCTGTTGCATATCGGTAATGAAGCCCATATCAAGCATACGGTCAGCTTCATCTAACACCAAATGAACCACTTTGGCCAAACTTAGATTGCCAAGGCGAATATGATCTAGTAATCGCCCCGGTGTCGCGACAACAATATCAGCCCCCTGAGATAGCTGCTGCGCTTGACCATCGGCGCTTACGCCGCCAAACAATGCCACTGTTTTTAATGTTGTGTGTTGGCTAAAAGCAGCGCAATTTTGTGCGATTTGTTCAGCTAATTCACGTGTAGGGGCAATAATTAACGCTCGCGGTTGGCGCTCGCCTTCGCTTTCATTTTCAAGTAGCTTTTGAATAATTGGCAAAGAAAACGCAGCTGTTTTACCCGTCCCTGTTTGTGCGGTTGCCAGCACATCATGCCCTTTTCGAACTACGGGGATCGCGGCTTGCTGTATTGGAGTTAGGGTATGGAAATTTAATTCGTCTAATGCTTGTAACAGCAAAGGTGAAAAGCTAAAAGATTTAAAGTTCATTGTAAAAAACCTGCGGCCAATACTTAAGGGCCGCAGATTATACGTTATTTGTGCAAACCTAACAAAGCTTTAATAATGTTTCGTCAATTGCCTGCGCTTTACCGCCGACTACATCCGTTTCATTAAGCTGATTAATAAGTGCTATACCCTTTGCTTGCTGTTCGCTATTTAATGGTACATATGGTAGACGGAACACTGGCTTAACTGCTCCTGTCATAATCAGTGCCGTATTAATCGCGATAGGATTCGGTTCACAAAACAACCATTGCATCAAAGGTTGTAGCTGAGCATTTAACTCGATGTTTTCTTGATCCATTAACTGACGGAATAAACCAGGGATCAAGTTTGAGGCCACCGATATTACACCATGAGATTGATAACGATGACGACTATCATGAGCTTCATCATCATTACCTGACCAACATGCTATACCTTGTGCTTCGTAATGCGCGATACGATCGTTGCCACCACACTCTTTCACACCAATAAAATTTTCGTGTTTTGCCAATGGTTCTATAATATCAGGAGTTAGATCTTGGCCAGTGCGTCCAGGTACGTTGTAAATAAATGCTGGGCCAATGTCGAGCACGCGTTGAAAATGAGTTTTCAAGCCTTCTATGGAAGTTCGACCATAATATGGGTTTATTTGTAATGCAGCATCCATACCCGATGCGAACCCGTACTCTGTCGCTTTAATCGCTTCACGAGTATTATTGCTACCGGTGTTACCCACTATCACCAGTTTATCTGAAAACTTATTTACGCTGTGGGCTATGAGCATCAAATGCTCTTCCCAGTTCATTAGTTGGCCTTCTCCGGTTGTACCACCAACAATGATACCGTCTACACCTGCTGCTATTTGCGCTTCCACCAACGCATCATAGGTTTGCAAATCAATATCTCCACCCATTGTGTAGGGCGTTTTAATTGCCGTTATTAGGCTCGCTTGTTTTATCGTTTGAATCGTACGCATTGTGCTCAAATCTTTGTGTTTTCAAAGTTGCGCACTGTTTTACCATAAATGACGATATGATCCGAGTAGAAAGCCGATTAAATTTACAAAAACACTAAAATTTAGACATAAAATAAGTTTCGCTAATTTGCAGCTAAGCCTGTGTATTGCAAAACAATAAATAAAGCCACAGGATATAAACTGTGGCTTTAGTGCTTATCACAACGGGGAGATTGTTTAGAAAGAGCGGCTCAACCCTACGTAATAGAATCGCCCTCTAAATGAGTACAGATTGTCGTCGGTAGAAGTACCGTTCGCTTTTAAGAATGGAGGTTCTTTGTCGAACAAGTTTTGCACACCAAAATGTACATCTGTTTGTAACGCGTCAATAAAGTAACCTAACTGGATATTATGAAATACTGTAGCATCCATCACATCATCCTCAGCTGCCGTGATCTTAGAGTTATAGGCTGCATCCCACGTTACTCGATAGTTGCCCTGCTCCCAATCTAGCTGTAGGTTCGCTTTGTATTCTGGAATACTCCCAAAGGCGCTATCGTAGGTGCCTACTACATCTCTAAATGGTGTATCGTTGGTATCTTGAACCTGAAAATCTGACATGTATGTCGCGTCTAAATTAAAACGCCAAGTACCTAGATTGTTTTCATGTAAATAATTAACGTTTAAATCAAAACCAGAAAGATTACGGGCTGCAATATTGTTAGAAGATGAAAATATCGTTTGAATATACCCTTTGCCATTATTGCTGCGGATCACCGCATTGGCAAACTCAGGATTACCTGCGACATATTGATCAACAACATAGCGCGAACTTGAAAACACCACATTTGACTGTTCAATGTCAAAGTAATCCAGTGTTAGTCCAAGCCCATCTAGCGGCTCAATAACTAGACCTAGCGTCATGTTATCTGCTTCTTCTGGCTTTAAGTTCGGGTTTCCCCCGCCAATAATGTCATTACTTTGAATTTCATTTTTACTAAAGGCTGGGTTAAGTCCAGCGCAGCCTGATATTGATGTGTTGAAATAGTTTGCATCATTGTTTGGGTTACATGGGTCGTACATATTGGTATTGATAGACGACGTACGCCCCTGATACATCTGTGCCATAGTTGGCGCTCTAAAGCCTGTGCTGTAGCTACCACGAATTTTTACTGACTCAAGTGGGCGATAGATGATACCAAACTTAGGATTTGTCGTTGTTTGATCGATATCGCTATAATCGCTGTATCTTAATGCCGCCTCTACATCTAGGTTTTCTAGTACTGGTATCGCTAACTCTACGTAATACTCTGATATCTCCCTGACAGGCGAGGTAACTGGCGTGACCGATCCGCCCCAAGAAACATCAAACGTGGCAGTACGCTGCGCTTGGTCTACAGATAAAGATAATTGATCTTCACGATATTCCGCACCTGCTGAGAACATCATTTCTCCCGCATCTAGCTGCATCACCGGACCTGCAATGCTTGCCTGAATGAAAGATAAGTCATTTTTGTTGGTTTGCGACGGTGCTGTGGTATTTATAAAATCAAGCATGTCTTGAGTGATTGAACCTTCAGGGCCAAATACATTGAGTGCCACACAATCCGGATCAGCAGCTGTTTCACATTCATCAGATAAGGCTCGCTCAATTTGAATAATTGACGGCTGCGCGCCCCCTTCTTGAACCAACTTGGCACTTTGACTAGAGAATAGCACTTCCCAATCGTATTCATCGGCTAACATCCCCTGCAACCCTAATGTGTAACGGGTAATGGTATTGTTTGACTGATAAATTCGCGAACCATACTCGCTGAATCGTTTACTAACGTTGCCCGCTTCGCCAAACGGGTTATATTTTTGATTCGGACCAACACCAAAATTATTACCATCGGCATCTGGGTAACGCTTAAACGCATTAGGCGTATCAACGTTGTCACCATACCATCCTGTATCGGTCCCCGGAGGCGCTTGATTCCCTTGTACAAAACCGTCATGAAATGATAGTTCAGTAAAAAATGTTAAATCGTCCGCAAGCGAATATTCACCAAACACAAACACACTAGTGGTTTTGTTGTCATTGGCACCAGATTGCGCTGCTCGGTAGTTATAGCCCTCTTTGTCATAATCCCAAGCAATGACCTGGCTAGGATTACTGGCATCTGGTACGGTCCAAGTGCCATCTCCTAAACCAAAGCCAGTTAATTTAGGATTAGGTGCTGTACCCGAACGGCCATTGCCGCCGCCAAGATAAGTTTGATCAGCATCTTTGGTCATGTAGCGATCTTTTTCCTCCCAGCCTGCGTTATTGCTGGTTGAGGCAGCGACCATAATACTGGCTTTATCGGTGCTGACTCCAGTAACAAAACCTACTTTTCGCTCATCGGCATCACCACGAGATGAACGACCATAGTGCGCCGTCACTTTAAACCCTTCATAATTCTTGCGCGTGATAATGTTAATTACACCCGCAATGGCATCAGAGCCATAAATTGCTGATGCGCCGTCTTTAAGAACTTCAATTTGAGAGATGGCTTCAAATGGGATTGAAGACAAGTCAACTAGCCCGTCCTCGTCGGACCCCACCAAACGGCGGCCATTGAGTAATACCAGTGTGTTTGTCGCTTCAATACCGCGTAATGTAGCTGTTTGAATATTGTTGCTACCCGCACTACTTTGATTGTTTGCTGTATTACCGGTAAGCGCAGGTAATCGACGCAACGCTGAACTAACGTCACTGATACCTAAATTAGTAAGCGCTTCTTTGCTCACAACTGTAATTGGCGAAGTAGACTCGACCTCGGCACGCGCTATCCTCGAGCCCGTCACCATAATTTTTTCAACTTCTTTTAGGTTGTCATCTGCCGCATGAACGTTTGCGCTAATGGAGCTTACTGAAGTGATCACTGCCATTGAAAGCGCAGATAATTTGAAGGTTAATTTGGTTGTCATTATAAGCCTCTATTGTTGATGTTATTGTTCAGATTGCTGCACCTCACGCGTTAGCGACATAACACTTAGTAAAGCGACGTATATTAGCGTGTGCTAACAAGCGAAAGCCCAGAACTTTCTCCCTAACAACGCTTTGTCCGTAAAATGCACTAACAACATACGATATATTGCATACAATATGCAATAATAATTACCTAAAACCAGTAATTTTATTTTCACTTGGAAACTACCAACAAAGTATTTTCTGGATATAGAAATGAGGAATCACCAAATAGCAACAAATAACCTTTTGAAGTATATGCTTATTTAATCTTGATATCTGGACACTTTGACTGACAGAGAAAAAAACCGCTGTAACCGCTTGTAAAATTTTTATACATAGTTCAGAATTCAAAACACTGTACATTTATCCAGTTTATTTTGTATGAGCTTACTCAATCACTTGAATACCCATTTTTATCGCACAGAAGAACTATGCCACGCGTTAAAGATCGACACCGCTCAACTCGCTCAATGGCAAGACTGTGGTTTATTTCCAAAACCTAGCTACAGTATTCAAAACCAGATCAAGTGCAGCTCTTTTCTTGGCCTGTATGAATGTGAAGAGTTCACCGATTATTACCCGCGTGGCGGTGCGCACTGGGGCTTAGATTTAATAAAACACAAAGTTAATAATGCAGCCCTGGCGTATGAACTGTTTTTCCAGCAGTACACACAAAGCTTAAACAAATGTCAGCACCAAGGGTTCCATTGCCAAGATGAGCGTTTTAGTGACGATCTTTGTGAGCAAATACAAAGTGCGTGGCAGCAATATTTGTGCAGTAAATATGGTGTGATCAGTCAAAATGGATTGGTTGAAGAACTAGTACATATAGAGCTCGGTCGTGCCATCGTGGATGAAATTACTGAAGAGCGAACCGTCCCTAGTATCAATCAACAAGACCGCCCTGCTCTGTTACAAGCCCTTAAGCTGCTCAATAGAGCCTTTAGTCATCCCGTAAAGCACGAACGAAACCAATCACTAAGAGAGCGCTATATTGATGCCTTGGTGTGTAAATATGATTTGTCGATTAAGTAGATGTCAAAACTTCAAAGTTCTGTATGTATGCACGTGTCACAAATAGCCTGCCACGTAGTGATAAAACGTAAGCTCTTACCTAATAGCTTTTTTGCCCGTTGTTGGTGCTAGTAGTCGTTATTGCTCGGTAAAGCTTAAAACTTTGAAAAAAATTATAGCGATAAGTATGAGTGCAATGGGTTATACGATGAATACATGGCACTTAATTACTTTTCTTCACACCGCGGCAGTTGCAGGTATAACATCAAGGCAAGCACAGAAAAAATAGCCGTAATTCTGAGTATAAAGTTTGGATCAATCAATACGTCATTAATGAATTTCGCAACCAAGTACCAACCTAACACTGCTGACACCGTAAAAACACTAAAAGCAATTGCACAAACCCATCCATTTAACATTCAACGCTTCAATAATGTGTAAAAAGCAACCTCAACAAATAACACTGGCAAAAGAGTTAGAGTACCAAACATTAAAGAAAAGGTTATCTGTACTTTGTGTTCTAAACGCATTAAATACCATAAAGGTCGCCAAACCTAGGTAGATAACTGCTAAAAACTTAATAATGAGTTTCAAATTTAGCCAAAAATTATTCGAAAAGAGTGTTGCACTTTTTAACTAATCCTTGAAATATATGGCAAAGTGAAAAGCAGCTAACAGTACATGAACCTCTGCCATGTGCGTAAACCTACAGAAAATACCAATAAACACTTAACTAGTCGAAACTAAGTACTTCAACTTTCAACTCAATAACCGCCTTTTTCACCATATATTTGAACGAGTGAGTGGAGACGCGTTTATTCTTAATCAAAGAAGAACGAGCATTCGAGTCTCAAGCTAGCAAAGAGCATGAAATATAACACCCGCCCGCATCGTGATGCGGGATCGAGGCAGTATTGGCAGAGCCATTAAAAACTATTGGTATTCTTGCTCAAAATGCGCACGCATTACTTCAAATGCTTTAAGCACCTCGAGTTGCGGCTTGCACAGTTCATCGTACCATGCGTCAAAGCGTTCATCATCTTCTTGATCGCTGAGTGCTTGATATTGAGCTAATAGTTCTATGATGTCTGTATGAGTACATGCTAATGCATCTAGCCTTTCACTCAATGCAGAATGATCTTTGTTTTTCAATGTCGCAATGACGCTGTTATCTAATTGTTGGTTTTGCTCCGTCATGGCGGCTCCCTTTTAAACATTACGCACCTTATTTATAACAGGCTGGTAGCGAATAGCTACCCCTGTTCGTGCTAGTTGCGCAACATTCAAGCGGTTATGTAGAAAAAAACAAAATTAACAGGGAATTATTTATTCTAAATAACCGCTATTTCCCGAATAATAAATCCCAAAAACTGGGTGGTTCATGAAGCTTATGATATTGCTTGCGAAGTTCATCTATTTTTTTGAGTTGTTCCTTGGCTTCTTCTAATCTTCCTGATTTAGCTAATTTTTCACTGCTTTCCAACACGTTAGCTACCCTATTCAAGCCTAGACTTGATTCTTCTTGAAGCTTTGTATCAAAGCTATGTTGTTGACTTACTGATAAATGCTCACGAAAAGCAGCAATGCTCTCAAGTAACTGCTGCTGAGAGTCACTTTTCATGGCATTTTTATAGGCCAGACCCATATTTTTCATGGTAACTTCTAAATCACTACTTTGCTTAGCAGCTAACGATATAGACATAAAGAACAAAGCAAATAATAGGGTTTTGGGCATAAATCCTCCGACAAATTTGAGTGCATTATAGAGGCCTTTGAAAGATGAAAAAAGCATTTACAGACTAACCTAAGAAGGTTCCTCAAATAATTTCAGATTTTTGTGCCATAATAGTTACTTAACTTAAAGACAAATGAGGTTAATGTGTTCAAAAAGTTTGCACTTATGTGCATTTTTTTGATGTTCACCGCTCCTAGCGCGGCTGCCCAGCTAAAAGTAACGTTTATTAACCCAGGCTTCTCTGATGAGAACCCGACAGGAAATTTTTGGTTAAATGTCACTGCGTTTATGCAAGCGGCAGCCAAAGATCTCAATATTGATTTAACTGTGATATACGCAAACCGAAATCATATTGATATGAAGAAAATGGTTGATAGGGCATTGTCCAGAGATAATCATTACCTGATATTAGTAGATGAAAAGTCCGTAGTAACTCAGTCTTTGTTAACCTCTCAAAGCTTACATAAAAAAATTGTTTTTTTACTCAACACTCCCACCAAGCAAGAACAGATCAGACTCAAAAGTAGAGGCTTTGGTATTCTAGGGAGCGTTGTGCCAGATAACTATCAAGCTGGCAGAATACTGATCCAGCAACTTGATAAAATGATTGTAAGATCAAAGAAAAACCCAGTAGTGGACTCCTTAGCGCTATTAGGAGAAGCAGCAACAGAGGCGGCTCGACAACGAGAGCAAGGGTTGCTTAGCCATAGCAACCGCTCCCCTAATTTAAAACTGCAACAACGCATCAATGCCAATTGGTCACAGCTAGAAGCTTACAGAATTACTAAAGGGTTGCTCAAGCGTTTTCCAGAAACAAAGCTCATTTGGGCTGCCAACGATGCTATGGCGAAAGGTGCGGCAAAAGCTGCCACAGAACTTTCGATGCGCTATCAAGTGAAAATTGGCGGAGTCAATTGGGATAAGGACCACCATACTATGTTAGATACATCCGTTGGTGGCCACGTAACACTCGGCGCTTTAGCGCTAGTTAAAATAGCTGATCACTTTAATAATCCAGCTAATGTGATAGGTGATAACAAGCTGCCTATTTTTAAGGTCTATGAAGCTAAATACGAGCCTTTATACAAAGCAATTCACGCAAAAACGCTGGATAAAATCGATTTCCGATATTTCTCCACCACCCATACATCTCCAGCTCCAAAGCCATTCACAATTGACAATATGACAGCGCTAGTAAAATAAAATTTTATTTTATTTCTTTGTGATAAGTAGATAAGAAAGAGCTCAATACATAATAATGGAAATAATTAATTCAGGTATTAAATCTTAAGCAGATAGTATATCCCCGCCATCATTTCAGTACAAAAAACGCACTGTTGACACAGAACAATTTACCTGTTTTATTTACAGAGGTTAACAACATGTAATAAAGGTAACTTAAAATGAAAAAAATAGTTTCTAACAGCGTAAAACTCTCCATTCTTTCAGCATGCGTTGGCGCCGCTTTAAGCGCAGGACATGTGTCTGCAAGTGAAGAGCAACGCGTCATCGTGACATTAAATGACAGCGCTGTAAAAACAGCTCCTGTATTTGTGTCAAAAGTTGATTTAGCAAAGTATAAGCAGCAAACGCTTACTACCTTCGCTCAACAATTAAATGTCACTCCAATGACAGCGCTGCCAAGTGTGAACGCTATCGTTATGAATGTGACTCCTGAGAAACTTGCGGAACTTAAAGCAAACCCACAGGTTTCAACTGTAGAGGTGGATCCAAAGCGTTACTTGATGGCTGAGTCTACGCCTTACGGTATCAACATGGTTCAAGCCAACCAACTCGCAGATACAATGAGCGGCAATCGTAAAGTATGTATCATGGATACGGGTTATACTCTAAATCATCCTGACTTACCTAGTACAGGCATTACAGGTAATGACGGACACGGTTCCAATGACACTGGCAACTGGTACAACGATGGTAACGGTCACGGTACTCACGTTGCAGGTACGATTGCAGCAATTGGTGGCAATGGTCAAGGTGTTGTAGGTGTAAACCCATCGGGCCAACTTGGATTACACATCGTAAAAGTGTTTAACGACCAAGGTCAGTGGGCTTATGGCTCAGATCTAATCAAAGCCATTGAACAGTGTGAAGCTTCTGGCGCGAATGTTACCAGTATGAGTCTAGGTGGTAGTGGCAGTTCAAGCGCTGAACGCAACGCGTTCCAACAGAGTTACAATCGCGGTGTATTACATATCGCAGCAGCAGGTAACAGCGGTAATAGCAACCTAAGCTACCCTGCGTCTTATGACGCTGTAGTATCGGTTGCCGCAGTCGACAGCTCAGAGAACAAAGCATCATTTTCTCAGTACAATAATCAAGTTGAAATTGCAGCTCCAGGTGTAAGTGTTAACTCAACCTGGAATAACAACGGTTATAAGTCAATCAGTGGTACTTCAATGGCAACGCCACACGTATCTGGTGTTGCAGCGCTGGTATGGAGCCACTTCCCTGAATGTACTAACGATGAAATTCGTAAAGTGCTAAACACAACCGCCAAAGATAAAGGTGCTCCTGGGCGCGATACTTCTTACGGTCACGGTATTGTACAAGCGAAAGCCGCATATGATTATCTTGAGCAAAATGGCTGTAGCGGCGACCCTCAGCCAGGTCCAATCGCGAGCTTTACCTATAGCATAAACGGTAAGACAGTTAAATTTACAAACACTTCTAAAGATGCGCGTAGCTATGCTTGGCAGTTTGGCGATGGCGCAAGCAGCGCAGATGCTTCACCTAGCCACACATATGCAGCAACGGGTGAATACCAAGTAACACTTACCGCTAAAGATGGTGACAAATCTAACTCAGTCACTAAAACGGTTACTATTAAAGGCGATGATCCTAAAGGATGCGATGGTATTGCAGCTTGGTCATCATCAAAAATGTACTATTCTGGTGACTTAGTTTCATACAAGAACTACAAATATGAAGCAACATGGTGGTCTCGCTCTGCACAGCCTGATATCTTCAGCAACGTTTGGAAACGTTTAGGTGCTTGTAACTAAGCCTTAAACAATTAATCGAAAAACGCCCGCATTCACGGGCGTTTTTTTATATCAATAAAACAAGGGTGCTCAGCAGCATAAAAATAATGGCCACACTTTGCTTACCAGTTAGCTTCTCATTAAATACCCAAGCGCCCACCAACATGGCGCTTGTGATCCCAATTGAGCGCTTTAACCCTTCAACAATGCCTGGCTGCATTAACTCAATAGCCACAAGTTGAAAAATCACCGCACAGGAGAATACTAAAGCTGAAACACTCCACCAACCAACATGTTTTTGAATGTCACAAACTTTCACTCGCACACCCAATACCAAAGCAGTAGCGCACAGTACAATAAGAGTAATATACGTAGCATGAAACGCCTTGTCGGAGTACTGTAAAGCATACTTATCAATAACAATGCTACAACCCCAGCACAAAGATGTCAGCAACGCCTGCCAGATCCCCCCTTCTGAGACTTTAAACCGTGCTCCCATTAACCAAAATGAACCACCAACTATACCCAAAATCCCTAAAATTTGAACTAGAGTCAACGGCTCTGCAAGCCACAGCCAAGCCAGTAAAGCAGAACACACAGGTGTGAAAGATAGCATTGATAACACAATGGCTATTTTACCAATGGCCAGTGCACGGATAAACGCAACACTCGCCACTGCGGCTAGCAGCCCACTGACACTCCCGGGTAGATAATATTCTGCCAACGGTAGCTTAGCGCCGCCATATAACCACAACAATAAAAACACAGGTAGTACACTGAGGCTAAACACCACCGACATCAGTGGGGCACTGAAATATGCGGCCAACTTCTTCCGACAAAAATCAAACCCAGCCCAACATAAAGCGCTCAACAATGCAAACAACATAGCTAACCTCTAACAAGTTTCAATGCGTTTTGAGACTGCTCGCGCATATAGTTATTGATCTTAAAGTGATCAGGTTTCCACCCTAATAAAAAGCGATGAAAATCGGCCCATACTACCGACCACAATTCTTGCCAACTGATGATGATGTCTTGGGCAATTTGAACACTAAGTCTAGCGGATAAATTGTCTAGCAACTTTGAGAAGTAGTACTCTAACAAACTGTCAGCGTTAGTTTGTAAGCCATCGTCATCAAAAACACTGGTGAAATACAGCATTACATCCTGGATACCAAGTCCCGAGCCGAAATATTGAAAGTCATACCCCAACACCTGCGATTCTGAGTTAAACGCAAAGTTCGCGGCTTTTGCATCACCATGAATTTGAGTACGATATGGACAGTCACAAATAAGTGCGGCTATGCTCTTTGCATGTGTCTTTAGCTCACCATGAGCCATTCTGTGCAATTCGTCTGGGCGCGTAGCTAAATGCCAATATCCGCCCTGTTGCCAGCCGATATCACTTTGCAAAATAAAATAGCTGTGAAACCTTGCCAGCCAATTTAGCACCTGTTGATGATGGCCCATGGACAAGTCAGTTATTGTACCAAACCCCTCATGTGCAAAGTCTGATAAGACTAAACATGTTGTATAGTCACGCTTAAATGCATGTATCAACTTAGGTACCTTGCAAGTTTCTTCGAGTTGAGTTGCTGTGTATTGATAAAACGCCAGTTCAACTTGATAGGATTTTAGTTTGCGCGCTAATGCAAAGTCAGTTTGCGTTATGTTCCTATGCGTAAGCTGCGCTGGAATCTGAGCGAACTTAACCACCACATCAATACCATCTAAATGCATCCGATTGACTGAACCACAGCCACTCCAAAGCAGGCTGCTACTTTCTTTATCTATAACATCTTTAAACGTTTCACTGAGAATTTCGTAAAGCATATCTGTTAATCATTACTCATTTATCTTAAACGCTACCATTTTCTGCCAATAAAAAAAGCCCCTGACGTAATGTTCAGGGGCTTTAAATGTAATTTAAGTGCCGATACAGCTAGCACTTAAGGCATTGTTGACCGTTAGCTTGCTTGCTGAACTTTTTCAACAGGCTGGGCGTTGTCATCTAATAAGTTCATGTCAAAATCAAACTCATCAACACGAATCGCTTTTTCACGTTTCTTATTGTAATCAATAAGCTGAGCATATTCCTGTGAACTAATCAGGTTTGCCGCAAGCGCGTTATCTAGAGTCTCAGCAAAACGTACACCTGCTTTGATTTGTTTACTGCGAAGTGCTTTTTTCACTTTAGCAAGCAAGTCCAAACACGCCATTTTAGCTTTGTAGGCTTGCTCATTGATATCGTGGCCATCACCTGCAGTGGGTTTAATCAAATGTGTTAACTGTGCTTTGAATGCCGTATCAAGCTGAGCTGCTTGTGCTAACTCACGTACTAAATCATCGCTGATCGCAGGCATTCTATGTGTGTAGTGCATCGTAATAACGCGCATAAACTTACGAGTTCCAGAAGCTGGGAAGTTGTCTAAGAACTTATGTAATGCATTTTCTGCATTTTGTAATGCCCAACGCGTAGCATAATGAAAGTATGGTGCCGCAGCCTGTCTGTCAGCAACTGCTACTTTTTGCTCATAATACTTAATTGATGCCATAGCTGCATATAAGTAGCTCATCACATCACCTAGACGTGCTGACAACATTTCAGCCTGTTTCAACTTACCACCCAATACTAATAGCGAGAAGTCGGCATAAACAGCAAGCTTAGCTGATAATTGGTGCGCTGCTTTCTCATAAGCTTGTACCTCAGGCAACTGTGATTTACTACCAGCTGTAAATGGTAACAAACCAAGGCGGAATGCGCGAAGACTGTTAGCAACACTATACCCTACTGTTTTACGTAAAATCTTGCTAAAGGTCTTATCTGCATCTTTTTCCTGACTATGAATAGATTCAACCATAGACTGCAAATATGGGTGACAGCGCATAACACCTTGCCCAAAAATCATAAGGTTTCGGGTCAGAATATTCGCACCTTCTACCGTGATAGCAATTGGTTGCGCAACGTAACCGCTAGCTAGGGTATTTTGCGGACCGTTTTGAATTGCTTTACCAGCTTGAATATCCATTGCTGAGTCTAATACATCACGACCAATTTCAGTCATATGATATTTTGCTATAGCGGTTACTACAGACGGCTTAAGACCCATGCCCAAACCTTCCGTTGTTAATACTCGCATCGCTTCTTGCAAATAAGTTTTGCCCGCGATATCTGCTAATTTTTCCTGAATACCTTCAAACTGACCAATAGACAAGCCAAATTGCTCACGCACAGCAGCATATTCTGAGGCTGATTTAAGTGCAACTTGTGCCGTTGACACACCCAACGCTGGTAGAGAAATACCACGCCCTGCGCCCAAACAGCTCACTAGCATCTGCCAACCACGGCCAATGTTTTTCTGGCCACCAATGATGAAATCCATAGGAATGAAAACGTTGTTACCACGAGTTGTTCCATTGTAAAAGCGAATGCCCATTGGATCATGGCGGTTACCAAGCTCTACACCTGGATGCGACTTAGGGATCAACGCACAAGTAATGCCTAAATGTTCTTTACCACCGAGTAGGCCATCAGGGTCTTCTACTTTAAACGCTAAGCCAAGCACAGTTGCGATAGGTGCTAACGTAATATAACGCTTATCCCACGTTACCTCTAAACCAATCACTTCTTCGCCATTGTACTGCCCTTTTTTAACGATGCCGATATCTGGGATACCGCCTGCGTCAGAGCCTGCTTCTGGACTCGTTAATGCAAAACATGGTATTTCTCGGCCATTTGCAAGGCGGGGTAAATAATGTGCTTGCTGCTCCTCAGTACCGTAATGAAGTAACAACTCACCAGGACCTAGCGAGTTAGGAACCATTACCGTTACAGCAACCGCTGATGATTTCGTTGCAATAGTGCCTACGATAGTAGAGTTCGCATATGGGCTAAACTCAAGGCCGCCAAACGATTTAGGGATAATGAGCGAGAAAAAACGCTCTTTTTTTAGAAATTCTAAAATGTGCTCTGGCAAATGTTTACTGTTCTGAATTACAGAATCATCGATCATCGCCATTAGTTCTTTAACAGGGCCGTCTAAGAATGCTTGCTCATCAGCACTTAGTTTTGCTTCTGGCACAGCTCTTAGCGCGTCAAAATCAGGCTTACCTTGGTAAATAGACCCTTCAAGCCATACATCACCTGCATCTAATGCTTCTTGTTCTGTTACTGAAATGCTTGGCAATACTTTCTTTAGTTGTGTTCTTAAACTCATAATCAACTCATCCGACCAGATAGATATATCTACATTACGGCACAAAAATCTCAATAGATCAATCACTCTATAAACATTTTTTACGACTTTATTACTGCGGTTTCATTTGATTAAGAATATTTATAAGTAAATTAAAAGCTTACACGTGTACGCTGAAAATGCATTTTAGGCAGTCAAATTGAGGTAGTAAGTGAAGTGTGGCTCGAAAATTTAAAATTTCGTCGAGCATAAAATTCACAGTAAGTAAGACAGGCCTACTAACTAATCTTACTTACTGTTTGATGTGCTGCTTTAACTTAGAGTTAGTCTAACAACGACATCCGATATCTGCTATTCAACATCGGATATCCAATAGGCACAATTACTGGTTAGGTCTAAATAATGCTGTCTTTTTGAGAGACATCAACAGTATTTCGCTGTTGTTGCACAATCAGTGCTTTCAACTGCTGAATCTCATTATGCAAATCTTCTATCGTAGGAACATTCTGTGCGTCTTCTTTTGCCTTTCTTAGTTTTGAGCGCTCATCCTCCATTACATTAACTACAATGCCAATCACCATGTTTAAAAATGCAAATGCAGTAAAGAAGATAAACGTTAAATAAAACACCCAAGACATCGGATAGACTTCCATTGTTTCATATTGAATATCTGTCCAATCTTCAAATGTCATAATTCTAAAAAGTGTCAGCATGGATATTGCTATATCTCCCCACAATTTTGGATTTATATCTTTAAATACAAAGCTACCAATTGCTGCATAGATATAAAATATTATAAACATCAATAAAATAACGTACCCAAGTTGCGGCATTGCTTTCAATAAGGAGTTTATTAATACTCGCAGCTCTGGTACTACTGAGACCATTCGAAGTACCCTGAATACCCTAACAAGCCTCGCTAAGAGCGCCATTTCACTATCGTTTATCGGGATCAGACTGATTGCCACAACTGCTGTGTCAAAAATATTCCAGCCTTTGGTAAAAAAGCGCTTTTTATCCTCATCAGCAATAAAGCGTACAGATAGCTCGAACAAGAAAAATAAAGTGATAAAGATATCAAGCACATGTGTAACAGAGATAGCACCGCTTGAGAGTGGAAAAGTTTTTGCTCCTATTTCAAGAGCTGAAATAATGATCACTGCAACAACTGACAGCTCAAAAGCTTTGTTGTTCTTCAAAGTGTTTAATTGATATTTGATGTTTTCGTACATACGCTACCGAAAGTTAGAAAGTAAACTTTTATTTATAACTTGTCTGATTATATCTACTTCGTGGCTACTGAGGGAGTTATTTATTATTAAAACATAAAGAAAAGTTACCATATTGGCACAAGTTAATAACTTGATAACAATATAATTAAAATAAAAAAATCAGTGCCTATATATTCTCTACATTCCTGGTTATTTGAAGGAAGTAATAGCGTGTAATCGCTATATTATGCGTTTTAACACTCAGAGTATGTGGTCAAAATTGCGAAAACTGAGCACCACACAATCTAATCAAATCTTCTGGAGAAACCGCAACTTCCAGTCCGCGCTTTCCAGCACTTACGTATATTGTGTCGAAATTTTTAGCATCGCTGTGAAGCAAAGTGTTAAGACGCTTTTTTTGCGCGAAAGGGCTAATTCCACCTATTAGATAACCTGTGGTGGTTTGTGCTTGTTTTGCATCGGCCATTACAGCCTTCTTTCCTTTACACGCCCTTGCAAAAGCCTTTAGATCTACCTGCCTTGTAGCAGGCAAGATAGCCACATTCAATACCCCATCTACATCCACGAGCAATGTTTTGAACACCTGCTCTGTGAGCAACCCTAACTTTTCGGCCGCTTCGTTGGCGAAGTTGTGTTGTGATGGGTCATGATCAAACTTAAGTATTTGAAATTGTATCCCTTTCTTTTCTAGTAAAATAATCGCTGGTGTCATGAACTCTCCCTTCTTATCAGTCAATCAAGTTACATCAAAGTGGACAAAACCTCACTCTAGACTAAAGTATTATATTGTCACTATGAAATAAAAACTGTTAGCGATGTTTAGAAAGTATCTTTTTTTCATATTCTCAGTGATTGTTTTTCTGGTACTACTAAAGTTTTTGCAGGATGAATATTTAATGTGGAGCGAAACGCTCGCCTGTAGTGCCAAATGTGAGTTATTAGGTTGTAAAACAGGACAATTACTATTGGGTCAGTACGATCAAACAATTGCCTGTAAATGTGAAAGCAAACATGATTATTTAGTGCTACTGAATTAGCTAAGCACAAACAAAAACGGCGCTTAACGCGCCGTTTTTTTACAACAGATTGTTGATACTATTTAGTTAAATCATCAAAAAACTTTTTTACACCATCGAAGAAGCCCTGAGCTTTAGGACGGTTTTTACCGTTCATTCCACCCATACTCTCTTCAAACTCTCTCAACAGCTCTTTTTGGCGCTCGTTAAGGTTGACTGGCGTCTCTAGTACAACTTTACAGATCAAATCACCCACAGCCCCGCTGCGTACAGACTTAACGCCTTTGCCACGCATACGGAACATTTTGCCCGTTTGACTCTCAGCTGGGATCTTAAGATTTGCTCGGCCATCAAGTGTTGGCACCTCAATTTCACCGCCTAATGCCGCAGTACTGAAGCTAATAGGCACTTCACAGTACAGGTTATTTCCATCACGGGTAAAAATCGGATGTTCACGTACCGCAACCTGAACATACAAGTCGCCCGATGGTGCGCCGTGTAACCCAGCTTCCCCTTCGCCCGATAAACGAATACGGTCACCAGTATCAACACCTGCAGGGATCTTCACATTCAGTGTTTTTGTCTTTTCTACGCGACCTTGTCCGTGACACTTGTTACATGGGTCTGAGATGATTGACCCAGTTCCTTGGCACGTTGGACACGTTTGCTGAACAGCGAAAAAGCCCTGACGCATTTGAACTTGGCCAGCACCATGACAGGTAGTACATGTTTTTGGTTTTGAACCCGCTTTTGCACCACTGCCATCACAAGGGCTACAACTTACCCAAGTTGGCACTTTAATTTCAGCTTCCTTACCACGAACCGCTTCTTCGAGTGAAAGGTCCATGTTGTAACGAAGGTCTGC
Organism: Pseudoalteromonas byunsanensis; assembly: GCF_001854475.1. Lineage (GTDB taxonomy): Bacteria > Pseudomonadota > Gammaproteobacteria > Enterobacterales > Alteromonadaceae > Pseudoalteromonas > Pseudoalteromonas byunsanensis. The sequence continues at coordinate 181,245 of NZ_MNAN01000034.1, forward strand.
GCCACGTTGCTGACGAGATTGACGACGCCCACCGCCACCAAAAATATCACCGAATACGTCGCCAAAAATATCGCCAAAGTCACCTTGACCGCCACCAAAACCGCCGTGGCCACCGCCATTCTGATCAAAGGCTGCATGGCCGTATTGGTCATACATCTGACGCTTTTGGCTATCAGTTAGTACTTCGTAAGCTTCTTTTACTTCTTTAAACTTAGTTTCTAGCTCAGCATTACCCGCCGTACGGTCTGGGTGATACTTCATCGCCAAGCGCTTATACGCTTTTTTTATGTCACGTTCGCTGGCATCTTTGCTAACGCCTAGTACTTCGTAATAATCACGTTTTGACATAGTTATCACATTACTCTAGTTAAATGATGCGCCTGAGCTCATCAAACTGGCCTGAGGCCAAAATTTACATACACTAAGGGCGCGACAAGCGAAATTCGCCAGCGCGCCCTTACAAGTCAACAATTACTTGTCGTCTTTAACTTCTTCAAACTCAGCGTCAACAACATCGTCGTCTTGCTTTGAAGAACCTTTAGCGCCAGCATCAGCACCCGCTTGGCCCGCTTGAGCTTTAGCCTGTGCGATTTCCATAAGCTTTTGTGACTTCTCAGCTAGAGCTTGCACTTTAGCATCGATCTCTTCTTTGCTGTCGCCTTTGATAGCTGTTTCAAGCTCACTTAGTGCCGCTTCAATCGCTTCTTTGTCTTCAGCTGGTAGTGCATCGCCCGCTTCTTCAACTTGCTTACGCGTACCGTGAACCATTGCATCAGCCTGGTTACGTGAAGATACTAGCTCTTCGAACTTCTTATCTTCTTCCGCATTAGCTTCGGCATCACGTACCATTTTTTCTACTTCGTCATCACTTAGACCTGAAGAAGCTTGGATGGTGATCTTCTGCTCTTTACCTGTATCTTTATCTTTTGCAGATACGTGTAAGATACCGTCCGCATCAACATCGAAAGTAACTTCGATTTGAGGTACACCACGCTGTGCTGGGCGAATACCTTCTAGGTTAAATTGACCTAGAGACTTGTTATCGCTTGAACGCTTACGCTCACCTTGTAGTACGTGAATCGTTACCGCAGACTGATTATCTTCAGCTGTTGAGAATGTTTGCGACTTCTTAGTAGGAATAGTCGTGTTCTTCTCAATTAGTGCGGTCATCACTTGACCCATTGTCTCAATACCTAGTGATAGAGGACATACGTCAAGTAGTAGAACATCTTTTACGTCACCAGCAAGTACACCACCTTGAACCGCAGCACCAACTGCTACCGCTTCATCAGGGTTAACATCTTTACGTGGCTCTTTACCGAAGAACTCTGCTACTGTCTTCTGAACTAGCGGCATACGTGTTTGACCACCTACTAGGATGATGTCATTTACTTCACCTACAGATAAATCAGCATCAGCTAGAGCACGTTTTAGCGGCTCAATTGACTGAGCAACTAAGTCTTCAACCAGTGACTCAAGTTTTGCACGAGTTAACTTAACGTTCATGTGCTTAGGACCTGATGCGTCAGCAGTTACGTAAGGTAGATTTACCTCTGTTTGCTGTGCAGATGAAAGCTCAATCTTTGCTTTTTCTGCCGCTTCTTTAACACGCTGCATTGCTAGCGGGTCAGTTTTAAGGTCGATACCTTGGTCTTTTTTGAACTCTGCTACGAGATAGTTGATAACGCGGTTATCGAAGTCTTCACCACCTAAGTGAGTGTCACCATTAGTAGCTAGTACTTCGAACGTGTGCTCACCATCTACTTCATCAATTTCGATGATTGAGATATCGAATGTACCACCACCTAAATCGTATACCGCAATAACGTTGTCGCCTTGCTTTTTGTCCATACCGTATGCAAGAGCAGCGGCTGTAGGCTCGTTGATAATACGCTTAACTTCAAGACCCGCGATACGACCTGCATCTTTTGTTGCTTGACGTTGTGAGTCATTAAAGTATGCAGGTACTGTGATAACAGCTTCAGTTACTTCTTCGCCTAAGAAGTCTTCTGCTGTTTTCTTCATTTTTTTCAGTACTTCAGCTGAAATTTGTGGTGCAGCACGTTTTTCACCACGTACCTCTACCCATGCATCACCATTATCTGCTTTAACGATTTGAAAAGGCATGATACCGATATCGCGTTGTACTTCTTCGTCTTCAAAACGACGACCAATTAAACGCTTAATCGCAAATAGTGTGTTTTGTGGGTTTGTCACCGCTTGGCGCTTAGCCGGCTGACCTACAAGTGTTTCACCTTCTGCTGTATATGCAATAATTGAAGGGGTTGTACGATCACCCTCAGCGTTTTCGATAACGCGTGCTTTATCACCATCTAGTACTGCTACACAAGAGTTAGTAGTACCTAAATCGATTCCAATAATTTTACCCATGAATCTTCTCCGACTTCAAAATTCGTTGTTCTGTTAGATGCTTTTGTAAATAAGGGCAACAAAATTGAATTCAAGCTTAAAAGTGAAAAAAATTTCGTTTTTTTTACTTTTATTTAGTTCTGGGCACTTTTTAGGCTAAAAATAGTGCTTTCAACGCCGAGTTTTGACCGAACCAAACTGGTCTGACCTCAAAAGCTATGTTATAAACTGCTAAACAAAAGTCTTTAGGGGATGTTATGCATTTCGATCAATTATTGGCTCAAGCTGCAGCACTGGGAAATAACTCAATGCAGTTCCCAGCAAACTGGTGTCAGGGACGTACCGCATTTGGCGGGCTTTCCGCAGCGCTTATGTATCAAGCAATAAGGCAACATGTAGACAGCGAGCGCCGACTACTTTCATTGAGCACTAATTTTGTAGGTCCGTTATTAGCCGAACGTGATTTTACCATTCAAGTTGAAGTACTTCGCACAGGTAAAAACAGCAATCAAGTCATGGCGAAAATTACTCAAGATGAACAAGTTGTTGTTATAACACAGGCGTGTTTTGGCGCTAGACGCAGCTCTAAAGTTCGTGTTGACGTATCAAAAAAAATGACCTTAAAGCCTGTTAATGAAAGACATATGCTGCCTTATCAACAAGGTTTAATGCCTGAATTTTTCCAACATGTTTCATTATGTCCGCAACAAGGCGGAATGCCATTTACTAATGCCGATACTTCTCACTTAGGTGGCTGGATGCGTTTTAAAGATACACCACAGAGTATGAATGAAGCACATATCATCGCGCTCACAGATGCATGGCCTCCCACTCTACTACAAATGTACCAACAGCCAGCTCCTGCCAGCAGTATGTCTTGGTATCTAGAGTTTGTTCAGGAGCCCCAACTAGAAGCAGATGATTGGTTAGGGTTCGAAGCAATCACCCATCATTGCAAAGACGGTTACGGACTAGAAGACGGATGCATTTGGAGCAGTAAAGGCGACTTGCTAGCTCTTACTCGCCAAACCGTGGCATTATTCGATTAGTGCTTTGTTTAAACACACTTTGATTTAACGCCTCACAATTGTGAGGCTCTTCATTTTTTGGTCTCCAATCACATCACCATCAATCCTCGCATACATGGCGCTTTGTGGATTGCTCTTTAATCATTAGATCAAATTTGCACTCGTCTCGTATTTGCAGCACACTTAGAGTAAGACTCTGGATTTAGATGATTTGTTTGTGATACTCGCCTGTAAACACTGCGACAAAATTATTAATGTCGGGCATATCGGACAGCAGCAACGTGCGCTATGTCCATATTGTGGCTCACAGCTTTTCAGTTGTAGAAATAATCAACAACAATGGATTAATGCATTTAGTATTGCATCACTGCTGTTTCTTTTTTCTAGTCTTTACCCCTCGTTTATTTCATTTAGTCAGCACGGCCTCAAACAGCAGATAAGCCTTTGGGATGCTGCTATGTTGCTCGGTGACACATATAGTACGATGCTGGCATTTGTGTTTATTTTTACTATTTTACTTATGCCACTTGCAGTGTGTTCTTTGGTCCTAATTGCTCAAAGCCCGCTGTGGAGGCGGCTAAATCCACATAATGCTAGATGGATATCAAAATCTTTGAGTTACATCGTGCCTCTCAATTTAGCTGATATTTTTCTAGTTGCTGTATTAGTAAGTGCTTTTAAATTAATGGCTTATGCTGATTTGGAATTAGGCTATGGCTTTTGGGCATACGTGCTGTTTGTTTTCTGTTTCATAGAACTGTTAACGCTAATTGATGAGAATGAACTTTGGCAACGCCAACAACCACAATTTGAGCCAAAAACACTGTTTTGTGGAAAAAGCGCTAAATCGCAGGCACTCAAGCAATGCGGTGTATGTGGTCAATTATCGTCAAGCACACATTGTCCACGCTGTTACGCCAAAACTTACTTTCGAAAACCGCAAGCTAATGCCAGAGCACTTGCTTGGATGGTAACTGCCTTAGTTCTGATGGTACCGGCAAATTTATTGCCTATCATGAATACAGTTAACCTTGGTCAAAATACCTTTGCTACAATTTTCTCAGGTATTGTTATTCTTTGGCAAGATGGTTCATACCCTGTTGCGATTATTATTTTCGTTGCCAGTATTTGTATTCCAATCATCAAAGCTCTGGCATTATTTTATTTACTCATTGAAACTCAGCGCTGTAAAAGAGTTGAACAAGCATCAAAGCTATACAGGTGGTTGGAATGGATGGGTAAATGGTCAATGATTGACGTCTTTGTTGTCATCATTTTGGTCTCTTTGGTACAACTGGGTACCGTATTAACAGTAGAGCCACAGATTGGCATTGTATTTTTCGCAGTTATGGTTCTTTGTCAGATGATGTCAGTACATAGCTTTGATCCAAGAATTTTATGGGATAGATTAACCCCTCATGAGTGAACATGCATATATAGAATCAAAACCTAAGTTCTCCGTTATTTGGTTTGTGCCGATTATTGCCTTATGCGTAACCATCTGGATGTTATACCAGCACCAACTCAATAAAGGTCATACTGTGTTTATAAAAATGTCTAATGCTGACGGTATAATTGCAGGTAAAACTCAAGTAAGAGTACGTAGCGTAAAAATTGGGCTAGTAGAATCACTTCGTTTACAACTTGATCAAAATGCCGTAATAGCAAAAGTTCAAATCGATACCATGTATGAACCCTTACTAACGTCAGACGCAAAAATATGGGTCGTAAAACCCCGTATTGATGAGTCCGGCATCTCTGGAATGAATACACTGCTCTCTGGTGTATATCTCGAGCTTGAGCCTGGCACCAGCAAAGTAAAATCTTCATTATTTACTTTGCAAGATGAACCCGCTCTCATTGGTGCCGATATTGATGGTAAACGCTATAAACTCAAATCTAGACACGCAGAGGTTTTAGACGTCGGTACTGGCATTTATTTTCGCAACTTCAAAATTGGCCAAATAGAATCTGCTAACTTCAATATTGACAATCTTGCAATGGAATATGGTATTTTCGTATTCTCTCCTTATGACCAGCTCATCGCAAACAACATGATTTTTTGGGTAGCTTCTGGCGTGTCTATCAATTTATCAACCGAAGGCATTAATGTGTCTACGGGCAGCTTATCAAAGCTCATTAAAGGTGGAATTTCGGTAGACTACCCACCTGATCAGGCCCCATCCGAAATAGCTCAAAGCCAAATGAGCTTTACTTTACACGAGAATTTTTCAACAGCATTGGAGCAACGCTTTGATGATTATGACTTTTACCTGATAGAATTTGAGCAATCCATTCGCGGTTTACGCTCTGGTGCTCCTGTTGAATACCGAGGAATGCGAATTGGTACGGTTGAACAAGCTCCAGCACAATTAAAACGCAATGGTCAGCCTTTATATTTTCAACAAGACAGCACCTCGATCCCTGTTTTGATCCGTATCGAATATGGTCGTTTATTTGAGCGAAGTGAAATTGCCAGAGAATATTGGCAACAGCATATAGAAAAATGGATTAGAAATGGATTGAGAGCTTCGTTAAAAAGTGGCAATATGTTAACGGGTGCGATCTATATAGAGCTTGATTTCTATCCAGATGCACCAGACGCGCGCGTGATGACATCTTCGCTGTATCCAACTCTGCCAAGTGTCTCAAGCGGCTTCACAGCATTATCGGAACAGGTCACTAAACTTTTAAATAAGCTCAATGACCTACCTGTAAACAATACGTTAGAACAACTAGACGGAACGTTGAAAGAATATAGGCAACTGGCAATGGAAATGAATGAATTAGTGGGCTCATTTAACCAAACTGGTACTGCTAGCAAAGTGAATGAGAACTTAGACAATATTAAAGTTACGTTAACTCAGTTAACATCAAGTTTGCGACAATTTGAAAAGACACTGACTCATTATCAGCAAGACTCAACAATGGTTGAGCAATTGACTGATACCTTGGAAGAGTTAGAAAGTTTATCAAACACATTAAAACCCTTTGCAAAAGGCTTAAACGAACAACCAAATATGATAATTTTCAATAAACAAACGCCTGACGATCCAGAGCCTAGGAAAAAGTAAATGCGTAATCTTGGGTGCTGTTTTTTTATTTTGTTGCTGAGTGCATGTAGTAGCCCTACAAGCCAAACGAGCCACTATTATGGCTTTTCATTAGAGTTGCCGCAGAACACACTCTCCGATACAGGTCAATATACTCAGACGCTCAAAGTAAATACCGTTAAAATGAGTGGTACAGCTGATCAACAAGGTATTGTGCAACGGCTGGACAATAATAAGGTATCAGTAGCGCAATATCATTTTTGGGCAGAGCATCCTAGCTATATGCTCACACGTTCGCTTAATCACACGCTTTCTGAGCATTTACCTCAATGGCAAATTCTAAATACTACAGTGCCCACTACTACGAACAATAACTATTTGTTGTCAGTTGTTGTCGATGATTTTGCAGGGCATTTTGCAGCAGGTTCTCTGATCAGTGGGCGCTGGTTTGTCTACACTTATCAAGATGGCAACCCAGAGCTACTCATGCACAAAACATTTACTTTAACTGAACCCCTTAAAGAAAACGGCTTCTCTCCTTTGGTGCAGGCATTGCAAGTTTCATGGCTAGAACTGGGCGCCGATATTTCCTCTGAGCTTGCTAGTCTTGAGCAAAATCCTGACGATACAAACTAGCTGGCTTCATACTGTTGTCTAGTATCACCTTTTGCTGATAATTAAACCCACATGCTTGCAGCAGTTTGGCACTAGGTGCATTATCTGGCGAGGTAATTGCGATAACAGAAGCTAACCCTAGCTTTTCACGCGCAAATTCGAGTAGCGCTGTTGCGGCCTCCCGCGCAAAACCTTGCCCCGTATAGTCATCTAAAAACGCATAACCAAGGTCTGGAACATTAAAGATTGGACGCTGGTAAAAGCCTGCAATACCGATGGGTGTCCCATCAGCTAGGGTAACAATATATGGCGCCTTTTCACTAATCGTGTAAGGCTCTAAAAAAGCATTCTTAATATAGTTATGTGCGCTTTCAACTGTATGCACTTGTTTATCAGCAATGTTATCTATGAAGCTTGCTTGATTGAGTAATTGTAAAATAAAGTTGGCATCATCAAGATGCGCCTGGCGAAGCACCAAACGTTTTGTGTTTATTATTGTCATTTTGGATTACCTTAGGTGAAAGTGGGTGGATACGCACAGCATACCCACCTCCCGCTTGCTTACTGTAAAGAGATACTTTTATATAGCTCTTCCAGAGTTGCTAACTTAGTTTGCTTAGGCAATTGAGCAAAAGGCTTATCTTTAAATTTGCTACCACGCATTTGGATATTAAGTCTCGGTGCTTCTGGATTTAACATCGTTTGCTGATAGTAGTTTTTAATATCTTCAAGCTCAACCTGCTCTACTGCTTTGATAAGCTTCTCTTTTGAGTCATACGCAAACCGTTCTCTATACCAATCTGTTAGTAACGGCGATAGCTCATCACTTAGATTTTTTGGTTCCTCATTCAACGACACAAGCGCAGCGCTTTTCAATTGCACGAAGGTCGCTTCATCAAGTTTTGCTAACGTTTTCGCGTACTCTTGTTTGTACGTGTCAAAACGAGCTTGCATAGACTTAACATCCATTACTGGTGATTGAATGAAAAAGCCAAGTGCAGAGTAATCTTCAATACTGCGCACCGTCGCACCAACTGCATACGCTAGCTGTTCCTCTGTACGCAATGTATCAAAAATATTCGTTCTTAAATGATTCTGTAAGATCAATGCCGCCGCTTTTTGTTGGTATCCTGGTGTTGGATGAACGTGCATATCAATAATGGCAACATCTGCAACATCAATATCTTGCTGCCATACAAGGGTTTCTCCAACTTTAGGCTGCCAATACTTAGTCATCACATAGTCAGTAAAACTCTTTGCTGATGGTAGCGCATCGGTGATCACCTGTGCGACTTTATTCAAATCTTCTTGGCTATAATTTCCGTAGCTGAAGACTCTTACCTGATTTTCCGCTAACACGCTATCCTGAATAGCATTGAACTGCGCAAGAGTTAGGTTTTTTGCCGCAGTAATCAAAGCATCTCTATCATACTGCCCTGCCTGAATCATTTTTCCTAACTGACCAAATGCCTGATAAAAAGGGAACTGTTTACCCTCATTGCTTAACGCTCTTATGTAACGATCAACCGCTTGAGCAAAAGCGTCTTCAGCTACATTAACACGAATATTTTTCATGCCTTGTGCTAATAGCTCCGGTTGTTTGTCTGTGAATCCAGCGATCTTCATCACCATGCCATTACTTGGCATTAACGATAAAGACATGCCTGCAACGAGTGCTTCTGTTTGTAATTTACTTTGTTCAATTGCAAACAAGTCTGACCAAAGAGCTAAGCTTACATCTGCATTAATATCCGCACTTCGCTTAGGAGAATTGATATAAATATGCATACTGCCTTTAGGCTGATGTGAAAAGCGCTCACTCGCAGTGTGCCAAATAGCTAAGCCTTGTCGTTCATATACTTTCTGTACACCTGCTTTTACCTGCTCAGTAGTAGTTTTGATTGCAAACTGCTCTGGTAGCAGCCTGTTAACACTTGGCAGCTGAAGTGCCATTTGACTTGGTTGAGTCCAGCTTGCAACTTCTTGTTCAGGAATATCTGTTATCTTGTACTTGCCATCGTAAAAGTGAAGTTGGCTATCCGTTGGTTCATCTTGGCTGATATACCAAACACGCAAATATTCACTATCTAGCTGACTGAGCACTTGCTTTACAGCCTCTTTATCAAATTCTGCATAAAAATAATCAGCATTAATTGCATGATTAACTGGATACTTTTGCATGCTGTCAGTGAGATTACTTACATAACCAAACTCATCACCTTTTTCTAGGAATAAAAACTGATTATTCAGTGATGTGCGTATTTCGTCGAAATACTTACTGTCTATTCCTTGTTGTTTGATAAGTTCGATGTACTGCATCACTGTGGCTACAATAAGCTCTCTATTTTGCATTCCCTTGTCTGTTAAGTTGATATCAATACTCAGCACACCATAATTACCATACAGATCGGGGCTGGCACCTGATGTAAGAGACGAGATCAACCCTTGTTCTTTCAATACTTGTGCAGGACTGCCCTGCATTTCATTACTCAACAAATACGTTACGAAATAGTTCGGCTTAACTGCAAATTGATCGATGTTGTTCTTGATAGTGAAATCCAATTTCAACTGCTTTACGTCTTCGTTCGGTTTGTAATGAATGCGCTTTTTACCTACTTTAGAAAAATCTAACGCAGCCGTGACGGCGGGCTTCTCAATATTTTTATTTTCTATAGTGGAGAAATGCTTTCTTGCCTTTTTAACCATTTCATCTAACGGTTCATTAGATATCATGGCTAGTTTCATAATATTGGCCGAATAGTATCGCTGATAAAAAGCAACGGTTTCTGCATGAAGCTTGCTGCCTTCCTTATCACCTAATGTCTCTAAATTGCCCGGTAAGAAACGGTTAGCTGGGTGCTCGCCCATCATATTTCTGGCAAGTTTGAACTGACCAAAAAAGTCCATTTCACGCCGCATTGACCATTCAGCATTAACCGCGTTTTTTTCTTTTTCTGTGTATTGCGGGTAAAGTTTTGGCGATTTAAAGAAGTCAGAGAACCTGTCTAGAGCTTCGTCATAGGCGTTATTATTTACCTTAAACATATAGTTAGTGATGTCTAACCAAGTATAGGCATTGTGGGCGCCACCATTTTCCGTCATAAAGTCAGAGTAACCACTGGTATCTGGAAAACGCTCCGTGCCCAAAAACAACATATGCTCTAAATAATGCGCCATTCCCTGTTGTGTCATAGGATCATGTAATAGCCCCACACCTACACTTAACGCCGCCGCCGATTTGTCTACACTGGGATCTGATACAAGAATAACATCGATACCATTATCTAACGTTAAGGTTTGATAAGCGCGCTCATCATTGGGGCTTACAACCAATTGTTGGCTAAGTAGGGATGTATTTGAACGCTTGGAGTCTGAGTGATATTGGCTGCTGCACCCAGCCATAACAGCGAGACTTAACACGCCTATTACAAAAAGCTTTTTCATAACGATTCCATTTAAAATTTGCTTAACGACATCAATAGTCTTTACTATGGGGATGTTTTGCAACTAATAAGCTGATTCGATTGTAACACTCTGTAAACCAAGGATTATATCACTATGCTCATCACCCCAACCAAAATTATAATTATCTCTATGTTTTTACAAGTTTTTCTTACTTTTACTGTGATGATAATCATGGGCAGACGCCGCTTTGCCGCGGCTCATAAAGGTGACATCCCCCTCGCCGCTTTTAAAACGATGCAGCTGAGCCAAGCGCCTGATAATGTTCAGCTTGCAAGCAGAAACTTTGAAAACCAGTTTGAAATTCCAGTGTTGTTTTTTGTGGTTTGCTTATTGGGACTGTACCTTCAAGCAACTGGCTGGTTCTTTGCTGCAAATGGTGCCTTGTTTGTTATTTCTCGTATAGCACATAGCTGGGTTCATTTGACAAGCAACCATGTTTTAACGCGTTTTAGGTTGTTTGTACTTGGCAGTTTATTCTTAATGATACAATGGCTTACATTAGCAGCAACATTTATATAACCAGTTATTATTAAAACACCCCAGTATGTAACATAAAGTTCTTTATATACTGGTGTATTTTGTTAGCATGTCTTTCCAATAATCATAGAGGGTGAACACAATGAATAACGAAATGCCAATATGTGATTTTGGACTCCACGCTGGAGAACCATATACTAAATTACCAGCCAGTTTTCTTAACTGGATGGTTGAAATCAACCATGACAAATCACAGCTAGCAAAGCAAGAGTTGATGCGTCGAGAAGATGCCGTATTTGCAGCGTGCGCTAACGCTAAAAATTCATAATTTTTATCATTTATATTTAGAGTTTTTAGTTTAAAATGGGCGCATATTTGAATTTACCTGATAAAGGTCTATATGCGCATTTTGCTTTTTGTACTTTTATGTACACTTCTGTCTTCGTGTCAGCTCACCCCCAGCCACAGTACACAATATTTAACGGTACTTCATACTAATGATAACCACGGTCGCTTTTGGCACAATGAAAAAGGCGAATATGGTATGGCTGCTCGTAAGACGCTTATTGATCAATTGAGAAATCAAGCTGCGCAAAAAGGCCATGCTGTTGTACTGCTTTCCGGTGGTGACATTAACACAGGTATCCCTGAGTCAGATTTACAATTTGCTGAGCCTGATTTCAAAGGCATGAGTTTACTAGGCTATGATGCCATGGCAATTGGTAATCACGAGTTTGATAATCCGCTTCATGTTTTAGAGAAACAGCAACAGTGGGCAAATTTCCCGCTGCTTTCCGCTAATATTTTACATACTGACGATAAAAGCCACGCATATCAGCCCTATGCGTTAATAAACAAGCAAGGTTTGACGATAGCTGTAGTGGGATTAACAACGCCTGACACAGCTAAGATTGCTAACCCTGAATATTTGGGAGATCTTGTTTTCGTTGAACCCGCTGAAATTGTTGAATCCACAGTTGCATCTATTAAAGCTTCACATCATGTCGATGTAGTCATCGCGGTCACACACATGGGTCATTATCACGATGCTAATTCTGGCATCAATGCCCCAGGAGATGTAACGCTAGCACGTAGCATTGCACCAAACACTCTAGACATGATAATTGGCGGACATTCGCAAGAACCTGTATGTATTGACTCTCAAGGTAATCCTGACACACAGTTTGCCCCTGGCAAAGCCTGTGCCCCAGATAAGCAAAATGGTGTGTGGATTATGCAAGCGCATGAATGGGGAAAATACGTTGGCAAGGCCGAGTTTAAAATCGAAAACGGTGTGAAAACACTTATCAGCTACGAGCTTATCCCGGTTAATCTAAAAAATAATAACGACGAATATGTCAGCGAATACATTGAACCAGATGCGCAAATGAAAGCACTGTTACAACCATACCAAACATATGGTGAAAAGAAATTGAAGGGCAGCGTTGGCTTTGTCGATGGTTATCTTGATGGCAAACGTAACACAGTGCGTTTTAAACAAAGTAAGCTGGCTAGCTTGATTATTAAGGCGCAAATGTCTGCAGTAGGTGCAGATTTCGGTGTGATCAGCGGCGGCGGCATTAGACACAGTATTGAAGCGGGTGATGTCAGCTACAAAGACATATTAAAAGTACACCCTTTTAAAAACCGTATTACATTAATGCAGTGGCAAGGAGATAAACTGTACGAATACTTAGAAACTGTTACGGGTTTTCCAGCAGATTCAGGCGCCTATTTGCAATACTATGGTCTGTCATTCAATTATGTTGACGGCAAACTTAGCAATGTCATGATTAATGGTCAGCCACTTGATTTCAATGCAAACTATAAGATGAGCATTAACAGCTACAATGCTTCAGGTGGTGATGGTTACCCAAGCATAGTAAACATGGCTGGCTATAAACCAACGAATATGACCGATGCTCAAGTACTCAAGCAATATTTGCAAACTCATTCACCTATAAAAGTAAATTTGCTTTGAACAAACAATGAGGAGGCGCATTCGCCTCCTCACTTACTTTCCTATTACTTGAATATCTTCAAGTTCAATATGTATCAGGCCATAACTGTGTAGCTTTGAACGAGACCCCTCACCATAAGCTTTTGGCGGATAGTACTTTGCTTTGAGTTCAGGAAATTCTGAGAATAACTCATCTAAAGCTGCGCGAATTTCACTCAGGGTTTTTTCTAGACTATTCGAAAAGTTAGGCTTTTTACGTACAGTATGGCCAAGTGTTGTTAACCGCTCAAAATACTTGTTAGCAATTGCTATGAGTTCATCTGGCACATCTTTATTTGGATTAAGGAGCACGTCAGGGTTAGCAATACAGTATTCCACCAACGCGATATAGAAACATAAGGGCTTATTCGCCAACTGGATTTGAACCTGATCATCCGTACTCAAACTGACATATTTTGTATTGAGGTCAATTACCAAGTTCGGCACCTCTACCTCTTGTACCAAGGACGTCTCTTTGGTGTGTTTTCGGTTAAATACAAATGCCCATAAATACACGCCCCAGACACTTAAAGCCATCATAATAGGCAGTAAGTAATTCAGCCATGAAATATGAGTATTGACCTCATAGACAAAACCAACCTGACGATGGGCAGAGTTCAGCGAATAAACGTTACCTTTACTGGTCTGTTCAATATTACTGGAGCTGGTTAAACTCGTAAGCCTGACTCTCGAATTGCTTGCAGCTAACTGCTCATTTATAGACGCTATATATTGCGCTATCTTTTTTTCATTGCCACTGTAATTGAATAGCGGATCGGCGATGGGAAGCATATCGAGATCCAACGCAATACGCGTGGCCAACTTACTTACATCTAATTGACTATTGTGTTTTATCACTGTGTGTTGCGAAGCGCTAAACATACAGACAAAAATAAAAACAAATAGCAGCAAACTCACAAGTATATGAAAATTAGGCTTCGTCATTTTTCACCTCAATAAATCCATAAGGTGGTGTCATACATTGCCAGTAATGTTTAAGCGAACTGAAGTAGTTAGACTGCATATCATTAACCACATCGTTGACGCTGTTTTGTAATGAGCAAGCCAGATCAGTATTTTCATCACTCATTTTTATATACCACTTGCTGCCACTTACATTATCTGCAATGGGAGTAATGTAATTTTTAGAAAACCTCTGCTGATCGTGTTCCTGCCAATATGAGGCAATAATGTCGACCTCTCCTTTTGATAGCAAGTCTCGCAGCGCACTGTGAGAACTTGCGTATACGATACTCAAAGCAGATACATCTATATCTAGCTGCTTAAAAACCTGTTTTGGTAAAATATGCCCAGAACGGCTGGTCGGGTAATCAACTAAACCTATCTTTTTGTCGAGGAAATAGGCCTTTTCTATTTTTGGCTTTTCACGACTAGATATAAAAAAAGCAGTATAACTGGGATAGCCAATCAAAGGCATGTAGTTCTGCGTTGACTCCGCCATCATGGCTTCCATAATGTTATCTTTACTCAGTATAAGGTCCGCAATCCCCTTCGCTAAAAATTCAATTTGTTCAGCCAAACTACCGCCCCAGTATACTTCAACAGTACCAAATTGCTTAGCTAACACTTCGTTGTCACACAATGCACTTTGCAATCTGCTAGCAAGGCTCTGCACTGGCACATGCACTCTAAAAACCTCATCATTCACTGCAGAGCTAAATTTACATGTATACGAGTAGGAACTGACAGGTAGCAGTTTATTTAAATCGCTGTTAACCCATAAATGCGGAAGCGCCCACGCCCCCATCAAACTGAGTAGTAGCACTAAAAAAAACGCTGTTTTTTTGTTCAGACGGTATCGATTATTCAAAACGGAAAACTTATTGGCCCAGAAACATCGCTATTACAACAAGTTCCCTTACTCATTGCAATAGGTAACTTTACTTAATAAATGTAACCCGTTGTTTTTAAGGCTTTATTAACAAGAAATTATGAATCTAATTGACTCCTTTTATTTTCTTGAAAAACACGGACAATTGACCTTATTGAAATGGCGGTTGATCACCGCGTTTTACTCAGAGTAAATAAGTCATGTTAATAAAAAATTTGTCAAAATTTGTAGCCGTTGCTGCAATAGTAAGTTCATCTCAAGCAATTGCTTGGGGCCAAAATGGTCATCGTATTGTTGGAGAATTGGCTGAACTGAACCTCACGCCGACAACCAAGCAGGCATTAGTGCCGCTACTCGAAGGTGACTCTCTTGCTAAAGTATCAACTTGGGCAGACGAAATGCGCTCTGACAGTAGTAAATTTTGGAGCAAAACTTCTTCTAAATGGCACTATATTAACGTTTCAGACGCCGACAACATGCACCAGCATGTTCATCACAACATCTCTTCTAAAGAACAAGTAAAGAATATTCTCGATGGCATCTACTATGGCGTCAATACATTAAAATCTGAAAACGCTTCAATTGACGAAAAACGATTTGCACTGCGCTTTTTAGTGCACCTTGTTGGTGACAGTCATCAGCCTTTCCATGCGGGCCGTGCAGCAGACCACGGTGGTAACAAAATCGATGTTACTTTCTTCGGTGATAAAACCAATCTACACAGCACATGGGACACTCGTCTGATAGAGAACGAACGTCTTTCTTACACTGAGTTTACAAACTTCATAAAAACGTCAAATAACGCTATCATTGAGGATTATTTGAACAGTGAGCCTGCAGACTGGTTGCTTGAGTCTCACCATATTTCTGAAAAAATTTATAACTTAAATGAAACTGACATAAGTTACGGTTACATTTACAAATATATGCCAACAGTTAAGACTCGCTTACAACAAGGCGGCATAAGACTGGCGGGTTTGTTGAATCAAATTTTTGATAAAAAGGCGCAGCCATTAAAAGAAGCGCTCAAGACTTCTAAAACTGCTGATTAACTAACTAGTAAGCTCTAAATTATACGGGAAACAACATAATGAAAACTCTTTTGCGCAAAACTTCGCTATCGCTTGCGATTGCTGCGAGTTTAGCTACCAGCGGTGTTGCATTTGCCAATGACACGGCTTCGAGCCTAAAAGGTCAGGTGGTGGGTCCTCAAGGTAACCCAGCTGCGGGTACTAAAATCACCATTATTCACACCCCTTCTGGCTCAGTTAAAACAGCCGTAGTTAATGAGAGTGGTGTTTTCTCAGCAAAAGGCCTTCGTGTAGGTGGTCCATATCAAGTTATCGTAGACTCAGACAAGTTTGAAGATACAATGCTTGAAGACATTTACCTATCTCTTGGTAAAACCTACCCAGTTTCTGTGCAGTTGAAGTCGCAGCAGGATATGGAACAAATCGTGGTAACCGGTCGTCCAATTACCGCTCAGTCTGGCGGCACAGGTCCCGCTACGCACTTCTCGCTAGCAGAGTTACAAAGCAAACCTGCGATTAACCGTGATATTAAAGACATTGTTCGTGCCGATCCTCGTATTTATGTAGATGAAAGCAGCTCAGGCGCCATTCAGTGTGCCGGTGGCAACCCGCGTTTCAACAGCTTAACTGTTGATGGTATGCGCATGAACGATAACTTTGGTTTGAACAGCAATGGTTACCCTACAGAGCGTATGCCATTCTCGTTTGACTCAATCGCTCAAGTAGCTGTAGAGCTTGCCCCATTTGATGTTCAGTACGGTGGTTTCACTTCTTGTAACATCAATGCTGTAACAAAGTCTGGTACAAACGAATTGACCGGTGGCGTATTCTTCGACTACACCAATGATTCACTTTCTGGTGACGAAATTGATGGCCAGAAACAAAATATAGGCAACTACACTGAGAAACGATACGGCTTCAACTTCGGTATGCCACTGGTTGAAGACACTCTATTCTTATTCACCAGCTATGAGAAATTAGAAGGTTCTGAAATCTTCGAATATACCCCATACGCAAACGGTAAAATCTCAAAAGCTGATATCGATGAAATTGTCGCGATTACGAAAGATCTTTATGGCTATGATGCTGGCTCTATGCTGCCAAGTATGCCTGTAGAAGACGAAAAGCTACTCATAAAGCTAGACTGGAACATCAACGAAGACCACCGTGCAAGCTTTGTATATAACTACAACGATGGTTTCTCATTGTCGCAATCTGATGCAGGTTCTGACAGGTTGTCTCTATCAAACCACTTCTACGAGCGTGGTGCTGAACTACAGTCATTCGTAACTTCAATTTACTCTGACTGGAGCGACGTATTTACAACTGAAGTACGCGTTGGCTACTCAGAGCTAGACAATCGTCAAATATCTTTAGACCGTGCGTCAGGATTTGGTGAATTCCAAGTTCGAGTAAATGACGTAAACGTATACCTAGGTCCTGATGATTCTCGCCAAGCGAACAAGTTAAAATACGACAACCTATCTCTTAAATTCGCAGGTACCTATTACCTCGATGACCACGAGCTTTATTTTGGTTATGAGCGCGAAGAGTTAGACGTTTTCAACATGTTCGTACAGCACAATGAAGGTGAGCACCGCTTTGGTAGCATTGATGCACTGCGTGATGGAGTTGCACGTGTTTACTACGGTAACGCATCATCTCATAACCCAGCTGATGCAGCGGGTGAGTTTAAGTATGCTTTAAACACGCTTTACTTCCAAGACAAGTTTGACCTTATCGATTATGACATGACCATCACAGCAGGTCTTCGTTATGATTGGTATACAAGTGATGATGTACCAGCTCACAATCCAAACTTTGAAGAGCGTTTTGGTTTCTCAAACCAGCAAAATCTTGACGGTGTTGACCTACTACAACCGCGTTTAGGCATTAACTGGGTATATAACGATCAGTTAGAGCTGCGTGGTGGTATTGGTCTGTATTCTGGCGGCAACCCGAACGTTTGGATCTCAAACAGCTACTCAAACGACGGTATTCGTAATATTCAAGAAAGTGCACGTGATGTTCAGCTACTAGGTCCCGATGCAGTTGCATTCGTAGACGGTGGTAAACCAGGCTATGCGATTCCACAGTCTCTATATGATGCAATCAGTACAGGTAGCGTTGATGATAGCACTAACGTAACTGACCCTAATTTTGAAATTCCATCTGAGTGGAAGTTCTCATTGGGTGCAACTTACATCACTGAGTCAGACTATGTATTCACAGCTGATTACTTGTACACAGACAAGCAAGATTCTGCGATCATCAAGAATATTACTCTAGCAACTGACGAAACTGCACCAGATGGTCGTCCGATTTACAATGATTCATTGCACTCACGTGAATCAGACTTAATGCTAACTAACGTCACTGGTGATGATGGCTACAGTCATGTATTGTCATTCGGCATGAATAAGTCATTCAACAATGGTATTGACCTTGCCCTGTCTTATGCATACACCGTGTCGCAAGATGTACACCCAATGGACAGCTCTGTTGCGTTCTCTAACTTCCATAGAATCGCAGCGTATGATCCGCAAAACCCAGGTGTATCTAGATCAGACTACGAAGTGCCTCACCGTGCGACTATGTCGTTATCGTACAGTCATGAGTTATTTGACGGCCTCGACACTAAGTTCAGTCTATTTGGTCAAGCAAGCGTAACAACCCCTTACTCTTACACGTTTGAAGGTCAACGTTCTAGCATGTTCGGTTATGCAGACGACAACCGCGACTTGTTATACGTACCAAATGCTGAGGACGGACACGTTGTATATGGCGAAGAGTTCGACAAAGCAGGATTTGACGCTTGGGTTGAGCGTGAAGGCTTAAAGCGCGGTCATATCCAAGGTCGTAACTCACAAGAAGGTGAATGGTGGGTAACGTTCGACCTTAAAGTTGAACAAGAGTTTGGTGGCTTTGCCGAAGGTCATAAAGGCTCAGCATTCTTCGTGATTAAGAATGTAGGTAATTTATTGAACGATGATTGGGGTACATTAGAAACAGGTAACTCAATGCAAAACGCGGTAACAGCATCAATCAATAACAGAGGCCAGTATGTTTTTGAGAAATTCAATAACCCATCTGGTACTGACTTTGAAATAAAGCCTTCGTTATACGAAATTCGCTTTGGTGTTAAATATAACTTCTAAGCAGTAAATCCTATCGATTGAATTTTTAACACACTAATAAACACGGTTAGCCTCCAAATTGGAGCTAATCGTGTTTTGTTGTGATTAATATGCAGCAATTGATAGGTACAATAGTTTTACGGCTAAATATTTGTATGTTCAGGGACGCATCGATTTAGCTTTTATTAATTGAAATCAACATAACCTAAACACACGGGAAACAACACAATGAAAAACGTTCGCTTAACTAGAGTGGCAGGCGCTTTAGCATTAGCTCTTGGCGTATCAGCAAGCGCATTCGCTTCTGACACTTCATCAGCAATGCGTGGTAAAATCACTACTCCAACAGGTGATGCAGCCGCTAACGTTAAAGTTACTGTTATTCACGAGCCTACAGGCACTGTAAGCACTTTCACAACTAACGACTCTGGTGCGTTCATCGCAAAAGGTCTTCGTGTAGGTGGTCCTTACCGCGTAGTAATTGATTCAGACAAATATTCTGACGCGCAACTAGACAACATCTTCCTAGAGCTAGGCGACACGCACCGTATCATTAACCAGTTAGAGCCACTACAACAAGTAGAAAAAATTGAAGTTACTGGTTATAAAATCGTACAACAAGCTGGCGGTTCAAACAGCGTATTCGGTGCTGACACAATTGAAAATGCACCAAGCTTTAATAACGATATTAAAGATGTAGCGCGTATCAACCCACTAGCAAGCATTAACGGTGATGGCGAATTAACTATTGCAGGTAACAACCCACGTAGTAACAGCCTAACAGTTGATGGCATCGGTCAAAACGATGACTTTGGTCTTGCAAAAGGTGGTTACCCGACTGTTCAGCCGCCTGTAGCACTTGATGCGATTGAACAAATTTCAGTTGACGCTTCGCCTTTCTCTGCGAAAAAAGGCAACTTTGGCGGCGGTACAATCAACGCAGTTACTAAGTCAGGTTCTAACGAGTACACTTTCACAGGTTTTTATGAGCACAGCTCACCAAGCCTTGGTGGTAAAGTAGAAAACATGGAACAGGTTTTTGACGACCGTGATCCAGTGCTAGATGCAGATGGACACAGAACGTATTCATCAAACAAAGTTGCGACTGAAGTTACTGAAAAGCGTTTAGGTTTCAGCACCGGTGGCGCAATCATCAAAGACGAGCTTTTCTACTTCGTTAACTACAACGCTTGGAGAAAAGAAAAAGAGCTAGGTTACGGCTTTGCAGGCTCTGGCGCTGATAAAGAATTCGTTGCAAGCCAAGCTGATTATGACCAATTCATTACCACTTTGAATGACGTTTACGGTATTCAAGACACGGTAGGTGGCAATCCAGATGACAGCAGTGATAGTGTACTTGTAAAACTAAGCTGGAACATCAACGATGCACACCGTGCTGACTTTACTTATCAGTGGCAAAATGAAGAAGAAGTAAAAGACTTCCAAGAAGACGATAACGTTACCGTGCAAATGCAGTCGAGTCTTTATACAATGACCACTAAGTTCAACAACTTTGCAACTAAGATTTACTCTGATTGGTCTGATGACTTCACCACTGAATTTGGCATTGCGTACAAAGATGTTAGCAACACCAGTGTCACTAACTCTGACCTTGGTGAAATCAGCGTATATCTCGATGGTGGTCGTGGTGCCGGATTCCAATTCGGTTCAACTGAATTCCGCCACAATAACGTTGGTGAAACCGAAACTTTAGAATTAACGTTCGATGCAACTTACTTGCTTGGTGAACACGAAATAGGTTTTGGTGCTCAGTATAAAGACTTACGTCTATATAACCTATTTGCAGAAAACTCAAAAGGCTCTTGGACATTCGGCAGCCTTGAAGATTTCGCAAATAAAAAGCTACACATTAGCCGTGATGATTATCGTTTTTCTTACGGAAATGCGTACACCAATGACGCCAACGATATGGCTTATGACTCAACACGCAACCAATTTGCACTTTACGTTGAAGATAAGTTCTACCCAACTGATGATTTAGAAGTAACAGCAGGTCTTCGTTATGAGCGTTTATCTTCAAGCGATGAAGCTCAACTAAACCAAAACTTCCTAAACACCTATGGTTACTCAAACACTGAAAACCTAGATGGCTTAGACATCATCTTGCCACGTGTTGGATTTAAGTACTATGCTACAGAGTCATTAACTATTAATGGTGGTATTGGTCGTTTCCAAGGTGGTATTCCTAACGTTTGGTATAACGCACCGTTCCAAAATGACGGTATTACCTACGTAACTGCACCACAAAATGCAATCAATGATTACTTTGCCGGTGTTGAGCAAGTAGATATCACTCGTGTTCCAGATGAAATCAAAGGTTCACTGGTACAAGGTGCTGGTAGCACAAACTACACAGATCCTAACTTCGAGTTACCTTCAAGCGTACGTGCACAGGTAGGTTTTGAGTATGATTTCGACTCTGAGCTACTAGGCGATGGCTACAAGTGGACAGCTGAACTTGCTTATCACAAGAAAGAAAACGAAGCTGTATGGCGCAATACTGCAATTACACCAGTAGGCACATCTGCGACGGGTCGTGTTATCTATGAAAGCATCTACGAAGATAACTTAAAAGATAACTTCGACATTATGATGACTAACTCAAAAGAGAATGGTCGCTCAGTTATCTTTAGTACGTCACTTGCTAAAGAGTTTGAAAACGGTTTATACGTTTCAGCAAGCTACACACACCAAGACGTTGAAGATGTAAACCCAGGTAGCTCATCACGTGCACAAAGTAACTACCAATATGCGACTGTGCACAGCCGTAACGTAGATTTAGTAGGCCGTGGTCACTATGAAGTTGAGCACAACTTCAAACTTACTATGAGCTACAACACTGAGTTTTTCGATGGCTATGCGTCTAAGTTCAACGTGTTCTTTGAGCGTCGTTCAGGTCGTCCATTTAGCTATACAATGGGCTCATACCGTGATGGTGACCTAGGTGATACTCGTGACTTTAACAGCACATCTGCTTATTTAGCTTATATTCCATCTGGTGCTAATGATGCGAATGTAAACTGGGATGAGTCTAGTCTTTCTTGGGCGGAACTAGAGACGCTACTAAACCGTGCTGGTATTTCTGAGCGTGGCCAGTTACTTGACCGTAACACTGGCACACAACCTTGGGTCACCACTATGGATGTCAGCTTCAAGCAAGAAATCCCAGGTTTCTACAAAGACCACAAAGGTGAGTTCTACGTCATGATTGAGAACTTCGCTAACCTGCTAAACAGTGATTGGGGTGTAGAGAAGAAACTTCGTTTCTCAGACCAAGCTGTTTATGACTTTGGTGGATTAGATGATAACGGTAAACTTATCATTGAACCTCGTTACAACGGCGCAGACGTTCGTAACTACACTGAGATCAGCGAAGCATCAGCGTGGAGAGCGAAAATCGGTATCCGTTACACGTTCTAATCACTCTTTGATTAGCGCATAAATTTAAAAGGCCAACATAATGTTGGCCTTTTTGTTGAGCTTTATATCTACCTACCCGCAACTAGGCTGAGGCATATTGCGACAACACCTTTTTTGTAAATCAGCTAAAAATTAAGCTTAATCTGTTTTTATTGTGCCAACCTAAACCATTGCCCATCAATAACAGCCTAATAAACATGAACTATTTGTTAGTTACAGCTCTTAAAATCAAATAAAAAGTGTTATAAGCTCATCGTCATTAATAGTGCCAAAAGGACACAGCATGAACTATTATGCGAACAAACTTACCTATATTTGTTTATTGTTTTCTCTAGTATTTCTCGTAACCTTCGATTTAATTCTGACGCCCTTTTTTGGCAGCGGTATTAATTATCAAGACTCTTCTGAGTTGCTCACGATCAGTATGCCATTTTTGTTTAACTGCGCTGGTGCTTTGTGTTTAGCGATGTTCTTGGCTGGAAGTTTGAAAGCTTCTAAGCGGCGCTACCGACAATATATGAATATCTGCTCAATGAGTATTGTGGTTTATTCGCTTGTTGTATCAACTATTTTTGCTTTTGGATTAAGAGACAAAATTACCGGGTTTTCTCTAGATGGGTTTTGGTATGACTACGCTCCTTTAAGCAGTTTATATTTAAACTTCTTGCTCATCATTTTATTGTATTGGGTATTTAGGTTTAGCGCTCCCAATGAGAAATAAGCCATCACTCACTGTGATCTGATTAAGACTCTAGGGCTGGTGTTATACATCAGCCCGTTTCAACCTTAAATTGGTTTACTTCTTACTTACACCCTCTTTGCTAATTTAAATGACACAGTAACTGAGCTTATTGCTTATCAACTTGCTGCTCTATTTTATCCATAACATGTCTCAACATATGTTTTTCATCATCTGATAGCTCAACTAATAATCCTTGCTCCCACTCTAGTGCTTTTGGTGAAAGCTTTGCATAAAGCACATCACCGTCTTTGGTTAAGCTCAGTAACTTAGCACGTTTATCATTAGGGTCAGCGCAAAGTTCAATAAGCTGTTTGTCGGTAAGCTGCTTAACAGCTCGCGACATGGTGGATTTATCAATCTCAGCCAAATCACATAACTGCTTTGCAGAGCACTGCTTTTGCTGCGCCAAATGCGCAATCACGCGCCACTGTGGCACGGTTAACCCAGCCTGCTCAAAGTAAACCTCTGAAAAAGCGGCGCTTACTTTATTTGCCAGCTTCACCAGTCTATAAGGTAAAAATTCGTCTATTTTTAGTGACATCTCACTCAACTCTTAGCTATACGCCATACACGCGTAAACAATTATATACAAAAGGATCATTGAAAGACACTTGATAATACTCTCACATGAGAGTATCTTAAACACATCTACTAAGGAGTCAAAAATTATGAGCAACGAATTTCAATACCTAACAGGCTTTGGTAATGAGTTTGAAACCGAAGCATTACCTGGCGCATTACCAATTGGCCAGTTTTCTCCACAAAAAGTAAAATATGATTTGTATGCGGAGCAATATAACACCACAGCGTTTACAGCGCCGCGTGCAGACAATCGCAGAAACTGGTTCTACCGTATTCGTCCATCTGTAGTACAAGGCGACTATCAAGCGATGGACAATGGTCTATTACGCACAGCACCAATTACTGAAGTACCAACACCACCAACTATGTTGCGGTGGAACCCTATCGAAATCCCAGCTGAAAAAACGGATTTCATTGATGGCCTTGTAACTATGGCTGCCAACGGCAGTGCCAATGGTCAAGCGGGCATCGGTATTCATGTATATGTTGCAAACGCTTCAATGGAAGGTCGCTACTTCTACAACGCTGATGGCGAGTTATTATTTGTACCTCAACAGGGTGAACTCGTGCTACACACTGAGTGTGGTAAATTAGCACTTCGCCCAGGTGAAATCGCGGTTATTCCACGTGGTATTAAATTCTCAGTTGAACTTATCAGCGAGCAAGTACGTGGTTATATCTGTGAAAACTACGGTCACCCGCTTATTCTTCCTGAGCGTGGACCAGTTGGTGCTAACGGCTATACCAACGAGCGTGATTTCCAATACCCTGTTGCTGCATTTGAAGACAAAGAAGGCGACTTTGAACTAGTTGCTAAGTTCAATGGTAACCTATTCCGCTGCGATATCGGTCACTCGCCACTGGATGTGGTTGCTTGGACAGGTAACAGCGCACCTTACAAATATGACTTAGCGCGTTTCAACGTAATGAACACGGTAAGCTTTGACCACCCAGATCCGTCAATCTTTACCGTACTTACATCACCATCAGGTACTGCTGGTGTAGCAAACGTTGACTTTGTGATCTTCCCACCACGTTGGATGGTGGCAGAAGATACCTTCCGCCCACCATATTATCACCGTAATATTATGAGTGAGTTCATGGGCTTGATTGAAGGTGTATACGATGCTAAAGAACACGGCTTTGTACCAGGTGGCATGAGCTTACACAACTGTATGTCTCCACATGGTCCAGAGGCTGACGTATTTGAGAAAGCATCAAATGCTGAGTTGGAACCACAACGCTATGAAAACACACTCGCGTTTATGTTTGAATCTCGCTACGTTATTTCTCCGACAAAGTATGCCCTTGAGGGTAAAGAACGTCAGCCAAATTACCTAGATTGTTGGAAAGGTATTAAAAAATACTACAAAGGCGCGTAAGCTAAGCCTAATGCACTATTTAATAAGGCACTCACAATGAGTGCCTTTTGTCGTGATTAAGGAACAACCAATGAAACTGTATACTTATTTCCGCTCATCCGCAGCATACCGTGTGCGTATCGCACTTAATCTAAAAAATATTCCACATGAGTTAGTAGGCGTTAATCTACTTAAATCTGAGCAACAAGGCGAAAACTACACCGGTAAGAACCCACAAGGCTTGTTACCAGCACTGGAAACAGAGCAAGGTGTATTAGCCCAGTCTCTTGCTATCTTAGAGTGGCTAGAAGAAACCCACACAGACACTCCACTGTTGCCAAATGATCCATGGCAAAAGGCCCAAGTGCGTAATTTCTGCTACGCCATTGCCTGTGATATTCATCCAATTGACAACTTGCGTGTACTGAAGTACCTAAGCCAAGAGCTGCATGTGGACGATGAGCAGAAAAACACTTGGTATCGTCACTGGGTAATCGAAGGGTTCAAAAAGCTTGAGCTTATGCTAGGTGACTCACCATTTTGCTTTGGCGATAAGCCAACACTCGCTGATGTGTGTTTGGTACCACAGGTGTTTAATGCGCTTCGCTTTAAAGTCGATATGACGCCATTCCCTAAAATAGCCGCTATCTACGCGCACTGTAATGAAATGGCAGCATTTAGTGATGCTGCGCCAGAGAATCAACCTGACGCGCAATAATTTTATTGTAAAGCACAATGAACCTGATCTAAGTGTGAGATCAGATCCAAGCCCAGATCGGTAAGATAACCACCATCTGGGCTATCAATTATCCCCTTGTCATAGAGTCTTTGCGCTGCATCACGCAAGCTCTGCTCCGCATTGCTATGTATCTTAATTCCCTGATGCATACTGGTTCTGGGAAACTTAGCCAGTAATGTTAGCTCTGCCATCATATTTTGATCAAACGCCATTGCGATCCCCTTCTTTTCTTTTAATCTTGTTATATAGTTAGCGATATAGTGTTATGCATAGCGTACACTTAAATTGCGTCAATTTAAGATTAGCCAACTCTTGGAATTCTGCCATGAAATCACTTATTTATATCGTTTCAATGACAATATTATTAACAACGATTAGTACATTTGCAGTTGATACAAATCACAAAAATGTGACTCTCCTAGAAACTCCTTACAGCGTATGTTGGTATCAAGGCGTTCAGTACAGTGAAGGGGCGCTCATTAAACAGCTAGAACACACTTTTGTTTGTACCCATAAGTATGCAAACCAACCACAAAGTCAGTTAGTGTGGCTAAAAGCAGATAAAGAAGGACAACCCATTAGGCTAGACCCAGTAAAGAGAATCAGGGTAAAATAGGCGTTTTAAGTTTTCAGGTGTTCTAATGACTCAACCACAGCCCAACAATCCATTACATGGTGTAAAACTAGAAGACATAATTACAAAGCTAGAAAAGGAGTTAGGCTGGAAAGCGATGGGCGAAGTGGTTAACATTCGTTGTTTCACCCATGATCCGAGTGTGAAATCTAGTTTGAAGTTTCTACGCAAAACCCCTTGGGCAAGGGAGAAAGTTGAACAGTTATATTTAGATACCTTTCACGGTTTTGTGTGGCCATCCATAAAGAAATAAAGCTACTTTGGCAATGAGTCTACACTCATTGATACAAATCGTTGTGTGCCTGTATGATCTTATTTTTTATTCTAACAGGCAGTTCCTTATTGCATGCAAAGTAAAGTTCAGCACCAAAATTGGGTAAGGTATAAACCTTTTCCAACTCTTTAGCCATAGGCTCTCCCTTGCTCTTATAATCAAACTGCACGTCACTTAAAATAACTAAATCAAGCAGACCTTTGCGCGTTTCCAACAGTTCAAACACGTTGTCAAAAGTTGAAATAATCAACAAGTGCTGTTCATCTACAAAACCGTGTTCTTTTAAATACAAATGACTAAAGTTCTGTCTGATCACTGCGGTTTTATATTGCTTTGCATCTTCGAGCGAATTTATCGAGTAGTTCCTATTTCGCAAGCCATAAAATGACACACTGAACTGACCCAAAGGAAATAGCCAATCAAATAGCTTTTCACGGGATTCTGCTCGAGCAATAGAGAAAATACAGCTATTGGAATTTCTTTGTGCTGCACTGTAAGTGACAGACCAACTGTCTACATTAATTCTGTAATCGAGCTTTGCTTTATCAAGTACTTGTCTCACTTTGTCTGCGGCCGTGCCAACGAGTGCGCCATGCTCGTCGGTATACTGAAAGTGAGGGAACTCTTCTGTAAATACATTGAGCTCACTTGCACTAACTGCGTATGAAAACACTCCCAAAATGACCAACCATACATGCATTTAGTTACAACCCATAATCCCGTGGACTAACAAGAAATATAGCGTATTTACCAGAATTACAACAGGATTGTGAGAGAATGAGGCTATTTTGAACAGGTAGCGTGATAAAAACTACCTGTTCTGAAGTGATGACGTTGTTATCAAGCGTTATTGATAGCGTCTATCAAAAAAGCTGAAATTTTTGCTCCTTCGCGCAGAGTTGTCTCTGAGCTGGACTGACCCACTAAAGAGCTATCTGTAAACGGAGCGATTTCCATCATATCAGCACCTGTGATAGGAAACTCTTCACGTAATGCACGCAAAATAGTCATCGCTTCGTCAGGCGTCATACCATTGCCCTCTGGAGTACCCGTCGCAGAGGCAAATTCTTCATCAAGCGCATCAATATCAAAACTTACGTATAGCTCGTCTACATTATCCGCTTTTAGCTGGGCAATTACTTGCTTTACAATCGCATCGGCACCTTGCTCACGAATTTCGTGTGCCCAATGTTGTTTCACTCCAAAGGTAGACTCCCAGTGTGTTTTATCTTTACCACTAGAGCGAATGCCAAACTGAATTAAATGATGAGGTGCAGGCAGGAATTCAAGTATATGTGTACACCAAGAACCAAAACACAAATCAATACCCAAACGTTCTACTAATAAGTCTGTATGAGCATCGAAATGGATGATGGCGGTGCGTTTACCTGCTGCTCTTTTCGCCTTTAAGTAAGATTTAGTTAACGGGTAGCTGATCGAATGATCTCCCCCAATACCAAAAATCCCTTTGTCCGGGTGCTGCTGATAAAAGCCATCACATACATCTTCGGTTATAGATAGTGGCGAAACATAGTAGTCACTCTTTTCATCTTGATAAAGTGCTTTTTGACAGTTGCTTATGGTTGCATCGTTTAGATACTTATCATGAAGCAAGTGAGGAATAACGCGCACATCACCCAAATCAAATGCACTGATGTGAGGGTGTTGTTCGATTAGTGTCGAACGCAAAAACAACGGCCCCCAGTTAGCGCCACGTAAAATACCACCACCGCAGTCAGAACTAATGCCTAAAATTGCTGCCTTGTATTGACTATTTTCAAGCGTGGTTAGAGATTCTTTCCACAGCACATCGACGCCTTCAGTTTGACCGTATAACTTTGTTCTTAACGCGTCCTTTCTTTCTTTCGCTGTATTAACCGTAAATACGCCGTCCCCAGGAGGACACAAACAGTGTTCAAGTTTCTGCTGGAATTGTTGTTTTGTAATTGTCATTTAAAACCTCCTAAGATAACGATTCTTGCATATTCATGCGTTTAGCTGCGTTGGCTAATATTTTTTCTATCCGTTGTGATCTCTATCACTGGCATTGAGCACTTAAATTGGCCTCATTCTCAATAAGCAAATATAATCATGTAAAACAAAAGTTTAGATACTGCCTATTCTTAAAACGAGTGACGCAGAGCAATGAAAAATGTGAACTTGCAGGAGGTATAACATCGTTGGTAGCAAAGTCAACCACGGACCAACACCTTACTTTTGGTACCGTGGTTTTATATTCACAACTGATGAATAGTTAGGGATTATTCATACCCTCTTGGTTTTTTGGTTTTAATAATTGCAATGTAACCGTGCCAACTTGCATAACTTAATAATGGCATAATGACGATAAAACCGGCCGTGCCAGTTAAAAAACCAACCAACACTAATGTCACAATGATTGCACACCAAACAAGCATCGCACCAACATTAGATTTAACCGCATGTATTGAGCTTACAACTGCGGTCATAATATCGACTCTGCGCTCCATCATGATTTGCGGTGTAAATGCCGAAATAGCAAACACTGAAACCATCAATATGCCACCGACTAGAGTACCAAGCGTAAGGAACGCAGATAACTGTTCAAAAGTTGGATTAGACACATCAGGATATAAGGCATGAATTAAGGCTGCAAGGCGCATCCAAACGATCATAATTACCATCAAAAGAACAGCAAACCCCCACTCGCCAGCGGGATTTCTAAACATCGACTTTAAGCTGTGAGCAAAGGTTGGCGTGTGTCCCTTTTCTAACTCCCATGCCACATCATACAAGCCTGCAGCAAAAGCCGGCCCAATTAAGGCAAATGCAACAACCGCAGGCAATATGACCAGGTGAGTCCCTGATTGGTATACAAGCCACATAATAGTGGCAGGAATGAGGGTAAAGATTAGCCCATAAATTAAACTTAGCACCGGCGCTCTAGCAATATCTTTAAATGCTAGAGCAAGCCAATGAAACGGGGAAAATGTACTTATTTTATTACTTTCAAAACAACGCGCGAATTCTGTATGTTTCTCAATCGGTGCAGATGTAGGCATAATGGTTCCTCTTATTATTGCTACACTTTAGGTTTAGAAGATCACCCATAAAGATGCAAGTACGCACACAAGCACATATACTAAATCGGACATCTGTCCTGTACTTTGATGCTGTTAATAACAAACATTACGCTTTATACAAAAATAAGGTTTACTATGGACAAGGTATTTCATTTAGGGCTAAACAAACAAGCACTTAACGGTGCAACATTAGCCATTGTACCAGGCGATCCTGAGAGGGCTAAGCGCATAGCTCACAAACTAAGCGATCCTATCTGCTTGGCGCAAACACGAGAATTTCATGTCTACTTAGCAACGCTAGGTAATCAGCCTGTCGTGATTTGCTCAACGGGTATTGGTGGACCTTCTACCTCTATTGCCGTGGAAGAACTGGCACAGCTAGGCGTTCGTACATTTTTACGAGTGGGAACAACTGGTGCAATCCAACCACATATAAATGAAGGTGATGTGTTAGTTAGCACCGCTTCTGTAAGATTAGATGGCGCCAGCCAACATTTTGCACCTTTGAGCTACCCAGCAGTTTCTGATTTTCATTGCACGCAAGCTATGGTTAACGCGTGTATCGAGCTGGGCGTTAATCATCATATTGGTATTACCGCTTCTAGCGATACCTTTTACCCAGGCCAAGAGCGTTACGATACCTATTCAGGTTATGTAAACAAGGCTTTTCAAGGAAGTTGCGAAGAGTGGCAAAAGCTCAATGTTATGAACTATGAGATGGAATCAGCTACTTTATTTACCATGTGCGCAGCATTGGGACTCAAAGCTGCCTGTGTGGCTGGCGTGTTGGTAAATAGAACCCGTCAAGAAATTCCAACAGTAGACCATGCAAAAGTTGAAAATGACTCTGTAGCTGTGGTTATCAAAGCGGCTGAATTATTACTATAGACATGCTTGTGTCGCCTCAATAAGTCTAAACTTGAGGCGACTTACATCTGTTATGAATTAAACTCTGCAAGCACGTGCGTCAATTTCGCATCAGTGGCATAACTTTGCAATACAGCATCTGCCACTGCTTTTTGGTTCTCATGCCCTTTCGTTTCGACCAACGTAATCGCACTTATTACTATCTCATCAAGCTTTAACCCCGCCAAAGCAAGTTGGCTTAATGCTCCTTGCATAGGAGATAAGCTTGGACTATAGGCTGCGTTTTCCGCATAACGACCGTAAAATTGGCCGTGAGATTGCGTACTTATTTCTACCGCCGACAAGTTACCTGAGTATGGTGCGTAAGCGTTTTGCAGGTGTACTTTGAGCGTGTCACTTATTTCGTGGGATAAACTATCAAGATGGCTTGTAGAGCTTGCCATAAGACGCTGTGAATTGTCTAAATCCTGAGGACCAAATGCACTGGGCAGCAATTCCGCTAAGCTTGTATTCAAAGTCGGTAGCATAATGGCAAGTTCAGCAGATTTATCGAGTTCATTCATAAATTGCCGGCAATAGCCACAAGGAGCGTCACTGATTGCCATACGACTAATTTCTTTGGCGCCATGCAACCAAGCATTGTTGATAGCCGATTGCTCTGCATGAACCACCAGACTCAATGCCTGATGAGAAAACTCAAGGTTTGCACCTAAATATGCACTTCCTGTTGTTTTATCAAAAGCAACTGCCCCGACATTAAAATGGGAAATAGGAGCCTGAGAGAAGGTTGCAGCCACTGGTAATAATGCTTTAAGTAGCATATCTAGATCGCAGCTAAGTTGCGATTGCAGCTCATCCAATTGTTCGTGAGAAAAATGACCGCGATTGCGCTTTGCTTGCTGTTCTAGTTCTTGTAATTGTTGCGGATTAAATACTGCCATTATTAAAACATAATTGATTAATGGCAGCACAGTTTAAGCAGATTCTACAAATTACACAACCATTGCTTTGCAGATTTAAAGCATTCAAAATTTTCTGCATTAACGTTGTAGCGCTTGGCTTTTTGCAAAAACAAATCGTGCATGTACCCTTCAAAACCAACGACTCTGGCAACTGCAAAATCACGTAAGTAGTGGGCGACTTTTGGCATAAAATCAACAATATCTATCGCAGCAAAACAATGTTCTACGTCGCTTAAGTCGATTAGAATTTTCGAACTGTTATGCGCTTTTGCGTAGTCATTTGCGATTTGATAAACATTCACCACGTCCTCTGCATCAACGCAGCCGCGTAGCGTCATCAAGATCAAAGACGTCGTATCATCATAAGTGATACTGGTAGAAAGTGTAGACATTGGACCTCAAGTAAAAAAATACTCCAACTTTGGAGCAATAAAAAAGCCATCTGGTATAACCAGTGGGCAATTCTATGTTAGCCAAATTCAATGTCAATAAATTTAATCATAAGAAATGATAAAAACACAAACATTCAACCCAAAAGGATGAGTTTTTACTCACCCTTTTGTCAATGACCGTTAATTTTTTGTGATTAACCAGTGTTACGCATCCCGGCTGCTATCCCTGTCATCGTAATCATCAGTGCATTGTCTATATCTGCACTATGACCCGCTCGTGCACGGTTTAGCAACTCAACTTGTAGTACATTGAGTGGGTCGGTATAAGGGTTTCGCAACGCAATTGACTCCTTTATCCACGGTTGTGCTGATAGTAACGTTGAATCTGGAGCCAATCTCTGTACCAATTCTCGCACTTGTTCAAGTTCATCCCTTAGTTTGTGACCTAGCGGCTTTAACTCATCATCCACTAATCCTTGCTCATAGTGTTCACTCAACCAACTATCCGCTTTGCAAAACACCATTTCTAACATTTCTAAGCGAGTTCTGAAAAATGGCCAATGCTCGCTCATATGTTTTAGTGTTTGCTCCCCATAGCTATCTACTGCAGCTTGCAAACCTTGCAATGCACCAAGCCATGCTGGCAACATCAGGCGGTTTTGGCTCCAAGCAAAAATCCAAGGAATTGCTCTTAGACTTTCAACACCCCCTTGTGGGTTTCGTTTTGCGGGTCTGGAACCCAGTGGAAGTTTAGCCAATTCAACTTCAGGTGTTGCCATTCTGAAATAGGGTACAAATTGGGGGTCTTCACGCACGATACTACGGTAATGGGCACATGATGCTTTGGTAATAAGTTCCATTACCTCTTTCCAGCTACCCTCAGGTTGCGGTGGTGGTAAAAG
This sequence comes from Pseudoalteromonas byunsanensis, assembly GCF_001854475.1. GTDB lineage: Bacteria > Pseudomonadota > Gammaproteobacteria > Enterobacterales > Alteromonadaceae > Pseudoalteromonas > Pseudoalteromonas byunsanensis. The sequence goes on from NZ_MNAN01000034.1 coordinate 214,230, forward strand.
GTTACTCTCAATAATCGCGCTGCTATATATTGCCAAACTTTGGGCTGCTACTTTTGGTAAACCAAATTTAAAGCGGATCATTTCTCCTTGCTCTGTCACCCTTAATCCGTTTTTCAGTGAGCCCGGTGGCTGTGAACGAAGGGCTTGTGCAGCAGGAGCGCCACCTCGACCAATTGTACCGCCACGTCCATGGAACAAGTTCAATTCAATGTCTTGCTTATCACACAACTCTACCAGCTTCTCCATTGCGCTGTACTGTGCCCATCCAGCAGCCATCATACCTGCATCTTTTGCAGAATCTGAGTAGCCAATCATGACAAATTGCTTTCGATTAATATGTTGACGATACCAAGATTGAGCGAATAGCTGCGTCATAACCTCTGCACTGCGATTAAGGTCATCCAGTGTTTCAAACAATGGCGCTACTGGCATTTTGAACTTGCAGCCACTTTCTTGAAGTAGCAATTCAACCGCTAAAACATCAGATGCATTTTGCGCCATGGAGATAATATAGATACCTATTGCTTGTTCGTCTTGACAGGCTATAACCTCAAAGGTGTCTAACACTTCTTGCACATTGCTACTAGGGCGCCAATGCTTGGGAATTAGTGGACGTCGGGAGTTGAGTTCAGCAAGTAAGAATGCCTGCTTATCTTGCTCTGACCAATCTGCATATTTGCCCAACCCCAAATATCCTGTCAGTTCGCTAAACACCTCAGTATGACGCGCTGAGTCTTGTCTAATATCTAGCTTACATAAATTTATACCAAAGCAGTTGAGGCGGCGTAACACATCTAATAATAAGCCGTTGGCTATCACGCCCATATTCACTTGCGTTAGTGAACGGTAGATAAGCTCCAACGGCGCTTTTAACTGCGACACATGAGTAATTTTGTCTTGCTTCTTACTCGGCTCTTGTTTGATTTTGTGCTCTAACGCCGCAATCGTTTCACTAACTTGGGCTTTGAGAATTTTTAAAAGATATCGATATGGTTCACTGTGTTCCCCCACTTGCTCTTTTAACTCTTCACTAGCACAGTGCATAGACAACTCTGCGCTGAGCTTATCTAAATCTCTGTAGTACAAATCAAGTGCCATCCAGCGGCCATGATCTAGCACCGTTTGGGTTATTTGCGCTGTGACAAATGGGTTGCCATCTCTATCCCCACCCATCCACGAAGTGAACGAAATAGGAGAAAAGCCCTCAGGTAACTCAAGCTGAAGAATTTCATTACTGAAGCGGTGAAATTGACGGATAAACATAGGTACAGCATGCCACAAGCTGTTTTCAATAACGGCGAATCCCCATTTCGCTTCGTCTAACGGAGTGGGTCGTTTGTCTCGAATGTCATTTGTATGCCATGCCTGACTGATCAGTTGTTCTATTCTGTTGTACAAATAATCTTTATGATGTTCGTCAAGTTCGTGTAATTCCAATGCTTCCAAACACTCACTTAACTCAACATGTTTGCTAATGATGGTGCGTCTCGTTACTTCCGTCGGATGGGCTGTAAGCACAAGATCCATTTTCAAATTGGCGACCGCATCTGCAACCTCATTAAGATTTAGCTGACCTTTTTCAATTTGTCCTTTGAGCGCTGTTAAGGTCTGTTTCAAAGCACTCAATGTTCCTTCTGGCGAACCTTGTTTGGAAATTGTGTGGAACTGCTCAGCGACATTCGCAAGGTTAAGAAAATGATTAAAGGCACGGGCTACTGGTAATAGCTCCTCATCCGTTAGAGAGTGCAAGGTTTCAATAAGTAATGCTCTGTCCTGTTCATTGCCACTGCGAGAAGATTTGGACAACTTGCGGATTTGCTCGACCTTATCGAGCACTTCTTGGCCTTGGGCTTGTTTTATAGTTTTTCCTAGCAACTCCCCCAACATACTGACATTTGTACGTAATGTTTGATACTGCTCAGTCATAATGCATCCTTTGTCGATATTCTATACTACTCACTATACCGAGATTAATTCGATTTACGAGCGATCTGTTTTTTACTTTTAAACGTAAACTACTCTAACAAAGTTACTCAACAGTTTGATATGAAAATATTTTATGATGGTCAGTGCCCTATATGCGTCGCTGAAATGAAAAAGCTACTCACGTTCGATCAGCACAGAAAAATCGTCATAGTAGATGTGCATGAACAAAACTTTGCTGCTCAGTATCCACACATAGACAAACGCAAAGCCCTTACCATATTGCACGCTGAAGACGAAAACGGACAAATTTTTCTGGGGCTGGACGCAACTTATCAAATCTGGAAATTGGTTGGTAAATACCGTTGGCTGAAAGTCTTACGTCTATACCCTATTCGCTGGTTAGCTGATGGCTGCTACTGGCTATTTGCTAGAAATCGTATGCGTTTGTCTCGCATGTTGCTGCCAAGTCGGTGCAATAATGACAGGTGTAAGCCAAATGACTAATCAAGCAATTATCATTATTGGAGCTAGCAGCACGATAGCCAAAGCATTCGTGCGTGAGCAACACAAGCGCTACCCTCAACATCTAATCATCACGATTAGCCGCAGTGATATCGAGGATTTCGACGAACACTTTAAAGGGCAGCACCAGCACATTATTTGCGACAACTCCCCTTGGGAAATAGCAAGGATTACAAACGAGTTAGCGTCCTTCATAGCGCAAGCCCAAAGCATCACTATCTTTAATGGGCAACTTCATGATGCCAACTTCAAACCGGAAAAACGCTTAGAAGACATTCAAAGCGAGTATCTGCAATGGCTATTCAAAGTCAACACCATCACGCCATTGTTATGGCTTAAAGGTGTCGGTGTACACTTAAACCACCACAGCAAGTGTGTTCTGACTTGTCTCAGTGCGCGAGTTGCCAGTATTGATGATAATCAGTTGGGCGGTTGGTATGGTTACCGCGCGAGCAAAGCGGCTTTAAACATGGCAGTAAAAACGGTAGCTATCGAACTTGCTCGTCGCGCCAAACATTGCAAATGTGTTCTTTTTCACCCTGGTACCACGGACACCCCGCTTTCTGAGCCCTTTCAAAGCAATGTACCCGAGGACAAATTGTTCGACCCTGAATTTGTTGCGAAACAACTCAGTAACTTAATAACCCAAAGAATTGCAGATGGCCAAATCGATTACATTGATTGGCAAGGTAAAACAATTAATTGGTAAAAATACATCTCCAAGTAGTCATAGGAATATATATGCATATTTGTTCAACCGATATTGAAAATCTAAACAAATTAACCCGCGTGAATTTAATTAATTCATTGAGTGGCTTTAAAAGTGCTAACCTCATTGGGACCAAAGATAAACATGGACAAGAAAACTTATCTATTGTCAGTTCGGTGTTCCACATTGGCGCAAACCCTCCGCTCATCGGTATGATCATCCGCCCCCATTCGGTGCCCAGACACACATTAGAAAATATAATTGAAACTGGTAGTTACACAATCAATCATGTTAACGCGGATATTTTTGAGCAAGCCCACCAAACATCAGCGCGTTATGACAAAAATATCTCTGAGTTTGATGCGGTTGGCTTGCAGGCCGAATATAAAGGCACGTTCACAGCACCCTTCGTGCTACAAAGTAAACTAAAAATGGCAGTAAAACTTGTGAGCACACAAACCATAGAGTTAAACCAAACGGAACTGGTGATCGGCCAAATCACAGATATATTCCTAGAGGACGAACTTGCTTATTGTCATGACGGCTTTGTCGATCTAGAGCGTTTAAATACCGTGGCGCTCAGTGGATTAGATAAATACCACACCACAACAGCGATTGCGCGCTTGAGCTATGCAAAGTGTGATAAGCCACTGTCACATATAGAAACATCACCAAAAAGCGAAGCTTGAATTGAACACCAATATCACACTTTTACCTTAAGTAAGGTTAATTAAATACCAAATGTCACCTAACTGTGCTGATTTAGTGACCATAGCTTCAATCTTTACTTGCACTTAACTTACTATTAGTGGTCCAATGTATTACATTGTTTGTGTTATGATTATCCAAACTGCAACAGAGTTTGGCTTCTTAAACACTTTCAGCATCAAGAAATATTCAGGAGGCATAGCATGTGGTATTCAAGAGTAAGACTCGCCGTATGTATCGGCATGTTAGCATGGGCAGCTCCTAGTAGCGCAACACTAGAGCAAGGGATTGAAGCAGCTAACAGCGGGCAGTTTGAAGTAGCACTTAAAGAGTTCCAATACCTAGCTGATATGGGGTATGGTCCAGGCATTTACGAACTGGCAAAAATGTACCAAGGTGGCTATGGCGTTTCAAAAGATATTCACAAAGCTGCAAAACTATTTCAGGACGCCGTCAATACAGGTGTTGCCGATGCAATGTTTTCTCTAGCTGTTATGTATGAGAACGGTGAAGGCGTAAAACAGGATAAGCAAAAAGCGGTAGAACTATACACTAGAGCAGCTAAAAAGAATCTTGCTGCGGCACAATTTAATTTAGGCGTTATGTATACCAACGGTGATGGCGTAATTAAAGATTACCATACGGCCATGGATTGGTATGAGAAAGCAGCTGCTAGCAATTACACCCTCGCTCAGTTCAATTTAGCTTTGATGTATTATCAAGGTCTTGGTGTTAGTAAAAATATTGAGAAATCTTATATTTGGAATACAGTGGCAGAATACAACGGCAGTCGTCAAGCAGCTAAAAGCCGTCAGTTGGATGAACAACAATTGTCGCCTTCACAAATCGAACGAGCAACAGAAAAAGCCAATGATATTTACTACAAAATTCAAGAGCGTAAATATATCCCAGAAATCAGACCCCGTAAGGCTTCTTTCTAAAAATTGCGTGTTAGTCAATGGCTTTGCCCATTGACTAACTATTTAAGCATCAATTTTTTAACCAAACTAATCAGCACTTTGGATTGTTTCACCATTAGCTTCATTCGTAACTGTGTTTTTCTGTCGCTTTGCAAAATACTTTTAGCATGGCTCAAAGCTAAGAAGCCTTCTTTTGCATGATATTGGCCCATACCTGAGTTTCCCACGCCACCAAAAGGTAAATCCTCGACCGTCACCTGAAGAACCATCTCATTGACCGCCAGAGAGCCTGTGCGTATGGTTTTGCTGACTCTATCTATCAAATTTACATCATGACTAAATAAGTATGTTGCCAGCGGTCTTTCACCCAGCTCCACTTTTCGTAACGCGGTGTCAATATTATCAACAATAACAATCGGTAAGATAGGCCCAAATATCTCACTTTGCATCACAGCCATATCCTCTTTGACGTCTGTGATTAGGTGCAACCCCATTCTTTGAGATTGATACTGCTCCTTAATTGGCGGCCAAATGTTAGCTGCTTTTTCTTTCGCATCGAGCAACACTTGACGCAAACGATCGAACTGCTTTTCATTGATGATACTGGTTAGTTTTGTATCGTTTTCCTGCTCAGGATAGTAAGCCTTATAACACGCTTTTAATTCATTAATTAGCGGCTGTGCACATTGTTTTGTGACCAAAACATAATCCGGTGCCACACATATTTGCCCCGCATTAAGCAATTTGCCAAATAAAATGCTTCTAGCTGTATGCGCTATGTCGGCATCATCGGCAACAATCACCGGTGATTTTCCACCGAGCTCCAATGTCACAGGCACCAAGTTTTCAGCCGCGGCAGCCATGACTTTTTTACCTATTTCACTTGCCCCCGTAAAAAATAGATGATCGAACTTCAATTTTGAAAAGGCAGCAGCAACCTGGTGATCTCCCTCTACAATGATGCAATGCTCTTGCACATCAGAGAATATGCTTTTAATGACCTGATTAACGTTAGGTGTAAACTCACTGAGCTTTAACATCACTTTATTACCTGCGGCCAGTGCGGTAATGACAGGTGTCAATGAGAGCTGTATCGGATAATTCCATGGTGCGATTACGCCAACAACACCTTTTGGTGTGTACTGCACATATGCTTTAGAGGGCCAAAGCATAAACCCTGCCCGCCTTTTATCAGGCTTCATCCAACTTTTTAGGTGCTTTAAGATGTAATCAAACACACCAAGTGTAGGAATAACATCACCAAATATAGAGTCAAACTCCGTTCTGCCATTAAAATCCTTGTCTGCAGCCATAACTAAGGCATTACTATTATCAACAACGCGACGCCTAAGTTTATTCAGCAACTCAGAACGTGATTGGTAGCTCATATAGGGCTCTTGTAAAAAGCCGGCCTGCAACGACATAAGTTGTTTATTTAAATCAGATAATGATTCTACTTGCATAAGCGACACATCCATATTAGTGATTAGACCACTATAACAAGCGCTCAAAAGAACGCAATATCTTCACTTTATATGGCCACATACAGCAAAGGCGAGGTTGTTACACAGGGCGAGGTTTTTAGATGTAAACACTACTATTAGCTCGTTTTAATACATGATTAAATTACTTCTACTATTTTAGTGGCACTAACTACCAATGCTTACATCACAGCTTTATATGTCGTTAACTTAAATCTAAATATCAATACGTTAGAGAGAATTTCGATGCTATGCCAAACTCAGCCATTCAACAGAAACTTGATAACTTGCAATCAATCATAGTCGCAGACATTCAGCCAGCTCGTTTTTGGACAAAAACATTTTAGGGTATTTATTCGGTAACGTCCGCATAACGGGCTAATAGAGCTTGGCTAAAATTGGTGAGGCACGAAGCAAGCCAAGCTCTATTAGCCCTTGCGTTAATGCTTTTGTTATACGAATTTATTTCTTGTTGAACCAAAAAAATAAAGAACTGCTTGATACAAAAAACATTAATGTTGAAACGAACAATAAAGTTGTAGATGGCCACTCTGCTGTTTTAGATAGTGGCTTTGCAAGAAGTAGTGCCCAGAATGCAATTGTACTAAACATACCAAAAATTAAAGGTCTTGTTAGACTGAGCCTTAGGTTCAACTCAATATTAGTAGCATATTCCCCTAAGTATTCATCAGAGCCCTCTGCAACTTTCTTAGGTTTAAATTGTAGTAAAGATGCTTGCTTCAAAACCTGAAGAGTTTTCACTGAAATTGGAATGTCATAATCATCAAATTGAATTGATGTTTCTAGTGGATTAATACAATTAATCGTAATTTCTTCGCTGCTATCCATGATTTCTATCTTGGTATCAGAATTCTTCGGATTGGCAACTGCCATTTTTAGAGTATATCGATCACCATGGTTTAAGTTGTAATAGCTAAATTTTTTATCATTTTTATAGTGAATTGATTTTTTCCTCCAAGAGTTTCTAATTTCTTTTAGATGAAAAAACGTTATATCTGGAAAATATCCTTTTAAAACATTTATTCTGGACTGCCAGTTATTTTCGCTACTTACTTCTGTGCAACTTAGGCGTGAAAAAAACTTACTAGGCACTTGCTTTTCAATTGAGTTTCCTGAGTCTAAGGTAATGTTACAAAAATCACCTAACCGCATGTATAAGTGAAAAACATCTGTTTCCTTGCTTATTTCAAAGTGTGACACCGTAGCCCAGCGAACTGAAAAATGAGTATACTCATTTTCACTATTGCCAATTTCGTTACCATGGGTAAAAAAGATTGCAACCTTTTGCTTTTTTATAGAATTAACATTGCTTAATATATTGTCATCAACATATTTCTTTTTGTATCTAAAATGGACAATATGATCAGTCGGTAATGCAAGAACTCGATAAATATCTGCTTTGTATAACTCTCTGCTGTCAGAGCTAAATGCACATAACGTATTCACTAACATACCTCCTTTAACTCTTTTTCCCAACGATGTTTTGTAACTTCATATACTTGTAAATGAGAGCGTTCGATACCATCAACTTTAGTTCTGTTTGTCCATCTATTATGTGGTTTTACTATACCAGCCAATTTCCAACCAGCTCCTTTTAATGATGATCCAGATTCACTATCGAGTGTATAAGTTAAGACCTTTTTACCACCCATAGTTCTCCAAAGCTTGCAGCATCTACTTAGCAAGAAACTACATGTTCCTTTCGGAGCACCTTCTTTTACACAAAGTCTTGTTAATTCAATTGTGTAGCCGTCCATGTAGTTTGGGGACAAAGGGTTTCCAGCAATAACAACCCCAACCATTTCATCATTATTATTCATAGCAGCTAAAGCCCATTTACCGCTGTTTCTAATTGTTGGGCGGTGATGCCGATGGAAAGACTTAATGAATTCATTTGCAGCTTTTATTGTTATTGGTTTTGGAGATAAAGACTTTGCCAATACTGGCTCCTTGTGAAATTCGTATAACAGCGTATTACCAAGAATTCCCGCTAACACTCTATGTGTTAATTGTCAGAATAATCAAAATACGATTGTTAATAATCTAATTATTAACAACTTACACATAGCTACAAGGAATTACAATTGTTTCGACTACCCCATACCCGAGAATTTACTTAATCGAGAATGAATAAAATTACATAACGAGAATACACATTAAAAATAGTAAGAAAATTAATAGGTTAAATTTTTAAGAAAGTTTTAACGAGAAGCCGCTTAAATTACATAAAGAGAATCGATTGTTTTTAAGTCTAGATTTTGAACGTCCATTCTTCGTTCTAAGCCGCACTTAGAACATTTATGTTAACTCATTTTGGGTCAGAAACGCGTTAGCTGAACGTCCGCTTTATAAAATTGAGTCAATCCCACCAAATTACTCTGACCGTCTCTTGAACGCTCATAGCAGCCTATTGCAGGGTATACCGCACCCCACAATAGCACTTTAGGCAGCAAGCTTAGCGACCCTGTAAAGAAAGCAGCGCAAAATAGCTATGCTAAGCATGTATGATATACATGCTTTTAATAACCAAACAACCACGCCCCTAGCGTCATGGTAAGTATCGTTATAAGTACAATCGCTAGAATATTCATGGCGAAACCCGCTTTTATCATCTCTCTAATTTTGATCTCACCAGAACCGAAAATAATGGCATTCGGTGGGGTTGCAACGGGCATCATAAACGCGCAACTCGCCGCAATTGCCGCAGGGATAACCCAAATTAATGGCGTTCCAGAGACTTGCTCTGCTATAGGGCCCAACAATGGTAAAAAACCAGCTGCGGTTGCAGTGTTGCTGGTAAGCTCAGTTAAAAAGCAGATCAGAGCAGCGACCAATAACACCCCAACTATCAGTGGAACCGCTGAAGCTCCCGCTAATGAATTAGCGACATAATCGGCCAGCCCAGAGCTTTTAATTTGTGATGCCAAAGTTAATCCACCACCAAACAGTAGTAAAATCCCCCAAGGTAGTTGATTGGCAGATTGCCAGTCCATGATCTTTTGCCCCTTTGTTCCTGAAGGGAGTATAAATAATAACAATGCAGCCGCGATGGCTATACCAGTATCAGTAATATTCAGTCCCGTCCACTGCGCCAAATACGGGCGTAAAATCCAGCTAACGGCCGCAAACACAAATACCGCAAATACATTCTTTTCAGCCACTGACATTGCACCTAAAGAGTGTAATTGCTTGGCAAATAAATCTGCTAAATCAACATCACTCGAGATCACTTTTACCTTGAATGCAAAACGTGTTAACCAATACCAAGAAAGTACAATCATAAGCACACTAAATGGGGCGGCTAATGCCATCCATTGTGCAAAACCAATTTTGATCTGGTAGTTTTCCCACAAATAAGCGGCCATCAGTGCATTTGGGGCAGTACCTATTAAAGTTCCAACTCCACCTATACTGGCACTGTATGCAATGGCCAGTAGCAAAGCTTTGCCGTAGTTATCACAATTACTTTTATTTTCCTGTAAAACATGAATAACCGATAGCGCAATGGGCAACATCATCAAGGTGGTAGCTGTGTTGTTGATCCACATAGATAAAAAGCCACTCACCAGCATCATCGCCAAGATTTGTACCCGAGCGTTGTTACCACACCGCAACATAGTATGTAGTGCAATTCGTTTATGTAATTGCCACTTTTCCATCGCAATAGAAATCAAAAAGCCGCCTAGGAATAAGAATATAAGTGGGTGGGCATATAAACTAGTCGCCGCTTTTATATCGTTGATCCCCGCCAGTGGCACCGCCAATATTGGCACCAACGAGGTTACAGGAATAGGCACCACTTCACTGACCCACCAAATTGCCAGCCAAATCGCAAGTCCCGCGGTACTCCATGCTTGCGGACTTAAACCCGTAGGAGGTTGTGTAATGCAAGTGATTAAAAATAGGATTGGCGCAAGCCAAAGCAACAATACATTGATATTAAAGTTATTATTTTTTATTTCTGTCATAAATATAGCCAACTGCTTTTTCTTGGCGCTAGTGTATTAGAAGATTTTGGACAAAGTATGAAGGAGCGAGTAGCTGACAACAAGCCTAAAAGTGAATAAATCGTTAAACTAAAATACGGGCCTGATGATCAGCCCGTATTTGCATTTTTATAACTCAGGGTTATTGAGCAGTAATGGTTAGTGTCACACCACTGCTAGCGCTATAACCTTTAAGGCCGATGTACCAAGTACCTGAGGCTGGCGCATCAAAGCTACAAGACTCTGAATTACCGTTTTTATACGGCCTACAATCATAGACATTGTCCGAAACCTGACCATTGTGTTTCACATATAAGTCAGCGTCTCCAGAGCCTCCTGATATATTCACCGTAAGATTGGTGTAACCATCAACAAGCACTTGTTCAAAGCGTAACCAGCTATTTCTATCGACGCTTAAATTGGTCTCTTGGCGGTTAATAGGCGTAGGGCCATCACCATTGGTTTGATAGCTACCAGTGAGACTGACTCCACTGATCTGGTTCCAAGCTTCAACCATTACGTGATATGTACCAACTTGAATATTGTCAATATTACAAACTTCATTACTGCTTGAAGTAGTGCTCTTGCAATCATAGCTGTTTAGCGTAGGTTGTGAGTCATATTTTACATACAAGTCAGCATCACCTGTGCCACCAGCTGTCACGAACTTAAGGTTACTACTATTAGCAGGTACTTCCAATGTGTAAAACACCTGTGCCTTCGCAGCGCCTGAGATGCCTGTTACAGCAACACCATTTTCCAACTTATTGTCAGGTTCTGGGTCAACACTGCCAGCATCTTTTGCTAATTCAGCTAAGTAGGTTACTGCTAACTTTGCGAATTTACTGGCGTGATTGGAGTCAAACTCCGTGTCATTAACGGTATGTATTTTTCGGTTTATATCTGACATCGATGATTCAAATGGCATTGAAGCAGCATAACCTTGTTGATACCAAGAGGCATGATCAGAGCAGCCATAGCCACATTGGTCATAGCCATAACTAATCGCAGGCAAATAAGTGTCGATTAGCTGACCTAAGAATTGGTTTTGTGCGCTGTTGGTATAGTCGGTCATCATTACGATATCTTGTGGACTACCGTTTCGCCCTGTCATATCGAACTGCACCATACCAACCACGTTTTTATTTTGAGACTTGTAAGCTTGGGCTATCGCTTTGGAGCCTCTCAGCCCTACTTCTTCAGCAGCAAAGCCCATGATCTGAATGGTACGCTTTGGTTTAAAGTCGGTCGCAACTACTGCGCGCAGTGCTTCCGTTAACACGGCTATTCCTGAAGCATTATCATCTGCTCCGGGCGCTCTACCTGAACTTGGGCTAGACGAGTTGATTGAGTCTAAATGCCCACCAATAACAACTATTTCATCAGCTTTTTCACTACCTGGTATTGTCACTACAACAGAAGACTGAGACCAACTGTGTGCGTAGTAATCCACGGTAATATCACTGCGTGAAGCGCTTAACTGTTGCCAGTGTCCTTTTAACCACTGAGCAGCATCCACACCTGTTTGTTGAGTGTAATAACGGTTATGGAACGCACTCATAGTGTTAACCGTATTGGTTAAATTATTTGCAGTAATTTTCCCCAACATCGCGTTGACGCGCTCTGGGTTATCAATGCTATAAACAACAGATTGTGAATTCACTAAACCTTGATCAACTAAAGAGAGTTGCTGAAGATATTGCTGCGCTTCTTCATAAGACTCATGGGCAACAAAACCGCCACAGCGGTGATAGTTGTCATGCATAAAAGTACTCAATTCATTGATCATGCCTTGATCTACCTGCATGAGGTTGACCGTGTTTAGATCACTTGCATATTTTTTTACTGTGTTGCCATCTAGCATACTTTTCAGTTGGAAATGTCCCGCTGCTTGAGGGCCTATCGTTACCCATACATTCTCGTTTGGCTGCTCAGCCATCGCCACAAAGCTTGCAAGCATGCTGGCGCCAATAAAGGGCAGTTTAAATGCTGTTTTCATTATTTTTTCCTTTACAGTTGCATAAAAAAGGGAGCCGAAGCCCCCTGGAGTCACTTTGTAGACTAATTTGCTTTAATATTCAGCGTCACACCACTTGCTGCATTGTAGCCACGTAAGTCGATATGCCATGTACCAGCTTGTGGATTGGTGATAGTACAGGTTTCGCTATTACCATTTTTGTATGGACGGCATTGATACGTTGACGTTGTTGACTCAGAACCAAAGTTCACATACAAGTCAGCATCGCCTGTACCACCCGAAATTGTCACCTCTAAAGATGAATAACCAGCGGTTAACTCTTGTGTATAACGAGCCCAGTCACTACGAGCAACAGAGATGTTTGACTCTGTACGGTCAATTGGTGTTGGACCTTCACCATCGCCGTAGCTTCCTGTTAAGGTTACGCCTGAAATTTGATTCCATGCTTCAACCATTACAAAGTAAGCACCTGCTTGAGCTGTACCGATAGCACAGCTTTCTGTAGAAGTTGAACTAGTGCTCTTACAGTCGTAAGTATTAAGCGAAGGACGTGAGCCAAACTTCACATATAAGTCAGCGTCACCCGTACCACCTGATGTTGCGAACTGAAGGTTCGAAGCACCCGCTGGCACATTCATTACAAAGAACTGTTGATCTTTCGATGCGCCTGAAATGCCAGTGCGCGCAACGCCGTTGAAAATTTCTTCATCGGTAATTGGACCACCACACTCACCGCCTGAACTCGCGTCTGAGTTTACACCCACAGCAGCGAGTGCCGCTTTTACATCATCGGTATTAAAACCAAGGTCACATGCCGCGTCGATTGCACCATTACCAGCTAGATCCCAGTTAGTGCTCGCAGTCCAATACTGTTGGTTTGCTCTTGCCATAACTAAGAAAGCTTTTTTAGTGTCCCAACCTGTTGTAGTTGCGAGATTATAGAACGCCTTATTGAATACACCTGAACTGTGGTGAACATCCATACCTGAACTGTAATCAGATTGATGGTCTATTGAACGGCCGTCTTGGGTTGGATTATTCATGTAACGCAGCGCACCATTAGCTTTGAAAATCTCCTGGCCCACCAACCAATCATTTGTGCCTTTCATGTAAAATTCGGCTGCTTCACCAGACATATCAGAGAATGCTTCGTTAAGACCACCCGACTTGCCACTGTAAACAAGACCTGAGTTTTGCTCAGTGAAACCATGACTTACTTCGTGAGCAGATACATCTAGGCTAACCAAAGGATAGAATCTGTCTTTACCATCGCCAAAGGTCATTGCGCTGCCATCCCAGAATGCGTTCTCGTAGCTATTGCCGTAGTGAACACGCATCTTAAGTTGGAATGAAAGTGGAGCAGTATTTAGCCAATCGTTGTACATGTTAAATACAACGTTACCGAAGTAATGTGCATCATTTAAAGGAGAGAACGCGCCATTTATCTCTTTGTGTGTATTCTCTGGGCAGGTAAAGTTATAAGCCGTTGAGCCTGAAGAGCCGTGATTAAGATTGATGGTTTTAACGTTAGCGTTATTCATTGTACATGTACTGCCAGATTGAGCTACATCTAAGTAACCATAGTCCGTGCCATACATGTATTTGCCTGTTTTAGTATTGCCACCAGGACCTGTTGCATCAGCATGTTGAAGGTTTTCGTAGCTAAGTAAAACTTCACCCGTATTCGCATCGACGATTTGATATGGACGAGATGGGCTATCACCATAAACTACATACTCGATTTCGTACGCTAGATGCGCCTTTTGGCTCTTAGAGTCAACCCATACAACAAGCTTTGATGACTCGTTGTGTTTTTCTAGCTTCTTACCCTGCGCGCTCATAGCTGCCATGCCGTGCGATTGTTCAGCGCTTGCCATTGCCATTGCTTTATCAAGCATTGGAGTAACAGATTGTACATCTGCTGCAATATTATAAACCGCTGCACCGTGAGCAAATTTTAATTGCTCATTTTTATCAAATGATAAAATCACTGTATCACCAACAACAGGAATACCTTTATACATTTGTTGGTAGCGACGTGTTACACCGCCATTAGGTTGTTTGAACTCTTTAAGCAGCACCAACTCGCTGCCAACATCCAAGCCTATCATTTTTCCAGGCTGTGATGACAATACGCCCGCAGCCTGAGAGTTAACGACATTCAAGACGTTATTATTTTGGTTTAGAAACTGCTTACTCGCAGCTGCCGCTGAGCCAGCTTGCGCTAAAGCTAATGCTGAAAGTGTGGCTAAAGTGATATGTGATAATTTCACGTTTACGCTCCAAATTGTTATTTATGTTGTATCCGTCAGAATTCTGACTTTTATTCAATTTTTGCAAGTGGTGTTGTTTCACCACTGAATCCAGCGTAGACGAGTGGATAAAAAAAAAGCAATAAATTTAACAAAAAATAAACAACGCAGAAATAAAAAATATAAATTTAAAAAACAGTCTGTTGTAAATTAACTATATGTTTCACGCCCTTTTTTTGGGTAAAAACGTAAAGATGTGATTACAAATATTAACAAATTAGATACATGGAACTTTTAGTTTTTCTTAAAGCGGTCTCAGTTAACCAAAAGAATATAAATTAAGGGCAAGATTATTTAGAGGAAGTTGAGATGACAGCTCAAAATGGTGTATTTTTCCTACTCACCATTTGTCAGATATGCGATTTACCGTAAATATTGTGAGACGAAAAGACTGTAACTTTCTTAGCATATTAATGAAAAGGCGCCTCGGTTAGTGGGAGACTCAACGAAAGCGCCGAACCTATTATTATTTTTAAAGTTTAATCATATGGTTATCCCAGTGTAACAAATGCTCTATATGGGATTTATGCGAAACTAAATCACCTCTACCTGTACTTGCGATAAATTCATCTCCCAATGGAGCAATCCCAGCACAATCGTTTTGAGTCTCAATGCTGCTTAGTTTCCCACTTTTTAGGTTCCAGTAACTGATCACGCCACCACGAGGGGACGTTACTGCCAAGGTTGTTCCAGTTTCATTGATTGCCAAGCTGGCTGTGTATTGCTGAAAGGCCATCCATTGCTTATCGTTGGCTTGCAAAGAGCTCAACTGTTCGCCACGTTGGTGTGAAAAGATCAGCGGCTTAGCCAAATGTTTTGGTCCTTGGTACTGACAGCCGACGTATACAGTATCATCCGAGGCTAGACAAAGGTGTCGTGTACTCAGTAGGTGATCTGTAGGTTGAACCTGCTCCAAGATCTTACCAGAAGCAATATCAATGTAGCTTAAATTTGGCTGCATCGAATCAAGGTTAAGTTTGGTTCTGGGACTTGCCGGATGAGTGTGGATCCCACCATTAGCAACCACTAAAGTATCTTCATGCATTAGTGAAGCCAGTTGGTGAGGTCCAATCCCGCCACTTGGAAGCTGACTTTCCACAGCAAAATTATGGGTATTTCTCACAACGATCAGACCCTCATGGGCTTTATAGTCGTCATCGAAGTAATTTTCTGTGGTATATAACCACTGACCATCATTGCTCAAAGCTCCATGTCCAAAAAAGTGCTGGTTTGCGGCACTTTCAACTGTGCTTTGTATCTCACTAGATTGCATATCAATCACGTACATAGCTCGTCCAGGACGTCTTGAGAATGCAAGTAGCGTATTGCTATGAGCGACATGACATAAGTCATGTGCTCTATCGGCAATACGCACCTGACCCAAAATATTACCAGATTCATCAAACCAAGCGACAAAATGCTGCCCTTGATTATCAGAAAAAGCACTTGCAAATCGTTTGCCTTGTAATGCCGTACACCCCGTAAACAAGGGCAAAACACATAAACCAACGCCAGCTGCCAATAGCTTTTTACAAAATTTCCGACGGGACATAAAATGTGGTTCGCTGTTATTTAACACCCTTAATCTCCATCATTGGTGTTAAACCCTGGGTTCAATCCTGTTACCTGTACAAAGTCACTGTCCATCACGCTTCTTAGGTTTGTAATTGCGCTACCAATCGCATTTAATTGTGCTCGCCCTTGATCATTAACAAGCAGTTGCTCTGCAGGTTTAAATTTAGTTGCTTGAAGTGCCTCGTAAATAGCTTTGAAGTGCAGACGTATCTGTGTATCTAAGTCTTCTCGCTGATTAACTTGCTTAAGGTAGTCATCAAAGCCAAAACCATCGCCCCCAGTGTAAAGTAGCTCTAGTGCTTCAACATTCGCTTTAATATTTATCAATGATGTTTGGCTATACGCGTTTTCAAGCAATTCCGCTTTTCCTGGCGCTTGCATAGACATAGGTTCATTGACTTTGTTGTCTTTTATTATTTCAAGATACTCGAACCAAATGGTTAAAAGCTTTTCCAGTGCCGCCTCTTTACTGCTAAACGAACCACTCCCTGATTTGAACGCGGCTCCATATTCCCCTTTCCAGCTTGCAATATCTTGGCTCAACAAGCCCTCAATATTTGCCGTTATCGCTTGCAAATATTCGCATCGCTTTACAATATCTTGTGCACCAAGTAGCGTAACGTCTGAATTAAAAAGCACATATTCATAGGCTGGTAGCCCTTGTAGTTGATGCTTCAGATCAGATAACCCCTGCGAAAAGTCATGATTTTCGTTAAGTAAAGTTTCAACGTCACTCGCCAGCTTTTGAGAAGATAACGGCCAGAACTGAATCCGTGAGTAATGGAACGTATCAGCAATTGGGCCTAGCTTTAGTGTTCGGGCTTGCTGCCACGCATAGCTGGTCTTTTTCCATGTGGCTTGTAATCTTTCTATATCGTTTTGCGTACGTGATGTTTTGCTACAAAAGGCCTCAGTTTCGCTGCTCAAAGTGACATTCGACGCATAAAGTTGGTCATATAAAGGCACTATCACACCTTCAACTAAATTTATCGTTAGCTTTTCATATCCCTGTTCTGTCGTCATTTTTTCGGGAGTTGTGTTAACTTCGGTCTCTTTCTGATCTTGCTTAGTGTTAGTGTTAGTCTTAGTTGTAGATTCACCGCCACCACAAGCGCTAAGCGTACAGGTCGCCAATGCCATTAAAGTGGCTAATAGTAATGGTTTATTTTTATTAATTGTCATTGTTCTCTCGCTACTTAAATTTGCTTTAAGAAATAAATCAGCGCATTTCGTTCATTTGTACTTAAACCCATGAATCGATGCTTTGTTTTGTCGGCTTCACCGCCATGCCAAAGAATGGCTTCTTCTATCGTTCGAGCACGACCATCATGTAAAAATGCTTGGTAGCCCTGCACTCGCTGCTGTAGACCTATTCCCCATAAGGGCGGGGTTCTCCACTCCGAGCCCAAAGCCAAGTTTTCTCTTCCCTGATCCGCTAGCCCTTCTCCCATATCGTGCAACGCTAAATCTGTATAGGGATATATCTTTTGCGCTTGAAGGGCCGCAACAGGGTAGTCTTTTGTGGTGATATAGCTTGGGGTATGACATACGTGACACTGTAATTGATAAAATAGCGCTCGCCCTTGTAATGCTTTATCACTACTCAAGTCTCTTGCCTTTGGTACCGCCAGTATTTGCCCCATGTAAGTCGTTAAATCATGGAGCTTTTTGGGAATATCAAGGGTACCCTTAGGGTCTATTGAGGCTGCCAACTTACACGCATGTTGAACATTAGTGCATGTCTCTTGTGAAAATAGGGGGTTTGTAATACCAATGTCATTAACAAAAGCGCCTGCAATTTGTTGCTCTAAAGTAGCGTGTAGTCCCTTAAAGCCAAAGCGCCCTATGCTAGGCTGCCCTGTTTTGATATTCGTAACCAAATTATACTTAGCGCTGATCCCATCTTGATCTTCGTCTGCTATGTCTTGTTGGGCAAATAAGTCCTGCTCTGAAATTGCGTCAAGTAGCCCCATACCATATACAGCAGGTGTGTAACGCGCAGAAATAACCGTATCGGCTTCGAAGCTGCCATAACTCAACTGCTCAATTTTATAACTGGGCTTGATTAACGAGTATGCAGTACCATCTGGGTAATAGCCCTGAATCGTTTCATAGTGAACACGAACATTCCCCTCGCCAAGCACAGGCTTTGACAGTGTGTGGTGAGATAAGCGCACTGCGTTGGGTTGCAGCTGCCCTCCATAGTGAGCATCAACTCCCCATGTGTTTGTCTTTAATAATCGGAACAACAAAGCAGGTGGTGCCAGCTCTCCATCTTTTGCACGACGACCACGTCCCCCATCGTTATGACAGGTTTTACAAGAGCGAGCATTAAACAATGGCCCCAACCCATCTCGGTCCTTGGTGATTGCAGGCGAAGCAACCCAAGGGTCACGAAAAAACGAAAAACCATCCCAAAAATCAAGCTGTTGTATTGTTGGTACATTACCAGCTGGATGTATAAATGTTCTTTGTGCCACACGTCTTGCTGTTGCTTGACCACCGGGGTAAAGCTCTTGCTCAGAAAAAGCAGGCACTGTGCGTGCCTGCGCTTGCGCGGAGACTCCGCTTAGTAATGCTACCGAAAGCATACAGCTAACACTTAACATCACAATGAACCTAAAAATGCCAGCAATGCGGAGCGCTGTGATTTATCCATATTTATGTATGCTTGTTGCGCAGCTCGCCCCTCACCACCATGCCATAAAATCGCTTCTTCAATGGTCCTTGCTCTACCATCATGAAGGAAGGTTGCTTTCGGATTGACAGTTTGTACTAAACCTAACCCCCAAAGCGCTGGCGTTTTCCATTCCGACCCCGAGGCTTCTCCCTCAGGACGTCCATCCGCCAATCCGTCGCAGCGCTGAACATAGACACACTGTTGTTCACTCTCATCACATGATTGTGCATCCACTGATTCTCGTGTCACTATGCATGCGCCCCCCATATCGTGTAGCAATAGGTCCGTATAGGGATATATGATTTGCTGTTCCAATGCTGTGATATTGGTACGCGAATCCTTTATAGATACAAGATCAACATCTCCTAGCGCGCTACCTGGAGCTGAGCCGGTTTTATGACGAGGAATATGGCAACTGTGACAATTTGCCGCAAAAAACTGTGCTCGACCAGCCAACACTTCAGCCTGCCAAACATCAGTACTCGCGTCATAACCTCGTCGCACGGGTACAGCAAGCGTGCGGTTATAAAATTCAACTTGAGCAAGATCTATATTATTGAGGTCAACACCATCATGATGCTTATCGTTCTCACGCTTTGCTTGCTCGGAACATGCTATTTGCAATGATGTACAAGGTTCATCAGGATTAATTGAATTCGTCACCCCCATATCCCCTCGATATGCTCCAGCTATCTGCTGCAATACGGAACCTGTGACGGCTTTTTGCCCAAAGCGTGCGAGTTGACGCTCACCCGTAATGGGATGAGTGGTATACGCTGCTCGACCTGACACACCATCTTTATCGCTGTCAGCGGGATCTGCATAAGCGAGTATTGACTGCTCTGGAATACTCTCTAGTAAACCTGAACCATAAACATGAGGTGTAACACGCGCTGAGAATTGCACGTCATCTATGAATGCCCCATAAGCTAAGTCTTTTATTTTATATATTGGCTTTCGTAAACTATAACTTTCGCCATCTGAAAACTGGCCAGTGATAGTTTCATACTCAACCCAAGTATAAGCTTCACCATATGCCTGGCCTTCATCCAGTGCGCCACGGTACTTAGCTAATACGCCTCCTGCTTGTCCTTCTATGGTGCCAAATACTTGTAATTGGTCACCATACGTTGGTTCTGCATTGCCTAAACTATCACCCACACGTAGGAACATACTCGTCATTGCTTCATTACTGCTTGCCGGTACTTGCCCTCGACCATCTTTTATATGACATCCCTGACAACTGGTATTGTTAAACAATGGACCCTGTCCGTCATGGTTGCTTCTAAACGTAAAGTCTCCAGCTTTAAACACCGCATCTAATTGAGGTGTATCAATAATTTTTTGTGCCGCTTGACTAAATGCGTTTCGGTCAATTATGTGAGTAGTCGCCTCTCCTGCAGACAGGTGCTCGCTCTCGTCCACTTTATCAATGAGTAACGGCATCAGCCCATCATCAACTTGAACCTTAAATGCATGGTTAGTTGTCGAAGTTTGCTCACCCTTATCGGTGTTTTTATCGGTGTTTGTGTTACCAGTAGTATTGCTGGTGGTACTTTTCGATCCCCCACCACAAGCAGTCAATGCTGATAGTACGGTAATTAAAATGATTTGATTAAATGTATGTTTCACTTCAGTGCCCCTGCATCAAGCCGAATATTTCATTCCACCTGAAACTGAAATGGCTGGCATTGTGCCAGCCGCTAACCTTATAGACTGGTTATAAGTTTTCGTCTGTGTCTTGTTTGAGATCTTCCGCTGACACACCAAGAGCATCTATGGCCTTTTGGATAAGGTCAGTTTGCTCTGCCAATGCTGAGATTGCCGCATAAATCTCTTCTTTGTGTTGTGCTTGCTGAATTTGTACATCAAATGACTTACCCGATTTAGCCGTCTGGTCAATAACTGATGCTTTTGCCATGGTCTTATCTAAAGCCGCATTTAACTGCTCAGCTAGCTCAGTATGGCCTTTGGTGATAAGTAGGTTATGAATACTTGCACCGCTCAACTCCAAGCCATTTGTTCGTGTGTAAACACCTAAGTAAGTATTACGAATACCCTTCGCATTTAACCAAATGTCTCTGTGCGTGTTATCAGAAAAGCATGAATGTTCATCTTCTTGACTATCGGTACGTACAGCGATGCTCATTCTTTCACCCGCCAACTCACCAAAACTCAAACGCCCCATACTTTCGAGCATTGCGCCTAGATTCACCGCTGCATTATCTGCTTGTGTATACTGTGCGTAGTAAAAACCAGATTCAGGGTTCCAAGCATCAACAACACCTTGTAAGTCTTCTACAAGCAATGCCGCAGCGGCTTTGAGGTAGTCACCACGACGCTGACAAATTTCATCTCTCGCACCTTGCTCACCAGAAGTACAAGTGCGACCGTTTGCTTCATCTGCCGGAATATTTTGTGTGGTGTAATAATCTGTTACTGGACGATGTCCAGCCGTATAGTCACGCAGTGCAGTGTAAGTCAGGTCTTCATTTAAATCTTGACCCCAAAGTAAAAACTCAATGGCATGATAGCCCGATGTAACATTGGCTTCTTCACCATCAAGTTCAAATTTTTCACGAATTAATTCTTTAGTGATCTGCGAAAAGGTTTCACTGTCTGCAATGATGTTGCCACCTGGTTGATATACCGATGCGCTTGTATCACGCATCTCATGACCATCCATATCTTGCGTATAGTCAATTAAAGCTTCAGCAAGAGGCCAAGCATTAATAGCGCCTTCAGGACCTTGACCATCAACTAATGTCCAATTGCCCTGTTCATCTTTTGTCAGTGCGTCTATAGGACCTTCTCGAAAGCGAAACACTTCACTTTGACCGTAAGATTCTCGAGCATTAAGCCACGCTTGTTTTGCAGCCACAAAGTTTGCTTCACTTGGGTCTGCTACAAATCTATCTGTAGCTGTCTGTAAAGCTTTTGCGCTTATTAATGCATCTGAATAAACAGCGAAGGCTTGATCTGCATTTGTTTTTACAACGCTTTCAAATGTTGCCGCGGGATGTACAACCTCAACTTGCTCGTTGCCCTGAGTGTTATCAACAGCCGTTGTTGTATTTTTATCATCACTACCACACGCGGCTAATACGCCCACACATACTAATGAGAGTGCAATATTTTTAATGTTTTTCACAGTAATCCCAATTTTTATAAGGTTATTATAAGCGGGCGCATGTTAGCGAATAACAAATATGCATTCAATAACTATTTTCATTTAGATTTACATACCCAAAAGAAAAACGCTTATTCCAATTGAGCTTTGCCAGCTAATATTTTGATTTTTCGGGATTTGAATGAAAGTTAAAATTTTTGCAGATATTGGAGCTGAATTCGTCGCCCTGCACCTTGAATTTTGCCATCAAACATACGAGGTTCAAAAACAAAGTAGTTTTTATCAAACAGGTTTTGGGCCTTTAGCGAAATAGAACGGTTATTACCTAAACGCCAAGAAAGCACGGCGCCAACCAGGTTGTAAGCCCCCTGATCAAAATTATCTATAACATCAGGCTCTGGACTGGATACAAAAACGCTATCTCGCCAAATAGTGTTAATGCTGAGCTGTAAAGGTTCCATGTTATGCGTGAAAGATAAGCTCGCAAAGCGTTTAAAACTGGGGCTAAACGGTTCATCAAAAAGGTGCGTATAACCTAGCTCCAACCATGTGGTGTCCGATACATTAAACTTACTATTTAATTCATACCCTTGCATATTAGTGTTAAATGTATTCAAAAAAGTAAAGCGTCTTTGTTCAGTCGGTAAAGCAGTTTCGCGGATCGGCACTAAATTTATGAAATCTTTCAATTGATTATCAAACAACACAATGTCCAACTCCCAATCTGGTTTTTGTGTGTGCCAAACTAGTTCGGTGGTTTTAACGTATTCTGAAGTTAGATTTGGGTTACCGACAGTAACATCATCATTAGAATTTAATTCATTGCTAACCGGGGTACGAAAAGACTCTCCATATTGTAGTTTTAAAGTATTGCTGGGTGATACCTTGTATATCGCTGCAACTCGAGGAGATAACTTACTATCTATATCTTTAACATCATCATATCTAGCACCTACAAATACCGTTAAATCTTCACTGATAACATGCTTAAGTTGTGCGTATGCAGCTGTTGAATCGAATGATTGTAATAAACTATTAAAAGGCGCATGGGGTTTTACAGTGATAATACCGTCTTGGTAAAACTCCTCATCAATAAATACGTCTCCACGAGAAAAGTCATAATAACTGGTATTGATCCCTGCTTCTGATTGCTCTTCTTCGGAATATTCCAGCCCGATATTGACTGAAGTGAACTCATTCAAGCGATAAGCTACATCTAAGTTAAGCGCTAGATCTTTGGATTGCCATGACGGTCCCACGTAAAAGTCATGTTCCAGCCCAAGCTCTTCACCCGTTGCAATAAGGCCAGCAGAATAGATATTGTGCTCAATGTGTTTAAGAGAACTGCTGACATCCCAATCGGTATTTCTTAACCAATGATAAGTCAAAGAAAGTGCTGTGTTCTCGCTTTTGTGCTTGTTTTCATTAGACCAGCCAGCTAAGTTAGCAAAGCCATTAAGCTGCGTTTGATTATGCCAAACAGATAGGTTGAGCTCGCGCCATTGTACTCCAAACTCTAAAAAGTAGCTGGCAAGTGGGTCTCTGACGCCCTGTGCGTATTTCTCTCCATCCTGCCCCTGCCAAGATACATTTCCATACACATTAGTCTGTTCAAAGAGTGATTTATTGAAACTACCAGCAACCTGAGTAAATCCATATTCACCAATGCCGACGCTAGCTTGGCTACCCTCTTGAAAGGTAATAATATTCATCACGCCTAAAAATGCGTTGCTGCCATACAAAGCGGAGCCTGGCCCACGGATAAACTCTACTTTATCAACAATATCGACTGAGATATGTGGCATGTAAACCGATGCTTTACCAAAAGAAGCTTCATTAAGGCGTTGTCCATTGATCATCACCAGTACATTGCCACTATTTAAGAACACCCCTCGGGTATGTTCTTTTGGTACAGCTCCAACCCAATCACCTCTTGTTGACTGAAAACCCGGTACATAATTCATTAGATCATAAACATTGTTAACTCCAAGCAGAGCAATATGCTGATTAGTAAAAACGGTGGTACTGGAAGGAACGGTTGCACGGGTTTCATCGGTTTTTGTAGCTAAGTTGATGTTTACATCGAGTAACTCTTCAAAAGACAGGGTAAATAGGTCTTGTTCAGAACTACATGCCAAAAAT
Organism: Pseudoalteromonas byunsanensis; assembly: GCF_001854475.1. Classification (GTDB taxonomy): domain Bacteria; phylum Pseudomonadota; class Gammaproteobacteria; order Enterobacterales; family Alteromonadaceae; genus Pseudoalteromonas; species Pseudoalteromonas byunsanensis. Next base: position 238,320 of record NZ_MNAN01000034.1, read on the forward strand.
GGCACGCTTAACAGCCAAGCAGCAAACAGAGATAGTAAATTTCTTGAGTGGTTTATCATGGTTTAGCCTAGCTACATGCGCTGACTGCAACCTGATTGTTTGAATTGACAACAGCACAGCGACCTTTCACATCATATTAATAATACAAATGATAGGCTGCCGTGCAAGCTTTTAGATGTAATTTATTGAAATTTATGTGGCTATCGCGTCTTTAGCTTTATAATATTTCACCAACCCTATAATAGATGCAGCTATCCAAAACAACTCTATAACAAAACTGGCCAAGTTAAAGTTGTAACACAGACTGATCAACAATAGGATTGCGCCAGAAAGGTTCATAAGATTGTAGGTCAAACTCTCCGGTGCTGCTTTACCCAGTTGTAGCATAAAAAACGCCCCAACGACTAAACCAGTCCCGCTCATACCGATCACATCAAACAATATATCAATCATGTTTTTGTCCATAATAAATGCCTAGTAACACTGGCCATTAATATCTCACCCAAACATCACTGGCCCGCTCCATGGGAAGGGTGACTTTCAATCGTTGAAACAGCACAAACGCGCCAATCTTATCAGGTCGATAATGCAGAGACAGGATATTTGTCCGCTTGTTTACTTGAACCTAACTTTACCACCGACAAATTTTAAGGCTGGTGTGCCACGGATTAGTGTACTTCGGGCAAACTCCTGTTCGCAGTTAGGGCAATGAAGATTATCATTGGTGTGATTTTTGACGATACGTTCAACAAAACACTTTACTAACGCGCCCTTGCCACCTTTTCTATATTTGAATAACGGCTGCGAGCAACTAGCACAGAATATATCTACAGTACGAACAGGGCCCTTCTTATTTGGTTTTGCCATCAATTACCCAGTAATACTTAACACAGCTCCCATTAAAACAAATTGGCAGGTATAGTATCCACCATTAATTAAAAATAGCTTCAGAGGCCGCTGCTCAAAAATATAACTTATGCCAAGCGCGGTTGTAACCAAACCACCACCAACCAAGGCGCCGAGTAAGACAGCATCAGTTAACAGAGGATCTTTTCCCAGCAATACCGACATAAAAAATGCGGCACACAATGCCAGTAGAAACGCGCCTCCATAAATCAACTTGGGGTCGCTCTGTTGTAAGTCAACATCTGTTAAACCACAGCCCTCCATCCACGATTGACCAAACAGCCATGGTGAATACCAAGCTCCACCGAGCATAAATGAAGAAAGCGCTGCCAATAACACCGCCCAATAATTCAAGTCAAACATTGACATAAAAGCATCTTTATTAACATTATTATTTAAATTTAGGCAACAAACCTAGAATGGGCAAATTATCACTTTGCAGATTACAATTATAGATGAATACCGTAATTTAGAGCGAGTAATTGATTACTTAAGGCGAGGTTGATACTACTCTTTGCGCGCAAATGCCCCACTGTGCAATTTCATTTGTCTCGCCATTTAATACGCATTACCACGAGCTATCATTAACGGTCTGTGAACTTGCAGTAAAAGCGCGCGTGCTGTTATGTATATTGAAGCACAGCCGTCAAGCTGATGTTTTAGTTCCAAATATCAAGTGAGGACAAAAATCCCTTCAATCATCCAAATGTAAAGTGAATTCACCACAAGGCGTGCCCTGATGAAACACTAAACGCCAGCTTTGCCGCTCTAGCCGCCACAAAGACATTCTGATGGAATAATTTAGCTGGCATTTTACGCTGCGGCGATAAGCTGCTTGATAACTTAGCTGAGCTAACCCTTCTCCCAGCATCCGCCCATTAAATGCTTGATTGTAAAACTGGGGCACTTTTTCATCAGGTAAACGTGATATGACATGTGCTTTATTAAATATGAGACCATTTGCAGATATTTCGTAAAAGTCATCGCTGAGTAAGCGTGCTAGCATATCGCCTGACTGTCGAACACTAGGCTCTAGTAACTGACGTTCCAATTCGATTAAGTGCTGTAGCAATTCCGCTTTGATTTTATTAGACATAATACCTTGCAAAACAATCTCTACCTTATCTATGAGTCTAGTCTACACTAAACTCTAAAGACAATATCGACTGGTGATCGCAAATGATTTTGCTATATAATGCCGCGCTACGCCAAAGGTCAGACTAGAGTTAAAGAGAACCAAATGATTTACGCAAAAATTACTGGGTGGGGGAAGTGTATTCCTCCTGCTTCGATTTCTAACGAAGATTTAAGTCAAATTGTAGATACTAACGATGAGTGGATCAGCACTAGGACTGGCATAAAAGAACGCCGTGTAAGCCATGTAACAACAGCTGAACTAGCAACGGTAGCAAGCCAACATGCTCTAGCATGTGCAGGACTCAAAGGCGAAGATATTGATTTGGTTTTACTAGCCACATGCACCCCATCTACAATGGTTGCAAACACAGCTTCATTGGTGCAAAAAAATATCGGTGCTGTTGGTGCTGCAGCCTGCGATACTAATGCCGCATGTTCTGGCTTTTTATATGCGCTACAAAACGCCACTGCACAGATCCAAGCCGGTATGATCAAGCGCGCCGTTGTTGTCGCCGCTGAGCGAATGACTTGGTATGTAAACTGGGCAAAAAGAGATAGCGCAGTGTTATTTGGCGATGGTGCCGGAGCAGTTATTCTTGAGGCCAGTGAAGAACCTTGTGGCTTGTTAGGCACAAAAACTGGCTGCGATAGCACAGATAGAGACATTCTACATATTGGCAACTATGGTACCGATATGGACAAATACCAACCAACAGGACCATCAGATTTGCTATTCGAGGGACGTGAAATATTCAAACGCGCGGTAAAAGGTATGAGTGAAGCAAGTGATGATGTGCTGTCGCAGGCCAACTTGAAATTGACCGATATTGACGTTCTAGTTCCCCATCAGGCTAATTTACGTATTATTCAAGCTATTCAGCAACGCTTAAATATTAGCGATGATAAAGTAATGGTAAACATAGACAAATATGGAAATACCTCAGCGGCAACTATCGCAATCGCTTTGTGCGAAGCTGTTGAGAATGGGCTCATCAAACCACACAGCAATATAATGTCAGCCGCTTTCGGAGCCGGATTAACATGGGCTGCAAGCTACATAAAGTGGGGAGAACGTGTTACCCCAATTACGACTAGTGATGCTACCCTACCCGAGTGTCATCAAAGCGGCTTAGAGTTAATAGCATCAGCTGTAAAAGCCTGTCGATAAAGCTACCGCTTTTCGCCATCCTACTTGAATGATAAAATTTCTATTATTCATTCAAGTAGGGAAAGCATTTTGTTTAAACCACATAGCGAAATTTGCCAACTAGAGCCTAAAGCCATCTGGCAGTTTTTTGATCAAATTTGTGCGATCGCGCACCCATCTAAACATGAAGAAGTACTCGCACAGTTTATCGTTGATTGGGCGACTTCTCAGAACCTATCAGTACGCAGAGACACAACTGGCAATGTATTCATTAAAAAGCCAGCAACTAAGGGAATGGAAGATCGTAAAGCGGTGGTCTTACAAGCTCATATCGATATGGTTCCACAAAAAAATGATGATACAGAACATGACTTTGCCCATGACCCAATCAGACCATATATAGATGGTGAGTGGGTAACGGCCACTGGAACCACACTTGGCGCTGATAACGGCATTGGTATGGCATCTTGCCTTGCAGTATTGGCTGCAGATGATATTCCTCATGGTCCGTTAGAAGTATTACTCACCATTGATGAAGAAGCTGGCATGACTGGCGCATTTGGGCTAGAAGCTGGTTGGCTTGAAGGGGAGATCCTACTTAACACCGATTCAGAGCAAGAAGGCGAAATCTACATGGGCTGTGCCGGTGGTGTTGATGCAAGCCTAAAAGTCACAGTGGAGCGAGAAGCTCTGCCTAATCTAAGTACCTTTGAATTGACGTTAAAAGGCTTAAAAGGGGGGCATTCTGGCGTTGATATCCATACTGGCCGCGCGAATGCAAACAAGTTACTTGCTCGCTTTTTACAAAACCATGTCGAAGGCATTGATTTTCGTCTAGTGTCAATTAAAGGTGGCTCGTTGCGCAATGCTATTCCTCGCGAAGCTTATGCTCATATCGCTATTCCAACTTCTCAGTTAGAGCTATTTCAGCAATATTTAAATGCGTTTGAAACTACAGTAAAAGAAGAGTTGTGTTCTGTTGAAACAGGTTTGACCTTTACATTACATGCCGTTGAAACAGAGCTTTCACCGATGAACACACAGTCACAAACAAAACTATTAGCGTTACTTAATGCATGCCCAAATGGTGTGATGCGCATGAGTGATGATATTAAGGGCGTGGTTGAAACCTCACTCAACATGGGGGTGATCACAACAGAGCAAGACAAAGTCGAAGTGCTGTGTTTAATTCGCTCACTGATTGACTCAGGCAGGGAAGAGGTCAGCGGTGCATTACGTGCATTGGCAATGCTGGCTGGCGCAGACATAGAGTTTTCTGGCGCTTATCCTGGTTGGAAACCAGATCCAGATTCTCAAATATTGCATATTTTTCGTGATGTATACGAAGATATTTATGATAAAAAGCCAGATATTATGGTCATTCACGCGGGGCTAGAATGTGGTCTATTTAAAAAACCTTACCCGAACATGGATATGATTTCATTTGGGCCTACTATCAAATTCCCACACTCCCCTGACGAGAAAGTTAAGATTGATACCGTTGGCTTGTATTGGCAGCAAATGAAAGCAATTTTAGCGAATATCCCACGCAGATAACGTAGCTGACAAGGCAGGCCCTGCTCAGGCCTGCTTTGAATATGATAAGTTAACCTTGATAACGGTTAACTAGATAATCAAAAGTTGCACGTAAACCTAGCCCTTCTCCGCCAACTGGCCGTCCTGGTAAAGCGCGTACGTTCCAAGCCATTACATCAAAATGAATCCAAGGTGTTTGCTCGGGTTGCACAAACTCTTTTAAATAGAGTGCCGCGGTTATAGCACCACCAAAGGGCGATGAACCACAGTTTGCAATATCTGCCACATCACTCTTAAACAGTTCTTTATATTGATCAAATAACGGTAATTGCCACACCGGATCCTGTGCTTTCATGCCATACTCAACCAAGTGTGCTGCTATTGTGTTGTCCGAGGAAAAGAAACCAGGTAACTCGGTGCCCAATGCTACACGACATGCACCAGTGAGAGTTGCAAAGTCGATCAATAAATCCGGATTTTCATTTTGTGCTTCGGCCAGAGCATCACACAGAACTAAACGTCCTTCTGCATCGGTGTTATCGATTTCTACAGTTATACCTTTGCGTGTTTTTATTACATCTCCGGGCCTAAAAGCATTTTTAGAGACAGCATTTTCTACCGCAGGTACCATTACACGCAACCTTACTGGTAAATTAGCCGCCATAATCATTTGTGCTAAACCAATAACATGTGCTGCGCCGCCCATGTCTTTTTTCATATTTCGCATACCCGAAGCTGGTTTTAAATCCAAACCACCCGAGTCAAAACATACACCTTTACCTACAAGCGTTAATTTAGGATGACTTTCATCGCCCCAAACAAGGTCTAACAAGCGAGGTTTGTTGTCACTTGCTCTACCAACCATATGAATAGTTGGATAGTTGTGCTCCAGCAGCTCATCGCCAATTAGTTGGCTAAATTTACCATCAAAGCGCTCAGCAAGCTCAGACATAGTCTCCGCCAAATGCTGTGGCATCATATCCACAGCTGGGGTATTGACTAAATCTCGCACCAGATAAATTGCTTGAGCACTTTGCGTTACACGCTCCAACATGGCGCTATCTTCTAGTGCTAATTGAGCCTCAACCTTAGCCGTCGACTTATAGACTGAGAACTGATAAGCCCCCAATACAAAGCTTAGTGCTTGACGCTCAACAAACGCTTCATCACCTTGCAATTGATAAACGCCTTTTGGCAACTGCTTGGCAAGATCGCCTGCTAACCACATTGAATCTAAAGAATCAACCAAACACACAACGCTTGAGAGGCCACTGTTCTGAATATCTGGGATCAGGAACAGTTTAGAGTTACTTGTTTTTGCTGATGTGATGACAGCTTGAGCTATTGCAGGCTGACTATCTAACCAATCATCTAACTGTGACTTAAGAATGAAATGAATAGGTATGCCTGAGTCTGCTTGAAGGAGTAATCCGCGCATTATAATTTGTCCCGTACCTGTATAAAGTCTAACTTAAGAATAACAAGTTACGAGACGTAAATCACTCATTTACGTGAAGGTTTATTTGTAGAGGAGAATGAGCTTGGTAAAACATCAACACCTACCCATTGGCCAAGTTTTACAATCAAAGGAATTGTTATTGGCGCAAATGGTAATAATGCAAATACACCTAACCCTAGCCCTTTTAAAAGATCGAAAAATTGTTTGTTAGCGACTTTAAGCTCTTCTTTTTGTGCTTTGCCTGTACTGTACCTTTTATAGATATCAAGCATTTCCTTGGTTTCTTGCTTTTCTTGAGATAAAGCTAGTTTGAGCTCAAGCATTGCACGGCGTAAACGCATTTGCTGTCGGCGTTTTGAGATCTTAACTACCCTAATAGGTGCTCTGTGTACTACCTTGATAAGCCTCATAAAAAGTGCCATCAATAAAACTCGTTGCCCCGAGTTTAGCAAAATTTTAATTAATGGTACTATGTGATTTTAGTCTTAAATCAAAACTGCTATGTCAAGCGAACCCAAGATCACCTTTTTAGAAGAACCCAGAAAACCAAAATCTGATGAATGTTGTGGTGGCGGTAGTTGCTGCCCCTGTGTGTGGGACGCGTACCGACAAAAAAGACAAGCCTGGTTAAAATACCACCAAGAGAAACCTCAAGCGGACAAAAAACAAGCAAACGAATTAAATTAATAATTTATTTTTTACCTTGTTCCCCACCCCATATCTGCGCTAATTCACCGATATTTGATGCATTTAAAGAAAAGTTATTTAAAAATTTGCCTTTATTTAAATCAATGCTACGGTTAAAGCGGGTGCAAAGAATGTTTGCATCACAAGTTAATGATATGTATATATAAGTTGCGATAAAAAGCAAACATGAGTTTTGTTTGAAAGCTTATGACAACAATAATCAAACTGGGGAAACAGGATGAAACTACAATTAAACGCGATTAGTCGTGCAATTACTTATGCTATCGCATCAACGGCGTCTGTAGGTATGATATCTACAACTGCATATGCAGAAGAGGAAGGCGCAAAGAAAGAAAAGATTGAGAAGATAGCGGTCGTTGGTTCGCGTGCAGCACCTCGTTCAGTTGGTGACTCACCAGTACCTGTCGATATTATCGGTGGAGATGAACTAAGTAAGGCCGGTGGCGATGATATGCTAGAGCTTCTTAAAGGTTCAGTACCTTCTCTAAACGTTCACCAAAACCCTATCAGTGATGCAGCGTCACTGGTACGTCCAGCAAACCTTCGTGGTCTACCTGCTGACAGTACGTTAATACTACTAAACGGCAAACGTCGTCACCGTTCATCTGTTATCGCCTTCTTAGGTGGTGGTATCAATGATGGTGCACAAGGCCCTGATATCTCAGTTATTCCAAGTATTGCAATGAAACAAGTTGAAGTACTGCGTGACGGTGCAGCCGCTCAGTATGGTTCAGATGCGATTGCCGGCGTAATCAACTTTGTATTAAAAGATGCTTCTGAGGGCGGTAGTTTCTCTGTTAAGCAAGGACAATATTTTGAAGGTGATGGCGATACGACTACATTCGAAGGTAATATCGGCTTACCGTTTACCGATGATGGCTTTGCTAACCTAAGCTTCCAGTATAAAAATGCAGATGCAACAAGTCGAAGCGTACAGCGCCCTGATGCAGCTAAGTTTACAGAGCTTGGAATAGAGGGTGTAAGAAACCCAGCACAAATTTGGGGTGCGCCAGAGATAAAAGACGACATTTCTTTGTTCGGAAACGTAGGTCTTGACCTTTCTAATGACTCTCAATTCTATATGTTTGGTAACTATTCAGAGCGTGATGTTGAAGGTGGTTTCTACTACCGTAACCCTGAAACTCGTCCAGGCGTATATGCTAACCCACTGAAACTAGTAGATACTAACGGCGATGGCACAATAAATGACGATGATGATGATAGCCACCGTCAATGGCTGGTCGCTGACCTAACTTCAGATGGTACTGGCGGATGTCCAACAGTTATTTTCCCAGTTGGTGAGCACCTAATAAACCAGCCTGGCTACCAAGAAGTATTGAACAACGAGAATTGCTTCGCGTTCAACAAAATGCTACCTGCTGGATTCACTCCAACATTCGGCGGTAATATCACTGATACATCTTTAACCATTGGTACAAAAGGTGAAATCAGAGATGGCTTTATGAAAGGCGCTTACTATGACTTAAGTGGTTCAGTTGGCCGCAACGAGTCTCGTTACTTCATGACCAACACCATTAATGCGTCATTGGGCCCTGATACTCCAATGGAGTTCAGTCCAGGAAAATACATTCAACTTGAAAAGAATTTTAACGCTGACATCTCCAAGGGTTATGACTTTGGCCTAGCTTACGATGTAAACGTGGCGGGGGGTTTAGAGTGGCACGAAGAAACCTTCGAAGTAATCGCAGGTGACGAAGCTTCATTCATCGCAGGTCCATTAACTTCACTAGGCTTTGGTATTGGTTCAAACGGCTTCCCTGGTTTCAAACCTTCAGCAGCGGGTGAGTTTACGCGTCGTAACTACGCAGCGTATGTTGACGTAGAAACACCATTTACTGAAGAGTTCTTAATGGGATGGGCGCTACGTTATGAAGATTATGACTCGTTTGGTTCAACAACGAACTTCAAAATCACTGGTCAATTCCAAGCAACTGATGACTTGTCATTCCGTGGTTCAATCAGTACTGGTTTCCGCGCACCTACTGTAGGTCAAGCAAACGTAAGTAACGTTCAAACGAACCTAAGCAGCGGTGTATTGGTAGACTCAGCACTATTACCACCTACAAACCCAGTATCACAAATTCTTGGTGGTAGTGAACTACAACCTGAAGAATCAGAAAGCTACACATTCGGTGCGGTATATCAGTCTGGCGATTTGTTCATGACTATCGATTACTACAACATTCAAGTAGAAGATCGTATCAGTCAATCAGATAAAATCGACTTAACTACCGCGCAAAAAGCAGCTCTTAAAGCGGATGGTGTACCAAACGTGGACAGCATTGCTCAGGTTAGCTTCTTTACCAATGACTTCGATACAACGACTCAGGGTGTTGACGTTGTAGCTAACTACTCAATGGATATGCTAGGTGGTTATTCTACGTTCGCATTCGCATATAACTGGAATGAAACTGAAGTTGACCGATTCTCTGAAATCACTGGTGAGTTCAAAGTTCAACGTCTTGAAAAAGACTTACCACAACACCGTGCTACGCTAACGTGGACGCAACAGTGGGAAGACTTTACAGGCTTTGTTCGTTATAACTACTTCGGTGAGTACCAAGGTGTTCACGTTGATTATGATGCAACTGCAATCATGGCTGATCCTTCAGTAACATTTGATGCAGAGGTAACTTACTTTGCAACTGAGAACATTAGCTTAACGGTTGGTGCGAACAACATTTTCGATCAAGAACCAGAAAAACTTGATTTTGAAAAAGCCACAGGTATTCCTAATAACAATTGGGGTGGTAAATACTACGAGACGTCTCCGTACGGAATCAACGGCGGCTTCTACTACGTGAAAGCAACTTACACGTTCTAAATTTTTACTGTAACCCAGCAGTAAAGGCGAAATGGCATTGGCTATTTCGCCTTTTTGTTTTTATCATCTAAATATATGAAGTCAGAAATAGTCAAAACATGTTACTGATCCAAAGAGCCAATGAATTACTAGCAGAAAACAGGCTTCGTGAAGCGGAGTTTATGTTTAAAGCAGTTCTTAAAGAAAATAACAATAATGGTCACGCTTTGTTTGGTTTAGGGCGATTGTGTATTGAGCTCGCTGACTATGACAGCGCAATTTACTATTTAAGAAGAGCATGTGAAAACCTGCCTAAAGAATTAGACCCGTTATTCACCCTCGCAAATTGCTTTGTTATCGTCGGTTCTGCTGTCGATGCCAAAACCGTATTGGAATATACCCTATCCGTTGCAAGAACCAGCGCACGCGCGCACTATGAACTGGGTCAATTTTATCTGGACCACGGATTTATAGAAAACGCCAGAAGAACATTTGAAGAGGGTGTCTCATGCGAGGACGAACCTGTCACCCCTCATATTATTTATGAAACATCACAACTTTCAGCAACGTCTAAGTTACCGTCCTATGTCGCTAAACTAGAGCAGCTGTTAGAGAAGTATGGCAAAGATCAGCAGTTAAAAATGGTGATTTACTACGCATTAGGCAAATGTCAGCATCGTTTGGGTAATTACCAACAAGCATTCGATGCATTTAAGATGGCAAATGACACACAAATACAGTTTTGTGACTTTAGGACCAAAGATATGCTGCCATTCTTTGCCCAACTTAGAGAGCATTTTTCAGACGACTATTTTAATCAACCGACTAATATAGTAACGACCACGTTTACACCTACATTTATAGTTGGCTTACCCAGAACAGGTTCAACTCTACTTGAGCAAATGTTGGTACAGCATAGCAATATAGGCTCAATCGGTGAGTGCACAGTACTCAGTGACACAATAGTGCCATTTCTCGCCAAACGCGCTAGCGCCCCTTTTCCTTTTTGCGTATCGAATTTGAGTACTTCTGTACTAGACTACTGCCGCAACTTGTATATTGATGAAATCAAAGGTATGCGTATAGGTGACGAAGTTGTCATCAACAAATTGCCCGCGAACTTTCAGAATATTGGTATGATTTATAAAATTTTTCCAAATGCTCGTTTTATTCATTTAACTCGCAATTTTGGCGCCACTGCTTGGTCTGTATTTAGCAATCATTTTGACGCGAACGAACCCTATTTTTGCTCTCTAAGCGAATTTAAACTATATGCTCAGGCGCAAATTGATATGATGGAACACTTCAAAAAATACATTCCACAAAATATATTTACTTTGAGCTATGAGGATTTACTTAAGCAACCTGCAAAAGCGCTCAATCAAACACTACATTTTTTAGGCCAAGAGTTCGAGCCTGAATGTTTAGAGTACTATCATGATAAACGATCCGTCTCTACGTTAAGTAAAGCTCAAGTACGTAAGCCGATAAGTAAAGCACCATTGACTAACTGGCACCACTACCAAAAGAGCATGTCTGAGCTGCTCAATGACGAGAATAACGAGCAAACCAATCTAGCAGGTCCTTAAACTGATCTTGCACTGCATGTTTATGTGTAAGCATGTCGATATGGCCGTAATCATATTGGTGACCATGTTTTCGGCCATACAGCTTAAGCTGTTGAATCCCCTCACCCGACTCTTCCATGAACTTTTTTATATCTATGGGCTGAGCTAGAGCCTTATCTTTTACGCCAGCGATATGTAACGTTGCAGGTAGGCGCATATTTTTGAGTGTGGCTGCATAATCAAAGCCGTCGTCACTGTCAATCCAAGGCTTACGTTTCGCCCATTCCATACCCTGACGATGTGACTTTCTTGTTTCGTCGTCACTTCCCCACTTAAGCGCTTTAGAAGGTAAATATCCATGTTTTTTGGCATACAATGGAGCAAGACCATACCAAATCAAGTTGGCTTGAAAGAACTTACTGATATGGTTATTGTGTAAACTGCGTTTTGAGCCAAAGTAAACACATGCATCCACCTTTTCCACCTGTGATGGAAAACGAGCGAAATAGCTATTCATCAGCACTCCCCCCCATGAGTGAGCAACCCAAAAGCGAGGAAACTCTCCACTGTGCTGCTCGATATGTGCCAACATCGCAGGTATATCTTCTAAAATGGATTCAGTTTGTCCATACTGTGAATGCGCAGAAATAGCTGGCAAACTCTGACCTCTACCACGAAGATCGGCAACATAACAACGATAGCCTTGAGAAGCTAAAAATGGTGCCAAGCCTTTATTACTCTGTGTGTAAAAAATTTTGCCATTTTCAACTGCACCGTGCATAAAAAACACAGCTGGTCCTTTGCTACCAGTTTGAGCTATATATCTCAGATGCAACGATTGTTCTTCACTCAACGGCACAAACAGTGAGCATTGTTCGATCATAACGAGTTCTAATTGTTGTTTTATTGACTCATCCTACCAGTAGAAAATCAGACTCGCAATGCAAACATAAGTGCATGCATAATTGTCACTCATGGTGTGTCAGCGATATAATGCACGGCCAATTACCTCAAAGCACTGAGATATAATGCACAGTAGAAATAAACATCGCCATGGTTACGACTTTCAAGCACTCTGTGCCACGTTACCTGAATTATCGCATCACCTCATCACCACAGTAAAAGGTAATGTCAGTATCGACTTCAGTGCCAGAGAGTCGCTAATATGCCTCAACAAAGCGCTACTAATGCACTATTACGGTGTAAAATATTGGGCACTTCCAAAAGACTTTTTGTGCCCACCTGTGCCTGGACGAGCGGATTACGTTCATGCCTTGGCAGATTTACTCCGTTCCAATACTCAAATGGCTTTATCCAGCTCATCTGTAAAAGTATTAGATATTGGTACCGGTGCCAATCTCATCTATCCCTTAATAGGCCAAGCAGAGTATCAATGGCAATTCACAGCATCTGATGTCAACTTCGAAGCCCTAAAATGCGCCAAAGCCATTGCTAAAGCGAATGATCTCAACATTAAGTTGATTCAACAGCCTAACACAGAACATATTTTCCATAGCGTAATAAAGCCAGATCAATACTTTGAGCTAACCATGTGTAATCCACCCTTTCACGCAAGCCAAAAGGATGCTGAGCAAGGTACAAACCGTAAATGGCAAAACCTCAAACAAAAGCCAACAAGCACGTTGAACTTCGGCGGGCAAAGTCAGGAACTTTGGTGTGATGGAGGTGAAAAACGGTTTATAAAAACTATGATCCGTGAAAGTAAGGATTATGCTGAACAGGTAGGTTGGTTTACCTGCCTAGTTTCCAATAAAGATAATTTGTCACCATTAAAGCTAACACTTAAAAAACAACAACCCAAAGAAATCAAAATTGTGAAAATGGCTCAAGGTCAAAAAATTAGCCGGTTTTTGGCTTGGAGATATTGATAACGCAACCAGAGTAACAGTGTATTAGCTATATAATAGACTTTTTACTTGATAGCCACGGATGGTGAGGTGGACAGTGCCAACAGAGAGTACAGATGACCACAGTAAACGCTTTACGAGATGTAAAATACCAAAGGGCATAACCCCCTTTGCATGTTACCATATAAGGGCCAAACTTGATTCGTATATTGTGTCTCTCGCTTAGCTACTTAGATTATTTATCGTTAAATATTTAAATTAAACTTCCATACATAGCACCGAATGTACGCCGCAAACACAAAGGAGTTGTTTTGAAAAAGCATCTATTATTTTTACCACTTTTGTTGACTTCACTTTCCTCTCACGCGTCTAACTTAATTGATCATCAAGCAGTAAAAAATGAAAAAAGTTGTTTCAGTTGGGTCTTCGCTGATTACGACTCGTGGCGTGGTCAAATGAAACAGAAATATGAAAAAGGGAGTAAGTCGGCAGATATAGTAAATAGCAAACTGTCTCGGTTTGACTCCCTATTCGGTAAAGAAAAATACCAACAATTTAAAAGTAGTTTGGATTGCAGCACCTTTGAATATGAGGTTGACTCCCACATAGTCAAAGGTTACGTCATCAAGCCAAAAGTCGTTGAAAATAAATTACCCGTACTTATCTATAACCGAGGCGGAAATGGTAATTTTGGAGGGGTGGTTTTTGGTACCATGATGAGCCGTTTATTTCCAATAGCTAAAGAAGAATTTATCATCATAGGCAGTCAATACCGAGGTACCTATACAAGATCAGATACGTTGGATGAATTTGGAGGTAAAGACGTAAAAGATGTCATCGCATTACTAGATTTTATACCTTCAATAGAAAGCGCCGACCCAAATAGAATAGGCATGTTTGGGGCAAGCCGTGGCGCTATGCAGACACACTTAGCTGTCAAACAAAGCACAAAAATCAAGGCTATTGCTACTATTGCAGGAAGCACTGATTTATCAAAAGGTTTAACTTACCGCCCTGTAATGGAAAAGGTGTATGAAAAACGAATTCCAAATTACCGTGAAAACAAACAAGCAGAGTTAGATAAGAGATCAGTATTGAAGTGGGTCACACAATTATCTCCAAATATTCCAATTTTGCTCTTACATGGAACAAATGACAAACGCGTATCACTCAAGCACTCTGAAGACTTTGCTGCTGCTTTATCCAAACACAAAATCCCACATAAGTTTGTTGTGTATCCAAATGATAATCATGGACTTACGAAACATAAAGAAGAGGTCAGTAAAGAACTCATTTATTGGTTTAAAAAACACCTATAAACGCAGTTTATGGCGGTACAATTACCGCCTACACTCATGAAGATTTGGGCTTAATCTTAGCGGCAATCATACCCAACAATACAACCGCCGTTCCTGCGATTAAGCCAAATAATGCGCTTAGCACACTGGGCAGTATATATTCCAACCATGAGAAGCTTACAGCTGCAATATCTGTACTAAGGGCGTTAATCCAGAGTGATATGCTGTGCCAGCCATGAGTAAGGATCCCACCTCCAACCATAAACATGGCTATCGTACCGGCTACCGCTAGGACTTTCATCAATTTAGGAGCAATAACCAACAGTGAAGACCCCAGCGCTTTTTTAAAGCCTTTCACATTAGGAGTTGAGAGTAAGTAGAGTCCAATATCATCCAGTTTAACAATAAGTGCAACTAAACCATACACGCCGATTGTCATAGCTACCGCGATTATGCTCAAAACACTTAGCTGCATTGTCAGATTCTGCGCTGCGACAGTACCTAAAGATATGACGATAATTTCAGCTGATAAGATGAAATCAGTCCTAATTGCGCCTTTGATTTTGTCTTTCTCATAGTTGACTCTGTCCACAATCAAGGCGTTTGCTTCACTGTCATGTGGTTGCTCACTGTGAAACAGCTTTTCAACTACCTTCTGAGCCCCTTCGAAACATAAAAATATTCCACCTAACATTAGTAAAGGCGTGATTAGAAATGGCATCAAAGCACTGATCAAAAGTGCTGCGGGTACTAATATTAGCTTATTAACAAAAGACCCTTTGGCGACAGCCCACACGACAGGTAATTCTCTGTCTGCAGATACACCAGTCACTTGCTGAGCATTGAGAGCAAGATCGTCGCCTAATACACCCGCAGTTTTTTTCGCCGCGGTTTTACTCATTAGCGCAATGTCATCCAACAATGTGGCTATATCATCTAACAATGAAAGTAAACTTGCCCCTGCCATATCATTTCCTTTACTTAATAAATATGAAATTGACTAGCGCTAGCTTTTTGTGACCTTTATTAATTCAGCTTTATAATGCTCACGGCACATTGAAACATATCGATCATTACCGCCAATCTCAACCTGCGCTCCATCAGCTATTGCTACACCGTGCTCATCGGTGCGCAGCACTCGATTGGCCTTTCGTCCGCAATGACATACCGTTTTGAGCTCAATTAACTTATCCGCCCAAGCCAACAAGTACTGGGAACCTTCAAAAAGTTCGCCTCTAAAATCTGTTCTTAAACCGTAACATAGAACAGGAATATGTAATTCATCCACAACATCTGTCAATGCACTGACTTGTGCTTTACTTAAAAATTGACACTCATCTACTAAAATGCAATCTATCTTTTCTTGTCTATGCTGCTCATTAACCAAATGTTTAAGATCGGTATGTGTATCATAAATGTGAGCATCCGCCTCAAGACCAATGCGAGAAGCTACTTTACCTACTCCAGCTCGGTTATCAATCGCCGCAGTCAAAATGAACGGTGTCATGCCGCGCTCACGATAATTAAATGCAGACTGTAATAAAGTGGTTGATTTGCCAGCATTCATTGCTGAATAATAAAAATAAAGTTGTGCCATTTGAGTGTCTTAAAGCTTGAAAAGCCGTTAGTCTACCCAAAGTTCATTTGGTTTACTACGTTACTGTGAACTGGTTGTGTTAGAAGAATCATTCGCTTGCTGCGCTTCATTCTCCTTTAGATATCTCATGTATACTTCAGCAAATGGAAATTTAGCCAACTCCCCCCACAGCTGATCAGCCAGCTCTTTGTTATATAAATAGAAATTTTTAGAAAATGCCAAAAATCCATAGCTAATATCAAAAGGCGGATATTTTGCTTGTAAAACATCAGCATAGGGGTAAGCACTCACTTGTTCGCCGTTTATCATACACAGTCCAAACGTACCATCAACGACTTCTTTGCTCACCAAATCAAAAGCATCTCTTTGCGATAAAGTGTCAACTTTTGTAAAACGAGAGTCTGATATTCTCTCGGCTGACGAATACCCTCTTGGAATGGCAAGATTAAAAGTACCTTCGTTACTGTCCAGTTGCGACATAAACGCTTGACTGCCAACTAAACATCTCCCCAACTTGTTAATAGCAAGAGTGGTATCTAATTGCCCTTCTTCGCCTGTGGGAAAAGTCATGTACTCCTGACGACTTTTAACATAACTCGCTATAACCGCATCCACTTTGTTGCGCTTAATATCATGCAAACAACGTTGCCACGGTTGACGTACAAAAATAATGGTGAGTCCTCTGATATTCTTCTCAACCGCTTGCAATGCTTCAATACTCGCCCCCGGATTTGTTGAGGGAACCTCCAGTCCTTTGCCCATATATGAAGGGGCCAGCTCTTTATCCTCGTAGCAAAAGGTCAAAGTCTGAGCATATAAAGCTTGTATATTCAGTAACAAATAACTATAAAAAATCCAGCGCACTAGCAATCCTTCGTTCCCCAACATTCATTCACTTGCTGTTAAGTATATCTAAGTTTTTCTATTTTGCTGCTCATGTTCTAGTAACCATGCTTTTTTTTCCACACCACCTGCATAACCTGTTAATGTACCATTTGCACCTATGATCCTGTGGCATGGCACAATAATACTGATGGGATTCTTACCATTTGCGCTACCAACCGCTCTTACCGCCTTTGGGTTATCCAGACAATTGGCCATCCAACTATAAGTATTCGTATCACCATATGTTACTGTTGTGAGTACTTTCCAAACAGACTCTTGAAACTCAGTGCCATGCACATCTATCGCCACATCAAACTCGTATCTAGACCCAGAAAAATACTCTGTTAGCTGTTCTAATGCGATTTTTGTATGAGTATTATGCTGTTCATCGTGCAGTTTTATTGGCTTAAACCCAACGTAGGTTAAACCGTATTGCGAAGCCTGAATAATGAGAGCTCCAATGGGAGTATTCATGGTGTGTTGATAAATCATAGTTGTTGCCATAGTTGAAATGTTAGATAACTTCGAAACGGAGCGCATTGCTCAGTATCCAGTGTTTCACATTGAGCGAAAGCCTTTTTGACGCCTAAATCTGAGCCTAGATAGATATCAGGGTTACTCTGTCCACGCATTTTTGCATAATCGACAGTCCATGGACCAATTCCTTTAATCGTCAACCATTCATCTAGCTCACTACTAAGTGGATTTTGTTGACAATGTTGTGCGAGGAAAGCCAATGCTTCTTTACGTCGTTGTGGCATTTTAAAAAATGCAAACTCACAGTTCACCATTGCTTCAGGGGAAGGAAATAATCGCTGCCCCAAATGATTGCCCCCCCCAAGTTCATTAACCAGCGTCGTCAACAAGTTTTTGGCCGCTGCAACGCTGACTTGTTGACCCAACACAGCTCGTACTCCCGCTTCAAATTCACTCCAGATGCCAGGAAGCCGCAAACCTTCTGTCAGTTGTAATGATTCTGGTAAAGATTGATATAAATGTTGATAAATAAAGTTAGGGTCCGCATCCAAGTCTAATACCCGTCTGATGTTACTGACGACCAAATGCAGCCCTGCTATGTCATTGATCGTGATCTCGACCTTAAACCTATGATTAGCCTCATCAAAATATGCTTCAAATGCGCCATCATAAGCATCCAGTTGATAGGTTCTACCATAGCTCTTGGGTGTCAACCACTCCATGGGTTCAACTAGCCGCTTAGACAAAAAGTCTTGTAACACTTCCCAGTTATATGGGGGCCTGAATGGTAAGTGCAATGTTATGTGTGATTGTACCTGTTCACATTCCCCTCTGAGTTGGCTAGGT
This sequence comes from Pseudoalteromonas byunsanensis, assembly GCF_001854475.1. Taxonomy (GTDB): domain Bacteria; phylum Pseudomonadota; class Gammaproteobacteria; order Enterobacterales; family Alteromonadaceae; genus Pseudoalteromonas; species Pseudoalteromonas byunsanensis. The sequence goes on from NZ_MNAN01000034.1 coordinate 256,576, forward strand.
GTTAGCTGAAATAATCGAACGAATGCATCATTAAAGCGACGTAGCGAATTAAATCCACTAGCAAAAGCAATGTGAGCCACGGGTAACTTTGTTTGTTGCAATAATTGTTTAGCAAAATCACATTGTTTATATAGTGCATACTGCTTGGGTGTCGTGCCGTAGTACTGTACAAACAATTTATTTAAATATCTTTGCGTGATCCCTAAGCGGTTTGCCAGGTGTGCCGCTGAATGGCTAGATAATACTCCCTCATCAATCAACTTTTTAGCTCGCACAGCGGTTGTCTGAGTTCCTAGCCACGCATAACTGCCCGGTGCCGAGTCTGGACGGCAGCGAATACAAGGGCGAAATCCCGCATCTGCAGCATTGTGTGCATGTTCGTAATATTCTACATTTTTTTCGTGAGCCGCAGGGGCAGGACAAATGGGACGACAATATATACCTGTTGTTTTAACTGCAACATAAAACAGCCCATCAAAGCGATGGTCACGACTCTTTCTGGCTTTTTGACATACTTCAGGAGAATACATAATCACATCATAGCTCATTCATAATAATGCCAGTGTATCTTAAAAATAAGTTCACTATAGCCATATCTGGAACTAAACCTTAAAACTTGAGACTCATATAGCTAAGACATATACATTGACCCCATTTACAATGTTTGTTAGCTTAGCCCCCTATCAATATTTTGGTACAGACAGGCATAAATTTGAGAGTATTTATCAGCATAATCATTACACTAGTGATTGCTTTGCAATCAGTCAGTGCGATTGCGTCTGCCTCTAAAACTCATCAAATTGACATTGAACACTTACAAACAGAACATGTCCATGCCGAGCATCGTAATGCCGAGCATCGTAATGCCGAGCAAGCTAATACAAAGCAATATAGCTCAGCCACACAGCTATACGATGAGGATGGACATGATATCAAAGACTGTCATCACTGCGGCCATTGCAGTGGTAGTCATCTAAGTTGGTACATTAGCAAGCCAACTTATCAATTGCCTTTCGAGCTTGCGCTAAATGACTATTCGCAAACTGATTCGTACACTATTCACAGACACGAAGCACAATTTAAACCTCCTAAAGCTTAATCTCATTATCTTTTTGGGGTCCTATGGACCTGCTTTAAATTCACCCACGGTATGAAACCATGAGGCACTGCCTCGATTTGCGCGTGCCTTGGGTGCTCTAAACATTATTTATATAGATAAGAGATTACTATGCGTAAACTTAACCTCGTGGGCGCTATTTGTTTGTCATTAACCCAACTACTGCTCATCAATACTGCTCACTCGCAAGAGCCTCACACTCATCATGATGATTCTGCGTTCGATGCTGATACACACTCTGAACAGGGGCAAACAACACAGTTCACATTAACCGCGGCTCAGCAACGACTTGCAAAAGTAAGCATTAGCAAACTAAAAAAACATAAACCTAGTCAAAAACTCTACGCCCCTGGTGAACTAAAAGAAAACGGTTACACCAGCTATGTCGTATCACCACGAACAGACTCTGTCATTATTACCCGTCACACCGCGTTGGGAGAACGTGTAAAAGTCGCAGACAAGTTAATCACCCTCTACAGCGAGACAATGGCACAAGCTCAGGCTGATTACATGGTTTCAGCAAGCCAGTGGCAACGTATTGTGAATTTGACAGATCAATCACTAAGCGATAGTCAGCGCGTTCAGGCAAAGACACGCTATCTTGCTGATTTAGGCAGGCTCACAGCTTTGGGGTTAAGCCCACAAGCAATCCATAAGCTTGATGACCAATCAAATATCGAGCTGGGTCAGTACAGCCTATACGCACAAATATCAGGTGTCGTTTTACAAGATGATTTTGCTCAAGGGCAACGAGTCAATACAGGACAAACTCTTATGCTACTGGCAAACGAACAAAACTTATGGGTTGAGGCGCGCCTGTCTGCAAACGACAGTCAGCATATCAGCCTAGACAGTCAAGTTATTGTTGAGCTGCAAGGCCAAAGCTATCCTGCAAAAGTTATTCAAGAATCACACACCATTGACCCAATCACCCGAACTCGCAATGTTCGGCTTCAGGTAAATAATCAAGATCACCAACTTCACGCTGGCATGTTTGTGAATGTTTATTTTATTTTGCCTACACAAGAGGCTGTCTTGACGGTTCCCGAAACCGCGTTGGTACGAGGCATAGATGGAGATTGGCAGGTTTTTGTCACTGATGAAAAAAGCCACTTTACCGCCATTGAGGTGCAGCGAGGCAGAGCTTTTGGCGATCAAATAGAAATCACCGGTGTTCCTGAAGGTACAAATGTTGTAACTCAAGGCGCATTTTTTATATCTTCACAGCTCGCAAAAAGCAGCTTTGACCCACACAACCATTAAGCGAGGTAAGAACCATGTTTAATCGCTTAATAGATTGGTCAGTTAGCAATCGAGTATTAGTCTTATTGGCGCTGTTTGTCACTTTAAGTGCGGCTGTAGTGACAATTCCAAAACTCAATCTAGATGCGTTCCCTGATGTTACAAATGTTCAGGTTACTATCAATACTCAAGCTCCAGGACTTGCATCTGAAGAAGTTGAAAAGCTCATCACTTATCCCATTGAGGCTGTTATGTATGCCTTGCCAAATGTTGAGCAAGTACGCTCTGTATCAAAAACGGGTCTATCCGGTGTCACCATCGTATTTACAGAGGGAACAGACATCTATTTCGCTCGACAGCAAGTTTTTGAACGCCTACAAAGCGCTAAAGAACTCATCCCGAAAGGACTTGGCACACCGGAAATGGGGCCAAATACATCGGGGCTCGGACAAATATTCCAGTATTTACTCATCGCAGAGCCTGATAGTGATATTGATACGATGGCGCTTCGTAGCATTAATGATTGGGTTGTAAAGCTACTGCTGATGCCCATTGACGGTGTCACGGATGTGTTATCTTTTGGTGGGGAGGTAAAACAGTACCAAGTTAACATCAACCCTACTCAATTGCTCGCCTACTCGCTCACCCAACAAGACGTCATTGATGCAATCGAACAAAACAACGAAAACGTTGGCGGCTGGTATATGAATCGCGGTCAAGAGCAGCTAGTTATCCGTGGTATGGGCTGGTACGCAAGTGGTGAGCAAGGACTTTTAGAGATTGCGCAAGTGCCATTAAAAAGTATTGATGGCACCGTTATTACTGTATCTGATGTTGCAAGCATTCAATTAGGAAGCGAAATTCGCCAAGGTGCCGTCACCATGACACGCCGTGACGCACAAGGTAACGTCGAACAATTAGGTGAAGTTGTAACAGGCATTGTACTCAAGCGTATTGGGGCCAACACTAAAGCGACCATTGATGGGATCAATAACAGGCTTGATGTTATTCAACGAGCTTTACCAGATGGCGTCCGATTGACTCCATTTTATGATCAAGCTGACTTAGTTCAAAAGGCGCTCAGTACCGTTGTGAAGGCTCTCTTACTTGCTCTGATACTCATTATCGTTATCCTTTGCCTATTTTTAATGAGTCTACGTGCCACTTTGTTAGTTCTTATTTCTATTCCCGTTGCTATCGCTTTAGCACTCATGTGTATGGCATGGTTTGGTTTGTCAGCTAACCTAATGTCATTGGGAGGTATTGCGATTGCCATTGGTATGCTAGTCGATGGCTCCGTTGTGATGGTAGAGAACATGGTTAAACGGCTCAATCAACACACTTCAAAAACTAATAGTGAAGTCATTAGGCAGGCAGGTAAAGAAGTAGCCCGACCAGTGTTTTTCGCAGCGCTAATTATTTTGCTAGTGTTTACCCCTTTGTTTAGTTTTGAAGGTGTTGAAGCTAAGCTTTTTCAACCTATGGCCATCAGTATTATTCTATCCGTTGTTAGCGCTATTTTTGTCGCTATTATTATTGTCCCCGCCTTAGCAAGTTATCTATTCAAATATCCAGTCAGTAATAGAAAAAGCATCATTCTTGCCCCATTGGACAAAGGCTATCAATACCTACTTAGCAAAGCGATGCAACGGCGTGGCCTTGTTGTTGGTAGTGCTATTGTGTTGTTTTGCGCAGCCTTATTTACACTACCAAAAATAGGAACCGAATTTGTGCCCGAACTTGAAGAAGGCACGATTAATCTGAGAGTGACTCTAGCCCCTTCAGCGAGTTTACAAACAGCGCTTGATGTCGCGCCTGTGCTAGAACAAAAATTGATGTCTTTCCCCGAGGTTACTTACGCATTGAGCCGCATAGGTAGACCTGAGTTGGGCGGAGATCCTGAGCCCGTCAATAATATCGAAATTTACATAGGTCTAAAACCTAAACAACAATGGCAAAGCGCTTCAAGTCGACTTGAATTGCAAAGCCTGATGGCCGAAAAGCTAGAAGAGTACCCTGGCTTACTCTTTAATTTCTCTCAGCCAATTGCGACCCGAGTAGATGAACTTCTATCTGGGGTAAAAGCCCAACTAGCTATAAAAGTATTTGGCCCACAGTTAGATGTTCTGACGCAAAAAGGTCAACAAATTGAAGAGCTAGTAAAAACGATAGACGGCGCAACTGATGTCGCGCTTGAGCAGATAGTTGGGGAAACACAATTGGTTGTTACCCCCAATCGCCAACAACTCTCTCGTTATGGGTTATCAGTTTCACAAATAATGGATGTAGTACAAGACGGACTAGGTGGCAGCTTGGCAGGACAAGTCATCGATGGCAATGAGCGCTATGACATATACGTGCGCCTTGACCAGTCTTTTAGGCAAGACGTCGCGACAATAAAGTCGTTAAGGCTATTAGCAGCCAATGGCGCATGGGTAAAACTGGCGGATGTTGCTGACGTAAGTATGCAATCTGGCCCCCCGCTGGTGCGCAGAGAAGACGTGCAACGCACCGTGGTGATCCAAGCCAATGTTCAAGGCCGAGATATGGGGAGTGTTGTAGAGCAAATCAAAACGAATATTGATACCATGATCGATTTACCTTCCGGCTATTCTGTCGTCATTGGTGGTCAATTTGAAAGCCAACAACGGGCCCAACAAAGACTTAGTGTCGTAGTACCGCTGGCACTCGCATTAATAGCACTATTATTATATTTCGCTTTCTCTTCAGTAGGTCAAGCTATGCTCATTCTGTTGAATGTGCCGCTGGCTATTATAGGAGGGGTCTTTACGCTGTACATCAGTGGGCAATATCTCTCGGTTCCCAGCTCAGTGGGTTTTATCACCTTGTTTGGCGTAGCCGTGTTAAATGGAGTGGTCATGGTTGAGAGTATCAATCAAGGAATACGAACGGGGCAAACTGAGTCTCGCGCTATCTTTAATGGTGCAACATCGCGACTAAGACCGGTACTGATGACCGCCCTAACTTCTGCATTTGGGTTAATACCAATGCTGCTGGCAAATGGCGTCGGCGCAGAAATCCAAAAGCCACTGGCCAGCGTCGTAGTTGGTGGCTTAGTGAGCTCTACGTGCCTCACACTTTTTGTGCTTCCCGTGCTATATAGCCGATTTTCAAGGCATCGATATACTCATTTAAAGCATGCTTAACTCACCAACAAGGCCTTGAGATGCATCAGCGCTCAAGGCCAAACGCCGAAACTAAGATAATCCATATAATGATACAAAAATGAACTGTAATGCGAATTATAATCAATTTTTAACCATATGATTTTTATGGGTTTTTCATTGACAGCGCTATTCATTTAGATAAACTGGCCGCAATTAATCTTTTTTAGGCGGACGTATGAAAGGTAAGCAAAGAGTTATTGATGCATTTAATGCACTTTTAGCAAACGAATTGGCAGCTATTGATCAGTATTTCATCCATTCACGCATGTATGACGATTGGGGCTTGAACAAGCTATATGAACGTTTAAACCATGAAATGGAAGAAGAAACCACCCATGCAGACTGGTTAATAAAACGCATTCTATTTTTAGAAGGTGTGCCTAATATGACCAAGCGTCGAGACCTACTAATCGGTCATGACGTACGCTCCATGATGCAAAACGACCTAACTCTTGAGTTAGAAGTGGTCGAAAGCGTTAAAGAAGCCATTGCTATTTGTGAGCAAGAGCAGGACTATCAGTCAAGAGAAACACTTGAAAAGCTACTATTTGATACCGAAGAAGATCATGTTTATTGGCTTGAACAACAACTGGGTCTAATGGATAAAATTGGTATCCAGAATTACATTCAATCTCAAATAGGTTAGGAGCCGATATGAAAGGGAACAAAGAAGTCATCACGGCACTAAATGCTGTACTTGCAAATGAATTAGTTGGCATCAATCAGTATTTTTTACATGCGCGTATGTTTAAAGACTTTGGTTTCACGGCGTTAGACAAGGCTGACTACAAAACCTCTATTCAAAAAATGAAAAATGCGGATCGCTTGATCGAACGTATCTTATTTTTAGAAGGATTACCTAACCTGCAAAGTCTGGGTCGTTTACGCATAGGTGAGACTTGTGAAGAAATGATCGCAGCAAATATGGAATTTGAACAGCTGTCATTAGTTGATTTGAAAAACGCTATTGAGCTTGCAGAGCAAAAGCGTGACTATATTTCACGTGAAGCACTCGATGTTATTCTAAATGAGCAAGAAGAACAGATCGACTGGTTAGAGACTCAACAAAGTCTTATTAAAACAATGGGTATTGAGAACTACCTACAATCACAGATGTAACTATCAGTCGTAAAAAAAGGGCCGAATGGCCCTTTTTTTATAAAAAACTTATGCTACTGAGTTATGCAACCTGATCTGTAATATCTACGATTTCAATGAGCTTTTCGTTTAAAATCTTCTTGGTACAGTTGGTGCACTTACCGCACTGAGTACCCACACCAAGCTCTTTGCTTAATTCACGCATGCTGGTTGCTCCATCATCAATCGCCTGAGCAATCTTTTTATCTGTTACACCATGACAAATGCAGATATACATGAATACAAACCAATCTCAATAACATTAACTGCTGATGAGTTTAATCTAAACACAAATAGTTATCAACTACAAAAAACTAAAAAATGATAATTATTGTTATTTAGCTTTCTGGTAGAGTCTATCAAGTAAATATCTCAATTACGCTCAAACCTTTTAACTTCTCCATAATTCTCATGTGATTAGTGAGAAAGTAGGCTAAAGTTTGAATATAGAAGCAGTGAAGATGTATGTTGGCATGGAGAGTCATGTTAATATTGCAAGCTTGTAGTCATAAACATAAATATTGTGTTAAATTAACGGTTTGAACCCTCGGTTTGACCAAATGGATTTACCTACATGCAAACAATGCTAAAGCAAAACCTAGCATATGCTTGAGTAGTCAGGAGACAGTTATACTTAAACAATTTTAATTCAAAGGCTTTATTCATGTATCGTTGCTTTGCGCTAATCTTACTCCTGTGCTTTACAGCCGTGCTGCAAAGTAAAGCTTTTGCGCAAAATGCTGGTAATACGATCAACCGCCTCTCTACAGAGGAAGGACTATCCCAAGCCAGTATCAGCGGTATTGTACAAGACAAGCATGGCTACGTTTGGGTTGCTACACATCTAGGCTTAAACCGATATGACGGTAACAGTATCACTCTACTGAAGAGCCAATTTAATCTAGCCACAAAACACATTTCCTACATCACTCTTATTGACCCAGATTTACTACTGGTATCAACAGCCTTCAGTGGTGCGTATCTAATCAACATCAATACGTTACAAGTTGAACAAGTTTATTCAGGAAGGTTAATTACCAATTCCAATGCCTTTTCGGAAATAACCTCAGCATTCAAAATAGGTAATATGCTATATGCTGGTATAGACAACTTTTTGTATAAGATTGATTTAAACAGCAAACGCTCCACTTTAGTAACAAGCTTTGAGAAGCACAGTTATATTCGTGCATTGTTACGACTTGATAAACTTTTACTTATAGGCACCAACCAAGGATTTTTTACCTTCAACTTTGAATCTGGGCAACTTACAGAGCAACAATTTTTATCTGCTCAACAAAGAAATAGCCTTAATAGCAATGTTAAATTACTAAAGATCGATCCCGCTATCGGATTACTCATTGGTACCGTGCAAGGGTTATATAGCATCCCTATAAATAGTAAAACACTACAGCTAGAATCAGCCTATACCTTAGTTCCAGAGCTCAATATTTGGGATCACGTAATTACACCGTATGGCGAACTTATAGCAACTGAACGAGGGGTCTATACCGTTGACAGGAAACGTCAGTCTGCCAGTAAACTTCTGTCATTGAAGGACAGTAAGTTCGCACTTGCGCAAAGCAATGTTATCGATTTGATGTTTGATACATATGGCAACATATGGATGGCAACGCTTAATCAAGGTGCCTATTATTGGCCATTAACATCCCTTCGTTTCAAAACCTTAAAAGCAGAGAATAGAGATTTCACCAACCATAACATTTGGTCTATTTACGAACAGAGTGAAAACGAGATCTGGGTAGGCACCGACAATGGCTTACTCATGTTCAACGGGTTGCAAGATACAACCCCCAAACACTATTACAAAAATACTGACCCTAAAGCTGCCTATGCAACCAATGCAATATACAAAATCATCGCTTTTAATCATATTGACAACAACGTTCTGTTTGTAGAAACCCTGTCGGGCCTACGCCAGCTAAACAAAACCGAAGATAGTATAGACTTACCACCCGTTAAGTCAGACCAGAAAAACCCCTTTTTAAATCTAAACTGGGGCGCTGCGGTGGTCAGTAAAAATGAAATTGCATTCATAACCAGCGAAGGCTTTTATGTATATGATGCACTTAATAAAAGCGTACGACCCTTAGTCAATCTCTCACAGCAATTAGAAGTAGATAGCGCCTACAAGTTTCTCCCCCCATTACCATCGCGTAAAGGTGAATACTTACTCAGTACAGAGCGCAACTTGGTCAGCTATAATGAACACAGTAAGGAGCTGACAACCATTTATGAGTTCGACAAACAGGACGCTGAGAGATTTTCCGTTATTGATCATTGGGTCTACACCGAAGATGGTACACTTTGGCTAGCCAGTTCTGTTGATGGGGTAATAGCGCTTGACGAGCAAAGCTTAACCCTCAAATACACACTAAAAATCGCGGAAGGTTCAGAGCCTCAGCCCGCTTATCAGCTTATCCCTGATAACTTTGGCTATTTGTGGATAAGCAGCCAGTCAGGCTTATTTCGACTCAACATCAGCAATCGGCAATTGCAAAAATTTGATGCTACTCATGGTTTACCGAACAGTGAGTTTAACGCTGGAGCCAGTACAACCTTGGAATCAGGAGTATTGGCATTTGGTACCATCAATGGCGTGGTTTGGTTTTCTCCAGCTGACTTTCTTGAAAACAATACATCAAGAACTGAATTGGCGATAACAGACATCAGCCTAATGTCTCGAAGCATCGACTTCTATCCTATTTTTCTCGATGCTCAGCCACTAGTCCTCAATCATGATGACTTGGGCTTAAAGATTATGTTTAGCAATTTCGACTTTTCTAATCAGATCATTTACAAGTACCGCGCCAAGTTAACTGGCCCTACTTCGATTGAATTTAATAATTTGAATTCTAATTACCTATTTTTCAACCACTTACAACCTGGAGAATATACCTTACTTATTGAGCAGCTCGCACTTGGTAATCAGCAAGTGAATGATGCAATCGCACTGTCATTTAAAGTTGAACACTCGTTGTTTAACTCACCACTTGCTTGGACCATCTATATCCTATCAGTGCTTAGTGTAGTCCTGCTGTGGCTCAAACAAAACAGTAAAAAACAACGGACTATCAAAAGAGCACTAAGTGAAATGACCATCAGTAAACAACAAACTGAAATGGCACTAAATACTACTCGAAGTGGTATATGGCAGGTAAACCTGATCTCTAAAACCGTTAAACAGCGCAGAAATTCTGATTGCTTACCCATCCCTTCTGGCACAGAAGTGGCAATACTTAATGATTACTTCGAACGTATTCACCCAGATGACAGAGAGCATGTGCAACGAGTTTGGAAGCAATTTATCTCTTCACCAACAGATATACAGTTATCTTTAACCTATCGAGTAAGGGGGCTCGAAGAACCTTGGCTTTGGTATCACGACATTGGTCAGGTACAGAGCTTTGACGAGAAAGGCAAGGTTAAAGATATCATGGGAATTTATACCAATATCACCGAGCAAAAGGCGACGGATTTAAGAGCGACTATTCTTGGTGAAGCCTTTAGTCAGGTCAGTGACTGGATCCTAATTTTAGATGCTGACTTACAACCCTTATCAGTGAATGCGAGCTTTTGTCACGCCTTTGAACTAGACGAAAACAACGCGGTAAAAGCCCTTTCTTTCAAAAGGTTTACTAAAGTGGTTGGTTATAAAAAGCTCAACAGCTTACTCAAACGCATTCAAAGGCTCGGTCCAAACCAGCATATCAGACAAGAGCTGACTGTTAAAACATCGCACCAGGTTGCACATCCTATCCACCTGAGCATTAATGCTATTTCTAAAGATAATCGTCAGATTGAGCACTATGTTATTGTCATTTCAGATCTTACCGAGCAAAAGCAAGCTGAAAGCGAGTTACGTTATCTGGCCAATTTTGATGCGCTTACCAAACTGCCTAATCGTAACCTTATGCTACAGCACATCGAGTTCGCCTTACATAATGCTCAATCATCAGAGCGCAACTGTGCTTTGCTATTTATTGATTTAGACAAGTTCAAACCTATTAACGATGCCTACGGACACCATACGGGAGATCAACTGTTAATCAAGATCACTGAACGGATCAGTAGAATTCTTCCTGGTAACTGTGTGTTAGGGCGACAAAGTGGTGATGAATTTATTGTTTTAGTTAAAGATGTTCGCTCTCCCCACAAACTGAGCGAGCTTGCAACCAAATTACTTGAATGCCTGCCCAAAAAAATTGAGATAGGCGGCATTACGATGAGTATCTCAGCAAGTATTGGTGTTGCAATGTATCCTTTTGACGCACAAACACCAGAAATGCTGATCCGTAACGCAGATATTGCGATGATACATGCAAAACAAGCGGGCAGAAACGGATTTAAGTTTTTCACAACTCAAATGAATACCCAGTTCTCGCGTAAATTGACTTTGGAAAACGCGCTAAAAACAGCGTACCGAGATGAACAAATATATAACCATTACCAACCTATCGTAAATATCATTAGTGGCCGAGTCGTAGGGGTTGAGCTGCTAATGCGTTGGCAATATGAAGGTGAAAACGTTTCACCGATTGATTTTATTCCTATTTCAGAAGAGGTTGGCTTAATAGAGTTAATGACAGAGCAGGCGCTCAAACGAGCATTACGAGAACTACATGAGTTTATAGAAAGTGACAGTGAGTTTTACCTGTCGTTAAATCTCTCTGCCGTGCATATTCTTAAGTCCGACATTGCTCAAAACTTGGTCAACATTCTTCATTCTTTTAATTTAAGTACCAGTGTGTTGCGACTAGAAATCACTGAAAGCTCACTCATGGAAGATACCGATAAAGCCAAACGTTCACTCACATCGCTCAAAAGTGCAGGGTTTGTTTTGTTACTGGACGACTTTGGCACAGGCTATTCATCTTTAACCTACCTCAATCAGTTTCCAATTGATATTATCAAGATTGATCAGGGGTTTGTCAGGAAAATGGATAGTCTAAACAGCAATAAATCTATTATACGAACCATTTACTTACTCGCTGAAAGTTTACAAATGTCATGTATTGCTGAAGGTGTGGAAAATACGGAACAACTAGCATTTCTAAAAGAGCTGGGTTGCTACTATATGCAAGGCTATTATTTTTCAAAACCAGTTAACGCCGAAGATTTAGCTAAGATTATGGAGCAAAAACTATAGCGTTTAACTAGGCACGTTTAATTTCTGACAGCGCCTCACCAAGTGCCTTATACAAAAAGCTTTTTTCAATTGGTTTGGCAACAAAGTTATCCATACCAACTTGTAAGCACTTGAGACGATCCTCGCTGTAAGCGTTGGCAGTTATTGCAATAATGTAAGGTTTACCATATATATTCGGTTCTTTTCTAATATGTTTGGTACATTCATATCCATCCATATTTGGCATCTGGCAATCCATTAAGACAATATCGACACTATGATCTTTTAAAAATGTCAGCGCTTCAACGCCATCCATTGTTTTGTGTAAAATACATCGCGTATCTTGCATAGCCTTCGCTAATACGATCTGGTTTACCATATTATCTTCTACTATCAACACAGATGCGTTACTTAAGTCAGGCGTATTGATTGATGGGCCTGTATGCGCTGATAGTTCAGCCACTTGTGCAGGTATTTTCAAGGTAAAGCAACTCCCCTCCCCCTTGACACTTTCAACCTCCAACTTCCCTCCCATCAGTTCTGACAAGCGCTTTGAGATAGTTAACCCAAGCCCTGTACCGCCATAGCGGCGTGTTGTAGAAACATCTAGTTGAGTAAATTCATTGAATAATAACTTTTGCTGGTTACGTGATATACCTATCCCGGTATCTTTTACCTTTACTATCAGATGGTTATTTTGGTAATCCACCAATAGGGACACGGTACCTTCCTCTGTAAATTTGCCTGCATTATTGAGTAAGTTATTAACGATTTGATTGACCCGCAACGAATCAACTAACAAACATGAGGGCAATTTAGAGGACAGTTGATATTCGAACTTTACTTGTTTTTTAAGTCCAACCTGCTCAAAGAGTGTTGCTATGGTATCAAATAATTTGAATACATCTGTTGCATGTAAATCAAGCGCTAATGCACCGGCCTCTATTTTTGAGTAATCCAAGATGTCATTTAGGATTAACAGTAGGTTCTGAGCTGAAGTATGAACAATTTCTAGCTGTTTTAAGGTTTCTTCATCACCTTTCTTCTGCTCAACAAGTATACCCGTTAGGCCTATAATGCCATTCATAGGCGTACGGATTTCGTGGCTCATATTTGCTAAAAAGCGACTTTTTGCTTTATTTGCATTGTTCGCCGCAGCTACCGCTGCTAGTAGTTCTTCTGTTTTTTCATTGACTTGTTGTTCTAATTCTCGGTTAAAGTTAGTTAGTTTCTTGTTTAGCTCCTCATTTTCACTGTTGGCTAGCTGCAACTTTGAGAAGTTCATGGTGAGCTTAAATGCAAGTTGATTAAAGTGTTGTTGTAATGTAATAACTTCTAAACAACTGGCTTGTTCACCGGCTGAATTTCTCAGCATTGAACTGGGTTCAAAGTGATTAATATCCTCACTCAATGCGGCTATAGGCTTTACCAAATATCGAGAGAGTTGGCTTACAAATATACTGCTGAGAATAATGATGACTAATGCTAGTAGCAGTGATTTTCCCCATGCTGAAGCCGCTGCAAGACGAACATGATGTCCTTCGAGTAAAGTCACCACCGTCCAGTTTAAACCTTCAATTTTACGAGCGTAGCGATACAAAACCTTGCCCTGAAGGTCTGTATATGTGGAGTTACTCTCATCATGCCAAGCCTCCAAAATATCGGCTGGCAAAATATCTAATACCTTATATGACGATGCCAAAGAGCTGTAAACAACTTGGTTAGTGTTATCAAGTATTATCAAATCGCCACTGTTGACAAGGATATTGGGTCTAAACCGGGCAAACGAATCAAATATCAGTGAAGCCTCAACAATCCCATCAAATTGACCTTCTTTAAATATTGGCGCTGAAATTGCGATAATCAGATCACGTCCAAACCCTCGTCCCTCTAGAATTGGAGAGATATATCCATTTGGATAAAATGGTGCTTGTACAAAATAATCCCTATCTACGACAGATAGAGATTCATCCATTCGATTATTTTCAAAAACATCAGGATAAAAAGCGCCAATGATACCCTTACTGTCAGTAGATATAGCCGTTCGCAAATCTGGTTGTAACTCAACCAGAGTTCTAAGTGCCGCTCCCCTCTCAAAGCCTTGCTCTACATTGTTAGCCACACTTACTACAGCGCGTCGATACCCTTTTAAGTAATCACTAAGCTGGACGCTGATATTCTTTGCCGCTCCTTGAAGCTGCTCTTTAACTTCATGTTCAATACGGCTATAGCTATTATTGGTCAGCACAATCGAAGTGATGAGAACTACCAAAACGATTAAAAGACTAATGGTGTAATTAAGGATTGCATTCAATGGCTGTGCGCGCCACAAGTGACGGACAAAGAAAAAACTGAGTAAATCGACAATCGCTAGATATAACGCTGCATTGATAAAATACTTCGCTAGTGCAGTGACTATCACTAGGTTAGGTAAACTTAATAAGTAGTATCCGAAAATCAGTAATATCGGTAACCCAATCACCAACCAAAATCCCAGCCCCCTGATGAAAAAAGGCTTACCCTTTTTCACACACAGTACCTGCAGCCAAATCACTTCGAGCACAAATACCACAGAAGGCCAACTATGCCCCCAACGATAAAATATAAACGCAGCGCCAATGGCGGCACAAAGTAACGCATAGCGCCAGCCAAACAATACCAGTGATAATAGAACAAAAAGTTGACCGAAAAGGAACTCTGAGGAATCTAAAAAGAAAAAGGGCAATAGGTTCGCCAAACCGCCAGATATACCCAAAAGGAGAGTCACTATCAATGGCATGTATTTGTGAAGATAATTAGGCACAGATAATTCCCAGAGCTACTAACCTATTAAAGGTAAAAGAAAACCCTCAGTTTGCCAACCTATTACGAAAGTTTTACTAATTTATTTACTACGTTAAAGTGTCTTTGTATAAAAGGGTTTTTCCACACCGTCAATGTTCATTCCCTAATGTTCTGGACACTGATGGCTTTCTATCTGTAGAACGCATTGTTCAACTTTAAACCTGTTTCTAAGTAACTTTTCCACCGTCACTCTACACAAAGCATCATGCTGCTCTATTGTGCAGTGATGTTTAAGGACAATATGAGCACCGACAGCTAACTGCCCTTCTAACTCACTCACCGTGATATTGTGTACGCTCTCAACATGCTCTGCACCTGATATAGCTTTCTCCAGTTCGGATATCTTTGGTAGTTTTTTCTGTGTGAAAAATAACCCCATCACACAACTTCGAATCACCTTTACGCCCGTTATTAGTACAAATATTGAGATAAGTAAGCTGGAAATAATGTCGATCAATTCCCATCCAGTTACATAAATGAGTACACCGGCAATGAATGTAGATACAGTCGATAGTAAGTCAAAAAACGAATGTAAAAACACCGCGTAAACATTAATACTGTCTTTTCTGCCTTTATATAAAATCCAAGTGGATAAGCCATGAAAAAGGAAGCCAATTGCTGCAATGACGGACATTAAGTATGAGTTAACTTCTAGCTGATGACCTTCGGTATGATGGAAAAAACGTTCGGACCCTTCAACTATTATCAACACAGAGATGGCCAAATATAGCAGTCCATTGATAAGCCCCCCGATATATTCCGCCTTTTTGTAGCCATCGTTATACGTTTTCGCCAAATACACGGCAATACTGGAAGCTATAACTGCAATGAATAACGAACTATTGTGAACAAAGAGATGACCAGCATCTGCTAGCACAGCTAAAGAGTTAGCGTAGTAGGCGCCAAACAGCTGAATAACCATGAATGAGCAAGTGATTGCCAATGCAATCAGCAGCCTTCTACGTGAGGCCTGGTGAGTTGTGATGTCAGTCATCTACAGGGGGAAAACCTTAAAATTGAAATGCACCGAGTTCGGTAATGATATAAAGTCACAATTGTAGCGAATTTTCCCCTCTAACGCATCAAAAACCTTAGAGGCTAAGGCTTTTTAGTTCTTTTCGGCTATTACTTAGGCATAATTTCTTAGTGGCAAAATTCCCATATCACTTTGTCTGCAACCTCACGTAAAACTTTGATGTCATCTTCATCAAAAGTGCGAGGCTCTATATCAATCAAACATAAAGTCCCCAACGCACTACCATTTTTGTGCACCAACGGCGCACCTGCGTAGAATCGTATATATGGCGGGCCTGTTACCAGTGGATTATCCTTAAATCGTTCATCCTTAAGAGCATTAGGCACAACAAAAACATCTGGTCCTAGTATGGCATGGCCACAAAACGAAATGTCTCTTGATGTTTCACATGCGTCTAACCCAACTTTCGACTTAAACCATTGTCTATCACTGTCAACTAAGCTTATTAGTGCAACTGGCACACAAAAAACATGCGCCACAAATTCAGTTAAACGGTCTAATTGCGGCTCAGGCTCTGAGTCCAATAATCCCAGCTCATTGAGTGTCTGAATTCTAAGTGGTTCATTTTTTGGTTTTTGAGGTTTTTTCATAATAACAGTGTGAGCAATTTATAAACCTTGTTCTATAGTAGTTTATTAAACTGACAACGTTCTACTTCTATGCAAAAAAAAGTCGAAAAGTTGCTTTGCTTCATCATATTATTCATCTGCTTTGTAACACTTGACCATATTCTAAGCCAGTATGATAAAGCAAAACTCAATCATGTTACTCATACACAAGTTGCGTTAAATAGTGAACAACTGTTCTTGATTGGACAACTCGTTTTCTCACTGCAGCGAGAGCGGGGAACCAGTGCAGTTTTCTATGCGCAGAAAAATTTAAACCAATATGAAATGCTCATAAAGTATAAAAATGATACAGACCAACATTTAACACAAGCTATCAATTATTTTACCAACCAAAAACTAACCGCTCACCTACAGGGGCCAATAACAGCCTTAAAAAATGTGCCAACAACACTTGCTCGCCTGAGGGCTCAGATCATTGATAAAGATGTTACCAAGCTAGGAGGATTCCAACGCTACACCAAGCTTATTGATTCACTGCTTAGTACACAGCTAACTATTTTGCACAGTGGTACTGGAACAACGAAAGAAACAACGAAAAGCGACTTTTCTGATTATTTGAATCTGCTCTATAGTATTGAATATATAGCTAAACTCAGAGCAAACGTTGGCGAATATATAAGGTCGTCCCATAAAAATAATGCAACTAAAATCGCGAATATTTTGTACTTAAATGCTAGTCACAACTATTTACTACAGACAGCTTCCTCCAACGAAGACATACAAAACACGATTTCCGATATCTTAAGCACTAAAGAAAAGAATAAAATTGACGGCGTCATTGAAAGCATTCAAACAACGGGCAATACAAAAATAAAAGCCACCGACTGGTGGCTCATTAGTACTGACTACATTAACCAATTGGTAGAGTTGTCAGCTGCTATTACCAAACAACACCAACTCCATTGGACGAAAAATCAAGTAAGTTCACAGCGTCACCTAAATATGCTCATCCTAACGATGGTAATGTTAGCTCTACTTATTACTTTCGTTTTGTACAAGGCATGGGAAGTAACGAAGACCGATAAAAGAGGTCAAAATCTATCTTTAAATTATTGGCAATTATCACTTGTTTTCATCACTTTCATGTTCGTTATGCTAGTAACACACCGCTTCAGTCAACGCATTTTACACGATGACCTAAATACTCAGTTAGCAGGTGAACTTAGAAGCAACGCCATTCATACATTACAAAACGTAAAAGAAGTTTGGTATAGACCCATCAAAACACGATTAACTGATGCACAAGCATATTTGTCTAACGTATCCGATAGTGAATTGAAAAATCACGCAAAAATTAAAACCTATCTGAACTCCAACAACTTGGCCATATACAACATCAGCGAACAAAGTTGGCTTACCAACGGCAGTGACGAGCTAAACGTAGCACTGCAACAAATAAAGCCAAGGTTACAGCTAGCTAAAAATGGAAAAATTGTCTCGACAACGGTTTTTGTAAACAACACGCTAAGTGCGCACTTTACAACTATAGCTGTAGGTCAAAACGGTATACGGCCTTACCTCATATGGTATTCAACAAGTGACTTTGCTTCACTTAAAACCCTTCTAAGATCTCCCTTCTTGTCATCTGATTCAACCTCATTTTATTTCGACAAGCGCCATATTATTACCAGCTTTCATGAGTATACAAACCATTGGCTTGATGATGCTTTGTCTAACGCCAGTACTTCGTTTGCTCAACTGGGCGCGCTAATACCACAACATTATTATAATTTTCAGGGTAACAGTGTGTTAGGAATACTCGCATGGGACAATGAGTTAAACATTGGTATAGGTTCAGAGCGCGAAATCGCAGCGATTGGTTCGCTAATAGATAACGTGAAAAATGAATTTACTATACAGCTTATCGTGCTCTTACTACTAAGTAGCGGCGCTTTATTTATCGCATTTAGAGTGCAAAATAGAGCCATTGAAAAGCTTAGCCTTTCTGAACAACAGCTAGCGAAGGACAAAATTCAGCTCAATATCGCGCAACAAATAGCCAGCATGGGGTCGTGGGAATGGCAATTTAGTGACAAAAACGCGCTGATCTCTAATGAACTGGCGAACATGCTCAATCTGTCAACAGAGACACATGAGTACTCTTTAAGAAGCTTACTGCGCTATTTAACAGCACAAAGCCGAAAGGAACTGTTTTTGGAAGTCAAAAAACATAACCAACTTAAACCAATCAAACTACAACTTACCACCCAAAATCTAACCGATATTACACATGTTGGATTTGCTGCGAACTGGCAGGTAGCTCACGATTGTCAAATCAATGAGAAGAATTACTTAACCAAAAACCTAGTTGGTATAATAAAAAATGTTTCTCACATAGTTAAAGAACAATCCCTTCAGCAGCAACGACAAGTAGCCCTCAGAGCCGCCAGAGAAGCTGCACTAGCGAAGATGGAAGATGCAGAATTACAACGCAAAGCGCTAGAGTCTGCATTGGCTGAAAACAAAAAAACAGAAAAGCTACTTCAGGAAACACTCGACAGCATTCCAGCTTTTATTCTACTGCTTGATTCACAGGCAAAGATAAAACTTGTCAATCAATACTGGTTTAAAACCCAACATACAAACCAGTTTAGTGGTGGTCTATTTCTGAATACATTTTTCTGCGTTGGCGACGATTGCCTTGATGCCATAAACTCATTACCACTGGTTCGAAAGCGTCCGTTATTAGATGCGCTCAACGCTGCAAAATATCAAGATGACTATGTAATGGAGTTAGAATGTGAATACCGCATAGATGACAACACTCTTTGGTATGAAGTCATTATCTCAACCCTAGAAACCGATGATGACAAAGCGATTTTGTTATATCAACATGACATTACTCAGCGAAAACAAAGCTCAACCCTGCTTGAAGATGCCAAGGCCAAAGCCGAGTTAGCAAATGACGCCAAATCCCGCTTTCTCGCAACAATGAGTCATGAAATCCGCACACCCATGAATGGTGTTGTAGGTATGTTAGACCTACTACATCAAAGCGAGTTAAGCCAGGAACAAAACCACTTGGCGTCAGTCGCTAAAAACTCTGCATTAATGTTGCTTAGAATCATCAATGATGTCTTAGATTTTTCTAAAATTGAAGCAGGTAAAATGACCATAGATAAAGTAGCATTTAATTGGCGTAGCTTAGTGAAAGAGACCGCAGAACTTCTCTCCCATCATGTTAAAGAGAAAAACCTACAAATGTATTTTATGTTTGACCCAAGTCTTAGTTATTGGCAGCTAGGAGATCCCATAAGAATAAGACAGATTTTATTAAACCTAATTGGAAATGCAATTAAGTTCACCAAAACAACGTCCAGTAAAATCGGCGTTATTGAGATAAGAGTAAGTGGCTCGCATGATAAACGCGACAAGCTTCTGATCAGTGTCAAAGACAATGGCAAAGGCATGACACAGGAGCAGCAAAAAGCTTTGTTTCAACCTTTCACACAAGCAGACAACAGTATTCACCGACAGTTTGGTGGAACCGGATTGGGTCTGTCAATCACTCAAAGATTGACTTCTATGATGCAAGGCCAGATCTCTTGCCACAGTCAGGAAAACAATGGCAGTACATTTACCGTAGAATTGCCCTATCAAAACCATAAAGCAGAAAAAGATACAGAAATTGAAATACGATTTAACAATACCAGTGTTTATATATTGGGTGATGACGACATTTTCGAACAAGATCTTCAAGCAAACTTAATAGCCCACGGAGCCCAATGCAAAATAGAAAACTGGGCAAATATAAATAATAGTAAAATCAATTCATTAAACGCCAACTACATTATCGTCACATTAGAACGCTATCAACAAATCATTACCTCTGACTATCAATTTCAACCAAGCAATGACACAACGGTATATATCATTCTTGTTGGTGATAACTTTACTACTCCACTACCAAAAGAAAGTTGTTTTGAGCCAATCTATTACAACCCATACTATAGTTTCAAAATCATTGAGCAACTCGCTATCAGAGAAAACATTATCAGCCCAGAAGTTAAATTGGAGCCTCCAGCCAAACCGAGTCAACTTGAACTGCCTAGTATCGAGCAGGCACAACTCGACAATCAACTGGTGTTGATAGTGGAAGACAATGCTTACAATCAGGAAGTATTTAGACGTCAATTAAGTCTATTGGGGTATCAGTGCATGGTAGCAGAACATGGAGCCATGGCATTAGAGTTTCTAGAAAGCTATTCATTTGCCTTAATCATTACAGACTGCCATATGCCAGTTATGGACGGTTATACCTTTTCAAAAAAATATCGCCAGCTAGAAAAGCAAAAAAAATCAGGCAAAGAAACGGCAATCATCGCGGCGACCGCAAATGCGCTCAGTGGCGAACGCAGCAAATGTTTAGAATGTGGGATGAACGACTACATATCCAAGCCAATCGAACTGACAAAGTTAAAACAAATTCTACTTAAGTGGATGCCAGATAAAATACCAAAAAGCGAGCTAATAAATGGTAAAGAAAGCCACGATGACGACGCGCCAAACCACCGACTGATTGATTTACAACTGCTATCAGAATTTGTTGGTGTAGATAAAAAAATACAACACATATTTTTGCAAAGTTTTGTTTCAGAATCATCGCCTATTATGCAGTCGCTTGTAAATCAGCAATCAGATATTGGCCAAGTGCAAAGTTATGCTCATCAATTAAAATCCTCAGCTAAAGCAGTCGGAGCTGCCTTATTGGCTGAGAGTTATCACGAACTGGAAATAGCTGCAAAGGGCAAAGATCAGGATAAAATCGACGGTCTGCTTCCAAAGTGTATTTCACACTTTGGTGCTGTATGTTCTGAAATAACTTCTATACTCAATACTAGTGATTAGCACTTCTTCTGAAAATAGTTTAAAGGTTTTTTCATGGATGCCAGAAAGACATTCAAAATTGTTGCGATAGATGATAATGGCCTGATCCTCACGCAACTACGTCTGCTGCTTCAACACAACTTTTCTGTAGACTTTTATGGCTTTACGAACGGTCCTGACGCATTAGACATGATTGCCGAGCATCACGTTGATGTTATTTTTCTTGATCTCAACATGCCTCAAATGGATGGTATTGAGGTACTCAGATACTTATCAGATCTTAACGTTAAGTCTGCAATTGTTTTACTCAGTGGTGAAGACAATACCATCATAAAAATGGCTAAAAACCTTGCACAGTTACGCGCTCTTAATGTTGTTACCGGTATCGACAAGCCGATAACCCAAGTACAAATAAAGCACCTTATATCATCATTATTCGATGATAACAAAGTAGCCAGTGCCGAATTAAATACACAAACTTTTGACTACGAAGATGTCGCGCAGGCGGTTAACAACAAGCAAATGTGCCTGTATTTACAACCTAAACTCTCATTACCCGAAGAAAATATTGTCGGAGCCGAGTTTTTAGTCCGCTGGAATCACCCCGAATTTGGTGTATTAACGCCCTATTACTTTATCGATATTATCGAAGACTCAGATCTCGTCCATGACTTTTCTATACTAGTGGTAGATGAAGCATTTGCATTTATAGAAAAACACTATGAAAAGCTAAAGGAGCTAACATTTAACATCAACTTAAGCGTCAAAAATTTAGAAGATATCCACCTTCCCGAACGTTTGGCAGAGCTTGCCAGCAGCTACAGTGTTCCACCACAAATGATCACTCTTGAAGTAACCGAAAGCCTATTAATTGAAAACTTAGCTGAGTCCTTGGACGTGCTGCTTAGACTCAGACTCAAGGGCTTCTCTTTATCTATTGATGATTTTGGAACGGGCTATTCGTCCATAAAGCAACTTAGTCAAATACCCTTTTGTGAATTAAAGTTAGATAGATGTTTTATCCATGGATGTGCACTGGACAAAGACAAACAAGCAATCATCGAAGCTACTGTTGCACTGGCTCATAAGCTGCATTTAAAAATTGTTGCAGAAGGAATAGAAAACCCGAACGACCTGAGCTTTTTAAATCATTATAAAATAGATTATGGTCAAGGCTACTTATTCGCACTGCCTCTAAAAAAAGTCAGCTTTTTAAAAGCGTTAGAACAGCAAAAACATTACTCGGTACGCGAAAACTATAATTAACAACTATACTGAACATATTAAATTTTGCATAAAACAAGCTTAGTTATAAAGCGATGTTGAAAATAACAATAAGCATTGACCCTTTTCTTAATTGCTAACTAGGAAGTGAAAACATGACGCGTAAAGAAGTTGAGCACGTAGAGCGGCACCCGAAAGTTGTATTGCTTTGTGACGACGTTGAAGAACTGGGAGGTGTTACAGATGTTATTTCATCTCAAATCACAGCATTTAGAACTCTCAGTAACTATGACAGTATGCAGGAAGTACTATTAGAAGCTGCACCCTTAGTGATCATTATCGCCATGTCGAGCGTTAGTCGCAGTGTTGAGCTTTATAGTAAGTTAGCTAAACAAGGGGTTTTGGACTATCCCCATGAAAACATATTGCTATGTGAAAATAAAGAGTCAGGAATTGGCTTTAGATGCTGTATGAAAAGTATTTTTCGCGATTATTTTATATACAAGCCTATGTATGAAAATTATCGCTTGAGAATGATATTACACAATGCGTTATTTCGCTCTAAAGAAGCAAATGATGTGACAAGTATTAGAGAGGAACACTTTGGCAGAATAGATGACGAGCTCAAACAACTGATTGATGACGCAGCGCAGTACCACAAAACTGCTGAGCAAACATTAAAAGATGCTAGAGAAAATTTAGACCAAACCGAAGGTTTAAACGAAGTGCAAACCGCACTTATTCAGGAGCTAAAAAGACAACATATAACCCCTTTGCTAGACAAGCTTGAATCACAACTTTCTGATAGTGTTGCTGAACTTACAAACAGGCTGAAGAACAAACAAATATCAGTTGCTGAGCTGTCAGCCCTTTTAACTGAGCGCTCGATCCCCAATACCAGCCACCAAGCATCACAAATTAAAGAAGCGCGAGTCGTTACCTCCGTAAAACAACCCAGTTATGAGACAAACTTCGACGACCCCATAGATTCTAGTGCAAAACCGGAGACAACTTTAGCAGAAAGTAGACCCAAAAATTCAAAAATCATGGTCGTTGAAGACAATGAAATTTACCGAGAGATGATAAGTAAAATACTTCGTGATGAAGGACATAATGTTGAAAGTGTTAGCAGCGGATTAACGGCTATTAAAATGCTTAGAAAGCACAAATACGACCTTATTTTTATGGATTTATTTATGCCAGAGCTGGATGGATATAATACAACCAAGAACATACGCAATATACCCAACTGTAAATCTATTCCAATAATTGCACTGACGAGTAATAAGAACAAAGATCTGATCAGGAAATGGGCAAGCTTAGGGCTTGCTGCCTACATTGCTAAGCCCTCAACAAAACAATCCATTTTGAAGGCTGTAGAGAAATGTAATATGCATTCGTAGCATTGTTTAACATCTGGTTGGGAACCAATATGAAACTAGAGATAACTAAAACACCAGCTTTGCTTGTTAGTGATGATCTAACCATACTGGACCTAAATGATGCCGCACTAAACCAACTAATGCTACAAGTTGAAGAAGTGAAGAACGCACCTATTGAACGCTGCTTTGACTTTCCTGAAAAGCCGTCATTGGCCCTACTTAATAGTTGGACACACAACAAAATTACGCTAACCATAAAAACGCTTCAAGTTGAAGTCATTGTTCTTCCCCAAGAGCACAATCGCTTTCTATTTTTAATTACAAGTACCATCCCTTTAAAAACCTACGAACAAATTGAACCACAAGAACAAGTGATCGGCAGCTGGATGTACAATGCTCAAGAACATACATTTCAGTTTTCAAATACCTGTGCAGCATTACTCGCATTAACGGAAAAAACCGCGGTTCCTTTAGATATATTGATACAGTCTATTGACGTAAACGATAGAGGGACCCTTTTAAGTACCTTTAACAAAGCGGACAAAGACAAAAAGCCTTTTAACCTATCCATAAAAACAGCGCACAGTATGGACTCAACCCCTTTGCAACTGATTTGCCAAGGTGTTCAAGACGATACTGATAAGGTTATATTAAAAGGTTTTATAAAAAGAGATATTTACTCGCAAGTTCTCAATTGCAAACTTCATGAACAAAATGAAAGTCGTAAACGTGCACTTGAAGGTGGAAGAATTGGAACTTGGAGCGCTACCAGAGTTGGAGACCAGTGGTTTGTTAGGTGGGATGAGCAAACGTGTAAATTGTTACATGAACCGCTAGATCAAAATTATGGTGACCTTGAAAAGTGGATCAGCTTTATTCATTCCAAAGACGCCCAAGAAATAAAAAAAGCTATCGAACATTCAATAAAAAGCAAAGAAAACTTTGAGAAAGAATATCGCTGTGTATTGAAAGATGGCAGCGCTTTATATATTTACGCAAAAGGAGTGGTAAGTTACAACAAACAAACTCAAACTCGGTGCCTTGATGGCGTGATCATTGACCACACATCCATTTATGAAGCACGTATGCGCCTTGAAGAGTCCAACCTACTATTAGAGGCCAAAGTAAAATCCCGCACTGAAGAGCTCAATCAGGCAGTTAAGCACGCCGAAATGGCAAGCCAATCCAAATCAGAATTCTTATCCATGATGAGTCATGAATTACGCACACCAATGAACGCCATAATTGGTGCGCTTGACTTACTAACACATCAGGATAATAGCTTCGAAGAACAGGAACTACTCGACACCGCAGCAATAGCAGCCAATAATCTAGTTTCTATCCTCAATGATATTTTAGACATTAATAAAATTGAAGCTGGTAAGCTTGAACTAGACTGTCATGACTTTGATGTTTCGGACATGCTCAATAACATTGTTGTTATATTTGGCCCAATCGCACAGCAAAAAGGTGTGAAGCTCAGCTTATTCGAATCGTTCGATATTCCTGAACAACTAAATGGTGATGAAAACCGCATAAGACAAGTTTTATTTAACCTAGTGAGTAATGCTATTAAATTCAGTGTTAATGGCAATAATCAATCAGGACATGTAACGATCGATGTCACTTGCGAACAAATAAACCGTCTAGTCAACAAGCTTACACTGTCTGTTAAAGATGATGGTATCGGCATTGACAACGATACGTTGAAAAGGCTCTTCACACCATTTACTCAAGCGGACAAAAGCACAACAAGGCGATTTGGCGGAACCGGTCTTGGTCTAGCTATCTGTGGTCGATTAATCGAGTTGATGGGTGGAGAAATAATAGTAAACAGTGAATTGGGTAAAGGCAGCGAGTTTATTGTTAGCATTCCAATTTGGAACTTCAAACCTAGAAACCAAGAAACAATCTTTTCATCAGCCAATATTTATCATCACATAAAGTGTGATAACAAACTTGAGTATTTAACCCAAAAACTCCAAATGTATATCGGAACCATAAATCAGGTGCCACTAAAACAAATAACAAATGCCGATAACAAAGATGATGAGCTAAATATCATAGTTATTACCCATCGTGATGATATTCATGCCATAGACTCAAGTTCTCTGCCCGCAGGCAGATTACTGATAATCTATAGTTTAAGTATGTTTGAGCAAGTTAAAGAACGATTTAGCAATGCTTTGATGCTCGACCTAAACACTTTGACATTTTTCACTCTACATAAGTACCTACTACGCTTGAAAAATATAGACGGCCAATTATCGGCGCAACTCAACGAAGATGACTTTGAGGTAGATTTAGACTTTGATTTAGGCCTCTGTTCGCAAAGCCATAGCCAATCAAAAACGCTCTCACAAACAGACAAT
Organism: Pseudoalteromonas byunsanensis; assembly: GCF_001854475.1. Lineage (GTDB taxonomy): Bacteria > Pseudomonadota > Gammaproteobacteria > Enterobacterales > Alteromonadaceae > Pseudoalteromonas > Pseudoalteromonas byunsanensis. Next base: position 282,720 of record NZ_MNAN01000034.1, read on the forward strand.
CTACCAATTCTAATTGTTGAAGATAACGAATTTAATCAAAAACTCATGGTTAAACAGCTATCTCGCTTAGGCTACCAATGTGAACTGGCATCAGACGGGCTTCAAGGCCTTAAAATGTGGAAAAACGGCGACTATGCTCTCGTTTTAACCGACTGCCACATGCCAAGAATGGATGGCTTCGAATTGACCAAGAAGATCAGGTCTGACGAAAACAAAAACGCGCAATCCCCTATTCCAATCATCGCAGTCACAGGTGCCGCCATGAAAGGCGATCAAGAGTTTTGCCTATCCGTTGGAATGTCTGATTTCATCAGCAAGCCTGTAACACTTGATAAGTTTAAAAATACAATCGAGAAATGGTATGGACATTAGTAACTTAGATAGATTACAAGTACTCAATGAACAAGTTATGCATGAACTTTTAGGCGATGATGAGAGCGAAATTAACAACTTTCGTCAACAGTTTTTACAGCAAGCCAAAAGTAGCTTACAAAAAATAGCGAGCTTTTATCGAGAACAACAATTCAAGCAAATAAAAGATGAAGCACACTATTTAAAAACTTCCGCCAAAGCCATTGGTGCTGAACGGTGTGCCTATTACTTGCAACAACTTGAAGATGCTTCGCTGGCGCTGGACAAGGCGCAATGCAAGAACCATATTCAATCTTTAAGTAATGAAATAAAAGGGGTTTTCAGGGCATGCTCCACCCAAAAATGAGCGTTTGAGCACATCCAGCGTTTTGCCACCTTCCTTGCCAGCGAGTCAAAGTTCGCAAACATTATCAATGATACCTGCGCTACAGTGTTTCCCGTTGCCCCATAAACGAACAACGTTTTTGGTTGTATACTGCCCAGACTTTAACGATGAGTATGCTCAAAGGATCTAAATATGACACTCAAAAGCACAACGAAACATATCTACAGACAAAGACTACTGAAAGTTATCGACTATGTTTATGAGCATTTAAATAGAGATCTCGATGTGAACACGCTTGCAGATTTGGCGAATATGTCAGCCTATCACTTTCACAGGATCTACCGTGAGTTTACAGGTGAGACCATCAATACCACCGTTAGAAGAATGCGTTTGTTTAAAGCGGCAACATTGTTACTGCACAGTAATTTGAGTCAAGCTGATATTGCAAAACAAGTACGGTATAACAGCGTAGAAGCATTTAATCGAGCTTTTACCAAGCATTATGGTGAAACCCCCAATCACTATAAAAAGCACCGCACCTGTAAACAGCTCGAACATGCTGTGTTTTATCCATCTCACTTAAAGGAGTACACAACCATGTATACCGTTGAACAAATTGAAAACGAAGCTATGACCTTAATTGCTTTGCCTCATCAAGGGGATTATATGCAAATCGGTCAAGCTTTTGAAAAACTACTCATGTTAGCAGGTAGCGCAGGACTTGTTGATGAACGTAGCCGCTCGTTTGGTATTTACTACGATGATCCAAAAACGGTCGCCAAAGAGGAACTTCGCTCTATGGCATGTTTAAGTGTTAGTAGTACCGACATAGACTTACCTGCACCCGAGATCCAGTTCATCGAACTACCAAAAGGTAAAGCTGTTAGCGTGCTGTTTAAGGGAGACTATACCGAATTGGAGAAACCCTACGATTGGTTGTTTGGTCATTGGTTGCCAAACAATCAGGTGGAGTTAGCTGACTTTCCACCTTTTGAAGAATATTTAAATGATGTAAGAGAGACTCCACCATCTGAATTACTTACTCGAATTAACTGTTTAATTAAATAATTAATTACGCTTTTAGGCAAATGTGGCTACACGTAATGTATAGCCACTGAACACGACTAAGTAGATACAAGCGCTTTGGTCTACTCTACCTTAAGTAACCACCATTCAAAGCCAAAACAACGGACATAAACCCTGCGATACTGTAAACAACTATACTGAACAGACCAATAAAGCCTCCTAAGTGCCGGTGACAGAGCTAAAAGAGTGGCAAACTGACACTAGTAGCCCTCCCTCCTAAAGCTTCTTCAATGTCATTGAGGTGTAACGAGTAGTGTCGAGCGAGCAGCAAGTCGGTAAGGTAATGGCCAATTTAAGTTAAACATTTATATTCTGAGTAATATCACGTAATAGCTGGCCTATTTTTATCAATTAATAATAGGAGATCCAAAACTGATTATGCCTACACCTAAAAAACAAAAATTACTATGGGGAGGGAGGATATTTAAAATAAAAACTGAAATCAAACAATATTATAATGACAATATATTTACTTTAAAAACCCGACATCATTGAGATGCCGGATTATTATTACAATCTAACTTCAAAATTAATTAGGCTGACATTCTCTACAAGGCGGCTCTCTATCTCCGCTAGCAATGAAAGAACCCAATTGAACACTCTTACCATAATTTCCGTCATATACTATAGCCGACAGATCATATACGCCGCCACCTGCATGAGCTTTCATTGTAATATTGGCTACACCACTATTTGCAGTACTTGTGGTACTTTTATAACTTCGAGTGCCATATAAATCACTGCGTAAAATAAAGGTGACTTTAACTGGAGTATTATTGTCTTTAGCTGCTTTTGAGTATTTATCGACTGCGTAGCTTACACTCGCACTAAAGGTTTGCCCTGATACACTTGCACTTCTTTTCGATGCTGTCGGATTTTTTTGCACCCAAACCCCCTCAGCTGAGCACAAGTTATCCCTAGTGATCCAAACAAGTCCATAACCATAGGTTTTATCAAAAGACATGTTTAAATAAGAGTTTGCATCCAAATTCGACTTATCTTTACCAATGAAGCCCTTCTCAGAGTTATGAAAGTGCACATAGGCATAGCGATCAAACAAATTTCCCTTTGCTCTAAAGCTAGAACCTTGTAAAACGTGCTTAGTAGTTTCAATCCTTAAATAATCAAAGCTGTCTAGCAAGTTAGACATGCTATCATAAAAGTCCTTCCATGAGTTGAAGTCATACGGATTAGCATAGGTTTTTAAACCATCCTCAATCGCACTTGCTACTTCTTCATAACTTACGTCATAGTGCGTTTGTCGCCCATATTCACAGTGACTGGGGAGGTCATTACTTATAGCCAATGCATAGTTACTTAAAAGAAGTGATGATAATAGAAAAATACCTTTTTTCATTTTTAATTCCTTTTTGTTTTCGTCTGTTTTTTAGACAAAACTAACGTACATCCCCAAAGTTAAAATATAAAGTAAAAATTTGTAATAAATTAAACACAAAATATAACAAACCAAATTTTAACATTTACTTCAATCTAAGAGACGAAACAAAAAACACACTCATTAACAGTGAAAATAATAAAAATAAAATTTAATAGCCATTTTATACCGCCCTTAAAATAATCCTCACCTAACTTTCAACTGAATTCAAGTTTATGTAATTAGCGAATATTAAACCCTACCTCTCTAAATAGAGTTGTATTAGCCGGTATTAGATTGATTATTGCGATAATATCGAATACTAATTTATACATTATTATCATTAGTAAAACAGGCATCTAGTTTTAGAAATCTCCTATCTGTATATTGACAAGAGCAAAAGGCAGCAAGGTTTTTCTGCGGCTTATAAATTATTCAAGCTCGCTCTCAAGCTTCATGGAAAGTGTAGAGGCAAAATAAATTCAAATCAGTCGCGCTTATCATAAGCTAAAGTAGGTCTGTTACAAATTAACCTCAGCTTTAGATAAGCGACTTGCTGTATGGACAGATGTAAACGCCGATATATTACTGACGTGTTAAGTTATTCTGATAAAGTGCGTGCAAAGCACCTTTATATAAAGAAGAGCGCATTAAATTTGCCTGACTAATCGAGAAAAACTTCAGTTGCGCATCGCGCACTCTCGCACGCATAAAGTTTTCTTGCAGTTCGCTGTTGATGCAGTTCGATACAATGAACTGATCTGCACACGGTAAAAAGCGATGACCATCTTCAGCTCCTTCATTAATATGGCCGATTAACCCAAAGAAATGCCCTAATTCATGTGACACGGTTTTGCCTTGAGTATAACCGTCAGCAAGCTTGCCTAGAGTACCAAAAACGCCATATTCAACCGCAATACCAATTTCATTATCTGGCGCATCACCAGGTATAAACGACTGGCCAAGCAAAACTATTTTGCCGTGACGATCTCTATCTTCTCCTACCCAAATATTGATATAGCGTGTCGTGTCCCAGGCATCAATTCCGCCTTTATTCGAGTTTGCAAGCCCCGGCGAAGCTGGCCCCATACCGTCACCAACCACCACACGATTGACCCCTGAGGTTTCACTCCCATCTGGTGCTGTAGTTGCTAGATAAAACTGAATACCAGTGTCTGCAGCAACGCGTTGATGCTCTTGAGATAAAGTACTCAGTTCTTGGCGGTTCATTGCTCTAAAATGTTCGTTTGTAGCCACTATCTGTGAACGGATCTGCTCATCAGATAACGTAAACTGACCATTTTCCATAACATGTACCACAACAGGTAAGCGAATACGCTCTGGTAACAAAGTAGGTTGAGCGTATTGCGACTCAAATTTTGCTGTGATCTCGCAGCTGGCGGATAAATTTTTAACCGTGAGAGTGTCACCTAAGCGCTCGCCCGCGCAGCCTGTGAGGTCAGTTAGCTTTTGATCTGTCTGCGGTTCAGCGGTTACTGTAAAACTTTGTCCCTGTTCAACCGTTTCAGGTACTCCGACTAAACGACCATACCCTGCAATTAGGCTCGTTACAGTAATGTTGTTTGCCTGAGTGTTGGTTACTTGAGTATAAATTTTAATGTGACAACTGTGCTGAATATTAGAAGCTAAGACTTTCCCCTGTGTATTTAGTTGAGCATTACACCCTTGGATCTGAGTTACTTGATATCCCGATTGTATTGATAAAGTAAAACTAGCCGATTTTCCTTGCTCTACTTGTTGTTCATGCGTTTGCAGCGATGCACCTGCTCCTACTACTTCTGCTGTTACCTTTAACTTATTTTCTGACGATAAAACTTTATCCTCAGATACATCATCGCCAGAACCTGAACATGCCGATAGCAGCATAACACCAGCGACGAGCAAACTTTGCTTTACGAAAGACATGCATTCTCACACAATTAAAAGCCAACTACGGCCTAAAAGCTAGGCAAAATATGTTTGCGGCTTTATATTGTCAATAATAATGGGACCAATACACATTTTATACAGGTCATTCGACCAGTGTGATTAAAAAAAACATCGCAAGGAGGTTAAGTAAGGCGTAAAGTCACCATCGAACAACCCGGCTTTTTCGTCTCGATATACTCTTGTTAAACCCGCCATCATCATAGCTATTTAACACCTCACAAAACCACCGCAGCTAAATCTGCCAGAAAATACGTGGATGCCCACCTTTAAATGGGGCACTCAAAATCCAGCACAACAGTTCGCAACTTCGCTTATATTATCAAACGATATCCCTTTAAATGATATGCTTTCATTCGCAACTATCCCTGTAATTTGGATGACGTTAGGTTGAGTGTCCACATAGTCCCATGCTCCTTTAATTCCCAGTTAAGAACCTAGCAAAAAAACCAAACAATTGATCAATATGAATTTTTAAACACATATTCTCGCTCAATCACCTCATAAGACGCACTAAAGTCTGCTGCTAGACAAACGCTTTGCAATATAGCAACTCAGTCTTTTTCTCCACCGTATTTCAATTTTAAAAAATATGTTAATACCACCCCACACCTGTCTTACTGAGTATTTTTTGAACTTTTTCAGAAAGTTCTTAATGTTTGCTTCGGTCTGTTATGCACAACACCAACAAAAGGACATTTTTATGTTAAAACACAACAACAGTAAACATAGGGTAACTTTGTTAAAAGTACTGTGCTTTAGCTTGCTACCTTTAACGCTGTGCGCTACATCGGTCCAAGCCAATGAACCTTGGAATATTATTGATGAGCAATTCTCTAACGGCTTTAACGACTGGGAGCGAGCAAATCAGCACAGAATTGACTTATCACAAGAAAGCATGAACACACAACTGGGTACTTATGCAGCCTACCTGTCTAAGAAGAACCTCGTCACCGACATTGATGAAGCGACACTACGCTTTAGCCTAAACCCTAATAACAGTGATATTCCCAGCGCAATTAGCATAGCAACACTCAAAGGCGCCAACGAGTACAACCTTTGGTCTTTAAGGTTGTCGGGCGATAGCCAAGGAGGCTTTAAATTACAACTTACTTGGCAAAGTAATGTAACTGGCTCGTGTGACACGGCATATGGGTCTTTTGTTGATATTGCAAACACAAGTTGGAGTGATATTGCCATTTCATACAAAGCAAATGACTACGTAGAACTGAATGTCAATGGCAACAGTTACAGGTCAAACAATGTGACTCATTGCGAACAGTATGGCGACAGAGTATATGTGGGCCAATTGAGTGATAAGTACAATACTCCAGCGCCAAGCGGCAACCTCTTGATCGATGACGTAAAGTTTCAAGTAGCATCGGTCACAGACCTTTGGGTTAATAATAAAACATACAGTAAGCGCTGCGTTAGCGGTTCAGGGCTATCCGAAAATTCGCCGTTTTGTACAATTCAAGAAGCCGCAAATAGAGCCGGACCAGGCACAACCGTACATATTCTGCCTGGTATTTATAGAGAAACTATCACGCCATCATTAAGCGGTACCGCTACGAAGCCTGTGCTTTATAAGGCTGAGTACGGCCCGAATACGGTGTCACTATTAGGCTCAGAAGTTATCAAAAATTGGCAGCCAGTAACGGATAGAGAAACACTAAAAAGATTTCCAAATGCTCCTTCTTTGTATTACGCCGATATATCAAGTTATAAACTCAGTGACTCGCCATTATTTTTAATGCGACATGCCCCGTTCTCTGACGCGCTATATACACGTTATCCAATCGCCCGAGAGCCAAACTGGGAAACATCCTATGTTGTTGGTCATGAAGCAGAAAATGACTGGCAATACGCAAAAAACTGGTGGCACGCCAATGGCGGAGAGAAAGAAGCAACTGGCAGTGAACTACCAACGTCACCACAATGTGAAGATAAAAAAGACTGCGATGAAAACAATCGTTCTAGGCGTCTGCTAACAGATACAGTGCACTTCCCTACTCTTGGAGATTTAAGCGGTGCAACACTTGTTGCGTTAACTAACAAACTTGGCCATGACTTGTATCGCACCCAAATTGTGTCTGAACCATCAATCAACGAAACCAGAATAATGGTCGCAGAAGATTGCGGTATAACTAACAATACTAATGGCTGCGAAACAGCAAATAAAGGTGCTGGACTTGGCTGGGGTAGCGCTTATTACATAGAAAACTTACCTAAGTTACTTAATGCCCCCGGCGAATGGTGGTTTGATAAAGTATCGCAAAAGCTGTATTTTTCACCACCTGACAATACGGATCCAAATGCTCTCAATTTAGAACTATCGGTACGTGATTTTGGAATTAAATTAGCTCATGGCGGTGACATTGGTAGTCGCTCCCATGTTATTTTCGATGGCCTGTCATTGACCTATTTTAACCACAGTGCAGTGTTACTAGAATCTACTGCTCCACGCTTTTCAACAGGTATTACTTTAAATAACTTAAAAATTAACTTTGCGGATTACGGTATCTACCTATATAACCACAGTAATGGTGAAACCCACAGTGCCATTACCCAATTTACTCTTAAGAATTCCAACATCGGATTTATTGATAGCCAGTTTATGAAAACCAACTATCGCTGGGATGGTAATTATACTCATGCTGGAATAAGTGACTTAAACATAGAAAACAACGAATTCCATCACGTTGGATTTCGTGCCTCTAATTCAAAAGAAGGGGGCAATGGCGCTACTTTCAATAAAGCCGATAAAATCAAGTTTATCAATAACTATGTGCATCATATCGCCCACAACGGTGTCTTATTCGCACGTGCGCATATTGAGTCGGACTTAACAACCAATATCCCTAAAGACGCTATAAAAACAGGAGACTTGCTCATAGCAAATAACCGCTTTGAGCAAACGTGTCAATTAACGGCTGATTGTGGTGGACTCAAGTTTTGGGGAGAACCTGGTGAGCCGTCTCATGTGTTTCGCGATACGCTGGTGATCAACAACCAATTCAGTAATGTGATTGGTTGGACATATATCGCCGAGCAACGTGAAGGTTTTTCTGGCGGAATACAAAGTGATATCAAAGGTATGGGTGGTTATGGGTTATATATAGATATGGCCGCCGGTATTCATGTATATCGGAACATCGCCTATAACAATGCGCTTGCTGGGTTTTCTTTTGCTGGCGCCTATGAAATGGGCGATATTGTTCTCATGCACAACATCGCTGCCAATTCGCTTTATGGCGTTTACTTATCGGACTGGGAAGATGACGTAAACAGTCAATACACCCGAATACTCAACAATATTCTTATCAATAACGAAGCTTATGGCATTTTACGTGATGGTGGCAACGCCGATTACGGCAACTTCATGGTAGATCACAACTTTTATGAACAAAATGGCTGGCGTTCTAGCAGCGCAGGCGGTGTACATAAACCCGGTGATGTGTACATATACCGCGATTTGGTTGCCAATGAACACTATCCGAGTATGCATCAGATCACCAATGGCTGGGAGCAAAGTGGTATAAATGGGCAAGTATTATTTGCAAACTACCCATTAGATGATCACTCCTTTGGGATTAAACCCCAGTGGCCAGACTTTAGACTGACTGCAAAAAGCGACGCTATCGACAGAACAACTGACCTTGAGGTGTACCAGCGAGTAAAATCAATAGCTGAAGATCTAGAAGCGATTCACAGCCACCCTTTAGGCTCATTTTTTCAAGCGCAAGGGTTGAGCATGGATCATGGTGCGATTGAATCTGCCTACCTGAAAGAATATCACCCCCCAGTACTTGCACAGCAAAACGTAGAGTTAAAGCTTGACGAAACGTCGGGGTCAACCGCATACAACTCAGCTTCAGCACCCGTCCTGGGCACATTGATAAATCAACCCCAATGGATTGAGGAAGGGGTTGAAAATGGCGCGCTGTGGTTTGACCAACAAACAAGATACGTCACGTTAGGTCAAGATAATGCTTTTGATTTTAATCCTGCTCTTGACGATTTTACGGTATCCATTTGGTTTAAAACATCACAAAGTGGTGCCCTTGTTTCAAAGGTCAAGTCATACAACGAATTGGTGCAATACTATTTGTACGTTGGTTCCGTTGATAAAAAGCTGTATAGCAAAGTAGGTGATGACACACTTAACAGCCATATATCCGTTAATGATGATAAGTGGCACTTAGCAACTTTAGTGAATCAAAATGGCGAACATTCATTGTACCTAGATGGGCAATTTATTGACTATCACACCTCAAACAATGTGTTATCAAGCAACACTGACCTACTGTTAGGAGCAAGAAGGCATAACAATAACACTAATGTGAGCATTCCTTTTAACGGCATCCTTGATGAGTTTTTAATATACCCTGCAGCACTTACGGGCTATCAAGTTCAAGCGATTTATCAAAGCAGTGTAGATTAACAATAGACCAGAAAAGCAGGCTTCCTAGGCCTGCTTTTAAAAACAAAGAAGGACACTACACATCGTTCATCCCTTAAGCTTAAAAACCTGATTTGATTGTGAAAAACCGAGTGCAAATTTGAGTGGATGTCCACGTTAACCATTCACGTTAACCAACGCCAAACCACTTCCACGTCAACCACTCATGAGAAGTATGGACACCTACTCCAGCATACATACTGGAATGGGCGTCCATAATTAAGCAATTGCCCACTGCCCTAGCATTGCAACTGTATAAATATATTGCATTTTTATGACAAAGTATCGACAGCTTCAGGAATCTCCGTGAGCTGCTTTAACCCACTGGGCAAAGTATGTAAACGACTCATCAACCACATGAAGACCTCGCTTTGGCCACTCAATTCGCATTCACCATCACAAATGCACTGCAGCAGCGACTGCACATCTCCCATGGTGAATGCCGTAACAGCATCCGCGCTGCGGCAATGGATATGGCACATCGGCAAGCTTGTCTCGTCCTGTATGCCTGTTTCCACGGTATTGTGAGACACGCACAAAGCCCGACTACCGCTTGGTGTGCTCACCACCAACTGTAGCTCAGGTACCTTTGCAGACTGTGCCTTTACCCACTTTTCAAGATACGCAGTAAAGCCGCTCCACCAGTTGGCTGACACACAGGCACAGGGTAAATCTTTTGCTTTGTCGGTGGATAAACTGGCAAACTCTGTTTCAACTTCCTGGACCGCTTCTTTTAATACCACCAGCGTTGTATCTACATCCTCCTTTGTATGGGCTGCCGAACAGATAAAACGTAATCTGCCACGGCCACTTTCAACGATTGGATAAGTCACGGCGGAGGCCTGAACGCCTTTTTCATACAAACGCTGCACAATCGCAAACAGTCTATCCTTATCACCAAAATGGGGCGTGACTATCGGTCCATCACCACTGCCCAACTCAAAGCCAGCTGCACTAAATTGCGCCCGCATATATCGGGCCGTGTCCCAGAGCCTCTCACGCAGTGACTTATCCTGACTAAGACGTTGCAGCGCGGCCAGCGCCGCTGCAATGTCTGCAGGACTCACGGAAGCTTGAAAAATATAAGCTCTGGCTGAAGCTTTAAGCAAGTCAACATACTCAGTGCTCGTGGCGACAACGCCGCCCAGACTGCCGAGTGATTTGCTCAGCGTGGTCATAATAAAGTCGACCTCGTCGCTTACCCCCTGTGCAGCGCAGATCCCGGCCCCACGCTCACCATAAAACCCGAATGAGTGTGCTTCATCAACCAGAACCAGTGCCTGATAACACTTAGCGGTGCGAACAATTTCTGCCACAGGAGCCGCTCCTTCACCCATGCTGTAAACGCCCTCGATAATGACCAACACCGTTCGGTAGGGGGAGCTTTCGCTCTCAAGCACACAAGCGAGATCATCGACATCGTTGTGCTTAAAGGTGCGAACTTTGGCACCGCATAAGCGGGCACCATCAACAATGGAGGCATGGCACAACTGATCGATTACCACCACATCGTTTTCACCCAGTAACCCCGCAACCGCACCGACGTTGGCGGTATAGCCGGTGGGGAACAAGCAGGCGGCGGGTTTCCCCACCAAAGTGGCAAATTGTTGTTCAAACGCCAGATGCAAGTCGGTTAACCCGGACGCGGCTGCAGAGGTGCCCATACCAGTGCCAAATTCAGAAACAGCTTCACGCGCAGCTGCAACCACAGCGGGATCCCGGTTAAGACCAAGATACAAGTTGGTGGTCCAAATAATCGCCTCTCGCGCATCATTGTGATAAGCATCTGCCACAGTGCCACGCGTGCCACTGCCGTTACGCAGGACTTTGCTGTAGGGATTGGCTCGACGCTTGCTGACCATCTGAGTGGCTGCCCACACCAGCTTACTTTTATCAGCGGCCGACCAGCATGGGGCTTTGGCCAGCGCAAAGGTCGGGTGACTAGCGCGTAACTGTTTGTACAGCTCTCCTAAGGTATCGCGTAACGGCTCAACACACATTGGTAATGACGTATTTACACGCAACCTCTGAAGATACCGGGCCAGACGTTGGGGTGTATTAAACTGATAAATGGCCTGCACGGAGCAGTTCAATTCAAGCACCTTACTCAGGCGATTACTCAACTCCAGCGTAGTTAATGAATCCAGCCCCGCCTGCTCAAAAGTTTGTAAATCCAAGCCTTCTGTTACGTGGCCCAACAAGGTGCTCAGTTCATAACAGATACGTTCAACAAGTGCCTGCTCCGAGTCGGCTACCTTGCTAGCTCTAAGCGGCTGTGGTTGTGCCGATACACTTGGAAGGCTGGTGCGATCCAGCTTGCCGTTAGGTAAGTAAGGCAATGAATCAAGAAAACAGACACTGTGAGGGACCATATGATTTGGCAGATAACGAGCCACGAATGATAAAATCACATCTGGGCTCAAGGTTTCTTCTTGCTGACAGACAATACAGGCTTGTAATCTGGCCTGCGCGTAAGTGCCCTGCAACACGTTCACGGCCGCCGCCGCGATACCCGGTATTTTACTCAGCACGGCTTCGATTTCTTCCAATTCGATACGAAAGCCACGGATTTTGACTTGTTGATCAGCACGGGAGATAAAACACAGTTCGCCATTGTCGCTCCACTGACATAGGTCGCCGGTTTTATATAAACGCGACTCCGCAATGCCACTGCCTGGTATAGGCATCACAAAGCGTGCATCTGTACGGGGTGTATCAAACAAATAACCCGCAGCCAGCTTGTCTCCCGCAAGATACAGCTCCCCCGTTTCGCCCGCCGATACCGGCTGTAAGGCTTCATCAAGCAGGTAAGCGCGGGTGTTAGCAACGGGTCGACCAATGGTGACTTCCTCCATATCAAACCCAACCTCCACAGCCGTCGAAAATACCGTGTCTTCAGTCGGGCCATAGACATTGATAACGCGCAGGTCCGGCTGCTGCATATACACTTGTTTTACCAGTGCGGGACTGAGTACCTCGCCACCGAAGACCAGACAGCGCAGCGTATTTGGTAAGATATATCCACTGAGTAATGCCCGCATGGCCGAGGGCACAGCAATACAAGTCCGAACACGTGCTAGGTTCGGTAGACTAGGTAATGTCAAAATATTTCTTGCCAGGAGCACCGTACCACCGAGCAATAAAGTACCGATGATCTCCATCACTGATGGGTCAAAACACACCGACGTGGCAGCGAGAACCCCACTCAACTCTTCTTCTGAAAGCAGCGCCCCCATAGCAGTGCACATCGCCAGCACATTAGAGTGTGTTATTGCCACACCTTTTGGCTCACCGCTCGACCCGGAGGTGTAAATCACATAGGCCAATGCCTGTGGATCACATTCAGGGTCTGAAAGAAACTTCGGATCATCGTCCAAGTCAGCCAGCAAAATGTGTGTACTCACTCTTTGACATAACTCACCCGACGCGCTGCCATCAACAATAACCGCGGCAGCTTTGCTGTGCGCCAACATATAGTCAATCCGCGCATGCGGATAGGCCGGATCCAGCGGCACATAAGCGCACCCCGCTCTGAGCACCCCCAGCAAGGTTGCCACCAGCTCCCAGCTGCGTTCCATACACACGCCTACCAATTCACCGCTCTGAATACCACTCTTTGCCAGTTTAGCGGCTATTGCCTCTGCACGGCTTAATAATGACTGATAGCTGATTTCCTGTGTGCCATCAATCAGGGCGGTTTTGTCAGGATGGCGCTGTGCCCGAGTGGTAAATGCCATTACCACGGATTCCATATCCTGTACTTGTCCATGCTGTTTTTGAGGTTCACAGAGGGAGGGAGTTCGCTTGTTCATACCAGTTTCCTTTGTTGTTTTTGTTAGTCCTGTAGATGCCATTTAAGGCGCCTTATGTATCTCGCCAGACCTGTACAGGTAGCGCCGATTAAAATGATGACAGGTAGCAGACCGACTACCACTGTACATATATTATCAACACACAGGTTACATTGGTGGGTACAAAGAAACTAGTCGAGAACTTGAAGAAATCTGTGACCTAGAGAGAGTTGAGGAGCTCGCTACAAACTTAATCAATGAGGGTATAAAAGAGAATGATAGCCTTGCGTACAACACATCTTTACAAGTACATGGTGTTTACGGAATGCGCCGTAAAGAAGGGGAAGTCAAAAGTGTTTCAGAGGTGGGTCATAGAACATGGTGGATGACAAATCAAACTAGAGTTTTAAAACTAACAAAGGGCATTGTAAATACTCATGGTACAGAGTACACAATGAGGCCTGAATTCTTACTCAACTTTATAGCCCTTTCACCTCATTGTGATAAAGTTCGTGAAAGTTTTAGCAATATATTGGAAAATCCACACACAATGCGCCGTAGTTCCACACAAAATGTGCCACCCGTCTGTTCAGTATGCGCCACGCGTCTGCGATAAATGTGCCACTAGATTTGGCTGCGGCTCGGTAGGTTATTTTAATGTGGGGTGAGAATCAATCCTTGGAATAAGTTGTTTATATATTCGTTTGCAAGCGATGCAATTACACATCCGATTTAGGAAAAACTTCGAACGATCAAAGTAATGACGTTTCGCTTACACCAAACGCTAGAACCGATTAACAATCGTATCTTAAGTACCAAAATCAGACCTTCAAGCGTAACTCGTTTCAGCCCCATTGTGAGTTAACGTTAATATACTAATGTCAGTTTTGAGGTAAAGTGACAAACCAGAACTTAACATCATATTATATACTTGTTTACATTGGCAATTATTGGTGGAATTATAAAGGTATGTAATATGAGCCGTTTTGGTGTGTTATAAACTACCAAAGTGGGACAGAATAAGCTGTTAAACGTAAGGAGCCATCATGGGCCTACATGTAAGTTCAGTATCTGATCTCCCTCTCTCAGAAGAGCGCAAGTACTACCTATATGTACTGGATTATTACTGTTGGGAGGAGCCCATCAATGAGGCTTTGAACAAAAACATGGGTCGAATAGCTTCGTTTTGTGCCAAAAATGATGCGGTCATGGTTCAGGGGCTTCCTGATAGTCACTTCGCTTCAGAAGTTTTATCTTGGCAGGGTATCAACGGTATTGACCCAGAGGAACTTTTACCCGCGATATTGATAACCACCATTCACCCGAGTTACTTTATTGAAAACAGTTATTCCAATCACGTCCAAGAAATTAAAGACTCTTTGGTCTTTGTAAAAGTTCGTGATGTATGCAAAACACCATCAGATCTTATTGTGTTTCTTGAAAAACTGTTCGTCGACATAAAGTCCGAGAAGAAAATCAAGGACTTCTCTATATCTCAAGAAATAAGAGCGGGTGAATCTGGGTCTTTCGTAGATACTCTTATCCTTGAACCAAATATCAGCGGCCTCGGTGTTGATCTAAAAGCGCTCACTACATGGTTCAAGTCACGTTTAACAAAAACATCAACGCCAACTCGCTAACGCTCGCGGGTTATGTTGGCGTTAAGCATCAAATATGGAGTATTCTGCAATGGATGGTGATGATAAAAAGCCGTACCTTTTTTTAAATTCATTCCTCGTAAAAGGTGAGTATAAAGACCTTGATGTCAATGAATTCTTAAAGAGTTCAGCTCAAGTTAACACCTACGAAATTGATAGTCAGCATGAGTTAGAGGGAAATCTTTTCGTAAAAATCTCGACGGAGAAAAAGCCTAAGTGGGCTACTTTTACTGAAGAAGTGACAGGTGTAGATCTGAATGAACTGTCTAATAGATCTAGTTCTGCGTTATTAATTATTAAAACCCCCCACAATACAATGGCTTTTACTTTTGGTTATGGTCGTTTTCTCTTGGATACTAAATATTTTGTGCATGACTTTGGAATTAAAACAGCGCTGAACACTTTAAAGCACGACAGTTTGAGAAGTGTTGACCTTTTTACTTTAGATGATCAAGCCGTACAAAAAAAGTCTCAAGCTGCGAGAGAGTCAGATGTTGGCGTCTTTGGGATTGATATATCGAAAGATGTATTGAGAGCAGTAACTGGTTCACCTAAAGCAGGTGTCAATTTAAAGAATATTTCGGGAGGCGATTCTGTATTTTCTTTCGGTTTAGAGTTAAACATTGATGAAATCAGCGATTTAATCTCAACTCTTTCGGATTATTACAACAATGACTCTTACAAAGGTGAATTTTCATGGGTAGATAACATCCGTAAGATTAAAGAATCTTCTGAAATTTCAAACCTAGACGATCATCTTGTTAATGCATTAAAGGTCAAAAGCCCTGATGTATGTGTCACTATTCCTGAGTTAACTGATTGGGATTCTATTTGGGGTTTTAGTTTTACGCGCTCCAAAAACATTATAAAGCCTACAATTGATACTAATGACTACTATGCAAATCTTGACGTTGCAGCTGTATCGGTCGATTCAATAAAAAGAGACCGACTATTTGTATACGATGTCCATGAAAATGAAACAGAACACCAAATATATAAATCTATTTATTTTGAGCATAAATTAAGTGACAAAATATATGTGCTGTTTTCTGGAACATGGTACGAAATCGCTACTGATTTTATGACTAGAATAAACACTACGCTTTCACAAATACCTATATCTAGCTTACCGTTCCCTGAAGTTTATACTTGGAGTGAAGTTGTTGATGGCAAAACGAAAGATAGGATTGAAACCGAAGGGGACTACAATGAAAGGGCTGCCAATTCGCACTCTTATTACCTGTTAGATAAAAAATTAATTAAAAGCAATAGAACGACAACCTCCATTGAGCTTTGTGATCTAATGACTGCAAACAAGCAATATATTCATGTCAAACATCGAAAAGGTGGCTCGGCTGGTTTAAGTCACTTATTTTCTCAAGGTAGTGTTTCTGCAGAAATATTATTGGGTGACAAAGAGTTTAGAAAAGCAACTAGAAAAGTTCTTAAACGCGTTTTTGATGGATTACAGAATACAGTTCCGTTAGATAATTTCAAAAGTGATGGTGTAGAAGTCGTATTTGTAATACTTGGCGAAGATTCATCAACTTTGAAAGATAATTTGCCATTTTTTAGTAAAGTAAACCTTTCGAAGGCATATGAAAGTCTTTCACAACGAGGGTTTAACGTAAAAATTGCTGGTGTAGGCACGGTACCAAAGCCTTGATGCCTAATACCTATGAATTTTCTCCGGTCAAGTAAGCATAACGATTCTTTTTAGCTGCTTTGAAGCAGCTAATTTGTATTGGCAATTCTTAAACCTGTTCAACTTCGTTATGTCAGTTAGCCATGCAAATAGA
This sequence comes from Pseudoalteromonas byunsanensis, assembly GCF_001854475.1. Taxonomy (GTDB): domain Bacteria; phylum Pseudomonadota; class Gammaproteobacteria; order Enterobacterales; family Alteromonadaceae; genus Pseudoalteromonas; species Pseudoalteromonas byunsanensis. Next base: position 299,535 of record NZ_MNAN01000034.1, read on the forward strand.
GCACAGCAGCTTCGCTTAATGTCCACTTTAGATAACCACTCTCAATTTTATTGCCGCTGGTATCATAGGTTTTGCCAGCAGATTTAGCTTTACACTTAACTAGTCGACAGTACGACGCGAATGTATGGTACGCAGGTGCGCGTAATAGTTTGGTTGATGCTTTTTAGCTTTGCTCTCTAAATAAAATTTAAGTTGCTCTTCTGCGTAGGCATCTAGTATGGCTAAATCAAAGTTAACATCAAGTTGGAGAGGGTCCACGGATTACTTACCGCACAGAAACGCACGCCTTACGCAACGGGAGGTACAGTGGTAGTATTTGGTGTCAGTTAAACTGATTTGCCTTCTACGGGCAGTTGCCATAGTTTGGTTTCCTCAACCCTTTGAGTGTAGGGTTAAAGCTTAGGCGGCATCTTAGGAAGGTCCAAATTAGTGGTGCGTGTCAGCGATTTGTTACCGTGCTGGTAAAGTTGGTTTTCATACAGCAAATTATTTAGAGACGTCGGTGATGAGTATTTGCTTTATCCGTCTATTTTGATGGAATTTCCACTTCATAGAATCACACAATACTCTTTGCTTCCGACCTTACTAATCATATAAGTATGCCCCTTATTGATAGGCGTACAGAATAATGATGTTATTATCAAGTGAATTTGAAATACGGCCTTGAATATATAAGGAGAGTTATGGATTTTGGTCTTATTTTGGCATTTTTTGTTATTACCATTATCGCAACAATAATGTTTTTTATGCTCAGCGAGAAAGCGAAAAGCGATAAGTTTCTATTTTATTTATTACTACCTTTGATTCTCATCCCATCATTCCTAGTCGCATGGTATTTAATGAGTTTTGGCTTTGATCCTAATAATAGGAACTTCACAACTTGGAACAACGTAGCCGCTTTCTTTAATAGCTCTCTTAGTCCATTACTTCTGTTAGCCAGTATCGCGTTGCTTTACAAAACATGGGATACGAGTAAGCAAGAATTAGCAGAAACAAAACAAGAATTCAGATTGCAAAATAAAATTGCACGCTATCCTCTCGAAATTGATGTATTGAGAAATAGACTCAAAGTGCTGACTGAGAACCTTTACTCACAGTGTTCAACCGAATTGCTAAAAAAAAGTCTTGAGACGACAGATTTTATATTGATGAACGAAACACCAGAAACAAGAGATGAAACCATTCGCTTAGTAAAGAGTGGACCTGAATACGAGCTATCTTGCGGCAATGATCTTATTAATTATTGTAGTACAGTAAGAAAAAAGTTTCCCTTATCGAAGGGAGCTCTGTTCGTGCAACAGCAATCAGAAATTGGTTCATGCATGCCGTTACTAAACAAAAATCAGGATTTTAGTGAATACCTTTTGAGCGTAAGTAGTTTCTGCTTGAGAAACTTGGTTACAGATATGAATCGAGCACTTTACGATGAAATTCATGTACTCGACCAATATAAACAAATTGTTCAATCAATAGTTGATGAACGAGATATAGACCTACAAAAGATGCTAAAAAAAGAGGTTAACTATTTCTTAAAACCTGTATTTGAAAATGCACTTAATGTCTACTTAATGCTTGATAGTCAAAATAGCGAGTTGGTGGCTATATACCGAAACTTGCACAGAAATTAGCTTGTTTTAGTGGTCAATGCTTTTTGGCCACCTCATTACTAGTTTCCCTGTATTTGCTTTCTTTAATAATGAGCAACCATTGTTATGCTGACAGCCCGTTACCCTACACCCGACCGTTCATATGAACTGGTTGACTAAAGAACAAAACTTTGGAAGCGCTAAAAGCGGTTAATTCAATTGCAGTGGGTTGAAGCGTCCTGTCGCTTGTTTGATGCGTTCTATAAGTGAACTGTCCTGTTGATATAGTTCAATTTGTATTTTTATTTGTTCGATTTGTTCATCATCAAAACAAACTTGGTTATAGGCTTTAATAAGACCAGGGGCGTCTGAGTAGGTACACACTTCGTTGGGCATAGGCGTTCTGAAATACACATCTTTAGGGAACACTACACAACCGTAAATATGGGTATTTATGTCCAGAAACTCTCTGAGCACGGCTATTTTTTTATTTAAAGCCTCAAATGGGTTTTCAAAATAATGCCTTTCATCATCAATACTTTGAGTCCAATATTCTGAGTGGCTATCAACCCAAATAGACCCAGCTTGGCTTTGATACTGAATAACAAACACCCCAAATTTAGAAACTAGCAATTCATCCACATCTAAGCGATGATTGTGCGTCCCCAAACACACTTTACCAAATGCAAAATAGTTATCCCCGATGGATTGCTTGATGAACCGATGTAACTGTAAGCGATTAAGAAAGTGGCTCGTAGCCCGTTTTGTGTAAGGCCACAATGTTACAGCGACCACAGCAATACTTGCTATCAGCAATACAACCCACACGTAACTTCCAACATTACTCCATTTCGAAGGCTCTGGCTGAGATTGAACGGTAGGCGCAACCATAGGCGTGTTGCTTTGCGCCGGATTTGAGATTGCCTTTTGCGCATTTTGAGAAGGTAGTGATTTAGGTTCAACTTTTGCTATTTCCTTATCAGCTTCCTCATCGTCTTTTTGCTGCTCAGCGTTTACCTGCTGTTGCTCGAGAGTTTTGAGCCAATATTGTTCAAATTGAACTCTATTTTCTGTCGCTTCTTCGTTACAATTTACATGCTCCTGAGCCGTTTTGTTTGCCTTTTGACACTGCGCTGACGGTTGGTAAAAATCCACCCATGCAGCTTGTTTTTTAGCATTTTTATAGCGTTCAGGGCCTTGGTTCAACTGGGCTGATGCGACTTGTAACACGGGTTTGTTGGCATGAGTTGCAACCTTTGGTTTATCTTGTTGATGCGAGGTATAAACAACCACATCTGAACAAAATAACCTTAATCGCTCATCCAAGCGTTGCCAACGGTTGTAAGAAGGTTGACCTTTTTGGTAGGCGCCAGCGCGTTCTAACGAGCGAGCTTCAACTAAAAAGCTCTTACATATTTCTTCAGACAATTGCATTTGTGCATTGCTTAATGCTGACCAGCAAAGCAAAAAAAACACACAACATAACCATAGTGACCGTGCGGCTGAAGGCATGGTCAACCCTCTAGTGACATGTAAAAAATGAGTATTTATAATTGTCATGTGTCCATTATACAAACAAACATAGAGTGTTTAAAGATCTGCAATCATCTTACTGAGTGTCCAGCTTTCAACTACGCCTTCGCTGTTAAGTGTAAGTAAAGTATCATCCACAATAACCATATCCAGTAGCGTTGTCCCTAAGCTATGAGTATCAATTTGCCAACTGAATTTCTCTTTGCCAGACGATGTATCCCAGATGCTTAATTCAGACTTTGGTGTCGACGTGATCAACAAGGAGGTTTTGGGAATGAACAGCGACTGTCTAAACCACTTAAAGCGGGTAATATATTCGAGTTCATTGAGCACCTGCCCGTCATCTACAGCGAGTACTTGCTGTGTTTTCAAACTATCGGCAACAAATATTTTATCGCGTTCATCCGACACACTGACACTACTCAATCGAGAAGTGTATTCTTGCTGATAGTAGCTTTGCCCAGTTTGTAAATTCCAAGCGTTCACAACCCCATCATGCGACCCCGTTACAATCATGAGTCTGTCCTCAATAATATGTATCGCTATCACATTACTACTATGCGGCATAAATTGGTTCATTTTCTCAGTATTTCTATTAGCGATAGAAACTGAGCCGTCGGTAAATCCAATGGCTACAAGTGAGCCGTTATCTGACACTGCTAATTGCGATACTCTAGCAAGCTCATCCACTCCAGAAACGCTCAACGTACCCTGTAGTGTGCCATTGGGTGTATTCCAAAACTGAACTAGATCATCTCCCGCCACCAGCAATTGTTTGGTAGGTTTATGAAATACGAGTGCGCGGATCTGTTCAGGCAACTGCGTTTCGCTCAAACTCATTAACACTTGTTTGCTTGTTGTATCCCAAAGCGCAAGGTTTGGCCCCTCTATTACAAGTGCCAACTGTTTGCCGTCATGCGATAACTGGCCTCGCAATACCAACGCATCGCTGTACTGATATTTAGCGCTTGGATTTGTGCTTTCAGAGTCACTACACCCTACCAACAGTAAAACAATCAGACTTAACAGTAACCACCTAAACATGTCATTTTCCTTACACTTAAAGTGCTTTGAGCTGATTAAGATCCCAACTTTGTAGCATTGCATCGCTATTTAAAGTATATAGCTTACCTGCGCTGGTAGCGTGCATTGACATAATGGTCGCCCCTTCCCTTTGTGTGGCGATGGTCCACGTTCCCAGCTCATCTCCAGAGCCTGTATTCCATAGACTTAAATGTGATTTAGAAGACGAAGTTGCTAATAGGGGCGCATTTGGAATAAATTGAGACTGTCGAAATATTTTAAAACGCGCAGAATAGTTAAGTTTTACTACTTCTTCGCCACCGACCAGTGTTTTGATATGCTGCGCGCCTAGGCCATCAGAAACAAAAAAGCGCGAAAAGTCCTGATCGGTTGTTAAACTTGTCACTCGGTGAGCAAATTCTTTCTCAAACAGTGACTTTGGTGAACCAAATTGCCACAATCCCACTTTGCCATCCTGAGCGCCAGTTAAAAACAGCTCTCCTTGTTTACCAAAAGCCAGAAAGTCAATTGGTCTTGAATGAGGTTTAAATCGGTTATTCAGCCGTGTGTTTAAATCCGCCATATTCAAAGAGCCATCTGTCATTGCTATTAACGCTCGACCATTGTTAGGTGAAAGCGCGATATGACTGATGGTGGCCATTGGATCAACCCCCGTAAACTGTACCTTATGGATAAAGCTTCTTCCCGAAACAGACCATATTCCTAACGTATCGTAGTTAGCCACCAACAATAAGGAATTGTCTTTAGATAATAACGCGTGACGAACGGGTTTGAGTAGCTGCTCTTGAGGAACTTGGTACTCAACTTGTCTTGATGCTGTACGCCATACTGTTACCTGCTCAGATACAGTAACAGTCAATAACAACCGACCATCGTCAGATATTTGACCAACTAACAACGGCTCTTGCTCAAACTGATGGACCACCCCTTCGGATAGCTTGAGATCTTTTCCACATCCAGCTAATAGCAATAAAAACAGTGTGGTAATGACGGTATACCAACGCATATTACACCTCTAAAAAGCTTACCGCATTGCAATACTCTCGCATTGCTCAAACAACTAGCCGGAAAACTGCAAGCACAATGCCAATCTCGCAAATTTAAATTGGGTAGCTTGCGGCCTTTCATCATTTTCAACAATCAATACAATGTGTAAATTTTAGCCACATGCCATGAAGATTACCACGTTAGCATCCCATAAGCACAGTAAAGGCCAACAAAGATGAGATAACTTAAGCTTAAACCTATAATCGTGTGATTAGCTGCAATAAAGCTCAAGCAGCACAAAAGGCAATTAATGATTAAATTGCGTAATTAGCCAATCTTTAAATATCCTGACTTTATGCCATGTAAAATGCCGCTCAGGTCCAACTAAAAAATACTGATAGTCGCATTGCAACTCAAAACCAGGCCATACCATTAACTGCGATAGTGCCACTTGAGATTCGATCAAACGCTTTCTGAGCATACCAATACCTTGACCTGCTAACACAGCCTGAATAACCAACGCGGCATTATCTATTTCCAAAAAGTGAGGTAACTGCTCTGGCGTTATATCCAGCTCATCCACCATAGTTTGCCACGCCCGCTGTGCATCAGGGCAAATATCCATGATTAACTGACTGTTGAGTAACTGAGGTTTCAAAGGGGCCGATTCATCGAGCATTCCTGCTTTATATACCAGCAGCATTTGGTCATCGCCCAGCAGCTCGCTATGTAAACCCGAGTACTGCCCTTCGCCAAATCGCAGTCCTATATCAGCCTCTCCCCGCTCAAAGTTAGCATGTCGATCGCTTGGGTCAATACGCAACTTTATGTCTGCTCCAGTTTGACTAAAGTCCTGTATTCGTGGAAGTAACCAGCAAGCAGCAAACGAAGGCAATACGGAAATGTTCAACGTTGTGGGCTCGGGGTCTTTTGCTAGAGCTCCGATCCCCGCCTCTATATGACCAAAGGCAGCTAACACATGAGGTAACAACTGCTCTCCTTGTCTTGTAAGATGCACAGCTCTGGTTTGCCTGACAAATAATTCACATTGCAAGTGCGTTTCTAACGCTCTTATTTGTTGACTAATTGCCGCTTGAGTCACAAACAATTGCTCAGCTGCCAATTTAAAACTACCAAGCTCGGCTGCGTATTTAAAATACAGTAAACTTTTCAAAGGGGGTAAATTCATAATCCGACAACAGTTAAGAAAAACTTAATCATAGAGAATTTTTTATCGTTTGTCAGCTCAGGCCATAACCTCAATACTCTTATCAAGCCCAAACAGTAATAAGAGAGTAAATTATGAAAACTTTAATCACCGTTATATCACTTCTATTCACCGCTATATCACTGGCCAACACACTTCCAGTTGAACGCATTAACACCACTGAAGGTTACCCCTATAAAAATATAATCTTCAAAGCTGAGCGCGTAGAACTTCATTATAGTCAGTTAGATAACAAAGTAGAATGTAAGGTTGTTGTCTCAGATAAAATGCGGGTTTACACCAGTGACGTGCAACAAGTCAGTCAGCAGAAATTTTCGCGCTCGCCGATGTCAGCCTGCATGACAAGACGCACAGCGAAACAGGTTCTTGCTAAATTGTAATATTGCCATGCGAGGTAGGGATTGGTCCTTCTGATAGTCTAAAAGCTAAATCATAAGGACCTAAACATTAGATTTAATAAACTATATTTCTGACTTCTGTACGTAAAACCAATCTTGAAAATCTTGTTCAAAAGTAGTCGAAGTGCTTTGCAAGATATCATAGCTTTCGTCACTACTTAATACATCACAAGGGTTGACACTTTCTCGCCCAACCAACCGTGTTAACATCTTCATTCCTGAGTCGTTACTGATTATATAGCTAAGCCAAGACCAGCCACTGTAGTACAACCGTGCCATATCTATACTTCCCCACTGGGACTCTGATTCTAACAAGGCGTAAATATCATACGGTGGGTTTTGAAACACTCTTGGGTCTGAATCAAAAATAAGTATGTTACCTTGTTTGTTTACGCTCTCAAGCAATTGCGCCATTCCTTCGTTTAACCACCTCGGGGTTAAGCCGATAAGCCGTAAGTTCATTGCATGCACTGCCTCGTGAACAGCTGTTGCCACCACTTGCTTATCATTTTTATACTCAATAAATGCTGAGTTACTACCATGGAAAAACACACCTTGGCTAGCGCGCGGATCAAATCCGTAACGGGATGTGTGATCTTCATACTCTGCTCTGTTAGGTAAAATCACTAAATTCAGCTGAATAGATTTATATGCTCGCTCCCCTAACAATTGCCCATATAAATGATGTACCAATGCAAGCCGTTCAATGAGCTTATCAATTGTCTCGGTAGCTATATTGCGATGGTAAACAGTCAACAATGAGTGCGAACCAAACATATGCTGTACTTTAGTAAATTCCTCAACGAGCGAACTTAGCCGCTCTTTTGATGCGGTTTCTTGTCTTTTAATAAACTCTTCCAGATCGCAGTGCATTTGCCGCATAGGTTGTGGGTTGTGGTGGCTAGAAGGTTGCGGCGGCAAATCTTTGGTAATGGTCAGCTGCTCATCTTGTTCCAGCATTTGCACTAGCGGCATATTTTTGAAACTAGCCGAGGGCTGTTCGTTAAACCAAAAGTACCCAAAATAAACAGCAAGTAAGATGATAACTGCTAAAAGTGTATAAAAAGGCCGTCGGTTGTGATTATTCGCCAAGCTACTTTGCCTAAAATGAGAAAGTTCACTTTAAACTACCACCTAACGCGATGAAATCAAGACACTCGTAAACGGTCAATTTTATTTTCATTCTTTCTCATGTCTCTGTTGTATAAAATTAAAACCAAATAGAGATTGAAACTATTATCGGTACTTGCATACAATCACATAGCAGAAGGGATATTCATACACCGCAATTTCAATCATGCAAGCTCTGCAGATATAAGTACCATAGCAACCACTAGCCACCAACAAGGATATAAATGCAAGATCTAACACGAGGGCCTATTCACTCACATATACTCGCGATGGCTGTTCCCATTGCTATGAATATGCTTGTGCAAACACTCTATTTTATTATCGACTTATACTTCGTCAGCGGCTTGGGAGAGGCAGCTATTGCAGGGGTTAGTACAGCCGGTAACTTATTCTTTTTTGTCTTGGCGCTCACACAAGTGTTTAACGTTGGCTGCGCGACGCTTATCTCCCATGCGATTGGACGCAAAGATAAACCACAAGCTAATAAGATATATAGTCATAGCCTTTTTTATGGAATGTGTGCAACCATGCTCGCGCTGATTATCGGTTACCTATTCGCACATCATTATTTTGCAAGTACAGCAGCCGATCAAGCTACCTACCAAGTATGCCTTGAATATTTCTATTGGTTTTTGCCCTCTTTGGCGCTGCAATTTATTTTAACCATCATCGGTGCTTCCATGCGCGGCTCAGGACTGGTTAAGCCCTTTATGTTGATGCATATTGTCGCTTTGCTTATCAACGCACTTTTATCGCCCATCCTCATCACTGGCGTTGGATTATTTACTCCTATGGGTGTCAGTGGCGCAGGCCTTGCGAGCTCACTGTCTGCATTGCTTGCACTGCTTATGACGGTGATTTATCTCACTAACAATAGCCATACATTACAGGTCGATAAAGCTAACCTAACTGGAGATTGGACAACACTTAAGCAAATCCTAAAAGTGGGTGTTCCGGCTGGTAGTGAATTTATGTTGACCTTTTTTTACATGGCGGTGGTTTACTGGGCGCTGAGTGATTTTGGAGCACATCAACAAGCGGGGTTCGGTCTTGGTAGTCGTATTATGCAATGCCTGTTTTTACCCGTTATGGCCATAGCTTTTGCGGCTCCCGCTATTGCGGGTCAAAACTATGCGGCGGGTAAGCTAAAACGTGTTTATGTGACCTATAAAATAACGACTTTAATGACGGTGTTATTTATGGCACTTATCAGCGTGCTTTGTGTTTCTGTCCCTCATATCTTTTTTAGCCCTTTTAGTGACGATCCTGATGTGATCAATGCCGCGACCACATTTTTAAGTTACGTAGGCTACAATTTTGTCCCTGCCGGATTTGCCTTTGCCGCGGGTGCTATTTTTCAGGGGTTTGCCAACACATTACCAGCGTTGCTTGGCACAGCGATACGAGTAGGCAGTTTTGTGGCGCTACTGTTGTACTACTTGAGCCAACAAGCTCTGAGCGTTACCACTATTTGGACCATTTCTGTGGTTACCGTATATATCCAAGCACTGGTTGTTATGGTGTTATTACGCATAGTGCTAAAAGACAAAATATTCAGTAAAGCGCACAAACGAGCCAATAAGCTGGTTTCAGCTACCGCATAATACTTTAGTAATGCCCTGAGCCTCTCAGGGCATTTTTGTATTATTCACATAAAGCAGCATCAAAATTATCAACATATTCAGAGATATGGTCAAAATAGCCATCGCTTAGAATAGCCGTTGTGCCGTAGTGTCCAGCATCACCACCTATTGTAAAGCTGTTTTCGCTACCCAGCCCTGCCTTGATGAAGGCTTCTGCATCTGTTTTGGCGTTACCATAAGCGCGTACAATGTTCAGACCTTGCGCCCTAAACTTGTTGATTTGGTCAATCTTATATTGCGCAGTCTTAAACAAGCTGGTTTCGTTACTGAGTGATGTTCTCAATACGCCCTGAGGTAAACCCATCCAATCTAGCCAACTACGTGTACCTTTTGCATACCAGTACACACGAGCGGTTAAATAAACGGGTTGGTAGCCAAGGTCCATATAACGACGAACTAAACTGTAAGCTCCGTCACGCGGATCGGCTCGGTCAATTCCTGTGTAATCGCCAATTTGTTCCGCATCGGACTTGGTCAATGTGCCATCAATGTCGAACAACACCGCTGGCGTGTTTGGGTCAACAACCGTGACAAAACCCTCAGTGCCAGACCCATCAGCAGGCACCCCTGCGTAAATACGGTACTGACCCGCAGGCAACTGCCCTAGCGTGGCAAACGCTTTGCCATCGCTGTTAGTCACCGCTTCTGATAAAAAGTGCCACTGGTTATCTTGCTGTGAACGAATGTAGAAACGCACTGTTTCATATTCTAAGTCTTTATGAGAGATCGCACCGTAATCAAACTTTGCTGTAATAGTTGCACTGTTGCCCTTAGCAACCACAACATCATGGATCATATGAAAACTCGGCAGCCATGTAATAAAACGGTTAAGTCCGTTTCGATAGCCAGTATCAGGCAACTGTGGTTTAGGGTAGTCTATTTCCATCCACGTTGGATCTGCACATTGCGGTAATGCTTGTAGGTTAAACGCTGAAATTGTTAAGAAAGTTGCCACTGATTTGGCTAAGCACGAAGTCTTCATTTTTAATCCTATGTATTCTATTGGAGTAAATACACTATAGACACAAGATTAAACTTTTATTAACGAAAGGTGAAAAATTCAGCATTTCATATTAGTGTCATAAACGATATAACAAAAATTTATGAGATCAATCAGGCCAAACCAGCCTAAAGAGCTACCCACAAAAAATTTACAATAGGCTAGGTAAACCATACAATGGCAAAACGATGATATTTTGAGCGAAAACATGGACTTTAACACCAAAATAAATGGCCAAAGATGTTACGGCCAAAGCGCCAATGCTAACGTAACAATGAGTTTAGAAAGTGATCGTGGCCGAATCATTAATAGCGCGGCACTGCGCAGGTTACAGCAAAAAACTCAGGTCTTTCCATTGGAACGCAACGCAGCCGTTCGCTCACGACTTACCCATTCGCTTGAAGTGCAACAAAATGGTCGCTTTATCGCACAATCTATCGTCAGAGAGTTAAAAGCTCGCAATCTCGCACCATCATTGCACACAGAGCTTGCCAACGCCCTTGAAACCTTAGTTGAAATGGCGTGTTTGATGCACGATATCGGCAATCCCGCGTTTGGCCACTTTGGTGAAGCAGCTATCAATGACTGGTTTAGTCGCTACCTCTTGCAACATAAAATTTATGGCACTGGTGTGGGTCAATTCAAAGATGTTGCACAACCTACACTGAACAACATTGAAACAAAGTTACTGTTTGATCTGTGCCACTTCGAAGGCAATGCGCAAGCAATACGAATTGTTCATTCGCTCTCAAGCTTAAACCTAACTTATTGCCAAACAGCAAGTATTTTAAAGTACACGCGCTGTGGCACAACGCCTCAACCCGACTCGACTCACCCACAAAGTTATTTGCAAAAAAAAGTCGGCTACTACTACAGTGAACAGCCATTTGTGCAAAAAATGTGTGATACGTTGGGCATTGAGTTAGGCAATCGCCACCCCGCTTCATACATAATGGAAGCCGCGGACGATATTGCTTATTGTCTTGCCGATATTGAAGATGCGGTCGAAAAAGGCCTTATTTCAGTTGATAAGCTTGCATCGGCCCTAAAAGAGGAATATAGCCAAGCGCATAGTGAACTGCCAAAGGAGCAACAATCTAAGCCTACGCTCATGGCTGACGAATGTAAAAAAGCCAAGAAAAAGGCCGAAAATAACCTAGCTAACTTTGATAACGAATTTTTTATTTGGTTGCGCGTTGCACTGGTTCACCCTTTGGTTAAACACGCTACGGCACGCTTTGTTGATAACATTCAGAGCATTTACAATGGCAGCTTCAATAGCGCTTTGCTTGAAGATGACAGTTATCAGTTTGCCATTACCAAAGCCCTCAAAAACGTCGCTTTTAAACACGTATTTTGTCACAAAGAAGTCGAGCAACTCGAACTGCAAGGATACAAAATCACTTCTGGCATATTGAGTGAATATCAAAGACTATTGGACTTAAACGCCGAACAATTCGCTCAAGTGGCTAATAAGCACAAAGGGTTACCTGTCGAGAGCAGACTGCTTAATCGTATCTCTGGCAAGTTTGTGGCTGTTTACCTGCAAACCGTTGCCAACCTCAGTGATGAGCAAAAGCAAAACCCAATCTTTGAATTTTACTATCGCTGCCGACTCATTCAGGATTTTGTCAGCGGTATGACGGATCAGTTTGCCTATGATACCTATCGCACCTTACTGGTGGCAGATTAGAACAGCATTCGTCCCAACCAAAAAACTGATAAATGTCACACAGCTTTGACATAGAGTGAACATATTTGAGAAGGAGCGACTCAATCATTTTGATTAACTTGATAATAGCCACACAATACAATAGCGAAATATCGTTCTATTGATGTTGGAAAACTACTCATTAGACAATCAATTAGGCAGACTGCACGAAACAATGCTTCCTAGCTTAAATATTACCCCACGACAAGCTGGTGAACATAAATATGAAGAGCTCCAAGGTTTGTATTTAAGGAAACTCATAAACCACAACGCATCTAAGCTTTCAACTCAGTCCCTTTTTCCGTTATATTCATCAAGTGTATTACTAACCCAAACGTAGTACACGATTTCAAAAGGTATATACCTACAACATCCACAATAATGAAGATAAATATTATGAAACTAAACGGAATTTATGCTGCACTGTTCGCAGCAAGCTTTGCTACTTATTCGCAAGTTGAGTTAAGCACGCCACATACCATTGTTTATGACACGCTTTCAGATGGACAAGTTACCAACCAACATAGCGTTGAATACGATTTTAAAGGGCAAAACAGCCACTTTGTTGCTCACAATCAAACTGAGGTTTTGTCGGGCACTGTAAATCACGCTCAGCAGCTCATTCACTTTCAAATCACAGAGTCCTCCCAAAATAACGTAAAGTATTTCACAGGCAGCGTCAGTGGTACCGGCTTTCAGGGTACATGGTATTCCAGTCAAGGTGAAAAGGGAGATTGGCAAATTGGTACCAATCAGCAATCAGCTTTTTATACATGCCGAGAAATTTTACAGGCAGGGCAAAGTTCAGGCGATGGCTTATACGAAATCATGACCGACAACAATGAAACGCTACAAGTTTATTGTGACATGACCACCGATGGAGGTGGCTGGACCTTAGTCGGCAGCTATCCTAAAAACAGAATTGGTGGCATTGCCAGAATTTCTGAATATGGTACTGAACCTGCAACAACTCCTATCAATCCTACCCAAGTCTGGATGTTTAGAGGAAGCTTAAGCTACTTCGCAGATGCGAGGGAGCAAGTGGCCTGTTCACAAGCACAATGTGCGGATGGAAAATCAGTGTACGGAACTAATATGCCAACATTGGAACTTGAACACATTAGAAGCTCATGGGCATACGCCGACAAGGTAGAAGCAATGCCACAACGTACAGACATTCCGACCTGTCGCACCGACCTCAATGATGTAAATACTTCTGTAGAGGGATGTACCAAACCAGAATATCTCAACTCAGCTAACCCAAATACCTTTGTTGGATGGCAAGCTGATGTGAATGGCAGTTATTGCTGGGCCGCTCTTGGTACATACCAGTCAACTAAGCTGGGCTCTTCGCTATGTCAGGGGGTGACACCAAATGGCACAAGATGGGCACTACTTTGGATGCGCTAAAACGCTTTTTTTAACTCGACTACTATGAGTTGTAGCGCTGACCAATTGGTATCGACAAAAAGCGTGTAATGCACGCTTTTTCTTCATAAAAAAACAGTTTCATCTAGTCACTATAGCCTTTATGTATTTACCGACTTCCACAATTACCAACTCACAAATCCCCCAATGTTTATGTCAATAAAAGCTCTTCCCTGAGCAATAAGATTTGGAACTGCTTTGAGCAATTAGGAATTGCTAGGCGCACTTTGACAGCCAAATATGGAAATAAAATGGAGACATCGACATTTACCACACTCTTTACAAATCCTTATGCTTTTGGCTAAAAGGTAAACAAAAAAAACACCATGTATAACCATGATTTTTATAGATATAAATAAATATTTTTAATTATTTAGCCTCAAATGTTAAATTGGTGTTTACATTTAATATACATAATTGTATTATCTTTCTCGCATTAAAAGCATTATCTCCTTTGAAAAGTAGATATCGCTGATACCAACAAGGATGTTGGTGGTGTTTTATCTTCCTTAAAGCACACTGTTTAGGTGTTGTTATTTTAGCAGGCCCATTTTTGGGCCTGCTTTTTTTCTGGCTTTAAAACTTCATATCTAACAACTGCATATGGTGATACCATAACGCTTTATTCTTCGCCCTTTAGTCGCTATGTCCTTAAGAAAACCAGTTTCTGTGCTAGTCGTGATTTACAACGATATAGGTGAGTTTTTACTTATCCGCCGCGCCGATGATGCCAGCTTTTGGCAGTCAGTAACAGGCGGTGTTGAACATCATGAATCCCCCTTGCAAACCGCTTATCGAGAACTAAAAGAAGAAACAGGTATCGATGCAAGAGCACTTGGTATTGAAATTGTTGATCACCAACATAGCAACCAATATAAGATCAGAGAATGTTGGCTACATCGCTATATCACTGGGGCTAAAGTTAATACCGAGCATGTATTTAGTATTTGTGTACCCAAGGACGTTGAAGTAACACTCGACCCTAATGAGCATACTCAATACCTGTGGCTAAGTCAGTCTGAAGCCATAGATAAAGCTTGGTCGCCCAGCAATGCAAAAGAGATAAGCAATATTAAAGTATAAAACCTTAGTGATTGCATTTTTATAAATACCCCTCCTATAATGAACCCAAACGAGATACAAATAGGTACTGTCAAGTTAAACAAAAACAGTGATTATTTATAGTGATTTGGAGCCTACCTATCATGCTCACTCTCCCAGATTCTATTAAAGGGATAACAGGCTTTATAAATACCCCAATCGTCGTTTTAGCATTGGCTACTTTAGGTGCAATAAACAATAATCAATAATCAAAAACGTCAAAGCGCTTTTTGCGAGGAATATCATGGAACCATTAAGTCAGATTTTAGAAGTTTTATTTAACATTGAAGTTGTCTTGCTTATTTTTGTGGTGGTGGTGCTCAAAAGCAGCATCAAATTTGTACCACAAAACCGGGCTTGGCTGGTTGAACGTTTTGGTAAATACCAATCAACCAAAGAAGCAGGTCTTAACTTTATCGTACCGTTTATAGACCGTGTCGCAGCCGACAGAAGCTTAAAAGAACAAGCGGTTGATGTGCCTTCTCAGTCAGCTATTACCAAAGATAACATCTCACTTATCGTTGATGGAGTACTTTATTTTCGCGTTCTTGACCCATACAAAGCCTCCTACGGCGTTGATGACTACGTTTTTGCCGTTACACAGTTAGCGCAAACCACAATGCGTAGCGAGCTTGGCAAAATGGAGCTGGATAAAACCTTTGAAGAACGCGACTTATTGAATACCAATATTGTGGCGGCTATTAACAGCGCCTCTGAGCCATGGGGTATTCAAGTACTACGCTATGAAATTAAAGACATTGTGCCACCTAATTCGGTAATGGAAGCGATGGAAGCACAAATGAAAGCCGAGCGTGTTAAACGCGCTCAAATACTTGAGTCTGAGGGTGATAGGCAGGCTGCTATCAACGTAGCTGAGGGTAAAAAGCAAGCGCAAGTACTTGCAGCTGAAGGTGAGAAAGCGGAGCAAATCTTAAGCGCCGAGGGTGAAGCTCAAGCTATTCTTGCGGTCGCACAAGCACAAGCTGAGGCGCTACGTAAAGTGGGTGAAGCCGCCGACACGCAAGCGGGGCAAAAAGCGATACAACTGGACCTTGCTACTAAAGCTATCGCTGCAAAACAAGCCATTGCTAAAGAGTCGTCAGTTGTTCTATTACCAGATTCTGGCACCGATGCCAGCTCGCTGGTTGCGCAAGGTATGGCTATTATTAACTCTATAAACAAACAACAAAAAGGGTAAATAAATGGCGTTCGTATTAGACAACTTAGCACAATCGCTCATCATCGTTGGGATCTTGGCGTTAGTGATTGAAGTTGCAGTGCTGGGGTTTGCCACATTTGTTTTGCTGTTTTTGGGGTTATCGCTGATCTTTAGCGGCACCATGATGTACGCAGGATTACTGAGCGAAGATTGGCTCAGTGCACTTTGGGTCAATGCTGTATTGACCTTTGTACTGGCGCTAATACTTTGGAAACCCTTACTTAGGCTGCAACAATCATCAAGCGAAAAAGCGCTGGGCAGTGACTTTGCTGATATTGATTTTGTGCTTGAAGCCGATTTAAACGCTGAGCACAAGCAATATCACAGTTACTCAGGTATTCAGTGGCAACTAAAAAGTGAACAACCTATCAGCAAAGGCACACGCGTTAAAGTGGTCAAAAAAGAAGTCGGTGTAATGTGGGTCAAAGCCATTTAGCCTAGCCACCATCACGACAAATAAAAAACTGGCAGTGCTCGGCTGCCAGTGTTTGCACTTAAACTAAAGGTTAACTGCACTATTGTTCATGTGAGTGTAACTCACTGTGATCATGCAGTAGATTGCTTAAAGCGTTTCCTGTGGGTCTAAACGAGTCATTGACTTGACCACGATAACACCCTACCACCCATGGAAAACTATCGGTAATGTAATATCCGTACTGCCCATCTCTAACCATGCCATTGCACTCATCTAAATCTCCTAAGTTCGCAACATACTGCCAATCAGAGCGAAATTGACCATCATAGTTGTCGCTGGCAACCTCCCCGACACCACCTTGAGGCGTTTGATAGCCGCTAATATCTTGCCTCTTTCCGCCATTATTCTTAAGGGTATAGCTTGGTGTGGCTTTGCGTACTTCACCATTCACTTCTATGCACGGCCCGTAAATTGGAAAACCATCCGCCGCAAAACCAATCACAGGAGACACCACTTGGCAATCTTGGTTAAACATGGCTTTGGGATTACCGTGGTAATGATAACGTCCGTTGGGTTGTGGATGAGCATTGTGGCTATCAGTACCAAAAGAGTTAAGCGGTGACATGGGATCATAGCGCCACGGGTGATCACTTTGGTTAGCGCCACATCCGATTTTCTCTCTCCCTAAAGGCTCATTACCAACACCATAGCAAGCAGCAGCCATGATATCCACGCTGACTCCATTTAGAAAAACTCCGTTTGATACACCAATTTCAACCGCTGTGGTATTACTAGACAGCACAGGCGCTACAGGTACGCTGTACACGGCTGACTGCTCACTAACATCCGTGGCAAATTGTGCCAGGGCATCATTAAAGTCATGGTTTGGAATTTCATTGACGCTAAAAGTACAGGTATTGCCATCACTGGTGATAGACACATCACCGCTAAAATCCAACCCTCTTTGTATATCAATTACATAAGATTCATAGTTGCCGACATAGGACGCACAAGATGCCTCTTGTTTGGTGAATACCACATTAGTAATATCCTGAGATTGTGAAGTCACTTGAGTCGCATTAATGATGACTTCATCTTGAGCGCTACCTTTACCGTCTGATACGGTTAAACTAATTCGGTATGCTCCTTGTATGTCTGGCACGAAAAAAGCACTAACCGAACTGCTATTTTCGATGGTTGTTTGACTATTTTCAGGACGCTCAAGCATGCTCCACTGATAACTTAATGCGTCACCATCTTCATCACTACTTGCGCTACCACTGAGCGTCAATGTTTGACCAACACCAATATCTCTGTCTGCCCCGGCATTCGCCTCTGGCAGAGTGTTGCTAACGTCGCTAGGTTGCTCATTGTTATCTAACGATGGCGTGGTGCTTGCGCTATTGGAACCGCCACAACCACATAAAGACGCAGCACCTATAAGCGCAATCAGCAGTGTACGAAACTGCAACTTATCAATCACCTTAGTTTTCATAACCCCTCCAAAACACCTTTGATTGTTTGTAGACAAATAAAAACTAGTGCGTAAATGAGGAATAAATAAGGAAGTGTACGGCCAAGGCTATGTTTATTTTTTACACGCCTTTAAAGTGAGGAGTTTATAATTTACGGTGTAGTGCTTATGCTCGCAACCACACCGCCAAAAGAGTCTCCGCTTAGTTTATAGCAATTGTTTCGCGTTAATAAAATCAACCAGTTGTTGAGCGATTTCTTGATGTTCTTGCTTTGTTGGGTGCCAAATACAGCCACTCAATGCAGAGCTAAATGGTTGTGAGTATAATTCTCCCTGTCCTTTTTCATTCAGTAATGCGATGGCTTGATTGGTTGCGGGAATGATCAAGTCATATGGATAAGCAGGCCTTGGCATCATCAAGATAGGCTGATTTGGATAACGGCCACGTAACGTCGTTACAAATTCTACCATGCGCTTAACCCATGCTTGTTTAACCTCCTGAATATCAGCCCAAGGTTCGTGGGCTTGAGGGTCGGTGCTAAAATCATTAGTGCCCACTTCCAACACTATTAGGCTGGGAAACTTATCTTCAAAACTACGGGTATCTTCAAATACCGCGCCTGCTTTGTCGTAGTAATAAGGTAAGTTATGATGTGGCTGATTACCGCTCCAGTTGCGAATAAGGCCAAGGCCCGATGCTGACAATTGCGTAAAACTAGCATTGAGCATTTGCGCACTCACATAGGGAAACGCCAGTCGTGCATTACTGCTCTCAACCACTTCTGGCCATGTGCAGTCTCGTTTATTTGACTCACTGCCAAAACCCGCACTGATGGAATCACCGATATATAAAATGTGTTTTTGCTGCTGCCAAACACCGTCTATTGCACCATCTACCTCAAAACTCAGGATCTGGCTGAAATTGGCTGGGTCTTCTGAGCGTTTTACCACTTCGATTTCAACATTGGCAACATCTTGTTGATGAAATAATGAGTAGGTTTGCGGCTGGCCGCTGTAGTCGGTGACGATCTTTTTATGTAGTTTGCCATCAACCAATACGTCAAACTGGTTGCCTAACCCCACCATAGTCACAGAGAGACTGCGGCCTTTAAGTCGGGTTTTAAAATTGGTTCCCGGCCAGTTAATATTGACCTGACCTGAGTCATAGTGCTTATCTGTGCGGCCTTCATAACCAATCGCGTGATGAGTCGCCGGTAACGTAGCCCCGTGAGCCAGTGCGCTTGACAGCAATAGCGAAAGTAAACCTGCCTTGTACATGTTGTTTGTTCCTTAGTTAGGTTAAAAATACAACATAAATTTAACTTCCCTGATAGGCAATCGAGTTTTATTCATGTTAAGAAACAGTATTAATTTGAAAGTTATCAATTAAACTTTTTTTAAACTCCAAAGATCAAATTAACGACAAAAACACACATTAAACGTTTACATTTATGGTACATTTGCATCCCAACTTACACCTAAATTAAGAACAAGAATGTTACAAAAAGTATTCGTCATTTTGATTTCCCTAACTTTAATGGCCTGTGGAGGGTCTGGTGGAGAAACAACACAACAGAGCCATTCAACTAATGGTAGCCAAAGCGGATCAACTAATGATAGTCAAGACGGATCAACTAATGATAGTCAAGGCGGTTCAACGAGCAACCCTCAGATAGCCATCAAACTCAATGACGTGCCTACCTCTGTTGATGAACGTCACCACTTTAGCATTACTGCCGAAATCGAAGATCAAGAAGTGAATAACTTTAACTTTAAATGGGAGCAAACTGCAGGTCCATTAATGCTGTTACTGGACAGTGACACTTACGAATTAGCTGCTGACACTCACCAAATAACCGCTATCGCCCCCAGTCTTGATGACAATGAAAGTGCCACCGTCTCCATAAAGCTTACCGTTAGTAACAGCCAAGGCATAAAAGCAACCACGACTTTTGACATACAAGTAACGGCATACCCACCACTTAATACAGAGCACATTGCAGATGAGCATTTACTAAGCTGTATTAACAACTCTCATCACAGTACGGCCAACAAAGATTCGCATTTACGCAGATTGTGGTGCGATGGTTACAAAATAAGTACCCTAGCCGGACTCTCGCACTTCGCAGACCTGCGTGCACTTAATCTTACGGATGCATCAATTACCGATATTTCAGAGTTGAAAAATGTCCCTACTTTAGAAGAACTACAACTACTCAGAGCACTGAGCCCAGAGTCAGATAAACACGTAATCATCAGTCAACTTGAGCAACTCGAGCAATTAAAAGAGCTCGTACTGTCTGAGCAGTTATCATACGCTGACATCAACTTCGATAAATTGAAAAGCCTTAACCTAATAGAACTGAATTACAGCGATAAAGATGTATACTTCTCAAATGAAACACTTAAAAAGCTTTCAACACTGAGACTATACTTTGTCGATCTCAGCCCAGATACACAGCTAAATAGCCTTGCTAATATCAAGTCGCTTATAATGTACCGTACCAATGTAGAAGATTTCAGCTTTCTTGGACATCTGAGTGACCTTTCTCTGCTCATTTTAGGAGGCTCTACACAATTAGATTTGTCCAATATTACCTTAAGTGAAAATATTAATTTATTAGATTTATCCGGCTTTTCATTGACAGGCACTGATGCATTAAAGCCCCTCACGAACGTAGAAAGGATGATTCTTAGCTTCTTAGATATTGATTCAGTTGATTTTTTAAGTGAGTACACGAAATTAATAGAGCTTGAGATAATGGGTAATCCTGACATAACGACTTTTGAGGCGCTCCGTAATGCTCAAGAGCTAAACAGATTAACAATTAGTGGCTCCGTAAACGCAGATTACTCTGTAATTCAGAATCTTAAAAAGTTAGAACATTTGGAAATACTCAGTGGCCTTGCTGACAAATACATTTCTTTCGATACATCCTTGTTGAGCGGGCTATCAGAGCTACGGAGTCTCACCATTAACTTCGATGTATTCGATGGTGAAAAGCTGAATAACCTACACGATCTAAGGAATATCACAGTTATTGGTAATAGTGTGCTTTCATTTCCTTCACTTAGCCAAATGCCCAATGTGTCACAGTTAGTGTTGAAAGCAAAAAATCAGCAAAGTATGTTGTCGAGTTTGCAAGGCCTTGATAAAAATGAGTCTATCCGTTCTTTGCAACTTTCAGGATTCAAAGACTTAATTGACATAACTGAACTGGCAAATCTAACCACCTTGACTGAATTAACATTAGGCAAATTACCAGCATCGGATCTCAGCGTACTTAAAAAACTTACCCAATTGGAAAGGCTAATCATCACAGATCACAGCGTATTTTTTGATATAGAGGCGATAACGCAGCTATCTCAGTTAACGCACCTTGAAATTCGCAACAGTAAAATTACCTGTGAAGATGAAGAAAAACTACGCAATTTAGACAATGTAAGAGTGTACTTAGCTAACACCTGTGTTTCATCCAAAGAAAATGAAACGTAATGGAACTTTTTATTAATTTGGTAGCCTATTAAAAGGATGCTACTAGATTTCTAATCTATAAATAAAACGCCAGAGCTTGCTCTGGCGTTTTTGTTTTAATTGATCGATAGCCATAGCAAAAAAAGCCACCTTAACTCCTAAGGTGGCTTTACATTGCTGGGTGTTGCCAGCCACCTAACAGGCTGGCTTGCAATGATCAGGCTGCCCGCTCTTCATCATTTTGTTGCGCGTGGCGAATTAAATAATCAAAGGCACCTAAGCTTGCTGTTGCCCCTGAACCCATAGCAATGATAATTTGCTTAAATGGTTCAGTGGTTGCATCTCCCGCGCCATATACCCCAGGCATCGAGGTCGCCCCTTTGTTATCAATTTCTATCTCACCAAATTTGGTTAGAGTCACCGGTGAGTCCTTTAAAAACTCGGTGTTTGGCACCAAACCAATCTGCACGAAAATTCCCGCGAGTGCCAGCTCATGGTTTTGCTGTGTCACTCTGTCTGTGTAACGCAACCCCGTCACACGTTTGCCATCTCCTAGCACTTCTGTGGTTTGGGCATTTTTAATGATGGTAATATTGCTCAAGCTATTGGCTTTTTTAATCAGCACCTCATCTGCGCGCAATGTATCAGCAAATTCCAGCACGGTGACATGCTCAACGATATTAGCCAAATCAATTGCCGCTTCAATACCTGAATTACCCCCACCAATTACGGCCACAGGTTTACCTTTGAATAATGGACCATCACAGTGTGGGCAATATGCTACACCACGTCCTTTGTATTCGGTTTCACCTGGTACATTCATATTTCTCCAACGTGCGCCTGTGGCCAGAATAATTGACTTGGCTTTAAGGGTCGCGCCGCTCTCAAGCTCTACATTAAGCAACTGATCTCGATAAATGTTAGCCGCCCTTTGTCCTGCCATCACATCCACATCGTATTGCTTGACGTGTTCCTCTAGTTGAGCCACTAGTTTCGGCCCTTCAGTGGCTTTAACGGAGATAAAGTTTTCGATACTCATGGTGTCAGCAACTTGGCCCCCAAAGCGCTCAGCAACCACCCCCGTGTTTAAGCCTTTACGAGCTGCATACACCGCCGCAGATGCCCCCGCAGGGCCACCGCCAACAACCAGTACATCAAACACTTCTTTGTCATTTAGCTTAGCCGCTTGTTTAGCCGCAGCGTTTACATCCACCTTATTAAGAATGTCAGTGAGTGTCACTGCGCCTTGAGAGAATAGCTCACCATTTAAGTAAACCGCAGGTACAGCTAATACGTTGCGCTCATTCACTTCGTCTTGAAATAACGCGCCATCAATCATGGTGGTTTTGATTAACGGATTAAGTGCAGCCATTAAGTTCAACGCCTGAACCACCTGTGGACAGGTTTGGCAGCTCAATGAAATGTACATTTCAAAATTCAGTTCGATATCTAGCGCCTGTATCTGAGCAATTTCATCTTGAGATGCCTTCGTTGGATGTCCGCCACTTTGCAACACCGCCAGCACCAATGACGTAAATTCATGACCCATCGGCACACCCGCAAACTGAATATGTGTCTCACGCTTTGGTGAATAGAGCGTCATACTTGGCCTGCGTACTTCGGTATCAGGGTTGTTTGTTACAGTGATTAGGTCACTTAGCGATGCTAAGTCTGTTGCTAACGCCTCTAATTCTTTGGCTTTATTGCTGTCATCGAGTGCAATGACCAGCTCAACAGGATCTTTTAAGGCGCTGAAATGGCTTGAAAGTTGATTTTTAATATTTTGGTCTAACATGCTTGGTCATCCTCACAGCAATTGAAAAAGCAGGGGTGGGTTTGCCACCCCGTTCTATTTAGATTTTGCCTACTAGGTCAAGTGAAGGTGCCAATGTTTCTTCACCTGGCTGCCAAGAAGCTGGGCATACTTCACCATCGTGGCTAGCAATGTACTGTGCCGCTTGTACTTTACGTACTAGCTCTTTGGCGCTTCGACCAATACCTAAATCATGTGTTTCAATCACTTTGATTTCGCCTTCAGGGTTAATTACGAATGTGCCGCGCAGTGCTAACCCCTCATCTTCAATCATTACACCGAAGTTACGAGTAATTCGCCCTGTTGGGTCACCAATCATAGGGAATTGGATTTTCTTAATAGTTTCAGATGCATCGTGCCAAGCTTTGTGAGTAAAGTGAGTGTCTGTTGACACTGAATACACTTCAACACCCATTTCTTGCAACTGTGCATAGTAATCAGCCAAATCACCCAATTCTGTAGGGCAAACAAAGGTAAAATCAGCTGGGTAGAAAAATACGATTGACCATTTACCAAGTAAGTCCTTTTCGCTCACTGCAACGAAATCGCCATTATGGTAAGCCGTTGCATTGAATGGTTGAATTTTTGTGTTGATCAATGATGTAGTCATAATTTAACTCTCTTAGTTTTGTTTAATGTCGATGACGAGCTAAGCTGTTCAGCTCGCCTTGCTTGGTTACTAAGATAGTGATGTTGAGTGATCAAATAAAATAGATTGTTTGGATTAGTTCAATCAGTTTTTTAGATTAAACTATGTTTATGCGGTGCCAAAGTGATCTTTTATCGATTGTTTTGCATAGAAATTATAACCGCGGCCAACGCTGCGTTATACTCGCAGAAGTTCACTGTTTTAAAATCCTATTATTGAGGAAATCATGCACCCTTTCTTAAATCATATTCAATTGGGCTATTATGGCGTTCTTCCTTTTTTGGCCTGTGTATTTTGGTCATTGTTGCTTGGCTCTTCCTTATTAGCAATTGAGGCGTTTTCCCTATACAGCATGGGTATTTTAGCGTTTATGGCAGGAACACTTTGGCGTGCAGGAGAGCAATCCTATACTCACGCGGTGATGGCCGTACTGGTCGTGATCCCCTTCCCATTACTGGTGTTCGTCTCTGCAACCAATGCCTTGATATATTTAGCTATCTGCTTTCCTTTGGTGCTGTTGTTCGAACGTGGAATGCCTGCTTGGCAGCAATATCACAAGGATTATCACAGGATGCGCTATGTTTTGACGTCAGTGGTATTTGTTTGTCATTTGTTTATGATTGCTCAAAGTATTGAGCTAACAAGAATTTAAATAGTCTGCTATACCTTTAAAAGACAATCCTAGGCCTGAACCTAGGCCAAAGTGTGAGTAACAAATGATACAAAAACTAATCATTGCGCTGATTTGGGCTTTCGGTCTTGCCCTGCTGGCTTGGGTTTTTTCGAGAGCAAGCGTAGATATTGGCTCAGTTGAGGAGGTGCTGTGGTTTTGCTTATCAGCCTCAGCCATTACGTTAGTTGCACCACAGTTAAGCAGTAAACCCCTAGTTTTTGGCTGGTCTTTTTATTGTTTGGGGTTATTGCTTGATATCTTTGATGAGTTCATTGGTCATGACATCGTTCCTGTTTTAGTCCTTGATACCTCTTTGAAAAGTTTAGGGTTTGTACTTGTTTGTTACGGTATGTTGGTACTGCTGTCATCTAAAAAAGTCACCATAGCTAAACTCAATTTAGAAATAGCAAGTCGTAAACAACTTGAAGAAAAGCTGCGTTACGAAGCCCACCACGATCCACTGACTCATATAGGTAATCGCAAGGCCTGTTTTGCAAAGTTCTCAAATTTAAGCGAGCAGTTCCAATGGCTTTATTATTTTGACTTAGATAACTTTAAACAAGCGAATGATACATACGGACATCATATAGGCGATGAAGTACTCGAAAAGTTTGCTGGAGCCCTAAAAGAGCATTTTGATGAAGAAGCGGTGTTTCGCTTAGGTGGCGACGAGTTTGTGGCATTTAGCAAGCGCAGTCCTGAAGAATGCAAAGAGCTGAGAACTCTTATCAACCCCTCTTTGGTAGAATATCAGGTAGACGTGAGCATAGGAACAGCCGAGACTGATAAACATCAAGAGCCAGATAAGATACTGCAAATGGCTGATAACAAAATGTACAAAGACAAATCTAGAACCTCAAGCCGTTCGCGCAGTGGTAAAGCTAAACCCTCCTGAGGCTTTCTTTAGTAGTGTTAAAATCCCTGTAAGATTTTCATTACCAGCAATGCTATAATCTCGGCCGTTTTTACTTTGATGTTCTTTTTATGATTATAGATACACAATGGCGCATACTCACTGTAGGTGATGGCGACTTAAGTTTTTCACATGCGCTTCAATCACGCCTAGGTGCAGGCCAACTCACCGCCAGTACCTATGACAGCGAAAAAACCATTCGTGATAAATATCAGCACCATGCGTTAGAGTTACTGAACGCATCTAACACTCCATATCTGAGCGAGTTTGATGTAACCGCTCGCGATAGTTGGCAACGCCTAGCACAACCTCACTATGATTTGGCTATCTTTCAGTTTCCGTTACTACCCGCCTTTAGCGACCAAGCAGATTTTGAGCAGCAACAATATTCAATCAATACGCTAAATCGTAGCCTATTACGCCAATTTCTCGATAATGCTTATCGCTATGCTTTAGACCCAACAGGCCCTATGCTGTGCTATATCACCTCTAAAGACGTTAAACCATACTGTGAGTGGGATCTCGAAGGCACTCTAAGCTTAAATAGTAAAATGAACTATTTAGGCCAACACCCTTTTGATATCTCACAGTTTCCCGGATATAAAATTCGCAATGTAGACAGAGACAAACACGTCAAAGACACCAGTGGCACTACTTACGTTTTTTCCGCTAAAGAAAACCTGACATTGCAACAGCAACTCCACGTCCCACACTATTTGCAAGACAATCATTGTAGCTTTTGCAGAGCTGGCCCATTTCATAGCGAAGCGGACACACAAGCTCACTACAATTCGAAAAAACACCGCACTATGCTAAAGCATCAACAGCATTGGCAACGTTTTTTGGCATCATACCGCTCATCATAGCAAACCGGGATTTTTAAGGGCTGGGTTTCTTCCGTATGAAGACCTGATCTAGAAACATTAGTAACTAGAAAATCGCAATAAAGTTACCTAATGTAAATGTAGAGAAACTTAGCAGTAAAACCAATGAATAATGTATACAAAAACCTTGCTGCGCTATCTTGAGGCCTTTAGACTAGGCGTCTTGCGTAAAATAAGTGTGAGAGAGAATCAAGCTGAATGAAACTAACCAATCGAGATTTCTTGTTTGCGGTATTGTGTTTACTGATTGCAATGATAACCATTCAATCGGGCGCATCAATTGCAAAACAATTATTTCCTCATGTTGGACCTGAAGGCACAACCGCGTATCGTTTAGGCTTCTCTGCGATCATTTTGTGTCTGGTATTTCAGCCGTGGCGATGTATTCCCGCCAACAAAAAGCCCATCTTGATCTATGGATTGTGTTTGGGTGGCATGAACATCACGTTTTATTACGCGATTGAGCGTATTCCGCTTGGCATTGGCGTGGCGCTCGAATTCACAGGGCCTTTGGCTGTTGCTTTGTTTGCTTCTAAGCGAAAACGAGATTATGTGTGGGTATTGTTTGCTCTGCTGGGAATTTTACTGCTACTTCCCGATATGAGCAGTGCACAAGGACTCGACCCAATTGGTGTGTTGCTGGCCCTGATAGCTGGTGCCTGTTGGGCTGGTTATATTCTATTTGGTAAGAAAACTGGCAGTCAAGGGTCAGGTGGCGCTACCGTCGCCTTAGGCATGAGTGTTGCGGCCATTGCAGTCGTGCCACTGGGCGTTGCGTCTCAAGGTGCTGCATTATTAAATTGGGAGTTAATCCCTTTAGGTATCATGATTGGGGTACTCTCAAGTGCACTCCCCTATAGCTTAGAGATGGTTGCCCTGCGGAACATGCCAGCACAGGGGTTTAGCATAATGATGAGTCTAGAGCCGGCGATTGCTGCGTTAGCAGGGCTCATGATCCTTGGTGAACTACTGAGCATCTGGCAGTGGCTGGCCATTTTTATGGTGATCATTGCATCAGTTGGTAGCTCGCTGTCTAGCAGCAAAGCACACTAAAGCTTTATTGTTAACGCTATAAAATAACCCGCAAGCAAAAGGTTAACCTAAATTGCCAACTTAAAATGCGGTGACGATGGTCGCCACCGCAAATCCATTACTCCTTGGCAAGTGCCCTAGCTAGCGCTTGTTCTTTGGGCACCGCAATATCAGGCTTAACACCCACTTGCTCCCAATTAGAGCCTGTTTTTGGGTTGAGGGGTCGCAACATTGGTAGCCTCAACACCAACCAATCATTGATTTTTCTTACTCCTGTGCCATGTGCCAGTCCTTCTGTTTGTTCACCAATAACACGCGCTCTACCTAAATGTTTCAATGTGTAGGTGAAAAACTCAGCGGCACTGATCACTTTACTGCTTGTTAAAATGGTAATCGGAATAGTTTTTAGGTTCTTGTGAACCTCAACCGAATAGCTATCGACCCGATGACTAAACCCATCTCTTGTATGAATATCCCACAAATGCGTGTTATCCTTCACAAAATGACTGATCAAATGTGCCACCAATTCCATAGACCCACCGGTGCACTCTCTTAAGTCGATAATCAGGTGAAAAGTATGACTCAAGAAGTTGAGCGCATGTGTAGCCACTTGTTTGGCGCGCTCGTCGGGATGAAATTTATTGAATTTTAAGTAGCCAACATTGCCACTTAGCACTTTGGCCTGCTCAAAAGCAAAGTTATTTATCCGCTTCTCATCAGACTCTTGTAGGATATGAGTAACCACTTTATCAGGTCGCATCGATACAAGACCAAGATGACCATCTTTACTTAGAATGCGCAGCTGTTGTCCCACTTCATCGATAAACTGCGCACGCGTAGTAATATGGTTAAATTGGCCGTTCGCTTCTAAGTCGAACAATGCTGACACAACCTGATTGGCCACTTTGGGCAACACATAACCTTGCTCAATTTGATTGCTGAGCAAATGAATCGTCTGGACGCGTTGTTGCGCGCTAATGGCTTCGTCTAAACTTGCATTCGCGTCACTAAATAAACATATCACCAAGCAAAAAACGCTCAGCACGCGGTTAAGAAAATTGTATTTTGTATTCATGACTTTTCCTTTAATTTATAAATAATTCAAAAAGTTAAATTACAAACTAAAGGGATAAAGAATGGCTGGTGTGTCTTTTGAGTATATTGTTATTACGCCACAGTGAAAAGCGCAGCTTGGCGAGAGATTGGCACCGACAGTACCAGGGTATCAAGGACAAAAAAAGTCTTGGCAAATACGCAATACAACTGACACAAAGCAAAGCAAAAACGAATAACAAAATCGCTTGAGGCATACTTTGGTATACATGCAAAAATTGCTGTGCTTGGCTGAGAGCCCTTGGTTGCGCTTGGCTTTTTTGTGCTTTTCCTTCGAGCTGGAATACAGCGGTATCCACTACGAATGTATTTCCTCGTAACTCGCTGCTATCTAGCGGTGCAAGTACTAACAGCCAACCACACAAAAACAGAGCTGACGCAACCGCCAGCACTGTATAAACTTTGTGAATCAGCCGTTTGCAATACATAGATTAATGAACGGGCTCAACAGTGGTGTCATCATCACCTGAGACAAGGTTGTCAGGCTGTTGTTCACCTTTTGTACCTTCCTCAAAAGCAGGGGGCTTTGGAAACAGATACGTGTCTAACCACTGCTCCTGTTCCCACAAAACATGCAGGATACTTTCACGTGCACGATAACCGTGCCCTTCATTGGGAAGCATCACTAATCGTGCTTGCTTACCTAACCCTTTGAGTGCTGCATACATACGCTCTGACTGCATTGGGAAGGTGCCCGAATTGGGATCTTTATCGCCGTGGATCATCAACATAGGCTCATTAATTTTCTCTGCATGGAAAAACGGAGACATACTCGCGTACACGTCCTGAGCTTCCCAAAAATCACGCTCTTCGCCTTGAAAACCAAACGGTGTCAAACTGCGATTGTATGCGCCACTGCGCGCAATACCTGCAACAAATAAATCAGAATGGGCTAGTAAGTTCGCGACCATAAACGCGCCATATGAATGCCCAGCTATGGCTATTTTATCCGCATCAGCCACCCCTTTGGTAACCAATACATCAACCGCAGCTTTGGCACTTGCGACTAGCTGTTTTCTAAAATTATCATTGGGCAATGCATTACCCTCGCCTACAATTGGCATTTTAGGGTCGTCAAATACAGCTATACCTTTGGCTAAGTAAGGCATCGGCCCCCAATAGCCAAAATAAGGGAATTCATAGGGTGACTCACGCACCTGAGAAGCTACACTTTTATCTTTATATTCAAGTGGGTACGCCCACATCAAAACAGGCAGTGGCCCCTGAGTCACATCATAATTTGCAGGTAGGTAAAGGTTCCCTGTCAACTCAACGCCGTCATCTCTAGTATATTTTACTTGCTCTTTGGTCACGCCATTGAATTCTGGATAGGGGTGCTCGTAACGGGTAAGCTGCGTTAAAGTATCAAAATTTAAATCGCGAATGAAAAAGTTAGGTTGCTCAGTTTGTGACTCTCTAACTGTAACAAATCGCATACCCTCGTCATCCAATAGGCCTTTTACGCGTTCATAATAAGGGGCTTGTGATTGCCAAATACGCGTCGAGCTATTGGTTTTTACATCGTAACGGTCTAAGAAAGGTTGATTACCCGCCTTTGACGCACCATCACCATGCAAGAACAGATAACGCCCACCTATGAGCTTTAATACTCTTGACCCCAAGTCACTGCGCGTGTACACAAACTGACCAGGGTTTTTGTACGCATCGTTATAACTGCGCTCAGAGAATATTACTCGGTTTTGATCAGCCGCTCTTGGGGCAATGACAGAGGTACGTATGCTTCGGTCACTAAAACGCCATTCACTGAGCAAAGCAACTTCATCATCAGCCCATTCTATAGAAGAGAAACGACGCTCAACCTTGGCAAATAACTCGGGTTCACGTTTAAATGGTGCACTAATGGTATACAGATAATCATGATGTGGCACATCTTGTTTCATATTGCCACCATCTTGCGCCTCCGCCCACATTACTGTTGCCCCTTGATCAGCACGCCACTGAAACTCTCGTGGCCCTGTGCGAACGCTATCAAAACCCTTAGGTATATTCTCAGCTAAAGACTGCCTTGCAAGCTCATACAAAGGGTAGCCCGTCATACCCCAAACTTGCCAAACACTGGCAAATCGCTGATAAGGTACTTGATAAGAAAATGGTTCATCTATCATACCCACAATGAGACTCGTTGAATCTGGCGATACAGCAAACGATTTCATCAAAGTAGGCTTGCCTATACCTTTAATTGGTCCATTCAGTGGTACCTTTGCCAATTGCCCTTGCGCGTAAAATTTGAATTCTGCTTCATCAAATGGCGTTTTAAGTAGATTTTGATAAGTTCTAGCAGGGGCTTTTTCGCCACTACTTTGTTGGACGATAGGCACAACAGACTGTGCTTTTGGTTTTAGCGTTGGTTGACCATGATTAACCGCAAAATTAACCACAATAGCATGGCTATCAGGTAACCAGTAATAAGGGGTTGCAGTCACCACACCATTGAGTGTTGATTCGGTGAGCTGGCGAGCCAAGCGCTCTTTTATGTCGTAAACCCACAATGTAGCATCAGCTTCTTGTTCAACAATAAAGCTCAGGTATCGACTATCTGGCGACCACTGCACTGAGCGCAGCACAGCATCAGCTGGGATCCCCTGAGGACGTACCACAGAACCGGTATCGACATGTTTAAACTCTAATGATAAGTAGGTACGACGAGACTCACGCATAAAAGTTTTTGGATTAAACTTAATACCCGCCAGTGCTTTTTCTGATAGTGTCAGTTCATCCAGTGTTAGAACCCTTTTACGTTCCAACAATGCCAACCATTTACCATCATGACTAAGTAAACTCGAAGGAAGTAATTTTGCATCCACTAGTTTTGCCAGCGCAGGAGAAGGTACTTGGTACCCTTGTTGCTGTGCAACCGCACCAAAGATTGGCGCCATTATAAAAATTACTAATCCTATAAATAAACGCTTCATTTTATTTCCATCCTACCCTATGCATTCAACCGAGCATCATATACTTAATTATTCGAAAATTCAGCCATATCAGTCAATTTTCGCCAAAGCTTACGCTTTTGTGACTCGCCAATTTACGCTAAAATAGCCACCACTTCCACATTTCAACGCCGCCTGCTTGGCAATATGAGCAACCATGACTAAAACTACCAAGCCCGAAAAAGTTACGATTTGGGACGTTGCGGCCGCAGCAGGCGTGTCTAAATCCACAGTATCGCTGGTACTTACACAAAGTGATAAGGTAAGCAATAAAAGTAAACAGCGAGTACTTGATGCAATTGAACAACTAGGTTACGTATACAACCGTGACGCGGCCGCCCTTCGCAGTAAACGCTCTAACTTGGTTGCGCTAGTTATCAATGACCTTACAAACCCTTACTCTGCTAAGTTAGCTGTCGCTTTAGAGTCCTATATTTACGGGTTAGGTATGGTGCCAATGCTGGTAAATACAGCTGAAAGCGCTGAGCGTCAAACACAAATCGTCAATACCCTAAAAGAGTATAATGTCTGTGCATTTATTATGTGTCCTGCGCCTAATACCGACCGAAAATGGCAGGAACAACTGATCCATGCCGGGTTTCCTGTGATCAACATCATGCGAGAGGTCGACTACTGCAGCGCACCTTGTATTTTACCTGATTATAAAAAAGGTACGTACCTCGCAACCTGCCATATGTTAGAGCAAGGGATCACTGAGTTGGCTTTTTTGGGAGGCACTGTAAATATTTCCAATCACCATGAACGAGTAGCTGGGTTTACGTCCGCACTTGAGCGGCACGACATCAACCGAATATTACCAATTATAGAAGCCCCAACAAGCCGCCAAGGGGGGATTGATGCTTTTACACAACTCATGCAAAGTGCACCTAGTACCAAAGCTATTGTCTGTTCAAGCGATATGATAGCATTCGGCGCTATGGATGCCATGCGTCAGCAAGGTTTGGAACCTGGCAAAGATATAAAAATAATCGGCTTCGAAGATTTAGAGGACTCACGCCTCATACAACCATCACTGTCATCTGTATCTATTGATACCCATGAAATTGGCAAACGCACCTGCCAGGCACTTTCAGAGTTACTAGAACAATCACAACCAGCGGTTCGTACACTGGTTGATGTGTCACTTCAACTAAGAGAATCATCTTTGTGAGTAAACAAGTTTTAATCATCGGCTATGTTTGGCCAGAACCTAATTCTTCGGCTGCGGGCAGCCATATGATGTCACTACTTCGCTTTTTTAAAGCGCAACAATGGCAAGTAGAATTTGCAAGCCCAGCACAAGTTACAGAGCATATGGTCGATTTAGCGCAAGAAGGCATAACCAGTAAAAGTATTGCGCTCAATTGCAGTAGTTTTGATGAGTATATTCAAGCATTACAACCTGATATCGTTATGTTTGACCGTTTTATGATGGAAGAACAATTCGGCTGGCGAGTCGATAAATTTGCCCCCTATGCACTAAAGATATTAGACACCGAAGATCTACAGTGTTTACGAAACGCCCGCCATGAAGCGTATAAAGCTCAGCGTGAATTAACACTCAACGACTTACACTCAGATTTAGCTAAACGAGAAATGGCGGCGATCTTACGTTGTGACCTCAGCCTAATCATCTCAAGCTTTGAAATGACGTTGCTGGCCGATACTTATAAGATAGACAACTCACTGTTACATTACTTACCTTTTATGGTTGACCTTAACAACCTACCAACAGACACGCCTGAGTTTGAGCAACGCCAGCATTTTATGACCATAGGTAACTTTCGTCATGCTCCTAATTGGGATGCCGTATTATATTTACAACAAATATGGCCGCTTATACGTAAACAGTTACCAAAAGCCGAACTACACATTTACGGCTCATATCCGCCACCTAAAGCAACGGCACTACACAACCCTAAAACAGGCTTCCTTATCAAAGGTTGGGCTGAAGATGCACTTGAGGTAATGAAAAATAGCCGCCTTTGTCTTGCTCCTCTGAGGTTTGGCGCTGGTATAAAGGGAAAGTTACTCGAAGCGATGATCACACAAACGCCCAGTATCACCACTTCAATTGGTGCGGAAGGTATGCACCTAGATTTACCTTGGCCCGGAGCAATAGCCAACGAAGCGCAACAATTTGCCGATGCAGCAGTCGATCTTTATTGCGATAAACAAGCCTACGAACAGGCGCAAGGTTGCGCACAGACTATCCTCTCTCGCGTGTACCAAAAAGAACAACTAGAGAGCTTGTTAATCAACAAAATTAATAATATAAGCAAAAATTTAGAGCAGCATAGGCAGGCTAATTTCACGGGCCAAATGCTCAAGCATCATACCATGCGTAGCACGCAATACATGGCGCAATGGATTGAAGCAAAAAATGTCAATAAAAATCGTTAAATAGCCTAGACTTTGCAATGAAAGCGATTAGAATGCGCAGCAACTCCAATCGCTACATTTATCACCAAAAATAATACTTTTGTCTGATATGTGTATTGTCATTCTTTTATTTTAGGTTTCACGCAGTTGAACACAGCTACCTTTACCCAAAAACGCAAGTTTATTGTTAAACTTGGAAAAATGTTGCACAAATACGGCACGCCCGCTTATCGGCTCGAAGCACACCTCATGGAAGTGGCAACACACTTGGGTTTAAAATCATCATTTGTTATGTCTCCTACGTCGGTAACATTCGTAATCTGGACAGAAGGACATGAAGAAGAATATACCCATGTCGCACGTGTGGACCCTGGCGATCACGATTTAGGTTCGTTAGCAGATACTGACGATGTGGTGAGCAAAGTACTCACAGGCCAACTCACTATCGAGCAAGCTGATGCTGATCTGGATACCATCAGCAAACAAAAAGCACCATACAGCAAATTACTGACTGGCTTTGCATTTTCAGTATCTGGCGCTGCGTTTGCAATGTTGATGGGCACGAGTTGGAATGATGTACTTTGGTCAGGCGTGTTCTCAGTTTTGGTTTTTCTATTTGTACTTTGGTCAGGCCGTTCAAAACGTGTGACACACATGCTTGAACCACTGGTCGCAATTGTAGCGGCTATCGGTGCGTGTGCGGTTAGCAGTTATGTCGACCCAAGTATTAATATTCGGTTAGTCATTTTATCAGCCATCATTGTATTTATCCCAGGTCTAGCATTGGCATTGGCATTTGCAGAGCTCTCTTCGCGCCACTTAGTATCTGGTACAGCAAGGGTTATGGACTCGCTAATGTTGTTGTTCAAACTTTATTTTGGTGCGTTTTTAGGCATTAGTATTGGATTTTATCTATTTGGCACAACAGACTTTGTACAGCCAGATCCATTACCAAAGTGGACCGCTTGGCTGGCCATTCTATTGCTGTGTACTAGCTTGATCATCATTTTCAGGACCAAACTAAAGCACGCTAGTTGGTCAATTGCTTCTGGTTTTATCGCATACGCTGCCAGTATCAGTGCTGCGGTATACTTTGACTATTCTATTGGTGCGTTCGTTGGCGCATTTGCAGTAGGGGTATTTAGTAACCTATTCAACCGTATCGTCGATGCCCCGGCCTCAATTGTAGCCATGCAAGGTTTGATTGTGCTGGTGCCAGGTTCAAAAACCTACATCGGTCTTAACTCGCTCATTGAAGGGCAAAGCTTTATTCATGCGGATCATATCGGACAACAAACATTCCTAATCTTTATGTCTCTGGTTGCGGGCCTTATCTTTGCTAACGTGGCATTGCCCCCCAAAAAAGCCTTGTAACAAGGGACGCATTGCGTCCCTTTACTTTGAGTTTTGATAATTCATCGCTCGTTGGATACGAGTTTCAACCTGTGGATGGGTAGATAAATACTTTGACCAATCATTTTGCTCACTTTGTCTTTCGTGCGATATCAACTTTAATGCAGTTGCAAAGTCTGCGGCTTTATAACCATAAGTCTCAAGATTGTGTAGTGCATAATCATCTGCTTGGCGTTCCATATCTTGTGAAAACTGTTGCTGCATTATCGCACTGCCTACACCCAAAGTTAGCTCAGCAATACCTTGTAGATCACCAAATATCACTGCAAGCGCCACAGTTGAAGCGACCGATTGCGCGGCAATTCTCATACTATGCTGATGCTCAACATGCCCAATTTCATGCAATAACACCGCTCTGAGTGCCTCAGGGTGTTGCGCAAGCTTTGTGACCAGCGCATCGGTTACGACAATCTGTCCATGGGGGAGCGCAAAGGCATTCGCACCGAAAAAATCAGAGCGATAAAATCCTAAGCGGTATTTTTCATTACTCAGCCTCAGTTGCGCTAATGAATTCTGCCACAGAATATTAATTTCTGTCTGTTGCGCTATATCTAGTTCAGTGGGTTCCAGTGCTACTTTTTCTATTAGCAGCATTGACTGTTCACCCGTTGTTTTTGCAACACCATCGGGCAACAAAGTGACTGCACTGGCTGCAACATTTGGCACCACAACGAAAAACAACAAATATATGAGCAATGGACACAACACAATGGATGAGAGCACCAAAGCCTTGTGCTTTTCGCAGCGTTCAATAAACC
The DNA here is from genome assembly GCF_001854475.1 of Pseudoalteromonas byunsanensis. Lineage (GTDB taxonomy): Bacteria > Pseudomonadota > Gammaproteobacteria > Enterobacterales > Alteromonadaceae > Pseudoalteromonas > Pseudoalteromonas byunsanensis. Next base: position 335,489 of record NZ_MNAN01000034.1, read on the forward strand.
CTGAATCAAAGTCAGACTTTAGACGAAAATTGACGTCATCAGGCAAGAAACGGCTACCATCAGGCAGAGTAATATCTTGTGCTTGCCCCGATATTGCCACACCGAGTTGAATGTCTGTCAAAGGTGCAAGCAGCTTAGTACCATCATCATTGATAAGCGTCATTTGCCCATTACTACAGTGCAAAGTGTAGTCTGCGCTGACATTGCAGCCAGCGCTATATAGTTTTCCCGTAATTTCCTGCATATTAAGTTAATGAAATATCAACATCGAAAACGTTCGCAGCTTCTTCAGCAAACGACGACTGATTGGCTTGCTGAACGTTAACTACCTGCTCTGCTTCTGGATGAAGATGCACAACTGTAGCAGCCGCTAACATTTTAGCCTTACGCACTTTAGCCCAAGGAAAAGCTAACCCTAGCGTGAACACAATTGCTAACACATTGGTCACATTAAGTATAACGTAATCAACAGGTTCAAGACCCGATTCAAATTCCGCTACGCCTTCGATATGGCTATTGTTATAGACGTGATTCCGCACCATTGCTTGATAGGCTGATGTCACTATCATAACCAAACTGAGCTGCATTAACAGCACGATACCCGTAATAATTTGCGGGCTTTCAGAGAAACTAGCTCCAGTAACCATTGCCAAAATAGCAACTACAATCCCGATCCCAATAGACATACAGAAGCAGGCAAAAGCAATCGAATAGTATTCTCTTGTAGATAGCTGAGTATTTAACTTTTTATCACCATAGTGAATATTGTTGTGGATATAGCTATCAATGCGTTTGAGTACCCATGGCAGCAATAGATACAAAGTGAAAATACTCAGCACTGGCAACAATACAAAATTAACAAAAGCATCTTTGTATCGACCTTTAAATGAGAACTGAACATTACGATAACGTGTCATTCTCAAGTTAAAACGTAACCCTTGATTGATTATCCATGGTAACGCGATACACCAAACCACGATAAGTAGTAATGCAATCACTGAGAAATAGGTACTAGATACAACGTACAAAGCGAAACAAGCTATAGCCAGCAGCCTGCCTTTCAAGATTTGCAGCGGTGTTGCCAGATAATCAAACCTATGACCATTAATCAAGGTATGGCCAAAAAAATACTGCTTGTTTCTTACCGTGGCCCACGCCGAATAAATACCCAGCGTGGCAATCGTAAATAGAATATTGACTATCCAAATGCTGAAGTAACTGCGCGTATCGCCAGTAAATTGCACTTCGTGCTTTTGTGTTTGTGAAGCCCTGTTTTCAACTACTTCTCTAGACTCTAAGTCCATTTAAAACTCCTAGGAACAATAACAATACCTATTGCGGTACAAAGGTGGAATTATAACCACATGTTTACAATAGGTACAAAGAGATTATCTTTATATCTGCAACAAAAAAGCCAGAGGGTTCACTCACTGGCTTTTTTCGTCATAACTCGTGGGCTATGGTAAGCACTTAGACTCCATTGCGATGTTGAATTTTGCTGCGAACGACTGCAAGTTTGCCATCTGCTCGCGCTGGCTGTCATTTTTAATAACATCATTTGATGCTGACAGCAGCCAAGTCTGACACCCTTCTTTGAGTGGTAAAGGCTTTCGTGCCATACCCACTTTAGGATAGAAGTAGCCACGCCTGTTCAGAGCAATTAAACCAAAACTTTGCTTTGCTTCATGGGCTTCAAGCACCTGCTCTAATGAGTGCGCCATAAACCAATCCATACTCCTGTCAGCATTGACAAGTGGTACTTCAGATCCGCTGTTAGAAGCCGTTTGGATCATTTCACAGCCGAGCATTAGAGCGCATATTAATAGTGACATACACAAACTACGCATTCTTGGAGCTCCATTTCACTCTTCTGCAAAGCAGGCCCAAAAGTAAAGCATATAACCCATGCCCGAAGCTGCCACTACCACCATCATCTAAGTTACTAACTGGTGGAGGAGTCTGCACATTGACTGTAACCGTGGCCTCTGCTGATGCTCCGTTTCCATCACTCAGCGAATAGACAATCGCCTCCTGACCCGTAAAGCTACTTGCAGATTGATACGTAATGGTATTGCCAGAAACTGTTGCTGTACCTGTTCCTTCATATACCAGTTCTACTAAAGTTAACGTATCACCATCAACATCGGTATCATTTGCTAGCACATCTATGGTTGTTTGCACGCCTTGAGTTGCAGTAACAGAATCATCAACCGCTACCGGTGAATCATTGACCGCTGTCACCGTTATTTGCGTTGTAAAGTTGGCGCTGGCACCTTGCGCATCACTAATTGTGATAGGTACTTCTAATAAACCATTAAAGTTAGCATCAGGTGTAACCACATTAGCGTTAAAACTATACTGCTCCCCAGCAAGTACTGAAAGCGTAAATTCAGTGCTATCTACATCTACCACTTCAAACTGAGGTACGCCCAGTGTAATCGTTTCATCTTCGTTCATTGTCAACGCCACTTGAGTAAGTACTTCGGGCGCATCGTTAACTGGAGTTACTTGTATCTTTGCAGGGTAGCTTGTGGTGCTTGTGCCATCACTTAGCGTAATATTTACTGTAAGTTCACCGTTATAATCTGCTGCGGGCATAATGGTATTATCAGAGAAGGTATAATCCGTGCCAGCAATCACGCTCAATACTAACTGAGAACCAGCTTGTTGATTAGCAACACTAAACTGTGATGCCTCTATAGTGACACTAGTGTCTTCTGCCGTGGAGATGGTTTGCTGAGACGTCACAGCCAGCCCCGAGGCCAAATCAAACTCTTCGGATAGCGCATAAAAAACGCTGGAGGCACACTTGACCATCACCCGCGCTTTGTTGTTTTGGCTACCAATCAAAGTAACTTGCTGCTGACCATCATTAAGTGTGCCTGATAACAGCAACTGACTCTGTGAGGCATCACTATTGGTCTGCATAATATCTACATTACTACATGAAACTGGAGCTTGGTTAGTTCCTGCAACATTCCAGCTCACTGTAATTTGATTATCTTCATTAGCAGCACTACTTTGATCTGGCGCGGTGATAGCAAAAGGGCCAGCCGAAGAAACCGTCGTCACACTTGCCGTATCGAAACTAACACCACCATTTCCATCGCGAACAACCAATCTAAATGTCATTGTTCTGTCAGTGGTAGGATAGCCATCACCCTTAGTAATTTGTCCAGAAATTACATCAGCCAATAACGGAAAGTACCTCGTAGGGGAAGTGCTAGGCAGATAAGGCCTAAACATCGGCCCCTCGCCATTATCTTTTAAATCTTCAGAACTTGACGTCGGTGTGCCTAAGTCCAATTGTTCCCAAGAATAAGTCAAAGTGTCATTGCTATTCGCATCCGTTGCTGAACCTGTTAGCATAAAAGGTGTATTTATAGGGATCACATGATCCGCGTTAGCGTCAGCCACTGGGGCTTTATTACCATCATCCTGTAACGAGCCGCAAGTTGCACCAAAGCCTTGCGTAAGATGAGTATGTATCTCATCAATGCTGTAGGAATGGAACATAGCAATAGAGTTTGAGGCCAAATTCTCAGATCCACAGATCCCAGCATAAGCCATAATAGTAATGCCGCTACCCGGCTCATACGCTGCGTTACCAACACGAGTCGAACACGACCCTTCGGAGCCATTATAGGTATGATTTGCGCCAAATTGGTGGCCTAGTTCGTGGGCGACATAATCCACATCGAATGCATCTCCCTCTGGTGTGCCAATGCCCGTCATGCCCATAGCTTTGCCGCTGTCATCGCAAATAACGCCCAAAGCTGCGAGGCCAGCGCCTGAGGTTGCCATCAAATGTCCAACATCGTAGTTACTTGAACCAATAATGGTATCTATCTGATCCTGTACTTCGGAAAGCGTATCATCTAATTCACCATTGTCGTATGGGTCATTCTCGGTAAAGATCAGTGCGTCATTATTTGCCACTAACTCAAGTCGAACAGCGATATCTGTTTGATATATTTGATTGACTCGGTTAATCGTCGTCACTATGCCATTTAGAGCCTCGGTCTTGCCACCAAAGTAGCTGGTATATTCATCGCTAGTGGTGACAGCTAATCGATACGTTACCACTTCTACCGCGCCACCATTACCAATAAGCGGCCCTCTTTGTTGCAGAGCACCTAACGGCATATCCCTTTGTGCCAACGCTACGACTTCATCATGCCAAGGCGCATCACGGTTGCCCTTTTCATAAACTTTGTAGTTACCGTAGCTTGGGTCGATGTACAAAACACGGTCTTTGGTCTGATAGAAAGCATAAAAGCCATTTGGGCCAATATCAAAACGACCAGTATTGTGTGCAGCGCCCACTTGATGCCCTGAAAAACTGCGGATCATGGGGTATTTTTGTGCCAGCGCAGGGGCCATAATTGGGTCATAGCGTATGACATATTCAATCAGCCCAGCGTTACCATCGGGCAATGCTACGGTCATGCTGACACCACTTTCGGCCAGCGCCATTAAGTCACTGGTCACCTTTTGGTGATTCAAGCTATAGTACTGCGCTATAGACGATTTAGCTTCACCTTTTGAATGTACGTGATTGGTGTGCCACTGCCAACTGTTGGCGTAACTGGTGATTGAAACGAAAAGGGAACACAACAAAAGCAAAGAACGGTTCATATGCATCTCCGCATAAAGGACATTAAAGCACATTATAGACTTGGCTTATGAATTTGCGCATATTTGACGTTCAATGCTTTGTTAAAGAGGGGTAGCGAACAATCGCTCAAGCCTCATCATAAAGCGTTTGTAAGCGGCTCGTAACCCCATTTGTCCAGCCAAAGCCCTGTTGTACTTGATACTCACCACCACCCGCCGTTTTTTTAGGCTCACATACATTATATTTTTCCAACAAACAGTGGCGAGTGGCAAAATCCTGTTTCACCATATTTAGCCAACGCATGGCAATGTCTTGTGCCAACTCAAATTGGCCGTAATCCCGCAACCCTTTTATCGCAAACCAGTGCAATGGGGCCCAACCATTAGGGCTATCCCATTGCTGAGAAGTTTTACTTAGACAACTAACCAAACCGCCTTGGTGTAAAAACTCATGACTGAGTTTTTCGCCAATCAACTGTGCCTGTTGAGAACTTGCAATGCCTGCATAAAGCGGCACACATCCAGCCAAACTCAATACTTTTGAGGGTTTATTATGAGTCAAGTCATAGTCGCAAAACCAATTGAGTTCATCGCTCCATAGTAACTGCTCTATAGCGTTTTTACGCAGCCTTGCTCTTTTTTTGAAAGCAGCTGAGCGTGTGTTTTCACTCAACATTGTTAAACACTGAGCTAATATGTCTTCCAACAAATAAAGTAAAGCGTTTAGGTCAACGGGAACTCGGTTTGTGGTGTTAATACTCAGCAAACTTGCTGGATCGTCTAACCACCGTGCACTAAAGTCCCAGCCTGACTCACACGCAGCCCTAATATTTCGGAAAAATGATTCACGCTGTGACGGAGGTAATTTATTCGCGTCACAAATATCTTCAGCATAAGACTCTGGCCTTGGTTCTGGTTTATCATCCCAATAACGATTAAGCTGCATTCCGTTAAACAGCCTTACCACACGACGATGCACGCTATTACTATGCTCTAACTGCCCTTCGCCTTGATGCCAAAAATCATGCTCTTGTTGCATTGCTTCAACCATACGCTTGAGCCATTTAATATCGGACTTTTTATACGGCAGCAGCAATCTTACCATCAGTGCCAACACGGGTGGTTGAGAACGGCTGGTGTAGTAAATTCTATTGCCATTTGGCACACACCCGTAACGCTCAATCAGACTGACAAAGTTCTCTACCATAGCCTCAATGAGAGAAATATTGCCACTATCTTCCAATCCAAGTGCAGTAAAGTAGCTATCCCAATAGTAGATTTCATTGAATCGGCCACCAGGAACCACATAGTCATTATCAAGAGTTAGCAATGAATTATTGGTACTGTGAAAGGCTTTGCGCTGTAGCTTTGACCATAATGTCTCAATGTAATCCGCAACCGAGCCAACCTCACCAAGTGCTTGTAATTCAGGCTGTGCCGCAAAGGTAAAATGTGTATCTACAAAACACTTCAAAGCCTCATTGTCCATAGGCAAGTCATGCTGCTCATACGCTTGTTGCGCACTTTCCCAGCTAGTTTTTGGAATGGCATCCGCGAATACCTTGCTATCAGCAAAAATACCGCTTAGCTGCACATCTTTAAACAAGGTGCAATATTCGAATTTCATGAAAACCTCTTAGGCAGCAATAGGATGCGCAGAAGTACTACGCTGTTTAAATAGAAACAGTGAAATTACTAGCAAACACAGTGGCACGAGGGCACTATAGAATGCGTGCTGACCACTGAAGTGCTGAAAAATATAACCCGTTAGAATGGAGCCTGTGGTACCACCAAGCGCAGAAAAGATGACAATCATTCCAGTCATTGAGGCATGTTGATGTTTCTCTAAGCTACTTAAAATAACCGAATTCAACACCGGATAGATAGGTGCCATAAGTAGTCCTATCATGGGCATCAAGTAAGCCGCCAAAGGCGCATCAAACACTGAACTGACTGTTTGTTGTGAAACTCCTTGAGTCAGCGGCAAGGTTAATAAAATTAATCCTCCCATTGCTATCAAACAGATATTTAGTAGTACATACCAATGAAGGTGTTTTAGGATTTGTCCCGCAAGTAGACGCCCTACCGCTAAACTTGCCGCAAATATGCTCGTCAACTGAACACTTACATCCACTGGCAAATGTAGAATTTCATTGTTAAAAGTGGGTAGCCAAGTGCCTACGCCCTGCTCTATCAAAACATACAAAAATGCAGAAATGATAAAAACCAGCACCAAAGGTTGAAAGCTAAGTTTCAACATTGCGGTGAACTCACCGACTACGCTACTCCCTGAGGGTAATGTTTGCTTAGCAATTGGCGCCAGGCTAATAGTTAAAATACAAACCAAACTTAGCAAAGCGAGAATGTAATAAACGCTTAACCAATTCAGAGCATCACTTTCAGGCGTTATAAAAAAGCTGAAAATCCAATAGCCACTAAGTACGCCAACCATAAAAATGCCTTCTATGGTGTTAAGTAGCGCAGAGTGAGACGACGGCGAGTCACTCAACTGCCCAACTAAGGCATACACACTAATTTTAACAACCGCAAAAGCACAGCCTACAACAGCAAATAATATTTTAAATGCGTAAAACTGCCCTATTTGCGGTGTGACCAAACATATTAGCATCACCGCAGCCAAGGCCATTAACAGCGCCAGTTTGTAGCCAAAACGGGGGATCATCGAGGCCACCAAGAACGACATAATAGCTATAGAGAGATCTTTAAAACCTTCTAGACTTGCAGCCTGTGTTTTACTCACTGAAAAACTGTTTATCGATTGCAAGATCACGGTTCCAACACTGTTGAGTAATACCGCGAATAAAAAATAACAGGCCATCATAGCCAGTATGATACGTGCTCTTGATGCATTGGTTAGAGTAGTTGTTGCATCTGTCATAAGCTGAACTCTTTTACATAGAATGAATCAAAGTCTAGCCTTGCAAAAATTAATTTGCAATCGTTTGCAAATTAATTTCTTGCCACAAATTTTTAGCTAGCCCTTTTGCTAACTTGATTGACGACATAGCAATTCAATATCAATTTCTTGTGAATCAACTACTTCATTATTCAACTGCGCCAATAGTTTAACTACTAGCATTTTAGCGGCTAGCTGCGTATTTTGCCTAATAGTTGTCAATGAAGGATGGCTGACATCGGCCATACCAATATCGTCGAACCCTACCAAACGCACATCATTTGGCACACTGATATATCTCTCTTTTAGTGCCTTAAGTGCGCCCAAAGCGACCATATCACTACAAGCAAAAACACCATCAAAGGTGAGACCTTCCGTTCTAAGTAATTGATTAATTGACTCATATGCGGCATGGCTTGTGATATCAATTTTAACGGTTTGCTGTTGGCACTCGCCTTTCGCTTGCTCAATCGCAGCTTTGAACCCGCGATATCGTTCACTTATCTCCGCGTGCCCCGGATCACCTAAAAACAATAAATTTGATGCGCCTCGCGCAATCAAGTGCTCGGTTGCCAGCAAACCACCTAAATAATTGTCACTGCCAACTATCGGATAGTCGCTTGGAGTTTTGGGATCTCCCCAAACAACCAATGGCGCCCCCTGCTTTGCAGCCTTTTCAATACGACTTTGCTGTTTACCTTGACCAACAACTATTAAACCATCAGCTCGGCGCCCATCAATAAAATAGCCGTACCAATCATCGCCTGCCATGTAGGAATTAGACAATAGAAGCTCGTACCCTTGGCGGTTAACTGCTTGATTAATATCACTTACGACTTTAAGCAAGAAAGGGTCATCTATGGACTGTTCGGTATTGGCTTCCAAATTTATGACTACCGCTATCACTTTGGTTTTTTGTAACCTTAGGCGACTTGCAGCGGTATTGAGTGTGAAGTTGTATTCTTTGGCAAGCTGCTGAACATGATCACGAGTGGCTTGTTTGATCACCGGATTATTATTCAATGCCCGTGATGCAGTTGAGGTTGATACCCCAGCAAGTTTTGCTAAATCCACTAGCTTTAATTTCTTCTGCTCCACTGTAACCTCTTTGATTTAAATCTCACCGCATCACTAACTTATTGAGAAGTTAGCATATTACTGAGCAATACCGACGAATTAATTCGCATTATACCGCAAATGTACATCGGTTATTACCTAAGGCAAAAGAAGGTATGTGCAAAAAGTTGCATAAAAGTTATTGCAAACGTTTGCAATAACCTCTATTTTAATTTCAGCGCCATTTCAAACTCCCTTATGCTGGGTTGCAAACTTAGACTACAGCGCTAAGTTTTAGGGAGTGGCGCACATAATGATATGAACCATATGACAACAAAAGGGGCTTTCCCATGCGCAAACTCAAGCAATATTCGTTGCTCGCTACAGCCATTGCTGCGGTTTTGAGTAATCAAGCGATAGCACAAGACGAACAAGCTAAAGAACAAAAAGTTGAAACTATCGTAGTATCAGGTACCGCTGGTGGGCGCGGTGTTAGAAAGATTGACGCCGGCTTTGCTGTAACTAACATTGACGCGGTAAAAATCGACAAACTTGCTCCTAAGAGCACAGCTGATCTGCTTAAAGCGGTTCCCGGTATTTGGGTTGAAAGCTCGGGTGGTGAGTCTGGTGCGAATGTATTTGTGCGTGGTTTCCCAGGTGGTGGCGATGCGCCATTCTTAACCGTGAGTTTGCAAGGTTCGCCCGTTTACCCTGCACCAACGCTTTCTTTTTTAGAAAACTCTTCTATTTTTCGCTTAGATGAAACTATTAGCATGATGGAAGCCCTACGCGGCGGTCCAAACCCAGTAGTATCAAATGGCCAACCAGGCTTAACCACTAACTTTCAACTAAAGCGCGGTAGTGAAGATACCGAAGGTACGTTCAAATATACCACCAGCGACTATGGTCTTCAGCGTCTTGACGCTGTGCTAAGTGGCGAAGTAAGCGATGATTTGTATTATATGGTGGGTGGCTATATCAAACGTTCATCAGGTATTCGCGATGCTGGTTTCACTTCTGAGCGCGGCCAGCAATTCACCATCAACCTAACCAAAGAATTGGACAATGGTGAGATCAATGTTTATACCCGCCAGACTGATGATACAGGCGCTTGGTACTTGCCAACTCCTCTAAACGTAGGCGGCGTTGATGCAGAGTATACGCAACTGGGCACCCTAAACCGTCAAGCCGTTATCTATGCCGAAGGCGATGAGGCGATGGAAATTGACTTAGGTGAAGGCCGAGGCTGGAAAGGTCACATCTCTGGCGGTAGCATCAAATTAGAACTAAAGAATGGCTGGCACTTAATTGACCGCTTCAACCTAACACAGGGTGAGGCAAATACCTATGGTCTAGTACCTGCGGGTAGCGCAGAACGACTTAAAGATGTTGCTGACAATGGGCTAGATGCAAAAGGCGCTGTTACAGGCACTATGTATGAAGGTGATACGTATGTGCAAAGTATGGGCCGCTGGGTCGTATTAAAAGACATCGAGTCATTCACCAATGATTTAGCATTTAGCAAAACTTTCGACAGGTGGGATAGCGCTTATGGTATCTACAGCGCTTCAACCTCAGCAAAAGACTGGTGGAGTCTAGGTAATGCAGCCTATTACGTGCTAGAAGCTGGTGGCGAAATGCTTGATGGCATTGAGTGTAACACTAGTGTTGATGGCTGTGCTTGGAACTATGACATCAACAGCACGGGCGATGCTAAAACCTTAGCGTTTTATACCACGCAAAGCTACCGAGCAACCGACGAACTAACATTAGACTTAGGTCTGCGCTCTGAGCGCCACGAAGTAAATTATTCGGTAGATGAAGAACTCAATGGCACCATTGATAAATCTGTAGACTACAGTGCTCGAAAAACCTCTTGGACCCTAGGTGCTGACTACAAGTTAGCCGACGATATGGGTGTGTTTGCTCGTCTTAATAAAGGCTATAAAATGCCTTACTTTGATGATTTCAGAGATAACTTCGACACCTATAAAGCAGGTGAGCCATTAATTAAAGAAATCACGCAAGCGGAACTGGGCTTTAAGTACATGGGTGATAACACCGACTTTTTTGCCACTCTGTTTAGCAATGAAGTTAAGGGTGATACGTTTGTTCGCAGACCAGGTGAGCCCGCGGATGTCTTAACCAATGAAGCTTTAGGTATCGAGTTTGATTATAACTACAACCATGAGTCTGGGTTGTCTATTAATTTAAACGCGACCGTACAAGACACAGAAATCACCGAAAGCCCTGATAATCAAGGCAATGAAAGTCAGCGCCAGCCTAGTTGGCAGATTCGTGTTACTCCAAGCTATGACTTTGAGATAGCAGGCATGTTCGCTACGGTTTACGGCACCTTCTCGGCAGTTGATGACCGTTTTGGTAACAACGAAAACACCGTTACGCTTGAAGGCTACGAAAAATTTGACTTAGGTTTGATAGTCGAGCCAGCAGAAGGCGTAAAACTGCAATTGGCGGCGGATAACCTCACCGATGAGCAAGGTATCACCGAGGGTGACCCACGCAATGTAAATGCTCCAAATGGTCGCTATATTATGCCTCGCAGCATCAAATTTAGCGTCAGCTATAGCTTTTAATTAAACACTTCTCCTTGGATCACAAGCCCAGTTGCCCAGACTGGGCTTTTTTAATTATATCCGCACACTTCGATATCTATTGCTCTATCATTGGCAGGGCCCTACCGCTATTACCACCATTATGTTTGCAATTTGGCCTATATACTCGAATACGACTATAGTCTTTGCTGTAGCTTAAACTAGTAGTAATGAAATCAAACGGAAGGCCGCCTGACGGCGCTTGATGGTGGGTTTGCAGTGTATGGTAACTCAATTCTAAAAGCATAAAATTAAATTTTATTGTGATTACGGTGAACTTTCAGGCAATGACTTTCGTAAGTCTAGCAATGGGTGATTTAAATCATCCTTTTTAACCCAATCTACAGGATGAGTATAATGAAAAAGTTTATAGTAAGCGCTAGCCTAATGCTGCTGGTGGCATGTAGTGATAGCGATGATAACAACACAGTAACGCCGCCACCAACACCGACTCCTGAGTTTTCAGCGACTAAAACCTTCGAGCTGACACTAAGTGGCACGCAAGAAGTTCCCATGAACGCGTCCGAACAAACTGCAACAGCAAATGTAGAACTGGATGAAAACCTGATGCAGTTTAGGGCTACATTGGATTACAGCGATGTCGAAGGCTTTAGTGCTGCACATATTCACGATGGTGATTTGGGTGAAAATGGCGATGTCGCTTTTACCTTTGAGGCATCAAGTGACAATCAGGTTAGTATTGCGATCACCGATTTAACAGAGGCTTTGATGGCCGACATGCTAGACGGTGATTGGTACATCAATTTACATACTCAAAGCTTTCCTGGTGGAGAGTTACGCGCGCAAATTGTGCCAGACACCACCAGTATTATTACCTTCAAGCTCAATCGTTCACAGCAAGTACCAATGAACCAATCAAATGGCATGGGCGATGGTTATGCATCCTATGACAGCACAGATGGTGAACTTTACCTACGTGTCGTTACCTCTGGCGTTGATGATGCCACTGCTGCGCACATTCATACTGGCAGAATTGGCAGCAACGGCGATGTTCTTGTAGTACTTGAACAAGACGACGAAGTGATGACTGATTGGGTGACCCCTGAGGAAACCATGATTGATGAAGCGACGCTAAATGTGCTTCTATCTGGTGGTCATTATGTCAACGTGCACACTCCTGCGCTGCCCAATGGCGCGATCCGTGGCCAAATCCTAACTGATAACTATGCTTTAGCAACATTTAAGCTCTCTGGTGACCAAGAAGTTCCCGCAGTTGCTACTACCGCCTCTGGCGATGGCTACGCCTTAGTTGATACTGACGATTACAGTGTTGAGCTGCGAGTGGTAACCTCTGGCGTGGAGGATGCAACCGCCGCACATATTCATGCCGGTCGTATTGGAACCAACGGTGACGTCTTAGTGGCACTTGAACAAAGCACAGATGATATGAACGTGTGGATGACCCCAGAAAACACCATGATTGACGCCGATATTTTTGCGGTACTCGCCTCTGGCGGTCACTACGTAAACGTACATACCCCTGCAACACCAAGTGGCGAACTACGTGGCCAAATCCTAACTGATAATTATGCCTTAGCAACATTTAAGCTCTCTGGTGGCCAAGAAGTTCCCGCAGTTGCTACTACCGCCTCTGGCGATGGCTACGCCTTAGTTGATACTGACGATTACAGTGTTGAACTGCGAGTGGTAACCTCTGGCGTGGAAGATGCAACCGCCGCACATATTCATACTGGTCGCATTGGCACCAACGGTGATGTTTTAGTGGCACTTGCACAAAGCACAGATGATATGAACGTGTGGATGGCCCCAGAAAACACCATGATTGACGCCGATATTTTTGCGGTACTCGCCTCTGGCGGTCACTACGTAAACGTACATACCCCTGCAACACCAAGTGGCGAACTACGAGGCCAAATCCTAACTGATAATTATGCCTTAGCAACATTTAAGCTCTCTGGTGACCAAGAAGTTCCCGCAGTTGCTACTACCGCCTCTGGCGATGGCTACGCCTTAGTTGATACTGACGATTACAGTGTTGAACTGCGAGTGGTAACCTCTGGCGTGGAAGATGCAACCGCCGCACATATTCATACTGGTCGCATTGGCACCAACGGTGATGTTTTAGTGGCACTTGCACAAAGTGAAGACGATATGAACGTGTGGATGACCCCAGAAAACACCATGATTGACGCCGATATTTTTGCGGTACTCGCCTCTGGTGGTCACTACGTAAACGTACATACCCCTGCAACTCCAAGTGGCGAACTACGTGGCCAAATCCTAACTGATAACTTCACCTTGGTTGCATTCCCACTGAGTGGCGAGCAAGAAGTGCCAGCTGTAACGACCACAGCAACAGGTAGTGGCTATGCGCTGGTAGATGGCAACGACTTTAGCTTAGAGTTACAAGTGTTAACAAGCGGCGTTGCAGATGCAACAGCGGCCCATATTCACACAGGCATGGCTGGTGAAAATGGTCCTGTACTCTTGGCGCTTGAACAAGATGAAAGCGATGTAAATCGCTGGATGGCACCAGCAAATGCAGCGCTAACGGCTGAAATCTTTGCGCTACTTGCAAGCGGCGGACATTATGTAAATGTACATACTCCAGCAAACCCTGGTGGAGAATTACGAGGCCAAATTCAGTAATAAACTCTTTCGGGCCCGCACTAAGCGGGCCTACTCAAATAATTACAATCGAGACACTTTCTAACACTACTAAATGTCATACTTCCTAATGACAACGGCGACTTTCGAAGTAAATATGCTACCGAAGTGTCATAATTTCTATTACACTCAGGCTTTGTCATTTTCTATTTTAATGTTCATGGACTTAACAACCCTTTTTAGTATTGACCCTCTTCGTTGGCCTGATATTGGTGCAGCTGTTTTAGCAGGCTCCATCATTGGTTTAGAACGCCAATTACGCGGTAAACCCGTTGGGATCAGAACTTCTTCATTGATTGTGTTAGGCACGTATACTTTTATTATGCTCTCGATGCAGGTAAACAATGAAGTCGCTGACCCTTCACGGATCATCGGTCAGGTGGTCACTGGGATCGGCTTTTTAGGAGCTGGTGTGATGCTCTCTAAAGAGGGGGTTGTAGTGGGAGTTACCTCTGCAGCAGCGATTTGGATGCTGGCAGCCATTGGTATTTGCGTTGCAGTTGCCGGCCCTCTCATTGCAATAAAAATGGCAGTAATTGTGGTTGTTATCTTGTACGGAGTTGACTTGTTAGAATCGAGTTTTACCAACCTGACTCGAGGTGTTCATGGTAAATACACCGGTTGGAAGACCAGAGTTAAAAAAGATGCCAAATAACACGCAATTACAAGATGCCAATTTAACCCCCGGCTATGTCGCAAAGCGTAGCGATGTTAAGGTCTCCACATTACACTTCTACGAACAAAAAGGTCTAATTCGTAGTTGGCGAAATAGCGGTAACCAACGCCGCTACAAGCCAGATGTACTCAGGCGAATTGCGGTGATCAAAGCCGCACAAAAAATGGGCGTGACACTAGAGGAAGTCAAACAAACGCTAAGCTCGCTGCCTGATAGCCGAACGCCAACAAAAGCAGACTGGGCTAAGCTTTCAACGGCATGGCAGCAAAAACTAGACGAAAAAATTGCCTACATGCAAAGAGTGAGAAATCAAGTGGAAGGCTGTATTGGCTGCGGGTGTTTATCAATGAAAAGCTGCCCTATATATAACCCAGATGACGTGCTGGGAGAAACAGGCAGTGGTGCCTTGTTATTGGGCAGGGACTGGTAAACCCCGACACCATTATTTACTTATACGCACCATAACATTCTAAGATATTCAGGTTTAAGTAAGTCATAAAGCATATAATCCCCGCTCTTTTTGTTTTCTATTATGCTTATCAATACAATAAGCAAAATTAATATCGACTATGAACACTCTGTTAGAATTTCTAAAAAACCGCAATTGGATGTTGTGGGCGCTCATATTAGGCGTAGCAACCGGCCTTATTTTTGGTGAACGAGTAGCATTTTTGCAGCCTCTGGGCGCTGGTTTCGTTAAGCTAATGCAGATCACCATATTTCCCTATATCGTGGTCAGCCTGATTGTCGGTTTAGGTAAGTTTAACCCTGAACAAGTACGCAGCATTCTGCTTAAAGCTGCCACGGTCATGATCTGCTTGTGGGGTGTAGGCCTTTTTGCAATTTGGTGTTTTACCTTTACGCTACCCCAACATGATGCTGGAACGTTTTTCTCCCCAGCGCTAATTGCACCGACCAATAATATTGATTTTGCGCAGCAGTATATTCCAGCAAACCCTTTCGCGTCCTTAGCCGAGGGCAATGTACCTGCTATTGTTATTTTTTGTATTGCTTTAGGTATGGCGCTCATCGCGAACAAACGCAAAAATACTGTACTGGAATTTCTTGATGTCATTGGCCAAGGTTTAACGGTTATCTCGAAAAAAGTAATTTCCATTTTTCCCATTGGTATTTTTGCTATGACAGCAAGCACAGCAGGTACACTCAGTGTAGAAGAGCTAAACAATTTGCAAGTATACTGGGTGTTAGTACTATGCCTTGGTTTGTACTTAATGCTAGTGCTACTTCCGATGTTGGTTGCGGCGCTTACGCCCATCAAATACCGCGCCTTAATCTTAGTGATGCGCAATGCTTGGATAACAGCATTTAGTACAGGTAATGTGTTTATTGTCCTTCCTGTGATCACCGAGGGCATAAAAGAACACTTGCGCACCATTAAAAAGGCCGATGAGCAGGCCGATCATATTGCCGAAGTGCTAGTACCTATTGCGTACACTTTCCCAAGCCTTGGCAAGCTTACCACGCTTATTTTTGTTATGTTTGCGGGCTGGCTCACTGGTAACCCTATTAGCTTAACCGATATTCCAAATGTCACCCTATCTGCAATGTTGAGTTACTTTGCGAATGTTCACCTCGCAATTCCATTTATGCTCGATAGCTTAAAAATACCAGCCGATAGCTACCAACTTTATTTATCAATGTCGGTATTGACCGCCAAGGTGGTATCACCGACTACTGTGGTATATATTTTCGCTTTTGTTTTTTTAAGTATCTTCTATTGCCGTAAACAGTTGCATCTAAAACGGTTACGTTCAGTATATTACTTGACCTTGTTCAGCGCCCTATTACCCGCATTTATGCTGGCAAGCTTTACATTAAACAGCTACCTTGCTAAAAACTCACAGGCCGCAGATGAAGTAATTGCCAATATGGTGATTGCCGATAAAGTTCCTGCGCACGTTTTAGGATATGTCCCTAAGGCTTACCAAAGTGGCGAACTGTCATTAACTAATATTGATGTGATTAAAAAGCGCAATTTACTTAGGGTTGGCTATCTTATTGATAACGTCCCGTTTAGTTACTTTAATCAGAAAAATGAACTCGTGGGTTTTGACATCAGTCTTGCACACCGTTTAGCGTCAGACTTAAACGTAAACGTTGAGTTTATCCCATTCAAAAAGCATCAGCTAAATGAATATCTGAACAAAGGCTTTTTTGATGTAGCTATGTCTGGCCTTGAAATCAATGTGGCAGACCTAACCAAAGTGCGCTTTAGTGATCAAGTATTGCAGCTACAACTGGCGCTGCTTGCCAGAGATCACCAACTAGACAGATTTTCAACAATAAAAGACATTGCACAACAAACTTTAACCATTGCTCATGTTGAATATGCGCCTTTATTGCATCAGGTCGCCAAAAACTACCCAAGTATAGAGTTCAAACAACTGCCTAACCTTAAAGCCTATTTCGCAGACCCAGATAGATATGACGCGCTGGTGATAAGCGCTGAAGCAGGCTTTGCATGGAGCATGTTCTACCCCGAGTTTGGGGTAGTTGTACCACAAGGGGAAATAAGCAAATACCCAACTGGGTTTGCGGTGGCCAAACGTAATTATGACCTTCTAAATTACCTCAATGCTTGGCTGGATATACAACATGCCAACGGTCAAGTTGACGCCAATTATCGCTACTGGATATTAGGTCAGGGCAGCCAGAAAACAGTTAAGCGCTGGTCACTACTTGACGAGTATGCACCTGAGTTATTGGATTAAAAACCGATAGCTCAGCCAGAGCATAAAAACCGTTTGCACAAAGCTCAGTAGTAAAAGCTTTGAATTAAACTGCCACTTCTGGCATTTGTGACGAAACCACTTTTGTGCGATGAACATCGTCATATTGCCAGCAAACCATGATATGGCTAACAATTTGCTTTCACTCACACGCCTCGTTGATGCGACAGCGCGTTGCTTGTCTAGCCAAAATAGTGATAAGAACAATACATTGATAGTCACAAAATAGATTGCAATGCTAAGTGCATAGGTTATGTCATTGTGGGTAAACCACACGGCCAATATAGCAATCAGCAACCATGAACACACCGACAGCCCGTACGACAGACCCAAACAAGTCAAATTAAGAGAAAATGTTGGCAAAACAAACTCAAAAGGTATCAAATAGATTTGATTTTATCTTAAAAAAGGAACTCTCAGGTATACAAAAATGACCTCTATTCCCAATCACATACTTTGACTGCCTTAAACCACTCTTCATCGAATGACTTTTTCACAGGAAGCAAAGGACGTGTAACCTCAACTTCAAGTTTTGGCGCTAAATACTTATGTACCCAAGCTCGTACCGTATCACTTTCCAATTCCTCATACGCCACTGTTAAAGACAGTTTTAGTTTATCGTCGGGCGAACTACCCTGTAGTTGTTCAAATCGCGCCTGCAACCATGACAACAATGCCTGTTTTGACTGGTTAGGGAAGATTGATGTCAATCTAGACGTTGGGCCAATCAGACGCTGGTAATTCATTGTTTGCTCCTTGATCAAAAATACCAGCAACAAGTTAATACCTGCTGAAATTTTTCCTGAGCGCTTATCAACTTCCTGATAATCATTGAGAGCCTGTCGGAATAAGCGCTCGGCCTCATCAACCTTTCCTTCATCCAGTGCCAAAGCACCAAGATTATTCTCTATCATAGCCAGTACTGGTGTTTGTTGTAATTGCTCAGCCAAAATGCGAGAGCGAGCATATAATGCACGTGCTTTTGAGTGATTTCCCTGCTCTCTAGCCACCAAAGCCAAGCTATTAGTTAACGTTAAACGCTGTCGATCATTTTGTGCGTACTTATATGAACAATCCAAAGAGGTTTGCGCGTCGCTGTAATACTGCTCTCTGCGTAACCAAATACCTAGTGCACTTAAAATGGTGGTGATTTGGCTTCTAAAATGGGGACTTTGTCGCGCACTAAACACCGCTTTTAAGGAGTCAATCAAACGCGACATTTGATTGGTAGGCACAGAGGCACGCATCGCGATTATGTGCCAACGTATAAACAAGTGCTCGGGAAGCTCTTCAGGTTTACCCATATTTTCGAGTAGCACAATGGATTGGGCTGGATTAACCAACAGGTAATCTTCCGCCTCATTCATTATACCAACAGGATTTACAACGCGGGCATCAGACCCAAAGCTGAAGCACAACATCAGAAATACTAACAGTATTCGCAATACTCTCTCACCGCTTTGCTAACCACTAAGCTTAACTCTAGTTGCTAAAAACTAAATATTCAAAGCGTGCAGCCAACTCAGCCTATAATTGCGTCTCTTCTACCTGTCGAACGCTATTAACTAACAACAATAATTTCGCCGCTGCTAGGGCATCTTCTAAAGCTCTGTGATGTTGCTTTAGTTCAATACCTAAGGCAGCACATAGTTTTCCTAGCGAGTAAGAGCTGTGCCCAGGGAGATATTTTCTAGCCAATTGTACTGTGCAAAGTTTAGGTTTACTAAATGTCATACCCACTCTTTGAAATTCCTGTTTTAAAAACCCCATGTCAAAGTTCACGTTATGGGCAACGAAAATTGCTTTTTCACAAACAGCCGCGACCTTATTGGCAATATCTGAAAACTCAGGCGCATCGGCTACCATGGTATTATCTATTGCTGTCAATTGGGTTATATATTTTGGAATTGAACGTTTGGGATTCACTAGGCTTTGCCATGTCGAAACGATTTCTCCTCCTTCAATACGTACCAACGCTATTTCTGTAATGCGGTCAAACTGATTCTTACCTCCGGTTGTTTCAATATCCACCACCACATACGCTTGATTTGGGTCAAACTGCCATCGGGTTCGCTGTACTTTTACATCGAACCCGCACTGTGTAAGCCTATTTATTGACACCAATTGATTACGTCTAAGAGAATCTCCCGGTGCTTTAATTTCCTCAAAACGCAATGTGTTACCTTCAAGCACCATCAGATCGGGATATCCATCCTTTAAGTTTTTAAAGTCTTGACTCATAGCGCGCAACAACGAAATTAAAGCACTTAACGGTGCTGATTCTGCCAATATAAGTAATTGTTCTACCAGTTCATCATGCCAAACAAACAACGAATTTTGCTGATTAAAGTAACGAGTCATTTGCTTTAGCAACCAGCTTTTAAAACACGAAGCTTGATTGATTTGCTCTAGCTTGTATTCAATATCCTGCGCAAGCACGTCATAGAAACGATTAAATTTTAGTAGTTGTGGGTATCGCTCAAATTCGTTTACAGCCATGGATAATTCATGTTCGAATAGCTCCCGCCAAAAAACAATACTAAACAGTGCTAGCCATAATTGATTTTCAGTATGCCAACTGCGGATACCGTGGTGAGCATAATAAGCTATCACACCTTGCTCTGTACGGCCTTTGTAGGCTTCATCCAGCGCAATTTCATCAACATTTTCACGCAGCAAATCAGTTAAAATCGAGGTGCGTTTTTGCTGAAACTTTCGTAGCAAGAAATCTTTTGCAAATAACAAAAGAGACTCATCATTTGGTTCGCCCAGAATAGCTTCAAGTTGCTCGCGACATTGCTCACGCTCTTGGAGTGAGAACATCAAACGAAGGCGCTTTTCGTGAGCTTTACTGCTGCTACACCGCGCCAGTAGTCGCACTGATTGCTGTGGGTTTTGCTTTTCTAACAAACAGGCGAGTTTATAAAACAACTTGTCTTGGCGATAGCTGGCCTGCTCATGTAGTTCAAAGTCAAACTTGCGGTTGAGTAAAGTAGAACACAAATCTCTTGCGCGCTCTTGGGTTATATCACCGAGAGATTTATAAAGTTGCGCATATTCAAAGGCACACTGTGCCTGTTGATAGTCACCAAAGTAGCTTGCGGGATTAACCTCTGAGTGAGTCTTCATCACACCTAAATCTCGCATGGAAAACTGCGACAGGTTTGTTTCTAGACGATTAAAAAACAAAAATAATAGGTAATCAAATAATGGTGCTATCTCTACACATAAGTATCTATTTAAAACAATATGCTGCTCAATATTAGCAAATTCAACATATTGACGCACAAAGTCCAGCCAAACCGACTTTTTAGCACTGCGTGCTGGGTAACCACTTAATTGCGTATGTAGGCTAATGTCTTGAAGCTCGGTTTTAGTCAATACATCTAACCATGTATGGTAGTCTTGTTCGGTAACATCGCTAATAAACTGATTATCGCGTAAGCCCGCTAATGCGAGCTCTAAATTGCTTATCTCAGCGTAATTGAGAGAGTCATAAGCCACAAACTTAGACTTTCTATTTAATAGCCGAACCAACAAACAACGCTCATATTCAGTAAGTTTTTCAATACGCTCCAACGTGAGCTTATCCTGCGCCGATAACAAATGACCATTGCTTAATATAATAAACTCGACAAACTCGTTGTAATGATCCAAATAGTATTTTTCAGGAAGTTGTTTTTGCACTCGCACACCAAAACTGTTTTTTTATACAGTATTACACGCCTCACCTTTGTGAGCCAGAGCCAACGCTAGTTTTGTTGATGTGGTAACCATTGTAAAAGCTTTTCAACAAGCACGTTCTGTACGATGGGCTTGGCAATATAATCATCCATACCAGCTTCTAGGCATTTTGTTCTATCACCGACCATTGCATTTGCAGTCATAGCGATAATAGTAATATTGGCATAATATTCTCCAGCCTCACCACTTCTTATTAATTTAGTTGTCTCATATCCGTCAAGCTCTGGCATCTGGCAGTCCATAAGCAACAATGTGTAGCGATCTTCTTCTTGGCGTTGCTCTAGTAAACTGAGTACTTCCTTACCATCTGCTGCAATATCTACAATTTTCAAGCCTATTTTTTTCAGCATACTGGTCGCAACTATTTGATTAACTTGATTATCTTCTGCTAGCAAGATACGGATTGATTCATCCCACTTATTGGTGTCATCGTCCGTCTGCGGACTACTTTTCCCCCCTTTTATGTAGCGTGTCATTGCTGAATTTTTGATACGCTTGTCACTATTCAAAGCTGCCAGCGCGGTTATTAGATCCGAGGTAGTAAAAGGTTTAGGGAAATATGTAGCAAACCCCAGTTTAGCAAAATGTTCTACTTTCCAGCGAAAGCCCATTGGCGTCATCATGACCAGTTGCATAGTGTCATATGCCGCATGTTCGCGAATCATTTTCCCAAGCGCAATGCCGTCCATCTGTGGCATTTGCATATCAATAAAGGCGATATCAAAATAACATTGATGTGTTTGTGCCAATTCATGGCACTGTTCCAGTGCCTGTTGAGCGCACGACACACTACGAACCTGCGCTCCCCAATATTCAAGCTGCTTGCTCAGTACAGTCCGATTTGTATCATTGTCGTCAACCACTAGCACCTGTAGGTCTGAAATTTTAACGGTAGGCTGAACAAGTTCTGACTCACGACTCCTGCGCATGAGCACGTTAAAAGCAAACTGACTGCCCTGTTTTGGAGTACTTTGTACCTGTACAGTTCCCCCCATTAATTCACATAGCTTTTTGACTATCGCTAAGCCTAAGCCAGTACCGCCATATTTGCGCGTAGTTGATGCATCAACCTGCGTAAAAGACTGAAACAGTTTGCCCTGTTCACATTTCGCAATACCAATACCGGTGTCTCTTACCACACACTCAAATTGCAAGTGCTCCTGACCATGATCTTTTAGAGTCGCAGAGATCACCACTTCACCCTCATCAGTAAACTTGATAGCATTACCCACCAAGTTAGTCAGAATTTGTCTTAAACGACCAGGGTCTCCTCGAACTAAAGACTCATTCACATAGGTGGTATCAAGTACCAGTTCTAGTCCTTTACTCTGTGCTTGAATTGCTACTGATTCCGCAAAATCCCCCAGCATACTCCTTAGGTCATATTCCAGTTCTTCAAGTTCAAGCTTACCCGCATCCACCTTTGAAAAATCTAATATGTCATTGATTAAAGATAACAAAGAAGTCGCACTATTTTGTGCTATCGTTGCTCGGTGAATTTGTTCTTCACTTAACTCACTATTTAAAAGTAAGTTGAGCATGCCAAGTACACCGTTCATTGGTGTTCTGATCTCATGACTCATTGACGCCAAAAACTCACTTTTAACTAAACTGGCCTGCTCAGCCGCAATTTTTGCCTCTTGTAACGCTTCTCTTGAGTGAACCCAATCAGTTATATCCTGCTGAATGCCAACATATGCTTTGAGCTCTCCAGCTTTGTCAAACACAGGTGATAACTCCAGACTATTCCAAAATGCTTCACCACTGCGCCTATAATTAATCAGTTTTACTGAAAGCTTCTTTTTCTCCTTTAGAGCCTGACGCATCTGCGCAACCACTTCACGAGATGTCTCTTCACCTTGCAAAAAGCGGCAATTCGTCCCTAATACTCTTTTGTCATAACCCGTCATTTCACAAAATGCTCGGTTAATAAATACCAGAGGGAAGTCGGGATGTGTTGCATCAGAAATAGATATGCCCACGGTACAGGACTCTATTGCCTCCGCGAGCATATCATTGTGCTCTTTTGCGGATTTCAAAGCACTTTGATAAACACGTTGCTCCGTTATATCCGTCAGCGACCCTGCCATTCTAATTGCTCGGCCATCCTTGCCCTTTAATGCCACACCTTTTGCCCTAAAAAAGCGCATTTCTCCACCATACGCACGTATTCTAAGTTCAATATCAAAAGGTTTGTTATATTTGAAGTGGTAACTTAGCTCTTTTCGCATTGTTAAGCGGTCTTTTTCATGGACGTGGGATGCAAATGCCTCTAAGTCGTTTGGGAAGCCGTCTGTATCATCTTTATCGTAGCCAAGTAGCTCTCTAAATCTAGGAGCAAAATATATCTGTTGGTGTTCCAGATCCCAGTCCCACAAGCCATCATGGCTGCCTTGAATAGCTAACTTATATCTTGATTCATTCGCTTTGGCTTGTTGTTCTGACTTTTCTAAACGCCGATATGGGTTTAATAATAATTGACGACCGAACAGTAACAACATTCCTGTCGAAATAGCCAAGCTTATCGCTATCCCCCAAGCTATATCACGCTGAAATGAGGATATGTTATCGTCTAACCAACTAGTTTTAATAAAATATTCAAAGGAAATTCCGGTTTTGCCTATCGTGCTTGTCTCGATACTCATGTAATTACTGTTTGAGTCTGAGTTATCAAAAGAAAACCACTGTCCTTCAAGTGAAACAGCTATATTGTCATTTTTTAAGGTGTTGGCCAAAAGCACGTCTAAACTTGTGTTGAATTGAGCAATCAACGCACCTTCTGTAAATCCATTGTATAAAATGGGTACCGATATTATAAAGTGCTCTTTATCATCTACTTTATGCAGTAAAATCGCTGTCTTACTCTCAGAACTTAACACCTGCTGTAACCAGCTCGGGTTTGTACTGATTGATGAAGCACTCACATCACTGTTATATACTTCATCACCAAGCATATTCACAATTGTTATGTGTTCTTTTTGACCTAACAGATGATAAGTGGCTAGAAAATCAGACAATGATGCGCGTGAGTGATCACTTCCCATTACACCTTGAATAATAATTGGGTGACGCACAAGGTCTCGCAATATTTGTTCCCTAGTTACAAGAAACTGCTGTAAATAGTTTTTCGTAAGCTCTGCATGCGCTCTGCTGGTGTTAGTTTGCAGTTCAGTGACTGAATTACTGGCACGCTGCCCAACGAGAAATACACTAATCACCACCGATAACAACAAACTCATCGCAAGAAATGCGTAGAATGCGTTATCGGACGACAATCTCAATAATTTAATCATTGACTGCTTCATTGCCTACTACCTTGTCTCTTCTAGGCAGTAATGTAACTCCGCCATCGTGTTCATATTTGGCCATGCAAACATCATCTTTTCCCAATGCTTCATGTGCATCTTGATTATCCGAGGACCACACAGAAAAAGGGTTTTTGTAAGTTTTTATTAGACCAACGACCGAATTGTCCAACCGTTCCAATACAGCTCGAAGCTGCTTTCTGTTGCTCACCATATCATTGCTGACCGTAACCTGTTGCAGCCCTTGAAGTAATAATTTCCCTAGGTCATAGCTATGTACAAATCCTGTCGGCGCCGCCAGCCGTTCGGGGAACTCTAAATGCTCAGGAAATAAACGCTGAGCCAATGTTACAACCTCCTTCGCAAAGGTATGATATTGATAATCCCTTAACGAGAAACAACTTTGGATAAAGTGCAATATCAAACCACGATTGAGCGACTCCTTCACTGCTGGAAAAAACGCTCCTCCCGTAATCCCCCAGTGGCTAATGATCGGTAATTTATCCACGCCCTCTAAACTCGCCATTGCATTGACAAAATGCTTACCTTCAGGCGCATTGCCGACAAATAAAATACAATCAGCCTCGCTTTGCACAATATCGCGAATAATAATTCTGGCACTGGCATATTGTGTATTCCAATTAAACCACGTCACTCCTGCCATCGAATTGGGACCCATCGCGGCACGCATGGTTTTTTCATTTGATTTTCCCCATGGAGTATTTTCAAGTAATAGCTGCATATTCTTACAATGTAAGCTCTGTTTGGCATGTTCTACCAAGGTATATCCTGCTTTACTGTCATCTATTGACAGTCTAAAAACCCAATTTTCAGCTTTAGGGTAACGCGTGATGGGGCTTCCAGCAGCCCATGGAACAAGCAATAGCACACCTCTTTCATTTATATATTCTCGATATTTAATGTAGGGTGGCGAATGCAACCCGCCAAGTACTGCCAATGCATCAGGGTCATTCAGATACTGACGCATATGTAGAAAACTACGATTACTATTGCCACGATGATTTTTTTCAACTATTTGCAGCTGATATCCCTGAACTTGATTGTTAACTTGTGCTAGAGCTGTGGCTAAACCCATTTTCATGGCAAGCGCTGAAGCGTAGTGGTTTGAATAATCAGAATCATGATAGATTTTAAGCACACGAGGTTCTTCTGTTGCTGCAATACTTGCACAAGAAAAAGCCACACAATAAATGCATACCCACCAATAACTATGTTTCATAGCACACAAGCTCAAGCCTTTCATTTGCTTAAAAATAGCTCATATCCAGCAAACTTGCAGTGCATACACCCCAATATCAAGGCAATACTCCAATTGCTACTCAAACTTATTGGAGAAAATCAGTTAAGACATAATGTATATATTATATTAACATGTAAATATTGTGTTTAATTTTTACTGCTATTTAATGTTTCGTTGTCGTCTGTTTTCGCTACTGTTGATGTTAAATCACGTATCACTCTGGGCCAGCATTTGTCAGCCTCAGGGAGATGCTAATGTCACAGGAGATATTTTGACTTGTAAACGTGTTATTCAAACGCTACCACCTAAGGGAATTAGTGCGTTTAAAGCATCACTCGAATTGGTTGAGCTATATCGAAAAGCTGGGGACCTAAAGCTTGCCAACCAAGTGCTAGACACCTTACTTGAGCAAGACTTAAAGAGTCCTCAAAAATACAGTGTCATTCGGCAAAAAGGCATAAATGCTTACCGTCAGCGCAACTATATTCAAGCGCTTGAATACTTTCATGAAGCTCAGCTCATTGCAGAGCAACAAGATGATCTTAGGCTGATCGGCAAGTCGGCAAATGATCTGGCCAATGTTTACCAAGCCCTAGGAGATTTAGATACTGCGCTGACGTTGTTTTTGAGAAGTTACCAGTTAGCTAAACAACTTAACGACACACACCGTCAGGCTATTACATTAAATAATTTAGGAAACGTCTCAAGAGATATAAACCAGCTAGATGACGCAATACTCTCTTTTCGCCAAGCCCATGTGTTACATCAACAAGCTGGCGATATAACAAAAGCAAACCACTCGTTGCTAAGTCTTGGGGAAGTTTTCTTGAAAAAAAGGCAACTTGAAAAGGCTCAGACTCTTATTCATGACCTTGTTGCTCCCCTAAATGAAAGTGGCGCTCACGCACAGGTATCCAGAGCTTATTTGCTGTTAGCGGAAATTGCGATTGCTCAAAATAATACTGAACAAGCCGCGCATTGGCTAAACGCTCAAAAACGCACTCGCCAATTAATACAAAGTAGCAATATAGACCAACGTGCTTTGTTAATAGAGGCAAAACTTAAACAATTGGAAGGAGAGCATGATGCGGCGCAAGTCATTCTAAAGCAAGGTCTCAGTGCCCATAACCAACAAAATAGTCAATTAACAGAGTTGTTCTACATCGCACTCATACAATCTCAACAACAAACTGAACGCTACCGTGATGCCATCGATACATTACAAAATTATAATAACATGCTCAAAAGTAGTCGCTCTCAAAGCGAAAGCCTCTACCAGTTCCGATTAAAAAAAGCCAATGTATTCAACACGACTACAGCATCACAAAACCACTATTGGTTTATCGCTTTTGTGTGCTTTGCCTTTTTTGGTGGTGTGTTAATCACTGTTGTGTATTTTAAGAGCAAGACTGTCAAATTGTCATTTTCTGGTGATGGTGAAGTTGCATCCAATGAAAACATAGCGCACTTGGATGACTATCAATCCCGTGTCTTAATGGTAGAAATTATGACTCTTGCCTTGAACATATGGGAACACAGCAGCGGCAGGACAAGGATAGAACTCGCTGAACAAAGTAAAGTGTGGAAAGTAAATATTGATGATGGGCGCCTAAGAGTGAGAACTTTTGAGCGCTACCTGAGTACGAAAACACTCCCCAAGAAACCGCGTTGGAGAAATATCATCTCAACCGCAAATCACGTCATCGAGCAATGTGATACTGACTATCCACAATTGAAAGAGCTACAAAACAAAGTAAGTAAATTAGAAAAAATAGCCCTTAATTGTGGCTAAATGCAGTCATTTCTAATTAGATAAAAAAGGGACCGAAGCCCCTAAGCACAAAGGATCCGCTAGGTGCTATTAGCGACTTACATCACACATATAGCACGCAAGGGTTACACCCATGTTTGCTTCATATCGTTGGTGATGCAAATCACCTTTAAATTCATAAGGCCCTTCAAAACGAGTAAATACACGCATGTCAGCATTGATTATATGGCTAAAGCTGTTCATGTTATTGAGCAAAGACTGACACATTCTATTGCCCATTTCGTAAGCTAATCGCCAATCATCAAACTGGCCACAATCAAGCATGGGTGTCATAGAGTTAGTGCTAAGTGCTTTGCTATTAAGCGCGTTGCAAACATTACTTCCTTCACTATTCAAATACTTGAAGGTGCCCGTTGATAAGCTCATTTTGCCAAGTAAGACGGTCTGATTTTTTGGGCATGTAGCGCTTTCACTAAGCACGACATCTTTGGCTATTTGAAAGTTATGTGCATACACAGAACCAACCGTTAATAGTGAACATAATAGAATAAATTGCTTCATGATTTGTTTCCTTTTTTTTGCAGCTCCATCGTAGACGAAGGTTAATTCATAATGACGGTCTTCGTCAGGGTCAAAAAATACTGCCTTAAAGAAAATACCTATGCACACAAAGATACGGGGCAAATGGGTAAAACTGGGTAAAAATACATATAATGTTATGATAAATATAATTTTATTTACCTACCTTAACCATCGTCTTTGCTTATTCTCCTTGCTACGCCAGTCTAATTGAATGATTTACCCAAATTACCCCTATCTGACCCCGCAACTTCCTTTTTTGCGTATCAAAAGCGCTTCATCATCAGAGCGCACATTATTCACTGTGCTTAACATTGATAAAGGAATACGCAAAATGAAACATACTATTTTAAATGCTAAAGTACTGGCAAACTTTGCCTGCACTGCACTGCTTGGCAGCGCTACTTTTGCTTATGCAAGCTCTACAGTGACCGCTGACACCACACAAACTAAACAAGTAACTCAAGAATTTGGGCAAATGACGCCCACAACAGTGAGCGAAACCACTTGGCGAGCCATATCAAACTGGTCAACTGACTCGCTGTCACTGCTTGAATTCATTGCAGACAATGATGAAGAGTACCAGTTAAACCGCTATATCGATTTATTAGTCCGTGATCACCGAGACGCAGAAGTCCTAGCTCAAGTCCAAGCACTAGATAAGAATGTTTTAGACCTCTGGTCACAAGCCATGGCAGAAGCATCACCTGAAGATAACTACCTATTCACCAGATATCTTGCGCAATACAAACCTGCACTTTTTGATCAATGGCTGGCAAGCAATAGGGCGCTAACGCTGCCTGAATTTCTCAACCAACAGTCTCCTCAGCTTTACGATACTTGGTACAGCGAACATGCGGCACCAAAACGTAAGGGCCTGTCTGTTTTGGAGTACGATAAGACCTTATCAGGTGAAGTTTATGCTGAGTTAAAAGACTTACTTAACAAGCTTCCGGTTGGTGGCTCACGCTCTCAATGTGCATGCCAGATGATCACCCCACAGACCGGCTCTGGACACGTCGTTACCAATTATCCAGCCACTCCAAGCAACTGGAGTGACTATTCCAGCGACAACAGTGGCCTTTCTAAGCATAAATTGGATTTTAAAACCACGGCTTACGGTGCATTTCACTCTGGAGATGGTGAAAGGTGGTCTAAACACAAAGTATACGGCTATGACTCGAGTATTAATCATAACTCCAGCGAATTTTATGTAAAAATGCTGTGTGCTGACACCAATGGCTATGACTGCAACCAAAGTAACTCTTGTTCTGGTAACTTAGAGGTTCGTGGTACTTATGCCGCTCGTTTTAATGTAACGGGGCAAGCGAAGAAGATCTGGTCAAAAGCCACTAATTCACACTCTGGTGATGGAGCTAAATTCGCAGTAGATTTACCAGGTGGCGCACCTGAAGTGGTGCTATTTAACAAAGCTGGCGGTGCAGCGATGAGTTATAACACTGGCTGGGATATCAACTCAGTACTTGGCGCACTCAAAGCTGCACTTGGCATCACAGCAGCAATTGTTAGTGATAACCCGGGCAGCTTACTAGATGGCCAACTGGCCAGCGATCTCATTACTAACATCGCGGGCATGATCACACGATCTGGCAACGAAGCCACGGTGAACAGTACCATGCGCGCTCGCTTTGACTCTTCAGATGTGAGCCCTTTCTTGCTACAACCCAATGAAGTGTACCACTTTACACTAGATTCAAATGCTAGAGTAAAAGCCAGAGGCTACGGTGGATACTCAGACAGTCATTTCGAATATGGCAGCTCAGGCGCAATCATGTATGCCGCGAACCAATTTACCTGTGGTAGTAACGTTACGCCTCCAATGCCAACAGGTCTTTGGTTTTATGCTGATCAGTCAGGTCCAGACAGCGTTGCTTCGCTTCGCAGTGATGTAGAGACTTGGTTATCTATGCAACTTAATAAACCAGTTAGCGCCGCTCAGCCACAAGGAATTGTGCATTAAATTCAAATATGTTGATGGCGTACATAGGTGCGCCATCCTGCCTTTCGTTATAATAAAAGGAACAAGCATGAAACAGTTGACTATGGTCGCCTTAGCCCACATTGCTTTGCTAAGTTCAGTGGTAACACCTGCAAAAGCGCAAAACTTTGATACAACAACGCTTCCCATCTTATTTTTCGCCCAGGGTGATAGCTATCGAGCACTTTCTCCTTGGTATTCATTAAGCTATCAAGCGCAACTTGTCGAGTTACAAACCTGCTCTGAAGTAGCCTGTACACAAAGCATTAAATTCAACGACCTTGAACCCACAAATTCGTTTGATGAACGTCACTACCACGCCAGTTTTGCGGGTCAAGCTGGTAATATGAAAAAGCAAAACACTTACTCACAGCTCAGTCTAGGTCATTATGCTCAAGGTACGTTATACGCCAGCGGCAACCAAAGGCGGATCACTTTTACGTTACAAGTTTCAAAGCAGCCCTCATCTTTGCGCTTCGAGTTCAGTGATGACTACAGTACCAGCGTCAGTGAAGATAGAGCCTCTTTGAATCGTATAGCAAAGGCATGCTCTTCTCATTGTTCAACGACTTGGCAAGCTTTCAATATTGACAAAGAAGGGCGATACAGCAGCGCTCAATTCTCACCAACTCAAGCCGGTGGGTGGACAATTAATAGCAGCGAAGATGCAGTTAAACTGGAACTGACCACCTTGATAGGCCAATATCAACCACCTGACATGAGTCATCATCAACAAGGATTATCACACACAAGTACCAGACTAAACGAAGACAGTATCATAATGATGAAACGAGATGAGCTTCATGAACAGTACTCTTTTGACGATACACAAGTACATGGGCTCGGAGATAGTCATTGGCTATTGAGTCAAGACGAGTCGCTACTTCTAACCGATCATACAGCAAATATACTCGCCACAATGCCACTGGCCAATTTAGGTTTGCAACAGGTTGTCAGTAGCAGTGTCACGGATAACACTTTATTTTTGCTGGGAATTTCATCTGAGTACACTGTGTTGCGCCCTTCGTCGCAAACTATTATTAGCCAATATCCTGAAATGCATACGAGCCCGATGGTTGCAGCCCAACTTATTGAACTGGACCATGCGCTTAACCTAGTTTCCGCTACTACTATTTTCCTGCCGGAGTCCGAGCTTCCCTACGCGACAGTAAAGCCTCAAGAGTGGGGAATTTTAGTTGCCACCGCAGAGGCCGCAGCCAAATCAACCAGCTATAGCTATCTAGCCAATCAATCTTCGGCAGCAATGGCTGGGTGTCCTATGATCACAAGCGGCTACGGCTATGGCTTGTTGTGTTGGAAAGCACTCAACAACTCAACACTCACGTATACGCCCGCAAATAGCACCATGATCCCCGTAACGGTGGTTGACAACACAACACCTAGCCTGATGAATCAACTAGAAGACAACCAACACGGCATCATTTTTAAAGACGGTAGCAATCCCGTTGACCCCGGTGGCACTTGGACGCACCCAGATAATATTGCTACCAGCAAAGAAGACTTAGCACTGGCAATTGCCATGTATCATTTTCGCTGGGGTTCTCCTGTTGCAGCAAACATCATTTATCCAGCGGGTAATCCAGCACAGCCTGTGATGTTTAGAGAAGTAGAATATCAAGCAGCCAACAGCAGTAATTTGCCACATAACGTTTGTAATCACTTTGCAGCAAGCTCGGGTTACCCTGAATATCAAGCCGCCGATGCCTGCATGACACAAACCGGATTTGGGCTATTTTCACTTACAAGTCTGACCTTTGATCGCTGGCAAGGTGGTAACTATTACCCTAATCAAAACGTAGGTGGGCAAGATAATAGCTGGTTTCCGTGGTTCACTAACTTCGTGGGTGACCCGCCAGTGACTGACCCTTTGCAAATACAAGCAAGTATAGAAATGGTCTCTCGGATTAAGCACCACAGTGCAAATTATGGTCGCTTAAGACAAGATACATACCTTAATGGCCAATTATTTAGCCAAGGCACGGTAGCGGGGTATTATCTAACTCGAATGTGATACGTGTTGCCAGCCAATGCACATCAACTGAGTGATAGCACCTTAGCTATCACTCTTGGTATCATTATTGTGCTTGTAGTTGTTGTAACTGATTTTGCACAGATTGCCACGTTTGCTCGTCATTAATGATCCGACCATGTCCAAGCCCTTGTGTACTCATAAGCTGCACGTGAGGGTATTGTTTAACCACGGTTTGAGTATTGTCATAGCGCGCAAAGCGGTCTTGTACATCATGGATGATAAGCACGTTGTCATGCTTGGTTAAATGCAGCTCTGGCAACAAGCTTTCAAAGGGCATTTGGTGCTGCTGTTCGACAGATTGGATCACACTCTTAAACAAAGTCTTTGATATACCAGTAGATAGAATGCGTTGCTCGAAACCATTGTAAAAGTCAAATGGCGGGGCTATCAATATATGTGACCGAGAACAGATGGTGTTCAGTGCCGCAACACACCCCATAGAGTGGCTAATCGCAGTGTAAACAGGCTCATTAAGATGTGTTTGCACCGCATCAAGCGCACGAATAAACAACGGTAAATTTGCCTCCTTTCCTGCACTCATACCATGGCCATAGTGATCAAATGCAACCGCTTTAAAGCCACTTGCCGCAACCCTTTCCATTAATGGATAAAACTGACTGGCACTGCCCGACCAACCATGGGTAAATAGCACCACAGGCCCTTGCCCAAGTTCATACATATGTAGCGCTTCAAATTCGGTGTTAATTGTATAATTTGACATGCCTTGAGGTTTACTCACTTTAGCGCGGTGACGCACAGGAGTCAGTAACAGTCGGCGTGCAAACTTTTTGCCAATCGCGGGGGCAATACGAGCGACCGTGCTAGATAAGGCTTTGATACCATAATAACTGAGCGGTTTTGCACCTGACCTGTCTGAAAAATAAATTTTACTGCTCATAATGTGCTCCTTGGTGGCGCTCAACCAACTGTTGTATAGCTCGGTTAAACCTTGAGTGGCTATCATCCTCAAGACCAACCCAAGCCATATGCTGTGACCCCAAATACAAAGAATACAGCTCATAAGTGAACTGCTTAGCATCGGTTTGCGCATTTAGCTCTTGCTGTGCGATAGCATCAGACACAAGTCGATTTAAGTAGCTGATCCAGCTTTGTAGTTGTGCTTTGACTGAGTCGCGTACAGCTCCTGGCTGGTCGTCAAACTCAACAGCTGCTGAAATAAAAATACAAGTACAGGCCTGCTCTTGATACCAGCTTTGCCAAAGCTCGCAGGTTTTGAGCAATTTAGCTAACGCAGAAAGATTTTCATCTACAGGCTTTATCACCGTGTTCACAAAAATACTCTTTGCATGTTCTAGCACAGCCAGTTGCAAGTTCTCTTTCGAGTTAAAATGGGCAAACAGCCCTGATTTAGACATGCCAGTGGCAGCGGCCAAACCACCTATCGTCAAGTCATTTAAGCTGGTTGCTGTGGCAATATTCAATGCTGTAACGAGCACCTGCTGCTTAGTTTGTTTACCTTTTCCCATAAAGCCCCGAAAAATAGAACGAACGTTCGTTTTTTATAATACAACAAAATTCTGTGTTTGCAATGACCCACGCTCAACTTTCTCGCTCAGGGGTTATTCAGGTAAGTGGTTGTAGGGTTTAAAGCATGCCAATCACGCCGCCTTACGGTAGAGCTATACTTTTGAAAAATATCTATACACCTGGTCGTTATGAAATTACTATCCATTGTCACAGCGAAACATAGCGATTTACTATGAAAAAATTCCCCCTTTTTGTGTTACTTTTACCGTTTATGTTGCGGGCCAGCATTGAGCCAACAACGCTTGAAATCCACCCGCTGAAAGAAAATATATATCAACATATTTCCTATTTGGATGTGCCACCATGGGGGCGTGTTGCTGCAAATGGCCTTGTCGCTGTGCATGAGCAGAATGCTTACATTATCGATACACCATGGACAGTTACAGACACAAAACAATTAGTTGCTTGGATCAAAGCACAAGGGTTAACTCCAAAAGCGGCTGTTATCAGCCACTTTCACGAAGATGCTAGCAATGGTATTGCCTATCTCAAAAGCGTCGGAATTGACACCTATGCCAGCACAATCACCAACGCCTTATTGGCCGACAAACACCACCCCCAATCTAATATTAGTTTCTCAAGTCAAACCTTAGCGATTGCCAACGATACAATTGAAATATTCGCCCCTGGAGCAGGCCACACTGAGGACAATATTGTGGTCTGGTTAAATCAGCAAAAAGTGCTTTTTGGTGGTTGCTTTGTTAAAAGCCTTGAGAGTACAGGTTTGGGTAATATTAAAGATGCATCTATTGCCCAATGGCCTACATCAATCAGTAACGTATTAAAGAGATATCCAGAAATTAGGCAGGTAGTACCGGGGCATGGAAAGGTTGGCAACATGAGTTTACTAACCCACACAGCAGAACTGGTTCACAAACAGATAATTAAAAAGGCGCCCCACTGACACTAAATAAAGCGGCTGTATTTAAACAGCCGCTACAACATTGAAACTGTGCTTAATGACCAGTTTCATACCATGCGTTTGCGGTATTGGTTTGTTCCCACGTACCATCTTTGTAAAGAATAAGTGCTGACGCACTATTTGGTGAGTACGCTCTTATTGTAACGCTACAGCTTGTACCACCGCTACAGCTTGCTTTACCATCCCAACGTACTTCCTGAATCGGCTTAGAAATGTTGCTTAAATAAAACTTACCCGATGTTGAATTACCAAATGAGTAGTCAAATGCGCCACAGTTTTTAGTGCCATTTCCATATGAATTACCACCACGTTTGGGGTATACATCACACACTAAAGTTGTCGCAAATGCCGAGCCAGCAAATAGAGTACCCGCGATTAGAGTCATAGTTTTGAATGTTGTTTTCATTTTATTTCCTTGTATTAAAACTTAGTTATTATTAATGCAACTTTGTTGCAACATAAGGAATAGACAAAGAATGAAAATAATGCAAGTTGTAGAGATAATTTTTTTCATACTCCCAAACAGAGTGGAATACACTATTCTTTTCGATTCATCCAGATGATATCACTGCACCAGTTCCCTTTTGAGTGAATATAGGGTCTCGCTATCTGTGACAAACTGGGGGGCGTGCGGGTATTTTTGCAGTAGTTTGTCAGATACTTCAATGGCTTTATTTAGCTCATTAATCGCCTTTTCTTTATCTTCGCCCTGATTCAAGAGGACTATGTGATAATATGCGGCATAAAGATCTCGCTGCCACTCACTGTTGCTGGGGTCTCGCTCTGCTAGTCTTTGCGCTATCTCCAACCTTGCGTGAAAACTTTGCTCTGCGCTAACTAAATCACCCCGTTTCAGCTTGATATTACCCAGCCTTTCAAATGACAATGATAAGTCCCTTTGCCACTGGCTGTTGCTGGGGTCACTTTTCGCCAGCGTTTGTCGAATCTTCAAAGCGGCTAAATAACTTTGCTCTGCGCCGCTGAGATCCCCCTTTTGCTTTTCAATATCACCCAGATTATTGAGTGAAATCGATAAATCTCTTTGCCACTCACTGCTACTGGGATCACGTTCCGCCAATTTTTCCGCAATGCTCATAGCAGCTAAATAACTTTGCTCTGCGCCGCTGAGATCCCCCTTTTGCTTTTCAATATCACCCAGATTGTCGAGTGAAATCGATAAATCCCTTTGCCACTGGCTGTTGCTGGGGTCACGTTCCGTCAATTTTTCCGAAATTCTCAAAGCGGCTAAATAACTTTGCACTGCGCCGCTCAGATCGCCCTTTTGCTTTTGAATGCCACCTAGATTATTAAGTGAAAGCGATAAATCCCTTTGCCACTGGCTGTTGCTGGGGTCACGTTCCGCCAATTTTTCCGCAATGCTCATAGCAGCTAAATAACTTTGCTCTGAACCGCTCAGATCCCCCTTTTTCTTTTGAATGCCACCTAGATTGTCGAGTGAAAGCGATAAGTCCCTTTGCCACTGGCTGTTACTGGGGTCACTTTTCGCCAGCGTTTGTCGAATCTTCAAAGCAGCTAAATAACTTTGCTCTGCGCCGCTGAGATCCCCCTTTTGCTTTTCAATATCACCTAGATTATTAAGTGACACCGATAAGTCCCTTTGCCACTGGCTGTTACTGGGGTCACTTTTCGCCAGCGTTTGTCGAATCTTCAAAGCAGCTAAATAACTTTGCTCTGCGCCGCTGAGATCCCCCTTTTGCTTTTCAATATCACCTAGATTATTAAGTGAAAGCGATAAATCCCTTTGCCACAGGCTGTTGCTGGGGTCACGTTCCGCCAGCGTTTGCCGAATCTTCAAAGCGGCTAGATAACTTTGCTCTGCGCCGTTGAGATCACCCTTTTGCTTTTGAATGCCACCCAGATTGTTAAGTGAAAGCGACAAATCCCTTTGCCACTCGCTGTTACCAGTATCACGTTCAGCCATTGATTGTGCTAATTTCAAAGCTACTTTATAGCTTGACTCAGCGCTTGCTAAGTCACCTTTTAAGGTTTGAATATCGCCTAACTCATTTTGCACCGCTGTTTTTAGCCTTAATTCTGAGTCAGGTATCAAAGCCAATGCTTCATTTGCGACCAACATTGCTTTGTCAGTAAAACCATAACTTTGAAACAGCCTGATTAAGTAAATTCTGTCCCAGTGAGTTGCCTCTCCAAGGTTATAGAGCTTCTGATAGGCATTGAGTGAAGTATCAACAGATACACCATATGATAACTTCGCCAAACGACGCAGTTTGTCGATATTTGTAGCCAAACCTTGCTCAACTTCTTTTGCCAATAAGTCAAAACCTGCTTGGGCATCTCCCTGTGCAATTAGCTCCAACGCTTGTTGCTCTTGCGTATTGCCCTGCTCTACGGTTTCTCTGACCGCTTGTTCAGTTCTTGATTTATCCTCAGCAGACCAGCCTTTACTGAGCTTCTCAAGTTTAGCTAGCACCTCTGTAGTTCTTTTGTGTCGATACGTATCCAACAATCCGAGCTGCGCCTCACTGAGCTTACCTTGCTGCTCTAGCTTTTCGAGCCACTCAAGCTCAGCTTTTGATATTTTGGTACATTCAAGGCCAACAGATACCACCGCCTGCAAATCACAAACAATGCCTTTCCCCTTGTTTTTAATATCATCGTAATAGCCAATAACGGCAGCTATACCTGCTACAAGTGCAATGATTTTCGCCCAAAACCCCATTGGGGATTGGTTTGATGAAGACGAGGCTTGCGCTGGTATTTGCTCACTCATAAAACGTCCTTTACGATAAGTGATTAAGTTATGGTTATTTTACTGTTGGGTAGAGATATACTTTTATCCTAACTTATTTTTTATAAAAATAGTGTGGTTAATTTCACCTTATAACCACGCAAGAAAAAAGCAGCCATTGTTGGCTGCTTTTAGATAAGTATGGTGCACACACCATACAAAGGTACTTGTTACTCTGTAATTTCAGTCTCCTGGGCTACCACCCATCTGACTTTGAATATAATTGGGTAAGCCAACTAGTTTGATCAGGCCTAAATGTTGTTCAAGCCAATAAATGTGATCCATTTCGGTATCATCTAACAGCTTTTCAAGCATCTCACGCGTGACATAGTCTTTTTCTTTTTCACACTCAGTAATGATACTTTTTAAGCTTGCGGCCACCGTCATCTCGGCAGCTAAGTCATTTTCAAGCATTTGTTGCACGTTATCACCCACATGAATGGGTTTTCTGCTAGCCGTATCAGGTGTGCCTTCTAAAAACAAAATACGCTCAATAATGTTTTTTGCATGATCCAACTCTTCGTCGTACTCATGCGCCAACTTGTGACCTAATTTGCCAATACCCCAATCTTCATACATTTTAGAATGCGCTAAATATTGATCCATTGAAGTCAATTCAAGTGTTAGCTGCTGGTTGAGCAAATCGATAATCTTTTTACTACCTTGCATGCTTTACTCCTCAATCTGCGATTGCAGATAATTTTCAATGCCAATGTGCTTGATCAGGTATTGCTGCGCTTCAATCCAATCTACATAGTCTTCTTCATATTCTAGAATATCTTCTAGTAGTTCACGGCTCACGTAGTCGTGCTCTTGTTCACACAAAGCAATGGCTGATTTAAGCTCTGGAATTTGCTCCATTTCAAAGGCGAGATCGCAACTGAGCATTTCTTCTGCTTGTTCACCAATACGTAGCTTTTCTAGATGCTGTAAATTGGGTAAGCCCTCTAAAAACAAAATACGTTCTATCAAATCGTCGGCTTGCTTCATGTCTTTGATAGACTTTTTATAGGCTTTTTCGTTTAGCTCCTCCAATCCCCAATTTTTGTACATACGAGCATGAAGAAAATATTGGTTTATTGAGGTGAGCTCTAACGTCAGTATTCGATTTAATACATTTAAAACTTGCTTGTTACCCTGCATGGGGCCCCCTAAGAATACAAACACACGCCCATTAAAGCTAGTCGAAAATAAGCACAACGCAAGACTGATTCGCACTAAACAGAAATTTAATATATTCTTTTAAAATAAATAACTTATAACATTATTGAGAGTGATTCACATTGTTAATTGCAGTTGTAATTACAATACTTTTTTCGTAGTGCTCTAAAGCTAGTTGAAAGCCATTCTTGATGCAAGTATTGCTAACTGACAAAACTCACTCCTCGATTAACTTACAAGTGCTTTTTAACTTGAACATTTAATCGTTTAGCTAAACGCACTAGATTGGCTCTGTCTAGCTGCAACGCTCTGGCAGCCGCTGACCAGTTGAGGTTATTTGCCTCAAGCGCTTGGATGATCCGCTGTCGCTGAAACTCATCTACAGCTGGTTTTAGAGGTTCAATATCGGTGCTAATTCGCTCATCAGCCAACTGCTTTGTATTTACTGAATTGAGTGTCTGCAATTCACAATGCACAGGCTCAATACAAATAATTTCCGTAGGCCACTGCGCCTGCTTTGCCTTGAGTGCACTGCGACTTATAACATGCTCAAGTTCTCGTATGTTACCCGGCCAGTCGTAGTTCATAAGCAATTTTGACAAGTGGCTATGCATAGTAAGCTGTTTAATTCCAAGCTTTTTCCTAACCCGCTCGACAAAAAATCCTGCTAATAGAGGGATATCTTCGCGCCGTGCCCTTAATGGTGGAACACTGATAGGGTAAACACTTAAACGGTGATACAAATCTGCGCGAAACCTGCCTTGAGTTACTTCATGCTTGAGATCACGGTTGGTGGCCGCTATTACCCGCACATTTACTTGTTGTGTTTGATCTGCTCCTACGGGCTGAATTTCGCCACTTTGCAACACCCGTAATAACTTACTTTGAATACTCGGTGGTAACTCTCCTATCTCGTCTAGAAAGATGGTTCCTCCATCGGCCAGCATAAATTTGCCTTCTCGATGTTTATCAGCGCCCGTAAATGCGCCCTTGCGATGACCAAAAAATTCACTCTCTGCCAAGTTTTCGGGCAATGAGGCACAATTGACTTGCACAAATGCCTGCTCAGCTCGTTGTGATGCATTATGAATATTTCTTGCCACCAGCTCTTTA
Organism: Pseudoalteromonas byunsanensis; assembly: GCF_001854475.1. Taxonomy (GTDB): domain Bacteria; phylum Pseudomonadota; class Gammaproteobacteria; order Enterobacterales; family Alteromonadaceae; genus Pseudoalteromonas; species Pseudoalteromonas byunsanensis. The sequence goes on from NZ_MNAN01000034.1 coordinate 374,995, forward strand.
CCCGTGCCCGTTTCACCCAAAACAAGCACAGTGAAGTCTGAGCTGGCTACCAGTTGCACATCATTGTTTAAAACATTCATACACTCGCTTTGCCCCACCATGTCATGGGTTGCTTGATTTAAGGCGGTCATCAAGGCATTACCGTGCTGTGCTTTTCTAAGTAATTGCTCACCGTAGAGCACACATTTAAGTTGTTCATTTACGATGTCATTGATGTGCTGCAAAAAAGAATCACTAAAACCATCAAAACTGCCGATGGTCAAACTGTCAAAAGTTAATAACCCCAGTAATTGTTGGTCATCAAACAGCGCCATGCCCATGCAAGAATGCACAGGCATATCTCCTTCTGTTGCCAACAACAAGCCATCGTAAGGATCTGGTAAGTCGCTATGTTCATCAAACCGAACTGGGCCACGCGCTTTGCTGATTGCCTCAAGCCTTGGATGCGCGCCAAGCTCAAAACGACGGCCAAACGTATCTCGCGTCAAGCCTGCGAGTGCCACAGGCGTCAACATCCCGTTTTGATTGAGCAATAAGGCCACTGCATCGGCGTTGATACAAGCTTTAACCGCTTGGATCAGAGCGCTGTAAAAACCATTCACTGAATGTGATGTGTGTGAAGGCTGAGCACGGGTTAGGGTCATACTCAGGGTGAATAATTGAGAAAGCGTTTGCGGATTCAAGTCAAAATGACCTATTTAGTTTATTTGGCTGCAAGTAAAGATATGTCAAATTGACTCAAACCGCAAACGAAAATTATTTAAAACACTGAAATGCAACAACTTTTAATTTGGCATAAAGTCTGCAAAAGCTAAGTACTGTTAACCTCTAGAAGTGTTTACTTATGCAAGATGCCACTTTTTTGCTCAAAGCCGCCAATTTCACTCTCGTATTGCTGGCGCTGTGTTTTAGTACCAGTGTGCTGGCAAGCTACCCCTTGGCACCATATTTTGCCTTACCTACGCAGATAGCGCTGCATATCTCAAGTATCATCATCGCTGCACTGTTTAAACTCAGCTATGTTGTGCGCTGTGTTTGTCAGTATCAATTAGGCATGGAGGTGAAGTAATGCGCCCCATCAACTTGATTGAACCTATCACTGAGTACAAATGGTATCAAATACAACATTGGCCTTTATTAATGCTGGCGTTTCGACCGATGTTTTTATGTGCGGCTATTTGGTCTGTGCTAAGTATCGCACTTTGGGCCGCAATGCTAGCTGGCGTCCTTAGCTGGCGCGCCGACACCCCCGCAACACTTTGGCATGCTCATGAAATGATCTTTGCTTTTGCAGGCGCTGTTGCTACAGGTTTTTTGCTTACCGCCGCGCAGAACTGGACCAATGTCCCAAGTGTTAGCGGCTATAAACTCGGCTTATTGGTGGTAATTTGGTGTCTCACCCGCGCCATATTTTTTGTTCAGCCAAACCTTGTTTGGTTAGTACTGATGGGGCAATTGGCCTTTTGGCTCGCCGCCATCGCTTACCTGAGCACTATGTTGCTGCGTGCTAAATCTAAGAACAATTATATATTTATCTTCATTCTCGCTGCGCTTTGTACATTCAACTCACTGTTTTTATTATTAATTGAGCAAGGTGATTTTGCACTCGCGCGCTCGTTTAGCCAACTGGCAGTGTTGATGTTTATGTTACTGATTGGCGTCATCGGTGGTCGAGTGATCCCATTTTTTACCGCGCGAGGTTTAGCGCTTGATACGCAGGTGCGAACACCGAAACTTGACCGTCTATTGCTTTGGATAAGCCTCTTTGGCGTGGCCGGATTTGTACTCAGTGATGTATTTAAACTCTCGCTTAACCCTGGTTACTTGCTTGGCCTTGCAGCTTTGTTACACCTCACTCGCAGTGTACTGTGGTTTAAGCGTAAAGTGCTGAGCGTTCCACTGCTTTGGTCTTTACACCTTGGTTATGCCCTTGGTGCTATCGGTTTACTACTGCTGGCTGTCAGCTTTTTCAACCCCATTATTGCCTTTACCGATGCGCTGCATTTAATCACGCTCGGTGGTATTGGCTTGCTCATTATCGCCATGATGGCGCGAGTGTCATTGGGTCACACTGGTAGGCCGCTACAAGTCCGGCGCAGCATCAGTATTGCCTTTATAGCCGTTGCTTTGGCAGCGATATGCCGAGCGTTTCTCCCCAGTTTGATAAACCCACACCTAGCATGGCTGTACAGCGCTGCGCTGTGGTGTGCTGGTTTTACCTTATTTGTTCGTTACTACTTTACCGTGCTCACGCAAAAGCGTGTCGATGGTCGTCGTGGTTAATTTTTATTTGGAGTTTATATGTTATCTGAACGCACTATTTCGTTGGTTAAAAGCACCGTTCCTTTGTTAAGTGACGCAGGCACAGCTGTGACTGCTCACTTTTATCAGCGCATGTTTTCACACAATCCTGAGCTGAAAAACATTTTTAATATGACCAATCAGCACACGGGTAAGCAACAATTCGCGCTGTTTAATGCCATCGCCGCCTACGCAACGCATATTGATAACCCACAGGTTTTACAAGATGCCATCGGCCGTATTAATCATAAGCATGTGAGTTTAAATATTCAGGCGGAGCATTACGACATTGTTGGGCACCACCTTATTGAGACTCTTAAAGAACTCGCACCTGAGCAATTTACACCAAAGATTGAACAAGCATGGCGTGAAGCCTATGGTTTTTTGGCGGATTTGTTTATCACCCAAGAAGAAGGGCTTTATCGCACCGTTGAGCAACAACACGGGGGGTGGCGAAATGGTCGTGAGTTTGTGATTGCCAAACTTGTACAAGAATCAGAAAACGTGAAAAGCTTTTACCTTAAACCTTGCGATGAGCGTGCTATCAGCCACTACCAAGCGGGCCAGTTTATTGCTGTGAGCGTACAGCCTTCACAAAATGAGCATACGCAAATTCGCCAATACTCACTGTCACAATCGTCTAAACATGATCATTATCGCATTAGCGTAAAACGTGAAGGGTTGGTCTCAACTTATTTACACCAATTGGCTGTTGGCGATACCTTAACCCTTTACCCACCCGCTGGTGATTTTGTGCTGAAAAACACCACGAATGACAAGGTGTTTGTTAGCGCAGGCGTGGGCATAACTCCCATGATGGCAATGCTAGAACAAGCGCTAACAAATGAAACTGAGGCTCGTCTGTCATTCATTCATGCCTGTGTTGACCCGTCCCAGCACAGTTTTAAACAAGACATTGAGCAGCTCGCAGCGCAGCATTCAAACCTTGCCAAAGAAGTCTGGTATGAACACAGCGATAAAGGTGATAAAACCGGTCGAATCGAACTACAACAAAGTGCACTATCACTCCCCTATGAACATGGCGAGTTCTATCTGTGTGGCCCCAGCGCGTTTATGGCGGCGATTAAGCAGCAGTTGCTGGCGCAGGGCGTCGCGTCAGAGCGAATTTTATATGAGGTGTTTGGGCCACATGAGAGTTTGTAAGCGCTCATCACGTTAATGGGTAGCGCTTTTGCGCCACCCTACTTACGCAGCATCATCGCTATCACCCAGCCCAAGTGCAGCAGCCAAGGTTTTAACGTCTTGGTGCTGTTCAAAAAACGCCACCACTGCCTGAATATGGCTCTGTTTTTCACCTTCAAATTGTTCAAGATAAGTGCGAATTTCAGCAAACTGCCAAGTAAGTTCAGCATCTGTAGGGGTAGCAGTAATAGCGGTAAAAACACTTGCAATGGATACATCATCTAGTAGATATTGAATAAATGCCAAAACGGCTAAATGCTGTTTGTTCGTGATATAATGCTGTGCTCGCTCAATACGCTCACGCACCTGTTCAGGCGGCTCATGTAATAGTGCCATTTCGGCCGCATTGGCTAGCACATTAGCTAACACGCTTTTTATCTGCTCGTTTTGCGAATCTTTATACTGAGCAAATAGCAAATCAAAACTCTGAATTGCTGCATCCAGCTTCCCAAGCCGTCCCAGTGCCACCCCTTTATTCGACTTCGCTGAAGCAACTCGCAGTTTAATTTCTTCATTGTCTGAACTTTCAAAACGGGTGATGAGGGCATCATAAGTGTCGATTTCTTGCTCATGCATTTCGAGCTGACCTTGAGCAACTCCTTTGTTTAACATGGCCATAGCAACGCGTTGCAGGATTTCTTCATTGTCTGAATTGTCAAAACGGCTAATAAGCTGCTCATAAGTGTCGATTTCTTGCTCATGCATTTTGAGCTGACCTTGAGTTATGCCTTTATTTAACATGGCCATAGCAGTTTGTTGCAGGACTTCTTTGTTGTCTGAATTGTCAAAACGGGTGATAAGTGCATCATAAGTGTCGATTGCCTGCTCATGCATTTCGAGCTGACCTTGAGTTATGCCTTTGTTTAACATGGCCATAGCAGTTTGTTGCAGGATTTCTTTGTTGTCTGAATTGTCAAAACGGGTAATAAGTTGCTCATAAGTGTCGATTGCCTGCTCATGCATTTCGAGCTGACCTTGAGTTATACCTTTGTTTAACATGGCCATAGCAGTTTGATGCAGGATTTCTTCATTGTCTGAATTGTCAAAACGGGTAATAAGTGCGCCATAAGTGTCGATTGCCTGCTCATGCATTTTGAGCCGTCCCTGAGCGACTCCTTTATTAAACATGGCCATAGCAACTTGATGCAGGACTTCTTTGTTGTTTGAATTTCCAAAACGGCTAATAAGCTGCTCATAAGTGTCGATTGCCTGCTCATACATTTCGAGCTGACCTTGAGTTATGCCTTTATTTAACATGGCCATAGCAACGCGTTGCAGGATTTCTTCATTGTCTGAATTGTCAAAACGGCTAATAAGCTGCTCATAAGTGTCGATTTCTTGCTCATGCATTTTGAGCTGACCTTGAGTTATGCCTTTGTTTAACATGGCCATAGCAACGCGTTGTAAGACTTCTTCATTGTCTGAATTGTCAAAACGGGTGATGAGTGCATCATAAGTGTCGATTTTTTGCTCATGCATTTCGAGCTGACCTTGAGTTATTCCTTTATTAAACATGGCCATAGCAACGCGTTGTAAGACTTCTTCATCGTCTGAACTTTCAAAACGGGTGATGAGTGCATCATAAGTGTCGATTGCCTGCTCATGCATTTCGAGCTGACCTTGAGTTATTCCTTTATTAAACATGGCCATAGCAACGCGTTGTAAGACTTCTTCATCGTCTGAACTTTCAAAACGGGTGATGAGTGCATCATAAGTGTCGATTGCCTGCTCATGCATTTCGCGCTGACCTTGAGTTATTCCTTTGTTTAACATGGCCATAGCAACGCGTTGCAGGATTTCTTCATTGTCTGAATTGTCAAAACGGCTAATAAGCTGCTCATAAGTGTCGATTTCTTGCTCATGCATATTGAGCCGTCCCTGAGCAACTCCTTTATTACACATAGCCTTCACGACACGTAGTTGAATGTCTTCGTTGTTTGAATTTCCAAAACGGGTGATGAGTGCATCATAAGTTTCCATTTCCCGTTCATGCATTTCGAGCTGACCTTGAGTTATTCCTTTGTTTAACATGGCCATAGCAATTTGTTGCAGGATTTCTTCATTGTCTGAATTGTCAAAACGGGTGATAAGTGCATCATAAGTTTCCATTTCCTGTTTATGTATTTCGCGCTGACCTTGAGTTATTCCTTTGTTTAACATGGCCATAGCAACGCGTTGCAGGATTTCTTCATTGTCTGAATTGTCAAAACGGGTGATGAGTGCATCATAAGTGTCGATTGCCTGCTCATGCATTTCGAGCTGTCCCTGAGCGACTCCTTTATTAAACATGGCCATAGCAACGCGTTGCAGGATTTCTTCATCGTCTGAATTTTCAAAACGGGTGATGAGTGCATCATAAGTGTCCATTTCCCGTTCATGCATTTCGAGCTGTCCCTGAGCGACCCCTTTATTAAACATGGCCATAGCAACTTGTTGCAGGACTTCTTCGTTGTTTGAATTTTCAAAACGGGTAATAAGCTGCTGATAAGTGTCAATAGCTTCCGCCGATAGCTTTAGCTCACCCAACGTCACACCTTTATTAAACATGGCGATGGAAACAAGTTCATCGGTGCTAGCACTTTTTGAAGATTTAAAGCGTGAAATTAATGTGTTATAGGTTTCTATTTCATTTTCAGGCTTTTTAAGTTTATGAAGGGTAAATGCTTTATTTAGTAACACTCTGGCAAACAATACATCGTCAACATCTTGATTCTTTGCAGCTGCAATTGCTTTGTTAAATAGCTCTAAGGCTTGTTGGTAGTCTTTCTTACCATAACTTACCGAGGCAAGCTTAAATAACTCTTTGACGGTTGCCTGCTCTTTACTCACTGTTCGAGTACTGCGCTCAATGATGCGCAACGACTCAGGGTCTGGCTCCGTTTTCTCTACAATAGATTGCTGCACGTTTTCAAACGCTTCATCTATTTCCTGCTGTTTTGCTTGAATAAGTTGACGTGCTTCTTCAATATATTCCTTAAGTTCTGCAACCGACAAGTCAGCCTTCTTTAACCGCGCTTCTACCACATTCTTAGCTTTATCTATTATTTGCTCAGTGTGCTTTTCAATAAACGTATCCATTTTCTCTTCGGCAACGTTCAGCGCTTCTTTTTTACTTTGTTTGTATACCACAACACCAATAAGGGTGATAAACAGAGCTAGCAGCGAAAACCACCAACTAATCGAATCTTTTAAATCCGACGTTCTGCTATCAAAGCCATTGATGCGGGTATTATGGTTTTTCTCTTGCTCGGTAAACTGAGTTTGTAGATTGGCCAGTTGCGTTTTTAAACCTTGCTGAGCGCTTTGCAAAGCTTTTACATCACTCCCTTGTATTTGTTGCAACTTGAGTTGTTCATCAAGCCGCCCTAGTTGAATACGCACCTCAACCAGTTGCTCTCGCAGTACTTCGGTTTGTGCTGAAGTTAAATTTATGGGTGTTGATGTAGCGCTTGATTGCTGCACCACAGGGTTATTTGCCATGCCTTTTTCTGGGAGTGAGAGCAACAACAAAAAAACAAGCAACAAAAAAGTACGCATTGAAGATCCTTATCTAATTGGCTTTATTTCGCAAATAAGTTGATAAAAGCTCAGTAAATTTAACGTAATTATTATCTATGCACCAGATATAACACTCAAATACATATTTTGCCTGTCGTTTATTATTAGCCATTCAAACACGAAATCTCCCGCCTGAGGCTTTAACGCGTTATTTTCTTAGTATGTAAAGGGCCTTGACAACTGTCAAAATTAACAGGTTCAGCCTCCTTCCTAGAATACACCGGTGATGTCTGAAAAGGGAGTTTCAGCGTTGTTAGAAGCCCAAGATTGAATCGGTATGAAGCTGATAGGGATACATATCAGCCTAGATAATAGATTTACTGGTAAATGCTAGCGCGTACCAGACAACCAGTGCATCACATTCAGTAAAAACTGCTCATTTTGCTCAGCTTCTGGAGATACAACCCCCATTTTTTTACCGGTTGGTAAATAGACTTGCGAGGTAAACATCGCCGCTTCTGCGAATACCGCAACTCGACCTTTGCCAAGTTCTAATACCGCGCCCTGAGACCAGCCGCCGATCGCCTGCTTTTTGGTATCTTGATTGATAACGAACGGTTTGTCTGGCACCAACGCCCACGCACCTTGAGGCAGTTGTAACAAAGACACTGCTTTATCAGGTGCTTTGAACGCATCGCCACCCAAGGTCCTGACTTGGCTTATTTGTTTTGATGCCACAGGTCCATCGGTGATCTCGTGACTTTTTAGCAATTGGTTATCGGTGTTATAGGTGACTTCCTGTACATGGCCGTTAACAAACTCAAACCCAAAGGCCTGCGCCAGTGGTTCAATCGCTTTGGGAAAGGGTATATGGTCAGCAATTAGCAACAAAGCGCCACCTTGCTTCACCCACAGCTGTAAAGTATCTACTTCTTTTTGCGTAAACGCGCTGTGAAATGGGCCATCCCAGTTACGACTATTATCTTTGTGCAGTGCATTGGCTATGACCAGCACATCAACATCTTTTAAACTGTCAGAGGTAAAGGCTTTTTTACCCTGCTTAAGTGTGTAACCGTCGCTTTTCAAAACCTGTACAAAAGGCTTGTAACGTCCCGTTGCGGTATGAAAGTTATAGTGAGCTTGGTCAAGTACCACCACGGGGCTTTGTTCATCATTAAAGGTAACAGTGGTATTTTTGGGAATAAAGTCGGGGTCTGCCTGCTGAGGTAAACCATCATTGCTGTCACAACCAACTAGGTTAAATATCAATACACCAAACAGTAACCGTTTTAATATCGCCACAACCATGTCCTTTTATTATTTAATGGCACCACCATAGCGTATCGCGCGTTTAGCGAGAATCGGTTTTATGTATATTTTTGTAAGTGCTCTAGTTACGCAAATTCTTCCACAAGGTTTTCAGCACCTGTGTCAAATGAACAGGAATTATCACAAACAGCGCTTTGCCCTTGTGAAATTCGGGGTTCACTTGGCAGTAGTATTTGATCTCAGCCTTATCGCTATTTTTAAGCGTTTCTAATTCCTGTTGCGAATAATTGCTCACTCTGTTGACTGACACCAAACAACGCAGCATGTTAGCACCACTTACCTCACCGCCTGAGTTAAATTGCTCAAATATCCCGATTGGGGCTTGATGCGCAAAGTGTGGCCAAATTATGGCTGTTTTCTTGGCAATCGCGCGATACATCGCGGGGCTGAGCATGGTATCGGCATAATAATGCTTGCGCCAAGGCTTTTTCAGCCAACAAAGAACGCTATGCACAATTGAAAATACAAATGTATTACCACCGTTACGGTAGTGAGGTAAAAACGCAGCAGATGCGCCAATAACAGTGATATCAAGCTCATGACTGAAGGTCAATAAACAGTATCCAACTAGTTTATTATCGACATAATATAAACGCAGTTTGCGCTCAAATGGCTCGTCGCTATCAAAATATTTGGCAAGATATTGCTCAGGCGCAATGTTGGCAAAGCTTGCCGCTATGATGTCTGATATATCACTGCGTTGAACTTGAGTTAACCACTGTTTCGTTTGGGTGAGATCCCTTGTTGTCAATGTCATTGTAGTAGGTTATTCCTGACCTAAAAGCGGGTATCAAAAGTTACCCACAACATGGTTTAATTTGCTATTTTTATCAATCTTCAAAACAGTACTCTGACTGTGCTGAGGCCTGAAATTATAGTTTACCTGATAAATGGGGAAGGAGTGCAACCAATACTTGCTGGTACATTTTAGTTGCAACAAGAGCTTAATAGCCTGAAAAAACCGTGAGCAACGGTGTTAAATGGCTGGCTTACGCGCCAGCCAACGTCAACATCCTACATTTTATTTTTTGCTTCTGTAGGCAGCTCACAGAACATCCAACTACCACAACCAAATTGACCTGCTCGACTGTAATAAATACCACCAGCAACCTGTGGTGTCATTTCCTGTTGTAATTTATGTGAGTCATTCGACAAGTTTTTAATTTTCTTTTTATTGAGTTTTAGTTTCATCACTTATTCCTTTTTTAAAAAAGTCTGAAAAATTGCAGACCTCCCATATTAAAATGAAACGCTCACAAACTCGCCCGACATAACTTGCAGTTGGCAAGAGGTGTAATACATGTATGTCGTTATTCAAATCTTAAGCGTCATTATGTATTTATCATTTGAGTATGTTAGATTGCTAAAAAATAAATGATTTGAGCAATTAAGGGGCATCACCTATGAATAAATCCGTTTTATCTGGCGCAGTAAAGAAGATACTCGTGGTTTGCATGGGTAACATTTGCCGCTCTCCTACTGGTGAAGCGGTGCTCAAACACAAACTTACACAAGCACAGCTAGATATTACTGTCGATTCGGCTGGCACCATTGCCTACCATCAGGGTAATCCTCCCGACAAACGTAGTGTTGCTGCGGGGGAAAAGCGTGGATATAACTTTAGCGGTATGACGGCCAGACAAGTCAAACCCCAAGATTTCACTGATTTTGATTTGATCCTAGCCGCGGATAAAGCCAACCTAGCTGACTTAATGGCGCTTTGCCCTACACAACACCAACATAAGATAATGTTATTTCTGGATTTTTCTGACGGAGAATCCGGCGAGGTCCCTGATCCATACTATGGCAGTGGCGATGGTTTTGAAATGGTACTAGACCTCATTGAGAACGCTTGTGACCAGTTAATTAATGAACTTCAAAAAAGAACCTAAATAACCGTTTATTTTTCTCGCCACATGCGGGGTCTTATGGTAAATATACCGCCCCGTTTTTGAGAGCGACTCCTTTGGCAACATCAACCAATTTATTTGAGCAAATCGCACTGGACCTTCAGGTTCATGGTGTCAGTATTCAGAGTTTAGATTTACAAGAACCCGCCCTTTTGGCGTTGACTGAAAGACTCGATATTTTATCACAACGAGACTTTCATAGAGCCGGTATTGGTCGCCAAGAAGAGCACATGAAAAATGAGCAAGTTCGCCGCGACAAAATCCATTGGTTAGAGACCAGCGACACTCATGAATCGCTGTTTTTGAGCTATATGCAAGACTTGAAAGTCTATTTGAATCGTCGCCTGTTTTTAGGGCTGTTTAGCTACGAATGCCACTTTGCTCACTACGAATCAGGTGCGTTTTACAAAAAGCATCTGGATGCATTTAAAGGTGAAGCAAACCGAGTTCTCTCAACCGTATTATATTTAAATCCTAACTGGCAAGAAGGTGATGGTGGCGAACTGGTAATATACGATCCAAACAATAGTGATGAGATATTACAAATTGTGACTCCTAATTATGGCACTTTAGTTACCTTTCTAAGTGAGGAGTTTCCACACGAAGTATTACCTGCCAAAAAAGCACGTTATTCGATTGCAGGCTGGTTTAGAGTCAATACCAGTGTCGGTGGCAACATCGACCCTCCTCAATAATATTAGCACCTAAAAACGCTACACTTTTTTACTTTAACATCTTGCCTAACAAACATATCATGCTCCCCAAGTAAAATGTGCATGGAGCATGATATGAAACGGATACTCTTATGTGTCACCGTAGTAACTTTAACTTCTGGCTGCGTATTCGTGCCAAAAGAAGTCTCATATTTTCATGAGCGGTGTCAAATCTACGCAAAAAAAGCGGTGCTAGATAGTGAAAATACGACGCGCCTGGCAAGTTGTAGTGGGTCAAAATGTGGTATGTACCTAGTAGGAGCCGGCGTTGTCAGTGCTGCAAGTCTGGTGGTCTCAGGGAGTATAGTACTCATTCAAAACGTGGTACATTGGCAGGAGAAGAATAAAAACTGTAACCCTTTGAGTGAGCAAAAAACTAACGCTCAACCCAAGCAAGATAGCACTACATCCACGCAAGATGGTGAGCCCAACGAACTCTCTGAAATAGAACGTCGCTAAGCACTGGGCATGCCCATGTAGTTGAAAGGTAAACCCATGATCACAGAAATGACAAAACAAGATTTTGCTTTATTTTGGCCAACCTTTGAGTCCGTTATAAAAGCACAACAAACCTATGCGTTTAACCCTGACATGACATTGGAGCAAGCATACCAATTGTGGTGCCAAACACCACTCAAAGCGTTCGCCTTCAAAGCAGACGGCGAAGTATTGGGCACCTATTACCTCAAAGCCAATGCCATGGGCCCAAGTAGCCATATTTGTAACTGCGGTTATATGGTCAGTGAAGCTGCTCGTGGACAGGGAATCGCGAAAACGCTCTGCGAGCATTCACAACAAGTTGCTAAAAAGCTAGGCTTTAAGGCTATGCAGTTTAATAGCGTGGTCAGTTCTAATGAAGGAGCTATCAGGCTTTGGAAGAAGTTGGGCTACGAAATCATCGGCACCATTCCTAAAGCCTATAAACACCCGAACTTGGGTTATATTGACAGTTATATCATGCACAAACTGCTAGATTAGCAACCCGCGACTAAACCGACTTAGTCATCACTTTGCTGTGCTGGCTGGTGCGTACAAGGTAAGAATACCTTGACCTGTAGCCCCGCCACCGCTGCTTTGCGATAAATATTGTGTAAGCTTAAGTAACCGTGGTGCGCTTCTACAATTTCTCGACATAAAGCCAAGCCTAAACCACTTCCTGTCGCTTTAGTTGAGTAAAATGGTATCAGTGCATTCGCCATTACTTGCTCACTCATACCTTGCCCACTGTCGGTAATGCTCACCATAATCCCCTGCTCCTGTGCCTCTATTGCTAAATGTATTTGATCTGCATTAGAGCCTGATTCATGAGCGTTTTTAAGTAAGTTAATAAGCAATTGTTGCAGCTGCATGTTGTCTGCGTAACACGGCGTTGATGGATAACTATTAGGTGCAATAAACTGCCATTGCTGTGCAAGTTCATCGATCAGGCTACGCCAGTCCACCAACTCAAATTTGGGCGGCGGTAACTTAGCGAACTTACCATATCCTTGTACAAACGCCGTTAAATGTTTTATACGCTCTTCAATTGTAGCGAACACTCGCTGTAATCTCGGCTCATCGAGTCTCTGTGACAATATTTGTCCGCTGTGTAACATGGATGACATAGGGCCGAGCGAGTTATTTAGTTCGTGACTGATAATACGGATCACTTTTTTCCAAACCGCCACTTCCTGACGGTTTAGCTCACGTGTTAATTGCTTTAATATAAATAGCTTATGATGCTGATTATTAAGTAGAAACTGCCCTGTCGCCAAATGCCAAGTTTGTGTTTCTTCTGCTGTACTGAGTATGTTAAACAAACCATCTTGACCAAGCTGAATCGCCTGCTGTAGCTCTGTTGGGGCATTTTCAAATGCTTGTGACAAACTCATACCTTCTATGCGCGTTTTCGATGACACCAGATTGCGAGCACTTAAGTTGCTAAACACCACCACATTATTACTGTTTATCAATAACAATGCCTGAGGAGAGCTTTCGAGTACCTTATCGAGCATTAGCTCCCTTTGATGGATCCATTGTTTTTCTTTACGTAGTTGTTCAGCTGTTTGGTTGTACAAAGTACATAACCAGCCAAGCTGATCATCACGATGATAGGCTAACTGGTTAGAAAACTCGCCATCTTTGAAATTTTGTAAACCAAGCTCCAGCGCATCCAAACCTTTTTCAATTGGCGCACATATCAAGGAAGTAACTAAAGCAGAGAGTATTAAAGCCCCCCCCAAAATAGCCCCCCCTTGGCTCCAAGGAATTTGCATAACGATAAAAACCGCCAACAAGCACACTGTTATCACTGACATTACAGTGAGCTTTATTTTACCTACCAAAGATAACCACGGCTTTTGTATTTGCATGCTAATACTCTATATCGAATTTTTGCAAACGTCGGTAAAGAGCTTGCCGTGTTAGGCCAAAATGGCGCGCTACTTTTGCTATCACCCCTTGATGAGTATGCATAGCACTTTCTAGCTCTGCTTTGGAGGGTTCACGTTTGGTTGTCAAGACACCTCCAGACGCAGCGTTAGCAGCATAATCAAGCACAAAATCTTGCTCATGCAATTCACCTTCACGCTTGAGTACCCCCGCCCGCTTACAGGCATTTTCTAGTTCACGTACATTTCCTGGCCAACTATAGGCCTGCAAAGCGCGCTGCGCGGTATGTGATACAGTTCGCTCAGGTAAAAAGTGATTGACCAAAGGAATAATGTCGTCTGGACGCTGCGCCAATGGAGGCAGTTTTAATTCGATCACATTGAGTCGATAGTAGAGATCCTCGCGAAAGCGGCCAGCTTGAATGTCTTGCATTAAATTAGAGTTCGTAGCGGAGATAACACGAACATTGACTTTGCGAGTTTGCACTGAGCCCAAACGTTCAAACTCACCGGTTTGCAATACACGTAGCAATTTCATTTGACCCGATAGCGGTAAGTTACCAATCTCATCTAGAAATAAAGTCCCCCCATCGGCAGCTTCAAAACGTCCCATGCGCTGCTTATTCGCACCAGTATACGCACCCGCTTCGGCACCAAACAATTCGGCTTCTATTAAGTCATGAGGCAACGCGCCTGCATTGACCTTAATAAAGGGCTTATTTTTTAATGGTGAGTTGGCAACAATGATCTCTGCAATACGTTCTTTGCCACTGCCATTGGGGCCCGTAATCAGCACTGAAACATCAGATTTAGCTAGCTGTAACGCCATATCAACAATGCGCTCCATGGCAGTGCTGGCGTATACCAATCCCGCTAAATCTGCATCTTGCTTGGATGCGTTACGCTCTTGCTGTTGGCGTTCAAATTTTGCATTGCTTTGACGCGTTTTACCCAGTTCAATCAGATTGCCAATACTGGTGAGTAACTTTTGATCATCCCAAGGTTTGCCAACGTAATCAGCAGCGCCTGCCTTAACCAACTCAATAGCGGTTTCTAATTCCGTCCATGCTGTAATTAAGATGATGGGTAAATGAGGGTTGATCTCCCTAAGACGATAAAACAGCGTTTTACCTTCTTCACCGGAGGTGGTATCACTGGAAAAGTTCATATCTTGCAAGACCAAGCTGATGTGCTGATAGCGCACAATTTGTTCAGCTTCAAAAGTCGTCTGCGCAGGTACTGCACTGTAGCCGTGAATTTCCAGCAATAAAGACAATGCTTCCAAAATGGCAACATTGTCGTCAACGATGAGTATCTTTTCCATATTATTATTTATACTTCAATGTGCTACACCAAAGGCAGTGTAGCACAAATGGTTGAAAATCAGTTAGATGGTTCGTGTGGCCACGCTTGGGGAAATATTTGCCGCACGTTGTGCTGGGCCGATGACCGAACACACACTTATGAGCAATACACCAAGTGCGGTTAAACCAACATATAACAAGGGGAGCTTAGCAATGGAGTAATGTTGCATTAGCTGTTGCCCAAGTAAAACAGCAAGCACGGCACCCAATACTAAACCACCGATACATATCATCACGCTTTCTACTAGGAAGTAGTTAATAATATGCGATTTACGCGCACCAAGCGCCCGTCGAGTGCCCACCTGTTTGGTACGTTTATTGATATTAAACATGGTTAAACCAAAAATGCCCAACGCGGTGATCAAAGTCAGTACCACCACCATGACCAACAGCATACGCATGGTCAGCTTATCTGGAGCAACAAAGCCATCTTTTACTTGCTCTAAGCCCTGTATATTCTCAACTACACGCTTGCTATCGAGTTGCAACATAAGCGGTTCGATTTGTTGCATCACTTCTGTACGTCTACCAGGTTCAGTACGCACCATAAACTGTGTGAGTTTTCGTGCCATAACAAAGGGCAGAATTACAGAACGATCTTTTCGTTCTGAACTTAACCACGGGCCTTTCATCATATCGGTAATACCAATGATTTTTAGTGGAAAATCCCCCCGATAGATTGATTTGCCAAGGGCGTCTCCATCTGGAAACAAGGTATCAGCCATAACCTTGGTGATCAGTGCAATATTTGGGTATTGCTCATAGTTATCCGTAACCATAATTTCAGATTGATAAAAATTTCTGCCCTCTAGCACCTTTACACCAAAGGTATTTAAAACATGTTCATCACCTTGAAACATACTAGCATTTACCCCCTTGCTTTTCTCACCAGTTGGGCGCAGACGAAAAGTGCTCGCAAAACCGCTGCCACTCAGTGGTACAGAATCAATCATCACTGCATCCACAACGCCAGGTATTTGCCTTAAGGCTTGTTCATCCAGTTCAGCTTGCAATTTAAAGTTGGTATCTTTGCCAAAAGACATTACCTCAAAGCTAAAAATATCCTGCTCTGAATAACCTGTTGGCTGATCTAAATAGGCAATTTTCTCATTAATAATAAAGGTTGAGTTACTCACAATTGCAGTTGTAATCGCTATCTGTAGCAGTAACAGTATGGCCCCGACTTTTGAGCGACGCAGGGCATTAAATATTGGTTTAAGTTCTGACATAACAACGCTCCTTATTGGGTTTTTAAGTACACAGCAGGGGTTGTTCTACATACCAGCCAAGCTGGATATAAACCCGCTATAATACACGCGACAATCGCAATGGAAGGGGCGGCAAGCAGCATGTTTAAATCCATATTAGCAATCGTATTGTACGACCCATTACTGGCTCTCACGCCCCAAAGACCTAACTGTGCAATCACAATCCCCAATAGCCCGCCAAACAAACCAAGTAGAGACACTTCGACTAGATGCTGATAAAACACCTGCCATTTCGATGCGCCTAGCGCTCTGCGCACGCCAACCTCTGGCGCTCGACGTAAAAACTTAGCCAGCAACAACGACAGAATATTCGCCACACAGACTGCTAAGAACATAAAACTCAGCGTCACCATTATTTTGTTGTCTTCTTTGACCACGCCTCGATACTCCATCAACTCCATCACGTTAAATACATTGGCGGATAATTTATCGCGGTTGAAGCGCCCCAAACTTTGCTGCTGAATCATGTAATTCATTAAAAACTGCTCAAAATCGGCTTTTTCTTGCGCATTCTCAAGCTCAACCCAAAACTGTAACCACAGACTCTCAGAAACGAGTAAATCCGAAAATGTTCTGTCACTTTCATTCTTCCAACCATTGGTGTTGCCCCAGGTAAAAATTTCATTGGCCAGTCCCATGGTAATTGGCATAAAAATGCCCTCCGACGGTTTAAATGAGCCATTGTTGAGGTCATAGAATTTCACAGATATATCCCAATCTTCGATAATACCAACGACTTGTACTCTCATATCATCTAGGTAGAGGGTGCGCCCTACTGAGTTTTCACCATTAAACAGCTTATCGTTGATACGCTTAGAAATTACCACTACGGGCGCGACGTCATCCTGCTGCTGTTGTGTCCAAGCGCCGCCATACAAAAACTGCAAGTTAAACATCTGAAAAATATCTTTTGAAGCCAAACGAGTTGGCTCTTTGAATGGCTTTATCTGATCATTGTCCAGATGCACGGAAAACCCAGATTTGTACATCGCAGTGCGTTCATAGGGTAAGTTAGCATTGAGTAAATTCATCGCATCCTGATAAGTGACCTGAAAAGGTACGTCATCCTTTGACCAGTAAGTGTTACCATCATCCATCGTTTGCAGTTGCACATGGTGTAGCTGCTTGCTTTTACTAGGAATTGGGTCTTTCGCCATCATGTAATACACTGACAGACTCGTCATTGTAACGCCTATTCCTATCGCGATGGCCAGCACCATAAGTACACTCACCGTAGGGGTGCGTTTAAAACTGCGCCAGCTCAAATCTAAGTAATGAAAAAGCATCGTTACGCTCCCACTGCTGCGGCAGGATTACCTTGATAAAGGGTAAAATCTGCCAATTGTCCATCCACCACTTGAATATTGCGCGGTGCTCTGCGCGCAAGCTCTGAATCGTGAGTCACCATCACAATCGTTGCGCCTTCACGATTGATTTGCTCAAGTAATTCCATTACCTGACGCGCCATGAGGCTATCAAGGTTCCCCGTCGGCTCATCGGCCAATAGAAATCTTGGCTCCCCTGCTAAAGCCCGAGCTATGGCAACACGCTGCTGCTGACCACCTGATAATTGCTGCGGCAAATGCTTCGCGCGACTGGCCAAACCCACTTGCTCTAAACGCTGCTCAACACGGCGCTTACGCTCCGCCGCCTTAATGCCTCTGTAGCGCAATGGCACTTCAATATTTTCATATAGATTTAAATCTGGAATAAGGTTAAAACCCTGAAATATATAACCAATTTTTTGGTTCCTAAGGTCTGCACATTGATTATCATTCAAGCGACCAACATCAACACCATCCAACAGATACTGGCCAGAAGAAAATGGTTCAAGCATGCCTGCAATATTCAAAAAGGTCGTTTTGCCCGAGCCTGATGGACCTGTTACAGCAATAAACTCACCTTCATTAACTTGTAGGTCAAAGTCTCTCAATGCATGTGTTTGCACCATATCTGTTTGATATATTTTGTTTATTTTATTCATTGTTAACATAATTTTGTTCCTTTCAATATGTTTGGCCTAACATGCATTGCTCAGCGCAACATAACACGTTCAGCACGTTTAAACGGTGTGTAACTAGAGATCACTATTTGATCGTTCTCTTGTAGGCCACTTAACACTTCCACCTTTGAAATGCTCATTGCACCGGTTGCTATATCTACTCTTTGCGCTTGGCCGTCTGAAACTCGATACGCCACAGCTCCTCCCTCTTGCATAAAGGCACCACGCTTGACCATCAAAACATCAGATTTGTTTTCCAGTAAGATACGCGCTGATATGCGTTGATTTTGTCTAATACCACTCAAGCCTTGTTGAGTGAATCTAACTCGAGTCGTTACTTCTCGTTGGTTTACCTCTGGTGATATCGCACTGAGCTCACCCGTCACTTCATGACTACCTATTTTGAGCACCACCTGCATGCCTAGTCCCAATTCATTGGCATAGCTTTCACTCACTTGTAGCTCAGCTTCAAATGCGCTCAAATCAACTAACGTCATTACAGCTTGATTCTTTGCTACCAAGGCTTGTGGCTGGACCAGCATATTGCCCACAATCCCAGATACACTGGCCGTAATATCGAGGTTGTCCACTTTGCGCTGTAGTTCATCAACGACCAATTGCTGACGAGACACCGTGCTTTGTGCCGATTTTAACTCAAATGCCAATGTATCTTTGGCAAGCGCCACTTCTTTTTGCGCATGTTTAAAGTTCAACTTCGCGCGAGCTAGGTCATCAACTGCCTTTTCCAAATCAATTTGACTTATTAGGCTCTTTTCAATTGAGAGCTGTGCTCGCCGGTTTTCACGCATCGCAGCACTGAGCTCTACCTGTGCCAAGTCCAACGTTTTATTGAGACTCAAAGTTTGCCTTCTTGCTTCGAGCTTTTTACGCTCCAACTCACCATATAAGCGCTGTAACTCTGAATTTTGCTGCTGTAGGGCATTTTGTAGCTCTGGGCTATCAACTGTTGCCACAGGTTGATCCTGTGTAACTTTATCTCCCGCTTTAACAAGTAACGTGATCACGCCTTGCTCTGTTGCGTATATGCGAGGTGCATTCGCGGCAACAATCCGCCCAGTTGTAGCTATATCTCTAACAAAATCCCCACGCTCTACTTTGGCGATTTTTAATTCATCCTTTTGCACCGACAATTCTGCGCTTGAAGGCCCATGCATAAGACTGGCTGACGCTGCGACCGTCACAACCATAGTTACAGCCGCCAAGAGAGGTTTGCCAAAGCGTTTATTTTTTTCAACTACCTGATCCTGTCCACTGGTATCTTTAATCATAATTAGCCTCAATGACTGATTTTTGTTTCAAATAGGGTAATCAACCAGGCACCCAACAAAACGATACTTGGTGACAATAAGAAAAAGACATATATCAACATACCTACCCCTTAATCACTGCACTGTTACTCACTATTCGATTTACATGCCAGAAACACAAATCCATTAAAAACAATACATTACAATTCACTACTGAAAGATAGATGTGTCCACGGACACAAAAAGTGTCCGCTACGGACACCAAAATAGGCGTCCGTAAGTGCTGTATAAAAGAAGCTAAATTTAGGTATGGGGGGCATTGCTCAGCCTGCTGAGCTTTGTTACAGTTTTCATCCATTTTTTCGATGTGAACAATGAAAATTATGAAGATCAAAAGTCTGTTATTTCCATTACTACTATTAAGTAGTGCAGCTCAGGCACTGCCTGAGCAAATCATTCTGTTTCGCCATGCTGAAAAAGCACAAGGAGATAATCCTGAACTGACAGAAAAAGGTCAGCAACGAGCTCAACATCTTGCATCAATGTTTGGTGATCGAGCCATAAAACATGCGTTTAGTACCGATTATCACCGAACACAACAAACCATTGCACCACTGGCTAAGCATTTTGAACTAGATGTAACCAGCTATGACCCACAAAATTTAAAGGTTTTTTCAGAGCAGATCTTAGAACTAGCAGAAAATGTCGCTATTGTTGGTCATAGTAACACCACGCCCCAGTTGGTAGAGCTGCTTAGCAATCAACAGGTAAGCATTGCTGAAGACGAATTTGATAAGGTTTTTGTCATCACGTACGGTAAGTTTGGCAAAGTGAGTTTGTCGACTCTCAGCTCAGATAGTGAGGGTGAATAAGCAACATCAATTGCTTTAATCCTTGACTCATATTCGCTGTATTTTGGCCCGCGAACCCCAGCCGGATATGAGTGATGTCAGCAGCGCTCGGTAATAACGAGCGCTCACTGTTAGAATAGTAAAACTCGTCTTGGGTTTGTAAATAAACACCGTTCTTACTTGCAGAGGCTTTAATGCCATACACATTAGTGCCACAATCTACCCACATCGCCATACCTCCATCTGGATACACAAAACGTAAGGGCAAACCCTGCTTTTGATAGCCTAGTAGCTCTTCAGCCATTGCTTTCCCCCTAGCTTTGTACAACTTTGTCATACGCTTTAGATGTCGCTCAAATTGACCTGTTTGCATCCAATAGGCAACGCCAAGCTGGGTCAGCACATCATTCTTATGGTTAATTAACTGTTTATGGGCTCGTATTTGTTCAAGTATTTGCGTGTGAGCACAGATATAGCCCACTCTTGCCCCCGCAAACATTATTTTTGAGAATGTGGATATATAAATGACTATTCCCGCAGGATCATCTGAAGCCATTGGTTGTAAGGGCTGGCATCGATAATGAAACTCATGATCATAATCATCTTCAATGATCACAACACCATACTGGTAACAAAGCTGATATATTTGTAAGCGCCTTGTGGGTGATAAAGTCACCGTAGTCGGATACTGGTGTAAAGGAGTGAGATACAATAACTTGATGCGATAGCACTTAAGCTGTGCTTCCAGATCCCTAACACATAGCCCTTGCTCATCCTGATGGATATCTATAATGCGCGCGCCACAAGCTGAGAAAGCCTTCCTCGCTGGCGGATAACCGAGCGTTTCGCAGGCAACATAATCTCCAGGTGATATAAATACCCTTGCTGTCAGGAATAAAGCTTCTTGAGAACCGTTACAGATCACGAGGTCTTGCGTATCTAGATTACGCGCTCTTTTAAGATATGCTTGGATCTGCAATTTTAATTCTGTTTCCCCCCCGACCGCGCCATAATGTAACTTTTTAACATCGACTCTTTGACACACATTACTTATCGCACGCTTAAATTCAACAAACGGAAACTGTTCAATATCGGGTAAGCCACCTGCAAAATTATATTTATACTGGGCAAGTTCGGCGGTTACAGGGTCACTCATTGGATGAGCAAAAGTGAGCGGTTTAGGGGCGTATTTCGGTTGCTTTTCTTGCTCCACGCTCGAATCAATCGGCAAGGTACGAGTAACAAAGTAGCCTGATTTTTCCTTTGCTTCCAACCAGCCTTCAGCTACTAACAATTGCAGTGCATTCATGACCGTATGGCGATTAAGTTGATAAGCTGATGCCATCACTCGGGCAGAGCTTAACTTAGAGCCTGTCACCAGTTCACCCGCCTTGATAGCCTCTCTCAGCGCTGTGGCAAGTTGCAAGTAAATCGCTTCATTACTGTCCCTAACTTGAAAGGCAATTGGGTGCATTCTGTATGTAATCCTAGCGATTCAATTATCAGTAGCATACCCCTCAATCTGGTCTAGGTAAATAATAAAATCTGGTTGTTTATGTTAAACCAAAAACCAGATTAAAGTAGCCATATTGAGACCGTAAGCAGGAATGAAGTATGTTCGAAAAATACAGTTTAAAAACACAAAAGGTGGCATTACAACCCTTAACGCAACAACATTTAGGTGAACTTTTTGAAGCAGGCCAAGACCCAAGACTATGGCGCTGGATTTTAACCAACTATTGTAAAACACCTGAAATACTTAACGATTGGTTCTGGCAAACTGCTCAATTTGATGCACAGCAACAACTAGTCATGGCTATTGTCGATCAAGCCGGTAATAAAGTAGTGGGGACAACACGTTTGTTTAGATTAGACACTTATAACCTCAGCGCAGAGATTGGCCATACCTTTATTGGGGTTCCTTGGCAGCGTAGTTACGTCAATACTCACAGTAAATATCTGCTACTCAAATACGCCTTTGAAACGCTCAACTTAGTTCGTGTCACTTTTTGTACACATGAAAGCAATCAGCAATCCCGCAATGCCATAGCAAGACTTGGTGCTCGCTTTGAAGGTATTCACTTCAAAGACAGGTTGCTAGCTGATGGTAATTTTCGTAACAGCGCACGCTTTAGCATTATTGATGAGCAGTGGCCTGAAGTAAAAGCCAAACTTGAGGAGCAGTTATAATGTACCCAGCTAGATATTTCCAAGAGCAAAACCTGGAGCGTATTTTATCGCTTCTACAGCAATCACCTTTGGCTTCTATCCTATTTGGCAACAATTCAAATGGACTAAACGAAGTGGTCTATACGCCTTTAGTGTTTGATGCTGCCAAAGAGGTTTTTATTGGTCACGTAGCAAAAAATAACCCTTTAGCACAGCAAAACAATATCATCGTAAAATTATTATTTCACGGACCCGATGATTACATTTCCCCGAGTCATAATACTGACTTAGCCCTTCCTTCATGGCTTTATGCTAATGTACAAATCGAAGGACGCTTTGAATTGATCACAGACCATGAGCTAAAGCTTGAAATGATGACGCAAATCACCAACCATTTTGAACATGAGTTCCAAAAGCCTTGGCTAGTTTCGTCCCTTGAAAAAACTAAGCTCAACGCTTTGTTCGACCATATCGTATTTTTTAACATCTCATTAGAGCAGTGGCACGGTAACTTCAAACTAAGTCAGAATAAGCCACCAAAAGTCAAAGCCCAAATAATGCAAAGCCTGAAAATTAGAGGGAACGAGGCTTTATCTGAGCTTGTTGAAAGTTACATTGATGACTAAAACGCAAATAGCAACGCGTCAAATTAGTGAGTCGTTATCACTAGGTTAGTATCGTACGTATAATGTCTGCCGCTTGAGGCAAGCTGACCAAGCGTCCGCTTGCTTCACTTTCACTAATCCCCTGAATCGCCTCGAAATCATCTAAAAAAAGCACCTGATCATAGCTCTTTGTCATGCTGTTTTTAAAGTAAACCATTACATAGCACCGTGTTGACAGCCCATCCAAAATTCTAAAGAAATTAATATCGTCGCTGGATAATTTTGGCTTGATATATTGCCCTTTTAGTTCGCCAAACATGTGCTTAACGTATATTTGGCGCCCATTTAAGCGATATTGAGTCACGTTTTTAACAGCAAACTCATTCTCATTTTGCGTTTGTATATCCTTTTCTACATGCACAAATTTTTTCTCACCGAATACGCTACACCAAATACGCTCTAATAACGTTTTCTCATTTGTGTTTCCATCTGTATGTAATTGTGCAAAAACGTTTTTAACACTTAAATTCTCCATAAACATGTACATACATTTCCTCCTTGTCGCTTGCTTGGCACACACCAACCGTAACGTACTTAAAACAACACACGCTTTTTCACAATCATGTGAACTGAACCGTGCCTCTATAGGTGTAAATTTCGCACAGAGCAATATTAATATGTTAATAATTGGAATAAAAAAGATAAAAATCGGGTAAATAAGTAAAAAAACAGTGAATTTAGATCTAAAAATATACTAAGTATCAAAGTAAAACCTAGAAAGCCCTACTTCAAAATAACGCATATGTACAAAACAAGTTTCCCATTTATAAAACAATGGCAACTTAAACATGTTGCCATTGTCGGGTGTAAATATAGTACTCACGATTTAATTGAGTTCGTCATCAACCCAAAATTTAGTTCCTTTAAGCACAGCCTGTAAAGCAAGGCCCGTTTCTGTTAGCGAATATACAGTTACATCATCAACCACAGCTTCCGCAGCAACCGCACCACCTTGGTGTTTATGTTTGGCTGCTGCATCTGCATTGCCACCAAATGCCCAGCCATGCTCAATGAAACG
The DNA here is from genome assembly GCF_001854475.1 of Pseudoalteromonas byunsanensis. Classification (GTDB taxonomy): domain Bacteria; phylum Pseudomonadota; class Gammaproteobacteria; order Enterobacterales; family Alteromonadaceae; genus Pseudoalteromonas; species Pseudoalteromonas byunsanensis. The sequence continues at coordinate 398,923 of NZ_MNAN01000034.1, forward strand.
CGCCAAAGCGGATTGGCTATGAAAAACCATCACTATGCTAAAATCTTTTGCGCCAATTCCTATCCCCAAGCCTGCTTCTGCCATATTCATATATGTTCTAGCACCAGTCTGGCGATTTACTACCACGCCATAGCCGCCACCAAAACTGGCAAATATGACGTTAACATTCGCATTATCAAAAACAGCATATCCTACTGCATTTGCAATTTGCTGCTGAACATCAGGTTTTTGAGAATAAAGCTGACTCAACACATCACTGCGCATACTTTCAACTGCTGCACGCTTTTCAGCGACAGTATTTCCGCCTGATGAGGCACAACCCATTAGCAAAAAAACAGCCCCCAACAATGTAGTGACTAAATTGCCTTTCATATCAACCTCTCTTTAACAGAAAATAATTGCATTGAGTAATAGCCTAGTACACATAAGCTGGCTTAGATATGAATCAACAGAGCATAGGCTTCGATTTACTGAAAACAGATAAAAAAAAGGCCGCTTAGCGCGGCCAATATCATGGGTAATCATGAAGGGATAAGTGTGAAAACAAAGTCAGTTTACATAGCCCATTAGTAAAATAAAACCACATTATTACGCACGATACCATCGTAAAAATCGAACAGTACAACCTCATATGCCTTATTTAAAAATGATGTGTTTAAACCTTCATCAATGTTTTTGCGACATATACCTTAATCCCATGCAGACAGGAGTATTACCATGTTAAAACCTTTACGCTTTATTATCATCACAGGAATAACTAGCGCTTGTGCATTCGCATCGTACGCGCAGATACAATCACAAACACAGCAACTTGAAAGTCATCAATCAACAAACAAAAACGGGTACCGTGTAGTGGTCACACAGCATTGTAAACAAGTACTTGAAGCACCACTTAGCGATGAACAAGTAAACAGTTATCTAGCAATGAAAGAACAGTCAAAGAAAATGCAGTCACTGGAGTATCCTGTGAATAAGGTCAGCGCCCAGATGAGTAAATTAGGAAATCAAATTCAAACGATTACTCAACAAGCCTATATGGTAACCGATGGCAAGCTAACCATAGATAAAACACTACTGGCACAACAACAAGCTGTATCAGCTGAACTTGAGCAATTAGCAGCTAAGAACAAAGGAAAATTTAAAGCGCTAGAGGCACAAAGTCAGCTTCTACATAAAGCAGCCCAACACTTTGAAGCGTTGATAACACCTACTATCGGCGATATTGAACACTCTCATGTGCAAATTTTAGCGCCAGAAGAGCAAGCCCAAACAGACTGCGTAACGCGCAGCTAACTTTATTTATCCTATAGCATTGCAAACCAAGAGCCGGTCAAACACATTAGTTGTATGCTAGACCGGTTGCTACTTTTTTGTGCCTACATTGTTTTCATACTTTGTGAATGCATCGCTAACCTTGTAGTTTGCACTGTATCTTCTACATCTGTGATCAGCTCCTGAAACTTCACATATAAAGCTCCTTGCAGCGGTGTCTGAGGTACGTTTTTTAGTGACAATGGGTTTATTGGTCTACCATGTTTGTGCACTTCGTAGTGAAGGTGTCGCGCTTGTGATAATCCCGTATTACCTAAGTATCCAATCACCTGACCCTGGGCCACTTTATCGCCAAGCTTTAACCCATCTGCAAACCTATCCAAATGTGCATACAACGTGTGGTATCCTTGTCCGTGTTGAATCAGTACTCGATTCCCAAATCCACCTCCCCAACCCACTTTTTCAATTATCCCGTTACCTGCCGCAAATATTGGCGTACCAAGTGGTGCACCAAAATCTAGACCTGCATGAAGTCGGGTATAACCTAAGATAGGGTGTTTCCTGCGTCCAAAGTCTGATGACAACCGTGCACCATTTAGTGGTGTTTTTAGCAAAAACCCCCGTGTGGGACTGCCATTTTTGAAGTAAAAGCCATCAAGTGCTTGCTCATCTTCAAAGTGATAGATTTCAATAGGCTCTGCGTTACTGGATAATCTAGCATAACGTAGTTGAGTTGGTAGGCTCTGCTGTGCTTGCAATTCATCTGGTGAGAGTGTTATCAGCTCATCAAACAGTAGACTTACACTATCCCCTTTGTGGATCTGCCTTTGAAAATCAATGAAGTGAGAAAACGCAAAGATTGTTTGATTAATAATATCCAGCGGCACATCGTTATTTTGGGCATCATCAAATATGCTATTCGACACGTCAAAAGCACGCAAAGCGGGTACTGTTCTAACCTGTAACTCATACACCCGTTTTGTCCAGCCCTTAGCGACACGCTCCATACTCATACGCTTTGCAAAAGTTGTGGCAAGAGTTAAAGACAATAACGCTTCGCCAGTGTGCTCTACTTTGATTTTTTGACCCACTTGAATGCGATCTAAGTCCAATTCTGGCTGGGCAAGTTTTTGCACTTGCCAAGCATCATTGGCGGTAAAACCAAACGGCTTAAGTACACCAATGAACGACTGTCCTTGTGCCACGGTTATTATCGTTGTTTTCACCCGTTTGCGTTTTTCTTGATTATCAGGTTCAACGCTTTGTAATGCTTTCGCTGTATGCTCTGCAACGACAGGAATAGGCACTTTTTTAGCCGTGTCATGCTGTGATACGCCTCCCTCGGAACAAGCACTAAGCATGGCAATGATAACAATAAGATAAGTAAATTTTTTCATCGCTTAGTTCAATTCTACTACTTTTAATGGATCGACACGCTCACCATCAAGCAAAATTTCGAGATGTAAATGTGGCCCAGTCACTTTACCTGTCTCGCCCAAAGTTCCTATATGCATTCCAGCTTGAACCCACTGCCCCTCTGACACCAAAATTTGATCCAAATGTGCATATACGCTTTGGTATCCATTACTATGCTGGATCAAAACAACCTTTCCGTAATTCGCAGGTAAGGTACGCTCATCAGCGACCAGCACTTTACCTGTTGCCACAGAAGAGATTGCTTGCCCTTTAGGCGCAACAAGGTCCACTCCATTGTGTGGACGGTTCTGCCGAAACGCGCTGATATGTTTAAAGTGTGAACTAATGGAGTAATGCTTTAATGGTGCCTGCCAGTTTGGCTGTTGCACAATAAATAGTGACTTTAACTGGCTTACAATCGCCACAGAAATCAATGCACATAGTGTCAGGGCAATCAATACGCGGCTAGAGCTACTCTTTTTAGGCCTCATGATCTCAGTTAAACGCAATTTATAATCAGCTAAAGACATGGCTCTTGAGGCAAAGGCGACGCTCGAATGCTCTTGATAGTTTGTGCTATTGTACTTAAGTGCTGTAATCATGGCTTGTGCGTAGACTTTTGGGTTGATCCCATATCTGGATAACGTTGATTTGTCACACCTCGCTTCTATTGCGTTACCTAATTCCACCTCCATTTTTGCCAATGCGGGATTGAACCAAAAAACACAAGACAAAATATGCCAACAGGTTGAAAGCTGATGGTCCCGATAATCCAGATGAACAAGCTCATGATTGAGCAAAGCTTGTTTTTGTTCCTCTGGCAGCGTCAAAAAATATTTGGGTAAGGCAAGCTTGCTGTTAAATAGACCCGTTACAAATGGAGAACAGTTTATAGGTAACATAAACGCATCAATATTTTTTGTGCCAATTGATACCTTTTCGCCCGTAGTTAATAAACTCAAAACATTATTTCTATTGTGCCAAAAGCGGTGCAAGCGCCTTAGGGTAACACTCAGATAAATACATAGTAATATTGCAAACATAGTGCTTGAGTCAGTGTGATAACTGCTTTGTGTCACCAACTCGGTATGCAGTTGGAACAATTCGGCTTGCTCAGAAACGTCAAATAAAACGTCAGGAAGAGATGTGAGCTGTGATGATATATCTAATCCAGTAAAGGGCAATATACTGATTATTAACAGCCCCCACCACATGCTTGGCATTGCAGGGTTAAAGCGCTTTAAATATCGACCACATGCGAGCAAAGCAAAGCACAGCAGAACCCACACCACCGCATTAACCAAAGGTGATATTAGTGCTAAGAAACTCATACTAACTTCCCTTTTTATCCTGTACCGACAACGATTCTAGTAGGTCTTCAAGTTCACTTAGTTCTTCTTTTTCAATCAATCGGCTATCTGCAAACAAAGTAACAGGCAACGGACCATCCAATTCAAATACGTTTTTTGCAAACTCCTGCGCATACAATGCAAGTGTGGCAACCTTATCTACTTTGGCTTGATATGATTTTCGATTACCCTGCTCACCTACAAGCAACAGTCCTTTTTCACCCATGCGCTCCAATGTTTTGCGGGTTGAGGAATAGGACCAATGAAACTTGCTCTCTATTACTTCATGTATTTCTTTTGCGGTTCTTGGCTGCGAGCGCCAGAGTAATTTTAATATTTCCAGTTCTGTACTGTTTGGTTTCATCATAACAACCTCCTTATGTGACATGCGTCGCACTTTAACAAACAAAAATGTGCGACGCAAGTCGCACATTGATTTGTTTATACTTTTTCCTAATCTTGCTAATTGAGAATGGGCGATAAGTGCTCCGGATCCGTAACCAGGCTTCCGTACACCGTGCGCTGTATGTTCTTGGAATGGGTTTTCTCTACATCATTTCCCCAAACTATGAATATCTACCTTTAATACTTGCGGCCTCACATTCCAAATGACTTTTAAAAGGCGAGCCCTTAGCATTATAGTTTGAGCCTGTTGTTTAACCTTTAACCCATACATTCAACACTCTGACCAGTATTTCATGGGATATCAGGCGCTTATCATTTCCAGCCTCCTATTTGGCTTGGCGCATTTTTCAAGCTCAGTGGAGTATATGTTGGTTGCAAGTATTGCCGGTTTTTTATACGGCGCGGTGTATGCGTTTACTGGGAAATTATACTGGGCAGTTATTACGCACTTTTTAATTAATTTTGTGCATTTGGCGCTGTTTACTTACCCAATAGTGAACCATAGCTAACACTGCTAAGAACAAGTTTAAAAAACGTTCAAAGCTCCACAAGCCAAAATTTTATGCTTAACTTACCCGCTACAATAAAATTGTGCAGTGCAGGCTTAATGGTCAGCATTTCACACTACTGACATTCCCTGACACCCATTCATGATTTACTACTTAACGACTCAAACAACCCTGTAAGGAAATCATAATGTCACAAAATGTCGTTGAAATTGTTAAATTTAAATTGGCTCCTGGTGTAAGTGAGCAGGACTTTCTCCCACTAAACGAAGCATTTCAGGCGTTTATCGCTGAGCAGCCAGGACTACTGTATCGCTCACTTGCTAAGCAGCCTGACAATCATGGTTATATTGATGTGATCTACTGGCAATCTATGGAAGACTCAAAACGAACCGCTGAGGCATTTAACAACTCTGCCGCGTGTATGGACTTTTTGGCTCTTATCGACAAAGATTCAGTGGTTATGACGCACAATATGATCATTGCACAAAGTGCCTGTACTGGTTAAGCTGCCTAGTTTAGCGGTTTCAAATAACGTACGTTCGCATGCATAAATCAGATCGACTTTTTCAGTTAGTGAACCTTCTTAAAGGGAGGCGACTGGCTATCACAGCTAAGCAGCTAGCTGAGCGTTTTGAGGTATCTGAACGTACTATTTACCGAGACATAGAAAGCCTGCAAAGCTCGGGGCTTCCTATTTTTGGTGAGGCGGGAATTGGCTATATCATACACGACCACCCTCTTCCCCCTATGATGTTTAGCCTTGATGAACTCACCGCTTTGTTACTTGGCAGTAAAATGGTCAGTGCATGGACCGACCCAACACTAAGCGGCCACGCAAAAGCCGCAATGGAAAAAATCGAAGCAGTTTTACCTAGCCAGCTAAAACAGCAAAGCGAATACTCCCCCTACCTTGTCGCCAGTTTTAACCATGGTGCGAAACAGCAAGCTTTCAGTGCGTTGTTACGTGACGCCATCAACGCCAATTACTGTGTAAAATTACAATATCAAGATGCCAATAATGCACAAAGCCTGCGTACCATCGAACCTTTAGGAATGGTTTATTGGGGGGGAAAGTGGACGTTAGTGGCATATTGCCAACTACGAAACGATTATAGAGAATTTCGACTAGATCGAATGTTAGACCTCACCGCAACAACCATCCCATTTGCCACCAACACAAACAAAAACCTCGAGCACTATGTTGCCTTAGTAAGAGCCAAATACGCTGACCAAAGCTAATCGTGGTATTTTCTATCAAATTTAAATACACGGCAGACTCGCATTGTATACATCATTCTTTAATCTTGGCCTGCAACGCAGCTTTGCTTTTACTAACTAAGGAAACATATTCATGAAGCACGTGTTATTCACTATCAGTATGTGGAGCAGCTGAAAAACCACAGCAGCAATGACCAGCCCTGCTATCGGATTGTCACTGTTTGATGCCTTTAGAGAGCCAATAGAACACAGCCAAATACTTACCTCGCTAAGTACGCAATGGGAAAATGTGTCAACACGAATCACCGCCAATAATACCGATTTTGTGGACTTTGTTATGATGGCAACACGCAATCACGGCCATGATAACGACCGTTATTTTGATGCGCTATTTTTGCTATTAAACGCGCAGTAATAAAGCATAGGCGACTGAAAATACCTATCTACTCTCACTAAACACCCCAAAATTAGCAACGCAATGTTGCTGTTTTTATTGCGTGATATACAATAATAAAGGGTGAGGTTTTTGTAGTAGTACTCTGAGGAGTGAAATGTTAGACGCTGAGATGATGACCGCAGTACTTGCGGCATTGCCCGATCCAGCCTTTTTAATTTCTCGCAGTGGCAAATATGTGGCTATCTATGGCGGTCAAGATGTGCGCTATTACCATGATGGCACTAGTTTAATCGGTCAGTACATCAGTGACCTAGTTAAACCAGAAAAAGCAAACTGGTTTATTGCCACCATTGAACGCGCATTAGATTCGAAAGAGCTGCTCATCGAAGAATATGAACTGAGCAATAAAGATGTTAAAGGCCTCTCTGATGAAGGTCCTGTGGAGCCAATTTGGTTTGAAGGGCGTATCAAAGCGCTTGATTTCAAAATAGATGAGGAAGGTGTTGTACTTTGGGTAGCTAGCAACATCTCACAACGACATGAACTTGAAACGAGGCTGCGACAACAAAGCGATACCGACCAACTCACCGGACTGTTCAACCGCCGTCGACTAGAGCGAGAGCTGAGCTATCACTTCAACGCGTTCAAAAGGCATGGCTACGCCGTGTCTATTTTAATGTTCGACTTAGATCACCTCAAATTACTCAATGACTCCTGTGGACACCATGCAGGAGATCAAGCGATCTGCAAAATCGCACAAATTTGTCAGGAATCTTTGCGCCAAACTGACATCACCTGTCGCTTTGGTGGTGATGAATTTGTTATTGTTCTACCACACCTTAACTTGGACCAAGCCAACACGACCGCTGAACGATTAAGAGTTGCTGTTGAACAAGCATTTTTGCACAACCACCAGTTACATACTCAAGAAAACATTCCCGTAAACATATCTATTAGCATTGGCGTTACCGAAGTTTCGAACCAAGATGACTCCTACGAGCAGGCGCTAAAGAGGGCCGATAAAGCACTGTATCAGGCAAAAAGAGGTGGCCGAAATAGGGTCGTCAGTGCCTAACAGTGCTTTGCGTTAGCTCAAGACTAATACAAAAGGTTTAGCCCCCTCACTGCGATTGTCTTAACAAGGCTGAGCATAAAAAATAAATCTTGCCATGCTTCATTAGCTTATCAGCTTTTCACAAAGTGATAACAACGCCATGAATGTTGCTGCCCTAAACTTAAAGTAATAGGTAATAAGTTATAGGTGATTTATGAGAAAATACTTCAAGTGGATAGCTGCATGCTTGACGTTACTTGTAGGCGTCGTAGCCTTACTCATAACATGGCCGATGATCACACAAGACGAGTATACACATCGACAGGTAAAAGCGACCTCTCCAGCTGCTAGCAACCAACTGCTAGATTTTCACCCTCATATATCAGCCGTTGCCCGTCCTACTGAAACATATAATTTCCCCATTTTACTTGGTGAAGTTGGACCAAGCCAAAACCTCTACTCAGGCCCCAATCAATACCCCTTTTTTTGCATGACCTTAGACTCAGGGCTTGGCCAACCAGAAATCGACAATCAACAAGGCTATGGTGTGCCCGTTTATAATAAACAAAATAAGGTGATCGGATATAGTAAAGACTGTGGTGTACAATCTCGTCTGTCTTACTTTGCCATTGATGAAAACTTACAGCCTTACCCAATTTCAAATGAAAAACTAGCAACCAGCACGGATAAACTATTTAGAGTTGAACAAGGCACCATCAATCGCTTTATCTATACGTTAATCATGCCCATTTCACCTCAAGAGATCGGTGATAGATTAGCTAAGTCACAATGGAATCAGCGCCTTATTTATCAGTTTAACGGTGGTTCAGGTATCGGCTATCGTCAAGGCAGGCAAAGCGCTTGGAAAGTAATGAAGCGCCAAGCGCAGCAATTATTGGACGGCTATGCCGTAGTCAGCTCAAGTGGCAATAAAACCAGCTACACATACAACATGTTACTCGCCGAAGACACAGCCAGACGGGTAAAAAAACAATTTACTAGCCTATACGGAGAACCCATTTATACCGTGGGTATTGGTGGTTCTGGCGGAGGCTTGGCTCAGTACCTGATAGGCCAAAACAGTACGGGTATTTTAGATGGGTTAATTCCCCTGTACAGCTACCCTGATATGATCACCCAAACCACCTACGCGTTGGATTGTGACCTGCTGAACAACTACTTTACCTTTAGAGCAAAAAATCGAAAATCATGGCGCGATTGGGAACGTAGACGCCTGATTGAAGGCATGAATGCCATCAACGACTTTCCGCAGCGTGCCGGTTTTTTACAACCGCTCAACCAATTGATGGCGGGCTTCGTGCCTTCATTTCCAGAGGGTAACAGCGAATGTATCAACGGCTACTTCGGCCTCTCTGCCTTTATTAACAATCCCAAACAGGGCTTTTTACGCCAGTTCTTCGCAAAACCCGTTGTCGAGCAAACAAACTGGAGCTATTGGCAAGACATGCAACATGTGTTTGGCACAGATGCTCATGGATTCGGCCAGAGCACTTGGGACAATGTTGGGGTTCAGTATGGCTTAAAAGCGCTGCTGGACAAGAAAATTACCATGGCAGAGTTTTTGGATATCAATAAAAACATCGGCGCTTGGAAATATCAAAACGAAATGCATCGCGAGCATATTGTTACGCCTTTGGGCACCCAAATCCCCCTATGGTTATCACTATGGGGAAGCGATAACATTACAGAATCAGGTACCTATTCGGCGAGTCGCCATCACGGTTCTTTGCAAGCCATGGAAGCGGCATACCGCTCGGGTCAAGTATTCATCGGTCAGGTTCACCTACCCATAATAGATGCCCGCCACTATTTAGAAAATGACTTGGATATGCATCATATGTCTGCGTCTTTTTACAGCCGACTACGGATTGAAAAATCTCAGGGACATCATCAAAATCACGTGATCTGGGTAGCACACAAAGACCATGATCCAACCACACAGGCGTTTGCCATGATGGATAAGTGGCTGCTCAATATCAAGCAATCTACCTCCGAGGGCATTATCGCCGCCAAACCCGATGAGTTACAGGACACCTGCTTTAACGCCGATGGCAGTGTTTTTGCCAAAGGGGCTGAGGTATTTAATGGTCAGTGGAACCAACAAGCCGATGGGGCCTGTCAGTCTCGCTTTCCGATGTATAGCACCAGCCGTATCGAAGCCGGTGCGCCTTGGGCCGGAGACATATTTAAATGTGCCCTCATGGATGTCGATAGCGCTGTTAGCAAGGGGATGTACGGCACAGACATCACCGAAAGAGAGATTATTGCTCTTAAAACAATTTTTGTTGATGGTGTCTGTGACTACAGTCAAGGTGATGTTGGCAGACCAAAGGACATCTAACCTATTTTAATACCGATATTTTTGTTATAGTTTTGGTCCAATTTAGGCGACAAGAAACAAACATGGAAGCATTATTTTCATACGGCACATTACAGCAATCACAAGTGCAACTAGACACCTTTGGTCGCCTATTAGAAGGCGAAAGTGACACTTTGCTTGGCTACCGTATTGCAGAAGTAAAAATCACCGACGCAGCAGTGATTGCCAGCAGTGGTAAAGATATACACCCCATTTTAATTCGTACAGGCAGCGCAAATGATAAAGTCGAAGGCACGGTGTTTCTGATCACCGATGATGAACTAGCACACGCTGACAATTATGAAGTAGATGAATATCTTCGTGTGTCGGCCAGGCTTGCCTCTGGCAAACAATGTTGGATTTACGCTGCAGCTGAGTAAAAAGCGATGACCAAAACTGAGAAGCGCCTAGAAAAAGAGCTAATCAAACTGCTCACACTCGCGTGTGAAAACTTAAAGGCATTGAGTCCACATTTTTGTTACTTAAGTCACACAGGCTCCATGAAAAAGCTCAGTACCACGCTAAATGTGCAACTCTATTGCTCTGAGCCACTTACAAAAAGCGAACTTAATCAAGCACTAGAATTGCTAAACAATCACCTTAAAGCACTTTCATGCTCACTTAAAGCCAGTCAAATTAACGTTAAAATCGACTCAACAAACTGACTTGTATTAATTTGTTAATAAATGTTAGTTGCTATTTTATATACATAAAAGCTTAGCTAATATTAGCAATCATTTCTTGTGTACATTCTTATTAAGGATATTCGATGCGCCACTTTAAGCTTACTGGTATTGCTTTATGCTGTCTGATCGCAACAGCTTGTTCGACAGAAACAACCGATTCAAACGATGTAAAAACAGAAGCCATTTGGTCAGATATTTACGTTACAACTAATGGCAATGACAGTCGTGTGATTGCAGAGCTCAATGTAAGTAGCCGCAATGGTAACAATCTCAATCTGGTTCAAGGCGACAAGTTGTTTGTCACCGTTAATAACACCAGCAAAGATATGGAAAAAGACGCTGATTTTTTTGACATAGACTATCGTGCAACATTGCCAACCTATGCAGAAGATACACTGTACGAAGTAAAGCTATATCGCTCTGAAGACAAAGTTACGCTAAAAAGTTCTGTAACCTTGCCACAAGCAATCGATATCCTAGCCCCTCAAGCTGAGCAGACCTTTCCAGTAGATGAAATATTGGATCTACGCTGGATAAAGGCAGGCTCTCCAGCAGACGATGAAACATTAAAAATCACCATTTCCAGCGAGTGTAAAAACGGCGACGAAGAGATTAGCAGCTCTCATATTCTTAGTGATGTTGAGGATGATGGTAAAAAATCGATTGATTTTGAGGCCCTTGAGCTGTTCAAAAATGAAAAGTTAAACAGTAACTATGATTGTACCGTCAACTTTGAGTTTGAACGTCGCCGCTACGGCAGCACTGACAGCCGCTATGCAGCGGGTAGCCGTACCTATGCCATCTCACATACCACTTTAGACAACATAAATATCACCTTAAAGTAGCAATGTAGATTACGGTAAGTAGACATTCTCACTACTTGCCGTTCCCAAATTTAATAAAAATATAATTTTAGTTCCCTAAAAACAAACCAATAAGGTAGGCTATACTGACAGGCTTAAGACAAGTGCACGGAAGAGCGAAGATTTCTTGTCTAGAAGAAAAAAAATCGAACTGTAACTAGGAAGTTATTCAAAGGATCTGGTTACAAATAAAATTTATTGGAACAATTAGGCTATGTCGCTCACTCAGTTTTCAGATGAATTTATCACCTCAAGCTTTAATTCTGAACACTATGAACTCATTCACAAAATTGGTGAAGGTGGTTTCGGTAAGGTCTTTAAAGCTAAACATAGAAACACCAATCAACTCGTTGCTATTAAGTTTCTCGCTCTTGAACCCCACTGTGAAGAACAAAAAAAACAACGTTACATAGAGCGCTTCAAACGCGAAACAGAACTTAGTAGCCAGCTACAACACCCACACATAGTGCGCTTGCTCGATAGAGGTCAGGTAAACGAAGGTATTCTATTTGGCGTGTTTGAATATGTAGAAGGTGTATCGCTTAGAGAGTACCTAACCACAGAACATGCGCTTGACTCAGTCGTTGCCACCGATGTCATGTTACAAGTGCTAGATGCGCTGATCCACGCGCATAGTAAGGGCATTATTCACCGCGATATTAAGCCTGCAAACATCATGTTGACCAAATCAGGTGCCAAAACCTACGCCAAGATCCTTGATTTTGGTATCGGTACTTTGGTAACTGAGAATCGCCAGCCAGATTTTAATACCTTAACACTCACACAAGAAACGCTCGGCACCCCCTCGTATAGCGCGCCAGAACAACTGCGTGGTGAGCCTGCTTCTGCCAAGTCTGATTTATATGTATGGGGCTTGGTATTTTTGGAGTGCTTAACTGGTCTACCCGCCGTAACCGGTAACAGTATTGCGTCGATTTACCACAAACAATTAAGTGATGTACATATTCCGATCCCCAGTGCATTGCTAGGCCACCCGCTGTCTGAGTTATTACGTAGGGTACTTCATAAAAACGCCACTGAGCGAGTGATCACAGGCGCTGAGATCTATTCAGAGCTGTCGAAAATGAATGTCTCAAATCTTGTTGGGGTGCTGGCGGACGTACAGGCACAACACGGTTTTGATGACACGACGATACTTATTCGTGACGACGACCCTAACCATAGAGCGGTGCAAGAATACACGGCGCTGACCGAGCGCAAACAACTGACCGTACTCGCTGTAAGACTCAGCGTTAAAGCACTGAACAACAGTGAAAAAGACTATGACGTTATCGACACCGTTTACAAGTCACAACGTAATAACCTAATTGATATCGCCACCCGTTATGGGGCCTATCACGTTGGTAATTTGGCTGATACTTGCTTGTTTTACTACGGCTACCCAGTTGCCAGCGATAACGACACCCGCTTGTGTGCGCGTACCGCCCTTGAAATGGTCAGTGAGCTAAGCAAACGTAACGCCCTAATGCATGAAGCACATAATGTGGCTATCAATGTCCACTTGGGTATGCACACAGGGGTATTTGTTACCTATGCCAATGCGATTCCCGAAGGCCACAACGCCAATATCGCCGTAGCCCTTGCTCGTGAAGCGGGTGAGAAACAAATTTTGTGTACCGCTGAATCACGCGCTATTTTGGACTCTTACTCAGAGTTTACCTCATACGGACAAAGCCAATTTGGACCCATATTTGAACCTATCAGCGTCTATAATTTAGTAGGTGAGCGACGTGTAGAAGCCTTTGGTTTTATGCGTGGCACGAGAAGTAGCCATGAATTGATTGGTCGTCATCATGAGCTTGAACAAACCCTGTCGATGATTAAAACGCAGGCTGATAATACTCGTATTGCGCACATTCATGGTGAAGCCGGAATTGGTAAATCGCGGTTACTGCAAGAAATTCGCGCTAATTCACCACAGTTCCAGCATTTGGTTGCGCAGTGTTTACCTGAACATCAAAACAACGCGCTTTACCCTATTTTGACGTTAGTGCGCTACCTATTTAACACCTCAAACCTCGATGCTAAAGCGGCTACTTCACTGTTTACTAAGCATTTAAGTGAACAAGATAGCACATTAAATATTGAACAAGCTTTGCCTATCTTATTAGTGTGGCTCAACATCGACTTAGCAGAAGAACTGCAACCATCGGCATTAGCACCCGATGCGCAAAAAGAGCTACTGTACAACGGCTTAAGCGCCCTACTTTTAGCCAATCAACATAGTTTGAATGAATTCAAACTATACATAGTTGAAGATATTCACTGGGCTGACAGCTCAACCCTTGAGTTTATTCACCACTTTGCGCAAAAGCTCACTGGCGGACACGTACTGCTGAGTACTTCAAGACAGAAAGTTCCTAGTCAGTTACATGATTTAACGCTGATGGAAGTGAACCTACAAAAGCTGACTGAGCAAGCCACCGAAGACTTTATTGTTAAACTGTTCGATGGCCGCAACGTGGCGCGTAACGTATTAGATGTATTAGTGAGCCGCACCGACGGTATCCCACTGTTTATCGAAGAATTAGTGGGGATGCTAAAACAAAAAGGTTTGGTTGCTGACAATGACGGACAGATTGACTTTGTAAACCCTGACAAACTCGATCAAGTACCCACCAGCTTACGCGAGTCGCTACAACAAAAGCTAGATGGCCTACAGTACGCCAAAGAAACCGCACAACTGGCCGCCACCATCGGCCGTGAATTTGAATACGATCTACTGGTAGCCGCCTCACCGCTGAGCGAAAACCAAGTACAAAACGACTTAAACGAGCTAGTTGCCAATGATTTAATCATCCACCAGCGCAGAGTCGAAAACGACAGCTATATCTTTAAACACGCCTTGGTGAGGGATGCGGCGTATGAGAGCCAAAGCCCAGAGAGTGAGCTGAAAAATCATTATAGTATAGCCACTTGCTTGGTCGAACAAAAAACAAACTTAGGGCTTACAATTGCAGGTCTAATAGCTAAACACTATGAAAAGGCTCAACATTATAGCGAAGCTGTAAAATATGGTCTGAGATATTTCAAAAATGTAGTTAAGTTTGATCTCTCACATGATGTAGAGAACTACTTAAAAAATTTGCTAGCTCTCAATGAAAAAATAGACGATAAGACTCAAAAAAACGAGAATGAATACAACATTCTAAGCCTTTCAAGGCCTCTATTAATGGCCATTTACGGTTACGCAAGTAAAGAGCTTAAAGTTGTGTCGCAGCGAGTTGATGATTTAACAAAAATAATTCCTCAAGAATGCAACAATACTCAAAAAGATGAAGTCCATTCGGCTCTTTGGAACAAAGCTCAGATAGCACATGTTTGTTCAAAAAGAGCTGCTGCGCTTGAAATGGCTGAATCATTGGTATCGTCAGCCAGAAAGGAACAATCAAGGCAAAGACTAGTTGAAAGCCTTCCTTTGTTAGGTTTGTGTTTAACAACCGATGGAGAAATTTCCCGTTCTCTAGATGCTTATAATGAGGCGCTAGAGTTATACTGTGAAAAATCAGATCTCGATATATATCAAAAAAATGGCGTAGATCCGAAATGTCATGCATTAATAAATAAGTCACTAGCACTGTGTGTTCAAGGCGACTTTTTACTCGCACGTGAATGTACAAATGAAGCGCTCGATTGGGCACATAAAGTAGACAAAGGCCTTTCTCTTGCTCTTGTTTATACGTATCAAATGATGTTGTATGCACTTGAAGACAACAAAGAAGATGTTATCGAAAATGAAGGTACGCACAGGGAGTTTTATTCCGAGCATCCTGAATATGAATACTTATACCAGTTTTCTAAAGCAGTCTCTGCGTGGGTAGAAAATGATGTTGAGTTCCAACTTAACTTCTACAAATCTAGAAAAGAAACGGATCAAACCTACCTTCACTCTCTATACAATGCAATTTTGTGTAAAACCTATAAGTCGTGTAACGATAGCGAGAACTACTTAAAAATTAAAAAGGAAACGATAGATTGGTGCAAAGACATGGGTGAACTAGCCTTTTTTGACTTTGTATCCTCTTGTTAACATTAACTTTGTAATTGGGAATTATCATGTCTGAAAATAATGAAAAACAATACTTGAGCTTTCGCTCAGCTTTTATCGGTGCTATCGCAAGGTCTTGGTATGATGAAGAGTACAAGGAAAAGTTCACCTCTGCACAAAGCAGTCAAGGCAAAGGATTACTTAATTTTTTACAAGAAAACCCAGCATCTGAAAGCACTAGGTTTTTCAACCCTTGGAAAAACCTAGCTATACAATTTAGATATCCAAAATTAGTTTGGAATCCTGTAGATGGACATAAATGGCTTGGCGACAATAGCGGAATTATCCTAAATATTCCTAAGATTCCTGATGACAGAGAGAAGTCAGCAGAACTACTAGCTCGCTATTACAATGTTTTCCCAACTTTTTATGGATTAATTAAAACACCAATTGATGCTAAATTGACATACGATACGTTAAGCGAAGAACATCGTTGTATTGCAGCGCTAAAAGATAAAGACTCAGCTCCACTATCTGAGTATTCACGACTAACTAACTTATATGATGTTGATATGGTTGGGTACACAGACGAGACTATGAGGCATTTTTCCGCCGTTGTAATGGAAGCTGTAGCTCTTTATTGGAGATCTGAAGAGTTTAGGAATGAACTGACTCCAGAGGGAGAGGACGGGCGCTTAGATGTTGAAGGTTATGTATCAGACAAATCACCAGTACTTTCAAAATGGCTTGACTTTAAAAACCCTTGGAACATGAATATTATGTTCCGCTATGATAAAAACTTCACTTTAGAGTCTGGTGATATTGATAAAGACTACATACCAGATAATATTATCTGTTTAGCGTATCCCGAAGCACCATCTAACGAGCAAGATAAGCAAAGCGACTTATTGCCAATGGCTCTAGCCAACTATAACCAAGACGGTTCGATTCTGCCGTTTTCTTGCTCTTAATTTTTCAAAGGAAGCATGAGGGTACTAATCACCCTCATTGCATTACAATAACTATATGAAGAATTCCTTTAACGAACTTGGTTACTCTAAACATCTACAAGTACTTGATCAAAAAATAATTACAAGCGCTCATAAAAGTGCATTAGAAATTATGCAAAAAGCTCAACAGAGAATGGCAAGTAACCCAACTGCTTTTAACAAAAGCCAGCTTGTCAGAGCAATCAACCCTCATACTATGTCATTGCCTATTCTGAATCTTCTAAAAAGCTCAAGCGTAGGTGAAATCGCAGCAAAGCTCACCAATAGTAAAAGAATCCAAGTATGGGGAAGTCAGCTATATATAAAGCCACCATATAGCGCCAACTCTGGAGTTGGCTTCCACACAGATTTTCAATACATAGAGTGCTTTGAAAAAGATGTACTAACAGCTTGGATACCGCTAAATGACATACCCGTTGATTCTGGCAGTTTGATTTATGTTTCTAAATCTCATGAAATTAGCGACAGTATTGTCCATTTAATAGGGGCAGAGCAAAGCAACTTGAAAGCCCAAAGGGAGCATATTTTAAATAACACAAGCGCTAACTTTCGCTGGCATGAAACTGTGTCTGACGCTTCGGTTGGTGACATATTTTTTCACAGTTATAAAACGATTCATGGTAGTGAGGAAAATAAAACCCCAAACGCCAGATTAGCTATTGCTGTAGGTTTGCTTTCCGATTTCTCACAAGTCATCCTCGAAAAGGATACCTATGGATACGCCCGTAACTTAGATAACCCAAACATTTGCCCAACTATTTATGCAAAACAATAACTTTAACATCATCGACTGTGATAGACATGTTATCGAACCACTTCAGATGTGGGATGACTATCTACCTAAAGACGAAAAAATAAAAAAAATTTCATTGTCGTTTGATAACCCTGAGGCGCAAAAGCAAAGGGTGTTGAATGGCTACCCAGATATTTCAATTCCTCCAACTTACTTAATTGGTGAAAAGCCAATTTTAAGTAACTGGGATATTGATCAGCAAGTTGCGTCAGCGCTTGTAAATGCTCAAAGCATAAAAGAAAGAAAGTCAGCAACTAACCCTGTCGATCAAGTAGCTTCAATGGATGAAACAAGTGTTGCACAAGCGCTTATTTTTCCTACGTTTGCCAATTACATCGTGAATCACCAACACGTTGACTCGCATACATCTCTAGCTTACGCCAAGGCGTATAATAACTGGTTGCAGGACTATTGTAGCTATAGTACTGAGCGTTTGTTCCCAGTTGCTCTTATTAGCCGCCACGATAGCAGCACCTTGGTTGAGCAAGTTAAAGAAGTCGCCTTACTAGGCTGGAAAGCCGTTGTATTACGGCCTGAGCCAATAATGGGGAAGAATTTAGGTCATCCTGATAACGAAGCGTTTTGGGCAACATGTGCAGAGCTTGATATCGTGGTTACCTTTCATGGCGGCACACATTTGCAAGGACAAACAGTAGGTATGGAAAGGTTCAACACTCGCTTTTCTCTGCATGCTTGTTCTCATCCAATGGAAGCTCAAATGGCGTTTATTGACTTACTAGAGTCAGGAGTTTTTGAGCGCAATCCAAACTTGAAAACTGCATTTTTAGAAGCTGGCTGCTCTTGGGTTGCTCATTGGCTGTGGCGGCTAGATAACATTTGTTACAACGAGTTTCCAAGTTTGACGAAAAACAACATCAAAATGCTTCCGTCAGAGTATTTTAAAAGGCATTGTTGGGTTGGTTTAGAAATTGGGGAGCCTATTGCTGATACTCTCAATATAATTGGCCACCAAAAACTGATCTTTGGCAGTGATTACCCACATCCCGACCACTTGCACTTCGACTTAGCCAGCATTCAAGATGAAATGCCAATACTATCGACTGAGCAAATTCGCGATATTTTAGAAAACAACCCAAAAGCTTTATTTGGATTATGAATTTAGATACTTCAAAAGCGCTCCACTGGCTACCTAACTTGGACATATTCACACTACCGAATGACGATTTGGTGGTAGTGTCACCTGAGCAAGAGGTCTTGTTTAGTAATGAGGCTTTTCCTTTGTTTAATTGGATCGATGGTACTCGTTCGATTGATGACATAGAAAAGCTGGCACAAAGCCCAAAAGTGTTTGCACGGTTTGCGCAGGTTGTAACTCATTTTTTAACCCACCATGTATTTTTAACACAACAACATAGCGGGTCTAAAAACAACAACATGTGCATGAAACTTAGAAAAGTATTACCTAATACTTATTCTTGCATTGATGAGTCGTATATCAAGCCACTGCTTCATGGGTTTGAACAGCTGATTGTTAACGCTCAACTTCGTTCAAACTTAGTTATTACAACCGACATGCTCGATTGCAGATTACGGAGTATTTTTGAACAAACCACGTTGCCTTGCATCATTATCGAACTGAGACAAGGCACGCTGCAAATTTCCAATTTACTTAACAGCGTGGTGGATTTATGTGCATTGCAATCATCTTTGATGCGAAACAAGCCTGTGCTTAAATTTGTGAGTCAGCTTCAACAAAAAACATATACAAGACCGACTCCTAACCTGAGTTTTATTGACCAATTAACATCAGCGCAGGTGAATACCGTAATCGATTTAGCTACATCACAAACTAATGCAGCCAGCCCTTACCTAGTTGAGTACCAGTTAGCAAAAGAGGTAATTAATAGACATGCTCTCAATCCTGACCTAAACAAAAACGAGCAAAACGGTATAAAATCAACACTTACTTTAAAGTCACAAATTGCAAACTACAACAAAGATGGCGGCTCAAGGACAGTACAAGCTGAGGAAACCGTAGCAAAACTACTGCCTTTTGTGAGCCCTTTGACGGGCTGTATTAACCATCTAACAACGCTTGAAAGTACATTAAACCAACCAGTTAAAATTTACAGAACTGGCTTTTTTAAATGTCCTCCTATGCAAGAGAATATTAAGCTCAATGAAGGCAGTTTTGTGCAAACTTGTCTCGGTAAAGGGGTGACGCATGTACAATCTAAAGCAAGCGCATTGTGTGAAGCAATAGAGCGAAGAAATGCTCAGTTTACTGGTACAGAAAAGTCTATTTATGCAAGCCCACATCAATTGGATGCATTGAGTTATCAATTTAATACTCTTCTGCCATATAGTGAAAAGCAATACGCTCAGTTTCAAAACACAAACCACCTAGACTCAACTCGAATTCAGGCAGCGCAGCCCTATGATAACTCACCGATAAACTGGACTGAACTGTGGTCACTATCAAGCAATGAAAAAGTGTATGTGCCGACTGTATGCTGTTACGCAAATACGCCATATCTAGAAGACAGGTTCGGGAAATGGCATTCAAATGGCTGTGCCGCAGGTAATAATGTTGAAGAAGCAATACTCCAAGCTCTTTTTGAACTAATAGAACGAGATGCCACAGCAATTTGGTGGTATAACAAGCTGCCAATGCCATCATTCGATATTACCCTAATTGATCCCGAATACTTAGCACCATTGCACCAGACTATTTCACACAAGCATGATTATTGGGTGCTAGATCTAACTGTTGATACATCGGTGCCAGTGATGGCTGCAATAGGCAGAAATAAAGAGACAGACGGCTGGACATTTGGGTTTGGTTGCCACTTAAAGCCCGAAATGGCTGCACAGCGTGCCTTAACCGAGCTATGCCAATTAATTCCTATTCGTGATCAAAACAGCGCGCCGTTTGACTTTAACGATATCAAAGATGACTCATTCTTGTGGCCTTCTCGCCATGCGAGCAAAGCAAACTATGCTATATCTCCCAGCATTGATATAAAAGAAGACATCATTAACATCGTCGAACACTTGGGTACGTTAGGCATGAAAACATTGGCGCTAGATTATAGCCGTAACGACATACCACTCAGCACAGCCAAAGTATTCGTTCCTGGCCTTTGTCATATCTGGCCGCAATTGGGCAATCCACGCTTGTACGACACACCTGTAAAGCTCGGTTGGTTGGCAGAACCGCTCACCGAGCAAACGATTAATCAGCAAGGTTTATATATCTGACATTTAATGTAAAATTGGCCTAATGTTTCAAGTGTTATGAGTGGTCTTTGCGTTTGTGAGGCCACATGAAAAGGAAATCCTATGAATAAATTACTCTGTGCTACATTAGTAAGTGCTGCGCTTATTTCTGCGCCAAGTTTTGCTGATATCGGTGTAACAGCCTATGCGGGTCAAACCTATAGCCAATCGCTCACCACCAGCAAAGGTCTAGAACACGAAATTGCTGACGATGCCCATTTTGCTATCAGTGTCGACAGACATATGGATGATACTAAATATGGCTTGTACTACAGCTTTTTTGGCGGTGAGTTAGAAAGTAACTCCGAGCAGAAGATAGACTCTGAGCTGTTGCTGTTTCAAAGTGCGGTGTATAGACCGGTCACAGAAAACCTGTCAACCTATGCTGGAGCACAGTTAGGGGCAAATTACATTACAACAAACTTTGTAGAGAAGGATACATTCTTTGCCTCGGGTCTGTTTGTAGGTCTTGATTATAAGCTTGCGGGTGGTTTGAGCGTAGGCTCAGAGCTAAGGTGGGTTGCCACAATCATCAAAAATAGCTCAAAGATCAGCTGTGACAATGATGCCTCAACAGCCGACATCTGCGGCTGGCACTTTGATGGCGATGTATTAAATCAGTTTCAGGCCAGCCTTAACCTAACCTATCGCTTTTAATGAAAAAGCCCAGAATTCTGGGCTTGATGGGTCAAGAAGCGAGCTGTGTATGATTACTTGTTGAATTCCTGCTTTGATAGCTGGCCATCTTTATTGATGTCCAAGTCATCAAATACTTTAATGAGCTGCTCTGACACGGCCGCCTCGCTTTTACTGATAGCGCCATCTTTATCGAGATCGTAATCGCTAAAGCTACCAGCCATCACTGCACCACTGGCCATTATGGCCACTGTAGTTATCAGTGCGTTTAGTTTTTTCATCATTCTCTCCTTAAATTGCAATTGCATTTATCTGCTGCTAATTAATAGTGACTAAATTCAGTTTCGTTTAGCTTGCCGTCTTTATTAGCATCTAGCGCGTCAAAAATATCACTCAGTGCCTGAGATACAGCCGCTTCATCTTTGCTTATCAAGCCATCTTGATTTTTATCAAAATCGCTAAAATTGGCGGCCAAGGCTGCGCTGCTGCTTAAAATCAGCAAGCTACCGAAAAGGGTTTTAATACTGTGCATACATAACTCCTATTGCTTAAACCGAGCAAATTCTCTTGGGCTCGAAGTATCGCTTTTGTCGCAATCTAGCTTTGCAAATTGCTCAATCAGCGCGCTTGATATTTCTGTCTCGGGCGGCGTAATAAGTCCATTATCATCAACATCAAGTTCATGAAATGATAACCCCATAGCTATTGCGACCGAGGAAAAAGCGCTATGACTGTAGCGAATATCAATATGGTTGGGGTATTCAATACTGTGCTTCCTTATATTCGCTCGGTGAGCCCCATCGGAGCTCACCCCGGCGTTTACAAGTTAGCCTGAGAACTTCTCGTACTCAGATTTAGAAAGCTCTCCGTTTGCGTCCGTGTCTAAATCTTTAAATTGCGCCATTAGCTTAGGGAGCGCTTTTGATTCGCTTAGACTGATAGCGCCGTTACCATCAGTATCTAGCGCCTCAAAACTGCTGCCTGCCTGTGCCAGCAAAGATACTGAAGAGATCAAAGTCAGTGATGTAGCAATAATGATGTTTTTCATAGTTAGCTTCCTTGTGTTTATTTAAGCGCTCGTACCGTAGCAGTACTGTTGAGCGGTAATGCGTTCAGACTAACTATTCCAACTTTGATACCAAACTTTAAAAAACATTTATTTACAATAAGTTATGATTTTTATGGCACTTTAGTTCAGGGTAGGTTTAAGGGCGCTGTTGCTATTTTGCAACAGCTTTTTATCCATGATGATAAGGCTATTTAGTTTTCAATCAGTTAGCGTGTTGCTTTTTGGCAACAAGCCAACACTTGAATGACCAAATATACAACTTCAAACCGTGACAGCACGCGTAAAGAATCTGGGGGTGGTACAAAATGCTAAGTCTGTTAGGCAACAACATCTGAAAGAATTCAGCTCGCTTTTTATTGGCTCAAAACAGTTTGTTGCTAAATAGCAACAAACCAACACTGTAGTGGCTGAACTAACGCTCAAAAACGCGGATAAAGCAGACGGGCTTTTTCAGATAAACACGTTGTGTCAGTGTCGTTCAGGCACTCGTATTTAAGCCAAATTGATAGACTTCTAACTTTCTTATCAAGGCATTGTAGTTGTTGATATCCTCTGGTATTGCAACAAATTCAGAGTAACGAAACAAATTCAAAATGATAAACCAAGCTCAGATAGAGCAGACCAATTAGGAACACGGCATTGCCCAAATACACATGTGCCTTCCTGACGAAGGTCAGGATCTCTTAAGTGAATGGCATTTAGCCTATAATAAGCATGTTATTCCAATTCAACGCCACCTGAGCCCTACCTATGACCAAATATTTTTTGCCATTCAATGAACTGCCTCGTGATAACTATACGCAGGGAATATCAACATCAGGAAACATGACTTTCAGTGGTACAAACAGCCCCTGCTCAAACCCGCGCTGTGAATTGTTGTCATGCCGTGAAGTGTTAGACACCTTTTCCCTTTGCTATTTGCGTTATACTAATTCGTTACTAGTAAGGCTGAGATAACCACACACGCCAATACATGTTTGCGTTCTCAGCTTTAAATAGCGCAACGTAAAAGGGCAGTCATTATGGCAACACCAACCCCAGTTAACGGTCAAATCACCGATGCCGTGACACAAGTCAACACCAAAGTGGCTGGCGACACCCCAGCCACGGCCATGGGCAACCTATATACTGCTCTCAATCCGATGATGTATAACGCCGCTTTCACAAATGCAAAAAAGCCTGGCTAGGCCAGGCTTTGGGACGAGATTAAACTCTTCTAGGGATTACTTGTTAAATTCGTCCTCTGACAGTTCCCCGTCTTGGTTTGAGTCCAACTCGTTGAACACTTTCATTAAGCTTTCTGATGCAGACGCTTCGCTTTTGCTGATCACACCATCTTTGTCAGCATCCAAATCTGCAAAGGTTGCCGTTGCAGCCACTGCTGCTGCGCTGCTCATTATTACCATTGATGCAAAGAGTGTTTTAAGTACGTTCATAATCACCGCTCCTACTTTTTGAATTGTGCAAATTCTACAGGGGTTAGCTCGTTATCTTTATTGCTGTCCAATTCTCTGTACTGCTTAGCAAGCTCTTCAGAAACCTGTGCTTCTGTTGGGCTGATCACGCCATCATTGTTGCTGTCTAGCGTTTGAAATGTTAAATCTGCTGCAAAAGCAACGGTGCTGATCAAAGAAGCTGACGTTAGGGTAAAAACGTGTGTAAGTTTCATGTTGTACTCCAATTTTATATTTTTATCTCGTAATACGCTTATCTGGGCGTGATATTGAGGAACTGTAAAGCCTTACTCGCTCTTGAAGTTCGCGAACTCTTCAGCGCTTAATGAGCCGTTTGCATCGGTGTCTAAATCTTTAAAATGAGCCATCAAACTTGGTAGCGCTTTTGACTCGCTTAAGCTGATTGCACCGTCTTTGTCCGCATCAAGAGTCGTGAATACTTCAGAAGCCCGAGCCGTTGTGGATGCAACCGTTGCTGATGCAGCCATAGCGAAAAATGCGATTGTAATAAAACTGTTTTTCATCATCTGATTCCTTATGTCTTTGCTCAATGTCAACCCAGCGCCTACTCGCTGGAGACGATTGCGGCTGATAACTTGTCGCCAATGTGTGAGCGGTTAATGTGTTCGCTCTGACTATTCCAACTTTGATGCCAGAATTAAAAATCATATTGCAAACAAAAGGTTATAAACAAAGGTGGCGAATAGTTCAGTGTCGATTAAGGCTGGCTGTTGCTTAATAGCAACATGTCGCAGGGTCTGATTATAAAATTTAAACTTTATCAATAGGTTAGGATGTTGCTTTTTAGCAACAAACGGTTTTGAAGGAAGCAACACATGGGAACTGTACGTTTAAAATGGCCTAAGCTCCCGCACTTTGCACAGCTTAAAAACTCGCCAGCTAGGTTTTTTTCTCAATCCCTAAGCCAACAGGCCAGAATGGCAATGTTATTGGCACTGGTCCCAATCGTCATTCTGGCCTTATGGTACGCTCAACAAACCGCTTATCAGCAACAGAAAATCAGTGAAATATACACTAAAAATCAGTCACTTATACTTTCATTTAATGGTTTGAAAAGTGATATTTCAGCGCTCGAAAAAGCACATCTTAACAACCAGTTGCTAAACAACGCCCAACTTCAAAAAAGTATTGAAAACAAATGGCAAACCACCAAAAAGCGCATCAATTTTTTAAAAAATTCATATCCAACTGAGCAACTGGTTGCCAAATGGCAACAACTACAATTACTCACGCCCGGTGAGCAAGTTTCAGAAATAGATTATGAGCAACTACAACGACAGTTACAGTCTATCGAGCAACCGTTTCAAAATGTACTGAAAGCCAAGTTAGAGTTTCAAGCACAACGACTCACCCAACTTAACCAGTACTTTCTATTTGGCTTGTTCGTCCTGATCCCCCTGTTGGTTGTTATCAGTTTATTAGTGATCCGCCGAGTAACACGCCAGCTAAATGCCCTTGAAGAAGTTATCTGGCAACTAGGCGAAGGCTGTTTTGATACGCCAATAAAGCTAAATGGTAGCGAAGAGTTTGCCGCTTTAGGTACAGAGTTAGATTGGTTACGCGAAGAATTGCAGCGCAGCCACAAACAAAAAGAAACCTTTTTGCGTCATGTCAGTCATGAACTTAAAACACCTCTGGCGTCGTTAACTGAAGGAAATAGCCTACTACAAAGCGGCAGCTTTGGGGCAATTTCACCGCCTCAGCAACGTATTATTAATATCATGGACGACGCACTAAGCCGTTTGGCAATCTTAATTGATGACCTACTAAACTACAGCGCAGCAAGCCACCCATTGGCCCAGCAGCAACATTCGCTTAATCATATAAAGGACGAGTTAATAAAGCATTTCTCAGCGCAAATTGATGAGTCTAATATCACTGTACAGTGGCCCACCCAACGTACAAGTGTGCAGCTCCCCTATCTACCCGTAAAGTTGATACTAACGCAACTTATTGGCAACGCTTTGCAATACGCTAAATCAAGCATCGAAGTTGAATACCGTGTCGTTCGTAACGACATACACATCAGCGTGAAAGATGATGGTCCAGGTATTGACCTCAGTGAACAGCACAAACTCACACAACCGTTTTATCGTGGTAAACACAGTGAAAATCACTCAGGAAGTGGTTTAGGACTTGCCATTGTAGCCGAATGTGTAAAACAGCTAAAAGGCACTTTGAGATGGCAACATACCCATCAGGGTTGCCATATCTGTATCCAATTTCAAAGTTATGGAGGAGCGAAGAATGCGTAATCTGATAACCATACTTATGATGTTTACTTTGTCTGCATGTCAGGCCATTTCCTCATCGGTCGATCATGCCATTTTTGTTGGACCCAGTAACAGTAAACAATCCGAATTTGCTCCTCTGACTACCCTAGTCTCAGCGCATCAAAATGCTTGTGACAATGGCAGTACCAAACAACTCGTGGGCTATCGAGCTTATCAACAGCTCAATGACTTTTTGAAAGCTTTTTGCTCAACACGCTCCACCACCACTCAGCTGCGTTTAATTGCACAACTACATCAGCAAAACGATTGGCCACAAAATTATCTGAGTTACTTTGCCATGCTACATCAACACATCACCACTTTGAGGTGGTACAAGCTTGAAAATATTGCGCTTAAAAAACAATTAACCGAACAACAGAGCGCTTTAAAAAGCGCAGAGCAGACACTTAGTAACCTAAAGCAAAAGCTTGCACAGATAGAACAACAACGTCTGCTATCCCCTTCACATGCAGAAACTGACAGTAACCCATTAGGAGAGCCGCAATGAGTAGAAATACTGTTTTATTAGTTGATGACGACGCATCACTCATTGAATTACTGGCGATGCGTTTAGAGGCGAACAACTACCATGTGCTAACGGCACATCGTGGCACACAGGCGCTGCAAATATTACAGCAAAGTGTTGTCGATATAGTGATCACTGACTTGCGCATGGCTCATATGGACGGCTTTGAGCTTTTTGAAAATATCAGAAAGAATCATGTAGGACTGCCCGTGATCATGATGACAGCTCATGGCTCAATTCCTGATGCGGTGGATGCCATGCAGCAAGGCTTTGTCAGCTTTCTTAGCAAGCCGATAGAAAGCAAAGCGCTACTTGAAGCAATTGAAAACACTTTAAAAAACAACAAAAAGCGTGATGGTGCAACTAATCGAAATCACTTTTATGGATTAATCTATCAAAGCACTGCAATGCACCAAGTTGTACAGCACATACAGGCATTAGCGCCCAGCCAAGCTAACATCCTCATTCAAGGTGCCAGTGGTACTGGTAAAGAAGTTACAGCCAATGCTATCCATAAAGCTAGCAACTACTGTGACGGTCCGTTCGTTGCTATCAATTGTGGCGCAGTACCCGCTCATTTGCTCGAATCAGAGCTATTCGGCCATAAAAAAGGCGCATTCACCGGCGCGATGCAAGATAAAGTTGGCCTTGTACAAAGCGCTAATGGCGGTACTTTGTTTTTAGATGAGATTGGTGATATGCCAATGGATCTACAAGTTAAACTGCTTAGAGTCTTACAAGAAAGAACCGTGCGTCCCGTCGGTGGTCAAATGGAGCAAAGCGTAGACATCAGATTCGTCTCTGCCAGCCATAAGAATCTACAGCAAGCAGTTGCAGATAAAGAATTTAGAGAAGACTTATACTATCGGTTGAATGTAGTCTCTATTCATCTGCCCGCATTAAAAGAGCGCCCAGAAGACATTCCCTTACTCGCTAATAGCTTTGTTAACCGTATTAGTGGTGGGCACAAGGTGATCAGCCCACAAGCCATGACTTGCTTGCTCAACTACCATTGGCCTGGCAATGTCAGACAGCTCAACAACATTATTGAGCACGCCGTTGCGCTTAGCTCTGGTAAATTGATCACTGCCGACATCATTGAAAATGCCATTCCCGAGTTAGGCCAGGCTAGCTTTAAAGGCCTTAATGATGCCAAAAAGCAGTTTGAATATGACTACATTCAAAAAGTCTTATCTCTGTGTCAAGGGAACGTAGCTGAAGCGGCTAAACTGGCGCAACGCAATCGCTCTGACTTTTATAAACTGCTCAAAAAACATCAAATAAGTTGCTAGAAAATATAGCGAAACTGGGCGTTAGTCGTTATTGTATCTATACTGTAACAAGAGCTAGGCGCATCACTCGAACGCTCGTAGCCTCAGAACGCATTGAATCATCGTGCAAAAGTGGTTCAATGTACTTGAATACATTTATCTGGATTCAAGATTACGCAGTAAAAACACATACTCAATGACAACCCTTTGTTAGATGGTATAGATAACAAAAATCAAAATTCAGCCCATCAGCAAAATTATCAATAATACAGGAGCACCTTATGAGAATGCGCCAAAAACTAATCGTCAGTTTTTTGCTCACTGTTATCGTGCCAATTCTAGCTATTTCCGCTGTAAGCATCTCAAAAACCAAACATGAGTCACTCAAAAGCTTTTTAGATTTTTCTAGCAGTGAGATACGCCAGATAGAAAATACCTTTGTGCTATTTTTTGAACAGATGAAAAACAACGCAAAGTTTTTGGCTCAACATAAATCTGTCAGCGCAATGCCGGATAATATCACGCAGTACTTTGGCGCAGAAAAGCCAATGACCCCACTACAAAACTCTCCAGAAGAAGGAGAGATTTTTGAATTCTACACCGCCTTTGGGCAAACCCACCCCGAATTACTATTTGTGTATTTAGGGTCCGAGTCAGGCGGTTTTATCCAATACCCAGCCGAACCTTTAGGAAACTATGACCCTCGTAAGCGACCTTGGTATCAAAAGGCTAAGGCAGCCCCCAGAAATGTAATTATTACCGAACCATATCAAGGTGTTACTGGGCAGGCCATGGTGTCTGTTGCCACTGGTATTTTCAATGATGGTGAATTTGCTGGGGTACAATCGCTAGACGTCACACTGTCTACTTTGACCGATATAGTAAGCAACATAAAACTGGGAGAGACAGGCTATCTGATCTTGCTAGATAGCAAGGGGACTATTTTAGCCGACCCTAAACGCCCTGAAAATAACTTTAAAAATATTAATGAGTTAGACAACCCTCTTTATGAACAAATCTCTACTGTAGGCGATAAACCCTACATCAGTGTTGAAACAGAGAGTAAAACCATTGATGCAAAAATATACCACTCTAAAGAATTAAACTGGCGCTTTGTTGCTGTAATTGACGAAGATGAGATACTGTCATCAGCCTATAGCATGTCGTGGAGCATTACCCTGATTGCCCTTGTTATGTTGGTGATTTTCGGTGTCATTGCAGTCACGTTGGCCAATAAAATTGTATTCCCTATTGAGCGCGTATCTGAAGGGTTACGAGATATAGCCCAAGGTGAAGGTAACTTATCTAAGCGTCTACAAGTTATAGGTAATGATGAAATTAGCGAGCTTGCTACTTGGTTTAATCAGTTTTTAAACTCAATAAACTCGTTGGTAAAAGACATTCAGCAAAATGCCCATACGCTCAACAGTTCAGCACAACATTTTGAGACTCAGATAAACGACATTCGCAGCCAGTGTCGAAGTCAGCAAGGTACGGCGAACCAAGCCGCGCACAATACTGAGTCGGTCCATCATATGGCGCAAAATGTAAGTGAGAACTGCCAAGGCTCACTTGATGAAATTGCACAGACGGATCAATTTACTCTCTCAGGTAATACCTTAATAAGTAATACCGTAAAACAGGTCGCTCAGCTCAATAACTCGCTTGACGCCTCTGCTGCTGAGATTTCTCACCTAGAGAGTGAAAGTAATAACATTACCAATATTTTAGGCGTCATTCGTGGTATTGCAGAACAAACCAACCTACTTGCGCTAAACGCTGCAATCGAAGCAGCTAGAGCGGGTGAGCAAGGGCGTGGTTTCGCAGTGGTAGCAGATGAAGTTAGAACCCTAGCGCAGCGTTCTCACGATGCCACTCAAGAAATCGAACAAGTCCTTACTAAATTGATCGAGCAAACACGTGCCGTTTCAGCCAAAATGACTGAAAGTGTTTCAGCATCCAGTGAGGCTATATCTCAATCAGAGGAAGCTCATCAGGCCTTTGAAAATATTGCTAGCAGCGTGACTAAAGTAAAAAGTTTGGTAACCACAATCGCCCAAGATGCACAGCAACAAGGCCACTCAGCCAGTCAAACTCATGACCAAATTGCGGGCCTTACTGAGTCTGTTACCCAAGTAAGTCAAGCATCAGATAGCTTATCAGATGGTGCTAAATCTCTGGTTGAACTAGCTAAAAGCTTAGACCAATTGGTGGGCCGCTTTCATATTGATTAAGGATAACATTCAAAATATATATAAAGTGACAAGAAATCATACTCTTCGTCACTTTGTATTAATTTTTAAAGGATTAGAATCGATTTTTTAGCTGTTTAGATAAGGGAATAAAAAAGTTGGAAAACATCACTACTAATTACAGTAAGTCACAAGGAAATTGGCTGTTGCTGTGCGCCTTATTACAAGGCTTAGGACTGTTACTTTTGCACCAAGCGCTTAGTTTTGATTGGCCAATAGCGCATTCCCCCTCATTAGTACTGGCCAGCTATGCCGTGCTTTTAACTGGCCCTTCAATATTAATATACGGCGTCAATCAAGAATCTCACCGAGTGTTTTACAACATAGTGATTACCTTTTCTTTAACTGCTGCTTTGCTGGGTGTTTATGTGGGTAGCCAAGCTCTTCATCCAAAGTTTCCCGATTTGGCGCTACATGGCTTAGGGTTTGCTGCGGTGATGTCGTTACTCACGTTCAAGGTGTTTATTTTTGCATCCTCAATTCATTTGCAGAACCATCAATGGCAAGTATGTTATAGCAGATTGATAAGTAATACCTGTCGCTTACTCATTACAATTACACTTGCCAGTATTTTTACTTTGTTAGTATGGTTTATCATTGTTTTATGGGCCGAATTATTCGACAAAATTAATATTACGATTTTTAAAGATATATTTTACGAACCTTGGTTTATCTATCCAATTCTCTCTTTGGCCCATGCGATTGGGGTCCTTAGAATTCGGCGTAGCAACAAAATTGTCAGTACTGCCAATCAATTGATCCAAACTCTGTCGTTCGCTTTACTGCCATTATTACTTTTACTTAGCTCGGTGTTTTTGGTGGCGATTGCTTTTGTCGGATTAACAGCGCTTTGGAATAGTGGTGGCAGCAATTTGGTATTCGTGTTAACCGCGTTAATTCTAGTCACTATGAATCTGGCCTTTCAAGATTCTAAACAAACACCCAAAATGCATCGTATTGCTTATTTTCTAATACTCGCTGGTATTGCTATTTTGCCCGTGTATTTAGCTATTAGTGGCTACGGCTTATGGTTACGAGTGGAGCAATATGGACTCAGTATCAGCAGGCTATGGGCTATATTTATGTGGGTGTTTCTCACTTTGTATTTGAGCTGTTACAGCATCAGCATCATTGCAAATACGCGAAACTGGCTTGATTCTCTAGCCACAATCAATACCCGTTTAGGGTTACTGTTGATTGCGGCCCTACTCATCAGCCAATCACCCATTTTGAATTTTAAACAGCTGAGCGCGCAAAACCAGCTAGCCAGAATCCACGCAGGTATTACACCTGTTGAAGATATTGACGTTTACTATTTTGCCCATGAGTTAGGAGTGGCGGGGCGAGATGTGCTCAAAGAGATAGATGCCCACTTTGCGGAACAGTATCCTCAACTGGGCGCTAGGATAGAAGCGGCATTAAACAGTGTGACGATGCATGACGCCGATGTCGAGAATTCTCAAGCCATCGCTAGCAACTTCATAGATGGACTCGAGGTACGTGGAAACATGCCAAGAACATCACTTGAGCCTGCATTGATAAGCGCATTGCAAAACTATGCCAATAACCATAGCGCGTTGATAGCTAGTAGCTCACGAATGATTTTATTACCCGTTGAACTAACTGGTGATAAACAAAATGAATACTTGCTGATCATGAAACAATCTAGCTACTCTGATCTGGTACTATTCTACCTAGACCAAGCGCAATGGATTTCTCGGCCCATGTATTTCAACTATTCCAATGAACATAGTGACAAAGAACTAATTGATGCGCTACTTGCTGGTGACTTTAAAGTCACGCCAGCCAAGTTTAATGATATCCAAGTAAACGGTACTTCCTTAAAAGTGTCAGATTACTAATCAGCCAATATAAGGCGCTGGTTCCTCACCAGCGCTCTTAAGAAGGTGACCTAAATCATTTTAATGTCAGTTTTGCCGAGCCAATCAATAGTTTTGCTTGGAAAAACTTCATTTCCCTTCTATTATTAATCACTT
Organism: Pseudoalteromonas byunsanensis; assembly: GCF_001854475.1. GTDB lineage: Bacteria > Pseudomonadota > Gammaproteobacteria > Enterobacterales > Alteromonadaceae > Pseudoalteromonas > Pseudoalteromonas byunsanensis. The sequence continues at coordinate 431,023 of NZ_MNAN01000034.1, forward strand.
ACAGCACGATTAATGAGCTAGCTAAGTTTGCCTTTATGAAATCATTTCCATCGTTATATTTTACGAATCTATTTTTGGTGGGTGGGACCGGCTTACTGACCACATACCTTGCCCTGTATCTTGGTCAACATAACGTCTCGACATTTTGGATTGGACTGCTCACCTCGTTTTACTACATCGGCCTATTATTTGGTTCTAAACTTGGTTACCACTTGATCAAATCTGTTGGTCACATCAGAGCTTTTTCTGCTAGTACCGCGGTTGTAACGGCCTGTGTCGCAAGCCATGGTATTAGCGACAACATCTACATATGGCTAGTACTACGCTTGGTGGTAGGCTTAGGAATGATGTGTAATTACATGGTGCTAGAGAGTTGGCTCAATGAACAAGCGGCGCCAGAGCAACGTGGACGTGTGTTTTCATTTTATATGTTAACGTCCTATTTGGGTATGGTTGTAGGTCAGTTTGCACTATCGCAATTCCCACAGTTGGGGTACGCTCCGCTGTTTCTTATCTGCATTGCATTGTCGTTTGGTATTGTGCCAATTTCAATAACACGTAGGATACACCCGAAACCTCTCAAGCCCCTCCAGGTCAGCTTATGGGGTTACTTTAAAAGAGTGCCTCAATCACTGACCGCTGTATGTTTTGCAGGGATCATTAATGGCAGCTTTTATGGCTTAGCTCCCACCTTTGCAAGTCAAGCTGGTTTGAATGCCAAGGAAATTGCTATGTATATGTCAGTTAC
>NZ_MNAN01000035.1:0-92731 GCF_001854475.1 Pseudoalteromonas byunsanensis
ATGTGTTAAACGCAATGGTCCCTGCCTGTTACAGCATATCCCGCTTGGTGTGGATAATTGCTAGCTGGATATTAGGAAAATAGCGCTTCACTAATTTTGATACTTCGTCGCCGTTTATGCTGTTGTCGCTCACAGTACACATCAAGATTATGTGTTTTACCTACTGCGCCATGAAACACCTTTTCAAATTGCGTTGTGAGCTTTATCCAGTTGTAAGCTTGAATGTTTAATCGTTGCAAGATGGGCGCTTCATGTTCTTCTATGTAGCCACGTTTGTCTAAGCGAATACATTTACCTGTGAGCTCAACAAGCTGTAAGTAAGATTTAAGTTCGAATGGCAAACCCTTTGGTATATGTTTTCTGGGACTACCCGCAAAGCGTGCAAGCTGTTTTGGTTGTTTACCTGCTTTTGCATGTTGGCAACGTAGTTTAATACTGGTATGAGCTGAGTCTTCTGGTGTTTTTGCCATCTCCGCCCTGATAGGGTTTAAATCTATATAGGCCATACAGGCCATTAGAGCCGCGTCATCTAATAGCGCTTAGCTTTTGAACCGCCCTTCCCAAAAATGACCTGTGCATTTATCTTCTTTATTCGCCCTGCGCGCGATGTTTTCATTAAGGACACGCATAAACCAACTGATGCTTGAGAGTCTGTTTCTGTATTCTTTTATCTCTTTGTCTAAAAAGAAGCGCTGACCTTCATCTAAGCACTCTCCTTGTAAGTACATCAGAGCACGCTTTGAGCCTTTAAACAGCTTGTGCCAGCGTAGTAACACCGCTTTGTCACTCAACCTCTGTGCTTTTTCAGCATCTATATACAACACTACATGGGTGTGATTACTCATGACTGCAAAAGCACACACATCGATGCAAAACACCTTCGCTAAGAACAGTAAACGCTGCTCTACCCAGCCGCGGCGATGTTCATATGATTTACCCGTCAGCTTATCTTCTCCGCATAAAAATGCGCGGCGAACACAGCGTGACACACAGTGATAATAAGGTGTATCTGACAAACTGATTTGCCGCTTCCTTGCTAATCCCATCGTTCACTCCTTGAACTTAGAATTGATTATAAAATTGAAGAATTAATAGCTTAGACAAGACAGCTAAAGTTTCAAGTGGGAGTGACTGTCCATGTTACTATGATTGCCACAGGGGTAAATAGTGAAAACTATTGATTTAGAGAGCTAGTAATAAGGTTTAGCTTAATGAGAGAGTTGGTACAGAATTAGTATAGCTTTAGAGGGTATAGATGAAACGAGTGTTGGAGCTAGAAAAATTGGTGTTTGAAGTGACTTACAAATTTATAGTGGAAATCATACTAAATATACAAAAAATAATTAAAACAACAAGATATGGTAGTAAAAAATTAGTAACCCAAAAAGAAAAGTCAAAAACATAACGATTCATTTGTACTGGTCAACTTGACACGCTTCGTGCCAATAACAGACTTCAAGGCATGAATCTGAAACTCTGTTGGGTGACGCCTTCGGCTTAACCAACCTACCTTTGATGTAGGTCGGCATAAGGCGCGCAGTGCCGCCATCCGACAGAAATTATGAATTTACTCAGAAACAATGCGACTTACCGCGTTACCCTAAACACTCTTTTATAGCTTTAGTCATTTCTAAAATTTCAGGGCCATGCAAACCCAGAGTATTACGATTAAGGTTAGCAGCCTTCATGTTTTCAATATGCCTAAGCCAAGTCTTATGGTGATGCTCATTTCTTCTTATAACACTAATTCTAGATTCTTTTGTTTTAATTTTCGTCCAGTTATCATGTTCAGAGTCGATATAGCGATGATAAAGGTAAGAAACGAGAAAAGTAGCACCGATAGTTGTAAGCTGCTCCCCCCCTTCAAACGAAAAAGTATGCCTATGAAATTTAGTCACCATCACTTTCTCCAACTCAAGAGCTTCAATTATTATTTATCCACGCTATCCATAATTCTTTTAAGTAGCTTTTCTTGCTTTCCTTCCAACACATCAATAAGCTGCTTCGAGAGTTCAGTTATATTTTTTATCATCTTTTTATCTGCTCCATAAGCTTTCCAATGAACTGGCAAAACAAATGGTTCAAATCTACTTTTACCAGCCACATCTTCTACGTAAAGGACATAGCCATTTTCAAATGGGTCATCACCACTATGAGCCGCAAGGTTATGCCTCATTCTTCGTAACTCATCATGAACCACAATGTATTGCTTAGGTACAAGCTTCCTATTTAACTGAACTCCATGTCGCCCTTTTGTATCGGCGAAACACTTCCAGTAAGTCGTGAGCATTGACACAAATAAACTGTGCAGGATTGTTTTATTTTCAGGTGGTTGAATCTTTCTATCAAGCAAAGTCATAGCAATGTTTCCCCAACTCAACACACTTGCCAAATCAGCAATGATCAACTTATGGCCAATGTAGCTTTGAGATAATCTATCACCTAGGACTCGGGTTTTAAGGAGTTTTCTACGGTACGTCACTTTGTGAACTAACTGCCCTTTATCAGAATCAAAGAAAGCTTTAACCTCAAAACCTCCAATTTTTTCGTAGTACACTGAAACTCTCCTTTGGTGCTTACAAATTACTCCCATAGCCCGTGCGATTACTAGTTTCCCGCACTTGCTAAAACCTGTTTATATTCGTCAAACATTTCTTTGAAATTAAATGCCGATTCAGGATGGCTTAGCATGTACACCTCATTAAGCCCTGATTTTGAGCTAAGGTGAAGTTCTCCATACTGAACAACAGGAATTTGATAGTTGTCTGTATAACGTTTATCTCTGCTGCCATCTTTATTTGACATTGCCCAAGTATGATCAACCACTTCAGCATCACTTGGTACGGATTCACTTTCTATAAAATTTGTCAGAGTAAATTCTACATCAACGTCAAGTAAATCAATCAGAGCGAAGTCATCGCCGCTATCGACAAAGAGAAACTGAGGAAAAATATGCAAATCACCACCGTTAGCATTTTCTAAATGAAGTGCTTTGTAGTCACATTGTATTTTGCTGTTGCTTGTTCTCTTTAAACTGATCTCTTTGCGCTCAATGACATTGTTTGCAACCGTTCTTTCTGCAACACGATCTATCGACTGCGATGTTGTAATATCCCATACTTTCTTTATGTTAAGAACCTCTGAGAATCTATCATCAAGAGTACCAAAAGCGGCTTCAAGCTGGTCAGTCAGCTCAACTTCAAGCCCCAACGTGTGATTTTCATAGTCTTGCTCTTTTTTCCTTAGAACCTCGCTAGTTTTTGCTATAGCTTGTTTTTTTGATTCGATCTTACTTTGAAAAAAAAGTTTTAGAGGAAACCAATTAATCCACGAAAGCTCCGACTCCTGCTTTTTAAGCTGTTCGTTTGTGGCTTTGATTTCACTTTCGAGTTTACTCTTGCTACCCTCAATTTCAGTGAGAGTAGATTTGAGCTCATTCAAACTCTGTGATGACAACCTTCCTACTGCTTTGCTTTTGAAGTAAATCTTATCGAAATTATTCATACTCTTCCCTTTGAGACTACCTTTATATTAAAGTCAGTATATGCTTAAGGGTTAGATCTTGCGTTCTGTCATAGAACTGAGTATTAGCAAGTCAAAAAGCAAAACTTGACCCATTATTTAGTCTTTAAATTATGTTTAAAATTAAAGCACCCTCAATCAAATGTTCTTCGCTATTAGATCTGCTTTTAAAAGTCCGCCTTTGGTGAAAAGCTTTGCAGAGAATTTGGGATTTCGCCTAGATTTATATGCGTCTAAGATACGCTTAAGCCCTTCAGCTTCTAAAAGAGAAATATTAACCTCTGTATCCATTTCTGCGCTTTCTACAAAGTCATCAGAAAAAGTGGGAGCAACAATTAATACCTGAGCAACACGTTTCCCTGCGGACTCACAACGATTCACATAAGCCTTCACTTGCCTAGAGGTCGTTGAATACTTTGCAAAATCACCATTTTTACACGTTTTAACTTCACCAACGATCACATCGTCTTCACTCAAAGAAATCAGCACGTCAGCTTTGTCTTTCGATGTGTTGACCACTCTTCTCAAGTCTTCGTCTACTGCAAGTCCAAGCTGTTCAAATATAGCTTTAGTCACTTCTTCAAACTTGAAGCCAATATCAGTCTCGGCAATATCAATATTACTTGCTTTCAAAGATGCTAAGTCTCTACGAGCAAGTGCTGAATAGTTGTCTATCAGTTTGTCAGTCGCATCGGCAAAGCTATTTAAGATATTTAGACGTAAGTTTCCGCGCTTCTTAATACCCATACTTTCTACAACAATTTTGACTTCTTCATTGGTTAACATATAAAGAATGTCATATGGAGTGATGCTAAGCCCGCGCAGCTTTTCTACATCGAGCTCTTCTTGCTCTTCAAGTTCAAATTCATATCTGAGTACTTTTGAAAGCATGGGGAAGTGATTCTGAAGTGCAGAAAAAAGCTCTTTGAAGCCTGTGGCGCTGAGCACATTAAATTCATGCTCTGCACAGTTATTTAGAGAGTCTAGTATTATGCTTATTCTCTCTTCAAGGGTGCTGCCAAGCTTATCCAGATCCAATTCTAGATCTTGTATAAGAGTCTTTAACCTATCTTTCCTTTCATTGATGGTAACTTCATCACTAAATAGGTCATGCTGTAAGATTTGTGTTACTGGAATACCAAGTTTCATGATGTTTGAAACTTTCTCTTTACGCTCGACGCCTCTAATTTTTTTTCTGTGGTTTTTAAGTACATTCGATAACTCTGCGTCACTAAATGTTCTGAGAATCCTTAACAAGTGTTTATCTGCTAATTCTTTACCTTGAATGCGATGCATTAAACTCACAATTTCATCTGGAACATATACTGTTTGTAACTTTTTACTAATGAACACCAAACCAATTTCTCGTAGTTCATTCAAAGCTTCTTGAACGCCCCCCTTTGGTATCTTATCTACCAGATGCTCAATTCCAGCTTGATCATCTGCCGTTACATCCAACTGTTTAGCAAGCACATTGAGAATACCTCTTTCGTCATCTGTTATTTTGGCTTCTCTATTAATCCGCTCATCGTTAGAGTGAGCTTCGCTAAAGCATGCATAATAGATTCCCAGCCGTTTAGCGTCACTAAATGACTCACTGTCATCTGCCAGGTCGATCTCAGCTTTCAACTCAGTTGAGCGGCGATTAATGACTTTCCATTCTTTAGCATAAAGTGATTCTACCCAAGTCACTCTCGCTATACTGTTTCCATCTCGACTGAGTATATTCGTTAACAGAGTTGCTTGAGCCCCCAACATAGCTAGTCGTTCTCTCACGGCTTTTTCAAAGTAGGGTAGGATAATTTTAAATAGCTGAGTTATGTCAGTGCTAGAAGCATTTTTTATTTGTCCGTCAAGCTTGTTAAGTTGCGCCTCAATTTTTTTATCATGCTTAACCGCATCGCTACAAATACGGTCTACAGCATTTATAAATTTAGATTTTTCAACTTGGTTAACCAATGACAAAACATTTGATAATTTCATAAGCATCCTTGTTATTTATAATATTTTTTTATAGTTGGTCTGAAATTAACCATAGACCGCTAATACGTATACTGGCAAATAGTAACTACATAAATAGTTCATAAGAACTGTTATAAAGTACGTAACACACTCACAGAGCAATGACTTTGCCTAGCACAGCAAACGAAACCATTTGGTATAGTTGAGTTTTAGTTGATTAGTAGAAATAGACTATTGATTTAGAGGGCTAATAATATGATTTAAATAAGTTTAATGAGAGAACCGAAGATTAATAAAGCTTTAAAGGGTATAGATGAAACGAGTGTTGGAGCTAGAAAAATTTTTGGAGTTTGGGTGGTAGTCTTACCAGCCACATCCCGGCACACAAGTCACAAGCTGTGGCTGCTCCCTTCCGGGCCTGACCAGATTCACCTGCTATTGTTGCGAGAGGACCAATAAGACTACCATTGAGGGCCTTGTTTGGCGCGGGAGGGATTATCTCTACTTTCGGGTGCAGTTTCAAGGGAAAACTAGGTTAATTAAGCCAACTGCTTAAACATCCAGCAGTTGGCTGTTGGAGTTGCTACTTATTGAGCGACTTTTGCAGGGCTTCTAAGCGCTGTTTTACTTTCTTCATGTTTTCAGGACCCATACGCAAAAACTGTTTTTGCGCCTCAGATAGCTGCTCCCATTCAGGATAAGCATATCGATATGTCACAGAGTCTTTGATAAGCGGAATATTACTCTCTGGGATCGGTGTGTTTAAAAGCTCGGTGATGGCTTTATCCAAAGTCAGGTTAAAGTCATCTCCATCGTAACCAATTTCCTCATAGGCTTGCGATATTAGCGGCTTAAACTTATCAAATAGGCGTACTATCTGAGCGGTACTCATACTTGATAGCATATCAACGTATGGTGTGTAACGCTCAAAGCTGTTTGGGTCAGTCACCACAATGTCGCCTTCAAGAGCCATAAATGGTTCCTGAGGTTTTTTCACTGGCATATGCTTTTGCGCAACTTTACCTTTGGCGAGGTTATCAACAAATACCACGCCACGGCGAACCATGTCGTCACTCACCAACAGCGCCAAGGCTTTTTCACTCATCATCTGCGCCACACTTTGCTTAACGGCTTCATCGCTGCTATCAAGCGGTGGGAGCTCTGGGGCTTCTGGTGTTGCCGTGCGCACGTCTAATGGCTCTTCGTTGCGCTGTGCTTGCGGCGGTTGTTCAACGGGCTCAGGGGCACTGTCCTGTTCAGGTTCTTCCTGTTTTGATTGTGCGGTATTAATCTGTTGCGAGGTTTGCTGCTGTTGCTTTACCACGTCCTGCGAGAACTTAGCGTTTTCTTGCTTTTGTTCATTTTGTTTTGATAACACAAAAGTTACCACTATCACCAACGCCACCAGCACGCTGGCCGCCAGTAACAACTGACTGCGTGACGGACCCTTTTTGTGAGTATGCTCCGAACTGTGCTCTGACATAACCGCTCCATAAAATTAGCTTGAAAAACAATATTCTTTTTGAATATTTAAAAATTAAAACATAAAGTAAAAGTGAAAGCACTTATACTGCGATGATAGCAGGACTATTATCTACTGATGAGCAATATAGTAAAAAGTTCATTATTTTTCGAGGATATATGAATTTAAAGCAACGTAAAGCTAATCGCCCAAAGGTGGCCTTGCTGCTAACGGGAGGTGGTGCCCGCGCCGCATATCAGGTTGGCGTGCTCAAAGCACTGGCTCTTAGTATGCCGCGCACAGCGCCGGTTCCGTTTCAAATCATTAATGGCACCTCCGCCGGGGCCATAAACTCAGCGGCGTTGGCCTGCTATGCCTCTTGTATGCACCTTGCGGTACGTAAAATTGAATGGGTATGGAAGAGCTTCCAATCGCATATGGTGTATCGTAGCGACTTTCTAGGCTCATTTGGCTACCTTATCGCCAATGCCATGCGTAGTTTTCAGTCAAGCCATCTAAATCATCCACCTGCAAGCTTGCTTGATAACTCACCGCTGCGCAGTTTACTCAGTCAAGTATTAGATTTAAGTCGGATTGAGCGCAATATACACAAACAGTTTATCGATGCTATCTCTGTCACCGTATCGAGTTATTCAACTGGCCGCTCGGTGGCTTATTACCAAGCCAAAAATGCCGAAACCTGGCAACGCGCAAAACGTGAGGGTGTACCTGGCAGAATTTCATTAGATGTGTTGATGGCCTCCAGTGCCATTCCTATGGTTTTCCCCAGTGTACGGGTTAAACATCATTACTACGGTGATGGCTCAATTCACCAATTGTCACCGCTGAGCCCTTCTATTCATTTAGGGGCAGAAAAAATATTTGTGATTGGTGTAGAGCAGCCAAAAATACGCGCACCGCTAGGCTATGAGCCGCATTTCCCAGGTATGTCTGCAATTGCTGGTCACTTGCTCGATAGTGTCTTTAGTGACACGCTACAGTCAGATTTGGAGCGACTACACCGCGTCAACCGCACCATTAACTTGTTACCATCCAAAGACAAACACAAAGAGCTCAAGGCCATCGAAACATTAGTGATCAACCCTACGGTAAACTTCAGAGACATTGCCGAACAATATTATGATGATATGCCGCTGGCAATTAAGTTACTGATGCGTACTTTGGGTGTAAAACGCCACTCCAGCTCAAGTTTAACCAGCTATCTATTATTCGAGAAAAGTTACACGCAACATCTGATAGAAATTGGGTATCAAGACGGCATGGCTAGGCTTGATGAAATACGGGCATTTTTAGACTTAGATGATAAGTAACGGCTAACCATTTAACAAATACTGCTCGGCACGCTCTACTCTTCTAGGTTTACCTTTTAGCAGTAAGACATCATTGGCATGTAAAACCATACTTTGTACGGGAGCAGACAGCTCCTGCCCCCCTCGACGCAGTGCCGTGATCACCACTTTTTGTTTGTCTAAACTTAATTGCTCAATGGTCTTATCAACCGCGAAGGCTGACTCAGGCAATGCTAATGCGTGGAGGTACTCAAGCCTATCTACGTTGGCCTCTAATGGGTCTTGCTCATCTCCGGCAAAAAAGCCGTGTAAGTATTCATAGCGATTATGGCGCTCTTTACTGACTCGCTTGAAAATGCGCCGCATGGGCACACCTGACATATGCAACACATGCGACACTAGCATCAAACTGGCTTCCAACGCTTCTGGCACAACTTCGGTAACACCAAGCTCTTTTAGCGCATCAAGGTGACTATCATCGGTTGAACGAGCCAGTATTTTTACATCGGGTGCAACACGTCGTATCGCGTCGATGACCTCATGACTTTGATTGAAGTCTGAGCAAGTGATGATCACCAATCTGGCTTTATCCACATTAGCTGATTTTAGCAGTGCCGAAGAGCCCGAATAACCAAACATCACGGGCTCCCCTGCTGTCTGTGCTTCTTGTACTAGATTCGGGTTGCGCTCTATGGCCAGATAAGGAATGGCTTCGGGTTTTAAAAAACGGGCTATTGTTTGACCAACTCTCCCATACCCTAATATAACTACATGATCACTTAGCGTTTCACTATTGAACAGCTGGCTGTAGTCATTTTTATGATGGCCACCGTTAATATTGAGTTTTCGTAAAATCACAGGCGTTCTATCGATTAAATAAGGAGTAATAGCCATTGATAACACGCCTAAGGCCACCAAAAATGAGGTACTGTTTGCATCAAGTAAATTGTGCTTACTTGCTAATGCCACCAAAACAAACCCAAACTCCCCCATCTGCCACAACAATATTCCCGTTGCCATCGCATCTTTTTTACGCTCACCCATTAGCTGAGCAAGCAAAGCGATGATAAGCACTTTGAATAACAACAATGCCCCCAAAGCCAAAACGATATACCCTATTTTGTTCGCAACATATGGCACATTGAGCTGCATTCCGATAGTGACAAAGAATAACCCCATCAAAATATCACGAAATGGTCTGATCTCGGCCTCAAGCTGGTGCCGATATTGACTCTCACCAAGCATCATACCCGCTAAAAATGCGCCCAAAGCCATAGATAGCCCAAACAAGTAGGTCAACGCCCCTGCACACAAGGCAACCACAATAGTGGTCAGCACAAACAATTCATCGGTGCGCACCGAGGCGACTTCATTAAATATTTTCGGCAGGCACCACTTACCAATCGCCCAAAGCAACAAACATACAAATGCCCCTTTTGCCAAAGCAAAGGCCAGAGCACCAACTAATACCTGATTTTCTGATTGAGCGATCAGCGGAAAAGCAATTAATAAAGGTACCACGGCAATGTCTTGGAACAGCAACATGCCAATAGCCAATTGCCCTCTGCGTAAGTTTAAAGTGCCGCTTTCTTTGAGTATTTTGACTACCACAGCAGTTGACGAAAGCGCCATTAAACTGGCAATTACAAAAGCGCTTAACCAATCATAGTTAAGTGCTTTGACAGCAAACATTCCTACAATGGTGGTTACTAACACCTGTAAACTGCCAAGACCAAACACCAAGTTACGCATTGCCATGAGTTTTGGAACTGAAAACTCCAGCCCTAAACTGAACAATAAAAACACAATACCCAGCTCGGCGATAAAGTGCATCTCATAGCTGATACTCATCCAGCCAATACCATAACCACCAGCGAGCACCCCAGTCACTAAATAGGCCAAAATTGCTGGCAAGCCCACACGCTTAAACAACCACACCAAAACCGCAGCGGCAAGCAATAGGGCAAAAACCTCGGCAAAAATGTTCTGCAAGTGGCCTCCAAAGTGTCAAAAATCTGGGAAATAGCGAAGACGCTTGTCATTAAATATAGCAAGCAATTGTTTTTCAGCCAGTTTAAATTATTGGCACATTTTTCGCTTAGAGTAAGACAATAGTAGTACTTAGGGGAATACTGAATGGAAAATGTCCATATTTTGGCTCAACGCGTGTCAACACGCGGCGATTATTTGCCGTTCAACACCGAGCAATATACAAACCGTGAGGCGGATCCCATCCATAAACTTGTGGAGCAATTACAAACCACGCTTCATATAGATGAGTTGCTGACTGTGTTCGCCGAACACGCGCAACGCATTATTAAGTTGTCTGGTTTACAGTTTCACTCATCACTGGGTGTGGCACAAATGTACAATAGTGACAATCAGCATATACCGTTTAAGTTCGATCTTGAGTTAAACGAAGAGCATCTAGGCCAGCTTGTTTACTTTTGTCAGTACCAAATAAGCGATGCAATCAAAGCAAAGCTATGCCGCTTACACTGTGCACTGCTATACCCGATGCGCAATGCGTTGACCTATAACAGAGTATTAAAGCTTGCAACGAAAGATTCTTTAACGGGTCTTTATAACCGCAGCCAATTTAGTGATAGTTTGGCACAGCGTATTGAACGTACTCGCCGTTTGCAAAGCAATTTCAGTTTAATGTTGCTGGATTTGGACAATTTCAAACAAGTAAATGACCGCCATGGCCACAGTGCTGGTGATGATGTGTTAATTAAATTTGCTGATATCTTAAAGCAATCGGTACGCAGTACTGATACGGTATACCGCTTTGGTGGCGACGAGTTTGCCATCATAATTGACGACCCGCAATTTACTACCAATAAAGTGATTGCAGAGCGAGTTATGCATACGGTTCGTAAATGTCATTTACTGTCTAAATTTGGTGTTACCACCAGTATTGGTTTTACACTATCCAATATACAAGATTGCGAGGCGAGTATTTTTGCTCGTACCGATAAAGGCTTGTACAAAGCTAAAGCGCACGGGCGCAACTGCGCACGAACCAGTTAATCATTTTTAGCAGGCTCTGCTCCTTGAGCGGAGCGCCCCTAGCGGAGCCTGCAATTTTCTAATTAACCACAGTGTCTTTTAGAAATGCTAATCGGTAGATGATTAGTGCAATAGCAAAGCCAAAGAAGTAACCATTTATTACCCAAGCCAACGCTATAAAATTATTCAACTCACTCAATATGATCAAAAGTAATGGCATTAGTAATGCGAAAATAAAAAAGCTGCCACCTTTTTCATGCCAATAAAGCAGAAGAAGTGCTGTACTTATCGCACCAAACAACAACGCAAACAGAAGGTTTGCCAACAGTGGCGCCCCATCGATCACACCTAATAACGCAAACAAAGCAATATTAAGCAATAACGCCCAAGGCGCTTTACTTGCCAACGATTTTCCGATTTCTTGACTATTCACTTCTCGTTACTTCCCATTGTATACCTTGCTGTGGTTCGTACAGCGTATGTTCCAAATAAAATCCTACTACTTGCACCAACTGCTCATTATAATAAATCAGGGGTACGTGAGCACGTTGCCAACTGGGTACACCCGCTTCTTTAAGCCAGTGCTTTAGTGTATTGCGGCCCGGTTTATTCAACGGCCTTATTTTGTCACTCATACGGCCAAACACAACCGAGACTTGCTCATTTTCAGTGGGTAAGCGCACTCCCGGTCCAAATATGGCCTTGAGCATTTGCAAATCATCTATTGCTACGCAGTTTAGGCCAGTAATGACTTGCGACTGTGGCGTTATTTTCGGTGTGACCAAATATAAGTGCTGTCGATACCGCTTAACCTCGGCTTGCCCCATAACAATACTAAGTTGAGCATCTTGTTTACTGGTAAAAGCTTGATGTAACAACTGCTCCAATACCACCTTAGAGGGCATATTCATGCTATGGCTTTGCAACCAAGCTCGCACTACATTGGCTTGCCTAGCCTGACTCAGCTTTGACAGCGCCACAAGATTTAAGGTGCGCTCAGCCGTTTGACACAGTTGTAAATCTTGTGCGGTGATTTCATCAATCAACAATTGCTGTTGCTGTAGTAACTCAATACTACGCAAAGCACTGCTTAAAAACCCTTTAAAACGAGATTTAAGCAGTGGTAATACTTGGTTTCTAAGAAAGTTACGATCAAAACGATCATCTTGATTGGAATAGTCTTCGATGTGGGAAATAGCAAATGTTCTTGCAAACGCTTCAATATCTTGTCGGCTCACACTGAGCAATGGCCTAATACACTGACGCCCCGATTCAAGCTCGGCGCTTTGACGCATTGACGCCAAGCCACTTAGTCCTGAGCCACGCTTTAATCTAAGTAAGAATGTTTCCAGTTGATCATCACCATGCTGCCCTAATACCAAGAGGCTATCTTCGTGTGCAAGTTTATCCAACGCGGCATAACGTGCATCGCGAGCTTGTGACTCCAAACTGTGCCGTGCTTTTTGTTCGATAACCACCGAAGTGGTTTTAAACTCAACATGTAAAGTCTGACAAAGACGCTCACAAAACTGCTGCCAGGCTTTTGAGTCGGCTGATAAACCATGGTCAATATAGATAGCTTCTATGCGCAGATCAGTTTGTTGTGCACATAAAGTATGGCAAAGGTGGAGTAACACCACAGAATCAACGCCCCCCGACAAGGCTACGCTCATGGGCCGTCGATGAGGGTTTAGCGTATTAACCGCTGATAAAAACTGTTTATATAGCGTGGTATTTTTCATAATTCACAACGTAAAAAAGCCGCACATAGCGGCTCTTTTATTTTATCACTGGATCAGTGCATAAATACAGCAGACTTTTAGCAATAACCAAAAGACATAAGTCTCTGATAGCGCTGCTCTAGCATCTTATCAGTACCCAATTCTTCTAGCTCAGCCAAGTCGCGCTTTAATTGCACTTTTAGGTTCTTAGCCATTGCATCATAATCGCGATGTGCGCCACCTAACGGTTCTTCAATGATGTTGTTGATTAAGTCCAACTCTTTTACTCGTTGCGCAGATACACCCATAGCCTCAGCAGCCAGTGGTGCCTTTTCTGCACTCTTCCAAAGAATCGACGCACAACCTTCAGGTGAAATAACCGAGTAGGTGCTGTATTGCAACATATTAACGCGGTCGCCCACACCAATTGCCAATGCACCACCCGAACCACCTTCACCGATCACAGTACAAATAGTTGGCACTTTTAATGCGGCCATAACTTTTAAGTTACGGGCGATGGCTTCACTTTGACCACGCTCTTCAGCACCAACACCAGGATAAGCACCCGGAGTATCAATAAAGGTCATAATAGGCATTTTAAAACGCTCAGCCATTTCCATCAGGCGTAATGCTTTGCGATAACCTTCAGGTTTTGGCATACCGAAGTTGCGTTTAATTTTCTCAGCCGTGTCGCGCCCTTTTTGCTGACCGATCACCATAACTGGCTTACCGTCAAGACGTGCAACACCACCTAAAATAGCCGGATCATTGGCAAAAGTACGATCACCTGCAAACTCATCAAATTCCGTGAAAATACGGTTGATATAATCGCGAGTGTACGGACGAAGCGGATGACGAGCCAACTGAGAAACCTGCCAAGCACCTAAGCCTGAAAAGACTTTTTTGGTTAACTCAACATTTTTCTCTTTCAAGCGCGTAATTTCTTCTTCAAGGCTCAGATCTAAACTGCCTGAACGGCTAACATTTTGTAACTCTTTTATTTTTACTTCCAATTCTGCAATTGGAAGTTCAAAATCAAGATAATTGAGGCTCATGCTCTAAACTACCTAATTAGTTAAATTCTAGTTCTATTTCTTGCGCCGCCATTTGTGATAATCGAGTCAATAGATCATCAGTAGGCGTCACACACCATTGGGTTCCCAGCGTTAACTCAGCTAACGCATCTGGACGTTGGTACGTTATCTTTATCGGACACGTACCAAACTTGTAAGGTTCCAGTACTTTTCGTAAATTTTCGAAGAAGTTTGCTTCAATTTGCACCATATTTAGCGTCATTTTTATCGCACGAATACGTTTTTCTCGTGCCTGAGCTATAGTACACACGTCTCTGGCGGTCATTGTAATGCCCCCAGAGAAGTTATCAAAGCTGACCTGTCCGGTTATTACCAAGATTTGGTTAATTTGCAGCAATTCTTGGTACATTTCAAACTGTTCAGGGAATAAGCGTACATCAATCCGGGCACTCTTGTCATCTAAAGTTATCAAGCCCCAGCGATTCCCTTTCTTATTTATCAGGGTTCTTGCATTGATCACTAAACCCGCAGCGGTAGACTGAACGTCGCGGTTAGTGGGCTGCAAGTCAACTAGTCTGCCAGAAGTGTAGTGCTTTAATTCTTTTCTGTATTGATTGATCGGGTGACCGGTTAAATACAAGCCTAATGTCTCTTTCTCACCGTCTAACCACTGGTTGTCAGTAAGTGGTAAAGCACTGGTAAAGGCTTGTTCTACTTGCTCTGGCTCAACCGCTAACAGACCAAACAAGTCTGATTGACCAAGCGACTCTGCCTTGTGGTGTTGTTCAGCAGACTTCATTGCTCCTGTCAGACTAGCCAACAATGTAGCTCTTCCAGGCTGATTTTTCTCCGGCCCAAGTTTGTCTAAAGCGCCCGCATAAATGAGCTTTTCAACGACTCTTTTATTTAGCCGTTTTAAATCAACACGCGCACAAAAATCAAAGAGATCTTTAAACTCACCGCCTTTTTCTCTGGCTTCAAGAATTGCTTCGACTGGTCCCTCACCAACACCTTTAATGGCGCCAATACCGTAAACAATTTCGCCCTGACGATTTACGGTAAATTTATATACACCTGCATTCACATCTGGCGGCAATAAAGTGAGTTTCATGTTCTCACACTCATCAACCAATGTGACGATTTTGTCGGTGTTATCCATATCGGCAGACATTACCGCAGCCATGAATTCAGCCGGATAATGGGTTTTCATCCAAAGTGTTTGGTAAGACACTAATGCGTAGGCTGCCGAGTGAGACTTGTTAAAGCCATATCCCGCGAATTTCTCCACCAAATCGAAGATTTTCATCGCAAGTTCGCCATCAACGCCGTTAGCAATCGCCCCCTCTTCAAAAGTCGAACGCTGCTTGGCCATCTCCTCAGGCTTTTTCTTACCCATAGCTCGGCGCAGCATGTCTGCTCCGCCCAGCGTATACCCCGCCAGAACCTGAGCAATCTGCATTACTTGTTCCTGATACAAGATAATACCGTAGGTAGGCTCAAGAATTGGGATCAGGCTATCATGCTGCCACTGTACATCTGGGTAAGAAAGTTCTTCACGTCCATGCTTACGGTCAATGAAGTTATCTACCATGCCCGATTGCAATGGTCCCGGTCTAAATAGTGCAACCAGGGCTATCATATCCTCAAAGCAGTCAGGCTTTAGACGACGGATCAAATCCTTCATACCACGGGATTCTAGCTGGAATACCGCCGTGGTCTCTGCTCGTAACAACAGCTCAATACTAGGTTTGTCATTTAGTGGAATGGCGTTAATATCAACGGGTTCTTTGCCTTCGCGAGCTAGACGCTCGTTGGTCATATCCAGCGCCCATTGCAAGATAGTGAGCGTTCTTAACCCCAAGAAGTCGAATTTAACCAAACCTGCTGTTTCAACATCGTTTTTATCGAACTGGGTAACTGGAAACTTACCTTCTTCATCACAATATAAAGCAGCAAAGTCGGTAATTGTGGTCGGCGAGATAACAACACCACCGGCGTGCTTACCGGCGTTTCGTGTACACCCTTCCAAGATGCGACACATATCGATGAGATCTTTAACTTCCTCATCGCCATCGTATGCCTCTGGCAGCCTAGGTTCGACGTCAAAAGCTTTTGCCAGCGTCATACCTGGGTCGCCCGGCACCAGCTTAGAAATACGATCAACAAACCCATAAGGGTGCCCAAGCACACGACCAACATCTCGGATAACGGCTTTTGCTGCCATAGTACCAAAAGTGATGATCTGTGATACGGCGTCACGGCCATACAACATGGCTACATGGTCAATTACCTCATCTCGACGGTCCATACAAAAGTCAACGTCAAAGTCAGGCATCGAAACACGTTCAGGGTTGAGGAATCGTTCGAAAAGTAAATCAAACTCCAATGGATCAAGGTCGGTAATTTTTAACGCATAAGCGACCAATGAACCTGCACCTGAACCCCGTCCAGGGCCTACTGGAATATTGTTATCCTTACTCCACTGAATGAACTCCATTACTATCAAGAAGTAGCCGGGGAATCCCATCTGGTTGATAACGTCCAGCTCTATTTGCAAACGCTCATCGTATTCGCCACGTTTCTCGGCCCGTTCCTGATCATCTGGGAATAGAAACTGTAAGCGCTCTTCCAACCCATCTTTGGAGACCTTAACGAGGAAGTCCTCAATTTTCAAATCACCTGTGGGGTAATCGGGTAAGAAGTAGGTACCAAGTTGCACTGTAACGTTACAGCGTTTGGCGATTTCTACTGAGTTCTCAAGCGCTTCTGGAATATCACTAAATAACTCCAGCATTTGTTCAGGTGTTTTTAAATACTGCTCTTTGGAGAAGCGCTTTGGACGACGTTTATCTTCTAACGTGTAGCCATCATGAATAGCAACTCGGATCTCATGGGCTTCAAAGTCTTCTTCATGCAAAAATACCACTTCATTGGTGGCCACAACAGGTAAGTCTCGCTCGCTTGCCAAAGCGACTGCCGCATGTAAGTACTCTTCTTCTTGTGCTCGACCTGTACGTGTGAGTTCTAGGAAAAAATGGTCTTTAAAGTGTTGCTCGTAAAACGCCAACACATTCAGCGCTAATTGTTGATTACCTTTGAGTAGTGCCTTACCTACATCGCCATCTTTGGCACCGGACAGAAGAATAAGTCCTGATTTATGTTCTGCCAGCCATTGCTTATCAACCACAGGGCGATGAAAAACATGCCCCCGTTGATATGCTCGAGAAATAAGTAAAGTGAGATTTTTATAGCCTTCGTTGTCTTTGGCCAATACTACCAAACGACTAGGTTCATCAGGAAACTCATCGCTTTTTAGCCATATGTCCGCGCCCACAATCGGCTTAATTCCCGCCCCGTGAGCCGCATCATAAAAACGCACCAGACCACATAAATTCATTTGATCGGTAATAGCAAACGCGGGGAGCCCGAGTTCCTGTGCTCTGGCGACAATGGGTTTGGTTTTGGCGAGTCCATCCACCATGGAAAAATCACTGTGAACGCGTAAATGAACAAACTCTGGGGCAGCCATACCTATAGCTCCTTCATAGCCAATATACGCTGCACCGGTTTAAAGCTTTTCCGATGGTGCGGTGTAATACCATGCGCTTCTAACGCAGCAAAGTGTGCTTTAGTAGGGTAACCTTTGTGCCCCGCAAAACCAAATTCTGGATATTTAGCATCTAGCTCCATCATTTGATGATCACGCGCAACTTTAGCTATGATTGAAGCGGCACTGATCTCAGCGACAAGGCTGTCACCTTTGACAACACTTTGGGCTGGCATTAACAGCTTTGGTAAACGATTGCCGTCTACAAATACAAAATCAGGCTGAATACTCAGCCCCTCCACCGCTCTGCTCATCGCAAGCATAGTGGCGTGTAATATATTCAGTTCGTCAATTTCTTCTACCGACGCTCTGCCGATGCTAAAGCTCAGCGCTTTTTCTTTTATTTCTTGCGCCAGGAGTGTGCGTTTTTTTTCAGTCAGCTTTTTTGAATCATTCAATCCTTCAATTGGATTGTGAGGGTCTAGGATGACCGCAGCGGTCACCACATCACCTACCAGGGGCCCACGACCAACTTCATCTACGCCGGCGATATACTGTACGTCAGGGCGTTCAATCTGCATTAATTAACTCCTCAACTGCATTTGCCGCTTGTTTGCTGGCATCAAGACGAATGTTGTTGTGAATTTCATAAAACTTACTGATTAACGCGTCATTATCCCCTTTGAGCATGGGATACAAAGCGTCAACAAGTGCATCAGAGTTACACTCTTGCTGCAAAAATTCTGGTACTAAACGCTCGTCGGCCAATAAATTTGGCAAAGAGAAATATTTGATATTGAAGGTGAAAAAATTCTTAAAAATCCAATAACTTAGCGGTTTAAACTTATATCCAACCACCATTGGCTTTTTGTACAACATAGCTTCTAATGTCGCCGTTCCTGATGCCAGTAACACAGCATTAGCAGCAGACATCGCTGTACTAGATTGACCATCAAGCATCATAACGCTAAGGTCTGGTGCGGTTTGCTTTAGAACTGCTTCAAACTGTGCGCGGCGCTTAGCATTCACCAACGGAACAATGATTTTTAATGATGGTAAGCGCAACTTAAGTTTTTGCGCAGCATGTAAGTATGTTTCACTTAACAGCCCTACTTCTGAGCCTCTGCTTCCCGGTAATAAGGCAAGTACTAAATCGTCTTCACTTAAACCCAGCTCCGCACGCGCAGCACTGCTATCGTGGTCCAGTTCAATTTCATCAGCAAGCGTATGACCGACGAATCTACAAGGTACACCATGTTTGTCATAAAATGATTTCTCAAACGGCAGTAAAGACAGAACTAAATTAGTTGCCTCTGCAATGGTATAAATGCGCTTTTGACGCCATGCCCAAACTGAGGGGCTCACATATTGAACGGTCTTAATACCCGCCTTTTTGAGTGGTTTTTCAACTCGTAGATTAAAGTCAGGAGCATCTATGCCAACATAAATATCTGGTGGATTATCAATAAAGTATTGCACGAGTTGTTTACGGATCTTAAGTAATCTAGGCAATCGGCCTAACACTTCTACAAGCCCCATTACAGCTAATTCTTCCATGTCGAACAAGGTACGACACCCAGCGGCCTGCATTTTTGGACCTGCGATACCTACAAACTCAGCATCTGGATATTTCTTTTTTAGTGCGTTAATGAGTCCTGCGCCTAAAATATCACCCGATAATTCACCCGCCACCAGGCCAATAGTTAATTTTTTGTTATTTATCATCACATTAATCTATTTTATAAATAAAAACGCCATACATAAGCTTTGTATGGCGTTCATCAGCATATAGGCCTTGCTATCACAGTTTTTCGTTACCGAATAATACCGCGATCCGACGTATCTAAGAAATCTATCATTTGCTGCACAGCGGCAAATTCAGATGCTTCTTGCTGCATCGCTGCAACCGCTTCATCCAAACTTAAACCTTTGCGATACAGAGCTTTATAAGCTCGACGTACAGCCATGATTTCTTCACTGCTAAAGCCTCGGCGTTTCATACCTTCAGTATTTATTGCTGCTGGTTTTGCTGGGGTTCCCGTCGTTGTTACGAACGGCGGCACATCTTTGCTAACCCCAGAGTACATACCGATAAAGGCATGAGCACCAATCTTACAAAACTGGTGAACCCCTGTATTACCCGCCAAGATAGCCCAATCACCCACATGTACATGACCTGCAACACTGGCACCATTAGAGAAAATAACATTGCTGCCAATCACTGCATCGTGAGCTACATGGGTGTAGGCCATAAATAAGTTATTGCTGCCTATTTTTGTGACGCCCTGATCTTGAATTGTACCACGGTGGATTGTGGCACATTCACGGATGATATTGTTATCACCCATAATTAATTGTGTTGGTTCATCCTTGTACTTCTTATCTTGGCAAGCTTCCCCCACTGACGCGAACTGATAAATATGATTACCAGAGCCAATGGTTGATGGTCCTTTGATCACCACGTGAGATTCGATGATACAGTTATCACCAATCACTACATCATTCCCGATATAGCTATAAGGACCCACAGAGACGTTATCGCCTAGCTGTGCGCCTGGTTCAATAATCGCAGTAGGATGGATCACTATTACAACTCTCTTCTTGCACACATAAGGTCAGCGCAACAAACGACTTTACCATCAACCTTTGCTTCACCGTAAAACTTCCAGATATTACGACGCTCTTTGACAAATTCAATATGCAAATTCATCACATCACCTGGAAGAACAGGCTGCTTAAAGCGCGCATTATCAATTGCTGCAAACAAGTATAGCTCGTTCTCGCTGCGATTCTCTACCGTTTTAAAACCCAGTAGTCCAGTAGCCTGTGCCATAGCTTCGAGGATCATTACCCCCGGGAAAATAGGCTGGTCTGGGAAGTGGCCTGTGAAAAGTGGCTCGTTTACCGTCACATTCTTAACCGCGTGTAAATACTCACCTACTTTGTAATCAATAACTTTATCAACCAACAACATTGGGTAGCGGTGTGGTAATAACTTTAAGATTTCTTGGATATCAAAACCGTTCAGTTCGTTTGCCAAAATAGCATCCTTTTATTATTCATCTATCTTTTTTAGCTGCTCTGTTAAAGATTCAAGCGCCTTCAAACGCTGCTTAAAATCTGTCAGATTGCGTAAATGAGCCATATTGCGTCGCCACTCTTTGTTGGTACTGTGAGGTACACCTGAGGAGTAAACACCCGCCGTAGTAATCGATTTGGTGATCATTGTCATACCGGTGATCACAACACCATCGCAAATTTCCATATGACCATTGATACCTACTAACCCAGCAATTTGGCAATGCTTGCCAATTTTAGTGCTACCAGCAACCACCGATGCACCAGCTATCGCTGTGCCTTCACCAATTTCTACGTTATGCGCTATTTGAATAAGATTATCTAAAATTACATTATTATGAATAACCGTGTCATCTAATGCCCCGCGGTCAATCACGGTGTTGGCACCCACTTCAACACTGTCGCCAATAATAACGCGTCCAACTTGAGGGATTTTTACCCACGTTCCCTGATGGTTCGCATAACCGAAACCATCACTGCCAATGACTGCTCCCGACTGAAATAAACAATCTTTGCCTATTTCTACCTCGTGGTACACGCTGACATTCGCCCACAGTTTAGTGTTATCACCGATTTTTGCGCTGTTACCTACAAAACATCCAGCGCCAATTTGTACATTGTCACCGAGCTGTGCATTTGCTTCAATAACTGCATTAGCAGCGATTGAAACATTTTTTCCAAGCTTTGCCGACTCATGGACCACCGCACTTGGGTGCACACCTTCAGCACTGCGAGGTGTCGTATCCATAAGTTGAGCTAATTTGGCATAGGCAATATATGGATTTTTTACGATTAATTTATTGCCTTTGAAATGTTCGGCATCAGACTCAGATAATATCACGGCACCGGCATGAGTGGTTGCCAGTTGAGCACGATACTTACTGTTCGCTAAAAAGCTAATATCTTTATCTGTTGCCTGCGCGAGTGTCGCAATCTTATCGATTTGACACTCGCCGTTGCCAACCAGCACAGCATCAATCGATGCCGCCAGTTGAGCTAAACTATAATGTTTGGTCATTACTTTTTGCTTACCGCTTCAACAACTTTGTCAGAAAGGTCCGCTACTTTATCAGGGTTGAAGTAAATTGTCGTATCTTTTACTTTAACTTCATCGAACTTACCGCTTTTAGCGACATCTTCAATTACATCAATGATTAACTTTTGAACTTTTGCAAGTTCTTCATTTTGACGCTGTTTGATTTCTTGCTCAAGAGGACGACCTTTTTCTGTCAGCTCTTTTTGCATCCCCTGAATTTTGTCACGCAAAGTCGCTTTTTGCTCATCGCTCATAGTCGCGCCTTCACGCTGGAACTTTTCCATTTCAAAGCGAATGTCGCCTTGTAACTTCTCTAATGCCTGACGACGCTCAGCGAATTCTCCTTGTAGCTGCTGTTCGATTTTAGCTACTTGAGGAATATTTTTGTAGATCTGCTGCATGTCTACAATACCTACTTTATGCGCCAATGCACTTGCAGATGTCCCCATCATTAATGCTGCCATTAAACCCATTGCAGTTGTTTTTATAAGTGTTTTCACAATTAACTCCTTAGAATGTATTACTGATATTAAAACTGATCGTCTTGGTTTCGTCATCATCTTCTTTTTTCAATGGATAAGCGAAACTGATCAGCATGGGGCCCATCGGCGAGATCCACTGAACCGATAAACCGGTAGAGACCCTAAAACGGGTTGGATCCGAGTAATCCGAAAGCTTCTTATATTGATCTTCATGTAAGTTTGAATAACGGTCCACATCAAACTCAGTATCCCATACGTTGGCAGCATCAACAAAGAAGCTGGTACGTACAGAGCTGGTGTTGTCTTCGTCTAAAAATGGCGTTGGTACGATTAATTCAGCACCTAGTGTCGCTTTTGCGTTACCACCGATACGACCACCTGGCACAAGCGAATCGAATTCGCTGCTGCCACCGATATTCGAGGTGGTCGTGCCATCTGGTAACGTTGAGCCAGGGATCTCGGTCATTCTGCGCTGAATTGCACGCGGTAGTATGGTGTTGCGCTCAAAACCACGTAACTCATTTTCAGATATCCTAAAGAACTCTTGGAATGGTAAGGTCTGCTCATAACCATTTGTCTCACCATATCCGTTACCGTATGCAAGTCCCGCACGAGTTGAGAATACCCAGCGATGGTCATTACTGATAGGCCAGTAAAAACGTGAATCATAATCTACTTTAAAGTAGTTAAGGTCTGAATTTGGCGACGTAGCTCTAAACGTTAAGCTCTGGCGAGAACCCGCTGTTGGGAACATGCCTCGGTTTACGGTCATACGAGACCAGCCCGCACTCAGCTCGTATTTAGTAAAGTTATACGCGCCATCTGGGTCTTCTGGGTTTAGAAATGCTAGACGCAAAATACGTGTTTGCTCGTAGTCTGCGATGTAATCAAGCTTTTCGTCAATCCAACGTATACCAAAGTTGATTCTGTTAATCGCGTTGATTGGGAAACCGAAGTTAGTTCCAATACCATACTGACGAGAGTCGTAACCTATCAGGCCTAATTTACTGCCATCAAAGCTACTATAATAAATACTGCTACCTTGAGACACACCATCTGGCGTGAAGTATGGGTCTGTGTAAGAGATGCTGTAGTTATTCTGACTTTTTGAGGTATTGATGTTAAATGCAAGCTGATTACCCGTACCTAGGAAGTTAGACTCGCTCACCCCTACGTTGAACTGCATACCGCCGTATGAACCATACGCGACACCGGCTTGGAAACTACCTGCTGGTTGTTCTTTAACAGTAAAATCAACATCAACCATATCGTCAACGCCCGGTAGAGGCTTCACTTCAAAATCAACCTTTTCCATATAAGGTAAACGTTGGATCTGAAGCTTAGAACGCTCTAGATTCTGGTTAGACAACCACGCGCCTTCAAGCTGCGTCATTTCTCGACGTACCACTTCGTCAGCGGTCACTTGGTTACCGTTAACAAGAATACGACGGACATACACGCGCTTACCCGGGTTTACCGATAAGGTGAGCTGCACTTCTTTTGTTTCGTCATCGATTTCAGGAATGGTACGAACTTCGGCGTTGGCATAACCAAAACGCGCTAAATAACCTTTGATGAATTCCTCAGATGAGGTCACGATTGAACCGTTATATAGCTCACCCGCTTTAAGTGGAATAATACTCTTGATCAGCTCTTCACGGCCCAATAGATCACCGATGAAGTCATAGCCCTTAACGGTGTATGTATCCCCTTCGGAGATATTTGCCGTTACATAGACTGACTCTCTTTCAGGGCTAACAGACACCTGTGTAGAGTCAATATTGAAACGCAGATAACCTCTGTCTAGATAAAAACTACGGATTTTCTCTAAATCACCTTCAATGGTTTGCTTTTGATAGCGGTCGTTTGACATAAACTTCCACCAAGGCAAATCTTGTTGTGATTCAACTAAAGAAAGTAATTCCTCGTCAGAGAATAACTCGTTACCCACAAGGTTAATTTGACGAATTGATGCTGCATCACCTTCGTTAAACTCTAGTTTTAATCGCACACGGTTACGTGGTAAATCAACAATGCTCATCTCAATCTTGGCATTATATTTACCAATACTGTGGAAAAACTCGATCAACCCTTTTTCGATATTATCAATGACCGTTTTATCTAACGGCTCACCGACTCGAATATTCTGCTGCTCAAGGCTTTCATTAAGCTGCTCATCTTTGATGTCTTTGTTGCCATCAAAGTCAATTCCCGCAATAGTTGGACGCTCTTGAACCTTGAAAATGATTTGCTCACCGTCACGATACGCTACGATATCGTCAAAGTGACCAGACTTATATAACGCCTTAATAGTCTGAGAAATCGTGTACTGATCGACAGTATCACCAACGTTAATCGGAATATGCGTTAATGCCGCACCTAGTGCAACACGCTGCAAACCTTCCACTTTCAAATCTTCAACGATAAAGGAGTTTTGCCCTAAAGCGGCAAAACTAGCGCCAAGTAAACTCGTTACTGCAAGATGTTTTTTTATAGGCATTTTATTATCTTTATCCTTTACAACAGTTAGCGCCCTAAGCGCTTTGATGGACGTCACTCACGCCATTCGAGCTACAGCCTCGAGACATCGTTAAGTAATGCAAAACAAGTTAAAGCTATCAGTACTAATGCACCGACCTTAAACCCTAACTCTTGTGTCTTTTCAGAGACTGGTTTTTTGCGAATTAGTTCAATTATGTAATACATTAAATGCCCACCGTCCAAGACAGGTAGGGGCAATAAGTTAAAAACACCAAGGTTTACACTAATTAGTGCTAAGAAGCTTAAAAACGCAACAATTCCATAGCTAACACTGTTACCTGCACCAACGGCAATGCCAACAGGGCCACTTAAGTTTTTGACCGACACTTGCCCTGTAATGAGATTACCTATCATATCAAAACTCAGGCGGATCAACTCGAAAGTTTTCTCAGCGCCAAGCACCATACTATCCCATGGACCATAATGTCTAGTTTCCACATATCCATCTGGCCATTTTTCAAACAATGGCACAACACCCAAAAAGCCCTGTGATACACCATTTGGCCCAACTCGCTCTTGTGGAGTTACGGGCAATTCAACAATCTTACCCCCCCTAGACACACTGAGCATCAGCGGAGTATTCGCTGAGGACTGGATACTCTGTACAAACGCCTGCCAACTCTCAATTGGTTCACCATCTAGTGCGATTAAGGTATCGTTGACTTGTAATCCTGCTTGTTGCGCAGCAGAATCATCAGCGATGTGTCCAAGAGTTAGAGTTAGTGCGGGTCTAAAGGGAACAATACCAACAGCATTCAGTGGAGCTTCATCCTGTTTATCCAGTTTCCAGCCCTTAATATCTAGCGTTCTGATAGCAATTTGCTGATGCGCATCCTGCACTTTAATCTCTATGCGCTCTTCGCCAAGGTGGCGCATTAAACCAAAGGTCACATCCTGCCAAGAACTGACTTCTTTACCTGCCATGGTAAGAATATGATCACCGCTTTGAATATTGGACTGTGCGGCTCTTGAGTTGAGCTGAACCTCACCAACGATTGGTTTGGCATTTTGTACGCCAATCATATACATTGCTGCGAGCACAATAATAGCGAATAAGAAGTTAGCAATCGGGCCTGCTGCAACGACCGCTATACGAGACAGTACTGGCTTATTATTAAATGCGAGGTGGCGTTTTTCTGCGGGCACTTCATCGACTCGTTCGTCCAACATTTTCACGTAACCACCCAAGGGGATCATAGCAATCACGTACTCAGTCCCCTGTTTATCGTACCAACGACAAAGTGGCTTACCAAAACCGATGGAAAATCTTTGAACCTCTACACCAGCGCGCCTTGCTACCCAAAAATGACCATATTCATGTACTGTAACAAGGATACCTAAAGCAACAATAAACGACGTCAGGTTCCACAGAAAATCAAACATAACTTACCTTATCCGACTTACACATTCATGTGCCAATGCTCTGGCTTGCGCATCTTGCGCCATAATTTCGTGTACCGAGTTTAAAGAATGTAACGTGGACTTTTCAAGCACCTCAGCGTTAACACGGTAAATATCACAAAAACCGATCTGTCGGCGCAAAAATGCCTCAACTGCAATCTCATTTGCCGCGTTTACAACCGTTGTGGCAGCTTGTCCTGAGCGACAAGCATCAATAGCAAGAGCCAAATTGGGATAACGAGTAAAGTCTGGTTTGGTAAAGGTAAAGTCGCTGAGCGCAGCAAAATCTAAAGGTTTAACGCCCGCATCAATTCGCTCTGGATAGGCCAAGCCATATGCTATGGGTGTGCGCATATCGGGCTGACCCATTTGTGCGATAATAGAACCATCAGTATATTGGACCATGGAGTGGATCATACTTTGCGGGTGGATCACCACTTCTATATCTTCAGCCTGACAAGCAAACAACCACTTGGCTTCAATAAACTCTAAGCCTTTGTTCATCATAGTTGCAGAGTCTACCGATATTTTTTGCCCCATGGACCAGTTTGGATGGGCCACCGCTTGCTCAACTGTCACGTCTTTTAGGCTCGATAAATCACGCGTTAAAAAAGGACCGCCAGACCCCGTTAACAGAATTTTGCTAACGCCAAACTGACTTAGCCCCTGCTTTGCGTCTTGTTGCAAGGCGTGTGGCAAACATTGGTAAATTGCATTATGTTCGCTGTCAATCGGTAGCAAAGTCGCGCCGTGTTGGGCTACTTTGTCCATAAACAGTTGGCCTGACATCACCAGTGATTCTTTATTGGCTAGTAAAATCTTTTTGCCCGCTTCAACAGCCGCCAACGTAGGCATAAGACCTGCTGCGCCAACGATAGCTGACATCACTGTATCCACATCACTATGAGCGGCTACCTGCGCCATCTGCTCACAACCTTGTAGGACCTCTGTTTTTGTATGTGCTAGGTTTTCGCGTAATGATTTCGCCGCTTGCTCACAATCCATAATCGCAAACTTCGGCTGATGAGTAACACATAACTGCGTCATTAACTCAACATTACGACCCGCAGCCAAAGCATAAATCTTATAACGCTCACTGTTGCGCGCAATCACGTCTATGGTAGACAGACCGATAGAACCCGTTGCCCCTAAGATAACAACTTGTTCTACTTGCCTCATAGCGTTACCGTCCATGCGTAAAACAGTGCAAATATCGGCGCAGCCGCTGTGAGGCTGTCAATTCTATCCAAAATACCACCGTGTCCCGGTAAGCAAGAACCTGAATCTTTTAAGCCTACTTCACGCTTAAACATACTTTCCAGTAAATCACCAACCGCAGAAAACAAAGCGATAAACAGCGTCATTACCGCGTATATTGGCCATAGCCTTTGTTCAACTTGGGCAAAGTAACAAAATAGCACCACGAATATCACTGCTGTGATAGCGCCACCGATTAAACCTTCAATTGTTTTGTTTGGACTCACGTTAGGCATTAACTTATGTTTGCCAAAGTTTTTACCCGCAAAATAAGCGCCAATATCTGCGCTCCAAACAATCCCCAATACCACCATAATAAGTGTTGAACCGTATTGGTGGGCTTGTTGATACTCTGCACTGCGTAAAACGTTTAGTGCTAACCACAAAGGTACTAAAGTCAGTAACCCCGCCACTGCGCGCATTACAATCCCTTCATTCCATGCTTTTGCCATTCGAGGGTATTTAACAATCAAAAAGGTAGCAACCAACCACCACGCAAAGGCCAAAGTAAAGACATAGTTTGCATCAGCCAGTAAACGCCCCTCCTGCCACAAAGTGGTGATAGGCCAGTGCAAATGCAGCAATAGTAAAACACCAGACATTAAGATAACAAAGCTACTGCGCTGCTTTACTGACGACAAACCAATAAACGCAGACCATTCCCATGCGCCGAGCAATACAATTGCACCAGCAATAAAACTAAATAACGCTAAAGGTGTATAGAACACCAAAAGCATCGCCAATGGCGCAAGCACCACTGAGGTTAAAATTCGTTGTTTTAGCAAACTAATTTACCTTTAACTTGTTGTTTTGGACGCAGCGAGTAGTTGTTTTATTTGATCGCCGGTGCAGCCAAAGCGCCTTTCTCGAGATACATAGCAGGCAATTGCCTCTGAAAACGCCTCATCATTAAAATCAGGCCATAAAGTATCTGTAAAATAGAGCTCAGCGTAAGCTGCCTGCCAAAGCAAAAAGTTACTAATGCGGTAATCACCGCCAGTTCGTATCAGTAAATCAAGTTCGCTTTGGTTTGCCATTGTAAGATGTTTTGAAATTTCATCTTCCGTGATCTGTTCAGGTGTAAAGCTTCCTTCAGCCACCTGTGTCGCTAACTTTTGCGCTGCCTGAGTAATGTCCCAGCGGCCACCATAATTAGCAGCAACATTAAGTTGTAGTCCAGTATTTTCACTCGTCAACTGATGAGCGGTATTAATTCGCTCCTGCAAAGATGAGGGAAAACGAGCTAAATCTCCAATAACAGTTAATTTAACGTTGTTTTTATGTAGTTTCTTAACTTCTTTTGTCAGGACTAATAAAAACAGCTCCATCAGTGTGCTCACTTCGTCTTCTGGACGACGCCAGTTCTCGCTGCTAAATGCAAATAGCGTCAAAGATTCAATGCCCAACTTTGTGCAAAATTGCACAGCGTTGCGAACGGAGTCGACGCCCTTCTTATGCCCATATGTACGTGGTCGATTTCGAGACTGCGCCCAGCGACCATTCCCATCCATAATGATGGCAACATGTTTTGGCAAAGATTGCTGTGAAATTGTTTCAGCGTTTAAAACCATAATCCCGATTTAGATAAAAAAAAACGCCGCCTAGTATACCCCAGACGGCGTTGCAAAACTAATAGTTTTGAATTGCTTAGATTTCCATCAACTCAGCTTCTTTTGCGCTCAATTGTGTATCCATTTCTTTAACAAACTTATCTGTTAGCTTTTGAATTTCATCCTCTGCTTGACGTGCTTCGTCCTCAGAGATTTCTTTGTCTTTCAAAAGTGCTTTAATGTCACCGTTTGCATCACGTCGAATGTTACGAACAGCAACACGGCCACCTTCAACTTCGCCACGCACGACCTTGATTAAATCTTTACGACGTTCTTCCGTTAGCGGAGGAAGTGGAACGCGAATAATAGTACCCGCTGACATTGGATTTAAGCCTAAATCCGATGACATAATTGCCTTTTCAACTGCCTGCGCCAAAGACTTGTCAAATACACTGATTGTTAGTGTACGTGCGTCTTCTGTAGATACATTCGCTACCTGATTAAGTGGTGTATCTGCGCCATAATAAGAAACGGTAATACCGTCTAAAAGAGCTGGGTGAGCACGGCCAGTACGGATTTTAGATAATTGGCTAGCAAGTGCTGCTACGCTTTTTTGCATGCGCTCCTGCGCATCTTTTTTAATATCGTTAATCACAATTCAATCCTAGTCTTAACTGATTATTCCGAGGCTGCAGAAGAGATCAATGTGCCCTCTTCTTCGCCCATGATAACGCGTTTTAAAGCGCCTGGTTTATTCATGTTAAATACGCTCAAAGGCATATCATGGTCACGGGCTAGCGTAAATGCGGCTAGGTCCATCACCTTTAATTCTTGTTCTATCACTTCATTATACGTCAAATGGCGATAAAGTGTGGCGTCTGGGTTTTTCACCGGATCATCACTGAACACACCGTCTACTTTTGTTGCTTTGATAACTGTATCGGCTTCAATTTCGATACCACGTAAACACGCAGCTGAGTCAGTAGTAAAGAATGGATTACCAGTACCTGCAGAGAAAATTACCACTCGGCCAGACTTTAGTAAGCTGATCGCTTCTGCCCAGTTGTAAGCATCACATACCCCATTTAGAGGGATAGCGGACATCAAGCGCGCATTTACAAACGCACGGTGCAATGCATCACGCATTGCTAAGCCATTCATCACAGTGGCAAGCATTCCCATGTGGTCACCCACAACTCGGTTCATACCTGCTTCTGCCAATGAGCCACCGCGTAAGAAGTTACCACCACCGATAACTAAACCCACTTCTACGTCGAGCTCTACAAGTTCTTTGATTTCTTGTGCCATGCGATCCAACACTTTTGGATCGATACCAAAGCCTTCATCTCCCATTAAAGCTTCACCGCTTAATTTAAGAAGAACGCGTCTAAAAACAGGTTTTCGATTGATAGTCATATTTTCCGGGCCATTTGTGAAAGTGAGATAAAAAATAACCGCGCTTATGATATTCATAAATGCGCGGCTATTTTAAAGAATTTTCAGCATCGAAGCAAAAGCAAATCGAGGAAATACCATCGGTATTTGCCTTTGCCACTGAACAAAATTACTCGCCTTTTGCAGCAGCGATTTGTGCAGCAACTTCAGCAGCGAAGTCTTCTTCTTTCCTCTCGATACCTTCACCAACTTCTAAACGTACGAAGTTAGATACTGTAGCACCTTTCTCTTTAAGGATTTCGCCAACAGTTTTCTTAGGTTCCATGATGAAAGCTTGACCAGTAAGAGAAACCTCACCAGTGAACTTCTTCATACGGCCAACAACCATTTTCTCAGCGATTTCAGCAGGCTTACCTTCGTTCATCGCGATGTCGATTTGTACCGCTTTTTCTTTTTCAACTACGTCTGCAGGAACGTCTTCTGGGTTTACGTACTCAGGCTTAGAAGCAGCTACGTGCATTGCAACGTGCTTAAGTGTCTCTTCGTCAGCTTCACCTGCAACAACAACACCAATACGCTCACCGTGACGGTAAGTCGCAAGGTTAGCACCGTCGATGTACTCAACGCGACGAACGTTGATGTTTTCACCGATTTTAGCAACTAGAGCAACACGTGCTTCTTCGAACTGTGCTTGAAGATCAGCAATCGTTGTTTTAGATGCAGCAGCAACGTCTAGTACAGAGTTAGCGAACGCAAGGAAGTTAGCGTCTTTAGCAACGAAGTCAGTCTGACAGTTAACTTCTAATAGAGCAGCGAAACCTTCGCCTTCTTTGATAAGGATTGTACCTTCAGCAGCGATGTTACCCGCTTTTTTAGCAGCCTTTGCAGCACCGCTCTTACGCATATTTTCAATCGCTAGCTCAATGTCACCATTGGTTTCAGTTAGCGCTTTTTTACAATCCATCATGCCAGCGCCAGTACGCTCGCGTAATTCTTTTACTAGGGCAGCAGTTACAGCCATTAGAATATCCTCAAATATGAATTCTGTTTTAGGGAAGCGGAATAACCGCTCTTCAAGAATATCAAGTCTTCACCTCATTTAGATGAAGACTTGATGACAGCTAATTACTCAGCTTCTACGAAATCGTCGCTTTCTGCTTGAGCAACGATGTTGCTTTCACGACCTTCAGTGATAGCAGTAGCTACAGCGCCAGTGTAAAGCTGGATAGCGCGGATAGCATCGTCGTTACCAGGGATGATGAAATCAACACCATCTGGGTTCGAGTTAGTATCAACAACAGATACTACTGGAATACCTAGGTTGTTAGCTTCGCGAATTGCGATGTGCTCGTGGTCAGCGTCGATAACGAAGATAGCGTCAGGAAGACCACCCATATCTTTGATACCGCCAAGGCTCTTTTCAAGCTTTTCCATTTCACGAGTTAGCATTAACGCTTCTTTTTTAGTCAGCTTCTCGAAAGTACCGTCTTGGCTTTGAGCTTCAAGGTCTTTAAGACGCTTGATTGATTGACGAACTGTTTTCCAGTTAGTCAACATACCACCTAACCAACGGTGATTTACGAAGTACTGATCACTTTGAAGAGCTGCTTCTTTAACTGCTTCGCTTGCAGCGCGCTTAGTACCTACGAAAAGAATTTTACCTTTGTTAGATGCAGTGTTCTGTAAGAACTTAAGTGCATCGTTGAACATAGGAACAGTTTTTTCTAGGTTGATGATATGTACACGGTTACGAGCGCCGAAGATGAAAGGTTTCATCTTAGGGTTCCAGTAACGAGCTTGGTGACCGAAGTGAACACCAGCCTGAAGCATATCGCGCATTGAAACGTTTGCCATTTTAATTTCCTCTAATAGTTAGGGTTAAGCCTCCACATATCCCATAGCACCAACATGCTTAGATTTACCAAGACATGCACCCAAGTGTATGTGTCGATATGTGTGTGTGTTAATATGAATGTGTTTATCTTAAATACAAACAACCCCGTAAGATTTATTTGTAAAAAGACGGCGCGCTTTATACCATATAAAAGTGCATAACTCAACGATAAGTACAAAAATTGTGCGTTGTTGCTAACTTAAAAAAACCGACTTGGAGTGTCAATGAGTGCAGTGATTAAAACCCCTGATGAAATCGAAAAAATGCGTGTTGCCGGGCGTTTAGCCGCAGAAGTGTTAGAAATGATTGGGCCATATGTGAAGCCTGGGGTCACTACAGATGAGCTAAATACAATTTGTCACGATTATATTGTGAATGAGCAAAATGCGATACCAGCGCCACTAAATTATCATGGCTTTCCTAAATCAATTTGTACGTCTGTGAATCATGTTATCTGTCATGGTATTCCTAACGACAAACCGCTTAAAGAAGGTGACATTATTAATATCGATGTCACGGTGATTAAAGATGGTTACCACGGCGATACATCAAAAATGTTCTACGTTGGTGAGCCAACAATTCAAGGTAAGCGCTTGAGCGAAATTACCCAAGAAAGCCTTTACCTTGCCATCAAAATGGTGAAACCTGGCGTGCGTTTAGGTGACATTGGTGCCGCTATTCAAAAATTTGCTGAGGGCTTTAATTACTCTATCGTTCGTGAATATTGTGGACACGGCATTGGTAAAGAATTCCACGAAGAACCACAAGTCATGCACTATGGTAAACCAGGTACTGGCGAGATGCTAAAAGCTGGCATGTGTTTAACCATTGAGCCGATGGTTAATGCGGGCAAGCGTCAATGTAAGTTGCTAAAAGACGACTGGACTGTTGTAACCAAAGACCGTAGTCTATCAGCTCAGTGGGAGCATACATTACTGGTCACTGAAAATGGCGTTGAGATCCTTACCCTGCGTAACGACGAGACAATTGACAGAGTGATTGAACACTAGGAGCCTTAGGTGGCACTGCCTAACAGAGTAAAAAAGCTGCTCGACGATGCCGAGCAGCTAGATGATTATAAAGATTGTTCTGCTTATTTTTATAAATGGCTACACAACGAATTTTCAAAGCAACCTGTACGAAACCTGATCAACGCTCGCGCCGAGTTTATCGACCGCCTGTTGATTAAGTTGTTTAATGACACAGGTCTTGCACAATATCCAGAAATTGCTCTGATCGCTATCGGAGGCTATGGCCGAGGTGAGCTTCACCCCTACTCTGATGTTGACTTCTTGCTATTGGTACAATCACCTCCCGACGAACAACTCAAAGGTTGCTTAGAAACCTTTGTGACTCTATTGTGGGATTTAAATTTAGAGATAGGCCACAGCGTCCAAACACATGAGCAGGTGCTTGAACAAAAAAAGCAAGACGTTCACTTTACTACCAGCTTACTAGAAAGTCGCTTGATCTGCGGCAACCACATTGAATTTGAACGCTTAAAAAGTCACATTATGGAAACGCCGATCTGGCGTTCTGATGAATTTTTTATCGCCAAAGTAGACGAACAAAAAGTTCGTCATAGAAAGTGTCACGGCACCGCCTATAACCTTGAGCCAAATGTTAAAGAGAACCCTGGTGGATTACGGGATTTGCAGACCATTTTTTGGGTCGCAAAAAAGCACTTCCACGCTGAAACCCTCGAAGAGTTAATTAGTCATGGCTACCTGACTCATGAGGAGTATCAAGAGCTTCTAGAATGTATTGAAAACTTATGGAACATCCGCTTTGCTCTGCATTTAGCCGCTGGTCGTAACGAAAACCGCTTGTTGTTTGACCATCAACCCAATGCCGCTGAGTTACTAGGCTTTGGTGCCGAAGGTAAAGCATCGGTTGAGCGCATGATGAAACGCCTGTTTAGGATCATGAGTCGCGTACGAGAAATGAATCAGATGCTTTTGTCTTATTTTGAGCAAAGTATCTTACCAGAAAGCAGTGAGCAGGCCGTTGTGCCACTTGATAGAAACTTTGAGCGAGTGGGCAATAAAATTCGTGTTAAAAACCCTTCGGTGTTTTTCAGACGTGAACAACTATTTGTGCTTTTTGAACATATTGCCGACAACCCCGAAATTATTAGTATTGACCCAAATACCATCAGAACAATGCGTCAAGTACGACGAAGACTACTTGGCGACCTACAAGATTATGCCGGTTGTAGAGATGCGTTTTTACGTCTGTTAAAACACCCAAACGGCATGGGACGTGCGTTTACACTAATGCACAAGCATGGTTTGATGGCCGCTTATTTACCACAGTGGCGGAATATTTTTGGCCAAATGCAGTTCGACCTATTCCACGCCTACACTGTGGACGAACACACCCACAAACTTGTTAAAAATATTTATCACTACTTTGATAAAACTCAACCGAGTGAATTTCCTATTTGTAGCGAAATTGTCACTCGAATGGACAAACCCGAGTTACTGTATCTTGCGGCGATATTTCATGATATTGCCAAAGGCCGCGGGGGAGATCACTCTGAGTTAGGAGCTGTGGATGCATTAGCATTTTGTAAAATGCATGGTTTTACAACTTCAGATTCACGTCTTGTTGCCTGGCTGGTCAAAAGCCACCTGTTGATGTCTGTGACTGCACAACGAAAAGACATCAACGACCCTGATGTTATCAATGAATTTGCCTCACAGGTTAAAAACGAGCGTCAGTTAGATTATTTATACTGCCTGACAGTTGCTGATATTCGAGCAACCAACGACAACTTGTGGAACGATTGGAAAAATACCCTGCTTCGCGAGCTCTACTTACATGCGCAACGCGCATTGCGCCTCGGTCTTGAAAACCCTATGGATATGCGTGATCAAATCCGTGATAAAAAGCACCAAGCCAAGCAGCGACTGATCAACAAAGGCTTCGAAGAAGAGTTCATCGACCTAAGTTGGTCACGTTTTAAAGCGAATTACTTTACCGCATTTAGTGAGCAGCAAATATCTTGGCATAGCGAGCACTTACTTAAGTCCAAAGACCTAAGTCAAGCCAGTGTAATGGTCAGTGAAAAGCCTCTTCATGGCGGAACGCAGGTATTCGTATATAGTCCCTATGAAGTCACATTGTTTGCCAAACTGGTGAGTGTCATTGGCTCTAAAAAAGCACAGATCCAACACGCACAAGTCATGACGACCAAAGACGGCTATGTCGTATTTAGTTTTGTGATCTTGGAAGTCAACGGTAATCCTATTGCCAGTGCTCGAGCTAACTCAATTCGCAAGGGTATCGAGGCTGTATTACAAGACCCCAAGAAAAAAATACGCGTTAAAAAGAATCGCTCACAGCGTTTTAAAGACTTTAATATCAAACCAAAAGTCATCGTGCGCCCTCATCCGCGCAATGACAGAAACCTAATTGAAATTCAAGCGATTGATATCCAAGGTTTACTAACCAAAATAGCCGAAGTATTTCAAGCTAATTCACTGCATATTCATGCCGCGCGGATTACAACCGTGGGCGAACGTGCGGAAGATTTCTTTGTGGTATCCGATGAGAAGTACCAAGCTTTAAGCGAAGAACACAAAGCCGAATTGCATCGTGATTTAATGAGAAAATTAAACGCAGAATCCGAATAAAAGAGGACATTATGTCAGATCTAAAATTAATCATTGAACAAGCGTGGGAACAACGTGACAGCATCACACCGACGCAAGTATCAGAACCCGTAAAAAGTGCGATCACTCAAGTGCTGGAACTGCTTGATTCTGGTGCAGCTCGCGTGGCTGAAAAAATCAGTGGCGAGTGGGTAGTACACCAATGGTTAAAAAAGGCGGTATTACTATCATTTCGAATTCGTGACAATCAGCCTATGCACGATGGTGTAAGCCAATATTTCGATAAAGTACCTTTAAAATTCAGCGACTATACGCCTGAGCAGTTCAAACAAGGCGGTATGCGCGTTGTTCCTAACGCTGTAGCACGTCAGGGCAGCTTTGTAGGTAAGAACGTAGTGTTGATGCCTTCTTACGTTAACATCGGTGCTTATGTTGATGAGGGCACGATGGTCGACACATGGGCCACTGTTGGCTCGTGTGCGCAAATTGGTAAGAATGTACACCTATCGGGCGGTGTGGGCATAGGAGGCGTGCTAGAGCCGCTACAAGCCAATCCGACTATCATTGAAGATAATTGTTTTATCGGCGCTCGCTCTGAGATTGTTGAAGGGGTGATTGTTGAAGAAGGTGCGGTAATTTCAATGGGTGTGTACATTTCTCAAAGCACTCGAATCTACGACCGAGAGACTGGCGAAATTCACTATGGCAGAGTACCAGCGGGGGCTGTTGTAGTACCAGGGTCACTACCAAGCAAAGACGGCTCACATAGTTTGTATGCCGCAATTATTGTGAAAAAAGTTGACCAACAAACACGAGAGAAAGTCGGCATTAACGCCTTACTTCGCTCTGTTGATGAATAACCGAATCAGCTATTAAAAAAGCGCCAATTGGCGCTTTTTTTATCTCGAATCGCTATTCATTACAGGGCAGCAAATACGTCATCAGTTTTCGCGGCACAAACAAAATCGTTCTTATGAAGGCCCTTGATAGAGTGGCTCCACCAAGTTACGGTCACTTTACCCCACTCCGTTAACAATCCTGGGTGATGACCTTCTTCTTCTGCCATCGCACCGACTTTGTTGGTGAACTCAAGCGCGGCTTTGAAGTTTTTGAACTTGAACACGCGCTCAAGCTGCATGATGCCATCACGCACTTCAGGAACCCAATCAGGGATCTGCTTAATCAATACCGCTAGTTCCTCATCTGACACTTTAGGCGCATCCGCACGACACGCTTCACATTTTTGTGCACTTAAATCAGACATCTATAAATCCTTAACTTGCTAACTTTTCTTTAGGGGGAAATTTTGGCTCGAATAAGCCCAACTCTTTTGCTTTTTCAACCAATGACATGATATCCATTTGTGAAATATCAAACAAATCATGGATTGAGTTAATTGTGTAGTACACAGGCTGCATAATATCAATACGATACGGTGTACGAAGCACATCTAATACTTCCAGCGGTGAGATCTCTGGCTTATCTGTGTAAACGTATTGAGTCTCTCCTGGGCTTGATAAAATACCACCACCGTAAATACGCAGACCCTTTTCGGTTTGCATTAAACCAAATTCAACTGTAAACCAATATAAACGCGCCAGATACACTCTGTCTTTCTTTTGCGCCGCATAGCCTAACTGACCATACTTATGCGTAAACTCCGCAAAGTCAGGGTTGGTTAGCATTGCGCAATGACCAAAAATCTCGTGGAAAATATCAGGCTCTTGTAAGTAGTCAAACTCTTCTCGGCTACGTATAAACGTCGCCACAGGGAATTGTTTATTTGCTAACAAACGAAAGAATTCATCAAAGTCGATAAGCGCAGGAACAGGAGCCACTTGCCAGCCGGTTTCTTTACCAAGTACTTCATTAAGCTCATGCAACTGCGGTATACGATCCTGAGGTAGATTGATCTTCTTCAACCCCTCCATATATTCATCGCAGGCTTTGCCTTCAATGCACTTTAATTGACGAGCCACTAGCTCTGACCAAATTTTATTTTCTTCATCACTCCAAGCAATAATGCCATTTGCATCAGGTTGCTTTGAAGTATATTTGCTCGATTTAGCCATTTTAACCTTCTTATTACATCGGTCGATCTTTGATGATCGCGCCTCAACTTGTAACTACGATATTATGTAAAAGTAATAGAAAGTGTAATAGCTGACCCTCACTGCGCCACCTGAGCAACATGCAAATTTGTACACTTTATAATACAAATTTGTAATGAAAAACAAACACCCGCCAAAATGACGGGCTACAGTGGAGGTTTAAGTAAACACAAGTTTACACTAAAATGCTTTAAAAGCGTTATCCAAGTCATCGATGATGTCTTCAACATCCTCTAGACCGATAGAAATACGGATCAGGCCATCAGAGATACCTGCAGCTTGACGCTCTTCAGGAGTGTAAGGAGAGTGTGTCATTGATGCAGGATGCTGAATAAGTGTTTCAGGGTCTCCCAAGCTAACAGCAAGCGTGCACAGTTCAGTCGCATTGATAAATGTTTCACCATCTTGCAAGCTGCCAGCTATCTCGAAAGCAATCACACCGCCAGCGCCTTTCATCTGCTCACCCAAAAACTTATAACCTGGGTGAGATGCAAGCCCTGGGTAGTACACCTTGCTCACTTTAGGGTGCTTTTCCAAAAACTCTGCGACTTTTTGTGCACTTTCACAGTGACGGGCCATGCGAACAGCCAAAGTTTTCAGGCCTCGGTTAATTAACCACGCATCGTGTGGGCTTATCGTTGCTCCAATGTCTTTTAGCACCGTCAGTTTGATTAGTTCAATATGTTCTTTGCTTGCGCATACTATTCCAGCAACCACATCACCATGACCATTTAAATACTTAGTCGCACTGTGAATAACGATATCAATTCCAAAATGCTTAGGCTTTTGTAAAAGAGGCGTCATAAATGTATTGTCTATTACGCTTACCAATTGATGCTGCTTTGCAAAATCCCCCAACATTTTTAGGTCCAGAACCGTCATGTTTGGGTTGATAGGTGTTTCTGCAAATAACATTTTACTGTTCGGCTTTAAAGCTGCTTTCAACTCATCTTCATTAGTCATATCAACAAAAGTTACCTCAATACCGAACTTAGGTAACATGTGCGCAAACAATGCAAAGCTGCAACCATACAACGCACTTGAAGCTATCAGGTGATCCCCTTGTTGTAGGAAACTTAGCACAGAAGCAGAAACCGCCCCCATCCCTGTTGCAGTGGCAGCCGCATCTTCCATTTCTTCAAGTTGAGCGAGCTTTTGCTCCAGCTCACGTGTTGTTGGATTACCAAGACGGGTGTAAATGTAACCTGCTTCTTCCCCTGCGAAGCGCGCTGCCCCCTGTGCTGCGTCTTTAAATGCGAAAGTGGATGTTTGATATAGTGGCGCAGTGAGAGCACCATGTGGGTCATTGAAATGCTCAGGGCCGTGAATACATTGCGTGTTATCGTGATACTTCTTCATAAATTAACCTGCTAACTTATTATTCTTTAATTGATTTGCCTAATAAATAAGTCAGCATGGTAAAATTCACAAGCAAGCCAGACGCTAAGACGGCTAGCTCACTCTACTCGCTTGCTCACAGGTGTACATAATTGTTGTCACCTATCGTTTTTGGGGGACACTTCGGTACGCTTTAATAATGTTTTAACTATTTGATCGACAGTAGATTTAAGTAAATTAGGTTGATGCTCAAGACGTGGTAAGGGTCGACACAGTTCCATGGTCTTATATCCTAAACGTGCGGTAAACACACCAGCACTTAGCCCTTGACCGGCCCTCGCTGAAAGCTTGCCTAATAGCTCTGCACCTAAACTCGTCGCAGCAAGATCTGTGATCAGCTCTGTCGCCCCCACAAATACCATTTGTTTAAACAACAATTTGTACAAAGTAATACGACTTCGATAGGCTAATTTGATACCGTAATGTTTGGTAATTGCTTCTATCAAGTGGATACCACGCCACAGCACTGCCAGCATATCAACAAGCGCTAATGGGCTCATCGCCACCAGTAGAGCACTCGTTGTGGCGTGTTGGTTAATCATCTTTTTAGCTCGCTGATCTTGGGTTTGCAACAAGCTGGACTCATACAATTGCAGTACTTCTTTGTCCGTATGATGTGACTTTAGGGCTGCTTTAAACTCTTCTACTTGCTGTTTTGGATGATGAGCAAGCAACGGGCTTAACCAATCTTGTGCCTCGCCTATTTGGGTACTATTGAGTAGCCTCTGTCCATCTTGGCGATGTTGCTGATGATGCTTCAATTTACGTAATGCGCTTGCTTCTTTAACAACAAAAACCAGAGCACATAATACAGCTAACCCCAGTACACTGATGTAAAGTAATGCCAGTAGCCAAGAGCTTTGCAGTGCCTGTACAATACTGTATACGCTCTCCACCACAACAAGCGTAAGTAAACTAATTACAAAATAGCCAAACAACCCTAACCTTCTTTTTGGCTTTTGAAATACCTGCTCAAGTTCAAGTTCTTGTTCAGCTTCAAGCCCAACATTTTCATCGCCCATTAAAGGGTCAATATGCACACCTTCAACTCGTTTACCAGAATCTAGTGGCTGCTCTGCATGGTCCGGCTCAACACTGGTTGCAATACGCCTACCTGCGCGCAACTGATTAATGTCATTCATGCTAATTTGTCTCCGATGAGAAATTGTAATGTGTGATCGAGACGGATGTGACCGAGGTCTCCTTGTGATGCTTTTAAAGGAGAAAACGACAAAAATTCAAAACCCTGCTCTGGCCACTGTTGAGCTGACAGGCAATGATTTGGCGGTTGTGGCGGTAAATAGGTCGTCCAACAATCCTCTGCCAATACCTTGCCATACACACATTCTAGCGACTGCCCGCTTTCTTGTACCCGCTTAACTTGTGTGCTTTGTACCGAAGAAATCGCCATAGTATCCACAGCGACGCCAGCAAAACGCAAATCATTACTGTGCTCACCGAGCATATCATTGAGCAACAAGGCAATATCCGCTTGCTGTGATGGACTAACATGGTCACATTTATTGGCGGCAAACAATACTTTGTCTATCTTTGGGTAAAACAGTCGTTTGAGCAGTCCGGACTTGCCGTAATTAAAAACTTGCATTACATGCCCAATAGCCTCTTGTTGCTCCCGCAACGTGTCTGGTCCATCATTGAGGGCACTGAGCACATCAACCAATACCAATTGTCTATCAAACTGACAAAAATACTGTTTATAAAATGGTGTGACTACCTGCTGCTTATATGCTTCAAACCGCGCTTGTAGTTGTTCATACTGACTATTGTCACCACCTTGCGCTTGGGTGTCTACAGGAAAGAAGAGTAAAATAGGCGCCCCAGCTAGATCTCCTGGGATCAACATTCTACCTGGCTGAAGTTGTGCAAGATGGGTATTTTTTTTCAGTGCGCTTAACACTTCCTGATAACTCTTTGCTAGCGTTTTGAGTACTTGTTCATCAACTTGCTCGGCGCTGTTGAAATCAGCCAGTAACGATAAGAATTCTTCACTGTAAGGTTTATAAGCGTCGGCTTTTAACAAGGCTAACATCGCCTCACTCCACGTTTTATAATCCTGTGACATCATGGGTAAGTCTGCCAGCCACTCCCCTGGGTAATCTATAAGTTCTAGATATAGGGTACTAACGGCGGACAAGTGCTGCTTGATGCCGTGCTGTGTTTCAAATTTAATCGCCAATGTTAAGGTATTGATACGCTCGGTAGAAGGAGGCCATTGAGGCTCATCAGCAAGTAAACACGAGACCGCACTTTGATAATCAAATGTAGGAATATCTAATGCCCTTTGCGGGACTTGTTTGGCAGCAATAAGACGCTGTTCACGCACCACGTCAAAAAATGGCAGATTTTGCTTATTTGCCTGACTAGTCAGATGTTTAACCAAGGCGGTAATAAACGCAGTTTTGCCACTGCCACTAAATCCCGTCACAGCCAGTTTTACATGTCTGTCTAAGCTACGGTTAATGGCTTTTTTTGTGCTGGATTTGAGTTTTTCGAGGGCTTTTTCAGTAATAAGCTTAGCTTTCATGTTTGTTCAGATTCCCTCTTAAATTGCTTTTAAGCGCTGTGGCGCACACACGCCACATTAGCTTTTCAGTCCAATATTACAACTTGTTGATCTCTCTACTGACCGTAAATTCGCTTGAAGTCACGTACTTTTCCATATTTTGAATACGGCTATCTAAGCGAGTCAAACGATCTTTCAAGTCAAATAGCGCACGTCTTGGTGGTTCACCTTTTTGCCAAACTTTAAATTTGACAGAAATAGGGTCTTGACTATTTTTGTCGCTCTTGTGTGAATCAGAGTATGGTTTAGTATCTAAGATAAACCAACATGCAATGTACGCAACAACAAACAAGGGGCCGCCAGAGAGCAGTACAGCCGTGATAACTAAGATACGTACTAACCACAGCTCCATATTAAAGTAATCACTTAGCCCTGCGCATACACCAGCAATTTTGCCTCGTTTAGGGTCGCGATATAACTCGCGCTTTAAGCTACTCATACCTTACGTCTCCACTCTGGTGCCTCTTGGTCAAGCAATGCTTCTAGTGTCTCTACACGTTCAGCCATTTTTTCAGCTTTACTAGCAAGCTCACTCAGCTGACGATGTTCGTGTTCACTCAACCCCTGACTTACTTGTTTTTTACTGCGATAGTGCAGAATCAACCACAAGGGAGCGACTACCGCCATAAAAATAATAATCGGTGCAACTAAAACGTCTAATTCCATAATCTATTACTCCAAAACTAAGGCG
This sequence comes from Pseudoalteromonas byunsanensis, assembly GCF_001854475.1. Classification (GTDB taxonomy): domain Bacteria; phylum Pseudomonadota; class Gammaproteobacteria; order Enterobacterales; family Alteromonadaceae; genus Pseudoalteromonas; species Pseudoalteromonas byunsanensis. The sequence continues at coordinate 42,606 of NZ_MNAN01000035.1, forward strand.
TAACCTTACAGTTGGTATCTACTGAATTAGTTCAGCAGATACCAGTTAAGTTCATTTGTTTTTAGCCAGCTTTTTCTTTAGCTCAGCTAATTCGTCATCAATTTTTTCATTTTTTTGCAGGTCTGCAATTTCATCAGCCAACGACTTTTTGCCTAAATCATATGACTCAATTTGAGATTCTAGACCATCAATCTTACTTTCATAACGTTCGAAACGATTGAGTGCATCTTCTACTTTTGAGCTATCTAGCGCTTTTTTAACTTCTAGGCGCGACTCAGCAGAACGTTGACGAAGTACAATCGCTTTTTGTCTAGCTTTAGCGTCTGCCAGCTTTTCTTGCAACGTTGATACCTCTTGCTGCAACTTATCAATGTGCGTTTCAACATGCTCAAGTTCAGACATAACACTTTGTGCCGCCTCTTCAGACTTTTGTCTTTCAAGCAACGCTGCACGCGCTAGATCTTCACGCTCTTTATTCAGTGCTAACTCAGCCTTTTCCTGCCATTGTTGAGTTTGCGCATTAAGTTGTTCAACACGACGCGTCAACTCTTTCTTTTCAGCAAGTGTTTTAGCAGATGTAGAACGAACTTCAACTAATGTATCTTCCATTTCTTGAATGATAAGACGGACCATTTTTTCTGGATCTTCGGCTTTATCTAAAATGGCATTGATATTAGAATTAACGATGTCTGCAAAACGAGAGAAAATTCCCATAATCTTTACCTCTTTGGTTTATAAATTTGAATTGCTGACATGATATGTATCAAATTACTTGCCAACTTTTTAAAACCATAAAAGAACAACAATATCATAAGGTTAACAGATTTTAAAAATAACTTTAGTTCATTCTGTTTTTGAAATACACTAACAGTTAGCAAAAATAACTAAGAGTTAGTTAATATGATCCAATTTCGCCAGCAGGATAATTTACTCGGCCAATCTGACAGCTTTTTAGCTGTATTGGACCAAGTATCACAACTCGCTCCACTTGAGAAACCCGTTCTCATTATTGGTGAGCGTGGTACTGGTAAAGAACTTATCGCAGCAAGATTACATTATTTATCTGAGCGATGGGAACAAAACTATATCAAACTTAATTGCGCCGCACTCAATGAAAATTTGCTAGAAAGTGAACTGTTTGGCCATGAAAGTGGTGCCTTTACGGGTGCTAACAAGCGTCATGAAGGCCGCTTCGAGCGTGCTAACGGTGGCACCTTGTTTTTAGATGAATTGGCAAACACTTCAGCAATGGTGCAAGAAAAGCTACTTCGAGTCATAGAATATGGTGAGTTTGAGCGCGTTGGTGGCAAAAGTACGGTAAAAGTTGATACTCGTTTAGTTTGTGCAACCAATGAAGACCTACCAACCTTAGCTGATAATGGCGAGTTTCGTCACGACTTACTGGATAGGTTGGCCTTTGACGTGATCACTTTGCCACCACTGCGGTCCCGTCAAGAAGACATTATGTTATTGGCAGAGCAGTTTGCTATCAACATGGCTCGAGATCTCAACTGGTCTCTGTTTAGTGGCTTTACCCGTAAAGCCACTGATAAACTGTTGGAATATGACTGGCCTGGTAACATTCGTGAGCTAAAAAATGTAATCGAACGCAGTTTGTATCGTCATGGCAGCGAAAGTTTACCCGTACACAACATTGTTTTGGACCCGTTTGAGAGCCCGCATCGTCCCGCTCAGCGCGTAAAAGCCAAGGTGATATCCGAGACGGTTTCTCCTGCTGTGACGCCTGCCAATCAAGAAGCGACACAGGTTGCAGAACCAGTAAACAAAGCACATGACACAGGGTTTCCGTGCGACCTTAAGTCACTTTCCAATGAATTTGAAATCGACTTATTACAAAAAGCACTCGAACATAGCCAATTTAATCAAAAGAAAACTGCACAAATGCTTGGTTTAACGTATCATCAGCTACGTGGATATTTGAAAAAATACAACTTATTAGACTCGGGTCAAAAACAAGAGGCATAAGCGTGCGTAATTTGCTGTTAGGTGTATTGTGCACCTGCTTGCTCGGCTGTATAGATGCCAGCCAACAGACAATCAGAAAAACCCAAGGGTTAGTATATTGCTCTGAAGCAAATCCAGTGTCGTTTAACCCACAAGTGACGACCACAGGCTCAACCATTGATATCATAGCTAGCCAGCTCTATGACACGTTATTAAGTATTGACCCGGAAACCGCCGAGTTTAAACCCGAAATAGCCCATTCTTGGCAAGTAAGTGATGATGGCAAGATGGTGACATTTTACTTACGTAAAGATGTACAGTTTCATCATACTGACTACTTCAAGCCAACTCGATTACTAAACGCAGACGATGTGGTGTTCTCTTTTAGTCGCTTGTTTGACGTTTATAACCCCTACCACTTTGTGGGCGACGCTCACTACCCTTATTTTCAAAGTGTGGGTTTAGATCAGCTTATCCGTCAGGTCGTAAAAGTCGATGACTATACAGTGCGCTTTGAGCTATTTAATGCTGAAAGTAGCTTTCTTTCCAATTTAGCTACTGACTTTGCGGTGATCCTATCAGAGGAATATGCAAGTCACCTTGCGGCCCTTGAACAAAAAGAGTTATTTGATACCTACCCGATAGGGACTGGTCCATATAAATATAAGAACTTTTTGCGTGATAACCTGATCCGCTATCATCGTAACGAACACTACTGGAAACATCCTGTGCCAATGCAGCAACTGGTTTTTGATATTACCACCAATGGCACCAGTCGTATTGCGAAAATGCTAACCAAAGAGTGCGACATCACAGCACATCCAAGTGCTACACAATTGAGCGTTCTGGCGGCTCGCGATGATATTCGTGTAGATAAAGCTCCCAACCTCAACATCGGCTATTGGGCTTTTAATACAGAGAAGCCGCCTTTTGACAACCTGCTGGTTCGCAAAGCGCTGGCGCATTCCGTCGATTTTGAAAAGATAATGCAGGCAGTGTTTTACGGTAATGGCATCATTGCCAAATCTCATTTGCCACCATCATCTTGGGCTTTTCAAGCGCAAGATAATATGCCCACTTATAATCCCGAATACGCCAGGCAACTGCTAGTCGAAGCGGGCTATGAAGACGGCTTTAGTATGACCTTATGGGCGATGCCCGTATCGCGTATTTATAACCCAAATGCCAGAAAAATGGCCGAGCTAATTCAAAGTGATTTAAAGGGAATTGGGATCTCAGCCCAAATTGTTGAATATGAATGGAACACATTCATAGAGCGAATTGGCCAACATGAGCACGATAGTGTTTTGCTAGGATGGGCTGCTGACACCCCAGACCCTGATAACTTTTTCAGTCCATTATTAAGTTGTACTGCTACCTTCAGTGGTAAAAATCCAGCCAACTGGTGTAACCCTGAATTCGACTTACTACTTACTCAAGCTTTGGACACAACTGATGTAGAGCTGCGTAAAGCTTTCTACCATCAAGCACAGAAAATGATTATTGAACAGCTACCATTAGTACCCATTGCACATGGTATGCGCTTTCAAGCCACCAGCGTTGATGTCAAAGACATTACGCTTCGCCCATTTGGTGGTATCTCTCTAGGTAAAGCGAGGCGAGACTAATGTTATTTGAATATTTGTTGCGTCGTTTATCCTTGCTGTTGTTTATGGTATTCACCTTAACCGTGTTTACATTTTCTTTGAGTTATTTGTTCCCTGGTGAATTACTAGCTAATGTCAGTGGCCAAGTGAATCCATCATTCTCGCAAAGCCAACAACTTACCGAGAAATACCACCTTAATGAGGGTGTTATCGTTCAGTATTTGGCGTTCTTACAGCGCATTTTACACGGTGACTGGGGGGTTTCTTTATCTTCAGGTCAAAGCGTATTTGACCATGTGGTTAAGCTCTTTCCCGCCACATTAGAGCTATGTGTTTACGCCTTAGGGGTCGCAATCCTCGTAGGGATCCCAAGCGGAATCGTCGCCTCGGCCTATCACAAACGCTGGCCAGAAAAAGTGATCAATTCACTAAGCTTATTAGGGTTTTCTGTTCCAATATTCTGGCTAGCGCTATTGCTGATCATGATATTTTGTCTCGGACTGGGGTTGTTTCCCATGTCTGGCCGCATAGGCTTGCTGTATGAAGTTGAACCCATTAGCAACTTTATTTTGCTTGATATCGTTTTGCAGGGTTTCCCATATCAAGGCCTAGCATTTGTGGATGCATTGCATCATTTAGCCTTGCCAACTATCGTACTTGCAATGTATCCAACTACGGTGTTGATCCGCTTTACTAGAGACTCCATGCTTGATGTGTTGGAACAAAACTATATCAAAACGGCACGAGCAAAAGGCCTCAACCGACGCCAGTTGATCATGCATCATGCTTTACGAAATGCTTTGTTACCTGTGATTAAACAAATTGGTCTGCAATTTAGTACCTTGATCACCCTTGCGATGATCACTGAAGTCATTTTCTCTTGGCCAGGTGTTGGACGCTGGCTAATAGACAGTATTTATCAGCGCGATTACCCTGCAATTCAGGGGGGGCTGTTAGCTGTGTCAATGTTTGTTATTTTGGCCAACATGCTGGCTGAGTTTAGTCATACTTTATTTGACCCAATATCGAGAAATCAGGCCCATGGCAAAGTTTAGTTTATTTAGTGAAGAGTCAAACCGCTCGCCACTGTCTCGATTGTGGCGAAAGTTTAAGTCTAACCACCCAGCATTGGTGGGGCTATGGGTGTTCGTTGCCCTAACACTGTTGGCAATTACCGCTCCATTTATCGCGCCATATGGCATTAACCAACAGCATGGAGATGCGCTATTACTGCCACCATCATGGCATGACCTTGGGGATGTGCGTTTTATACTTGGCACCGATGATCTTGGCCGTGATGTACTATCTCGATTAATGAATGGTGCCACTTATACCTTTGGCCTATCAATTATCGCAGCGCTTGTAACAACCTTAATCGGCGTTGTACTAGGCACTTTCGCAGGGATCAGTAAAGGACTGCGCTCAAGCCTATTGAACCATCTATTAGATATAACCTTATCGATTCCCTCCCTATTATTGGCCATCATCATTATTGCGGTGTTAGGTCCTGGGTTGCTCAATACTGTGTGGGCCATTATTTTTGCCTTGTTACCCCAGCACGTGCATTCGGTAAGAAACTTAGTGGTAGAAGAGCTCAGCAAAGACTATATTAGTGCATTTCGTTTGGACGGCGCATCTAAATTACAGATCCTTGTCCGTGGGGTATTACCGAACATTTACGAACATATTGTGGTTATTTTTACCATGGCGTTATCTACCGCAATTTTGGATATTGCCGCACTGGGCTTTTTAAAATTAGGTGCTCAGCCCCCCACTACCGAATGGGGGGCGATCTTGGCTGAAAACCTCAGTCTCATTTACCTTGCGCCATGGACTGTTGGTCTTCCCGGTGTGTTACTATTTATTGCTGTATTGTCTACTAATCTAGTGGGCGATGGGTTAAGGCAGGTACTCAAAGGGCGAAAGGTGGATTAATGCAGTTGCTCGATATTCGAAATTTGACCATTGAATTGCAAACCGAAGAGGGTGTGATCCGAGCCGTTGATAGAATCAACCTCAGCCTAAAAGAGGGAGAAGTGCATGCCCTTGTGGGTGAATCAGGCTCAGGTAAAAGTTTGATTGCCAAAGCCATTGTAGGCGTATTGAACAAACGTTGGACGGTAACCGCAGACAGAATGCACTGGCAAGGGGTCGATTTAATGAGGTTAAGCCCCGAAAAGCGGCGAAAAATTGTTAGTCGAGATATGGCGATGATTTACCAAGAGCCAAGCCGAAGTCTAGATCCAACCGCCAAAATATACGATCAAGTCGCGGAGTCGATACCTGAAAGTAGCATCAAAAGCAGCTTTTTCTCCCGTAACAGCGAAAGAAAGAGTAAGGTCAAGGCACTGCTGCATAAAGTTGGGATCAGAGACGACAAAAAAGTGGCCAGCAGCTACCCACATGAACTCTCTGAGGGAGTGTGCCAAAAAGTCATGATCGCTATGGCTATCGCCCGTAGCCCTAAATTACTGATTGCAGATGAGCCGACCACCGCTCTTGAAAGCATCGCTAAAGCACAAGTATTCCGCCTGCTTAAGAGTCTTAATCAACTGAAAAACATGTCTATCTTAATGATTTCACATGAGCTGGAAGAGATCACTGATTGGTCACATGCCATGCATGTTTTATATTGTGGTCAGATGGTTGAAGCCGGTCCTACTGATAAAGTATTTTGCACCCCATTTCATCCTTACACGCAAGCTTTGGTAAAAAGTTTGCCCGACTACGCACAAGGGCTTGCTCACAAAGAACCGTTTTATGCGCTCAAAGGAACAATACCACCGCTACAGCATTTACCCATAGGTTGTCGACTTGGACCTCGCTGTCCGCAGGCACAAAAGCAATGTGTCGTCACTCCAACGCAGAGTAAAGTTCACAGTCATACTTATGCATGCCACTTTCCATTGATGAAGGATAAGCCTAAATGCAACCACTCTTAAAAGTACAAGCTCTGAACAAATCGTTTTGTACTCGCGCGGGAGTATTTAAACGCACTCACGTCCAAGTACTTACCGATATTTCCTTCTCGGTAGGAGTCGGTGAAACACTAGCCATCATAGGTGAAACGGGTTCGGGAAAAAGTACCTTAGCAAGACTATTAGCAGGCGCGGACCATGCTGACAAGGGGCAGATCTTACTAGATGGTGACACCATTGAAGATAATGGCCTGCGTAACGCACAATGCCGTCATATTCGCCTTATTTTTCAAGACCCAACGCGTTCACTAAATCCAGGTTTAACCATCGGTGACATGCTAGATGACTGTTTGCGTCTAAACACGGAGCTGACCATACAGCAACGAGATAAAAAGATTAAGCACACCCTAACCCGAGTAGGTCTGTTAACCGAGCACTACGACTACTACCCACATATGTTCAGTGGTGGCCAATTGCAGCGTATCGCATTGGCAAGAGCACTCATATTGGACCCAAAAGTTGTGGTGCTTGATGAAGCGCTATCATCACTGGACCCTTCGGTGAGAGCCCAAACCGTAAACTTGTTGTTAGAGCTACAGCGTGAGTCTGGATTGAGCTATGTTTTGATCACTCACCATTTGAGTTTAGTCAAGCATATGAGTGACCAGCTACTGGTACTAAATAAAGGGAAAATCGCTGAATACGGCAATACCCAAAGTATTTTTGCAGCCCCTAAGTCTCGCGTTATGCAACGACTTTTAAATGTGTAGTCATAAGTTGTGACAGCGTTTTGATGTATTGCTGTTTATTTCCCCTCCCCCAAAACAACATAGCAATATTGAAACTTAAACAAACACAAAGTTAACCATAGTTGATTCTGTGTTAAAAAAGTGTACACTGCTATGCAAAATTGGTGGCACTACTGGGTTTGAAATAACTGCAAATTCAGGCTCTGTTCAACATGGATAGCTTTGCACAGACCCACCATTAAGTGTCACACCAGCTTCATTCGTCACGTGCTTATAAAAAGGAAAGACATAAATGACGTCTGCATCTACTGCCAATTATCAGGCGGAGCTTTTCAATCTCTGTGCAACGCATTTTTCCACCTACCACCGACGTATGAATAATCTCATTAACAATAAAGACAGCCATTCTACTTTGCTATCACCAAACCATTTATTCATACAACAATAGGGAGATAAGTATGTTAACAATGAAAAAATTAGCCAAAACATTTTACGCAGATCGAATTAAAACCCAGGCGTTACATCCATTTGATTTACAGGTAGAGCAAGGAGAGTTTATTAGCATCATCGGCTCATCTGGCTCTGGGAAAACCACATTTTTAAATATCGCAGGGTTATTGGAAGAGCACAGTGAAGGTGTTTATCTACTTGATGGACAAGATGTAAAAACAATGAAAGACAAACAAAAGTCCGCTTTTCGAAATGAAAAAATAGGCTTTGTATTTCAAAGTTTTAATCTTATCCCAGAGTTAAACCTATATGACAATGTCGATATGCCACTGCGTTATAGAAAATTCACAGCAACAGAGCGTGACAAGCGTATTATGCAAGCGCTTGAACAAGTCGGCTTAGCAGGTAGAAAACATCACTACCCAAATCAGTTGTCAGGCGGACAACAGCAACGTGTTGCGATCGCCAGAGCTATTGCAGGCTCCCCTGCTGTTATCCTAGCCGACGAACCTACCGGCAATCTGGATTCTAAAATGGCACAGGGCATTATGGCGTTATTAAAAGACATCAACAGCCAAGGCACCAGCATCATCATGGTAACCCATGACAACGAGCAAGCAACTCAAGCCAACCGTATCATCCAAATTAAAGACGGCTATTTGAGCGAATTACAACCGCTAGAAAAAGCGATAGCATGAGTAACTAACTATGATGATCTACTATTTTAAACTGGCCTTTTTGGGCGTGCGGAAAACTCCATTTTTGAGCTTTTTAATTATCGCCATGATAGCCATTGGCATTGCTGCGACCATGACGACTTATACCGTCAGCTATATGATGTCAAAAGACCCAATACCAGCAAAAAGCCAAATGCTATTTAATGTACAGTTAGATAACTATACCAAGGAATATGCTATAGAAATGGGCGACAAGTTGGGTTATACAATCACCTACCAAGATGCAATGAACTTACTCAAGTCTGATATTCCAGTTAACCAAGTGGCGCTTAACTCCACCAAAGAAACGCTCTCAAACCCCTTACGCGCCGATCTAGACAAACTTAATGTGATGGTACGCACCACCACCCCCGACTTTTTTAGAATTTTCGACGTACCATTTACTTTTGGCAGTGGTTGGAGCCAGCATGCGGAGGATGACGCAGCACAGGTGATCGTACTGTCTAAAAAAATCAACGACCAGTTGTTTAACGGTGAAAACTCTGTAGGAAAAACCGTTGTCTTCGCCGATAAGATATTTACCGTTTCAGGCGTGCTCGACCATTGGTCGCCCATCCCCAAGTTTTATAGCACTGCCGTGGATACCTATAACGACCCATATGACGTATTTATCCCGTTAAATACGCAAATACAAAACGAGCTTTACTCCGCATTAAACTCTGATACTTACTGCACCCAAGAACCCGCCGACGGCTCGTTTGCGACACTACTCACATCCGAATGTACAATGATCAACATGTGGGTGGAACTACCCAATGAACAAACTAAGGCTCAATATAAAGATTTTCTCACCAGCTATGCTCAACAGCAACAAGCCTTTGGCCGCTTCCAAAATAGTACCCGCTCTAAGTTACTCAATGTGAAAGAGCGTTTAATTGATGATGATATGATCCCAAACGAAGGTAAACTGGCGGTGTGGCTTGCGGCTCTGTTCCTTGTCGTCTGTTTGCTCAATTGTATGAGCCTGATGATGGCGAAGTTTTTTGGCCGCGCCAGAGAAGTAGGCCTTCGCCGCGCCGTTGGCGCTAGCAAGCAAGCCATTGTTATACAGTTTTCAATTGAACTGGCACTACTTGGCACACTCGGTGGATTGCTAGGCTTAGCTTTGGCTCAACTTGGGCTGAAAATACTTACAGGCATTTATTACTATATGCCCGCAGGCATTATGCAGATGAACCTATCCCTAGCCTCGATAACTCTGCTACTTGCACTGGTGTCTAGTTTGCTATTTGGGCTTTTACCAGTATTAAAGGCAAGCCAAACAACACCATCTAGTCAACTTAAGAGCCTGTAGGAGCAAGATATGAAAGATTTTTTCCCAATTTTAAAATCGCTTAAAAAGCAAAAAATTGCACCGATTTTGCTCGCATTACAGGTTGCCATTACTTTTATGGTGCTGGTCAATACCGCCTATATGATAGGTGAGCGCAACAAAAAAATGCAGCGTCCTACAGGTTTGGATGAAGCAAACACATTTTATATTGTCTCCAATTTTTTAAGTGAACCGCATCAAGTCATATCGGAGCAAAATGATATCCTAAGACAGATTAGAGGCATAGAAGGTGTGGTAGGAGCATCAGCGCTACCTAGCTTGCCATTGGTTGGCTGGGGGCGTTACACCGACTTCTACCTAGAACCAACAGGCAACAGTGTTGGCTTCGGGGGTTATTTGAGTAGTGATGAGCACGCTTTAAAAACCCTTGACCTTGAGCTGATTGCCGGAGAATGGTTTGTGCCCAGTGATATTTTAGAAACTAATAAAGAAGGCACTTTTCTTCCCTCTCAAGTGGTCGTAACCCAAGCACTTGCACGCAAAATATACCCTGACAATTGGCGTGATATTGTCGGTACTACACTTTACTTTAATGACGCGCCACACCGCGTAAAGGGCGTGATAAAAACCCTACAAAATGCTTGGCAGTTTTGGTCAGCTGTTGATGCAACGGTGCTGGCGAGTGTGAACGAAGCTCAACCAACATCTCCCAGTCACATCGCGATCCGCACCCAACCGGGCAAGTTGGAAGAAGTGATGAACAACACCGTTGATACGCTCCTTAAAACCCCCGGTCGAAAGATTGAGAAGATGAGCACAATGAACGAGGTCAGGCAAAAAGCCTACAAAGAAGACTTAGCCACCAGCAAAATACTTACCGCCATTGGCGTGGGGCTGGCCATTATTACGGGTCTTGGTATATTCGGTCAGGCGCGTTACAACGTCAGTCGTAGAACCCAACAAATCGGTACTCGCAGAGCGCTTGGGGCAAACAAATGGGATGTTATTCGCTATTTCATGGTTGAAAACGCGGTTGTTTCAAGTATTGGTGTGGTGATTGGTTTACTTGGCGCTATCATTCTCAATAATCAGTTTGTTGAGCTGATGTCGATTAACCCCGTACCACTGAGCTATTTAATGATAGGGACTGTGCTGATTTTTGTACTCGGCCAACTGGCGGTTATCTACCCTGCCACCCGAGCCAGTAGAGTCTCCCCTGCCATCGCTACCCGCGGTGCCTAGTAACTAGCCAACATGCTCGTTAGCGATTTTAGTGTTAACGAGCATCCTATAGCCACTGATGATGCAAAATAGTATTTAACCACCATCCCTGTAAACAATATGTTGATTTTTTGTGCTTCTTAAAATATTCTGTACCTCATAGCCCTGCACGGCTTAAGTACTATTTATTACTAGCATTACTATAGTTGAAAAAACCATTTTTGTTTTACTAGAAACCACCATTGTTAATATTATGTATATTTAGATGCGGAAAAATCTCCCCATCGCAATAAAAAGGGAAAGGACGTGATTAATGGTGACGATCTAAGGTCGATGAGGTTAAAAGCCGGCATTTCTCAGGAGCAGATGGCTAGAAAACTGGAGTGCGACCGTAAAACAATCAGTAACTATGAATTTGGGGTGAGCGATATTCGCTCCAAAGAGCTATTCAAATGGTTTTTATATTGTAAAATCGATGTTGACTCATTGCTTAACCAAATCAAAGGCCTAAACGATGAAGTTAGCTGCTCTGAGAAATCAAAATTACAGGATGATGAATAATGAAAAGCGCCAACTTACTAAATATTTTTAATATTGGTTTAACTAACTCTGTCATTAACCAAAAGAAGCTAGTGAATCAAAACGTGAGATATAGCCTAAGCCTAGCACAATGTAATCTGATAGCTGGCGCTGGTGCATGGAAACCAACAAACACTCAGCAAACTTCTTGTTTATCACCTTTACCTAAGCCTGAGACGCAAGGCGGGTAACATATGAAGTTTTCACAGCTTATTGTCCTAACTATTATCTCAATGGCCATATTTTATATTATGGTAGGTAACCCTAAGATCACACAGGAGATTTATATCGTAGCCATTGCCTTAACGACTTGTTACGGGGCAATTAAAAAAGAGCCTAATGTGATGCATATCGCTTTAATACTACTGCTTATCAATTTATTGGATTATTTCGTCTTTGCGTTTGGTATTATTGATTTAAGTTCTGTAGGTAAAAATAGAATACTCCATGGCAGTTTAGTTTATGGAATACAATTGTTAATAAGCATCTTTGCCATTATCATTTTGATTTTGAGAGTGCAAATATCAAGAGCTATTTCGCGATCAAGTAAAATTGAATTAACCTACTTTGATGGTCTATTCCATTGGGTATTCATTTACTTATCCTTAATTTATATACTCGCTCTCATAGAAAACCTAGCTCAGCATGCACTAGGTTGGGACAGTATGACTCTGATCTACCACAATTTTGAATCGTTAGTTTATATTGGCTGGGCGGTTTCTTGTGCCTTACTTTTAACCATGGTGATGATCACTGAACAAAATGCGGGCAGCAAAGAGCTGAACCGTCATAGCTAGGGAGTGATATGATCAATGGTGACGACCTGAGGTTGATGAGGTTAAAGGCGGGTATTTCTCAGCAAGCCATGTCACAAAAACTCGAATGTGATCGAAATTTAGTAAGAGATCCTGACCCTCGTCAGGAAGACGAGGTGTTTGTTCAGCAGTACGTTCTTCCTAATTACTCTCGTCATTGTGAACTTGTTTCAGAATCTCATCACCTTCAATAAAAAGGCCATAACTTAGTGTTCATGCCATTCGCTTAAAAGATCCTGACCTTCGTCAGGAAGACACTATATTTGCTTGAACAATGCAGTCATCCTAATTTGTCCAAGTAATGCCGTCTCTTGGTAATGCCGTCTCTTGGTTATTCTCGTCATTCTGAACTTGTTTCAGAATCTCATCATCTTCAACAAAATATCCCAACTTAGTGTTTATATTTGTGCCATTCGCTTAAAAGATCCTGACCTTCGTCAGGAAGACGCTATATTTGCCTGAACAATGCCGTCATCCTAATTTGTCCAAGTAATGCCCTCTCCTTAGTTCGTCTAAGTAATGCCGTCTCTTGGTTGCTCTCGTCATTCTGAACTTGTTTCAGAATCTCTTCATCTTAAACAAAAAAGGCCACAACTTAGTGTGGCCTTTTTTAATTCAAGCAAAATAATGATTATTCAAAGAACAACTTATCACGCTCTTTTTTACCTACTTCATTCATGGTTTCGGCATCAAACAAACGACCGTTGATCATGGTATAAGCCACCTTATCGGTATCACGAATGTTCTTAAGAGGGTTGCTATCAAGCACCACTAAATCGGCAAGTTTACCGGCTTCAATCGAACCAATATGTTTGTCTAGACCCACATACTTAGCCGAGTCTAATGTTGCCGCACGTAGTGCTTCATGAGGCGTCATACCACCTTGGGCGAACATCCAGATTTCCCAGTGCGCCGCTAAACCTTCACGTTGACCGTGCGCACCAAGGTTAACCAAAATACCTAAATCTTGAAGTTCTTTGGCAACGCGCGCGTTGTTTACGTGGTTATAGTGATGTTCAGGTGACTTGATACGGCGCATAGAACGCGGTAGCAACTGGTTCTTAGGCACAAATTTACTTAAGCGTGGGTGGTTCCACACATCAGTTTTATCGTACCAGTAGTTTTCACCCCAAATACCACCATATGCCACGCCCAGTGTTGGTGTGTAACCTACTTCAGTTTGCGACCATAACTGCTTCACATCATCATAAATGTTAGCAACTGGAATAGAGTGTTCAACACCCGTGTGGCCATCTACCACCATCGTCAGGTTGTGTTGTAGCAGTGAACCGCCTTCCGGCATCACCATCATGCCCATTTCTCTTGCTGCTTCAACAACTTGTTGACGCTGTTCACGACGAGGCTGGTTATATGACTTAACGCTAAAAGCACCCACTTTTTGTAAACGCTCAAGGTGGAACTTAGCATCATCTAACGAGTCAATGTGTGCGGTATAACCCGGTACATTGGCACCGTATAAAATCGTACCTGTAGAGAAGATACGTGGTGCAACAATCTTACCCGCCTTTTGCATTTCGCTGGCAGCAAAAATTTCTGTGGTATCGTTTGATGGGTCGTGGATAGTGGTCACACCTAACGACAATCCAGCTAGGTTCTTCCAGTTTTGCTCTGGAATGATTTCATCACTGGCTTGCGCGCCGTGGGCGTGTACATCCACTAACCCTGGCATAATGGTTTTGCCTGTTACATCAATAACCTGAGCGCCTTTAGGGATTGCAACTTCAGCTGCACTACCTACAGACTTAATGTGCTTACCATCGGTCAGTACCACACCATTTTCAATCACTTTTTCGCCTTGCATAGTGATGATGGTGGCACCGGTTAGCGCAATCATACCTTTAGGTTCTGCCATGTCTTGTTTAAAGCCAATGTCAGTACCACTTTTCACTTTAAAATCAGCATCTTTGTCTTGCTTAATATCAAACATGCCATCCAAGCTTGCATGATATAGCTCAGGCCCAAGGCTCCAGTACAGCTTGTCACCTTTGGCACTCCAACTGATGTTTTCGCCCGCACGCACAGATAATTGCTGTACAGGGAACTGCTTGTCACTTGGCGAAATCGAAATGGTTTTGCCGGTTTGCACAAACGGCGTCACAAATACTTTAAAACGCTCAGCAAATGCTAAATACTTTCCATCTGGCGATACACGATACTCAGTGGCATGTTCAGCATCGTATAGTGTGCGAGATTTCTTGGTATCTAGTTCAATAGAACGTAACTCTGGGTTTTTACCCTGCGCCATCACGTAGATCACATCATTACTGTCAGCAAATTGTGCCTGGTAGCCGTCTTCGCTGATAAGCTCTGCTTCACCGCCATTGCTCGAAACCTGATATAAACCAGGCTTTAACGACCACTCTGGTGCCAAGATTGAGCTACCACGCGTTTTACGGAACACCACAGTTTTGCCATCAGGGCTAAAGGTCGGTTCAACGTATTTACCCGGCTCTTTTGTGAGAACTTTACCCTTACCGCCACTGGCTGAAACCACACGTACACTACCCTGCTCATTGTCATCCCAAGTGGTATAAACAATTTTTTTGCCATCACGAGAGAACTGCGGGAAGAATTCAAAGTGGTCGCTTTGTTTGGTCAAACGTTTCACTTTACCCGATGCCAAGTCACGAGAGTAAATATGACCCATGGCTTCAAATACTGCCGTTTTACCATTGGGTGAAACCTGCACATTACGCAGCATTTTTACGTCAAATTGTGTTTGGTCAATATCTTGTGCAAAGCGTAGGGCTTTTTGCACTTTTTTGCTGGTGTTTACACTGAACTCGATGGTTTCGAACGATTGGTCATCTACCGCCACCTTGTGAATTTTACCACCCGCCCAGAATACGATACTTTCATTATCTGGCGTCCACGCCATCGTTGGGTAAACCCCATGAATGGCCCATGTTTCTTGCATGTCACGTTCAAGGTTGCCATACAGCTTGGTTTCTTTACCCGATTCTAAGTCATACAAATACAGACTTGATTGGAAATCATCGCGCTTTACGTACGCCAGCGTTTTACCATCCGGTGACGGTGTAGGTCGAATTGCGCCGCCCATGCCAGAGAGAATCACTTTAATTTCACCTGTTTCACGGTCAAAACGCTTGATTTTATAGATACCCGCTACCGAGTCTTTTGAGTAGTGGAAAGTTTTACCAGGCGTTGCATCATGGGAGAAATATACATAGCGACCATCTGGAGAAAATGCAGGCTCACCTAAATCTTTTTGATCGTTTTCACGCTTAGTCAGTTGTACACCGCTGCCACCAGATTTGTGATACATCCAAACTTCACCCGCGCCTAAAGAGCGTGATGCGGTAAAGTGTTTACGCGCAACAAGAAAATCACCATCAGGACTCCAAGCTGGACTGTTCAACAAACGGAACGTCTCATTGGTGACAGCTTTTTGCTCTGAACCATCAGCGTTCATGAGCCAAATGTTATCACCACCGCCTTGATCCGAGGTAAAAGCTATATGCTTACCATCAGGGCTAAAACGTGGCTGCATCTGCCAACCAATATCACTGGTTAGCTGCTTAGCTTCACCACCAGAAATAGGCATGCTGTAAATATCACCCAGCAGATCAAACACTAAGGTTTTTCCATCTGGACTCACATCAACGTTCATCCAAGTACCTTGTGTGACGGAAATCTTGGCGTCTAAAAATTCACCTTGAGGGGCATCTACTTGCCATTTTTGCGATTTATCTTCTGTTGCATTGATTGCTGCACTGCTCGTTCCCAGTGCTAATGCGATAGAGAGCGACAGTGCGCTATATAACTGCTTTTTCATCATTCTTATACTCTCAACTAAAATTTGCACCATCACAGCAAAATTTAGCTAAAGTTGCCAGTAAAATGCTATCAATTACAGAATTACACGGCTATTGTCTGAATATATCCTTAATATCGCTGCCACTGCTGTGGATCAAACTGAAAATAGCGTATCAAGAGGCGATATAACTCGGGGTCATAACTTTTCAATTGGGCTGGTTTTTCGATAAAGGTTTCGGTGAGTACCGCAAAAAACTCCGCCTCATTGGTTGCCCCATAGCTATGCATCACATGTGGCATTTGATAGGCCACATGACTTTTTAAATTACTATATGCACGGTTAAATACTCGTGCCCAGTCTGCGTAATCCTGCTTTGATGCAAGCTGCGGCGTGCCATTGGTTTGGCCCGTTTGCTGATCTAACTGATGGGCAAACTCATGAAACACCAAATTATGACCATCCCCCGGTAAGCGGTTGCCCTCCAATACATCGTGCCAGCTCAATACCAATGTACCACCAGGCCAAGATTCCCCTTGTCTAACTGATGTGTGATAATTCACTAATCCCGCCGCATCAAGACTGGTTTGTGGTACGTAATAACTGCTGGGGTAGAGCAATACCTCTTTGACATTGGGGTAAAGCGGCCAAGACTGGTTAAGTACTAACAAGCAGGCATCGGCCGCAACAATCAATTCCATCGCCCGATTTACCTGTAATCCATCACGGCCCAAAATACGCTTTTCACCTAAAAACCACACGATGTGCTTTTCCAAAGTCGCTCTGTCGGCATCCGTCATCGCACGGTAAATAGGCATGTATTGCAACAGCACTTGCCTATCAGATTGACTTAGGGTTACCTCTTTATATTTTCGTGCCCAAAGTAAGTTTTGAATGTGTTGCCAACGCCAATACACCGCCACAAAAACCATTAAAGCCAACAGCAAAAAACCATTTATCATATTGATTACTTATTCATCTTTTTAAACATAGTTGGTACAAACTGCGGTATTTTCAATACAGCTTTGATAAAATTCGCCCTTGTGTGATTTTTATCTACGTGCCTATTTATGACTTTACCTATCTGTGCCATACAATCTGAATTCTTAACCACCCTTGCCAAGGAGCATGTCGTGGTCAGTGCAGCGACCGGTTCTGGAAAGTCTACCTGTTTACCTTTATGGGCACGTGAGCAAGGTCGAGTACTGGTTATAGAACCACGCCGAATTGCTTGTACGTCACTGGCTGAATATCTCGCACAACAAGCCAATACCGCGCTTGGCGAACAGATTGGTTATGCCATTCGCTTTGAGCATCATTTTACTGAACACACACAGGTGGTGTTTGCCACTCCGGGTGTTGCCCTGCGTTGGTATTTTGAAAATCAGCTAAGTGATTACGATGTCGTGATGCTGGATGAATTTCACGAACGACGTTGGGATATGGACTTGTTGCTCGCACTGCTCAAAACGCATAACCAGCACCGCTTAATCGTCACCTCTGCGACGCTCAACACCAAACCTCTTATCAATTATTTACAAGCTGCCACATTGCACTCAGATGGCAAAATGTTCCCAGTTGAAGAGCGTTTTATCGCCAATGACACGCGCGCTATGCCCAGTAAATATGATTTGAGTGAACGTGTACGTGAAGCCTGTGAACAGGCACTCGATAATACTGAGGGTGATATTTTGGTATTTTTACCCGGAAAAGGCGAAATTCAAGCCGCCGCTGGGCAACTGTCCCACTTAAATGCGCTGGTAGTACGCTTGTACGGTGGCTGTAACCCAGAGCAACAACGACTGGCGCTGAATGTTCAAAACCAGCAGCGAGTTATCTTAGCGACCAATGTTGCTGAAACCTCGTTGACCATTCCCAATGTAAGCTGCGTCATTGACTCAGGGCTTGAGCGACGCACACATCTGCGCGGTGGCAAAACCGTACTCAACCTTGAAGCCATCGCCAAAGACTCAGCAAAGCAGCGCCTAGGTCGCGCTGGGCGTACACAAGCAGGCTTATGTATTCGACTTTACGGAGAATACGCACCACTCATTGATACCACGCCACCGGAAATACACCGTGAAAGCCTTACTGAACTAGTCTTAGCCGCAGGTTGCTCTAGTGGCGGGGTTGATAGCTTAGAATTTATTGAGCCATTACCTCAGGCCTCTAAATCGGCTGCCATCGAACAATTGACCAAAATAAAAGCCATTGATGCTGGTCAACGCGCAACAGAGCTTGGCAAGCAGCTTTACCCATTACCCGTGGATGCACAGCTTGCTTATTTAGTCAGCACCATGCCAAGTAAATCTTTGCAACAAGCCATGGTCGATGCCATCTCAGTGCTCAGCGTCCCAGCTCGGGTTTATCAACTGCCAAGTTCATCAGAGCAAATCGATGCGCTGAACAAACAATTACCCAATCACTGTGATTTAGAATTTGTCATTGCCCTTGTGCGAGATCAATTAGAAGGTGTCAGCGTCGAGAATGATGCCCTAAAAGAAGCGAAGCAATTTAGTGATCAACTGCGTATTGCATTTGATTTACCTGAACGAAAGCACGCAGCCAGCTACGACAGAAACCGACTCGTTGAGGCTATCGCCAAAGCAAAGCCTGATTGGTTATTCGTCAAACGTAATAATCGACGCGGCGCATTCGGCAATGGCAAAAGTGAGGTCATTCCAGCAAAAGAAACCCGTATCAATGATAAGTGCCAAGCGATGTTAGTGCTCGATACTTATGCGCTTGCGGGCAAAGGCACCAAACAAGCCATGACGCTGGCAACCATGAATGTACCTGTGAGTCTAAACCTTGTCACAGCGTTGGGACTTGGTGAACAACATTTTATCGATGCAACTGTTATCAATGAGCGTATCATGGCAAAGTTTAGCACCTCTTATGCTGGGCTTGAGCTAAATGAGCAGCTCATAGAACCTGTCGGTCAATTGCTCATCGACGCCTGCATCTCTCTAATTTTAAAAGGTGAGCTACTGGCTCCAGCGGGTGAACAAATCGAACAGTCACTGGCCGAACATCAGCTTTATTACCAAGCTCACGGTACGCCCTTTGAAGCGCTCACCACAGCGCAATATTTACAAGACAAACTGCAACAACTTGGTGTTGAAGAGCAAGATGATATTGCGCTGATTGAACCACAGGATTTGTTCTATCAAGCACTTGAACCATGGGAACTTGCACCCTTTATCGAAAAGCACCCATTACATGTGAAGCTCAATGACTTACTTATGCAAGTAGAGTATTCGTTCACAGGCAAGCGTATTCAGTTAACCTATGTGAGTGGCAATCGAAAAGATGCCCCAAAAAAATGGGAGCTTCCCGCTTGGCCAGGCTTTAAAGTTAAATACAAAAAAGCCAGTAAAGTGGTCGATGTAAAATAACAGATAACTTTGTAAACAGATAAAAACAAACAATCTAAACATTCGATCGTTTGCCGCGAAAATCGGTAAAATTTTTCATATTAGCCCAATTATATAATAAATGTATTCAAAAAAGGCACTTGAAATGAACAGCTTTGCTAATTTTTTATTGCCAATTCTGCGTGCTTCATTGTAGAATACCCTCCCAATCGAATAGCAGCATTTTGCTGACCTTTCATTTTAGTAATAATTAGCCGTAAAAAATAAAAACAAATGAGCAGTCTCCTATGGATGATTGCGTTTTTTTGCGCGCGCGTTTTACAAACGGATCGGTTCGCAGTAGTTGTATTCACGGTTGGCGAGCACCTCGCAGAAACCAAAAACACACGAGATTTAAAACATTAACCGTTTCTGAGGAACAAATATGAGCACCACAGTACGCACTTTAAACCCTGTCGCAGGCGCTTTGGCGTTAGCATTTGCAAGCTTGGCTTCAACATCAGTGATGGCCGAAGAGCAAGAAGTACAAGCCGAAAAATCAAAAATCGAAGCCATTACCGTTACGGCAACTAAGCGCTCACAAGTTATCTATGAAGTACCAATTGCAATGAGTGCGTTCTCTGGTGATGACCTTGATTCACAAGGTATCTCAGACATTACTGATGTGGGTAAATTTGTTCCAAACCTAAATATCACAGGCTTCTCAGCAGGCCACAACTCTTCAGCCAACCCGTTCATTCGTGGTATCGGTTTACAAGATCACTTAATCACGACAGACCCTGGCGTGAGCGTTTATGTAGATGGTGTATACCTTGGCCGCCAAGTTGGTCAGAACTGGAACCTTGCGAATATCGAGCGTATCGAAGTATTGCGTGGTCCTCAGGGCACTCTGTATGGTCGTAACTCAATCGGCGGTGCAATCAACATCATCACCAAACAACCAGATCAAGCTGCTGTGACCAAAGTAAGTGCTGAGGTAGGTACTCGTGGCCGCCTTAAAGGCAGTATTTTCACTAACCAAGCTGTATCAGAAGACTTAGCTTTTAACTTCAACATGGGCTTTAACCGCCGCGGTGGTTTAGGTGAGTTTGTAAACCTACCTAACGCTGAATATGATGTGGGCGAGAACCAAGAGTTCCACGGGCGAGTATCGGTAAAGTACAATGCCAGCGAAGACCTACGTTTAGTATTCACCGCCGATGCAAACGACGGTGAAGGCGGTACGCGCCCTTACACTACATTAATCGACGAATTACCAAATGGTCGTTTATATCAAAATGGTTTACGCAATGCTCAAACCACAGCGGACCCATACGACAATGCGACCAGCACCATAGAAACCTCAACTGTTTCTAACAAAGCAAATGGCGTGTCATTAACCGCTGAATACGATATCAACCCAGATTTTGGCACTAAGTTCATTTTTTCTAAGCGTTCAAGTGAATACAAAGCGGGTTTAGATGATGACAGTACAGCGGTTGCGCTCGACCACTACCCAGAGCGCGGTACAGCTGACCAAACTTCAGTTGAATTACAACTAACTGGCTATTTAGGCCGCACTGATTTTGTAACGGGTGTTTATTGGTTCAATGAAGAAGGCTCAAACCGTCAAGATTCATCGGAAGCCAGTTTCGATGGTGGCCCAACAAAGCTTGAACTAGACCAAGAAACTACGAGTCGTGCAGTATTTATTAACGTTGGCTACGATGCCACTGACGATTTACGCATCTCCGGTGGTGTGCGTTATACAGAAGATGAGAAATCAGCCTCTACCAATGTTTTCGACCCAGTTGGCACTATCTATTCAGAGCGCGAATGGGATGAAATTTCTTGGGAATTAGCAGCAAACTACACCTTTGAAAATGGTTTAAACTGGTACGGCACGGTGCAAACGGGCTACCAGTCAGGTCAGTTCCCTGCTCGTCCATACTTCCTAATCGGTCAGTTCTTCGGTGCAGGTGGCTTTGAAAAGCAAGAAGAAGCCGCAGCTGCGGTTCGTGCAAACAATGCCTTTTTGGCCAGCGATAACATCAGCGCTATCAACTACGAGACCGGCTTCAAGGGCCAGTTAACTGATGATTTCAGCATGAGCTTGGCGTTTTTCAATACTGAGTATGATGACCTGCCTTATCAGGTTAACGTCGTAACAGAAGCAGGTTTCGATACCAACAACCTCATAGTTGAACAAACCTCTCGTGGTGTAGAGTTCGAAAGTACTTACTATGTAACCGATAGCTTCACGCTACATTCAAGCTTTGGCTTTATGGATGTTGACGTACAAGAACAAGATGGTGTTAAACCTGTTGCGCCACTAACCCCTGAGTGGACCGCGTCAATCAGCCCGTCGTATGAGTTTGGTTTAAGTAATGGTGCAACGGTAACAACTCGTTTGGACATTTCATACCGTGACGACATGTACGGGGAGCCAAGTTCAGACCCTCGTCGCATGACGCAAATCGACTCGCGTACCACCACTAACTTTGATATTTCATATGCTCCAGCTAACGCAAACTGGGATATCTCGCTATACGGCCGTAACATCTTTGATGAGCGCTACGATGATGCGCGCTTAAATACTGGCGACTACATCTTAGTGATCAAGAGTAACGACGCTAGCGAGTTTGGTGTACGCTACAAAGCGACATTCTAAGCTCAACGCTTCATGTGAAAAATGCCAGCTTCATGCTGGCATTTTCTTACAAAGGGTTATTTTTCTTTATAAAAACTTTAATTTTATCCGCCGCATGTTGCTTTTGCGAGCTCATCATAATGGCGTGAGGCATATCACTAAAAGTTTCAAGCTGATAATTGAGCTTTCCTTCGAACAATTTAATGTGTTTTTTCGCGCCATCGATGTGAGTTTTAGGGTCTAAATCACCATGTAAAATAAGTACGGGTGTGTCTGACTTTGGTACCTTGGCAAAAAACTCATCTCGCTCATAGGTGGGCAACCGGTTTTCTGCAATAAGTTTTGGTAATGGGCTTGTAAAGTACAGTGCCGCCTCTTCTTTTTGATGCTGTGCTTTGGTTTTATCTAAACGAAGGTTGTTTTCAGCTGATGTGATCACTTGGCTCAACATAATTGACATACCCGCGTTTGTATAACCACCCGCAGCTTGTTGTGACCATTGTGTAAAATCTGTAATAGCCTTGTTTAAAGAGTCATAGTTCTTTTGCGTGACGTCATCCACAATACTTGGAATTTGCTCGCGCAAAGACTCATTATCTAACAACAACCCCAACATCTGAGAGAGTGGTACTTTTGGTAACTGTGCGTCAGCATCTGATAACAACGCATACTTGCTTTGAAATTGCGTTATTTTATCCAACACCGACTGGCTATTGCTCAAAATGCGTGACAAATACGCTTGTCCTACAGAGTTGACCACTTGCGAGCGATTTGATAGGTCGTGCGCAGCATCAAGCTGATGAGGCACCAAAGAATCAAGTACTACCGCGTCTAATTTTACGCTGCCAAGCTGCATCACCCTCAGAGCGAGCTGAGTGCCATATGACACACCGTAAACATATGTTTTGCCAGTGCTATAATTTGAAATCAGCTGACTGATATCATGTGCTGCATTGGTAATGCTAAAGCTTTTAACATACTCAGGGTTTTGATAGATATATTCAAAACACTGTGGCCATTCTTGTCCAATAATTTCGCCCCCTCCAAGAGAGTCTAACTTTTCTTGTGGACAAATCCTCGCCGATGCGCCCGTCCCGCGATGATCTGGCACATAAATATCCATATTCGGAAATGCTTTTTGGTACAGTGAAATATCACTATAAAACCCAGCACCAGACTCCCCTGGGCCTCCAGCAAGAAGCCATAGCGAACCTAAAGATTGTTTTGCTGGAAACTTACGTACGAAAAGCGTTACGCTACCTTTCGATCGTTCGCTATATTGCAATGGTAATTGTACTGTAGCACATACTGAATCTTTTAAGTGCGCGTGGTCAGAATCAAGCTGGCACTCAGAAAAGTCTGACGGGCTCGCTGCGTTACTAGCACTAATTGCAGCAGCAAACATTATTGAGAACATCGTATCCCTAATTTCATTATTGTTTTCTTTATAGCAATTTAACCTTTAAAAGGAACAAACTGTCAACATCAGCGTGATTGACTCGTTCAGCAAATCGGCCATATTTAAGCCTTCGAAATACTACTCATGTTCGCGCTGATAAGCTCTACTAATGAAGTAGACAAGATACGTTATTTTTCTCACCAAAAGCGAAGCTGCTATTGTGACCCCAGTAAAGTTAAAAATAATGAAGTGAACACAGGAAACTACTTCATAGGGTGACCTGTTTGCAAGGTAACATTTGATGATAACAACATAACACCTACAGCTTTACGTCATGATGGTATGACAGACAAAACAACAACGGGTTATCTTCTAGTACAACCACAATTTAAAGCGTCAATTGCATGTACCAACCAACTATTTGCTAGATAGGCTCTGGGTATGCACAGCAAAATGGTTGAAGTCATAAAAAAGTCAGCACAAGGCTGACATTTTGTAGTCAAGATAACTGGGTACCGTAGTAGATATTGATGCTATGAAATACCCAACAACTGCTGCTGCAACTCATGAATTTGGTCGCGTACTTTTGCCGCTTGTTCAAACTCTAGTTCGCGTGCGTGTTGCATCATTTTCGCTTCAAGTTCACTAATTTGTGCTGCTAGTTGTTTAGGATCGGAGTCCACCACAGCCACTTTTGGTTTTCTATGTAGTTTGGCTTTGGCAATGTCTGCCTGTGACACCTCCTCCCCCGTATCCATCACGTCGGTAATTTTCTTCACCAATGCCTGTGGTTCAATGCCATGTTCTTCGTTGTACGCTTGTTGAATTGCACGACGACGCTCCGTTTCGTCAATGGCTTTACGCATAGACTTAGTTATCACATCACCATATAGAATCGCTTTACCATTGAGGTGACGCGCTGCACGACCAATCGTCTGGATGAGTGAACGAGCGGAACGTAAAAAACCTTCTTTGTCAGCATCTAAAATCGCCACCAAAGACACTTCTGGCATATCCAAACCTTCACGAAGTAAGTTAATACCCACTAGCACATCAAATACGCCTTTACGTAAATCTCGAATAATTTCCATACGCTCAACCGTGTCGATATCTGAGTGTAAGTAACGTACTTTTACATCGTGATCGCTTAAGTAATCCGTTAAGTCTTCAGACATTCGTTTAGTCAACGTAGTTACCAATACTCTTTCTTGCTTTTCAACCCGCAGGTAAATCTCAGACAACAGGTCATCAACCTGGGTGGCAACAGGACGCACTTCCAATTGAGGGTCAAGTAAACCTGTTGGACGAATAACTTGCTCTGCGACATCGCCATTGGATTTTTCCATTTCAAAATCACCCGGCGTCGCTGATACATAAATAGTTTGCGGGGCAATGGCTTCGAATTCATCAAACTTAAGAGGTCGGTTATCCATAGCAGAGGGCAGCCTAAAGCCATATTCCACCAAGTTCTCTTTACGGCTTCTATCACCCTTATACATTGCACCAATTTGCGATACAGTAACGTGTGATTCATCGATGATCATCAGCGCATCATCTGGCAAATAATCCAGTAATGTTGGTGGTGGCTCGCCTGGTGCTCTGCCCGACAAATAACGACTATAATTCTCAATGCCCGAGCAATAACCAAGCTCGGTCATCATTTCAATATCATACTGTGTACGTTGAGCGACGCGTTGTTCTTCAACCAACTTATTATTTTCTAGTAGCTGCGCACGACGATCTTTGAGTTCAACTTTAATATTTTCAATCGCGCCAAGAATTTTCTCTCTAGGCGTAACATAGTGAGTTTTGGGGTAAATTGTCGCGCGAATGAGGTGTTTGTCTACCGCACCGGTAAGCGGGTCAAAAACACTGATACGTTCAATTTCATCGTCGAACATTTCCACGCGAATAGCGTAAGAATCTGATTCAGCAGGAAAAACATCAATTACTTCGCCGCGCACCCGATAAGTACCTCGGCTAAAATCCATATCATTACGGGTATATTGCAGCTCAGCAAGACGTCGCAGCATATCACGCTGATCAACATTATCTCCCACCTTAAGTAACAACATCATTTTCATATACGAGTCTGGATCGCCCAAACCGTAAATCGCCGAAACGGATGCCACTATGATGGTATCTCGACGCTCAAGCAGGGCTTTTGTTGCCGACAAACGCATTTGCTCGATGTGTTCGTTAATTGAAGCGTCTTTTTCTATAAAAGTATCACTGGCAACGACATAAGCTTCTGGCTGATAATAGTCGTAGTAAGAAACAAAGTATTCAACAGCATTGTCAGGAAAGAACTCTTTCATTTCGCCATATAGCTGTGCCGCCAACGTTTTGTTATGCGCCATGATAATGGTTGGCCGATTCAGATTACTGATAATGTTGGCCATGGTAAATGTTTTTCCAGTACCCGTTGCACCTAGCAGGGTTTGATGGGCAAGCCCCGCTTCCAAGCCATCACATAACTGAGCGATCGCTGTGGGTTGATCGCCACTAGGTGAAAAGTGCGAAACCAGTTTAAACTCGTCACTCATTAGGCAAACTCCTTTAATGATGCATCATGCATTCTGGCCAGATTGTGATTAAACCATTGATACGCGACACAAGCCGTCACTAGATTACCTATCGCCGCTCCGATAAATAAACCTGCTAAGTCACCTATCACAGAACCAATATAGGCAAATGGTACATAAAAGATAAACAGACGAACCACACTCAGTAATAAAGCATTCATAGGTTTATGCAAGGCATTAAAAGATGAGTTAGTTAATATAATAATACCTTGTAAACCATAGCTCAGCGGCATGATATAAATAAACAACTCTATTACCCTTACGACTTCAGGTTCGTTACCAAAGGTTCGACTGATCACCCCTGAAAAAATAAATAAAATTAAATAGATGGCTAATTGCCACAACAGCACGAACTGAAGCGTTCGGCGGTACGCCAGCCTAACCCTATCGTATTTACCTGCGCCATAATTTTGACTAACAAACGGGGGCAGTGTCATAGACAGCGCTAGCACCACTAGGCTGGCAATAGACTCAATACGACTGCCCACTCCAAATGCTGCGACAGCCTCTGGGCCATAGCCCGCTACTATGGCCGTCATCACAGCCATAGCCATCGGCGTGAGCATATTGGCCCCAGCTGCAGGAAAACCAATTTTTAAAATTTTACGACTCGCACTTATCACGCCTTGTTGACCACCATGGAGACTCAATAAACGCTTTTTGATTGCCAACAGATATAAAATGATCACCACCGCCACAGACCAAGCTATAACACTGGCAATCGCCGCACCTTTTATACCTAGTTCTGGAAACGGGCCGACACCAAAAATAAGCAGCGGATCCAACAGCGCATTGATTAACCCTGCAAAACCCATAATAAAACTCGGAGTTTTCGTATCGCCGCTGGCACGCAACACTGAGTTACCAATCATGGGAGTTATTAAAAATACGCTACCTAAAAACCAAATGGAGATATAGTCATATATATAAGGCATTACCTGTGCACTAGCACCAAGTAATTTAAAGATAGGCTCAATGAATGCAAAACCTATAGCCGATAGCGAAAACACAAACACTGCTGATATAAGCAAAGAAATAGTTGCATCAAACTTAGCTTCTTCTATTTTATTGGCACCGAGCGCCTTGGCAATCACCGCAGATGTACCGATCCCCAAACCAATGGCTAAGCTGATAACTGTAAATGTCACTGGAAAGGTAAAACTGACCGCAGCTAGCTGTTCGGTTCCGAGTAAACTGATGAAAAACGTATCGACTATATTAAACATCATCAGTGTGATCATGCCGAAAATCATAGGGATGGTCATTCGTTTCAAAGTACTAGCAATGTCCCCGTGTAAGATATCATTGCCTTTATCTGGATTGTGCACTGACGACATATTAATGTGTATTCTCCTATTATGGGCCTGGCATTTTAGATCATCCCCGACTTTAAACCCAGTCAATTAAGCCACGATTTTACCTCTCGTCGACTACCATACCGAAAATCAGGATCGAAGGCGTTTGCCTATGATAGACCGGCCTAACCCTTAAAAATGTGCAAAACCCCCTTAAATGACAAATTAGTTACACATTTAACAACCTCGAGTATTTTTTTTGCACAACAAAAGTGCGTTTTGGTCATAAAAAGTTCACTTCTATCAAAAACTGCGCCAATAATAAGCGTTTTTAGTAACGTATTGATTTTTAGATGAAAAAATAATTGTATAAAACATATTGAAATGCTCGCAGGGCTCTATTTTCATAGCGTTGACACACTTCTTAAATATTAATAAACAATGTTATCCACAGATTCCGTGGATAACTCAATAAACACCAATAGAATAAAGGGCTGTAGAGTGATCATTTCTGACACGTTAATAATTATAAGTTGATCTGACAAATTAAAGCGACGATTTCGACGCTTGATCTTTGTATAAAAGCGGCATCGCCTTCGTTCCTTTTATAAATACATTTTATTCCACTTAGCAGCATAAAAAACTTACCCTTTGATTATTAATAAGTTTTTAAAACTGACAGATAATCTATGCAGATTTACTCAAAGCTCTCGTCGCAAAATTTCTATTCACACAGGGAATCAGGGTAATTTTCATCCCCCTTGGTGGTGATCTTTTATGAAAGATCTTCATATGCGAATTTAGATCACAAAGAAAAGTTTATAAAAAATGCAGTTCGATGTTTTTTTAGCTCAAAAGCTTAATAATCACACATTTTGTGTCTTTGACTTGATATGGAAATAATCTCGCCCTCCTCTTTTTTCATCCCAACCCCGTATTGAGTGACATAAATTTCAACAAATCGGATAGAAAAGCAGCGAATGAGAGAGTTTTTTAGTTTTATGACGTTTTATTGGTTGACACCTTGCAAAGGGGTCATTAATATTTCGCCCCGTTGAGAGATACACGCTTCCCCCTTAGCTCAGTTGGTTAGAGCGACGGACTGTTAATCCGCAGGTCCCCCGTTCGAGTCGGGGAGGGGGAGCCAAATTTTTCAATGTAACGATTCCCCCTTAGCTCAGTTGGTTAGAGCGACGGACTGTTAATCCGCAGGTCCCCCGTTCGAGTCGGGGAGGGGGAGCCAATCGTTAATGTAATCGTTCCCCCTTAGCTCAGTTGGTTAGAGCGACGGACTGTTAATCCGCAGGTCCCCCGTTCGAGTCGGGGAGGGGGAGCCACATTACACTCTCTTCTTTACATATTGTTCCCCCTTAGCTCAGTTGGTTAGAGCGACGGACTGTTAATCCGCAGGTCCCCCGTTCGAGTCGGGGAGGGGGAGCCAATATCACATTTAAATAGACATTCAAGCCCTTTTGCACTACCCTACAACAGCTTAGATCCAATCAAAAAGATTTTGATTTATTGCAGTTTTTTTCCCTCGGTTTTAGATAAAAATAATGGCTGAATAATGGCTAGTTTCAAGAAACTCGTATTGTTACAATTTTTCTCATGGTTGATGTTTTCACTCCTTGGTGTGCTATTTTTTGCATCGAGCTTCGACTCGGCAATAAGTAAAGCACAACAAAGTGCTCAATCTATGGTCACCCAGTACATCCATGATAAAACAATGGCCGAAGTGACACCTCAGCACATTCAAACCGCCCTCGCCGACGGAAAAGTCTTTTCTACGTTTATAGTACGTAACTTTAACGGTGAAACAGTTTTAAATATTAGCGAACCAAGTTCACTACCATTGTTGGCAAGCATGATCGAGTCCAGCATTAATGCTGTCAGACCGCAGTTTGCCGTAAATAAGACCAAGGATATTAAAATTGAGTTTGTGATCAACGCACAAAGTCAAGGCCAACTATTGCAGCAAGCTATGTTATTAACATTTGCAGTGACTGCCCTGCTTGCGTTTATTCCTATTTTTTATATGCGTACCATTTATCGTCGCCTTATTCGTAATGTAAGTACCACTGTTGCTGATGCCGTTGATGTTTACATCACCCGCAACCAAAATTCAGCAAACATTGACAGTGAGTTTGATACCGAAGAAATGCAGTCTCTAGGTGCCGACCTCACGCCCTCTTTTAAACGTCTCGCGCATTTTTTAAAGAGTAAAGAACACGATATAAAAAGTGCCGCACAAAGCATAAAACAAGAAGCTTATAAAGATGTGATCACGGGCCTTGGCAATCGCAACATGTTTGTTGAACACTATGAACATCATATTGAGTCTGCGACGAAGAAGACCTTTGGTAGCTTGGCTATGATCCGCTGTAGTGAGCTACAAATCATAAACCAAACTCGTGGCTATCAAAAAGGTGATGAATATATCAAATCTGTGTCAGACATCATCAAGCACGTCAGCGGTACCTATACAGGCAGTCAAACTTTTAGGCTAAACAGCTCTGATTTCGCCGTACTTCTACCCAATGTGCCTTCTAAAGAAGCGGAACACTTCGGTGAGACGTTACAGGCGAGATTCACCCAATTCCAACAGAATCAAGAGCTTAGCTCGGTAGCAAATACAGGTATAGTACCTTACGAAACAGGTAAACCGCTAGGTGAGCTGCTTTCTGTGGTTGATAACGCAATGAGCATGGCACAAAGTAAACAAGCCAATGCTTGGCACATCCAACGAGAGTCAGACCTTGTTAACAACGTGGGTGCTGGTTTTGGTAATCAAAACTGGCGCAAAGTGATCAGTGAAGTAATAAGCTCAAAGCGTGTTGCGCTGATGATGCAAAATATCATGCCGGTAGGTAAAAACACAAAAGCCTATGCCGAGATCCAAGCACGCTTTAAAACCGAAGAAAACCAAATGTTGCCAACGGCTTCATTTTTGGCAATGGCTGAAAAGCTCGAGATGGCCATTGATATTGACCGCTTAATCATTGATACCTCTTTGGAACTCATCAAGACACGTAACTTTACTGAGAAATATTTTGGTATCAACGTCACAGCATCCAGTGCCCATAGCGACCAATTTGTGATTTGGTTAGAACGTCGTTTACTTAAAGACGCTAATATTGCTTCTAAACTCATATTTGAAGTGAGCGAGTTTGGTCTGCAGCAAAATATTAAAGCTAGCAAACGCTTTATTGATATGGTTCATCGTGTTGGTGCACGTATCACGGTAGAGCGCTTCGGTGTTGGTTTAACTTCCTTCAAGTTCTTCAGAGACCTTAAACCGGACTTTATTAAGATGGATGCAAGTTATACCCGTGGCTTAGAAGAAGATAAAAACAATCAATATTTCATGCGCTTAATGGTCGATTTAGCACATAGGATCGGAGTAAACGTGTTTGCTGAAGGTGTTGAAACACAAGAAGAAAAACATATTGTTGAAACGCTCTGCTTAGATGGAGCACAAGGCTACTATATAGAAAAGCCCAAAGAAATTTAGCCACACGACCCTATTTTGCAAATAAGGCCATTTTATATGGCCTTATTTATTCTTTCACATTGGGTAAGTGTCAACAATTCAAGGCATACGTGCTCTGTCATAGTTTTTTATTCTGTCATTTTTTTATGATCTTGGCGCACAAAATTGCTAAAATCACGGCCATCTAAAACTCACCTCAGTTTTTCGCAAAAGGGGCAGCAATGACTGAATATATCATGTTGCTTATTGGCACTGTGCTGGTAAACAACTTTGTTCTGGTTCAATTTTTGGGACTTTGCCCATTCATGGGGGTCTCCGGAAAGTTAGACACAGCTGTGGGTATGTCTTTGGCAACCACGTTTGTGCTTACTTTGGCATCTGTAACCAGCTATTTAGTCAACCAATATATCCTGTTACCACTAGAACTAACGTTCCTAAGAACCATGAGCTTTATTTTGGTGATTGCGGTTGTGGTGCAATTTACTGAAATGGTGGTGCGCAAAACTAGCCCCACACTATACCGGCTATTAGGCATTTTCTTACCTCTGATCACCACAAACTGTGCGGTGTTGGGGGTGGCTTTATTGAACATTAAAAAGGATCACACCTTTATCGGTTCCGCAGTTTATGGGTTTGGCGCAGCCGTTGGTTTCTCTTTAGTGTTGGTTTTATTTGCTGCAATGCGTGAACGATTAGCAGCTGCTGACGTTCCCACCCCTTTTAAAGGTGCTTCTATTGCAATGATAACCGCAGGGCTTATGTCGCTTGCCTTTATGGGCTTTTCTGGATTAGTGAAATTATAACCATGACTTTGTTTTATGCCTTAATTGCGCTGGGCTCACTGGCGCTTGTATTTGGACTCATACTCGGCTTCGCCGCAGTCAAATACCGTGTTGAAAGCAACCCTATCGTTGATCAAGTAGATGCAATTTTACCTCAAACACAATGTGGGCAATGCGGTTACCCCGGATGTCGTCCCTACGCTGAAGCAATAGCCAATGGCGACGAAATAAATAAGTGTCCACCAGGTGGTGAAGCCACGGTAAAAAAACTGGCTGATTTAATGGGTGTTGAACCTAAACCATTAGCCGGGGGTGAACAAGCAGAACCTGTAAAAACAGTAGCTTATATTAGAGAAGATGAGTGTATTGGTTGTACCAAATGTATTCAAGCCTGTCCGGTTGACGCCATAGTCGGCGCAACAAGACAAATGCATACGGTCATTGACGATGAATGCACTGGCTGTGATTTATGTGTGGAACCTTGCCCTGTTGATTGTATTGACATGCTTCCGGTTGAGCAAACCAAACAAACCTGGAAATGGCAATTGGACGCCATTGCCGTTAAACAAATAGATTAAGAGGTTTAAGTGGACTCGTTACTTGAACAAATCGAACGTGGTACCCTGTGGCAATTCCCGGGGGGCGTTCACCCACCTCAGCAAAAGTCACTGTCTAATCAGCAGCCTACAGCAAGGTTGCCATTACCAGACAAGCTTGTATTACCTCTTAAACAGCATATAGGTGCTAATGGCCAGTTATTGGTTAAAGAAGGTGACAAAGTACTAAAAGGTCAACCGCTGACTAAACCCACAGCAAACTGGTCACTCCCCGTGCATGCGTCAACATCCGGTGAAATCACAGCAATTAAACCATTGCCTTCAGCACATCCTTCGGCTTTGCCAGAGTTGAGTATTGTTATTGCACCCGATGGCAACGACACTTGGTGTGAACTTAATCCCGTCAGTAATTTGCACGAACTCAGCCACAAAACGCTCATTGATATTTTACACAATGCCGGAATTGCAGGTATGGGAGGCGCAGGTTTTCCAACCTATATTAAAGCCGATAGCCACCAGCCAATAGAATTTCTTATTGTTAATGGCGTTGAGTGTGAACCTTATATCACCGCTGATGACCTCTTAATGCGTGAACATGCAAAAGAAATTGTGCAAGGCATTGAAGTAATGCAGCAACTGCTCAAACCGCAACGTATCCTGATTGGCATTGAAGATAACAAACCTGAAGCAATTGCTGCGATGCAACAGGCAAGTACACATAATACTAAAATTCTAGTACGACCCATACCAACAAAATACCCATCTGGTGGTGAAAAACAGCTTATTCGCGTGCTCACATCGAAAGAAGTGCCAAGCGCCGGGATCCCTGCAGATATTGGTGTACTAGTACAGAATGTCGGCACCCTGTTCGCTATTAGTGAAGCAATTTATAAAGGTAAGCCTCTGATTGAGCGTGTTGTAACTGTCACGGGTAACACAATTGGCAAACCACAAAATGTTTGGGCGCTTATTGGCACTGAAATTAAACACCTGCTTGATTGCCAAGGCTTTACTCCCGTATCTGAGCAACGTGTTGTGATGGGTGGTCCGATGATGGGCTTTACGTTACCTACGGTACGTATTCCGGTGGTAAAAACCACAAACTGTATCTTGGCCCCTGACAATCAAGAACTAGCTGAGCCTGGCGATGAAAAAGCCTGTATTCGTTGCAGCGCTTGTGCTGATGCCTGCCCACAAACCTTGCTCCCTCAACAGTTACAGTGGTTTGCCAAAAGCAAAGACTACGACAAGCTAGAAGCTTACAATCTATTTGATTGTATCGAATGCGGTGCCTGCTCTTACGTATGCCCCAGCGAGATCCCTCTGGTGCAATATTACCGAGTAGCTAAGGCTGAGATCAGAGAACAGAAACTAGATCAGATCAAAGCGGAGCGAGCTAAAGAGCGTTTCGAAGCTCGCAAAGAGCGATTAGAACGCGAGCAGCAAGAAAGACAAAATAAACATAAACGTTCAACCTCTCGTGCGGCCAAACCTGACGCTGAAAAAGCCAAAGTAGCTGATGCTCTTACCAGAGTAAAACAAAAGCAAGGTGATAAGTCGGCAGTACAAGCAGCGATTGAACGAGCTAAGGCGAAAAAAGCCGCTGATGGTAGTTTAGAACCTGATAACAGTGAAGTTGCATTGGAACGAGCCAGACGCAAAGAGCAAGCGCGGCAGTACAAGGAGCAAAAGCATTCCGAAGACACTGCTGTAAATGAAAATTCGAATGAGAGCAGCAGTAAAAAAGACGCCGTGGCTGCTGCCATAGCACGCGCTAAAGCGAAAAAAGCTGCGCAGCAGGCCGAGCAACAAAGCGAGCCGCCGCAACACGCGCAAGCCTCTGACTCTGATGCACCAAAAGCAGGTGATGACCCGCGCAAGGCCGCCGTGGCTGCTGCCATAGCACGCGCCAAGGCAAAGAAAGCCACGCAGCAGGCCGAGCAACAAAGCGAGCCGCCGCAACACGCGCAAGCCTCTGACTCTGGTGTACCAAAAGCAGATGACGACCCACGCAAGGCCGCCGTGGCTGCTGCCATAGCACGCGCCAAGGCAAAGAAAGCCGCACAGCAGGCCGAGCAACAAAGCGAGCCGCCGCAACACGCGCAAGTCTCTGACTCTGGTGTACCAAAAGCAGATGATGACCCGCGCAAGGCCGCCGTGGCTGCTGCCATAGCACGCGCCAAGGCAAAAAAAGCCGCACAGGCCGAGCAACAAAGCGAGCCGCCGCAACACGCGCAAGCCTCTGACTCTGGTGTACCAAAAACAGATGACGACCCGCGCAAGGCCGCCGTGGCTGCTGCCATAGCACGCGCCAAGGCAAAGAAAGCCGCACAGCAGGCCGAGCAACAAAGCGAGCCGCAGACAGAGCCTGCGCCTCAAAGTGAAGATAAATCAGACTCAGAGCCACAAACGCCAGAGCAAAAACGTCAGGCAGCCATCAAAGCCGCTGTCGCTAAAGCAAAGGCTAAGAAACAAGCCAAAGAACAAGAAGGAAATGATCCGTCATGAAACTAAGCATGGCCTCATCCCCACACAATCACAATCATAAAAACCTGAGTAGACTGATGCTTACGGTCATCGCGGCCTGTATTCCTGGTATTATTGCTCAGTGTTATTTCTTTGGTTTTGGTGTGATTGTACAACTGCTTTTAGCGCTAATCACCGCCAGCCTCAGTGAAGCCTTGATGTTGAGCATTCGTAAACGACCAGTTTGGCCAGCCCTTAGTGATGGCAGCGCTTGGTTAACTGCTGTGTTACTGGCTATCAGTATTCCGCCGCTTGCCCCGTGGTGGGTGATTGTGATCGGTACAGTGTTTGCTATTGCCATGGTTAAACAGCTCTATGGAGGGTTAGGTTTTAATTTGTTTAACCCAGCTATGGCAGCTTACGTGTTATTACTGATCTCGTTCCCAGTACAAATGACAAGTTGGACACCTGTCACCAGCCTGCTTGCCCAACCGCTGAGCTTAGCTGATCAAGTAACACTGATTTTCTTCGAATACTCAGCAAATCATCAAGACCTACTCAGTGCGATGACATCGGTCGATGGCACGACCATGGCTACACCGCTTGATACCTTAAAAACAGCTGTATCACAAAACTTTACTGTGACTGAAGCGATGATGGGTGAACAATTTACCGCCTTCGCTGGCATTGGTTGGATGTGGGTTAACCTCGCTTTCCTAGTTGGCGGCCTATTTTTATTAAAAGCAAAAGTGATTAACTGGCATATACCTGTTGCGCTACTTGGTACACTGGCATTTTGTTCCGCCATTGGCTTTATCATTGCACCTGGAAGTCATGCTGGCAGCTTATTTCACTTGCTTAGCGGCGGTACCATGCTAGGTGCATTTTTTATCGCCACTGATCCTGTGTCGGCCTCCACCACAAATCGTGGTCGATTGATTTACGGCGCTTGCATCGGCTTGCTGGTATATTTGATCCGCAACTACGGTGGTTATCCGGATGCCGTTGCCTTTGCGGTGTTAATTATGAACATGGCAGTGCCTTTAATCGATCACTACACGCAACCACGCACTTACGGCCATGGAGTAGCAAAATGATAGCGCAATCTATGTATCGAAATGGAGCGATTTTAACGGCCTTTGCACTGGCAACTACAGGCAGCGTAGCAATAGTACAATCAATGACCGCACAACGGATTGCTTTACAGGAAAAGCAGCACCTGATGCAGCTATTAGGGCAAGTTTTAAGCACCGATGAATATGACAATACCTTGTATCTAGACTGCACCCGTAGCAACGCGCCCGAACTTGGGCCCGGTTCACCACATATTATTTATCGTGCAACCAAAGCAGGACAGCCTGCAGCCCTATTAGTACGCCACGTTACACCAAAAGGTTACAGCGGTAATATTGATATTTTAACTGCCGTTAAAGCCGATGGCAGTATTAGCGGAGTGCGCGTCACTCGTCATGAAGAAACTCCAGGCCTTGGTGATAAGGTAGAGCTGGCAAAGTCTGATTGGATCACCACATTCAACGGTCTCACTGTTAACGCAGATAACGCAAAACAATTCGCAGTTAAAAAAGACGGCGGTCAATTTGACCAGTTTACAGGGGCCACTATCACGCCGCGTGCCGTTGTTGCCTCAGTGAAACAAGCTGTGGAGTATACACAACAAAACTTTGCCGCCTTATTTGCAGCTAAGAACCTGTGCAATGGAGACGTACAATGAGTGAAATGAAAACCTTGTTCAAAGAAGGTGTGTGGGTAAACAATCCCGCCCTTGTACAACTATTAGGGTTATGTCCACTGTTGGCAGTTACAAGCACAATTACCAATGCGCTGGGACTAGGGCTGGCAACTTTGTTAGTATTGGTGGGCTCTAATGTGACCGTTTCAGTGGTACGTAATTGGGTCCCTAAAGACATTCGTATTCCTGTTTTTGTTATGATCATCGCAGCGTTTGTGACCATAGTACAACTGTTGATGAACGCCTATACCTTTGGTTTATATCAATCCTTGGGAATATTTATCCCTTTGATTGTGACTAACTGTGCCATCATCGGCCGAGCAGAGGCTTTCGCCTCTAAAAACAACGCACTACTTAGCGCTTGGGATGGCGTTATGATGGGCCTAGGTTTTGCCATCGTATTAATTGTGCTCGGCACCCTACGTGAGTTGATTGGCCAAGGTACCCTGTTTGATGGTGCAAACTTGTTACTGGGCCCGTGGGCTGCTAGTTTGCGAGTGGAAGTTTTTCAGTTTGACAGTCAATTCTTAGTAGCGATTTTACCACCAGGTGCATTCCTCGGCTTAGGGCTACTGATCGCCGCTAAAAATGTAATTGATGCACAGATTAAAGCAAAAGCGGCCCCTTCAACAGAGCCAGAAAAAGCGCCCAGAGCTCGCGTCACTAGTTTAACGTAAAAGAATAAAGAAGCAGTTATGAACAAACAAAAACGTATTGAAATACTCACCCGCCTGCGCGATGACAATCCACATCCAGAAACTGAGCTTGAGTACTCATCGGCGTTTGAATTGTTAGTGGCGGTTACCCTGTCTGCACAGGCCACCGATGTGGGGGTCAACAAAGCCACTCGTAAACTGTTTCCTGTTGCCAATACGCCACAAGGCATTTTAGATTTGGGCTTAGAGGGCTTGCGCGACTACATTAAAACCATTGGCCTATTTAACTCAAAAGCAAACAACGTCTATAAAATGTGCCAAATTTTGGTTGAAAAGCACGCCAGTGAAGTACCTGAAAACCGAGAAGCGCTTGAAGCTCTACCTGGCGTGGGTAGAAAAACTGCTAACGTGGTATTGAACACCGCTTTTGGCTGGCCCACCATCGCCGTAGATACGCACATCTTCCGCGTTTCTAACCGCACTAAATTTGCCATGGGTAAAGATGTTGTAGCTGTAGAACAAAAGCTTGAAAAGGTGGTGCCTAAAGAGTTTAAAGTTGACGTTCACCACTGGCTTATTCTTCACGGGCGTTATGTGTGTACCGCTCGTAAACCTAAATGCGGTTCTTGTATGATTGAAGACTTGTGTGAGTTTAAGGATAAGACTGAGTAGAGCCATCCTTTCAACTACTTGTTCTGTGGCTTTGATAACTTGAATACATACCTCAGGATTTTGAGCACAGTCTTTTGCCGCTATTAAATGGCTGCCCCACTATTCTATGTAAATCATATTTATGACCTAGTGCAGGCTCAATTATAGTTAAAGGTAACGGCTATGTTACCTTTAACTTAACTATAATTATTTGAGTTCGTCAGGCCCTACTCGTACAACTAATTTACCAAAGTTTTCACCCTTTAATAAACCGATAAAAGCGCTTACAGAATTTTCAAGCCCGTCAACAACATGCTCTTTATAGGTTATTTGTCCGGCCAATAACCATTTTTCCATTTGCTGACTAAACTCGCCATGTCGATGGCCGTAATCATCAAAGACAATAAAACCCTGCATTTTAATGCGTTTCGTTAATAACATGCCCATTAATAAAGATAGTCTGTCAGGGCCACTGGGTAGTTCAGTTGCGTTATACTGAGAAATGAGTCCACATAAAGGCACCCGCGCACAGCTATTTAATAGCGGCATCACCGCGTCAAATACTTTACCGCCCACATTTTCAAAATACACATCAATACCCGATGAACAAACTTTTGCTAATTGCTGTGCTAAATCATCACTTTTGTGATCGAGACAGTAATCAAACCCTAACGTCTCAACCGCATATCGGCATTTGCTCTGGCCACCTGCAATACCCACCACTTTACAACCTTGTAACTTAGCGATTTGGCCCACTAAACTGCCCACTGCACCTGTTGCCGCAGCAACCACTACTGTTTCACCTGCTTTGGGCTGACCAATATCAAGTAAGCCCATATAAGCCGTTAATCCAGGCATCCCCAATACGCCTAAAGCATGTGAATGGTTAGCCATGTTATTATCAAGCTTGAGTAATTCATCTCCTTTAGCGACGCTATAATCCTGCCAACCGCCAAAAGCAACAACCCAATCACCTTGTTTATAATCTTCATGCCTTGATGCTTCTACTCGACATACGCTACCACCAACCATCACCTCATTTAAAGCAACGGGATCAGCATAAGATTTAGCATCATTCATTCGACCTCGCATATATGGGTCAAGAGAAAGATAAATGGTACGCAGCAAAACTTCTCCTGCTTCAGGTGTTGGCTTTTCACTTTGAACTAGGTTGAAGTTTTCAGCTACTGGGGCGCCTGATGGCCTTGATGCTAAAAGAATTTGGCGGTTTATATCAGTTGTTTGAGTCATAATACTTCCATAATAAAAGGGGTGACGAGTGGCGTGTAGAATTTCCTATGCGCCACTTGTGCTTGTCTGGTAGTTATAATGCTTGAATTAAGATCTCACGACTTTTATCTAAGGTTATATCACCGTGTTCACCAAGTGCCGTCATACCATGTTCTTCTAATCGCTTAATAAGTAAGTCAATATCTTTGATGCCAAGGTCAACGTCAGACAATCGAGTAGGTACTTGCATTTTAGTGAAAAACTGTTCGGTTAAGAGAATCGCTTGATCAATACGAGTATCATCATCACCTTCAGTTAATTGCCAAACTCGCGATGCATATTGGAGTAATTTCTCACGCTTTTTATCGCGACAGACTTTCATTACTGCCGGCAATACTATAGATAGGGTACGTGCGTGATCAATTCCGAATGCCCCAGTTAATTCATGGCCTATCATATGTGTTGACCAATCTTGTGGGACACCAGCACCAATCAGGCCATTTAATGCCATGGTTGCCGACCACATAATATTGGCTCTAACTTCTAGGTTTTCTTTAGTTGCAGGCTCTAGGGCTTTAGGCCCTTCTTCAATCAAGGTTTGCAATAGCCCTTCACTAAAACGATCCTGTACCTTGCCATTAACGCTATAGGTTAAATACTGCTCGATAGTATGAACAAATGCATCAACTACACCATTGCCGATTTGACGATCCGATAGTGACAAAGTGACTTTTGGATCTAACACTGCAAATAGTGGGCGAACCAGAGGGCTTGAAAATGGTAGTTTATTTCCGTCTCGAGTGACAACAGAGTTACCATTACTTTCAGAGCCTGTGGCAGGAAGAGTTAAAACCGCGCCAATAGGTAGTGCCTGCGTAATGGTTTGCTGCTTAGCAAGTATATTCCAAGGGTCATTGCCATCAAATAAAGTGGCAGCGGCAATAAATTTAGCGCCATCAACGACAGAGCCACCACCAACTGCAAGTATATAATCAATACTGTGTGCTTTAATGATCTTTTGAGCTTTCATTAAGGTGTCATAACTTGGGTTTGGCTCAATACCTGAAAATTCAAACCAAGTGTGTTTATTAAGCGCACTAACCACTTGTTGATATACCCCATTACTTTTTATTGAGCCACCACCATAAACCAGTAACACTCTTGCATCTAATGGGATCTCTTGGGAAATGGCGGCAATTTGCCCTTCACCAAAGTGAATACGGGTTGGGTTTTGAAAACTGAAATCTAACATTGTTATATCCTAAAGTGTTTTACGTAAGTAATTTTTAAATAAGTTCGGTATTAAATAATGGTTAAGCTCACGCCAATGTTACCGCGTGTAGCGTGTGAGTACGGGCAGACTTGATGTGCTTTCTCTACCACGTACTGTGCATTTTTATCCATATCACCTAATGCCATCGTAAGTCTCACTGCTATGTCAAAACCACCTTCAACTGTACCTATCTCGACTTCTGAATTGATATAAGTCTCGCGAGGTAAAGCTGCTTTCTCTTGACCCGCAACAAATCTTAATGCGCCAATAAAACAAGCGGCATAACCCGCTGCAACTAATTGCTCAAGATTAGTGCCCTGCCCGTCATCGCCGCCTAAACCTTTGAGTGTTGTAATCGGCCGTCGTCTGATTTTGCAGTGCCTTCACGACTACCAGTGGCTGTTACTTTTGCGACATAAGCTATGTTCTGTAATTTTTTCATCTTGAATTACAGTTAACTTTTGCGAAGTAATATGTTTATAAATACGTTAGTTTAAGCAAAAAGGTGAGCGAGTAACTTTTGAGCAACTAATGCTGAACTCGCTGGGTTTTGACCGGTAATAATAAGACCGTCTTGTACGACAAAAGCATGCCAGTCTTGTGCTTTTTGGTAGTTACCACCACGCTTAATGAGTTCATCTTCAAGTAAAAATGGCACCACTTCGGTTAATTGCACAGCTTCTTCTTCACTGTTAGTAAAGCCTGTTACCGCTTTACCTTTAATAGCAAAGTCGCCAGAAGCTTGCTTTACATTTAATAAAGCAGCACTGGCATGACAAACTGCCGCAACGGCTTTACCTGCTTTGAGAAAGTTTTCAATCAACGTAATTGAGTCGGTATTGTCGGTAAGATCCCACAAAGGACCATGACCACCAGGATAGAACACACCATCAAAGTCACTTTCGTTAACTGAAGATAATATTACCGTGTTCGCTATTTTAGCTTGCGCGACATCATCAGCCTCAAAGCGATGAGTGGCCTCAGTTTGGAAGTCTTCTAACGTGCTTGTT
Source organism: Pseudoalteromonas byunsanensis (assembly GCF_001854475.1). GTDB lineage: Bacteria > Pseudomonadota > Gammaproteobacteria > Enterobacterales > Alteromonadaceae > Pseudoalteromonas > Pseudoalteromonas byunsanensis. The sequence continues at coordinate 83,866 of NZ_MNAN01000035.1, forward strand.
GGGTCAATAGGTGCTTGCCCGCCTTTTGGGGTAGCCAAGGTAACTTCAACACCCGCATCAACAAATGCGTAGTAAGGGGCAGCAAATTCCTCAACCCAAAAACCGGTTTTATTACCTGTGTTGCCAAGTTCATCGTGCGACGTAAGTACCATTAATATTTTTTTAGTCATATTATTTATCCTGTGATCAATACATGTGATGCGCTTAAGTGCTTTTTCATTGCCTATGTAAACAGTATAGGGCTATGAACATATATGAACAATGCAGATAAAACTGACAATATTGTATTAAAAATTGATACAATAAATGAGGTGTACTTTGATTGACGGGTAAGTGTATGAATGTATCATTTGAACAACTCAAAAGTATGGTTGTTTTTGCTCAAGTTATTGAACAAGGCAGTTTAAGTGCGGCAGCAAAACATTTAGGACTCTCTCGAGCAGTCGTCAGTTATCACCTAAAAAAGCTTGAAGCACAACTCGAAGTAAAGTTGCTTAATCGATCAACACGTTCGATTAATCTCACAGAAGCGGGACAAGCCTATTATGAACGCTGCCATGCAATTGCCGAACAAGCCAGTGCTGCTAATCTACAAATTGAAAACTTTAAAAATGAGCCTATCGGGTTACTTAAAATAACCTGTCCAGTAAATGTTGGCTTACAGACTATTGTGCCTGCACTCAATGAGTTTAAGAAAATTTATCCTAAAATTGAGCTTGATGTCATGCTGACCGATGAAGTGGTCAATATCATAAAAGAAGGGATCGATTTGGCGATCCGCGGAGCACCATTGCCTGACTCTGGTCTACAAGCGGTTAAATTAGCCACGTTAAAGACCTGTCTGTGTGGTTCTCCCGAGTATTTTCTTCAATATGGACAACCAAAAAATCCTGATGATTTAGTTAACCATCAATGGGTAATTTACAAATTAACCTCTGGGGTATTAAACCTAACGAAAGGAGGCCGCTCTTTTCGCATAGCCACCAAAGGAAGCATTACTACTAATAATGCTGCTGCTCGCACTGCATTTGTTGAAGCTGGCCACGGCTTAGCCAGAATTCCTGTTTATGATGCTTGGCCAAAAATTCAAGCTGGCACCCTACAAACCGTACTTGATGACTATGAATTTAATGACATAAATGTTTATGGTGTGTTCCCTCCTGGCACTGCCAACTCGAAAAAACTCAGATTATTACTTAATTATTTGAAGGAGTATTTTGCTGGCCAAATAAACTTAAGCTCTACCCAATGATGATTATCAGTATTCTTTGCTTTGTAGATACTTCTTACCTTAAAGATTCACCTTTTCTGAATATATGAAGTTGTCTACGAGCTTGAGAAAAAGTTCGAAAAAGTCGTGCCCAAGGAGTTTAAGGTAGACGTTCACCACTGGCTTATTTTAAACGGCCTTTATGTGTGTACGGCGCGTAAACCAAAGTGTGGCTCGTGTTTGATGGAAGACTTGTATGAGTTTAAAGACAAAACTGATTAGCTTCGATGTTAAAAACTGCCTTTTAGACAGGTGCGCTCTAAAAAGGTTAGTGTTAATGTTTAGCACTAACCTGAGCGCTAATCGTAAACCTGTCTGACTTATTGAATCTTAAGGCATCTAAGAAGCAAGGAAATTTGACAGGCCGTTCACATGCTCTTGGGTTTCCTTAATTAACCCGCCTATTTGGCTAGCAGCATCAGTAGAGGTTGAAGCTAATGCTCTCACTTCATCAGCCACCACGGCGAAACCTCGCCCGGCTTCACCCGCTCTCGCAGCCTCTATCGCCGCATTTAAAGCGAGTAAATTCGTCTGCTCAGAAACAGAATTTATGGTTTTCACTATACCTTGAATGCGATCTAAAACTTGACTCATCGCTGTATGGGTACTTTCAATTACAGAGTTCCTCTCCGATATATTATCGCCAAACGCAATAAACTTGTGCACTTCCCCATTTAGATTAACGATTGGCGTAACAATACAGTCGAGTAATATCGCTTTGTCACCGCTGTTCAAGTTCATGGTCAAATTTATCGATTCGCCATTTATCAATTTATGTTTATCTTGATCGGATGTGTGACTAAACAAATTGCCTATAATATTATTTACAACGGAAGATGACTGTTGCTCTAACTGGTTAAGGCAAAACTCATTCGCTTCTATCAACTCCCCTTCAAATTGAAATTCTATAACTACCGAATTCTTGTCAACTGCATCTCTTTGGGTGAGTTGTTCAATAACTTGACGTTTAATATCACGAATATCAGAACTTACACCAACAAAACCTGTGTGTATGCCATTTTCATCGAACGTTGGATTTACTGACAAGACAATCCAGTAGGGATTCCCTTGCTTATCAAAATTTAGAATCTCTTCATAAAAAGGCTGTTTGTTTTTTAGGTTTGCTGAAATACGAGCAACCGTCGCTTTATCTGTCTGTTCTCTTTGCAGCATGCTACCGGGACGTTTTCCCATAACCTCAGACGCGTGATAGCCTGTCAGTTTCTCAAAACCTGGGTTGACGTATAAAATTTCTCCCTTGGCATTGGTAACAATGACTGAACAAGTTGTGTTTTCTACGACCCGCTTCATGAGATCTATTTTCTGTGATTCACCCTCGTTTTGCTCTATCTCTTTAAATTTATATAATCGAGCACTTTTAATGTGGGGAAGCTGATAACAAAACACCTCAAACACTTTATCATTTAAAGTAATATTTTTTGTAGTGGAAAAGTTAGATATCACTTCATTTATATCAAGCTGCTTGATAACCGGCTCGAACATGGGAGAGCACTTCAAAACATTACCACTTTCGCTTATTAGGCAGTAGGCATCATTATCAACAGCGAGAAACTCGTCAAGAAACTCATCAACTCCCAGCAATAAAGTATCTAGTTCAAATTGCAAAAGCCACAAAGGGTTATTATCACTATTAATTTGAGTAGCAGTTGTTTTGTATACCGTTCCATCAATCAGAGTTTCTTGATGTCCCTCAGTTAACATCACGGAGGGTAGAACGCTGCTCAAAGTCACTGCATCTTGTTCTTTCGCCATGTCTAAAAGTTGCTTAGCCGATTTGCTAGTAGCAAGGATGTTGGCGTTTTGATCAACTAATAACGCAGGTGCACTGAGACAGTTAACAAATTGAATGTTTGCCTCTCGGACGATATTTTTTTTGAAGAACATTAAACCCACCACAGATAATTGGAAAATTACGTATTAACCTAACAACACTATGTTCTTTACGGTTATAAATCAAATTAGGTTCACACAGGGAACAAATAAAAGAAAATCTAAATATATGATTCGTACCAATAATAGAAAGCACATTAAGGCACGGCAGCCAACTTTCACAATATCTGTGAGCCAGTAAAACTGAAAGAGTGCTTCCCAAAGAGTTTAAAGTCGATGTTCATCACAGGCTGACCATGCGTGCTTGTGTGGACTGCGCGTACACCTAAATGTGGTTCGTGCATGGCTGAAGATTTGTGTGAGTTTAAAGAAAAGATTAACAGATAAGCCATACACTTGATTATCGTCCTCCTAAGGAGGACTTCGTTACTTCGATCAAGCTTCTTTGCGTTTTTCTCGATCAAGCTTCTTTGCGTTTTTATAGTACATCTTTGTCTGTTCAACAGGATATTTATAAATAGCAGCCAAGCAGGAAAGGTTAATGGCCCAGATGCAGGTTGCATACAGAGGTTTGAGCTCATGATAATCAAAGTAGCCTCTTGCTGTTAGCTGAATCATGAGTACCACGACCGTACACAACGAAAGTATCAGGCATCGATGTGCTGCAATTGACATAGCACAACCCCGTAATAAATGAAGCACGAGTACAGCCATTACATATGTAAACGTGTGAACCATCATCGCTAGATAGAACAGCCGAATTACCGGAATTCGACCAAAAGTTAAAGTAACGATGTATGATCCGTATTCTGAACCTAATACGTGAAAAACAAATGTACACACTGCGACGATAAAACACGAATGCATTTCGTGCAATTCGCGAGAAACCATGTCTCGCTTGGTAGCAAAGAACAGTGACCATCTATGACGAGGAAACTTTGCAACCAAAAACCAAACTATCGTTAAAAATTCAAATCCCTTGACGACCCATCCTGCACGATATAAAAACTCATTGAGTGTCATTAAACATAACCCGCATAATATTGCAGCACGGTAAACATGGGTATCGAACACATTGTTGTGCATCCACACACTAACAGATGAGAACGAACACTCATAATTCACATACTAATTGTCATAATTTGTTTACTCTTTATTTTGAGCAATAAAAATGGTGAGAATAAGCTCACCATTCTACATTTCAATGATATCTTACATCACTTGCCGGCATCACTCAGCCATTACATGTTTTTCTTTAAAATAGTCCTTTAAGCTGCGAATCGGGTAAGTGCATAACGCTGTGATAACTATTAAATTACAAACCCAAAAGCCGACTTTGTATACCATACTGAAGTCATGATAATCAAAATAGCCCCTTGCTATAAGCTGTATTCCCATAAGCATTATTGCCACTATTGTAGAATACGCACAAATACGAGCTGTCGGAGAAAAAGTACAGCCTCGTACTAAATGTAAACAAAATAGAGTTAAGAGTAAGGAGACCCTCAATACTATCATGCAGGGGTAGAACAGCTTTATATGTTCCGCCTTATCCATCTGGAGGGATAGCAAGAACTGCTCTAACTCTGACCCCATTAGATGAAAAATCAAAAAGCAAAACGCAGTTAAAAAACAGGAATAAAGCTCATGATGTTGAACTGAAGATAAATCCTTCTTTTGACCAAAAAACAGTTTCCATCGTATCTTGGAAAATTTGTATGACCAAAAAAGAACAATTAGCAGTTCAATTCCTTTTAAGCCCCAGCCAAAACCATATAAAATATCATTCATGCATCATCCTTTTTAATGCCTAACACGCACAACTATAAATAGTTGGGCAAGCGGCTGCTTGTGCTTGTTGAGGTTCGCCACCATCACTTGTACCACCACCAACTTGCTGCGCCTGTGCTTGTGATAGTTCTTTGAGTTTCTTTGCATTTACTTTAAGTTTAATTGAGGTTTTCATAATCTAATTCCTTATTTCTATTCATCTCTCACCTTAGCGCAAATGCTTACCATCGTATACAAAGTAGATGCATGGTTGAAGATTTGATTGAATCGCAAAGGTTTGGTTTATTAAAATTTATTAATACTCTCATACCTGAAAGGCTAATGTACTCAGCTAACAGGCTTTGTCATCTTACTTTCTAAACATTACTTCAACAAATAATTAAGTTAAAATGTATAACTGGTTAGGTAAATGATTGTAACAAAACCTCAATTAAGGTGTTCAGAAACAAGTTTTTAAATTTGCCAAAATCCGAAACTTTTCACCTTTGTTGTTGGTCTGTTTTAGTTAATTTATCATATTTGAAATGACTTCAACCCCCTGTCAGGTAATTGAACCGTGGATACATTACTGAAAAATCAATTTTTCAAACTTAAAGACTATCAAATTATGCTAATAGGCTGGGCGCTTATTCTCACTGTAGTATGCCTAAACTGTACGGTTCATAGCTTGTTGATAGCCAAAGAGCGTGTTGATATCTCTTCATCTATCATTTGGTCATTACAAAAGTTTGGAGTGTGGCTAGTTATGACTCCGGCGTTATGTAATGCGTTTAATTACCCCCGTTTTACATCACAGTTTAATAAGTATTCACTGGTTGGGTTGTACGCTATTGGGTTTGCACTTGCAGTGAATACCACTTTGGATATCATTGTTGAAAAGATCTCTTGGCAAGAAAGTCTATTTTATCAATGGCACCATCACGTTATTGCATATATAACGATAGTATTGGTGTGGCACCTTAAACATACCTTTTTCGAGCGTAATATTGAGCAAGTTACTGAAGCAACAACCATAGCCGATACAGCAAACGATGAGCTTTTGTATGAACCTACTATGCTCATCTTAGACGATACACATATCAAGTTGGTGGATATTTTATTTGTTAAAGCGGCAGGAAACTACATTGAGGTTGTCACCGATGAAAAAACACACCTTCTGCGTGGCACCATGAAAGAACTTGAGACCTTACTACCTCCCGAACAATTTTTCCGCTGCCACAGATCTTACTTTGTAAATATTACGCATGCACAAACTGTCATAAATGAACGTTCTGGACATGGTCAAATTCTGCTTACTACCGCTCAGCAGGTGCCTGTGAGTAAAGGTAAACGCAAAGATGCTCATTCATTGATAAGCCATTAGTCATCAACGCTTGGGACGAATGGCAAAGCTCCACCCATTGGTCCCAAAAAGTCTATTATTTGTCCCCTTGATGTGGCTGCCAAATATAAAACTAGGTAACTTTTTAGCTCCGTTAGTTAAGGAGCAAGTATGAATAATCAATCATCTCTTAGTGTTACAACCAGAGCCATGCACTGGCTGGTTGGCTTTACTATGCTTGGCCTGATCATGGTCGGCTTTTATATGGTTAATCTTGAAGTCTGGGCACTGTACCCTATTCACAAAGCGCTTGGTGTTTTGGCGCTATTGCTAGTTCTACCCAGAGTTATTTATCGTGTTAAACGTGGTTTTCCCGCCGCAGCTGAGGGTGTGTCACTTAGCAATCAGAAACTGGCTCATGTAGCACATTGGTTGTTATTACTTGGCACGCTTCTAATGCCTGTCAGTGGTATGCTTTACTCAGGGTTTGGTGGCTATGGCATTGATGTGTTTGGTTTTCATCTAGTGTCAGAAAACATCGTCGGCGATGAGGTTGTGCCATTAAACGAAACCATTTTTATCATTGCCAAAAATGCCCATAGTCTAATTGGCTATGGTTTATCCGCACTCATCGTTGCGCACATTGGTGCAGCATTCAAACATCATATGGTTGATAAAGACGCCACCCTGCGCAGAATGCTAGGCAGAGCCTAATTCTGCAATGAGTAGCTCAAGCCAAAGCATTTGGGCTACTCCAATTTAAGGTATTTAGACGAGGCTCTCAACTTATCATAAAGCCATATTTGATCGTTGTGTGTTACGCCTGCGAGCATCTGCTCGCCCAACAATGCCATATCCTTTGCGATGTTATTATTAAGTTCAATTTTCTCCACATAGCGACCATCATCACCGGTAATACTGGCATATAGATATTTGCTACTTGCAAACAAGTCATCATAAATGGCGATAACTGCAAACCCCGCACAAATACTCGGGTTGAACAAAGGGACTATCAAAATTAATAGTGATGCTGACTTGGTATTGCTAGATAAGCAGACCTTAGCGCCTTTGCATATTTGGAGCAATGGCCTACATATGGTTGAAAACGCTGTTCCCATCATAAAGGGCCTATTTGAATAACCTCTCTTCAGAGGGTTTAATTAAATCGCCCGCCCGAGTGGTGGGCGTTTTCTGTTGATCACAGGGGCGTCATTCCCGAGGTTCTTTAACTTGTTTATTGGCAAAGTAGGGTAACAAAAACCCGAGAGTCTCTCACACTCCCGCCACAACCAAGATGCCAGTTCATCATCTTTAGCTTTTTTACTCGTGGTAATTACCTTATTATCTTTGAAATATTGTCCTGTTGTGCACTCGCACTCCGTTGCTAAAGATAAAAACACGCCCGTTTGAGCACCTTTGAAGCTTGAGCGCGCTATTATTCTTCGAGCTAGTGGATACAGTAAAGTGAGTGATTTGGGAAAGGCTTGTTTTAACATTGGGGTATCAACGATACCCGGATCAAAGCAATTTACTGAGATAGTAGAATGCTGCAATAACTTGGCCAAATACCGAGTAAACAAGATGATAAATAGCTTACTGTTACAATAAGCATGCTCAGCGTTAAACTGAGACACAAGCTCTATATCTGAGGTGTTAACTTTTGCATCTTTGTGGCGGAATGAAGCGGTATTGACCACCCTTGCCTGCCTCGCATTATTTAGCAAAGGCAACAACTTTCCCGTTAGATAATATGGTGCAAGTTGGTTGACCGCAAAGGCCATTTCAATATGATCGGGGGATAATTCAAGCTCATTCTTTGGGTATATTCCCGCGTTATTAATCAATATATCAATGTGTCCTGTTACAGATTTGATATGATCACATGCTCGCTCTATTGAGCGCAAAGACCCTAAATCACATTCCACATAGTGTACTGGATTTTTTAATGGTTCACGCTCAATTAAAGCGTCAAATCGGCACCTATTACGAGCCAGTACAAAAAACTCTGCCTGTTGCTTGTTATCTAGCTGGCGTAACCAAGAGACCCCAAAACCTGAGGTAGCGCCCGATATCACGATTTTCACTATGTGTTTTCCTTAACCAAACTGTGTGCCACTGACGGTCACTTTAATGTAGCTTTTTTGGAAAGGCAATACTGTAAATATGAATGGCTTGACGAACTAAAGTTACAACGAGGCTCATAACTCTTTAGGTAATTTAGAAAATTTGCTGTGAAATTTTATATTTCATAGAATGAGATAAGTTACCAACGTAGTGCTGGCAAAAATAAGAATTGGCGTCCCCTAGGGGATTCGAACCCCTGTTACCGCCGTGAAAGGGCGGTGTCCTAGGCCTCTAGACGAAGGGGACACTGAATTAGTGTCACTAGGACTGGTTATTTTAACTCTCACCATATGAGCTTTGTTACTTTACCTAAGTAAAGTGGCGTCCCCTAGGGGATTCGAACCCCTGTTACCGCCGTGAAAGGGCGGTGTCCTAGGCCTCTAGACGAAGGGGACACTGGATTAGTGTCACTAGGACTGGTTATTTTAACTCTCACCATATGAGCTTTTGTTACTTTACCTAAGTAAAGTGGCGTCCCCTAGGGGATTCGAACCCCTGTTACCGCCGTG
>NZ_MNAN01000035.1:92781-94667 GCF_001854475.1 Pseudoalteromonas byunsanensis
ATTCGAACCCCTGTTACCGCCGTGAAAGGGCGGTGTCCTAGGCCTCTAGACGAAGGGGACACTTAATTAGTGTCACTAGGACTGGTTATTTTAACTCTCACCATATGAGCTTTGTTACTTTACCTAAGTAAAGTGGCGTCCCCTAGGGGATTCGAACCCCTGTTACCGCCGTGAAAGGGCGGTGTCCTAGGCCTCTAGACGAAGGGGACACTGGATTAGTGTCACTAGGACTGGTTATTTTAACTCTCACCATATGAGTTTACTTTATCTAAGTGCTACTCGAGAGCGCTTAGAAACATCACTTAAATTAAGTGGCGTCCCCTAGGGGATTCGAACCCCTGTTACCGCCGTGAAAGGGCGGTGTCCTAGGCCTCTAGACGAAGGGGACACAAAATGTGTTCTAGGACTTTGCACTAATGAAATGGTGGAGCTATGCGGGATCGAACCGCAGACCTCTTCGCTGCCAGCGAAGCGCTCTCCCAGCTGAGCTATAGCCCCATTTCTAACAAACTCTGTAAAGTTAATTACACGCCTGTATCGCTGAGTGCGGGGCGCATTCTATGCAGGCCCACAAACAAAGTCAACAGTTTTTCACGAACTTTTTATTAAACGTTTTAAAAAACACCAATTCGCTGACAATATAACCACCAAGTCATTAAAAAACAACAAAAACTCTTGTTTTCGCTCAAAAAAACAGCTTTCGAAAATGCTTTTTAATTCAACTTTAACATAAACAACTATTGCTACTAATGCATTTACTCTATTCGCACTCTATTATTGTAAAGTATTTAAAAAAGAGCATTCTCATAATCTACTCCCCCTACTCTTCTTTTTAAAATTCAGTATGAAAGCAAACGATATGGCCCTACCACATGGTTTCGGTCTATAAATGAGCTTTGTAACCCTCTTACTCTCGCCCTGATATTTTTAGCTAACGCCTCTTTTATGAGCATTAGGTAATACATTGTTGTAAAACCATTTGCATTTTTTAGCGACTTTTTAATTACTGTAATAATGAAGAACAATTGTAATCTGGCGATAAAAGCCGCACATAAACTAAAATTGTAACTTCAAGTATTGACACTATTTCAAGTCTCCCTATAATAGCGCCCCACAACGACGCAGCATTTGTCGTTTGTAACTTAGATATGGGTCGTTAGCTCAGTTGGGAGAGCATCGCCCTTACAAGGCGAGGGTCACTGGTTCAAGTCCAGTACGACCCACCACTTCTAAAGTGGTGAAATTGATTATCTAAGGTTCTATATTGGGTCGTTAGCTCAGTTGGGAGAGCATCGCCCTTACAAGGCGAGGGTCACTGGTTCAAGTCCAGTACGACCCACCATTATAGAACAAACAGATTTGGGTGATTAGCTCAGTTGGGAGAGCATCGCCCTTACAAGGCGAGGGTCACTGGTTCAAGTCCAGTATCACCCACCACCTTCAAAAGGTGAAAATTTGGGAGAGCATCGCCGCCCTTCATAACGAAAGGCGAGGATAACTGGTTAAGTCCAGATCACCCACCACCTTCAAAAGGTGAAAATTTGGGAGAGCATCGCCGCCCTTCATAACGAAAGGCGAGGATAACTGGTTAAGTCCAGATCACCCACCACCTTCAAAAGGTGAAAATTTGGGAGAGCATCGCCGCCCTTCATAACGAAAGGCGAGGATAACTGGTTAAGTCCAGATCACCCACCACCTTCAAAAGGTGAAAATTTGGGAGAGCATCGCCGCCCTTCATAACGAAAGGCGAGGATAACTGGTTAGGTCCAGAGCACCCACCACTTTCAGAATGAAAGTATAAAATCTAAATGGGTCGTTAGCTCAGTTGGGAGAGCATCGCCCTTACAAGGCGAGGGTCACTGGTTCAAGTCCAGTACGACCCACCA
>NZ_MNAN01000035.1:94792-95115 GCF_001854475.1 Pseudoalteromonas byunsanensis
GGGTCGTTAGCTCAGTTGGGAGAGCATCGCCCTTACAAGGCGAGGGTCACTGGTTCAAGTCCAGTACGACCCACCATTTAATCACAATCAATCTCTTTTTCTAATCCTATTACCAAGCATCGCCACCTTTTTAACTAAAAGGCGAAGCTCACTGGTTCATCTCCAGTACAACCCACCATTTAATCACAATCAATCTCTTTTTCTAATCACTTCCTAAGTATCTATTACCAAGCATCGCCACCCTTTTAACTAAAAGGCGAAGCTCACTGGTTCATCTCCAGTACGACCCACCATTTAATCACAATCAATCTCTTTTTCTAATC
>NZ_MNAN01000035.1:95240-95409 GCF_001854475.1 Pseudoalteromonas byunsanensis
TATCTATTACCAAGCATCGCCACCCTTTTAACTAAAAGGCGAAGCTCACTGGTTCATCTCCAGTACGACCCACCATTTAATCACAATCAATCTCTTTTTCTAATCCCTTCCTAAGTATCTATTACCAAGCATCGCCACCCTTTTAACTAAAAGGCGAAGCTCACTGGTT
>NZ_MNAN01000035.1:95459-427196 GCF_001854475.1 Pseudoalteromonas byunsanensis
GTTCATCTCCAGTACGACCCACCATTTAATCACAATCAATCTCTTTTTCTAATCCCTTCCTAAATATCTATTACCAAGCATCGCCACCCTTTTAACTAAAAGGCGAAGCTCACTGGTTCATCTCCAGTACGACCCACCATTTAATCACAATCAATCTCTTTTTCTAATCACTTCCTAAGTATCTATTACCAAGCATCGCCACCCTTTTAACTAAAAGGCGAAGCTCACTGGTTCATCTCCAGTACGACCCACCATTTAATCACAATCAATCTCTTTTTCTAATCCCTTCCTAAGTATCTATTACCAAGCATCGCCACCCTTTTAACTAAAAGGCGAAGCTCACTGGTTCATCTCCAGTACGACCCACCATTTAATCACAATCAATCTCTTTTTCTAATCACTTCCTAAGTATCTATTACCAGACATCGCCGCCCTTTAAATCCTTAAATCCTCTATCATTTGTGGGTCCGTTATAAACATTTCTACGCTTTACTAAAACACCGTGTTTTATGTGCCCAGAGTATTTATGAGTTCTAGCTCGTCGTGGAGTGAAGCTCATTAAACATAAAAACTAATACTTTTTAGTGATTTGCTTTCATCAAATTACTCTAAATATTTTAAATCCATGGATAAGCGTCTAGACTTGGAACAGGTCTTTCATCAGAAGTAGCTTTAGTAAGTGAGTATTCAGCCCTTTGTTAATTCCAAAATTTTGATTGTTGAAGAGCAGCCACTCGCATTGAGTTACATGAGACGCTCCCTAGAACAATTAAGTTTCAGAGATATGCAGTTTGCAGAAAATAGCGCTGTTGCTAAAGAGCTCTGCAAGACTCATAACTTTGAACTGATCATCTGCTCATTTGACTTAACCCACGGGCAGGACGGTTACCAACTCTACGAAGAACTCAAGCATAAAAAGCTGATTAAAAAGACCACAGCATTTATTTTCGTTTCTGCCGAAACCAGCCCAACCGTTGTACACAGTATTTTGGAGCTTAACCCTGACGAGTTTTTGGTAAAACCATTTTCAATTAAAGAGCTAAAAACACGAATAGACAGAGTGCTTAGGCGTAAAAATGCTCTCAAAAACATCTATGCATACATTGATGACGGTAACGATGCCAAAGCGCTCAAGCTCATCGATAATGACTTAGACAAACAAGATCATGCATATAGTCCCATCCTATTGAAGTTAAAAGGAGAGATATTACTGCGCCTGAAACGCATTGATGATGCTAAACACTTTTATAAGTCAGCGCTGGAGCTACAAAAGTTTACATGGGCAAAAGTGGGCTTGATAGAAGCGCTTGTCATGAACAACGAAGACGCTATTGCACAAAGAATGCTTGCCAGCTTGCTAGAGCAACCAGAAACTCGCCTCGTTGCCCTAGATTTACTGGGTAGGCTTGAAATAAAATTAAATTTACTAGAGCAAGCGCAGCAACGACTAAAAGAAGCCTCACTCATTGCACCACGTAATATTGATAGACAAAAATCGCTGGGGCGTGTGGCATCGCTTAACCATGATTATGAATGTAATTATAATGCGATGAAAGACATAGCCCACTACGCTAAGAATTCGATTCACGATGGGCCAGAGGTATATTTAAACGCAGCTAGGGCCGGTATTGACTTTGCATTAACAACGGATCAGGCCGAGTTAATTAACCGTATTACGAGGCAAACCCAGCAATATCTTGGGGATTTAAAAAAGCAATTTCCAGATGCCACAAATCAAGAGCAGATTGATGTGCTCCATGCACGTATTCACTATTTAAAAGACGAAAACAAAAAAGCTCGTCAGTTAATAGAACAGTTAGATGATGAACCAAGCATTCGCTCTGTTGATGCAGCTTTAGACAAGGCTAAAGCTTTTCATGAGCTTGGTTTTCACTCCAAGGCACAAGATTTGTTCGGTCAAATAATCGAACATTGCAAGCGTCACAGGCAAGTAAGTGACCCCATCACCATGCGTTACATACAGCAGCAACAAGACGAACGACGCGACATTACCATGGGCCCTAAAGAGCTTAATAACCACGCCGTTACTCAGTTTAAAAAGGGTCAATTGGAAGTAGCTATGGAAGCTTTTGCACAAGCATTTAGAATAATGCCAAAAAACCCCAGCATAGCCTTAAACCTGCTGCAATGTATGTTAGATCATACGGGAAAAAGTGGACAAACTTTTAACTCTGCACTGGCTAAAAAATGCTACACCACATTAAGTAGCATGTCGCTTGATGCCGAACAACATACTCGCTTCGCAAAAATACTCTCACATATGCAAGAGCTAGGCCTGACGCTTGACTAAAGCTTCTTCATAGACAACGCATTCACACAATAACGCAAGCAACTTGGCGGAGGCCCGTCTGGAAATACATGCCCTAAATGCGCATCGCACACATTGCATACTATCTCAACACGTTGCATACCATGGGAACTATCACCGATATAAGCAATGGCATTACCTTGCGCGGGTTGCGTGAATGAAGGCCACCCCGAACCACTTTCGAACTTTTCGTCACCATCAAATAATACATTGCCACAACACGCACATGCATACTTTCCTGATTCAAACACACTACAACTACCACTACTAAAAGGCCTTTCAGTCCCTTTATGACGGGTAATATAGTAAACTTCCTCATCAAGTTCACTTTGCCACTGCTGTGGTGTTTTCTCTACTCTGTGACTAGGTTCGGGGTTACCATTGTTGGCAAAATTTAAAATATCGCGCCATTTAAGCATAACGGTTCCTTATTTTGTCTTACTTTGCTGCTCAGGCTCAGGCCAGTCGTTAAAGAAGCAGCCCAAATATTTGCTTTTTAGTAAGTATAGGATGACCCAAACTAACATCACCATTTGCACCGCAATATACATTGAAAATTGATAATGGCTTTGTGATGCCTGCATCGTCAGCCAAGTTAAATCCGCTATCGCAGTAAACAACAGTGGCCAACGCATATAACGCCAATATTTAGCGAGCTTTTGTGAACTACTAGGGCGACGCAGTGAAAAAAACACCGTCGGCACCAACGCTATCGCACCAATACCTAAAGACACAAAAAAATGCGTTTTTGATTGGAAAAACAAAGACATTAAATCTAAATCAGGGCGACGCGCAAGCGCTGAGAAAACCCAAAGCAAATAGGCTCGCAATAGCACAACCAAAGTTAAATTAAATCCTATCGGTGTACGATACACTCCGTACTTATCCCAGTATTCTGGGCCATACTGCTTCATTTTGTTCTCCAACCACCGACTCGTATTCAATTTGAATGTACTATTTTAGATTAATCCGAAATGGAGGCTTTTTTAACATTATTCAAGGCCATAATATGATCACTTTACCATTTATGGTTACTGATGACGAAAACTTCCCACTGGCGTAATATGAGCGCTCTCTAAGTAACGACTTTCAAATGAATATTCGGTTGACTCCTCCAAGACTTAGCCATAATGTTTGTAACCATGTTTGGTATTAGCACAAAGTTACCAAATCTGAGCACTGTAACCTTGGAGCGCCTTTTTGAAAATAGAACTATCTACCACCCCCACACCGCAACAGCTCTGCGCTATTAGCAAAGGTATCGCTGCGTTTAATGCTCAATATATGCAGTGTGATGGTGAGTTTGACTCTGGGTGTCGTTTTGTCATTACGGTGCAAAATGAAGCAGGAGACATCATAGGTGGACTACAAGCCAGTATCATCTGGAGTTATTGCTTACTTGAACTATTGTGGCTGTCAGAACACACTCGCGGGTTAGGTATCGGGTCAAAGTTGATGCAACGTTTAGAAGAGTTTGCCAGCAGCAAAGGCCTGCACCAAATCCGCACCGAAACATTAGACTTTCAAGCCAAACCCTTTTACGAAAAGCTAGGTTACCAAGTGTACGGTGAGCTTGCAGACACCCCGCCAGGACACACCAGCTACTTTTTAGTTAAGAACCTATGACCAAAACAGCCATTGAAAGAAACCCCTTCTTTTATGCTTTGCGGGTAAGCTTAAGTGTCGGCCTGTCGTTACTACCATTTTTTTGTGATCGTTGATTACTTTAAATCAGGTGAGTTAGAGGTAGCTCGTTCTTTTACAGGGAATGTGATGACGCTGACTGCATGTACCGTAGTCTGTTTCTGTGCGGGGTTAATGACAAAGTATAAAGATGCTAGAGTCACCCGCCAAAAAATGAATGAGCAACAGAAAAATTGGTATCGATTCAAATTCACCCTACTACCTGTGCTAAGTACAGTGTTAATAAACACAGTAGCAACATATGAAAATGAGTTTGGTCATACCTTAGCCCCTTTTACCATAACCGATTTCATAATTTGGTTTATGGTTGTAAATAGTGGCTTCTTTGTTATTTTTTCAGCTCTATTTTGGTATCTATCAGGAAAAGCATGGGAAGAAAACAATCACCAATAAAGGTTACTAACCCTTGCGAGGGCTGGTACTAAAAAGTGCAGACTGGGCCTTCATGCTATGCGCTTAACAGATCCTGACCTTCGTCAGGAAGACGAGATGCTTGTTTGAGCAATGCCGTCTTCCTAATGGGTCTTGCCATTGTGAACTTGTTTCAGGATCTCATCACCTTAAGCGAGTAGTGTTAAGAGCGTGTCTGCACTTTTTTAAAGCGCTCTTCGTTACTCATACTGTGCAAATAACGCTATCAGTGCATCTTCGTCGAGCACATCAATACCCAACTCTTGCGCTTTGGTAAGCTTGGAGCCGGCCTTTTCGCCAGCCACCAGCGCATGTGTGTTTTTAGATACACTGCCAGAGACTTTTGCGCCCAGCGCTTGTAGCCGCGCCTTTGCATCATTTCTGTTTAGCTGGTTTAACGTTCCCGTCAATACATAGGTTAAGCCCGCCAGCGGCTGTTGCTGCTCAGATTTTTGCTCTATGTCTGGCCAGTTTAAACCAACTTCCAACAGTGCGCTCACAACCTCTTGGTTATGTGGTTCGTTGAAAAACGCATGCAGGTGTTTAGCCACGATAACGCCAACGTCACTGACCTCTTGTAAGGCGTCTATCGAGGCACTCATCACCTTTTCAAGGGTCAAAAAGTGATTTGCTAAATTCTGTGCCGTAGCTTCACCCACTTCGCGAATACCTAACGCATACAAGAACTTGGCTAACGTAGTTGTTTTCGCAGCTTCTAGAGCCTCCACAAGGTTTTTCGCTGACTTGGGCCCCATCCGCTCAAGAGATTCAAAATGCCCTTGTTTTAACACGAATAAATCTGCGGGAGTATGCACCAGCTCTCTATCCACCAATTGCTCGACAATTTTGTCACCAAGGCCATCCACATCCAATGCCTTACGAGAGGCAAAGTGCTTAATTGCCTGTTTACGCTGTGCCTGACATACCAAACCACCGGTACAACGTGTGACGGCTTCGCCTTCGATACGCTCCACATGCGAATCACACACCGGACACTGCTCTGGAAACTCAATGTCACGGGCATGCTCAGGACGTCGGTCGATGACCACCTGTGTCACCTGAGGGATCACATCCCCTGCTCGGCGCACAATCACGGTGTCACCAATTTTTACCCCCAAACGGTCTATTTCATCGCGGTTATGTAAGGTCGCATTCGATACGGTCACACCACCTACAAACACCGGCTCAAGCCTTGCTACAGGCGTAATTGCCCCAGTTCTGCCCACCTGAAACTCAACATCTAACAGTTGCGTGATTTCTTCTTGGGCTGGAAATTTAAATGCAATCGCCCAACGTGGCGCTCGTGCCACAAAACCTAATTGTTCCTGATAAGCCTTATCATTGACTTTGATAACCACACCGTCGATTTCATAAGCCAGTTCTCCACGACGTGTTAAAATATCTTGATAATATTCAAGTACCTGCTGTGTTCCCTCAACGAGGCGAGTCTCAGGGCACATGGGGAAGCCCCACTCGGTAAGCTTTTTGAGTTGTGCAAAGTGCTCATTAGGCAATTTCGCCCCCTGCACCACTCCCATCGAGTAGGCATAAAACATCAAAGGCCGCTTAGCGGTAATTTTTGAGTCTAGTTGTCTCAGGCTACCCGCCGCTGCGTTACGTGGGTTCGCGAAGGTTTTATCACCTTTTGCTGCGGCGGTTTCATTTAACCGCGCAAACCCTGCGCTATCCATAAACACTTCACCACGCACTTCTAACTCTTGAGGAATATCCTCACCACGCAAGCGCAGTGGAATATTACGAATGGTTTTAACATTCTCGGTAATGTTTTCACCCACTTGGCCATCGCCTCGGGTTGCCGCCTGAACCAACACCCCATCACGGTATAAAATCGATACCGCCAAACCATCCAGCTTAGGTTCACAGCAAAACGCTAACTCTTGAGTACTTAATAAGCGCTCTTTGATGCGTCGATTAAATGCCGTAAATTCAGCCTCATCAAATGCATTATCTAGAGACAGCATAGGTACTTGGTGCTGGACCTGCTCAAACTTACCCAATGCTTCTCCGCCGACTTTTTGCGAAGGAGAGTCCGCAGTTAGCAACTCGGGATGGGCCGTTTCAAGGGCAATAAGTTCTCGCATTAGGCGGTCATATTCTGCATCCGGCACCGTGGGGTTATCCATCACATAATATTGGTAATTATGTTCTTCCAACTGCGCCCTTAGGCTGAGGATTTGATTATTAATTGACTCTGACATTGGCACCTCTAAAACACAAAAGCCACGAACGCACTTCAAGGCTTCGTGGCTTAAAAAATAATAACTTATAAATAATCGGGATTATGAAAATTCACGCACCCTTTCAACATAGGCGCGCACAGTGTTCACACTCAAAGGCTCACGATTGCCGTCTAAGACGGTTGCACCAAACTCATCGGCTAGCTTCTTGGCCGCACCATGTAACATGTTAAATGCAGCTAATCCATCACCGTCGCACGGCAACGTCATAAACAAACTAACCCCTGCGGTACTGAACTGTTCCATATTATCAATATCAAACGTTCCTGGATTAAACATATTTACCAATCTGAACAATACAGGGCCGTTGCCCGAAGGCTCAACATGGCGGTTAAAAAAGCCTTCTTCTGAATATTTAAAGCCTAGGCTTAGTACCGAAGGCAATAAGCGAGAGCCTGCCATGGTCAGCCCTTCCGGCATCTCGATGTGCAAAATAATAAAGTCTTGAGGCTCTTGTGCAGGCGGTGCCTGCTCATCATCTGCTTCATCATGTTGAACCGCTTGCGCTTCATTCGCGGTGGCATGTGTTAAATTGCCCTCTTCATGGTGAGGTTCTTCGTCCGTCGCAGCAAAGCTTAATTCTCCGATTTCAGGTTCATCATCAAATGTTGCTTTGGCTGTGTTTGGCTCATCGCTAGGCTCTGCTTTGCTTGTTGGCTGCATAGATTCTTCGCTGCCTTTTTTGCGTACCGACCAAAGCCCATGGATCAACAGTCCACCAATCACCAACGCGCTGATCACAATTAACGCCCATCTTAATTCTGTGGCCATCACTCACCTTTTTTATTATTACGCTTGTGCCATTTGCACTGCTTGTTCAATATCTACCGCAACCATACGAGAAACTCCAGGTTCTGCCATGGTTACCCCGGTCAACCGTCCAGCCATTTCCATGGCTATCTTGTTATGGCTAATATATATAAATTGCACCGTTTGCGACATTTCTTCAACCAGACGACAAAACCGTCCAACGTTGGCATCATCAAGTGGCGCATCAACTTCATCGAGCATACAAAATGGTGCAGGATTAAGTCTAAATATAGAAAACACCAATGATAATGCGGTCAGCGCTTTTTCTCCACCACTTAACAGATGAATTGTCGAGTTTTTCTTTCCTGGAGGCCTTGCCATGATAGAAACGCCACTTTCAAGCAAGTCGTCACTGGTCAATTCTAGGTACGCACTGCCTCCACCAAACACTTTGGGAAACAACTCTGTCAAGTCTTCATTAACTTGATCAAAAGTTGATTTGAACCGTGTTTTGGTTTCTCGGTCGATTTTTTTGATAGCCCCCTCAAGGGTATCCAATGCCGCTGTTAGGTCCGCCAGTTGGGTATCTAAGTATTCTTTTCTATGTTTTGCCTGCTCAAACTCATCAATCGCAGCAAGGTTAACTGCACCCAATTCAGACAAACTTTGGCTAACTTTGTTTAACTGTGTCTGGTGTGTTCCGTGTTGAGCATCATCACTAAGCTGATCCAACACACTTTTTAAGTTTTGTTGGAGCTCCTGCAAAGGTTCTAATGCTGCCTGTGCTTTGATCATTAAACCTTGCTCATCCAATTTAAGCTGCTGTAATTGTTCATTTAGTACTTGAACTTCAGACTGCGCATTTTTCAAACTGGCTTGTTTTTCTTGCAGTTTAGCCTTTGCCTCTGTGAGCTGTTGTTGCAACTGTTCAAGCATCTTTTGCTGCTCTTCATGAGTTGCTAGTAGTTGAGCAATATTTTCATCGGCTTCGGCCAGTGGCTCTTGCAACATCATCTGCTCTTCCAACAACTCTTGCAGACGAGTTTGTCCCTGCTCAAGACTCTGCTGAAGATGCTCAGCTTTTGATTGGCTCAACTGCCAGTCGCTGTTAGTTTGTTGCTGTACGAGCTTTGCATCATGCAAATGCTGCTGTGCCTTTTGTTTGGCGGTTGAAGCAAGCTGCTGGGCATGTTTAGCCTGCGCAAACTGCTGTGCAAAGCTCTCAGCTTCTTGCTCAAGCTGCGCCAAGTGTTCATCACATTGCATTAACGCTTGCTGACAGTCCTGCTGTTTTTGTGCCTGTAACTCTTCTTTGGCTAACGTTTGTTGCTGTTGCACCTGCAATACTCGGCATTGCTCTTGCCATTGCACAACTTGTTCGTTGAGCATATCAATTCGAGTTTGTGAGCTGGCCATATCTTGAGCTAGCTGGTGAATTTGCTCTTTGTTTTGCTGTTGGACACGCTCGCTTTGTGCAAGTGTCACGTTGATCTCACTGAGTTCATTTTGTACTTGTTCTTGCTGACGCTCAAGCTCTGGCTGTTGGTGCTCAAGATCTCGCAACTTGGCATGTTGCAATAGTACGCTACTTCCCTGCTGAGCTTCCTTTAGACTTGCTCGCCAGTTTTTCCCGTACAAAGTACCTTGCATATCAACCGCCATTAACCACTGACCATCAGGTTGATAAGGTTGACTACCTTCAAGCAACTGAATGTGATTTAGTAAAGCAGGATAACAGCCAGAGTCTACCACTTTAGCCACACTACCATCTGGCAACTCACCTTCGAAAGGCCACACCGCGTCCTGGCTTTCATAGGAGGTTTGCTTAAGCTCTGTAAGACCCATCAATGCTCGCTCAACGATGCTTTCGTAGCCTGGCTGCACGCGCAAAGAAGTCAAATAACTCTCTCCATCACTGCCGCTTTGTTCCGCCAGCACTTGCGTGAGCGCATTAATATTCGCAGTACAATTTGCATAGTCGGATTGGCAACTCTGAAAGCGTTGCTGTAGCTGCTGCTGTTGAGTTTGTAACTGAGTAAAGTGCTCAGAAAGCTCTTTTGCTTGGGACTGTAAACGGGCCATACTTTGCGCTTTACTGCTATAAGATTGACGCTGTTGCTCCAATTCCGCTTCTGGGTTTTGCAGTTCAAGCTGCGCAAGTTGCTCTAAACAGACCTGATACTTTTCTTGTTCATGGATCACAGACTGTCGAGCCTGTGATAAATTCTGCTGTGCTTGATGTTGCTGCTGCTGAGCCTTTGATTGCTTTGTTTGCAAAGCCTGCTGACGCGTTTCAAGTTCACTATAGCCCTCTAACAAAGATTGGTGTCTTTGTTCACATTCTTGGTACTGTGCTTCGTAGAGCAGTACTTCTTCAACACTTTGCTGTAGTGTATCGTGATACTCATCGACCCGCTCTTTTTGCTGTGCTAGTAAGTGTTCTGCTTCTCGATAGGCTTGCTGCTGTTTATCTACCGCTTCTTGTAACGAACGCAATTTATCCATTAAATGAATTTTTTGCTGCTCGCTACGTGTTAATTCGGTATGGGTAGCATGGATGCTTTGCTGTTGGGCACTAACCCCATCGGTGATGTGTATCACTTGCCCCTCAAGGCTTGCCAGAACATCATCATGCCCACCATGGGCATTATTTAAAAAATCCAGTTCTTGTGTGAGTTTCGCAATTTGTTCAGACTTTTGCTGTTGCTTTAGGTGTAACGTTTGCCACTTTAGCACCGCAAGTTCACCCTTTAAGGTACGCTCTTGTGCTTTTAAGCTGCGATACGATTTAGCATCCTCAGCTTGCAAAGCTAATTTGTCTAACTGTATCTGCAATTCCTGTCGCATATCCAACAAGCGCTCTAGGTTTTCTCTGGTGCTCTTGATTCGAGTTTGTGTTTCTCTGCGCCGCTCTTTGTATTTAGAAACACCAGCGGCCTCTTCAAGAAAGACTCTCAGTTCCTGTGGTTTACTTTCAATGAGCCGAGAGATCATACCCTGCTCGATAATGGCGTAGCTACGTGGGCCCAACCCTGTGCCTAAGAAAATATCAGTAATATCTCGCTTGCGACACTTACTGCCATTTAAAAAATAGAGTGACTGTCCGTCTCTGGTAACCAACCGCTTTATCGCAACTTGATTTCTATCAGCCAAGGTTCCCGGTAACTTTCCAGCTGCATTGTCAAAAACCAGCTCTACTGAGGCTTGAGAGATGGCTTTACGATTAGTAGAACCGTTAAAAATAACATCGGTCATTGCATCGCCACGCAGATTTTTTGCTGAGCTTTCACCCAGCACCCAACGCACCGCGTCAATCACATTGGATTTGCCGCAGCCATTGGGGCCGACCACACAGGTCATTGGATCTGGAAATGGGATCTTGGTGGGCTCAACAAAGGATTTAAAGCCCGCCAACTTGATACTGCTTAACCGCATATTGTTATTTTTATCCGCTACTTAAATGAAAGATAGCAAAGTACATGATAAAAATTAACTACCACGCTTAATGTTATCCAAAATAATGCCCGTTGCCATAGCAACATTTAGAGACTCAGCTCCACCAAACGCAGGAATGGTGATAGGTGAATTAACATATTTACCTACTTGTTCGCTAATACCATGAGACTCGCTACCCATGACCAAAACGCCTTTGGCCTCAAATTGAGTGTTGTGAACACTTTTTCCGTCTAGATAGGCACCATAAATTGCGCCATCATAATGCGCTAAAAACTCGACCAGATTAGTTCGTACTACATTCACTCGGACAAACGACCCCATTGTTGCACTGATCACTTTTGGATTAAGGTGATCAGCACATTCCTCGCTGAGCACAACTTGCTTAAACCCATACCAATCAGCAACGCGAATGATAGTCCCTAAGTTGCCAGGGTCTGATACACCGTCGAGCGCTAAAATCATGCCTGAGTTATCAACCGGTTGCGTGTCAGGAAATTTTACCACCGCAATTGCAGCATTGTTACTCGTTAACGTACTGGCTTTGGTTAAGCTATCACTATCCGCCTCAATGACGTTAACACCTTCTAACCGTGAACGGTATTGGGCGATGAACTCAGCGCTGGCATACAGCTGCTCGGCTGGCATATCCGCTGCCAGCAACTCCAATACATTCTTCTCCCCTTGTACCAGATACAAGCCGTGTTGTTTGCGATATTTTTTCTGTGCTAGAGCACGCAAGAGTTTTAGTTGATTTTTAGAGATCATAACAGCCCCGATAAATGAACAACGAATTATACCTGAGGCAGAGAAGATTGCGAGAACTCAGCACTACGTTCACTTTTTGAAAACACTTAATAACTTACGCCGTTGCATACATAAAAAGTCGACACCAATAGTGAGCTCTCGCTGATTCAACCTCAAATCAAAAGTAGAGATAAAAAATTAAAATTTTATTGACCCTAAAAAAGCAACGAACAATCTAAAAATGACAAAAAACCTATATAAATGAAAGCTCACTAAAAACTATTTAATTAATCAAAACAATTAATTCCTGTACCCAAAAAACATACATTGACGAACTAAAGTCAACGCGTTATTGTCCTGTGGAATTTTTTAAAAGGAGAATTAATCATGAAAAAAACCAGTATCGCTATTATTTTGTCAACATTAGCATTTTCATCATTCGCAAACGCTGCAGCTTTAGATGTAAGCATCACTGAAAAGCCACGCCCAGGTTTACCTCAGGCAAGATGGACTGATGTATATGTAGGCGAGCAAGGCACAGGTAATGCAAAGTTTGATTACACTGTTTCAAACTATTCGGTGTCGTTCAACTGGGTAACGAACGAAGGTGTAAGTGGCGGCTGTAATATTTATTATGATGTAAACAGAGACAGTTCAACTGACTTTGCTTATCAAACAGCTAAAAGAAGATATAACAACACCAAGCAAATATTAATGAATCTAAAAGCGGGTGATCATTTATTTATTCAATCTGCCTTCAGTAGTAACACTGCACCATGTGAAGTTACTTTAAAGCATAAAATTGGTCATTAATTTATTGACTAGAAAAGCGAGGCTGTGAGCCTCGCTTTTTATTTTTCTGTTATCTACAAATAATACTATCTATAAGTTATCTAAAAGTAGCAGTTACTTCTTCTGAGCAGATGTTTTCACCAACACAAATCTTATAGACATACTGCTCTTGCGTGGCTTGACGAATGAAGTCACGGTATGTGCCTGTATTATCGGTTGTATCTATCTGCACACCGTCACGGAACACATCTACAGTCTCAGATGTCGCACCTTGATACGATAGCTCAATGCGCGCGTAGCCAAGACGTGTTTTGTTGGTACGCTTCACTTTAAGTTCTAGTGCCGCATCAGCAACAGTCACTGACTGAACGAGCGTGCTTGTTCTGCCACCCTCATCTGTTACGCTAAGCGATACATCATACGTGCCCGCTGCCGCATATGAATGCATAGGGTTTTGCTCATTAGACGTGTTGCCATCACCAAAGTCCCAAGCCCAACTTGCAATATCGTTATTTGCATCTGTACTGCTGTCAGTGAATGTTACATTTAACATATCTGCTGCATAGCTAAAGCCAGCTACAGGTTCAGCAGGTGCAACATCACCTAAGCCCGTTAACGTTAATGACCATTGGTTTAGCGTACCCACATCTTGAGCATAAGTATCTTCTACACGTAA
This sequence comes from Pseudoalteromonas byunsanensis, assembly GCF_001854475.1. Lineage (GTDB taxonomy): Bacteria > Pseudomonadota > Gammaproteobacteria > Enterobacterales > Alteromonadaceae > Pseudoalteromonas > Pseudoalteromonas byunsanensis. The sequence continues at coordinate 108,580 of NZ_MNAN01000035.1, forward strand.
CACCCAGTCACCCGTCGCCACTTCACCATTGAATGCATCTGATGCAAATGATTGATTGATGTCATCAGCACTACCACCAGCTTGATTATGCAATACCGCAGTTGTGCCCGAAGGGGATGTTAAGCTAACGATCAAGTCGCCAATATAAGTATGTGTGATGTCTAAGAAGGTGCTTGAACCAAAAATAGTTACCTCATCTGCAACCGTGATCACAGAAGTAACCCCTGCAGGGTCGTTATCTGGGATATCTGTGCTGGTGTCATTGCTGTAGTTAAACTCGCTAAGGCCCTGAGGATAGACGTATACAGAAACGGACTTAGTTTCTACTAGTTCACCACTAGTTGCTGTAACCGTGAATGTATAACTACCCCATTGTGTATCTTGTGTGGTTGGTACCGTTAGTGCAAAACTTTGTCCTGGTTGAACGATTTCTGAGGACAACATTGCACCAGGCAGCTCACTTTCTACCGTCAACGCAATCTCACCAGTCCAATCTGCTACAGACAACACATCGAAGTTGTAGTTTGCGCTTTCACCAGCGGTGATATCTTGCGAGCTTGGAGTCGCAGACAATCTAAATCCTGGCTCTGGATCTGCCGCTTCGAGGGCATTCGCCACATTTAAACGCTTACCTGAAACAACTTTACCGTTAAGCGCTGCATTGTCATCTCCTGAGTCCATTAACACAGCTTTTAACTCTGCAGTTGTAAGCGTCGGATTGACTGACAAGGTCAATGCAGCTGCACCAGCAACATGTGGTGTCGCCATAGATGTACCAGAATAAGAAGAATAACCGCCACCTGGTACTGTCGACAAGATAGCAGAACCAGGCGCACCTAAGTCAACACTGGTTAGGCCCCATTGTGAGAAACTAGACATATCATCGGTATGCGTGGTGCTTGCTACAGCTAATACTGACTCATGTTCATAACTTGATGGGTAATGTGGTGATGCATCATTATCTACCGCGCTGTTACCCGCCGCCGCAACAAATAAAATACCAGCTTCTTCAGATGCTGTAAGGGCATCAGCCAATGCTTGGCTAAAACCACCACCACCCCAGCTATTGTTTGAAACGCGAACATCAACACCCGCCTCACGCAAACCAACTAGATAATCAATACACTTGATTGCATCAGAAGTTGAACCACTGCCAGAGGCATCTAAGAATTTACAACCAACAATAGAAACTTCATGGTTTACACCCACTACACCCGTGCCATCATTACCTACCGCACCAATGGTACCGGAGACGTGTGTGCCGTGACCTTGGTCATCCATAGGGTCACCAGCGCCAGTGATAGCGTTAATGCCGTGAACATCATCAATATAGCCGTTGCCATCATTATCAATGCCATCTCCAGCAATTTCATTTGGGTTGACCCACATGTTAGCTGCAAGGTCTGGATGCGTGTGATCAACACCCGTATCAATCACACCGACGATAACATCACGACTACCAACAGAAATATCCCATGCTTCCGGCGCATCAATATCAGCATCCGCTGTACCACCTGTTTGACCTGTGTTGTGTAAACCCCATAGCTCGTCAAATCGTGCATCGTCAGGAATACCCATAACGCTAACTTTGTAATCTGGCTCAGCATATTCAACAGCAGGGTGCTTACTTAGCATTGCAATTGCTTCTTTATGTGAACGCTTTTTATCTAATTTAAATTTGGCTAAACGACCTTGTAAAACATAGCGATATGTATCGTCGATTTCATCATTGTTAAGGTCAGAGATTTTAGCTGCGACTAGTTTTCGCGCCGAAATACGCTGCTCTTTTGTCGAGTCTTTTTTGTATACAACGATAAGTGCATCTTCAGCGGCTGTGATCGACGGCTGTGTGTCCATTGAAACTGTCGCTTGTGAAAGACAAGGGATAAGTGCAAGTGTTAAAGCAGATAATTTTAATTTCATTGTTGGGATCCATAATAAGTTATAGTCGTTCAGCATTGGCTTTTGCCAAAGGCTCAACATCTCATGTAGCCTCAGTGACTGAGCCTACAGTTCATGAATTCCCACTTATCTAAAAAGTAACTATGAGTACTTGTGATCACTTCGTACGCACAATACTCAGTAATCAAAACATTAATTAAGCAACCTAATCAGAAAACACCAAAAATAGTGGTTCTGCAAGTACTTAGTCACAAAATCACAAAAACAGGTTAAAAACTTAAAATAAAACACAAAATTAACAATAATGTATTATGAATATTTGATGATGACTCACACTTTTTCGCCAGATTTCACTAAACAAAAAAAATGAAAAATATAAAGCGTTGATTTAAAACAGTTAATAATTCATTAAAATTTCGTATTTCTTATTTGGGAACACTTCTCTAATGTGAGGTACAAGGTTTGAGAATGAAGCAAAAGTGAAACAAAATGCTAACAAAAGAAAAACCCTGTTATTTAACTAAAGCGCATATCCACAATGGTGCCTTTTGTATAATCACAGCCCTTTTCCTTTGTAGCCAGTTAAGTTTTGCAAACACTTCAGACCTAGTAGAGTCCCCCTTATCTTTGAGTATAAGCCCATCGTTGCAGGTGCATGCACAGCTACAAGCAACGATTAAGCAAAATGGAACATTAAATAAAGCAACGATAAATCAAATAGGCGACGACATAAACTTGGTGTCCCTTGTGCAATTGGGTTCAAACAACTTGGCCGATATAACACAAGCGGGCGCTAACAACAGCGTTAACTTAATTCAGTATGGCGATAACAATTTTACCTCCATAGTGCAGCAAGGTGACGCCAATATCGTCAATTTAACGCAACTTGGTGAGCAATCTTTGCTGATCCATCAGCTTGGTAGTGACATGGTGCTCAACATTAGCGTTACAAAATAATAATGATTAACGAAGGAAACTATCATGCTTAAAAAGTCTCTCCTTACCTGTGCCATTGCGATGGCACTAGGTTATGGTAATGCTGCGCTCGCGACTGAGCAAACCAGCAAGAAAACTCAAAGCGCTATACAATCAGATTTTATGGCAGGTGCTCAACACAATCGTGCTGAGATAACACAAAACTCGTCAGGTGGCGCCGTAGGCAATGAAATAAGCCTGACTCAGGGCGGTGAAACTAACGGTGCCCAACTCTCAGTAACTGGTGATGCCAACACGCTAAGCAGTGAGCAAACTGGAAATCGCAATTTACAACTTACTCAAGTCAATGGTTTAGACAATCAGATCAGCAATAACCAGTCTGGAAATGATGCGCAAACCCAGTTATCCGTGACAGGGGATGCCAATATGCTCTCTCTTTCACAAAGTGGTAATGCTGGATTAGGTGACATTGGTAACGAAGTCAAAATCAATGCACAAGGTGATGCCAATACCATAAACATAAACCAAAGTTCGGGCGGACACTGGACCTATATCGATGACTTACAAGGTCATAATAATGAAATAGCTATAGAGCAAAGCGGCGAGTGGAATGAAGCAAGAATTATCGAAGCTATCGGCGATGCTAATGAATTTGAAGTTGAGCAAACTGGTTTTTGGAACATAGCTGATGTAAATGAGCTGACCGGAAATGATAATACTCTGAAAATAAAGCAAAATGGCGACCAAAACAACTTCCAAGTTGACCTGCTCAATGGTGACGATAACCGTTTAAATACAGAGCAACATGGTAATAATAGCGCCATCACATTTGCTATCATTGAAGGTGAAGACAATAACTTAGCGGTACAACAACGTGGCGATGATAACAGCTTTACCAGTGGCCTAATCGTTGGTAATGACAACAGTTTAAATGGCCAACAAAGCGGTAATGAAAATACGCTTGAAGTGGACATGGTTGGTAATGACAATTCATTCACATCACTACAAATGGGCAATGCCAATACCGCTTATATGGGTGTGATTGGTGATGACAACCAATTCACCAATACACAACTTGGTGATGGCAATGAGAGCCACTTAGCCAACTTCAATGGCTCTGATAATGTTTTTGCTATCAATCAGGTAGGTGATGCGAACCACGCAATGATACAGACATCTCACCCTGATACTAGCTTAACTACTTCATCAAATGACATTACACTTAATCAAATCGGTAACGAAAACGATACTAGTGTAACACTAAGTAGCGAAACCAGTAGCCAAAACAACACGCTTGACTTGGTTCAAGAAGGTAACCTCAATGCCATTGATCTTATGCTGGAAGGCTCAAATAACAGCATCGATATCGCCCAAACAGGAGATATGAATATGGTCGTTGGCGTCGATCAAGGTGCATTTGTGGTTGCCGGTAATGACCTAAGTTTGAATATTACCCAAACTGGAACTGGTAACCTAGTTGAAGGTGGTATGTCACAACTCAATGGAGATGTGTCTGTCACCCAGAACGGTGACTACAACACCACCACTATTGTACAACAATGATTCTCCAGCCAAACAGGAGTGGCGATTAATGCGCCCTCCTCATTTACTTCATCCATTGTGTAATCAAGCAGTTTGGCGGCATCGTAATTGTTTATGCGAGTAGTTAGTTCTATGCATAAGATGATAAAAATTTTAGCAATTATTATTGTATTTGGTTTCAATTTCACAGCCAAGGCTGAAGATATTAGCGGCTTTTTGCTGGACCAAAGTATCAGCCGTTCAGGTCATGAATTTTACCGACAACTGAGTATATTGTGGCAGGATATCCCGTCTACAGCTGGTGCTACAGTCACAATAAAAGAAGCCTTGCTGCCAAAAGCTGGCACAGTTTTAAGCGTAGAACTAAATCATCAAATTGTGTACACCACATATTTGGGAAGACGCCTATCCCCCATAGATGAACAAGTGGAGCAAGCAGCACTTATTCTTATCAAGGTACTTGCCAGTAATAACTTCAGCAAGTTTAGTGATGACTTATCAAGCAGTGGTCTTTAACTATGAAAAAATACGTACTCTTAATGTTGGTTTACTGCCAACACAGCTATGCCAGTGAATTGGTTTACACACCTATCAACCCTAGCTTTGGCGGTAACCCTCTAAATGCAAGCATGTTGATGAACAAGGCACAGGCACAAAATAAACACAAAGCACATGTAGAACCAAAAAGTTATGCAGAAAAAATGCAAGAGTCTCTGGAGCGAGCCTATATCAACAGAATCGTAAGAGAAGTCACCGACCTCGCTTTTGGCGAAAGTTCGGATGAGAATGTATTTGGACAAGACTCTGTTTTTACCAGCGGTGATTATCAAATCCAATTACTCACAAGTAACGCTGATAGCATTACCATCCAGATCACACACCTTATTTCTGGTGAAGTCACAACAATAGAAATACCGAGGTTTGGCTAATGAATATGCGAAAACTCACGACTACAGGTCTGATCTATCTGCTCCTAGCAGGATGTAGCCACATCAGTAAAACCTTGCCACCAGAGATCACACAAGCGCAAACCTTAGAACAAACAACAACCTTTTCACAGTTAAAGTCGTTACCACAGCCAATGGGTAGCATTCCTGTATCTGTCTACTCATTTCGTGACCAAACTGGACAATACAAACCCATCGCCAATGTTAGTTCGTTTTCTACCGCTGTAACTCAGGGGGCATCGGCTATTTTGGTACAGGCTTTAAGTGAAACCGATTGGTTTGTGCCAGTTGAGCGAGAAGGATTACAAAACATCCTCACTGAACGAAAAATTATCCGAGCAGCACAAGAGAGCGATAACAATAGCAACCAACTTCCTCCCCTTACTACGGCTAAGATTATTCTTGAAGGGGGCATTATTAGTTATGACTCAAACACCAAAACAGGTGGTTTAGGAGCAGAATATTTTGGGATTGGCCTATCTGAACTATATCGTGAAGATGTGATTTCAATCTATATGCGCGCTGTTGATGTGCGTACTGGCGTCGTTTTAACCTCTGTCGCCACGACTAAGAAAGTACTTAGCGTAGAAATGCGTGCTGGCTTTTTCAGATATGTAAGCTACAAACGACTAGCCGAAGCTGAAGGCGGATATTCCAATAATGAACCTATGCATATTTGCGTCAAGCAAGCCATTGAAAAGGCACTAGTAGACCTTATCAATAGCGGTATAGAAAAAGGCCTATGGTCGGCCAAACGCACTACTCTGAATAAGAGCGAGTCAGGGCATCCGGGAAAAACTGTCGAGCCCAGTTAAGTAGCTCTATACGGTTTCTAGACTTGGTCTTGCGGAATGCGCTGTACAAATGTGTTTTTACAGTGTGATCGCTAATATGTAGCTTATTGGCAATTTCTTTATTTTGCGCACCTTCGGCAATCAGTTTAACAATGGTTTTTTCTCTTTTTGTTAAGTTAAAAGAACCATCGTCCTGCTTTAACGTTGGCGTTGGTGTGCTAAAAATCGCGTGCTCTACCAATAGCTCAGAAAAAGTGCTACTGATAATACTACGCCTAAACCACAGCTCTCCGTCTTTGATGGCTTTAATGCCTTTGAGCTTTATATCCGGCTCATCCTTTTCGTATATCACCCCCTTAACACCCGAAAGTAATGCACGACGTTCGTCAACCTGACCTTCTATTGCATTGAATAGCACCAGTGACTTTCTTTTAGCTAGTACCGCCATATCAAACGAAAAGACTTCTTCACAAGTGAACCCTGTCAGATCAACAAAGACCAACTGTTCATCGGGTAATGCGACAAATGACTTCTCGCAACGTACAATGCTGCATGGCATTTGCAAAAGCTTAAGTAAGCTTTTAATACACTCTAGACTCTGCTCCTCTCCCCCATGTAAGGTTCGAGTGACTATTGTCGCTTTACAATTCACTTTGACCATGTTCAATCCTACTATACCTAGTGACAAGCCCCGTTTGTGCCTGTCTTGTTCCCATGAATCTCCAAGCTACACAAAATCCGCTTATATGTAAATATTATGTTTTATAACAAAAGCAAAATATTAACATTCCATTAAATATAATTATTAATTTCATAATATTACATGTTCTTAGCGAATTGGGTAATTAGCATGAAATTTTAACAACTTCCCTATCAGTAAGGTTAAAGTGAACTCAGCGACACCGCCTCTTTGGAAATAAATAATCATTTTGTACTAAAGAAAACTATGCATTGGCCGATTTGATGTATAGTAAAAAATCTCTGCTACCAGGTTCTCTACACGGCATAACCAAGAGTATGCCTAATATAAAAGTAAACGTGTTAGTAAGCCTAGCAGGTAGCAATAATTAGAAGTAGGCCAAAGCAGTTATGGGAATTGAATTTAATGTGGTCGTATTAAATATGATCGTTCTCACTATCGCATATGGGTTAGTCTATCCATATCGCGCAAACACTTTAAAAAAGATATCGATTCAAGACAGCATCGCGGCCTGTGCTTCGCTTAGCGTAGTAGGTTCAGTATTTTATAACACGGATATGCGCTTTAGTTTTATCGTGATGGATGTTAACTGGTTTTGGTTTACACTAGTGACTTTCTTATTGCTCGAAGTACCACTGTTTATCTGGTACGCAAGGCGCTACCACCTGCCCTTTCTTGAGCATTAAAAAAATTGCCGAGCTTGACTCGGCATTTTTTATAAACAGACTTATTTTATGGCCTATGCTTTACTGCCCAAAGGTGTAATAACTCATGTGCGATGGTCGCAGCCGCTATTGCCGTGAGTTCACTTTGATCGTACGCAGGAGATACTTCAACTACATCCATACCGATCATGTTTACACCCTGTAACGCTCGTAAAATTTTCAAGACTTTGTCACTGGTTAAACCTCCACACACCGGTGTGCCAGTACCAGGTGCAAATGCGGGGTCTAAGCAATCAATATCAAAAGTCAAATAAACCGGTAAGTCGCCCACTCTTGCTTTTATCTGCTCAGCAATTTGCTGCGCACTTAAGTCATTTGCTTGCATGGCATCAATAACATCAAAGCCATGATTTTCCTGATTATATTCTGTTCTAATACCGATCTGTACAGAGTTCTCTAAACTGATCAAGCCTTCCATCGGCGCATGATAAAACATCGTACCATGGTCATATCGAGAACCTTGGCTATATGTATCTGTATGCGCATCGAAATGAACTAGCGCCATTTTGCCATAAATTTTATGGTGCGCGCGCAAAAGCGGCAGTGTCACAAAGTGGTCACCACCTAACCCAAGTAAGGCTTTGCCTTGGGAAATTATTTGCTGCGCAGCCAGTTCAAGCTGCGCGGTAAAATACTCAGGGTCTCCAATTGGGTATGTAAAGTCTCCCGCATCGGAAACACTTAGCTTATCCCACAAAGAAAATGTCCATGGATATTTCTTCGATTCCCAAGCCAGATGCACTGATGCTCTTCTAATTGCATCAGGTCCCAAACGTGCTCCTGGTCTACCTGAGGTCGCCAAATCAAACGGCAATCCCAACACCACTACATCGGTGTCAATCTGGGTCATATCTCGCACCATCGGTTGGCGCAAGAATGTCATACCATTTGAGTACAACGAGTGATCTGTATGATCAAACAACTGGCTCATAAATTAAACATCTTCCAAATAAGTGTAACCATCTAGCCCTTGCTCTAGCTCAGCAAGACACATAGCTTGCTCAGCTTTTGGCAGTTTACTTCTTACCAGTTTCGCGTAGTTCGCTTTAAACTGATCTACATCTAAGTGTACATAGCGCATCATATCTGCGACCGAGTCACCTACATCAACATCACTTAAATGCAATAAACCATCATTGTCCAAGGTTGCAATCACGCTATGTGTATCACCAAACAAGTTGTGCATATCTCCTAAAATCTCTTGATAGGCGCCAACGAGGAAAAAACCCAATAAATAAGGTTGATCCGCATGATACTCTGGTACTGGCAAAGTGCTTTCAATACCCTGACCATCAACATAGTGCTCAATCGTGCCATCTGAGTCACAAGTAATATCCAATAATACGGCACGCTTTTTAGGCTCGGCAGTCAAACCACTTAACGGCAACACTGGAAAGACCTGCTCAATTCCCCAAGCATCAGGTAAAGATTGAAACAGTGAAAAGTTAACAAAAAACTTATCTGCCAGCTTCGCGCTTAATTCATCAATAATTGGACGATGGAAACGGTTCTTGTTGTCCATGCGTTGATTAAGTTCATAACACACTCTTAAGTTTATTTGCTCAGCCCATGCTCGTTGCTCAAGGTTCAATAGCCCCATTGCAAATTGACTGTGTACTTCAGAAAGATCACCTTGCGTGTCATGATAAATCTCTATCAAAGCACGGTCATCACGCTGACCATTAAGGGCTTGCCACGAACTCCACATGTTGTGCAATAAGCGTGGTGCTCCTTGAGCTGGCGCAACCACAACTTCTGGTTGATAACTCTCTGTGCCGATGACATCCGTTATCAACACTGCATGGTGTGCCGTCAAAGCTCGCCCAGACTCAGAAATGATTCTTGGCATTGGTTGCTGGTATTGCTTACACGTATCACCTATGGTGTATACGATATTATTAGCATATTCAGCCAAACTATAGTTCATTGAATTATGAGACTGACTACGTGTTCCATCGTAATCAACTGCTAAACCACCGCCCACATCCAAACACTGTAGATTAGCGCCTAGGCGACGTAGTTCACAGTAAAAACGCGCCGCTTCACTCACGCCAAGTCTAACATCTCGAATGTTAGCCATTTGCGAGCCAAGATGAAAATGCACTAATTGTAGTGCATTTAGCAACTTGGCCTGCGCTAGCTGGTTTATCACCGCCAAAACCTGTGACGCTGACAGACCAAACTTAGACTTTTCACCACCACTTGCTTGCCACTTACCCTTACCCTGCGATGCAAGTCTAACGCGCAGGCCTAAGCGAGGAGTCACATTCAGCGCTTCCGCTTGCTCCATAACGATATCAAGCTCGGAGCGCTTTTCTAAAACGATGTAAACCTGATGACCTAACTTTTCACCCAGCAAAGCTAAACGCACATACTCTTTATCTTTGTAACCGTTACATACGATCACAGCTGAAGTCTGTTCACTCATCGCCAACACAGTTAAAAGCTCAGCCTTACTACCCGCTTCTAAACCAAGCTGCTTTTTGTCGGTGCTCGCTTGGCTGGCTATCAAGCCTTCGACTACTTCACGCTGTTGGTTTACTTTAATCGGATACACAAGCAGATAATCTTCTGGGTATTGATAGTCCGCTATCGCTTTATTAAAAGCGTCACAAATACTGTGTACACGTTGACTCAATATTTGAGGAAAGCGTACTAACGCAGGCAAGGTATATCCTTGCGATTTAATTTGCTCGGCAATGCTTACCAAAGTTACTGCATGATCTGGCTGTGCCAGCTTAGGCATCGCAGTAACCTCTCCCTGATCATTGATACCATAAAAGCCTTGGCTCCAATGACGCACGTTATAGCAATCACGCGCGTGTTCAGAAGAGATGTTTTTGGCCATTCAAGTTCCTTAAAAAATTTAAAGTGTTCAGTGTTTATTTTTGCGCATTAGAAATAAATCATGCCCCTGTGTCTAACAAAATATTTCACTCTTAAAGAGTAATAATTTCACTCGTCCTTAAATGAATTCTGGCATGAAAAAGGCACCTTGCGGTGCCTTGATTTTCATTAACTTTATTTCATAGGAGCATCTAATTTGCTCGCTGAAAATTGACAGCAAACAAATTGGAATTTGTTTAAATTTCTGCGTGGTGCCAAAGGCTGTCGACTATTTCACTGAACGAGCCTGCTGGTTTGTATTGATTCATTACCTTGCCCGTCATACGGCTGATATCAATAAGATCAAAATAACCGCATACGCGAGCAGGAATTTGGCTAACAACCAACAGATGTTCATGACCCGCCGCTTCCATACTTTTCATAATGTCACCCACTCTAGCTGTACGTAGCGTTAACTCATTAACACTATTGAGTGACGATAAGGGGATCATGACATCAGCAACACTCATTTCTGAGCGGTTTATACCCTTTTTCGCAGAAACTCTCAGAACATAGCTACTGGTTAATCTCGCCTTAGAGATAATTCCTAGCATATTTTTTTGCTTATCTACCACAAAACTGATGCGCATATGAGTTTGCTCCATGATAAGCAAAGCATCATTCACGCTTGTACTTGTGTCTATGAGCTGTGGAGGAACCTGATGAAAGCCGTGCATGACCGCCGAAGCTGGACTGTCCAGCGAAACGATAGCATTGCAATCCAACGCGGTATCAAAGCGTGTATCAGCGGCGAGCGCTTGACTGCCAATAGTTTGGTATATAGACATAACAAAACCTGTTTTCAAATATAAGCTGACGACAAAAAGTGTGTATTTATTTGTACTTAATTGGCTTATAAAACAGGCGGGGCACGAATACTAAAGTGCAGCGATGTGTAGGAGCAAAGATGACTATCCTTGCATATGATAAGACTCGCGCCTGCAACATGAAAGTTATAATCCAATGAACCAACTAACGGCTCTTGCGGATCATGGTCTATGGGGTCTGCATCAATATAGATTGATTGTTGCTGTTCATAGTGGTTTTCAATATTGGCATAGCTCAAAGGTGCATTGATCACGCTAAGGAACAACACACACAAACAAGATATGACAAACCACTTACTAAACCGCATTTTATCTCCTGACGACTAGGCGCTATATAGCAGCGCCTAATTTTCAGTGTATGGGCACGTTAAAAAATAAGCAAGGGTTAAAGTGTGAATTCCACACTCCCTTCTTTGTGGCGGCTTACTAAAAGCTGTTCAACCCTAACCCCTTCAATATCAATAGCCTCAAATTTATAACCATCGCAAATAACGTGATCAGCGCGCTTAGGTAAACGCTTTAGGCGATAGATTAAAAAGCCCGCGACTGTTTCATACTGGTTCGTTTCTGGTACTTCTTCCCAGCCCAACACACGACATAGGTCAACCATCGGCGTCGCGCCATCCACCAGCCAAGATTCGCTGTCGCGTTGCACAATTTGTTCTTCGCCGTGAAAGGTCACTAAATCCCCCATAAAACTGCTCATCAAGTCTTTGATGGTCACAATGCCAACAATCAAAGCATATTCGTTCACCACAACTGCAAACTGTTCACTTGCCGACTTAAAGGCATTAAGTGCTTCAGACAGAGTAAGCGTTTCAGGCAAATAAAACACATCCTTCTCAATTATTTGCTCATTCAAATGCACAGGTTCTCCACGTAACAGCTGCTTTAGGAGCTGCTTGGTATCTACAAACCCCAATAGCTTATCGAGATGACCATCACACACCAAAAACTGATTATGTGGATTATTTAAAATCTTCTGATTAATCGTATCACTGTCATCTTCTACATCTAAAAATACGATTGACTCTCGGGTCGTCATGGCCATGGGTAAGGTACGACACTCCAAATCCAACACGTTCCCTATCAGTTGATATTCTTGTGCCTGTAAACTGCCACTTTTAGCACCGGCATCCATGATGGCAACAATTTCTTCAGTCGTGACTTCATCCTTACGCTCAGTTGGAAAGCCAAAAATTTTGAGCACTAAATTTGTCACGCCATTGAAAAATAGCACCATAGGTTTGAACGCTGTGGTGATAGCATTCATCAAGGTTACGACTCTTACGGCAACCGCCTCAGGCATCAACATTGCGATCCGCTTAGGCAACAGATCTGCAAACAGAATAAACAGCGAGGTAATTGTTAAAAACGACACAGCAAAGCTTATCTTATCGAGCATAGGCCCTTGATAAACCAAACCGACATAATAACTTACAGATTCTGTAAGCGCTTGCTCTCCCAAAATACCACCTAAAATGGCTATGGCATTCAAAGCAATTTGAACCATGGCAAAAAACGCGCCCGGATGGGCCTGCAACTTAAGTACTTGTTCGGCGCCATGATGTCCTTCATCCATCATAATTTTGAGTTTTATTTTGCGTGCAGCCGCAATCGCTATCTCAGACATAGCAAACAACGCACTGATCAGGATCAGGCACACAATACCAAGCAATTCGCTCACTTATTTTCTCCACAAGAAATGGGTTAGTGCTTTAAGAATCAGTCAAAAAGCGAGCAATTGTAGCGCAATCGACATGCTAAGCAACAAATATAAAACCTTTAAATTCAATAATTTAAAATATATATTTTTAGGCGATAAAGTTATGCAATAGTTTGTTACGCATTTTCATTTATTCATCCACCTATGCGGGCTTATACTATGGGCAAATTAACCATGTTATTTGAGGTATGTTGTGCAGTTGACTCAAGGTATAGAGTACTTCCTTTCAGGCTTTTCTCTTATTACGCAAAAAGGATTGAAGCGTTTTGTTTTTATTCCTCTGTTGATCAATGTATTACTATTCGGAAGCTCATTGTTCTTCCTTTACGATTGGCTAACGCAAGGATTCAATTACCTAAATAATCTTTTGCCTAGCTGGTTAAGTTGGCTTGAATGGCTTATGTGGCCCATTGCCATTATGGTGATTTTGTTTAGTTACAGTATGGTCTTCACGGTGATCACCAACTTTATTGCGGCGCCGTTCAACGGCTTACTGAGCGAAAAAGTTGAAATGCATTTAACTGGTCAGAAAATTAACGATGATGGACTAGCTGACTTGCTCAAAGATGTACCACGCATGTTAGGCAGAGAGTGGACTAAGCTATGTTACTACTTGCCTCGTGCTATCGGTTTCTTCATTTTGCTTTGGGTTTTACCGTTAATTGGGCAAATACTCTGGGTGATGTTCACCTGTTGGATGTACAACGTGCAATACAACGATTATCCATTCGATAATCATAAAATTCACTTCAAGCAAATGAAGGCTGATTTGAAAACTAAGCAAGGCTTGTCTTATGGGTTTGGTTTTGCGGTGTTTGTTTTGACTTCTATACCAGTCGTAAACCTTATCGTCATGCCCGTAGCTGTCTGTGGCGCAACCCGTCTATGGGTTGAAAACTATCGTCAACACTATCGCTAATAAGATATTCAAATAAAACAATAGAGTCATAAATCTAAATTGGCTCTATTGCCTTACTTGTCATAGAGTTATCATTCTATTGTCATGTTTCTAAAGTAGCATTTGTTTTCTATTTATAAACAAGATGATGTAAACAAATGAAGTTCAAACTATTACTCTCTATCGCCGCATTCGCAGCATTAAGTGGCTGTGACGACACGGAAATTAAAGAAGTTACCAAAGAAGTGGTAGTGGAAAAGCCCGTTACCATCATTGAAAAAGTTGAAGTACCTGTGATCGTTGAAGTACCAAAAGGGTCAGCAAACGATGTGCAATTGGGTACCAGAGTACAGTTCTTAGTGAACCAACTTGAACAGAGCGCGCTCAAATCAAAACTTCAAGCTTGTCAGAATGGGCCTTTTTACAAGACTGACTTTTCAATTGGTCACCGCGGTGCGCCGATGCAATACCCCGAACATACCAAAGAATCTTATGTTGCAGCAGCCAAGATGGGAGCTGGCATATTAGAATGTGACGTCACCTTTACCAAAGATAAAGAATTAGTGTGTCGTCATTCACAATGTGACTTACACACCACAACCAATATTCTAGCAATCCCAGAGTTGGCGGCTAAGTGCTCACAACCGTTTACACCTGCTGACGAAGCCTCGGCTACTTTAGCCAGCGCCCAGTGTTGTACCTCGGATATCACCCTCGCAGAATTTAAACAGCTCAAAGGCAAAATGGATGGTGCAAATCCAAACGCTAAAACAGTAGAAGAATACTTACAAGGCACAGCCAACTGGCGCACGGACCTTTACTCCAGTCAGGGTACACTATTGACGCACAAAGAGAGTATCGCGTTGTTTAAATCACTCAACGTTAAAATGACGCCTGAACTAAAATCAGCCAACGTCCCGATGCCATATGAAGGTATGACTCAAGCCATGTATGCACAGAAAATGATTGATGAATATAAAGCGCTTGATGTCGCTCCTGATAAAGTATTTGCGCAATCATTTAATCTAGACGATGTGAAGTACTGGATAAACAACGACGCGCAATTTGGTGCTCAAGCAGTTTACCTTGACGATAGATATGATATCGCGGGTTTCAACCCCAATAACTCCGAGACTTGGCAACCCACTATGGCCGAGCTAAAAAACGACGGCGTACAAATTATCGCGCCACCACTTTGGATGCTAGTAACACTGGATAACAACAGCAACATCATCCCATCCGAGTATGCAAAAGCCGCTAAAGAGGCTGGTTTAGATATTATCACATGGACCCTAGAGCGCTCAGGTCCGCTAGCAAACGGCGGTGGCTGGTATTATCAATCTATTAGCGATGTGATCAACAGCGATGCTGATGCACTGGTACTGCTTGATGTGCTGGCTAAACAAGTTGGCGTCATTGGAGTATTTAGTGACTGGCCTGCTACCACCAGTTTCTACGCTAGTTGTATGGGTATGGCACCGAGCATTTGACGAAGCTGGAGCTTCAAGACAACCATTAAGTAATGTCAGCTCCTATTTTAGGAGCTTTTTATTTTTAAGCGCTCCAGCGTAAGACTAAAACACAAAGATACTTAGGTTGACGAATTGGATTCAATCGCATACCGTGACC
Source organism: Pseudoalteromonas byunsanensis (assembly GCF_001854475.1). Classification (GTDB taxonomy): domain Bacteria; phylum Pseudomonadota; class Gammaproteobacteria; order Enterobacterales; family Alteromonadaceae; genus Pseudoalteromonas; species Pseudoalteromonas byunsanensis. The sequence continues at coordinate 124,092 of NZ_MNAN01000035.1, forward strand.
GAGATAAAACGCCAGAGACACCGTGCTTAGCCTCTGTAAAATAAGGAAATAATATGAGTATATTGACTTGTATCGCAAAGCTCACTGCAAAGTCTGAATACAAAGAAACCGTCGCATCAGAACTTCGCAAAATAGTTTTACCTACCCGCAGTGAAAATGGTTGTATTAATTACGATATGCATATCGACAATGAGAATGATGTAGTATTTGTGTTTCATGAAACTTGGCAGTCAGAACAGGATTTAGATAACCATTTACAGTCATCACACATCAAGCAATGCTTTGAAGTAATAGGCGACATGCTAGAGTCTGTTGAAATATCAAGACTTACAAAGGTCGTAAGTTAATTACCTTAAACCTCAAGTCAGGTTCGGTTACATTAACTCCATATTTAGTGTAGCCGTGCCATTTAAACCACAATTACCGCAAATCCATACCATAGATGGGCCTTTGTAAAATCCCCTTACAATAAGCTAAACACCCGTAACATCAGCGGCATTTACCTACGTAACTAAAAGTTTATAATAACCTCATCTGTGACAATAAGAACCAACACATGCTGGTAGAATTTGATAAGTTTCGTTTTAATACCGACAATGGGTTATTAACCTGTGAAGGTAAGTCCATCTACCTAAAACCCAAGCAACAAGCATTATTAACCTTTTTTATCGAACATGCAGGAACAACACTCAGCAAAGAGCGTATCTTGGAATCTGTATGGCAGGAACGAATTGTTTCCGAGCAGGTTGTGTTTCAAACCATAAGTCAGTTGCGAGCTATCATCGGCGAACGAGCAGTTCAAACATACTCCCGCAGGGGTTATAAATGGAATCTACCAGTCCAGCAAGTCACCTCAGATTCACCACCTATCCCCGCTTTGAAAAACCAGATAAAGATGCCAAAACGCACACTTATGACCGTTATTGCCCTTGGCATTTTTACACTCTGCCTCTGGCTGAGTAGAAACTTACAGCCCGCTCCCGAGTCTATTCATGTGTTACCTTTTAATGGTATCAGTGAAGTTGCGCTAACTAACAGTAGCTATGATTTTGTCCCTGCAGCTCACCCCCCAGCCTTTGCTTCTGATTTCCTAACAATGCCAATACTGGTATGGCATGAGCTCTTTGCCGACAAAACTCATTGGCTGCTTGGCGGTCGCGTTTATAGGCTAGACAAAGGCGCAGTATTGGAGTTTCGTCTACAAAACGGTGACCAATACTGGCATGACTATATTTTTAGTCTCGACCCAACACAATTCGGCGTTTTATTAAATAAAAAAATGACAGAACTACAAAAGCTTGGGTTATTTAAGAAGAACCAAACATCTGCACATTGGGTCAGTTTACTAAGAGAACAAAGCGCACACGCTTCTCAGGCGAGCATCGATTTATTTTTAGCTAACCACTTTAACGAGTTAGGACACACCGACACGGCTCTGGCTTATTTAAATAGCATTCTAGCGTTACCGAAAACGGTTGAAGATACACCTATTTATGCAAGAGCAGCATTACAAAAAGCGCTCATCTATAAGCACAGTGGTCAGTACGATAGAGCACTTGAGACCTTAAATGATGTTGATGCTAAAACAGATTTCATCGCACTAATTTGGCCACTTAAGCTTGAGCTTATCAAAGCCCGAGCATTTTTAGCCTATGCCATGCGCGACTCTGAGCAAGTAAGCGCACAGTTGAACCTTGGGGCAGCACTTGCGAAACAAAATATTGATGCCATAGGTCGTTTCCAATTGCACATTCTAGACTCAATACTGTCCGCTAAACTGGGCTTGAATGAGCGCAAGTATGTACAATTGAACGAGGCCCAGCAACTAATTACAGAGCAGCGATTACATCCTGCTAATTTGGCCTTTATCTATTTACACTACGCCTTATTCGCCAGCGATAATGATACGGTAATTAAGTATCTTAATAAGATTATTGAGCTACCTCGCACACAAAACAACTTTTGGGTATTGGATGACGCCTACGAACGACTATTTGATCTATACATTAAAGCCGATATGCTCACACAAGCACATGCCTTGTTAGTGACCAAAAAAATACAAACGGTTAATCATAACCTACTTCGTGCAAGACTCTTGCTTGCACAGAATCAAACCCAACAAGCTATTGCTGTACTGGAACAAAGTTACCAGCAATCGCAACGCGAATTCGATAAAAACGGTAGTATCAATGCTGCTCGCGCGCTCTATCAATATTTAGATAAACAAGACAGCAAGCGACAGCTCTATCATGATTTTTTGCAACGTAACGGAGAACAGAAATGGTTAGAGCGCCAGCATAATGAACAAGGCTAGCACTCTATTTGGGAGGTTTTGAAGTCTCTGTAAAATGAAAGTGGCAGACCACTTTCACTAAAAAATAACCAGCCTTGATACAATCAAGTTTTAATCAGCACCATAGTCTTTATTTGAACTCTAACCAATCAAGTTCAAACCAAAATGGAGTATCCATGCGGATTTCTAACGGTGCTTTACTCGCAACAAGCGTAGCCGCACCGGAATAAGTAGCTAACTTGTCGCCTTTTGGAATGTCATACCGTCCCACTAAGTGTGCCCCCTGCCACAATTCAAAACGCGTTGCTTGATCTGCCTGAGCTCTAAATGTTAACACTGCAAGTTTACTTTGCTTGACCTCAAAACCAAGTCTCACCCACGCTGGTTTGTGCGGTTTAATACCAGTTGGAAAATGATCGGGATTATCACTAAAGCCTGCGACTGTTGCCGTATCTCGTTTACTAATCCAATAATATTGGCCGTCAAAGAAATGCTCCGCCTCTATACGCTCATTATCTTTGAATATTTTTGCTTTACCATGAGCCACGATTTGACTACCAAGGCCTTCGCCTTGATCATTGTAAGAGAACACTTGATAGCGAACATATGCCTGCTCAGGCACAGTAATATCTGTATATTCAGGTGACTTAAGTTCATCAGCAAGTAAAGTAAAGCGCGTCGCATGGCCGTTAGCTGGATCACTGATAGCTCGATAAACAGCATACTTAACCCCATCACCTTCGACATCTAACCAGCTAATATTAATGCTTTTATTATTATCAGACCAAACCTTTACACCTACCGGTGTGGCGGGGATCATTTTCAGCTTATCAAGATGCTGGCGCTGCGCATGTTGCGCGTTTTTAAGTTGCTCTGAAAACTTCATGGTCGCTGCCGATACACTACCGTGCCCATCAGCCTCCAACACCAAGCGGATCCCCTCGAGGCCTCCTTGGAAGTCTCTGTCTATCCAATCTTGTACGTTCGCACCTCTTGGCTGCCAGTGCCATGCTTCACCTGCGACGACATACTGCTTACACTCTTTGCGCTGTGAGTCAGTATACTCATGACAGGTGCGTGTAAACTCCCTTACATTTCCCATCATGTCGTATAAACCAAATTGATTAGGCCGGTACATGCCCACTACAGTGTGGTAAATAGCACCATCATTACAGTCAGCACTGCGTTTATAACGTACTTTGTGGTGTTTTTTAAAACCTGCTATGTTGGCAATATCTTCCGTATTTTCATACTCGCAAATTTCTGTTTGCTTAAAGTCATCGGCAAAGGCCATGCGCCCGGTTTTGCCCGCTAACGCAGCGTAGCGCCACTGCGATTCACTAGGCAACTTATATGGCTTTTTGGTTTTTTCCGCTAGCCATTTAGCATAATCCAGCGCCCCTTGAATACCAGTACAGACAGCGGGTCGATATGGATTTTTGATGAATTCAGGTAAATCCCATGATGCGGGATTTTCAGGGTCGGGCCAACGCTTATCAGTAAATGCCATACAATTTTTTGGCACCTGATAGCCCGTATCCGCAACGAATTGAGAAAACTGTGCCACCGTGACTTCATACTTACTCATATAAAAGTCATGGCCTTTTAAGCCTTCACTTGCTGGAATGCGCTGTAATATTGGTTCAATAACATCATCTTTGCTCATCGCGTGAACACTCGACACACCAGTGCTTGCGGTAACAATTAAAGTTAAAAGAAAGTGTTTCATAAATGCTCCTGTGTAAATTCCTAAACACAGTATGCAATCAACGATGTGGGGTCTTATTGAACTTCTATTTTTTGAGAAATGTTTTTTTAATTTTATTATTCAGTACGTTAGGTTAGTTTCTATTTTTCTAACTTACCGCAAAGGTAATCTCACAAATGTGTGGGTTGCTGATCGTGACTGTCAATTTGAAGATATCATCAAGCACAACCAAATGTGTTTGCCCATCATGACTCAATTGTATGCACTCCTGGCGAGCCTCGTTGCGCTTTGTATCGACAGCGATACCTGACACTACTTGGCCTGTTTTTAAAGTTAAGCTAATGGGGTATTGATACATACAGACAATTTCAATGTAGTCATGCTCATCACAACTTAGCACAAACCACCTCCCATTGACGTTTACCTATGGCCAAAAAAGTCAAACCCCAACCGAAGTTGGGGTAGTGTACAATGACTAACTGTATAGCTTCTCAGGTACACGATTGACCTTGATGTGCACCGTTACTTCTTCGCGGTCATGGTACAAGTGTTTTGCCTGTAATTGATAATCCACTTCATACTTAGCTAATTCCTCATGGATCAACGTCAAGCACTCATAAACACTGTCAAAGCGCTTTTTCATCGGTAACTTAAGGTTAAATATCAGCTCTTTGGCAAAAGCATTTACTATCCAATCCAACATTAAATTAGTCACCTTCAACGGCTTTTCAACCATATCACATACTAACCAATTGATATTACGCTTCTCAGGTAAGTATTTAAAGCCATCTTCTGTGAAGTGCTTCACTTGTCCTGATTCCATCAAAGCTTCATTCATAGGACCATTATCAATGGCAGAAACGAACATACCTCGGCGCACCAACTGATAGGTCCAACCGCCAGGGCAAGCACCTAAATCCACCGCTCGCATGCCAGGTTGTACACGCTTTTCCACTTCATCTTTAGGAACGAATACATTAAAGGCTTCATCCAATTTCAAGGTAGAGCGACTCGGGGCATCTCCAGGCATTTTAAGACGTGGGATCCCCATAAAAAATGGAGAGTTATTGTTACTAAAAGAATAACCCACATAAGCTGTATCATTGGCTAAAAACAGAACATGCAACACTGGCTTTGACGGTTTGTGCTCTCGTGTTAGCTTGTTAAACTTCTCCAAGCTTTTTGCCAATGGAGTCGAAAACTTTTTACAGAATTTGGACAGCTCTTTTCCCTCGTTGGTATCAGGGGTTTCAACGCGCAAGTCACCGCACAGAGGAAAGTCACTAACAGCAGCTTTTACCTCACTCACCCTGTCTTCAATGGGCATATTACTGAGGAGTACGCCTGCAAACCACTGACGCGCAAACACCAGACTTTTAAAATCCACCTTCTTGATAAGCTCCTGCGCATCATTCGGTGAAAAGCACTCAAAAGTCACAAAGCCTGTGTTTGGTTTAGCTTTAACATAACCCCCTACGCCTTGCAAAGCAGCGTGATGGTTAATTTCAGCAGCGGCATCGTTTTCAAATCCACTGCGACAATAAATTACAACACTCGACATTGGTGCTCTCTTTTAAAATGTGTGTTTACTGATTTTAACGATCAAAACTAACCAAGCGGCAATAAAGCATAAGCCACCTATTGGCGTGATAGCTCCTAACCATTTATACCCTGTTAGCGCAAGTAAGTATAAACTACCGCTAAAAAGCATAATACCCGCTATTAACAACCAACCTGATAAACCGACCTTAACACCCCATTTTAATAATAAGGCGACCGCTATCAACGCCAAACCATGGGTCATTTGGTAATCGCTAGCCGTTTTAAAGATACTCAAAGCATAATCATCCAAATGACGCTTTAGACCGTGCGCGGCAAAAGCACCAAGCATGACTGACAACATACAAAAGCTGCTGCCAGCTAAGAGGAATACTTTAATCATTGGCATGTTCCCGCATAAATTCAGTAGCCTGCTTAGCCGCTTCAAGTAAATGCTCAGCTTCACTGTAACCGCTTTTTTTACGAGGCTTAAGTGAGTGGTCACCATCTTCAAAAAAGATGAATTCTGGAGATTTATCCAGTTTCATCTGCGCTAGCTCAATTTGATTACCAAAGGTATCACGCTCTCCTTGTAAGACTAAAAATGGGCAAGGGATATCCGAAAAATGATCAATTCTCAATTTCTCGGGTTTACCTGGTGGATGAAATGGATAACCCATGGCAATCACACCTTTTATTGGATATTTCCCTTGAGTAGCTAACATTGAAGCCATTCTTCCTCCCATTGATTTCCCCCCAATAAATAGCGGAAGTTGTTTGTTCGCTTGTTCTAACTGATTGGCAAAGCAGGCTAACAATTTTGGGGCTCTATCTGGTGGGCGACGTTTACCTTGTGCTTTAGCTTGTTGCATGTATTCAAAATCAAACAGGCCAACTAAAATGCCAAGCTCACTCAAATGTTGTGCGATAGTTTGCATAAATGGCGAGTCGCTGCCAGCCCCCGCACCATGGGCAAAAATAAACTGAGCGACGGGTTTGTTTGGTTTGAACCACTGTATTGTCATTACAATTGCTCTTGTTCTACAAGACTGAGCATCCAGTCTCTAAATGATACGATTTTACCTAATTCCGCTTGCGATTCACGCAGCACTAAGTAGTAGGCGTTTTTACTCTCTAGAACGTGGTTAAAGGGAATAATCAAACGTCCGGAGTCTAAATCAGGCTTTGCCAATACACTATTACCCAACGCCACCCCCTGACCATGCACCGCAGCTTGCAGCACCATTGATGAGTGGCTAAAGATTGGCCCCTGATTCACCTGTACATTTCTAACTCCCGCTGTTTTCATCCACGCCTTCCAGGCCTTTCTTGAGGTGTCATGAAGTAAAGTATGATGAGACAAATCACTGGGTTGATCTAGTGGCTTAGGACCATTGAGTAACAATGGACTACATAATGGTACTAAGTACTCCGTATGTAACTTATGAGTTTGTACGCTACTCCAATGCCCACGGCCATAGTAAATTGCCACGTCAACATCATCAGTTAGGGAATTTTCATCATGATCCTGCGCTTTGATCCGCACATCGATCTCTGGATGAAGTTCATTAAACTGGCTAAGCCTTGGTACCAACCATTGAATCGCAAAACTGGGCGTTAAACTGACCGTCAACGACCCCTTAGCGCCGCGAGCTAATAGTTTTTCAGTGGCATCAATCAACTGAGAGAAAATTTCTTTAATATCTAGAAAATAGCCCTGCCCTTCCTCAGTTAGCAATAGTGAGCGGTTCTTACGAAGGAATAACTTTAGTCCCAAATGTTCTTCTAATATTTTAATTTGGTGACTAACCGCAGCTTGTGTAACGTATAGCTCTTCTGCAGCTTTAGTGAAGCTCAAATGCCTGGCAGCTGCTTCGAACGCTTTAAGCGCATTCAATGGAGGAACTCTTCTGGACATAGCTAAAATGCCTTACACGTTAAGCCATCACGGCCCAGCAGATGCTGGGCTACCTGTTTGGGTTATAAGTCACTAGCACTGGTATCAAGTGCAGGGAAGCTCTTGACCAGTTCATCGACCGCTTTCATTTGCTGTAAGTAGCCTTCCAGCTTAGCCAATGGCAAAGCACAAGGCCCATCGCATTTAGCTTCATTTGGATTCGGATGAGCCTCAATAAATAGCCCAGCCAAACCAAGTGCCATACCACTGCGGGCCAGCTCAGCGGCCTGAGCTCGACGTCCATCAGCTGAATCACTACGTCCCCCCGGACGCTGCAAAGCGTGGGTGGCATCAAAAATCACCGGTGCCATATGTTTCATATCATCCATGCCCAACATATCGACGACTAAGTTGTTGTAGCCGAAACTGCTGCCTCGTTCGCACAAAATAACCCGTTCATTCCCAGCTTCTTTGATTTTCTTTAAAATGTGGCGCATCTCATGAGGTGCTAGGAATTGTGGCTTCTTAACGTTGATCACCGCGCCAGTTTTTGCCATTGCCACGACTAAATCTGTTTGACGTGCCAAAAACGCTGGTAACTGTATGATATCCGCTACTTCTGAAACAGGCTGCGCTTGGAATGGCTCATGCACATCTGTGATGATTGGAACATTAAAAGTCTGTTTGATCTCCGCAAAGATTTTTAGACCTTCGTCCATCCCCGGACCACGGTATGAGCTGATAGATGAGCGGTTTGCTTTATCAAAAGACGCCTTAAAAACATAAGGAATGTTTAGCTTCTGCGTTACTTCAACATAGTGCTCAGCAATGCGCATCGCTAAGTCACGCGACTCCAGTACGTTCATCCCACCAAACAAAACAAACGGTTTATCGTTTGCGATTTCTATGTTAGCCAGACTGATCGTTTGTGTATTCATATTTCTTCCAATTTAACTGCCAATGATACGCAGCAACTGTCCACAGAGCCACGCCATATACGTACCTAGCGCATAACCAAGTACTGCTAATAATACCCCCACCGGAGCCAATGCGGGGTGAAATGCTGATGCCACAACTGGCGCAGAAGCGGCCCCACCAATGTTTGCTTTGCTACCCACTGCGACGTAAAACACTGGCGCTTTAATGAGCTTTGCTACCAAGAATAATAGTCCAATATGGATCGCCATCCAAATAACACCAATGATCATATACTTAGGAGCTTCAACAATTTTAGTTATATCCATATGCAAACCAATGGTAGCAATTAAGATATACAGAAAGCTCGCGCCTACCTTTGAAGCGCCCACGGCTTCATATTGACGTGCTCTGGTAAATGAAAGCGCCAAGCCTATGCTAGTTACTAAAACAATGATCCAGAATAGTTTACTGTGTAAAGAGAACTTTTTCAGACCTGGGTAATATTCAACAAACAAAGGCACCAATATATCTGCGGCAAAGTGGGCAAGCCCCGTTGCTCCAAATGCCAAAGCTAGCATGATCATGAGATCACTAAGCTCAGGTTTTCGCGCATGCTGAGCTTCAAACTTCTGAACTTTATCAATTAACCGATCAATTGAACGGGTATCAGCACCCGTTCTTTCATCTATCTCTTTATGTTTTGCGGCGAGCATTAACAAAGCGGCCATCCACAAATTGGCAACCACAATATCAACTGTCACCATCACTGTGAAAATCTCTCCACCAGCACCATATATCTCTTTCATGGCGAGCATATTAGCGCCCCCACCAATCCAACTTCCAGCTAAAGCTGCCATACCGCGCCACAATGCCTCGGGTCCAGCTACGCCAAGTAATTCAGGCATGATACTTGCGACAATAAGTAAGGCAATAGGCCCGCCGATAACTACCCCTATGGTACCTGTCAAAAACATAATGATGGCTTTTTTACCCAAACCAAAAATAGCTTTGAGATCAATGCTAAGTGTTAGCAATACCAAGCATGCGGGTAATAAAAAGTATTTAGCAACGGTGTAAACATCATTGTTGTTGCCATCGACGATACCAAAGGTGTTAAGTAATGATGGCAAAAAATAGCACATTAATAAGGCGGGTACGTACTTATAAAACTTGGCCCAAAAGCCCTGCTTTAAATTTGATGTATAAAACACAAATCCAAGAATGAGCGCAAGTAGGCCCAAAATAACGGCATTATTTGTGATTAAAGCTGAACCTTCTTCCATAGCAGCCCTCGTTATTAATTTTTTTAGTGGAGTATGTTGTTATGATCGGCAAGTTCTGCGATTTGGTGCTGAATAATCTCTATGGTTGGATCATCTGGGCACTCGTCAACAAAGAATTGTAGATCTTCCTTTGCCATTTTTGGGCAATTCAGTTGGTTGAGTAAATAACCTCTATCGCGGCGTTCGTAAGGATCATCACCTATCAAATCCATCAATAACTCAACACAACTTAATGCATGACTAAACTTATCCGCGGCAATAAAGGCCCACTTTTGTTGTGCTAGATAGAGCTTAACGACTTCATCTCCCATCACAAGTTCTAATGGTTCTTCATTCTTATCCGCTTCGGTTTCATTTTCAGGTACAATATACCAGTTTTGCTGCCCATTACTTGGGTCAACCAGATAGCCTTCATCATTGCTTATAGCAACATGAATCACGACCTCGCCCTCACTTAAAGCTAAATTCGCATCAAACTCAGCACGTTGTAAGAGATAACTGAGTATCATGGCGAGCGCCGTAGGAGAGCCACTGCGCATGTTAAGTACGTAACATACACTGTTGAGCGCATATTCAGGAATATTTTGATCACTGCCACTAAATAACCAAACAGTATAAAAGGCATCTAATAATTTATCTAAACGCTCATGTTGGTGCGAGTATTGGGCACAAATTTTATCTACCAGCAATTCTAACTCTGATAGCTGACAAAAGCTGGTTTCTAGCTTGGCTTGCGCATCCCAATGCCTCTCCGCCTTTATACAGCGAAATAGCGGATCCTGAGGTATGTAATCTGTACTACCGTCTTGTTCTTCGAACCAGATATCAGTCATATATACCGAGTTAACTCACAATTTCTAATAAACGAAAGTCTAGTCTACCACTTTTTGCTACAGACCCAAATAGCGATGCCATAAGCTGCATACTTTTAATTACCACAGTCGATTAGTAGTGTGTGACAACAGCTTATTGACAGAAACTAAAAAAAGCGCATGAAAGCGCTTTTTTAACACAAACCTGTGGCGTTTAGATTACAAAATAAATGCTGATTTTGTGCCTGCTAAATAGCCTATACCCAACAGCGAAATTGTAACCCCTACAAAAGTCGCTATTTGCGTTTTTTTGCTTTTAGATTTTGCACCTATCACACCAAGCGCAATGTAAGCGATGACCAGTACTATCTTTTCTAGCAACCAAGGTTGCCCGAAAGGGTTAATACTACCAACCACTAACAGAGCTATTGCCGACACCAATAACAGCGTATCAACACTATGACTGACAATAAAAACTCCTTTGTTAGCTGCTAACTTGCCACTGGCAAAACGAGAAAAAGCACGGGTGTAAAATAATAAAATGCTGAGCACAACGAACAGCATGTGCGTGTGTTTTAGTGCTATATAATCCATATTTACTCTTTTAGTTAATGTTGTTTGTCTGGAAAATGAGCCAAAATGGCCTCTACATCATCAATATGCTCATTCAAAATATCAACCAAGCTAGGGTCAAAGTGTTTGCCCTTTTGGTTGTTGATCTCAGCCAATGCCTGTTCTTTGCTCCAAGGTTCTTTATAACAGCGCTTGTGACGCAATGCATCATACACATCTGCTAGTGCCACAATGCGACCAAAAATATGAATATCTTCGCCTTTTTTCCCTTCTGGATAGCCGGTGCCATCCCACTTTTCATGATGCTCTTTGGCGATAACCGCACCCGCATTGACGATTTCTCTTCTTGAGTCCTGCAAAATTCGATAGCCTTTGGTAGTATGTGACTTCATCACGTCCCACTCTTCTTCGTTGAGCTTGCCAGGCTTATTAAGAATGGCATCAGGGATCCCAACCTTACCAACATCATGTAATGGCGACGCCATTCTCAGTAACTCCACATCGTGATGACTTAAACCGCTATGACTGCCGAACAGTTCACACATGTATGCAACGCGCTTAACATGATTGCCCGTTTCTGTAGAGCGCTGTTCAAGTGCTTCACTTAAGCGATACACGAGTTCCTGCTGAGTGCTCTCAATTTCCGCTTGTAATTGCACATTTTCATATGCCAGTTGTACATTTTGCGAGAATATTTTTATTAGGTGCTTTTGAGTATCGGTCAAGTATTCAGGTATCCCCGACACAAAGAGCATAGAACTATGGTTGTACTCACTAGAACAGTATGCAAATAAGTAATTGTTTTTATATACAATACCTTTTTCACTAAGCGCTTGATTACAAGCATCAAGCTGCTCAGATGTTAAGACCTCTGTAATGGGTTTCCCCTCACAGCGCTCAAATTCACCGCGCCCTGTAAACACCACCAGCTGATCACTCTTTCTACTGCTTAAATTGCTGGCCACCAATGACGTGGCATACATCGCCTCATCTACGGTGCCAAGTAAAGACGTCAGCTGCTGCATGACGCCTTGAATAAAGTGTTCAATTGAATGAGTTGCAAATATATCCCTTGATGCGCAAATAATTTTTTCTAAACCCTGACGGGACTGCTCAATAGCAAGAATATCTCGATATGAACGAAGGCTCGACATCACCACAGTGAAAAGTTTTTGTGCAGTCAATTCGGTTTTAGATTTGTAATCATTGATATCGTAGTTGACGATAACTTGACGTTCAGGAGCTTGGCCCGGTTGTCCTGTTCTTAGAATAATACGAATATGGTTATTCTTCGCTTCTTCACGAATAAACTTAGCTACTTGTAACCCCGCATCATCAGTTTCCATAACCACATCAAGTAGCACAATGGCTGCATCCGGGTGTTCACTGATGACTTTACGCGCTTCTTCCCCAGAATAGGCGCTCAAAAACTCTAAGCGTTTTTTTTGAAATTCAAAGTCACTCAAAGCCAACTTGGTCACAGCATGGACTTCTGGTTCATCGTCAACGATGATCACTTTCCATTTGCCACTATGCTCTGGCTCAATGACTTCACTCGGTTCATCAGAAAACAAAAACTCATCCATACAGGGATCCTTTCAGTGCACGTCAATAGGGTTTACGAGGACTCACCCAGCCATTGGGCCAGAGTGACACGATCACAGCCTGCCATATCTTTAATTGTAAGTATATTGCTATAAGTCATTTGTGCAAAATACTGCTGCAATTTAACAGCTTGCCTATAGCCATGCTCAATCAGTAAATAGCCACCATAATTGAGATGTTGTATACCTTGCGCAATGATAATCTTAATATCAGCCATACCTTCATCATCGGCGACCAAAGCGCTCAAGGGTTCAAATCTTACATCCCCCTGTGACAGATGGTGATCATCATGCTCAATATACGGTGGGTTACTTACTATCAGATCAAACTTTTCATGCTTTACAGCCTGATACCAATCGCTTTGTGTAATCTTGACGTTACTAAAGCCTAATTTGTGCTGATTGCGCTTAGCAAGCGCTACGGCATCGTGAGAATAATCCAGTGCTGTAATTTCCCACGTCGGTTGCTCAGAGGCTAACGCCAGTGCAATAGCACCTGTTCCTGTCCCTAAGTCAAGAACCTTGGCATTCTCTGGTAAATTCAAGCTCAACGCATGTTCAACAAGCGCTTCTGTATCTGGCCTTGGGATCAATGTGCTGGCGTTCACTTCCAGCGGCAAACTCCAAAACTCGCGCATACCAGTAATATGCGCAACTGGTTCTCCCTGTCGACGCCTATTAATCAAGGCTACAAATTGTGTCTGCTGTTGTTCGGAAAGTTGTGCATCTGGCCAAGCAAAAAGGTAACTGCGAGGTTTATCCAACACATAAAGTAGTAAGACTTCACAGTCTAACTTGGCACTATCTGAAGTGGTATCTAAAAGTTTAGTAGCCCAAGCAATCGCTTGGGCAACATTGTATGTTGTCACGCTTATTCTTCACCCATCGCAGCGAGTAAATCTGCCTGATGTTCTAATAATAGCGGATCTATGATGGCACTCAGATCACCTGCCACGATTTCGTTTAAGCGATATAAAGTCAGGTTGATACGGTGATCGGTAATGCGTCCTTGTGGGTAATTGTATGTACGAATACGCTCCGAACGGTCACCACTACCAACTAGATTACGACGTTCTGAAGCTTCAGCCGCTTGACGCTTCTCATCTTCTGCCTGCTGTAAGCGTGCGCCAAGTACAGACAAAGCTTTCGCTCGGTTCTTATGCTGTGAACGTTCATCCTGACACTCAACAACCACACCCGTTGGTAAGTGTGTAATACGAATCGCAGAATCTGTTTTGTTTACGTGCTGACCACCGGCACCCGAAGCGCGGAATGTATCTATTTTTAGATCCGCAGAATTAATCTGAATAGCTTCTGCTTCTGGCACTTCAGCCATCACAGCAACAGTACATGCCGAGGTATGTACACGACCCTGAGATTCAGTTTCTGGTACACGCTGAACACGATGCGCTCCAGACTCAAACTTAAGTTTCCCGTAGACACCGTCGCCGCTGATATTAGCAATGATCTCTTTATAGCCACCATGTTCACCTTCATTGGCACTGATCACTTCAACTTTCCATTTTTGTGTCTCTGCATATCGGCTGTACATGCGGAACAAGTCGCCAGCGAAAATTGCCGCTTCATCACCACCTGTACCCGCTCGGACTTCAAGAAACACGTTATTGTCATCTTTTGGATCTTTTGGCAGCATCAACACTTGCAAGTCATCTTCAAGTTGAGCAATTGTGGCTTTAGCCTCTTTATACTCTTCCTGTGCCATTTCCCGTATATCTGGGTCTGAATCTTTGAGCATCTCTTCCGATGTCGTAACATCTTCTTGGGCTTGTTGATAAGCAGCAAACGCCTTAACGACATCTTCAAGTTCTGAATACTCTTTTGATAATGCGCGAAAACGGTTTTGATCACCGATCACTTCTGGGTCACTTAGCATCGCTTGCACTTCTTCATAGCGCTCGGCTAAGGTCTCTAACTTACGGTATACGGACTCTTTCATTAACGTCTTATTCCTGCTCAATTCCTAATGTTTGTTTAAGTTGCGCCAGTTGCTCAACGTCTCCCAATTTTGCAGCTTCTTGAATTGCTCTCGTTGGGGCGTGTGTTAATCGATTAGTAAGCTTATTGGCCAACTCTAGCAATACCTTATCTGAAGGCTTGCCTGATTCTAGTTGGTTAAGTGCTTTCTCAACCAACTCTGTTTTAATATGCTGGGCGCTGTCACGGTATTGACGAATGACATCCACAGACTTCAAAGAGCGCTGCCACTGAGAAAACTCTCTGGTTCTTTGTTCAATAATAGCCTGTGCTTGACGCGCCGCTTGTTCACGACTAGCCATATTTTCGCTGACAATGGCCTGTAAGTCATCTACTGAATACAAATAAGCCGCATCTAAATCTGCTACCTGACTTTCAATATCACGTGGCACGGCTATATCAATGAGCAACATCGGTTTGTGTCGCCTTTGCTTGAGTGCTTGTTCTACGACACCCTTACCGATTATCGGCAAAGTACTTGCTGTAGAAGAAATAACAATATCGGCTTTGTGTAACTCGTCTGGTAATTGCGCTAAAGAGATTACTTGTCCGTCCACCTCTTCAGCCAGCCCTTGCGCACGTTCAATCGTTCTATTTGCAACCGTGATAGATTTAGGATGGTGTTGGAACAAATGCTTAGCGACCAGCTCTATGGTTTCTCCCGCCCCAATTAATAGCACACGAGTTTTATCTAACTGACCATAAATGTGTTTCGCTAAGTTAACTGCGGCGTAAGCTACAGATACTGCACTGGCCCCAATATCCGTTTCAGTACGGACTTGTTTGGCCACCGAAAAGGTTTTTTGAAACAAGCGTTCAAAGGTGGGCTTAATGCCATTGTGATGCTTAGCGCTATTATAGGCCTGTTTAATTTGACCTAATATCTGTGGCTCACCGAGCACCAGTGAATCTAAGCCACAGGCCACACGCATCAAGTGATTCACCGCATCTTGGTTGTGGTGAACATAAACATTATCGCTCAGCTGAGCTTCATCTATATTGTGAAAACATGCGAGCCACTTAAGAACCACTTGGGAATTCTCACTCTCAAGGCTACAATAGATTTCGGTACGATTGCAGGTTGAAACTATCACTGACTCTTTAAACTGGGCGTGATGCGCCAGCTCAGTGAGTGCCTGAGATAATTGTTCAGGGGAAAAGGCAACTTTTTCGCGTAGTTCTACCGATGCCGTTTTGTGATTTATACCGAGTGCGATGATGGTCATAGATGCCAGAATTGCCCGAGCCCTGTTTTAAAGCCAGCAATTTTACCAAAAATCAATCGAATATGGAAAGTAAGGAACATCATTTGACACGATTTCATTTGATTTTGCTCATGTTTTTTTTATTTCTTAACGGATGTGCGCAAAAAATCTCCCCCACACAGCAGCAAAACCAAGACTGGAAGGCACTATTACAGGAACAAACCAATTGGCAAGCAAGTGGTAAGTTGGCCTTTTTAAGTGATACGCAACGCCAGTCAGCCAACTTTAATTGGCAACTCAAAGACAATAAACAGCAACTTATCCTGACCAGTTTTATCGGTACGCGAATTTTATCCTTAACAGAATTGGGAAAATACAGTGAACTTGAATATGATGGCAACACATATTTAGACCAAGATAGTCAAAAGCTTGTGAAACGCTTAAGTGGCATGGATTTACCCGTTGCCCACGCCCCTGCATGGCTTACAGGCACTGTAGAGAATGACAGTAATCAATACGATACTTATGGACGCTTAACTTCTAGCAGTTGGCGCGATGAACAAGGTCAGCTTTGGCAAGCAAGCTATACTCAATACTCCTTAATCGATGAAATGTGGCTTCCAACACGCATTAACCTGACCCATAATACTCTCAAAATCAAAATTCAGCTCAACTCATGGCAGTTTTAATATGACTTCGCTTTCGTTAATGGCTCCAGCCAAATTAAACTTGTTTCTACATATCAATGCACAACGTGCAGATGGCTATCATGAGCTCGAGACGCTGTTCACATTTTTAGACTTCGGAGATGAACTCAATTTTACCTGCACACAGCAAGACGACATAGAGATTGAGGGTGATACAGGCGCTATAGCGCTTGAAGACAACCTCATCTACAAAGCGGCTGTTGCATTGCGCCCTTTTCGTAGTGTTGAAACAGGTATTTCTATCAAACTGAGTAAAAAACTTCCCATGGGAGGAGGTGTCGGCGGTGGTTCTTCAGATGCAGCCACAACATTATTGGCAATAAATCAATTATGGAAATGTAATTTAAGTCATCAAAAATTGGCTGAAATTGGCCTAAAATTGGGTGCTGATGTCCCAGTTTTTGTCAATGGAAAAACCGCATTCGCACAAGGGGTAGGAGAAAAGTTAACCGCCGTGAACCTGCCCCAGCGCTGGTTTTGCGTGGTATTTCCCAATGTTCACGTCAGTACTGGAGCCGTCTTTACGCATCCAGACTTACCTAGAAACACACCTAGGCTGACAAGTGGTTGGCAATTGGCAAATACCAACAATGATTGTGAGGCTTTAGTTAAAAAGCTGTACCCTGAGGTTGAAAAGACCCTAGGGTGGTTGCTAAAATATGGGCCGACTCGTATGACGGGAACCGGAGCGTGTTGTTTTGTGGAACTTGATTGCGCAACAGCAGCACAGCGTGTGCTCGATTCATTACCGTCATGCTGGCAAGGGTTTGTAGCCCCAAGTACCAATATCTCGCCTGCTCATACGCAGCTTGATAGTTGGCTTAAAATGCAGAAGTAAATTGTTTAAGTTAGCCTGTTTTGACTCTGTCATTGCATGTTAGTCCAAAAATTCAGTGCCTGAGGAACCCTACCGTGCCTGACATGAAGCTCTTCGCTGGTAACGCAACACCTGAGTTAGCTCAAAAAGTTGCAAAACGTTTATTCATTGAATTAGGTGATGCTGTAGTTGGTCGTTTTAGTGACGGCGAAATCAGTGTTCAAATCAATGAAAACGTACGCGGATCGGATGTTTTCATTATCCAGTCAACTTGTGCCCCAACAAACGATAACCTTATGGAGCTTATCGTAATGGTCGACGCATTACGTCGTGCCTCTGCGGGTCGTATTACTGCTGTGATCCCTTACTTTGGTTACGCTCGCCAAGACCGTCGCGTACGTTCTGCTCGTGTGCCAATCACTGCTAAGGTTGTTGCTGATTTCCTTTCTAGCGTTGGTGTTGACCGTGTATTAACGGTTGATCTTCACGCGGAACAAATCCAAGGATTCTTTGACGTTCCTGTTGATAACGTATTTGGTAGCCCAGTATTGTTAGATGACATGAAAGAACGCGAGTTTGAAGATGTTGTAGTTGTTTCACCGGATATCGGGGGTGTAGTACGTGCTCGTGCTATCGCTAAACTACTTAACGATACAGATTTAGCTATCATTGATAAGCGTCGTCCACAAGCGAACGTATCGCAGGTTATGCATATCATTGGTGACGTTGCAGGTCGTGATTGTATCATCGTAGATGATATGATTGATACAGGCGGTACATTATGTAAAGCGGCTGAAGCACTTAAAGAACATGGTGCAAAGCGTGTATTTGCTTATGCTACACACCCGGTTTTATCAGGTGCAGCTGCTGAAAATCTTCGCAACTCTGTCATCGATGAAGTAATTGTCACAGATTCAATTCCATTGTCAGATGAGCTACGCGCATTAGATAACATTAAAGTGCTAACACTGGCTGATATGCTAGCAGAGACAATTCGTCGTATTAGCAATGAAGAGTCTATTTCAGCTATGTTTCAGCACTAATACGCTGAATAAACATCGCTATTAGCGCTATAAAAGCACCTTAGGGTGCTTTTTTTGTATCTCTATGTTTTATTTATTTCCCAGCAATGGTATAGTAGCGCGCCTTTTTAGGTAGGGTGTTTGGTCGCGAGCACCTTAAACATTAAACTAAAATTTTTGGAGACATTATGTCTAACGAATTATATACATTGAATGCCGAAGTACGTGCTGACTTAGGTACTGGTGCGAGCCGCCGCCTACGTCGTGCAGACAAGGTGCCAGCTATCCTTTACGGTGCTGAGAAAGACGCAGTTGCGCTTACTCTTGACCACAACAAAGTATTAAAGTCGCAAGAAGATGAAGGTTTCTACAGCCACATCCTTACGTTAAACATTGCTGGCGAGTCTGTAGAAGCAATTCTTAAAGACATTCAACGTCACCCGTACAAGCCTAAGATCACTCACTTAGACTTCCAACGTGTTGATGCGAACCACAAGATCCACACTAAAGTACCTGTACACTT
This sequence comes from Pseudoalteromonas byunsanensis, assembly GCF_001854475.1. Lineage (GTDB taxonomy): Bacteria > Pseudomonadota > Gammaproteobacteria > Enterobacterales > Alteromonadaceae > Pseudoalteromonas > Pseudoalteromonas byunsanensis. The sequence continues at coordinate 142,988 of NZ_MNAN01000035.1, forward strand.
CTTAAACGAAGAAAAAGCAACTAAAGGCGGTAACACTGTTGCTCACCTAGTTACTGAAATCGACGTAACTTGTTTACCAGCTGCACTTCCTGAGTTCATCGAAGTAGACGTAGCTGCTCTAGAAGTTGGTGCAACTTTACACCTATCTGACATCAAACTTCCAGCTGGTGTTGCTTCAGTTGAACTTGCTAAAGGCGAAGGTCATGACCAAGCGGTTGTTACACTAAACGCGCCTAAAGGTTCTGCGTCTGAAGAAGCAACTGAAGAAGCTGCAGAATAATTATTAAGGTGTAAGCACCTTGAATAATATTCAAATGCTTGTGGGCCTGGCTAATCCAGGCCCCGAATATCAAAACACACGTCACAATGCTGGTGAATGGTTCATTCTAGAACTAGCCAAGCGCTATAACTGCCAATTAAAGCCTGACGCCAAACATTTTGGTATGACGGGTAAAATCATTATAAATAATAAAGAATTCAAACTCCTGATCCCCACTACCTACATGAATTTAAGTGGTAAATCCGTAAGCAGTTTAGCAAATTTTTATAAAATTCCAGTTGAAGATATTCTTGTTGCACATGACGAAATGGATCTCGATCCAGGTATCGCCAAACTTAAAAAAGGCGGTGGTCATGGCGGCCACAATGGTCTCAAAGACATCATAGCCAAAATGGCTAACAACAAGGAATTTATGCGGTTACGAATTGGTATAGGTCATCCTGGGCACAAAGATAAAGTGACAGGCTGGGTGCTTGGGAAAGCGCCTAAAGAAGATCAGGAAAAAATTGATGCAGCAGTAGATGAAGCTGTGCGCTGTATGGAAATTCTAGCAAAAGACGGTGTGTTAAAAGCACAAAACAGACTACATTCATTTAAGCCGTGATCTAAATTTATATTGCGTTTATCTGAGACAAATTAGGGTTCAAAACTATGGGTTTTAAATGTGGCATTGTTGGTTTACCTAACGTTGGTAAATCTACCCTTTTCAATGCATTAACTAAAGCGGGTATCGAAGCCGCAAACTTTCCATTTTGTACTATCGAGCCAAACACTGGTGTGGTACCGGTTCCTGATAATCGCCTAAATCAATTGGCCGAGATCGTGAACCCTCAGCGTGTCATACCTACAACTATGGAATTCGTTGACATTGCGGGTCTGGTTAAAGGCGCATCTAAGGGCGAAGGTCTGGGTAACCAATTCTTGGCCAACATTCGTGAAACTGATGCAATTGGTCATGTAGTGCGTTGTTTTGAAAACGAAAATATCGTTCACGTGGCGGGTACAATTGATCCAGCTGATGATATTGATGTTATCAATACAGAATTAGTACTGGCAGATATGGATGCAGCTGATCGCGCTATTCAACGTAACGCCAAAAAAGCCAAAGGCGGCGACAAAGAAGCGAAATTCCAAAACCAAGTACTAGAGAAAGTTAAAGCACACTTAGATGAGGGCCTTACTCTACGTTCATTACAGTTGGAAAAAGAAGAAAAAGATGCAATCAAGCCTCTAAACTTCTTAACTATTAAGCCAACCATGTACATCGCTAACGTGAACGAAGATGGTTTTGAAAATAACCCTCACTTAGATAAAGTTCGTGAAATCGCGGCTGCGGAAGATGCAGTAGTTATTCCTGTATGTGCTGCCATTGAAGCAGAATTGTCTGAACTTGAAGATGAAGACAAACTGGAGTTTATGGAAGACCTTGGTCTTGAGGAGCCTGGCCTAAACCTTGTTATTCGTGGCGGTTATGAATTACTCAAGCTACAAACTTACTTCACCGCTGGCGTCAAAGAGGTTCGCGCTTGGACAATCCCTATAGGTGCTACTGCGCCACAAGCAGCTGGGAAAATCCATACAGACTTTGAGCGTGGCTTTATCCGCGCACAAACCATTGCTTTTGATGATTATATTCAATATCGTGGAGAAAGCGGTGCTAAAGATGCGGGCAAATTCCGTCAAGAAGGTAAAGATTATATTGTTAAAGATGGCGATGTATTGAACTTCTTGTTTAATGTCTAAGACTACGTTAAACACTAAAAGGGCCTAACTGGCCCTTTTTTGTTTGTCGTACCATATGTGTATGGTCACGACACAGCATACTTTTTATTAATCGATTAAAATAGCAGCGGACAGTGACATTTCAATGACCAATTAGGCTATTTAATCCGCAAACAAACACTCTGAGTCAGTTTTTTGCAAAAAAGGTGTTGACGTGTTTGGGGCATATCAGCATAATACGCCCCGCATCAGCGATGATGGGAAATAAAAAAAGATGGCTATGTAGCTCAGCTGGTTAGAGCACATCACTCATAATGATGGGGTCCCCTGTTCAAATCAGGGCATAGCCACCATGTTTTTATTTACTACCAAACTCATCTATATTAGCTGGTCAACCTTGCGGGGGTGGCGGAATTGGTAGACGCGCTGGATTTAGGTTCCAGTATCTTCGGGTGTGAGAGTTCAAGTCTCTCCCTCCGCACCAACTTCTCGATAAGAAGTAAAACTATCAGACGTAAGTAAACGTTGTTGGAGTATCGCCAAGCGGTAAGGCAGCGGGTTTTGATCCCGCCATTCCCAGGTTCAAATCCTGGTACTCCAGCCATGGCTATGTAGCTCAGCTGGTTAGAGCACATCACTCATAATGATGGGGTCCCCTGTTCAAATCAGGGCATAGCCACCATTTACTTACCTCCTGTGCGGAGTAGCGGAATTGGCCAGATGTCGCATTAGACGCTGGATTTAGGTTCCTCTAGAAAACACAACCTCCTGTGCGGGGGTGGCGGAATTGGTAGACGCGCTGGATTTAGGTTCCAGTATCTTCGGGTGTGAGAGTTCAAGTCTCTCCCTCCGCACCATCTCTTAAAGATGTAAAACATTAAATATAGAATTCTCGATTGTTGGAGTATCGCCAAGCGGTAAGGCAGCGGGTTTTGATCCCGCCATTCCCAGGTTCAAATCCTGGTACTCCAGCCACTTTATCTACCAATTAAAGTGATAAATCGAAGCCTTAGATAACTCTTTGGCAAGCTAGTAGCTTAACTACTAAATTATGCTTTTTGCATATCCTGTGATGCGGGGGTGGCGGAATTGGTAGACGCGCTGGATTTAGGTTCCAGTATCTTCGGGTGTGAGAGTTCAAGTCTCTCCCTCCGCACCAACTTCTCGATAAGAAGTAAAAGAATCAAACGTTGTTGGAGTATCGCCAAGCGGTAAGGCAAAAGAGAGAGGTTTTGATCCCTCACTCATTTCCCTCAGATTCAAATCCTGGGACCAGCATAAGATTTGAAAGAAATAACGTTGTTGGAGTATCGCCAAGCGGTAAGGCAGCGGGTTTTGATCCCGCCATTCCCAGGTTCAAATCCTGGTACTCCAGCCATGCGGGGGTGGCGGAATTGGTAGACGCGCTGGATTTAGGTTCCAGTATCTTCGGGTGTGAGAGTTCAAGTCTCTCCCTCCGCACCATCTTTTTTAAGATGTAAAATAAAGATTTGAATTATCGACTGTTGGGTATTGCCTCGCTGTGAAACAGAAGCGGTAATAAAGAATGAAATTCTTTTCAACCTGAGTCCTGTTTAGGTCTTAAATAAAGATTTGAATTATCGACTGTTGGAGTATCGCCAAGCGGTAAGGCAGCGGGTTTTGATCCCGCCATTCCCAGGTTCAAATCCTGGTACTCCAGCCACTTTATCTACCAATTAAAGCGGTAAGTCAAATCCTATGGTAGCCCTTAGGAAAGCTGGTAGCTTAACTACTAAAATTTTATCCTTTTAGGGATATATCCTGTGATGCGGGGGTGGCGGAATTGGTAGACGCGCTGGATTTAGGTTCCAGTATCTTCGGGTGTGAGAGTTCAAGTCTCTCCCTCCGCACCATACAGGCTGAACTATTCTTTTACATCCATTCAAAGCATTCCCTTAACAACTTTGTACGCTACTAAAACTTCTTATTTTTCAGTAAATATTTAGCACAAAAAAACGGACCTAAGCCCGCTTTTTAAATAAGTTGCTGGTCACCAACCCATTGCATGCTCTAGCACCTTGCGTTTTAATGGTCCAGCTTGATCCGCTATCTTCAAAACACCATTACGTAACAGCTTTAAAGGTGTTATATCATTAGAAAAACCAAAGTAACACGCATCCATCATGCTCATCATAGCTAAATTATCAGTTCGGCGTTTGCGCTCATAATTTTTGAGTGCTTTAGTATCCCCAAAATCATCTAGCCCCTCTAAACATTCGGACAACGCAGCCACATCTTTGAATCCCAAATTAACTCCCTGACCGGCTAACGGGTTAATAGTATGGGCAGCATCGCCTAAAAGCACCAATCGGCCCTGACTATACTGATTGGCGTGCTGACGTGCTAGCGGGAAAACAGCCTTTTTCTCTACGGTGAAATCACCTGGTAATTCGAAAAAGTGATCGACTATACGCGCTTTTAGCTGCTCATTAGACAAGCGAGACATATCAGTAAGCGTTTGTGAATCCTGATACCAGATTAAGTTTGCATAAGGCGCGCACATAGGTAAAAAGGCAATTGGCCCAGTAGGCTTAAATTGCTGCCACGTTTTATACTGTTGTGGCGCATCTAACTTTATGAGCACCCCCATACAACTTTGCTGATATTGCCACCCTGTCACACCAATTTTAGCAAGTGTTCTTAAAGGAGAGCGACCACCGTCCGCGGCTATAAGCAAATCGGTCTGATAACTTTTATCAGCATAATGCAATGAAATAGAATCTAAGTTTTGTTCAATTGAGGTGGGCAATGTGCTGACAGTTTCAACCTCAACCCCATGTTCAGAAAATTGAGCCCATAGGCTAGCTTGTATAAGTTTATTTTCTATTAGATGACCCAAATGCGTTTGTGAGACATCAGCGGCGTCAAATAATAGGCTGTTATTCGGCTGTTCATAAGCTTCAAGTTGATAGTAAGGCGCAACCCGAGCAGCTTTGAGTAATGGCATCGCACCTAACTGGTCAAGCAAAGCCTCTGAAAAGCGATTGATTGCGGAAACACGAATGTCAATCTGCGGATCGCCTAGCACACTGTGCGCATCCAGTGGGTGCTGCTCAAGTACCGTGACTTGTGCGCCTTGCTTAGCCAATTTTACCGCTGCCGCGGCACCAACCATGCCACCACCAACAATCACGACCTTGTTTTTCATAAGCTTTGCCTTACATAGTTTAGACCACCAGAATTGTATCTTAAGTCATACCCTTTTGCCCATTTGTAATCACACCAATACGCTCAACCTTGATCCAGTTTTTTAAAGTTAAAAACTATACTTGGCTAGTGACCCTAGGTCATATAAAATACGCGTCCTTTAAGCTTTGCTATTGCATAGCGAAACATGAATTGCGCGACGTTGTGCATTAGATCCGAATTGAAAACGAGGCAATATTTCAATGAGTAAAAAGTTGCATATTAAAACCTGGGGTTGTCAGATGAATGAATACGACTCTCAGAAAATGGCTGATCTACTGGATGCCACTAATGGCTACCAATTAACAGAAGAAGCCGAGCAAGCAGACGTTATCTTACTCAATACCTGTTCAATTCGTGAAAAGGCGCAAGAGAAAGTATTCCATCAACTAGGTCGTTGGAAGCTATTAAAAGACGACAATCCAGACTTAGTGATTGGTGTTGGTGGCTGTGTGGCATCACAAGAAGGTGACACTATCCGCCAGCGAGCTCCTTTCGTTGATATCGTGTTTGGCCCGCAAACACTGCATCGCTTACCGGAAATGATCAAGCAAGTCCAAACCAAGCAAGGCGCTGTGGTCGATATTTCATTCCCAGAAATTGAAAAGTTTGACCGCTTACCAGAGCCTAAGGCAGAAGGCCCAAGTGCGTTCGTATCGATTATGGAAGGTTGCTCAAAGTATTGTACTTTCTGCGTGGTTCCTTATACACGTGGTGAAGAAGTGAGTCGTCCGCTTGATGATGTATTACTTGAAGTAGCACAATTGGCAGAACAAGGTGTACGTGAGGTAAACCTACTTGGGCAGAACGTAAATGCCTACCGAGGTGAAACCCATGATGGTGAAATCTGCTATTTCTCAGACTTATTGCGCTATGTTGCTGCAATAGATGGTATTGACCGTATTCGCTATACCACATCTCACCCAGTTGAATTTACACCGGATATCATTGAAGCATACGCTGATGTACCTGAGTTGGTTGACCATTTACATCTTCCAGTACAAAGCGGCTCTGACCGTGTTTTAAATCTAATGAAACGTGGTCACACGGCAATTGAATACAAGTCGACCATTCGTAAGTTACGTAAGGTTCGTCCTAATTTAAGTATGTCATCGGACTTTATCATTGGCTTCCCTGGTGAAACAGCTGCAGATTTCGAAGCCACTATGAACCTTATCAATGATATTGGTTTTGATATGAGCTTTAGCTTTATCTATTCTGCGCGCCCAGGTACGCCGGCTGCTGATTTACCTGATGATGTCACTGAGCAAGAAAAGAAAGAGCGTTTGTACATCCTACAAAATCGTATCAACCAAATGGCACAAGACATCAGCCGCAAAATGTTTGATACCGAACAGCGTATTCTAGTTGAAGGCCCATCGAAGAAAAACCCAATGGAGCTGCGTGGTCGTACCGAGAATAACCGCGTGGTTAATTTTGAAGGTCCACATTCGGTGATCGGTCAGTTTGTTGATGTGCGTATAACTGAAGCGTTGCCAAACTCTTTACGTGGGGAGTTAATTCGTACAGAATCAGAAATGAACTTACGTAAAGACGTGGCACCGGCTGATATATTAAACCGTGCCCCGCTAGAGCCTGAAGCTGATGAGTTGGGTGTAACAACATTTACACCATAGTCAGATTAATTACGCCAGCCTTTGCTGGCGTACTTGTTATAGGAAGCCATTTTGAGTAGTCAGTTAAAAAATATTGAATTTTACCTAGAACCCGCCGACAACAATCGTCTTTCATCATTGTGTGGTCCATTTGATGAAAACATAAAACAAATAGAGCGCCGCTTAGGGGTAGAAGTCGCCCATCGCGATAATTGGTTTAAAGTAACAGGTAAGCCTGTGCAAACCAAAGCCGCAATGGATATTTTGAAGTCTTTGTACGTTGACACTCAGCCTGTTCGTGGCCAAGTCAATGAAATAGAGCCTGACAATGTTCATTTGGCAATTAGCGAAGCGAACGTGTTAGAACAGGATGCTCCTGCGGTTTGGGACCAAGAAGTCTATATAAAAACACGTCGTGGCGTTGTTAAGCCTCGCAATCCTAACCAAAGCCAGTATGTTGCTAATATTCTCACTCATGATATTTGTTTCGGTATTGGTCCAGCTGGTACAGGTAAAACCTATCTTGCAGTAGCCGCAGCTGTTGATGCATTGGAGCGTCAGGAAATTCGCCGTATTTTGCTTACTCGTCCAGCTGTAGAAGCCGGTGAAAAATTAGGTTTTTTACCTGGCGACTTAACACAAAAAATCGACCCATATCTGCGCCCACTTTACGATGCATTATTTGAAATGCTTGGCTTTGAAAAGGTAGAGCGTTTGATTGAAAAAAATGTCATCGAAGTAGCCCCTCTTGCCTACATGCGCGGACGTACACTCAACGATGCATTTATTATTCTTGATGAGAGTCAAAACACGACAACGGAGCAAATGAAAATGTTTCTAACCCGTATCGGCTTTAACTCTAAAGCCGTTATCACGGGTGATATTACACAGATTGACTTGCCTCGTGGTGCTCGCTCAGGGTTACGTCATGCTATCGAAGTGCTCAGCGATGTGGATGAGATTTCATTTAACTTCTTTAAGTCACATGACGTGGTACGTCATCCCGTAGTGGCACGTATCGTCGAAGCATACGAGAGAAAAGAAGAGGCCGAGCGCAAAGAAAAAGCACTCAAAGAACAAGCTTTTAAACAGGCTAAACAACAAAAAGAGCAAGACTGATGAGCGTTGAGTTAGATCTACAAATTGCCTGTGAGTTTGATGATTTACCCTCAGAGCAACAATTTGAGCTATGGGCTGACAAAGCATTGTCTCCTTATCTTGAACATGCTGAGTTAACTATTCGTATCGCCGATGAAAAGGAAAGCCAAGAACTGAACCATCAGTATCGCGGCAAGAATAAGCCCACCAATGTGCTATCATTTCCGTTCGAAGCACCTCCCGGTATCGAGCTACCACTAGTCGGTGATCTCATCATCTGCCCTCACATTGTCAAGCTCGAAGCCATTGAGCAGGAAAAGCCTTTTCATGAGCACTTTGCCCACATGGTGATCCACGGCTGCTTGCATTTACTTGGTTTTGACCATATAAATGAACAGGACGCCATGGAAATGGAAAGTCTGGAAAAAGAATTTTTAGCGCAGTTGGGGATAAGTGACCCCTACCGCGATGATTTGTAATTATTTAATGGTCAAATAGCATCATTATCCAATTTGTTATTTTATGGAGTAAAACACGACAATGAGCGACGATAACTCGCAGAGTAGCCAGGGTTCTTCTGGCAAAACCTGGTTGGGACGCATCACACAGATGCTGCAAGGGGAACCCCAAAACAAAGAAGAGTTGGTAGAAGTCATTGCTGATGCTCAGGAGCGAAGTCTTATAGACCCTGAGACAAAGGATATGATGGAAGGTGTGTTAGGTGTCTCTGAGCTTAAAGTGCGCGATATTATGATCCCACGCTCACAGATGATCACGCTGGACGTAGATGAATCACTTGAACAACAACTGCCAACCATGGTGGAATCTTCTCACTCACGTTTTCCTGTGATTTGTGAAGACAAAGACCATGTTGAAGGTATTTTGCTGGCTAAAGATTTGCTGCCATTAATATTGAATAAAGACGAATATTTACCTGCAATTAAAGAGTATTTACGACCAGCAATTGTGGTGCCTGAGAGCAAACGAGTTGATGCTCTGCTCAACGAGTTTCGTCAAAAGCGTTATCATATGGCCATCGTTGTCGATGAGTATGGTGGTGTTTCGGGTTTGGTTACCATTGAGGACATCCTTGAGATCATTGTAGGTGAAATCGAAGACGAACACGATGATGATGAGGAACAACAAGATATTCGCCAGTTGTCTAAGCATGTGTACGTAGTACAAGCCTTAACACCACTGGATGAGTTTAACGAGTTCTTCAAAACAGGTTACGACACCCAAGAGGCAGACACAATTGGTGGGATCATACTACATGCGTTTGGGCATATGCCTAGCCGTGGTGAAACCATCGATATAGAACAACTGCAATTTAAGGTGACTAACTCTGATAACCGCCGCATTATTCAGTTACAAGTAACTGTGCCAAAAACTGAAGATGGCGACGACGAAGCTGAGTAACCTACTTTCCTTAGTGCGAGACAAAAGCGTATGGCTGGCATTACTTGCCGGCCTTACTCTTACTTTTGGCTATGCGCCATTTAATGCTTGGCCATTGACATTTATCGCCATTGCCATAGCCTGCTATGTAACAGATACTCCAAGCCTTAAGCAAGCAGCCAAATACGGCTTTATCTTTGGTTTCGCATGGTTTTCGATGGGTATTAGTTGGGTACATGTCTCTATTGCTCAATATGGTGGCCTACCATTACCTGTTTCTTTATTGCTCATGGCTTTACTGTGTGCTTATTTAGCACTATACCCGATGCTAGCTTTTACCCTCGCTAGTCGGTTTGTAGGTAAGCCTTGGCAGCGTGTCGCCATGTTAATTATCGGCTTTGCTGTTTTTGAGTGGCTGCGAGGAAAGCTTTTAACAGGCTTTCCTTGGCTTAGCTTTGGTTACACACTAACAGATAGCCCGTTAAATACTCTGGCGCCATTAATCGGCGAGTTTGGCCTGACGCTACTATGCATATTAATCGGTGGCTGTATTTACTACGCTTGGCAAAAACGCAGTGCCACGCCTGCAATCCTTATGACGAGCTGTTTGTTACTGCTGTTCGCCACCGATGCGCTACTAGATAAACCAAAACATTCTGATAAACATATCTCCACCCTCTTAGTGCAGGGTAATATCCAGCAAAGCCTGCGCTGGGAACCTGAGCAATTTTGGCCAACCATGTCTAAATATCGCGATATGACACGCCCACATTGGCATGATGTTGACTTAGTGCTCTGGCCTGAAGCCGCCATTCCTGAAATAGAAGATTTTGCTAACTCTTTCTTGGTGGGCTTAGATAAAGCAGCTGCATTTAATAACACCGCCTTAATAACAGGCATTCCTGACTATCAGTTAAACAGCAAAACTGTTTACAATACCTTGATTGTGCTAGGGAAACAGCATGAGGAAGATAGCCAAGGGCATTACCAATACTTACACCCCAATCGCTATCAAAAACATCAATTGCTACCCATTGGTGAGTTTGTGCCATTTGAAAGTCTTCTCAGGCCACTTGCCCCACTTTTTGATTTAGCCATGTCATCGTTTACCCGTGGAGAACGTATCCAGAGCAATCTTATCGCCAATGGTTTACATATTCTTCCTGCTATTTGTTACGAAATTGCTTTTAGTGAATTGGTCAGAGACAACTTTACTACACAGTCGGATATCTTATTTACGGTGAGTAATGACGCGTGGTTTGGCGACTCCCATGGCCCACATCAACACATGCAAATTGCACGTATGCGTGCACTTGAATTGCAAAGGCCCCTTATTCGAGCAACGAACAATGGCATTACCGGCGTTTACGATCCGGTTTCAGAACAACAATTGACAATTGCACAATTTACTTCAGATGTACTCAAGGCTGACGTGCAACTAGTTTCCGGTTACAGTTTTTTTAGCCAATACGGCCAAAAACCAGTTTGGCTCATTGTTGCTCTACTGACCGTGAGTGTAGCACTATGCAGAATAAGAGCTTACTTTCTAAACCGCTTTGAGCAGGATTTACTTTAGGGCAAATCATCACACACTTGCTCTGTGCTATTCATCAAAGTCAGTGCCTCTCGTTAGTGCATATAACCATGAAGCAACTACCCTTTTGGTGCAATCCAGCCATTAACTTTTACACCTAAAACCGTAACCTACTGAATTTATTAATTATAAAAAGTTGGTACAGTTCTTCCTATATGGTATCTATCAATCACAACAAGCGAAGGTGGTTATTATGGTCGATTTATATCAAACCCTATATTTATTATGGCATTTAGACATCAGTATTTGGCAAATTCACGATGTGAAACACCCTGTTAGAGGTGTAAGGAGAAAGCTATGAGATCACTATCACTGCAACATCCTCTAATGCTTGAGGCCGTGCATAAAGTCTTAAGTGAACAGTTTTCTATTTCTGAGGCGGCACAGCAGTACGCCCTACCAAAACGCTCGCTTTATCGAGCAGTGAGATTGGCCCAAGCTAAACCAACGCAAAAAAGTGAGCGCCTAAGAGCGACCAAACAATTATTAGAGCAACACCTTCGAGATGTAGAGCAATCATTACAAGGGTTACAACGCGCATGAAGACTTCACATTTGCAGGTCACTGAGCTGACCTGCGTTGATTCCTTGTTCACACAATTGGTTGAACTACTTGGCGCATGTATTAATGATGGTGCATCGCTTGGCTTTTATAAACCAGCCCAAACTGATTTATTGCAACAGTATTGGCATCGAACTAATAATGAGTTGCGCTTAAAGCAACGTCACCTATACGCTATTTTATCAGATGACACCGTGCTGGCTTGTGTGCAACTCGTGCCATGCTACAAACAAAATGGGACTCACCGTGCTGAAATAGAAAAGCTACTGGTGCACCCTAAAGCGCAACGGCAAGGACTTGCGCGTAAGTTAATGCAATTCCTAGAGCAACAAACTATCGTACAAGGGTTTAGGCTACTGGTGTTGGATACACAAACTGGCGATAAGTCAGAATTGTTTTATCAAGCACTCAATTATCAAAAATCGGGGGAGATCCCAAACTTTGTTAGCGATGCAGGTGGTCAATTTAATGCTACTAGCTACTACTATAAGGTGCTATCACAGCCCCTTTCGTCGCTACTTTCCCCCAGCTAAATCGATAAAACTGCCGGTCACATAACTGGCCTCTTCACTGAGCAACCAAACTATGGCATTAGCAACTTCTTCGCTGGTGCCACCTCGCCTAAGTGGTAGTAAAGATGCTAGACGCTCGACCCTATCGGGTTCTCCACCATCTCGATGAATATCAGTATAAATACAACCAGGTCGCACACAGTTTACGCGAATACCATATGCAGCAAGCTCTAATGAAAGCCCCGTGGTAAAAGAGTCTATCGCCCCTTTGGAAGCGGCATAATCGACGTATTCATTGGCTGAGCCAAGTCTAGAAGCGGCTGAGGATACATTAACAATGGCACAGCGATTAGGTTCATGATGCGCCTTAAAGTGCTTAATAGCCTCACGAGCACATATAAAGTAAGGCGTTACATTGTGCATTAAGACTGAGTTTATTCGCTCAGCTGTCATCTGCTCTACGCGCATTTGGGGTTTGAGTATACCCACATTGTTGACTAAGTGGCTCAGCGCGCCTAACTCAGATTTTATCTTTGAAAACAAAGTAACAACCGCATTTTCATCAATAATGTCAGCCTGGAATATAGCAGCTTGACCGCCCATTTTAAGGATATGTTCCTTAACCTCATTGGCCGCTTGTCCGTTTTCTTTGTAGTTAATAGCAACCTTGTAGCCAAGCGCTGCTAATTTGATTGCTGTGGCCGCACCGATACCGCGACTGGCTCCTGTGACAAGAACAACTCTGTTCACGCAGCTTTCCTTAAATAGAGGTATAGAGAGTACGACAAATTAGCAAGGTAGGAAGACGGTTGTCTATCTTAAGAGCTAAAATGATGAGCATCATCTATCATTCAGGTATGCACAACAATTAATATCTACATGATAAATAAGAACTTTAAAAATAAACACAAATTTATATAAATAATTCTTGCGTCATAAAAAAACTACAACTAATATCCACCTGCTTCTTGATGATAGCCAATCCGAGTACATCACACCCAGAGTGTGGCAAGGCGATAGAGCAACTATCCAAGAGTGACTTTGACTGCGTATTTACGCGCTTATTGACGCTCAACTTTTCGAATAGTTTGGAAAGTTTGTTTCTATTTTTGGAGGCTCTTATGGCTAACTCGGCGTTGGATTTTTCTGCTTTTTCACCTTCAGCACTTAGCGTTGAAGAAACACAACTTATTGAAGCTTCTGTAGCTCAATTTGGTGCCCCCCTGTTACTTTTAGACTGCGATGTTGTACGCCAGCAATATCGTGCACTTTGCGCTGCGCTGCCTAATGTAATTTTACACTTTGCGCTTAAACCACTTCCGCATGAAGCCGTGGTGCGTACTTTACTCGCTGAAGGCGCTAGTTTTGATCTTGCCACCAGCGGTGAAGTGGACTTGGTTGCCAACCAAGGCGTACCCGCGGAAAAAACCATTCACACGCACCCGATAAAACGTGATAGCGATATTCGCGATGCATTAGCATATGGTTGCACTGTGTTTGTGGTAGATAACTTAAATGAACTTGATAAGTTTATCTCTTATAAAGATGAAGTCGAGCTGCTAGTACGCTTGAGTTTTAGAAACGCTGAAGCATTCGCTGATTTGTCGAAAAAGTTTGGCTGTAGCCCTGAACAGGCAATTACCATCATTGCACAGGCTAAGCAGTTAGGTATTCGTATTAAAGGCTTATCATTTCATGTTGGCTCGCAAACCAGTAGCCCACAAAAATATGTAGATGCGATTTTGGCATGCAAACAAGTAATGGAAAAAGTCGTGGCATTGGGTTTACCGGCTTTGAGTACACTCGATATCGGTGGCGGCTTCCCTGTTAGCTACGCGAAACAAGTGATGCCTATTGATGAGTTTTGTGCGCCGATAAACGTGGCATTAGCAAGTTTACCTGAAACTGTACAAGTGCTTGCAGAGCCTGGACGCTTCATTGTTGCACCTGCTGTGATGAGTGTTGCTTCGGTAATGGGTCAAGCAGAGCGCGAAGGCAGAACTTGGTATTATTTAGATGATGGAATCTACGGTTCATTCAGCGGCTTAATGTTTGATGAAGCAAATTATCCGATTGTCACAGTAAATCAGGATACCCTATGCTATCCAAGCGTGTTGGCAGGGCCTACCTGTGACAGCATAGATGTTGTTGCTGAGCACATTATGCTCCCTAAACTTGCCAACGGTGATCTAATCGTGGCACGCATGATGGGCGCATACACCAGTGCTACCGCCACCGATTTTAACTTCTTCAAGCGTGCACAGACCGTGGTGCTAAACGAAGAGGGCTTAGCAGAGCAAAAGTTAGGCTAGACCAAAACCTGCAAAATATATCTGGTATGCATGCCCTACCTATCCATAATAAAAAAGCCTGAGACTTGCTCAGGCTTTTTTATTTCACAAAATGTCACTTAAAGCTTACTTAAGACTCTATTGCCAGTAATTCTACCTCGAAGATCAACAGCGAACCTGGTTCAATTTTACCAGCTGCTCTATCACCATATCCCAACTCAGGACCAATGAAAAAGCGATATTTATCACCTACTTTCATTAGCTGTACGCCTTCAGTCCAGCCTGGAATAACCTGATTTAAAGCAAAGCTAATCGGGCTGTCGCGCAGTACCGAGCTATCAAATACAGAGCCATCTAAAAGTGTACCGTGATAATGAACCTTAACTTTGCTCGTCGCCGTTGGGTGTGTATCTCCACTCCCCTCAGTGAGCACTTCGTATTGCAAGCCAGATTCTGTTGTTTTGATATTTGGTTTGTCGGCATTTTGCTCTAAGAACGTCTGTGCAGCGCTACGATTATACTGTGCCGATTGCTTCTGCTGTTTAGACTGTTTGTATACAAGAGCTGCCATCACCAAAATTACGACAAGTAAAATTATGTTTGTGGTCGACATTACGCGTCCTTCTCTTTTTCGCTTTCTTTATCTTCATCTTTATCTTCACCATTGACCACATTGGCTATATGCTGCAATCGCTCAAGTGCCAAGCCATTGATACTGTCTTTTGGATAACTGCCATCTTGTATAGCTCCAGCAGGTTTATCCATCAGTAAAGTCAGCGCTTCATCTACACTTTCAACTGCATAAATATTGAAACGGCCAGTGGCAACAGCCGCCACTATTTCATCATCTAATACCAAGTTAACGCGGTTAGAGTTAGGTATGATAACGCCTTGCTCACCCGTTAAACCACGCATCTTACAGAGTTTGAAAAAGCCCTCGATTTTTTCATTTACTCCGCCGATTGCTTGTACTTCACCATGCTGGTTAATTGAACCTGTTAATGCCAATGATTGATTAATGGGTAGTTGCGTAATGGCAGAAATCAGTCCACATAACTCGGCCAACGATGCGCTATCTCCATCTATGTAACCATAGCTCTGCTCGATAGCGATATTCGCGCTGAGCGTCAGCGCAAAATTTTGCGCATATTTATTTCCTAGATAACCGGTAAGTAGCATCACCCCTTTTGAGTGAATTGCTTTACCTAACTCAGCCTCTCTTTCGACATCAATCACACCGTCAGCCCCGGCATATACCGTTGCAGTTATCCGTGCCGGTGTACCAAATGCAGTGTCACCAATGTGTAGCACAGTCAGACCATTCACTTTACCTACCGCTTTACCTTGTGTTGCTATCAGTGTGTGGCCTTCTTGGATGTCACTGAGCATATTTTCACTCAATTGACCGGTGCGATATTGCTTGCCTGCAATCGCTTCATCAATATGTTCTGAATTGATTTGCGATACTTCATCTTGTCTCGCATAAAAGCTGGCTTCTGCCACTAACTCCAACACATCAGCAAAACGTGCCGACAACTTAGTATGATGTTCAGCTTGTCGATAACTAAATTTGAGTAAGCGAGCGAATGCCTCAGCAGTAAGGGTACAATTGAGCGTCTGCAAAGCATAATCCTGTACTTTGCTAATAAACTGGTACTGCATTTTGTCGGAGCTTGGCAGATAATAGTCAAAGTCGGCCAACACTCTAAACAGCTCAGCGAATTCCTCATCATACTCACCAATGGTGTAGTACAAGTCTCGCGAGCCTAACAAAATGATTTTTACATCCAATGGGATCAACTGAGGTTTTAAAGTGAAACTGCTGCCAACTGAATTATCCTGATAGGGCAAATCATTTTTGATCTGATGAGTTTTCAACGACAGTTTCAAGCCATCCCAAACCTGAGGATTAGCTAGGACTTTTTCAGCATCCATTATCAAATAACCACCGTTTGCTCGGTGCAGCGCTCCGGCTTGAATTGAACGATAACTGGTGATCAAAGTACCTTGCGATGTCGCATACTCCACCTTACCAAAAATATTACCAAAGGTCGGATTAGGTTCATACACCACAGGAGCCGGATCATCGTCTTTATATTCGACCAGAATATTTGGCGCAAAAAAGTCACTCAGCATCCCCTTTGCGTCAAAATCATCTTTGTTTTCATCGCTGCTTGCGTCATCGTCCAACCACTCAAGTACGGCATCTACGATTTCTGTACGCAAATCCTTAAGATAACGCACTACACCAATGTGGCTAGCATACTTATGCTCTAAGGTTCTCAATAGTGGCTTGGTAGCCATCTCTACGGTGGATTTTTTTAAATTACGTAACTTTTCTGATGATTCGCGTTTCCAGCGTGGTAGTTCGAGCAGAGCTTCAATCAATGCATCTTCTAACCCTTCAATGGCATTAATGAAGTGGGCTTGAAGGTGCTCATCCAGTGCTGCAAATTCGTTATCATCTAATTGTTTTCCGTCCACAACAGGCGCAAAACCCACTAAATTGCTCTCCTCAAGCAGAGCCACGCTTTTATCAGCAGCTAATTGCTCAACCGCAGTCAGTGCTGCATTATATTTGTTGTCAAAATCTCTATCTATCGACTTTTTCTTACGTTGATAACCTGGGTTATCAAATGCCGCAGGGAAGGTATCTGCAACCTCATCTAAAAACTCGTCTATGTCATCTGCGAGCTCTTTACTTTGACCTGCTTGCATAAACATCGCGATAGGTTCGCGGTGATCATCATAGTTATTAACGTAGAGCCATTCTTTTGGTGTTGGACGTGTTTTACTGTGTGCTTCAAGTTTGTCCTTTACCATAGTAAAACGACCAAGCGCAGCTTCCCCCATTACAAACACATTGTACCCTGGCAACTCCATACCCAAAGCAAAATCCAACGCGCTTTGTGCTCGTTGTTGACCGATGAACGGAAGCGCCTCAGGGTAAGGGTTATGCATACATGATTGGACATGAGTAACAGAAACCGACGGCGCAAGCGCGTCGGTAGATAATGGCGATATTTTTTTGGTCATTCCTAACTTCTTATTTCTCAACGCTAACAACTATTGGGTTAGGTTCTATGGGGATAATGCTTTTCGCACAAACTCACCGTGCCCGCATTCTGAACATGGCATAATTTCACTGGCGTAAAACACATCCGATTTATTGCCACAATTCTTACATACTAATTGCCCCATGGCTATCCATTCTCCTTGCTTGTATGTACCTTTGTGATCAAAATCCTGCAACAACGAATGCCATTCCAATTGGGTTCTGTCCTCTAGTTGTGCCAACTCGTACCATATAGACGCTTTAAGTTCTTGCCAGGCTAAATCATCGTAATACTTGTTGTAGTCTTTTAGGTGAGCCAGATCTCGGCGTAAGTAGCGTTTGTATGTTGCTAACTTCTCTTGGGATAGGTTTTTCAATGCTTGTTGATGTTCCATGAACTTTTCAACGAGATCATCAACTTCATGCTCTTTTACATCTTTTAGCCAATCAGTAAACTGACTGAGCCATTTTTGATAATCTACCATTGCTACACTCTCCTAATCAAATGCCTCTTTTGATAAGTGTAGACCAGTTATGCTATTCAATGTATTAGGGTTTACCAAATACATTCGGTAAACCCTGTTACAGGCTAAAATTGATATTTCATACCCAATGTTACGGTGGTGCCTAATCCTTTGACATTGTAACCACCATAGGTATAGGATTGTGCACGTGCTGGGAAGTAGTCAGCATTTAATAGGTTTTCAATTCCGACGAACCCTTGCCAGTGATTGGTAAATTGATATTGCCCGCTGAAGTTTAAAACATCATAACTATCAACAGGGCCTTGATCTAAACCATATTCATTTTTGTCATTTTTCTCAAAACGCTTTCGATCACCCACATGTAACCAGCTTAGTGTCATCGACAAGCCATCTTGTGGTTGCCAGTTCAAGTTGGCTGTTAACTTTGGAGGGCTAATATGCTTTGAACCTAAGTACTCGTTCGAGCTGGTATTTTTTCCCTCTGTATAGCTGTAAGTAGCATTGAGCTGCAAAGTTGCTGTGATGGTGTAATCAACTAATGCCTCGTAGCCCCAAATTCGTTGCGGCGCTCGTACTGGTTCATAAATACCCGTTACCTTGTTAAGCTTGTTAATAGTACCAAGCTCCGAGGTGCTCTTGTAGGCGGCAAATTCAAAACGAAGTTTTGAGAGCTGAGAGTTAAAGCCAACTTCATAGCTGTCGATAATAGATGCCTCAGTTTGGATGTTAGCAATGTCTGTCACCGTAGCGCTGCGCAGTAAACGTCCGATATCAGAAATATCAGATCCCTGTGAGTAGCTTGCGAATGGGCTAAATTTGTCATCACCATTATACTTTACCCCCACATTGTAAGTGGTTGCATCATGATTAACCGTGTCACCTTTTACATCAAACGGCACAGAGCAGGTATCAGCCGTGCGGCATAGCTTCAAAGTACGATAATCTGCCACCGCAATATCTATGCTTTCTTCTCGAACTCCCGCTTTAATCACCAAATCATCAGCAATAATCCATTTGGTTTGCAAATAGCCCGCAAGGCTGTCCATATCCATTTCTGGTACCCAGTTCCTGCCATCAACGAGTGGTTGAGAGGTAACATCATTTAATGCATCCACCCCGTAGATAAACGTGGCCTGCACATTGTCATTAAAATCAATTAAGCTATTAAACGTTGCTCTAGCACCTTGCTTTTCCGAGCGGATAATTGATTGGCCGCCCGTATAACCTTCATCTGGGTTAGCAAGGCTAGGTGAGAAGAAAAATACATTCTCTATGTCCTGCTTATAGGCATCAAGCGTCAGTTGTGTGTTAGCAAAAATGGCTTGATCTGTATATTTCAAAGTCACATTTTCATTGCCCTTAGGGCCTTGCGGTTTACCCTGTTTTTGCTGGGCTGGGGGCATGTGAATAGCATATGACTTTTCACCCAAATTCATATTGCCAAATACATCACCCAAGTCTGTTTTTTGCTGCGAGCTGTAGAAGTTGTAGCTAAATTGTACTTGCTTATCTTCATCGAGGTCATAACCCAATTTAGTGAAGTAGTTTTCAGTCACGGTATCCGAAAGGCCATATTGCAAACCAAGAATATCGCCCTGTGCATCACGCTGAACCCCGTTTTCTTCATAACTGGCCGTCACTAAATAACTAAGTTGGTCAACGCGGCCGTTAATGGCTCCTGCAACTCGTCCACCGGCACTCTCTGCTATTTTTACGGCGCTAAAACGGCTAGACAAGCTAATTTCACCACTCGCTTTTTCACCGCTTCTGGCCTGTTTTGTAATATAGTTAATGATGCCTCCTGAGGCACCATTACCATAAATAGAGGTCGCACCTTTGATCACTTCGATACGCGCAATCGCACTAGGGTCTAATGTTTTTATACCCAAAGAGCCATTACGCAATGGAGTTGACTGGGGTACCCCATCAATCATGACCAATGGTGCTCTGCCCCTCAATGATTGGCCGGTATTGCTTGAACTACCGGTATCGGGGGCGAGGCCCGGCACGATTTGCGACAGCAAACTTTGCAACTCGGGATTTACCTGCAGGTGCTCTTCGATTTGCTTTTGACTGATGACGGTAATTGAGGCTGGTACCTCGTCAATACTTTCAAATACTCGGCTTCCAGAAACAACAACATGTTCCATATCTGAATTTTGAGAGTTTTCAACACGAGAGTTCTCTGCGATAGCCGCTGTACTTATAGAAACCGCTAGTATACTGAGAGTCGATTTTAACATGGGTATCCTTGCTGGATTTAGAATAATAATGATTTAAAAAGCGGCGATATAGTATGGTGGAAATCAACAAAGATCAATAGAAATAAGAACCACTCTCATTTCTATTTATGGATATCATTTAGTATTTGCGTTAATTTTTGCAATTATTGTAGCGACACCAATAGGCATTCCATTTAGGGCCACCTTTACCCCCTATGTCACTGTTCTTACACCCGCTGATAAACATACGTTCACGTACAAACAATTGGCTAAAATAATTACGCCTTAGGTGCTGTGATTGCGGGTCAAATTCGGGTATGCTATCGGGCAATTTTCTATCAATTTGCAAGAAGTCTGGAAACGTAGATGCAAGAGCAATATAACCCGCAAGACATTGAGTCAAAAGTCCAACAATATTGGGAAGAGAACAAGACATTTAAAGTCGTCGAAGACGAGAGCAAAGAGAAATATTACTGTCTCTCAATGTTCCCCTATCCTAGTGGTCGACTGCACATGGGTCACGTTCGTAACTACACTATTGGTGATGTGGTATCTCGCTTCCAACGTTTACAGGGTAAAAACGTGATGCAACCTATGGGTTGGGACGCGTTCGGTCTACCTGCTGAAAACGCAGCAATCAAAAATAACACAGCCCCTGCAAAATGGACCTATGAGAACATCGACTACATGCGTAACCAGCTTAAACAACTTGGTTTTGGTTACGACTGGGATCGTGAAATCGCAACTTGCCACCCTGAATATTACAAGTGGGAACAATGGTTTTTCACAAAGCTCTATGAAAAAGGTTTAGTTTACAAAAAAATGTCTACCGTCAACTGGGACCCAGTTGACCAAACCGTACTCGCTAACGAGCAGGTTATTGACGGCCGCGGTTGGCGTTCAGGTGCGATTGTAGAACAAAAAGAAATTCCACAGTGGTTTATTAAAATCACAGACTACGCACAAGAGTTGCTAGATGATTTAGATAAACTTGAAGACTGGCCAGAGCAGGTGAAAACCATGCAACGTAACTGGATTGGCCGTTCTGAAGGGTTAGAAATCGATTTTAAACGCGCAGACAACAACGACATTTTCACGGTATACACCACGCGCCCTGATACCTTCATGGGTGTGACTTATGTTGGCGTTGCAGCAGCTCACCCGATTGCACAAGAGGCAGCAAAGAACAACGCAGCGATAGCAGCGTTCGTTGAAGAATGTAAAAACACCAAGGTTGCAGAAGCCGACATGGCAACCATGGATAAAAAAGGCATTGATACTGGCTTTAAAGCCATTCACCCATTAACAGGTCAGGAAGTTCCAATTTGGGTCGCAAACTTCGTATTAATGGATTATGGCTCAGGTGCGGTAATGGCAGTACCAGGTCATGACCAACGTGACTTTGAATTTGCAACCGCTTATGGCCTAGAGATCAAACAAGTGATTGCACCAGAAGCAGGCTCTGAGTTAGTCGCAGATTTAAGCAAAGAAGCCTTCACTGAAAAAGGCGTGTTAGTCAACTCAGGTGAGTTTGATGGGCTTGATTTCGATGCCGCATTTAACGCCATTGCTGACAAACTAGAAGCGCAAAATGCTGGTAAGCGTAAAGTAAACTTCCGCCTGCGCGACTGGGGTGTAAGTCGTCAGCGTTATTGGGGCTCTCCTATCCCAATGCTAAGCGACGAAAATGGTCAAGAACTGGCTGCAACTGAAGATATGCTGCCAGTGCGCCTGCCTGAAGATGTTGTGATGAACGGTGTTACTTCACCAATTAAGGCAGATCCGCAGTGGGCAAAAACCACAATGAATGGTCAACCTGTATTCCACGAGACAGATACGTTCGATACTTTCATGGAATCATCTTGGTACTATGCGCGCTACTGTAGCCCACGCTACGACGAAGGCATGTTAGAGCCTGGCGCTGCAAACTACTGGCTGCCAGTAAATCAGTATATTGGTGGTATTGAGCACGCAATTTTACACTTGCTTTACTCTCGTTTCTTCCACAAACTGTTACGTGACTTTGGCCTAGTTAATTCTGACGAGCCATTTGAGCGCTTGTTGTGTCAGGGTATGGTATTGGCCGATACTTTCTATCGTAAAGATGAAAAAGGCGGCGATATTTGGATCTCACCAACTGACGTACAGACAGAAACGGATGACAAAGGTCGTGTCACTAAAGCGTGGCACAAAGAAGATGGCCAACCGGTATTCTCTTCTGGCATGAGTAAAATGTCTAAGTCAAAAAATAACGGTATTGACCCGCAAACGGTTATTAAACAGTACGGCGCTGACACAGTCCGTTTATTCATGATGTTCACGGCACCACCAGAGCAAACGCTTGAATGGTCAGACTCAGGCGTAGAAGGCGCACACCGTTTCCTTAAACGCGTTTGGAAATACGCTGTAGACGTTAACGCTGCAGGTAAAGCACAGTTGAACGTTACTGCACTAAATAGTAACCAAAAAGCGCTGCGCCGTGAAATTCACAAAGCTATTGCCAAAGTCACTGACGATTTATCTCGTCGTCAAACGTTCAATACAGCAATTGCAGCAATCATGGAACTATCAAACAAGCTAGCAAAAGCGCCACTTAACGACGAGCAAGATATTGCCCTAGCTAATGAAGCACTCAACGCAATGGTAATCATGCTTGCGCCTATCACGCCGCACATGTGTCATCAGTTGTGGTTAGAACTTGGTAATGAGAGCGATATTCTTGATGCGGCATGGCCACAGGTGGATGAAACTGCATTGGTAGAAGATGAAAAGCTGATTGTTGTTCAGGTTAACGGTAAGCTTCGAGCTAAACTCACTGTAGCCGCTGATGCAACACAAGAGCAAGTTGAAGCTCTTGCATTTTCTGATGAGAACGTGACTAAATTCACCGATGATAAGACTATTCGCAAGGTGATATACGTACCTGGTAAACTCCTCAACGTGGTAGCTAACTAAGATGCGTCTTGGAGCTTTGATTAAACACGGATTAGCGCTTTTGCTAGTCTGTGTTTTGTTATCAGGCTGTGGCTTTCATTTAAAGAAAGCCTCTTACCTGCCTATTGAGATGCGCACTATTGTGCTCAGCGGTGACGATAAACGTGCCGAACTCTACGAGTTACTCAGCAATGATCTTCAACAAGCCAAAGTAACGTTGGTCGACGATGCTCCAGCTGACAATCAACTGGTTCAATTACACCTATACCGTGATACCTTAGAGCGCCAAACACTGAGTTTGTTTAAAAATGGTCAGGTTGCACAGTATCAGCTAGCATATGGCGTTTCTTATCGTGTAACTCGACCAGACCAAGAGCCTGTAGAACAACGTTTTGAGTTGTATAGAAACTATCAAGACGACCCTGATAACGCCCTAGCAAAAGCCAAAGAACTTGAATTACTGCTTAACGAGTTACGTCAGCTTGCCAGTAAACGTATTGTTCGCGAGTTATCCCAACTATAATGCGCTGTTACGCAAATCAACTAACCCCGCAGTTAAAGCACGCTCTAGCTCCTTTTTATATGGTGTTTGGTGAAGAGCCTTTTCAAGAGGCTAATTGCGTATTAGAGATCAAGCAAGTAGCCAAAAAGCAAGGCTTTGATGAGGTAATTAAATTTACCCTGCTACCCGGATTCGACTGGCAAGAACTTATTGCACAATATAATAGTATGTCACTGTTTAGCGCACGGACCCTTATCGAGTTTGATCTAAACCAGCAAAAACCTGGCACCCAAGGCAGCCAAGTATTTAAGTCACTGAGTGAGAACCCAAACCCCGACGTAATCTTAATTTTAAAAGGCGCAAAAGCAGGTCAGGATATTCAGCGCACAGCTTGGTTTAAGGCCCTAGACAAACAAGGCCTATTTGTGCCCTGCTACGTGTTAACGGGCAATCACCTGAATCGTTGGTTAGATGACCAATGTAGACTTCTAAAACTGAATATTGCGGGCGATGCGAAGCGCAGTTTACTCGCCGCGACTGAAGGTAATCTGCTGGCCACACATCAGGAACTTGAGAAACTTTCCTTATTATATAAGTCTGAACCTATCGAGCAGTCACAGGTATTAATGGGGCTGCTAAACCAAGCAAAGTTTGATATTTTTGACCTCAACACCGCGCTGCTCAGTGGCAATGCCAAACAAGTCATTAAAGTCATGCTTAAGCTGGCTGATGATAATGTTGAACCTGCAAGTATTGTCTGGAATTTAAACAAAGAAGCTCAAACCTTACTGACGATTAAACAAGGCTTACAGTCGGGACAGAATATCTCTCAGCTGTTTAAACAACATGGGGTATGGAAAAATCAGCAAGCAAACACATCGCAAGCACTCGACCGCCTAACACTGGCCCAAATAGAGAACCTTGTTAACTTGCTGGCTCAATTTGATTCCGCTTATAAACGTGCTGAGATGGTAACTCCATATCAGGCACTCGCACATATTGCTCTGGCGTTTTGCCAACCAGTTAACTTTTCATTACCTCACCAACCATTAAGCTAACCACTTTTATGATTGCATTATTTGGCGGTACATTCGATCCTATCCACCTTGGCCACATAAACATGGCAAAACAGTGTATTGATGAACTGTCTTTGGATGCATTACATTTTTTACCGTGTGCCGTACCTGTACATAAAGCACAACCAGGCATAACCGACACACATCGCTTAGCCATGTTGTTATTAGCTACCAAAGATAACCCCAAATTTAAGATAGATCACAGAGAGCTCAAAAGACAGGGACCCTCTTACTCGCTACTCAGTTTGCAAGAGTGTCGCGTCGAACACCCAAATACGCCGTTGGTATTTTTAATGGGCATGGACTCCTTCAACAGCCTGCCAAGTTGGTTTAAATGGCAAGAAATCACCAAGCTTTGCCACATCGTGGTATATCAAAGACCGGGCGAGATACTATCAACAACAACAGAGCTCAGCGACTATTTAGCTCAATCCCATACTTTAGACAGCAGTGCCTTACATCATAAATTGGGAGGATTGTGCTACTTTTTATCAGGGCAAAAATTTGATGCTGCCTCAAGTGAAATACGTAAGCGTTTAAAAAATAGAGAAAATACGGAACATTTACTCAATGAAAAGGTCATAAACTACATTAATGAGCACCTCCTGTATGCTGAATAAGCGTGTATGCTGTGATAGAATCGCCGATTATTTTATTTAGTGAAGAGAAATACACTTGAATTCTGAACAACTTTTAGACTTTGCCTTGGACAAAGTTGACGATATGAAAGCCCGCGATGTAGTAAAACTAGACGTACGCGGCGTATCTTCAGTCACGGATTATATGGTTATTTGCTCAGGCAATTCAAAACGTCATGTACAGTCAATCGCAGAGCATGTTGCAAAAGAAGCCCGTCACGCAGGTGAAGAGCCTTTAGGGCAAGAAGGCCAAGATGTTGGTGAATGGGTATTAGTTGATCTCGGTGATGTGGTTGTGCATGTCATGCAAGATCAAACCAGAAGTCTCTATGATCTTGAAAAACTTTGGGGCTAAACTTTGAAGATTCAGTTAGTTGCTGTTGGAACTAAAATGCCTGCTTGGGTAGAAACTGGCTTTAAAGAATATCAACGACGCTTTCCCAAAGATATGCCACTGGAATTAATTGAAATCCCAGCAGGCAAGCGTGGAAAGAATGCCGATATAAAGCGCATCTTACAGGTTGAGGGTGAAAAAACCCTCGCTGCTATCCCAAAAGGTAATCGTATCGTTACGCTCGAAGTAACGGGCAAACCATGGGATACTCACCAACTAGCAAGTAACATGCAAAAGTGGCAGCTAGATGGTCGGGATATAAGCTTACTCATTGGCGGCCCGGAAGGCTTAGCCCCTGAATGTATCGCAGCATCAGAGCAGAAGTGGTCATTATCTAATTTAACTTTGCCGCACCCTTTGGTGCGAATTATTGTTGCAGAGAGCCTCTATCGTGGATGGAGCTTGAACAACAACCACCCATATCATAGAGAATAGTTATTAAACGATGTTGAAAAAAAGGCCAACGATCCGCGACCATTCAGCCGAGGCAAACCTCTTTGCCCGTCGCGCATTTATTGGCTTTATTTTCGTAGTTTCTCTAATCGGTATTTTGTTGATGAATGTCTACAACCTGCAAGTTGTAGACTTCGATACCTATAAAACCCGCTCAAATGATAACCGTATCAAAGTTATCCCTGTCGCGCCCAACCGTGGGCTGATTTACGACAGAAATGGGGTCTTGCTTGCTGAAAACCGCCCTGTTTACAATCTAGAAGTGGTCCCTGAAGATGTTGAAGACTTAACCCAGAGCTTGCAACAGTTAAGCAAACTGATCCCCATCACCGATCAGCAAACCAAAGAGTTTTTAGAAGACATACGCAACAACCGTCGTTTTAAGAGTCAAGTACTTAAATCCCGTTTGAATGAACAGGAAGTTGCCATTTTCTCCGTAAATCAGCATAAATTTCCCGGTTTTAGTATTGAAGCGCGTTTATCTCGACATTATCCATATGGCGATACACTCACCCATGCCCTTGGTTATGTCGCCAAACTCAACAAAAAAGAACTTGCAGAGCTAGAAATTGATGGGCAGGCAACCAATTACCGAGCCACCCACGATATAGGTAAGCGCGGCATTGAAAAATATTATGAAGAGCAACTACATGGCATAGTCGGTTCACAACGCGTAGAAGTTAATAATCGTGGCCGTGTACTACGCACTCTGAGTGTTGAGCCCCCCGTTCCTGGGCAAGATTTGGTGTTAACTCTGGATATTGGTCTACAACAAATTGCCCAACACGCTTTAAAAGATACCCGTGGTGCAGTGATTGCTATCGACCCAAAAGATGGTGGGATCCTAGCTATGTACTCAAACCCAAGCTATGACCCCAATTTGTTCGTACACGGTATCAGCAGCGAAGACTATAAGAAACTGCTCAATGAGGATAGACCGCTGATCAATCGTGTTACACAAGGCCGCTACGCCCCTGCTTCAACCATCAAGCCACATCTTGCTATTTTAGGCTTAGAAGAGGGTATCGTAACCGAAGAAACTGAGATCTGGGATCCTGGCTTTTTTCAAATTCCTAACGTTGACCATAAATGGCGAGACTGGCTACGCTGGGGACATGGTCACGTTAATGTATACCGCGCAATTGAAGAGTCATGTGATACCTATTATTATCGAATTGCCTACAAGCTAGGCATAAGCAAGATAGCCGACTTTATGGATCAATTCGGCTTTGGTGATCTCTCTGGTATTGATATCCACGAAGAAACGACTGCCATATTGCCTACGGTCGACTGGAAACGTGCAAGATTTAAAGAAAACTGGTGGCCAGGTGATACAATTTCAGTCGGTATAGGTCAAGGCTATTGGACAGCAACACCAATCCAAATCGCTAATTCATTGAGCATTTTGGTCAATCGCGGTGTTCACCGCCAGCCACATTTGGTGCAAGTAGCCAGACAGGAAGAAAACATCACTCAATTATTCACAGAAGAAAAGCCACCTGTACAGCTCAAAAACCCACACCATTGGCAAATAGCACTGGATGCCATGCATAACACCGTAACAAAAACCTCAGGTACAGCCCACAAAGCCTTCAAGGGTGTGACCTATGATCCTGCAGGGAAAACAGGCACGGCACAGGTTGTTAGTATCGCCCAAGGCGAAAAATATGATGCTAAAAAGCTCAAAGAGCGGCACCGAGACAACGCAGTATACACAGGATTTGCCCCGTTTGATGACCCCCAAATAGTCGTTGCTATCATCGTAGAAAACCAAAAAGCTGGTGGTGGTTCAATTGCAGCACCAATCGCTAGGCAAATCATGGATTATTACTTTTCTGCGTATCCACTTGATACGGAGGCTCAATGACCCCGTTACACAATCGACGTACAATTTGGCAAATCGTACACTTAGACTTACCTTTGCTTGTGGCCCTAATGTTAATGATGGTGGGCAGTTTAACCGTCGTCTATAGTGCCAGTGGCCAAGATGTCAATATGATGATACGCCATGGTACTCGCATGGCAGGCGCCATCATTGCAATGCTGTTTATGGCGCAACTATCTCCCATTACGTTAAAGCGTATTGTCATTCCAATGTACTTAGTTGGTCTAGCAATGTTGATTGCAGTATTGTTTGTGGGGGTAAGCAGCAAAGGTGCACAACGGTGGTTAGACTTGGGTATTACTCGATTTCAACCCTCTGAGATTATGAAAATTGCCGTGCCTATGATGGTCGCGTGGTACATAGGTCAACACCGACTTCCCCCCTCTATTTGGAATCTGGTCGTCGGTTTTATAATAGTTATAGTGCCCACGGTCCTAATTAAAGAGCAGCCTGATTTAGGCACTTCAATTCTTATCGCCAGCTCGGGTATTTTTGTACTATTTTTATCGGGATTGAGCTGGCAGCTCATCGGTATATTTGCACTGTTGGCAGGACCTGCCGGATTTGCTTTTTGGCACTATGGTATGCACGCTTATCAACAACAGCGGGTCTTAACATTTTTAAACCCTGAGAGTGACCCTCTTGGTGCTGGATATCATATTATTCAGTCAAAAATTGCCATCGGTTCAGGTGGTGTTGAGGGCAAAGGCTGGTTACAGGGAACACAGTCACAATTAGAGTTTTTACCGGAGCGCCACACTGACTTCATTTTCTCCGTCCTCAGTGAAGAATTTGGCTTATTTGGCGTAGTGATATTATTAAGCCTTTATTTGTTTATTATTGGTCGAGGTTTATATATTGCCGTCCGTGCTCAAGATGCCTTTAGTAAACTGTTAGCCGGTGCACTTACTTTGACATTCTTTGTATATGTATTTGTAAATATCGGGATGGTATCAGGATTACTGCCAGTGGTTGGTGTACCGCTACCACTGATTAGTTATGGTGGAACCTCAATGGTGACCTTAATGGCTGGATTTGGCATTATTATGGCTATCGCAACAGATAAGAGGATGCTTTTAAAATCATGAGTAAACAGCAGTTACATCTGAGCTTGAGCATTATGCTGCTTTTGCTACTCAGCGCATGCAGCAGCCGTTACCATATCAAGCACGACAAAGCCCCGCTAAGAGCGCCAACCGAGCTAGAAATGCAAGATGCAATAGTTACCAACGAAGCCAAGAGCGCCAGCACCGGACGCCCGTATGTGGTCATGGGTAAACGCTATACTCCAATGTCTGATGAACACGGCTACATAGAACAAGGCACTGCTTCATGGTATGGCCGAAAGTTCCACGGTTATCATACCTCTAATGGCGAAGTGTTTAATATGTTTGATATGACCGCAGCACACAAAACCTTGCCACTGCCGAGCTTCGTTAAAGTAACAAATTTAGATAATGGGAAAAGCGCAATTGTCAGAGTTAATGACCGCGGCCCATTTCATGATGATAGAATTATTGATTTGTCCTATGCCGCAGCATACAAACTAGGTTACCACTTAAATGGTACAGCCAAAGTTAAGGTAGAGGCGATTACCCTATCAAGAAAAGCGCCCCGCTTAACCTACATTCAAGTGGCTGCAGGCAGTCAATTAGACAAAATACAAACAATGGCGCACGCTCTTGAACAAAAAACGGCCATCACTAATGTCATCACATTAGAAAATGGATTGTACAAGCTGCGTTTAGGACCAATGCAAGATGATAATCAGGCACAATCAGTACTGAATAGTTTGCGAAAAGGCCAATTTAGCCAAGCCTTCTTGCTTTATAGTGAACAACAACTTTAGAATATTGCGGTGACGCTGACTAACTAAATTAAAATTGCGAGCATAATGACTTTATTAAAATCGAAATTTATCACTCAACTTTGCGGCCTTGTCTGTTCAGCCTCAATTTTTGCGGCTAATGCACAGATTCTGCCATCTCCTCCTCAAGTTAACGCTAAAGGGTATTTTTTAGTTGATTTCACAACGGGCAAAGTCATTGCTGAGGGTGAAGCCGACACGAAATTAGCGCCAGCCAGTTTGACTAAAATGATGACAAGTTACGTTATTGGCACAGAAATTAACGCAGGCAATATTTCTGGCGCAGATATGGTAACTATCAGTGAAAAGGCTTGGGCTAAAAACTTTCCTGAGTCTTCGAAAATGTTCATCGAAGTGGGCAAGCAGGTTAGTGTTGATGATTTAAACCGCGGTATTATCATTCAATCGGGTAATGATGCTTGCGTTGCGATGGCTGAGCATATCGCAGGCAGTGAAAGTGCATTTGCAGATCTTATGAATGCTCACGCTGAAAAATTGGGCATGACCAATACCCACTTTATCAACAGCCATGGCCTTGATACTGACGAACACTACACAACACCTCGCGATATGGCGACACTCGGTGCGGCTTTAATTCGAGATGTGCCAGATGAGTATGCTCTTTATAAAGAGAAATCATTTACATATAACGGTATAAAACAATATAACCGTAACACCCTGCTGTGGGATGCAAGCCTTGAAGTGGATG
The DNA here is from genome assembly GCF_001854475.1 of Pseudoalteromonas byunsanensis. GTDB lineage: Bacteria > Pseudomonadota > Gammaproteobacteria > Enterobacterales > Alteromonadaceae > Pseudoalteromonas > Pseudoalteromonas byunsanensis. Next base: position 173,487 of record NZ_MNAN01000035.1, read on the forward strand.
GGATCAAAACAGGCCACACCTCTGAAGCTGGCTACAGTTTGGTTACTTCAGCGGTTAAAGATGACATGCGCCTAATAGCGGTTGTAATGGGTACGGCCAGTGAGCGTGCGCGTAAAGTCGAAAGTAAAAAATTACTCAACTATGGGTTTAGGTTTTTCGAAACCATTACACCATACAAAGCTGGTGATAGCTTCGCAGAGCAACGTATTTGGATGGGTAATAAAGAGACTGTATCTTTAGGTATTTTGCAAGATACTCCTATTACTATCCCACGTGGACAGCGTAAAAACTTGAAAGCTAATTTCGAGCTAGACAAAACCCTAGAAGCGCCACTTGCTAAAGGCAGTAAAGTAGGTACATTGTTTTTACAGTTAGAAGGCGAAGAAATTGCGCAATATCCACTTGTTACCCTTGAAGAAGTAGGTGAAGGTAGCTTTTTCAGCAAAATATACGACTACCTACGTTTACAGATCATGCAATAATTTAAAAAGTATAAATAAACGCCTCCCTCTGGAGGCGTTTTTTTTTGTCACAAAAATGGTAGAATGCCGCAATTATTCAGGGTTAGAACACTAACTCGATTAGCCAAGCTTGTGATTGATACAAGCAAGTTCCAGTTGTGAGGACACCGTTTTGGTAAAGCCAGTTAAAAATACTAAGTTTGACGAGTACTTAGAATTCCCATGCCCATTCACATTTAAGATTATGGGTGTTGCAAATGTAAACCTGACGGATCAAGTGCTGACGAAACTACAGGCAATCGCACCGGGTGATTATGCACCAAAAGTCAAGCCAAGCAGTAAAGGCACTTATGAATCTATCACCGTAGTGGTAACAGTGACATCAAAAGAACATATTGAACAGATCTATAACGAGATTGGCTCACTAGAAGACGTACGTTACGTACTGTAACGGATTACCGAATCATTATGAGTCAACATACCGTTATAGTTCGCCAGTTAGGTAGACGTTGCTATGAACCTATTTGGCAAAAGATGCAAACTTATACCGACCAGCGTGATGATAATAGCGCTGATGAGATTTGGCTGGTTGAGCACCAACCTGTGTTCACTCAAGGTCAAGCAGGTAAAGATGAGCACCTATTAGCGCCGGGTGATATTCCGGTGATCAAAGTAGATCGGGGTGGTCAAGTAACTTACCACGGCCCAGGACAGCAGATGATGTACGTTTTATTTAATCTGCGACGCTTAAAGATTGGTGTAAGAGAACTGGTAACATGGCTAGAAGAATGTATCATCGATTTTCTAGCAGAGCATAATATCAATGCTTATGCCAAAGCTGATGCTCCGGGCGTGTATGTTGGCGAAAGTAAAATTGCGTCTTTAGGATTAAGAGTTCGTCGCGGCTGTTCTTTTCATGGCCTAGCACTCAATGTAAACATGGATATGTCGCCTTTTTTAAGAATTAATCCATGCGGTTATGCCGGTATGAATATGGTACAAACCAGTGAATTAAATGGCCCAGACTCTATGGTTGAGGTTGGCAATGGGCTAGTCAAACACATGTTGAAGCGACTTAATGCGCAGCATGTTGAGCAAACTGAAGGGTTTGAAAACGAATGAGTAAACCAGTAAAAATGGAGCCAGGGGTAAAGCTTCGCGATGCTGAAAAAATGGCATTGATCCCAGTAAAAGTACTCCCAACTGAACGACAGGAAATGCTAAGAAAGCCTGATTGGCTGAAGATCCGCCTGCCAAAATCAAGCGAGCGTATTGATGGTATCAAACAAGCGATGCGTAAACATGGTCTGCACTCGGTATGTGAAGAGGCATCTTGTCCTAACCTATCAGAATGTTTTAACCACGGTACTGCAACCTTTATGATACTAGGAGCTATCTGTACCCGTCGTTGTCCATTTTGTGATGTTGCACATGGTCGCCCACTTAAACCGGATGCCGAAGAACCTGAAAAACTCGCGTTAACGATAAAAGACATGAAATTAAGTTATGTGGTTATCACATCTGTAGACAGAGATGATCTTCGTGATGGTGGCGCACAGCACTTCGCAGATTGTATTACTGCTATTCGTAAGCACAATCCAGATATTACCATCGAAATTTTGGTACCAGACTTTAGAGGCAGAATGGAGCGGGCGCTAGAAATCTTGACGCAAACGCCACCAGATGTATTTAACCACAACCTAGAAACCGCACCACGTTTGTATAAGTTGGCAAGACCTGGCGCCGATTATAAGTGGTCTTTGGAATTGTTACGTCGCTTTAAAGAAGCCCACCCAGAGGTTAAAACCAAGTCTGGCCTGATGGTTGGTTTGGGCGAAGAGATGTCTGAAATAGAAGAAGTGCTTCGTGATTTACGTGAACATAATGTAGACATGCTTACCGTTGGTCAGTACTTACAACCATCAAAGCATCACCTTCCTGTTAAACGTTACGTGCCACCTGTTGAGTTTGATGCATTAAAAGAGTACGCCGATGAGATTGGCTTTACTCATGCTGCGTGTGGGCCGTTCGTCCGTTCGAGCTACCACGCAGACCAACAAGCTGCTGGTAAAGAAGTTGTGAGTTACAACGTTAAGCGCGACTAAACAACGCTATTTTGTACTACAACGATATTTTGTACTGTAAGGAAGAGTAAAGATGTCGCAAGGAATACCTAAAATTAGTGAATTTCCTTGTGACGATCGTTATTGGAGGGTCGATTGGTTTGGCGCTATTGAGCGAAACCCAAACGTGCCCTCCGAACCTTTCTTACAAATCGTAATAAGCCCTCTCATTCAAAATGAAAGCATAGACTCCACCGCTAAACATCTCGCTTCCACTCATGTCACAAATTATGATGACCAAACAGTTATAAAAATTGGTGTTGGACAGCTTCCATTTATATCTATCGGTTCGATCTGGCTAAATGGCCAATGCCAAGCAGCCAAGGCTGGTCAAACAAAGCTTTTACATAATCTTCATATCGCCGAACACACCACTCAATCCATCCCTGGAAATCATAAAGTTGAGGATAAAAACCTCATTCCGTACGAATCTTATCGAACGGGAAAAGGGTTTATGGCTAACCTTATAGCCATTGAACATGATGAAGACCCCTTTGGAATACTTGTTCCTGTTATGGAGTTAATCCGTTTCTATTACGCTGTTTCGACAGATATGGCGCATATTGTTTTTTCTGGCGATTTAAAACATCAGCCACAGAATGTGATTAATACCGAAAAGTGTGGCTTTGATGAGGGAGAGAGACGCTGCATACTGCATCTAAGGCAACACCTTTCGGACGAAGATGGTTGGGTTATTGGACGAGCACTCACATGTAAAGAAGCTTGGGAAGGCTTTACGCTGCCACATGACACAATAATGAAACACTCCTTGAATACGAAGTTTCTTCATCCCCAAAGTACATTTCCATTTTCAGGTTCAAGTAACCTAAAAGTCAGAGGTAAGTTCATTCCTGCTAAAGATGAACTTTCAAAAAGGGGCTGGCGATATCTAGTATTGGCCATAGAGCACTGTACAGCGCCATTTCCTTTTGAGCACCTTACGGCTGATAGAGACAATAACAATAATCAGGGCGAGGGAGAAAATGAAATCAATGATGGTGATAAGAAACCAGCGTTTCCTCAGCCTAAGCATAAAACGTCAAATGCTGATAAGCCCTTTCAAAGTCAAAATGAGCCAAATAAAAGCAAAACCAATGAACATGTACTATTACCAACCGACCGATTTGGCGCAATCATGGGCAAAAAAGTCGATAGGCCTAAAAAAGATCAATGTCGCTACATAAGCGCACTACGCTATGCGCCAAAAGAAGATGAACCAAAGCAGCTTGGCACTGGACAAGGTGATTCTGGTGATCTAAAGACTGGCCGTGGACACGCAAACCCAATCCGCACACGTCGTCAAGCCCTTCCTGCCAGCTTTGAAACATTTGAAGAGGCCATCCAGCTACTCACTCAAGTTGAGGGCGTAAAAGCCCGTCTACGGCCCATAGAAGAAGCCATTGAGTATATCCCGCTCACAAAACCTGCCGATAAAAGGCAATGGTCTTACTTGGACTCAAGCTCTTACTGCCGACGGCAAGTAATTATTGCGGACATTCACTATCAAAACCGATGGTATACACTGATTGAATTTGAGATGCGAAACAAAGAAAATTGCAGTGTTGCATTAGTTAATGTCGAGAACTTTGAGTATTGTTCTAACCAGAGACTGAACAATTTACTACATCAGCTTGCAATAAAAAAAGGGATCTGGTTAAACATTCCCTCAATCCCTAACATAACGATTAAAACCATGAAGCATACATGGTCAACACCGTTAGATTTTAAGAGCTCTATCTTTGATAGGCTTTGATTAAGTCTTCACTATAGTAAGGAGTACTACATTTATGTGGGATATTTACAGAATGCACCTACTTAGACTTATCTCTGAAACTGGTAATAAATTTGAAATATTTACGACATGGGAAAACGCACATAAATCACAGCGCAACGGGTTATTTTCAGAAAGTGAATACAGCAGCCACAGTTGGTTCTTTATTAAAGATGGCAAAGAGGCTTGGTATCTTGAATACAGTTCTTCAGATGGTGGATGCTGGAATTCAAAGGGGCCGCTAGTTAGCGGCTACAAAGCCCGTTATACCACTGAAATAGGTCAATACATTACCCTAATGTGTGATTTTAAAAATGGGGAAAGCTCAGCCAATAGTAACTATAGAAGACTGAAATATAAAGACAATTGATATGACAACCTTGTGTGTTTTATTTTGCCAGTACCAAAGTGCTTTAAGAACTCGATACATGAGAGGTTGTCGATAAAATTAGACATCCCTCTCACCCGTAATGTTCAATTGCTAAAATTTAAACTGAAGCCTCAGCCAACTTCATCTTTTCCTTATGCTTTTCAATAAGGTAAATTATAAATGGTTCAAGTATGATAAAGGCAGGCTTTAAGTCCATAGCTGTATAATTCCAAAAAATTCCAGAATGCTTAGTACAGTTCCCTCGAGTCGATATGTCACCGACAACTTTTTTCAATTCGCTCTTAACTTTCTTGTCCTTAGTGTATTCATTTATTTTAGTCCCTAAAAAGTCCTCAAACGAGGCTTGAGTATTCCGTCCAACTAATGCTGTTAACATCTCAAGAAATGACCAAGCACCGATGTACATCAGAACAGAGTGTTGCTTCAGAGAGAGCCTACATAAAGAGTCATATAAGTGACATGCCTTGTTACCATCTAACTGTGCTAAATACTTATTTAACTCGTTTGAAAACTCAATTTTATTTTCTTCCTTCACTTCAAAAGGAAAAGGTGTACCAGATGCTTCACTATTTTTACTACCATTGCCTTCCGCCTCACTTTTAGGTGGACTCTGTGATTCTTGCTCACCTTCCAAATTCGTAGAAATAGGTTCATTAGTTGTTGGTTTGTTAGGCATTTCAGTAGCTGGACCAGTGCCCTCCTCAAGCTTTGGTTTACTTGGCCCACCATTGAGCATTTCTTCCTCTAGCATATTTATATTTACAGCTGGCTTGAGTTTTTCAGCTTCTTGAAGAAGCTCTTTTTCTTTTTTTGGAAGATTTCTCACACGAAGCTTATCAGCTTGATATATCAGATTGACCCAGTATTCTTTACTTATCCTCTTGTGAATTTCCTCATAAAGACCCTTAAGGTTTTCATTGAAGTTAGTTTTCATGAAGTCAACAGGAAATGAATCCAGATGCAGTTCACCATATATCCTCTGAGCCGTAAATTTGTTCTTAGATTTCAAAAGTGAATCTGGGTAATTTGGCGAAATTGATGTGCCTTCTATCACACGGTTATTTCTAAGCAACCTAATACCTGGTTGTCCATATTTACCCTTTTTCCTTATCGAAACAAACCCGTGTACTTTACGTCCTTCATATATAAAGTCCAGCTCCAACAGCCACTTAATTAGAACCTTTGAGTCAATTAGGCCCTGACCATTTACTCGTGGATACTCTAAAATATTAGGAACTGAAGTTTCCAAATTTTTTGAATTAGGCTTTAATAAAACATCATCATAATAAAATTCAATCGTAGTAAAATTACTAAACTTGTGAAAAGTTTCCTCAATGAATGGAATAATTGTGTCCTGATAATGGTCAGCTGTTTCGTTTCGAATGTGATTTCTTAAAACGATCTCAGTATAGTGCTCATTCACGCCAGCTTCAGAGGGCACTACTTCAGCATCAGTCTGATTATTTTCTAATAGCTCGTCAAGATTGAAGCTAAAATCTAGCTTTTCATCAACGCCTATTGCAGATGTTCTAATTGACCAGTTATCCGAGAACCATATTGCTGAGCTTTTCATCCCTATGCCATATACGCTTAGACTATCCGCAGAATGAACAGTTCCCAAATCAACTCCTAACCTAAGAGCCCTATCCATATCATCACCAAGGATCCCCCCAGCATTATCTTTTATAACAATTTGATTTTTTGCTGTTGATATATCTACCGTTACTTTAAGTTTGGGAGATGACTCTCCGTAGTACTTTTCAATATCAGCCTTTTTATCCAAAAAAGATTGAATCGAGTTGTCAATTAGTTCAGCGAAAGCAGTTTCTAAATTGTAATTCAGATGTTGTAAGATTTTGTATATTCTCATTTCGGGCGACACATCTACTTTGAATGGTTTACCGGCCCGCTTTTCATCTCGACTCATGAAATATCCTTTTAAAAAACGTTAATACAATGTTTATCTTATGCAGTTTTCCATACTTTCAGATTACTTGCAATTAGTTCAATTACTTTAGCATTAACAGCATTGCCCAATGCCTTAAATGCCCCTACGATTGTTGTTGGTAAATTCGGTAATTCATGAAGGTTTTGCAACTTTGCTGCTTCATGTGCTGATAAATATCGGTTTTGGGATGGTATTATCGGTATTTGCGTAGGAGTCATTGATATCAATGAGGGTGCTACATTTGGCTTAAGTATTCGAATGCCTGAAGCTCTGAACTGCACTATATGCTCATATATATTCATATTAGTATGCATACCGCGCCATTCAAGGATCTGCCAACTATTGTTATTCTTATCAATTGCTTTTGCCCACTCATCACAAACTTCTTGTTTGCTTTGATAAAGCTCCCGCGAAAAGTTGACAGATCTGATTAACCAGTTTGAAACTGCACGACTCTTTTTAGTGTAACTAGGCATCTTTGCCATCACTTCGTCCCATGATTGACACTCAGAAAGGTCTGCACCATATGCTCCTTTATATTGTGTCATCTCATGTAGACTTAGCTCACTGAAATCTAAAGGGTAAGTGGCACCGAACTCGGGCGCTACAATTGAAGTACTAACAAGTCGCTCTAATGACAACTGCTCAAGTAAACTTTGCCAATGCTTTAATAGCTCGACTTTTGCAACTTCTAGTTTCTTGTGTTCAGCTCGCTCATCCAAAATATCGAGCAACGACGTTTGTGGACATTCAACGGTTTCTGGCCAAATGAAAGCACCTTCATCAAGATCATTTCTAATAGCCACAATAAAAACGCGTTTACGATTTTGAGGTATGCCTATATCTACCGGTGAAATCACTTTGTGATGAATAGTGTATCCAATCTTGGAAAAAGAGGACGTTAGATACTCCCAGAAGCTCCCCTCAGCAATGGTAATTACATTAGGAACATTTTCTAATACAACAAACTTGGGTGTGTGATGTTTAGCAATTCGTATTACATGATCTATCAGTTTACCTGAAGAAGGGCATTCCGCACCTTTCTTTTTCCCTGCGAGTGAAAATGGTTGGCATGGAAAGCCTGCACACATCACATCATGAGCAGGAATTTCTGCCTCATCAACTTTAGTAATATCACCATGTGGTTCAATACCGTAATTTTCTTTATAAAGTTTTCGCAGATGCGGTTCAATCTCACATGCAAATACGCATTCGTATCCACTATTTGCAAAACCAGTATGAAAACCACCCAGTCCTGCAAACAAATCAATAAATTTCATTTGTTCAGGAACCAAATTGGGTTCTTTAACATCTATTTGTTTTATTCCATCATTAATCATATTACTTACGCTCCTTGTACTGCAACAATCTCTGTAATACTGTGCAGTAGCTGTTTTATCTTAGGTTCAAGTTCTGGCCTTTGCTTAATAACTAGCTCAACTTGAGCAAACTCTTTCTCAAAGCATCTCTTAGGTTTTTGGTTCACGTAAGGATCTACACCCAAAAATTTGCACAAGTCTTCAACCCGTTTGCTCACCACCTTGAAATCCTTAGTTTTGACGCGTTGAATAAAGTCCTTATTCATTGCAGCCTTCAACCCTTTATCAATTTCGACTTTGTATTTGCTATTAAAAGCAGCTGCACAGGTCTCTAATGTCAACTTTTTACTTGCCATTACATTAGCTATATCAACGCCTACTTCTGCACTGGAACGCAAATTTTTTGCCATATTAAATACACCAAATTTAGTGAAAAAATGATAAATATTTATATTAAATTAGCATATTTTCAATAAATGGCAAGTGCAAATTATGAACAACTGAATGCTACTTAGAGAAAAATATGGATACATATTTTTGCTAGCTTGCTACAAGTCACAAGTAGTAGCAAAAAACAAGCTTTGAGAAAAATACAAGGATTATGGTGGTATTTCGAATGAGCTCAGTATGAACCCATGAAGTAGTTAGTATACACTGCATGCCAAAGTATCAGGAATCAGCGAGTTCCACACTGGAACTAACTTTAGTATTCGTTGTCATGAACTGCTTGGACAGTGCTTGATCGCTGTTTACTTTGACCCTAGCTACAGTAGCCATCTACGCTCGAATTGCTATACTGATGAGTGAAGGAGGAGTTTAGTGCAAATACTCCGTTATATATCCTAAAGTTAAATGATGCTTTACTTAAAGAATAAGTGCAATTACATCCAGATAGTCTTCAATACCGTACTGCAAAGACCAAAAACTGAAATTTAAGAGGTTGTTTAAAGCTTGCTCTTGCAGTGCCCTATTTTATTTGTAGGCTTGTTTATATTAGTTATTGTGATTTCGGGAGAATCAACAGTAACTAAAATAACGTCCCATTCAAATACCGATAAACTATCACTTGAAGTGATATAAGACTGGGCGACCATGCTCATCTTGCCCGATTAAAGGCAATATTAATGTGACGACTAAAGTGATTACAAAGGCAAAGTCGCTGTCATGAAGATTAAGATATCCCCAAGCACCTCCAATACCGTAGCTCCATACAATAAAAAATATGGCTGTGCATAAGCACTGCCACCAAGGTATCGATTTGATCTGGGTATCTTCAGACATTATGCGGTGGTAAGTATACGCTGGTGCTAACAAAGTCAAAGCAACCATAACAAATATTAACAGGGTAGTACTAAATGACTCTGATACATTGCAAAACAAAATATAAGCGCCAGTGAGTTCTATCGGTATATATGAACGAAGCGCTTCAAGATACCGGTTTGAACTTGCAGAAGCTGGTCCCACATTATTTTGATTACCATAGATAGTTGTCAGTTCACTTTCTTCTATATCTGTTTGCGTTTTTGTAGGTGTAACAAGTCTTAGACCCATAACATTTCCCTATCATAATATTTTAGTTATAACTGTCTGTACCTTGTGCGGTAGGTTGTTAAACAGCAGAGCATCATCAGCATAGTATATATCCTTGATGCTTAGTGCTGTTGGAGTTGGGAGCACGAAACAAACATTTGTATCATGATGAATACCCGTTGCATCAAACACAACTTCAAACTCATCATCATCGTGATATACATTCGAACCGTTAGCAACCCAAAGATACTTTGGCAGGTTCTTTATAAGAACCGCTCTTTTTTGCTCAATGCTTAAATCTTCACGTTCAAGTACATTACTTTTGTAGTTAGAAGAATTAGTTAAATTAATATCCCAAGAAAATGAAAAGCTCTTAGAACCTTTCAATAGCTTGAGACTATATATCTCATCATTCATTTTACAAACAAAGTCAAATATCTGCGAATAGCTTATTCTAATTTTATGATAAATCGGAAATACAAGATGCTGCACTACGAACATTTGACCATTCGGACAGTGGAATTCGAGGCTTGTTGCTCTGCTTGGGGAAAAGAATCTTGTTTTTTTACCGCGTTTGAGTTTGTATTCTGTAAATGGCCCTAATTGATCGTCATGCACAAATAAGGATTCTACATACCGTTGGGCTAAATTAAAGTTACCTAAATCTTTCTCTAATGTAATCCCTGATTCACCTTCAGGTAAATATTTAACTCCAACGACACTTACGACATGAAACCCAATGTCGTTACCGTTACTATTTATAACCTTTCCAAACAACAGTACAGGTATGCCTAAACACATATAACCAGAAATTTTCCCCAAGTATTTTTCTATTGGCAGCTCACTGCACGGTGCTTGAAAAAAATCAATTCCGACACTTTTTATAGCGTGAGCGAGGTGAGTAAGAGTCAGCCCTTTATTAGGAAAGTTTCTGGTATGCAACGGGTTGGTTGCTGTGGCGTTTTTAGTTATATAGTAGGGTGATAGAATTCTATGATGAAATAACTTTCCAGTTGCGTGAAAACTTGACCACAATGAACACGTAGCACACGCAGAAACGACACCATCTTGCTCTTGAAATGGCAGCGACATAAAATCGAGTTTTCTACCCCATAAATTTACCTCAATAGTCTGAAGTGTAGGAAACACACTTAGGCTTTCAGGTAAAAGTAAACGAATATTAAGGCATGTCTTGCCAATAAATGCTTCTGGAATAGGCCTTGCTACTACATAGCCTGCATAACAAGCACCTAATTCAGTGAAACCTTCATCACTGAAAAATAATTCATCAAACTCTTCTTGGGTGTATTCAGATAGGAAAAAGTGCACTCTTTTGCAATACCTACCATATGGTTCAAAGCATTTTGAATAATAAAAAGCATAATCATCCAAATAATTTCCATCGATGTACTCGGATTCAACTATCACAGTCAACTCTCTACCGTTTAGAAGGTTATAGAATTGATTCAGTACTTGCTTATCTAATCCAAATGTTGGGTTAAGTGAACGTTCACAAGATGGAGGGGCCAAACACTCTATTAGCTGGCTAAAGAAAGCGCTTTTGTCTCGGCAATTGATATTTTTTAACTGATACAACAATTAGCTTTCCTTAGCTAGCTGAACTTTAACGAATTAATCCTATAGGATCAGTCCAACCCATTTTAACCGTGGGACCACTCGCTTTCAGATTCGCTAATTTCTTCTCAGTTTTAGTCCTAGCCTTTTCCCTAGCTTTCAGATAGCTATTTATATCAAGTTCACCACAAGAAGCTTCTCTGTTGTCATTACTTGAATTGTTTCTTCTTACAGCCAATCTCATCCCAATCTCCGATAACAAACCTTGCCAATAGCGCAGGGACATTGAATTCTAATCTAGTAAGCATTATTGTCAAGTATGTTTTTTATACATCCACACTATAGTATTGATCCTGCTCTGTTTCAATTATTTTTATTAAACAGCGTATTCGTTGAGAGCATTTATGGAAATTATTTTTAAAAATAAATGGTATACAGGACTTGAGTTTGATTTAGAATTGTCGAATCAATATACCGATAACCACCTCATAGAGCTCTCTTTTCATTACAATACCAAACTAAGAGTAGATTCTGTTACAAGGATGTTGTCTTTAATTTGCCAGTTACATAAGAATGGCCAGACTGTTTCTTTAAATTTTCAGTCGACAAGGAGCCCACTCCTAAATTATTTACATACAATTGAATTTTTCAAATTTTTACCTAAAAATGGGATTCTATATTCCGAAAGAATCGCACCACAGCTAAATTCGTTATCGAAGGGCAGTAAAAAACGCAAAAGTTACTGTGCGATAGAACCCATTGTTTGTGGCCAAGAACATACCGAAGATTTAGATGCATTAGTGACTCCCTTTCACGAATATTTTTCGACAAACGTTAATGAAGTGCGTAAGTCGTACATTTATAGAGTCAAAACGATCCTTTCCGAACTTATTAATAACATTCATGAGCACAGTGAGAGCAAATTAACGGGGTATGCTGCGACACAAATGTATAACAGAAGTTTGGGAGTCATTACTGTATGTGATAGCGGTATTGGTTTGCTATCAACAATAAAAGCATCCATAGTTCAAAATTACCCCCAGCATCAAGACTTGTCAGATGAGCAAATTTTAAATCTGATGTTTGAGAAAGGCATATCTCGTCATCATGACACATTTAGGGGCCAGGGTCTTACATCTAGCGCAAAAAATGCTCTAGTATTAAATGCTAGTGTTGACCTCAGACTCAAAGAATCACACATTCACCTTGAACAAAGAAAAGTTAGAGACACTTTCAAAACGTGGAATGTCCTGAATAGATCCAGTTCAAAAATCCACCCTCTTTTGGGAACTCACTTTACTTTTCAGTTTGATTTACAAAATATAAGCTTATAGTATTATTCTGATTATCTACTTGCTTAAAATCAGAATACCAATGACACATACCCCCTCTTTTAAAATGGTTGAGATTAGTGCATATGTAGACCCTTCTAAAGCGAGGGGCGTCAAATATGGCCAACTCACATTTGCAAAACTTCGTCAAAAGATCGAAATGTACAAATGCGGCACAATTGTAAAACTGTCTTTAGCTGGGTTAGATTTTATTGATGTTTCCTTTGGGAGAGAATGCTTAATCCACTTGCTTTTGCACTTCAGAGGAAGAATCGGATTCATTTTAACAAATTTAGAGCACTCCGATTTAGAAGAAACTTTTTATGGTGCATTGTACCACTACAAAATTTGCTTATTGATTCAACAACCCGATAATTCAACTAAAATAATTGGTCCAAAGAGTGATGGTTCATTTCTCGAAAAGTATTTAGAACTTTGGAATTACATTTCAGAGCATGAGTTTGTTACAACTTCACAAATTGTCAAACACTTCCATGCTCTCTCTCCTCCAAATGGAAATAGTAAGCTTAATAAGCTTGTAAAAATGGGGCTACTACTCAAAAAGCGCCAGATTGCAACATCTGGAGGACCTGAAGATATTTTCATCCCTATTAAAAATTAGTGAGGCGTATGAGTGATTCATGTAAGTCCTTATACAACCAATTTTTTCTGAGTACACGCTTCTTTACAGCAAGCAAAATCCGCTTTGGGTATTTGAGCAGTAACCATTTAGCAAGACTGATAACATAATGCCTTTCAACTAACGCTCTCTGCTCAAAGGCGATTTTAGTATTAAGCAGCTGTAAATCTGGTTGAGCACACATACTGCATATATAACTCTGTAAGTCTGGCGCTAGGCTTTTAGAGACGATCAAACGGCATAATTGATGTAGCAATATCAACCTATCAAAATCAAACTTCCCGCAGTTAACAAATTGCCTGTCTATCGCTCTTAATTGTGCTGCCCAGCGTTCAAAAAGCACTTTGTTCCAAAAGCGTACATGATGGTTTGGAGATTGCCGTAAATCAAAGCCACACTTCCAACAACAGGCCATGTCCATGTCTTTGTATATTCCTGGTTTTCCTAGCTCGCATCTGTGAAATGAAATACTAGCGCCACACTCAGTGCATCGGTCATGCATTATTATTTGGTGATAAGGGCAAAAAGTATAAAAGCCGACTCGCCATGAAAGTCGATAGTATGGTTCAGCCCCTTCAGCCAAGCATTGCGGGCAAAACTGCATACCATAGCCGTTATGCAGTCTGTGTTTAATTACTAATGGACAGAGCCATCTAAGCTGGCCCGATAATGTAAGTTCGGGAAACAGACGTCCTTCAAAAAGTGCAAGCGTGTGCTTTACTAACTCTTCGCAGCTCACGCTCGCTTTTTCGCTTATTTTACCCAACAGCCACTGTGGTATATGCCTATCAATGTCTCGGTTCCACAGTTGATAATTTGAACCAAATTCTAGCCGACAAAACGTTTGGAGCTTTAGCCCATTGCTATGAGCACACCTGACTAGCCAAGAAGAAAGGCACTCTCCATTATAAGGTTTAGGGTGGGCTGGCCATAACTTACCAGACAGCATTTACGATACGCCATCTAGTCTACGTTTCCTTGCTGAGGGCGTGATCCAATCCAAATCATCCAACACTTTTAAAGTGATTTGTTCTATTTTATTTTCAATCGCATACACCGCAGCGTTATTCAATATTTTGCTTAGCTCTCCAATATACCCCTCTGACATGGCAAATAAACGAGATGCTAGTTTATGCTCGTGTAGTACCGATGGCTTTTTGAGTGGCAACATCCTCTCAAAGCTTGCTAACAGCCTTAAATACTCATTATCAAATTCCCACCTAGAAAGCATTACGGGTTCAAACCGATTAGCTAATTGCGGATCTGTTTGCAGTGCTCTAAATGCATCCTTGGTTCCTACCCCAACTATTGTAATTTGAAGCTCATTGCCTAAATATTTGAGTACATTTAAAAAAGCCCGTTGGCGATTAGTATTCCCCGCTAGAATATGATGAATTTCGTCAATCACTAATATCTTTAACCCAACATATCTAAGCAGTTTAATGACTTGAAACTGCTTTTTATCGACTCGCTCACTCGGTTTATAAGGTGCGAATAGCAATTCTAAAATCGAGTTATAAAATCGGCCTTCGTCAGGAACAGGCGGTGCTTGAACGAACATAACGGGTGCCAATACCCCATCACCTTCGGGGTTGTCTTCGGCGGGGTGGTTTCGACAAAACTTTTTCACCAACATAGTTTTGCCATTATTGGTATCACCCACGATGAGTAAGTTGGGCATTCTTTCTGTTCGAGGGTGTACCAGCAAATCCTCAAGCTTGTTTAATATGTTTTTCGCTTTGGAATAACCAATCCAGCGGTCTGAACGTATTTTTTCAATCCTTTGAGCATCATCTAAAGAGAGCATTCCTTTGGCACTGTCATTTAAGTGACTAAAATCGCTCATGACCATTCATCCATATCATCAAAGGGTTCAATATCTAGAGTAGAAATTGCTAATTCGCCTGGTTGCTCCTGAACTGCTGGCATTGGGTTAGGCTTTTCTGCTTGGGTATGATTCTTTCGTCTCTGCCGTGAACGTTTTGCAGCTTTAGTTTTGTTAACTGCTTCCTGTTCAAGCTCTCGCATTCGCTCGTATGCCTCAAAAATCGTGTGTTCATTGATTTTGCCACCTGACTCTTCAACACGCTTAAGGGCTTCTCGTAACTCCCAAATACTTATCGCTGGATGAGAGGTGTCTCGGTAAGGAATTTGGTAATAAGACTTGAGCTCTGGGTCAAAAAACCAAATTAGGCTAATATCCCTGGGATCACGACGCACCATAAACTTGCGCTTTCTCTTTGCATCTTGCGGATCAATCGCATTTATCCAAGGCCTTAAAACATCGTGGTAATAATAAATTTTATCAATCACAATGCCGTAATCTTGCACTGTGCGCATTTCAAAAGGCATTAGATCCAACTTAAGCTTTTCTTCATCTATTATTTTTGCTGGTAAACCTCTGCCTGGCATTTCACTATCGCCCAGTATTCCTTGCTTATATCGAGCGAGTGGTGCCATACCTAACATTGAATGCTTCTTTTGGTGGTATACATTAACAATGTAATCCGCAAGCCACTTTTCAAATTCAGATAGCGTTAAAGCTGCTGCTTTTTCTGAGTCATAATCACCTTTCTCTTTTGGGTTTGCGAATGTAGAACCGGGTAAAGCGTGAACTTCTTTCGATAATGTGCCTAAAGCTCTTTCAACATGGGCTCCATAATTAGGTCTTGCTACCGGCCTCCACTCCAAATCCATCGAGTACTGACTACAAGCTCGTTTTAGCATGTTGCCCCTGAACTCTTTTGCATTGTCCGCATGAATTTTGTCTGGTAACCCCCATACTGGCCACTCTCCGCTAACACCGAGTTTTGCTAACCATCTTTCTTTTGGCAAAATTGAGTGTGCGAGACATAACCCCGTTGTCATTGCACTCGGGGGATCAAACGATATATAAAACCCAGTCACCAATCTGCTAAACACATCAAATGACAAAGTGATCCAAGGTCTTCCTATCGGCGCTCGGTAATGATCATCCACTAAAATGATGTCTAGCTTTGTGTGATCTATTTGCACCACAGCGAGTGGCCAATCCGCGCCTGGAAATTTACCCTCTATAGGTTTAAAGTCATTGTCTGATTTTTTACGCCCATGTCGCTTTCTTGACACTAGCTCAAGTGGTAACGCTTTAACTCGGTTCCTAACTGTATTGTCATGAGGTGGCGTAAGCCCTCTTTTTAAACATTGGGCTTTTACGGCATCAATAACCTTTCGAACAATTTTCTTCTGTTTTGTGAGGTATTCTGTTGCGATTGCTTCTTTAATTATCTCTTCAACTATATGGTCGCCTTTCGTTGCTCCTTTGTCACTTCTCGTCTTTGGTAACAACGAGGTAAGTAACCCCGAACCTTCATATAAACGAAGCCATAAGTACACTGTATTCACATGCAAGTCATGCGCTTGAGCTCTTTCAATAACTTGCTTTCTCGTACGCCCACCTTTATTAACCAAAGGCTTGATGATTTCGTATCTTTGATTGGCGGTTTCCCAAGCTTCTTCTGAAATAAGCATGAGCTCTTCGTCGCATTTACGAGGTTCGACTTCAAGAGGAGGCAGCAATGATTCTGCTTTAGTTTCTAACGTTTCACCTGTTGACTCATCCACTAATATCACTTTAGACAGATTAAACACTTCAGCAATACGGTAGTTTTTACCTTCCCTTGAGACCTTTTTCCCTGGCTCTAACACTAACGACTTATTCACTTCAACAGCTCCATATTTCTCGTGTCATGGTGATCTTTTGGTTGAGATTCATGCCAATTTGGCCCGTTCCAATCAGATACCACAATGTTGGCAACAGTCTGGCTTGATTCCACGGATCAGAGTATATCTTTTCAAGTAATCCTGTTGGTGTTGCGCGCCCAAGCTTTTTTAAATTTCCAACTAGCAACGCCATATCTGCTTCTTCACTAGCACCTTGCCTTATAAAAGGAAGAAGAAACTTAACTGACTCCAGATAGGGTGTTCTAATTTCCTTTTCAGTGACGATTTTAAACCTCCACTGATTTTCCTTTGCATATTTGATAGCCATCCGGAACTTCGGCTGTAGCTTGTCCCAATTTACCTTGAGATCACTTCGATACTTTACTTCATATAAAGTGGGTTTTTCACCTTGCCTGAAGGCTAGTACATCAGGCGTATAACTACGTCGCTTGTCTTCATTATTTAGCCACGTAATTTTAACTGGCTGAACCTCAAACCGACTTATGTGCTTGTCGAATTCAAGTAGACTTATAAAGTCTCGCTCCAGTGTTGACTCAAACATTGCTTGCCCATCAGCTTTACTGTGCGCTGCAATTCCTGTCACATTGCGATAGTTTTTTGGAATGGTTCTTACGGGCATAAATACCTAATATATTTGATATACAAAGACTATTTAAAAAACCACCGCAAACATCCAGTACAATATAAAGATGTAAATTAGGTTTTAAACAGACTCAACTATGTTAATAGTAGCCTATAGCGATGTAATTTCGACTCTAAATTGAGGTTTCAGTACAAAAAAGCGATGGAATTCACAGAAGTAAAATAACACTCTTTCTACTCAGAAAAAAAGCGCTCTTCGGCGCTTTTTTTTTATCTATCACTAACGTGGTAAGACCATTTCAAGGCAGCAAGTTTGCTACATTCTGTTGCTAAATAACTTGCTCGTAAAACATAGATTACAATCGTTAACATTGATTTATGGCAAAACTATTCCAATTTATTGCACAGCAGTATATCTTGCTGGACTCTCTCACACACAAAGGGGCTATTTGTGCTTAAAAATAAAACACTGGGGAGTATGCTGATCGTAGCAGGTACAACGATAGGCGCAGGTATGCTAGCGCTTCCGATTGCATCTGCGGGATTGGGATTTACCACAGCATTGATCTTGATTGTGCTGTCTTGGTTACTTATGACCTATACCGCATTACTAATGCTTGAGCTCCACCAGTATGCCAGTGCCGACGCAACGCTCAATACCCTCGCTAAGTCTATTTTAGGTAAACGTGGGCAGTATATTGCAAACTTCTCTATGGTTTTTTTATTTTACGCGCTATGTGCGGCCTATATTGCAGGCGGCGGAGCCCAGTTACAAGAGAAAATTAACAACGCGTTAGGTATGCAAGTCGCCCCACAAGTTGGTTCCGTTGTTCTAGCTATTATTGTGGCTACGGTCGTTACCGCAGGTACCAGCACAGTTGACAAACTCAACAAGGTGCTTTTCAGTATCAAGCTTATCGTGTTAGCTAGCCTATTTTACGTGTTGACTCCTTATGTGCACGGCCAACATCTATTGGATATGCCCATCGAACAGGGACTTGTAATATCTGCCATTCCTGTGGTGTTCACTTCTTTTGGTTTCCATGGCTCCATTCCATCGGTGGTGAAGTACGTCGGCTTAGACATCAAGTCACTGCGTCGCGTCATGATGTTTGGTGCTGCACTTCCATTAACCATTTATGTGTTCTGGCAACTATTAAGCCAAGGTGTTATGAGTCAACAAAGCTTGATGCAAAGTGAAGGGCTAACTGGGTTTGTTAATAATATTTCTAACATTGCCCACAATCCGCATATTACAACTTTTGTAACGATTTTTGCCGACTTAGCCCTCGCCACATCATTTTTAGGGGTAAGCTTAGGATTATTCGACTTCTTTGCTGACGCACTTAAAAAAGGAAATGGAAACTTGGATCGAAGCAAAACGGCTTTGATCACTTTCTTGCCACCTCTTGGTTTTGCCTTGTTCTATCCTAAAGGTTTTATTATGGCACTGGGCTATGCGGCTATCGCATTGGTTGTTCTGGCAGTGTTTTTACCCGTTGCGATGGTGTGGTCACAGCGCCGTCGTGGAACACCCACGACAGGTTATCAGGTAAGAGGCGGTACTTTAGGACTCGCGATGGCGGCGCTGTGTGGCATTGCAATAATTGCAGCACAAGGTTTGCAAATGACGGGCGTCATTCCTTCTCTAGGATAAAAACAATACTCCACAAAGCAGCTATCATTAGTTGCTTTGTGGGTCCTGCCTGACTTCAATTGGGTCAGACTCCTGTGGTTTACCTTGTAAAATAGATATCTCGACTCGGCGATTGCGTCGCCTGTCTGCATTGGTTTCATTTGGCACCAACGGTCTGGTATCAGCATGACCCACCACGACTAAGCGGTTTTTATCAAAACCTGGGGCTTTAACCATTTCACTGGCAACCGCCACAGCTCGCGTTGCCGATAGATCCCAGTTGTTACTGTATAACTCATTACTAACTTGAAAATCATCGGTATGCCCTGAAACCGTAATTTCACCCGGTACGTCTTTCAATAAATCGGCTATTTCTCTAATGACAGGTGTAAATTTGGGCTGTAAAAATGCACTCCCCGATGGAAATGCACCATTTTCTTGTATGCGTATGATGATTTGCTGCCCCAGAGATTCAAGTTCAATAGCCCCATCCATGATTTGTTTTTCCATCTGCTGGGCAATCTTTTTAACTAACTCATTTACCTGCTCTTGCTCCGCCGCTGCAATAGCTTGTGTCATCGCCTGCTCTTGTGAAGTACTTTGTGAATCACCGCCACGCTTGTTGCCACGCTGCTCTTGGCGTCCCCCTGCGGAACTTTCTTCACCAGCCTGAAACTCCAACATTTGCTGGGTCATTTCTACAGTTTGCTGCTGAATAGTTTCAATCGGTGTAGGTTCCGGTTTACCCGGTGTAAACTCCATAGCGATGACACTGGTCCCTTTAGGGATATCTTTAACTTCGATTTTATTTTGTACACCAAATGCAAACTTCATTGAGCCCGCTATTTGCTTGAATTTTAATACGTCCATTTCCGAGAAAGCGAGTAACAATACGAAAAAACACATTAATAGCGACATTAGATCGGCAAACGTCCCCATCCAAGCAGGCAAGCCTGGAGGTGGACATTTACATTCTTTCTCGTCAGAAGAAGACATAGTCGCTATTCCTCTTTCTCATGCAGACGTTTAGATTCAGGTAAGTAGTTTTTCAAAATACCTTCGATAACTTTAGGGTTTTGACCATCTTGGATCCCCAAAATTGCATCTAAGATCAACCTTTGGTTCAATTCCTCTTCGTCTTTACGCAGCTCTAGTTTTGATTGAATAGGAATTGCCACAACGTTGGCCAAAAACGCGCCATAAAGGGTGGTTAATAACGCCACCGCCATCGCAGGACCAATTGCTTTGGGATCATCCATGTTAGATAACATAGCAACCAGACCAATCAATGTACCTATCATCCCCATCGCAGGAGCGATATCACCGAGCTTTTTAAATAGCAGTGCGCCAGATTCATGACGGCTAGATGTTAAGGCAATGTCTTTTTGCAGCGTAGCTCTAACCACATCCGCATCGTGTCCATCCACCAACATATCAACCCCTTTTCGCATGAACGAGTTAGGTATGTCCGCTTCCTCTAATGCCAAAAATCCGCCTTTACGCGCCGAATCAGCTAATTCTACCGCTTTTTCAATTAATTCTTCAGGTGTCTCTATTTTGAACATGAAGGCTTTGCCAACAACCTTACCGATGGCAAAAAACTTAGACATTGAAAAGTTAGCTAATACGATAAACAATGAGCCACCAAACACAATGACGCTAGAGGCAGCATCAGCAAACATGCCTATCTCACCGTCACTACTCATGAACATGGACATCACAATCAGGCCTATCGCGCCCAGGATACCAATAACGGTTGCTAAATCCACATACCCTCCAGAGAGTCTTATCTATTCTATATTGTTGCTCAGATGTCCAGTGTCATAAGACATTCAAAACACATGCCATTTTTTATTGAAACGAGTGCAAGGCGTTTACTAAGCCATTGTTTATCGGCAAGCTACTGAATATCTTAAGTCAATTATATTAAAAAGCACCGAAATTGCGAGCCACTCTTTGGTACAAAAACCTACCACTGGGTGTAACGGTATCGCAAAATAGTACTGCAAACTTTGACCTCGCACTACATTGGCCCTAGAATTGGGCTCTTAAATTCATTTAGTCTTAAATTGGTTAGGTAACGAGACATCATCATGGCAACAAAAAAACCAGAAAATCTGAGTTTTGAAGAAGCAATGGCCGAATTAGAGGGAATCGTTCACTCTATGGAGCAAGGTTCACTGACTCTTGAGCAATCACTCAAGCAATTCGAACGCGGCATAGCACTTGCTAATTCTTCGACCAGTAAACTGCAACAAGCCGAGCAAAAAGTCTCAATTCTTATGGCCAATGATACGCACAGTGAAGCTGTACCATTTCAAGGTGACGTGGAATAAACCGTGCAATTACAAGAACAACTACAAGATACACAAGAGCGTTTAGCAACATTTATCGCTAATTATTTTGCGCAACCTCTGGATACCGACGAAACAGTTAAGGCTGCTACTTACTACAGTATCAACAATGGTGGTAAAAGACTCAGACCATTCTTAGTTTACGCGACAGGAAATCTATTTGGCGCAGCTATTGAGGATTTAGACGTTGCCGCTGCAGCGATTGAATGTGTTCACAGTTATTCTTTGGTGCATGACGATTTGCCCGCTATGGATGACGACGATTTACGTCGAGGCAAGCCTACCTGCCACATTGCCTTTGACGAAGCACAAGCGATTCTGGCAGGTGACGCGTTACAAACTATGGCATTTGAACTGCTCAGCGAGCATAAATTTAAAATTGCCCCTGAACAGCAAATCAAGATGATAAATGTTCTTGCTCGAGCCGCAGGAATACAAGGCATGGTTGGTGGTCAAGCGCTCGATTTAGAAGGGACTAACAAAGCAATATCTCTTACTGAGTTAGAGCGTGTTCATCGTTTAAAAACCGGTGCCCTACTAAGCGCAGCCATTGAACTTGGCGCCTTATGTTCGCCCAACGTCGGCGACAATACCTTTAATGCTCTACGTCAGTATGCAAAAAATATTGGCTTAGCATTTCAAGTGCAGGACGATATTCTTGATATTGAAGGGGATACCGAATCTTTGGGCAAACCCAAAGGTTCTGATATTGAAAACAAAAAATCCACCTACCCTGCATTGTTAGGCTTAGATGGTGCCAAACAAAAAGCCCGCAGCTTAATTCAGCAAGCGCTAAAAGCTTTGGAAGATATAGATCAAGATACTGAAGTTCTGGCCAGTTTAGCCCACTATATTATTGAACGTAACTATTAAAAGTCGTTCTCTTAGTCTAAGTTCATGACAAATTAATGGCTAATTTGCATAAAATAAATAAAATTAACCGCAGCCTTTGTATATAATTGTGCGAAGTTTGCGTAGGACAAATAATCGATACGATGAAATTGGATAGTAGCAAGTACCCCTTATTAGCTTTGGTTGATGAACCGAAGCAACTGCGACAGTTACCGCAGCACAAACTTAACACGCTCAGCGATGAGCTGAGAGATTACTTATTAAACTCGGTGTCGCAAAGCAGTGGTCATTTTGCTTCAGGTTTAGGCACGGTAGAGCTCACGGTTGCTTTACATTACGTCTATAACACACCTGAAGATCGCCTAATTTGGGACGTTGGACATCAAGCCTATCCACATAAAATTTTAACGGGTCGTCGCAGCAAAATTCACACGATCCGTCAAAAAGATGGTTTGCATCCATTCCCTTATAGAGAAGAAAGTGAGTACGACACATTCAGTGTTGGCCATTCAAGTACTTCTATCTCTGCAGCTTTGGGCATGTCTATCGCGGCACAAAGAGAAGGTAAGGGTAGGAAAACAGTCGCCGTGATCGGTGATGGCGCTATCACCGCAGGTATGGCGTTTGAAGCTATGAACCATGCCGGTGATATTAAGTCGGATATGCTGATAGTGCTCAATGACAATGAAATGTCTATCTCTGAAAACGTAGGTGCGCTAAATAATCACTTTGCGCGTATTTTGTCAGGCAGTTTCTACACCAATATTCGTGAAGGCAGTAAAAAACTACTCTCAGGCGTCCCTCCAGTCAAAGAGCTGGCGAGTCGCATGGAAGAACATCTCAAAGGTATGGTTATACCTGGAACTTTCTTCGAAGAACTAGGACTCAATTACATCGGCCCTATTGATGGTCATGATGTCAATATGCTGGTAGATACGCTGCGCAATATGCGTAATTTGAAAGGCCCTCAGCTACTACATATCAAAACCCAAAAAGGTAAAGGTTATAAGCCCGCTGAAGCCGATCCGATTGGCTATCACGCGGTGCCAAAGTTCGATCCAAGTGTTCATAGTTTGCCGAAATCTAAACCAAGCGCACCAACATTCTCAAAGGTGTTTGGTGATTGGCTATGTGATCAAGCCGCTGATGATAAAAGGCTAATGGCAATCACCCCCGCCATGCGTGAGGGTTCAGGCATGGTACGTTTCTCAAAAGAGTATCCAGAGCAGTATTTTGATGTCGCTATTGCTGAGCAACACGCGGTAACACTGGCCGCAGGCTTCGCCTGTGAGGGATTAAAACCCGTCGTTGCTATCTATTCAAGTTTTTTACAACGTGCATATGACCAATTGATCCATGATGTTGCATTACAAAACTTACCTGTACTATTTGCAATTGACCGTGCGGGAGTTGTGGGAGCCGATGGTGAAACACACCAAGGAGCCTACGATTTAAGCTTTATGCGCTGTATTCCTAATATGGTTATCATGGCACCCAGTGACACCAATGAGTGTCGTCATATGCTCCACACAGGCTATAGCTATGATGGCCCAGTCGCAGTACGCTACCCAAGGGGCAGCGCCGGTGATGCTGAGGTACAGCTAACTATGCAGAAGCTCCCAATAGGCAAAGCTAACATAATAAGGAACGGCCAAAAGGTTGCCATACTCAACTTTGGTACCTTATTACATAACGCAAAGCTTGCCGCCCAGCAATGCGACACAACGCTGGTTGACATGCGTTTTGTGAAACCTCTTGATACCGAGTTGTTGAGTGAACTTGTCAAAACACACTCACATTTCATCACTCTTGAAGACAATGCAATCGCAGGCGGTGCAGGGAGTGCTGTTAGCGAGTTCTTTGCAAGCATTGGAGCTGCACCTAGCATCACTCATTTGGGCTTACCAGATGAGTTTATCAAGCATGGCACACAAGACGAAATGCACGCGCAAATGAACCTTGATGAACAAGGGATCTTGCAAAAAGTGCAAAAGCTAGTATAAAAAAAGGAGCAAATGCTCCTTTTTTTAACGCTAGGTCAGGTCAATGGAAAAGCAGTTTAAGACA
The DNA here is from genome assembly GCF_001854475.1 of Pseudoalteromonas byunsanensis. Lineage (GTDB taxonomy): Bacteria > Pseudomonadota > Gammaproteobacteria > Enterobacterales > Alteromonadaceae > Pseudoalteromonas > Pseudoalteromonas byunsanensis. The sequence continues at coordinate 197,790 of NZ_MNAN01000035.1, forward strand.
TTTCAAGAGTTTTACCCGTACTACCTACAGCAGCATCAAAACCCTTGGTGCCGAATTTGCCACTATCTGGGCAGCACTATGGTGATTGTAACCTTTTTCGCTGCTTTTTATTGGCACGACGCTATGTATTTGCTGCTTGCGCCGTGTTTCGGCTATGGCTTTGCTTGGGTAGGTCATTATGTATTTGAACATAACCACCCCGCGACTTTTACCCACCCATTTTACTCATTTGTTGCTGATTGGGTCATGTATTGGCGATGGATAACAAAACGGACTTAACGCATCCATACTTTAACTTCAGCTAAGCCATTACTTTGTAGTACTTCAAGCTGTGACTCAACATTGCTGCTTTGCTCAAACTCAAAAGCGTCAAGTTGGTCATCAAATATAATCGTTGCAGCGCCGTCGCCACCACGTTGTTTAACCTGATGAAGTGCAATGTCAGCCAGATTGACCGATGCTTCCCAGCCAATCACTTGTCCGCCCAATAATGGCAATGGATATAAAGACCAACCCATTGAGATACTCATTGACATCGACTTGCCATTTGGCAGCATAAAGTCAAAATCCGCAACCGCTTTACACAGCTCTCTAGCATAATTATCCACATCATCACGCTTAAAATCACGAAGTAGAAGTAGGAACTCATCACCACTCCAGCGCGCAACGTAGTCAGAACCCTGAGTTCTTGAATTCAGCAAGGCAGCCATCTGCTGCAAGCAGCTATCTCCACCGATGGGACCATAGGCGTCGTTCACTTTACTGAATTTATCAATATTGAGTATCATCAGCACCAGACTTTTGTTTTGCTGCTGTAACGACTGCGCGTTGCGCTGAAAGTGTTCCACATCTTTGGGTAACTGATCGAATAAGAAGCGACGGCTTCGCAAGCCTGTCAACTCATCCGTATGACTGACCAGTTTTAACTGAGTATTGACTTGATTGAGCTTTTCGTTCGCTTTTCTAAGCTCTGTTGTACGTTCAGCCACTAAGTCCTCTAGCGCCTGATGCTTGCGTCGCTCCTGCGCTCTAAATACCCAGAATATAAGATAAAATAAGAACGCAAATCCACAGGTGATCAATAGCCTAAAATACATAGTTTCATCAAATCGCCTAGGGATTGAGATGTCCACCTGCTTAGAAGTGGCGGCCAGCCAGTCTTGCCCTCGCCTTTTCGCCTGCAATTCGAATACATATGAGCCTGGTGATAAGTTAGTATAGATAGCATCTTGGCGGTTTGGCGTTTCTCGCCAATCTCCACTTGTCATGCCATTACTAAGTAGCCGATATCTAAATTCAATGCTCTGGGGCGCATAGAAATCAATTGCGGTGTACTGCACCGTCAGATCTCGTTCTGAGGTATCAAGAAAGATTTTATCTTGTAGCGCTTTACCTGCAATACGTCGCTCTGGTGTATATACAGCTTCCAGCTTTAGCATCAGTTCATCGGAGCCAAATAGTTGCATATTTTTAGGTATTCTGACTACACCTTGGGAACTTGGATACCAAATAGCCTCCATCGTTTCCATAACTGCATCATGACCAAACCCTGAACAACAGCGACTCGCTTTACCATCTAACTGCCTATCAAATTGGCTGATAACCTGATCAACTTTTAGGTTTGTGATCGGACCTTTGAACTGTGCTACAGGCATACGATATACACCTTTTTTAGTTCCGACCCACACTTGGCGAAGCTGTTTATCGAAATATAACGATGTAATAGAACCATATGGCAAGCCATTTGACGCATCTAACTGATACCACTGACCTGCTGCTGTACGATAAAATAGCCCATCACTCCAAGAACCTATTAGGGTCGCAACATCTTGAATATGGAATATACTGGTAATATAAGCGGTCTCTAACGAAGTTTGACCTCCAAGCTTTTCGATACCACGCTCGTTATAGCGATATGCCCCTTTATTCGTACCAATAAAACCAAATGTCGGGAAGTCGACCACAAAAGTGACAAATTGGCTACCTAAGAATGTGTTGTAATTAAATGGCGTTAGCTCTGAATATTCAAGTCGATACAGGCCTCGCCCTGTACCAAACCACAACCCACCTTCATTAGAAGGGCTAATTGAAAACACGGGGTTTTGTCTTAACTCTCGATGTGGAAGGCTACGAAGCTCCCCCTGCTCATAGGCTAAAACGCCTCTGTCAGTGCCCATCAACAGTGTATCCCCCTGAAACTCTAAGTCATTCACTGTAAGGCGTTGTAGGCGGTTCATATCAATCATTTGTTGATATTGATTGCTCTCATCTAAAATGCCAACACCATAGCGATTTGCCACCCAGATTGTTCCATTGGGTGCTCGAGTAATAGCAGTGATACCTTGATTGACATCATTTCCAACGGAGTACCGCTCTACTTTACCAGCATGCGCAAACCACAGCCCCTCATTCAAGCTAGCCAGCCAAATATTATTCTCTCTGTCTTTGAAAATATCTGAAAACCATACACTTTGTTCAGAAAGTACAGGACGCACGGATTGCCACTCGCCTCGACCTTCTCTAAACATCAAATTGTTGGAAGTCGACACCCAGACACCACCTTCACCGTCACTCATAAACTTGTACACGGCGGTGTTACCAATTTCGTCGTAACGGCGAAGCACTTCATCAATATCTAGAAAATAAGCGCCTAGCTCAGTTGCTAAAAACAAGCGACCATCTATCCAAGCCAAGTCATGTAGTATGGTTTGAGCAAGTTGTTGTGGTAGTGAAAGACGACTAGATAGCTCCAGCCTAAATGCATTTTCAGTAGATGAACTAGATTGTTTAATTTTTAGCAGATGACGTTCATTGACCAACCAGATACCATCCGACGCCAGAGCCATTTTGGTTACCGCACCGACAATCTGATTGATCCTAACCGCTGACAGCTTTCGAGACTGAACAGACGTCCCGCTAGCGACGGAGAGGCTTGTGTGGGAAATATAGTGCAAACCATTTGCCGCAACCCAAATACTCCCCTGCTGATCTTCTAATAAGTCCCTAACAGGTCCTTGTATATCCAGTGATTCAACCTCAAGGGTTTGCGGGTCTAAACGATGCACACCACGACGAGTGCCAATCCATAACATCCCGTCTCTACCGACTAATAACTTGTGGATCGCATTAGAACGCAGGAAATCTGTGTTTTGTGTGGTGAGATTGGTAAACTTTTGACCATCAAAACGACTCAAACCAAATTGAGTCGCCAGCCAAATATAACCCTGTCTGTCTTGTGTAATGCTTTTAATAGACTGTGAAGGCAGGCCGTTTTGTAAGTTCCATTGTTTGACCACATAATCGTTAATTGAAGCCTGTGCAAAATGAGCCATCACGCTCACCGCCACAACAAATACTAACCTTAACATTCTGTCCATAGTTGACACTATTTTCTGCCTAATATCAGCCCGTTAAAACACCAGTTTTAAACAAAGCCTGTACACAAATCAATGAAAAAATACCAGCAAGCACGTCATCGACCATAATTCCAAAGCCACCATGAAGTCTTTTATCAAGCATTTTTATCGGTCCAGGCTTTACAATATCAAAAAATCGAAACAATAAAAAACCAACAATCAAAGATTGCCAACTTAATGCAGCCCCCAACATAGTGATATAAAAGCCCGCTACCTCATCCCAAACAATGGCAGGGTGATCATGAACCTGTACATCTTTGGCTGTTTGACCACACACCCATAAGCCAAATACACTAATGACAATGGCAAATACTATTTGTAACCACAGTGGATAATTTGCGGTAATAAAAATAAGTGGTAATGCCGCTAACGTGCCAAAAGTTCCTGGGGCGATTGGGGACAACCCCAGACCAAAACCTAAACCAAAAAACTGATGAGGGCGCTTAAGATCAAATTTATACTGCTTAGCCAAAGCAACTCCTAGCTAAAATGTTCAAAGCCAACATCGGGAAGTGGCCATGTCTGGTTGTGGTAAAGTAATTCTAACTTGCCGTCATTATTAATAATTTGCCCAATACATACCGGCTCTACACCATACTGCTGTAGCTTGGCTTCAAGCAAATTCTTGTTATCGTCGCTAACGGTATATAGCAGTTCATAATCATCACCATAGGCTAGCGCCAATTTGAGACGAACATTATCGTCACTTAAACTATTCAATGCTTCGGATGTAGGCACCTTATCGGCGTGAATGACGGCACCGACGCCAGATTGTCGAAGAATGTGTGACAGATCAGCGACTAAACCATCCGAAATATCGATGGCGGAGGTTGCAGTGCCTCTGAGGACTTGGCCTGCTGCCACTCTCGGCGAAGGAAAGTTAAAACGCTCAGTTGCGCTTTTCAAATGTTCAGGTGCAATATTCCAACCCTGTTTGCGTGCTTCAATGGCAAGACCTGAATCCCCTAATGGACCTGTAACATAAATCCAATCGCCATTTTTGGCACCTGAACGAGTCAGAGCTTTACCCTTTGGCACAATACCTTTTGCACACACCGTAATGGTTAACGGCCCTTCAGTCGTGTCTCCACCGATAATTTGCACATTATAGTATTCAGCAATGTCGTGCATACCTTCAGTGAACTCTTCAAGCCACTGTTGGTCAATATGTGACAGCGTTAGACCAATTGATACCCAAGCTGGTTCTGCCCCCATTGCGGCCAGATCACTCAAGTTAACCGCCAAAATACGATGACCCAAAGCTCGTGGAGGAATATCAGCAAAGAAATGTACACCTTCTACCAAGGTGTCTGTTGTCACTGCTAATTGGCAGTTCTCTGGCACACTGATCAGTGCGCAATCATCACCAATACCCAGATCAACATCACGGCGAGTAATGCCTCTTCCTGTGAAATAACGATTGATGAGTTCAAATTCCTTCATATACAAAAAAGCCGGCCAACGCCGGCTCTCCTTTATTTGGCCTTACTTGCGAATATCTTTTACGGCTTTATCTAGGACACCATTCACAAATTTATGGCTGTCTTCCGCACCAAATATTTTGGCCAGTTCAATACCTTCGTTGATAGCAACTTTATACGGTACATCTTCTCTGAACTTAAGTTCATAGGCACTCACTCTTAGTACCGCTCTTTCGACTTCATCTAAATCATCGAAAGGTCGTGACAAATGTGGCTTTACTATTTCATCAAGTTGCTTTTGATTTACCGCTACACCACGCGCTAAATCTTTGAAGTATTCAACGTCTACTTTCGATACATCGTTCTCGATCAACATTTGTTGTTCGATGTCGGCGATAGGGTTACCACTTAATTGCCAAGAATAAACGGCTTGTAAAGCCAATATGCGTGCTTTACGTCTTGCTGCTGGTTTCACAGAGGATCCTCTTAAATTTGCTCTAGCACGTTTACCATTTCTAAAGCGCCAAGTGCAGCTTCGCCGCCCTTATTGCCCATTTTGGTGCCCGCACGTTCAATGGCTTGCTCGATGCTTTCAGTGGTTAGTACGCCAAATGCAACTGGGATATCATAGTCTAGTGATACACTTGCCAGACCTTTATTTGACTCATTTGCAACTAAATCGAAATGCGGTGTACCACCACGGATGATAACGCCTAATGCAATGATCGCATCAAACTGCTTTTTCATCGCAATACGTTTAGCTGCAAGAGGTAACTCAACGGCACCCGGTACGTAAACAACGGTGATATCTTCATCGCTTACGCCACCTGTTCTCTTTAACTCATCTACAGCACCTTCAAGCAGGCTTTTACCGATAAAGTCGTTAAAACGAGAAATAACAATGGCAAATTTCTTGCCCGGTGCATATTTGTTACCTTCAATAATGTTCATTAGATGATCCTAATCTTATAAATACCAACGCTGAAGCATGTACCGAAATCTCGGTCCAGCAATTGCCAAATTGGGCCGCATGATAGCACAATTTTAACTATCCCCAAACAACTTAAAACGGGCCTATATTGGGCCCGCTCTCTTGCAACTTTTTCTGTCTTATTGTGGCTCTACGTAATCAACAACTTCTAGGTGGAAACCTGATAGAGCATGATACTTCTTAGGCATACTCATCAGTCGCATTTTCTGAATCCCCAAATCGGCCAGAATTTGTGACCCCACACCCACTGTACGAGAAGTTCCTTGGAATTTACGTACGTTTACTTGTTCACCCTGATCTTGCGCAGCAAATGCTTTAACCATCGCCTCAATTTCTGAGCTTTGTTCTTGTTTGCCAAGTACCACCAATACACCATTGTGTTCACTGATATACTGCATAGCACCGTGCAGACTCCAACTTCTTTCTGCACCACGGTCTGAAAGTAAGATGTCATTAAAGGTGCTTTGTAAGTGAACACGGACCAAAGTGGTATCCCCTGGCTTTACTTCACCTTTAACTAACGCGTAATGTAGTTGATTATCAATAGTGTCTTTATACGTGACTAAATCAAACTCGCCATATTCGGTAGGCAACTTACATTGAGCAACCTTCTCAATCGTCGTTTCATTGAGGTTTCTGTACTCAATTAGGTCAGCAATTGTGCCGATTTTAATATTATGCTCTTTGGCAAATACTTCTAACTGTGGACGACGTGCCATTGTTCCGTCTGGATTTAAGATTTCCACAATTACAGATGCGGGCTCCAGCCCTGCTAGACGAGCTAAGTCACACCCAGCTTCTGTATGCCCAGCTCGCGTCAACACGCCACCTGGTTGAGCCATAATAGGAAAAATGTGACCAGGTTGTACGATATCTTCTGGAAGCGCTCCTTTTGCTACAGCGGCTTGCACAGTACGCGCTCTGTCTGCTGCTGAAATTCCCGTTGTAACCCCTTTTGCGGCCTCAATAGATAAGGTGAAGTTAGTCGAGAACTGAGCGCCGTTATTGCGCACCATAAGAGGTAAGTCTAGTTGTTTACAGCGCTCTTGCGTCATCGTCAAACAAATTAAGCCGCGGCCGTAAGTGGCCATAAAGTTGATCGCATCCGCTGAAATATGCTCCGCGGCAATGATCAAATCACCTTCATTTTCACGGTCTTCATCGTCCATTAAAATGACCATTTTACCGGCCTTAATGTCATCGATAATTTCTTGTGCGCTGTTTAAATTCATAATCTACCTGTCTGATTAAGGTTTTGGGGTTATTTTATAAAGCCCGCTTTGGCTAACAAGCTGGCTGTGAGAGTAGACTCGTTAGCCTGGGGTTGCGCTCCTAGCACCAAACGCTCTAAATAACGGGCTATTTGATCGACTTCTAAATTGACCTGACTGCCGACTTTTAGGTCCGCAATGGTCGTTTCTTGTGCCGTATGGGGCACTATCGTAAGTTTAAACTGGTGGCTTTTTACTTCGTTGACGGTCAAACTTATACCATCAATCGCCACCGAGCCTTTATGAGGAATATATTTCATCAATTCGGCAGGCGCTTCTAACCAATATTCTGTTGCTCGCGCATTACTTTCTATCGCGGTCACGGTTGCGATACCATCAACGTGGCCCGAAACTAAGTGACCACCCAATCTCGAAATCGGTTGTAACGCCTTTTCTAAATTCACTTTTTGCCCCGTTTTATAATGAGCAAACTGTGTTAACTTAATGGTTTCATTTGAGAGATCAGCTCGAAAACCGTCTTTGAACTTTTCAACTACAGTTAAACACACGCCATTGGTTGCAATGCTGTCGCCTAGGTTTACATCGCACATATCCAAATCAGAACTACTGACGCGAACGACTAAATCACCCTGCACAGCTCTCAACTCGCTTAATATACCTGTTGCTTCAATAATACCTGTAAACATATTGCCTCTTAAATTAGCAAGTTTTAGCCGTAATACGAATGTCATCACCAATTCGGGTCACATCTGTGAATTCCAACTGGGCCGCATCATCCATCATGGTTATTTCAGGTAAATGAAATAAACTTTTACCTTGGTGCCCGATTAGTTTGGGAGCCAAATATACCACATATTCATCGATGAGTTGTTGCTGTGCGAAAACACCCGCGAGGGTAGCTCCTGACTCCAACCACACACTGTTTATGCCGCAACTTGCCAAATGTTTGAGCGCTGCTCGGCAAGACACTTTACCATGCTCTGCTTTGAGCTCAATTTGCTCTACAAAATGAGGCCATTGGTGATTATTATCAAGGTGTGTTCGAAAAATTATTATCGGCGCATCTATTTGAAATACTGCAAGTTCAGGTGTTAAGCGGTTTTGCGAGTCGATGATAACTCTGACAGGTTGCCTCAATGCATGACCTTGTGGTAGCTCAATAGCACACTCATTTTCTCGTACGTTCAACTTGGCATCGTCCACAATCACCGTATCTGCGCCAGTTAGGATAGCGCAACTTTGTGCTCTGAACTGTTGTACATCGCGACGTGCTAATGGCCCTGTTATCCACTTGCTCTGACCGTTTTTTAATGCTGTTTTACCATCTAAACTCGCGGCAAGTTTGCAAGTGACATAAGGTAACCCTTGCTCCATACGCTTCAAGAACCCACGATTCAATGCCCGCGCTTCGTTTTCGAGTAAGCCATATGCTGTTTCTACGCCCGCTTGTTGCAGCAGGGCAAGCCCTCTACCAGCTACTTTTGGATTGGGGTCGACCATAGCGGCAACAACCCGACACACACCGGCATTTATTAGCCCCTCAGCACAAGGAGGCGTACGTCCATGGTGACTACAAGGCTCTAAGGTTACGTACGCGGTAGCACCTACCGCTTTATCAGCGGCTTGTCGCAAAGCATGCACTTCTGCGTGGGCGTCTCCGGCACGTTGATGATAACCTTGACCAACTATTTGATTATCTTTAACAATCACACACCCAACATTAGGGTTTGGCGTAGTGGTAAAACGACCTTTCTTCGCCAACGCAATGGCCATTGCCATGTAGTGATGATCTTGCTCACTGAACATACTTAATCACCCAGCCTCGCAATTTCCTCACCAAATTCTCTAATATCTTCAAATGAACGGTAAACAGAAGCAAAACGTACATATGCCACTTTATCGAGCTTTTTCAACGCTTCCATAATACATTCACCAATCAAGTGGCTAGGTACTTCACGTTCTCCAGTCGCTCGGATCTTTGATTTAATTTCATGGATCACTTCATCTATCTGCTCTGTACTGACAGGACGTTTTTCTAGTGCACGGGCAAGCCCATTGACAAGTTTGTCTTCATTGAAAGGTTCTCTAGAGCCATCTTGCTTGATCACTCTAGGCATCACCAATTCAGCGCCTTCGAAGGTAGTGAAGCGCTCATGACACTCAATACACTCTCTTCGCCTTCTAACCTGATGGCCTGAGCTGACTAAACGAGAATCGATTACTTTGGTATCTTTGGCAGTACAAAAAGGACAGTGCATATTAGTTCACTTTAGAAATCTTACGAAAAAGGCCGCTATAGCGGCCTTCATAATAACAAAAAATGCTGTTTTGTGCGTAAAATTATGCGTAAACAGGTAATTTTGCACAGATAGCTTTTACTTTCTCTTTTACCTGCGCTTGTACAGACTCATCATTGATGTTGTCCAGTACGTCACACATCCAGCCAGCTAACTCTTTTGACTCAGCTTCTTTGAAGCCACGACGTGTGATTGCAGGTGAACCAATACGTAAACCTGAAGTAACAAACGGAGAGCGTGGATCGTTAGGTACTGAGTTTTTGTTTACCGTGATGTTAGCGCGGCCAAGTGCTGCATCAGCATCTTTACCCGTAATATCTTTGTCGATCAAATCAAGTAAGAATAAGTGATTTTCTGTTTTACCTGATACGACTTTGTAACCACGCTCTTGTAATACAGCAACCATTGCTTGTGCATTCTTAACCACTTGCTTTTGGTATTCTTTAAACTCAGGCTGTAATGCTTCTTTAAATGCAACCGCTTTAGCTGCAATCACATGACATAAAGGACCACCTTGGCCACCTGGGAAAACTGCGCTGTTCAGCTTTTTATAAATATCTTCGTCATTGCAAGCTGAAATAATCAAGCCACCACGTGGACCCGCAAGTGTTTTGTGCGTTGTTGTGGTTACAACATGGGCATGTGGTACTGGGCTTGGGTATACACCAGCTGCAACTAAACCTGCAACGTGTGCCATATCTACCAGTAAATAAGCACCAACTTTATCAGCGATTTCACGGAACTTAGCCCAATCAACAATACCAGAGTACGCCGAGAAGCCACCAATGATCATTTTAGGCTTGTGCTCAAGCGCAAGTGCTTCTACTTGTGCATAGTCAATCTCACCAGTCTCTTCGTTCAAACCATATTGAATTGCATTGTATGTTTTGCCTGAAAAGTTAACGTGTGAGCCGTGTGTTAAGTGACCACCATGCGCTAGGCTCATACCTAATACAGTATCGTGTGGCTGAAGCAGCGCTTGGAATACAGCGGCATTTGCCTGTGAACCTGCATGAGGTTGAACGTTTGCGTAGTTTGAACCAAACAACTCATTGGCACGATCAATTGCCAGTTGCTCAACTACATCAACGTGTTCACAGCCACCATAGTAACGCTTACCAGGGTAACCTTCTGCGTATTTATTAGTTAACTGAGACCCCTGTGCCTCTAATACTCGTGGGCTACAGTAGTTTTCAGAAGCGATAAGCTCAATGTGCTCTTCTTGGCGCGTAGTTTCAAGCGCAATCGCTTTTGCTAATTCAGGGTCAAAATCTGCAATGTTCATGTTACGTTCTAACATGGGGTCTCCTAGGTGCACGTAAGGTATTAAAAGCCATATTGTACGCTCTAATGCGTATCATGCCTATGATCTTGGCATGAGCATATTTAAACAGGGATTGAATTTATTTCACAGTGTTAAAGTAATGATATTTTTTTATTTTAACATTTATTTTATTTATGAGTTTCAAGTATGGAATTAACTATTTTAATGTTTAAGTCAGGTGAGACCTTGCTCAGTCACCACCCGACTTCACTTTTGACTACAGCAATTTAGCAAATATTGCCGCTTTGAGTTGCTCATAATCAGCAGTCATTGGCTGCGCTAAACACACTTTGTCCAATGCGCTTTGCAACACGTCTGGCATATCAATTTGCTGCGCTAGCACTTGTTCTACCGAGTCTTTAAATTTTGCCGGATGAGCAGTTGCTAAAAATACACCGGTACTTTCGGCGTCTTTATCTAGATTTAGCCCTTCATAAGCTATCGCCGTATGTGGCTCAGCAATATAACCATTAGCAGCAACTTCTCGCATCACTTCTTGTGTACGTTGCTCACTTACACAACGTGAATAAAAATCATGTTTATCAAATTTACCACCGTCCAACATACTTTGAACTCGAGGCCAATTATTAGGTTTACTCACATCCATTGCATTCGACAGAGACTCAAGCGTTGCATTCGGTAACCATTGTCCGGATTCAATATAGCGTGGCACAGTGTCATTTTGGTTGGTCGTTGCAGAGAGCTTATCCACAGGTAAGCCGATAACCGAAGCTATCATTGCTGCACATACGTTACCAAAGTTACCACTTGGCACCGATACATGAACCGCGCCGCGCTCTTCTTTTGGTAATTGTGCCAATGCTTCGAAGTAGTAGCATACTTGAGCGAGTAAGCGACTGATATTGATTGAGTTAGCTGAGTTTAAGCCCAACTTTTCTTTCACTTCATCATCTAAAAATGCTTGTTTTACCAGCGCCTGACAATCATCAAAACTACCTGCAACAGCATAACAGTGAATGTTGCCACCTAAGGTGGTAAACAGCTTTTGTTGGGCCAGCGAAATCTTACCTTCAGGGTACAAAATAACCACATCAACGTTTGGCTTATTGTAAAATGCGTGTGCCACGGCCGCGCCAGTATCACCACTGGTTGCGGTTAGAATTGTCACTCGCTCCCCTTGACTGAACAGACCAATACACTCAGCCATAAAGCGTCCACCAAAATCTTTAAACGCCAATGTTGGACCATGGAACAGCTCTAAACAGTAATTTTTTTCATCGACCTTCACTAATTCAACGGGAAAGTTGAACGCACGTTTTACCATATCCGCCAAGGTATCTTTGGGTAATTCATCGCCAATAAGGTGTGACAATATCTGTGTGCTGCGCTCTACAAAAGGTAACTCTAGCAATGCGTCAATATCGTTCAGAGGCTTCAAATCTGTTGGGAAAAACACCCCTTGATTACGTCCTAAGCCTGTTTTCACCGCTTCTGTAAACGTCACTTTTTGATTATCATCTTTTAAATTAACCAATTGCATTTTTATTTAGCTCCTTGAGAAACGGCACGAGTACCTAGGTTATCGAGTTTACAGATATGGCTGAAGCCATGTTCATTTATATAGTGTTGTTCAAGCCATTGTTGGCATTGCTGGGCATCTTCTAACGATTTACAAATCGCAAATAATGTAGGACCTGCACCTGAAATACTGACCTGTTTAGCGCCTAATTCAGGCAGCGCTGCTTTTGCATCACTAAAACCTGAAATTAAAGCCTGGCGATGTGGTTCAGCCAAGTCATCTTGCATCATGCCCAAAGCTTCATCAAAACGACCACTTTGCATCAGCAAACAAAAGCTTGAAAGTCGCTGTGCGAATTCTACAGCACTATGCATCGACAACTGCTTAGGCAATACACCACGGGCTTTAGCAGTATTTAAGGCAAAACCTGGGTACGCCGCTACGTAATACCAGCGTTCATCAACAGGTAATGCGAGAGCTTTATTGGGCACAATATCCGCCGTAAGCTGTAGCCCCCCCAAATAACAAGGAGTAATATTGTCATAGTGACGAGCACCACTAACTTTACCCTCAAAGTCGGCCATCAATTCAATCATCGCTTCTTGTGACAATTGAGTACCTGCATACTGGTCTAGTGCTGCAAATGTAGCAACCACTGAACAAGCACTAGAGCCTAACCCCGAACCAATTGGCAAACGCTTTTCAAGTGTTAAAGCAACAGCTGGCATTTCGGGGGCTACATGTTCCCTAAAGTGAAGTAAGCATTGATATGACAAATTTTCATGGGCATCACCAGGCAGTTTATCTGCATAGGGACCCGTACAAGTAAAACTATCCTGATGTGACTGCTCAATATGAACAACATCCCCTAACAATGAACCATCAATAGGCGCCAAAGCGGCACCTAACGAGTCAAAGCCAACACAAAAATTACCGACAGAGGCTGGCGCATAAATAGAGATCATTTGTACTTCCTCACCCTATAAAGTTTTAAGAATATCGGCAAATACACCAGCTGAAGTTACCTCCGCACCGGCACCATAACCACGGATCACAAATGGACGTGGTTGATAATATTGACTCAAAATTGCAAGCGCGTTCTCTCCATCACGAATGTCATACAGTGCATGCGCTTTGTCCACCGCTTCAATGCCTACACGACAACGACCATTTTCAATGCTGCCCACATAGCGAAGTACCTTTCCTTCATTGGCTGCACTTTGAATTTTATCAGCGAAGCTAGCATCCAGTTCAGGTAAGCGTGCCATAAACTCGTCAACAGAAGTTCCTGGCGCAAATTCTTCAGGCACAACCGATTCCACTTCTATATCACTGAGTTCAAGTTTCAATCCGGATTCACGTGCAATGATCAGTAGCTTTCTCGCAACATCAGTGCCTGATAAATCATCTCTAGGATCGGGTTCGGTAAAACCGTTGCTCTTAGCTTTTGCTGTCGCCTCAGACAGGCTCAAGCCGTCTTGCAAGGCACCGAACATATACGACAGAGACCCTGATAAAATACCATTGAATGAAAGCAACTCATCGCCTGCACCAAATAACAACTGCAAGTTGTCTAATACTGGCAAACCAGCGCCTACATTAGTCTCATACAAGAACTTTCTTTGTTTACGCTGAGCAGCTAAAGTGAGGGCTTGGTAGTAGTCATAACTGCCTGTATTTGCTTTTTTATTGGCTGCAACCACATGGAAACCCGCATTTAAAAAATCAACGTATTGATCTGCCAAATACTGAGATGAAGAACAATCTACCAACACAGGATTTATCAAATGATTGGCTTTGACGAATTCTTCAACCCGCTGCAACGAGAACCCTTGGCGTTGATTTGCCAGTTCTGACTGCCATGAGTCAAACGGCACACCGTCCGCATTCAGATATAGCTGCTTAGAATTAGCTACCCCATAAAGATTAAGCTTAATGTTGCGTGCTTCAAGCCAAGTCTGTTGCTTTTCAAGCTGTTTGATAAGCTCCTGACCCACAAGTCCACAACCAAGTAAAAAGACGTCAATTGAAGGTATGTGCGTGAAAAAGTTTTCGTGGCAAACTTTCACCGCATCGTTACAACGCGCCCCATCAATCACCGCTGAGATAGCGCTTTCTGTAGAATCTTGAGCAATTGCAACGATATTAAGTTGTGCCTGTGCCAATGATGCAAAGAATTTTGCAGCAAGTCCTTTATGGGCTTTCATGTTATCACCCACTAGCGTGATAATTGCCAATTCACGTTGTACTTGGACCGGTTCTATCAAGCCTGCTTGTGCCTCTAGTTCAAAAGCTTGCTCTAGCGCATTCAGTGCTAAATCCAAATCTGACTCATGTACGCAAAAGCTGATACTAAACTCACAAGATGATTGGGTGATTAAAACAATTGAAACATTATCGTTGGCCAACGCGCCAAATACTCGAGCCGCCATGCCAACTTTGCCCTTCATTCCAGGTCCAGAGACAGTCAACATCGCAAGATTCTCTAAACTAGATAAGGCTTTTACGGCTTCATCACCTCGTCGCTCATTACTTATTACGGAGCCAGCAACATCTGGGTTATGTGTATTTTTTATCTCACAAGGCACCGAAAATTTAGCACAAGGAAGAATGGTTTTTGGATGCAGTACCTTGGCACCAAAATAAGATAACTCCATCGCTTCTTTGTATGATAACCAGTCAATTTTGCTCGCCTTTTTAATAAAACGCGGGTCGGCGTTATAGACTCCATCGACATCAGTCCATATTTGACAGACTTCAGCGCGTAAACAAGCTGCGGCAACTGCAGCAGAATAATCCGAACCGTTACGACCAAGTGTCGTAAGTTCGCCACGCGTGTTACTTGCTGTAAATCCGGGCATGATGTAGTACTTGCTTGGATTTGCATTCATCGCTGCGACAAATTTGACCTGACTCAACTGTAAGTCTACTTCTGCATCCAAATAACCACCATGACTAACAATACAATCACTCGCTTCAAGGTATGCAGCTTGTGAAGCGCCCAACATAGTCTGCATAAGTGCAACACTGACACGCTCCCCAAAGCTGATTACGTAGGCTCGGACTTGATCTGGACAGTTTTGTAACATTTTGACCCCAGCCAACTTTTCAGCAAGGCTAGATAAAGCAGGCCAGTGAAGCACATCACCATATAGATTTTGAACCTGTTCAAGCAAACCCAGAGCTCGACTTTCCAGTTGTAACCATTGCTCACTATAGTCCTGCCCTTGTTCTGCCAAGTCCACCAATTCCACCAACTGATCTGTCATACCCCCAGGTGCGGAAAGTACAACCAAGGCTTCCTCTCCTGCTTGATTCAGGATCAAGCTGTGAACTTGCTTCAGACATTCAAAATTAGCTAGTGATGAGCCACCGAATTTTAAAACACGCATTGTTATTTTCCTCATTCCTAAAACGAAAAAAGGCCTGTGTTCGTAGTGAACACAGGCCTTTTTCAAATACGCACCGACCTATGCCACTATCCAGAATGGATGGTGGTTGTAATAATGGTCGTGGTGTTAAAATTTGTTTTCATGTTTTTTAGCTTGCCCGAAATATGGGCACTCTGTCAACCTCTTAATGCGACAAATAATATGCAATTTACTCATACATAAATTCATATAAGGGCTAGTTTATGCGAAAGGTAGTTTCAATGGCACAATCAATGGAGTGAAAATAGGAAAAAGGCAGTGGTTAATAAAATGTAACTAGGTAATTTAGCGGATACCATAACGATGCAAAAGTTCGATCAGTCGAGTACTATCCACGGGCTTTTCAATAAAATCTATCGCCCCTAACTGAGTGACTCTGTGCTTCATTTCAGGTTGAATATCGGCTGATATAACAACAACAAAAGTTTCGATGCTTGGCTCTGCTTTCATCTTTTCCAGCACCCCAAGCCCATCCAATATCGGCATAGTGAGGTCTAGACACAACAAATCAATAGGTTGCTGTTTTAAAATGCTTAATGCCTCAAGGCCATCTTTTGCTTGTAATACGTTCACCTCAAGCGCGCTGGACAGACAACGGATAACTTGTTTTCTAGCAACTGTCGAATCATCACAGACTAATATTGAGTAAGTCATTACTAATTTTACTATTATTTGTTATACCTCGTCCTTATAACACAATATTCCTACATCAGTAAGTGTTGCAAGCTGCAATTAAAGTAAAGCAGTATTTAAGAGTGAAAATCAGAGATATTTATTTATTTTTAAACCTTTATTAGCTAAGTTTATGATTAGTTATTCTGCACTAACTCTAATTTCGGGAGCCAAAGTTCATTCATGCTGCAAAAAAGTCTATCTAAAAAGCTACTCACGAATGTGCTATCGGTTTACTTCCTACTTACGTTCGTAGTGACCTGTGGTCAGGTTGTCGCTGAATATGTGAATACCAAAGACTACATTCGTAACGAGCTGACTATGCTGCAAAAAACATTCAGCCGTAGTCTTACACGCGCAATTTGGGAGTTAAATACCAAACAAACAGTAACCACAGCAGAGGGGTTGCTGGCGATCCCTATGATTGAAGGGATCATCGTTCGGGATGATAGTGGTGAGATAATCTCTCAGTTGGGTCGCTCTTTAGATATTCATGAACTTTATAGTCAGCAACTGGTACAAGAAGAAGCCATTATTGAAGACACACCATCAGGGCTATTTGGCTATACCTTCCCACTTATCTTTGAGTTTTCTGGCCGAGCAACACAAGTTGGCGACGTAACGCTGTTCTCATCCCGAGATGTGGTATTTAGCCGTATTATGATATCGATCTATTTTTTGATCGGTAATGCGATGATTAAAACCACGTTCCTAATTATCTTGTTTTTAATTGCCTTTCGCCGCCTACTCACCGAGCCCCTTACCGATCTGACAGACCAAATAGAAGAAATTGAATTAGATGATATTGATGGCAGAAAAATTGATATCGGCACCACCGAACGCAATGAACTGAAGGTGATGGAAGAAGCATTCAACAAACTAATTGATAAAGTCTCAGAATATAGAAAACAGCTTGATCAAACACAAAAAGAATTGTTGATAAGCAATGAGAAACTCGATCAACACAACTTACAGCTTGAGCAAGAAGTCGCACGTAAAACATCTAACCTCAGCCAAGCTATGATGGACTTACAGCAGCAAAAATATGAGTTGGAAAAACAAAAGCTTACCCTAACCGAGGAAGTCGACTTACGTAGTCAAACAGAACAAGAGCTATTAACCAAACAAAAAGAACTTGAGCGGTATGTTGACGAGCTTAATATGGCACAAGAGCGTTTAGTTGGCTCAGAAAAAATGGCAGCACTTGGCGGGCTTGTGGCAGGTATCACCCATGATATTAATACGCCGGTTGGTATTGGGGTCACGGCAACCTCATTCTTACAAGAGCGCTTAAATAAACTTGAGGCGGCATATAAAGATAAAACACTCTCCCCAAAAGCCTTAGAAGAATTTATTAACGAAGCGAAGCAGAGTACCAGCCTACTGACAACTAATCTTGATAGAGCGTCAGAGCTAGTTGCCAGCTTTAAACAAATTGCTGTTGATCAGGCGAGTGAAGCCGTCCGAAAAATTAACTTCAAAGAGTATCTTTCTGAAGTTGTGCGTTCACTACACCCTAAAATCAAAAAAACCAAGCATATTATCAACATTGAGTGCCCTGAGGATTTAACCCTAAACCTGCCCGCTGGAGCTATCAGCCAGATATTTACTAACTTGATCATGAACTCATTGATCCATGGTTTTGATGGTGTTGATAAAGGCGAAATAGATATCATCATTACCGATGATCATGATGATGTTAAAATAGTTTATAAAGACAACGGCCGTGGTGTGACTAAAGCACAATTAGAGAAATTATTTGACCCATTTTTCACCACCAAACGCGATCAGGGTGGCAGCGGTTTAGGCACACATATTACTCTGAATTTAGTAAAACAAACCCTCAATGGAGATATAGAAGTAACCAGTGAGGAAGGTAAGGGGCTAACTTACTACATTCAATTTCCAAAAAATATGCAAGCCCCCATGACCATGTTCAGCTAACCCAGTTAGGACTACTCGTAAAGTTTTACGTGTAGTCCTCCCCTTTACTATAAAATTCTTGCTATCATGAGCGCCTATTTTTAAGCACGGATACTCAATATATGTGGTTTAGTAACCTGATCTGTTATCGTTTTAAACAAGATGTTTCATACAATCAAGAAGAGTTTGAAAAGGCGCTAGAGCAAGACGTATTTAGACCCTGTGGTAGCCAAGATATGAGCACATTTGGTTGGACCAAGGCGTTTGGAAAACATGGCAATAGCTTGTCACATTTTTCACAAGACAGTATTTTGTTATGTGCAAAGCGAGAAGAAAAAGTACTTCCTGCTTCAGTGATAAACGACATGGTTGCTGAAAAGGTTGAGCTCATAGAGCGTGAAGAAAACCGCCCAGTAAAGAAAAAAGAAAAAGACGAATTAAAAGAAAACATTCTGAGTGCTTTACTGCCCCAAGCCTTTAAAAAATCGAGTCTACAATTTGCTTTTATCGATCAAAAAAATGGTTGGGTTGTGGTAAACAGCGCCAGCTTTAATAAAGCTGAAGAATTGCTCGCACTGCTTAGGAAATCATTGGGTACACTGCCTGTCGTGCCTGCATTTGCGAATTACGATTTAGACGTCTTTTTGACAGATTGGTTAACTAAATTTGAAACTCCAGAAGGCTTTGCAATTGGCACAGACGCTGAGTTACAAGAGCCCGATGATAATGGTGCTCAGGTTAAGTTAAAACAACATGACTTATCTTCTGACGAAATCAAAAGTCATCTAGAAAATGGTAAACGCGTTACTAAGCTCGCTTTTGATTGGCGTGAACGCGTGAAGTTTATCTTACAAAACGATGGTTCAATTAAACGCTTAAGCTATGCTGATGCACTAAAAGAACAAAATGCGGATATCCCTAAAGAGGATATGGCCGTGAAGCTTGACGCTGACTTTATTCTAGTCAGTGAAGAGATAAAAGAATTACTCGAAGAATTGACCCAAAGCCTTGGTGACAACTCGGATATGTAACTGATTGAGGCAATAAGCGCACCGCATTTATTGCCTCATCTTTTCGCTAAGAAAACATAGTTCGTACATCTTCCAGTGCATCAATATACTCATCACTGGTGAACATTTCTACTGATTCAATAATGCCTTTATTCGCATACACTTGTAGCGAGGCCGTTTTATCTGAAACCTGTAAAATCCCCTCTAAAATAGCGCCTACTCGAATGAAATCAACATAGCAATCATGTTGTGGTTTATAGTTTGGATTGGACCAGTTTTCCGCCGCATCAATAAACTCCTCAGAAAAGCCCCATTCACGCATAATTGCACCGCCAATTCTACCCGCTAGTTTTTGAATGGCATGTGCTAAAAAGCTTGGGTTTGCGAATACTTCTGGGTGCCTTTCTGCTTCCGTCAAAATGGGAAGAACCCCGATGTTAAATACCAACGAAGCCAACGTAATGGTATCTCGATTTAGAGATGTATGTTTATGCGCCTTAAGGTAGAAATCCATTGTTGTGATGGCTTGACAGGCCACTTTGAGCGTCTTTTGCCACGCTTTATCCATATAGGTTTTGATCAACTTATTATTGGATACAAACAGTTGCTCCATCGCCATGGCCGTAGCAATATTTTTGATTTGCCTCAACCCAATACGGGTCACCGCCTGATTGAGTGTATTCACTTTCACAGAACGACCCAAAAAGGCACTGTTTGCTACTTTGATCATCCGCGCAGTTAAGGCAGGGTCATGGGAGATCACATCCGCCATTTGTATTAAGTTAACGTCTGGGTCATCTGCGGCTTTACGCACACGCACGGCAGCATCCGGCAAAGTAGGCAACACTAAGGTGTCACTATTGATCCTATCTATAAGGATGGTGAGTAAGGCATTCTCTGTTGACATGAGCTTAATTCCAAAACTGATTAAGTAGCGCTAAAACGCCCGTGTTTTAGCCTTTAGTATCGTCGAACATCTTTATAAAGTTAAGAAATCTGTATAAAAATATTCGCTGCGATTGGTATTGGGACAATTTTACAAAAATGCATCGCAGCAGTTAGGCATAATTACTCTGGATCATGTAAAGTAGTCGCTCAAGTTTTATTTCCAATAACAAAAAGAGAGCAGCATGAGACTTTCAAAAATTAGTCAGGCACTGATTATTGCCAGCACCTTGGCACTGGGCGCATGTTCAGACCCAGCAACTAACACATCGACTGCAGCAAACACACAACAATCGCAAGCACCAGGCTACGAACTCGTTAACATCGAACCATCGCGTTTAGACATTTACACACAAGTAACGCTTAACACCGATTTATCTCACCTGAGCGACAACCAAAAACAAATGATCGCTAAATTGATTGATGCCTCTAAGCTGATGGATGACCTATTTTGGAAGCAAAGCTTTGGCATGGATAAAGAGACCTTTCTAAGTCGTATCAACGATGAAAAAGTGCGTACCTTCGCCGACATCAACTACGGCCCATGGGATAGACTAGATGGTGACAAAGTATTTCTCAGCGGTTTTGAAGAAAAATCCCCCGGTGCTGAATTCTACCCTCATGATATGAGCAAAGAAGAACTAAATGCCTCAGACATTAAAGATAAAAAGGGTCTGTATTCCATCATTAAGCGCGATAAACAAGGGAAACTGTATAGCATAGCTTACTCTGAAATTTATGGTGAAGAGCTCAAGCAAGCAGCTAAACTACTACTAGAAGCCAGTACGCTTGCTGATGATAAAGAATTTGCAAACTACCTAAAATTACGTGCTGACGCACTACTTAATAACAGCTATCAAACGTCTGATTTCGCTTGGATGGATATGAAAAATAATCCCATTGATGTTGTCATCGGTCCAATTGAAACCTATGAAGATCAACTGTTTGGCTACAGAGCTGGGTTTGAGTCTTATGTACTCGTGAAAGACTTGGCTTGGAGTGAGCGCTTAGCAAAATTTGCAGCATTTTTACCTGAGCTGCAAACTGGTTTGCCTGTTGATGAAAAGTACAAACAAGAAGTACCTGGGTCAGATGCTGACTTGAACGCATACGATGTCATTTATTATGCAGGACACTCAAACGCAGGTAGCAAAACAATAGCGATTAACCTGCCAAACGATGAGCAAGTACAACTTGAAAAGGGAACGCGTCGTTTACAACTTAAAAACGCCATGCGTGCTAAGTTTGATAAGATCTTGCTACCGATTGCCGATCAGTTAATCGTGCCAGAACAGCGTAAGCACATCACCTTCGATGCTTTTTTTGCCAATACAATGTTCCATGAAGTTGCTCACGGGCTAGGTATTAAAAACACCATTACGGGCAAAGGCACAGTTCGTCAATCGCTACAAGAACACGCCAGTGCCATTGAAGAAGGTAAAGCCGATATTCTTGGTCTTTACATGGTTGAGCAGTTGTTGAATAAAGGCGAGATAACTGAAGGCACGATTGAAGATTACTACATAACCTTTATGGCGGGTATCTTCCGCTCAGTACGTTTTGGAGCCTCAAGCGCACACGGTAAAGCCAACATGATCCGTTTCAATTTCTTTAAAGAACAAGGCGCATTTTCTAAAAATGAGCAGGGCTTATATAAAGTAAACATGGATAAAATGGCAACCGCAATGAAGAATCTTTCTAATTTGATCCTGACCTTACAAGGCGATGGTGATTATCAAAAAGTTGACCAGTTGATTGCCACACATGGTGATATTAAAGCAGAGCTTAAAGCCGATTTAGAAAAGCTAGCACAAGCAAATATCCCTGTAGATGTAACCTTTAAACAAGGTAAATCAGTACTTGGTCTATAAGCTGTCATTGCCATAGATTACAGGCGCCTCAGGGCGCCTTTGTTATTTATACTCTTCCACTGGGCGCTAACACCCGGTACTCCATCCCAATTAATTGTCATCCGCCAAGGTTGTCGCTACCATCACGTCACTTTTATTGATAATTAAGGTGCACTGTGCGAGTTACATTTTCTTCCATGGCATGTGGTTTATCTTTGGCGCTAGCCGCCAATGCAGCAGCTCAGCCGCTTACTCTTGAGCGTATTTTTGATGACCCAGGCCTTGCGGGCAAAGCACCCGTAAAACTTAAGTTTTCTCCTGACGGTAGTCGCGTCACATACCTGCAAGGTAAACAGCAAGATTACAATCGCTACGATTTATGGGAGTACAATCTTAAGGACAACAAAAACCGCCTTTTGGTTGATTCAGAAGCCTTATTCTCTGGTCCTGAAACACTCTCAGATGAAGAGAAAGCGCGCCGTGAGCGACAGCGTATTTTTGGCCGTGGAATATTAGAGTATACCTGGTCTGATGATGGTAAAGCCCTACTCTTCCCGCTCAATGGTGATTTATACTACTATCAACTCGATACAGGTAAAAGCCGAAAACTCACCGATACCGAGGCTTTTGAGACAGATGCCAAATTCTCACCCAAAGGCAATTATGTATCATTCATTCGTGAGCAAAACCTTTATGCGCTGGAGCTTAAAACAGGCAAAGAAATAGCCCTGAGTAAAGATGGCGGTGGTGTAATCAAAAATGGCATGGCGGAGTTTGTCGCTCAAGAAGAAATGAGCCGCATGACCGGATATTGGTGGGCCAAAGATGAATCAAAAATCGCCTTCACTCGTATCGATGAAAGCCCAGTGCAAGAAGCCATTCGTAATGAAATATATGCCGATGAAGTCAAACTATTTAATCAGCGCTATCCATTCACAGGTACCGAGAATGTGAGCATTGAATTAGGGGTAGTATCGGTTAATAACCAGCAGATAGACTGGGTTGACTTAGGTAAAGATAAAGATAAAGATATTTATATTGCTCGGGCAAAATGGCTTAATGACAGTAAGACATTGTCTTATCAGTGGCAAAATCGTGCTCAACAACAGCTTGAACTGCGTTTCTATGACACTGAAAAAAAACAGCAACGCGTTGCTTTAACTGAACAAAGTGATACTTGGATAAACCTGCACTTTGACCTGCATTTTTTGAAAGACAATAAACACTTTATTTGGGCCTCTGAGCGCGATGGGTTCAAGCATTTATATTTATACCGCAATGACGGCCAACTAGTGCGCCAAATCACTCAAGGGGATTGGGTTGTAGACTCACTCAAAGGTGTCGATGAAAAAGCTGGCAAAGTGTACTTTGCAGCCCGCAAAGATACGGTACTTGAAAGTCACCTATACAGCACATCAGTTTTTGAAAAAGCCCCCATCACCCGCATCACAAGCTTGGGAACCTACCACAATGTAGTATTAGCAAAAGATGCCAAAACCTTTATCGACAATAGCTCTGCGGTCAACCAGCCTAATTCGGTAGCACTGCGTAAAGTCAATGGTGAGTTTGTAACGTGGTTGGAACAAAATGAGCTTAATGAACAGCACCCACTTACCCCATATTTGAACGACTTGGCAAAACCCGAGTATGGTACGTTAGCTGCCGAAGACGGACAAACACTGCACTATCGCTTGTTTAAACCTACCAAGTTAGAAAAAGGCAAACAGTACCCTGTAATAGTCAATGTATATGGTGGTCCTCATGCACAACGTGTGGTTAATAATTGGCGTAGCAAGAACCTCTATTTTCAGTACATGGCGCAACAAGGTTATGTGATTTTTCAACTTGATAACCGCGGCTCATATAATCGCGGCAAACGCTTTGAAGACCCTATTTACAAAAAGTTAGGTGTGGTAGAGGTTGCCGATCAAATTCGTGGCGTAGAGTTTTTGCGTACTCTTGATTATGTAGACCCTCAACGAATCGGGATCTATGGTCACAGTTATGGCGGATATATGGCGCTGATGACGATGTTCAAAGCACCTGAGTATTTCCAAGCAGGCGTATCAGGCGCCCCTGTTACAGATTGGACATTGTATGACACCCATTATACTGAACGCTACCTTGGACACCCTAAAGACAATGCGCAAGGCTACAAACAAAGTGCGGTATTTGACTATGCGGATGGTTTGCAAGGGCCATTGATGATCTATCATGGTATGGCGGATGACAACGTGCTATTTACACACGCTACAAAACTATTTAAGCAGTTGCAAGATAACATGCAACCATTTGAAATGATGACTTACCCAGGTTCAAAACACAGCCTTAGAGGTAAAAAAGTGCAAACCCACTTACATCAAACGATCACGAACTTTTTTGATCGACACTTCAATATGCATCGTTAAACTAAAAAAGGGCACATTCGGTGCCCTTTTTAACAACTTAAATTACAAGCAATATCTTGCAAACAAACTACTCACAGTTGCAGCGGTAGGTTTACCATGCTGCCAGTCGCCACCCTCTACACCACTTCCAGCAATGTCCATATGCACATATGGTAATGGTAACAGGGCATCACAACCGTGCTTGTCTAGGCCACCCACAATGGCTAAAAATGCCATTGGGAACTGGTGACCACGAGCTGTAACCGCAGAAGGCGCATTGTTGCTCGAAAGCACATCGTCAGCCAAAGTACGAGGCTTAACGAAATCATAGTCCTCGCGACGACTACGTGACAATTCAGCACCATCGGCCCATAAATCACCCAAATCAGCTAGCTGGCGAGAAACCTGAGCTGTGCGAGCAGGGCCATTTTCAACGTAAGCACTGTAAGGTCCTACAGCACGTGCTGCGTGTCCCGTTAATGTTGCGACGGTGAAAAGCGTCGGATTGACTTCACTCTTCGCCATGTCTTTCATTTCACTCAAAAGATCGCCCATCGCCAAACGCCCTTCAGCATCGGTATTGCCGATACGTACCTTCAAGCCTTCACGACAAGTAATAATTTCATCTGGCACAAAACAATCCGAACCAATCGAATTACGTACCACGGCAAGGTAAGCAATCACTTTTACACCACTTGGCTGATAATCTGCAACAGCTTTCATAAAGCCAGCAACAGACGCTGCCCCACCTTTATCTCGGCTCATACCTGCCATAAAGCCACCGACTTTTAAGTCTGCACCGCCTGTGTCATACACCAAGCCTTTACCAACAAACATCAGTGTACGAGTAACCTCATCGTTTGGTGTATAAACCAGCTTAACCACACGAGGGTGATGACGTTCTACCGCGTAAGATGCACGTGCCACGGTACCTAACATCGGGTATTGTTGCTCTATCGTGTCGATATCCGATACTACCTCAACCGAAACACTGGTATTTTTGAACAACTCAACACAGTAGTCTGCAAATCTTGGTGGTGCCATACGCTCAGGCTCAGTACCACATAAATCACGTGCGGCATACTGACCAGCAGCCAACGCATTGAGTTGCTTACATTGCGCGTCTGTTGCTCCTAAAAGGCTGATTTGACGGACAGGCTCAATACTTGGGCCACGATACTCACGCGCTTCCAAAGGCTGCCATAGCGCTTGGCAAGCCCCTAAATAGGCAACCTGTAAAGCGTTTTGATAACGAGCATCTTGTGGCATACCACAAACCACGAGTGTTGGTGCTTGGCTACCCGCGGCTTTTGCTTCACTGATCGCAGCTTTAGCCGCATCAAACACGCGTCGCACATCGTCATAATCTCGGTTTAATGGCCCAGTTGGCGATACAATTAAGCGCTTGCCCGGAAGCTCTTCGGCTAGCACCAATGTGGCTTTGCTCGCAATTCTGGCGTCTACTGCCAGATATGGCGCAAGCGCTTTGTTAAGACGTTCATCGTGAAGGTTATTCACATCAGCAGCAATTACAATGACAGCATCACAGTGCTCATTGAGAAGATCATCACATGGTAACGACAGAGGAAAAGACATAAAAAAGGCCCTTAGTTACGATAATAAGGGCCCGATTATGGGTTATTTAATAATGCTTTACCAGTAAAGTCGGTTACTGGGCCTGTGCGCTTTTAACTTGCCCACTGCGATGCTTTGCAATCACTGACCATGCTTCAAGCATCACCAGCACACTGACCACTAACACAATTACATCCAGCACCACCAACAACCAATTACCTTGCTGATAGTACTCCTGCAATTTTATGAGCCCTGCAAAAAATGCCATCAACAGTACAAAGCTCATTGGGATCAACGTATATTTAGCAGGGCGACCAAGTTTTATCAGATAAACCGAGATCACTAACAAGGTTAGGCTGGCGAGTATTTGGTTAGTCGAACCAAACAAAGGCCAAATGATCATCCCCCCACTGCCTGACGCTCCGCCTGCGCCAAAAGCAAGCAGTAAGCAACAACCAACCGCTAGCAGAGTTGCCATAACACCATTTTTTAAAACCTGTAGCTGGTATATATCCCCCCATTCTTGAATGATATAGCGCTGCAACCGAACACCGGAGTCCATGGTTGTTCCTGCAAACAACACCACCATAACGGCCAGCAAGGTTGCTGCTATTTCGGTAGGTATTCCCCAGCCACTGCTGATCAGATTAGAGCCACCCGTAATAAAGGCTCCCACACTGCCAGCCCCTAAATGGCTATATATTTCATGCCACTGCTCTGGCGACATGGCTAACATCACGCCGCTCACAGCAACCAAAGTGATCAGCGCCAACGAGCCTTCACCAACGGCGCCTAAGTAACCAACAAATCGACCATCAGTTTCTTTATTCAATTGCTTAGAACTGGTGCCTGATGACACTATGCCATGGAAACCAGAAACAGCACCACAGGCTATAGTGACAAACAACAATGGAATAATACTGGGTGTTTCTGCTGCCATTTTCGTATTAAAGGCGGGCGCGGTGATATCAGGCATCACCACAAACACGGCACCATAGAGTAATATCAACCCCACCAGCAACTGCATACCGTTAATAAAGTCTCTAGGCTGGAGCAGCATCCAAACAGGTAATAAAGAAGCAACCGCTGCATAAATAAATAAGATCACAATCCAGTTTGCTTTATCGGTTAGTCCAAACATTTCTGATGGCAGCGCTAACGGCATACTCGATCCCATGTAAATAGTGGCGTAAAGAATAACGACTCCTATGATACACAAAGGGACCAATGGCACTTGACGCTTTAGCAACTGACCAATCACCAACGCGACGGCGATCGCCGCCCAAGCAGGAAAAACAGCGCTAGGGTTAGCCACAAACGAGTTGGCTATCACTACGCCAAACACGGCATTAACCATCAATAGTACCAAAAACACCACTATCATAAACAATGCGCGCGTACGTTTACCAATGACTGTTTCTGACAGAGCCCCCATGGACTTACCCTTGTGTCTAGCACTTGCCCATAGCGCGCCCATGTCATGAACGCCGGCAAAGAAAATAGTCCCAAGCACAACCCAAAGTACCGCCGGTACCCAGCCCCAGTACACAGCAATGGCAGGCCCAACGATAGGAGCGGCCCCCGCAACAGATGTGAAATGATGCCCCCATAGCACCACTTTGTTGGTTGGCACATAGTCAACGCCATCATTTAACTCATGCGCGGGTGTGACAAAATTGTCATCCATTTTAAAGATTTTTTCGGCAATGAATTTGGAATACACAAACCAGCCAAATAACATTCCGACTACCCCAAACAGTACTATCATGATTGACTGCATTTTAGGCTCCTGCAGGTATTATTATTGTTGAGCCCTAAAAATTAACACAGTTATCAGGTTATGCACTTACCTTTTAGTCTGAATCGAACAGTTTTAACTGAGGTTGGCTTAACTGAGTATCCGCTAAAGAGATATTAATACCTATCAAGCGCACAGGTTTATGCGGGTAACGTGACAACAGCTCGGTTAATAACGTACATAAAATATCTACGTTTAAACTTTCATGCTGACACTCTTTGCTAACAACTTGAAAGTCGAAGAATTTTACTTTAACACCCAGCTTGGTCATGCCTCTTTGCACTATATGGGGCTGTGCTCGCCTGGTCAGCTCAGGAAACAGCGACTCAGACAAGCGCCGAGTCAGCTCTTGTATATCACTGGTATCTTCATTGAATGTGGTTTCTACCCCAACCGATTTCCTCACTCGGTGAGTTTCTACTTCTCGCTCATCAATACCATGACATCGACGCCACAGTATCAAACCAAACTTACCAAACCGCTGGTATAAAAACTCTTCGCTGCTGGCTTTAACGTCACATCCATATTGTAACCCTAGCGCCAACAATTTTTGCTGCGTGACCTTACCAACTCCTGGGATTTTTTTCAGGGGCAGCGTATCAATGAAATCATCCACCATATCAGGCGTGATCACAAACTGTCCATTAGGCTTATTTTCGTCACTGGCAATTTTTGCTAGAAACTTTATCGGGGCAATCCCAGCCGACGCTGTAAGTCCCGTTTCTCTCTCTATGTCAGCCCGAATTTGCTGTGCGATTAAAGTGGCACTCCCCGAGCAGGCTCGGCAATCAGTAACATCCAAATACGCCTCATCTAATGACAAAGGCTCTATCAAAGTCGTATATCGGGAGAAAATAGCTCTGATTTGCATTGAAACTTCTTTGTAAATCGCCATTCTACCGGGCACAATCACTAACTGTGGACACAGCTTTTTAGCCTGATAATTAGACATTGCGGAACGAACACCGTATTCGCGGGCTAGATAATTGGCTGTTGACAATACCCCTCGATGGCTATTACCACCAATGGCAATAGGGACATTTGCAAGTTCAGGATTGTCGCGCATCTCAACTGCGGCATAGAAACAATCCATATCAATATGTATGAATTTACGCATCATATAACAACTGTATTTATATACAGTTTCATTATGTTCATAATTTTACCGCTGTTGCAACTTTTACTCGCTCTTTTAATACACTAAACTGATGGCGACGTGGCATTTGTATTGCCAAATAAAACTTCAACAAGGATTTAACATGCAATTTAGTCGACTAGGTAGCAGCACACTCGAAGTCTCAAGAGTATGTTTAGGCAGTATGACTTGGGGGCTACAAAACAATCAGCATGACGCTGATGAGCAAATTAATTATGCACTCAGCCATGGAATCAACTTTATTGATACCGCTGAGCTATACGCTGTGCCTCCGTCAGCAGATACCTATGGTGAAACAGAAAAAATAATAGGTAATTGGTTGGCCCGCCATCAAGAGAAGCGACAGGAAATCGTACTAGCCAGCAAAATTGCAGGTGGTGGAATGCGCTGGATCAGAGATGGAGCACCAATAAGTGCAAAGACTATTATCGAAGCAGTGGATGCGTCTCTTCAACGTTTAAGTACTGATTACATTGATTTATATCAGCTTCATTGGCCAAACCGTACCTCTCCACACTTCGCAAACCACTGGCCGGGTATGGTGAAGTTTTCAGATGTGGAGCGTGAGCAAGAACTCAGTGAAATGCTAGAGATCCTACAAGCCCTACAAGCTTGTATTGATAACGGTAAAATTCGCCATTGGGGATTGTCTGACGACACAACTTGGGGGATTAACACATATCTGCGCTTAGCCTCTGAGCATAATCTCGCCAAACCCGTTTCCATTCAAAATGAGTTTAACTTGTTGCACACCAAAGATTGGCCATATCTGATTGAAAACTGTATCCATGAAGATGTTGCCTACTTACCTTGGTCTCCACTGGCAGCTGGTTCATTGACCGGTAAATACATTGATGGTGCAAGACCTGAAGGGTCTCGCTGGACGTATGGACAGCGAAATGGGTTATTCAGAGATACACCACAAGCCAATCAAGCCGTTAAAGCTTATGTACAACTCGCACAACAGTTTGGTGTAACCCCTGCACAAATGGCACTAGCTTGGGTAAATCAAGTAGATGGAGTGACTTCAACCATCATAGGAGCTACAACTATGGCTCAACTAAAAGAGAACCTACAAGCATTTGATTTTAAATTAGATGATGCCCAACAAGCAGCAATTAGCGAGTTATTACAGCGCTTTCCTTCCCCCTTCTAAGTCAACAACTCAGTCAACAGCCCAGTGACCGTTGGCTGAGTTTTATCTAACTTGCATTAAGTTTTGTTGGCCAGTCGCGTATAATCGGGCCTATTAACCGAATATGACTAAGAGCGACATGCATATCCTCAATCCAACTACGATTATGCCGTTACCCGGCACTTGCTTTACTCGCCATACCACCAGAGCTATTGTGCTAGATGGTCGTAAAATTCTCTTACTGTATACCGCAAGATATGATGACTACTCACTACCGGGCGGTGGTGTAGATGAGCATGAGAGCGCAGAGCAAGCGTTATTAAGGGAGCTACGTGAGGAAACCGGAGCCGAAAATATGCTCAGTTGCTCTGAGTTTGGTCGTTATGAAGAATACCGTGCGTGGCACAAACCGGATTATGATACGATCCATATCATCTCTGATTGCTATGTTTGCGAAATATGTGGTCAGTTCAATCAACCGCAAATGGAAGACTACGAACACGCCAATGGCATGAAACCTGTTTGGGTGGATATCGACGAAGCTATCTCACATAATCAGAAAACGCTTGCTAATAGTGAAAAACAAGGTCAATCTTTGGTGCGTGAGTTGTTTTTATTGCAACAAATAAAAGAACAGCTTGTGTAAAACTCTGTGTGATGGTTTCCTGAGGATTCGGGTTCTGAGTGATGTATGGCAACTACACTTGATCACGTTAAGTGTTAGGTCAATTGATGTAATTGCTTGATGGTTTTATCAGCAATGTACAAAAATACCGGAGGTGACATGACAACAAAATCCCTTTTTTGCGCACTGCTCATATTCTTTGTCTCCACTTGCTGTCACGCCCAAACACTCACTCTTTATGCTGAAGATCTCCCGCCTTATCACTTTAAAAATGCTCAAGGAGAGGTATCAGGCGCTTTGGTCGATTTAGCACGTAGTACGCTGTCACATGCGCAACTTGAGGGACAATTCGAAATTGTCCCCATGGCTCGTGCCTACAAAGAGTTACAAACCCAACCCAACTCATTAATGTTGTCTTTGCTTAAAACACCTCAACGTAGCAAGCAGTTTTTGTGGATTGCGCAAACCTACTTTGCTGATGCCTACTTAGTCAGCCTTGCCAATAGCGATATAACCCTTGATACCTTGCAACAGGCCAAACAATTTCGCGTTAGTACCGTCCGCGGCTACTCCAGTGAGCGTTTCTTGCGTGAACAAGGGTTTAACGAGGAAGAAAACCTGGTATTGGTGGGCCGTTATCATCAGCTTTGGCAAATGCTATACAAAAAGCGCATTGATTTGGTACTGACCAATACTCTCACCTTAGAAAAAGAAATTGTGAGTACCGGCTTAGATCCCAAGCTCGTCGCCAAAAAGCTGCATCTGACCAATTTTCCTTCCGAGCTGTGGCTTGCCGCCAACCCTCAGCTAGACGCTACAACGGTGCAAAAATTAAAGGCTTCGCTCCACCACCTTAAACAAAGTGGTGTTTATCAGCAAATTCTTGCTCGCTGGAACTTATCAGCGCCTCAGTCCGACAAATAATACTCGACGCTAGTTACCACCCGAACCGTCTTTATTTGCGGTGTATTACTGTCTCTGTCGGTGATGCTGAATTGCCCCTGACGTGCTGACTTAATCTTACCTAACTTGGAATCGGAATCTTTAGCAAACTTCAGTGCCACTTCACGCGCCTTTTGGGTCGCCTCCTGCACCATTTGAGGTTTAATATCATTCAAACCGGTAAACATATACTCAATACGATTTTGGTAATCATCTTGAGTGATAGCAACACCTTGTTTAGCAAGCGTGTTCAGTTTTCCAAGCGCTTGTTTTACCTTACCAGGGTGGTGACTAAAAACAGTAACACCAGATTTAGCGATATAGCGAAAACCCCGCTCATTCTGACCATACTCTTGTGCAAACTTATCTACAATCGAAGGCGTTGCTAAGCTCATCTCTTGTTCATTAAAACCGTGTAAAGTTAAAAATGCTCGAATTGCAGCATCTTTTTCTTCTATCCTCGCCACCAGCGTTTCTAAATCGTTGTCAGCATCTTTATAAAATACCGGCCAAATCACCGTATCAGCTGTCACCTCTTGCTCAGCTAATCCTTTTACCTGTACGGTACGCTCCATTGCTTTAATATCCTGTAAAGACTGAGCAATAAGCCAAGTACTAAATACTATGCCAACAGCCAATACACCCGCAGCACCCAAGTGTTTACTAAATGCTTCTTTCACGGTTTGTTACTCCGAAATATAGTTGTTAGATCAAGGTCTCGTTGAATATGACTCGATCAATCATCAAAAACTGATTACAGTGATAACATAAATCATTGTTTTCATCAGCCAAATTACTATTTTAAAACTCGGCACCTGAACAACTCATGTACCAGTGTAATTTGGCCAGCACTGATGTCATGTCAGTAGAGAAGACTCAAAACAGGAAGGTAAATGAGCGTAAAACAAATAGGACAATTCTTAAACCCTCGCTCTGTGGCTGTCATTGGCGCTTCTAATACTCCTGGACGCGCAGGCTATGTGGTCATGAGAAACCTTCTGCAGGGTGGTTTTAATGGTCCTATTATGCCTGTTAGCCCAAAGCATAAAGCAGTCCATGGCGTGTTAGCTTATGCCAACATTGCTGCCTTACCACAAACCCCAGAGTTAGCAGTTATATGTACCAACAAAAACACCTTAGAGCTGCTGATTGAGCAACTTGGCAGTATTGGCTGTCACAACGTCATCATCATCGCCGCAGGTTTGAGTAACGCACAAAAAGTAGCTTTAAGAAATGTAACACAAAAACATAATATTCAACTACTTGGTCCGAATTGTCTGGGTCTATTAGTTCCCCATATCGGCCTTAACGCCAGCTTTTCTCATACCGTTGCCGACCCCGGTAAATTGGCATTTATTTCACAGTCGGCCGCGGTTTGCTCAACCATTTTAGATTGGGCCCAAAGCAAGAAAATTGGTTTTTCTTATTTTGTCTCTGTTGGTGATTGCCTCGGTATTGATTTTGATGAGTTGCTTGATTTTCTTGGTCGTGATGCAAAAACCAAAGCCATTTTACTGTATATCGACAATATTGACGATGTGAGGCGATTCATTTCGGCCGCCAGAGCCGCAGCATTTAGTAAACCTGTAATTGTCATCAAAACGGGCAAGACCCACGCAGGTGCTGAGGCAGCATATATTCATACAGGTGGGCGAACGTCTGACGACTCCGTCTACGATGCGATGTTCCAACGTGCCGGTATGCTCAGAGTGAGTGATCTCAGAGAGTTGTTTGCGGCAACACAAACCCTTGCTCTGCATCCTAAGTTGCTACAAGTAGAACAGCTCACCATACTCACTAATGGCGGAGGTCCGGGGATCATGGCAGTAGATACCCTGTTGCAACGCTCCGGTAAGCTGACACAATTAGATGATGCAACTCGCGCAGCTCTCAATGCAGTGATCCCGCAATCCAATATGACCACCAATCCTATTGACTTGTTTGGTGACTCATCTCCAATGCGTTATCAAAAAGCATTGGAGATTTTACTCAAGGCTCCCGAGGTTAAGAATTTACTGATTATTCATACCCCCTCTGCGCTGGCACCAAGCGAAGAATACGCAAGAATAATTGCCAGCACGTTACAAACAATCCCTAAAATGGCACGACCATTTGTCATGACGAACTTTATGGGGGAACGTGCAGCCTATGCAGCTCGAGACATTTGTGCCGACCACGATATTCCTACTTATCGCACCCCCGAAGGCGCAGTGGGTGCCTTTATGCATTTGGTTAGTTATCGACGAAATCAAAAGCACCTGACGCAAACACCCGAGTCAGGCAGTGATAATAGCCAAATTAATAGTAAGGCAGCAAAAAAGACTATTCAAATGCTGCTCAAAGAAGGACACTCGCGGCTCTCGACGCATCAGGCAAGCCAAGTACTGTCTCAATACAATATTGAGTGTATAGATACACGCGTGGCTATGACCCCAACTGAAGCGAAGGAACAAGCTATTGAGCTTGGTTTTCCCGTAGCACTCAAATTGATAAGCCCCTCTATCGCATCCAAATCCGAAGTCGGTGGCGTGGTACTCAATTTGAACGATAGTCATGAAGTTGAGCAAACCGCATTTGCCATGCTACTTAGGATAAAAAAGGCGTATCCAGATGCCATTATTGAAGGCTTTTCTTTGCAAAAAATGGCACCAAGAGCAGGTGCGCAAGAACTGCGTATTGCGGTTAAAACAGAGCCAAATTTTGGCCCCGTTATCTTACTTGGCGAAGCTGGTACAGGGTTAGAGTTTTCTCAAGCGGCTGTGGCATTTCCTCCTTTAAATATGAATCTCGCTAAGTACCTGATAGCTGCGGCCCATGACAAAGGAGCACTTAAAGAACGAGCACTACCTGACAAAGTCGACAAATACAGGCTGTGCGATTTACTCACGCGCATTTCACAGTTGATCATTGATCAGAGCGACATTGATAGTATTGAGTTGAATCCGATCTTGGCAAGCAAAGGCCAATTTCTGGTATTGGATGCCAACCTCACCCTCTCCCCCTACCAGCCCAAGGCGGGTAAAAAACGGCTAGTAATAAGACCTTATCCAAAAGATCTGGTTAAAGGCGTGACTTTAAAAAATGGTGAAACAGCCATTTTGAGACCCATTAAACCAGAAGATGAGCGTGCACATCAGGAGTTTGATCAATCGCTGACAAAAGAAGATAGATACCGGCGCTTCTTTGGGGAGCTCCCACAGTTTAATCATGAGCAACTAGCTAAAATGACGCAAATAGATTACGACCGAGAAATGGCGTTTATCGTCACCCAATCCTATAAAAGTAGCTACCGGACGCTTGGCGTGTCACGCATACTGATAGAGCCAGACAACAGCAGCGCAGAGTTTGCAGTAGTGGTGCGTTCGCAATCGAAAGGGTTAGGGTTAGGTCGCATTCTTATGAGTGCTATTATCGATTATGCAGCAAAACAAGGGATAAAAACACTCAGCGGAATTACCCTGCCCGAAAACAGCGGTATGATTGAGTTATCCAGAAAACTCGGTTTCACCATTTCCCGTGACTTTGAAGAAGGGACCGTCAACATGCAACTAATACTAAATTAATTATGCTAACTACTTATCGTGAAAAAACAGCCGCTTTATTAGAAGGAAGTGGGCGCTACTACAAAGCAGGACGCTATTTGGATATCTTTTTGATCACCCTAATCATGGTCAACGTTATCGCTATCGTACTTGAGTCAGTTCCTAGTTTAGCCAAGCAGTATCAAGACTTCTTTTTAGAGCTCGAATTGGTCTCCGTGGCAATATTCTCCATTGAGTATTTGCTTCGCCTTTGGTGTAGTGTAGACAAAATTGAATACAAAAATCTATCATCTAGTAATCTAAAAAAGCGTATTAAATACTTCTTTTCTCCGCTGGCAATCATAGACTTACTCGCTATCTTACCCACCTTGCTGATGGTGTTTATCACATTTGATTTGCGCTTCCTCAGAGTGATTAGATTACTTCGTATCTTTAAACTCACTCGCTACTCTCGAGCAATGCAGTTGTTACTTGCTGCTTTTAAAGAAGAAGGCAGTAGTTTGTTGGCCGCTTTTTTTATCATGTCTGTGGTATTGATCATGGCTTCATGCGGTATCTACTTACTCGAACATGATATACAGCCCGATAAATTTGGCTCAATTCCACAGTCCATGTGGTGGGCGATGGCAACCTTAACTACCGTCGGATACGGTGATGTGGTTCCCGTGACCGCGGCCGGTCGATTTTTTGGTGGAGTGATAACGTTGCTTAGTATGGGTATGGTTGCTATACCCACGGGCTTACTGGCGTCAAGTTTTGCCGACCAACTAAGAAAACGCAGAGATGCATTTAATGAGGCAGTGTTGCACAGCCTCATTGACGGTGAGATTGACCCAAGTGAAAAAGAACACCTTGAAATGTTGCGCATCGAACTGGGTCTAAGTCATGCCGAGGCCAATCAAGCCATCAAAATTATGACCTCGCAACGTGTTCACGCGTTGTATTGCAAACACTGTGGCAATAAACTGTAAACTAAATTTACTGCTCGTTGATGCAAGTGAGTAGACAAGTCACCTGCATCTACGAAAATTAAAATACTGGTTGCCAGGTTTTTTCCAGTAAAGCAGCAATTTGTTCACCGGATTGAACATCGCTAAATAGCGGACCTTGAAAATGGTCACAGCCTAACATTCTTAAGAAGCGTAATTGCTCCTGTGTTGATATGCCATCAGCAATACATTGCATTCCCAAACTATGAGCCAGCGATAAACTTGCATGAATTATCACTTCATGTTCATTATCAATACCAATATCACTGACAAAACTATGATCGATTTTTAACACGTCGACAGGGAATTGCTTAAGGTAAGTTAAAGAGGCATATCCCGTACCAAAATCATCCATAAACAATCTACAACCTAGCGCTTTTAATTGGTACATCACATCAATAACATGACGGATATCGCTCATCATTACCGACTCTGTGATTTCAAACGCGACATATCTCCCCTGCATGCCAGTACGTTGAAGAATAACTTTTATCTGCTCTACCAACTGCGTACTTTGAAAGTCTAGCGCTGATAAATTGAGTGAAATGTACAATTCTGAGTTATAAATATGCCACTGTTTTAATTCAAAAAGTGCACGTTCAAGCGTTTGCAACGTAATCAAAGTGGATAGCCCTGTTTGAGCAACATTGGCAATGACACCATCACCATCACAACCCACAATTTTCGGCCAATTTACTGTAGTCTCAAAACCATCTATTGTTTTGCTAGTACCATTAATTATTGGCTGATATAGGTTAGAAAACTCACCATCATCTAACGCCTGACGTAGGTCTTTTTCTAACACGAACGTACGCTGCACCTGTTGATTCATTTCTTGTTTAAAGAAGTACACCCCCGCGCCACTTTGCTGTACCGCATGACTGAGCGCCAGTTTGGCGTTTTGACATAAGGCAAATGCTTCGTTACCGTCTTCTGGTCCACAAGCAACTCCAATACAAACATCAAGTGACAGCTCATATCCTGAAACATTAATTGGCTTTTCAAACCGTTGAATAAGCTCACTAATACATCGCGTTGCTTCAGATATTTCTCTTACTTGTTCCAGCAGAACATAAAACTCCTGACCTGCTTCTACTCCAATGCTATCTTGCTCTCTAAAGCACTGCCTTAAAATGCTCACTAAATGACGCATAACATTTGCATACTGCTCTGCTGGCAATGATTCCTGATAACGTTTGAGGCGCCTAAAACGCAACGCAACAATGACGACAGGGCTTTGTTGTTGCATCTGTGACAACGCGTGTTGCACTCTATCGATAAACAATACTTTATTAGGAAGCTGAGTCACCACATCATAGTTTGCTAGCTGATAAAGTTCTTGCTCCGTTCGCTTTTGTGACGATATATCTGTCATGACAACAACGTAGTTTGCTAATTCACCATGGGCGTCAGCAACAGCACTTACTTTTATCAATACGTAACACACCTCTCCGCCTGGCTGGGTCAACTGTTCTTCAGAGCTATAATGCTCACCCGGCTTAAGTTGTGTCATAGCTCGCAAATAACGCATCCTAACTTGCCTGCTCAAACCAAGACTCAGTTTAGTACTTGAATCAGGCTCGGCTTCAATATCGAATGCCTGTTGCAGTGCGGTATTACATGCTTGAATTCGCAAATTTTTATCTAAGATAAACACCCAATCGCGTGTCTGTTCAAAAGCAGCGCCAAACAAACGAGCCCGCTCTTCGAAAATTCGCTCTCTGGTTAAGTTGGTATAGGTGCCAGTAACACGCTCTGGGATCCCTTCTTGCCAAGCCATTACCTTGCCGTAATCTTTATACCAACGCCAATGCCCTTGTTTATGTGCTAAACGATAGGTGCAATTAAAAGTTCCCTTGTTAGTCGAAACAAACTCCAGCCATTCAATTCGAAACAGTGCCCTGTCGTTAGGATGCATAATGTTAAGGTATTCATCTAGGGTCACATTGTCATGAGGGTAGTCCAGCTCGGTGGTCAACCTTGGCTGGTAAATTAGATGGTTATCAAGTTGCCAATCCCATACACCAGAACCACTACTTTCTAAAGCCAATTTAAGTCTGGCTTCACTGTTTTGGGTTTCTTTGTGTGCTGCGATGATCATTTGTTCTACTTTGTTTTTCCGATACATCCACAAACTAAAAGAACACAAAGCGAATAGAATATAGGCGGCCAATGCATAAGGTGAACGCCACATCGGATAGCGCACCTTAATATTTAATTTTGCAGGCTCTGTATAGTCCCCTGTATATGGATCCTTTGCCCACACCTTCAGCTGATAGTTACCAGGATTAAGCTTTGGAAACACAACACGGTTGTTACTACGCGTCAAAGTCTTTTGACCACCTGATATCTGATATTCGTACACAACACGGTCTTGATAATTGAATACCATGGCAGAGAAAGCGACTTCTAAACCGATGTCATCATGGTTGAGCACCAACTCATCAATCGCTTTAAGACCATTTTGCTGCAATTTCCTCGACATCAATTCTACCGAAGTGATGTTCACCCGAGATAATAATGGTTTTTTAGGCCTTACAACGGCAGGGTCAAACCAAGTGAACCCTTTTAGTGAACCATAAACGATGGTGC
Source organism: Pseudoalteromonas byunsanensis (assembly GCF_001854475.1). Lineage (GTDB taxonomy): Bacteria > Pseudomonadota > Gammaproteobacteria > Enterobacterales > Alteromonadaceae > Pseudoalteromonas > Pseudoalteromonas byunsanensis. The sequence continues at coordinate 236,523 of NZ_MNAN01000035.1, forward strand.
CGTCTTCAAGTTGCTCTGACGCATTCCAGTTGAATTCATTGGTGAATAAACCATCGTCAGTTGCAAACTGCTGCATATGAAGGTTATCAGGGTCCAACCGCCATATTCCTTTATGAGATGACATCCAAATAACACCCACCTGATCCTGACGCATTTCATACATAGGGGTGTCGAGCTTCAACTTTCTTAAATCTATAGTATGCACAACTTCATAGTCATCAAGCGTCAAACCTATTAGCCCCATATTGGACATAGCTAGCCACAAAATGTTGTTCTTATCTATAGTGTACGTAAGCAAATTATCCGGTGAGTGCTCATTGGCATTTGGTGTTTCATAAATTTTTGATAATGACTGAGTCTGAGGTATATATCGATACAATATACCGCCATAGAAAAACAATGGCTGCTCAGGCTTATCTGATAATGGCGTTCGAAACCCAAATGACAAGAACGGATCTTTATTTTTCAAGTCGCCATAGAGTTTTTCTATCGTTTTTTGTTCAATGTTGTAATGAAAAAAGCCTTCCTCAGGGTGAACCAGATACATATCGCCATCTGGCAGTAATGTGACCCCAAAAACGTAATCTTCCATAATGCTTTGATGTGGGCCATCAATAACTTCTGGACGGCGGACTTCGTGGCTTAGTGGATTGAAGATAAACAATCCTCGATGGGTAACTAGCCAAAATTCATCATGATATAAATAAATCTGTAGAACAGAAAACTCGGGCATCACAGCTTCCCCGAGATAACCCTTAAGATAAGAAACAGCCTTACCCGTTTCGGGGTCGTAAGCTGTTAATCCATCATGCGTTGCCGCCCAGATATGACCATTAAAAGCCTGCAAATCCCACACGTTACTGTGTGAAAAACCTTCTCCTTGAACAGTCTGCGCATTTATATTGGTGAATACATCATTCCTTTTCGGCAAATACATCGCCCCATCCATTTTAGTGGCGACCCACAGCGAGCCCTGTTGGTCCTCAACAAAGTCAATAATACTGGTATCTGTAAGACTGTAAGCACTTTGTGCTATACGCTGATCGCGACGCAGTTTTTTCGTATCCTTGTCAAAAAACATCAACCCCTTATCAGTCCCTAGCATGATGGAGTCTGGCTTAACCGATATTTTCCATATATTAAAGTCATTCATCAGTGTTTCATACTGCCAACGGTTATCCTGATATTCGAACATTTCCTCAAGTTGAGTGATGTCAACCTGATAAAGTCCCTGTACAGCACCTATCAACAGCGTTTCTGAGTCAAGTAAGGCCAGTGATTTGGTGTAAGTTTGGAACTCATGTTGCGCAGACTCTATATGCTCAATCGCCAGTAACTTTTGTTTTACGGTGTGATATACAAACGCCCCCTTTGAACTGGCGATAAACAGGTAGTCTCCTACACTCATTAAGTCACGAACAAAGCCACCCTCTTTGTCTATCGGCAGTTGTATATCTATGGTGATCTCACCACTTCTTTCGTCCAAAACCGATACATTGTCACCACGGGCAAGCCATAACTCATGTTCGCTCTTTGACAACATATCATTGACCCCAAACTGCACAAACTCTTGCTCGTTTCGTGGGCCATTCATATATTTACGATAGATATCTTTTTCGGGGTCGTAGGAGTAAAGTCCCGATGCTCTAGAGGTGATCCAAATTATGCCTTGAGGGTCTTGATAAATTCTATCTATGATGGCTTCATCTAAAATGCCACCCGGCCCTTTGACCTTGAGTACTTGATAGCCGTCATAGCGATTTAGCCCCCCCTCTGTTGATAACCACAAAAAGCCTTTATTATCAAACATTAAGGTATTAACGTAACTTTGTGACAACCCCTCAGCTGGCGATAAACGTTTCACTTGCGACGCATCACCTAAATTGGCAAAACAAAGTAAAACGACTGAGAGAAATAGAATTATGGGCTGGAAAAAGTTTGGCATAAGAGCGATAGATTACATTACTTGGACAAACACATTGCCACAATATCACGCTTTTGCGCAACATAACTGTTAAAATATGGCTGCAATTTCAAAGGCAATGTACACTCCACAAACCCCAGTCGCTGATAAAAACCGAGCAAATGACGATAAGCAAAAGTGTAGAGCGTGCTATTTTGATACGCAATCACCTGAGCAAGTAATGTACAGGCAACCCCTTGATTGCGGTACTCTTCAGATACAAGTACAGATGACAAAAACAACTCACCTTCTTTGTGTTGGACACGACATGCCGCTATGATTTCTGGAGCTTTGACAACCCAGTTTTGATCTTGCTTTATTGCCCTCCCTCGCCCTTTGTGACGTTGATAAAACTTATTGATCAAAGGTGTTGCAAGTGGGTCAAGTAAAGAAATTTGCATCTTAACCTGCGAGCATGATGCTCAAGTAATATTCAAAACGCTGTTTGAGTGTAGCCTGCTCCGAGCTTGGACGGCTGTTGATAGTTTCATATACAGATTCGCGGGTATTTTTACCACGTTTGATTTGGTACGCCCAAAACGAGGCTTCATAATCCAACTGGATTTGATATTTTTCTTGTCTGGGCAAATTGCAAAGGTTGTAACTCATAACTATCACAATCAAAATTAAAGTAGTGCGAGTATACCATAGGTTTTGCTTCTCTAACTCGCTTTAGGGAACAATTAAAAATCTAGAGATTGTTGGTCATTTTGCGACGAATTTTGCGCATCCTGATGTTTTTTGCTAGCAAGGTAACGTTTGTAGCGCTGCTTACATAGCGCAATAACCCTTTTTTTTTGTGCATCACTGAAATTATTCCAGGCAAACCGCTCCTCTCTACTGCGATAACAACCCTTGCAGTAACCTCGGTTATTGACTTGGCAGATCCCCTTACATGGGCTAGGGATCTCAAAAATTTCAATCTGTTCCATAATGTCCACATCACCTTATTACTTTCAGTATAACGCGATTTGGTGGACAAATAGCAAACAAAAAAACCACTACAAAAAAGCGAGTGGTTTTTATTATTTACAACTGAGCTTGGCTATTTAGTTAGGAGGCTAACTTACGCTTAAATGGCTCCGCATACATAGCCAATACTTGAGCTTTTAACTCTTCGGGTACCAACTCTAGACGCTGCAAGAAATCCTGCTGCTCTTTTGAGCTTATTTTCTCATCTTCTCCCGCTGCGATATAGTTGCTTGGATGTAGATAATAGTGACCCAATATTTGCTGGTCGATACTGTGGGCTAACTCATCAGGCGTTTCACACCCTGTGACAATAGGTTCACCAAACGCAATATGAACATGGCCCTTATCAGAGCGAATGCCTTCCAAAATACTCTCGATATCCTCACCTTGAGCCTTAACGTAAGCACCAAACTCGCGCTTATGAACCAACTCTTTGGCTTTGGCAATGGCGCAAGGCTCGTACTGGTAGGAAATAGACACAGGCACGATTTTTAATGTACGAACGTACTCATCAAACGGCAGCTTTAACTTGCGCCCTTGTAATTGCAGCATTTTAAGCAGGGCTGGATCGGTCTGATCAATACCATCTTTAGCTCGGCCTTCTTTTTGCGCAATCCAAATTGAATGCCCTGATTGCAAAGAATCATAAATATAATTGGAAAGTTGACTGAGTGCCTTCAGCATTTCTTTTGGTGCTTTAGCCGAGCGCTTTACAATAAAGCTTTTATTTAATCGCATTAACTCCGTGATATAAGGCACTTGTAACAGATTATCACCAATAGCTATGCGTACCGTATTCATTTTGTGTTGATGTAATCCCCAGTTCATTAATGCTGGGTCTAGTACGATATCTCTGTGATTAGATATAAACAGGTAGGCTGCGTTTCTATCGAGCTTATCCAGACCAGAGTAAGTTACCTTAGAAGTTGTATTTTTTATTAAAAGCTCCAGGTAGTGTGCCACTTCCTGTTGCACTTGCTCAACGCTGGTAAAGCGCCCCCACTTGCCACGTAACCGCGCGCGAACGAGTGGACGAGACAAGGTAGACCAATGACTTAACCAGCGAGGTAAATTGTACTTTGCAATGACATCAATAAAGTCGTCATCTGCCAATAAACGCGCTAATGCAGCTGGTACTTCATCATCGTTATAAGGTCTTATTTGTGCGTACGTATCCACTAAACTACTCATTTATTCAAGGATTAAACCGAAAAACGCAGTATTTTATCGTGCTTCACTGCAGGAAGCTAAGATTATCAAGTCTGACCACCTTTGCAAGTCTGTAAATAGTTATTTTTCTGCAACTTTCTTTCGTATATCTATAAGCATCAGCCTGAACATCAATGCCAGTAAAACTAGTCCAGTCAATAACGTAAACCACTGTGGTAATACTTCATGTTGTATTTGCATCATAGGCTCAACGGTAAAACCATAACTCTCTACAAGAAAGTCGGTCAAAAACCCGAAGATAATTGCGACACCAATGACCCCACCTAAATAAGCAATCACAGCGCGTTTGCCTAATTCTTTCCCTACCACCCCAAGAGTTGCAATATTAGTGGCAGGTCCCGCGAGCATAAAGACTAAGACCGCACCGGGAGAAACTCCTGCCATTAACAATCCAGCAGCAATAGGTGTAGATGCAGTCGCACAAATATACATAGGAATACTAATCAAGATCACGACCATCATGGCGATGATCCCGCTTCCCCACTGACTCAAAAAAGAGTCTGGTACATAGGTTTGTACCACCGCGGCAAAAAACAGTCCGACCATCAGCCAGACCATAGTGTCTGATAGTAGTTTGTTACAACTAAACTTAGTCGCTCGCCACATTTTGCTTGTGAATGACTCTTGCGGTGTAACTTCTGCATCACAACAGCTTTGCTGTGCGACTGTACCTTTGGTATCACAACACGCCATTTGTTGAGGAGCCTTTTTTTGCTCTGTTGCACAACAGCTAGTCTGCGTCAAAGTCTGGGGTTTTTCACTAGCGCAGCAACTTGATGTCTCAACAGTTGGTTTGCTATCACAGCAGTCTGGCTTTGTATGTTCATGTACAGAGGTAACTACCAACGGTGAGGATGGTTGCGCCTTCGTATCTCTACCAACAAGTACGCCAGCTACAATCGCACTGCACACAGCAGCGATTGGTCTGATAATCGCTAAAAAAGGCCCTAGCAATACATAAGATACAGAAATTGAATCCACTCCTGTTTCTGGAGTTGATACTAAAAATGCGGTTGTAGCACTTTTTGAACCACCCGCTCTTCGCAGCCCTATCGCTGCGGGAATAACACCGCATGAACACAGTGGCATAGGCGCACCAATCAAAGCAGCCTTAATAGTGGTCCAAACACCTTCTTGGCCCAAATGTTTTTGCAAAAAGTCCTTGGCAATAAATACATTGAGCACGCCTGCCAAGAATAAGCCCAGCATCAACCACGGAGCAGATAGCAAAAACAATTGCCAAAAATTAGTTATGAGTTCCATCGACATCCTCCAACGCGGTTAAAATTGAGCAAAAATCTGCACTCTCTTGTCCACCACAACATCTGTGTGCCAGCTTAGACAATGACTTCTCGAAACACTGTAACTCAGCGATACGTGAACGTACCAGCTCTAGCTTTTGTAACGTTATTCCCTTTACTTCTTCACAGCTATGTTGATTCTTATCTACTTTAATTTGTAATAACTCGGAAGTCTCTTTTAAACTAAAGCCCACTTCTTTGGCGCGCAAAATAAATTGCATCTGCTTGAGCTGAGTCTGATCGTAAAGACGATAACCAGAATCACTGCGAGCGCTTGGCGACAGTAAGTTATTTTGTTCATAATAACGTAGCGTGTCTGTCGACACACCCAGCAATTTTGCCAATTCACCAATTTTCATTTGAGCCTCCATATTTCGTGTTACAGTATAAACCTTAGAGTTAACACCAAGGTCAAGCCTTTTTGAGAAAAGTAATGAACATAGTTATTCTTGATACACAAACCCTTGCTAATACACCTTTAGAGCCACTCGAGCGCTGCGGTCATCTTACAACTTATAACAATACCCAAGAACAAGATGTGGTTACACGTTGTCGTGACGCAGACGTTGTCATTAGTAATAAAGTGGTATTGAGTGCCAATACCTTATCTCAATTACCAAAACTAAAACTTATTTGTGTTGCTGCCACAGGCACTAACAATATCGACCTTGTCGCAGCCAAAGAGCTAAATATTGCAGTGACAAATGTTGCTGGATATTCAACGCCTTCTGTAGTTCAACATACATTTACACTGCTAGGCAATTTGTTGGGGAACGTGCATAGATATGTTCAAGACTGTCATCAAGGCCTTTGGCAAAAAAGTGATATGTTTTGCCGTTTAGACTACCCAATTAATGAAATAGCAGGTAAGCGATTTGTAATTGTTGGGTATGGTGCCTTAGGCCAAGCTGTCGCAAAAGTGGCTCAAGCTTTTGGTGCACAGATTCTCATTGCTGAACAACGTGGCAGTAAAACAGTTCGAGCCGGACGCGTTCCTTTTGAACAAGCGATAAAACAAGCCGATATCATTTCGATACACTGCCCCTTAACAAAACAAACCCGTAACCTGTTTGATGAAAAAGAATTTGCCACGCTCAAGCCAAACTGCGTACTGCTCAATACCGCGCGAGGTGGCATAGTTAACGAAGCTGCTCTGGTCAAAGCGCTTACAAAGCATCAGCTTGCTGGTGCTGCAGTTGATGTACTTTCTCAAGAGCCTGCGCAAAGTGACAACCCACTGCTCAGTTATCGTGCAAGTAACTTAATCATCACTCCGCACATTGCTTGGGCAAGTAAAGAGTCTATTGCACGTCTTGTACAAAGTATTGCAGATAATATTCAGAGTTTTAATCGTGGTGAACAACTAAATAGAGTGAACTAATTGACCAAATTATAAGGGATTTAACCATGTTAATTAGTGATATTGACGTTTTACATGCAAGAAAGAAACGCAATTAATTGATATGTATAGATTTTTAATATTGGCAATTAAATTGCTTAGATGTCAGTACATATTGTTAAGGATCAAATAAAAAATGAAAAAATTACTTTTAATCGCAGCACTTGCCACTCCTCTACTTTCTGGTTGTATCGTTGCCGTATCTGATGGTGAAGTTGAACATGGCTGGGTAAGCGAGCATAACAATTGGGAAAAAACACAGAGAAATAACCGTCAAAAGATCTCTCAGCTCAATATTGGTACCGACTATCAAAGTGTTTTAAACTCCTTCAACACCCCAGATTTCACAGAATTGGTCAAAAAAGGTAATACTGTATATCAGGTGCTGTATTTCGCAACTAACAGCAAACACTCTGATGGTAAGGTAACCAAAGACGAATGTACTCCACTGGTGTTCAAAGATGCCAAGTTAATTGGTTTTGGCGAAACGGCAATGTCAGAAATACTGTAAGTCATGTTATGAGGTGAGTGCTACTCACCTCATAAGCAACACCATACGCTCTTGATTGACATGTGCTTGCGATAAAGCACTGTTAGCGTATTGCAAGCACTTCGCGACCCCTAAAGAAAACTCTTTCTCAATTAACACGATACCTGTACTAATACTCACATGAGCACAGATTGGAGAAGACTTATGAGGAAGCAATAATTTGTCTATTGCATCATGCATCATGTATAACAAAACTTCGATTTGTTCCATCGTGTGCCCAGGCAATATCACAGCAAAACGCACTCCATCGTAGCGTGCAATAAACCCTTGATGACTATCAACCGTTTCTTTGAGGGAGCGCGCAACTTTAATCAAACACTCATCTCCAGCACCATAGCCATACATATCGTTGTAGGCCTTAAAATAGTCAATATCGACGAGCAAAACCCCCAAAGTATTACCAGCAGCACGACAAGACTGCCACTGATCCGCTAGGTGCTTATCAAATAAACGACGATTAGGTAGTTCAGTGAGCCCATCTATCGAAGCTAATTCTTCCAATAGATCGCTTTTTTGTTTTAGTACTAAATGTATTTTTACTCTGGCCCTGACGATTAAAGGGCTAAAAGGCTTGGTGATATAATCCACTGCGCCCATCTGTAACCCTTTGACTTCATCACTATAACTACTACTGGAAGAGACGATAATGACGGGGATTTTATAAGTCTCAGAGTTGTTTTTTAATCTTTGAATAAACGTCACACCTTGGGAGTCAACCAAGGAAATATCAGTAATAATTAAGTCTACTTTATGGGTAGCAATAAACTCAATCGCGTCCTCACAATTATCCTGCAAAGCCACTCGGCAATCTTCACTGAGAGTATTTTCCAGTACGACTCGGTTTAAAGGATCGCTGTCAACGATTAGGACTTGCGCATTACTGTGCATTTACTCCCCTTTATATCTCATTAATATAAACTCCCGTACCTGCTGTAAATGCACTTTCAAGGCCTTTTTCAAATCAAGTTTTTGTAGTGTACCGGCTTCTTTAATATGCAACTCAAGATGTTTTGCAGCCATAGACAAATTGCTAAAGCCAATCCCACCAGCAGCGCCTTTGATATTATGAGCCAACATCTGAAGCTGTTTATCATCATTGAGTGTATCAATTCTTTGTAAATATTCTGTACACATAGTAGCAAACTTTTCAAGCATTTTGTCTAATAAATCATCACTCCCCATCATCTGCCGCAACCCCATCTGTTGGTCAAAGAACGTACCTTCACTCGCTAGGTGTATTTGCAACGTCTCAAGTAATTTCGTCTGAGATAAAGGCTTTGTTAGGTAGTCATTCATACCCACCGACAAAGCATGCTCTTTTTCTCCTTGCGAGGAATTTGCTGTTAATGCGATGATTGGGTTACTAAAATCACGTAACTTTGTTCGCAACTCTTCTGTAGCTTGATAACCGTCAATTTCCGGCATATGAATATCCATTAAGATCAGATCTGGCTGTAACTTGGTAACGATTTCTACTAGGTTCTCGGCTGAAGTTTGTACCGCTACATTCACACTGAGCGTTTGCAACATGTTTGCTGTGATACTCAAATTAAGTTGATTGTCATCAATCACCAAACAAAGACTGCCTGAAACCAGCTTGTCGGATAATAGTTGCTGCTTACTCTGCTCATCCTCCTTGATTAAAAAGCAGCACGCACTTTGTAAGAACATGACTTTGCTCAACAGCTTTACTTGTGTCAGGGCCGTCAACTGCGCAGCACTCACTGTGTCTGGGACTAAAATATGTTTTAACGTTTTCAAGGTGCAATGGTTGGATTGCAGAATAATTTTTGCATCACTAGCACTGCTGACAACAAGGCAATCGTAATGTTGCTCAGACAACTTGGTATACGCTTCTTTAGCCTCATGAATAACATCGATATAAGGCTTATTCATGTATTCAGTGACGCCATGGTTACTACACAGCCATAGGGTATGAGTCACGCGCCTTGGCCCATCATTACGTACTTTATCTAGTGTTAACGTAAAGTAGAATTCACTCCCCTGATCAGGCTCACTAATTAACGCTATTTCACCTCCCAGTTTCGCCACCTCATGCTTTACAATGGCTAAGCCCAGCCCTATTCCCTCATGTCTCCTTGCTGGAGACTCATCTCCTTGTGTAAACGCATCGAAGAGTCGCTGCTGATCTTCTTGCTTAATACCTATACCTGTGTCTTGAATACTAAAACGAATGCTTTGTTGAGTATTAGTGTCATCCACAACCTTTAAGCTCAATGTAATCGTTCCCTCAAGGGTATATTTGACTGCATTATTCAACAGGTTCAATAGTACTTGTTTTATTTTGTTTTCATCATTTTTCAGAATCGGCCATACGCGTTCATCAACCATAAGCTCAAACTGCAACTGCTTTTGTTCACTCAGTGGCAAAATTAAGTCTTGGCAGTCTTTAATCAAGGTGGCAATACAAAATGGTGCAAAGGATAGTTCCTGATGTTGTCCCTCTACCTTCGCAAAAGATAAAATACTATTAAGCATGCCCAGTAGTTGTTCTGAGGCATGCTGAACCTGGCCCAATAAACTACTCTGTCGTTCACTGACACCTTGGTTTTTGACGATATCGATCACGCCTTGAATCACGTTTAAAGGTGTTCTGATCTCATGACTGATATTGGCAATAAACCGACTTTTGGCCAATGTTGCACGTTCTGCGTCTAATCGTGCCTGTGTCAAACTGGTAATATCTTGCAAATGTAAAACAAAGTACTTTGGTTCTTTGTTTTTATCCCAAACTAAAGAAACACTGAGTTGCAACCAGTAAAGCGGTTCTCCTTGAGATAGACTTAATTCAAGAACGTTCTTATTGTCTTTCAATAACATGCTAAGAATATGAGAAATAGCAAGGTAGCTATCAGAGTTGAAAAGGGACGACAGATGAACATTTGGTTTCAGTTCTTCACAGCTAAGATAACGTTTCGCAGCTTTATTCATCACTAACACACTTTTATCCAACGATACTAAAATCACACCATTGGGCGCATATTCCATTGCAGATTTGAAGTTTTCTTCCGAGGTTTGCAGTGCTTTCATAGCCTGTTGTTGCTCAGTTATATCTCTGGCAACTCCCAAACTACCTAGTAACCCTCGATGTGCATCTAGCAATGGACTCACCGTCAGCATATAACTCTTATGATCTAGAACTATTGTTTGTGTAATGGAGCACCGTTCATCACGCATTTGCTGTTCGAGTGTCAATAGCTCTGGGTACAGGTTCGTCACGTCAGCGAGCTCACGTCCAACCAATTGTGACTTGTCTATTCCTAAAAACTGCTCAAAAGCGCGATTGCAACCAATAAACGAGCCATCTATATTTTTGAAGTAAATTAAGTCTGGAACGCTATCTAATACTGTATTGAGCAGCGCAGCTTGTCGCTCTTTGGCTTCCAGTGAACGTGACAAGGCCCGCTTTTGTAATTGCACCTGCTCATCAAGCATTTCATTGTGCTCTTGCAGTTGCTCCAATAAGCTTTGCTTTTGCATGACAACCTGTTTGACCTTTGCAAACCAAGGCTGCCAGTCAACAGGAACCACATAGTCGAAAGTGCTCTGAGGTGCGTTATCTTGGTGGGTCAAATAGCTTACAAAATAGCTCACTGGACGAATAAAAATCCGGTTACTTAACCAACTGAGTAATATATAGGTGGCAACGACAAACAGTGATAAAAAACTAAATTCAAGTAAGGTTTCAAATAGTAAAGGTTTAATAAACTGCGTTTCATCTTGCTCGTAAACTAAATCGATTGGCGATTGGGAACGCAAACTGTAAAGCTGAACACCGTCTTGCCAAGGTTCAAATTGATTGATTTGATGCTTAGGCTTTAACTGTATCTGCTCATCACTAAGCAAGTTGCGTTTGTCTTTATTAATTAAACTGATCTGTACGTGGGCAGAGGTAATATCTTTAAGCCAAATTGCGACATCTTCACTGTCATAAACAAGCACCACATACTCCCCACGAGCACTGCCGCTTTGCTTGGCGATGCTGAAATAATGCTGACCGTTGATTGTAACACGCTGACTGGTACTAAAATTATACAAAGAGAAGTCAGGGGCTAGTGCCCCATCCAGCATTGCGCTCAGCAGGTGACTGGTGCTGGTGTCTTTTCTGCGGACAAATGCAAACTGCCCTTCTTTTACATAGCCTATAGCATCAAGTGGTGGTACTAGTGCCAATGCAGTATTAAACGCTGGCCCTAAAGCCAAAATTTGCTGCCAATTTTCAGGCACACTGAACGGCTGCTGGTCCCGTTTGCGAGCAACAATCTCGCCCGCATCGTTGTCTAATTTATGGTAATAGTTGTCGCTTTTTTGGATGGCACGCAAAATCGACTGATCATATTCATAGGCTAACGGCTGATCTAAGCTAATAAAAATATTGTCTATTACATTACTTGCTTCAGCGACTTTTTGTACAACTTGCGTATCTATGGCATCAAAGTAAGCTCGATGCTCATTAAATGAACGGTTGAGTTTAGCTTGGTATAAATGTAAACATAAAAACCCAGCCACAATAATTGATATCAACAGGCCAATGAGCGCTGCCCTTCGATACTTTTTCAGGGGAATGAATTCTTGATTATCGTCCATTGAGCCGACTGAGTTAATTGTTATTAAGCAGGAACATTACCAGTAATGTGATGTATGTCTATAAAAATAAGGTCGGTGCAAGTGACAATCCTATCACCGGCACCGAGTGCCATTTTATAAATTTTCTTCCGCAAAAGAAGCTAAGCGACTCCTTACAACGCCGTTTAAATTAATCGTTGCACTACCTTCAAAATGTTTAAAGCGCTCCACAAGATAGGTTAAACCTGATGTAACCGGTGTAAGATAATTACTGTCGATTTGTGCCAAATTACCCGAACAAATCAGCTTAGTTCCCTCTCCGCAACGGGTGATGATGGTTTTTAACTGAGAGGCCGTTAAATTTTGGCTCTCGTCTAAAATAACCACTGCGTTTTGAATACTACGGCCACGCATGAAGTTCACGGACTTAAATTGAATATTCGCTTTCTCCATAATGTAATTTCTGCTCGAAATAGGGCTTTCATCATTTTTATGTAGTACCTCTAATGTATCGGTAATCGCCGCTAACCAAGGGGCCATTTTTTCCTCTTCGGTTCCCGGTAAAAAGCCTATGCTTTCAGCTATTTCCGGAGTATTACGAGTAACAATTACTTTATCGTATATGCCTTTTTCAATAATCATTTCCAAAGCACTGGCCAATGCCAACAGGGTTTTACCGCACCCTGCTGGGCCCGTTAAAATCACAAGCTCAATATCAGGGTCGAGCAATGCATCCAATGCCATCCCCTGATAGATATTTTTTGGTTTTACTCCCCACGCCATTTGGTGCATTAGTCGTTCGCGGCTCAAGTCTTTTAAGGTGATGTGTTCATCGTCAAAACTATCCACTCGCGCGGCAAAGTGTTCTCCATCATCAATCAAATATTCGTTACAAAATACATCGGGTAAGAGGCTTTTTGGTACATGATGTAAGGTGTAACGTCCCTTTTGCTCTGAAGTGCAATCTCCTACATTTTGCCAAAAATCTCCTGTTATTTTTTTGAAACCGGTGCTGAGTAACTTGATGTCGTCGATTAACTGATCGGTACGATAATCTTCAACAAACTTTAATCCCGCCCCTTTGGCTTTTAGACGCATGTTAATGTCTTTAGTCACTAACACGACTCTCTTTTCACAGTATTGTTTTTGCAGGCGAACGGCACAATTAATAATGCGATGATCATTCTCATTACCCGGTAAGCCGGAAATGCTATCTGGAAACAAATGATCATTCACAATAATTAACTTACCGCGCGCAAGTGGCCCATGTTCTTTGTCTGATTGAATACCGGGTAAACGAACTCCTTCTAGCATTTGTTCAGGGGAAGCGTCTTTTAGTACATCGTCTAGGCTACGAATAGCCACTCTAGCGTCACGACTTACATCGCGCTTTCTATCTTTAATGTGATCTAGCTCTTCAAGTACGGTCATCGGGATGACTACATCATGTTCTTGAAAGGAAAGATAAGCGAGGGGTTCATGGAGCAGTACGTTGGTGTCAAGCACGTACACTTTTCTGTCGAGGTCTTGATCTTTTCCCATAGCGCGTTCCTGTCGTTTGCAGTGATATATGCTATACCCATTACATTCGTTGGTAATAACACCAATAAACATAAGGCTATAAACCAAGTTTAGTCTATTTGTCATAAAAGTCCGTTTCATGACAATCAAGCGCTCACTTTTTAGACAAACACCGTTACTTTGCTTTTGCGCGTTTTGCGTTGCTGAATATGCACATTCAGCAACAATAAACAAGATTGAACAACATCAAACGAACGGGTAACATAGCCGCCTTTTTTCTGCTTAAGACGAGACAAACATGAATTTTTCCTTAGGTCAGCGCTGGATCAGTGACACTGAATCAGATTTAGGATTAGGCACTATTGTGGCTTTAGAAGGCCGCCAAGTAACGATATTGTTCCCAGCCAGTGGAGAAAACCGCGTTTATGCCATGCAAGAAGCACCCGTAACCCGAGTTGTTTTTAATCCGGGAGATATTATTCGTCATGTTGAAGAGTGGGAATTACAGGTAGAAAAAGTTGAATTAGAGGGCGATCTGCTGTGCTATCACGGTATCCGTCTCGATACAGAAGAAAAAACAACGTTAAAAGAAACCTTTCTTGACCATTTTATCAAGTTTAACAAACCACAAGATAGGTTGTTTGCCGGTCAAGTTGACCGCTTTGACCGTTACACGTTGCGCTACCAAACTTGGCAGCACCAGTTTCACCGCCAGCAATCTCATCTAAAGGGCGTTGTAGGTCAACGAGCTAGCCTCATTCCTCATCAGCTCTATATTGCCGATGAAGTTGGCAAACGCTTTGCTCCACGCGTATTGCTCTCTGACGAAGTTGGCTTGGGTAAAACCATTGAGGCTGGCATGATCCTGCATCAGCAAATTTTAACCGGCCGCGCTAACCGAGTACTTATCGTCGTACCTGAAAATCTACAACACCAATGGCTAGTCGAAATGCTACGTCGTTTCAATCTACGTTTTTCTATTTTTGATGAAGAACGCTGTGACGAAGCATTCGCTGATTCACCCAATGTATTTGAAACAGAACAATTGGTATTAGTCAGCCTTGAATTTATTACTAAAAAGCGCCGCTGGTTTGAGCAAGCCACACTTGCCGATTGGGATTTGTTAGTCATTGATGAAGCCCATCACCTGACTGTAGAGAAAGATAAACCCAGTACAGAGTATTTACGCATCGCTGAGTTAAGTCAGGATATTCCAGGGTTGATCCTTTTAACTGCAACCCCCGACCAACTAGGCCACTACAGCCACTTTGCGCGTCTGCAATTACTCGACCCTGACAGATTCTATGACTACGACGTTTTCGTAGAAGAAGAAAGTCACTACAAAGAAGTCGCTGAAGCCGCCAACCAACTATTGCAAGACGATGCCCTCGATGAAAAGGGCAAAGCCACTTTAATTGAGTTACTCAAAGATACAGACATTTCTGGCCTGCTTAACAGCGCACAAACGGGCGATGAAGCCGCTAAGCAAGAAATTTTATCTATGCTTTTGGACCGTCACGGTACGGGACGCATTCTATTTCGTAACAGCCGTAGCGGTATTGAGGGTTATCCTGGGCGTAAACTTCACAGCTATCCTGTTGCCCTGCCCAAGCAATACAAAACCGCTATGTCTGTACTTGGTAGTATGGGGGGAGTACAAAGCGCCGAGAAATCAGCTTTGCGAGCATTATTTCCCGAGAAAATTTTTCAGGAATTTGAAGGGACTGGCAGTAGCTGGGCCGCATTTGACCCTCGTGTAGAGTGGCTCATTGATACGCTAAAATCTCTGAAGCATGAAAAAGTTCTGTTGATCTGTGCTGAAGCGCAAACCGCCATCAGCCTTGAGCAAGTATTGCGCGAACGCGAGGCAATCAAAGCCGCTGTATTCCATGAAGGCATGTCAATTGTTGAACGCGACCGCGCAGCTGCGTTTTTTGCAGATGAATACGACAGCGCGCAAGTTTTATTGTGTTCTGAAATCGGCTCTGAAGGGCGTAACTTCCAATTCTCGCATCACTTAGTGTTATTCGATTTACCGTTAAACCCTGATTTGCTTGAGCAGCGTATTGGTCGTCTTGATCGAATCGGTCAAAAATATGATGTAAATATCCATGTACCATATTTTGAAAATACAGCTCAAGAAGTACTGTTACGTTGGTATCAGGAAGGGTTAGATGCTTTTGAAACGACCAGCACCACAGGGCAAATGCTTTATAAAGAGTTTTCAGAGGACCTTCTAGAGTTAATTGGCGATCACAACTGCGATGAAGATGCGCTAGATCCTTTACTTAAGCAAGCCGCAAAGAAAAATGCGGTATTGCGCAGCCAAATGGAACAAGGCCGAGACCGATTATTAGAGTTGCATTCAAGTGGACAAGGTAAGGCTGAACGTTTGGTGCAAGAAATTGAAACGCTGGATGATGACGTTGTGCTTCCCGCATACATGATCAATGCTTTTGATATTTTTGGTGTAAGCCAAGAAGACAAGGGCGAGAACACCATCATTCTCAAGCCAACAGAACACATGTTGAACCCATCTTTCCCTTGCTTAAAAGAAGATGGGATCACCGTCACCTTTGACCGAGCAACGGCTCTATCACAAGAAGATGCTCATTTCATTAGCTGGGACCATCCCATGGTACAGGGCACCATGGATATGATCTGTGATGATGATTTTGGCAGCGCATCTGTTGCGTTGTTAAAGAACAAAAAACTCCCTGCTGGCACCTTCTTCGTGGAGTTGATTTTTATTGCAGAAGCGTCCGCACCGAAAGCCTTACAACTAGGGCGTTTCTTACCACCAACACCAGTGCGTATCCTACTTGATAAAGCAGGTAATAATTTGGCAGCGAATGTTGCATTCGATGCATTTAACAATCAGCTATCCGCTGTTGGTCGTCAAACTGCGAGTAAATTGGCAAACGCCCTTCAAAGTGCTATTCATCCGCTGATCACCAAAGCTAATACCTTGGCGACACAGGAATTGGATGTCATCCAAAGTCAGGCCCAACAAAAAATGTTAGAAGTGATGGCCGATGAACAAGACCGCTTGGTCGCCCTCAAAGCCGTTAACCCGAACATTCGTGATGAGGAAATCAAAGTCTTTGACCTGCAACGTACTGATTTGACCAATCACATCGCTAAAGCTCAACTAAAGCTTGATGCTATTCGTCTAATCGTCGTTACTCACGAATAAGATTGTTGGCTCAAGGCCCAGTGTAGTGCTCGGCCTTGAGTGCGCCCCTTAATAGCTAAACCTAATTCCTTACTTTGCGATTATCAAAAACCTCGTTAAAATGTCGCGCTCGTTCCATTTAAGGCCAAACTTGTGTTGCTGAATTATGCGCCTCCGCGCGACCCTTACTTAGAAATTTTATATCAAGACTCTCACATGTTGGTGATCAACAAACCCAGTGGCTTGTTGACCGTGCCAGGTAAAGACCCTAAACATGCTGATAGTGCTATCAGTCGAGTCAACACGGTATTTCCAAACGCACGTATTGTACACCGCTTAGATATGGCAACATCTGGCGTGCTGTGTTTGGCAATGAGCAAAGAGGCACACCGCTTTTTAAGTATTCAATTTCAAGATAGATTGACGAACAAGTACTATATTGCCCGCGTTCATGGCAAATTAGAGCAACAAATGGGCTCTGTGGACCTACCTCTCATTTGTGACTGGCCGAACCGTCCTAAACAGATGGTCTGTCACGACACGGGAAAACCATCATTGACTCACTTTGAAGTGCTGAACTATGAAGATAACGCCACCCGAGTGAAACTAACGCCCATCACGGGTCGCTCACACCAGTTGCGCGTACATATGTTATCACTTGGCCATGTTATATTGGGCGATAGACTCTATGCCAAAGACGATGCGTTGACAGCTGCACCTCGTTTACAGTTACATGCACAGATGCTACAAATTTGCCATCCTGACACGGGTCAAATGATGACCTTTGAAGCCCTAGCGCCATTTTAATGGTCGATAAGGCTTAGCATAAAACGTAAGTCAGCGCTCTTACACCAAACATGCTACCCAGCAAAGTGATGAAATATGCTTTATTGCTACTCGCTTTGATTGAACAAACCCAAGGCGCTTGCGGTCATTGCTCTAACCCCGGTTTTTATGGTCAATGGATAATCAGGGGCAAACTCACTTGAATGTAACGAAGGTAAGGTTTCGCCATAAGTTTGCGCTTTTTCATATAAAGCGGGTTCTACACCGCCTAACCAAAAAATTGTAATAGGTATATCTTCATCTGTTAAACCATATAGACCGAAGTCTTCTCCTGCCATGACTGGCTCCGACTTCAGTACATTCTCTGAACCAAGCTCTTGCCTGATTGCGTTAGTCACCTTGAGTGCTAAATCTGGGTCATTGTAGGTAGAGGGAATCGTTTCATCTGTATTTACGTACACAACAGGCGCCATTTCTTCGGGCAAGCCTGCACTCAAAGCAATACCTTTGGTCATACGTTTTATTGTCGCGATTTGCTGCTCTCTCACTTTAGGGTCATAGGAGCGCAGCGTAAGCTGAAGCTTCACTTCATTAGAGATAATATTGTGTTTTGAGCCACCATGAATTGACCCAACCGTTATCACCGAAGGTTGCAGCGGCGATATCTCACGACTGGTGATAGTTTGTAACGCTAGCACAATACGCGATGCTAACACCACAGGGTCAACCGTTGTGTGTGGGTATGCCCCATGACCACCCTTTCCCTTAACCGTAATATCGACTGAATCCACATTAGCTAAGGCATAACCAGGCGCTATAGCGACTTTACCTGCAGGAACTGATGCACTTACATGAAGACCTAACACATGATCAGGCTTTGCGAACTGAGTAAACAGTCCCTCTTTGAGCATTGCTTTGGCACCCGCCCCCACTTCCTCTGCAGGCTGGGCCACCATCATTAAAGTACCTTGCCACTTGGAACGTAACGCAACGAGCTGCTTAGCCGCGCCAACAAAACTGGTCATATGAATATCATGACCACAGCCATGCATAACCCCAACTTTATTATTATTACTATCTAATACTTTCACTTTTGACGCATATTTTTTGCCAGTTTGTTCAATTATGGGGAGCGCATCGGTATCCGCTCGGATCATCACAGTTGGACCTTCTCCATTTTTAAGCAAGCCAACTACACCAAACCCCCCAACTCTTTGGGTCACATCAAAACCAAGTGCCTTAAGCTCTGAGGCCAACCGCACTGCTGTATTTTTTTCTTGGTAAGACAACTCAGGGTTTTGATGTAAATGTAAATATAACGACTCCAAATTTGGCATATCGCTTTGAATGTTTTGCGCTAAAGATACGGCATATGCTTGACTTGCAAGCACCAAAGGTAAACACATTAATAGCTTTTTCATTTATTATTATTCCCACTTCCTCAAGTCAGGCTTCAAATTAGCAACTAACACGTAGTTACACAATATTCTGCCAGCGATGTACTACCTTCACTTTTCTAACAATCAATTGATTGCATGATTAAAATTTAAGCTCTATCACTCTATACTTTTGCATAAGCCTATTGCCAATCAGACAATTTTCTCAAACTAATCAGCGGCTAAAATCAGCTCAAAATATACTAAAAAAACCAATGATCACACCGCTATACATTCAAACTTCCAGACGCTCAATTATTATAAATAAGCATAAAAAATACACATTAGATAACAAAAAACGAACAAAAGCGCCTATTTAACGATAAGAAAAATCATTTATGCACCCACAAAAGGAAATATAAATATTTTTACCATTTCAACTTTGACAACTGTTAAATAATGGCTAACTTTGTAACAACCTTTAAATAAAGGTTAACAATCTAATAATTATAAATAGGAACAACATGATGAAAAAATCTCTTCTTACTTTGTCTATCGCCGTCGCTATTACTAGTACCAGCACATTGGCTCAAGAGCCTAGCTACCAAGGTGCAGCAGCTGACATGGAAATTGCTAACACTTGTATCGTGCGATTTAACGATGGCGTATCAAAGTTTGATGTTGAAGGTAAAGCTCGCGGCATGGTTGCTAAAGCAAACGCTCAAGCAAAGCATATCTATAAAAATAGTATTAAAGGTATGGCAGTAAACATGAGCTGTGAAAAAGCCCAAGCTGCTTTTGCCGGTAACACTGACATTATGCGCTTCACTCCTGATGGCGTAGTACACGCGAGCCCAGCAAAAGTGCAAGGTAAGCCTGAAGTAAACATCAGTGCTGCGCAACAAACACCTTGGAGCGTATCTCGTGTAGGTGGTCCGGTAGATGGTAGCCAATACACAGCTTGGGTTATCGATACAGGTATCGACGTTGACCATGCTGATTTAAATGTTAATGCTAGTAAAGGTTTCTCAGCATTCACAAAAGGCAGAAATGCAGGCGTTGATGATGCTAATGGCCACGGTACTCACGTAGCGGGTACTATCGCAGCATTAGATAACGGTATTGATGTGGTAGGTGTTGCTGCTGGCGCGACGGTTGTTCCAGTTAAAGTACTAGATGCTCGAGGCTCTGGCAGCTGGTCAGGTGTACTAGCTGGTATTGATCATGTAGCAGCCAATGCAAGTTCAGGTGATTGCGCAAACATGAGTCTAGGTGGCGGTTTTAACCAAGAGTTAAATGATGCAGTTGAAAATGCGGCACAGCAATCAGGCGCATTCTTTGTTGTCGCAGCTGGTAATGAAAGTCAACACGCTGGTAATGTTTCGCCGGCTAGTGCGTCACACAACCGCGTTTATACTATCTCAGCGACTGACTCAAACGACCGCTTTGCTAGTTTCTCTAACTACGGCAACCCACCAGTAGATTATGCTGCACCAGGTGTTAGTATCCTGTCCACTCGCAAAGGTGGTGGCACAACAACTATGTCTGGTACGTCAATGGCATCACCGGCTGCATGTGCCGTTATCATGATGAGTAATGGTAACCCAAGCGTTGATGGTAAAGCGACTAACGATCCAGATGGTAACGCTGACAGTATCATTCATCTGTAAATCCCCAGTAGCAAAACGGCGCGCTTAACATAGCGCGCCGTTTTTTAGGCTAAATCTTTTCCAATCCAAACAACTTTGCCAATGATCTCTAATTGCTCGAGCTCATGAGGTTGAACATGTTGGTCAACATATTCTTTGTTGTCACTGATAAGCCGAACCGAACCATCTAAATATTGCTGTAATCGTTTAGCGTAAAGTTCTTCTCCAAGCCGCACAACATAAATCAACCCTTCACTTAACTTTTTATCTGATAAGTCGACTAAAATAGTGTTGTTGTTATGAATGGTTGGCTCCATAGAATCGCCCTTGGCAAACACAACCGCCAGCTGACTTTTATCTAGCCCTTTATAATCAACCCATTTTTTTCTGAAGGCTAAATGACGTTCAATTCGTGCCGCACCATTAAAAGCACCATGACCAGTACTCACTGAAATATGGTATCCCGGGACCAGAATAAACTCTTCTTCGAATTCATCCACACTCACAACACGTTGACTTAGTAAAGGGGACATATCGTTTTTGCTTGAAGCCTCGCCAACTCCCTTAACCAACCACATAAAATCCACCCCTGCTTGCTTCGCTATTCGCTCAATAACACTCAGTTTTGGATCCTCCCCTTTTAGAATTCTACGCAACGTTCCTTCTGAGACACCAATTTTTGACGCAAAATTACGAATACTATCTGGTTTAATAGCTTGCTCTACACGCGCAGAGAATGACGCAGTACCTCCCTCTTCACTGGCCGCGCTGTCGCTATAATTTTCATACATATATGATTTCCCTTATTAATTAAGAGTAAAAACCCGCGTTTCATGACACTGATCAAATCAAGAGTGACATTAAAGCTAAAAAAATTATTGAAATGCGTAATTTTTAGATCTAAAATTCAAAAAAATACGCACAACAACTTACGGGGACTCCCTGCCAATTTCAATCTATGCGTATTTAGTGCTGCATTATACATCAATTTATGAAGCTTTTCACTGGACATTAGTATTTTTGCGTAATAAATGAAGGAATTTATAAGTTATGCTTACACAGATTAACATTCAAGCCAATCGCACGCCCAAAGGGGCTGATATTTTAAAGTTTGCCCGCAAGTGTCGCGGTTATACTCAAGCTGAGTCAGCCGCCAGCTATGGCATTGAAGAGCGAACACTTAGACGCTGGGAAAACAATGAATATAACCCTCGTTGGAACGACGTGATAGGATTGCTAGAGGATGTTTATTCTCTTGATGTAGCACATGTAATTTTGGGTATGATGCGCACCAACGAACAAATCTAATAACGAATGAATAAAACAAGAAACAACATGACAGAAAGAAAAATAAACGAAGACCTAATTAAGGTTCCCAAACAAATCCCCCGCACTTCAGGAATACTATCTCGTAAAGTTGGTACAGCCATGTTACGAATTCTGGGCTGGCGCATTAGCGGTGAATTTCCACACTACAGTAAATTTGTTGCCGCCGTCGCCCCACACACATCCAATTGGGATTTTTTTGTGGCCATTTCTGTAAAACTGAGCCTAGGCATTGAAATTAAATTTTTGGGAAAGCACAGTATTTTTGTTGGGCCTATCGGCTGGCTCTTAAAGAAAATGGGCGGTATTCCGGTAGAGCGAAATCATGCTCACGGTATGGTTGCACAAATTAGCGATGTGTTTAGCCACTGTGATGCCTTAATCTTAGGTATTGCTCCTGAAGGAACCCGAAAAAAAACACCAAAGTGGAAAACGGGCTTCTTACATATTGCCAAATCGGCCAATGTACCCGTTGTGCCTATGGCTCTGGATTATCGCAAAAAGGAATTTGTCATTATGCCAGCGCTGTACATTCAAGGTGATATAGAACAAGAATTACAACGGTTCTGTAAGCTATTTGATAAAGAAATGGCTAAATACCCACAGCAAGTATCTGGAGATTAAACCCAGCTCACAATCTCTTGATTTTGTCGCAATATACTCGCAGCAAACTTAGCCTTGCCTATACTGGACAAATCAATCACACATAATAAAAATGACATGAAAAAAGTTCTTTCTTATTCACTTTACACACTTGCCCTTCTTTGTGGACAAGCATCCGCAAACATCACTGTACTCAATGCAAAGGCCTATATCGATGTGGAGTCAGGCCAACATATTAGTAACCCAAGTTTATTAATCGAAAACAATCGCATCATCAAAATTGCTAAACAAGGTCAATTACAAGTCCCAAATAATGCTCAGGTCATCACTCTTAACAATAAAACATTGCTACCAGGATTAATGGACATGCACGTACATTTAACGGGTGATCCGTCTGATAACTTTCTCGCAGCACAGAACTATTCAATTCCAAGAAAAACAGTTAAAGCTGTAAAAAATGCCCAAACAACACTATTAGCAGGCTTTACAACAATACGAAACCTTGGTTCACCGGGTTATAGTGTTATTGCGGTGCGAGATGCTATCAATGCACAAGAAGTGATTGGCCCAAGAATTTATAGTGCCGGTAATGCGATTTCAATTACAGGCGGACACTGTGACGATAACTTTAGCGCTCCTGAGAGAAAATCAGTCGCTGCGGGAGTTGCTGACGGGCCTTGGGCTGTGCGTGCTAAGGTGAGAGAAAACATCAAATATGGTGCCAATACCATAAAAATATGTGCAACTGGTGGGGTGTTCTCTAAAGGCACTAAGGTTGGTGTTCAACAATTTTCAGAACAAGAGCTACAAGCCGCAGCTGAAGAAGCACATTTACGAGGTCTGATTATTGCGGCGCACGCCCATGGTACCAATGGCATTAAAGCAGCTATTCGTGCAGGAATAGATAGCATTGAACACTGTAGTTTCATGGATGACGAGGCCATCTCATTGGCAAGACAACATGGTACTTATTTATCCTGTGATATTTATAACACCGAGTACACCTTGGCGCATGGAGAAGCTAATGGCGTCCCCGAAGAGAATATCAATAAAGAGAAACAAGTGTCCAAAGCTCAGCGCGAGAGTTTTCGTCGTGCAGTAAAAGCAGGACTGAATATGGTATTTGGCTCCGATGCCGCAATTTACCCACATGGAGACAATGGCAAACAGTTCACTCGCATGGTGCAATTTGGCATGACACCACTGCAAGCAATACAGGCGGCTACGATAAATAGCGCAGCATTGCTTAAACAAGCAGATTTAGGAAAGATCTCTGAAGGTTATCTTGCGGATATTATTGCCGTTGATGACAATCCTCTAAGCAATATTGCAACGCTGGAAAACGTCAGCTTTGTGATGAAAGATGGTAAGGTTTATAAACAATAAATCCCAACGGGCCTGTAATATAGCAGGCCTTGAAACATTCAATCTCAGTGGTACGAAAGAAACGCCTTAAAACGCTAGCTACAAATACTATCCCATTCCAATCATTGGGCCAAACTTAGTCATGCCTTGCTTAGCCTTTCTAATAGTATAAAATGCGGCCTGACATTTAGTTAAGTTGGTATTGATGTGCAGTTTAGAAAAGATATAAATGGTTTAAGAGCCATTGCCGTAATAGCTGTGGTGCTATTTCATTTTAATGCAAGCTGGATGCCCGGCGGTTTTGCTGGGGTAGACGTGTTCTTTGTCATATCTGGCTTTTTAATGACTGGGATAATCTTTAAAGGGATAGAGCGCGAAAACTTCTCCATTTTGAAGTTCTATGTTGCACGGGCAAATAGGATCATACCTGCGCTCGGGGTTCTGTGTTTAGTTTTGTTTATTTTTGGTTGGTTTTATCTTACTCCGTTAGATTACCGAGTATTAGGAAAACATATTGCCAGTAGCATGGGCTTTATATCCAATATCATTTATTGGACCGAGTCGGGCTATTTTGAAGCCGCATCCCATGAAAAATGGCTCTTACATACTTGGTCTTTATCGGCTGAATGGCAGTTCTATATAATCTACCCTATCATACTGGTGGCCATGAGAAAGCTGATGTCTTTAAACGCGATGAAGACGACTATTCTAGTTGCAACAATATTAGGCTTCATCTTCTGCGTAATAACCACTTATCAATGGCCTAACGCAGCATATTACTTGTTACCTACCAGAGCTTGGGAAATGATGATAGGTGGTGTTGCTTACCTATATCCACTTAGCCTTACACAAAGTAAAAAGAAGCTTGTAGAGTGGTTTGGGTTGGGGTTGATCCTTATTTCTTATATCTTTGTTTCAAAAGAAAATTTGTGGCCAGGTTATCTAGCTCTACTGCCAGTTATGGGAACATATTTACTAATCCAAGCACAAAGAAACAACAGTGTATTAACTGGAAATGTTATTTTTCAATATGTAGGAAAATGGTCATACTCTATTTACCTTTGGCATTGGCCGCTAGTAGTGGCTATTTACTACTTCTCTCTAAGTGATTACTTCATATACCTAGGTATTTTACTTTCAATTATTCTTGGTTTTTTAAGTCACAAGTACATTGAACAAATTAAGTTTAAAAATGACTTTATAAAACCTTCACAATACCTCCAATGTAAACCTTTTATATTTGTTCTTATAATCGGGCTAGTAGGTAGCTGTACCTTTATTTCTAATGGTATTAACCACCCCATTAGAGCTTTTTCAACATCAGAAGAAGTAAAGTACACTTCCTATTATCATCGCGACAATTATTACAAATATATACCTGAAGCATATAGCCTACAATGTAACTTTTTAGATAGTAAGACTCACAAGGTTAAGGATAAAGGTATTGCTGATGAGTGTGTAACTAACGGTAATGGTGGTATATTCATTTGGGGTGACTCACATGGGCAAGCGCTATCATATGGTATAAGAGAGGTATTTACTGATGTAAATATCAACCAAGTGACAACTGCTAGCTGTAGACCGCTGATAAAAGAAGATATAAAGACCATAGGTGATATAAAAGCATCTTGTGATATATCAAATAAACGAGCTAAAGAGGCTATCATTAAAATCAAGCCAGATGTTATTTTGCTTGTCCAGAGAGCTGAGCATAATGAAAATGAATTTCGAGAAATATTGGATTATATAAAATCTAACAATCTCGAAACAAAGCTAGTTTTAGTTGGCCCAGTCCCTCAGTGGCAACCATCTTTACCTGCGGTTATCGCTAAAAGGTATTTTGATAGTAGCCTTAAGTCAATTAACGATCACTCTTTCGTAGACGAGCTATTTGTTATAAATGAAAAGCTACATAAAAAGTATGACTCTTCAGACATTGAGTACATTTCTTTAATTGATAACCTTTGTGAAAACAATTATTGCTTAGCTAAAGTTGATGACAATAATACACCTCTAGTTTGGGATTATGGTCACCTATCATTAGAGGGATCAAAATATATTGCTAGTGAAATAATCAAAGGTAAATTAACCCCATTTTTGCATAAAAAGTAAAACCAATTGGAAGATCTTGAATTAATAGCTTTAATTTAAGATCTTTCATTCCACATACCAGAACATCATTAAATAAATCTCAATGTAATATTTGTGGATTCACTATAGCGTTACAGAATTATGGTGTGAGTTGTTTGAATAACCACCTCAGCAATAACCTAGGTGTAACTGATTAAAAAAACGCCAGAACGCCATTGAGTTCAATCCACAAAAAAACCTCACATTTTACATTTATTTTACAAAAATAAAATTTACTCTACGCTTATACTTAAGTCATGCTTAAGCACTGGCTGATAAAAGCTAAAAAGGACTGCAAACAAGGGTAAACAACCATGGAACATACGGCATACAAAGCGCAACCATCCAGATTACTATCAATTGATTTACTGCGTGGATTAATTATTATTCTTATGGCATTAGATCACACCAGAAACTACTGGGGAGTGACGCCTTTCTCACCTACCGATCTGGAATTTAGCAATTGGGCTTGGTTTTTTACCCGCTGGATAACTCATTTTTGTGCACCACTATTTGTCTTTTTAACTGGCCTTAGCGCCTTTTTATATGCACAAAAAGTACAAGACCCAAAGCAATTGCGATATTTTCTATTTACGCGTGGTGTCTGGCTTATCATCTTAGAGATTGCCCTTATCACACCCAGTTGGCAGGTGAGTTATAACAGCATTGTACTTCAGGTGATCTGGGTCATTGGTTGCTCAATGGTATTGCTATCGCTAATAGTCAATATGAGTGCTAAATGGATCCTCATGCTGACCCTACCTTTTCTTATATTACACAACGCACTTAATGATACCGCGATGTTAGAGAGTTTCGGCTCACTCAGTTGGCTTTGGCATATACTTCATGTGCAAGGCAGTATTTCCTTTGCTGATATGGGCATTAATGCCTATGTAGCTTACCCGTTGATACCTTGGTTTAGCATCATGGCACTGGGTTATGTTGTGGGACATGTTTACACATGGCAATCATATAAACGTATTACTTACCTAACCAATTTGGGATTAGGAATGATCATTAGTTTTATCATACTCAGAGCTACTGGTGTTTATGGTGATCCTAGTGCTTTTGCATCTCAGTACAATCCCATCACCTCTGTATTATCATTTCTAAATACTCATAAATATCCGCCATCTTTGCAATACGCCATGATGACTCTTGGACCAGGACTCATCTTATTAGCGCAACTAGAAAAACTTAACACTAAACAAAAGCTGTATCGTTATGTAAGTTGGCTAAAAGTATTCGGCGCTGTACCGCTATTTTTTTACGTCATTCATGTACCCATTATTAATGGTTTTGCCCACCTTTATACCTGGCAGAAATTTGGCAAACCCATCAATATGTTTTTTGCTGGTGGTGATTTGCCCGCCAGCTACCAACCTAGCTTATGGCTAACTTATACGGTTTGGCTATTGCTACTACTCGCTTTGTATTACCCCTGTAAGTACTACGCCAGCCTAAAACGGCAATCTAACAGTGCAATTTTGAGTTACTTGTAAATCCAGCCTTATGAAGGGGCATTTTCTGCCCCCATTAAAAATACAATAATCACTTTAAAGGAACAAAGGTGAATTTTAAACCTTTATAGTAAAAAATTTGTAATGTTTGGTTAAATAATTTAGTGTTCCCAGCGTAAACACTCAAATTGGTGTTTACTAATGAAAAACTATTAATAACACGGGAAACACAATGAAAAAGACCAGCCTTTGCCTATTAATGGCTTTAGCAACATCAACCAATAGTATTGCTTTTACGCAACTAGGCGGTGGTGGCATTATGCCAATGGGCCATGAGTGGCTCACGCGCACAGCCGCTTTGGAGTTACTAGATGCCGAGCATATTATTAGCCCAGATCCCAACGACCCTCGTCCAACTTGGCAATATGGATTAGCGAAAAATACCGACTTAAGTGGTGCCTACAGTGAAATATCTAAGATCAGCGCACACACCAATAACAATACAAATTATCAACCGCGCTTTGACAATGTGTATGCCGCAATCGTAGGTGAACGCTGGGTTGATATTGCTGGGTTCAATGTATCCAATGCCAGTATTGATCCTACCGGGCCAAATTGCTTCAGTGCCATCTCCCAAGAGCCTGCGGACTTGCAACAGGATCACTTTATGCGTCGCTATGATGATGTTGCCGGTCAAGGTGGTGTAGACGCGGCTCGCCGTGGTCAACAACGCTTTATTCAACACTTTGTAGACGCTGCAATGGCACAGCAAAAGCGCATTAAGGTCTGGGATGGTGGAGGCTACTCCGCACAAGCAGACGTAGATCATAATTACTTCTTGTTTGGCCGCGCTGTCCATTTATTCCAAGACTCATTTAGCCCAGAACATACTGTTAGGCTACCTCAAGATAACTACGAAAAAGTGTGGCAAGTTAAAGCTTACTTGTGTTCAGAAGGTGCCGAGCAGCATAGTCATGACACTAAAGATGTGCTGAACTTTAGCAGTGGCGATGTGATCTGGCATGAAAATACCCGCTTAGACTCTGGTTGGAGTAGCTATAAGATCAGTAGCATGAAACCGGTTGCTTTGGTTGCACTTGAAGCCAGTAAAGACCTATGGGCTGCATTTATTCGCACCATGGCGGTGCATCCAGAGCAAAGAGAGCAAGTCGCTCGATTAGAAGCTCAAACACTGGTGGATAATTGGCTTTCATTTGATGAGCAAGCCATGCTTACTTGGTATGACAATCAACAACGCCGCGATCACACCTATGTACTTGCACCTAACGAAACGGGCCCTGGAAAAACACTTGAAGAGTGTATGCTTGAGCTCAATGTCGGCACCAGCAGCCAAGCAGAACGTGTGGCTCAACTCGACGCCGAGCGTCGCCAGTGTTTATATAATATTGAAGCTGAGCCTGGGTACGAGGATCTCCATGACCCACACATGGATATGCCTTATAACTGGCGCTGGAAATCTCTAACTTGGAAAACGCCACCTAGTGACTGGCAAGCTCCACAACAAGCGGCCGACAAAGGTCAAACCATTAGCTTTCAATCGGCGCTAAACGGCCAACCTGTGCACACTAAAAATGGCCTAACCAATGACGCCAGATTAGTCGCGACCTCTGGCACAGCCACTGAGTTTATCAAAGTCCCGACATCGGACGGCGCATTTTATTTACGAAGCAAAGACAACCCAGAACTGTTTTTCAGCTATAGCGCAACGTCATCTGGTTATGCCAAACTTGTTGATTCACCACGCCAATCCGCCTATCAGCTTATTTATCAAGGCGGTGTTTGGAATATTAAAAATACCTATTGGCAACAGTATTTCTGGCTCGATAGCAGCGATAACAGCATACACCTCAATCGTCATGGCGAGCCAAATCACAGCTCAGCGAAATGGATCCTCAACCAATAGCAAGTAAACGCAAATAAAGGCGATGGCAAGCATTTAGCTTGCCACTGCCTTTTCTCTAACATTGCCTATTTTATAGAATTATTTAATATCTACCTCGATTGTTGTGCCATGATTAGCCCCTTCGCCCAATGTTGATACAAAATACCAACCCGGTTGTAGGCCATCTAGTTTGAGATATTCATCACTGCCAGAGTGCTGTGAAGAAAAGTCGTAAAAATTGCGACTTGGCCAAAACTGCCCTACATATAAATTTGTGTTACCAAAGCCGTGACGAGTGCGGATCTCTACTTGACTATCTGGTTCAGTAATTTTGATATAGAAGTGACTATCTCCCGCTCCCGCACATACCGCTTGTTCATCAAATAATTGGCCATAATTGAGCGGTGGCATAGAGCGACACGTGTCCGGTAACTCTTTTGGTTTCTTCGCCCCCTCTCTAAGCGCACTGTCATAGCTTGCTGCCAACATCACCGATTGATAGGGTTTGGAGTCTGCGATTGACACATAGTGAATACCCTTATTTAGCGTAACGGTCAGTACTTGCTCTGCGTGCACGGTTTTCGAACGCACCACTGCATTATTTTCAGTTGCCCATTGTCTTGGGTTGTACAGTAAACGTGTGGTTTTTTGTGCGCCTCGGGTACTTAAATATAATGTGGTGTTGTCATGATTAACCTGTACTTTAAAGTACTGCATCTGCCCGCTGATACACTCCGCTTGGTCGAGCTTCAAAGTGTCACCAGAGCTTGCAGTATCCCCTTCTAAGCAGTTAGCTGGAAGGTAAAGCGGAACGCCCAACTCATTTTTGGCTCGCAGTTGTAGCCCATCCGGATCACCTTCATGTGGCTGTGGCAGCCAAGCCTGTAAACAGGCCGCATCTTTCACGCAAGGGTCTGTCAGTGCTTTCATAAAGTTAACAAGGTCGGTGATATCTTGCTCACTTAGATCCAGAGGAACCAACACTGGGGCCCCGTCAGATATTTCAAAATCAACGATTTTGGCCGCTTCTTCGGTATTTATCTCAGCATCTACGAATAGCGACTCGCAATCCTCTCGATGCTTAAATTGCGCTTGCTGACACCACCTTTTGTTGTCGAAATAATCACGCAATGTGGCGCGATAATCATTGTAATGCTCCATCACTTGTTCAAGCGTATCGTAATTACCTGCATGACCGTAAGGACCAGTGACTTCAATATTCAACAGCGTTCCAGAGCGGAAGCTAAATATATCAGCCTCACTGTTGTTACGATGCATACGGCCAAGGTCATTGGTTTGGGTGTCTCCCGCGCCTGTACCCGGGCCTATTTGTGGAAACGCCAACCTATGGTAGTTAGATACCTTGGTTTGCGTAAAGCTGTCAGTGTTGTGGCAACCGACACATTGTGTGGGTATATCCGTTGGCGGTTCACCGCCATCCGATGGCGGAGGGGGCAGGTATAAATATAAGAATGCACCACGCTTTTGCGACTCGGTGATCGCTGACTTATCACCTCGAACGTAAGCAAACCAAGGGTTATTGGTAAAGTTCATGGACTTTTCGTAAGCAGCAATCGCTTTAGTTATGTTGTTAAAAGTGACCACCTCTTCACCGGGTGAAGTGCTTGCACCATACACCTTTTCAAAATGCGCTCGCCAATTGTTTTTAAACAACTCACCCTGACCACTGCCATAGTCGCCAATTCGTGCGGCTAAATGTGCTCTAACAGCTTCATTTGACTGCCCCTGCATAAAATCAAAACCACGCATCTCGGAAGCGGTGATCACAGGAAAACGAGACTGCGCTTGCAATAAGCTATCTCCCGCATTTGGATCTGCCTGTTCATAGGGAACATCCGGTGTGCTAATACCCCGCTCGGGGTTTAACCAGTCCAAGAATTCGACACGCGCATCACGAAACAAGCTACGCTTTTCAGTCCAGGCATTAAAAACTGTGGGTGAGTTTCTGGGTATATACAGATTGTCAGTTAGGGTTTCTCTACCTGGTCCCAATACATCTTCATCTTTTGCCAGCGTACCGATTGGCAATGCTAAACCATCACCACCGCCTAAATAGGGATGGTGACAGCTTGCACAGGCCACATCTTTGTTGCCACTCAACGCTTTGGTAAAAAACAATAGTTTTCCAAGCTGCACTTCGGGGTCATCTACAGCGGGAATATTTGCGCCGGTGGTTAAATCTCCCGTTAATTCATGCTGCGCTATCAACTGCGCAAGCTTGGCGTCTAAATCAGGTTCTTCGGATGGAAGTACATCACTGGCAAGTACCTTGCTGGCGACTGCGCAGAGGCTGATCAGTAAAGCAATCCGTCTTCTCATTGTTATCATGTTAGTTTCCTTTGCTGTTTGAGAATGCTCTCAAACCTGAAAACTAACCCAAAAAATTTACATTTGCAAAATACTAAATACAAATACCGCAAAAATAAATTTAAATGTATATTTTTCATAGATTTAAAAAACAAAGCAAGTAAAAAACAAACAAAAACAACAGTATAATTAGCAATGATTAAAGGTTAAGTTATGACCAAAGTTAAATAAAGGTTAACAATGCGCTATTGCTCTTTGCTCATAAAAATCAGAACATATAACCAAAAAATCTACATCCCCCAATAAAATACTATCGAAGTTAAAAATGACATGTGTAAACTATGGGTTTTCCAAGGAGCAGTTATGACGATTACCAGAGAACATACCAACCAACGCATGAGCCGCATTGTTACCCACAACAACACCGTTTATTTATGCGGACAAGTCTGTGAAGACGCAAGCAAAGACATCACCGAACAAACTCAAACTATGCTTGCCAAAGTAGATGATTTACTCGCACAGGCCAACAGCGATAAATACCACCTACTAAGCGCAACGGTCTACATCAGCGATATGAAGTATTTCGCTCAGATGAATGCCGTGTGGGATGCTTGGGTGCCAGAGGGTCATGCCCCTGCCAGAGCCTGTGTGCAAGCCGCAATGGCTCGCCCTGAACTGTTGGTAGAAGTATCAGTAGTTGCAGCCGTTAAAGAAAGTTAGTGCTTACAAATATATTGTTCGATTGATAAGAGAATGAGGATTCATGTCTACCAGTTAACCTCATTTTCGACCAAAGAGAAATGCTGAATATAACCTAGGTAACCAAGCATATATGCTAGATACATGTATTACCTTTGACACTTCACAACGCTGTCATTATTTAAAATACAGCGCACTGATACAGCAGTGCAAAACCATTCACCGCAAACTACAAAATCGAAATAAAAACCGCCTATACTGACTATTATTGTTGCTAACAAAAAGATATATCTTGAAAAAGCTGTATTGTCTGGTCGTTGCTTTTTTATCTGTACATGGTTTTTTTAGCCCAGTACTTAATGCTCAGAGCGACACGTTAAAACCGTTCACTTTGGCCACCACTAACGATCCTAGAACACCTTTATATCAAAAAACAGTACAAGTACTGCACGTTGCAATGGCCGAGTTGGGCTACTCGCTTACTGTGATAACGCTACCAAGCAAACGCAGTTTGAGTTGGGCGAATATGGGCAAAGTTGATGGTGAGCTATTCAGAGTCAGCGATTTAGATCTGTCAATTTATCCAAATTTAACACGAGTCAACGAACCCATTGCCACGATAGATCAATCTGTCATAGGCAAATCAGATGTAGTGGTCAATGGCTGGCAAAGCATGAAACGCTATATCATCGCCTATGAGCGAGGCACCGCTTTTTTGGATAAAAATCAAAGCCGTTTTAAGGACGTGATCTTAGTAGACGACTTTGATCAAGCCATTGAGCTCATCATGGCCGGTAGAGCAGATATCACAGTGACCAGTAGAGCAACAGCACAGCGTTTAATGCATAGTTCGGCCCAACCATACACTGAGATAAAAATCCATTCCCCTGCGTTAGTTGAGATAAAACTACATACCTATATCAACAAACCACGCCATCCAGAACTTGCCCACCAACTTGCTGAAGTGCTCAAAGCGATGAAGCTTGATGGTCGTTACCAACAACTGAGCTCATTGACGGCCTTCCAATAATTAGAACCGTTAGCTTTTTGCTCGTTTTAGTAATTTTTGCTTTGCTCTAGGAAGTAAACGATTAACACGTACCAACCAATAGAGCATGAGCAATAAAATAATAAGATCCGCATATTCAACTAAAGGAAAATGACGAATGTCTTCTGGAGCACGTTTTAATCCCTGCCCCACAAATGAGCCCACCGCAATAAACATAGCAAAACACATGCGCCATACATGGCGAGTTAACCGCGCGCGTTGACTGATTTCTTTAGCCTTAATATAGCGAAGGTCCAGTACTGCACTGACTATGGCAAGTACACCAAACATGATAAAAGGCTCAGCAGAGAATCCTTGGAAACGCCCCATCGGTGACTGACTCACCAAATATACGCAATAGATACTGTATAACCCGATAAGCAAAGCAATACACATCAATGTATAGTTAAAACCGCCAACCCTTTGAATTTCTGTCCTAAATACGGCTAAGGCTGTGAGTACTAAATAAAGAGTAAAGGCCCCCGCAATCACCGATATCGTCATAGGTTTAATATAGGCTACCACAGCGCCTGATATCGCCATTAGAGCCATAGAGACAACAAACCAGTGACCCGCTTTGATATGCCCCTTACTCCCTTTTTTCAAAAACAACGCCATATATCCGGCAAATACCGCCACTGTGCCAGCCATGATATGACTAACGAGCATAATAGATTGCTCCATAACAACTCCAAAAAATAAGCCATAATTTAAATTCAGACTCATGCTAAGCTCAATCTGTTAAAGTGTCGTCCTAGCCAGTTAGGAAAGACATAAAAAATAAATATAAGCATATTAATCAACAAGATAAAAAATTAGGGATTTTCATGACTCAGCCTTTTGAAATGCTATTATCAGGTATTACACTTGGTGTTGGTGGGTTTTCTTGTTTTTTAGTTGCCCATAAAATGTGCAAACAGGCGTTTTATATTCCGCTTTTTATTCTAATTCTAGCACTCACTTTGCTCAGTGCCGGAGGCACTATTTTTGTAGGCTTTGAGCAACATAAATTTGGCTATATCTCGATTCTGGCGCCTAGCTTTTTACTGTTGGCACCGAGTCTTTGGCTATACTCAAATGCACTGGTTGCCAGTACACCATGGCGCTTTAAGACATCGCACATCAAGCACTATATTCCCGCGCTCACGAGTTTGCTTCTTAGCGCTGCCATCGCGTTGGCGCCAAAATCACTGTTACAAGACATGTTTTTCAGTAATCTAGATGTAACGCCCAATTACCTCTCAATATTTATTAGCGTCGCAACCATGCTTGTTATTGGAATATGGTTGCTACAGACAGTAGGTTATTTACTCAGTCTGGCAAAACTCACTCATCAGTATCACCTTAAACTTAAACATGTTTTTTGTGATCTCACCAACAAAAAACTGAAATGGTTACGGATCATCGTAGCAATCATGTTGATTAACGGTACTTGGGCACTGTTAGCCATCACAGACATTAACTTTGCTCTATTTGAAGCTGCTTGGGGGCAGCTACTGTGTTTGTTGACAATATGGTGGTTAGGCTACTTTGGTTTAAACCAACAACCAGGATTTGCCCCTGTCTATAACGAAGCAACAGCACAAAGCAGCCTAGATAGCACCCATTTTGCGCGCTATCAACGCTCTGCACTGAGCGAACAGCAAAGTCAGCTTATCGCCAAGAAAATACAACAAGCAATTGAAAATGATAAGCTTTATCTAGATTCACAACTGACTCTTTATAAACTTGCTAAGCATATAAGTGAACCTAGTCAGTATGTTTCGCAAACTCTGAGTCAGGTCATGCAAACGTCATTTTTCGAATGTATAAATAACGCGCGGATTGAGGCGGCAAAAGAAATGTTACAAACAGGTCAGTACAGTATATTAGACGTTGCTATGTCAGTTGGGTTTAATGCCCGCTCGTCATTCTATAAAGCGTTTAAAAATAGAACCAACATGACACCGAGTCAATTCCAAAAGAACATAGGGTTATAGCCTGAAATCCCCCCTAGTTTAGGTCTATACTTGACGAATATAGCAATAACAATGAGGATGACATGATGTTATTAAGCAAGCGCGCTCGCTATATATTTGGCTGTACTATTGTCGCCTGCTCTCCTCACATGTACGCCAGCAACGACATCGACTTATTCTCATTAGATCTCACCGAACTAATGAATGTAAAGGTTGAGGCTAGAAAAGTAGAAGAAGACTTACAAAATACTCCTCTTTCAGTGTCAGTAATGTCGAGTCAATTTTTAGAACAACGAGCACTAGACAACTTAGTAGATGCCGCATATTTTATACCCAATATAGATATTACCACTGTCGGTGAAAATTCAGGTTGCACCCACTGTGCTGGGATCACCATGCGTGGTGTAGGCCAAGTAGACCCCATTCCAACCACCGATCCCAGCGTGGGCTTGTACATCGATGGGGTATACCATGCTCGCTCTGCGGGGTCGATTGTTAACTTTCTTGATATAGAGCGAATTGAAGTACTACGAGGACCGCAGGGCACCTTATATGGTAAAAATTCAATTGGCGGGGCTATCAATATATTGACCCGCAAAGTGAGCGATCAGCGACAAATTCGGACCCAACTAACAGCGGGTGAGTTTAATCGATTTGATGCCTCGTTTCTTATCAATCAGCCATTAAGTGAGCGATGGGCCGCAAGAGTAGCCGTTGCCAAATTTACCGAAGATGGCTTTGTTAAGCGGTTAAATGGAGAGCTCGAAGGTGGTCAGGATGAACTCGCAGTGCTAGCAAAGCTGCGTTACCAACACTCTGCAACACTAAGTGTTGAGTTTAGCCTAGACAGACAGTTACAAAACAATGGCAGTGCTCCATCGGTGCTGTCTAAAAAAAATGACAATGCGGATTTGCTCTCACTTTATAACGTAGTCGCACAGCTTTCTCCCGCCGTTGACCCTATCCCTGAATTACAAACTTTTGCAGACCCTTTTTTGAATGCCGCCACCGCTGAAAATGAAAACCACCTAAGTCAAACAGGCTTTCGTGGCACGGTTGAATGGGATATCAACGAGCAAGTACATCTAAAATCAATTACCAGTTACCGCACTCTTGATGCCATCTATGGCCGAGATTTCGACAATAACCCTGTCAATATCGGCTTTACTCATGATGAACAAACTCAACGTCAACTTAGTCATGAGTTTAACCTCTCTGGCAACCAAAGTGATGATTTTAAATGGCTATTAGGTTTGTTTGCCATTGATGAGCACATAGATTATGACTTCAGGTTCGTATTTCTCGAAGGCCTGTATCAGGGTTTAGAAACTCTAGCAGCACCACTTGATGGTTCTCCTTTGAGCGCCCCCACATCCATTGGAGGCCCAAACAATCCTCTCAATCTGGGCCTTGACCTTGATAACAGCTTTGACAATGACGTTGACAACCAAAGCATTGCGCTATTTGCACACAGTACCTACCAGTTTGCCCCAAAGTGGACCGTAACCACTGGCGCACGCTTAACTTGGGAACGTAAAAAGCAGCAAGTTATCACACGATTGAATGTTGCCGATGCCATCGCAATTGACCGAACGGACAGTAGCCCTGATGGCGCCATTGAGAAAAGCTGGCGGGTTTTTTCACCGCTATTGGGAGTTCAATATACGCTATCCAAAGACACTATGTATTTTATCAATGCCGCACGCGGCTTTAAATCAGGAGGGTTTAACGGTGTCGCCAACTCAGCCATCTCTGCACGCCCTTTTGAACCTGAATATCTCACCTCTATTGAATTGGGAGTACGTTCAGAGTGGTTTGACAGTCAACTGCGACTCAACGGCACCGCTTTTTTGCTCGAGCATCAAGACATGCAGTTACGCGGTGGTGAGTCAGGTGAAGACTCTGGTGTTGAAATATTTATTGATAATGTTGGCAATACGCGTACCAAAGGTATTGAACTAGAAGTTGAAGCGTTACTCTCTAACACCACCAATCTCAGTTTCAGCGTGTCTTACACCGACGCCAAATTTACCGATGTAGGTAATGCAACCGAAGTAACGACCACCAGCAAACTGATAAAAACACCGCGTTGGACAGCGGCTTTAAGCCTACAAAAACTTTGGCCTGTCACCAACAAACACTCGCTGACAACTCGGCTAAGTTGGGCCTATCGTAGCGAGGTCTATAATGATGTGTTTAACAGCGAGCACGCTAAACAAGATGCAATTTCACTGTTAAATTTCTACGTAAGTTATCCTATAAATCAGAATCTTAAAGCATCTGCGTTTGTCACCAACCTGACCGATGAATACCATGTGATTGGTGCCAATGATTTTACCAGTGCTTTTGGAGTGTCGGAGTACTATTTGGCACCACCTAGGCGCTTTGGGCTATCGTTTAGTTATCAATTTTAACCACGAGACATCAAGCTAGTAAGTGGTCGGCGCAGCTTGGCATAGCAAGTTGTTGTAACACAAGATACTATCTTTCTAATAATTAAAAGAAGTTTTAAATAAAGCGGCCTTTATCATGACAGCCATCACACAATTGTTTCCTGTTTGGGCAATATTGCTCAGCGCACTAGCATTATTTTTTCCAAACCTGTTTATTAATTTTAAATCAGCCATTATTCCCATGTTGATGGTGATCATGTTGAGTATGGGTCTGACATTAACTCCCCAAGATTTTGTGCGAGCAATACAACACAAAAAAGCGGTTTTGATAGCCGTGCTGCTGCAATTTACAGTGATGCCCTTGATGGCTTATGTCTTGGCTACACTACTACGCTTTGATACAGACTTGCTCATTGGTATGGTGCTGGTTGGCACCGTGGCAGGTGGCACAGCGAGTAATGTAATGTGTTATTTGGCCAAAGGAGATGTGGCTTTATCTATCACCATGACCGCAATCAGTACCTTGCTAGGAGTAATACTTACCCCCTTTCTCACTGCCCTGCTGATTGGTCAGGTTGTTGATATCCCTGTTACAGCGATGCTCGCCAGTTTACTGAAAATAGTACTGCTACCGGTAACTTTAGGCGTGCTGATAAATCGTATTTTTGCCGATAAGCTCAGTCATATCAAACCCCATTTACCATTAGTATCAATGACTACCATTGTATTTATTATTGCTATCATCGTAGCGCTAAATAGCACAAAGTTACAAAGCATCGGATTGCTCGTATTTGTGGCAGTAGTAGCGCATAACGCTATAGGATTGCTACTGGGTTATTGGATACCTAAATGTCTCAAGCAAGAAGAAACGGTCTGCAGAACCATCGCATTCGAAGTTGGTATGCAAAATTCGGGACTTGCTGTTGCTCTGGCAATGAAATTTTTTACCCCCGCAACCGCCATCGCTGGGACATTATTTTCCATTTGGCACAACGTCAGTGGGTCAATGTTGGCGGGCTTTTGGAGCAAACGTTGCGAAAGTAAGCCTGAACTCAAACCTGATACAAAACATTCATAATACAAGATACAAAAAGCCGCCCAGTGGGCGGCTTGATTAGGATCAACAACGTAATAAGGAATAGTTACAGGCTATTTTTTCTCGAGTAGCTTACTCGTACCAATTTCAATTTTGCGTGGTTTTAAAGCCTCTGGAATCTCACGCTCCAAGTCAATCACTAGCAGACCATTTTCAAGTTCTGCACCAAGTACTTTTACATGGTCGCCTAACTGAAACTTGCGCTCAAAATTGCGCTGTGCGATACCCTGATGGATAAAGCGACGGTCTTCGTCTTGCTCTTTTTGTTGCTGCTTTTCGCCCTTAACCAGTAAGGCATTACCTTCGGACTGTAATGATAATTCATGCTCAGCAAATCCAGCCACCGCCATGGTGATCTGATACTTATCTTTACCTAGTGCCTCTATATTGTAAGGAGGAAAACTAGGCTGTTTTTCATTTCGGGCAGCGGCATCCATCAGTGACGCTAAATGGTCAAAACCAATGAATGAACGGTATAGTGGAGATAGATCGACTGTTTGCATAATTTGTATCCTCATAAAGCAATAACTAAGCTGCTTACTCTTTAAAATAAACCAATAAACAGCATATAAAACATAAAGTTAAATTAATTTGGGACCCTATCGGCGTCCTCATAATCCTATCTATGG
This sequence comes from Pseudoalteromonas byunsanensis, assembly GCF_001854475.1. Lineage (GTDB taxonomy): Bacteria > Pseudomonadota > Gammaproteobacteria > Enterobacterales > Alteromonadaceae > Pseudoalteromonas > Pseudoalteromonas byunsanensis. The sequence goes on from NZ_MNAN01000035.1 coordinate 275,970, forward strand.
ACGGGGCAAATCCTTTTCAAGAGATTTTTCCAAATTTTTTTAGATAAAAAAATAACCAACTGATTTTAATGAATTTTTATTTTCCACTTTTGTCATTGAGATCTGTACTTGAGCACAAGTAATTAATAGGATGCTGTAACCAAGGTTGCAGTATGGGTATCTTCTTACCTAACAACCAAGCGCATTCGCTGAGTTATCGTGCCGATAGTCAATATTGTGTGCGATGGGGTAATGAATAGCTCAGTAAGGACAAAACGCGGGGATAGAGCAACCACCCGTGCTCAAAAGTAAGGTTAGGGACGAGTCCCTAATCCATATAGCGGCTTAGCGTAAGTGCAGCAAAAGTGACGTTTGCGCCTTTTTCGGCATTTTTTTCACCACCAGTAGGTACGAATTGTCGATCATGCGCTCAATCTCCCCTTGTGGTATTGAGCCGTCGAGCAACACCGTATTCCAAAGCTTTTTATTCATATGATAACCGGGCAAAACCGATGGGAAGATATCTCTGAGCGCTTGAGCTTCGTCTGGATCACATTTTAAGTTAATCCGCCAAATTTCACTGTTACTTTCTCCCATATCCTTGCCCAAGGCCAAAGTCGCAAACATCTTGTCTTTCACCTTATATACATCGACACCTTCACCAAATGGCTGACTTACTGTGGCTTGGGGTTTACTCATAAAGTACTGGTGAGCCTGATGATGATCCATAAAACCTCCTTGTTATTGAGAATCTGGTGACACATGTATTCATATTAGTTGTTGAGTAAGGATTTTCTCCACTGGAGATAGTTTACTGCTGCCAGCACCGTGTAAAAGACAAACAACACCACGGTTGGAAAATAGCCTTTGTTTACGTAAAGATAAATTGATGCAGCATCAATCACAACCCAATATAGCCAGTTCTCCAACACTTTTTTCGCAAGGAGATAAGTCGCAACAACTCCAAAACAAGTGGTAAGGGAGTCCAAGTAGGCAAAGTCCGCATAGGTATAATGCTCCATGACATATCCCACTGCCACGGCGACTATGCTCGTGATGAGGATCAACCAAGCGTGAGAGTGTAGTGACCAACTGCTGATGGGTAACTGATTTTCCTCATTCAGAGTCAATTTTGCTCCCAACATATGGCCTTGTCGCCATTGCCACCAGCCATAAACCGCCATCGCCATATAGAAAAAGTTAAGCAATGACTCCATCAACAACGCACCGTTGAAAAACAGCAAGGTATAAATCAAAGTGCTCACACCGCCTGCAACCCAGCACCAAGCACTTTGTTTCATCGCTAGCAACATGTAAGCGATTGATAATACTACGGCGCTGTACTCCCAAACCGACATAGCCTGAAAGCCACTGATAACATGTTGGAAAAAACCAACTAATTCATTCATATATTTTGGTGCTCAATTGTAATTAACGGAGTATCAATGCTGACGCATCCTTACGCAGTCAATTGAATTAAGTCACAATATGTTACCACCATTGTGCGATTAGTGCCTTGTGAAACCCCGTTAAATTTCAATCTCTGATGTATTTGTTAGATGATTATTTGATGGTATTAAACATGAGGGTAGTGAAGCGCAACAAGCGGCTATAAAGCACAAACATCACACGTTATGAGATTTTTGTATGCCCACATTCAACACAGGCGCTGTGGATCATTTGCAGGTAAATACAACTACTATTTACCTGCAAAACAAAAACCTTATCTTAAAGCTTGCTTACGCTGCCTTAAGATAAGGCTCTTGGCCTTTGTGTTTTGCATTTCGTTTAAAACTACCTTTTCCTTTTTTAGCCTTCTCTACTTTGGCTTTAAACAGCGGGCTGGTAACCAGTGCTTTTAATGCATTATCTTTTATTTCACCACGTTGATGTGCGTGATGATACTGTTTTTTACTCATTAGAACTCCTAATAATTGTATATTTAAGCGTCAGTTGACGAACCGAATTATTGATGTAAACGCCTGTGAGAGCAAGTATTTTTTATGTTATTTTCAACTTTCTCAAGGAACGCTTTTAAACTAATAAAAACATAGAGTTAAAAATTTATCATCGGATTTACTGCGATATATCTCCCTTTACTGCACATTGTTATCAAACCTTCATCTTAAGCTCGCTATACTGTAAGAAAATAAATGCAATTTTTACCAAGCGCTTGAACTTTATTATGCCCAGCATTGTAACCAACCATGGTATTACACTGAACTATCAGGATGAAGGGTCCAAAGATGCTCCTGTGATTATTTTAATCATGGGATTAGGCGCGCAAATGACAGTATGGCCGCAAAGCTTTTTTTATGGCTTAGTTAACAAAGGTTTTCGGGTGATCCGCTTTGATAATCGTGATGCAGGGCTTTCTACTCAGTTGGACCAATTTGGTTGTCCAAGTCTCGTAAAAACATGGTTTAAAAGGCGCTTTACCGCCACAGTAGACATACCCTATACCCTTGAGAATATGTGCCAAGATACACTAGCTTTGATGGACGCCTTACAAATAAAAAAAGCACACTTAGTCGGTGCTTCAATGGGCGGCATGATCGCACAATCCTTAGCTGCCAAACATAAAAAGAAAGTCCTGAGCCTAACTCTACTCATGTCTTCTTCATCAATGCCGACTCTATCTCCAAGTAACTTTATGTTTTTCATGCGTCTGCTCCGCTTACAAGCTGTGAGAAAAAATAAGGTGTCCACCATTAATTATCTAGTCAAGTTAAACCAACTAATTGGCAGCCCAGGTTATCCGCAAGACGAACGAACACTTCGCCAGCAAGCTAGATTAAGCGTGGCACGAGCTCATACTCCTAATGGCTTCAAGCGCCAGCTAGTGGCATTGACTTACAGCGGCAGCCGGGAACATTTACTGGCCAAAATAAAAGCATCAACACTGGTGATCCACGGCTTAGATGACCCAATCTTTCCGCTATCAGCGGGCCAAAAGACAGCGCAAAGCATACGTAAAGCTAAACTCAAAGTTGTTCCAGGAATGGGGCATGACTTTCCGCCTGAACTGATGAAAAAATTAACAAAATGGGTAGCCAAACATGCTGCCAAGTCCGAACGAAAACGCCAAGAGAAAAAAGTGCGCAAATGGGAGCTGCGTGCCGCACAAGACTAAGCTACCTTCCCATATGAGCTTTAACCCAAGCTTTCACTGGAGTTACCCACTCATTCATTGGTCTGTAAAAAGCGCCATGTTCGAGTCCGGTATTAATCATAATTTCATTAAAAGAGCGTGTTTGTGTGCTCCGTTTGTCCAATGCAGCACAACTTTGAGCGCGATCAGATTGCTCATACACCGACAATACATGACCAAATACTTTTATATCCGAGTGTTTACTAGAGGAAAGGCCACCACATCCTGCCAATATAACGGTATTGATTTCTAAGTCGGAGAGTTTGTCAGACGCAACCGCACTAATAAACGCACCACGAGAGAAGCCAATCAAAGTAATATTTTTTGCTGAAACACCTTTTTCTACTAATTCGCGCACTTGTTTATTTAACTCATAGGCATAAGCAAAAGGGTCGGTATTTTTAGCTCTGTGATGTGCAATTAACGTGTAGCTTTTGTCAGACAACGCTTGTTTTACGGCGGGAAAGTCATAAACTCCCCAGCCGTTTTTAGTGTTTACTGGTTTTGGGTCCACACCCTCTACAATGTAACCATGCGAGTAGAATACAAATTTGTCATTTACGGATACAGACTCAGGTGGCGCATTCAAAATAGTCGTACTCCAGCAGTTAAACGATATCAACGCAGCAAACCAAGCGGCGGTAATTATACCAAGTTTCATTTCTTTCCTTATCTTGCATTATCATTTTGTAAAAATAAGTGGCTCATGTGCTTGCCCATTGGTCATATTCCAGAACACAAACCTATGATTTTGCTTGCCTGGAAGATTCACAGCCTCATTTATATTAATCACTTCTTCTTAAGTCTTACTGAATTAAAGAATTAGCGGTGCCAGTATAAGCTCGATTATACTCAAGACACTCCTTCACTCAACTTCGCTTGTACGAATAAGTTTAAGCTTGATAGTATAAGTTTTGTCAAAGCTCGCTTTGCGTAACGCTTTTGGAGAAAGCATGAAAAATAAGCCCTTTACAATAAAAACCATGACCCCCAGTGAGCTTGATATTGTTGTTGATTGGGCAGCAAAGGAAGGCTGGAATCCGGGCCTCAGCGATGCAAAATGCTATTACCTTGCCGATCCAAATGGCTTCTTAATGGGCTATTTAGGTGACGAACCCATCGCATCTATTTCTGTTGTGAAATACAACGATACGTTTGGCTTTTTAGGTTTTTATATCGTCAAACCACAGTATCGAGGGTTGGGCTATGGTTGGCAAATATGGCAAGCAGGACTGCAATATTTGCATGGCTGTAATATCGCCTTAGATGGCGTTGTTGCCCAACAAGGTAACTATAAAAAGACAGGCTTTAAACTCGCCTACCGTAATATACGCTTTGCAGGCTCAGGCGGTGGCACAGTGCCTGAACTCAGTCACATTGTGCCAATAAACACTGTGCCCTTGGCAATGCTTTTTAACTACGAACAAGAGTTTTTTCCTGCCAACCGAAATAACTTTCTCAGTGAGTGGGTCAATCAACCAAATAGTCATGCATTGGCTGTCATAGAGGCAGGACAAATCGAAGGTTATGGCGTGATCCGCCCCTGCCAAAACGGATATAAAATAGGTCCGCTATTTGCCAACACGGTTCAGCAAGCACAGCAACTTTTCCAAGCTCTGCGCGCAAAGACTCTTCCCTGCGATACAGTTTTTTTGGATGTACCCGAAGTCAATGATGCGGCTGTTACCTTGGCTAAGCGCCATGGTATGCTCCCAACTTTTGAAACCGCCAGAATGTACACCATTGAAACCCCAAACCTTCCATTAGATAGAATATACGGCGTAACATCATTCGAAATTGGTTAAATGCCCAAACAAGGCACTTTGCGTTAAAAACCACGAAATCAAAAAAAAACTAAGTGCCTTAAACCTTTCTGATTGCACACGCGTCATACCCTCTAAAGATAACAAAGGATTATTTATGCACTACCTCATGCGATTAGTTAACTTCGTTGTAGTTTTCACTTTTTGTACGCTCACCTCGATGACAAGTAAAGCTCAAACAACTCCCTTTATGCCGCTACAAACACCTCTATCTGCCACCCAAGCACAGCAAGATTTTGAACAGTGGTTTAATTGGCTTCACCAAACTCACCCTGATTTATCACACAGCGTACAAGATATTGACGCCTTTTATCAAAAAGCGGCTGAGATAAAAAGCGGGATAAAAGCCCCCATGACCGCGATGACACTCTGGCAAACTATGGCACCACTAAATTCCATGCTCGCAGACGGTCACATCAAAGTAGGACATGGCTCCGCTTCACAGTGGCGCCAATGGATAGCGCAAGGGACTACTCTTTTTCCGCTGGAAGTACATATTGCCAATGACGGAATTTATGTAGCGAGAGATCTTGGCGCCCAAGGTAGTCACTACCAAGGCGCAAAAATTGAATCAATAAATGGCACGAGCGCAAGTAGTATTTTACAAACACTACTTGCGAATACCCACGGTGATACACTTGCTTTTCGTCAAAACGTCCTAGAAGATCAATTTAATCGATTGTTTTATATGACATTTGGTCCACAAGATTCTTTTCACATTAATCTGACTCACGATAGTAAAAAGCACGCGATTACGCTCAATGCCAAAGCTGCGCTACCGCAAAGTCTGGTCGCTTCGTCCTTTGCAGAGGCATTCAATGTGACCTACCAAGATAACACTGCCATATTGCGAGTGAACACTTTCGCATGGGATGATTTTAAACAATATCTAACCTTCATGGATTCACTCTTTAGCGATATTAAAAGCAAAGAAATTAAGCATTTGATCATAGACATCAGTAAAAACGGGGGCGGCAACGATGACATGTGGATGGCAGGCATATTGCGGTACATCGCCGATAAGCCCTACCGACACTTTTCAACATATCGTTCAAAAATTTTATTGAAATACCGTGACCCGGGACAAATTGTTGGTAATATTGAGCAAGGTGAAAATACCCGATTGATCCAACCCGAACTGCAACTAGATAACTTCTACAGTGGCAAAGTGTCGCTATTGATAGGTACCGGAACTTATTCATCATCTATCGTATTTGCAAACACCGTGCAGGACTACCAATTTGCTCAGCTCATAGGTGCGCCAACGGGCGGTCGCAGCACGCAAAGCGGTGGGATTCAGTTCACAAAACTCACGCATAGTCAGCTACAAATGATTTCACCACGATTTCTACTTACACGTCCAAACGGTGTCGCTCAAATGACGCCTATAGAGCCTGATGTCAGCCTAGCACAAGCAAATATACCAACGAATATTCTTGCACTGCTTTAAAACACAACATACTTAGCGGAGCCTTTTACTCTAAGCTCCGCTTCTATCGCTTTGTTTAATCTCACTAACAATTTGTCCTCTCTCCATTTTCTTTGCACGATTCGATACTACCTTAACGCCAAATAAGCTCTGCGGTACTCATACAACCCATAAAATCGAACGTAAGGATAGAACAATGGTGTTTAAACTCAATTCACTATGCCTAGCATTATCACTGGGACTTTCAAACTATGCAGCAGCCTCTTGTAACGGCATAGGCGACGGTGCCACTGTCTCTTTAGAGGGGATATCTCTGAGAATTTTAGGCTCTGCAGAGTCAGAGTCGTTTTCATTAACCAGTTCACAAGATACTTTAACCGTTACCCGAACAGCCAACGGTAACACCAGTTGCGATACCTTCTACCTAAGTCAAGTTCGGCTAATTGAAGCTCGATTGGGTGCCGGCCATGACAGCTTCGGTGCAAAAGATATCGCCGTCATGCAATACGTTTATGGTGAAAACGGTGACGACATAATTACCACAGGCTCACAACAGGATAGAGTATATGGCGGTGCAGGTGATGACACTATTTTTGGTAGTGGCGGAAACGACACTCTGTGGGGAGAAGACGGTAAAGATATGATCCACGGCGGTTATGGCAACGATCATATCACGGGAGGAAATGGTCATGACCAATTATTTGGCGATCACAATGATGATGTGATCAGCGGTGATAACGGCGGCGACTTGTTGATGGGTGGTCAAGGACGAGACCTACTCATCGGTGGAAATGACAATGACTACCTCGGCGGTGGCTGCCGCCTTGCTAATGCCAATAACGGTTATATATACGAGCAAAGCGGCTGTAACAGTAATAACGATGGTGATGACACCTTATATGGTGGCAGTGGCGATGACGTCTTAAGTGGTGATCAAGGCAACGACACACTCTACGGTGATGACGGTGATGATTATCTGGCTGGTAATCGTGGCCGTGAAGACCGCTTACATGGTGGCAATGGTAACGATGCCTTATTTGAAGTGGGCGATGGTGATGTGGTCAATACAAGCAAATGGCACAAAGCATGGGGCAACAGCGGCGACGACATTCTATTTACTTATTTGGAAAACTCAGTGCAAGAAGGTGGCAGTGGCAACGACGTGATCATCACCTCATCAACAGAGTTTGATGCAAAAATCGAAGGGGGTAAAAATGCCGATTATATTTGGACTGCTGACATGTTTCCACAAGGCAGTTGCGGTAGCGGCGACGATAAAGGCGTATTGTTTTTAAATAGTTGTGAAGGCATAACATGGGTAGATGATTACCAAGGCCTGCTAACTAAGGTGGCTAAGAAAAGTAACTTTAGTAACCCATACTACAAGGCAGCCAACAGTGTTGTCACAATGCCAGGCTCATACACAGGTTTAAATAATGGTTGGCGTAGCTACTCAGTACGTCCAACTGCATTGTTCGACATTGTTTCAAGCTCCGTATTCAAGCGCTGGCTTGACGACCAAGCAACCAAGCCATATTCATATTATGAGTGGCGCGTTGATTACAACGTAAGTAATTCAGGTATTTACGGCACCTATGTAAACTGTATGGAAAACAACATTGCCTACATGTGCAAGATGATTTTGCAACAAGAAGAAACTTGCTACAACCAGACAGGTAGCATTGTGAAGTGCCAATAACTGACGCTAACCCGGCACTTGATGCCGGGTTTATCTGTTAAATTCTACGGAGTCGTTTATTCACCCAAAGCGCTGACATAATGATGGCTCCACCAACAGCGAGTCGCATCATGTCCGCATCTCTGTTCCAGATTGCAACGTTAACCAAAATACCAGCTGGGATCAGCATATTATTCATGACCGCCAATACACCCACGTCCACTTCAGTGGCTCCTTTGTTCCAAGCAAAGTAACCTAAACCCGATGCGACCACGCCCAAATAAATAAGGACGCTCCATTGTACGCTGGTAGTAGGTAGCCGAGACACGTCCCCAAACGCAGTAAAGCAGGTTACCGCGACTGCCAATGCGCCGATAAAAAACCAACCAAAGACGCTTTGTTGAGGAATTTTATTGTCTTGCATGAGACGTTTATACAAAACCTGCCCTGTTGCAAAGCAAATGTTAGCGCCTTGCACCAACAACATACCAATCAAAAACTGGCCGTCCACACCTTCATAACGGATCGCTACCGCACCAATAACCGCGATTAAAGCAGCGACTAAAAAGCCAATATGAAAACGTTTATCTAACAGATCATTCAACAAGGTAATATACAAAGGTGTCATGACAGTAAAGAGTAACACCTCAGGTACACTTAAAAACAAAAAGGAATGGTAGTAAAATCCATACATCACACCCAATTGAATCGCACCGATTAACATTAATTTAGCGGCGAGCTTTTTAGGTATCACAGAAAACTGGAGGAAGGGAAGAAACACGCAGGTCGCCAATGCAATACGCACCAATACGCTAAACCAAGCGTCTACCTGCCCTGCCAAATAAACGCCAATCAAACTGAATGAAAAAGCCCACAACAAAGTGACTGAAATAAGGTACTGCATAGTCTGTACTTAAACTCAAAAATGTTATCGTACACAATCGTGCACTTTGATTCACCTGCAGTGAACCCTAACTCATCTTTAAGTCGTTCTTTTTAAAAGTTTGTAGAGGGTATCTATACGTTTATTGGTACGATAGTTTTCGTAACACATATGGACTCCCATCAAAATCGTACCATATAGCAACAAGTAAGCTGTTATTTCATCCGATACACTCGGTACCAAAGCGCCCCAAGCAAACGCCAATGCACAAATTATTATCGCTTTCAAACAATGATAAAATACACTGGGACGTAGCTTCTCAAGTTCATTCTCTAATTGGAGTTGCTTGTTCATATTTTTCAACAGAATTTGTTTTTCGATCTCGTTAATACTCATAGTCCACCCTCGGACAATCGTAATACGCTCTTGCAACTAGAAAATTTTTCATACTCAAGATTTAGACCCTATAAAAGGTACTTGTAATAACACGGAGTATACAAGCCTCCCTCATAATTACTAGCTATTTTTAGAGTAATAACGTTAATTTATTGTGTCAGTATTCTTTTATGGAACCCACACATTTTCAACAATCAAGAACCTTATTATGACTAGGGTTTTCATGGCTTTAGCTTATCTTGCAAGCACATAAAAATTACCTATATTTAACACAATTAATTGGTTTGTTTTCATCTTTGCAATTATTTGTTAGAGTTCGTGGGTCGGCTATATTCGACGCTATGGGCAAACCATTCGAAAGGATGGGGCGCAAAGTCACCGGTCTAAGGGGTAGAAAAAGCCCTATGATAGCGGGATTGCTAGCGCAGCCAAGCTATGCGGCTGCCTATCTTTCCGTTCCAAATGACCAAGTTGTTATTATTTGGAGCATATAATGAAATTATTAACGAGAAACAAAGTTGTCATGCTTTGTGGGTGTGTTGGTATCGCTTTAGGTTCAGCGTCTTATGCCGCGAACAATGGCACCGCACAAACAACACTACCAATACAAGCCATCGAAAACTTACCAAATGGCAAACTAAAAACTAGCCTAAATAAATTACCTCCTCACGCTCAGCAAAAAGCGCTCGTGCAACTCAATGAATTGGCAATTCCAGCCATTGATACCTTGCTTATGCAAGCAGATAGCAGTGGTGAGCTGTTCTACATCGAAGAAGGTTTGGTTGAAACCATTTCTACCGACAGTGAACAAACATACACTTTACCGCCAGTTGATGTGTTTAAACTGCACAGTAATGAAAACTCTATCAATAAAGTATTTTTAGATTTCGATGGCGGCACTGTCAGTAATCGTGCGTGGGGAAGCGGTGCCAGTTATGATTCAGCTCCCTATGATTTAGACGGCGATCCTACAACTTTCAATGACAGCGAACGTGCGCGTATTCATGAGATCTGGAACCGTATGGCGGATGACTTCGCAGCCTTTGATATTGATGTAACAACAGAGGCCCCCGCTGAATTTGGACCCAATGTTGGTTGGGTGTTGTTTACCAAAGATACTGATTTATCTGGTAAGGCGATGCCACACCAAGGCGCTGGCGGCGTAGCATATGTTAATGTTTGGGGACGTAGTAATTTTAGCTATTATCAACCCGCCTTTGTTTACTACAATCGCTTAGGCGCAGGCATGGCACCATACATGGCTGAAGCGGGCTCTCATGAGCTGGGTCATAACTTGGGCTTAAGCCATGATGGTACCTCAACACAAAGCTATTATGCTGGTCTGGGCAGTGATAGCGAACCGAGCAGCTGGGCACCAATCATGGGCGTCAGTTACTATAAAAATGTAACGCAGTGGAGCAAAGGTGAATACCCTGACGCTAGCCAGACACAGGACGACATCGCTATCATTGCAACAAAGCTAGGCATGACAATAGACACAGAAGGCAGCACCGATAACCCTGTAATTTTAAATGTGGATAGCAATGGTGCATTTTCCGCAACCAACCGCCAAATCGACCCTGATAATGTATCCACATACAATAAAGGTAGTGTGCAAGTCAGTGATAGCGACTGGTTTGAGTTTAAAGTTGGCGCGGGACCTGCACAGTTTATTGCAACCCCTGCTTGGGATGCTTTTGCCCGTAGTAACAAGCGCGGCGCAAACCTTGATATTGGCCTGCGTTTATACGATGGCAACGGCGCTCTCATCATCACCAGCAATGAGTACAACAATACCAGCGCCACCATTCAGATAGACCTAGCACAAGGGGTTTATACACTTGAAGTATTTGGTGCCGAAGGGCCGTATGCCAGTAACTATGCAAGCCAAGGTCACTTTTATTTACAAGGACAAGTTACACCAGCAACCCCAGATAATACACCACCGGATCCCAATCCAATGAGTTTTGCTCAAGTTCCAATAGAGATTAGCGATTCACAAATTGCGATGCAGGCTGTAAGTGCAGTTGATGATAATGGCGGCGTTGTCAGCTACCGTTTTAACTGTACACAAAGCGGAAATATCTGCCAAGGCAGTGACTGGCAAAGTGAAACCAAATTCACTGCAAGCGCATTGCAGCCACAAACCCAATACTGCTTCAGCGTACAAGCCAAAGACCTAAGTGCTAACACAACACTACCGTCTGCGAGTTTATGCGCCACCACTGAAGCTTCTCCACCTGCGCCTTTGCCCCCTAATCCAGCAAGCAATTTATCTGCACTGGACGGAAAAGATGGTACGGCTCAGCTAATCTGGCAAGACAATAGTGATAATGAGCTGTCGTTCGAAATACAACGTGAATCTCAGCATAAAAATGGCCGCTGGCAAGCAAATCAGATTGTCGCGTCAGTCAACAGCAATGAAACGACTTACACAGACTACAGTGATAAAGGGACATTTCGTTATCGAGTACGTGCCGTAAATGAGGTCACAGCATCAGATTGGACAGCATGGCAGAGTGTCACTGTCACCCAAAGTGGTGATGGCGGCACAGATAAGCCATGTAAAGGCAAAAAGTGCCAAAACTAATTAGACATATCTCCCTTAGATATAACCAAAAGCAGCCTCTGGCTGCTTTTTTTACCGGCTTAACCTATCAAACTAACTGTCTATCTATCATGCGTCCTTCATTAAACTCTCATTCTTAAACTCAGTAACTTGATATCTATAGTTGGTAGCTTACTTAAACTTGCCCCTATTCATTTTCCACCGTACTAAACAACATATAATGATCATCACATAAAATGGATTTTTGACTTAAATCCAACCGCAGCTCTTTCACTCTGTCAAGTCAATAGCAACCCCTAGCGAGATACCGTCGTTTTGCGTTTTTATGTACTTTTTAGTTGCTGATAGGTAGTAAAGGTATTGAGTCCTTAGAAACGGAAGATGCTCAATTAGGATGTTTTAGCAATAAAACGAGAGACAAAGATAAGCGTTGGCAATAACTCAAATCGCTTATCTTTAGATTTCATTGGCAGGCATGACTTACAAAGTGTTTGCCTGCTCAGTGATTATCAGCGATAAAATACTTCAACAGTACCTTTAGTTTTAAGAAGAAGTGGCTGACCGCGGCGATCTAGCGCTTTTGGTGAAGCAACCTTGATCCACCCCTCACTGATGCAATATTCTTCAACATCATCACGTTCTTTGCCATTGATGCGCACACCAATATCGTGCTTTAACACATCCTCATTGTAGAATCGGCTGCGTGGATTAATAGATAGTTGATCAGGAATATCAGGTCTTGCAGTTGTATCGTTCATAATATGTTCTTCGATAAAAAAAGTATGCGCTATTGTAGGTAATACTCAGCGGGCGCTCAATAGCCAAGCTAAGAAATGTTCAATGCAAGCTTCAGCATTTATGCGCACCCGTCCAGCAAACTATTTGTCACTAACTCAATGTAAGAGCACTTTTACTACATCATGTTGCTTGCAATAAATAAAAAGGAGAGCCTGTTATGCTCTCCTTTAAAAAGTATTTTGCAAGACGCAACGTCATCTTATAATACGTTGCTGCATCACTTTATTTAATAAAGTACTGCAACTCGTTTTGCTGATTTCTTGAGCTTTCATCGCTGCCATAAGGCCATACGTCAAAGCGTACTGTAGAGTTAGGCGCCTGAATAACCGATGCCCCTTGATATGTATACGACCCAGCGCGAGTAGAGTCTTTATCACCTAAGATCACACCTGAAAAATCCAAAGACACATCACAGTTGGTGTCTTCATGGTGCCAAATCAAGCCATAGTCACCCAGTGTTGAAAGCTGTGCTAAATTGTCTTCCGTATAGATATTGCGACAATTAGCGTCATTAACTTTCGCTTGATTTAGCTGAGAAATACGGCCGTGTTCATCTTTGAACATCATACCACCTGTGGTTGTAGCTCTTAGAGCTACCCAGCGTTCGCTATTCATTACAGAATAACTTTCCGGTGAAATTAGCTCACCCTGTTGAATATTCTCGATACCATCTTTATGGTTCGCAAACAGCGTCCAACCACCGCCTTGATAGTCCATGTCACACCAAACTTTAAATGGTAACACACCCACCTCAGCGCCATCTGGGTCTATTAAGTAAAATCCGGTGGCAGATGTTGGCTCCATCGTTTTGATGTCTAAACAGTTACGCCCTTTTGGTGTCAACTTGTCTTCAATCGCTTCGACTCTAGCCAGTAAATTTAGATAGTCATTTTGCAACCACCAATGTGCACTTTGCAAGTTATTATGGTCTGTGCGTAACTGATTGTACTGGTTTTGCAGAGCCTGTAGTTGAGCTTCTAAGTCTTGGGCTTTAGTGCCCAACGCAGCGTCTGCCTGCTGCAAAGACTCAACATATCCATCTAAATGACGTTTGGTCACTAGGTGTCCTGGCATAACTGGGTCATACGCGGTAACATTGCCTTTAACCTCTAACGCATCACTGGGCGCATCAGTGCCAATTCCCACTTGATGCACAGTGCTCATCACACCATTTTGATATATCCACGTTTCTGATATAGGTTCTTGTGCTAAAACACTTCCTGTATTGGCTGAACCCAAAATAAGTAATAGCGCAGCTTTAACTTTCGTTAATTTATAAGTCATAAACTCTCCATTAGTGTGACTTTAATTGTTTGGTGTTGCTAAATCAGTATACCTATTTTTAGAACAATGCAAACAAACCAGTGCCAAAAAAACAGACAATGGAATGTGTTAGTAGATTTAAATAAGGTCTAAAAATATATTCGTTGATAAGTCTTTGTTGTGTGCAACAGCAATTAATTTATATCTCAATGTCAGCAACGAGCTTACTCAAGCGAAAATAAGCTCGTTCATAGGTAGGCAGCACGAACGTGCTGATATCGGAGCGACTAGTTTAACTTGTTTGGCCCTGTTCGAACCAAATCTTTACCATTATCAAACACTTCCTGAGTAACCCAACGACCCAGTAATAATTGATGATTATCATCTAGCACGGCAACAAATGGACGACCATCACTATTATTGGTTGCCAACGCAACACCAGCTGCGTTTTTTATTCCTAAACCACCATTATCGACTAGACGTAAAAACGACTCTAACGCTTCTAAAGTATCAATCACTTTGTTATCGTCAATCATGCTTCATACTCTGTTACAACTACATGCCCATAGAATATCAGTTTTGAGAAAACGAAAGAAGACTGTAAAAGAATAACTATCGCCTAAGCAATAGTTTTCAAAAATAGCTTCGCCTCTCTCATCACCATCATGACAGTATCGAGCTTTCGGTTAAAAAAGCCCGATATCATCTACCTACTTAACGTAATAGAATAATGTATCTTGCTCTGAACCACTGTACACTTCATGGTTGTAAGGCCATACATCAAACCTAACGCTGTGCTGGTACAAAGACGCACCATTACGCAGGTAACTGTCTCCTCGCGTGGTTGATTTTACACTCATAATAATCAGTGAATAATCCAACCCAGATAGACTGCAGCCGGTTCCCTCATGATGCCATAATGCAGCAGTATCATAAGAAACAAGCGGTTGTGTCAGGTCATTGTTTTGTTTTACAGCAATACAATTGGCGTTGTACAACTTACTTTTACTAATTTGCGAAACCTTAGCGTGCTCATCAATGAACATCATTCCCTCTGTCATATTATTACGAACGGCTTGCCATTGTTCGTTGGGTAATACACCGACTTCGGCTTGGGTGACAGGTGATGTGTGTACGATAGTTTCCAATCCATCGGTATGATGCGCAACTAGAGTCCAACCGCCACCATTTGTGGTCATATCACAGTGTGCGTAAAACGGCGCTATGCCACCATCACCATCAGGGTCAATGAGATATGTACCTGAACTGGCATTGGCGTTTTGCTGCAAAATACTAGCGCAAGTAATGCCATTCACAGGCTCTGGCTCTTCTGGTGGGGTTACAGGTCCGCCACTGGTTACGAAACCACCATAATATTCAAGCTCCGACAAGACGCGATAATTGTGCCCGTGTGTATTGTGAATTTTCAATCTAACATACTTGCCAATCGCCGGTTGTGTCAGTTCCACAGTTTGATCGTAGCTTCTTGCTAGCGAGAAAGATTCATGATCAATAAAGTTGATGTTGTCGTCCGATACTTGCAACGTTACATCTTTCACGCCCATACCTAGATCCGCCGCACTCTTATGCACCATCACTCTAAATGCGCTAATGTATGCACGTTTTTCAAACGCCACCTGTAACCAATGCTCCTGCGCAACGGTGGTTAACCACACACCCCTTTTAATCTTGCCGTAAGTCGCATCGGTATTAACAAGCGTTGAGAGATTATAACCATCAAACGCACCCGAGGCGCTGTCCAATGAATAGCTGTGGCTGGTTGTGTATGACGACTCAGTCAAACCATTCGATCCCACAAGGGCTATGTTGCCATATTGACCCGTTGTTTCACCCGGTTCTACGCCAAATGTACTCGATGTCTCAAGACGCAGCGCCATTGTATCTTTACCATAGTGAGTGATGTCTTGGGCAAATAACTGATTTTTCAAATTAAGGATAGCCACTGCTTCTAACCAGTGTGCTGTTTCAGCGTCTTTTGACTGCTCTTCTTGCACCAACAACTTGCCACTGATAGTTTGAAAACCTTCCTGATTAATCGCCTGCTGAGTTAGATTGTAGGCTAGGTTTTCATTTGTAATCCCATTGTTGTTATCTTTATAGACAGCTAGATAACCAATTGATTCTTCAGCATGGACACTGCCGGACTCCTGCACATCAAGGCTAGCCCCAAAAGTTAACTTTGAGAGACTAGATACACGTAAAGCATAAGCATCAGCTCGATTTTGCGTTTGCCCATTTAATAAAATATGAGGCGCATGTACAAAGCTTTCATTAAAAAATTGATGCGTAGTGCCACTTTTTAAAGTGAACTCTCCTGCTTCCCAAATACTGCCATCTTGTAGTTGGTGACGACCTTTTTCAACCACCAAGAAAGAGACATACTCAGCGCCATGAACTCCATCAAGGTAAGGCCACTCCTTAAATTGAACATCAAAGCTGCTGTCTGTTACATTGGATATAGATACCACTCCTGGCTCACTATCATTTAATGTGGGAACTGAAGCAAAAACAACTGGATCTGTATAACCATTGATGGCTATGGTTGTTTTTGAATCTGTTACCTCTACATTTTCAATTAGCGTTAATGAGTAGGCATTAGATGAAATCACTGCACCTGCGCACAGTGCTATTGCTCTTAATACATTTCTTTGCATTTTATTTCCTTTATTTTTGCCTTAAAGCAGGACCATTACGCCAGCGATAGGTACACAGGTCAATATACTGTTGCTAATTTTCGCACAAAAATACAATGTAATATGATTGCCAAAGACAGGGCAACTATATTTAATTGCATTATCAAAAGCTATTAAATATAGTTGCATATAGACAATAGAGTGGGAAGATAATAATGATTGCTGTACTGACGGGAGATCTGGTTAACTCCAGCAAAATGCTTAATGAAATACACACGGACGCCATCACCACAATTCAAGGCCTATTACAGAGTATAAATGAGCAGCACGGCGCCACTGGCGAGATATATCGTGGTGATGAGTTTCAAATACAATTTCCAAATGCTATTCACGCCATTACCTGTACGATACTGATAAAATTAGCGCTGCACTTTAAAACACGATCTGATAAGCCTGTCCTGTGCACTTTGTCCCTTGCCTATGGCGAACAGCCACTATCAGGTAAGCAACCAACTATTTCAACAGGGCCCGTTTTTATTGAATCCGGAAGAGGGCTCGCCAACACCCCTCGGGGGGAGATTTCCGTCAGCTTTGGTCACAACAATACTAGCGAAATGAGATTACTGACGCAGTTCCTAAGTCACCAATTGAACAAGCTCACAAAAACTCAAGCAGAGTTATTATACATCTACATCACAAACCACTTTGCAGAGCATCAAAAAATTGCTGAAATAACAAAAACCTCACGACAAAATATTAGTAATCGACTCAGCAGTATTGGCGCTACCTTGATACGCGACTACATTGCTGTGATAAACCAGCGAGTTACAAAAGCTAAAGGAAAAGACGATGGACTTACTACTACTGTTAATTAGCGCACATTTTGTCGGCGACTTTTACCTGCAACCAACAGCGTGGGTGATGTGTAGAAATACCCGCCATATAAAGTCCGCTGGTTTATGGAAGCACTTTTTGGTTCATCTTGCGCTTAACACTTTGGTTTTCTTGCTAGCTGATTTTTCATTTTGGCAGGCAAGCATCGCTGTAATGATCATTGCTTTTTCACACTTATTAATGGATTACATTAAGTCTCATCTAAACAATAGCCTACGTACTTTTTTGCTAGATCAAGGTGTACATCTTGTGATTATCTGTTTGGTATGGATCTATTTATCTGAATATTCCTTATCGCAAATCCAATCATTTCTTAGCAGCTTTATCAGTAACAAAAATATTATCATAGGCCTTGCCTACTTACTGGCATGTAAACCCGCTTCAATAATTATTGCATTAGCATTAAAAAAGCATACGGATAGCTTAACAGCCTCAGCTCAGCAACACGCAAATTCAGGCAGCCACGTAACGCACGAGCCTATCAATATTGGTTTAATCTCGGCAGGTGCTTGGATTGGCTATATCGAGCGTTGTTTAGCAATTTCCTTTATCTTTATGGGGCAATTTGCTGGGATCGGCTTTTTAGTGGCGGCCAAAACCATATTCAGATTTGGTGATTTGACCAAGAACAAGGATATGAAACTCACCGAATATATGATGCTAGGCACCCTATTTAGTTACGCTATCGCACTATTTATTGGTTGGCATGCACTGCGCTTATATCAGCTATTTCCCTAAGTTTTCATAGCCACACTCAGTGAAAAACGCCTGCACAGTAACGTAGGGTTTGATAACTTATGTAACAATTAACATACCAAATAAAATGGTCTCATCTCATCGCTATTGCTAAATTGGATCATATAAAATATCGAGTTTAAGCATGTTTTGACACGGAAAAATTATAAATAATAAGGCGATACTATGAACTTCAAACGCATGTTGCTTGTTGTAACATTGGCATTACTAGCCACTCAACCGCTATTTGCCAAAAACCAGCCTAACTACGCCACTAGTAAACTTAATGACCAAGTATATGTAATCACCCAAATATGGAACGGCAATAACAACGGCAACGCAGGCGTTGTAATTGGCCCTAATGGCGTCATGTTAATCGGCTCTTTGATGGCAAGCAGCGCCCCCTATCTCGCTCAGGAAATCAAAAAACTGACTAACAAACCAATCAAGTTTGTTATTAACATCGATTCAGATCCATACAATCATCATGCTAACCAATACTTTGCAGAGCAAGGGGCGACCATCATTGCCCATGAAAATATGCGTTATGAAAAAGCCTATACCGAGTTGCTATTCAAACAGCAAATATCTATTGCCATGGGAAATGAAACCGTCACCGCATATCACTCTCCTACTCATCAACTTAACCATATTGATGTACACCTTGAAAACAGCAATGTGATTTTTATGAGTGATGGATTTAAGGGACATTGGTTAACTCCACATGGTCCCAATGGGTTAAAAGGAGTACTAGAAAGCTTTGATAAAGCGCTTGAACTGGCAAATGATAAAACCATCATAGTTACAGGTAATACTTCAAAAAACCCAACGCACTATGTTAGAGATAAGGCGACACTGATTAAGGTAAAACAACTGCACATAGATTTTACTGAACGTGTCGGCACTCTATATCAAAAAGGAATGACTGCTGAGCAAATTGCTCAAGATGACGTAATCAATATTCTGTTAAAAAACTTTAGCGCATATTCCACAGCCAAACGCTGGATCCCAGATGAAATTGCGATGCTTTTAGAATCCGACTTTATCCAACCTTACCCACTTACCCATGCCCAGTTAATGAACTATACGGGTAACTATTTACTTGATGATGGTACTAAGGTTGAAGTTTTGCTTGAAGGCAACCGCTTATTTGCGCGCTCCCCCGGTTCATTTATGTTCGAACTTACTGCCCAGTCTAAAGAGGTGTTTGACTTTAAAGCGGTACAAGGGAAAAACCAGATCCGCTTTAACTTCTCACAGGCAGGTCACATTCAAAGCCTCACCACCGAGTTGGAAGACAACGGCTGGTGGGCAAGCAGGATAAAAGCTGGTACACATATAAAACAACTATAAATCAACCAGTAAATAATAGCAGGCATTAAGCTTGCTATTATTGAATCACTTCCATTGTCTGCTATCTTTTTTAAGTACATTGTTTTCAAATAACTATAGATGATACTTTCCAAACTCCGCTGTTCTTACTTGCTCTTCATGTCCGCTTCAATGCTGACTTTTTCTGCTGCGTCACAAGATGATGTCTTTGAGTCGCTTTTTGAGATGTCGCTGGAAGAACTGCTAAACACTCCGGTGATCACCGCCTCAAAACAAGCAGAGTCATTGCGAAACTCCAACGCCAGTATATCGGTTATTTCTCGCCAGCAAATAGAACAATTCGGCGCACACAGCCTCTACGAAATTTTAGAGCGCATCGTCTCAGTCAATAGCAATTATGGTGTACTCACTGCAATTACCACGCGAGGCAGTAAACCTTGGACAGGACTATTACAGCACCTAGGGCTGCTCAATGGCAGACCTTTTGGCAACCTCTCTGGTGCCCATAACTTATACTCTTCAATAGCACTGTCTTCGATTGAGCGCATTGAGTATATCCGTGGTCCGGGATCTGTTTTGTATGGCACAAACGCCTATCAGGGCGTGTTCAATATTATTACCCGACAGAGCAAACATGATGGTTGGCAAGCCAATCAAAGCATTACTGTTGGCAGCTTTGATTCACAAATTATCGATGCCAGTTATCTATATAAAAATGGTGATTTATCCACCGCAATCAATGTACTGTACTCAGATATAGGTGGCTGGGATGCCGTTACAACCGATCCAACAACAAACAACACATTCAGTAAAAAAGCATTTCAAGAAGAAAAAACACTGCACTTGGACGTAAACTACAAAACCCTTTCTCTGTCACACTTTAGAAGTGTGCAACAGAAGTTCGCTAACTTTTGGGATGCACCACAAGCGAACTATATTCCTTGGTCAAAACTTCATCCATCCACTTTCACCAACCTAACTCATCAATATCAATTTGATGATAATTGGCAATTAGATAGCCACTATACGAATATCAAAAAAGTGATGGAATGGAGCAGTGAAGGTATTGCAGATAGCTTTATACGCATAAAATCACCACTCAATATCAGACTATTGGAATTTAATGTAAGCGGTGATTTATCTGATAATACCTCGCTGTTGGTGGGCGCGTATCATGAGCATCGCAGAGTATATGATGCCTCGACTATTCCCGACGCCAAAGAGCGCTATGCCAGCATTTATGCACAAATTAAGTACGCAGTCACGCCCAAGTTGAGTGTAGAACTGGGTGGACAATATGTAACTTCGCTCAAACTCATCAATAACATTGATAATCAGTCAGATTTTGTACCAAGACTTGGACTGACTTATCACTTGGATGACGCATGGACCGTAAAGCTTCGTCATGCAAAGGCGTTTCGCCATCCATCGTCAGGCGAGCGCACAATTGAAACGCCAGGGATCCAAAAAGGAACCCCTGATCTTAGCTCTGAAACCATTAACACCACAGAAGCACAATTTTTTTATCAAACCAACGAACAGCTTTTCATTACAACCATATATAAAAGCGAAGAGCATGATTTGATCCTACTCAGACCCTCAGATGACCCTGACTTTGCATTGGAGAACAAAAACAGTGGTGAAATTTCGTCATATGGTATTGAGTTGGAATATAAGCATCAATTAACTGCTCACTGGTATGCAGAAATGTCTGCCACCCACCAGCGCAATGAAGATAAACAAGGCACAAAAAATATTAATTTATCTCCTAACAACAGCTTTAAGCTTGGTTTGAGCTACGATGATTCACTTTGGCAATTTGGTATGTATCTACTGAGTTACTCTAAATATCACGACAACATTTCATTTGACCCAAACCGAAAGCTTGTGAATCCACCAGCTAATGGTTATGACTGGTTAACGTTTAAGGCAAGCCGCAAATTTACCGTTAACACCGACAACCAACTCACTGTGTCACTGGAAATTAAAAACCTATTAGATGAAGCTGTTTATCAGCCTAATGATACTCCCGTGTTTTATCCCATTAATACCCTGCCTGCACGCGAAGGCTTAGGAGCGTTTTTGTCACTGAATTACAAGTACTAATACACGTCTATGCGTTACTCAACAAGCTGCATATTATGCTAATAAGTTGATAATACTCATCATACTCTGAGAAAATGATTTATTCGCTTGCGTTGCAAGGGTTAATTGCGCTTGCTGTAACGTATCACTTTTTACCTTGCGAGAAATATCTGCTGCATAATCAGCATCTGTAATACGCTGATGTGCAGAACTCAGATATTCATGCTGATTGATTTGATTACGATGTACATGTGCTAGCGCATTGATTTTCGAACCGATATCTGCGCGAAATTGACCGACTGTTGCGATTGCTTTGTCGATGGTCTCAATGAACCCTTGTGCATCCCCAGAGCTTGCCACAACGAAATCCTCTAAGCCTAAACTGTGAGCACTTGCTTCAATATCATCAAAAATTACATAACCATTTTCACCGACGGCCAAATCTTTTACGGTCACCACCATAGGCCCATCCGTCTCCCTAGAAACTGATGGCGCAACAACAGGCTCAGTAGGCGGCTCAGGTTCTGGAGGCGGCTCGGGTTGTGGCAACTCAGCAATTTCATCCCAGCTTGCAGTAATATCAAAACGGCCATTGCCAATAACCGACAGCAAAAGGTGCTCAGTGACCACATCGAAATGCAGCTCTTCATAGCGATTATTTTGCGCAATATTACCATCTCCTGAATAAGTAAATTGCATGTCGCGTATCACACGACTATTTCGTGCAGGTAAATTAAAGCGGCCTCCGTCAAACAACAAACTATTGTCATAGCTTTCATCTCCCGTATAGCCATTTGCTGGGGTAAACAAATTTCTCTCAACAACATTCTGAACCGCACTCAGATCGCTACCCACTAAGTGCTCACCATTGGCAGAAAAAATTGCAATATCATCATTTGCGCCATGATCGTACAAATAGATCCGCACATTCTTTGACCCTTCAGGGATCAAACCAAAAGAAATATATCCTGAACTCCTATCTGTAGCCGTTACACCGTTTGTAAGAACACGATCTAACGTGTCGACATTCTCTATGGGCGGCGGTGGAGGCGGCGGCGGAGGTGGTTCTGGCGGCAGTACTACTGGCGGGGGCTCTTTAACAGAAAGTAACGGCTTTTTGCCGAAGACTTCTGTTTGCTCAGCTAATTGGTCAATCGCTTGAATGTTTGCCTTAATTTCTTGATCCAAGCTTGCTCTATCGGCATCACTGTAACTTTCATTTGCCGCTTGCAGCAGCAACGTACGTATTCTTTGTAGATGCTCTGATACCCCCCCTAAAGCCGAGTCTGCCACTTGACCATAGCTAATACCATCATTGATATTCTTTTGTACCTGCTCTTTTACCTTAAGTTGTGTTTGAAGCCGATTACTTAACTGTAAGCCTGCTGCATCATCTTTTGCTGAATTTATTCTTTTTCCGCTACTAAGTGCTTGTGATAATCCTCTTTGTTCATCCGTCAACTTATTAGCTGCAAATTGGTGCCTGCTCAAAAATCCATTTATTGATAACATTCCACTGTACCGATATAACTTTCACATTCATCAGCAATTCTTGTACCAATTTAGGGTAATTGCATTTTTATCAACTTTCCTTGTAAATTTTCATGGTCTGTAGAAATAATGGCCTTCATTGTTTTAACTTTGTGTAAATGAATAGTGGCTATGGCAATGAGTACGTTTTTTTGACGCGGCAAGTAAAAGTATTATTGCCGCTTGAATGAACACCCCAATATTTACAATAACCTCATAATTTAGGCTTGTATTAACAAATAGTCAGGGTATCGTATAGCACAAATGTAAGTCACGTCTCTCAGTTGGAATTCAGATGCGTAAACTGTTGTTACTATTATTGTGTTTATCAGCCCCCACAATGGCCTATCAAGTTCAGCCAATGATTGTCGATCTCGCGTCTCATGGTAAAAAGTCGTTAGTGACCTATCGACTACAGAATCCAAGTGATAGCCCGCTACCCATTGAAATAGAAGTCTATAAACGTACTTTCGATGACAAACAAAAAGAGATCTTAGTACGCGCAGAAGAAGATTTTATTGTTCTGCCGCCACAAATAGAAGTACCAGCCAATGGTCATCAGGTGTTTCGTGCAAAGTATTTAGGCTCGCCGGAACTAAAACAGACTCATTCCTATCGCATTGTGTTTAAGCAACTGCCACTGCCCGGTGATGAAGAAAAATCAGGGGTAAAGATGGTGTTTAATTTCGCAACCTTGGTATTTGTCAGCCCTGATGGACTAGCTGCTCAGCCAAACGCTAGAGTAAGCTGTGAAAAACTTGCAGACTGTAAATTGACGATCAGCAATGATGGTGCACGAGTACTCGACCTTTCTGGCTTTGCATATCACTTTCATCAAGGGAATACGGTTATTAATTGGGCTCAGTTCCAAAGTGTTACGTCTGGTCGTTTTATAATGCCAGGCCACTCTATGGTGATAGATTTGCAGTCTTTACTCGCTGACAAGCCAACCAAAAGTGTAACGCTTATCAACCTATTCGATAAAAAGTAACCGTTAAACGATGTTGAAAATAGCTGTTACCCGTAGGCCTGCTAGCTGGCAGTGTGCGCTATTGACACTGTTGTGGATGCTGACGCCCCGCGCGTATTGTGCTGTGTACGTCATGGACTTTCCGATCAGGCTAAATGCTATCGAGGTGGGGCAAGTTGCAGCCGCCGTGGATGGTTTAACCTTGCATTCTATTTCAGCAGCAGAGTTTAAACGAAACCTTGATTCAACCTTAAGTAAAGAAGTACTCGCGTGGTTAACCAGTAAAGGAGAGCAAGAAATCACGGTTGAGCAGTTCCAAGCTCAAGGGATATCACTGTCATTGCAACCTCAAGATCTCACCATTGAAATGTCGCTAAGTGAAGCGGCTATGGCCACAGATAGCCTATCTTATGGCAGAAAAAAACACTTTGAACTACCAAAAGGAGAAGCTAGCTGGGCGGTATTGAATAACTTCAATTTGAACCATGAGCGGAGCGATAATAATCAAAGCCACCACTCTCAGTTTGAGTGGCTGATTAATGGCAATGTTGGTGGCGGTGATGGCATCAATATGCGCAGTTCAATATTTTGGGAAAACGGTGATAACCTTGAAGAACAATTTTATCGTGGTGATATCGCGTTATTTTATGACAAGCCAGATATGCCCTTGCGAATGACCCTTGGTGATACTCAATCTAGCGCTCGCGGGCACCTGTCAGGCACCCAGCTCGCAGGGTTCGAAATACAAAAAGCCTACTCAAAATTGCAGCCACAGCGCAAAATCACTCCTGGGAATAGCCAACAGTTTGTGCTGCCACGCCCTGCGACGCTCGAAGTCTTCATCAATGATTTTTTGATATCTCGGCTCAAGCTACGCGCTGGGCGCTATGATTTAAATGACTTACCACTGACATCAGGTGTGAATAACATTCATATCGTCGCCACGTATGCAAACGGTGAAACACAACAGTTTAGCTTTACCACACATTACAACGCCAGATTGCTGGCCCAAGGGCTGAGTGATTATTCTCTCGCTATTGGCTACATCTCGTCAGTAGAAAATGGCCGTTACAATTATGATGATGACTTGTTGATATCCGGCAGCTACGAGTACGGCTTAACCGACCAATTGACGCTGGGCGTAAATGGAGCGGTTCATCCACTAGGACACGTACTAGGATCGGTTGCAACGCTAAATAACTTGCTTGGCAATATATCGTTTCGATATTCGCAAAGTAGCATGCAAGCACTACAGGAAAACACCATGAAGGGTTACGCCTATTCTATCGAAACGGAACACAGTATTTTTGGTCATGGTAACTATGGCTCACCAAACTTACGTTTAGGTTATGAAGTAAAAGATGAATTCACTAATACCCCGTGGCTGCAATTTAGTACAACGAATAGTAATAAAAGAGCCTTTGTAGATTACAGCTATATCATTGATGACAATCTAGACTTTAATCTCAACGCTTCACGCTCAATCGATAGTGAGTCTTTGGTGACTAAAAATATGGCGGCAGAGTTGAACCTGCGCTATGAAGGCTTTCGTGTTCGAGTTGGCTATAACCACAGTAAGAGCGAAGACCCTCGTGCGATATCTGAAAACCAGTTTGTGCTTAACTTCATCTGGAATGATTACAATCGCCACAATAATATTCGCGCCAGAGCGCAGTACAACAATCAAAGTAAAATAGCCAGTGCCAGCTACGGCAGAACCAACAACAACTTTGTTAATGACTACGGTTATGAGCTCAGAGCCGAAAAAGGCAGTGACTACAGACAAGAGCAGGTTAAAGCCAGTTATACCGGAGCCTTTTTTAGGGCTGATGTGGGAGCTAGTAACTATACTCGCTCACAGCAAAACAGCGAAACGGGTGCTAGCATCAACCTCTCTACCAGTCTAGGCGTGGCAGATGGGCACTTCGGCATGGGCGCAACCACAACGGCTCCCTTTGCTGTGGTGAGCAAGCATAAAACGCTAAAAGAGACAGACGTGCTGGTTAATGTTGACCATTTTGGTCGCGCACAAACAAAGCCAAGTCAAAATATTGGCGCATTAATTGACCTTGGCTCAGGCTATACAAACTATCAATTTAATATTGACGTACCTGAAGCTCCATTGGGCTACGACTGGGGGCCTGGGATGTATCAAATCACAGGAGGCGCAAATACAGGACATCATATTCAGGTTGGTTCTGAGCTCTCTTATACAGTTATTGGTACTTTAGTAGACATTCAAGGCACGCCGATTGCAATGCAACGTGGGCAAGTAATAAAACAACAAAATAGTGACGCTCGTGAAACCGCGCCGCTGAGTCGGGCATTTTTTACCAACCGAGTAGGTAGATTTGTAGTGGAAGGCATTAGTGTTGGCGAATATATCATTGAAATCAATGATATTAAAGGAAGCTTTCAGGTGGAAGATACAGAACAAAGGTTTATTACAATTGACACCATTACACTTGAGCGAAGTCACGCAAAAGGAGACTCAACTAAATGAAATTAAAAATTTTTGTTTTGTTTTTTGTGAGTTTTCTATTGTCTTCAAACCAAGCGTTGGCGAAGCACGGACGATGTTATGGAAATTTACTGGCCACCTCAGATCCTTCTGAAATCATAGAAGAGCACAGTGATCGCGTGTCAGTCTTTTTACCGTTAAAAATACAAGTTTCTGACATTCTACTGGACTGTGCCGATGAAATATGGGTCGAAGACACATACTACTATTCATTGGTATTTACAGGACCAACTGAATACAAATACCCAAGGCTGTTAGACTCGCAATTTAACACCATGTGGGCGCAAAATGGCATATGGCGCATACCACTAAGTGGTCGCACAACCCAGATGTGGGTAAGGTTAAGACACTATAGTCTGTTTCCCGCAGGAAACTATACCGGCAGCGTTAAAGTGTCTGTGGTGCGTAAAAACCGTGTGATCCAAGAACAATATTTAAATATGTCCTATTACTCCGAGCCACAGGTTGCCGTTTCTTTGGATAATGCCAGTAGAGGTAAGGTCTCGGGAAGCAATGGCCATTACCAAATCAATCTGGGAGAACTTGAAAGCAATATGCGCTTCTATTGGGGCATTAAAATTCTGAGCAATAGCTCTTATGACATTGTTTTAGACTCAGAATACAATGGCTTGCGTCATGAAACCGATACTCAAGCTCTTATCGATTACTCAATAAGCTTTGATAACGTCAAAATCTCGTCTTCTGAGCGGCTAATTCGTAGCTATAACTTTTTCCCTGGCGTCAGAAATAAGTGGTTTGGCTTCGAATTTATTTTAGGTAACACCGAATTAATGCCAGCAGGTTATTATCGCGATAATTTATCTCTGACCGTATACCCAAAATAACCAATTGAAAATAAAGAAATTAAAGATAAAACCACATTCAACAGGAAAATCCACCCGCAAAAAAGCACAACCTTGGCACAACCTTTGCATTATGTTTGAGAAATAGGTAACTAATACCTAATCATTAAAATTATATAAAAACATTTTGCTGTATTTTATTTTAGGGGAAACGCCATGAACACATTACTAAAGTCATTATTTGTTGCGTCTGCAATCACATCAATGTCAGCGGCGGCAGCTGTTACGCAAACAACAGGTACGGAAGCTAGCTTCTCGTTTGAAGGTACTATTGAGCCTATGTGTAAAACTGACAGCGGCACAAACAGCGTGACTGATTTGAACCTAGACTCGACCCAAGAAACTCAAGAAATTGGCACGTTAGATGTGTGGTGTAACACAGGTGAAAATGCAACCACAGAATATAGCTCAGCAAACGGCGGTTTCTTGGTTGCTGACAATGCACAGAGCAGTAAAATAGCTTATACACTAAGCATTGGCACTACAACTGGTGTTGATTTACAAAGTGGCACATACAAGCACTTAACAACCCTTGCTGGTACTGGTAGCGCAGGTGAAACACAAGCTACATCACTTAAGATCACACCACAAACAAACGGCATGAACGATGCGGGTACTTACTCAGATACTATCACGGTAACAGTAAGCCCTAACTAATAGTTATATTTGGCGGTGATGAGATATTCACTGCCCTCCCCACAAATAGAACTAAACAGTCGGATTGGCTTTGTGCCATCCGACCTATCTCACTTCAAAATACACAATTTGCCACTGCACTTTCTTGCCTAGGCGGCAATTAAAATCCTCCCTACAGTTTTCAAACCGATATAACCAGCAATACGGCAACAGATTTTTGACCGTCAAAAGGTGAAGCTCGGTGACTAGAAACGCTTTACAACCACCACAAATTTACCCAGAATAGGCCCGAAAAGAAAAACCGTTAACTTATAAACTGAACAGAAGACGTAGCGCACTGCGATGTATACATTCGGCATTTTTATATGACACCAATTCGATTCACTTTAAACAAAAGTAACTATTTCCTTTGTTTAGGACTATTGGCCCTAATGTGTGTTTGGGCAGGTTTTGACATGTATGATCCGGTAGCTGGGGCTAAACGTTTTTATGATCGCGGCTTTTTGAGTGATCCTACGACCTTATTTATTTTATCTAGTGTCATTGTCACTATTTTTGTATCAACCATCATATTTGGCCTAGCTAAAATGGCGCACTCTTTGGTCTTAGACTTACAGGAGTGTAAATTACACATTCACTACGTATTCTTGCCCAAGGTCAAGACGGTTGATTTTGAAACAGCTGACAATATTGCCATTTTTCAACACAAGGATGACCCCGCTTTAACCGCCATATATTGTGCTAAACAGAGTAGCTATCACCAACCACTATACGATAGTGGCAGTTTCTTTTGGCACTGTCCTGCACAGCGCCTAACTGATTTGGAGGCGTTGATTGCGGAGCATCAATTAAATAAAAGACCATTCCCTTGGGATTAATTGTGCTGGTAACAAAAAACAGGCGCAAGATATGCAGTAAAATGGTTGCAAACTGAAATACAACTGCTGTACTTTAGTGTTAGGGGGTAATGCCATGAACACATTATTGAAACCACTCTTTGTTGCCTCAGCAATTATGTCGCTATCGGCCATGTCTGCGGTGAGTGAAACAACTGGTCGTGATGCACAGTTTGCAATTGCAGGCACTGTGGAGCCAATGTGTAAAACCAGCAGTGGTGCAAACAGTGTAACTGATTTGAACTTGAGCACAGTGTCACAGGCACAAGAAATTGGCACATTAGATGTGTGGTGTAACACCGGTGAAAACGCAACCACAACCTACAGCTCAGCGAATGGCGGTTACCTTATCGCAAACAACGCACAAAATAGTAAACTGGCTTATACCCTCAATATTGGTGATACCACCGACATTGACCTGCAAGCTGGCGCTTATGAGCACTTAAACGCCACAGCAGCAGGTACTGGCAGCGCAGGTGAAACAAAAGCCACCTTACTTAAAATCACCCCACAGATAAACGGCTTGAACGATGCGGGTACGTACTCAGATACCATTACTGTTACGGTGAGTGCGAACTGACACCATAAAATACTCGGATAAAGCCAACACAGCTATTATCCGAGAGGCTGTTCCACCCATACACACATCAACACTCAACAACTTTCCATCGTCACGACAGCTTGGTTATAATCCTCATCTATCGCTGTATTTTGCCATTTATTTGGAATGCTCATGAAAAAACTCTCCAAGGTCCAACAAAAACAACAAGCGTTGGTTATCAACGTAGCCGATATGCTCGAAGAGCAAGCACGCGCAGAAATTCCCGGTATGGTACAGTGCTGGTTTGATGTGGAATATCACCTATTCCCCGGCTCCCTACTTTTGTGTTTTCAATTTGAAGATGAGCAAGCATTAGAGGCCGCCAAACCCGACTTACTCAAATGGCAAAAGCGCTTAAGCGCCGCCATGCTTAAAAAAGGCGTGATCTTAAAAGACATGCGCAAACACCTAACGTTTACGTTGCAAGGACCTGAAGATTAAGGTGTTGTAGGTCGGTATAAGGCGCACAGTGCCGCCATCCGGGAATCAATGGGGTCAGAGTCGTTGATTCTTCTATTTTCGAGCGTTAATAAATGACACCGACTTCCTATCGCCTCCTTTCGGTAATGGTGATGCCCGCCTACCAGCCATTGCCTCGACTTGCTTTTTGAACTTATCGTTGCCAAGTACCCACATTTTGTCAGTTGCTGTTTTTATTTCATCAACCGTAATCGAGGGAATTTCATCATCGAATAGCGCTCTATATCGGGCTTGCCTATCAAGTTTATCTTTACCTAATTGCATATAAAGCGAATGTTCTGTAATCAGCCCAATGGTTTTTCCTACAGCATTGTGCTGATAGCTAGACCAAGTATATTCAGCTGGGTGTTTAACCATGCCAGCTCTAACGGGGTTTAGTTCAATGTAGCGACTGACCACTAGAAAGTAATTATCACTATCAACCAGTGTGGATTTAAAGCGCCCTTCCCAAAGTGTACCCGTACGTTTATACGCTTGGTTAAAATACCTGACGTAATAGCGCCCTAGTGACTGCATCAGCTTACTTATACCATTTGATGTGGTTGGTGTAGCCAGTAAATGTACGTGATTCGTCATAAGCACGAATGCATGAACTTTAACGTTGTACTCTTTGGCGTAATACTTTAGCTTTTCGAGATAAATGACATAGTCATCAGGTTCAACAAAAGTAATTTGCCTATTATTACCGCGTTGAACAATATGCTGCGGTATATTCGGAAGGTTTAATCGAGGTAAACGTGCCATAACTTAAACTAGTCCATTAGTTTATCGTTATATCAGTATAGCTAAGCTAATCAAAAATAAGCAGAATCAAAATCAAAATCAACGACTCTGACCCCATTGATCTGATCAACGACTCTGACCCCATTGATCAAAACCGCCAGCAAATTGTGGCGGTTACGGTTATAGGTTGTTGTAATTTACTCAACCTTGTTTACTTTTCTCTCGGTTCTCCGCCCCAAACTTTGTTGGTGTAGTTCTTCGTGGTTCTCCATACACCATCGTAGAAGGTCCACTGAACATTCTCTGTGCTCACACGAAAGTTAGAAATGACGTCGTTATCTCTATCATGAGCAATCTGCGTCATCAATTTTTCTGAATTTCCAGAGATTCGGTTTGAGTAATAAGCGGTTTGGTCATACATGCCATCATAATACTTATAGGTAATGTACTCTTGTCCAAGTAGGTAGATTTTAGTGATATTTAGATTTGAAACACTACTACCAAAACGACCCGACGCAACCTTACTTAGTATCTCTAAATCTTTACCCCAAAGTTTATTTGAGTAATAGGCAGTTTGGTTACGCATACCATCATAGTATTTCCAAACAGCGTGCTCTCCGAAAGTACGGAATTCTGACAAACGATCTCCCGATCTCTCACTTGCCACTTGAGTCAACGCCACAAGCGCATTTCCCCAAATTCTATTGGCATAATACGTGGTATTGTTTGACGTGCCATCATAATATTTCCAAGTAGCATGTTCACCATACAGTCTAAAATCAGTAATTCGGCTCTTAGAATGGTCACTTGCACTTTGTGTAAGCTCTTTACGAGAGTTACCCCAAACCGTGTTTGAATAATAAGACGTTGAGTTCCTCATGCCATCATAGAAACGCCATGAGACATAGTTTCCTTTTTTCTGAAACTCAGTTATCCGTGATCCAAAAATATTTTGTGCAGCTTGTGTAACTTGCACTCCATCACACTCGTACCAATATGAAGTACTGTTCTGCTCTTTAACACACTGAGCTGCATTCGCAAATGTTGCAGCGAATAAAGGAACTGCGATACAAGCTAATCGAGTACTTACTTTAAACATATTCAATATCATGCTCCTTATATTTGAATAATTACTTTATAGTGCTCCAAAGTCACTTCGACCTTGGTTATAAGTTGTCGTAACCTTTTAATTTAATTATAAAAAAGCAAAAACATAATTACTAACCATGCTTTAAATTTGTTTTTTACTCATATTAAAAAGAAATGAAAACCTAGACACTTTATACTAATGTAGCCAATTTGTGTACAAAATATAAATCAATGGGGTAAATCAATGTAAATCAATGGGGTCAGAGTTGTTGATTCTTCTATTTTCGAGCGTTAATAAATGACACCGACTTCCTATCGCCTCCTTTCGGTAATGGTGATGCCCGCCTACCAGCCATTGCCTCGACTTGCTTTTTGAACTTATCGTTGCCAAGTACCCACATTTTGTCAGTTGCTGTTTTTATTTCATCAACCGTAATCGAGGGAATTTCATCATCGAATAGCGCTCTATATCGGGCTTGCCTATCAAGTTTATCTTTACCTAATTGCATATAAAGCGAATGTTCTGTAATCAGCCCAATGGTTTTTCCTACAGCATTGTGCTGATAGCTACAAAATCAACGACTCTGACCCCATTGATTGTGACCCCATTGATTGTGATTGGAATTAAGCTCACTTCCTATTTTGTTATTGACTCATTTTTTAATCCATATTTTAGCAATTCAATAACACTGACTTTTCTGTGGCAAAATCCAACCTTCCATACCGTCCCCTCCCAAAAAACCTCCTAACTCTAAGTTCATCACAAACTAGCCATATGTATTAATAGACGACCAAACAACCAAACCAAAGGTTTAAAAAAGATCAAAATTAAATCAACTCAATAGGCGATTTACCGTACTTTTTGGTTAGTTTGTCTGATTTTGACCAATTTTAATCCTGTTTAAATTGCGTACCATATATCTAAACGCTACTATCCGCGCCCCTGGTGTATTTACTCTAAAAAGCACCATTGTATGCAAATAAGAACAGGAGAATTATTTTGCAAAATAGAACATTGCTTGTTGGCGTATTAGCAGTACTTTTGAATGGATGCGGTGGCTCTTCCTCAACGGAAACGCCCCCCAAAACTGATGCGAATACTCAACTTGGAGCGGAGTCAAACAAAGAAACTGGTTATACCTTAAACGTCGAGTCTAACTTTTTAGCAAAAGGTGTCGCCATTTCATGGATGGGAACAACTCTGACTTTGGCGAGCAGTGAAGCAGTGACGCTTACAAAGAAAGCCACCAAGTTCGAAGAACCAGCGCTCAATAACACACCAAACAATATGACTTGCAATGGCAAGTTATCAACTACAAATGATACGGCTTATCGTTATGCAATCAACTGTGAGCTCAATGAGGGTTATATTGCATTCACGCAAACAACTGAGTTGATGTACCCCATTACCGTCAAATATGGCCAAGAAACATTTACGCTCTCGAGCAACATACATACCGTAAAACAAGCTCAAGCAAGCAACTATGAAATTGTATCTTTTGGTGGGCCACAAGATTGTGAAGCAAGCGAAGCACAAGGTGTAGTAGGTTTTAACTGCGCGCGATACACTCTGGCCTACTCTCACCGAAAGTTATACAAGGTGTATAACAAAGATCATAAAGCGCTTATTTTTGATGCTGAGAACTACCATGGTGGAATGTTTAGAATTTCACCTTATTACCTATGGTTTAATGACGCTATCTGGCTTATCAATGCGGAAGAACCAGCAGGGAACGTATATTCATTATCTGTAACCAATCACAGTAATATCCAAAAACATGATGTTCATGCAAACAGTTTACTGGTTAATGGTGATGCATTATATGCTCTGTCTTACTCTCAAAACCAAATCCATAAGCTGGCTAATGGCGCATGGAAAAGTGTGAACTTTTATAAAGGAGAGCGTGAAACGGACATTGAACAAATCATTGTGAGCGATATCGTACACAACAATGAAAACGCCTATATTGTTACTGCTGATAAACATGACCCGCAACAATTGTCATATGTAACCTTTGAAGACGGCAATATTCACGCAAAACCGTTGGGCAGCGCGATTGTTAGTCCTGCATCCACACCACTTTTTAAGTTTGACAACAACAACTATGCTATCGGCTTTAATATTGACAACCAGTTAGTCGTCAATAACTTGGATGGACTTTTGGAAGAGCGCAACGAGGCCATAACAACGATCGCTGATGTCACAAATGCCACATTATGGCAGCACAACGAGAACCAGTACTTGTTCGTCAACAATTCAGATGGTGTTCAGCAATTTACTACCGAGGGCTCATCAAACGCATTTGATACTACAGAGCTTAACAATCTTTCACCCGATTGGATTGGGGGTGATCTTAAGCTGCTTATTGCGGGTAAAAGACATGAGCAAACACTTAAGGTAAATGAAGAAGAAAACCGAGTCGTGGAATTTGCAACACTCGAATATTTACGACAAGGTGACAAAGTGCAAAATGAAGCGCAACTTAAAAAGCGCTTAAATACGCAGTCTCCCATCTATATAAACTACAACAACTCGTTGCTTGAACTTAAATACGAACAACGTCAACCAGCCAAACAGATCACACCGCTCCATGCTTATCAGGGCTTTCTATTAGTGTATGTTGGTGAAAATGAATCAATACAATCAAGTGGGCAGTTATGGTTACTAAGCACTGATGAAGCACATCTGGTCACAGACAATTTTGCTTGGGAGATTTTCGCGGATGGTGATATTTTTATTGAGCAAATAGACCCACTCCTAGCCATTATTTACAACAATTACGCTCGACAAAGAATATACACGGTAGAGTTAGATAAGTATCTCTAACACTGCTGATTAAGTTGCTACTCAAAAAAAAGAAGCTGTTATTTTCAGCTTCTTTTTTTGAAACGTATTAACCTAACCGTGCCACTTAAACTGAGCGATGATTTTCAATCAGCCACTGCTTCGGCGACATGCCACTTTGTGCTTTAAATGCGCGCGATAATGCTGACTCACTTTTATAACCTGCTTCTTCTGCTACCAACTTGAGCGACATACCATTTTTTAGCCATTTTTGTACTAAACCAATGCGCCAACTTTGTAGGTACTTTGCGGGGGTTTCACCTATCACCTCACGAAACAGGTTTGAAAAAACACTACGAGACATATGCGCCTCATTGGCAAGGCGTTCAACCGTCCAATCCTCTTCTGGCTGTTCATGCATTGCAACGATAGCCCTGCGCAAATTTTGATGAGCAAGCCCCGCCAACATTCCCACTTTGATCACTTGGTTTTCCATTAACTCTCGGAGCAGTTGGACTAAAAACACCTCTAACAACCTATCAAGCAGCACTTGTCGCCCACAATGACACGCCTGCGCCTCAGCAAACAACAGCGATAATACCTGCTCGCAATTTGGCAGTGCTCTCAGTGATAAACACAAACTATCAGGTAGAGCGCTTGCTATGGGATTGGCCTCATTCCCCTCAAACGACACGTTAGCACATAAAAACTGCGCTGGTGTCTGCTCGGCCACCACAAAGTGCCTTTGTAACGGGCGCGGATAAAACAACAAACTCGGCTCGGTAATGCTGTAAGCGTGTTTGCGACCATGCCACACCGCAACATTGCCTTCACGGATTAAATGCAATTGCCCAAAAGACCCTTCAGTTGCAACAATGTTAGTGCCACACAGCGGGCCTGATTGAAAGGTATGCGCACTTAGAGAGAAGTGCTCAAACAAAGAAGCAAGACGATCCACCATAAAAATACGATCTGCAATGTTTTAAGGACTAACTGTAATAAATAGTATCGCAAAGAGGTGCACAATAACACCCATCAACAGAACAAATAAACAAACCGCTCAAAAAGCGAAAACACCATTAAATTCATTGGAGAATGATAATGAAAAGCTTCACCACCATACTGAAAACAACCCTCTTAGCCAGCGTACTGGCACTATCTACTACCAACGTACAAGCGGATGACTTTAATCGCACAGCCAGCACCATTACCACTAGCGACAACGTGCAGCTTTATTATAAAGATTGGGGTCCTAAAGATGGTGAAGTGGTGACGTTCAGCCACGGCTGGCCGCTCAGTTCTGACAGCTGGGAGTCACAAATGCAATTTTTGGCAGATAAAGGCTACCGTGTAATTGCCCATGACCGTCGCGGCCATGGCCGCTCAAGCCAACCTTGGCAAGGTAACGACATGGACCATTACGCAGACGATTTAAAAGCCGTATTAGATGCACTGAAATTAGACAAAGTCACCCTAGTTGGCTTTTCAACTGGCGGCGGTGAAGTAGCCCGCTACATTGGCCGCCATGGTACAAAGCGCGTAAATAAAGTTGCCTTAGTCAGCGCAGTGACGCCTTTGATGGTAAAAACCAACACCAACCCAAATGGCATTGAGAAATCACAGTTTGATGGCATACGCAAAGCATCTAACGACAACCGCTCGCAGTTATACTTGGATATTGCATCTGGCCCGTTTTACAGCTTTAACCGCAAGGGCGCAAAAGTATCACAAGGCTTAATTCAATCCTTCTGGAGACAAGGCATGATGGGCGGCGCGAAAAATACCTATGACTCCATAGCCGCATTCTCAGCCACAGATTTTCGCCCAGACTTAGCAAAAATTGATGTACCTACGCTGGTAATACACGGTGATGATGACCAAGTGGTACCCATTGAAATATCAGGCGCCGTGTCTGCCAAGTTAATCAAAGACGCTAAGTTTATTGTTTACAAAGGCGCACCACACGGCCTTGCTGATACACACAAAAATAAACTAAACCAAGATTTATTAAACTTCTTACAAGCGAAATAACCCCCGCCAAACATTAAACCGGAGCCTACTCCGGTTTACTGTGATTTGTTTGAACTTGGAGTCCTTATTACCCCTTTGCACTTTTGTTGAAAGGCGCCTTTGGCTTTTCCAAGCTACCACTTTCCATATCTTCAAGCACTTGGTTATAATCCGCCTTTATCGCTGTATTTTGCCATTTATTTGGAATGCTCATGAAAAAACTCTCCAAGGTCCAACAAAAACAACAAGCAATCAATGGGGTCAGAGTTGTTGATTCTTCTATTTTCGAGAGTTAATAAATGACACCGACTTCCTATCGCCCTCTTTCGGTAATGGTGATGCCCGCCTACCAGCCATTGCCTCGACTTGCTTTTTGAACTTATCGTTGCCAAGTACCCACATTTTGTCAGTTGCAGTTTTTATTTCACCAACCGTAATCGAGGGCATTTCATCATCGAATAGCGCTCTATATCGGGCGTGCCTAACAAGTTTGTCTTTACCTAATTGCATATAAAGCGAATGTTCTGTAATAAATCCAATGGTTATGCCACAGCATTGTGCTGATAGCTACAAAATCAACGACTCTGACCCCATTGATTCCCTTTTGTGATTCCCTTTTGAATAATTACTTTATAGTGCTCCAAAGTCACTTCGACCTTGGTTATAAGCTATCGTAACCTTTTAATTTAATTATAAAAAAGCAAAAACATAATTACTAACCATGCTTTAAATTTGTTTTTTACTCATATTAAAAAGAAATGAAAACCTAGACACTTTATACTAATGTAGCCAATTTGTGTACAAAATATAAATCAATGGGGTAAATCAATGTAAATCAATGGGGTCAGAGTTGTTGATTCTTCTATTTTCGAGAGTTAATAAATGACACCGACTTCCTATCGCCCCCTTTCGGTAATGGTGATGCCCGCCTACCAGCCATTGCCTCGACTTGCTTTTTGAACTTATCGTTGCCAAGTACTCACATTTTGTCAGTTGCAGTTTTTATTTCACCAACCGTAATCGAGGGCATTTCATCATCGAATAGCGCTCTATATCGGGCGTGCCTAGCAAGTTTGTCTTTACCTATCAATGGACCCCATTGTTTATGGCCCCATTGTTTATGTTTATATGTATTAGTACCAGGCATCATAATACGAAAAACACCTATTACTTTTGAGTTAAACTGTTATTATATACAGCATATGATTAAACTTATTAAAGAGGGTATCTCCCTTGCCAACAAAGCAATCAGTTTATAAAAACTCTTCTCGTCGAGAGTATGATATTTCAAACGAAAAGAGAGACGAGTATAGAAAAATTTCAACCGAGTCTAGATTAGCCAAACAAGCTGCAGTACAGGGGTTGCATAAGCCTCTACACAAAGTGAACCAGCCCAATCTAGATCCTAATACTCTAATGCCTCAGTTGGAAAATAATGGAATAAGAGCGCTAAGTCTCTTCTCTGGTGGAGGAGGCTTAGATTTAGGTTTTGACCGAGCAGGATTCCACCATGTCGCTTCATATGAGCTAATCCCTATTTGCAAACACACGTTAAACTCTAATAGGCCTAATTGGGAAGTTCATGGAGGACCAGATGACGGGGATGTAACCAATATTGATTGGAAGCAATACATTGGATTAGTAGACGTAGTCCAAGGAGGGCCTCCTTGTCAACCATTTTCAATTGCAGGGGAACAAAAGGGCCTAGATGATGAAAGAAATATGTGGGGAGAGTTCAACAGAGCGGTTAACACTATAAAGCCAAGAGCTTTTGTAGCAGAAAATGTCATGGGTTTGCTGAATCCAAAATTTCAAGATTTCGTAAAAAAATATATTATTGACGAGTTAGCTGATTATCACATTGTAAAGTTTGAAGTTCACGCTTCTGATTTTGGAGTACCTCAAATCAGAAGGCGAGTTTTTTTTGTTGGTTTTAGAAACCCTAGTGACCTAGCGAAATTCGAGCTCCCCGAGCCAACACATTATAAAGGCCATTTACTTAGCAAAAAAAGTAGCCACGATCTCTTCAGCGCCAACAAACCCAAAACTATGGGTGTTAGAGAAGCTCTTGGCTTATCAAACATAGGCTTTGATAACTTAGCACCAACCATCAGAAGTGGCTTTACTGGTAAACGCAATACTACCTCAGTCTTAAATAGCTCTGCTGGTCAAAAATCATGGGGAGATATGGGAATTTGGCCAAATGGCGTTCAAAGTAGCCGTCAAAAAGCCTCTGAATTTCCAGCTAAAAACAAACACTTCAGATTAAGTATATCTGATGTAGGGATTATACAAGGTTTTCCTGAAGACTGGCAGTTTTCAGGAGCCGTTTATCAAGTTCTAGGGCAAATTGGCAACTCAGTTGCACCTCCAGTTGCATACCATGTTGCCAAAAATGTAGCTAAAGCACTGTCCTAACTACCCTTTATCTCCGTTGAAATAACTACGAACTAACTCTCTCAATTTTGTTGGGTGGTTCTCAGTTATTTCAACCCACCCTTTAAAATAGGAAAAAGGAATATGAGGGTTGTTAAGCGTACTTCCTCTTTGAATTAAATATTTAGCTCTTGCTTGCAGTATTTCTAGCATTCTCTCAGGGCTATAGCCATTTTCTAAGTCTTGTAGTTCTATATATTTAGATTTTTTGTACTGCTTTTTCTGTAAACTAACTGCATCCTCATAAGTGTATATTTCTTTTTCACCCATTATTTGATGAAGATCTAAAATAGAAAGCTGACGGGAAGCTAGCTGAGAAAGCGTTATGTCAGGACGGATATAATCTTCCTTACTTTTAATCCAACTTTCCATCATCTTAGGAGAGCCATAATGATAGAACTCACGATTTCCAATAAAAAACCCTATTAACCAATGCTTATCTTTCCACTTTTCAATGTGATCTGGCCCAAAGTCACGGACAGTTGTTACCGAACCTTTAGATGTTGTTTTCAACTCAAAAGGTATTATTCGACCATCAAGCTCCAAATGGGCATCAACGCCATCACGCCCTTCGTTACTATCCTTATATAAGTCAAAAAGATTACGCATTGCATCTTCTCGCACATCATCTTGAAAACTACTAGACACTAATACTCCCTATATTTTGTATTTTAAATGTATGTAATCAAAAGAAATATAATCTAATACATATGCAATAATTTGTACAAAACATTTTAAACACAAAAAAACCGCCTTGCTTTCACAAGGCGGTTTTCAAACTCTAATCAAAGCCAAGCCTACACTTGGCTTTTACCCAACCCTTACTCTGCGTAAGTCTCTACCGCTGGGCATGAACAAATTAGGTTGCGGTCGCCGTATACGTCGTCGATACGGGTTACGGTTGGCCAGAATTTGTCTTTTGCTACGCTTGGTACTGGGAACGCAGCGTAGAAGCGGTCGTATGCACGGTCCCACTCGTTGCCAAGTACGTCGGCTTGGGTGTGCGGTGCAAACACTAGTGGGTTGTTTTCGATTGACCACTCGCCTGAGATGATCTTGTCGATTTCGCCCTTGATTGACACCATCGCTTCGATGAAACGGTCAATTTCTACTTTAGACTCAGATTCAGTTGGCTCAATCATCAAGGTGCCCGCAACTGGGAACGACATGGTTGGTGAGTGGAAGCCGTAGTCTTGTAAACGCTTCGCCACATCCATTTCAGTGATGCCTGAGGCTTCTTTGATTGGACGTAAGTCAACAATACACTCGTGCGCTACGCGGTTGTTTTGACCACGGTACAAAATTGGGAAGTGCTCGCTTAACTTTTCAGTGAGGTAGTTCGCGTTCACAATCGCCATTTCTGTTGCTTGCTTTAAGCCTTCGCTGCCCATCATGGCAATGTATGCCCAAGAGATAGGTAGGATTGCCGCTGAGCCATAAGGCGCTGCTGAAACCGCACCGTTACCTTCTGTTGTGCCCGCTACGTTAATAACGCTGTGGTTCGGCATAAATGGCGCAAGGTGCGATTTAACACCGATTGGGCCAACACCTGGGCCACCGCCACCGTGTGGAATACAGAATGTTTTGTGTAGGTTTAGGTGCGATACGTCAGAGCCGATTGAACCTGGGCTGGTTACACCTACTTGCGCGTTCATGTTTGCGCCGTCCATGTAAACCTGACCACCGTGCTGGTGTACGATGTCACACACTTCTTTAATGGTTTGCTCGTAAACACCGTGTGTAGACGGGTAAGTAACCATGATACAAGATAGGTTTTCTGCTACGTCAGCGGCTTTTGCACGTAGGTCTTCCATATCAATGTTACCGTTCTTATCACAGCCAACCACCACAACTTTCATGCTGGCCATTTGTGCAGATGCCGGGTTTGTACCGTGTGCTGAGCTTGGGATCAAACAGATGTTACGGTGACCTTCGCCACGTGACTCGTGGTATTTACGAATCGCGATAAGACCTGCGTATTCACCTTGGGCACCTGAGTTAGGCTGTAGTGATACGGCGTCATAACCTGTGATGTCAACTAACCAATCATGTAGTTCGTTGATCATGATTTGGTAGCCTTGCGCTTGGTCTAGTGGGCAGAACGGGTGTAGCTCTGCAAACTCAGGCCAAGTTACTGGGATCATCTCCGCAGTCGCGTTTAGCTTCATGGTACATGAACCAAGCGAAATCATTGAGTGGTTAAGCGCTAAGTCTTTGTTCTCTAGACGCTTGATGTAACGCAGCATTTCAGTCTCGCTGTGGTACGAGTTGAAGTTAGGGTGCGTTAAAATTTCGTCGTCACGAACTAGGCTTGCAGGAATACCTGTGATGTCGTCTTTGCTTACTTGTGCGTCTAGCGCGTCAACATCTAGGCCGTGGCCTTCGCCAAGGATGATGTCGAACAACTGGGCTACATCGGCACGTGTCGTTGTTTCGTTTACAGAGAGTGAGTATTCACCCGCATGGTTAGTGGCAAAATTCACTTCTGCCGCTAAAGCACGTGCAACTACGTCGTCTTTGTTATCAGCAACAACGGTTAATGTGTCAAACCAGGTGTCGTGCTTAAGGGCAACGCCTTTTGATTTAAGACCTGTCGCTACAATGCTTGCAAAACGGTTAATACGCTGAGCAATTGTCTTAAGGCCCTGTGGACCGTGGTACACCGCATAGAACGCTGCCATGTTAGCTAGCAATACCTGCGCTGTACAAATGTTTGAATTGGCTTTTTCGCGGCGGATGTGCTGCTCACGTGTTTGCATCGCCATACGCAGTGCATCATTGCCTAAACGGTCTTTTGATACACCAATGATACGCCCTGGTAGTGAACGCTTATACGCATCACGCGTTGCAAAGAATGCCGCGTGAGGACCACCATAACCCATAGGCACACCAAAACGCTGCGCTGAACCCAATACTACGTCGGCACCTAGTTGGCCTGGCGCTTTAAGTAGCAATAAGCTCATGATGTCAGCGGCCACACAGGCAATCGCTTTTTTGTTTTGTACTTGTGCGATTAGCTCTTGTACGTCAACCACTTCACCCGTTGTGCTTGGGTATTGGAATAAAGCACCAAAAATCTCGTGATTTGCAGCGTCAACAGCAGGACCCACCACCACTTCAAAACCAAACTGCTCTGCGCGTGTTGCCACTACGTCGATAGTTTGTGTGTGTACATCATCTGCAATAAAGAAGATATTGGCTTTTTTCGCTTTCGCAACACGCTTAGCAAGCGCCATTGCTTCTGCTGCGGCTGTCGCTTCATCAAGTAGTGACGCAGACGCTAGGTCTAAACCTGTTAAGTCAATGGTAAGAGTCTGGAAGTTTAATAATGATTCTAAACGGCCTTGTGCGATCTCTGGCTGATATGGAGTATAAGCCGTGTACCAACCTGGATTTTCAAGTACGTTACGTAAAATTACGTTCGGTACATGCGTTGGGTGGTAACCCTGACCGATATATGACTTGAATACCTTGTTCTTGCTTGCAACTGATTTTAGGTAGCTCAGCGTTTCAACTTCAGTGCGACTTTCACCGATGTTTAACCCTTGCTCTAAACGGATAGCCGCAGGTACAGTTTGACCGATCAGCTCTTCAACACTCGATACCCCAAGAGCGTTTAGCATGTCAGTTACTTGCGCCGGGCTTGGGCCGATATGGCGACGAATAAAATCTTGCTTTTGCTCTAATTGTTCAAGAGATTTGGCGTTTGACATTAGTCCAGATTCCTATGATCCAAATTAAAAAGTGTGTTTGTCACAGCAGCCTTGGTAACAGCAGAGTAACAAAACTAAATCAGCCCATGTGATATGGCACACGGGCCAAAAATGCGGTGCATTTTATTAACCCCAAATTTGAAAATGCATTTCTTAACAGGGGTTAATTATAAAAGCCCCAATAAATGGGGCCTTTAGATAGACGTAAAACGATTAGTCTTCGTCGATTGAATTCGCGTAACCTTCCGCATCTAAAAGGTTATCAAGCTCTGACTCGTCAGTAGCTTTAATGCGGAATAACCAACCGTCGCCATAAGCGTCATTGTTAACCGTCTCTGGTGAATCTTCTAGCTCTTCGTTGATAGCAACGATAGTGCCTGAGATTGGCGCGTAAATGTCAGAAGCTGCTTTAACAGACTCAGCAACTGCGCAATCTTCGCCAGCATCTACTTCATCATCTACTTCTGGTAATTCTACGAATACCATGTCGCCTAGAAGTTCTTGAGCGTGCTCGGTGATACCTACTGTGTAAGTGCCATCGCCTTCAGCGCGAACCCACTCGTGTGAAGACGCGTACTTTAACTCGCTAGGAATGTTGCTCATCTTTTTGTTCCTTTGGTTCGGTGTTTTAGGCGGTTAACCCACCCTTTCTTAATATTAAATAACTGCTTTGCCGTTACGTACGAAGCAAGGCTTCACTACTTTCACGTCAACTAACTTTTTGCGCATTTCAACCTGTGCCGTATCGCCCGTTGAGCGAGGAACACGTGCTAATGCCACACTAAAGCCTAAAGTTGGTGAGAATGTACCAGAAGTGATCACCCCTTCGCCACCCTCTACGATAACTTTAGAG
Source organism: Pseudoalteromonas byunsanensis (assembly GCF_001854475.1). Taxonomy (GTDB): domain Bacteria; phylum Pseudomonadota; class Gammaproteobacteria; order Enterobacterales; family Alteromonadaceae; genus Pseudoalteromonas; species Pseudoalteromonas byunsanensis. Next base: position 319,745 of record NZ_MNAN01000035.1, read on the forward strand.
CCACTGCGAAGTACACCTTTGCTTTCTAAAACTAAACCAACTAATTTATCAGTGCTTTTTTCAGCGCGTTGTTGTTCCAATACTGTACGGCCGATAAAGTCACGCTCCGCAGGCTCCCAAGCAATGGTCCACGCCATGTTTGCAGCCAGTGGCGATACAGACTCATCCATATCTAAACCGTACAGGTTCATGCCCGCTTCTAAACGTAGCGTATCACGCGCGCCTAAGCCAGCAGGAGCAACACCCGCGTCTAATAATTTTTGCCAAAGATCAGCTGCATCATCGTTATGAACCACAATCTCATAACCGTCTTCACCGGTATAACCTGTCGTTGCAATAAATAAATCACCCGCTTGCACACCGAAGAAAGGCTTCATGCCTTCAACCGCTGCTTTTTGTTCATCGCTTAACACCGTCGCTGTTTTTGCTTTAGCATTTGGACCTTGTACCGCAATCATCGCATACTCTGGGCGCTCAGTGACTTCTACCGCGTAACCTTCAGATACTTTCGCAATGTGTGCTAAGTCTTTCTCACGTGTTGCAGAGTTAACCACCAAGCGATAGCTGGTTTCAGTGAAGAAATAAATGATCAGGTCGTCTATCACACCGCCTTGCTCGTTAAGCATACCTGTGTATAGTGCTTTACCCGGTACAGTTAACTTAGCCACATCGTTGGCAACGAGTTTACGCAAAAATGCTTTTGCATCATCGCCTGCTACGTCAACAATGGTCATGTGAGAAACATCAAACATGCCAGCATCGTTACGTACTGCGTTGTGCTCTTCAATTTGTGACCCATAGTTGATAGGCATTTCCCAACCGTGAAAGTCAACCATTTTTGCGCCAGCTTCAAGGTGCTTGGCATGTAACACTGTTTTAGAAGTCATATCATTCCTTCACTTATATTTAATCAACAAGCCGAGTTGTTGACACTACCTCAAACGAGGTGGGGTTAATTCAAATAGCAACAAGGGCACGCCATATAGCGTGCCCTTGTTATTTTGATTTAGTTTAGGTCAAAGCCTTGCGCTTGCAATGTTGCTTGCCATTTATTCAGCGTAGGTAATTGTGCAATTAGCTGATAACGCTGCTCACCTTGCTCTAATAGAGAGGTGACGAATACTTCACCGCTTTGTCTGCCATAACATACCTGTTCGTCGGATAATCGCAACCCAGGTGTTAACTCAAAGCTGTTAACTAGGGTTTCAAACGCCTGCAAGCCTGACACGGTGGTAATGGCTAAATCATCACGTACCACCAACTCTATGTCGTAGTCTTCAACATACGCAGCCACAAATCGCTCTAAAATCTCCACCGCACTGCTTTGTACCACAAAACGATAAGCCGTTTCACTGAAGTAATACACGCAATAAGATTGGCCACCATCTAGATTGCCTTGAATACCAAGACCCGGTGCCATTAGCTTGTTGAGGTTTAAACCCATTTGCTGATTTAAAAAAGGTGTCGCTTCAAACCCGCTAAAATCGAGTACGGTTAACTCTTGTGTCATCGCCATACTATTAACGGCTGGTGCACAGCCTTGGCGGTGCTTAGCAAACATTGTAGGTGCAAATGTCATAGAGACACCTTAATTAAATTTCGATAAACACAGAGTATATTGACCCTAAAAGCCAACAACAAATTGTAATTATTTATCCATTGATAAATAATGCTTATGTAATTAGCTTTGTTAAATAGTATTTATTAATATGAAGAACTTATCCATTGATGGTCTGCGTACGCTCGTGACCGTGGTTGACGTAGGCGGCTTTGCAAAAGCTGGCGAGCTGCTGGGCTTGTCACAACCGGCTGTATCACTACAGATAAAGCGCTTAGAAGACATGCTCAACTGTAAGCTGTTTAAAAAGCAAGGTCAAAGACAGGTACTTAATCAATACGGTGAGTTATTATTGCCGCTTGCCAAGCAGATGTTGCAACACAATGATGCAATCATTCAGCAGTTCACCTCTGAAAGCGTGACGGGTAAAGTGCGCTTAGGGATCCCCAGTGAGTTTGCCGCTCGCATTTTACCCTCCATCATTGGTGATTTTGTGTCTTTATATCCAGACGTATCACTGGAAGTTAAGTCACGCTTAAGTAAGCATTTACTTTCATCTTCAAGGCAAGATCAATTTGATTTAGTGCTGGCGCTGAATGAACAGCTCGATTCAGGTCAACATCCTATCTTTATGCAGGATCAGTTGGTTTGGGTCGGAGACTTATCTAAAGCCAGTGAAGGGACGGTGACACTGGTCACCGCTCCAGAGGGCTGTATTTATCGACGTCGCGCGATTGAAGCCTTACAGCAAGCAGGTATTAAACACCGCATTATATACAGTAACGCCGATTTAACTGGATTAACCGCAGCCCTCAAAGAAGGATTGGGGATCACCGTACTGGCAAAAAGTACCGTACCTAATGAGCTTAATTATCAAAGTCACACCGCAATCTTGCCAGAACTAGGACAGATTGGTATCTGCCTTATTAAGAACTCTGGTGAATCTGTTAATGCGGTCGACAAGCTCGCCGAGTTTATCGCGCTTCGACTCGGTTAATCGTCATAACAATAGGTTTTAAGGCCAAACAATGATTGTAATTAATGGCAAACGACTTGACCCAGTAACTGGTGAGCTCACATACAAAGACAAAGTAATTCAACTTGAGCCCAAGGTCTTGGCTGTTTTATTGGCACTATATGAGGCCAAAGGACAGCTGGTTTCACAACAAACCTTGCTAGACAGTATCTGGCATAACACGGTAGTTGCACCAAATGCATTACAACGTTGTATCACTCAATTGCGTAAACACCTTGATGATGACGACAAAACACTGATCCAAACGTTCCCGAAAAAAGGTTATCGTTTATGCCACAAACCGCGATACAGCAAACTTCTCTCTAGTAGCACTTTTATGCTGGTAAGTGCTTGTTTTTTAGTATTACTATTTGCATTGTGGCTGCTTCAAAAGTTAATAACCGACCCTTCCGTATTCCCCACAACAAAGCAAATACGGCAAGTCATCCCCATAACATACAGCAAAGCCTCCGAACACAGCGGCACATATGGTCACGATCATTACGCATACATTACTGATATAGCACCACAGCAACAGGTGCTCACGGTACTCAATAGCACCACACAACAAAGCCAAGTGCTGCTCAATGCCACACATTTTTTTAGTGCGCCCGCTTTTGCCCCTCAATCAAAACGTTTGCTGATAAGCCAACAGCGCAAGCCTTTGCAGCCACAGCCTCATAAATGTAGTCAGTTAGTACTTATCAACTTAACAACTACTAAACAGCAAGATGTTGGTAACTGTGCTCAACCATTTATTGAGAAAATACTCTGGCTTAGCGAAGACCGAGTTGTTTTATTGGCAAGCAACCAATTGAGTATGCTCTCACTCGCGTCACCAGAACAAGCACAGTCATTACAGTTACCTAATGATGTTAAGCGCCTAGTTGATATACAACTACACGATGCCAACACTGTACAGCTCAGCGGAGTAAACCCAACGGGAGAAGCTAAATTGTGGTTGGTGCGCATTGAGGGCAATACGCTAAATACCTTAAACACCCAGCCTTTACCATCTCCAACTTCTCGAACAAGCATAGTGAAGCTTAATAACAATCAACAAATTCACGCATATAACAATCAGCTCTTTTTCTATCAAGACAATAAGTTAACAGGACAAACGCTCATCCACAGCCCAAGCAAGATAGAATTAAACGATGTAATAGACACAAACACTTTGCTGGCGACGCAGGCGTATCAAGATCAGGACATTACCGAAAGACGGTTTGATGACACGGGGAAATTCCAGGACCATTTCATCAGCGAAAGTGAGTTTATAGAAGGTGATGCTCAGTATCAGCCAAACGCGCAAAGCATCGCCTTTTTGTCCTCTCGCTCTGGTTCATCACAACTTTGGATAACAGCAACACAACCTCGACAACTCACTTTTGCGCAGCCCGTGAGCAACTTTATATGGCAGCAAAATGGTCAAGCTGTTTGGTTTTTAAGTGATGCGAAGCTCTACCGGCTAGCCATGGACGGTCAACTTACAATGATCTCAATACCAGTCACACTCAAGTTGCTTTTTCAGCACGTGGAGTACTCTTCGACCAATAGTTATTTACTGGCCAGCCAAGACAACAACAATCATCTTTTAAAAATTGACCTTAACACACTGACAGTTACAACCTTGTTAAATGAGCCAGTAAATTGGGCGCAAGAAGCACAGCAAAATGTGGTGTTTTTTGCCACACAAACAGGCTATCTTCAGCGCCTTGAAGGCCACTCCATTACTCAAGAGAGCGCTTTTGAAGACCAAAAACTGCAATGGCGTTTTTATTATCGTGATAGTCGGTTGGTGGTGCCGTTAAAGGACCAAACAATTTGGGCGTTTGATCCAACCGAGCACAGCAAGCAGTTTCTAAGTAAGTACGATGAACGAGTGCACCTAGTCAGTGATATAAAACTGACACCACTGTCGCTGCTAGCAACAACAGCAAGTGAACATCACGCCAATTTAGTGAAAATTATTATTGATTAGGCTCCCAATATAGCTCTGTGCTTCTTCATTACGCTGCGCTTTAGCAAGTGCTAAAGCACTTTCTAGCAAAGGCTTTGCGGCAATGGGCTGCGATATTTTGAGTAAAGCCTGTGCGTAGCGAAGGTGATAGTTCACATTGGTTGGGTTGTGTTTGATTAAGTGTTCGAATACCTGTTTGCCTTTATGCGCCTGCCCTTGTTCAAAATAGTAGTTGGCTAATCCTTGTAACTTGCCGTTTGGCGACATGTCATAATCATACTTTTTATTAGCCCTTTGCTGTTGTGAAAGCACAGCAGCTATTCCCCCCTTGGCATAAGGCGCATAGTCCACAATTCGCATATCAGAAAACAACCACTTCGCTCCTTGCTCAAAAGACAACAGCGGTGCACTCAAGTAGTTTTCTGCGCTGAGATCCACAAAAGAACTCTGCTCAAAGTTGTACAACGGCTTCGTTAAAGCTACAAAGTGTGGCTTATTCTCAGTGAACGATCCCAATGACAAATGTAAAGAGCGACCCTTTAAAGTATTTTCTAGCGCTTTACTCATAGCTTTTCGCCAACCTTCATCCGCCAACTCCAACGCTGGACTGGTAATAATAGCCCCCTGATACTGCTGCGGATACTGAGCAAACAGCTCCAGTGCTATATTTCCCCTAGAGGAAAACCCCTCCAGCACGGTATATGGCGCTATGCGAAAGGCGCTTTTTAAATAAACGAAAATATCTTTGTGTAATACTTGAGCAAGCTTATTTGTATATACCCCCTGGGCCAATTCCTCCTTTTGGGCCACCTCTATATCTGGTAGCTGAAGAATAATCATTTGTGGCATTGGACCAAAATCAACATGACTAAGCCAATCAACTTGTGAGCGCAACACCGCCATGCGACTACTTCCTGCGCTTGTCACGAGCAAAGGATACAGCTTTGCATCCGTTTGCTGATAATTGTGTGGCACATAAAGATTAACCTTAAGGCGGCGCTGTAAAACGTCAGAATGAATATCCAACTCGTGAAGTACAGCGTTAATAGCCCAACTTAACGGGCTAAATAAACATATAGCGATGGCAATGAATAAATTTTTCATAATGGCTCCTTATAAAACGAGCCAAAACCCTAACTTAAGTGTGCAGCTGGAGAATTGATAATTTATTGATAAATAGCTGATGAATCACTGATAAGAAAATAAAAGCTTATAATTTAATACGTTGAGTGATTAGTTAGGCCCTGAGTATAACCAGAGCCCATGTAAATATCGCGGTTATTTACCTACCGCTTGCTTAGCAAATAACTGCTTCAAGGGGCCAAGTTTGTCAACCATGCTTAGACCCACACCACGTACTAGCTTTTTAAGTGGATGAGCGCCTTCAAATAACTCTTTAAGTCCTTGCATCATGGCAATATGCTTTTGCGCGTCCAGTTTGCGTGCTCTTTCATACTCTCGTAAAGTTCTGTGAGTCGCAAACTCACTACCTTGCTCTGCGCTCAACAAATCAATTAATAACTCGGCGTCTTTTAACCCCAAATTCATACCCAGACCAGCTAAAGGGTGAATAGTATGTGCAGCATCTCCCATCAGCACCACTTTGTTGTTAAGCCATTGCTTTGCATAACGCATTCTCAGTGGGAATACAGCCCTGTCGGGAGCAACCTCACACAAACCACACTGTCCATCGATAGCGACATTCAGTGATTTGTTTAAGTCCTCTTCAGATAACGCCATTAATCGCTCCGCTTCTTGTGGTGAAGTCGACCAGACAATTGAGTGATGATAATCATCATGTAACGGCAAAAAAGCAAGTGGCCCTGTGGGCAAAAAGACCTGACGTGCAGTGGCCTCATGAGGAAGCTGTGTTTTTACCGTCGCAACTATGGCGTGATGATCATAATCCCAAAATGTCATTGGCATCTTAAACTGTGTGCGAATAGCTGAGTTTGCACCATCACATGCCACAAGTAGTTTAGCCATCACAGGTGTACCAGACTCTAAGGTGACAAGCACATCCCTATCGGTTTGGTGGATGCTTTGATAACGCGTGTTAAATGCCAGACTCACATTGTCAAACTGCTTGAGCTTATTGTAGAGCGCATATCGAATTGCGTCATTTTCGATGATATGACCAAGTTCAGGTAAATCCAACTCACCACTGTTAAAAGCAATTTTACCAAAACTGTCTTGATCGCGAACATCCATATGAGTGTAGGGACTTGCGCGCAATGCGCTTATGTCCTGCCACACACCTAGCCGCTCGAACAGGGTTTGGCTGGCAAGACTAATAGCACTGACACGATTAGCAAATAGCTCTCCCAAAGGTTGGGGCTCAACAGAGCTATCTATAATTTGCACAGTTATACCCGCTTTGGCTAGCCCGAGCGCGAGTGTTAAACCTATGGCTCCGCCGCCAACGATACATACTTGAACTTGCTGCATTAGCGATTTCCTTTGATCACATGGCCCATTAACTGTTTAGCCAGTGGTGCTTTTAAACGTGTAGACAGTGCCATCGCAAACAAACCACAACTGCGGCCTAATGCTATCAGCCTTGAAGAGTTAGAAAATAAACGCACTAAAGAGTCTGTTAGGGTCATCACCGTATTAATATCTTGCTCTCTCGATAATTCGTAACGACGTGTGAAATGGTAGCCGCCAATTTGCTCTTTATTGGTATTGGCTAAGAGTTCAACTAAACACTGTATATCTCTCAGGCCAAGGTTGAAACCCTGCCCCGCTATCGGATGAATGGCGTGTGCCGCATTACCAATCACCAAGCAACGATGGTGCACCACTTTTTCAACACGCCCTAACACTAGTGGGTAACTGGCTCGCATACCGACTTGTGTGAATAGCCCAGCCCGATAACCAAACGCGTTATGTAACTGCTCGATAAACTGAGCGGCATCCATGTTTTGATATTGTTGCAACTGACTGTTTTCCATGCACCATACGAGAGAATAACGGGAATCACTCATTGGCAATAAAGCCATAGGCCCATGCTCAGTAAAGCGTTCAAAGGCATTACCGTTGTGCCCATCTTGTACCTTAACATTCGCGATCAGCGCGCCTTGCTCATAAGCAATACTGTTAAAGTTGAGTTTTAGTAACCCCCGCGTAGGAGACTGCACGCCATCGGCAACCACCATTAGCTTTGTATAAATAGTTTGTCCGGCACTTAGAGTTAGCACCACTTCATCAATGGTTTGAGTCAATGTTTCAATCGTTTCGGGGCAAAACAGCGTGACGCCAGCATCCTTTAGTTGTTGATGCAAATACGCGCCATAAGGATTCACCTCAACCACATATCCTAGGGCTTCACATTGATAGTCCTGATGATGAATTTGAGTTTTGCCGAAGTGACCTCTATCAGAAACATGCACCTGCTTTATCGCTTGTACAAAAGGCCAGCTTGGCTCAAATAAACCTAGCTTTTCAAGATAACATACCGATTGTTGCGCCAATGCAATGCTTCTGTCATCAAAGCTAGGATGTGTATTGTCTTTGGGAGCAAAGGCTTCAACAACACCAATGTTGTAATCAGCATTAAGCTTACTAATTGCCAACGCAGCGGTGGCACCAGCCATGCCTCCGCCTACAATAAGAATATCAAAGTGTTGCAACCTGCTCTCCTAGTGTTGCATTAGCGCTTCTATCTGTTCAATGGTCTTTGGTGCATCTGCGGTTAGGTTCTCAAAGCCATCTTCGGTGACAAGTAAATCGTCTTCAATACGAATACCTATTCCTTTATATTTTTCAGGAACTTCAGCATCCTCATCAAAATACAGTCCAGGTTCGATAGTTAATACCATTCCCGGTTCAAAAGGCCTATCAGCCTCATCTAGTTTGTACTCACCGACATCATGTACATCTAAGCCTAACCAATGCCCTAAACCATGCATGTAAAACGCTTTGCATGCTTGGTTTTCCATTAGTGTATCTAAATCTCCAGCCAATATTCCGAGCTGGATCAAACCTTGTGTCATTACTTTCATTGCAGCTTGGTTAGCCTTGACCAAAGTACCACCAGGTTTAACGTGCTCAAATGCAGCACGTTGTGCTTTTAAAACCAATTCATACACTTGCTTTTGCGCGTTACTAAAGCGCCCTGAAACCGGAAAAGTGCGAGTAATATCTGCCGCATATCCTTCCAGCTCACACCCTGAATCAATCAGTATTAAATCGCCACTTTTTAACACATCGCTATTTTCGGTGTAATGTAAAATATTGGCATTGTTACCAGAACCGACGATGGTTCCATAAGCTGGATGACGCGCGCCATTCATCGCATAGTGGTGGTGCAGTTCCGCCTCTAATTGGTATTCGGTTGCACCCGCTTTGGCAAAGGCCATAGCCCGTTTATGAGCTTCACAGCTTATTTTTGCAGCCTTACGCATCACCGCGATTTCCGCTTCTGATTTAAACAGACGCATTTCATGTACCAATGGGCGAATGTCTTTAATTATCTCTGGAGCTCGATAGCCTTTTTTCGGCGCGCCGCGCAAAGTGCTCAATAACGACCAAATTTTGTCATCAAAGTCATTGTACGTTCCTTGGCCGTAATACAACACGCGCTTTGTGTTGACGAGTAATTGCAGTTGCTCATCAAGCTCACTTAATGGGTAGCTGTTATCAAATAAGTACTGCTCTTTTGCCTGTTCAAAACCAACGCGCCGACCATGCCAAATTTCAGCTATTTTGTCTTTATTTCTGCAAAATAAATGACTGCTGACTTGTTCATCTCGGTCTTTACACAAAACCAATACGGCATCAGGTTCATTGAACCCCGTTAAATAGTAAAAATCGCTGTCTTGACGAAAAGGAAATTCAGTGTCGCGGCTGCGCGTCAACTCAACCGCCGCAGGGATCACCGCGACTGCGTTCTTATCTAACTGTGATAACAAACGTGTTCTACGTTGTAAAAACTCTTTTGTTTCAATCATTAGTGTATTGTCTTCGAAGTTGTAGTCAGGTCTTTGCCCATTTCAGCAAAACATAGCATGGCTGATACTCGGATATATTCAATTATCTCATGAAGGGCTTGTTGGTCTTCTTCGGTGTCATCAAAATGCGTATCAAGCTTGGTTATTTCCGTAAAATCACTGATCACTTCTTTTACATCAACAGATAACTTTCCGTAATCTTTTTGCTTCAAACCAAATCCTAATAAGAACCCCGATACCCAGCCAACTAATGCATTGGCTTGATCTATCAAGGACTCATCTTCACTCGGTAAAAATAACTCAAAGTGAAATTCATCATCACTGAAATGCTCAACAACATGTTTATACATCTTGGCGAAGAACTGTTTTAGCTCTTCTTGAAAAGCTTGCCCTTCGTTGAATACATCACTTAATAACCCGAGGTACTCTTTTTCTTCAATATTTAAACCACATGCCAACAAACCACTGATGGCACCATGTACTTCCGCTGGGGCAATATAAATATCGTGTTTTTCAAGCAGTAGTTGTGCTTGGACGTAATCGTTTAATTCACTCATCAGTTCGACTTTTTTTGGCATGTTTACACTTAATGCTAACACCGCAAGTATAGCAACTCCAAACAATTGTATGCTTTGGAATAAAAATCAACCACCTATATTACTATAGCGAATAAAAACCAAGCAAACGCACAACTATTTGCGTTTTATGGTTTCGGCCGGGCGTTATGTTTTATATACTGAAGGTGTTCCCTAGCTCGTAGGACAGCAGATTAAGTCCCTGAGCCGATAAATTTTATTTAGGAATGTAGTTTGCTTACTTTTGCGCAAGCTCGGCATGTACCGAGAAGCCTACGGTGAGCTGTTGCGTTCCGCCTTGAACCTCAGGGTTCAAGGGCTGACATCCGCATCCGCGTCGCCGGGGAACATCCACTTCTCTTATATTTTAAAGTATCAATATCCTCAATAAGTTAAGCAATTCAACTTCATGATCCCAAAAAACAAAAAACCCCACAATAGTGAGGCTTTTTATCTCTTTTACCTGTGGTTTGCACACCACAAATTGTAATTAAAGTCCTGCGCGCTCTTTAATTACAGCGATGATTGGAGAACCACCGTGACCGTTTCCTTCAGCCCATGCGATATCCGCTCCATCTTCTAAAGCGCTTTTTGGTAGGTTTTTAACAATAAACTCACCAGTATCCGCAGCGTTGCTCGCTATCGCGTGGCGCAGTAAATTATTGCCATTACACTGTATCGCATCAAATACGTTACGGATTTTAACACGTGAACTTTTCAGTTTTTTACGTAGAGCGCTTTTATCATCAGCAGCAACATACTCACACAGAGACACAGCTAACTGTTCATCAGCACTCGCTTTTTGACTAAATGCTAAAGAAGCTGCACATAAAGAAACAGACACAAGCACAGTAGTTAATTTCATTCCAAACACCCTCTAATACTTTCTTCGTACCCCAAAAGGAGTGTAATTGTACCAAGCTGCACAAATTTTAGCAATAAACTCATAGTTTTTTCTTTAGAGTTACGAACTTATGACTATGTAGATTATGCTCATTGGCACTTAAAGTCTGCTCTTCGATGACTTCCCACTGCCCGACTTTTGTATAGTCCGGAAAGCAGGTATCTCCGGCTACATCTAAGTCAATAAAGGTCAAATATAAGCGCTCACACATGGGTAAAAATTGTTCATAAATATTGCCGCCACCAATAATCATGACTTCTTCCACATCGCCAATAAGCTCTAATGCAGCTTGAGGTGAGCTTACAACCTCAATGCCTTGGGCTGAGTAACTTTCGCTTCGCGTGATCACTATGTTTCGTCGTCCAGGCAATGGACGACCTATCGATTCAAATGTTTTCCTGCCCATAACAACGGGTTTGTTCAGCGTAACCCTTTTAAAATGCTTCAGATCAGAGGGTAAATGCCATGGCATTTTATTGTCTTGCCCTATCACTCGGTTATTCGCCATTGCCGCAATCATGGAAATTATCACATCAAACCTCATTAATGATTTAGTATTAAAAAAGGGCCAAATAGCCCTTAATTACAAAAATAATTGTATCTTATCTTTCGTAGATCACTTCGACATCATAGTCGTCGTCATCCCAATCGTCGTCCCAATCATCATCATTGACTTCTTTGGTTGCCTTACGATGATAAGTATCCCACTTAAATTCAACTTCTTCTTGTTCAACCTCAGCCTCAAACTTATCTTTTGGCATACTTTCAAGTAAATCCATGATGTCATAGCAAAGAGCTTGAGTGTTGTGTTTGTTAATTGCTGAAATACGATAGACCGTGTCAGCATCTAGTTCACTGGCGATACGCTCACACAGCGCTTCGACTTCATCTTCTGGAACTAAATCAATTTTATTAAGTACTAACCAGCGAGGTTTATCTGCTAATTTAGGGCTATATTGATGAAGCTCGTTGATGATAGCGAATGCATTATCAACGGGATCGGTACCATCTACTGGCATCACATCCACGATATGTAACAATACACGGCAACGCTCTAAGTGTTTTAAAAAGCGTATACCTAAACCCGCGCCCTCTGATGCCCCCTCTATTAGTCCAGGAATATCAGCTATCACAAATGATTTGCCCGACTCTGGTCTCACTACACCCAGGTTTGGAATCAATGTTGTAAATGGGTAATCGGCGACTTTTGGTTTCGCTGCCGATACGCTGCGGATAAAGGTAGATTTTCCAGCATTAGGTAACCCTAACAAGCCCACATCAGCAAGTAGCATTAACTCAAGCTTTAAGTTGCGAACTTCCCCCGGAGTGCCTAGGGTTTTTTGGCGTGGTGCTCGGTTCACACTGGATTTAAAACGTGTATTACCCAAGCCATGGAAGCCACCTTTTGCAACTAATAGCTTCTGTCCATGTTGTGTTAAGTCCCCCAAAGACTCTTCTGTATCAACGTCCGTCACTCTTGTACCAACTGGCACTTTCAAGAATAAGTCACTGCCTTTTTTACCAGTACAATTGCGAGATTGGCCATTTGTGCCACGTTCAGCTCTATGAAAACGCTCAAATTGGTAGTCAACTAAGGTATTCCAGCTCTCATCTGCTAGCAGATATACACTGCCACCATCCCCACCATCACCGCCATCAGGGCCGCCATCAGGGACATATTTTTCGCGACGAAATGACACAATGCCACTGCCGCCATCGCCCGCTTCTGCTCGAATTTCAACTTCATCGACAAACTTCATGGTTACTCTCTTTTGACTGGGGGGATTCTAATACCGAAGTATAATACCTTTACCGCTAAAGCTTTAGTTCTTAGCTACTTTGTACAATAAAAACTAAACTTCACAGATAAAGTAATGCTTTTGACAAACAAAAAACCCCGCCGTAGCGGGGTTTTTTTAATCTTTTACCGATTACTCAGCAACGATGCTAACGTATTTACGGTTTAAAGGACCTTTCTGTTCAAAAACAACTTTACCGTCTGCTTTTGCAAAAATTGTGTGGTCTTTACCGATACCTGCGTTAGTGCCAGCGTGGAACTTAGTACCACGTTGACGAACAATGATGCTACCCGCTAATACTGATTCGCCACCGAAACGTTTAACACCTAAGCGTTTACTTTCTGAATCGCGACCGTTACGAGTACTACCAGCTGCCTTCTTATGTGCCATCTTTCTGTACCTCTAAATTAAGCGCTAATGCCAGTGATTTTAACTTCAGTGAACCATTGACGATGGCCCATCTGCTTACGAGAATGCTTACGACGTCTAAATTTAACGATCTTAATCTTCTCACCGCGACCATGTGAAACAACCTCAGCTGTTACCTTGCCACCGTTTACGAACGGTGCACCGATCTCGATTTTCTCACCATCAGCAACTAGAAGTACTGAATCGAATTCAACTGCTGCACCAGTTTCAACGTCTAATTTCTCTAGACGAATTGTTTGACCTTCAGTCACACGGTGCTGTTTACCACCACTTTGGAAAACCGCGTACATAATTAACTCCGTCTGTGCGCCCTCAAATCGACGCAACTTAATATTCTTCAATAGGGCGCGAAGTTTACGCTAATGCTTGACTACAAGCAAGCCTATTTTTGTATAAAATGAATAAAAAATAACTGTGATGAGGGCGAATCATTATTTTTCGCTAGTTTATCCAAAAACGCCGCTAAACCAAAGCCCTTTTTTACACTTTTAAGACGATTTTAAAAGCTCACAAAACCCCCGTTAAGTTGTCTAAATAATCAACAAGATAAGACAATAAGTTATTTTTTTAGCCAGATTGGGACAAAATATCGAGCTAGTTAAAATTTTGTAGTACACTCGCGCTGTATCTCGTAACTTATTTTTGGCTTGGAGCACAATGGATATCAAAACTATCCAGACGTTAATCGAACCTGATATGCTTAACGTCAATCAACTTATTCACGCACAAATGCAATCCGACGTTGCTTTAGTTAATCAACTAGGACTCTACATTGTTAACAGCGGTGGCAAGCGCATTCGCCCTATGCTCACGTTGCTTACAGCCAAAGCTTTAGAATGCTCAAATAACACCCATATAACGCTTGCAACCATTATCGAATTTATCCATACAGCAACACTTCTTCATGATGATGTAGTTGATGAATCAGCGTTACGCCGAGGCGAGCCGACAGCAAATGCAGAGTTTGGCAATGCTGCAAGTGTGTTAGTTGGGGACTTTATTTATACTCGTTCATTCCAACTAATGGTGGGTTTAAATAACATGCAAGTGATGCAAATACTTGCCGATGCGACTAACGTCATCGCTGAAGGGGAAGTATTGCAACTAATGAATTGCAACGACCCAGATACCACAGAAAAAAGTTATATGCAGGTTATATACAGCAAAACGGCCAAGTTATTCGAAGCTGCGACGATGCTACCTGCTGTGGTTTTGGAGTACCCTAACGATGTGCAAGAAGCTTTAAAGTTGTATGGAATGCATTTAGGCACCGCGTTTCAACTGGTAGATGACGTACTCGATTACAGTGCAAATGCTGAGCAAATGGGTAAAAACCTTGGTGATGATCTTGCTGAAGGAAAACCGACATTACCGCTTATTTATGCCATGCAGCACGGTTCTGAGAAACAAGTGGCGCAAATCAGAGAGGCAATTGAAACGGGTAATGGCATGACCTACTTGGAAGATATTCTTGCGACGCTTGAACAAACTAAAGCGTTGGATTTTGCCATGGACAAAGCCAAAAACGAAGCCCAAAAAGCGATCAGCCATCTCGCGTTTTTACCAGACTCACCATACAAACAAGCTTTGATAGCATTAGCTGAACTGTCAGTGGCCAGAGACCATTAATAATTACGAATAAAGTATTAAAAAGCCGCTATTGCGGCTTTTTAATATCCTATACCCTTAGAGCTATTTTTGCTCTGGTGGGCGATAGCCTTCTATTTCTACTTCTTTATTTTCAAATAAGAAGCCTACCATTTGTTCCTCTAGTAGTGCTCTATGTTCTGGATCCATCATATTCAAATGCTTTTCATTTATTAGCATGGTTTGCTTATGCTGCCACTGCTGCCAAGCTTCCTTTGAAATATTGTTAAAAATCTTTTCACCAATTTCACCGGGGTATAGCTGAAAGTCTAAACCTGGGGCTTCTTTTTGTAGCTTTTGACAAAAAACAGTACGTGCCATAATTTTTCCACATCAAATTAAAATCTAATGTCGTTAGTCTAACTCATTGCGCTTAGGACTTTAACCAACTTTTTAGTAGGTGCTGCCAACCCAACTTCTGCATATTCATCTAAGTCATACCAAATAATTGGTTGCTCATGTGCAAAGTCAGGAATTGCAGCCAACTTATAAACCAGCGGATGAATGGTTAACTCGAAGTGAGTAAATATATGGATAAATGATTGCAGTGAATGTTGCTGCCCTTGCAATCCATGTTGAGCGATAAACTGCTCGACTTGTTCAAGTGTCTGAAACTCAAAAAAACCAAACAAGCCCCCCCAGATGCCAGCATTGGGTCTTTTCTCCATCAGTAGCTTGTTTTCGGCATTAACGATTAAATGATATGCCTGCTTTTTCGGTTTTTCTTTTTTAGGCTTGGGATTTGGAAATGCTTTAACTTTATTATGCTTATAAGCTAAACACTGCTCCACTAAGGGGCAAGCTTTACAATTAAAATTACTCCTTGAGCAGTGACTCGCACCTAAATCCATCATTGCCTGATTAAATTCTGTGACATTATTTTTGGGTGTAAGCGTATCACTTAGCGCCCAAAGCTGTTTTTCTACCCCCTTAACGCCATACCAGCCCTGTACCATGAAAAAACGTGCTAATACTCTTTTGACATTACCATCTAAAATCGGATGATGCTGACCCAACGCTAAAGATAAAATAGCTCCAGCTGTCGAACGGCCGATACCAGGCAATGCCATAACCTGTTCCAAGGTTTGCGGGAACTGACCGTTATACTCTGTTACTACTATTTTTGCAGTTTTGTGTAGATTTCGAGCCCTTGCGTAATAGCCAAGTCCCGTCCAATGATGAAGTACTTCATCCTCCGGCGCCTCAGCCAACACCTCAATGGTAGGAAAGCGAGCCATAAAGCGTTCAAAGTAAGGAATGACCGTTACAACCTGAGTTTGTTGTAACATAACCTCTGATATCCATACTTTGTAGGGGGTTTTACCTAATTGCCAAGGCAAACTCTTACGCCCATGTAGGTTATACCAATTGACGACTTGATCGGCGAACCATTTCGCCTGCTCACTAGATACCTGCATTAACCACACTATTCATTAATTTATTTCTAGGGCGCCAGTGTATGGCGCTTTTAAAAACAGTCAAGCTATTGTACTTGGGCCAATGAATAGGGATAATGTGCGCCCGTTTTTTACACCGCAGAAATGATTATGAGTGAATCGAGCAAAACCGCGCTGGAACAAGCACAGCAAGAAGGTAAATATATCCGCAAAGTACGCAGCTTTGTAAAACGTGAAGGCCGTTTAACCAAAGGGCAAGATGCTGCTATTGAAAAGTGCTGGCCAACCATGGGCTTAGTGCATAGCCAAGGAATGCTCGATTTCTCAAAAGTGTTTGGTAATGACAACGATGTAGTGTTAGAGATCGGTTTCGGTATGGGTAAGTCGCTAGTAGAAATGGCCAAGAATGCACCAAACCTTAACTTTATTGGTATTGAAGTACACCGCCCAGGTGTTGGCGCCTGCCTAATGGAAGCTGATGAACAGCAAGTAACAAACTTACGTGTATTCGAACACGATGCGGTTGAGGTTCTGGCTGATTGTATTGCTGATGAAAGTTTGACAACTATGCAGCTTTTCTTCCCTGACCCTTGGCATAAAAAGCGTCACCACAAACGCCGTATTGTACAACCTGAATTCGTCGAAAGCCTCAGAAAGAAGCTAAAGATTGGTGGTGTTTTTCATATGGCCACTGATTGGGAAAACTATGCAGAACATATGCTAGAAGTTATGCAGTCGGCCCCTGGCTATGAAAATATCTCGACGACAAATGATTACGTTCCGCGTCCTGATAATCGTCCTTTAACTAAGTTTGAACAACGCGGTCATAGGCTTGGCCACGGTGTTTGGGATCTTATGTTTAAGCGTGCCAAATAACCTTTTGGTTTTTAAAACTATTTGGGCCTTATGAAAGGCCCTTTAATATGAGTAATTATGAGTAAGTTAACAAACCCCAGTCTGTTGCTACTTCGCAACGAAGAAGAGTTACATGGCAACAACATTTTGGTCATCAACACAAACCGAGATGGTTTTTTAGCTGAGCTGACCAAGCTTAATCCCAACGCCACGATTAACGCCTTTAGTTATAATGTGGCGGATCATAATGACTCTTGTAAGTATCCCAACATCAATAGTTACGTGGATCATAGTTTGCCGTCTCTTAGCGACTTGGATTTAATTATTTACTATTATCCAAAGTCTAAGCCTGAGGCATTGATGATGCTTGATAACATCAGGGCTATCGCAAACAAAAATACCCGTTTATTGGTTGTTGGCGATAATAAAGGTGGTGTTAAATCAGTCGAAAAGCAGCTGAAGCCTTTCGCTGCGCAGTTTTATAAACTAGAGAGTGCTAAACACTGTGTACTCTATGAGTTCTCTGAACTGGCAGTAAACCCTAACTTTGATATAGCACAGTACCACACCAAATTTAGTGTAAGCGTTGCACAGAAAACCTTCGATGTAATGAGTGTGCCCGGCGTATTTAATCACGGAAAGCTCGATGTAGGAACTGAGTTGCTGCTTAAAAACATCACAGTACCATATAAAGGCAAAGTTCTAGATTTTGGTTGTGGCGCAGGTATCATTGCAACTTTTCTAGGCTCACAACAAAGTGAGCTTAGGCTCTTTTGTTCCGATGTCAGTGCGCTCGCTATATACGCCACACAGCAAACATTGGCACTAAACGGGCTAACCGCAGACTGTATACTTAGTGACGGTTTGCAAGAGGTGAGCGGTCAATTCAATCTAATCATCAGCAACCCTCCTTTTCATACTGGTATTGCTACCGATTATGGTATTGCCGAACGCTTTTTAGAACAAACTAAAGGCTTTATGAAACCAAGCGGGCAAGTACAAATTGTTGCCAATAACTTTTTAAAGTACCCGCCGATTCTCGAACAACAGTTTGGTCAATATACTATTCTTGCCAAAAACACTAAATTTACGGTATATCAAGCAACGAAGTGATCTTGTCGCCATAATTGTACATATCATCAAGTCTTATATTGGATAAAATAACATGCAAAGTCAGTGATTTTTTTGTTATTTTATTCAATCTCTTTGCTACACTAGAATGTAGTTCATACCGTTCGACTCTTTTTCGCGCCAAATAAAGCTAATTTGAGTGACTTGTACGCCCTAAGTTGCTTTATGAGTTGCCAACAGTATAGCGAATTAGTATTTGGTAACAGGCTGAATTAAGGCTGATAATGACAAAGCAGGCATCAAAAACAAGTATAAGGAAAGTTTTAATTAGCGCGGTAATGCTCGTTACAGCTCTATGCCTGTCTCTATCTATCTCTATCTCTACTTACCTAGATATCAAAGAGCAACGCCAGTTGATCATTAATAAGCTTGATATGATCGCTGAGATTGTCTCGTTTAACGCACAAATAACGTTGATTTTTGAAGACAGAAAGACGGAAGAAAAGCGCCTAAAGTCATTTAAAGCAGTTGATTTAGTTAAAAATATACACATTTATGATATTGATGATGTAACCAATAAACCAGTCTTTTTTACCAGCTACAACGCCTCTAAAACGCCTCCTGTACCATTAAAAGTCAATAGCATAGAGGAACTCAAGGAACCTAGAATTACCGAAGACTATGTAGAGCTTATCAAACCTGTGATTTACGAAGACAAAATTGAGGGATATGTTTATATTCGTGGCGGTTTAGAGCGTTTAAATGAATATATAAATACCAAAATATTGGTTGATATCACGTTAACTCTTTTTGTCTTGCTTTTAGTACTACTTGTAGCAAGGGGCATTCAACGCCGAATTGCTCGACCAATTGAAGAGCTTTCAATTTTACTGCAAGATGTCTCCAAAAATCACAATTACAGCGCCCGAGCTTCAAGTAGTCACATTGAAGAAATCAACATTCTAGCAAGCAGCTTAAATGTGATGTTAACTCGAACACAGAACCAATTAGAGCGACATCAAGCTGATAAGCTAGAAATTAAAAAGTTAAACCAAAGCCTAGAAGAAAAAGTCAATCAGCGCACGATTGCTCTTCGCGAGGCCAACCAAGAGTTGCTAAATACATTGGAGCGTATGCACCAGTATCAGAACCAAATTGTCGAGAACGAGAAGATGGCATCTTTAGGGCAAATGGTGGCAGGTGTTGCACACGAAGTTAATACACCTATTGGTTTAGGGGTCACAGGCTCCACTCTATTACGAGATAAACTAGCTGATATAAAGGTCGCCTTTGAACAAAAGAACCTCACCTCAAAGCAACTGGAGCGCTTCATTACTGATGGTATTGAAAACCTCGACTTAATCTACAGAAATTTAAACCGTGCCGCCGATTTAATCTCTAGCTTCAAACGTGTCGCGGTCAGTCAAGACCTGGAGTTAAGCTCCGATGTCAATCTAGCGACCCTATTGGATAATATAATAAAGGCGATGAAGCCGGATTTGGTGAGCAAACACCCCACTATTAATATTGATTGCCAAGAAGACTTAGTGATTAGCAGTAAGGCAGGTCCGCTGCAGCAAATATTCGAGCAACTGATATCTAACTCTTTGCTACATGGCTTTACTAGCTCAGAAGGCAATGTAATTGATATAAAAATAGCCAAAGACCAAAACCAGTTGACCATCGAATACAGTGATAATGGTTGTGGTGTATCCAGCTCCATTAAAAAGCGTATCTTTGATCCTTTTGTTACAACACGGCGTGGTGAAGGTGGTAGCGGGTTAGGTATGCACTTAGTGTACAACCTCATTACCCAAGCTTTACACGGTAACATCTCGCTTGATGAAAGTTGTAAAGCAGGCGCTAAATTTATTCTCACACTGCCATTGGGTGAGGTGAACTAATGCGCTTACTAATAACTATTTTATTAATAATTCCATTTTTATCTAGTGCAAAATCACCTGATCAGGTACGTTCAGCATTTTTGTATCAGATGGCTAAATTTATTGAATTCCCTAATCAGCAGACAAAAACGTCTACACGATTTTGTTTTCTAAATATAGATAACGGACCTGGGTTAATTCTAGCTGGAAACCGTAGTTTAAAAATTAGAAACTTACCAATAGAAATAATACAAATTAAAAAGCCAGCAAATTTAGGGGAACTTTCAGAGCTGTGTGATATCACATACATTGATGAAAGTAATGAAGATGATATACTTACCGCTTGGACCGATACAACCCCGCTTGATACGGTGTTTGTGGGGGAGAGCATAGACTTTCTTGAAGGTGGTGGAGTCGCCTCTTTAGTCCAAGAAGGGAGTAAAATACGGCTGTATATTAATAAGCAACAAGTTTCGCAACATAATTTTAAAGTGTTATCAAGACTGCTTGCAGTTTCTAAGTTTCATCCTAATTAATTTTACTTGTTAACAATTAGATATACTCCTATAATCGTAAATATTCGGTTTTATTAGATAGTACCGAATTTCATGTAAATAATATATTCCGAAAAGGTTAATTAATAATGCAAACGCCAGTCATTCTGATTGTAGAGGATGAAGACGTAACTCGCCTGAACCTCGTTAGTTTATTTGAAGCGGAAGGTTACAAAGTAATTGAAGCCATAGATGGCGATGACATGCATGACAAACTGACAACGCATGACGACGTCAACCTTGTTGTTATGGACATCAATCTTCCGGGTAAAAATGGTTTAATTCTCGCTCGTGAATTACGCCAAAAGAGAAACATTGGCCTAATTTTCTTAACAGGCCGTGACAACGATGTCGATCGTATTCTTGGTTTAGAAATTGGTGCTGATGACTATATCACTAAACCATTTAACCCACGTGAGTTAACTATTCGTGCACGTAACCTTATCTCAAGAACAGGGTCTTCTAATGAAGAGTCTTCTCTTGATACTAATGGTGTTATCACGTTCAACGGATGGGAGCTAGACGAAAATAGTCGTTGTCTTACTTCTCCAGCAGGTGAAGCAAAACGTTTACCTAAAGGTGAATACCGCGCATTACGTTTAATGCTCGACTCACCAGGTCGTATCTTTAGTCGCGAACAGTTAATTAAGCATATGACTGGTCGTGAACTTCGTGCTAATGACCGTACTGTAGATGTAACAATTCGTCGTATCAGAAAACACTTTGAAAGCGACAGTAATACTTCTGAACTGATCAGCACCATTCATGGTGAGGGCTATCGCTTTATTGGAAAGATTGATAGCTAATAGATCAATGGTTTCAGGGAGTTTTGCAATTATTGAGTAAGGGGCTTATCAGCCCCTTATTTTTATGCCTCATTCTGGTTCGCAGCCAACTGTTCGATAGCCTGCGCTAACAATGACTGCCCCAGCTCGATTTTCTCCTCTAGCTGTTCAAGCCACATACTCAGCACTTGTGTATCTACTAGCTCTGCGTCCAGCTCCATTTTCTTAGCATGTAATTGCACCTGATTTAACCCCACCGAGCCTGCTGCACCTTTTAATTTGTGGGCAACAGATGCATATTCTTCAATATCCTTGCTCTCAAGTGCGTCTCGTAATTCTGTGCAATACTTAGGATTGAGTGTTTTAAATAATCGCGCGCTGCGTTTGAACGCATCAACTCCCATTGAGTCCATAAAGTCAGTTATGGTTTCAATATCTAGCTCATGCTGTTGCTGTTCGCTAAATGAAACTTTGCCTAGATGCTCTTTGGCACTGTTTTGTTTAGCATCGATACCAAACAAGTCTGCTAACATTCGATCTAAACGTGTTGTATTGATAGGCTTTGCTAGAGCTCCCTGTATGCTAATACCTTCTAGTTCTTGTTCTGCGCTGCGAACATTCGCTGTTAGTGCAACAATAGGAAGGTTATCGTAGTGACTATCCGCACGTATTTCCTTGGCAACTTGATCTCCATTAATATCTGGTAACTGCATATCGAGCAGTATTAGATCTAAGTCATCTTCCGTTGCAACCAAAGACAAGGCGTCTTCACCAGTCTCAGCCCAAATGACTTCATGTCCACGCTGCTCTAAAAGGTTTGTTGCAATTTCAGCGTTAAGTGGCACATCTTCAACTAAGAGAATATAAAGGCTTCTACCTGCATAGCTTTGCTGTTTGGGAGCACTACAAAGAGTCAATGGAATATCAACATCAAAACGACTCCCCTGACCTTCTATACTACTAACTCTAATTTGGCCTTTCATCGCTAACACTAACGCTTTAGTAACAGCCAGGCCTATTCCTGAACCTATGGCATTCGCCCCAGTCAAGTCAGGTGCTTTATAATACATGTCAAAAATACGTTCTTGCTGATCACTTGGGATACCCAGACCAGTATCAATAACACTGATTGCTAACCAAGGCCCCGTCTCTTTGTTTTCACGTCGGCACTCTAGTGTTACTCCACCCTTATGAGTAAATTTAACTGCGTTGTTTATCAGGTTCCATAGCACCTGGCGCAAACGTGTTGGGTCTAGTAACGCGTAAACATCTAGCATACCGGAGCGATTAATGGTGAAGTCCAGCCCCTTTTGATCAGCTATCAAGCCCGCAAAGTTAACTACATCGTTTATAAAATCAGATACATTAATACTGTCAGTTGCTATATCTAACTGCTCCCTATCAATCTTATCTAAGTCTATAATATCATTAAAAATATTACCGAGCGTTTCTGCACTTGAGAATATGGTATTACACCAACTTTTCTGCTGCTGAGACAATTCAGTATCCAATAACATGCGCGTTAAGCCTACTATCCCGTTTAATGGCGTTCGTAACTCATGGCTTAATGTTGCGATAAATTTGCCTTTATCTTTGTAGGCTGTTTCGAGAGCTTGTTCTGCTTCTTTACGACTGGTGATATCACGGCCAAATGCCAGCAAACCTATATATTGGCCGTTGTCATTTATAAAGGGTAACTTACGCATTTCGAACCAGCGGTTTTCATCATTAACAGGATACTCAACATCCAAGGTAATTGGCTTATGCGTTGTTGAAACTTCAGTATCGGTTCGCAATACTTCTGGAAGAAAGTTTTGAGGATAAATTTGCTCAACTGAGCGACCAATTAACTCTTCACTTGGTTTGCCAATAACAAGCTCAAACATCTTATTACAACCAGCAAAAACACCATTTTCATCTCGATAGTAGAATAAGTCGGGTGAGGAGTCGACGATAGAGCGCAGTAACATACCTTGTTGAGCTAATTCTTGTTGTGTTTTCTTACGCTCTGCTATTTCTTTGCGAAGTTCTTCTATCGCGCGATGTTTGGCATGTAACGCCATTTTACGCTCATCAATCTCGTTGTTTAAGCGATTGATGTTGTCTTTTAGGGTTTGGTTAAGTAACTTCTCTTGTTTAGTTGCCGACTCAAGATAGCTTTTAGAGTCTTCCAATTGCCTCATTGCGTGGATTAATATTGAGATCAACACGGGTGACGTGACGGCTGAAAAAAACATGACCGCCAAGACATCGACAATTTTTATCTCGCCTAATGCAACGTAATAAAACATACAAGACAAGATCAGTGCTATCAGCAATATGAATATATAACACAAAAAGCTCGCAGGCTTTGCACCATATTTATTAACTAAGTTAGCTAACACGCGGGCCCAAGGGCCAAAAGAAGAATCTATCATAGTCACCATATACCCCATTCACTCGCACATTATACGCAAGCGACACCAAGATGCGAACTATCCTTTTTGTTAAAATCTGCGCAATATACACTGTAATATCTTTTGCACAATTTCATTTTTTCTACCGCTTAAGAGCAATTCTTATAGGGGCAACCCGTTCGATTATAGTGTAATATGCACGCTTTTAATCGTCGTGACTATGAGGGTTTAGATGCAAACCATAATGCCAGATATTGCAGATACCGCCGAAGCCTTGCAAACCGGCACCTTAAATTGGGTCGGCATGGGTGATATCGAACTACCTTTATTATTTGCTAGCAAAGGATTAAACGATATCACTGTCACTGCTAAAGCTGATGCATTTGTAAATTTACAAAACGAGCAAGCAAAAGGCATTCATATGTCTCGCTTATTCTTAGCTTTAGATACCTTATCTTGTGAACAAACATTAACACCTAAAACTTTAAAGCAAGTACTGGATAGCTTCGTGAGTAGCCATCAGGGATTGAGCAACGCGGCAAAAGTCGTACTAACTTTTGAACTGCCTTTGCGTCGCACATCTTTACTGAGTCAAAAACAAGGCTGGAAAAGCTACCCTGTGACCATCACAGGCACATTGCAAGATGACCAATTTCAGTTGGAGCTTGCTGTAGATGTTACCTATTCTTCTACTTGTCCCTGTTCTGCGGCACTGGCTAGGCAGTTAATCCAACAAGCTTTTAGTGAACAATTTTCACAGCATTCGCTTACTTTTGATGAAGTGCATCAATGGCTTGGTAGTACTGAAGGTATCGTTGCAACGCCTCATTCTCAACGTAGTATCGCTAATATCAAAGTAAAGCTAGCGCCTGATAGTCAAGAGTTTGACATTCTAGCCGTGATAAATAGCGTTGAACATGAACTGAAAACACCTGTTCAAGCCGCAGTCAAAAGAGAAGATGAACAAGAGTTTGCGCGCCTTAACGGTCAAAATTTGATGTTCTGTGAAGATGCAGCAAGAAAGCTAAAAGCATTATTTGAGGCGTCTCACTATCTAGACTATTACATCAAAATTAATCACTATGAGTCTCTACATGCACACGATGCAGTGGCATATGCAGTTAAAGGCTTACCTCACGGTTATCAAGTTTAAAAAATAAATACATAGAACACTCCTAAACAGGCATGACATTTGCTTATTAACTGTAAATTGTCAAATTGTTGTTGTGGAGTGTTTTATGGAATTTGCTTTATTATCAATATTAGCACTTGTAGTTGTAGCTTCCGTAGTCGCTGCGAAGTATACCGATGCAGGTGGTAACCCTTACCCATTTAATAAAAAAGATTCTGTTTTTAGCACCGTAGAAGCTTCTTTTCTCACTTTACTGGAAAGAGCCGTGGGCGATCGTTTTAAGATTGTGAGTCGAGTCAAATTAATTGACTTAATTGAATGTAAACCAGGTCTTTCTGATAAAGCGCGTCGTGCCGCACTAATCAAAGCTAAAAATAAACAGCTCGATTATGTGCTGGTTGATAAAGATACGCTTAAAATTATGGCTGCTGTGGATTTGGTCAACAACGCTAATAAAAGCGGACATAAAGCGCAACGTGACTGGTTTGTCAGTGGCGCGCTAGAATCTGCAGGCATTCCTCATATTCGAATGAAAGTCAAAGCAGGATATAAATCATCAGAAGTACGCAGTGCTATTTTGTTTAAGCTCGGCAAAAATGCCAAAACATCTAAGCCACTTCGCAACCGAACAGAGAAGCCTGCGGTGCTGTCGCCTTCGCAAGCCAAGGCACAGTCAACTCAATTGGCTGAAATATAAAACTTCAAACATACCTAAAAGCGAGCCATAGGCTCGCTTTTTCATATCTTGACCTAATGATGAAATTCGCATTTGTAGCGTGCTCAGGTATACTATGACGCAAATTTTTTGAGGAATATTTATCATGAATATCGGTATTATTGGCGCAATGGAGCCTGAAGTTGCAATCCTGCGAGAAGCCATTCAAAACAAACAGCAAATGAATAAAGGTGGCTTTACTTTCTACACAGGTGATCTTGCCGGTCACAAAGTGACATTGGTGCAGTCTGGCATTGGTAAAGTTGCCGCAACCGTTGCTACTACCCTTCTGATTGACAACTTTAAACCAGATTGTGTTATCAATACCGGCTCTGCGGGTGGTTTCGAACCGAGTTTAAACGTAGGCGATGTGGTTATTTCCGATGAAGTAAAACACCATGACGTTGATGTAACCGCATTTGGCTATGAAATCGGCCAAGTCCCGCAAATGCCAGCGGGTTTTAAAGCCCACCCTGCGCTTATCGAAGCTGCGAAGCAAAGTGTTGCCAGCCTTGCCGATACTCAAACCATGACAGGTTTAATTTGTACAGGCGACTCATTCATGTGTGATCCGGTACGAATTGACAAAGCACGCGCTGATTTTCCAACAATGCTAGCAGTAGAAATGGAAGGGGCTGCGATTGCACAAGCATGTCATGTGCTTGATACTCCATTTGTGGTGATCCGTTCTCTTTCTGACATCGCGGGTAAAGAGTCACCACAATCATTCGAAGAATATCTTGAAGTTGCCTCAATTAACTCTTCAAAGCTCGTCACCGCTTTACTTGAAAAGTTAACTAACGTCACGCTTTAAGATGATGCTAGAACTCATGCAAGCCCATCAGGGCTTGCTGATATTCGTCCTTTCGCTCAGTGCGGCGCACCTGTTACCACTGCAACGAAGTTATCACCCCAATACCGTTGTATTATTGGTTTTTAAAGGTATTGCCCAAAGAGTCTACCAAAGTCAAGCCCCGTCTAGTTATCTTGCTTTGAGTGGCACACTCGCATTTGTATTACCGGTATTGACCATTGTCATTTTGTGCTTTTTACTGGCACAGTTCGCCTATTACCCCAACTGGCTAGGCGGTTTAGTCCTGTATTTATGCTTAGATACCCGTATCAACACGCGTGCCAAGCGCATTGCAACCTTACTCAAACAAGGGCAAAAATCCACTGCTAGGCAGCTTTTACAAGGAGTGGTAGCACGCGACGTTTCGCAACTATCAAAAGTAGGTATCGCCAAAGCATGTATTGATAGCACCAGCTTGCGCACTATCAGGCATTATTATGTGATTATCATATTCTATTTATTCCTTGGCCCCATTGCAGCCCTGAGCTACAAGCTATTGCTACTTTGTGATCATGCATGGCGTGACTGTATTAAACCTAATAGTCGGTTTCTTGCACCATTAAAGCATACGATTTATTTCACCGAATGGCTGCCGCTAAGAGCCTTTGTACTACTGATGGCTCTCTTCCTTAACCCTAAAAAAGTCGCCCATTACATCAAACACTATGCACGCTACTTTTATCAGCGAAACAGTGGTTGGATTTTAGCGTTATTTGCTGCCAATTTAAGGGTTCAATTGGGTGGCCCCTGTTTTTATCTCGAACAACGCTTTGAAAAAATGCGCCTCGGAATTGAGCGTCATCCTGAACCCGAAGACATAGATGCTTTACTTGGCTTATTAAAGCGTATTCAAGCCTTCTTTTTATTGCTGGTTGCGCTGTCATGGCTTGCCTATGCACTATCGACAGCAGCCTTAGCATTTTAACGCTTCTTTTCTAAGCTAAGAAATAAAAAAGGCCAGCGAATAGCTAGCCTAATATAAAACGCTATGAGTGTTTAGTTAACCGTCACTTTAGCAAACTTGCGTTTACCCACTTGGTATATAGCGGTACTACCTTTCTCAATCAGTAGTTTACTGTCGGTTATCTTGTCTTCACCATTGAGCTTGACCGCACCTTGTTTGATCATACGCATCGCCTCTGAAGTACTTGCCACCAAACCGGCTTCTTTTAGCAGGTTAGTTACAAATGTCGCAGGCTCATCAATCGAAATGCTCACTTGCGGAATATCATCAGGTAAAGCATTCTTTTGGAAGCGTTTAATAAAGTCTTGATGTGCCGCCTCAGCATCTTCAGCGCTGTGGAAGCGCGCAATCATTTCTTTGGCGAACTCAATCTTAATGTCTCTTGGGTTGCGACCGTCTGCAACCTGCGCTTTTAGGCCTGCAATCTCTTCTAACGATAAGGCACTTAGTAATTCGTAATAACGCCACATCAACTCATCAGAAATAGACATCACTTTACCGAACATATCATTTGGCGCATCAGTGATCCCGATATAGTTGCCCAATGATTTTGACATTTTCTGCACGCCGTCTGTGCCTTCAAGTAATGGCATCATCAACACAGTTTGGGGTGTTTGCCCTTCCTCTTTTTGCAGCTCTCGGCCCATCAGCAAGTTGAAACGTTGGTCAGTACCGCCAAGCTCAACATCCGCCTCTAATGCAACCGAATCCCAACCTTGTACCAACGGATATAAGAATTCATGAATCGCAATTGGCTGACCACCAGAATAACGCTTTTTAAAATCATCACGTTCAAGCATACGAGCAACAGTTTGACGCGCTGCAAGTTTAATCATGCCCGCACTGCCTAACTTTTCCATCCAAGTTGAATTGAACGCAACGGTTGTTTTAGCTGGGTCTAGGATCTTAAAAACTTGTTCTTTATAGGTTTCTGCGTTTGCCAATACATCTTCTTTGGTAAGCGGTTTACGGGTAACACTTTTGCCCGTTGGGTCACCTATCATACCGGTGAAATCACCAATTAAGAAAATAACCTCATGACCTAAGTCTTGAAATGTCTTTAACTTATTAATGAGAACAGTGTGACCTAAATGCAAATCAGGCGCAGTTGGATCAAAACCCGCTTTGATCTTTAGTTTTTTACCTGACTTAAGCTTTTCTTTTAAGTCGTCTTCAATAAGAATTTCTTCTGCACCACGTTTTATCTCGGCAAATGCAGTTTCTAAGTCCACCATTCATCGCTCCAAATATTCAGTTTATCGCCCGATTCTAGCCTATATTTGCATGAGTTTAAATGCACAAAATACTGGTATTGCTGCTTTATTGCGTATATCCTGCAATATTATCAACAAATTTTCTTGACAGCAGAAAAGGCGCGTTATGGTTCACGTGGTGTATAAGCTCCCTAAAAAACACAAACTGCTTATTATTGGTCTCATCTCCCTAATGTTGATTGTTGCTCTATGGCCTTCAGAAAAAGCAACAGCTTCTAAAGATCATGATAAAAAAGCACTCGAAGTAGGAAAGCGTTACGAGCTGCCTGTAAAGGTCAGCGAAGTAACCGAACAGCTTACTGAGCTTAACTCTGCTGATGCGCCAGTTAACACCAAGAAAGTAGAATATACGTACACTGATCATGAAGTTAAGTCCGGTGATAGCCTAGCGGTTATTTTTAAACGAGCAGGCTTTTCGGCACAGACCCTGCACCAGATTGTTAACACAAACGAAGAAACTCGCAAACTGACTAAGATCCACCCTGGTGAGGTTTTAAGTTTTGCAACTGACGATAAAGGCCAATTAGCTCAGCTCAAGTATGTGCTATCAAAAACCGATACCTTATTCGTGACCCTCAATGATGAAGCTCAATATGAAACAGCTATCCAAAGTAAGGAAATTGAAACTGTAGCTAAATCCGCAGGCGGTGAGATAACCTCAAGTTTTTGGACCGCTGGTATTACATCGGGATTATCTGAGCGTCAAATAATGAACTTTGCAGATATTTTTGGCTGGGATGTAGACTTTGCCAACGATATTAGAAAGGGTGATGAGTTTTCTATCATTTTCGAATCACACTTTGTAGATGGCGAAGAAATTGGCACTGGCAAAATTATTGCTGCTGAGTTCATCAACCAAGGTGAACGCTACAGCGCGATACGCCATACTGATGGTAACTTCTATACCCCTGAAGGCCGCAGCATGAAGAAAGCGTTTCTTCGTGCGCCTGTTAACTTCAAATATATCAGCTCAAGCTTTAACCCTCGCCGTAAGCACCCAGTAACGGGCAGAGTGTCAGCACACAGAGGGATAGACTACGCGGCTCGCACCGGTACCCCTGTTGTTTCATCTGGTGATGGTAAAGTGATCAAGTCAGGTCGTAACAACTTAAACGGTAACTATGTCTTTATTGAGCATGGTAACAAGTACGTTACTAAATACCTGCACCTTAACAAACGCATGGTAAAAACTGGCCAAAAAGTAAAACAGGGCCAGAAAATTGGTACTGTCGGCGCTACGGGCCGTGTAACGGGTGCTCACTTACACTATGAATTCTTGGTAAACGGGGTTCACCGTAACCCTAAAACAGTAGAGCTACCAAAGTCACAACCACTACCGGCAGCTGAAATGGCCGCGTTTAAACCAATTGCCAAAGAGATGCTGGCTAAGCTGGAACGCAACAGAACGCTTCAACTGGCACTACATAAATAAGTAGTTTGCTTTGCATAACAAAAAAGGTCTCAATTGAGGCCTTTTTTGTTGCTCTTAAACAGTAATTTTTATAACTTATTTGGCTTGGCCATAGTAAACCTGTAAGGTAAATAATAGCAGCTCCCAAGTAGCAGTTTTTAAAGCCTCGTTGGATGCCACGGCTTCGCATCTTCTTCAACCTACTGACTGAAATGGCCCTCAAACAATTATCTTTCATGTTATGTTGCTAATCGTCTAACATGCAACTTGTGGTTAAGGTACACTTTTCAAAAATAGGAAAACAAAATGAGTGATAGTTGGGACGATTACGCAGATGGGTGGGATACTAATTCCGATGTCATTAACTACAGTGAAAAGGCATTTGATTCACTGTGTGAATTTATAGATCTAGAAGGTTTGCGTGTTTTAGACTTTGGCTGTGGAACGGGGCTACTCACTGAGAAAATCGCGCATGTTGCTTCATCGGTCGTTGCTGTTGATGCTTCAGCGAAAATGATTGAAGCCTTAAGGCGTAAAAATATACATAATGTAGATTCACTAGCCTGCGAAATCTCAAAAGACTCAATCAATAACCATGCTATTTTTGAGCCCCGCTTCGATTTAATTGTGGCATCATCAGTATGTGCATTTGTGCCTGATTATGAGAACACCTTATCCACACTTAAGCTGCTTTTAAAAGAAGGCGGTACATTTATTCAGTGGGATTGGAAGCGAAGCAATGAAGAGGAAGATTTTGGTTTTACCAATGAAATCATTACCAATACCTATGCGAATGTAGGCCTTTGCGCTGTACGTGTTTGTGAGGCATTCTCACTTACGAGTAAAAGTGGCACGATGCAAGTATTGATGGGCATTGCAAAAAACACTTAACAAGTAGCGACTACCGAATAGCGACTACCGAATAGCGACTACCGAATAACGGCTACCTTCTTTTATAACATAACTCTTGCTGCAAAATTGGATGGGGTAACTTCGTCGCTTATCCAACCTTCTGTTCATAATAGCAAGGGCAAAATACAATTGGCTTATATACATTCGTCATTTATGCTAACCAATTCAATTTAATACATTAACTGGATGTTATGATTGCCCTAATAAAAGCAAGCTATGTGTTTCTATCGATCATGGTATTATATTTTACGATTGGTATTGTCACGCTGCGCTTTTACTTAGATGAATTGGTGTTTAAGCCTGCTGTACAAGAGCAAACTCAAGAAACCTCATTACTGTCCATTCCTTTTGCCACAAATGAAATTCTCATTAGAAGTTATGCTAAAAATAATATACAAGCGTGTATCGTATTTTTCCCTGGTCGAAGCGGCGGAATACGCAGATATGAAAATGAGTTGTTTAATCGTTTTACTTCTCAAGGCGCTAGCGTACATGCAATTTCTTACCCCGGATATGAGGGAGCAAGTGGTAAAAGTCGGCTATCGAATGTTGCGGCCCATATCGAACAGGCACTTAAACAGCTAGAAATACAGACCTCTTGTCGTATCGACAAATCCATTTTTGTGGGCAGATCACTCGGAGCGGCATTGGCAATTGAAACTGCCAAAAACCTTCCCCCTAAAGCTCTGGTATTGGATTCTGTTGGCGTTTCATTAGAGTCTGTTGTTAGATATCAGTTAGGAAAACGGACTTTAACCAAACCACTGCTGTTATTACCCATAGATAAAATACTCCCGTTCAAACATGATTTAAAATCCAGTTTGTTTGCTCTCAATGACGTAGAATTTTATATATTTCAAGGAGAAGAAGACCTCATGATAAATTACCATGAGCTAGTAAATAAAATGGATGGTTTACCTCTAGAAAAAATAATGCCAGTCAGCGGAGCAAATCATAGCAACACCCATATACTGGCTGGTGATAGCTATGTCGATAGAATACTCAGCTTATTACAAAAGTGATTCTAACAATGCTTCCAAACAGCCTATTGTAGGTTTATTTAAGCAGCTCAAAAAATAATAAAAATGGAGAAAAGATGCAATTTGCTAAAGCGTTTCAATATAAAAAATGGGCAAATACTGAGCTACTTAATCTTGGCGAACAACAATTCTCACAACTTCCAGAAAGTGATGGTACATTTTTCATTAGGATCTTAAATCATACCACGGTGGTTGATAGCCTTTTTATTAGCCGAATTTTAGGTGAACCTGAAAAATATAGTGCAGATAACACTGTCGAGACACCAACATTATCAGAGCTACGCGAGACAATGGCTCAAAATGACGCATGGCTAGTGGATTATGCGCAGTCAGCATCCGAGAAAGAACTAAACAGGTCTATTTCTTTTAAGTTTGTCGATGGTGATACTGGGCAACTTTCGGTCGCAGAGATATTACTCCACTTACTCACTCATGGGAGTAACCACAGAGGTATGGCATCTAAAACACTGGCGCAAAATAACCTTGCTCGCCCAAAAGACACCTTTACACGATACCTGCACCAAGTTGAGCCTTCAAGAAGGACTAGAATATAACTCGCGGGCTGCTTTATAAGCTAAGCTCAAAAGGAAAACAAAAAAGCCCGCTACAGCGGGCTTTTTTACAACTTGGTCAGGCTTACTTAGCCATGAAGTCAACACCCTCTTGGATGTCTTTATTTAATGTTTCAAGCATGTCTTCTTTAGCTTTTTGCTCGAAAGCGCTCAGCTCGCCGTAAGACAGGATTTCTTCAACACCGTTCTTACCTAGACGTACTGGGTGAGCGAAGTAAGGTGCATCACCATTTTCAACAGCAACATAAGCGTAATCAACAACATTGCTCTCGCCTTGCAAGCCTTTTACAAGTGAGAAACAAAAACGTGCAGCAGCAGCACCCATTGAAAGCGTTGCAGAACCACCACCCGCTTTAGCATTCACTACTTCAGTACCTGCGTTTTGGATACGTGGTGTAAGCGCTGCAACTTCTTCATCAGTGAAAGTTACACCTTCAACCTGAGAAAGTAGAGGTAGGATAGTTGTGCCTGAGTGACCACCAATAACTGGTACTTTCACTTGTGATACATCAACACCTTTTAGTTCAGCAACAAATGCTTCTGAACGAATAACGTCAAGTGTCGTTACACCGAATACGCGTGATGCGTCATATGTACCCGCTTTTTTGAATACTTCAGCAACGATTGGAACCGTGCCATTTACTGGGTTTGTAATAACACCAACTAGTGCTTTCGGACAGTTTTTAACAATACCTTCAGCCAAGGTCTTGATGATACCCGCGTTTACGTTGAAAAGGTCCGCACGGTCCATACCAGGCTTGCGAGGCATACCCGCAGGGATAAGTACGATATCAGCGTCAACTAACGCAGCGTCTAAATCATCAGCACCAAAACCTGCAACTTTAACTGCAGTTGGAATGTGAGAAAGGTCAACCGCTACACCAGGAACAACTGGTGCAACATCGTATAGTGCTAGCTCAGAGCCTGCAGGCAAGCCATTTTTTAGTAAAAGCGATAAAGCTTGACCGATACCGCCAGCGGCACCTAATACAGCAACTTTCATGTGAATTCTCCATAATTTGAAGGTGGAATTGAATGAGCTGTAAAGATAATGAAAAGCGCCGCTAAAGACAAATTAATCCGAGTTATTTTCATGATTTTTTCGACTATAGTTGTAAAGCTTTTGGCACTTTGCCCTTTACGCATAGCTGTATACAATCTTTGCTATGCAGAACCAAGCACATTTCATTGTGAAAATTTGGGTAACACTGCAGTTTTGTGTAAAATCCCAAGACCGCTTTAGAAGAAATGAAACATTATGCAACCACAAGAAAAGCAAGAAGCCTTGATTAAAGCCTTTAAGGCTCTATTAAAAGAAGAAAACTTCGGTTCTCAAGGCGAGATTGTCGACGCCTTAAAAGAGCAAGGCTTTGATAATGTTAGCCAAAGTAAAGTATCTCGTATGCTGAGCAAATTTGGCGCGGTACGTACACGTAATGCTAAGCAAGAAATGGTTTATTGTTTGCCCGCGGAAATGGGCGTACCAACCGCGAAAAGCCCATTGCGTCAGCTAGTTATTGATATTATGCATAACGAAATGATGATCATCATCCGTACCAGCCCTGGTGCTGCACAACTGATAGCTCGACTGCTTGACTCTTTAGGCACTGCTGATGGCGTATTAGGAACCATAGCAGGTGATGACACTATTTTTATTGCCCCTGCTAAAATATCTGAAATCGATGAAACACTAGAGCGTGTAAAAACACTGTTTGATAACGTTTAATCGCTAAAAAGGAGCTGTGGCTATCACAGCTTCTACTGCTCACACAGCTTGGCCATGTCATTCAAAAACTGGATAGACGGCGCAAAGAAAGCCGCTCCCATATCTGCTTGGCTGTAATCTAGTAACGGATCATAACACTGCCCGTTTCCTAACCTAGAAGATAGAATCTGTTCAAAGCCTGCGCCGTTAGCAGCACAACTTAGCCACAAACTCCCCTGCTCAAACACATCACCAAACGGCATACTTTGGTCAAGCACCAACGCCAATCCATTTTCACCTTTTAATTCAGTCAAAGTTGCATGGCTATCGGGTTGTACGGGCTCAAGCAAGATATTATCTAGCCGCGTACGGCCCATTAGCTGCTCTTGTTCATCCAAAGGTAAACGTTGCCATGCATCAATATCGAACTTAACCCGCATAACATGCACATAACTTCCTTGGTCATCTCGACTTTGAGGATTATTAACCAAGGCAACTTGGCGTTTAAAACGACCATGCGGCGCATTGCCACCGTATACAAAGCCGTTAAAGTCTCTGCCATCTAAAAAGCGAAAACCGCGGACATGCGCCACCAGCTCCACACTTGGTGCCAACATATGTAGTACACTTTGAGCAAATAGATGATTTACATCCTCTCTATCTGAGCGGATCACATAAAGTAAATCAAATGGTTGAGAGTGAACCACATGTTCAGAGCTGGTCACATTAGGAAAACTCTTTAGCTGTTCAGGTATGAACTCCGGATAGATATGTGGCCAATATTGAGCCCCTATGGCAACAAAGCTCGAAACCATAGATTCAGAGAATCTATCGCTCAATTCATTTTGTAATCGTTCGCAGTTAGCCAGCGCAGCACGGACGACCTCATCCTGGCCCTCCAGTACATTAAAAAATAAATGCAGCCCATGTAGGTTTGCCTCAGCACAGACCCCAGATTGTGCTTGCGCCATGCTTTTTCCTTTTGTTCATCAAGTGTTAAGAAAAGAAATTTACCGCATGTGCTTTAATTTTTAAAGAGACAGGTTGATTTGTATCTAATAATTGCTCTGCGGGTGCCGGAACTTCAAGTTGTTGATCGGCTACCTTTATATGATAGACGTATTCTGTGCCAATGAATCGTTGTTGCAATATTTCTACCTGTCCCTGGGGTGCATTGACCAGTTCAATATGTTGTGGACGTACATAAATTTGCCCGTGTTGCTCTGACTCAGGCAAAGAAATAGATGAGCTAACTTCACCAAATTTTGTAGTCACACTCTGTCCGTTGTAACGGGTTGCATCTAGATAAATACCTCTTCCTAAAAACTCAGCAACAGCTTTCGTTTTAGGTTTTTGGAACAAGTTCTTGGCGCTGTCCAGTTGCGCAATCCTGCCTTCATGCATAATGGCAAGTTTATCTGCAAAAGCAAATGCCTCATCCTTGGAGTGGCTCACAAATATCGCAGAAACTTTTTGGTCTTTGATGATGCTGCGAATATCGTTGATCAATTGAAAGCGCACTTGAGTATCAATATTTGAAAATGGCTCATCCAACAGCAATAAGTTAGGTCGATATGCAAGTGCCCTTGCAATAGCAACTCGCTGCTGTTGGCCACCCGACAACTCGTGCGGGTAACGCTTCTCTAATCCCTCTAAACGCACCAACTCCATCATTTGTGCCACACGCCTATTACGCTCCGATTTATTTAGTTTAGATAAACCAAAAGCAATGTTCTGAGCCACATTAAGGTGAGGAAAAAGCGCATAATCCTGAAACATCATGCCAATATTACGGTGTTGAGGCGAAACAAAAAGCTGCTTATGACTCATACATTGACCATGAATAGAAATACGCCCCTGCTGTGGTTTGATAAGCCCAGCGATTGCTTTTAACGTGGTTGTTTTTCCGCATCCACTTGCACCTAGTAAACACACAATTTCATTGTGCTCCACACTAAGGTCTAACTGAGAAATCACAGCTTGCTGCTGATATTGATACGATACCTTTTCTAATACAAGACTACTCATGAGCGGTGTTGTTCCATTGAACGATTAACGATATACAGCGGTATCAAACCCACTAATACAATAAATAAGGCCGAAATAGAAGCCAGCTCCAACTGCTCATCACTGACGTATTGAAACACATGAGTGGCGAGCGTTTCGTAGTTAAATGGCCTCAACAGCAATGCAGCGGGCAACTCTTTCATACATTCAATAAAAACCAGCAAAGCCGCTGTAAGTATGCCACGGCGTAATAATGGAAGGTGTACCAAGCTCAGGGTTTGTAGCAAATTCTTACCCATACTCTGGCTTGCCATATCGAGTGAGGGGCTGATCCTCACATAACTAGATTCAACTGCGCCGTGTGCAATGGCATAAAAGCGCACAATATAAGCGAAGATCATTGCGAAAATGCTGCCGCTAAGTAGTAGGCCGGGTTCGAAGTTTGTATTCGCAAACCACTGATTCAGCTTATTATCTAACAGTGTTAAAGGGAGCAGGACGGCAATAGCCAAAACAGTTCCTGGTAGTGCATAGCCCGTACTGGCAAATCTGCCTGGTACGTTTTTACTGGCATTAGCGCCTATGCGCTGGTAAAACACCACCAACAAGCTTAACAAAACCGCCACAACGCTGACCCAAATTGCAATTTTCAAACTTTGCCACGCGTAGACGAAAAACTCATTACTCCAAGCTTGGTCAAAGTAATCAATGGCATAGCCAAGTAAAATGGTAACAGGTAGCACAAATGCAATGAGCAAGATAAGTGCACAATACGCCGTTGCTAACCAGGCTCGCTTGCCAGTAAGACAATACAGTGCTTCTTCATTGATACTCACCTGACGCTCGTGAATGGTATTATTTTTTCTACTAAAGCGCTCTAGTAATAACGATACAAATAGAAACAGTAGCATGATACCTGAGATTTTCGCCGCGGCAGTCAACGAGTAATATCCTAACCAAGTGTCATATACTGCTGTTGTTAGGGTACTCACTGCAAAATAGTGGACCGTGGCAAAATCAGCCATGGTTTCCATACTGATCAACGCCAGCGCTGCCACTACAGCACCTCGCGCGAGCGGTAGACTGACTTTAAAAAAGCTCTGTATAGGATTTAAGCCCATCAGTTGACTGGCCTGAACCAATTTAAAGGACTGCTCACGTAATGCTGTTTTGAAAATCAAATATAAGTAGGGATACAGTACCAACGCTATCATCACAATAGCACCTGGTAAGGTACGAATATCAAAAAACCAGTAATCTGCAGGCGACTGCCAACCAAACCAGCTACGCAGTGCCACTTGCACAGGGCCCGCATAGTCTAGTAAATCGGTGTAAATATAAGCAATAATATAAGTGGGCATCGCCAGAGGCAGCATCATTGCCCATTCAAAAAAGCGCTGCCCAGGGAACTGGCAATACGCGGCAAGCCATCCCAAAGGGAGTGCAATGATACAACTTAAAGCTATTACACCTAAAATAAGTAATACGGTATTACTGATGTAATCCCACAAGACGGTATCCCAAAGGTGAGAAAAGACCTCCGAGTCGCCTTGTAGTGATTCAAAAATTAAAAACGCCAATGGAGTCGATAAGCACACGCCTATCGACCAAGCAATGACTTGCCACCTAGACAAACATCAACCCCTTGTTTTACAGATCGAACTTAACTTCATCAATCAGTCTAAGTGCTACTGGGCGATATTTTGCGATCTCTGATAGCGCCAAAGCGTCTTCTTTAAATGTGCCCCATGATTCAACCAATGGTGACAATTTCACACCGGGCTTTACTGGATACTCCATATTAACCGAAGCATACATGTTTTGCGCTTCATCACTGGTCATAAACTCAATTAGTTTTAGAGCATTAGCGGGGTTTTTTGCATATTTTGTCATTACCACACCTGAAACATTCAAGTGTGAACCTCGGTTTTCTTGATTTGGAAAGTTGATAAATACAGAATCCGCCCAAGCTTTTTGCTTTTCATCCGTCAACATTTTTCCGAAATAGTAACTATTGCCTAGCGCTAAATCACATAACCCTTCTTTAACAGCTTTAACTTGAGCCCTGTCGTTGCCCTGTGGTTTACGCGCTAAATTCGCTTTTACATCTAACAGCCACTGTTTAGTATAAGCTTCACCGTGGTGCGCTACCATAGAAGCAACTAACCCCAAATTGTATGGGTGCTTGCCTGAGCGCGTACAGATTTTGCCTCGATATTTTGGCTCTGCTAACGATTCGTAAGTTAGAGACTTTAACTCTCCCAAACGCTCTTTTGATGAATACACATTACGCACGCGTTTAGTCAACGCAACCCAATCGCCTTGCGGGTCTCTAAATGCGGCTGGGATACTCTGAGCAACTTGCTCACTTTTTATCGGCTGCGTAAGCTCAAGCTCTTCTAGCTGGATCAGTGCGCTAAAATTCGACGTTAACACCAGATCCGCTCTGCTATGTTTACCCTCACGTTTTACGCGCTCAATTAAACCCTTTTTAGCAAAAACCACATTAGTTTTAATACCAGTTTGTGCCGTGAATTTATCTAAAATAGGTTGGATCAAAAAAGGTTGACGAAAAGAGTAAATATTTACTTCTTCATCGGCCATAACCGGCGTACATACTAACGTGGTAAAAAGAACAGCGAGCAGTCGCTTCATAATCAAGCTCCAATATATTGTTTATTCTTATTTCAGGCAATTCTAACCTGTATCGAGGTATTGTACACCCGTTCGGCCTGACTATTCACCTGCATCTCAGTGAACAATTGCGCCAGATTGGAATTTACTTGTGAGATATATCTCACTGAGCACTAGGCGATCAAGGAAGCTTATGCTGCATTTATCACCAAAAAAAACATAACCACATGAATATTAAGTATATTGACAAATTACAACTTATTAAATCCAAATTTAATAAGTACTGGCTACCTAGAACGCAACCCAGAATTGCTTATACTTAGTAACAAGTTCAGGAGAACATCGGTTTAATAGCAAGCTGATAATTCGGGTCGGATACCCAGCTTACTAGGAAGGTAAGCAAAATGGAAGAAACACGATGGACGCGTGTAGTGTCGAGTTGATGTGAACAGGAAGTTCCTATCGTTGCAATGATGCAAAAAGGACACGCTACAGGAGTGGCGATGAGAGTTAATTAGCTTCTCATGTGGAAATTGGAAGTCCGAGGATTAGGTTAACAGGATTAGAGCTATTAGCTCATAACAAGGACTCAAAGGGACGTTGGCTAGGGAAATACAGCTGGACGCTGTTATCAAAGGAAGGAGCGCATGGAGCGCAAGGAAGATGAGGACATTAGCAGGAAGCTAGATTTCGCAGAAACATAACGCTAAGCGAAACCAAGGAAATGGACGAAATTAGGAGTTGATAATTTCAACATAGCAGGACGCTATAAAAGATTCCGTCAGCGCGACTCATTGAGTCGCGCTTCTTTGTTTCCAGCCCTTCATTATTTAGCTTTTTAAAACGCTACCTAGCAGCCTTTAGCTTTCAAATACAACTGCTAACATACATCAACGTAGGTAAATCATAGTTGTAGCCGTGGCCTTTAACCTTTTTGCCGCTTGCCCTTTAAATATGCATCGCGAAAATCAATAAAATGTTCAGTAAGTAGATTCGCAGCCTCAACTTCACCGTTTTGCTCCAACACCACACATGCTACCTCTGCGGTTCCTAACTGGTGCGCATGAGGTGCAACACGTAATTTATAGTCTGATAAAGACTGAGGCGAAATAGACAGTACCGGAACGTTCTCTAAATAGGGGCTTTTTCGAAACATCTTTTTTGCTTCACGCCAAGTACCATCCAAGAAAATATACAGAGGCGTTTTATTCTCTTCTCTAATCACACGTTCAATTACACGTTTATCTTCTACATTGTCGGCGGGAAATACTAAAATAGGCTGATACTTGGGCTCACCTAATAGCGCAAGCAATGCAGGGTCTGGTTCTGTTCTATCCCACCTAAAGGCGTGATTATCAGGAATAATATCCGCGATTAAGCGCCCAGTATTTGATGGCTTGAAACTCTCATTATGGTACATTATCAAGCACACCGCACTATGACAGTCGTTTGCCACACGAATACCGCTACATATGCACAAACTTTGTGCTAACAAGCAGGTTTCACAACGACTTAGTTTTGAACCTCTGGCCTTATATTCACGTTTGGCCGCGGCTATTTGCTGTTGGCGTAAAGCCAATACAGAATTGTTCACTGAACACCCTCATGTAGATTGGGCGCGTATTGTAATCAAATTCACATATAAAAGCAGTAAGGAGATAAGATGAATATTACCAACTCAGAACGCTTGAGCTACCGC
The DNA here is from genome assembly GCF_001854475.1 of Pseudoalteromonas byunsanensis. Classification (GTDB taxonomy): domain Bacteria; phylum Pseudomonadota; class Gammaproteobacteria; order Enterobacterales; family Alteromonadaceae; genus Pseudoalteromonas; species Pseudoalteromonas byunsanensis. The sequence goes on from NZ_MNAN01000035.1 coordinate 360,443, forward strand.
CTCATGGATGCAAATGACGCACAGTTGTTATTTGAACTCGACCAAGACCCTGCTGTGATGAAATATATCAATGGCGGTACACCCAACACCATGGAGGACATCGAGAATATCTTCATTCCCCGTTTGAATGCCTTCAGTAATCCCGCGCAAGGCTGGGGGCTTTGGCAAGTAAACGTGTCAAACACACAACAGTTTATCGGTTGGGTATTAGTACGCCCTATGGGATTTTTTAACGGTGAACGAGATGATAGCGACTTAGAACTCGGTTGGCGTTTCAAGCAATGTACATGGGGAAAAGGCTACGCCACTGAAGCCGCTTCACATATCGCACAAGCTCTTAGCACCAACCCAACCATAGTGTCATTCTCAGCTACAGCGCTTGCTAATAACGAAGCTTCAATTAACATAATGAAAAAACTGGGAATGTCCTTTGTTAAAGAATATATCCATCGCGATCCACTAGGTGATGTGGAAGCTGTGCTATATCGGAAAAACTTAGGCTAAGATTAACTTATTCGCCGTCGGCTACTAATAATGGATAAAAATATGAATACGCCCATTAACCCAGAACGTATCAAAGCGATTTTAAGTAATGATAATGCGCAACGTTATAAATACTTAATAAAAGAAGTCACCCAAAGCGAAAAGATTTGGATTTTGACTGATGAACATGGCTGTGTGATGCTCAATAGTGACAGTGAAGATTGTGTGCCTGTTTGGCCCAACAAAGAGTTTGCCGAATTATGGGCAACGGGTGAGTGGAAAGACTGTGAGCCTCAAGCCATTAGCCTAAAAAAATGGCATGACAAATGGACCGATGGACTGGCCGACGATGAGCTATCTATTGCCATATTTCCTATCCCCGATCAAGAAGGTTTGATTGTCGAACCGGATGAATTTGATTTCGAGTTAGAGCAATTCAGAAAACGCGTTTAGCCAATACTACGACGGAGCAAGTCATTAAGACTTTTGCTCTGTCACATTCAATAGATGCAACTGGTTTTCAGTCCACGGACTATCTAGATAACGCTCAAGGTGTGACGTGGCAAAGTGTAAAAACGATTTAGCTGCATGAGAAATATGTCTATCGGTTCGCACAACAAAATACCAGTGACTTGCTAAACAGGTATCGCATACATCTAACTTTACAATATTAGATTGATCTTGCCCCAATACATGCTCAGAAAGCACCGCAACCCCCATTCCTGCACTCACCGCCTCACGGATAGCTTCATTACTGGCCATTTTTACACTATTGGACAATACCAAACCTCGACTTTGCAGCTCACTTTCAAACAACATCCGCGTTGCCGAACCTGGTTCTCGCAACAAGAAGCGATATTTGACAACGTCAACGAGTGAAAGCTCTCCTTTGTGTGACAAAGGGTGACTTTTCGGAGCGATAAATACCAACGGGTTTTTCAAAAATCTCGCGGCCTGTGCATGCTCAAGTGTCGGAGGATGACTAAACACATAAAGATCATCTTCACCGCGCTCAAAACGGTTCAGCACATGGGCACGATTACCAACTTCAACATGCATCTCAACATTTGGATGAGTGGCACTAAAGGGCCCATATAACTTAGGCAAAATATATTGTGCGGTATTGACCATTGCGATACGACAATGCCCTCGCTCTCCACCACGAAGTTCATCTAAGTACCCTTGATAATCTTCAAAGTGGCCAAACACCTGCTGACAGGTTTGAAATAACCTCTGCCCAGCGTCTGTGGGATGCAAACGTTGCTGATAAGTATAAAATAGTGGTTCCGCAACGCTTTCTTGCAAACGCTTAATTTGTAAGGACACCGTTGGTTGCGTCAGATGTAAACGGCGAGCGGTTTCACTTACCGAGCCACTTTTCACGACACTCATAAACACTTCTAACAGTCGAAATGACACATGCCTTAAATCCATTCCTCAACCCATAGATATTTATCTATACTAACTTAGTAAACATTTTATTTTTATCTATCTTAAATACACTCTAAGATCTTGTCTACACATTGATATGAGCGAGGAGTACACAATGCCTGATATTGTAGTCATGTTTTTCATTCTAGGACTCATTGCTGGAGTACTGCGTTCCGATCTAGCAATCCCTAAGGCAACATACGAAACGCTAAGCCTACTGCTCATGCTGACCATTGGTTTAAAAGGCGGCATGGTACTTCACGGCAATCTTAGTTGGACACTGCTGCCACAAATGCTCACCGTTATCCTACTTGGCGCACTGATCCCCTTAACGCTTTATCCAGTACTTAAACACATCATTAAACTTTCCACAGCAAATAGTGCCAGTATTGCCGCTCACTACGGTTCAGTAAGTGCCGGTACCTTTGCTGTTGCTTTGGCTTATGCCGAGTCGCAACACCTTCAGGTGGGTGCGGAAGTAACTCTATATCTAGTTTTACTTGAACTTCCCGCCATTATTGTCGGGCTTTTGCTGTATCGTCGTTTTGGAGAAAATGCCAACGCTCAGAGCGCACTGTCACTTAAGCATTTGTGGCATGAAACACTCACCAATAAAAGCGTTATATTGTTAGTGGGCGGCGTCATCATCGGCATGATGTATGGTACTCAACAAGGTAGCCAAGTCACCAGCCTACTGACCAATAGTTTTAAGGTTGTATTAGCACTATTTTTATTAGAAATGGGGCTTACCGCAGCGCAAACGCTCCGACCGACGCCTTGGCATCATTGGAAACTGGCAATCTTTGCCCTCTTAATCCCAGTCGTACTTGGTAGCATTGGCGTGGGGGTCGGTATTTTGTTAGCTCTAGAGCTGGGCTCTGTGGTTATATTGGCCAGTCTTGTTGCAAGCGCATCCTACATTGCCGCTCCCGCAGCTATTAAAGCAGCCATTCCTGATGCGGATATAGGTCTGGCAATGCTCAGCTCATTGGGGCTAACATTTCCATTTAACGTGATCATAGGGATTGGGTTATATCACCAACTGGCGTTGAGCGTTCACTAAACACAATAAGTCCAATAAACCCTTAATGCCATTTGCTAAAGGTGATTTGATTCTGAAACAAGTTCAAAATGACAAAACAAATTCAAAATGACAAAACAAGTTTAGAACGACTAAACCAACTAGGAAGACGACATTTCCCAAACACACATGCCGTCTTCCTGACGAAGGTCAGGATCTGTTAGGCTAATGGTATTTAGTTAAATCTGGGCTATTTCAAAATATCGCTTTAATGCCACAAAGCACATCTGCTACCAATCTTTTTGCTTTGGCTTTATCGGCCGATTCGGCGTAACACCTGAACTCTGGCGCATTCCCCGATGGCCTAATATGAACAATATCTCCTTCACCTGATAGCGTGATCCGCACACCATCAGTTGTATCTAGCTCTAGCTCACCTTGATAAGAGATATGCAAACGCTCAAGCAGCTTGCCCGGGTTGGTAGTTGCCAATTGCATAACCTGAGCGCTTCTATGCTGCGTAAAGTTTTGCAATCTGTCACTGTGGGTATACCTTTGTGTCATCTCCACAACAACCTGACTTAACGTGTGGCTAGTTAAGTTTGCTAAAGCGCATAATACAGGTAGCACGGCATCACGCGTTGGTAGGCGTTGTAGTACTTTTTCATTGTCGCTCACATCGCAGCCGAGTAAAAAACCGCCATTGGCTTCAAACCCTGCAACTCGGCGATGCTCTTTTTTTAAATCGACAACACCCGCTATCACATAGGGCGAGCCAATCTTTGTGCGTTTTACTTGTTTAAAAGCACCAGAAGCTTCGATGGAAGTATTGCAGTTAACCGGAATAGCGAGCGCTTCTATCATTAAATATTTCGCTGCCAACAACGACAATATATCCCCTGCCAAAAAGTGCCCCTGTTCGTCGGCAAGCAACGCTCTATCGCCATCACCGTCTGTGGTAAATAGCGCATCGAACTTGTGCGACAGCACCCACTGTCGAGCTTGATTACGGTCTGATTGTGCAACGGCTTCCGTGTCTATCGGCACAAATTGCTCACTGCGCCCTACTAAAGTCACCTGAGCCCCCAAAGCCCGCAATATCAACGGATATATGTCTCGACCGGCACTGCTATGCTGGTAGATACCAATATGCTGACCTTCAAGACAATCAGCTGGGAAATAATCAACATACCGTTTTATATATTGCAGCTTCGCATAATCATTTACTTCGGGTAATTTAGCCACCGGTACTTGTGGCACATCTACAGCCGCATTGATAATCGCCAGTTCATCAGCTTTGCTGATCTCACCCTTTGCGAAATAAAATTTGATGCCATTGCGGTCATAAGGAATATGACTCCCCGTGATCATAATGGCCGGAATATCTTGTAATTGAGCAGCGTAAGCCAATGCCGGAGTGGGAATAACACCATAATACTCAACATCACAGCCATAAAATTTAAGCGCACTGATACATGACCTTGCTATCTGTGGGCTACTGGGGCGGTTATCGATTGCTACCGCAACACGTTTCACTGGTTTTTGAATAGCCAAAAATGCCATAGTCAATGCCATGCAAACTTCAGGCGTAAACTGACTAACCTTGCCTCTTACGCCACTTGTTCCAAAGCGTACGCCACTTTGAGCAATCACTTCATTACTGTACATGTCAGCTTCGACCATATTGGTCATCAAACCGGACTATATCATCTTCATCCAAATAGGCCCCTGACTGTACTTCGATTAGCTCTAAATCAACCTTGCCAGGGTTTTCCAACGCATGAACCTCAGCAATTGGAATATACACAGACTCATTTTCAGCGATATATTGCTCTTTCTCTCCAATGAGTACTTTAGCCGTACCAGCAACAACAACCCAGTGCTCTGAACGATGATGATGCATCTGCTTAGATAACTTAGCACCGGGTTTAACAGTAATACGTTTAACCAAGAACCTCTCACCACGATCAAAGGCATCATACTTTCCCCACGGACGATACACTTCGCGGTGAATACTCGCTTCAGGTCTATTTTCTGTTTGTAACTGATGAGCAATTTCCTTGACCTTTTGGGTATGGTCTTTATGCGCAACCAGCAATGCATCTTTAGTATTGATGATCACTAAGTCTTGTACACCCAGCGTCGCCACGAGTTTATCTTCACTGAGTATTAAAGTGTTTTGTGTATCGAGTGCTTTCACATCACCTTTGACAACATTCCCTTGCTCATCTCTTTGTGACACATCCCACAATGCGGCAAACTCGCCAACGTCATTCCAGGAGGCGTCCAAAGGTACGACCATCGCATGTTTCGTATGCTCCATCACCGCATAGTCAATTGAGTCACTTGGACATGTGTGAAATGCTTCTTGATTGATCCGTATAAAGTCTAGATCTGGCTTTTGCTCACTCATCGCCGCTTTGCACGCTGTATAAATATCCTGCTGATACAGTTTTAACTCTTCAAGATAGCGGCTTGCCTTGAACATAAACATACCGCTGTTCCAATAATATTGACCAGTACTGAGGTACTGCTGGGCAAGCTCTAACGTGGGCTTTTCAACAAAGCTATCAACCCGATAACCATAAGATGATTGCGCTTGCCCACTTTTAATATAACCATAGCCTGTATGTGGATGCGTGGGCACGATGCCAAAAGTAACTAAGTGATCGTTCTTAGCTAATACAAGTGCTTTTTCAACCGCTTGCTCAAATGCCTCCCCATTAGCTATCACATGGTCTGCAGCCAATACCAGTAAAACAGGAGCGTCCTGCATTTCTAGCGCTTTAAAAGCGGCTAGAGCAATAGCGGGGGCTGTGTTGCGTCCCTCACGTTCAAGTAGGATCTGCGCATTGGAGCAATCTATTTGTCTAAGCTGCTCCGCTGTAATAAAACGATGTTCTTCGTTACAAATTACTAATGGGCTGGAATGTGGCAACCCTTGTAAACGCAGCACTGTGTCCTGAAAGAGGGTGTGTTTTGAGTCCGTTAGCGTGAGGAATTGCTTTGGGTATTTTTCTCGGGATAACGGCCAAAGACGCGTACCGACACCACCTGCAATAATAACTGGTTGAAACATTTTTGACCTTACTCTACATCTAATTGGCGCTACCCACAGCATACAACCCATTTGGCGCGGCTCAGCCGTATATTGTAAACCAGCGCACCTAGTTGATGATAGCTGTATCACTACAAGCCAACTTCTTTTTGTGGCCGTAAGATATAAAAAACCCAGCATAAGCTGGGTTTTTAGCATCAAGTATCAGTAATTACATTACTTTTTCTTAACTGCTTTTTTATTTGGTAAATCAGTGATTGAACCTTCAAAAATCTCAGCTGCAAGACCGATTGACTCGTTCAATGTTGGGTGTGCGTGAATGGTCAGTGCTAAATCTTCACCGTCAGCACCCATTTCAACAGCAAGACCAATTTCACCAAGCATTTCGCCTGCGTTGATACCAACCATTGCACCACCGATCACACGGCCAGACTCTTTATCAAAGATAAGCTTAGTTTGACCTTCTGTGCGTGCTGAAGCGATGGCACGACCAGATGCTGCCCACGGGAATACTGCTGTTTCAATGCTCAGACCCTGCTCTTTCGCTTCTTTCTCTGTCACACCTACCCATGCGATTTCTGGGTCTGTGTAAGCGATTGAAGGGATGCATTTCGGATCAAAGAAATGCTTCTTGCCCGAGATAACTTCTGCTGCAACGTGACCTTCATGAACCGCTTTGTGTGCAAGCATTGGCTGACCTACGATGTCACCAATTGCGAAAATGTGATCAACGTTAGTTTTCATTTGCTTGTCAGTGTTGATGAAGCCACGCTCGTCAACGTTGATACCTGCTTTATCAGCATCAAGCAACTTACCGTTTGGTGTACGACCTACAGCAACTAATACTTTGTCATAACGCACTGGCTCAGCAGGTGCTTTCTTACCTTCAAAAGTAACGTATAGGCCATCATCTTTTGCATCAACAGCCACAACTTTTGTAGAAAGCATAACGTTAAACTTGTCTTTAACGTAACGCTGATAAATCTTGATAACGTCTTTGTCAGCCGCTGGCACTAATTGATCAGCAAACTCAACTACGTCGATTTGTGAGCCAAGTGCACGATAAACGGTACCCATCTCAAGACCGATAATACCACCACCTAGTACTAGTAGCTTTTCTGGTACATCTTTAAGTTCTAGTGCGCCGGTTGAATCAATTACACGCTCATCTTCAGGGATGAAAGGTAGGTTTACTGGCTGAGAGCCCGCCGCAATAATAGCATTGTCGAAAGTAACAGTTGTAGTACCCGCTTCACCTTCAACAGCAATGGTGTTTGCGCCTGTAAATTTACCGTAGCCATTAACTACTTTTACTTTACGCATCTTAGCCATACCGTCTAAGCCACCAGTTAACTGGCCAATAACAGACTCTTTCCACGAACGGATTTTGTCTAAGTCAATCTGTGGTGCGCCAAATGTTACACCGTGTGATGACATTTCTGCCGCATCATCGATGACTTTAGCAACGTGTAACAATGCTTTTGAAGGAATACAACCAACATTCAAGCACACACCACCTAGGGTATTGCGAGATTCGATTAGTGTAACTTCTAAACCTAAATCCGCAGCACGGAATGCTGCTGAGTAACCACCAGGACCACCGCCTAGTACAACAACTTGAGTTTTGATTTCGTTGCTCATGTTATTACCTTAACTATTATTCGAACGGGACTGTACTCTTTTGAGTATCCGCACCCAAAATGCCTGCCGCATACAAATTACCGGTACATGGCAGAGAGAGTTTTTAAGTGTGCGAAAGTGTATCATCCGCACAAAAAGATGTCCCGCCTAAATAGTAGGCGGGACAACAAATTACATCACTAATTGGCGAATATCGCTCAAGTAGCTTGCAAGCGTTACAGTAAACTTGGCTGCTAGCGCACCGTCTATTACACGGTGATCGTAAGAGCAGCTTAGCGGCACCATTAAGCGCGGCTCAAACTCTTTACCATTCCACTTAGGTTTCATCTCAGACTTTGACACACCTAAGATAGCGACTTCTGGCGCATTCACGATTGGCGTAAATGCCGTACCACCAATGCCACCCAAGCTTGAGATAGTAAAACAACCACCTTGCATATCAGACGAGGTTAACTTGCCTTCACGTGCTTTAGCTGAAATTTCCATTAACTCGCGAGAAAGCTCAATAATACCTTTTTTGTTTACGTCACGTACCACAGGTACAACCAAGCCATTTGGAGTATCTACCGCGATGCCAATGTGTACGTACTTTTTCAAGATCAGGCTTTCACCGTCTTCTGACAATGAAGAGTTAAACGTTGGGAAGTCTTCCAACGCTTTCGCAGCTGCTTTCATCACGAAGACAAGTGGAGTGATCTTCACGCCCATTTTCTTCTTCTCAGCCAGTACATTCTGCTCTTTACGGAATGCTTCAAGCGCTGTGATATCTGCTTCATCGAACTGTGTAACATGTGGGATTTGAACCCAGTTACGGTGTAAGTTAGCACCAGAAAGTTTTTGGATACGAGAAAGCTTCTTCTCTTCGATTTCACCAAACTTGCTAAAATCAACCTTAGGCCAAGGGATCAGTCCAAGCTCACCGCCGCCAGCGTTACCACTTGCAGCTTTGCCAGATTCAACTTGCTTCACAAGCTCTTTCACGTAATTTTGTACGTCTTCTTTGATCACACGGCCTTTACGACCGGTGCCTTTAACACGAGCTAGGTTTACCCCAAATTCGCGTGCTAAACGACGAACCACTGGGGATGCATGCGCATAAGATGAATTTGCTTCAAAGTCTTCTTTTACACTAGATGCTGCTGGCGTTGAAGATTTCGGTGCATCGCTTGACGCAGCTGCTGGTTTTGATTCAGCAGGCTTGTCTGCTGATTTTTTAGGCGCGCTGCCTGCAACTTCAAATACAAATACCAAAGACCCAGTTGACACTTTAGCGCCCACTTCAACCTTTACTTCTTTAACAGTACCCGCAAATGGTGCCGGTACTTCCATTGCGGCTTTATCGCCTTCAACGTTTAGGATTGATTGGTCTGCAGCAACGCTATCACCTACCGATACCATCACCTCGGTGACTTCAACTTCATCGCCGCCGATATCTGGCACATGAACTTCTTTTAGTTCAGACGATGTTGCTGTATTGGCTGAGTCTGATTTAGATTCTGACTCAGACTTATCTGAAGCACCGCCTGTAGCGCCTGTTTCAAACACAAACACCAAAGAACCGGTTGAGACTTTAGCGCCAACTTCAACTTTGATTTCTTTAACAGTACCTGCAAATGGTGCTGGCACTTCCATTGAAGCTTTATCACCTTCAACATTTAAAATTGATTGGTCAGCTTCAACTTTGTCACCAACCGCAACCATAATTTCGGTCACTTCAACTTCATCACCACCGATATCTGGTACATGTACTTCTTGTAACTCAGTCGTGTCAGATGAGTCAGCTGCTGGCTCTGACTTTTCTTCAGTAGCAGGCTCACTCTGTTGTTGCTCGCCATCGGCAGCTTCAAAGATCATGATAAGCGAGCCAGTTGATACCGTATCACCTTCACTAATTTTGATCTCTTTAACAGTACCTGCTTGTGCAGCAGGTACTTCCATTGATGCCTTATCACCTTCAACCGTGATAAGCGATTGCTCTTCGCTAACCGAATCCCCAACTTTTACGAGGATCTCTGTAACTTCAACTTCATCAGCACCAATATCTGGAACATGAATTTCGATTGTCATTAGTAACGCCCCTTATGCGTAAAGTGGGTTAGTTTTGGTAGCATCAATATCAAATTTCTTGATAGCTTCAACCACCATTGACTTCTCAACTTTGCCTTGCTTAACAAGCTCTGTTAGTGCCGCAACAACAACGTATCCAGCATTAACTTCAAAGTGACGACGTAAGTTTTCACGGCTGTCTGAACGACCATATCCATCAGTACCTAGCACTCTATAAGATACACTAGGCATAAAGGCACGTACTTGCTCTGCATAGTTTTTCATGTAATCCGTAGCCGCAATAGCTGGTGACTCACCAAGTACAGACGTTATATAAGGTACTTTTGCTTCTGACTCAGGGTTTAACATGTTGAAACGATCAGCGTCTTGACCATCACGTGTCAATTCGTTGAATGACGTCACTGAGAATACATCAGAACCAATGCCAAACTCTTCGCTTAGGATTACACCCGCTTTACGTACTTCGTTTAAAATAGTGCCTGAGCCTAATAGCTGAACATGTGCTTTGTCACCGGCATTGCTTTCAAGCTTGTAGATACCCTTGCGGATACCTTCTTCAGCGCCTTCTGGCATAGCTGGCTGGTGATAATTTTCGTTCATTAATGTCAGGTAGTAGAACACATTTTCTTGCTCAGGACCGTACATACGACGAATACCGTCTTGCATGATGACCGCGACTTCATAGCCAAATGTCGGGTCATAAGAGATACAGTTAGGCACGGTGCCTGCTTGAATATGCGAGTGACCGTCTTCGTGTTGTAGACCTTCACCATTGAGCGTAGTACGGCCAGCAGTTGCACCTAGTAAGAAACCACGAGCTTGTTGGTCACCTGCCATCCATGCCATGTCACCAACACGTTGGAAACCAAACATAGAGTAGTAAATGTAGAATGGTATCATCGGCAAGTCGTTGGTGCTGTATGATGTTGCCGCTGCAACCCATGAAGACATAGCACCTAGTTCGTTGATACCTTCTTGTAGAACCTGACCTGAAGTTGCTTCTTTGTAGTAAGAAACGATATCACGGTCTTGTGGCGTATAGTTTTGGCCATGTGGATTGTAAATACCGATTTGACGGAATAAACCTTCCATACCGAACGTACGCGCTTCATCAGCAATGATTGGTACGATGTTTTGGCCAATGTTTTTGTCTTTCAACAATACATTAAGCGCACGAACAAATGCCATGGTGGTTGAAATATCACGCTTTTGCTCTTGCAACAGCGGCTCAAATGCGTTGACTTCAGGTAGAGTTAGCTCTTTGGTGAAGTTAGGTAAACGCGAAGGTGTATAGCCATGTAAAGCTTTACGACGAGCGTGCAAGTATTCGTACTCTTTTGAACCTTCTTCAAGTTTCAAATAAGGTAGATTAACTAGTTCGTCGTCAGCAACCAAGTCTTGCAGGCCAAGACGTGAACGTAGGTGCTCTACGTGCGTCATGTCCATTTTCTTAACTTGGTGGGCAATGTTTTTACCTTCAGCCGCTTCACCCATGCCATAACCTTTTACAGTTTTAGCTAAGATCACAGTTGGACGGTCTTTAGTTTCTTGCGCCGCTTTAAATGCCGCATATAGCTTTGAAGGCTCATGACCACCGCGCTTCAATGCGAAGATCTCTTCGTCGGTCATATCAGCAACTAACGCAGCTGTTTCAGGGTAGCGACCAAAGAAATGCTCACGTACGTACGCACCATCTTTTGCTTTATAGGTTTGATAGTCACCGTCGATAGTTTCGTTCATCAACTGAAGTAGCTTGCCTGTGGTGTCTTTAGCGATAAGCTTATCCCAACCAGATCCCCAAACTACCTTGATCACATTCCAACCTGCACCTCTAAACAGACCTTCAAGCTCTTGAATGATCTTACCATTACCCATTACTGGGCCATCTAGGCGTTGCAAGTTACAGTTGATTAAGTAACAAAGGTTGTCGAGTTTTTCACGTGCCGCGAATGAAATTGCACCACGTGATTCTGGCTCATCCATCTCACCATCACCCAAGAAAGCATATACACGCTGGTTCTTGGTATCTTTTAAGCCACGGCCGTCCAAGTATTTAAGGAATCGAGCCTGATAGATTGAAGCGATTGGTCCCAGACCCATAGAAACCGTAGGAAATTGCCAAAATTCAGGCATCAGTTTAGGGTGTGGATAAGATGAAATGCCGTTGCCGTCTACTTCTTGGCGGAAATTATCTAACTGCTCTTCCGTTAAACGACCTTCTAAGAATGCACGAGCGTAAATACCCGGTGAAATATGACCTTGATAATAAACTAAATCACCACCGTCAACCTCGTTAGGTGCGCGGAAAAAGTGATTAAAACACATTTCATAGAATGCTGCTGACGACTGATAAGACGCCATATGTCCGCCAAGTTCTAAATCTTTCTTTGACGCACGTAATACGATCATGATGGCATTCCAACGAATGATTGAGCGAATACGACGCTCAATATTTACATCACCTGGATATGCAGGTTCTTGGTCCGCTGGAATGGTATTCACATAGTTAGTAGTTGTGCCAGTTGGCATATCTACGCCTTCAAGACGTGCTTGCTCAAGTACTTGCTCTAACAAGAACTGCGCGCGCTCAACACCTTCTTCTTTTACTACCGACTCAAGCGCTTGTAACCACTCTTGGGTTTCTAACGCGTCTACGTCAAATTTATTGACTTCAGACATATGGAATTTTCCTTATGTTTAAAATACGAATTTATTATTCAGTCTTAATGTGATCAGCACGCTTACTGCTGCTTTGTTCGTCTTAAGCTACGCTCGATGCGCGAACGCTCTTTGCCCGCTTCAAGTAATGCTTCTTCAATAAACGCTAAGTGCGCGTTACTGGCTAGACGAGCTTGCTCTGGATTGCCATTAATAACAGCCTCCAACAGCACCCTTCTATGCTCACCCAGTTGCTCACTTACTTCTGATTTTTGCACCAATACCGTTAAGTTCTGCAACACGTTCTGTTCGAGTAACGATTGCATACCACGCACTAAATGCAACAACACCACGTTATGCGAGGCTTCGGCTACTGCAAAGTGAAACGCATTGATGGCTGCGGCAGTTTGGGCGAGATCCCCTTGTGCTTGGGCAATACTATCAAAGCTATTTTGTACCTTTTCAAAATCTGTATCGGTACCACGTAGCGCAGCATAATAGGCTGCGATACCTTCAAGTGCGTGACGAAACTCAAGTAAATCAAATTGTGATTCAGGATGCTTACTGATCAAATCAAATAACGGATCAGTCAGCCCCTCTTCCAATTGGTTTTTAACGTAAGTTCCTCCACCTTGGCGGCGCGTTACGAGGCCCTTTGCTTCGAGTTTTTGAATTGCTTCGCGCAATGAAGGTCTCGATACCTCAAATTGCTTAGCAAGCTCGCGCTCAGGCGGTAACTTTTCTCCTGGCATTAAAGAGCCCTCTAGAATCATATTCTCGAGCTGCTCTAAAATAACATCGGATAACTTCGCTGCTTTTATCTTTAAAGACATTGATCTAACGCCGAATTTCAGTGTACTGCCAACCGCAACTAATTGCGATTGACCGATCCATTAAAACCAAAAGGTAAATTGGTCATACCAAATTTGCACAATACGTTATCAAAATCAATGAACACTGTCAAAAATCTGCGTATAAATACCCACTGAAAGTGCATAGTTAAAGTCTAAACTTTATACAAAAATATCGAATTGCCTAGGATTATGAAAAAGGTCTGACCAGTTAAATGGAGATTAAATCTTTCCCAACAAGTAAGCTTCACCTGCAATGAAATAAATCAAATAGCAACTTTACACAAAAAAGAACAGCGCAGAGCCTGTTTTCACTACTCGCTTGGAATGTGGTCCATGTTTTAATGACAAGACTAAAGTCGCTTAGTACTTTTAGGTTTCGCGCAATTCCTTCATCAAGCACTCTTCACAAATGTTGATAGCCCTAATAGCGCTTTTCTCACTAATAAGGGGTATGAAACTTACCTACATTTAGTACATTGATTAGTATTAACTGATGTGCTTTTATAGTGGTGGATAAACCAACAATATAAAAGGATATTTATATGAAATTATCTACAATAGCTCTATCTATTGTTCCATTCGCGTTTCTCTCTAATGCACATGCACTGGAACATAATTTAACCGACGCTGGTAAAGTTAAGTTACATTCAGCTAAACAAAACATGCTCAATCCCACTCAACCAAAACTCGTTCACAACACACATCGCCAACTTAACTTTTCCACACAAGAAACCACCACTGAAAGTATTACACCTGTATGCCCAACGCTCTCAACAGGTAATCTGTATACACTTAGTGGCGCATCTGCTGGCGATGCGATTTGTTATCACTTCCAGATAACTGAACGAAGTAAAACAACCGCTCTGTTGGTTGGACAAACCGGCACCTCAGACATTGATCTGAATGTACTCAAACATAATCCCGACGATACGTTTAGTGTACTGGGAACCAGTGCTAATCAGGGCACCGATGACGAAATAGTCGTCGCATTGACTGAACCTGGACACTACTACTGGTATATGGAAGTAAAAGAGTCAGATGGTTCTGCATTTAACTTTGGTGCTGCGGTAGCTACACAGCTAGATGAATATGAATTTAATGATACAGTTGCAACCGCAACGATGTTATCGACAGGTCAAAACGTCATTCAAGGCAATATGGACAGTGCAACTGATATCGATATGTATCAATTCACAGCTGTTAACGGTCAAAACCTTGCTTTACGTTTAAAGGATAACAGCTCAGATGAATATATTTTTGAAGTATACAATAATGGTTGGGTACCTTTAGCGGCAAACAAAGTACATCCAATTTCAGGTTTACAAGAAAACCAAACTATTACCCTTAGAGTTAGGGCCAACACAGCGTTGCCGGTGAATACCAATAACCAATACACTTTATCCGTACAGTCCGTTGTCGCGTCATTCAGTAGTCACAAAATCTCTGGTGAAGCAAACGTGATACGTATTCCATATTCTGCATTTAGCGACCCTTATCTAACAACTCAAGCGTACAGAAACCTTAACTGGTCATTGACATTGAATGACTCAACGGGCGCACCAATCGAAAATGCCAGCGCTAAATTAGTGCTAGCTGATACCGACGGCACGACTGATTATGTGCAAACATCTGATACCAATGGCAGAATATCAAATAGCATTAACTTAGGAACCTGTTCACCACAGGTGTCTAATATAGAGCACACGCAGTATAGCTTAGGATACAAAAATACTTGGCATTCTGACGTGGAAGTAAAAGGCTGGAGGCTTGAAATAGATACCAACTTAGACAGTGATAACGATGGTGTCATGGATAAAATTGGTATTGGTGGCGAAAACGTACCATGGGTCTATCTAGGCCATATTTGCGACCAAGACCTAGTTTCTAGTGAGAAATCTTAACTAAGTGAAGTCAGGCCTAGGCCTGACTTTTTATGCTGCGTATGTTGCTTGAGCTTTGCCGCTTAGCTGTTCAGACATATTATCAATGAAGCCAAACATATTTAAGTTATTGCCAATACGCACGCTGACTTCATCTTCCTTGATTTGCTCTTTCATCAGGGATCTCATGTCGATTATTTCTGCAAAGTTCTCGTTGCTCACATCATACTTTCCCCAGTATTGACTGGTTCCTTGCTCGCTTGGTCCACGCTCAAGCTCTGTATACTTCAAGAAGTTATCTTTAACGTCATTTGCTAGCTGTACGAGCTTTTCATTTTCATTCAACTTGTCTTCCAAATAGCTGACTTCATCCGCACTTAGCTGGCCAGAGACCTTAATCGCCCCTTCTTCATCAACTGAGAATGCCCAATCTTTTTGAGCAAGTTGCGGGTTACTGCTGGCCAGCTCACTCATAAACTGGTTGTATTCCCCAGCCAATTCATCCGCTGCTTTATACATATCACCATTGAAGTAGAGTTGGTGATAGGCCTCATTGAGTCTCGCACTTGTCTGCTCTGGCTCTTCTATAAGTTGCTGTGCTTGTTCAAGAACAATAGGACGACTATAAGTGGGGTCTGGGATCTGCTCTTTTGCACCGTGATAAGTATCAGCAGCTAATTTAAGATCACTGTTTTGCACAGTAGCGGTATTTTCCTGCTTAATTGATTTTGAGGGCCCTTTATTCGCTAAAGCCCCCATCTCAATCAGTTGATTGGCATTAACTTTCATAAAAAAATATCCTTTTCTTAATGAACTTTTATAAGTTATCGGTCAGACTGTCTTGAAGTTTAGCTTAAACTATTATTTACATAAAATATTCACTTAATTTACCTAACATATGACCTATCTCCGCGGTTCTTATTACTCATTTAAAGCGGGATAGACAGCAGATAAAGAGCCTGTAGCAATGATCCCTCACAAATCGCCGCATCAGCTTGAGCAACGACCTTAGGTTTACCATGCACCGCTATCCCAGTGCCCGCCTGAGCCATCATCAGTAAGTCGTTAGCACCATCACCCATTGCCACGGTTTGAGACTTATCCAGACCATGCTGTTGGGTCAACATGCGTAGTATGTCTGCCTTCTTCTGAGCATCAACCACCTCTCCAAGCACCTTGCCAGTTAGACAATCGTGCGCAATCTCAAGCTCGTTGGCATAACATCTATCAAGTTGTAACGGCTCTAATAAAGCTTCTGCAAACCAAGTAAACCCACCCGAAGCAATATATAAATGCCAACCATGTTGCTTTAAGTGAGTACATAGTGTTTTTATTCCGTCCATCAACGGTAAGTTATTCTTTAACTCTTTGATCAAGCTAAGCTCAATACCAGCCAGTTTACTCACTCGTTGATGTAAACTATCACTAAATGCCAGTTGCCCCGCCATGGCTTGGGCCGTTACTTTTGCAACTTCATCATAAACATTGGCTAAACGAGCAATTTCATCAATACACTCAATCTCTATCGCGGTGGAGTCCATATCCATAACCAGCAATCCCGGTTTTGAAATAGTGGCTGGATTAGCCAAAATAGTACTTTGCAGAGCCAATGAATGCGCCGCCTCTCTGAGCTGTTGTTTGAGCTGCTCGGTTACCTCTGGTACATAGTAACTTTCAACAAACATAACCACGGCTTCTGGTAATGCCGGGTGTGGGTGGTATTGGCATATGGCACTAACAGGTAGGTCTGAGTCGTGCAAAAACGCAAGAAAATTTTGTAATTTAGCGGTCGTTAAATGTTCGCCAAACAAAGTAATAAAAACCCCTTGCTGGCTATCAGGAGCCATATCATTTAGTAAGCACTGCGCCCTTTCAATTCGGTACCATTTTGCTAAAGTGAAGATATGGGATAAATCATGATCAGGTAATTGCACAAGGCTAGAGGTTGGCATACATAAGCTCCTAAGTAACAGACTCGCCCTTTTTAACATCTATCAATGATACTGTCAGCAACCAACATAGGTAATATGAAAAATACACAAGCAATTGATTTATTAAAGTCTTCACGTGGCCGTCGATTAGTACGCTTGATGGTTGCTGCGGCTTGCTTTATTACTTTAACCTGGCTTGCCTTTAATACCAGCTTTCAATCGCATCAATTATTGTACAAACAAGCTGATATGAACGCTCGAAGTCTAGCTCGCCAGCTTGCATTAAACGCCGCCAAACCGCTCGTGAACGATAACTTGGTTTTATTAGAACAGCTATGCCAACACCTCGAAAGTGACAAAAATGTACTGAGCATCGCCATTTATAACAACAAAGGTGAACTTGTTATAGCTGGTGATGGCTTTACACAAAACGATAATATTTACGGCTTACCACAAGAGCTCCCAGGTATTAGTAAACTTAAAACGTCGGTGGTTGAGCCTATCACTAACGATGGTAGACCGCAGGGGTTCGTCGCCATGGTGTATTTAACTCAATCAGCGATGAGTCAAAGCCATTATCACTTTCACGAATTAGGACGTATGGTGCTTGTAATGTTACTTATCACCGGTGTATTTACTTGGCAAATTGGTCGCGCACTCAAAGGGTGGGAAGTAAAACGTCAAATTCGAAAAAGCGTACAAGATGATAAATAAAGTTGCTGTGCAATTTGCTCAGGGCTTTCACTACGTAATTGACATAAGCATTCAAACACATCTAGTAAACGCTTTGGCTCGTTAATTTTACCTTGATGGCCTGACAAAGGCATAGATGGTGCATCGGTTTCCAATAGCAAGCTGTCCAAAGGCAATTGACTGAATACCTGTTTGGTTTTGGTTGCCCGCTCATAACTGATGGTGCCACCTACCCCAAGCTTAAAACCTTGTTCAAGGTAATATTTTGCTTGCTGTAAAGACCCAGAAAAGGCATGGATCACTCCACCAAACTTTGGAGGTGTTTGCTTAAAGGCTTGCGCAATCAGATGATGTGTTTGTCGATGGTGCACTATCAAGGGTAACTGTAGGGCATTACTGAGTTTTATATGTTCTGCAAAAATTTCTTGTTGCCATTGTATGTGTGGACATGTGCCGTCTAAACCACATTCTCCAATGGCTGCCAAGTACGGATGATTTTCATTGGCAAATGCAATGAATTGATGTAGAGCCTCTTCAGTATGCTGGTCAATGAAATACGGGTGTAACCCCGCCGCGACCCTACACTGTGGGTAGCGTTTCGCGAATGCCAGCAAGGTCTCACTTTGCCTTGCTGTTATACCGGGCACGATAAAACTACAAATGCCCAACGCCTGCGCGTTTGCTAGTTGCAGTTCCAAATCGGGCTTAAACTCGGCAAAGTCCAAGTGGCAATGAGTGTCAATGAATTTCATAGTTAGCTTAGTGGCTGCGCAGCCTTGGGTTATAAGGCAGCGCGTTCTGGCTGCCTTAAGCTACCTCTTAAGGGTTGAGCCTACTAATTTCCCAACTACCATCGCTTTGTTTTATGTACATAAAACGATCATGCAAGCGATGTTCACCACCTTGCCAAAACTCAACTTTAGATGGCTCAACGCAATACCCTCCCCAAAAGTCTGGTAGCGGGATCTCACCTTTAGAAAATTTGGCTTTCATGCTGTGAAAGGTTTCCATTAAAGCTTTGCGTGAAGAAACAGGACGCGACTGCTGTGATGCCCAAGCCGCAATCTGGCTCTCCGCCGGACGTGATAAGAAGTACTTAGCAACCGCTGCCGTTGATAGTGGTTTAGCTTCGCCATACACAATCACTTGACGTTCGATTTCATGCCAAGGGAAGTGAAGACAGACCTTATTGTTGCCTTTTATTTCTTGGGCTTTACGAGAGCCCGTGTTGGTAAAAAACACAAAGCCATTGTCATCTAAATGTTTCAATAAAACAATACGCTGTGATGGTTGACCGTGCTCATCCACCGTGGCGACCACCATCGCCGTTGGGTCTGCAAACTTTGCATCAACGGCCTGTTGCAGCCAAGACTCAAACTGCAAGGTTGGCGTTTGTGCCAGCATTTCTCGACGCAGGCCCCCTTTGCTGTATTCTCGACGAATATCTTCAAGCTTCATGATTTTTCCTTACAAAAAAGCCGCACTAAACAAGGTTCTATGCGGCTTTTAGATTAACACCTATACAGTGCTAAGTAACTAAGCGAATGCGATTTTACATTTGCTCCATCACTTCAATACCTAATAACTCCAAGCCGGTACGTAGCGTATTGGCAACGAGGTTACACAACACTAAGCGACTGTCGCGTACATCGCTTGCCACATCATCCTTAAGAATCGGACAAGCTTCGTAGAAAGTCATGTATAAACTTGCCAACTCATATAAGTACCCACATAGTACGTGCGGTGTCGCCTCACTGATCATCAGATCAAGTACTTCTTCTAATTGCAGTAGCTTAAGAGCCAATGTTTTTTCTTGAGGCTCAATAATGCTCAGAGGGGCATTCAAGGTATTGCTATCAACACCCGACTTGCGGAAGATACTGCGTACACGCGTATAAGCATACTGCAAGTATGGTGCTGTTGCGCCCTCAAAACTGAGCATTGAGTCCCAGTTAAAGATGTAATCACTGGTACGGTGCTTAGATAAGTCTGCGTACTTAACTGCGCCAATACCTACTTTTCGAGCAATTTCACTACGTTCTTCATCAGATAAACCTGAGTCTCTATTTGCCAATTTTTCTGTTGCACGACTTACCGCTTCTTCTAACAAGTCTGCCAATTTAACTGTGCCACCAGTACGGGTTTTGAATGGTTTACCATCCTCTCCCATCATAGTACCGAATAGGCTTGGCTCGTAGGTTGTTTTATCTTTCAAAAGGCCCGCTTTACGTGCCGTGATTTCAACTTGGTTAAAGTGCAACCCTTGACGAGCATCCACAAAGATCAAGATGCGATCTACATCTAACTCATTAGAACGGTAATCACATGCCGCTAAGTCTGTGGTTGAATACAAGAAACCACCACCTGATTTCTGTACGATAAATACCGAAGGTTCACCGTCTTTATTCGCAAGTTCGTCAAGGAACACAACTTGTGCGCCTTGGTCTTCAACCGCAATACCTTTTGACTTAAGTAAGTCAATCACACCAGAAAGACGCTCATTGTACGCACTTTCAGCCATGATATCGTCACGTGTGAGCGTCACGTTTAGCTTCTGATATACTTCTTCAGAATGCTTAACTGAGGTATCAATAAACATTTGCCACAACTTCTTACAATGCGCATCTCCGCTTTGTAGTTTAACTACATAGTCGCGTGCTTTGTCTGCGAAGCCTTCTTCATCATCAAAGCGCTTTTTCGCATCACGATAAAAACTCTCCAGATCTGCTAATGCGACGTTTTCTAGGTCAACTCCTTGATTTAACAAATCTTCAAGGTGCGCTATCAACATACCGAATTGCGTCCCCCAGTCCCCCATATGGTTTTGGCGGATCACGGTATCCCCACGAAACTCTAAAGCGCGAACCACCGAGTCACCAATAATGGTTGAACGTAAATGACCTACGTGCATTTCTTTAGCAAGGTTTGGTGATGAGTAGTCAACCACTACTTTTTTAGCCGGTTGATGCTCAGACACGCCAAGCTTTGAGTCTTTGTTGGCGGCTTCTAAACTAGCTGATAAAAACTCTGGTTTTAAATGAATATTGATAAAACCTGGGCCTGCGATCTCTGTCTGTGCAGCAATATCGCTCACATCTAGATTGTCGATAATTTTTTGCGCAAGCTCTCTTGGGTTAGTTTTCAACGCTTTTGCAGCGCCCATCGCGCCGTTAATTTGATAATCACCAAATTGCGCACGAGTGCTTTGCGTCACCGCAGGGTTTGTCCCTTCAGGGATCCCCGCAGCCAACATGGCCGCATTGGCTTTTTCAATTAAAATGTTTTTGATGTTCATTGCTTATCCTTTCTATGCGGCTTAATGTTCACGTGTATGATGGAACTCTACATCAGGGTAGCGTTCCATAGACAAATTAAGATTTACACGGCTTGGAGCGATATACGTTAGGTTATCGCCTCCATCCAACGCCAAGTTTGACTCACATTTGCGTCTAAACTCCGCCATTTTCTTTTCATCTGAACAACTTACCCAACGTGCCGTCTGTACATTGACACTCTCATAAATAGCGTCAACGTTGTATTCTGCTTTTAAGCGAGCCACAACCACATCGAACTGTAGTACACCCACAGCACCAACGATCAAGTCGTTGTTAATTAAAGGTCTAAATACCTGCACTGCACCTTCTTCAGAAAGTTGTACAAGCCCTTTTAACAACTGCTTTTGCTTTAACGGATCTTTTAAACGAATACGACGAAACAGCTCAGGAGCGAAGTTAGGAATACCGCTGAACTTTAACTTTTCGCCTTGCGTAAAAGTATCACCTATTTGAATTGTACCGTGGTTATGCAGACCGATAATGTCACCTGCAAAAGCATCATTTGCACGTTCACGATCACCAGCCATGAAAGTTACCGCATCGGAAATACTCACCTGCTTGCCGATACGTACATGATTCATTTTCATACCTTGGCTATATTTGCCCGACACGATACGCATAAACGCGATACGGTCACGGTGTTTAGGGTCCATATTCGCCTGAATTTTGAATACGAAGCCTGTGAAATTCTCTTCTTCGGCTTTAACTTCACGATCTTCTGACTGACGAGACATTGGTGCCGGCGCCCACTCAGTCAGACCATCCAACATATGGTCAACACCAAAGTTACCTAGTGCAGTACCAAAGAATACTGGCGTAAGCTCACCCTTTAAAAATAGTTCTCTGTCAAACTCGTGCGATGCGCCCATCACTAGCTCAAGTTCTTCACGTAACTGTGCCGCTAGCTCATCACCTATAGCCTGATCAAGCTCTGGGTTATCCAACCCTTTGACCACGCGTTTTTCCTGAATAGTGTGACCCTGTCCTGTTTGGTACAAGATAGTTTCATCGCGGTGGATATGGTAAACCCCTTTAAACTCTTTACCACAACCAATTGGCCATGACACAGGTGCACACGCAATATTTAACTCTGTTTCAACTTCATCCAATAGCTCCATTGGATCGCGAATATCACGGTCAAGCTTATTCATAAAAGTAATGATCGGCGTATCACGCAGACGAGTTACTTCCATTAATTTACGAGTACGATCCTCTACCCCCTTCGCAGCATCAATCACCATTAAGCATGAATCAACCGCGGTTAGTGTACGGTACGTATCTTCAGAGAAGTCTTCGTGTCCAGGAGTATCTAGTAGGTTAACTAGCGCCTCATTGTAGGGAAACTGCATCACAGAAGTCGTTACCGAGATACCACGCTCTTTCTCCATTTCCATCCAATCGGACTTAGCATGTTGATTAGAGCCGCGACCTTTAACGGTACCCGCTTTTTGTAATGCTTTTCCGAATAACAAGACTTTTTCGGTGATGGTGGTTTTACCCGCATCCGGGTGCGAGATGATAGCGAACGTGCGTCGCTTTTGTATTTCATTGACGATATTTGACATGTAAGCAGCTTTTGCCCTGTGTGCTCGCAGTTCTGTTTGCGAAACAAGTTAAAATTTTGCCGATTATACCTGTTTTACACGGGGCAAAAAAGCCGCAAGATTAAGTTATTGGGCGAGAATGTGTGCTTTATCACAGCCTCGTATATCAGAACAAACTTTCATCAGTTCAAAACATCATGGAGAAATCTGATAACTTCGCCTTAGTATAGGCACTAACCATCACTAGGCTGCGTATACCAAATCGATACCAACATGGAATATAAGTTATTGTTTTCAATTCTAGCGTTTTAGAAATTGTATTGTCAGTTCCTCATAATTTGGTCTACATTGATAGCCTAAGGCTCATAATAAACTCTCTGCTTTTAGCCGACTGACTAACTAAAGAAGAAACGTAAAAGGCTTTAGACTAACAAAATTTCTAAGCCTGAATATATCGATATGATTTTCATAGGGACATAATCGTAACGCCATGAAAATAAGCAAGTTAAGCATAAAACTGCTACGCTATATTACCCCTTTAGTGGTGTTACCCTCGCTATTTCTCGGTGGTTTTACGCTAACGAATGTGACCAATTCAACACAAAAGCAAGCTAAGCTCACTGTTAGTCGTTTTGTTGAACAACAACAACAAAAAATACTCAACTATATCGATATATATCAATCAACAACAAAATTACTGTCATCCTCTCCGGTACTCAACGATTACCTTGCTCTGCGTTATCTTGACTCAGAAGAAACAAAACAGCGTCTGAGTGCACTGCAAAACGTATTTGCTAGCTACACTGAAGCCTACCCTGATATTTTCAGCATTAATCTGGTTGATCAGCAAGGTCAAAGTAATGCTTATTTAGCTAACAATTTGAGTAAACCGCCAGAGAGTTACTCCTTTTTCAAAAAGGTACTCTCCAGTAACTTGCGCCAACAATATTTTATGGTCCCAACAGATAATGGCACAACGCATCTGTACTTTGTGCAGCGGGTATATGAAATCGGTAACTCTGCCAATCAGGCAACACAGGCTGGGTATGTAATCATGCGTGTAGACCCTTCTATCATCAATTACTCTATCTTAGAGTCCCCCTATGATAATGCCCTTAACTTATTGTTCACTGGTGAGGGCAAAATTCTATTCAGTTCTACACCGCTTTTATACGCACAAAATTTACAATTACAAGAAGTGGAACAGATCCATGACCTCGCGGATCACGAAGAGCTCAAAAGTATTAACCTGCCTAGCATTAATAAGTTAGATATGATCAGCTATGCGGTGCAGTTGAGTGATGACTATTACTATTTATCAGCGATCCCTAAAGATTTGCTATATGAATCTGGCCAGGCAATTAAAAACCTTACCGCGCTTATCGTGTTACTCTCAATCATCGCTCTGCCTATTTTGGTACTAATTGTAGTCAAGCGCTTTTTGATCAACCCAATTGAACTGTTGGGTGAGGCTAGCCACCGAGTTGGTGGCGGTGATCTCAGCGTTTACTTGCCCAACGACAATAAAGATGAGGTAGGAAAACTATTTAAAGACTTTAACCACATGGTTAAGCAAATTAGGGATTTTCAAGGAGAGCTTGAAGACTACAAGCTACACCTAGAAGAGAAGGTTGATAACCGAACATTTGCACTTGAACGTATGAACCAGCAATTAGAAACCGCTTTTACGCAAGCTGAACAAGCAAACGAGTTGAAAAGCCGTTTCTTAGCAAACATGAGTCACGAAATCCGCACCCCTTTGACTGCTATTATTGGTTTTACGGAGCAATTAATAAATAATCGTGACACAAAATGCAACCAGAAACACTTAGAGACCATGTTGCGTAACTCTAAGCACTTACTTGAATTAATTAATAATATTTTGGATTTATCAAAGATTGAAGCCGAAAAGCTGGCGGTAGAATGTAGTGAAGTTGATATCCAGCCACTTATGGAAGATGTTGCCGACATAATCATGCCTATGAGCGAGCAAAAACAGCTATCCTTTGCTATTAAGTACCAGTTTCCAATCCCTAAAGTATTGTATAGCGATGCAACTAGACTAAAACAAATCTTAATTGATATATGTAGCAACGCAGTAAAATTTACAGAATATGGTAATGTCACCATTGAAGTATCTTATGATGAGTCAACTCAGCACTTTCATTTTATTATTGAAGATACTGGTATTGGCATGTCACAAGGCGAAATAGACAGAGTCTTCAAGCCGTTTGAACAAGCAGATAGTACTATTACACGTCGCTTTGGCGGCACGGGCTTAGGGTTATGTATTGCAAAGAATTTGGCACAATTGCTCGGGGGTGATGTGAACGTTAAAAGTGAGCAAGGCGTTGGTAGTCAGTTTATTGTCACGATTGCAGGTAATTACCAAGATAACCCACCGCAGATGCAAGATGCCCTCGCGGAGCGGCAAACCAAAGCAAATATTTCTCAAGAGTTTGCTGATATTCACGTTAACGCCCGTATTTTATTGGCCGAAGACAATCCAGATAATCAGGAACTGATCTGCCTACTCCTAAATGCTTGGGGCATCACTCCAGATGTTGTAAACAATGGTGCGCAAGCCGTTGAAAAAGCTCTGGTTAACGACTATCAACTTATCTTAATGGATATGCAAATGCCGGTGATGGGCGGTCTTGAGGCAACTCAAATGCTGCGCCATGCCGCTTACGATGGCCCCATAATCGCATTGACCGCCAATGTGATGAAACACGATATAGAATCCTACTTGCAAGCAGGCTGTGATGCCACTCTTGCCAAACCAATCGATAGAGAGCTATTGGGAAAGGTATTACTTAAACACCTTCAGATTCAAGCCGCTAGTGACTCAAAGTGGGACTCATTACTTAAAAGCGAGAAGTTCGCGCAAATTGCACAAAACTACAACCAAAAACTCCCTGACTACTTAGCGCAATTACAGCAACATTATCAACATGGTGATTGGGAATCTCTGAAAGCTTTGGCACATAGCCTAAAAGGTAGCGCTGGTTGCTTCGGTTTTATGAATATTCATAGTGCCGCAGATCAACTAGAGCAAATTTTACGCACCAGCGACGAAAATCAATGGCATTACGCCATGCTTTCGTTGATAGAGGCCATCAAATACACGCTTACACAGCAAACAAGTGAGTCTATAGGCTACTCTGAGATCCGAAGCTAAGCGCCATTGCCATTAGAATCGCATCCTCATTGCCACTAGCACTTGGGTAGTAATTTTTGCGTATGCCGACTTCGCTAAACCCCGCCCACTCATACAAAGCAATGGCTCCTTTATTAGACGCTCGCACTTCTAAAAACAAATTTTCTGCATCTGCTTGTTCACTGGCAGCAATAAAGTCAGTTAACAATGCTTTGGCTAATCCCTTCCTTTGGTAAGCAGGTGCAACGCAAATATCCATCAACGTATGATCAGGCCCAGCAACCTCTCCGATGTAAAATCCAACTAGTTGCTCATGCTCGAATATTGCACCATTAAAGTAACGTCCTGCTAGACATGATTGCATTGTATTTGCTGACCAAGGAAATTCATGACATGCGGTTTCGATTGCCATCAAATGTTCAAATACCACATTAGATAATACGTTGCGTTGTACTGATTTATTCACTAAGTAAGGTCCATAACTGACGCTTTTGCGCACTAGATAATTGCTCTGCGGGTAAGTACAACGAGGCACCTTGAACCTCAATACGCTCTGCTTTGAACACACAGGTTAATTCACGCGTTGTAGCAAGTTTAATATCTTCCCACAGTATAGCGCTAAGGTGACATGGTTCAGGTGTTTCGTACGCATCATGTCCACCATCGTTGACACGATAGCGATTATTTAAAGCAAGCGGTGTGATATCTAAGATTTCAGCATACAAAGAGTGCATAATTGCCTGTCGTACTGAGTATTAATAAGTTTGGAATATACTGCTTTGAAGAATATAAAGCAAAAATAATAAAGAAGTGGCAGGGGCGGCAGGACTCGAACCCGCAACCATCGGTTTTGGAGACCGCTGTTCTACCAATTGGAACTACGCCCCTGCAATGTCGACGCATTATAAAGAGGTTTTCCCAAAGGTAAAGAAAAATTATGAAAAACCCGTTTAACTGCTTCTAAAATAAACAAAAGGGCGAATATTACCTAATTCGCCCTTAAATTTAGACTAAATTTAGTACCGGAATAATTATTCCCACTCAATCGTTGCAGGTGGTTTACCTGAAATATCGTATACCACGCGTGAAATACCATCGATTTCATTAATGATACGGTTAGACACCTGACCTAAGAACTCATAAGGCAAGTGTGACCAACGCGCGGTCATAAAGTCGATTGTTTCAACGCAACGTAGTGATACAACCCAGTCATATTTACGTGCATCACCCATAACACCTACAGAGCGAACCGGCAAGAATACCGTGAATGCTTGTGAAACTTTATGGTATAGATCTGCTTTGTGTAGCTCTTCGATGAAAATTGCATCGGCACGGCGTAATAAGTCGCAGTACTCTTTTTTGATCTCGCCCAGCACACGAACACCTAGACCAGGACCTGGGAAAGGATGGCGGTATAGCATGTCATATGGCAAACCTAGTTCTAGACCTATCTTACGCACTTCGTCTTTGAACAACTCACGTAATGGCTCTACCAAGCCCATTTCCATATCTTCAGGTAGACCACCTACATTGTGGTGAGATTTAATCACGTGAGCTTTACCTGTGGCTGATGCGGCTGACTCTATCACGTCAGGATAAATGGTGCCTTGTGCCAACCACTTTGCGTTCTTAAGCTTGCTCGCTTGCTCATCAAATACTTCAATGAAGGTATGACCGATTGATTTACGCTTTGCTTCTGGCTCATCAATACCTTCAAGCGCTTTTAAGAATCGATCTTCGGCATCAACTTTAATGATGTTTAGGCCAAACTTGTCACCGAACATATCCATGACCTGCTCGCCTTCGTTTAAACGAAGTAAGCCGTTATCAACAAATACACAGGTAAGCTTCTCACCAATTGCACGGTGAATAAGCATCGCAACAACCGATGAATCAACACCACCTGACAGACCAAGGATCACTTCGTCGTCACCAACCTGCTCTTTGATGCGCGCAATCGCATCTTCGATGATTTGTTCTGGCGTCCATAACTTTTCACACGCACAGATATCAATCACAAAACGCTCTAAAAGGCGTTGTCCCTGCTGAGTGTGAGTCACTTCTGGGTGGAACTGCACGCCGTAAAAACGCTTTTCTTCCCACGACATTGCGGCATGAGGACACGTTTCAGTTCTTGCGGTAGTTACAAAAGCATCTGGAATTTCAATAACTTTGTCGCCATGACTCATCCACACATCGAGATAATCCAAACCATCTTCAATATGATCTTGAATTTGATCAAATAGCTTACAGTTACCGACCTTTTCAACACGTGCGTAACCAAACTCTTTTTTGTCTGAGCTATGCACTTGACCACCCAACTGCATCGCCATAGTTTGCATGCCGTAACAAACACCCAATACTGGCACACCAGCGTTAAAAACGTACTCTGGTGCACGCGGGCTATTTTCTAACGTCGTTGACTCAGGTCCGCCTGATAAAATAATGCCCTGAGGATTAAACTCACGGATCTGCTCTTCGGTAACGTCCCAGGCCCATAGCTCACAATAAACGCCGATTTCACGTATACGACGTGCAATTAGCTGAGTGTATTGCGAACCAAAGTCTAAGATCAAAATGCGGGAATCGTGGATGTCTTTGCTCATTGATAATCTCGTTAGTTAGTAAACGACTAAATTCAGTAAAGCATAAATACCGTGCTTTACTTGAAATTAAGAAGGGCTAGCAATCGCTAGCCCACTTTTGAGTGTTAGCCCAGACGATAGTTAGGGGCTTCTTTGGTGATCTGTACATCGTGTACATGAGACTCACCCATACCCGCAGATGTGACACGTACAAACTGCGGTTTAGTATTTAGTTCTGTAATCGTTGCACAACCAGTTAGACCCATCGCACTGCGGATACCGCCCACCTGTTGGTGGATAATTGTTGTGATTGGACCTTTATAGGCAACACGTCCTTCAATGCCTTCTGGCACCAACTTGTCCGCTTCATTTGACTTTTGGAAGTAGCGATCTGATGAACCTTCTTTTTGATTCATCGCACCTAACGACCCCATTCCGCGGTAAGATTTGTAGTAACGACCTTGATAGAGCTCAACTTCGCCTGGAGACTCTTCAGTCCCCGCTAACATTGAACCTACCATGACACATGATGCTCCAGCTACAAGTGCTTTTACAATATCACCTGAGAAACGAATACCACCATCGGCGATAACCGGAATATCCCGGCCTTTTAAACCTTCTACTGCATCTGAAATCGCTGTGATCTGTGGTACACCACATCCTGTAACGATACGTGTTGTACAGATAGAACCTGGGCCTATACCCACTTTCACCGCATCCGCACCAGCATCAGCCAATGCAATAGCACCTTCCGCTGTTGCGATGTTACCCGCTACGATTTGTAAATCTGGGTACGCCTCTCGAGTTGCTTTAACTCGATCGATTACGCCTTGAGAATGTCCGTGTGAAGTATCAATTAGCAATACGTCAACACCCGCTTCAACCAATGCAGCAATACGCTCGTCGGTTCCTGCGCCCACTCCCACAGCTGCGCCCACGCGTAAACGACCTTGCTCATCTTTACAAGCGTTAGGCTTATCTTGGGCTTTTTGGTAATCTTTTACAGTGATCATGCCTCTGAGTTTAAACGCATCATCAACCACTAGGATTTTTTCGATACGATGCTCATGCATTAAACCTAAAATTTCTTCGCGAGAAGCACCTTCTTTTACCGTCACCAAATTTTCTTTGGTAGTCATAACGGTTGAAACTGGCTGATCAAGCTTTGTCTCAAAACGCATATCACGGCTAGTAACGATGCCCTCTAACTGGTTATCTTTGCCAGTTACTGGAAATCCTGAAAAACCTTTTTCTTCTGCTAAAGCGTTTGCTTGTGCAATCGTTAAATCAGCAGACACGGTAACCGGAAAAGATACAATACCCGCTTCGTAAGCCTTTACTTTACGTACGTTGCGAGCTTGCTCTTCAATGGTCATGTTCTTGTGAATAAAACCAATACCGCCTTCTTGCGCAAGGGCAATAGCAAGGCGAGCTTCTGTTACTGTATCCATAGATGCAGAAACAAGAGGCAGGTTTAGTTTAATACCACGCGTCAATCGCGTTGATAGATTTGCTGTATGAGGTAAAACAGTAGAATGTGCAGGAACTAATAGCACATCATCAAAGGTTAGGGCTTCTTTTGCAATTCTTAGCATGGTTGCGGTTTCTCTCACGTGGAACTGAGTACAAGGAATTGCGGCGAAATTTTATCAGCGTTCCTTGGTGGAGTAAATAAAATTTCGCAAAAAATATGATAAAGTAGCGATGAATTTTTTATGGAGCGTTCTATGTCATTGTCAGGCTTTCATTCTACTGCCTCATCAACTTATACCGTTTCTCGACTAAACAGAGAAATTAGAAGCATTTTGGAGCAAGGTTTTGCTTCAATTCGTCTAACCGGTGAGATTTCTAACTTTGTCGCCCCCGCCTCCGGACACTGGTATTTTTCTTTAAAAGATGACAAAGCACAAATAAAAGCAGCAATGTGGCGTGGCAATAATCGTTACTGCCAATATAAACCAACCAATGGCGCACAAGTCGAGGTACATGCACGGGTCTCGGTATATGAGCCAAGAGGCGATTATCAGCTCATTGTTGAAAAAATGGAGCCTGCAGGAGAAGGTCTACTCAAACAACAATTTGATGAACTAAAAATGCGTTTAGCCGCCGAAGGCTTGTTTAGCAGCGCCCATAAAAAGCCAATACCAAGTAAAATCAATAAGGTTGGTGTGATCACGTCTGCCACAGGCGCTGCTATTAAAGACATTTTAACCGTGCTTAAACGCCGCGCTCCACAATTAGAAGTCATCATTTATCCCGCTCAGGTACAAGGGAAAGAAGCACACTTACAGTTAGTTGAGAAATTGCTACTTGCGAATCAGCGCACCGAGGTAGATGTGCTTATCATTGGCCGAGGCGGTGGTTCACTTGAGGATATGTGGTGTTTTAATGAAGAGCCTTTAGCTCGTGCTATTTTCGCAAGCCAGCTACCTGTGATCAGTGCCGTTGGACATGAAATAGACACAACCATTAGCGACTATGTCGCGGATCTTAGAGCGGCTACACCGTCTGCTGCTGCAGAGCTTGTAAGTCCTGATCAAACGGCTTTACAACAACAACTTATGCAGTACAAAAGAGCACTGCACATGCAAGCACTGCAAGCTATCAAACATGCTAGACACTACTGTGCAACGCTTGAACAACGACTCAAGCTACAACACCCAGAAAACCAGTTGTTACAACAACAGCAAAGAATAGATGAGCTGTCTAGCCGTTTAAGTCGCGCGTTTTTACAAATGCAGAACCGACGCAACAGTAACCTAGATTTAGCAAAACAGCGTTTAAGCCACCAGCACCCAAAGCGATTACTGCAAGATAGTGCTCAGCAACTACAACAGTTAACAAACGCACTTGTACAAGCGATACAAAAACAACAACAGCTTCGTCAGAATCAATTGGCTCTATACGCCGCTAGGCTCGATAGCGTAAGTCCTTTGAGTGTGCTTGCCCGTGGTTATAGCATTACTAAACAACATCAACTTGTTATCAAGTCCGTTGCGCAAGTCGATGTCCAACAACCTCTGGTGACTCGACTGCACGATGGCGAGATCCATTCTCAAGTTATCGACATAAAACCTTATTAGTCTTTTACTTCTTGAGTACTTAGGTAGATCTGCATACGTTCATTATTGCTAGAAGATGTGCTTATAGTAAAACGTTTGAACCAGCTTTGCTCAAATAGTTTTTTACTGACGACTCGCCAGTTCGTTTCATCAAATTCATCAGAGCTGCCATTGGGAACAAGTTCCATTTGGCAAACTGTAGACTTACAACCATAGCTTTGCAGAACTAGTATGTGGCTTAAATCATTTAGATAAAGAAAATCATTAATCAACAACTCCAACTCATCAGCCCACAGTGCATCGCGAGTTTCTTGCTGATATTGTTGTGATAATACAGTACTTAAATCACCATTAGCGACTTGTATAGCGCCAGGCTTATCTGTTTGCTGCTGAGCATCTAAAAGCTGCTGTTTTAGCTTAAGGTTCTGCTCATTTAATCGTGCAATAGTGCTGTTTAGAGTCTCTATTTGTGCCGCGATTTGTGGCTGCTCGAAGGCTGTTTGTACGGAGGATTGCTGTGATTTACCCTGAGTGTGCACATCTGCTGCAATAACGCTCTGCTCCTGTGGTACGGTGTAAATAATTTGAGGGGATGCGCCAAGCCATAGACGTTCCACCATCATCCCCAATGCGAAGGCCATTAGCAATAAAACAATTCCTATCAACCCTCGCATAGTTAGTCCTTTAGATCATTGCACTAGTTTGCGATTCGTTCTTCGGGTCGTCGTTATCTTCTAAGAAATTTTGATTCATACTCTCTGCGGGGCAAGGACTACAAGGCTTACCAACCACTTTAGCCGGTACCCCAACCACAGTTGTGTGCGGAGCTACTGGGCTTAATACCACTGAGCCGGCTCCTATCCGAGCACCTTCACCAACTTCAATATTACCTAGTACTTTTGCACCAGCACCTATAAGTACACCGGCTCTGATCTTCGGATGTCGATCTCCTTGCTCATTACCCGTACCACCAAGCGTCACTGATTGTAAGATAGAAACATTGTCCTCAATGAGTGCCGTTTCTCCAATCACAATACCTGTTGCGTGGTCGAACATGATACCGTGACCGACTTTACACGCAGGGTGAATGTCCACACCAAATACTTCAGACGTTCGACTTTGAATAAATCGTGCTAGTTCTTTGCGGTTTTGTCGCCATAAGCAATGCGCCAATCTATGTGCTTGAATGGCGTGGAAGCCTTTAAGGTTTAACATCACAGTAAGGTAACTATCCGCCGCTGGGTCTCTGTCTTTAACCGCTTTAATGTCATAAGCAACATGGGTGAGCATATTGTCACAATCAACAAAGGCTTGATCAAATAACTCACGAATCGTAAATGCTGATACCACCGCATCGGCCAATTTATTAGCCACAATAAAACTTAGGGCAGCGCCCAGACATTCATGATTCAAAATACTTGAATATACATGACTGGCTAGCAATGGCTCGTGGCTAACAAGCTCTTTTGCTTCGGCGCGAAGTTGTTGCCATATTTCATGACGCATAGCGATACCTTTATTCAAATTAATACCGGAGATTCTAACGACAAAACACCTATAGGTGTTACCGTAATAAAAAACTATATAGTAATTAGTTATAACAAAGTGCTATTTGCCGCGCAACGTACGCTTATAACAGCTTGACAATTAAAAAAGCCGCACGTTTAGTGCGGCTTTAATTAATCAATCACAGAATGTCGTTTATTCAAACACTGAGCTAACTTCAAGTACTTCAATATTCTGCTTTGGAATATCTAACTTGTATGATGCTAAGTGCTTGTCTTCTTGTAGTAATTGCTCTGGCTTTTCAGAATTGTAGCTCAACGGTGAAGACGTTTCTTGTGCTAAACGTTGCGCCATATCTTTACCATCTCCCGTTACAAATACGTATTGAATATGTTCCGTTTGCAGATTCTCTCGGATCACACGGTTTACATCTTCAACGCTCAAACCGGCCAATTGCTTGCGTACATAATCAACGAACCCTTCAATATTATAAAATTGACTGTCCATCGCGTAGCCAAGTTGACGGTCCTGACTTGAAACAAGCTGTGCCACATAATTGGTTAGGAAGTTTCGAGTTGCTGCAAAGTCCGCTTCACTCATTCCCTCTTTTATGAGTTTATCTAACTCGAATAAAGCCACACGAGTTGCAAAATGCGCGTCATTGTTAGAACGTAATGGACGTAGCCAAACCTGGAATATTTGTTCAGAACGGCCAAGGTTTGCATCTGGTACCGTCTGGAACATACCGCGAGGGAAGTACTCAATGTATGCGTAATCACCGTAGTTCATACCGCGAGCTTCACGAATACGTTGATACAAGAAGCTGTTTGAGTTTCTGTGCTCGCCAAAATACGAACGAACTAACCAAAGTGCGGTCCAGTCTTTATGACTACGAATAGTATCAATCGGGAAACCAAACGATACCGCCGTTGATTTAGCACTTTTTTCAATGATGGTGGCATGACGGCCATGCAAAGCTGGCGCATCAGGGATGTTTAAACGTGTTTCATCACCTTTAGGTAGCTTAGCTAAATCCGTGAACAATTTCGCTTTAACATCCTCAGGCATTGCACCTGTGATACCAACATTAAGTTTAGCCTGAGTTAACTGCTGATTATAAAAGGCTTTGACGTCTTCTAATGTTAAGGCTTCAAGATCAGACAAGTCACCGAAGTTATAACTTTCATAAGGGTGTCCTTGATATAATTTGTGATAAAGCACTTCTTTACCTAACTCTTCATCATTTGATGACTTTAAGCCTGCCTTTATGTTGTCTAGCATTTCTTTTTTCAAGCGACTGAAGTCGTCAGCTCTAAATCCTGGATTGAGCAACTGCTCACTGATCAAACTATACCATTGATGAATATTGTCTTTATGAACACGGCCACGTAATGACAACATTTCTTTATCAATTTGATAGTTGAAAGACCCGGCAATTGGATACAAAGCCTTTTGAATTTCTTTGTATGCCTTACTCTGAGAACCGCCGTTGGCAATCATCGCCGCGGTCATCGCTGCTAGCCCTTTTTTACCCGCAGGATCTGCCGCCGCACCAGTGTAAAATAGTAGGTTTACGTCAACAAGCGGTGAACTATTACTTTTATCAACAACATTAAAGTGACGTTTAACTGGTTGATTTGCTTCATCAACGATTGCCTGCAGTGACACTTCTTTATCAAAACCATCGATTGATGCAAGTGCAGACATGGTCACGGTTGTGCGGTTAGAATCCACAAAGTATTTGTTAGCAATCGCTTTGATATCCTCAGCAGAGATGGCATCCGCCGTAGCATAAAGTTGATTAATAACTTCTGGGTCTCGCTCAAAATGCATATATTCGGCTAACCTTGAAGCGATGGCCCCAGATGAGTCTAACCCATTAATAAAGCTATATTTTCTATTTGATTTCAGAGCATTTAACTTGTCTTCATTGACAAGCTCTGTGCGCGCTTTAGCATAAGTTTGATTGATGGCGTCACGTACCGTGGCTAAATCTTCTGCGTTTTCAACTTTCACAAATACATGAAGTAGACCTGGATCTTTAGTTTCTGGGTTGTAAGTAAGCATTTGACTAGCTATTTGCTTCTCTACCACTAACTGCTGATACAGGTCAGAAGTTTCTGAGAAGTAAAGATCTGAGATGAGATCAAGCGCAGCTCTGTCTTTAGTTTCGCTCTGCCATGCAGCACCTTTGTAGGATACGAGTAGCCAATGACCTGGTAAACCTTCACTTTGTTTGTGTACGTATTTAGGTGCGCTCTGCTTAGGCTCTTGTGGCACCTTTGAGACATAGTCACCACGCTCCCAATCACCCCAGTGCTTCTTCACCATAGCAATAGTTTCTTGTGGGTCCACATCACCCACAATAACTAAGGAAACATATTCAGGGTTATAAAAGCGCTCAAAGAAAGTTTGTCCATAAGCCATTTGATCTGGCATTGCTTCAATGTCTTCAAAAAAGCCCATGGTAGTGTGCTTATATGTGTGCTTATCAAAAGCCTCTTTACGCGCCGCAGATAACAACTGACGTAGTGGGTTCGCATTATTCTTTAAATACTCTCCTTTTACCGTCAATGCCTCTGTACGAAATTGTGCTTCGGTGTATGTCAGATTTTGAAAAATATCAGCTTCTATCTCTAATACTTTATCTAAATGCTGCTTAGAAAAACTCAGATAGTAGTTAGTATAATCGTTGGTGGTATAAGCACGGTTGTCCACCCCAGAGTTTTTCAAAATATCTGCATAAACATCTTTTGGATATTTTTTTGAGCCTTTGAACATCATATGTTCAAAGAAATGGGCAAACCCCGTGCGGCCCGATTCAACTTCATCTCGTGAACCAACCGATACAGGAATGTGCACTGAAACTACGTCTGGATAGTCTGTTTTAACCACCATGACACGCAAGCCATTTTCTAACTCTTCTAATACGTAGTCTTGAGAAAATACTTTATTATTTGTTTGCTTTTGTACGGTATTGACCGTCTGGTTATCTGCATTGCTAACACAGCCTGCCAAAGCAAACGTTACAGCAAGGCTGGTTGCCAAAAGTTTAAATTTCATAGTGTTCCCTGAACTTGTTATCTTTTATTGCACTGTCACGGTTGTTAAGTGCTTATTTCAAAGACCATTATGCAATAATTTTTTATTCCGTTGACATTTATGAGCAAAAATTCTGTAAACAAATATGTTAACAACACAATAAAAGCCAACCTCAAGTTGAATTTAATTCATATTCGTTGAATAACTTTCAATAAAAAAATCTATCTAGACGTCTAAATGGCTGCTATATTATCCTGTATCGACACACATTGAGCTGGGATGAGGATCATGGCGTTATCACTGCAAGAGAAAATATTAGACCCAAACCAAGGGGTATACTTAATCGGAACTACTCCCCCTAAAGTAGATACCGATAGTACGAAACTAAAAAGCATTGCCAAAAAACTGCTCGGTCGCTTACATGAAATTGAATATGATGGTGTGGTCATTTACGACATTCAAGACGAAAGTAGTCGTACACAAGTGCCGCGTCCTTTTCCGTTTAAGCATACTGTCGATCCATGTGAATATTCTCAACTGATCAGTGAGCTGTCACAGTTGGATGTCATCACTTATAAAAGTGTGGCACAACGTGAAGCCAGCGAATTTAGTGACTGGTTAGATGACACTAAAAAACAATACGGTCTGAAAAACTTGGTCTTGGTCGGCAGTCCGTCATCAACGGGTGATATCAAACTGAGTTTATCTGAAGCCTATGCAACCTTGGCAGCACATCAAGAGAAGTTCTTCTTAGGTGGTGTCACCATTGCTGAGCGTCATGCTAGCAAACGTAACGAGCACGAAAGGTTATTGGAGAAAACTACCCAAGGGTGCGAATTTTTTATCTCTCAGGCTGTTTATAATGCTCAGGCAACTATAGATTTAATCACCAGCTATGCGCGTTCGTGTAAACAACAAGGTCTTACACCTAAACGCATCATTTTGACCTTTACACCGTGTGGTGGAGAGAAAACGCTCGACTTTATGCAGTGGTTGGGGATCTCAGTACCAGAGGCGACCAAGTGGCGCATGCTAGATGCCGATAATTCACTAAGCGAGTCTATTCGTATTTGTCGTGAAAACCTCGACCAGATCTTAAGAAGCTGCGCTCATTTAGATGTGCCATTGGGTTTAAACATTGAGAGTTTAACAAATCGAAAAGAAGAAATTGACGCTTCCATTAACTTATATCGCCTTCTAAAAGCAACGATGGAACTCACGCTTGCAGAAAAACAAATCGCATAACAAGAAAAGCACAATTAAGTGCTTTTTTTGTCTGTCTTTAATGAATAAATTAGCGACGGCGCGTTGAACGTTTATTTAATATGCGCTTTTTATCTCTTTGCTTACGAGACTTAGTAGAGTTTTTACGGTTATCTTTGGGCTCTTTAGTTAAATCAGGCTCATAACCTGCAAGCCATTGTGGAGTAAGTCGTTCATCCAACAACACTTCTATCTCCTCTAATAACCATTGCTCATCAATACTGACCAAAGAAATTGCATGTCCAGCATTACCCGCTCGCCCCGTACGACCTATACGGTGAATATAATCCTCAGCGACATAAGGAAGCTCGGCATTGATCACATAGTCAAGGTCAACAATATCCAAGCCTCTGGCTGCAACGTCCGTTGCCACCAACACACGTGTTTTACCATTTTTGAATTGTTCCAGAGCTTTGTCTCTTGCGCCTTGAGACTTGTCGCCATGAATAGCAAGTGTTGCCAACCCATCTTTATTTAGCTCTTTAGCTAAACTATCCGCCATATTTTTAGTACGGGTAAATACCAACACCTGTTGCCAGTTGTTTTTGCCAATCAAATGAGACATCAGCTCCCGCTTCCTATCTTCATCCACAGCATAAAACGCCTGCTCAACTTTTTGTGCGACCGTATTCTCTTTATCTATGCTGATCCGTTTCGGGTCTTTTAACCACTGTTTTACTAAGTTTTGTACCTGCTCATCGATGGTGGCAGAAAACAATAAGGTTTGTCGCTGGGGCGGCAAATGGCGCATGACACGTTTTATTTCACCAATAAATCCCATATCCAAAATTCTATCTGCTTCATCAAACACTAGGTACTCAACCTGTGCCAGTGATAGCGTCCCTTTTATCAAATGATCAAGTAAACGACCAGGTGTAGCCACAACCACATCCGCTCCCGCTTTCAATGCCTTTTCTTGGGGCCCAATATTCGCCCCTCCATATAGGCACACCGTCTTTAACGCCGTACATTGTGCATAACTTTGTGTGCTTTGAGCGACTTGCTGTGCAAGCTCTCTAGTGGGTGTCACGACCAATGCTCTGACACTCCCCAGCTGTTCAGAGCTTGTCAGTAAACGGTGTAGTATTGGCAACATAAAAGCCGCGGTTTTACCCGTTCCAGTTTGTGCGGTCGCAACTAGGTCATTCCCAGCCAATAAGACCGGAATACACTGTGTTTGCACGGGAGTTGGCGTTGTGAAATTGAGTTTATTGAGCGCTTGAACGAGTTCATCTGAAAGAGATAAAGCTTGGAATGACATGGATAAACCAGATATAAACGAAGATGGTGGGAAGTATAACAAAAGCGCGCAGGGGATGCGCGCTTTAGATATGAGCTATTAAAGTGTGGCTTTTCTATCGTTATAGTAATCAATCAAACCATCCACCATCTCCTGGCAATAGTCTCGAATACCCGATACCAACATATGCTTTTCACCGTAACCTACCTTTTTGCCTTCACTCAGTAGATTAAAGCGTAAAATGATTTTGCCTCGTTTACCTTCATAGTTAAATTCTGGCGTCGACGCTTCGAGCTCTAAATTGGTTACATCCAGTTTATCCAAATGAATCGCCATCGACTCATAAATTACCATGGGACGCGCTGGGTTAATCATAACCTGTTTTTGTGCCATAAGCGGAATGATAACATGGGGGAAGGTAGTCCCAGAGAATTCAACGTAATTCTTTGTCAAGCTATCAATCAACGTTTGGCACTGGTTATTGGCGCCACCTCTTTTTACCGATAACATCACTTTATCGTTAGAAGTGATATCAAATGCCTCACTTCCCGCAGGAAAGTCTAACCTAGATGTTTCATCAACCATTCCTGAAAAGGTAAAGTGCATATTTTCACTGACACCATACTTTGCCAATACCAGTGCAAATAGTAAGTCTCCAGGTACACAGAATTTTTTCGCATCGACATCATGCAAAGGATTAAAATCATCAGCCACACGTTTGGCAAACTCGCTACCTTGCTCACGGCTGATCACAACTTGATCACTATCTTGCTGGAAAAATTGACTTAACATAGACCTTTTCTTTGACGACTAAAAACCGCGCTATGTTAACAGAATATGGCGTACTAGAGGTCATATCTGTTTAATTTTATATATAATAAAAAAACCACAATTATAAAATTGTGGTTTTTAATATTAATATCAATTAGTTGGATTAGCTTTGAGGAAAGTCTCGATATGCTTTCTCAAGCTTTTTCGCCTGCTTTTTAGACACACCAATATGTGCCAATGCAACACGCAAGCGAGCTCTAGACAGATCCGAACCTAATATTTCCATCGCATCAATCACCGATGTTGATGATTGTTTACCAGTAATAGCAACAAAGATTGGTTCTAGAAAATCTTTAATCTTCAACTCATGGAAGTTAGCAACGGCTTTAGCCGTGGCAAAAATTTCAGACTTATTCCAGCTGCGCAACCCTTCCAACTGCCAAATAAAGAACTGCAATGCTTGGCGCACTGTCTCTTCGTCAGTTTTACCAGCAGTTAATAGCGTCGGATCATACTCAGGTTGTCCTGAAACGAAGTGTCCTGCCAAATCCACTAAATCAGACAAGGTATTAATGCGTGCTTTCGCCTCAGGCAGAATACGTGCCAATGTCTGTGCATTAAACTTCCAATCGACAAAACGTTGGATCAGCTCTTCATCAGAAAGATTTTCGCGGATCCACAATCCGTTTAACCAACTTAACTTATCTACATCAAATACCGGACCACCGAGAGATACACGTTTCATATCAAAGTGCTCTATCATTTCAGCAAGGGTGAATTTCTCTCGCTCATCTGGCATAGACCAACCCATACGGCCAAGATAGTTTAATACCGCTTCAGGTAGGAAGCCCATCTCTTTATAGTAATTGATCGAGGTAGGGTTCTTACGCTTAGATAGTTTTGACTTATCAGGGTTACGTAATAGCGGCAAATGACCCAGCACCGGAGCTGTCCAACCAAAATCTTCGTATAGTTTTAATAGCTTCGGAGCCGAGTTGATCCACTCTTCACCACGGAAGATGTGGCTGATTTGCATGTGGTGATCATCCACTACATTCGCTAAGAAATAAGTAGGAAAACCGTCTGCTTTTAACAATACTTGCATATCAACGTTTTCCCACGGGATCTCAATCTCGCCTCGTAAGTAATCATTGAATTTAAAGGTGCCTTCAGAGGGGATCTTCATACGAATAACATAGGGTTTGCCAGCAGCTAAGTTTTCTTTAACTTGTTCTTCGCTA
Organism: Pseudoalteromonas byunsanensis; assembly: GCF_001854475.1. Lineage (GTDB taxonomy): Bacteria > Pseudomonadota > Gammaproteobacteria > Enterobacterales > Alteromonadaceae > Pseudoalteromonas > Pseudoalteromonas byunsanensis. The sequence continues at coordinate 400,909 of NZ_MNAN01000035.1, forward strand.
AGCAATAAACCTCGGCCGTCATACTTAGGGCGTAAACCTTCAGCCATTTGTTGTTCACGCATCTCATCAAGTTCTTCTGCGGTTGCAAAACAATAGAATGCCTTGTCTTGCTCAACTAGCTGATGGGCATATTTTTTATAAAGATCACTGCGCTCTGATTGACGGTAAGGGCCAAACTCGCCGCCCACATCTGGACCGTGATCCCAGTTCAACCCTAACCAGCGTAAGCTATCCATTATCGCCTGCTCAGACTCTTTTGTACTGCGTACCTGATCAGTATCTTCGATACGTAAAACAAATTCGCCGCCTTGCTGTTTAGCAAAGCAGTAGTTAAAAAGGGCAATATAAGCGGTACCTAAATGCGGATCACCGGTGGGTGATGGGGCAACACGAGTACGGATAGTCATGGTGTTTCTCTTTAAATGTCTGACAATAGATTATGGGCGGCTATGCTAGCATAACCGCGGGGTATCTCAAACGCTCTACGGCGTTTACAACGGTAAATTATGCGGCTTTTTCAAGCTTTTCTAAGTAGCTAACAATGTCACTAGATTCATATAACCACTGTACATTGTTGCCCTGCTCGATACGCAGACAAGGTACCTTGATTTTTCCCCCTTGTTCCGCCAGCTCTTGACGAAATTGAGGATTGTTCTTTGCGTCACGTGTTTCTATTTTTAAACCTTCACGCTTAATCGCACGGCGTACTTTGACGCAAAATGGACAGGCTTTAAATTGATATAGCTTTAACTGTGATGTGTGTTCATCCAACATTTGTTGTTCATCCGCAGAACGCTTTTTACTGCGAGGCGTAAAAATAAAATCCAAAAGCAAAATTACCCGACCCAAAAACCAACGTACAAATTTCATGCTCGCTCCCATTTATCGATATTAATGGGCGCTATATTAACACAGGCTAAAATAATTCAATATCACCGGATGAATGGTCACAGCCTTTATCTTTTAAGTTCGAAAAAGCCGTTACTCTATTTCTGCCATCTTGCTTAGATTGATAAAGGGCCCTATCGGCTCTGTTGACAAATTCAGCAACTTGACCGGCATCTTTTAATTCCACAAAGCCCATACTGATTGTTACGTTTCCAACCTGAGGAAAGCGCGTATCTGCAATAACTCCCCGCACACTGTCTAGCTTTTGCATTGCTTCACCTTCATCTCTACACGGAAAAACAATTGCAAACTCTTCCCCACCGTAACGGAAAACATAGTCACCAACACGAAAGTTGCTTTTCAGTAGTTGTGCCACCAGCAATATCACTTCATCACCAATTACATGGCCATAGTTGTCGTTAACATGTTTGAATAAGTCTATGTCGGCGATAGCCATGTACCAGCTCTTTTTTTGCTCACTGTCGCGAACCAGCCAAGCATCTTTTCCTGCCACTATGTCGATGATTTTCTCATCAAATGTTTGTCGGTTTAACAATTGAGTGAGTGGATCCACGCGCGCATACTGCAGTGTTGCTAGTTGATGAACATACACATTGAGAACATGGTTAAGCACAGTATGCCCAGAAGAAGGGATTATTGATTGGTCGTGAACAGCTAAAAAGCCAAGCACCAACCCTTGATAACGCACGGGTAGAATTTGCAATTGCGCTAAGCTAAGCAGCTGAACATCCTGATTTAATTTTTTCAATCGCTCTAACAGTGGCGGTACGTCAATCTCCTCCACCGCAATTTTATGCTCATTTTTAAGCTGCTCACCCATTGATGCAAAGGTCAAGCAAGGCGTTTGTCTTATTGACAGGCTTTTACTGAAATAAAAAGCATATACGCAGGACTCGCCTAAGAGCTGATTTAATATTTTGGCTAAGCAGCTATCTAAAGTGTGTTCACTATTTTGCGAAATGAGCCCAATAGTCCACTCATAACCACACGATGATATTTTTTCCATCTGCAATCTTGTTGTTGTTCACAGTAGCTTAAGCTTAGCGTAACCTGCTAATTTTGCATGTGATTAACAATACTCTTTTACAGTAAAACCATGTCATCTCGATGGATCACCACACTAGATGCTTTGTATCCTAGTGCCGATGCGATATCTAAGCTATGACAACCTTTAATGGTATCTAGCTCTCGCTCTGAAAACCCACATAACCCTTTTGCTACCGCTTGCCCTTGGGTGTTAGTAACGGTGATTAAATCACCTCGCACAAAACTACCCGACACTCCCACCACGCCTTTGGCCAATAAACTCGCCCCTTGTTGTGCAATGGCAAGGCAGGCACCGTTGTCAATAATCACTGAACCTGTAGATTTAGGCGCAGACAGTAACCACTTTTTGCGCCCTTCAACCGGCGCATCAAAACGCATAAAAGTCGTACTTAACGCTTCTTTGCTCATGATTTTCAGAATGATATCTGTTTCACTACCTTTAGCTATCACGGTCTCTATGCCCGCACGTTGGGCGATATCAGCTGCTTGCAACTTCGTTGCCATTCCACCAGTACCAAGTGATGTGCCACTGTCACCAGCCAAGGCTCTAAGTTCATCATCAATTCTATGTACTTGTGAAATCAATTCAGCCTGTGGATTGGTACGCGGATCCGCAGTAAACAAACCAACTTGATCGGTTAACAGTACCAGTTTGTTGGCGTTGGCTAAAATAGCCACCATCGCAGATAAGTTGTCGTTGTCACCTACTTTAATTTCAGTGGTTGCAACAGCATCATTTTCATTGATGATAGGGATGACTTGATGCCTTAATAATTGCGTCAGTGTATCTCTGGCTGTTAAATAACGCTCTCTATGCTCTACATCTGCGCGGGTTAACAACATTTGCGCTACGGGAATATCATAAAGCGCAAACAGAGTTTGCCATAAGTGAATTAATTGCCCCTGACCAATGGCTGCCAGCATTTGCTTCTCAGAGATAGAATCTCCGACACTCTGAGTAAGCTGAGAACGACCAGCAGCTACCGCACCACTTGATACTAATACGATTTGATGGCCTTGGCGCTTGAGTGCTGCACATTGTCGAACCAGTTCCACCATACGCGGTTTATTTAGGTGAATATCACCTGCTGTAAGTACACTAGTTCCTAACTTTATGACAATTGTTTGCTGCCCCATAATCCCAGTCTCAGAAATAAAAAAATCAGTTATATCAGAGCGGCGCCAAGGCACAAGCAAATTTTGTTCATAAAGACATAAAGTGCTAAGATCGCGCGCTAATGACAGTAGCTCCCCTACTGAGAAGTGCATGCTCAGTCATTGGAGAACATCATGATCAATGTCAATAAAGTGAATTGGCTGCACTGTCATAGTGGCTATTTGGAGAATTAACAATGAAAACACACTCGAAACGTAAAGAGCTCATCATGTTGCCACTGCTACTGATCACCATAGTGTTATGCATAGGCGGTCACTACATTTTACAGCCAAACTACCAAGACAGCTCTGTTGCAGAATACGCACTTGCTGCCCTACCATTCTTAATGTTTGCGGTAGTACTCGTAGCAATCAAGCTCGCGGTTAAGGCAGACAGGCAAGAAGACAAATCGTAATTATAAGATGTGGTAGCCAAACCAATCCGGCGTAATAGGTTTACTTTTCCCACTCGGGGTAAGGGCAATAAAGTACTGTTGATCAACTAAATCTATCGCAAAACAATCATCCACATCATGTAAGTTATCTTTATGTAGGTGACTCATACCACCGAGTAAAGTCGCTTTAGCTTTTTCTTTCGCTTCACGTTCGCTGTGTGCCACAAACAAAGCAAATGCATGTTGCTCTGCCAAAGACTCTGGAACATAGGCGCCCATATTCACAAAGTACAATTTTTGACTTTGCGTTGGCTGCTCAGTCACAAGGCTAACTTCATAGCCGTCAACATGCTCAATAGCAGTATATGAATCCATATGGACCGCCGATTTTTCTCCAACCCACTGTGCTTTTAGTTTTTGATAGCAGTCTTCAATTTTCTCACCAACCACAAAACGTATATCGTGCATTTCTATATGACAACCCGCAACGCGACCGCCTAAGTAAACCATATATAACTTCATACAAGTCCCTTATTTTAGAACGAAAACCAATAATATCATTATTTTGAGTCAGAGCTTAATCTAAGCTAAGGTGGTTACAAAAATAACAATCGACATGGACCAACTATATGAAACTTTTAGCAAGCCTATGTATTTTGCTTTGTAGCCTGATGGTACAAGCCAAAACAACTATGCTCCACAATGTCCACGGTTATACCCCGACACAAGAAGGAAAGCTTGAGTCATTTTCGGTATTGGTATTTAAAGATGGAAAAGTCATCAAAACAGGAGATGACAAAACCCTAAAGCAGTTTCCAAATGCGGTTCGAATAGACGGTAAAGGAAAAACGCTAATACCGGGGCTCATAGATGCACACGGCCATATTATCGGTCTTGGTAATAATCTGATGCGGCTCGATGTGCGAGGTAGCCAATCCATCTCTGAAGTGGGTGAACGACTCACCGAGTATGCTAAACAAGCACCCAAGGGTTGGATCTTAGGTCGAGGCTGGGATCAAACGCTGTGGCCTGAAAAAGAGTTTCCAACCGCTGCTGATCTAGACCGTTATGTCAAAGATAGGCCTGTCGTACTCACTCGTGTGGATGGCCACGCCATTTGGGCAAATACTAAAGCAATGCAACTTGCAGGTATCAACGAGCAAAGTCAAACACCTGCGGGGGGGGAGATCTTACGACTGGCTAATAATCAGCCCAGTGGTGTATTCATCGACAAAGCAGAACAATTGATCAATACACATATTCCTCCACTGAGTGACGAGCAAAGACAACTGGCATTGAATAAAGCCGGAGAGCATTTGCTAAGCCTTGGGATCACCTCTGCCCATGATGCAGGTATCGACTATGAAACATGGCAGCTTTATCAACAGCGTGCTCAACAGCACACCCTGCCAATTCGTATCTACGCTATGCTCAGTGCCGCCGAGCAGCATTTAGCAAAAATGTTAGAGCATGGCGTCATCAAAGAAAAAGATGATTTTCTGTCAATTCGGAGTGTGAAAATATATGCCGATGGGGCTTTAGGGAGCCGTGGAGCGGCATTACTTGACGACTACCATGACAGAAAAGGCTATCAAGGCCTGATGCTGGAAACTCAAAATCAACTTGAAGCATTAATGAAGCAAAGCTTTTCCAGTGGCTACAGCGCACATACCCATGCGATTGGTGACCGTGCAAACCGCATCGTATTAGATAGTTATGAAAAGTTATTTAAACAGGTTGGCGGTAAACTACTGCGTAATCGCATCGAACATGCACAAATTGTTCACCCTGATGACATTCCACGCTTTAAAACGCTCGCTATTATCCCTTCAATGCAACCTATTCACGCCACCTCAGACATGCATATGGCTGAGCAACGCTTGGATGAGCATCAGTTGCGTGGCGCTTATGCGTGGCAAACATTCTTAAAACAAGGTAGTAAAATAGCGGCAGGATCGGATTTTCCAGTTGAACTTGCCAACCCATTTCATGGCCTCCATGCAGCTGTCTCTCGCATGTCAGGCAACGATCAACCCGAAGGTGGATGGCGTGCCGAAGAGCGTCTAAATAGAGAGCAAGCGCTACGCGCCTTTACACTTGACGCAGCTTATGCAGCATTTCAAGAATATAAACTAGGTAGCTTGGAACAAGGAAAATGGGCAGACTTTATCATACTGGATCAAGATTATTTTAACATTCCAGTGTCACAAATAGACGATATTCAGGTCAAACAAACTTGGCTTGCTGGCAATCTGGTTTACCAAAATTAAGCTGAGACAATGACATCGGGCTAGCAAGCCCGATGTAGCTTATACAAGTGATATAAATTTACTAAAGCAAGTAAGCCATTTGTAAAAGCAACAGGCCATGCTTCAATCATCACACCATAAATAGTAAAACATACGCATCCAGTTAGGTTGAACCAACGTAATTTAACCACATTACTCATCATTAACGAGATAACCAAAAAAACAGAGGCAATATAGCCTAAATATTCCCAAGTCATTTGTTCTCTCCGGTCAGTTGAGTTAGCATAGTGGGTCGCGTAGTAACAATGTGTGTAAGATTAAGCCTAGAAGAAAAAAGCTAACCCACAAACCCCTTTGAATTAGTACCCTAGTAAGCTCTAACACGGGATGGGGGCTAAACGAGGAAAACCTCAATAGCAGGTGTGAGTTAGCGTAAAAGCAATGTCTTCATGCTATCTTTATTCAATATTAATAAATAGGACAAATGTCCGAAGAGCCATCTAGATGTTTCAATATCATTTTTCAACGAACTTAGTGGAACAATTGCTTAGCTTTGCGGGCAACGCTTTTGTACACAATAAAAAAGACGTATTAATCCATCAAGACGAACCTTTAACTAAGCTCATTTTAGTCAGAAGCGGTACCGTATCGTTTAGCTATGATGTGGGCAATGGCCGTCGTCTGCTGCTTGGGCAATTGGATTGTAATAATACGCTGATCGGTGAAATTGAAGCTCTAAACAACCAACCATGTATCTATACGGTAACTTGTTTAAGCGATGTGCAATACAACCTTATTGAGCTTAAACATTGGCGCCAACTGTTACTGGATCAACCCGAGTTAAGTTTATACACCGCACAAACAATCGCGGCCAAGTTTGCAGAGAACCAAAAAATCAACCTCGACAAACTACTGCTTCCTCTTAGCTATAACATTGCTAAAGACTGTTTGTTACGCGCAGAAAACAATAACCCCACATTGCTTCGTGCTTATCCAACCGTTAATGCCGAAGCTGAACGCTTTGCCACTACGGAACGCGCCTATCGGCGTGTGGTGACTGAATTAGTGGATAAAGGTTTAATTGTTAGAAGTAGTGAAGGCTTAAAACCAGTAGATTTGGACGCTTTGGAAGAGTTCGTGGATAGCTTTGCACAAATTTAATGGCTCGCCGAATGGCTGGCCTTTTAGACCAGCCCACCTCAAACTTATTTAAACAAATCTTGAATATTGCTTAAGTCTGATTTGCCTTCAATGATTTCATCTGGTGTCAAACCTGAAAGCTCATGTGGAAACACCAACCACTCATCCGACTCATGAATAAAGTAATCAGGTTTCATTGGCACCTTAGTATTTTTTGGCTTGTAGTATGGACAAGCAACACGAATATCTTTTGGCAAGTTCAGGCGCATCAACTCTGCCAGTTTCTCTTTCAGCGCATAGATGCTGCGACCCGAATCAAAAACATCATCCACAATTAACAATGAATCACCCGCATTGGCATTTTCGATGATGTAATGTAGACCATGCACTTTAATCTCTTTTGACTGCTTGCCAATACCATAATACGACGATGTACGTACCGCGATATGATCGGTTTCTATGCCTTTGTAATCGTAGTACTCCTGTACTGCTATGCCTATGGGTGCACCACCACGCCAAATACCAATAATAAAATCAGGACGAAACCCATCTTCATAGACTTGCGCCGCAACGCGAAATGAATCTTCCAATAGTTGCTGTGCGGTGATATAGCACTTATCTGACATACAAAAAACCCCGTGAGAACCAAATAATATCGTGTGTTATCTGCTGCGAGCCAGTTACCTTAAGGGTAGTTAACGCAGCTTAAGTAATAACCGCTTATTTTAGCGCAGTTGAATAGAAAATGCTTGTGTATTAATGTAGGGGGTATAAATGAAGACTTAAATGGGTAGCGTGAAAGGTGTCAGCAATCACAGAGTTGCGCACATTTTTACACTCAAAATGTTTTGAAGGAGAGACCACGATAATCTGCTCCTTCGGTTTCTTTTATTTAGCGCATTGACTACTTAAACTGCACTAGGGTTAGAGCGCTTAAAGCTCTCTACAAACTTGCCAAAATACACCACTGCTGTTTGGGTTGAAGTCAACAACACTAATTGTGTTGTCTGAAAGCTTCTTCATTGCACCACCAGCAGCTGAAATTAGTGCGTACTCGCCATCATAGTTAGAATCTTTGATAATCCAGCGAGTCCAAGCTTGGCTAAAGTCAGTTTGCTGTAAGGGTTGAGCAACCACTTTGCCATTTTTCGACACCAACACTTCACCATATGCATTGTATAGGGCAAACTGACCATCATTATCGGAATCTTTTAAAGTCCAGTTGTCACCGCTACCCATTCTAGTGTAGACAGCACTACCACTTGCGTCGATTGCGAGACCACTCTCAAGTTCATAAAAATTAAGCGTTGTATACTTTGTACCGTATAGTGTTCCAGTTGCACACTTTCTTGGGCTTTCATAAGTTACTTCTATTCTATAACCCGCTGCAATGTAGTTTCTGCAAACCTCTGGATTCGTGTTATTGCATCGTACCGTAGCGCCGGTATCAATATCCGAGAAAAGATTCATTTGCATACCATGCAGATCTTTCCCTACTAGCTCTGGAACAGAGTTATGTATACCAGAAATTGATTCTATAGATGAGCCTGCTGTACCGTTCGCGTAGGGGCCGATAATCTGATGACTTTGGCCGTCGGCTTGTAATATTAAATTGTAATAACCTCTGGGAAAACCATTTGTCAAAATCTCTTTGTTAAGCGCATAGTGTGTATGAACTTTCACGTTTTCGATGTAACTTCCCTCGGGCACATTGGCACACGACTCGGTATACTTTGAGCGGATGTGATCCGTCATAAAATTACCATTTTTGAAACTGATCGCCACATCATCTTCAAGAGAGAACCTATCAATTACACATGTTCCCGCATTTGCGACTCCCACTTGGGCTAAAGAAGTTAATGCAAATAACGCCACTAGTTTTTTCATTTTTATCCCTATATGAACAATTAAAATTCCCTAAAAGAATAACAGTCCCCTTAAACTTCAACAACAAAAATCTCACAAAAACACAAGCATAAATATATGAATATATTCATATATTAATAAAAACTAACATATAAACCTTAGCTCAAATACAGTTAAAGAATAACAAAAAGCCAACTTATAGCCACATTTTTGCAACTTTACCTAGCGCTGGCGCCTCATATTAAAAATGGAAAAACAAGAAGGCATGTAGAAAATACGTAATAGAAGTGGTGATATCGAATAACGACCGCGAGATTACGACTACTGAGTGAATAAGTAATCAACCTGAATTACAGGCATAAAAAAACCCCAACCAAACGGCTGGGGTCATAAAAAGTGGTACCAGTGGGCGGACTTGAACCGCCACGCCCGAAGGCAACGGATTTTGAATCCGTCATGTCTACCAATTCCATCACACTGGCATAATTTTTCTTTCATCTTCTAAAACAAGAGAAAATAAAGAAAAACCACTTTGAGCTTAGGCTTTGTTTATATTGCCCTCGTCTCTATGCTTTGCATTATACAAACATCGTTTAACTCGGCAAGTAGTTTTTTTAGTTACCTAGGTTAACTGCTTGGTTTTCGTACAAAGCGGATAGAAAATTACCATTTATAATGATTTCGCCATTACTCTCGCCTTTGTGTAAAATACACCACAATTAATTGTGTTTGATTTAACTAAGAGTCTGCCCATGTCTGAGTTTCCCAAAGCTGGTTTTTTTCGTCGACTAGCATCTTTGATTTATGATGGTTTGGTAGTGATCGCATTTGCGATGCTAACAACGGTTGTTTACTTACTCATTGTTCAAGCGTTTATATCGGCCGATTTACTATCCTTAGGAGAACACCCTGATGTGTCGGCATATATTCAAGCATCTCCTTTGCTATATGGGATTAGAGCTGCGCTTTTGATCCTTGTCAGTGTGTTATTTTTTGCTTATTTTTGGACTAAAAGCGGACAGACAATTGGTATGAGGGCTTGGCGTTTACGTGTACAAACACATTCAGGTGAGCTTCTGCCTTGGTCTGTGGCGATATTGCGTAGTCTATTTGCCTTATGTGGATTAGGAAACTTACTGGTATTAGTGGATTTTAAACATAAGCGCGCTCTACAGGATCTAATTTGTAAAACGCAGGTAGTGGTGTTGAGTAAAGAAGAAAATAAAAAGGTGTATAACAGCCTAGACTAGTAGCATACAGCCCAAAGTCCGCTCTGGGCTGTTAATCTCTACTGCTGACGTTTCAATAGATAACTGGCGATACCAATAAATAATACACTTGGCATCATCGCTCCCATCACAGCAGGCACATCATAAACCATCACGATAGGTCCAAAGATCTCATTGCTCAAATGAAACGCTAACCCAGTCACTACTCCCATAATTATTCTCGCCCCCATGCTCACAGAGCGTAATGGACCAAAAATAAATGACAGCGCAACCAGTAGCATCACCGCAATAGTCAATGGTTGCATAACCTTACGCCACAGGGCTAAATCGTAACTGCTGGTGTCTTGATCGTTTTGTTCTAAATACGACAAATAGGACCATATCCCCCTGAACGACAATGACTCTGGATCAATAGACACAACATCAAGCTTTTCTGCTGTTAATTGTGAATTGTATATTTGTGATTCACGATAGTATGTATTGATCTTATCTTCGCTGATGGTTACTTCTTCAATACCGCTAAATATCCAACCTTGAGGCACACTTCGTCCACGCTCGACGCGCATGACTTTCACTAATTCTAGGGCATCATTGAAATAGTAAATATTAACGTCTTTCAAATCCCCCGACTGCTCAATATTGCCGATATTAATGAAATTATTGCCATCTTTGGCCCACACCCCTTTTTGCGCATTGAACACCTCGCCACCGAAAATGGCGTTGTTTCGCAACTGTTTAGCAGCCTTTTCGGCTTGAGGAACGCCCCACTCTCCCAGCGCCATCATACATAGCGCCAAGACAATGGCTGTTTTCATTACCGAACCAATAATTTGCAAGCGCGACATACCCGCGGCCTGCATTACTACCAGTTCACTACTTGAGGCCAAAGCCCCCAACCCGGTTAAGCCGCCTATCAACGCCGCCATTGGGAAAAACACCACAATATCTCCGGGCATACTGTAAACGGTGTACAGCATTGCATCGAGCATATCGTAGCTGCCACGGCCAACTGATTTTAGCTGCTCAATGTATTTAATAAGTGTATTTATGCCAACGAACACCAACAAGGCAAATCCCGTGGTTTGCAAAATACTGCGACCCAAATACCAATCTAATGTTTTCATCATGCAACTGACGCTCGCTTAGTTAAGATTGAGCGTACCCAAACGCCAAATGGACGCCCTTTTGCAATTAAATAAGCGCCGATAAATAACACACTTAAATGGATCCACCACAAGCCTACCGCCGCTGGAATTTTACCTTCGGCTACTAAAAACTTACCTGCGTTGAGTAAAATAAAATACCCAAGATATAAACTAATTGCGGGCACCAGTTTAGCGAACTTACCTTGTCGCGGATTGACCACACTCAACGGCACAGCCAATAAGGTGAGCAATATAATTGAGATAGGTACCGACAAACGCAATTGAAACTGCGCTGCGGCTTGCGGTGTATCCATTTCCAACAGCTGTAGTGTTGGAATCGCTTCAAGCTTACGACGCTGATGTTCGATAACTTGTTCGCGTATTTGTACCTGATAGCTCGCGAATTCAGTCTTGTTCAAAGCCTGACTCAGACCATCTGTTTCATAGCGCTTACCATCGTTAAGTACTAGCTGTTGCTCACCACTTTCTTGTTCCAACACTCGCCCTTTTTGTGCATAAACGATACGAGCGGCTTGATTAGAATCTTTATTCGGTAGCTGAGCGACAAATACTTTATCCAACTCTTTGCCCTGTTCGACAATGTTATGAACAAACACCACCGCTTTTTCATTACCTGTTTGTTGAAATCGTCCCGCTCTTAGCGTTGACAATCCCGATTCAGCTTCGGCCTGTTCTTTAAGTTGATATTCTTTTTCCGATGCCCAAGGCGAGATGTAAAGACTCACCACCCCAGCTAAAATTGCAAAACACACGCTTGAAACTAACGTTACCCTTACAACATACCACTCACTGACGCCACAGGCCCTGAGTACAGTCATTTCACTATCGGCATATACTCTGCTGTAAGCCAAAATAATTCCTAGAAACAAACTCAAAGGTAAAATGTAGACCGCCAATTGGGGTAGCTTGAGCATTAATACTGAAGCCACTAATTTTGCTGGAAGGTCGCCGTCTGATGCGTCACTTAAGATCCGAACAAACTTTTGTGACAGGAAAATCGTCATCAACGTGAGAAACACGGCGATCTGCGATTTTAATACCTCAGCAGTTAAATAACGAAAAATTAGCAATGTTTGCCCCTATAAAACTTCGTGTTTCACTGGAATAGTGGGAGATTTTGAGTAAACTGGTTATTTTAGTCAGTTTATTATATGCCATCAAATTAAATTATCATACCAACACGCCAGAGATAATCGCGCATTTATGGTATGGATAATAACATTGGCATAAAGTTCAAAAAGACATAACTTTAGACTCAGGAGTCGCAATGGAATTCAGCGTAAAAAGTGGTAGCCCAGAGAAACAGCGTAGCGCCTGCATCGTCGTTGGTGTGTATGAGCCTCGCCGTTTATCTCCAATCGGTGAACAGCTGGATAAAATCAGTGATGGTTACATCTCAAATTTATTGCGCCGTGGTGACTTAGAAGGCAAACCCGGACAAGTATTATTATTGCATCATGTACCAAACGTGCTCAGTGAGCGAGTATTATTAGTCGGCTGTGGTAAAGAGCGAGAGCTGGACGACAAGCAATATAAACAAATTATTTCAAAAACAATCAACACATTAAATGATACGGGCTCAATGGAAGCGGTATGCTTTCTTACCGAGCAACATGTCAAGGGGCGCGACACATATTGGAAAGTACGCCAAGCTGTTGAAACAACTCAAGACTGTTTATACACCTTCAACCAACTTAAAAGCAAAAAGGTCGATCCAAGGCGCCCATTACGTAAAATAGTTTTCAACGTACCTACAAGACGAGAGCTCACTATCGGAGAAGCCGCCATAGAGCATGGTTTGGCTATCGCCTCGGGTGCTAAGCTATGTAAAGACGTCGCGAATATGCCGCCAAATATCTGCAACCCAAGTTATTTAGGAGAGCAGGCCAAATCTCTCGAAGAATTTGCTAACGTCTCTGTGAATTTAGTTGGCGAGCAAGAAATGGAAGAGCTAGGTATGCACTCTTATCTAGCCGTTGGCCGTGGTAGTGCAAATGAATCTATGATGTCGGTTATCCACTATAATGGTGGCGCTGAAGATCAGGCGCCAATCGTATTTGTTGGTAAAGGTCTAACATTCGACTCGGGCGGTATTTCGCTAAAACCCGGCGAAGGTATGGACGAAATGAAATATGACATGGGCGGTGCTGCTGGCGTATTGGGCTTAATGAGAGCGCTAGTTGAAATGCAACTGCCTATCAATGTTATCGGCGTACTCGCTGGCTGTGAAAATATGCCAGGGTCAAATGCTTATCGCCCCGGAGATATTCTTACCACCATGTCAGGTCAAACGGTTGAAGTGCTGAACACAGATGCTGAAGGTCGCTTGGTTTTATGTGATGCACTCACTTATGTAGAAGCATTTGAGCCGGAAGCGGTGATTGATGTGGCAACATTAACTGGCGCTTGCATAGTCGCCTTAGGTGCTCATGCAACTGGCTTATTGTCGACTCACAACCCTCTTGCCCATGACCTGTTAAAAGCTGGCGAGCAAAGTGGTGATCGCGCATGGCAGCTACCGTTATGGGATGATTATCAAGAGCAACTAGAAAGCCCTTTTGCTGATTTCACTAACTTAGGAGGCCGTGCTGCAGGCACAATTACTGCGGCTTGCTTCTTGTCTAAGTTTACCAAAAAGTATAACTGGGCACATTTAGACATCGCAGGTACCGCTTGGCGCAGTGGCAAAAACAAAGGTGCAACTGGCAGACCAGTCCCAATGTTAATGCAATACTTACTCAACCGAGTGAATGCCACCGACATACAGCAAGATTAACCCTACCGCAGCGATTGATGGTATGGGGTTTCTGTGTCAAAATGCGGCTTTATTTTGAACGCTGAGTTTTGCCTGTAGAAATACAGAATAACCGCCCATAATGAAGTCGATGCCATGACCATCAATGCACGCTTTTATGTGTTAAAGCATGATAATGAGCCGGACACTAACCTACCGGCTCATTTTGATCTAGCCGCTCGAGCGGCAGCCAAGCAATATAGAGCGGGTCAACGCATATTTATTTACGTTGATTCAGTGGAAGATGCCCATGCGATCGATGAGCACTTATGGTGTTTTGAAGCCGACAGCTTTGTGCCTCACAATCTACAAGGGGAAGGTCCAAAAGGGGGCGCCCCTGTTGAGATTGGGCAAACACCTCCAGTAGGACGTCGTACTGTGTTGATCAATCTGGCAACAAAGTTACCCGACTTTATTCGTCGCTTTGCTCAGGTATATGATTTTGTACCGGCCGAACCACAAGCTACGCAAGCGGCACGAGAACGGTTTAAGCACTTACGTCAACTTGGCGCCAGTATTTCAACCAAAGAAATTGAAAATTAAAGTATTTATTAAGGTTCTGTGAAATGGATAAAACCTATAATCCACAAGATATAGAACAGTCTTTATACCAAGACTGGGAAGAAAATGGCTATTTCAAGCCATCAGGTAAAGGCGATGCATATTCTATCATGATCCCGCCGCCCAATGTCACAGGTAGCCTACATATGGGACATGCCTTCCAAGATACCATCATGGATACTTTGACTCGCTACAAGCGTATGCAAGGTAACAATACTTTATGGCAAGTAGGCACCGACCACGCTGGTATAGCAACACAAATGGTAGTAGAGCGTAAACTCGCTGCTGAAGAAGGTAAAACACGCCATGATTTAGGCCGTGACGCCTTTATCGACAAGATCTGGCAGTGGAAAGATCAATCTGGTGGCACCATCACAAAACAGCTTCGCCGCTTAGGCGCATCAGTTGATTGGGACCGTGAACGCTTTACTATGGATGAAGGTCTTTCTGAAGCGGTGAAAGAAGTTTTTGTCCGTCTACACAAAGAAGATCTTATCTACCGTGGTAAACGTTTAGTTAACTGGGATCCTAAGCTGCACACTGCTATCTCAGACCTTGAAGTTGAAAATAAAGACAAACAAGGCCACATGTGGAATCTACGCTATCCGCTTGCGGATGGTGTTAAAACACTTGATGGTAAAGATTACATTGTTGTTGCCACGACTCGCCCAGAAACTATGCTAGGAGACACGGGCGTTGCTGTAAACCCAGAAGATGAACGCTACAAAAACTTAATTGGTAAAGAAATTCTCTTACCAATCGTTAATCGCCGAATCCCTATCGTTGCAGATGAACACGCTGATATGGAAAAAGGTACAGGCTGTGTGAAAATAACGCCGGCCCATGACTTCAATGATAACGAAGTTGGTAAACGTCATCAGTTACCAATGATCAATGTATTTAACAAAGACGCGGCAATATTGGCAACTGGCGAAACATATACTTTCGATGGTAAAGAGCTCGAATTAGACGCACCTATCCCTGAGCGTTTCCAAGGTTTAGACCGTTTTGATGCGCGTAAATTGGTTGTTGATGAATTTGAACAAGCAGGGTTACTTGAGAAGATTGATGACCACAGCCTGACCGTCCCTTACGGTGACCGCTCGGGCGTAGTTATCGAGCCATTACTTACTGATCAGTGGTATGTTCGTGTTGCACCGCTGGCCAAAGTTGCAACCGAAGCTGTTGAAAACGGTGAGATCCAATTCGTTCCAAAACAGTACGAAAACATGTATTTCTCTTGGATGCGCGACGTTCAAGACTGGTGTATTTCTCGCCAGCTTTGGTGGGGGCACCGTATCCCAGCATGGTACGACGAACAAGGTAATGTGTTTGTGGGCCGTGATGAAACAGAAGTACGCCGCGAGAACAATATCGCTGATGACGTACAGCTTACGCAAGATGAAGATGTTCTTGATACTTGGTTCTCATCGGCACTGTGGACTTTCTCAACACAAGGGTGGCCACAAAACACCGACGATTTACGTGTATTCCACCCTTCAGATACACTAGTTACGGGTTTTGATATCATTTTCTTCTGGGTGGCACGTATGATCATGATGACCATGCATTTCATCAAAGATGAGAATGGCAAACCACAAGTTCCATTCAAAACTGTTTATGTCACAGGCCTAATCCGTGATGAAAACGGCGATAAAATGTCTAAATCTAAAGGTAACGTGCTTGACCCACTCGATATGATCGATGGTATCGACTTGGAGAGCCTAGTTGAAAAACGTACCGGCAACATGATGCAGCCTCAACTTGCTAAAAAGATTGAAAAGAATACTCGTAAAACATTTGCAGATGGAATTGAACCTCACGGTACCGATGCATTGCGATTTACTCTTGCTGCCATGGCTTCAACAGGCCGTGATATTAACTGGGATATGAACCGCTTAGAAGGTTATCGTAACTTCTGTAACAAGCTTTGGAACGCCAGTCGCTATGTATTAATGAATACAGAAGAGCAAGACTGTGGCTTCAATGACGCAGAAAAAGTTTATTCTCTGGCTGATCGCTGGATTTTAGGACAGTTCCAAAATACCGTTAAAACGTTTACAGAGCACCTTGATAACTATCGTTTTGACCTTGCTGCTAATACTATCTACGAATTCACATGGAACCAATTCTGTGATTGGTACCTAGAGCTGACTAAACCTATTCTGTTCAAAGGTACTGACGTACAGCAACGTGGTACTCGCCACACGCTGATCACAGTACTAGAAGGCTTGCTGCGTCTAATGCACCCATTAATGCCTTACATCACAGAAACAATCTGGCGTCGTGTTGCACCTCTAGCTGGTATTGAAGCTAAAACTATCATGTTAGAGCGCTTCCCTGTTTTTGATCAAAGTCAGGTTGATGAAACGGCTATGGCAGATCTTGAGTGGGTGAAACAGTTTATTCTGGCAATCCGAAACATCCGTGGTGAGATGGATATTAGTCCAAACAAACCGCTGAATGTATTGCTAGCAAAAGCAAGCGAGCAGGACTTACGTCGCCTAGAAGATAACCAAGCGTTCTTAAGCTCGTTAGCAAAGTTGGAAGCATTCACTGTGCTTGAAAATGCCAATGAAGCACCAGCCTCAGCGACCGCATTTATCGGCAACTTAGAAATCCTAATCCCAATGGCTGGTCTAATTGATGTTGATGCTGAACTTGCACGTATCGCAAAGCAACTTGAGAAGGCAGAAAAAGGCCTAGAGCAAGTTGAGAAAAAACTTGCTAATGAGAAGTTTGTTAATAACGCGCCTGAAGCAGTATTAGCAAAAGAGAAAGAAAAGTTAGCAGAATTCTCGGATGCAAAAGCCAAGTTGCTAGAGCAAAAAGCGAAGATCGAAAGTCTGTAAAACTATTTGCAGAGATTTGAAACGCGGGCATTGCCCGCGTTTTTGTTTCTATAAAAGGAAAACATTGCTAACATATCTTTTTTCAATAGGATTGTTTCAATGAATACATATGCTCGCCAAGCTCTAATGGCATTATTACTGTGTGTATCATCTAATACACTTGCACAAAATAGCGAAAATAACTGGACACTCGGAGTTGGTCTGTTTGAATACGGTGGACATTTTGGTGCCAAATATCAAACACAGCTGAGCGGCAACCACTTTGTGTCTGGTTCCTTCGGGATCATTGGCTATTCACTTGGGTACGAATTTAAAGTGAATGAAAAACTCAGCCTTGGTGCAACGCTAGGCCAACAAGTTGGTTATGCTGAAGACGGTTACTTTGTCACAAAGTTAAATTATCATTTTAGTGGTTTTGATAACTCAGGCTTTGTCATAGGTGCTAGCCTAGGTGTTAAAGAGGATGATGGTGATTGCTTGGTGCTGTGTCCACGAGAAGATGGGAATGGGCTTGAAAGTGCAGCAGGTATTCATCTTGGCTACAAATTCTAAGGCTCAGGGTAGGACAATGCGTGCCCTACCCTAGCACGGGCGCCTGACTTAAAAGCCCATGTTATATTGAACACCCACAACTGCCGCATGGCCTTTAGATTCAAAGCCCCACGCCTGTCCTAAGTTATCAGTTTCTACAAAGTTCTGTGTTTTACCACGTAAAATACTGACCCCAAAATCAACTGAGCTGGTTTGTGAAATTTGATACTCAGCGCCAAATGAATACCAAAATCTGTCCGTATCAGGAATCGAAATTGACATATGGTACTGATCTGCAGGTGACTCATCATACGCAATACCTAAGCGCAGTTTTAGCGATTCATCATACTGATGCTCTGCACCAATCGAGTAGCGCAAAGAGTTTGAGAAGTTCTCATCTTTGCTAAATACCACACCACGTCCGTCTACTTGTGCTTCAAGCTTTTTAAAGCTATTCCAAGCAGTCCACAATACACTGTAATGAAGTGCACTTTTTTCACTTACTTGATGGCTACCCGAAAACTCAGCAATAGCCGGTAAGGTTAATTCTAATGAGCCAGGTAGCGACGCTCCCGCTGTGCCATAAAAAGGTGCTCCGCCCGGAAGCTGGTTGCTAAACTCACCGTCAAATACAATCTCAGTTTCACTGCGATAGTTAAAACCAAAGCGGCTATTCTCATCTAACTGATAGCTTAAGCCTAAATTCCAACCATAACCCTGATCATCACCCTCTAAGTGCACTGCTTGTGTTTGCGCAGGAACTGGTAGCATTGATGCACCGAAATGACGAACAACCTTTGCATCTGCATATACATGACTAATACCGAATGCCAACGACAGTTCAGAAGATACCTTGTAAGCAGCACTCACATTGGTATTCACGGTAACAATTTCAGTTTCACCCGCTAACTGACCCGCCGCATAGTCCGAGGCAAACTCGGTTGCTAAGCCAAATTGCGAGTAAACTCCCACACCCACAAACCAATCTTGTGTAATTGGTTGCAAATAGTAAGCTGCTGGCACTATTGCGCTTGGCGCGATACTGCTCTCATCTAACAGAGCTGCATTCATCCCATTATTTGTAGAGGTTCCTTTAAGGCTAACATCAGGTTCGACAAACATCGCGGCGACCGTTAATTGCGCGCTATCAAACTGACTCATTAACGCTGGATTACGCGCTACCACCGATGCATCATCAGCCACAGAGGCTTCACCAGCGTAGGCACGACCTAAGCCTGATACACTCTGTTCAGCCAATTGAAATGCAGCAGCAAAAGCCCCAGAAGAAACACACATCAAACTTGATGCTAATACCGTTTTTTTAAATAAAGACATTTATGAATCCCACGTGTACATTCTCATTTTTAAAACGCTGACACACTACCTAAATCTCAGAAAAAAAGCTGCATTTTCGAGATAATACTCTAATCAAACGAACAAATTTACATCAAAGTTTATTTTTTATTCACTTCAGCTTTTATTTAGCTCATTAAATGATATTGATTACTATTTGCATTGACGTGTTTTGTTAAATTATTTACACTGATATCTGTACTGTCAATTAAGGAACTAAGGATATGCTGCTACTGATACTGTGTGCGCTGATCTTTTCGGGGTTAAGTGTTTATTGCTGGTGTAAAGCAACATATTGCGCATGTCACCACGCTGAAGAGTGTAATAATGCCATCACACTATATTGGCTTGGATGTATAGCTTTGGCAATGTGCTCATTGATGTTTTGCTACCTTGCTCTGCATAGCAACAAAGGAACTATGTTATGGTTAGTATTAACTACGAGTTGTTTAATTGGCGCAACGTTGTGTCGCAAATTATCAAAACGAAAGCGCTGTGATGCGACTAAGCTAGGAGGTGATCTTTTAACAAACGAGATAAGTTGATTTGGTAGTCTAACGGCCTGATACTAGCGATGACTTTAATATCGTGATCAGGTGCACTTAAGTCCAGCTCTTTGGCAGTAATATGGTGCATATGTTTTGTGTTGTAAAAAACTCTAACTTTTGGCGATGTAGGCGCATGTTGATTACCTTCCAAAACTAAAGCCAAGCGTTCATTGGTAAGTTTTACAATTGAGCCCACAGGGTGAACACCTAAACACTTGATAAAACGTTGGACCAACTCAGGGTCAAATTGTTCTTTATTAGATAGTAGGTACCTAAGTGCATGCACAGGCTCCTCACCCTGTTGATAGGGTCGCTCCGATGTCATCGCATCATAAACATCAACAATAGCCATCATGCGTGCAGCTTTACTTATTTTGTCACCATTCAAACCGCGCGGATATCCTGAACCATCAGCCCGTTCATGATGATTCACTATCATATCCATAATGAGTGGTGTGATCCCTTGCTCTCCTTTAACCAGTCCCAAAGAATGTACCACATGCTTTTTAACCGCTTTAAACTCGTTCTCGCTCAATTTGTCGCGTTTATTGACTAAGCCTTGTGGAAGACGCGCATGACCCACATCATGTAGCATTGCGCCCATCGCCAGTTGCTCAATCGTCGGCTGCTTAACGCCCAAATACTTTGCAAACACACTGATCAAAATGGCGCAGTTAATCATATGACGCCAGTTATAACCTTCTCTATCTTGTAATCGTGTCAATATGGCCATCGCATTGCTATTGCGCAATACTGATTCAACAATCTCTTTACTGATTTGATTGATTAAGCTAACGTCAGCTTTCATGCCTGAGGTAATGTCACCGTATAGAACTTGTATCTTACGGTTATGCATCTCAAATGCCTGACTTGCTATCAAGAATTCTTTTTCAAGAGAACTAGTGTCACCGTCTTGCTCTTGTTTTTTACGTGTGCGTGTTCGTGATTCGTCTTGTTGTTGCCCTCTGCGCCTTCTTCTTTGCTTTGCATCTATAAACTCAGACTCAGGTGCATTACGTTCTGGTGTTTCTTCGCTTACCTGATACTTTTGCGGAATAGCAATCTCACTTAGAGCAAAGTCAATATTCAGCTCTAAAACACCTTCATCCAGCAAGCGGCTAATAATCCCGTGATCACGAACTAAACCACGTGATTTGATTTTAACACCCGCGTCAGCGCGCTGCTTGTGAACACTATCCACAAACATGCCTGGTTTGAGTTCCGAAATCGGGAGCGTGACTCGCATAACTGGATTCAATCAAGTAAAGACAACTAGTACGATTAATAGCACTTTTCAGTATAAAGAGTCTATATTTCATTCGTTAAATAATAATTAACTATTAGAATATGACTAGTAAAAGGCGGTAAAACAGAGGTTTTTCAGGTGCCATGAGTGTTTGGCACCTCTTTAGATTAGAACAGCTTATAAAGTCACTTACTCTTGAAAATAAGTTCCCCAGCCATCATATTCAACATTATGTTCCTGAGCGAGTGCGACCAACTTATCTACATCTTCCATGATCACGTCAGCGTCTAGTTCTACTTCAACAACGATATCAAATCCCCAGATTTTACTGCCATCTTCTAACTCAAGTTCCGCTGGGTCTTCCACATCATAGCCCAGTCTAAATGCAGCCAACGCAGCATTTTCTAATTTTTTGAAGTCTTCACACACAAAATGATGCTCTACTTCGTACAACTTATCAGTCGCGGAGCCATCTTCTAAAAGCGAATCAACTATGTCTTCACTTATTTCGCGCCAGTTTTCCATTATTCTCTCTCACTTTGTCATCAAGCAAGGCAATACGCTGTGCCATTAATGCATGTACTGCCTGAGCATGTTCACGAGCGCTGATTTGTTTATCTAAATAAACCGGCGCTAAAATATCGATATAGATTGTACCATTGTCCCAGCGGTTTAGCTTAATACTATTGTGTGTACTGTTCATGCAAACTGGAACAATCGGTACCTGAGCATTTAATGCCGTGTGGAATGCACCGGTTTTAAACGGTAACAAACCTCGCCCATAACTTCGCGTTCCTTCAGGAAACATCCAAAGTGATAGGCCTTTGCGTTTTATCTTAGCAGCTGATTTACCCAAAGTACCAACAGCCTTAGAACGGTTACCACGATTGATAAGAATATTGCCAGATAACCAATACAGTTGGCCGAAGAATGGGATCCACTTTAAACTTTTTTTGCCCATACTAACTGTTTTTTCTGGAACCACGGCAGGTAAAGTAAAGAGGTCATAGTTATTTTGATGGTTGGCTACATACACCGCAGGCCCTATATTTACACTATCAGGGTGGTGTGACACGACCAGCTTAACGCCTATCACCTTTGACATTTTGCCAAACCAGCTAGCTATAGTGTGTACATTATTGGGATGAAATGGACGAACGATGCATAGTAATAGCCCCAGTATACAGCTAAAAATAATAAACAACGCCATCGCTGCGATACGTAATACTGCCAACAAAATTGTGTCTCCTCATTTTCGAAGGCGCATTATAATCAAAATAGCGAACACTTGTAAGCTCAAATATCCGATTACTTTATCCACAAAAACAAAAAAAGCCGCTAACATGTAGCGGCCTTTTTAAAATTCAATAATTTATCAACTCATTGCAAGTTGTAACTTCTTCATCGCTGATTTTTCTAGCTGACGCACACGCTCGGCTGATACATTATATTTCTCAGCGAGGTCCTGCAATGTAGCTTTTTCATCAGCTAACCAACGTGCGCTTACAATATCTTGAGAGCGTTCATCCAAGGTTTTAAGTGCTGAAAACAAACGATTCTCAGATTGCTCCTGCCACTGTTCTTGCTCGACTACTTCAGCTAAATCACTGTTTGCATCCGTTAGATACTGAACAGGTGAATAGCTGCTTGCTGGAGAATCATCATTGTCATCTTGAGTCAAGTCAAAACCCATGTCTTGACCACTCATACGAGATTCCATTTCGCGGACTTCTTTTTCACTAACACCCAGCTCATTAGCAACTGTTGTCACTTCATCTTGGTTAAACCAACCTAGACGCTTCTTGTTCTTACGAAGATTAAAAAATAACTTACGTTGCGCTTTGGTCGTAGCAACTTTCACTATGCGCCAGTTTTTGAGCACATACTCATGAATTTCTGCTTTGATCCAATGCACCGCAAATGAAACAAGTCTTACGCCAACTTCAGGATTAAAACGTTTAACAGCCTTCATCAGACCTATGTTACCTTCTTGGATAAGGTCTGCTTGAGGCAGGCCATAACCCGCGTAGCTTTTTGCAATGTGGGCAACAAAGCGAAGGTGAGAAACGATAAGCTTTTTAGCAGCTTCCAGATCACCTTCTTGTTGAAGGCGAGTGGCCAACACTTTTTCTTGCTCAGCATCAAGCATAGGGATGGCGCTCACAGTTTGTAAGTAACCGTCTAAGCTTGCGCTTTGTTGTCCAGCTGTTAGTGCTAATGCATATATATCTTTACTCATTTTTCACCTCAGTGATAAATATTTCAGTCCATTTTAGCACTCTTTGAGTCAGAGTGCTAATGCGTATATAATACTTTTTCCAAAGAAAATGCAAGTATTTTATTTCTTCTTTTTTAAGAACAACTAAACAATTGATTTAGGTGGGATAAAATATTATTGCTAGAGCAGCTGTTCGGCTTGCTTAACGGCAGCGTAACCCGTTTTTATGAATTAATTATGACAAAACACAAGCACTTAAACGACACTAAACGAGCGCTCAAGTGCTTCTTTTAGCGGTCTATACCTTGTCAGGTTCGATATCTTTAATGTAACGATGTACGGACAAAAATGACCCACCAAAGCCTAACATGACTGCCAATAATAGTAGCGTCAGCAACTCATTACCATTAAGCCCTTGCAGAACAAATGAGCTTTGGTACACACCTGCCACCATGGAAACTGCTGATTCTAGCCACCATAGCATCATAGCGACACTCATAAAAGCAACGAGACCACCTACTATGCCGTACCATACCCCTGTCCATATAAATGGTGTATGAATAAAGGTGTTGGTTGCTCCAACAAGTTTGAGCACTTGGATCTCTTCTTTCTTATCCATAATAGATAATCGTATGGTATTGCCAATAATTAAGATCACCGCGCTGAGTAACAGCAGAGCGATTGTTACAACACTTTCTTTGAGTAGACTCAACAGCGCGTTTAGACGCTCTAACCACTCTATATCCAGTTTGCCAAACTCTACTTCCCTTTCATCTTCTAATTTATCTAACAATTGCTGCGCGGCTTGTGGCTTGCGATAACGGCTGGTTGGTGTAACCAGAACCACATTAGGCAGTGGATTCTCCTCAAGGTAGTCCAGTGCCTGACCAAACCCTGACACTCGCTTAAACTCTTCCAGCGCCTTCGATTTGGAGATCAGCTTGACGCCTTCGACCTCTGGATATAGTGCTAACCGTTTAACTAAGGTCTGAGTTTGCTGCTCCGTCATGGAATCTTTAACAAACAAAGAAATTTCAGCGGCATCACTGAAGCCACTGCTGACCTGTTGCACGTTTTTAACAACAATATACAAAGTTGCGGGTAGAGTAAGGCTTAATCCTAGTACCAAAATAGTCATTAATGAAGCCATGGGTGTGCGCCACATTTCGCCTAGTGAATTAACTCCTTGGCGAAATACCGTCAACACAAAGAAGTAGCACCCCATGATCCAAGACTTATGCAGACTGCTAGTTTGCGCCTCACGGCCTTTGAAAAGTAAACTCATAGCTGTCCCTCCATCAATGGATCTTGACTTAAACGACCATGATTCAAGGTCAAACTACGATATTTCATGCGTGCTATAAGACCTAAATCGTGGGTAGCGATAAGTACCGCTGTACCATGGCGGTTAAAGTCTTCGAATAAGCGCAGTATTTCCATCGATAGCTCAGGGTCTAAGTTACCTGTCGGTTCGTCTGCAAGAAGTAATGGAGGAGAATTTACGATAGCACGGGCAATTCCTACACGCTGCTGCTCCCCGCCTGACAATGTACTTGGCTGACATCTTACTTTATCCAACAGCCCGACCTTGTCTAATGCTGCATGAACCCGCTTAGCGATATGTTTATGATGCATCCCCTCTATGACCAGTGGCAACGCAACATTGTCAAATACATTGTAGCGCTCTAGCAAACGGTGATTTTGAAAAATGATGCCTATATCTCTGCGTACAAACGGGATCTGACGATTACTTACCCCGTTTAAATCGACACCATTAATAAATACACGCCCAGCTGAAGGCCGCTCCATAACGCTGATCAATTTCAATAAGGTACTCTTACCCGCACCACTGTGGCCAGTCAAAAAAGCCAATTCACCATTGCCTAGCTCAAAACTGACTTTTTCCAAAGCTCGATGACCACCTGGGTACGTTTTACTGACTTGGTCAAATTTGATCATGTTAGGCCTGCTTATAATTGTGTTTTAGACCAAAGAAAGGGAGCCCTTTGTCTCCCCATTTCTTACTTTATGCTTCATCGTTGCTAAATAATGCGTCAATAAAGTCATCACTTTTAAATGTACGTAAATCGTCAATCCCTTCGCCCACACCGATATAACGAATTGGCACCTGAAACTTATCTGCAACAGCGAAAATAACGCCACCCTTTGCTGTACCATCTAGCTTAGTCAAAGCAATACCGGTTAGACCGACAGCCTGATTGAATAGGTTAACTTGGCTAATTGCATTTTGACCTGTTCCTGCATCGATTGTCAGCATTACTTCATGTGGCGCATCAGGGTCTAGTTTCTTCATAACGCGAGCGATTTTCTCCAACTCTTGCATCAAGTTGTCTTTGTTTTGCAATCGGCCTGCGGTATCAGCTATCAACACATCGATGTTACGAGCTTGTGCAGCTTGAAATGCATCAAATACCACTGAAGCACTATCAGCGCCCGTGTGCTGTGCAACCACTGGAATATCATTACGCTCCCCCCATACCTGCAACTGCTCCACAGCAGCCGCACGGAAAGTGTCACCAGCTGCCAACATAACTGACTTACCTTGCTGTTGAAACTGCTTGGCCATCTTACCTATGGTTGTGGTTTTACCTACCCCATTTACCCCTACCATCAGAATTACAAATGGTTTTTTATCCTTAGGGATATCTAGTGGTTGTTCAGCTTCTTTGAGCATTTCAGCCATTTCTTGCTTCATTAATTCATAAAGCGCATCACCATCTTTTAACTGCTTACGGTCAGCTGCATCTGTCAGGCTATCGATTAACTTCATAGTAGTATCGACGCCTAGATCAGCCGTTAATAACTGCGTTTCAAGTTCTTCGAATAGCTCATCATCAATCTTTTTGCCCTTGAAGATCGATGCAATGCCTGAGCCTAGATTTACTTTGGTTTTAAGTAACCCTTTTTTCAACCTTGAAAAGAAACCTTCTTTCTTTGGCTTCTCTTCTGCTGCTAGACGTTGACGCTCAGCCTCTTCTGCAGCGGCTTTCTCAGCTTGTTCTTTCGCC
>NZ_MNAN01000035.1:427246-514175 GCF_001854475.1 Pseudoalteromonas byunsanensis
TTGTTCTTTCGCCTGTGCCTCTGCTGCAACACGTTGACGCTCAGCCTCTTCGGCAGCGGCTTTGTCAGCTTGTTCTTTCGCCTGTGCCTCTGCTGCAACACGTTGACGCTCAGCCTCTTCGGCAGCGGCTTTCTCAGCTTGTTCTTTCGCCTGTGCCTCTGCTGCAACACGTTGACGCTCAGCCTCTTCGGCAGCGGCTTTCTCAGCTTGTTCTTTCGCCTGTGCCTCTGCTGCTAGACGTTGACGCTCAGCTTCTTCGGCAGCGGCTTTCTCAGCTTGCGCTTTCGCCTCTGTCTCTGCTGCTAGACGTTGACGCTCAGCCTCTTCGGCAGCGGCTTTCTCAGCTTGTTCTTTCGCCTGTGCCTCTGCTGCAACACGTTGACGCTCAGCTTCTTCGGCAGCGGCTTTCTCAGCCTGCTCTTCGGCTTGTTGTTTAGCAAGATGCTCCTGCTCTTCGGCTTGTTGCTGTGACTGTTCTGCTTCTTTTTTACCAAATCCAAACCAAGACAGAAATTTGTTCTTTTTTCCCATGCTCGCTAAATACCGTATTAATAAATCTGATAGACTAGAGATGGTTCGCTAAATTGTCTTTATCAAGACACCTGAACCACAAATGAGTAACATTAAAGCTAAGTTCATATTCATACTCAGCATTAACGTCAAAATAAAATCAAAAATTAGCGCGCAGTGTATCATGTTCCGTAAGGATGAAAAATGTAGCTGCGGTGATTTATCTGAGCAAAAATATTAAGATTCCGTGATAAGTAGCATCTATGAGAAAAAAAACAGTTTCTAAAAATAGCCAAAACGACGGTGTGATCCGTATTATCAGCGGTCAATTTCGTGGCAGAAAGCTCCCCGTCAAAGACGTTACAGGACTTCGTCCAACGACAGACAGGGTCAAAGAAACACTGTTTAATTGGTTAATGCAAGATACAAGAGATGCAACTGTTCTGGACTGTTTTGCAGGTTCAGGGGGGTTAGGCTTCGAGTGCTTGTCTCGTTTTGCCAAACAAACTTGCTTTATAGAGCTTGATAGACAGGCCTCGGAACAACTCAATACCAACATTGCCACACTCAAACTAACTAATGCGACAGTGATAAATGGCAATACTCTAGATATATTGAGCCATATTAATGAGCAAGCACCTTTCGACCTCGTATTTGTCGATCCACCTTTTAGAAAGGATCTAGCACAACCATGTTGCACGCTATTAGAGCAAAATAACTGGCTAACAAGTTGCGCCCTCATCTATGTAGAAGTTGAAAAAGAACTCGACTTTTCAGCTCCGCAGGGCTGGCAAATAATAAAGGAAAAGCAGGCAGGACAAGTGCTTTGCCGACTTTACCAACGTAACAAATAAGCAAGTTAATATTTAGCTCTAATTTACGCTTTACATGTGGTGTTGCTTCGGATTACAATACCGCACCATTTTTGAACCACTTGATCAAAACTTGATCAGCGTGAGCATTGCTCATTAATTAGGTAGGTGAATTTTTAATGCCAGTAATTAAAGTAAGAGAAAACGAACCGTTTGACGTTGCACTTCGTCGTTTCAAGCGTTCATGTGAAAAAGCAGGTATCCTTTCAGAAGTTCGTCGTCGCGAGCACTATGAAAAGCCAACAGCTGAGCGTAAGCGCAAAAAAGCTGCAGCGGTTAAGCGTCACATGAAAAAGCTTTCTCGCGAAAACGCACGTCGCGTAAAATTATACTAATCGGTTTCGGTCTTGTATAAATGAGCCTTTTAACTAAGCTAAAAGACGCACAAAAAGATGCCATGCGAGCTAAAGACAAAATCAGTCTGGGTGCTATTCGTATGGTTCTTGCTGAAATTAAACAGCGCGAAATTGACAATCAAACAACACTAGATGATACAGGTATCACTTCTGTATTAGTGAAGTTAGTTAAACAGCGCCGTGATTCTTTCACCCAGTATAAAGATGCTGGTCGTGATGATTTAGCTGAAATTGAAGCAAGTGAGATCAATGTACTTGAAACTTTCTTACCTCAGCCATTGACTGAAGAAGAAATCATAGCATTGATTGATGCTGCAATTGCCGACACTGGCGCTGCAGGTATGCAAGACATGGGTAAAGTTATGGGCATAATCAAGTCCAAAGCTGAAGGTCGTGCCGATATGGGCAAAATCTCTGGCTTGATAAAACAACGATTAAGCGCATAATCCCGCATACAGATTGTATGATTAAAGTGAACCGAGCCTTAGCGCTCGGTTTCTTCGTCTAGGCATAAGGGAACATCGTTAGAAATAATATGGCTGGAAAGATCCCAAGAGAGTTTATAGATGACCTGCTCGATCGCACCGATATTGTCGATCTGATCGATGCTCGTGTCGGCTTAAAAAAAGCAGGAAAAGACTATCAGGCGTGCTGTCCATTTCATAACGAAAAATCTCCTTCTTTTACGGTCTCTCGTGATAAGCAGTTTTATCACTGCTTCGGATGTGGTGCCAACGGTAACGCAATCTCGTTTATGATGGAATACGACAAACTTGAGTTTGTGGATGCCATCGAAGAGCTGGCCAGTTTGCTTAATCTAGACGTCCCTCGCGAACAAGGTTCTGGAAAACCAGAGCGCACCGTTGAACAAAAACGTTCCGACTATGACCTGATGTTGCAAACAGCTCGCTTCTACCAGCATCAACTAAAACACCATAAAAACTCTAGTGCAGTCATCGACTACGTTAAAGGGCGAGGCTTATCCGGTGAGACTGTTAAGCATTACATGATAGGGTACGCTCCAAGTGAATGGGAATCCCTATGCCAACAAGTGGGACGCAATCCAGAGCAACGACAGCAACTGCTGGAATTAAAGCTTGCCTCAGAGAAAACTCCTGGTCGACAGTTTGATTTCTTCCGTGATCGCCTTATGTTTCCAATTCGGGACAAGCGTGGACGCGTTATTGCTTTTGGCGGTCGAGTCATGAGCAAAGAGCAAGGCCCCAAATATTTAAACTCCCCGGAAACCAGAATCTTCCATAAGGGTTTTGAGCTATATGGCCTTTATGAGGCGAAACAGGCTAACGATAAATTAGATAGTATTGTTATTGTTGAAGGTTACATGGATGTGGTGGCATTGGCTGAGCAAGGTATCAGCTATGCAGTAGCCGCTTTAGGTACAGCTACAACAGTCGAGCATATGCAAACGCTGTTTAGAACCACCGATACTGTCATTTGTTGTTACGATGGTGATAGAGCAGGAAAAGATGCTGCTTGGCGAGCCTTAGAAAACGCACTTCCCTACCTAAAAGATGGTAAGTCGCTGAGGTTTGTATTTTTACCCGATGGTGAAGATCCTGATTCATTAGTTCAGCAAGAAGGTAAAGAGGCATTTGAAACCAGGCTATCTCATGCTGATGACTTTTCCAAGGTACTGTTTGATAAACTCGCACAAAACTGTGAACTCACAAGTGATGCTGGCAAAGCCAAACTTATGAGTGAAGCTCTACCCATGATAGGTAAAGTACCCAGCGACTTTTATCAGGAAAGTTTACTGGAAAAACTTGCGCGACTCATCGGTCGTACTAGAGAGCAACTTTCGGCCAAACTGGTAACGCCAAAGCAGCAACATAACATAGAGCGTAAGTTTAAAATTACACCTATGCGCCGAGCTATTGGACTGTTGATACAGCATCCACAATTGGCGGCGAGTGTTGAACACTTACCTGAATTAGCACAAATGAATATACCGGGCATTCAACTGCTTTTAGAACTGCAGTCAGTTTGCTTACAGAACACACACTACACTACGGCACAACTACTTGAATATTTTAGAGATCAGCCACAATACGAATCTTTGAAAAAGCTCGCGGTGTGGCGACACGATATTAACGAACAAGCTCTAACAGAAGAATTTCAAAATACTTTTCAATTTATTGAAGATCAGTGTTTAAATTTTAGGTTAGAGACCTTATTAATTAAAGACAAAACAGAAGGCTTAAACAGCGAAGAACGGCTTGAATGCGCGCTTTTGACACAAGCGTTAAGCAGCAGAAGAACTAGTCAAAATTAAATTTTGCTGTTATAATGTTCTATTCACTGCGTCATGCAAATTGTTCGGTGTTTTTTCGCTGGCGCCTGTTGTATCAACTTATCAGAGTGGAAGCATAAATCTCTATGGATCAATCTCCTCAGTCACAACTCAAACTTCTGATTCAGAAAGGTAAAGAGCAAGGGTACTTAACTTTTGCAGAAGTTAACGATCACCTTCCACAAGACATAATAGACTCAGATCAGGTAGAAGACATCATTAGTATGATCAATGATATGGGTATTCAGGTCGCAGAAAATGCACCTGATGCCGATGAATTGATGATGCAAGAAACCACCACCGATGAAGATGCCGCAGAAGCAGCAGCCGCTGCGCTTGCTACGGTTGAAAAAGAAATCGGTCGTACTACCGACCCTGTGCGTATGTACATGCGTGAAATGGGTACTGTAGAGCTATTGACCCGTGAGGGCGAAATTCAAATCGCGAAGCGAATTGAAGAAGGTATCAATCAGGTTCAAATCTCTGTGGCAGAGTATCCTGAAGCTATCACTTATCTATTAGAGCAGTGGGATAAGTTTGAAGCCGAAGAGATGCGTTTAAGCGACATCGTATCAGGCTTTTTCGATCCTAACGCTGAAGAAACTCAAATCTCAGCAACACACATCGGTTCTGAACTAAGTGATGAAGACTTAGCAGATGAAGACGATGAGGATGACGAAGATAGTGATGATGATGAAGACGCTGATACAGGTCCAGATCCTGAAGAAGCACGTGTTCATTTCGAGCAACTTCGTACGCTGTATAATAAAGCCCGTGAAGTATTTGAAAATAAAGGCCGTGCTCATCCAGACTCACAAGCTGCCATCTTTGAAATTGGCGAGTTGTTCCGTACTTTCAAACTAGTACCAAAACAGTTTGACCGTATGGTTAACAACATGCGTGAAATGATGGACAGAGTTCGTGTTCAAGAACGTATCGTTATGAAGCAAGCAGTGCAGATTGCAAAAGTACCAAAGAAAATTTTTGTTAAGCATTTTGCGAACAACGAAACCGATATGGCTTGGGTCGATGCTGAAATCGCTGCAGGTGAAAAGTACTCAGACAAACTTAAAGAAGTTAAGCCTGAGATCGAACGCTGCATCAACAAATTAAAGGTTATTGAAGAAAGCACTGGCTTGACTGTTGAGCGTATTAAAGACATCAACCGTCGTATGAGCATCGGTGAAGCGAAAGCACGTCGTGCCAAAAAAGAAATGGTTGAGGCCAACTTACGTCTAGTAATTTCAATTGCCAAAAAATACACCAACCGTGGTTTACAATTTTTGGATCTAATCCAAGAAGGTAACATTGGTTTGATGAAAGCGGTAGATAAGTTTGAATACCGCCGTGGTTACAAGTTCTCAACCTATGCAACTTGGTGGATCCGTCAGGCAATTACTCGCTCAATTGCTGATCAGGCGCGTACTATCCGTATTCCAGTGCACATGATTGAAACAATCAATAAGCTTAATCGTATCTCTCGTCAAATGCTTCAGGAAATGGGCCGCGAGCCAAACCCAGAAGAACTGGCTGAGCGTATGATGATGCCAGAAGATAAGATCCGAAAAGTACTAAAAATAGCAAAAGAACCGATTTCTATGGAGACACCAATCGGTGACGACGAAGATTCGCACTTAGGCGATTTTATTGAAGACACAACCATAGAGTCACCAATTGACTCAGCTACCATGGAAAGTCTTCGTGGTGCAACCAATGAAGTATTGGCTGGCCTTACAGCGCGTGAAGCTAAAGTTTTACGTATGCGCTTTGGTATTGATATGAATACTGACCACACTCTTGAAGAGGTTGGTAAACAATTTGATGTAACACGTGAGCGTATTCGTCAGATCGAAGCTAAAGCATTGCGTAAGCTGCGCCACCCTTCACGTTCAGATCTACTGAAAAGCTTCTTGGATGTAAAAGGTTAATCTGCTTTTACGCCACCAAAATCAACGAAAGGCCGCAACTGCGGCCTTTTTAATAACTAGTAAAATTTAGGAAAGCTCATGGCTTGGATCCAAATCCGCATTCACGCTAATAAAGAAACTGCCGATCAATTAAGCGATCTATTACTTGATGTTGGCTGTCCGTCTGTCACCTTTATGGATGGTAGCAACAACCCTGTTTATGAGCCTAAGCCCGGAGAAATCATTCTGTGGCCTGACACCATCGTCATCGGTTTATTTGATGCCGCCCATGATATGGATGAAGTCGTAGACTATCTCAAGCAAAACAGCTCACAGCCACTTACATACAAAATTGAGCAACTCGAAGACAAAGATTGGGAGCGCGAGTGGATGGATAACTTCCACCCCATCAAGTTCGGTGAGCGCTTATGGATCTGCCCAAGCTGGCGTGATATTCCCGACCCCGATGCAGTAAACGTGTTACTTGACCCTGGTTTAGCATTTGGAACAGGCACTCATGCAACCACTGCACTATGTTTAAAGTGGCTTGAGAGTCAAGACTTAACTGGCAAAACCGTGGTTGATTTTGGCTGTGGCTCAGGCATTTTAGGGATTGCAGCTATCAAACTAGGTGCCGAACGCGTCATTGGCATTGACATTGACCCTCAAGCATTAGCAGCAAGTCTTGATAACGCGCAAAGAAATGGTGTGGCAGGTCAATTAGAAGTTTATTTACCTGAGGATCAACCAGAATTTAGCGCCGACATTGTTGTCGCAAATATATTGGCACAACCCCTACGTGAGCTACATGAAATCATTCTAGCCTTCTTAAAGCCACATGGAAAAATTGCCATGTCAGGAATTTTAGAGGAGCAAGCGCAGTCGGTTGCAAAAGTATATGAAAAATATATAGATCTAGAGGCGATAGCTCAGGAAGGTGAATGGACTCGCGTTAGTGGCAGTAAAAGAGATTAACCCGAAAAAAGCACTTGTGAGTTAGTAACTTGTAACAGCTAAAGCCTGTATTTAACAGGCTTTACTGTTTCTTCACAGCAGGAACAGCTCACATTACCAACATCCCCCTCATTTAGATTGATTAAATTTCAGCCAAATAAATCAGCGACTCAAACTGTTATAAAAAGTCAACCCAATAAGTTCAAAAAAAAAGCAATAATGTTCAATTTATAGCCTTTGATTTTTGCAAAAAAAACCGTAAACTTAGCGCCCCTTGAA
This sequence comes from Pseudoalteromonas byunsanensis, assembly GCF_001854475.1. Lineage (GTDB taxonomy): Bacteria > Pseudomonadota > Gammaproteobacteria > Enterobacterales > Alteromonadaceae > Pseudoalteromonas > Pseudoalteromonas byunsanensis. The sequence goes on from NZ_MNAN01000035.1 coordinate 434,436, forward strand.
AAGAGGCAGATTGAACAACGTGCGTATTGGTCCATACCAACTTGATAACAACATTATTGTGGCCCCTATGGCTGGGATCACTGATAGACCTTTTCGACAGCTATGCCGTCGATTGGGAGCTGGTTTAGCTGTATCAGAAATGATGTCGTCAAATCCTAAGGTATGGAAAACAGACAAGTCAATGAACCGTATGGATCATAAAGGTGAGTCTGGCATTCGCTCGGTGCAAATAGCTGGTGCCGATCCAGAATTGATGGCACAGGCTGCACAGTTCAATGTAGCAAATGGGGCGCAGATCATAGATATCAATATGGGCTGCCCTGCAAAGAAAGTGAATAAGAAACTAGCAGGTTCTGCATTGTTGCAGTATCCCGATTTAGTAGAGCAGATAGTTCAAGCAGTGGTGAAAGCTGTAGAAGTACCTGTAACGCTAAAAATCCGTACGGGTTGGAATACACAAAATCGCAACGGCGTAGAGATTGCTAAAATTGCTGAACGTAATGGCATTGCATCGCTTGCTGTACATGGCCGCACAAAAGCGTGCATGTACAAAGGTGAAGCTGAGTACGCCACGATAAGGGATATTAAACGTGCAGTAAGTATACCTGTGGTCGCTAATGGAGATATTACGTCTCCGCAAAAGGCAAAGCAGGTACTGGATTATACGGGCGCAGATGCCATCATGATTGGTCGAGCCGCCCAAGGTCGCCCTTGGATATTTAGGGAGATAGACCACTTTTTGCGAACTGGAAAACAGCTACCGGCTCCAGATGTTTCTGAAGTACGTAGTATTTTGATGGAGCACTTAGTTAATCTCCATCAGTTTTACGGTGAGCCAATGGGAGCGCGCATCGCACGCAAGCATGTATCATGGTATTTGCAAGCTCACGACCAAGCAGGTCAGTTTAGGCGAGTATTTAATGCTCTCGAAGCGCCAATTGAGCAAATCGAGGCATTGGAACAATACTTTGAAACACTAGCAGCTAACTAAGAAAGAAAGAGACATAACGATGTTCGAACAAAATGTGACTTCTCCATTTATCACTAACGCTCATGTTCAGTCACAAGAGAAACCGCAACCTTTACGCGATGCAGTAAAAAAAGCTGTTCATCACTATTTAAAGCAGCTTAACGGTCAAGATGTGCAAGACGTTTACGATCTTGTTCTTTCAGAGCTAGAAGCGCCGTTACTAGAAGAAGTAATGACGTACACGCGTGGTAACCAAACTCGCGCGGCAATCTTGTTAGGTATCAACCGTGGTACTTTACGCAAGAAGCTGAAAAAATACGGCATGAACTAAGCACTACTTGGTTTTGACCTCCATTAAAAAGCACCTCCGGGTGCTTTTTTAACACCCAATCTTGCGACTCCTTAGCACAGCCCGTTTAAGCTAACACCTTGCCCGAATTATAAATTCACAAAATCTCAATCATGAGCCAAGGTTTATGATCGTTTTCTTACGTAAATTAGGCTAAAATAGCGCCCTTCTAAGCTAGCCCTTAACTTATCATTGAGGAAATCTAAACCATCATGGATATACATCGTCCAATTCGTCGCGCCTTATTAAGCGTGTCAGATAAAACCGGTATCGTAGAATTAGCAAGTGCACTAAGCGCTCAAGGCGTAGAGATTCTCTCTACTGGCGGTACATATAAACTATTAACCGATAATGGCATCGCAGCCACAGAAGTATCTGACTATACAGGTCACCCAGAGATCATGGATGGTCGTGTAAAAACGTTACACCCTAAAGTGCATGGCGGCATTTTAGCTCGTCGTGGACAAGACGAAGCGGTGATGGCTGAGAATGATATCTCTGCTATCGATATGGTTGTGGTTAACTTATACCCCTTTGCACAAACCGTTGCAAAAGCTGACTGCAGCCTTGAAGATGCAATCGAAAATATTGATATCGGTGGCCCTACGATGGTTCGTGCGGCGGCTAAAAACCATAAAGATGTTACAATTGTGGTTAATGCCAGTGACTATCAACGTGTGATTGATGAGCTTACACAGAACGATGGCTCAACAACGTATAAAACACGCTTTGATTTAGCAATAGCGGCTTATGAGCATACAGCTCAGTACGATGGCATGATAGCAAATTACTTCGGCAACATGGTGCCAGATTATACTGATGAAGCTGCCGTAGAGACCAAGTTCCCACGCACTATCAATATGCAATTCACCAAAAAGCAAGATATGCGCTATGGTGAGAACTCACACCAGGATGCTGCTTTCTATGTTGAAAACGACCTACAAGAAGCTTCTGTAGCAACAGCAAAGCAGCTACAAGGTAAAGCCCTATCGTTCAACAATATAGCAGATACCGATGCGGCTCTTGAATGCGTTAAAGAATTTGATGCACCAGCATGTGTGATTGTAAAACATGCAAACCCGTGTGGTGTGGCTGTTGATGAGAACATCCTTGCTGCATATGACCGTGCATTTAAGACCGATCCGACCTCAGCATTTGGTGGCATCATCGCATTTAACCGCGAGTTAGACGGTGATACAGCTGAAGCTATCGTTTCTCGCCAATTTGTTGAAGTGATCATCGCGCCAAGTATCTCAGAAGAAGCGGCACAAATTGTTGCGGCGAAAAAGAATGTTCGCTTGTTAGAGTGTGGTCAATGGACTACTAAAACCACTCAGGCAGATATCAAACGTGTTAATGGTGGCATCTTAGTACAAGACAGAGATAAAGGTATGGTAACGCTTGACGACCTTACTGTTGTTTCTAAACGCCAGCCTACAGAGCAAGAGTTGAAAGATTTATTATTCTGCTGGAAAGTAGCTAAGTTCGTTAAGTCTAACGCGATTGTTTATGCCAAAGATGGTATGACTATTGGTGTAGGTGCAGGTCAAATGAGTCGCGTATATTCAGCAAAAATTGCGGGGATTAAAGCGGCCGATGAGAACCTTGAAGTTAAGGGCTCAGTGATGGCATCAGATGCTTTCTTCCCATTCCGAGATGGTATCGATGCTGCGGCCGAAGCAGGCATTACAGCAGTCATCCAACCTGGCGGTTCTATGCGTGATGAAGAGGTCATCGCCGCGGCAGACGAAGCGGGTATGGCGATGGTATTTACTGGAATGCGTCACTTCCGTCACTAATAAGCACAGCGCGAACCGTTTAACGTTTCGCGCTTTTTGTTTGCACTAAATTCAAGTATTCTGCTTAAAACACAATCACAAAGTGAAGGAACAGAAAATGAAATTTGGTTTAAAAACACTTCTTGCTGCAACCATCGTAACCGCGCTCTCTGGCTGTAACGCAACAAACGACAGCACAGCTTCGGCAAAAAGTTCATTAGCACTTGTGTCTGCGGCACAAAGTGCCGAACGCTCTGAAGCAAATCGTGCCCGTGATCAGTATCGCAACCCAGTAGAAACACTGGAGTTCTTTGGCTTGAAAGAGGGTATGACTGTAGTGGAAATTGCCCCCGGTGGCGGTTGGTACACTGAAGTATTGGCACCGGCACTAAAAGGCCATGGTACTTTTTATGCGGCACACTTTCCTGCTGACTCAGAAATTGGTTACTACCAACGTTCTTTAGCTGGATTTAAAGATAAAGTGACTAAAGATGCACGCTTCAGCGAAGTTAAAATTACCGAATTTGCACCTGTTACTCACAACGATATAGCCCCTGCTAGCAGCGCCGACATGGTGCTCACTTTTCGCAATGTGCACAACTGGTACATGCAAAAAGATCATCAAGGTGTGCTAAGCGCTTTTAAGGCATTTAATAAAGCGCTTAAACCTGGCGGTATTTTAGGTGTAGTTGAACACCGCCTACCTGAAAACAGACAAGATGCAGATCAAAAACGTTCAGGCTACATGAAGCAAAGCTATGTGATTGAAGTAGCTAAACAAGCAGGTTTTGAACTAGTGGCACAAAGCGATATTAACGCCAACCCAAAAGATACAGCTGATCACCCTAAAGGTGTGTGGACACTTCCACCACGTTTAGCATTGGGTGACGAACAGGCTGACAAATACAAAGCTATTGGGGAAAGCGATCGCATGACTCTAAAATTTAAAAAGCTTTAAATAGGAAAATTTAGCCATGAATGTACTCGTCATTGGCAGTGGTGGCCGCGAACACGCACTTGCGTTCAAAGCCGCTCAAAATCCATCGGTTAAAACCGTATATGTTGCACCAGGTAATGCTGGTACAGCACTGGAGCCTAAATTAACTAATGTTGCCATTGGTGTTGAAGACCTAGACACATTAGTCACTTTTGCTAAAGAGAACAATATCGAACTTACCATTGTTGGCCCTGAAGCACCGCTAGTAATTGGCGTTGTAGATCGCTTTCGTGAAGAAGGACTGGCAATTTTTGGTCCAACAGCCGCGGCAGCCCAACTGGAAGGTTCTAAATCTTTCACCAAAGACTTTTTGGCCCGTCATAACATCCCTACAGCTCAATACCAAACGTTCGAACAAGTTGAGCCAGCTTTGGCTTACCTTAAAGAGCAAGGTGCGCCTATCGTTGTTAAAGCCGATGGTTTGGCAGCTGGTAAAGGTGTAATCGTTGCAATGACTGAAGCCGAAGCTGAAGAAGCTATTCGTGACATGCTTGCAGGCAATGCGTTTGGTGAAGCAGGCAGTCGTGTCGTCATCGAAGAGTTTTTAGAAGGTGAAGAAGCATCATTTATCGTAATGGTAGATGGTAAGAATGTACTTCCCTTTGCCACCAGCCAAGACCACAAACGCGCTTACAACGGCGATATGGGTCCAAATACAGGTGGTATGGGCGCATATTCTCCAGCTCCTGTCGTCACTCCTGACATTCATCAACGTATCATGGATGAAGTAATTCACCCAACAGTTGAAGGTATGGCAAGCGAAGGCAACCCGTATACCGGGTTTTTATACGCAGGTTTGATGATCACCGAAGATGGCACACCAAAAGTCATTGAGTACAACTGTCGCTTTGGAGACCCTGAAACTCAGCCAATCATGTTGCGTTTGCAATCAGATTTAGTTGAACTTATCGAAGCGGCTAACCGTGAAGAGTTAGATAAGATTGATATTAGATTCGATCCGCGTGCAGCTGTGGGCGTGGTTTTGGCTGCAAAAGGCTATCCTGGTAACTACCCAAAAGGGGATGCCATCAGCGGACTGCAAGTCAGCTACCCTGAAGGTGAAAAAGTATTTCATGCTGGAACGAAGCAAGATGGCGAAGACGTCGTCACGGCCGGTGGTCGAGTACTATGTGCAACTGCACTAGGCCACTCGGTGACAGAAGCGCAAAAGCGTGCCTATTCACTGGTTAAAGATATCCACTGGGATGGTGTTGAGTACCGCACAGATATTGGTTATCGAGCGATTGCCAGAGAACAATAATACAATACACTTAGCAGGTTAGGATTGACTGACCTGCTTTATGTAAATCCCTATCCCATAGATAACACATTCGCAACATAGAAAAAATTCGGTATACTCAAAGCATTAGCATTGCGTTAGGAATTATCATGTCACAAAAGTATCGAGTCGTGTTTATCGGTTTGGAAAGCACTACATCAGCCGAAGAGGTTGTGACAACTTTAAGCTCTAAACTCAATATTTCATCACAAAAAGTTGAGGCCTTTCTTGCCAAAAAGCCACTCTTTGCACCTGCAGAGCAAAGCAAAGCTTTAAAACAGGTTAAGCTTTTAGAAAAGATGGGTGTGAAAGCAAAACTTGTGGCCGTAGAGCAACTACCGCAAACGACTATTCAGGAGCAAAAAGATGAGCGAGTGTTCGAAGCGCTAGATTACATTACAAGTAGTTTGATTCGTATTGAAGAGCGCCTTGAAGAGCTAGAGCAACGTCTGGCCAACTTGCCAGAAGAACAAGAAAACGACTCCGCCCCCGATAGCTGGCAAGAAGATGAATTATATGAAGAGCTGGATCTTGATATGGAGCCTGCCAGAAAATTGCCGACTCGAAAACTTCAATATATCTTAGCTGTTGTCCTCATAGCACTTCTAACCGTATTAGCATTAGCCATCATTTATCCACAATGGTTTAATTTATAGCAGAGATGCCATGTTCAATGCCCAACAACACTCACCTTCACGTTCACAAATTCGCAAGAGTATTAGAAATGCGAGAAAAAGTTTAACTAATCTAGAGCAGGAACAAGCCGCGAAAAAAATTAATATTAATTTTTTTCAACACAAAAAACTCCCTAAAAACACCCGAATCGGACTCTATTTAAGTAACGATGGAGAACTCGATACCTCCTATTTAATTCAATCACTTATAAATAAAAACCATCAAATATACCTACCGGTAATACACCCCTTCAATGGCGCCACTTTGCTGTTCCAAAGATATGAAAAAAATTCACCCATGACGCGTAATCGCTATGATATCTTGGAGCCACAATTGAATTGCAGTCATATTTGCCCCTTATATGAGCTGGATTACCTTTTAATGCCTCTTGTGGCATTCGATCAAGATGGTAACCGTTTAGGTATGGGAGGCGGCTACTATGATAAAACGTTGGCGCGATACTATCGTGAGCAAATGCAAAAGCCTGAACTTATTGGCCTAGCTCACGACTGTCAGCAGGTTGAAAAACTGCCTATACAGGCTTGGGATGTTCCACTGCAACAGATCATCACGCCCAGTAAATTTTATCAGTGGTAAATAATATTCAGACTCATTCTACAGACACAATTACGGTATACTCTGTTTGTTCAATTTGACAACACAGTGAATTACGTAATGACCCAAGATGAAATGAAAAAAGCCGCAGCCTGGGCTGCGTTGGAATATATAAAAAAAGATACCATTGTTGGCGTGGGAACAGGTTCAACCGTAAACCACTTTATTGATGCACTTGGTAGCATCAAAGACCAAATTAAAGGGGCGGTTTCCAGTTCTGAGGCATCAACAGAAAAGCTCAAAGCACTGGGTATTGAAGTATTTGAACTTAACGATGTAGACCAGCTAGACGTGTATGTTGATGGTGCTGATGAAATCAATGCTAGCAATGACATGATCAAAGGTGGTGGCGCAGCGTTAACGCGTGAAAAAATTGTCGCGGCAGTGGCACAACAATTTATTTGTATCGTGGACAACACTAAACATGTCGAAACTCTGGGTGCCTTCCCATTGCCTGTTGAAGTGATCCCGATGGCACGCAGCTATGTGGCACGTGAATTATTAAAACTCGGTGGTGATCCCGTCTATAGACAAGGGGTTGTTACCGATAATGGCAATGTCATCCTTGATGTGCACGACCTGCAAATCAAAGAGCCAAAGCTGTTAGAAGAAACCATAAACCAGATTGTCGGCGTAGTAACCAACGGCTTATTTGCGCATCGTGGTGCCGATATTGTTATTACTGGAACCCCTGAGGGTCCTAAAATCAGCTAAATAGGAATGAGTCATGAGTAAGGTATCGTTAGCCAAAGATAAGATCAAAATCTTGTTGTTAGAAGGTGTGCACCAAAGTGCCGTAGAAACCCTAAAGCGCAACGGTTACAGCAACATTGATTATGTCAAAACATCGTTACCTGAACTTGAACTTAAAGAACGCATAAAGGATGCCCACTTTGTGGGGATCCGCTCCCGTACCCATTTAAGCGAGTCCGTGCTCAGTGCAGCTGAAAAGCTAGTCGCTATCGGCTGTTTTTGTATCGGCACTAATCAAGTCGATTTAAATGCAGCCAAAGAGCGCGGTATCGCCGTATTCAACGCTCCGTTCTCAAATACACGTTCAGTAGCTGAATTAGTATTAGGGGAAATTTTATTGTTACTTCGTGGTATCCCACAGCGTAATGCGATGGCCCACCGTGGAGAGTGGTTAAAATCGGCGGTTGGGTCTTATGAAGCTCGTGGAAAAACACTTGGCATCATAGGTTATGGGCATATCGGTACACAACTTGGCATCATGGCCGAAAATATCGGTATGAAAGTAGAGTTTTATGATATCGAAGATAAGTTAACGCTTGGTAATGCTCAGCAAATTCAGAACCTAACGCAGTTATTACAACGCTCAGACGTGGTGAGCTTGCACGTACCTGAAACACCATCTACAAAGAATCTAATCGGTATGGCTGAGTTTGAAGTGATGAAACAAGGAGCTATCCTAATCAACGCTTCACGCGGTACGGTAGTGGACATCGACGCCCTAGCCGAAGCTTTGAGAGATAAAAAACTCTCTGGAGCAGCCATAGACGTATTTCCAGTTGAGCCTAAATCAAATGATGAAGAGTTCATTTCTCCACTTCGTGAGTTTGATAATGTGATCCTCACGCCACACGTGGGCGGCTCTACACAAGAAGCTCAAGAGAATATTGGTATTGAAGTGGCCGGTAAAATTGCTAAATACTCAGACAATGGTTCAACACTCAGCGCAGTGAACTTTCCCGAAGTTGCTTTACCTGAACTGGCAAACCGTAGTCGCTTACTACATGTTCACCAAAACCGCCCAGGTATACTGACACAAATTAACCAAGCTTTTGCACAACATGGTATTAATATCGCGGCTCAATACCTACAAACTGATGATACCATTGGTTACGTGGTAATTGATGTCGACAGTGACCACTCAGAGGTTGCCTTAAAAGAACTCAGTGCCGTTGAAGGCACAATCCGAGCTAGGATTTTGCACTGATACTTTTTTACATTAATAAAAGAGGCCGCTGATTGCGGCCTTTTTTATTACTAGACTAGCTTTATGACCCTTCCACCTGCAAATTGAGAATTTTTTCAGCCTCTTCAGGTTGACCTGCCAACGCACTCAGCTGTTTATTGAGAACAGGTAAACTGGAACCTACTGGAAATTGAGCCGATATATACAACCGCTGCAGACCATTGGCGAAAGCCAGTAATGCATCTTTGGTTTTTTGTGTAAGGTTGGCTGCATAAACTTGCTCGGTGAACACTTGCATAAATGACTCCTTTTCCAGGCCCTGACGCTCAAGCTGTTGCTCGAGTAAATCTGGCAGACGACCTAAGTTTTTGAGCTCAAACCTTACAGCTCGAGTTTCTAGCTGTAACCATGCATCCCTCACCTTTGTAGCATGACTTTGCGTATTTGTACTACCGCCTTGCGCATCAGTTTCTTGCTGTCGAAACGCATGATAAACCTGCATCAGAGGAGTTGCGTTATAAAAATTGGCTGAGAAATCCACAGCAACGACCTTTTTAGCATTCATTGCCACTTTAACCTCAACAGCACCGGAGTCAGGTTCATATGCCAGTGAAGAAACAAAATCCAACCGACTGCCAAGTAAAATAGGTGGAAATGTAGAGGCGCGTTGCCACGCTTGTTCATTTAAACGCACACCATTTAAACGCACCTCGGTAAATTGACTGATCTCATCTGCGCGATATCCTTCTAAAGAAGCAAGCTCAACACTCGCCATCTTTTGATTTCCAGCACTCTTAATCACGATACCTCTTACACTGATTTTATCACTCAGTAGGTGTACATCTACGCTGGCATACTCTATCTCAATTTGGCTTTGCATCTCAATTAAGGAAAGCTGGTTGTTGAGTTCTTCTTCAGCGTCTTGATTAGCTAAGTGCTGCAAAGCACCATAAGTGACTAAACCAACACCTATCACTATCAATAGGATCTTTCTCATTATTCATTCCTACTAAAATAACGCTTCTAGCGCTTCACTAAGACTATTAACACCAACAACTTCCATGCCTTCAATAGGCTCTTTTGGCTTGTTAGCATTGGGCACTATCGCACGTTTAAAACCATGCTTAGCAGCCTCTTTTAAGCGTTCTTGACCACTTGGAACCGGCCTTATTTCTCCGCCCAAGCCAACTTCACCAAACACCACCAGCTGTCGATCTAATGCATAATTTTTAAAGCTTGATACCAAAGCTACGATCAAAGCCAGATCCGCACTGGTTTCTGAGACTTTCACGCCACCAACCACATTAACAAATACGTCCTGATCCGCCACTTGTAATCCCCCATGGCGATGCAGCACAGCCAGTAACATGGCTAAACGGTTTTGTTCTAACCCCACAGTGACTCGTCTTGGGTTTGCTAACTGTGAATAATCAACCAGCGCCTGCACCTCGACAAGTAACGGACGTGTACCTTCCCAAATGACCATCACTAGAGAACCTGGGGTTTGTTCCTCACCTCGGTTAAGAAAAATAGCGGAAGGGTTACTGACTTCTTTGAGCCCCTGCCCCGTCATCGCAAACACACCAAGTTCATTAACCGCGCCAAAACGGTTTTTGTTACCGCGTAGAGTGCGAAAGCGACTATCTGAACTGCCTTCCAATAAAATTGAACAGTCAATACAGTGTTCCAGCACTTTGGGACCCGCCAAACTACCATCTTTCGTTACGTGACCAACCATAAAAATAGCGACTTGGTTTTGTTTTGCAAAGCGAGTTAAATAGGCCGCACTTTCTCGCACTTGAGAAACGCTTCCTGGCGCCGACTGTACATCACTCATGTGCATCACCTGAATGGAGTCGATAACCATAATACTGGGCTTTTCTTGTAAGGCCAGTTGGCAAATAGTTTCGACATTGGTCTCGGCCAACGTGCGTAATTTATTCGTGGGTAACCCCAAACGATGCGCCCGCATAGCAACCTGCTGTAACGACTCTTCTCCCGTTACATACAAGGTGTTCATGCTCTGTGCTAATAAGCACATGGTTTGCAACAATACTGTACTCTTACCCGCTCCTGGGGAGCCACCAATCAAGATAGCACTACCTGGCACAACTCCTCCTCCCAACACACGGTCAAACTCTTTAAAACCGGTGCTAAAACGAGGCAAGCTTTCAAGGTTTACTTCGTCTAAAGTTTGTACTTTAGCATCAACCATTCCAGCATATCCTGCCATTGCTGTACTGCGAGGAGGAGCCTTCACTGATGGCACACGAAACTCCGTCACCGTATTCCAAGCGCGGCACTCTGAACATTGCCCCTGCCATCTGGCAAATTCAGCGCCACAATCACTACATACAAAGGCTGTTTTCTTTTTAACCATACTTTAAGGCACACTTTTTGCTTATACTTATAACTCAATCTCTGTGCAATATAACCACTGCAATAGCAGACGAAGTTAACAGAATTGTTTAGAATAAATTAACTATGATTTAGTATTGTCATAGTTTTGGCTTGATATAACAAATAATAACTAATTAGCCTCAGGGCTTAAACACGGATAATTGATGGGTCATTATGGCTGAAGATAAGCTACAGAAGTATCAACCTCTGATCAAAGAGTTAAAATCGCAGTTGGGTAATCCCGACTTCGATAAGCTATTTGAGCAAATGACCAAGGATATTTCCAAACCCGATCGATTCTTGTTAAAAATGGAAATGTCTCGCTTATCTCAACCTATCGCGCGTTTTATCGACCTACGAGGACAGGTTGCAGGTGATGTTAAGCCTTATGAACATGAAGGTAAACAACACTTTATGGATGACCTAGCCATTGAGGTATTTGAGCGTGAAATAGCACGTCACGGTGGCTATACGCTAGCGGTGTATGAAGAAGTGATGCAAACCGAGAATAATTTTCGGGTCATGCAGAAAAAAGCACAAGATACTGAAAGCCTGGTTCAAGATGTTGTAGAGCAACAACCCGATCACGCTAAGCTAGTACGCTTTGCATCCTATGAAAGCCGCATTGAAGAGCGGATGAATTATTCAATTAAAATTTCTATTGAATTAGGTAAAGGCAATCAAGCCACTGGCACCACTTCAGATATTTCACTGAGCGGCGCAAAAATTAAACTCTCGGCAAAAGAGCGGGTTAACCCTGGACAATTGGTGAGCGTCAGGCTGACGGGGCTTGAGCAAGAATTTGAACTGGGTCTCAAAGAAGGGATCCAATATGAAGTGATTGCAGTTGAACCTATTTCTTCTGGTTTTCAGCATGTTAGGTTAAAAAGAACTTTTATTGAAAACAGTAGTTCATTTGATGAATTTCTTAATAGCTTTATTCACGGCAATAAACGCCGCTACAAAGTTAACCTAGACAATACGATGGACGCTATAACTTGCAAAGGTTACGAGCAATACTATCAACCTAGAGTCAATTCATTGTTTGTGTTCTTTTCGCAAAAGGAAAAGTTACTGTTACCCACGATTGCGTTAACCAACGAAAATAACGCATTTATTAACTATTACTTTGAAGACGAACGTAAATCATCCTGTTTATATCAAATTTTTTCTCAATCTCGTATGGCAACCATATTGGCACTGCCAAATGCCGTCAAAGAGTCGACAGTGTATAGCTTTACACATATAAAAGACGGAAAAATATATCACTATTCAGCATTCGACTTTGAGTTAGCTAAACAGCCTGACTTACGTAATTTATTCGTAGCTTATGGTTCTCAGAAAAGCAGTTGGCGTACCTACAAGGTGCAACTGATGCCAAGTCACCATGAAGATGCCTTTATCCCGTTATCGCTACCAGCTAATGCAAGCAAGAACATCGAAAAATTAAACAAACGCCCCACACCACGTGTGCAAAGTCATATTCAGGATATTAAATATTTATTATTACTGACGGATATTTCCTCCCAACATCAAAAAGAGGCATATCAAAAAGTACCTTTTGACAAAAACCTCGTTAATAAGCTCAAAGTTTTTGGTCGAGGAAAGACGCTCAACCCACCCAAGCTGGATGTGGTGTCACTTGATTACATAAACCTTCGAGCACACAAGCGATACCTGTATAAAACATCTGTAGTTTTACACATTGATGGGGCTCAATCTTGCCAAGGTCATACATTAGATTTTTCAGAAATGGGATTACAGGTAGAGCTTGCGCAGCCTACTGAGCTAACTAAAGGAAGCGTAATCCACTTAGATTTGCCTGATTTACAGAAAATTACTAAGCAATACACACTCAGTAATCTGCGATATGAAGTAGTTGCAGTTAGTAAAGCAAAAACTATTATAAACTTAAAAGTCAGTAAGCTAACCGACTTGCCTCAGGTGGCAAGTGAGTTTTTTAAACTATTAATTAATAGCAATAAAGACAAATTACAGCCTTGCAAAGAAGCGCCCAGAATACCCGGTTTGTCCACGGCACTAAGAAATATGATCACTAAAAGTGTGTGCCAATTCCCGTTTTATTTACATAAAGAAACATCACACTTTAAAATTGGTGCAGTGGGTATTGGCTTATACCCTACCCCCATACACCGCCTACTGATGCATTATCACAACGGCAAGCAAGGGCAATTAAATATGAAGCCACTGTTTCCTGCAGGTTTTATTGAAAGCCACTTAACAGAAGCGTTGCGTAAGCACAGCCGTAAAAGCAAGCCACTAAAATACACTCTGTTTGTCGCTTTTGACAACAAAGAAAAAGACATAAACAAGGCTTTGAAAGGTCAGTGTATCAGCCAAGAAGAGTCGCAAGAACCATTATTTCTGTTTCAGAAAAAGACCATTACTAAAAATATTTTGTTTGTATTTCACTTGCATGTGTCCAAAACAGGTCGCCCTGATACGGACTATCTGGCGAATGAACTGCGCTATGTGAGCCACTACGCATTACATAAAGCAAAAGAGCTCGAAGAAGGGTTATGGAAAGTAACTGGTGTTTGCGATTTAATAGATGTCACTGATGAACACCTACGCACTTTGGACATTGACACTAAACTTATCACAGCAATGAGATTAAGAAAGCAAACTTGGCTAAAAGCGTTGTTAAATTAATGCATTAGGGTAAATACGCCACACCTTGGCATATTTACCCTCTGTCTTGCAGCTTAATTAAAGCGTATTAAGCCAAATTTCCAAACAACGTTAATAACGCTATCAATACTAAATAGAACAATATATTTCGCTTTACTAAGCGCATCATACAGCTTGCTTCATAAGTACAGCCTACATATTGCTGCTCTATTTGCTCCGCGGCCAATGCGGTAGAGGTGACGACTCGACGATTTGGTACCTTAAAATCGAGCACGTATTTAACCCAACAACTGGTTCCTTTAGAAAAGTTACCAATGATCAAATAACCAAAACTGGTCAGTCTGGCCGGTATCCAATCGAACCAATGTAGCAGAGTTTCAAAACGAGCTTGATGGGCCTTTAAAGGGTGTTCTGAATTATCTACCATGTCGTCATACAGACTGCGCGATATCGCATAGAGCACAGCCCCTGGAGCTCCTAGCATGACAAACCAAAACAGTACCGCACAATAGTGACGAAAATTGATCCAAACTAATGTTTGACCAAACCACTCTCCATCTTTTTCAAGCTCTGTACGCTTTTGTCCCATTTGCAGAGCATACAAGGTTGCCGCTTCATTATCGCCCCGCGTCAAAGCATTTAAGTAGCCTTTATAGCGCGCTCTGTGATGAGCACAACCAAAACAAATCAATAACAAGCATGTGTTCAAAACCAATTGCGCTAAAACTATATCAAATACATTGTAGACGATAGCAACCAAAATACTGGGCACAATCAGCCAGATCAATACACCAAAACCAGAGTTCATAATGCCTTTGAGCATGCCACTATTAACACTGTGTGATAAGTAACCACTGCTATAATAACTCATCTGCCAATAATCGCCTTTGGCAGCCAATCGCTCAATCGCCAACGCTAGAATGATCGAAATTAAAATCATGTGTGACTCTTTTATTATTCAAGTTGATGAAAAAATTCAGACCACTGAAATGCTGGTCCGGGATCCGTTTTTCTACCTGGTGCAATATCGCAATGGCCCACTATCCGCTGCTTTGAAATAGCTGGATAAGCTGCCATTAACTCCTTTGTTAAAGCGACCAGCCGCTCATACTGCGCCTCACTATATGGCGTATTGTCAGTGCCTTCAAGCTCAATGCCAATACTAAAATCATTACACCGCTGACGGCCCTCAAAACTCGACATACCAGCATGCCAAGCTCGCTTATTAAATGGTACATACTGAAGCACTTGCCCATCGCGACGAATAAAACAGTGTGCAGACACCTCCACCCCTCTTAAGTCACAAAAACTTGGATGAGCGTCGCAATCAAGTGTGCCGCAAAACAAATCATCTACATACGAAGTTGCAAACTCTCCCGCTGGCAATGATATGTTATGGATCACCAATAAAGAGATAGTTTCATGCTCAGGCCTGTCATCATAAAAAGTACAAGGTCGTCTGCTCGCATAACTTAACCAATTTAGTGACATAATATAAAATGAACGCTAATAATCATACTCTTACCATATCAAGGTTGATATAAATTCACTAGCAGCGATTGTGTAAATGCGCGCAACACAGTAAAATTCGCACTCTCTCCATAATAGCTAAGACAAGTGACAGTACTATGCAAAGCCAACCTATCTCTAATGAACTAATAAGCCAATTGGTAAAACAAGCACTTAATGAAGATCTAAATTATCAGTCGGCGGCTGAGGGAGATATCACGGCACAGTTGATCCCAGAAACTGAGCAAGCACAAGCCTATGTCATCACTCGTGAAGATTGTGTGTTCTGCGCTAAGGAAGTAATTATTGAAGTGTTCAAACAGGTAGACCCACAGGTAAAAGTAGAAGTGCTTGTTAACGATGGCGACCATGTTAGCGCTAACTCTAAACTATTCACCGCATCAGGGTCTGCACGTGCGATTTTAACAGCAGAAAGAACTGCATTGAACTTTGTTCAGTCTCTGTCTGGCACCGCCACTACAACTGCTCGCTATGTAAAAGCCTTAGCAGGCAGCCAAACTCAACTATTGGACACCCGCAAAACTATTCCGGGGCTAAGAGCATTACAAAAGTATGCCGTTACCTGTGGTGGTGGCAAAAATCACCGCATCGGCCTATTTGATGCCTTTTTAATCAAAGAGAATCATATTGCGGCTTGTGGTGGTATTGCCAATGCGGTAGGTAAAGCGAAAGCGAACCACCCTAACAAGCCAGTTGAAGTTGAAGTTGAGAACCATGATGAACTCATGCAAGCACTGCAAGCTGGTGCCGACATCATTATGTTAGACAATTTTAGTGTCGATGACATCAAAAAAGCCGTTGAATTGACTCAGGGTAAAGCCAAACTTGAAGTATCCGGAAATATGACTTTGGAAACACTGACCACCTATGCTCAGGCTGGGGTTGACTTTATTTCTAGCGGCGCATTAACCAAGCACTTGCACAGTATCGATTTATCGATGCGTTTTGTTCAAAAATAAGCATAAATTATTCTAAATATTACAAATGATTGGCTCTAATAGATTGACAAGCGAGTCTTGAAACCGTTAAATACGACGAAAGAATGAGTTTAATGATAGGCAATAAAAAATGCCTTCGATAAGTTTGTTCGGCATTTCAATAGCAAACGTGCAATCAGTTGCTTTTAACGCCTATAATTGAAACTACCTAGTTTCAAAACCATAAAGATTTTAATATCTTTCTAACTTAGAATAACTGAGTTAGACAAAAATCCCTTAGGAGACACATCATGGCAAGACAACAACAGGGTGGTTTTACCCTTATAGAGTTGATGATAGTAGTAGCTATCATTGGTATTTTATCTGCTGTAGCATTGCCTGCGTATCAGGACTATGTTGCTCGCTCACAAGCATCGGAAGCGGTTTCACTTTCAGCTGGTGCGAAAACTGCACTTGCAGAATATTATCAAATTAACGGGTCGTTCCCAACAGAAAATACAACTCCAACAACCACCAGCTTAGGTGCAACCGGCACATACTCAAAGCTGGTTGTGAACGATGGAGGAGAAATTGTAGTGACTATGGATGAAAATGATGCTGTGACGGCACTACAAGGTGAAACTTTCACATTTACAGCTGTAACAACAGACAACGCATTTAAATGGACCTGTGTGAGTAGCCTGACTGACGCAAACTTAGTGCCTCAAGGCTGTTCAGCAACAGCAACAACAACAACGCCTACAGGCCCTTAATAAAAAAGTTTTTAAAAGCAGTTGTTTAACAACTGCTTTTTCTTCTTACTTTACAGCAGCGGTGTAATATGGCGAAAAATACAAGTGAGAAATCCCTAGACACCTTCCAGTGGGTTGGCGTAAGCACCCGAGGCAAACGTCTTGAAGGAGAAATGACAGGCTCCAGTATCGCCTTAGTAAAAGCACAGTTACGCAAACAAGGTATCACCCCCTCCAAAGTAAAACGTAAGCCTAAAGCGATTTTCGGCCTCAATCGCAGTCCAAAGATTAGCCCTAAGGATATTGCGGTAACAACCCGTCAGATTGCTACCATGCTCAATGCAGGTGTGCCGCTTATTCAAGTTTTGGATATGATAGGCTCTGGCATTAATAACAAAAGCCTCAAAAAACTCATTTCCAGCATCGCCGACGAAGTACGTGCAGGCCAGCCACTGTCTAAATCACTGCGTGCTTATCCCCGACATTTTGATGATTTGTACTGCGATCTTGTGCAATCTGGCGAACAGTCTGGTTCGCTCGACCATGTATTTGAGCGTATTGCCATCTACAAAGAAAAAGCAGAAGCACTGAAATCGAAAATTAAAAAAGCACTATTTTACCCGATCGCAGTCGTCGTTGTAGCCCTAGTTGTAACTTCTATTTTATTGATATTTGTGGTGCCACAGTTTCAGGAAATCTTTAATGGCTTTGGTGCCGAGCTACCCGCATTTACCCTCATGGTTATCGCTATCTCAGAGATGATGCAGAAATACTGGTGGATAGTGCTCGGCGTGCTATTTTTCGGTGGCTACCTTTACAAAGAAATGTTGTTTAAATCAAAAGCACTACGTAACTTTAATGACAGATTACTATTAAGACTGCCCGTTGTTGGCGCTATTTTAGATAAAGCAGCAGTGGCACGTTATGCCAGAACTTTGTCTACCACATTTGCAGCGGGTGTTCCATTGATTGACGCACTTGACTCTGCCGCTGGCGCCTCTGGAAATGCGATTTTCCGTGATGCCATTTTAGACATAAAAAGTGAAGTCAGCTCTGGTAATCAAATGAACTGGGCCATGAGAAATACCAGTGTTTTTCCTGATATGGTGATCCAAATGGTGGCCATTGGTGAAGAGTCAGGTTCACTAGACAGTATGCTGGCAAAAGTCGCAAGTATTTACGAGCAGGAAGTCGATGACTTGGTAGATGGCCTATCAAGTTTGCTTGAGCCGCTAATCATGGCGGTCCTTGGCGTACTAATCGGCGGTCTTATCATCGCTATGTATTTACCTATCTTTCAGCTGGGTTCGGTTATTTAAGCCTAACCCATTAAACTCTAAACGAAAAATAAGAATAGTTATGCTAGATGTCTTTGTGTTAATGCAAGCTCAAACTTGGTTTTTTTTGCTTTGTGTCGGTTTAATTAGCCTATGCATTGGCAGTTTTTTAAATGTGGTTATCTATCGGCTTCCTGTGATGCTACATAAACAATGGCGCAACGAGTGCAAGTTAATACTTAGTGAATCTAACGATGAGCCCCAAGCCGAAATATTTAATTTAGCGGTACCAGGCTCTCACTGCCCAAGCTGCAACACCAAAATTAAGTTTTGGCAGAATATTCCACTGATAAGCTGGCTCTTATTACGGGGTAAATGTGCCAAGTGTAAAACAGCAATTTCTGTACGCTATCCATTAGTTGAGCTCGGAACCGCTTTAGTTTCTCTGTTTATCGCTCTGCGCTTTGGTGCAACCCCACAGTGTTTACTGTATTTAATACTGACATGGGCGCTCATCGCGCTGATCTTTATTGATATTGATCACATGTTACTGCCTGATCAAATCACCCTACCGTTATTATGGCTTGTGTTACTTGCCAGTGTACAAGGACTTACCATCTCGCCCAAAGAAGCGATTATTGGGGCAGCGGTTGGCTATCTTAGTTTGTGGAGTGTTTACTGGTTATTTAAATTAGCCACCGGTAAAGAAGGTATGGGCTATGGTGACTTTAAATTGCTCGCAATTTTTGGTGCTCTGCTTGGCTGGCAAGCTATCTTAACCATAGTTTTATTGTCCAGTGTTGTGGGTGCCATCATAGGTAGTATCCAGTTAGCAATACAAGGCAAAGACAAAAGTACGCCTATTCCCTTTGGTCCTTATCTGGCGATTGCTGGGTGGCTCACCATGTTATACGGTGATTTTATTGAAAGTTGGTATTTTAACTTAATTCTTGCGTGAGTGATGTTATGAGTAACTGGGTCTTAGGGTTAACCGGAGGCATTGGTGCCGGAAAAACCGCAGTAAGTAATGCTCTGGCTGATAAAGGAATCGAGATTGTCGACGCCGATGTCATCGCCAGAGATGTTGTCGCCAAGGACAGTCCCGGTCTCAATGCCATCGTTAATAAATTTGGGGCTGATATGTTATTGGCTGACGGCAGTTTAAATAGAGCCAAACTACGTGAACTGATCTTTTCCAACGCACACAGCAAAGCGTGGTTAGAGCAGCTGTTACATCCAATGATCCGCAGCGAAATTTTGACTCAACTAAATCAGGCTAGAAGCCCCTATGTTGTGCTCTCTGCCCCTTTATTATTTGAAAATAACCTTGATACGTTGTGCGATCACACTTTGCTAGTTGACGTACCCGAACATATTCAAGTAACGCGCACCACTGCGCGTGACAACGTAAAAACTGAGCAAGTAGAAAAAATCATTGCAGCACAGATGTCTCGGTCTGAGAAACAAAAACGCGCAGACACTATACTAAATAATGATAAATCATTAACTGATATGTATAATGAGTTAGAATTGTTACATCAAAACTTTGTCTCTTTTGCATTAAACCATTCAACAAGTAACTCGCATTAAGTAATGCTATTTGAGTTAACAGCGAACCGGACAACTCAGTGCTAACTCAATATAAGCTTGTTGCTGGTTCATAAGTTTATTTATAAGCAATTGATGTAGATTGAAGTAGTTGATATATCTTTATCTGAGGGCTTATGGAACATCATTCACCATTATTACGCAAATTTATTACGCTTGGTCGCGTAACCCCAGAGCAGATCAAGAATAAGCAACGAGAAGCGCAATCAACCGCTGAACTGATTTGTTTATGCAGTGGAATAAAAAGCGCTGAGCTTGCAGCGCAGTGCTTAGACCTGTTTCGTGTTCCATTATTTGACCTCAGTGAATTTGATATTGAGCAAATCCCTGAAAATCTAATCAACGAAAAGCTAATCCGTAAGCATCATGTATTACCTCTTTATAAAAAGGGCCGCAAACTCTATATCGCAGCTTCTGATCCAACTGATTATGGGGCATTTGAGAACTTCGAGTTTAGCTCTGGTTTACAGTGCGATGTAGTGGTAGTGGATCACAAACAACTTGAAAAGAAAATTGACCAGTTATTTGACTCTACCGGCGGGCTTTCACTGAGTGAAGATGAATTTCAAGAGTTTGCTAACCTTGATATTGAAGATGACCAAAAGTCGCTACAAAACGTCGAAAATAAAGAAAGAGACAAAGATGATGCCCCCATCATTGTGTATATTAATAAAATTTTGATGGATGCAATTAAAAAAGGAGCTTCTGACTTACACTTTGAGCCGTACGAACATAAGTATCGTATTCGCTTTCGAATTGATGGCCTACTACATGAGATGGCAAGCCCGCCAACATCTTTGTCTACACGACTTGCCGCGCGTATTAAGGTGATGTCTCGTCTAGACATTTCAGAAAAACGCAAGCCTCAAGATGGTCGTATTAAATTAAAGATCTCCGAACGCAAGAGTATTGATTTTCGTGTCAGCACCATGCCCACTATGTGGGGTGAGAAAATCGTGATGCGTATCCTCGATTCTTCAAGCGCCATGATGGGAATTGATGCGCTTGGCTACGAGCCTGAGCAAAAACAGATATATCTGAATGCGCTGGAGCAGCCTCAAGGTATGATCTTGGTAACAGGTCCAACAGGTTCAGGTAAGACAGTATCACTGTATACCGGTCTCAACATTCTCAATAAGCCCGAGCGAAATATAAGTACCGCGGAAGATCCTGTGGAAATTAATCTGGAAGGGATTAATCAGGTTCAGATTAATCCAAAAACAGAAATGACGTTCGCCAATGCACTCAAAGCATTTTTACGCCAAGATCCTGATGTGATCATGGTCGGTGAGATCCGTGATTTAGAGACCGCGGAAATCTCTATCAAGGCAGCCCAAACTGGACACCTTGTTATGAGTACACTACATACCAATTCAGCGCCTGAGACACTGACAAGACTACTCAATATGGGGGTCCCTGCTTATAACGTAGCCAGTTCAGTAAATTTGATTATTGCACAACGATTAGCACGTCGTTTGTGTAACCACTGTAAGGCCCCTGAAACTTTGCCTAAAGACGAGTTGCTCAAACAAGGCTTCAGCGAAACACAAACTTTCAACATCACACTTTTTACTCCACAAGGCTGTGAACATTGCACTGATGGTTACAAAGGACGCGTTGGTATTTATGAAATGGTACCAATCACTCCTGAAATTTCGCAGTTGATCATGTCAGGTGGCAACTCGATGCAAATAGCGCAAATGGCTCAACAACTTGGCTATGCAAACTTAAGAACCTCGGGACTAAAAAAGGCGGCATCAGGCTTAACGTCGTTAAGTGAGATCAACCGTGTTACAAGCTTTTAGTGACACGGTTCTGGCATCTAGGTGTTAATTTAATTAGACTGTCGCCACACTACTTCAAGGGAGCTTTCTATGCCCACTATCGTTAAATGCCCAACCTGCCAAATTGATGTGACTTGGTCACAGCAAAGTCCTAATCGCCCTTTTTGTTCAAAGCGATGCCAACTAATTGACTTGGGAGAGTGGTCGTTTGAAAACAATAAAATATCAACTGCCGTCACATCAGATACCCAAATGAATGTGCAAGATCAGCAAGAAATGATCGAAGATATTGAAGCGATGCTGGCAAAACATGAAGATTCTTTTTTTCAATAAGTGTTAAAACACCACCGAGGGGCCTATAGACTCTCGGTGGTCGCAACGACTATTTATCATGTCTTTTCATTTTACGGTGTTCAATCTTAGCCAATTTTTCACGTTGTTCTTGATTTAATACCTGCTTGATCTGATGTTTACTCTTCAATTTCGCAAGTAGTGCTTCATTCTTTGCTTCGCTGGTTTTTGCAATCAAAGTTTTGGCTTGTTGTTCGTCAAAGTACTCACTTTCCATGAGCGCTTTGAACTCATCTTTATACTCTGCTCGTGACATTTTTAAGGCTTTCATGGCCGACTTTTTCTGCTCTAGGATCTGAGCAATCTTATCTTGCTGATCCTGACTTAGATTGAGCTTTGCTACAGCCTTTTCTGTTAGTAAAAAGTGTTTGTCATGATGTCCATGCCCAGCTTGAGCTAAAGACGCAAATAATAAAGTGCCTGTAAGTGCCAATACGCTCAGTGTCGATATTACTTTCATAAGGAATTCCTCTAGGTTATCAATGAATATGCATTATTAGCTTAATCACTCTGATGCAAAGCAACGCAAAGCAATGTAAAGGCTGTGTAAAGATCTGCAATTTAATATTTTGCAAGGTAAACTATTCTTATAGGCACATAAGAAAAGACGTTATGAGTAAGCTGCTATTAATTGAAGATGATCACACTTTGAGTGATTTACTATGTGAATACCTGAGCGCTCAAGGCTGTGAAGTCTCGCAAGCCTTTGATGGTGAAGAAGGTTTAAAGATGGCCACCAGTGAGTCATTTGATGTTATCTTGCTCGATGTCATGCTACCTATTTTAGATGGTTTTGAAGTACTTAAAAAACTTAGGGCAACGCACTTAACACCAGTGATTATGCTCACTGCCAAGGGAGATGATTTTGACCGCATATTTGGCCTTGAGTTAGGTGCTGATGACTATCTACCAAAACCATTTAATCACAGAGAGTTACTCGCTCGCATACATGCAATTGGTCGCCGTATCGATTACGTAAAACAAGCAAGTCAGCAAACACAACTCATGAATATCAACCATGTCACACTCAATGAGTCTGCACGCCGAGTCAGTGTAGATGGACATGAACTCACCCTTACAGGGACTGAATTTGCAGTTTTGTATCAACTCATGGTCCATGTTGGTAAAGTCGTCAGTAAAGATGCACTGAGCCAACATGTTCTCGGTCGGCGTTTAGCACCTTTTGACCGCTCTATCGATGTGCATGTCAGTAATTTGCGCAAGAAAATCGCCAAATACAATGATACCAACTGCATCCAAACTATTAGAGGCAGCGGCTATGTCTTCTTGGATCAGTAAAGTTCAACAACGTTATCAAAAGGCACGTAAAAAAATCCGTCCTTCCGGGCTTTTTTTCCAAGCTTTTATGAGCTTTTGGCTCACTATTATCAGTATTTTGGTACTACTGGTTGTGCTAAGTCAGCTACAACCTGAGCGACTTGAAACAAAAGCT
Organism: Pseudoalteromonas byunsanensis; assembly: GCF_001854475.1. Taxonomy (GTDB): domain Bacteria; phylum Pseudomonadota; class Gammaproteobacteria; order Enterobacterales; family Alteromonadaceae; genus Pseudoalteromonas; species Pseudoalteromonas byunsanensis. The sequence continues at coordinate 457,759 of NZ_MNAN01000035.1, forward strand.
TTAAAAGGTAAGTTATTAGATTCATTGGTGCACCTACAACACAACATCGAAAGATTGGTAAATGTCAAACACAAGCCTCTTGAGAAAGTCATCAGCCACCCAAGATTTAATGAACATAAATGGCTGTATTTGGCTCATTCAAACATAGAGCAAAGCCTGACTTCACAACCTAATAAGCACAACTTAGATTTGTCTTTACTGCACTTTGAGGAGCCTCAGGCTCCCCTGTTTATCGCCACAGAGCGTTACTTTGCTTATGGTCCATTTGAGATAAGTACTCAAGGTGAACGTTATCAGCTATTTCAAATTAAACCTTTGCGCGATCCTCCTTTGTTAATGCGCATGAAAATGCTGCCATTTTGGCTCAAAGCACTCTCAGTGCTGTTGCCTTCCGTGCTACTGAGCATCCTCTTTAGTCGTCGTCTCGTTGCCCCTCTCAACTCTTTAGGTACCAGTGCGAAAGCACTGGCATCTGGAGAACTTACAGCGCGTGTAAAAATTCCAAAACATCGGCACGATGAAGTCACGACACTGATGCACGACTTCAACCATATGGCAGACAAACTTGAGCAAAGCGTTAACACGCATAAACAGCTATTGGCCGATGTATCCCACGAGCTGCGTTCTCCGCTTACTCGCTTGAGTCTGGCCAATGCCCTCGCTCAAGACAACGCAAACGAGCAGCAACTCGCCTATTTGACTAGAATTGAAAAAGAAGCCCAATGTCTAGATAAGATGCTATCTGATATTCTAACCCTATCACGCCTAGAACACGGGCAGCAGACATTGCATATACAGCAAGTAAGCATGACTTCACTACTTGATAACTTGCTGCTTGATGCGCAATTTGAAGCAGACCAAATGAGTAAAGAGTTGAACGTTGCAACACTACCAAAGCTGACATTAGAGTGTGATGGAGACTTGCTAAGCAGTGCGATTGAAAATGTACTGCGTAATGCCATCAGGTATGCTCGCCAAGCTATAAATGTGTCCTTTACAGTAACGAATAACCAGGTTGAAATTTGTATCACTGATGATGGAGAAGGAGTATCTGATGACGCGCTCCAACAATTATGCCAGCCTTTTTTTCGCACCAGTCAGTCGAGGAACCGTGATAGTGGTGGGATTGGATTAGGCTTAGCCATTGCCAAAAGAGCTATTTTCGCGCACCATGGTACTTTGGCGTTCAAACACAATCAGCCCCATGGCCTTTTAGTGACAATGACACTACCAATATGAATTTTTATAGCTACAGCTCCTCATTAGCGCTACATAATGGCGACATCGAAAAGCACTGGCAACAATCTCAGCAAGGCTATTTTGTTGGCACCTCTGGGCGGTTATTTTATAGCTACCATATACCTGTGGCTGCAAAATATAGCGTAGTACTGGTCAATGGCCGCATTGAATCCGCTTGGAAATATCAAGAGTTGCTGTGGGAGTTAGCACAAAATAACATCGCCGTATTTACATACGATCATATTGGTCAAGGGCTGTCTGAGCGATTAACTCGCAACCCTCAGGTTGGCTATGTAAAACGATTTTCCGACTATAGCGATGACTTAAACACCTTTATTGATACCATTGTACGACCACAACAAAAAGGTGAGCTGTTTATATTGGCGCATTCAATGGGAGCGGCCATAACATGTGACTACCTAGCTCGTCATGATAATCCTATCAGTGGGGCCTTTTTATCTGCACCTATGTTTGATATTCACACTCATAACACGCCGTATCAACTGGCCAAGTGGGTAGCCAAGGTAGGTTGTTGGCTTGGGCTTAGTAAATTCTATGCCATTGGGCAAAGTAACTATCTCAGCCTGCCATTTGACGAAAACCAACTCACACACTGTCACACTCGCTATCAACGTTTTCGAACCTTGTACCAAAACGAGGCTGAACTGTGTTTAGGTGGCGTAAGCTTTGGTTGGCTTAATCAAGCGTTTGAGTTCATCAGCTCAATTCCAAAGCTCGATATTCACTGTCCGTTATTTATTGCCAGTGCCGAGCTGGACGAAGTTGTCGATAATCGTGCCCAAGCAGCATTTGTACAAAGCCATCCTACGGTTCAATTACACACGTTTACAGGTGCCAGACACGAACTTTTATGTGAGCAAGATGCTATCCGCTATGCGGTGATGGAACATTTCTATCAATTTTGTGACGGTCTGGCTTTTACCGCCAAAGACACAGGGTCCTGATGTATCAGTATATCCAATTCACCTTCAAAAGCCTGTTGGATCATCGCGACCACTTCATCAGATACCGCATGAGCACGCATCAAAGGCATATCATCATCAAGTTCTAGATGTAATTGGATAAATTTCACTTTACCACTTTGACGGGTGCGTAAATCGTGCACTCCAAATACTTCTTCATGACTCGAAGCTAACAATACTATCTCGGCTTTTTCTTCATCTGGAAGCTCCTTATCCATCAAGTGTCCTGCACTTTCTTTTGCAATGTCCCAGCAATTGTAAAGGAGATATCCAGCAACTCCGATAGCAAAAATAGGATCCGCATGAGCCATCCCATAATAGGAAAGTAAAATAGCCACCAAAACCGCCAAATTCAGCAGAATATCTCCCTTATAATGCAGTGAATCCGCTTTTACGGCGACCGAATGTGTACGTTTGACCACTTGATGTTGAACCGTTACCACTAACAAGGTACAGACAATAGCAAACAAACTCACCCATACTCCCAGCAAAGAATGCTTAAGTACCACGGGATTAAACAACCGCTCTATAGCATGAAATGTAAGTAAAATCGCCGAACCCGCTATAAATGCCGCTTGCCCTAAACCGGCCAAAGCCTCTGCTTTACCATGCCCAAAACGATGCTCATCATCAGCTGGTCGCAACGCATAACTTAACACCAAAAAGCTCATCATCGACGCGCTAATATCCAGCAAAGAATCCGTCAGCGATCCCAACATTGAAGCGCTTCCAGAAGCCAACCAAGCCCAACATTTGGTCGCTATCATTAAGCTCACCATCACCATAGTGAATATACTCGCAAAGCGAACTAGTACATCATAACTTGGTTTCACAACTTCTCCAGTATTCTTACTTCATGCTGATTTGCAAAAGTACTCATCATTTCAATAGTGTACAGTTTAGCTAAATGAAGTGAAATATTGATGACATATAAGCGTAAAACAATATACAAGACTTACCCATAACTTGGCATTTGGTTATACTAAGCTCAGCTAATTTTTCGAGGTTATTATGTTAGATATTGTGCTTTACCAACCTGAGATCCCACCCAATACGGGAAACATCATTCGTTTGTGCGCTAATACGGGCTATGCGCTGCACCTGATTGAACCTTTGGGGTTTGAGTGGGATGACAAACGAGTTAAACGCGCGGGATTGGATTATCATGAGTTTAGCAATGTACAAAGACATGCCTCATTTGAAGACTACCTGCAAGCTTGCCAGCCAAAACGCGTATTTGCTTGCACAACTAAAGGTAAAAAATATCATCATCAGCCAGAATATCAGGCTGGAGATTGCTTGCTTTTTGGCCCTGAAACACGTGGGTTACCTGAAGAGATTATTTTTTCATTACCTGAAGAACAACGCCTACGCATCCCAATGCGCCCAGATAGCCGCAGTATGAACTTATCCAACGCAGTGGCCGTGTTTGTATACGAATCATGGCGTCAGCTCGATTTCGCTAACGCAAAATAAAAAAAGCGGAGTTTATTCCGCTTTTTGTTCTCTTCCAAGCAGCGCCATAGCTGCTTCCTTTACATCTTTTTGCTGATACAGCACTTGATATATCTGTTCAGTAATTGGCATTTCAATACCACTGCGTTGAGCCAACAAATAAACCTCTTTGGTATTTCTATAACCCTCAACAACCTGACCAATACTCTGCATTGCTTCATCAACACCAAGACCTTTGCCCAGTGCTAGGCCAAAACGACGATTGCGAGATTGATTATCCGTGCATGTTAAGATTAAATCTCCCAGCCCAGCCATCCCCATAAAGGTTTCTGGACGCGCACCAAGCGCTTTGCCTAACCGACAAAGTTCTGCAAGACCTCGAGTGATTAGCGCTGTACGAGCATTGGCACCAAAGCCAAATCCATCAGACATTCCAGCCCCAATCGCAATGACATTTTTCACGGCTCCACCAAGCTGAATTCCAATGAAGTCATCATTACTGTATACCCGAAAAGAACGCCCACAATGTAGCAACTTAGCAAGCTCTGAAGCAAAAGCCTTATCGGTCGCTGCAACAGAAATAGCTGTAGGTAATCCCGCCGCCATCTCTTTAGCAAAAGTTGGCCCCGATAGCACCGCCAAAGGAACTGAATCGCTCAATTGCTGCTGCGCCACTTCTTGTAACAAGCGACCAGTATCTGGTTCTAACCCTTTAGTCGCCCATGCAACTCTTGCATTTGGCAAAAGGTCATCACGGATCAGCGCTAGCGTGTCAGCAAATGCATGGCTTGGAACCACTAGCAATACAATTTCACTAGCTTGTACTGCACACTTTAGATCACTTTCAAGCTGTAATGATTCAGGAAACTGACAATCAGGCAAATAACGCTGGTTTCTACGCTCAGCTGCAAGCGTCGCAACGTCGTCTTTATTTCGCCCCCATAGTGTCACCTTGTGACCATTTCGGGCAAAACAAATAGCAAGGGCGGTGCCATAAGACCCCGCCCCTAATACAGTTACAGCTGACTGAACTGAACTCATTGATTAAGCGTCAGCAGTTTGCTCTGTCTGCGCAGCTCTTTGTTGCATGTACTGAGCAAATAGCGCATCGAAGTTAACTGGTGCTAGGTTTAGTTGTGGGAACGTGCCACGGTTTACTAAGCTTGCAACAGTTTCGCGAGCATATGGGAAAAGAATGTTTGGACAGAATGCACCAAGCATATGTGCCATCTGTACTTCTTCTAAATCAGCGATAGAGAAAATGCCCGCTTGTTGAATTTCACATAAGAAAGCCGTTTCTTCACCGATCGTTGCTGTTACAGTCAATGCAAGTACAACTTCATAGATATTGTTGTCTAGCTTTTCTGAACGCGTATCCATATCTAGCTTAACTTCAGGTGTCCACTCTTTTTGGAAAATCGCAGGTGAGTTAGGCGTTTCAAACGAAACATCTTTTGTGTAAATGCGTTGAATATTGAATTGTGCGCCTTGTTGTTCTGCTGCTGCGTTTTGATTTTGATCTGTCATGAGTGTTCCTAGATTCTTTGATTTTATTAAATGTAATTTTAAATATTAAGTAAGGCGTTTAACTCACCTTTTTCTTCAATGGCCATCATATCGTCGCAGCCACCAATGTGATTATTATTGATAAAAATCTGCGGCACGGTATAACCACCGTTTGCTTTTTCTATCATTTCATCACGTAATTCAGGTTGCTTACCAATATCATATTCGCTATACGTTACACCTTTAGCATCAAGCAATGCCTTGGCACGATGGCAAAAAGGGCAATAGTCTTTTGTGTAGATCACAACTTCCATCATATGTGCTCCTAGTTATTTTCCATTTGTAGTAGGTAGGCCAGCACTTTGCCAAGCCCCCATACCACCATTGAGCACATAGACTTGCTCAAACCCTGCTTTATGCATAGTGTTTGCAATGCCAGAGGCAGTCATGCCCGTTGTACACACAAGTATAATGGGTTTGTTTTTGTGCTTTTCAAGGCCTGCAAAGTCACTTTGTTTCGCTTTTTCTGCACTTAACTGTGTCGCCCCTGCGATTCTGCCTGAGTTGAACTCTTTTACAGGACGGATATCAACGACTTGACCACCTTCTCTGTTTACCAGCAAAGTCAGTTGTTGGGGGTTGATCTGCCTAATTGCTGAAAATCTACTTTTAAACCAGCTGGCAACAATCATAACCACCAGAGCTAACCAGATAATGCTCAAAATAGCATTATTACCAATAAATTCGATGTATTGTTCCATGCACCTTCCAACTTAACAGTGTTGAATGCCCAGCCCCAATCCGGCTCAAGCACCCATATAATGAATAGCTTCGCAGTATACATTTTGCGATCCTTTCGGTATAGCCCTTTGTGGCGAACAGTTATAGCAATGCTGCAAACGCTTTACTTTGAAAACAGTCACAAAGTTGAGGATAAATCATAGCGACAGGGCTGAATATTTACACAAAACAAGGTATGCTATTGGCGATAATTTTGTCGTGCTTAAGTGTCAATTCATCTCTGAGACACAAATAACGAGATAAGTTCTAAAGGAGCCCAAATGACAGCACAAAAAAAACCACTGGTTCTAATGATTTTAGACGGTTGGGGTTATAGAGAAGAAACCGAGAGCAACGCTATTCTAGCGGCCAACACCCCAGTGCTAGACAATTTATGGCAAACCAAACCTCACACGCTCATCTCGGGCTCTGGGTTAGATGTAGGGCTTCCCGACGGTCAGATGGGTAACTCAGAAGTCGGTCACGTTAACCTTGGAGCTGGCAGAGTTGTTTATCAAGATTTCACCCGTATTACCAAAGCAATTGACGATGGTGAGTTTGAACACAACCCTGTGTTGTTAGAAAGCATCGACAAAGCCGTCGCAGCGGGAAAGGCGGTTCATTTAATGGGATTGTTAAGCCCAGGTGGTGTACACAGTCATGAAGATCATATTATCGCAGGTATCAAACTAGCAGCACAGCGCGGTGCTAAGGCTGTCTATTTCCACGCATTCTTAGATGGCCGAGACACACCGCCACGAAGCGCTCTAGCATCAATTGAACGAATTGAAGCACTGTTTTCACAACTTAACTGCGGTCGCTTAGCCTCTATTGTTGGCCGTTATTATGCAATGGACAGAGACAACCGCTGGGAGCGAATCGAAGCGGCATATAATTTGATGGTTTGCGCAGAAGGCGATTTTACATTCGCTGATGGTGTTAGCGCACTTAATGCGGCCTATGCTCGCGATGAAAATGATGAGTTTGTTAAGGCGAGCGTGATCCAACCCAATGATGCGGCACCTGCCACCATCAACGATAGCGATACTCTGATTTTCATGAATTTTAGGGCAGATAGAGCCCGCCAAATGACACGAGCGTTCGTAGATTGCGAGTTTAGTGGTTTTGACAAAAAATCAGCCCCGGCTTTAAGCGCTTTCGTGATGATGACGGAATATGCTGCTGATATTAAAGCTCCTGTCGCTTTTGCTCCTGAGTCTCTTAACAATGTACTAGGTGAATGGCTAGCTAAACATAATAAAACGCAATTACGTATCTCTGAGACAGAAAAATACGCACACGTTACATTCTTCTTTAGTGGTGGCAGAGAAGCAGAATTTGAAGGTGAAAAACGAGAGCTCATCCCTTCCCCACAGGTAGCAACATATGACCTACAACCTGAAATGAACTCGGAATTACTGACCGATAAATTGGTTGAAGCCATTCGTAGCGGCGAGTTTGATGTGATCGTTTGTAATTATCCAAATGGCGATATGGTAGGTCATTCAGGCGTGTTTAGCGCCGCAGTGCAAGCCTGTGAAGCAGTCGATAAATGTATTGGCCGTGTACTCAGCGCTCTAGAGGAAGTAGGTGGCGAAGCTTTGATCACCGCAGACCACGGAAATGCCGAGCAAATGACAAATGCTACAACAGGTCAGGCACATACAGCCCATACCTCTGAACCCGTACCGTTTATCTATGTAGGCAGAGATGCTCAACCACATAACGGCAAAACTCTCAGCGATGTAGCACCAACCATGTTACACCTACTAGGCATGGAGCAACCAAGCGAAATGACTGGTACACCAATAATGACCTTGAAATAATCATGCGCATTATGCCCTGCAAGTTATTATTGCTTGGCCTTGCATTGGTGGTAACAACCGTTACCGCCAATGAATCCAGGACCAAACAAGACTTAACTGAAGTACAACAAGAGCTCAAAAAGAGCCAAAAAGATTATCAGCAACAGCGAAATAAAATTGCATCGCTGCGTGCAAAACTCAAGTCGCAAGAGCTAGATATTGCCAAAAATGCCAAAGCACTGTCTTTGACTCAACGTGGAATCGCCGAAAACCAGCAACAGCAATATACTTTACAAAGTGAAGCTAAAAGCTTAGAAAAGAAAAAAACTCACTTGCAAAAACTATTGGCTGCACAGCTAAAAAGCGCTTACATGACTGGCAACCACGATTATTCAAAAATGCTTTTGAATCAAGAGCAAAGTTCAACATTAGAGCGTACCATCAGTTACTACGACTACTTTAATAAAGCTCGTATCAATCAACTTCAAGAATTAAAACTTATCGTGGCAGAGCTAGCCAAGAACCAGCAACAGCTTGCTAGAAAGCAAAATCAACTCAAAGAGTTATATGAACAGCAAGAAGCACGTCAGGCCGCATTAGTTACGGGCCAAAAAGAACGTCAGTCACACCTGAGTGAATTGAACAACGCCCTTGAACAAACTGCACAAGCAATAGATTACTTAAAGGAAAATGAGCAAACTCTAATAGCCACACTTGAGGAATTGGCCAAAGTGCAAGAACCAAGTGAAATTGTTTTAGATGGGTTAGCAACCAGTAAAGGAGACTTACTTTGGCCTAGTAAAGGGCGTCTTAGACACCGCTTTGGACAAAGAAAACATGCAGGTATGAGCTGGAAAGGCGTATTGATCCAAGCTGCAGCTGGTACACCTGTCAACAGTATCAAGCAAGGCCAAGTCGTTTATGCAGATTGGTTGAATGGCTTTGGCTGGGTAATGGTCGTAGACCATGGTGAAGGCTTTATGAGCCTCTATGGACATACGCAAACTTTATTAAAAGATGTGGGAGATTTAGTCAATGCTGGCGAAACGATCGCGCTAGTTGGGCAAAGCGGCGGACAATCTCGTTCTGGTCTATACTTTGAGATACGGCATAAGGGAAGCGCTGTCGATCCGGTAAAATGGTGTAAAGCAAGTTAATTGATTAACCCGTGCTGCACCAAAAATTGGAGCAGCACATGAACCGATTTCTTAATCTTAAATATACCATAGTGCGCAATCGCTTTGCGTGGTTCATCGTACTGCTTTGGATTGTCGTAAGCTTATGCTTTATTACTCCAAGTACCTTTGCCAAACAGCAATTTACACATGAGCAGGTTAACGAAATTCTATTTCACATTCACGCCTACTATGTTGATGATTTACCCCTTAGCCATATTGATAAAAGTAACTTAGAGCAGTTATTCACTCAACTGGACCCGTATTCAAAGTACCTCTCCGAAACTGAACTCGAAGCAATATTTAGCGCAGCGAATGGCCGATACACAGGCATAGGTATCGAAGTTGAAGAAATCGAGAACCGTATCGTTATCGTCAATACTCTACCTGGCTCTCCTGCTGAGCTAGCTGGCATAGAAGGTGGGGATAAGTTAGTGGCAATTAACGCCGAAGACGTCACAGATAAAGACATTGCACATGTATCAAAGTTGCTTCAAGAGGCTGAATTTTCAACAATAAAGATTACCGTAGAGCGTGCAGCTCATCAACTAACGTTGGCGCTTCGTCGACAGGAAATCAACTTGGAGAGCGTAACAAGTTTAATGCTCTCAAACGGTAACGGTTACTTGTCACTCAATGGTTTTAACAATAATAGCTTTCACGATGTGGCCAGACACCTCAGCAAATTAGCCTCCGAAAATGGTGAACCTTTAGCAGGGCTAATCATCGACTTACGTGATAACCCAGGAGGAACACTGACCAGCGCAGTGGCAATTTCAGATTTATTTTTGAATACAGGTACTATAGTGTTCACCAAAGGACGATTTTATGATGCTAATCAACACTTTAAGGCTCGAAATGGTGACGTGCTAAATGGCGCACCTGTTGTTGTCATGATCAATGAAAACTCTGCTTCAGCGGCAGAAATATTAGCGGGCGCTCTACAAGACAATCATCGAGCGCTTGTTATTGGTACTCCTTCATATGGTAAGGGCTCGGTTCAGTCGTTGATCCCTATCGGCAACGGTACCACGGCTCTTAAGCTAACAACTGCGCGTTATTACACGCCTTCGGGGCGTTCTATTGAAGGTGTAGGTATTTCGCCTGACATTACGTTAACGAAGCAAATGCTTTCACATTTAAGTAAAAGCGTTATAATGACTGGTGAACAAACAACCAAAAACAAACAGCTCGCAAGGCTTGATTCACATTTGCTAAAAGCAAAGCAGTTACTTAAAAAACAATAAATTACAAAGAATCTACGTTTCACCGAAGCGAAGATACTAATTGGACAATAAAAAATAATAAGAAGCTCAACTGTGCATAAAATTTTTTGGGGAATTTTGGCGCTTTGGCTAATAGCCTTTCCAAGCGCAGCAAAACAAATTGCCATCGTTATTGATGACGTTGGCAATCATAAAAGAGACTTACAACTGCTCGAATTACCCGGCCAGTTGTCCTTCTCAATTTTACCGCACACCCCTTACTCCCAGCAATTTGCATTTATGGCCAGCAGAGCCAACAAAGAGCTATTGCTCCACATACCCATGCAGTCACTTCAGGAGAAAGCTCTTGGTCCAGGAGCGCTCACATTAGATATGAATAAGTGGCAACTGCAAAGTACGCTTGGTCATGCTCTGGCCACTCTGCCCCAAGTTAAGGGTGTCAATAATCATATGGGATCGGCACTGACTCAGTACGTCCAACCTATGAAATGGACCATGGAGGTGTTGAAAAAACGCGGCCTTTTCTTCCTCGACAGTCGTACTACTGAGCACACACAAGCGCAAACCGTCGCCAACTTATATGGCGTAGAAAATATCGGCCGCCATATTTTCCTTGATAACGAGCCAACTTTTGCAGCATTGACTCAACAATTAGAAGCGCTAAAAGCCAGAGCTGATTCTGAGCAATTCGCGATAGCTATAGCACACCCTTACCCGCAAACTGTCGCATTTCTAAAAACCGCTTTACTAGAGCTTGTAGCCCAAGGTTATGAACTGGTGCCTATTTCTCAGTTAGTTGAATCAAAATACATTCAGTTAGCTGAGCGACAGCAGCACCAAGCTGATTTTTTAATTCCTACCAGCGATTAGTTTGATCTCGATACATGCATCACGGCCAAATGTGCGTTATAACTTAATCATGTTCTGCTAAAAGGAAAAGATGATGTTACAAACCGTTGCTGATCTCATGACCGTGGACCCCTTTGCTGTTGACCGCAAATCGTCATTGAAGGATGCGCACGATCTGATGCGAGAAAAGAATATTCGTCATATCCCAGTAATTGATGAACAGGGCATTTTACAAGGTATGCTGACACAAAAAATTATGATCGCCAAAGTTATGGGGATCATGGCAACTTATGGGCCTAATGCATTAGAAAGAAAAGAAAAGTATACAGTCATTGAAGATATTATGGCGACCGACTTTGCCAGCATTCAACCCTCTCAGAGTCTTGCTGAGGTTGCTGAGTTTTTTGTAAGTAATCGGCATGGTTGTATGCCCGTGGTGGATGAGCAAAACAAACTACTTGGTATTTTAACGTCCTCTGATTTTGTCCGCTTAGCTGCTGCACTGCTTTCTTGATAAGTAAAGAAATGCAGCGTCAAACTGGCTGCATTTCTTCATTTTTGATTAGGCCTTTTCTGCCAAAGTGCGTGCCACCGTGCGCATACCTAATGTGGTTGCCCCAGCAGCCCATTGGCTCCCCGCGTTGTTTTGGAATGCCGCAGCCAGGTCAATGTGTACCCAACCTTTGCCATCATTTGGCACAAAACGAGACAAGAAACCAGCCGCATTTGATGCGCCACCATAGCCACCACCTTTTTGCGCTCGGCTATTAGCCGTATCTGCATAAGCTGAAGGGCAGTTGTTCTGGTGCCATTTTTCCAACGGTAAGGGCCATGCAGCTTCAAACTCTTCACTAGCAAATTGCTGTACATCCATAACCAGTTCTTTGTCTAAGCCAAATAGTGCATTGTACTCTTGCCCTACTGCTACTAATGCCGCGCCTGTCAAAGTTGCCGCATCAATAATTAACTCAGCCTCAGTCTCACCCGCAGCCATTAGACCATCAGCCAATACCAAACGACCTTCAGCATCAGTATTGACAATCTCTACGGTGGTGCCGTTCTTGTAAGTTAGAATATCCCCTAACTTATAGGCATGGCCGGAGATCAGATTTTCTGCACAACATAGAAATAACTTAATGCGTTTATTAATACCGCGTTGAATAGCCAGCGCCAAACCAGCTGTTACGGTCGCAGCTCCCCCCATATCACACTTCATGCCGAGCATCCCTTCGCTTGGCTTAATAGAGTAACCACCCGAATCAAATGTAATACCTTTACCAACCAAAGCGGCACTGACTGGTGCATTCTCATCACCGGTCGGATTATAATCCAGTTCCAGCAGTACAGGAGGGCGCTCACTACCACGGCCAACTTCATGAATACCAATCCACTGCTGCTCTAATAGTGCTTTGCCTTTGATAATCTGGTAGCTAACATGCTCAGGTGCTAACGATTGAATAAATTCAGCAGCCTTACCAGCCAAACTTTCTGGGTAGATATCCTCAGCGGTGCCATTGATCATCTGGCGCGCCCAAGTCGCCGAACTTTGTAACGCTGCAAGTTCATTCATATCTGACTGTGCATTTTCGACAAAAGTTACACCCGACAGTAGTTTTGGACTAACAAATCCTTGATAGAAAGCCCATTGTGACTCGGTGCACCATTGTTCACCTTGCAACTGAACTTGCGTAATCCCCTGTTGCGCTAGGGTTCTTGCTGCCTTTTGAATATTTTTTAGCGTTTCACTTTCATTCAAATGAATAGTCGCGCCCATTTGGTCAAAAGACAACGATGCGCCTGCTCCCCAGTGTGGAGCCGCACTTTGCTCACTTAAATGAACGATAAATTTGTCAGACATAATCCTATTTACTCTTGCACTTGTTAGTGCTCTAAAGTGTACACTAGCCAGTAACTAGACCCAACACAATGCGATCAATTGATGAAATTTATCAGTCCCCTAAATAAAGCCACCTTGCTAAAAAGATATAAACGGTTTCTTGTAGACCTGCACTGCGAAAACCTCGGTGAGTTCACGGTGCACTGTGCCAACACGGGAAGGATGACAGGATGCGCAGACCCTTATTTTAACGCTTACTACTCAACCAGTAATAACCATAAACGTAAATACCCACACTCGTTAGAATTGACCCAGAACAATCAAGGTGAGTTTATCTGTGTTAATACTAACCATGCTAATCAGGTTGCCTATGAAGGTATCGAACAAGGAGTTGTGAGTGAACTGACAGGCTACCAAAGCATACAAAGGGAAGTGAAGTATGGGCAAGAAAACAGTCGTATAGACCTGATGCTAGAGTCCCAAGATAACTCTCCCTGTTACGTTGAGGTAAAGTCTGTCACCTTGCTTGAGAGTTCACAAGGCTATTTCCCTGACGCTCAAACGCAACGCGGGCAAAAGCATATTCGTGAACTTATCACGTTAAAACAAGAAGGAATTCGAGCAGTATTATTATTTGTGGTTATGCATGAGGGCATCAATAATGTTGCACCAGCGGCACACATTGACGCTGAATATGCTAGGCTGCTAAAACGGGCCTGCGATGCAGGTGTAGAAGTTTTAGCCTACAAAGCGGCTATTTCTGAACATGAAATCTCCTTAAGTCATCAAGTACCGGTTAATATAAGTTGAATTTTTGAATTATGCCCTCATATCGCAGCTCATTAGAATTTCGCCTCTAAGACTGAGATGGCACCATGAATGTCATACTAAAAAATGAAAAAATATTTGCTTAGATGGGGAGATTCTGATATTTATAGCCGCCGGCGCTAGCTGGGGTAATGTATTAAGGATTTAGGAGAATGCTATGCCAGACCAAAAGAGACTGGGGTTATTGGCTCAAGCCGGTTTAGAACCTTATCAGGAAAAACCGGGCGAAGAATACATGAATGACGCACAACGTGCGCATTTTAAAGCAATATTAGAAGCATGGCGTAAAGACTTACGTAACGAAGTTGATCGTACTAAAACGCACATGCAAGATGAAGCGGCAAACTTTCCTGATCCTGTTGACCGTGCAGCACAAGAAGAAGAGTTTTCTTTAGAGCTACGTACGCGTGACCGTGAGCGCAAGCTGATCAAGAAAATTGAGAAAACACTGCAACTCATTGAAGACGATGACTTTGGTTTCTGTGAATCATGCGGTATCGAAATCGGTATTCGTCGTTTGGAAGCCCGTCCAACAGCCGATTTATGTGTTGATTGTAAAACACTGGCTGAAATTAAAGAAAAGCAAAACGGCCGAGGTTAATCTCAGCCAGTTATGCTCACCCCAGCATTGTCCAATCAAGGGAGCTATCGAGGTCGATTCGCTCCCTCGCCTTCAGGTCCTCTACACTTTGGCTCGCTAGTCGCAGCCCTTGGCAGCTTTCTCGCCGCAAAAAGTCAACAAGGCAAATGGCTTGTACGCATTGAAGATATAGATACTCCCAGAGTCGTTCAAGGCGCTGATAGTGATATTTTACATACACTCGAGGCTTACGGTTTGCATTGGGATGAAACAGTCGTTTATCAAAGCCAGCGACACTCTATATATCAAGATGTGCAAAATCACCTACAAAGCCAAGGTCTGGTCTATGCGTGTCAGTGCACGCGCAAAGAAATTAAACAACGTGGTGGCTTTTACGATAACCACTGTCGAGCACTTAATCTGCCTTTTGCTAACAATGCGCTGCGTTTACGACAAAACTTTCCTGTAGATTCCTTCACAGATCAGATCCAAGGACAAGTTCATATCCCAAGAAACATTGCTTGGGAAGACTACATTATTAAACGCAGAGATGGCTTGTACGCATACCAGCTTGTTGTGGTACTTGATGACATCGACCAGCACATCACTCACGTAGTTCGAGGCGCCGATTTATTAGAACCTACAGCACGTCAGTTAGGTCTCTTTAAGCAATTAAAGCACACAGCTCCACGATACGCTCATCTTCCTTTGGTTGTCACCGAACCAGGATTGAAGTTATCTAAACAAAACCATGCCCCAGCAATCGACAAGCAAAACCCAATCCCCGCAACACTTGCCGCTTTGCGTTTTTTAGGACTTCTCCCGCCAAAAGATTTAAACTCCGCGGACATTGAAGACATCCTAAAATGGGCTATCGCTTCATTTTCACTGCAGAAAATCTCAAAAGTAGCAGAAAAACCGCTTAGTGATGCATATTGAGGCAACAATATTTGGAGCCGTAACTTAATTTTTTGCTGTCACTGGTATATTATAGCGAACCTTGTAGGTTCGCCTGCGTTATAAACAATTTTCTGGCATATACACTGTTTTAGGAGACGGGTTATTATTTCTAAGCTATTTAAATTTTGCAGACAATTGGTTGGCCAAAATAATTCACAGGCAGAGCCGATAACCTGCACTGAGCCAAATTTGATCCCGCGCAGTGAGCACAGTATTTCGCGCAAACAATTTAGCCCAAATGCAATCAAAGTACTATATCGCCTAAAAGATGGCGGTTACGATGCCTATTTGGTAGGTGGTTGTATTCGAGATATTTTGTTAGGCATCGAACCAAAAGATTTTGATGTAGTGACGAACGCGACACCGGAGCAAGTCAAAAAGCTATTTCGTAATTGTCGCCTAATTGGTCGCCGATTTAGACTGGCGCATATCGTATTTGGCCGCGAAATTATCGAAGTGGCAACCATGCGTGGCCACCATCAAGGCCAAGACAGTAAAAATCCTATCAGCCAGTCTAGTGAGCATGGGCAATTACTCAGAGACAACGTATATGGCACGATTGAAGAGGATGCTGAGCGCCGAGATTTCTCTATCAATGCACTTTATTACTCGGTTAAAGATTTTACCATCCATGATTTTGCTAACGGTATGCAAGCCATCAAAGAGCGTAAAATTGAACTTATTGGCGATCCAGAAACTCGTTATCGCGAAGATCCTGTACGTATGCTACGCGCCGTGCGTTTTGCTACCAAATTGGATATGCATATTGCACCCGCAACCAAGGCCCCTATCAAGGAGCTTGCAGGACTGCTTAGCAATATTCCTGCAGCGCGATTATTTGAAGAAACCCTCAAGCTATTTTTAAACGGTAAAGCCGAGCAGAACTTTTATATGCTGCTCGAATTTGGCCTGTTTAAACAACTCTTTCCAGCGTTAGATGAGATCATCGAACAAAGCGAAACAGGCTTTGAAAAACGTTTTATTGCACAGATGTTTGCTAATACTGACTTGCGTATCAATGCCGATAAAAAAGTCACCCCAGCTTTTGTATATGCAGCCTTGCTTTGGTTTCCATTATTAAAGCGTAGTGAAAAACTACAGCAGCAAGAACAGCTCCCTGTATTTGATGCCTTTGCCCAAGCTATGAATCAGGTACTTGGCGAAAATGCTCAACACATCGCTGTACCCAAACGCTTTACACTCGGCGCTCGCGACATCTGGCACATCCAAATGCGTTTAGATAAGCGCAGTGGGCAACGTGCTTACCGCCTCAGTCAGCAACCTCGATTTAAAGCCGCTTACGACTTTTTACTGTTGCGAGTTGAAAGTGGAGAGCAGGAACAACAAGCGCTGGCTGATTGGTGGACCAATTATCTGCAGCAAGATATCAATGGCCAAAAAGAAATGGTTAGAACACTATCTTCTCAAGATACCGGAAAACCGAGGCGTCGCCATCGCAGAAAACCTAAAAAGAAGTCACCAGAATAATGGAAACAGTCTATATTGGCCTAGGTGCAAACCTTGACGACCCGATATCGCAGTTAAAAAATGCGCTCCACGCGCTTGAGACTTTGCCCAAAAGTCGCTTTGTGTGCAGCTCGCGCCTGTACGGTTCAAAACCTATGGGCCCTCAGGACCAACCAGATTATGTTAATGCTGTGGCCTGTTTACATACTGAGCTGACCGCTGAAGCACTGTTAGACTCGCTGCAAGCCATTGAGCAGGAACAAGGTCGAGTTCGCAAAGACGAACGCTGGGGCCCTCGCACTCTCGACTTAGATATCTTACTCTTTGGTAATGAGGTAATCCAAACCCCACGTTTAACCGTGCCACATTACGGACTATGTGACAGAGAGTTTGTAGTCTATCCATTGTTGGAAATAGCTCCCCAGTTAGTGCTACCCAATGGTATGAAATTATCAGATATCTCTACACAATTACCTTTAAACGACTTAACCCCAATAGAATAACAAACACATTCCATCAAGAGGACTGAAATGGCTAAAGTAACCGTGTCAACACTGGCAAAAATGAAACGAGAGCACAATAAAATCACCGCGCTAACCGCCTATGATGCGAGCTTTGCGAAGTTGTTCGATGATAATGGTGTTGATGTTGTGTTAGTCGGTGACTCATTAGGAATGGTACTACAAGGCGCTGATGATACGCTGGCTGTAAGCAATGCTGACATTGCATACCACACACGCTGTGTCAGAGCTGGTAGTAAAGAGCTGTTTGTTGTCGCTGACATGCCATTTATGACTTACGCCAACCCTACCCAAGCTTGCGAAAATGCAGCAGAGCTTATGAGAGCAGGTGCCAACATGGTAAAGCTTGAAGGTGGCGAATGGTTATTAGACAGCATTAAAGCCTTAACACAACAAGGGATCCCTGTTTGCGGGCACTTAGGTCTCACCCCACAGTCAGTACACGTTTTTGGAGGGTTTAAAATCCAAGGCCGTGGTGACGCGCAAGCAGAGCGAATGGTTGCAGACGCCAAAGCGCTTGAAAATGCTGGTGCACAATTACTGGTTGTTGAATGTATCCCCGCAGCCCTAGCTAAACGTATCTCACAGGCGCTAACGATTCCGGTAATCGGAATAGGAGCAGGTAAAGATACAGACGGACAAATTCTAGTGATGCATGATTTAGTGGGTATTTCAGCAGGTTATATTCCTAAGTTTTCAAAGAACTTTTTGGCCGAAACAGGCAATATGCCTGATGCAGTTAAAAAATACTGCCAAGACGTTAAGTCTGGCACTTTCCCAACTTCTGAACATGAGTTTAATTAATGCAATCCGTTTCTGAAATTAAATCATTACGCAGCCAAATAAAAGCGTGGCGTCAGCAAGGCTTGAGCATTGCATTTGTGCCAACTATGGGTAATTTGCACAACGGCCATTTTTCTTTGGTCGAAAAGGCGAAAAACCTAGCGGATAAAGTTGTAGTGAGCATATTTGTTAATCCAATGCAGTTTGGTGCCACTGAAGATTTAGACAGCTACCCTAGAACATTAGATGCAGATAAAAAGGGTTTGGCGGACATTGGAACCGATTTGGTATTCACACCCACTGTTGAAGCTATCTACCCAAACGGCTTAGAAGCACAAAGTTATGTAGATGTTCCTGGTGTCTCTATGGGTTATTGTGGTGGTGCTCGACCAGGGCACTTTAAAGGCGTTGCTACTGTTGTCACAAAACTATTCAATATGGTTCAACCTGATTTTGCCTGCTTCGGTGAAAAAGACTACCAACAACTACAAGTGATCAAAACCATGGTCAAAGACCTGTCTATTCCAATCGAAATAGTCGGTGTTCCTACACAACGCGAAGTGAGTGGATTGGCGATGAGCTCTCGTAACGGATATTTATCCGACAATGAAAAAGACACCGCAAAAGTTCTTTTTCAAGCTCTAAGTAATGCTGCTAAAACACTTGGATCCGGTAATAAAGATTTCGCAAATATTGAGCAACAAGCGAAAGAAAGCTTGCTGCAAAATGGTTTAACTCCTGATTACTTTGCTATCGCCAACGCTATAACTTTAAAACCTGCTACACTGGAAGATCAACAACTTGTCATACTGGCGGCAGCGTTTTTGGGTAAAGTAAGACTTATTGATAACCTGCAGGTCAGCCTTTAAAAATAGGGAAATGCCATGAAGGTACTCACTGCTATTGTAACGCTGATATTAATGAGCGGCTGTCAAACTAATACTTCTGCTGAGCTCAATGCCTGTGCTCAGCAAAACTTTCAATGTGAAGCTCAATGTGAACGTGCAGCACCCAAGGGCAGCCTATCAGCCCAAGTCTGTAGCGGTGAATGTACCGATGAGTTTAATCACTGTAAATCTCAAATAGAACAACTTACCAAACGAAGCAATATACTGTAGATTAAAACCCTGCAATGACCCATATTCGGTTTTTGTGAAGTTAATAACATCACTATCACCAAACCCGCAACAAAGATAAAAAAACGGCCCCTATTCAGGGGCCGTTCTATGTAAGCTCATCTGCAATCTAGCCAGATTGCTATGAATCTATTTTATAGTAGTCCTAGCTTTTTAAGTTCAGCATTTGCCATCTTGGCAGATAAAGGAACATAACCATCTTTTTCTACGATCTTCTGACCATCTTGCGATAACACCATTTTCAAAAACTCAGCTTCAATAGGTGCTAATGGTTTATTTGGATGCTTGTTAACGTATAAGTATAAAAAGCGAGAAAGTGGGTATTTACCTTGAGCAACATTCTCTAATGTAGCGTCAACAAAGTTAGTGCCTTTTTTCGCTAGTGGTACGGTACGTACACCAGAAGTTTTGTAACCAATACCTGAATAACCAATTGCATTCACAGATGACGAGATTGACTGTACAACAGACGCTGAACCGGGTTGTTCATTAACATTGTTACGGAAGTCGCCTTTACAAAGAGCTTTCTTTTTAAAGTATCCGTACGTACCTGATACTGAGTTACGACCATATAGCTGTACATCTTTCACAGCCCAGTCACCTGTTAAGCCTACGTCACTCCAACGACTTACTTCCTCTGTTGCACCGCATTTTCGTGTTGAAGAGAAAATAGCATCAACTTGGTCAATACGTAAGCCTTCAATCGGGTTATCTTTGTGTACGAATACAGCTAGTGCATCAATTGCTACGCGCACTTCTGTAGGCTTGTATCCATAACGCTTTTCAAACGCTTCGATTTCTTTAGATTTCATTTTACGGCTCATAGGGCCGAAGTTTGCAGTAGCTTCTGTTAACGCTGGTGGCGCTGTTGAAGAACCAGCTGCTTGAATTTGGATATTTACATTTGGGTAGATACGTTTGTACTCTTCAGCCCAGAACGTCATCATGTTAGCTAGCGTATCTGACCCCACAGAAGAGAAGTTACCTGAAATCCCGCTGGTTTTATCGTACTCTGGAAGGTTTTTATCCAACGCAGAAACTTGTGTTGAAACTAAGGTTGTTACAGCCACACCCATTGCGGCAACTAAACTTTTAAATTTCATTGGGGTTACTCCAATTGTTCGTCCCAGTTAAATAACGCAGACTATATTGCGCCCATTCAATGACAGAAAAATTACTCTTAAATGACAGTTTTGTGACTTTCATTCGTTGTCATAAAAGCAAGTTTGTTTTTAGAAAATGCAAATGAAAAACATGATCCTTCACCCAAAGTACTTGATATTTCGAGCGTAGAATCATGACGTGTAAGAACATGCTTGGTAATTGCAAGACCTAGACCTGAACCTCCGGTTTTACGACTTCGGGCTTTGTCTACCCGATAAAAACGTTCGGTAAGTCGGTGAATATGCTCAGGCGCAATACCATCACCATTATCAATCACCGAGAACCTTGGCTTGCCATCTTTATCATATTGCCAGTTTACCTCCACATGACCATTTGACTTGGTGTAATGGATAGCATTGAAAACTAGGTTAGAAAACGCGCTCCGCAGTTCATCCGCTGCACCAACGATATCCAATGATTTGTCTACGTTGAAGGTAAGTTGATGATGCTTATCCTGATTGAGTGATTTCGCTTCTGTTTCGATCAGCGATAGCATGGCTGGTACATCGACAGGTTTGTCTTTATCTTGTTTACGCGCACTCTCTATGCGTGACAACGACAACAATTGATTTACTAAGCTATCCATGCGCTTACATTGTTCAATCATCGTAAAATGTGCTTTATTCCACATACTAGGAGGCGGAAGATTGTCACTATCTAGCATTTCAAGGTAGCCCGTGATGACGGTCAAAGGTGTTCTTAGTTCATGTGAAACATTGGCGACAAAATCTTTACGCATTTGCTCCAGCTGCTTTAATCGCGTGATGTCGCGCACAACCATCATTAACTGCTCGGCATAGGGCATAACCCTAAATTCTAAAATTTGCTCACTGACATGCCCGGAGTCGAGTTCAAGCGGCTCATCGAACTTTTGGCCTTGCATGTACTTTACGAACTTGGGATCACGGATCAGATTATCTAATCGCTGTCCGTGATCTGTTGGCCACTGTAGGCCAAGTACTTTTAGCGCTAACTGATTACACCAAACAATACTTAAATCTTGTTGTAATACTACCACTGCATCAGGCACCGCTTCAGCGCCCTCTCGGAAACGACGTATCAATTCCGCCAATTCATTGCGCTTTTTGCGGTTTCGGTGCTGTAAATGATAGATCCCTTCAAAGATTTGTTCCCACGCCCCTTCACCTTCTGGAGGGTTAAAGCTGCGCTGGTTGAGCAACCAATCGCTGAGACGATAAAGCTGATGATAATGCCATAATAACAATGATATTGAGCCAATGAATAGCAGAACAAATGGCGCTCCGATCAGAATACCAATCAAAGTTAAGGGCAAAAAATACAAAAACAGGCGTTTAAACAACGCCTGTTTATTTATCACTCGGTACATATATGATTGTATCCCAACACTACTAGGCTAGCGTGTTTATAGCTTACTAGAAAAACGGTAGCCAGCTCCACGTACCGTTTGTACTAACCTGTCATGGCCTAACGGTGCAATAGCTTTGCGTAAACGACGAATGTGCACATCCACCGTTCTGTCTTCAACGTACACGTTGGTTCCCCAAACATGATCTAACAATTGCTCACGACTGTAAACGCGTTCAGGGTGTGTCATAAAGAAGTGTAATAAGCGAAATTCTGTTGGACCCATATCCAGTTCACTACCGGCAGAGGTTACTCGATGCGAAATAGGATCTAGACGTAAGCCATGCACTTCAATCGCCTCTTCCAGTGATGTTGGCGATACACGACGGATCACAGCTTTGATCCTTGCCATCAGCTCTTTGGGCGAGAAAGGTTTAGTAACATAGTCATCTGCACCAACTTCTAGTCCCTTAACTTTATCTTCTTCTTCTCCACGAGCGGTTAGCATGATGATAGGGATCTGGCGAGTATACTCACTTTGCTTAAACTTTTTCGCAATTTGAATACCGCTGCCACCAGGTAGCATCCAGTCGAGTAAAACCATATCAGGATAAGGTTCAACCATCGCGGCGATAGCCGAATCATAATCCTCAGCTTCAATTGCTTGAAAGCCATTTTGCTCTAAAACAAATACCAGCATTTCTCTGATAGGTGCTTCATCATCAACTACAAGTACTTTACGTGACATCCCAATGTTCTCTTTCATTACCGAAGTTGTTGTCATTATTATGACTTAGTGTGACAGTTTTATGAAACTGTATCTCGGAATTAAAAAAGCCCACAAAAAAACACGATATTATTTTTATCGCGCAATTTTTTGTAGACTATTGATGTTACGGGATTATTTAAATAAAAAGAATATTCAACTAAAAATCGTAACGTAATGTCAGTGCCATATGTTCTTGGTCTGGTGTATTGTCTAAATTAAATTGTGAGTACCAAATATACATACGTGCTTGCTTAGACAGGCTTTTTTCAACACCTAACGATGTCGCGTTGCCCGCTTCTGCAAGCTTTCCGCTAGCACCGTCCGAATCTTGATATTGAGCCAATAATTTATAACTATCAATTTTATATGAAGCACTGACCATATAGCTATCGACTTTATCGTCATTATCTATCTTCTCACTTTGTTGATACATACCACCCAAAGTGGCATTACCGACCCGCCCTTGCACCGTTACACGATTGATGTCTTGACCTGCTACTTCGCTATCATGAGCGACACTAATGTAAATGGGTGTTTTTTTCAATTTGCTGTCACCATACATACCCGCCACAGAAATACCCGACTCGCCTTTTTGTTTACTGTTATCTTCTGCTATATAACTGACCACAAATTTCAAGTGGTTCAACTCAGGAGTGGTGTATTGAATGGTATCACCGAGGCGGTTTTCTCCAGCAAAAAGTACTTTAATATCAGCTTCAAAGTCATTCATCATATCTATACTACCCTGCGACTTTTTGACAGCTGTATCGTCCCGACCAATCAAAACTTGCCCAAAACTACCTTTAACTCCTACATACTGAGAGCGAGCAGTAATATTTTCGCCATTTTTGCCATCTTTATCGTTATCGGCTGGATTCACTTCAAATTCGTACTTGAAAAAGGCCTCAAGTCCATCACTTACCTGTGCCTGCCCTTTTACACCCAATCTAGATGCATAACTTTCAATGCTCGTTTGAGAGTCATCCGCAATGTCGCTATACTGAACTCCAGCATGCACTCGACCATACACTTTCATTTCTTCTGCGCCAACAAAGCCAGAAGCAATCAGCAGTAATGAACCTAAAGTTGTTAACTTATTTATTTTCATTTTTAGCGCAGCCTTAGTCAATTGTGGTAGTTCTGATCCCTGAACTGATGGGCTCATTGTTACGAACTGTAATATAAAAATTAGCTGCTAATCATAGGAGATCAAGAAATATGTCTACTTGGGATCAAATTTGTACTAAGTAGAGAGTTTGGGATCAAAATCTTACCAACCCGATCCCATTTCGGATCAATATTTTACTAGCATAACTCGCAGAATTACCTTTATAACCATCAAATTAGCTATTTATTGTGCAAATATAGCTGTCACAACGATCATATCTTATAGAGCTAGTAAAAAACTGATCCAAAGCAATGAATAGCACTAACATATTGATCTTTAAATATGATCGGGTAGTAAAATAGTGATCCAAAAAAAAGCCTCTAAATGAGGCTTTTCTTAACTAAAAATAGACTTAGTTATTATTTGATCTGAGCGTTTAGCTCACCTGATAGATACTTTAAGTGCATATCATCTAGAGAGATAGGCTTGATCTTACTAGCATTACCAGCAGTACCAAATGCTTCATAACGATCAATACAGATCTCGGTCATTGCTTTAGTCGCTTCGGCTAAGAACTTACGAGGATCGAAGTTAGCAGGGTTATGAGCTAGATGGCGACGAATAGCACCAGTTGATGCCAAACGTAGATCCGTATCAATATTAACCTTACGAACGCCGTGTTTGATCCCTTCAACAATCTGTTCAACTGGTACGCCGTACGTTTCTGGGATTTCACCACCATATTCGTTGATCACAGCTAACCAATCTTGCGGTACTGAAGACGAACCATGCATTACCAAGTGTGTATTTGGAATTCGCGCATGAATTTCTTTAATGCGGTTGATAGCCAAAATATCACCCGTTGGTGGACGAGTAAATTTATACGCACCATGTGATGTACCGCATGCAATAGCAAGTGCATCTACACCTGTTTTACTTACAAAGTCAGCAGCCTCTTCAGGGTCTGTTAACAGCTGATCGTGAGTAAGCTTACCCACAGCGCCGATGCCATCTTCCTCTCCAGCTTCACCTGTTTCTAAAGAACCCAACACACCAAGTTCACCTTCTACAGAAACACCACAAGCATGGGCCATTTCTACAGTGCGACGTGTAACATCAACATTGTATTCATAGCTTGATGGCGTTTTGCCATCGTCAAGCAAAGAGCCATCCATCATTACTGATGAGAATCCCAATTGAATTGAACGTTGACACACGGCCGGAGATGTACCGTGGTCTTGATGCATAACTACTGGAATGTGTGGCCACTCTTCAATAGCTGCAAGGATCATGTGGCGAATAAACGGTGCGCCAGCATAAGCACGAGCACCCGCAGAACCTTGTACAATCACAGGGCTGTTAGTTTTGTCAGCCGCTTCCATGATCGCGCGCATTTGTTCCTGGTTGTTTACGTTAAAAGCTGGAACTCCATAACCATGCTCAGCAGCATGATCTAGAAGTTGACGCATACTGATTAAAGCCATAATGCTTTCTCCAATAGTCGATAGCTTGTCGCTATCTTGTTTGAACGGGATAAGTTGTATGTAGCCTAAGCTACGAATATTTGTTCATATCTAAGTGAGAGTGATATAAACAAATAAGGCCAGCTAACGCTGGCCCATAAAAATTAAACGTTTGCTCTTTTCTCAAGCATAGCTACTGCCGGTAGTTTTTTCCCTTCTAAAAACTCCAAAAAGGCGCCACCACCAGTAGAAATATAAGAAATATCACCTGCCACGCCATATTTGTCGATCGCCGCTAACGTATCGCCACCGCCGGCAATAGAAAACGCGCTAGATTTAGCAATAGCATTTGCAATAGCTTCAGTACCATTACCAAATTGATCAAACTCGAATACACCAACAGGTCCATTCCAAACTACCGTACCTGCTTTTTCGATAATCTTAGCTAGCGTATTTGCAGTCTCAGGGCCAATATCAAAGATCATATCTTCATCTGTGATTTCATTCACATTTTTTATCGTTGCCACAGCGGATTCAGAAAACTCAGAACCGACAACCACATCTGTAGGCACAGGAATGTCACCATTGTTCGCGCGAGCTGCATCTGTTAATTTATTCGCTTCTGCGATTAAATCTTTTTCGTATAGAGACTTACCAACTGGATATCCAGCCGCAGCGATGAAAGTATTAGCAATACCGCCACCCGCTACAAGTTGGTCAACGACTGTTGACAGCGAGTCTAGTACTGTTAGTTTAGTCGATACTTTTGAACCACCCACAATCGCCACCAAAGGACGAGCTGGGTTATCTAGCGCTTTACCCAGAGCATCAAGCTCTGCGGCTAATAACGGACCTGCACACGCGATCGGAGCGAATAAACCCACACCATGTGTTGAAGCCTGCGCTCTATGTGCAGTACCAAAGGCATCCATCACATAGACATCACACAATGCAGCCAATTGCTTAGCTAACGTTTCGTCATCTTTCTTCTCGCCAACATTAAAGCGAACATTCTCAAAAACAACGACTTCATTGTCTGCAACTTCTACACCATCCAGATAGTCTGTTACCAAGCGAACATTTTGCGTCAAAGCATCATTCAAGTAATCAACAACTGGCTGCATAGAATATTGTGCATCATACTCTCCTTCCGTTGGACGGCCCAAGTGCGACATCACCATCACTTTAGCACCCTTCTCAAGCGCAAGCTTGATGGTAGGTAACGATGCGCGAATGCGTGCATCAGAGGTCACTTTGCCCTCTTTAACAGGCACGTTCAAATCTTCACGGATTAATACGCGCTTGCCGCTTAAATCTAAATCAGTCATTTTAATGACAGACATGGACTTCTCCTTCATTATGATACTTCAATAATCAAATTAGTTATTTAGCAGCCATCATTGCCGCCGCTGTGTCGAGCATTCGATTCGCAAAACCCCACTCGTTGTCACACCACACTAATAATTTTACAAGTCGTTTATGGCTAACTCGTGTTTGTGTGCCATCTATGATACAGGAGTGTGAGTCATGATTGAAATCAACCGAGACCAAAGGCTCTTCAGTATAACTCAAGATACCTTCTAAGCGCCCTGAGGCGGCTTGTTGTAATACCTGATTGACTCGAACTAAATCGACTTCGGCGTTTACTGTAACGCTTAAGTCCATAGCTGTAACATTGATGGTAGGGACACGCACCGCAATAGCCTCAAAACGGCTATGGAATTTGGGTAATATACGCTCAATACCTCGCGCCAGCTTAGTATCAACAGGGATAATTGATTGACTGGCTGCACGGGTACGTCTTAAGTCACTATGATATGCATCAATGACTTGCTGATCATGCATTGAAGCGTGAATAGTTGTGATAGCCCCAGATTCTATTCCAAAAGCATCATCCAGCACCTTTATCACCGGTACGATACAGTTGGTCGTGCATGAACCATTAGATACTATGGTGTTTGAAGCGCGAAGCTCTTCATCATTAATACCATATACGATAGTCGCATCGACGTCAGCGTCCGCAGGTTGAGAAAACAGCACTTTTTTGGCACCAGCGTTTAAATGACGCTGAGCATCCTGACGAGAATGAAATACACCGGTACATTCAAGTACCACATCAACATCTAATGCCTGCCACGGTAACAAACTGGGATCAGCCTCATTAAACAGTTGAATCGTGTCACCAGCAACATTTAAATACGGAGCTTGGTGGCTTACATCAAACGCAAAACGCCCATGAGAAGTATCATATTTTAAAAGGTGGGCAACGGCTTTAGGGTCTGCTAATTCATTGATAGCGACAACCTGAATTTCGTGCTGGCGTCCGGACTCGTACAGCGCGCGTACTATGTTGCGACCGATACGACCAAAACCATTGATTGCCAGTTTGATTGCCATTAGATTGAGAATCCAGCTAAATGCGAATAATTACAGGAGCTTTACTCCTAAGTTGGCGCTATTGTAATCGACCGCGATTAAATGTGTAAGGGTAATGACAAACTTTTTTTATATACTGGTTTGAAATATGCCTTAGTGTCGATCTGATTCATGCTCTAAGACCGACTTGAGGCAATTTTAGCGCTGTAATAGCATGCGTTCGCTTAATGTAACAACCGCCCAAGTTTGAGCCGTTTTCCTGAACTAATGGCACTGACCTGTGCGAGCAAAAGTTCAGCGGTTGCCAAAGAGTCTGTTAGCGCATTGTGCACCGCATATTCTGGCAAGTGGTAGCGGTTACGACATATAGGTAAAGTTAAACTATGCGCCCCCAAAGGCACAGTGCTAGTCGCCAAACGACGCTTCTCAATAGCCATCGTATCTAGTATCGCCAATGGTTTTAAAGTGAAGTCATTACATCGACATACTTTTTTTAAAAAAGACCAATCAAGTTGCGCATTGTGGCACACCAGGATTTTGCCTTCTAACGCAGCAACCAAGCGTGTCAAAATCTGACTTATCAATTCACCTTGCTCGAGCATTTGTTCGTCTATGCCATGATATACTGGACTTTGCGATAGAGTGTGTACTTCCTTATTCAAATAATATTCAGCAGAGTCTAGACGAATTCTCCCTTGTTCAATTATCAACCATGCCGCGGAGACTATCTCATCTTTTTGGGCGTCTAGTCCGGTGAGTTCAAGATCAAGGACCACATATTGTGCGCCATTAAATTCAAGTTGTCGTAACTTCATTTGATGATAAAGCGTGCGCCACCAGCGAACAATCCAATTCATAGACTACCTCTGGCAAATTTGAACGCACAGGCCTGTTGGGCTTGTTTAATAAGGTAAAATGCTTCTTTTAACTGATGTCTTTCAAGCGAGGTAAGATGTTCTGGGTTGATGCAATTTTCTGGTAGTTGCTCATACTCCAACTGGGTTTTTAGCCTTAGTTGAGTGAGGTAGCGCCAGCAGTCTTTTAAATCATAAATATCTGCTTTATTCATAAGCGTCGTACTCAACAAAGCATCTAAACGCTCTAGGGTATTAGCCTTATAGATCTGGGCTTTTAGCGCATAAAGACGGACCAGATCATTGATGATAACAACACCGCGACGCTTTAGATCAAGGTACTTGTGCTGTTGCTTGTCTTTTTCCAGTTTAAACTGCTGAAACAACCCCAACGGCACAGAGTTAGTGCTAATATCCGTCGCCATCGCAGCAAAGAACAGTTCATTTTTAGTGAGTTTACTTAAGTGGCTTGTAAACTCATTGTATAACGCGCTGCTGCCGTCAATAAAACGGATATCAAAATAGATTTTGCAATTAAGCATCGCCTTTGGCGTAGGCTGAGTTACCCAGTTTTCAAAACGTGCTAACCACTGTTTAACCGACCCTCGACAATCATCATTGCTGGCCATTATATTGCCAGGACAAGTTCGGATACCACAGTTAGCCAGTTGCTCACAAACAAATTGACCCAATCCTAAAAAGTAGCGCCGCTGTTCATCGTTCACATCATTGGGAAGCAACAAGCCATTGTCTTGATCCGAATGTAGCGTTTGCTCTTCTCTGGCTTGCGAACCGAAACAGATCCAACTAAAAGTACATGGTGCATCGCCATGCGCTGCTTGATACAAAGCTATTAATCGAGCGGTAAGTGCATCACTTAAGCCACTAAGTAGTTTACCAATCAAAGAAATATCTTCGATGTTATTGGCAAAACTTTTCAGCAAGGTAGGGATCTCAGCGGCACATAGCTTAAGCGCACAGAGGCTTTGTGCTTTATAAATTTTACCAATCAATTGCACTGGGTCACTTTTTTGCTGGCGCAATAGATCTGTACTGGTTAGCATTCCTAACGGCTCATGATGCTCGTTTAATACTGGCAAATGATGAATGTTATGTTTGAGCATTAAGTGTAACGCTGAAAACACCCGATTATGTTCAAATATATACTTAGGTGAATCAGTCATGATCGTTGCTATCGACTGCTCAGGTGATACTCCTACCGCAAGCACTCGGTTTCGCAAATCTCGGTCCGTCACCACACCTATTAACTTGCGATGCTCGCTGATGATAATTGACGAAACCGAATGTTGGCTCATCGTGTTGGCTGCTTCATAGATGCTCGCATCAGGTGCAAGCACAACAGCACCTTTTGTCATCACATCACTAATCTTCTTTTCTGACCAGCTATCGCGACTTTGTTTGTAGGCAGACGAAAGTAGTCTGTTGGCATGCGCTTTTACAAAGTGCTGTTCAAACACTTTATATTCGCGACGCAAGAACTCGAAATCTTCTTCCTTTAGCAAGTAAACTAAACCCGCTGTATTAACCTGTAACTGATTTTTAATCGCTTCACCTGTTAATAACGATGGGTAGCCAAAGTAGTCACCTTCAGCCAAGCGCGTGATCACTTCACCATTAGCGGTGAGTAAGTCATAACTACCAGAGCGTATGAGATACAAATATAAATTGCCACAGCGTAACCATTGATGCTGGTTTTGCTCAGTAAGATAGATCACCTCTAGATGGGTGGAAAAAAAATGGCTGGCTGCCTCTGGTAGCTGACTAAACGGCATTTGCTTACTAACAAATCGTTTAACCTCTGCAATCTCAGGTGTCATCCTCGCTCCTAAACTGTTTGCCAATAACCATCGGATAAATCCTTTTTTAAACGAAGAAACCCAGCCCAATGGGCTGGGTTGTCCCTTACAATACTAGCAAATGAATCTAATGTGCGTGGGCGGCGCTCGACCCTTTAGGATTGCGAATACTTTCCACCATCTGTTGTACTTCCACTGGTGTCTGCGCCGTCAGTTTGAGTACCACAGCAGCAACAATAAAGTTCACCATCATACCCACAATACCTATTCCTTCTGGTGAGATGCCAAACAGCCAATTCGCAGGTGTGTTAAGCTCTGGGCTAATAAACTTAAAGTAGATGATATAAGCCGCGGTAAAGGTTATCCCTGTTACCATACCTGCAATAGCACCTTCTTTATTCATACTTTTAGAAAAAATCCCCATAATGATCGCGGGGAAGAAGCTTGCCGCCGCAAGGCCAAACGCAAAGGCTACGACTGATGCAACAAATCCCGGCGGATTAATACCAAAGTAAGCAGAAATAACTATCGCTACCATGGCTGATAAGCGCGCCGCTAACAGCTCTTGTTTATCACTGATATTGGGCTTTAAGGTTCGCTTGAGTAGATCATGTGAAACGGACGTGGAAATAACCAAGAGTAAACCCGCTGTAGTCGAAAGTGCCGCTGCAATTCCACCAGCTGCAACCAGAGCAATCACCCATGCCGGTAAATCAGCAATTTCGGGATTTGCCAACACCATAATATCACGGTCAATTTGCACTTCGTTGGCACTATTTGGGTCGCTAATTTTGCCTGATGAGTAGAACATCTTGCCATCATTGTTTTTGTCTTCGAACACGATAAGCCCTGTTCTTTCCCAATTTTTCACCCAAGTGGGCGCTTCAGCATAGGCTGTGCCACTACCGTCTTTGCCATTGATAGTATCAATCATATTAACGCGCGCAAATGAAGCCACGGCAGGTGCCGTAGTATAAACAATAGCGATAAATACGAGTGTCCATGCAGCTGAAATTCGGGTGTCTTTAACGCGAGGTACAGTGAAAAAGCGCACAATAACATGAGGCAAACCCGCGGTGCCCACCATCAATGCAGCAGTGATGGCAAATACATCAATCATGCTTTTTGAGCCTTCGGTATATTGAGCAAATCCCAATTCAGCACTGAGACCATCCAGCTTATCCAGCACATACATGCCAGAACCATCAGCAAGCGTCGCCCCAAAGCCTGTTTGTGGTAGCAAATGACCCGTCATCATCAAAGAGATAAAAATAGCTGGTACAAGGTATGCGAACACTAACACACAGTATTGTGCTACTTGGGTATAGGTGATCCCTTTCATTCCGCCAAGCACAGCATAGAAGAAAACAATCACCATACCAATGTAAACACCGGTTTCTATATCGACCTCTAAAAAGCGAGAAAATACCACACCAACGCCGCGCATTTGTCCTGCTATGTAGGTGAAGCAAATAAAAATGGCACACAAAATGGCAACGACACGCGCAACCTGTGAGTAATAACGATCGCCGATAAAATCAGGTACCGTGAATTTACCGAACTTACGTAAATACGGTGCTAGACACAGAGCTAGTAATACATAACCACCGGTCCATCCCATTAGGTAAACGCCACCGTCATAACCTGCAAATGAAATAATCCCTGCCATGGAAATAAATGACGCTGCGCTCATCCAGTCTGCAGCCGTGGCCATACCGTTTGCAAATGGCGGTACTCCGCCACCTGCTACATAAAAATCTTGTGTGGAGCCTGCACGGGCCCAGATAGCAATTCCGATATAGAGCGCAAAGCTCAAACCGACGATTATAAATGTGAGAGTTTGTACATCCATCATAATGCCCCTATTCGTCTACGCCGTATTTTTTATCCAGTGCATTCATCTTGAATACGTAGACAAAAATCAAAACAACAAAGGTGTAAATAGCCCCCTGTTGTGAAAACCAAAAACCCAGCTTAAATCCGAAAAAACGAACTTCGTTGAGTACATCCACTAGCAAAATGCCAAAGCCGAAAGACACGACAAACCAAATTGCCAACAGTTTAAACATTAAGGCGAGATTTTCTGACCAGTATGCTTTTGCTTGTTGTTCATCTTTAAAAGCCATTTTGTATCCCCTATCACGTGCCCATTTTGGAGCTGTGTTGGTGTTAATTGTCACCATTTACCTTAGCAACGGCTTGATAAGATTAAATTGAGACCTTAGTCGTAGCAGCTACATTACGTTTACGTCAACTGCACCTTGAGGAAAAATAATATTGAAATAATTCATTTAATTACAATAGGTTAATAACTTTATGATGCTTACTTTGATATGCTTCACACTAAATATGACGTTTATACGACATTAGTCTAAATCTACTTGAGAAAAATAACTTTTCATTTAAAAACAATAAGTTAAAATCGTATCGGCGATATGACTTATACTGACACCTGATAAATCTGTGGTAAGGTAAAGTCACCTCCTTTTAACAAGAATAATAATGACAGCTGCTCTAATTTTAGTCTCTCTCAGTTACATTGGCGTCTTGTTCTGGCTGGCCAACTGGGGAGATAAAACCACGCCTCTTGCTATGCGGATCACACATCACCCCTTTGTGTATGCGTTTTCGCTAGGTATTTATTGTACCTCATGGACTTATTATGGCTCTGTCGGCACTGCTGCAGAAAGTAGCTGGCACTACTTACCTATCTTACTTGGGCCCGCCTTGTTATTTTTCTTTGGTCATGGCTTTTTACGCAAGCTGATTTTGGTCAGCAAAAAGCAAAACATTACCACCATTGCCGATTTTATTTCCGCCCGCTATGGCAAACGCCAGGCTACGGCCGTCATGGTCACGATGATTGCGCTACTGGCCACGATTCCTTACATAGCTTTACAACTCAAAGCTCTCAGTAGTAGCTTCTTATTACTGCAACAAGGGTCACTGTTCTCTGGTAGTGCGTTGGCATTAACCGGCACACTGGTTATGGCTTTATTCGCCATATTTTTTGGAACTAGGAAAGTTGATGTTACCGAATATCGCTCAGGTTTAATGCTAGCGGTCGCTTTTGAATCTATTATAAAACTCATTGCACTTGGAGCGGTGGCAATATTAGCAATTGTTGCACTACTTAAAGTGCAAGATAGCACTATTAATATCGAACACTGGCTGAACTTTGATGCCTTTAACTTCAATTTTGTCGGTCAAAGTCTGATGGCCGCCGCGGCTATTGTTTGTTTGCCTCGGCAATTTCACGTCACCGTAGTGGATAACCAAGACCGTCGTCACTTGCGCACCGCTCGCTGGGCCTTTCCATTATATTTATTGCTCATTGCAGCAATGATCATTCCTATTTCAACGGCAGCAATACATCCCCAGATAGGGGCTAATATAGCTGCTGATAGTTTTGTATTGGCGCTGCCCTTAATGCAAGACCATCCAGTTATAACCACATTTGTATTTATCGGTGGTCTATCAGCGGCAACTGCTATGATAGTCGTTGCAACGCTCACTCTAAGCACTATGCTCTCTAACGATGTAGTACTCCCACTACTACTCAAACGAAAGTTAAAGCGCAGTGCACTGACACGCAACTATAAAACTCCTATTTTAATGATCCGCCGTATTATTATTGCCGCAATTTTATTACTGGCTTATTTATATCAGCAATGGTTTGGTCATGGTGAAGCGCTTGCTAACATGGGGTTAGTGGCATTCTCACTGGTCACGCAACTGCTGCCAGCTATTGTTGGCGGCTTATACTGGCGTAAGGGTCACGCATATGGCGTTTATGCAGGATTACTGGCAGGTTTTATCTGCTGGGCACTATTTTTAATGCTACCAGTTGTGGGAGCTGGCATCGCACTGGATTATGAATTAAGACAAAGCCTTATTACCCGAGGTACATTACTTGCCTTGTGTGCGAACATTATTTGTTATATCAGTTTCTCACTGGCGGCCCATGAACGTTTAATCGATAAAATTCAGGCCGCTGCGTTTGTTTATCCAAAAGAGCAAGCCGGGTTTGCGAAACGTTTGAATAAGAACGTTAAAGCCAGTGTGTACGACTTTAAGGTATTGCTACAAACATTTTTAGGGATCCAACGCTCAGGACAACTCCTCAGCCAGTACGCGCAAAGCAACCTAATAGATGATAACAATGCCTCCCCTGATGCGGACTTTATTGCATACTGCGAGCGTGCGCTCACCGGTGTACTAGGCGCATCTTCAGCACAAGCACTGATCCATACTGTCGCCTCTGGCAAGCAAATGGCTTTTGAAGAGGTCGTTAATTTCTTCGACGAAACCACACAAGCACTACAATTCAATCAAAACTTGCTATACACCTCTTTGGAAAACCTTAGTCATGGTATATCAGTGGTTGATAAAGAGCTTAACTTAGTCGCTTGGAACAAACGTTACAGTGAGATGTTTGACTACCCTGATGACTTTTTAGAAGTTGGCCTCCCCATCGAGAAAGTCATTCGATTTAACGCACAAAGGGGTGAATGTGGGCCAGGTGACATAGAGCGACTGGTTGAGAAACGAGTACAACACTTGCGTAACGGCACACCACACCACTTTATTCGCCATCGTCGCGATGGACAAGTCTATGAAATGCGTGGCAATCCATTACCAGAGGGCGGTTTTGTTACCAGCTTCTCTGATATCACCATGCATATCAACACACAAAATGCGCTAGAAGAGGTCAATATGGATCTGGAGAACCGTATTGAGGCGCGTACACAAGAAATTCGTACCATCAACACGGATTTACAGGCGCAAATCACCTCTCGAATAGCAACAGAACATGCATTAATGGCCGCCAAAAAAGAAGCTGAACGCGCCAATGACAGTAAAACCCGCTTTTTAGCACTGGCTAGTCACGATATTTTACAGCCTCTTAATGCCGCACGTTTGTATCTGGCAGCCATTGACGCACAGCCTTTGAGCCAACAAGACCATAGTAACTTCGAAAAACTCACTGATAGCCTAGACTCAACGGTCCACCTGATGTCAGCACTGTTAGACATCGCCAAGTTAGAACAAGGTGCGATGAAGCCCACGCCACGACATTTTTGTATTGATGATATTCTCAGCCCGCTGGCCAACGAGTACGCCATTTTATCCAGTGATAAGGGGTTACAACTTAAAGTACGTAGTAATCACGAGATTGTTCACAGTGATACAACCTACCTACGCCGCATCATCCAAAACCTAGTCTCAAATGCAGTGAAATATACCGAACACGGCAAGGTACTCATTGCCTGCCGTCATCGAAAACACAGTTTGAGACTGGACGTTTGGGACACCGGGCCCGGGATATCACAGCACCAACTTAGTAAAATATTTAATGACTTTTATCGTATTCAAAGCAATGACAACAAAGGAGTGGGGTTGGGACTTGGGGTCGTCAAACGATTGTGTGATCTGCTTAGTCTTGAATTATCTGTTAGCTCACAAATTGGCAAAGGTAGTTGTTTTAGCATCACCATACCAATCGGCGATGAGCAGCTAGTCGATCACAAAGCGCAATCAGGCGCGCAACTATCAGACATTGATAAGAAATCATCATTGCATGTTATTGCTGTTGATGATGACCCAAAGAATTTACAAGCCATGGCGAGTTTACTTAGCAAATGGCAAATGAAACACAGCCTCTTCACTGACTCATTGGATGTCATTGAATATGCAAAGACCCATCCTGCCGCGGATATTATTTTGATGGATTATCAACTCGGTGAGCAAAATGATGGCATCACTTTAGTAAAAACCTTGCGAGAGATTTGGCAACATTCAATTCCTGCTATCTTGATCACAGCTGTGCGAGATGAGGCATTAAAACAACATGCCAAGACTGAAGACATTCATTATTTGAGCAAGCCTATAAAGCCAGCCAAGTTGAAGGCTCTGCTTAATCATACTTTTTAATTTGTCCGCGCGAGCCACTGGTCCGCGGACTTTGCAAGAAACGACTTTTATAAAAAGAACCATGCAAATCAACACCTTGAACTCATCGACGGTAAAAACATTCCAATTTTTGGAAATTTATAGTTAACCAAATGAGTTTCGATTGCTAGTATGCTAAACCCCCCGTGTTTAAAGGGGTGAATACAGGAATGAGGAAAATGAACTATATACTTACCACGCAATGTGCGGATGGGGTCGGCTTAATCGCCAAAATAACCAATCTCTGTTTTGAGCACAATTTAAATATCACTCGCAATAACGAATTTGTAGACCGCGAGGGAGCACGCTTTTTTATGCGCACGGAATTAACCGGTGAACCCAGCGAGCAATTCTTATCGCAGCTAAGAGGGCAACTTCCACAAGGCGCACAGGTCGCGCTTCATCATGGTGAAAAAACCAAAGTGGTATTGCTGGCAACAAAAGAAGCTCACTGTCTTGGCGGTGTACTCCTTAAACAATACGAAAATGCGATGAATATCGAGGTACAGGCTGTGATAGCCAACTACCAAGATCTGGAACCATTGGTCAAAGGTTTTGGTATTCCTTTTCACTGTGTGCCTCACACAGGTTTAAGCCGATTAGAGCATGATGAAAAAATGGCAGAAGTGATAGAGCAATACCAGCCTGATATCGTCGGGCTTGCTAAATACATGCGTATTCTCAGCCCTGAATTTGTGGCTCGCTTTAGCAATCGGATCATAAACATTCATCACTCATTTTTACCCGCATTCATTGGTGCTAAGCCCTATCATCAGGCTTTTGAGCGCGGTGTAAAAATTATTGGTGCCACCGCTCACTTTGTTAATGATGAACTAGATGAAGGGCCGATTATTGTTCAGGATGTAACTCAGGTGAGTCACGCCAATGATGCCGAGAGCATGGCTAAAATGGGTCGCGATATTGAAAAAGCAGTATTTTGTAAAGCGATCCAGTTAGCATCGGAACACAAGGTTTTTATCAATGGCAACAAAACTGTCGTATTTAGTTGATGAGAAGCTTTAACATAACGTTAAAAAGCGCTACGGCGCTTTTTTTATGCTTGTGTATCTATGGGCTCTAGCTGTAACTTTGAAGCGATCAACACAGCTTGGGTCCGATTATACACCCCTAGCTTTCTAAATATTGCCGTAATATGAGCTTTAACCGTTGCCTCAGAAATATGCAGTTCAAAGGCGATTTGCTTGTTCAACAAACCTTCATGTAGATACTGTAACACCTTGAATTGCTGTGGTGTTAAAGAGGCAACCTGCTGGGCGAGAGCTTTATCTTCATGCTCAATATTTGCCACTTTGTCTTTCATATTTTCAGGCAGCCAACTATCCCCCTCTAACACCGTGTCTATTGCCATTGCAATATCTTGGGGCGATGAGGATTTAGGAATAAACCCCATAGCACCATATCCCATCACTTTAGAGATCACCGTTAAATCTTCGCTGCCAGACACAACCACCACAGGTAGGCTAGGAAAATCCTCACGAATTCGGATCAAGCCATATAGATCACCGCTACCAGGCATATGCAGATCCAATAGCAATAAATCCAATTCATCCTGTTTTGCCAAAATTGCTAATGTGGCCTCAAACGTATCAGCCTCAAATACTGTGAGCGTTTCGAACTGACTTTGTAATGCGCCTTTCAAGGCCGCTCTAAATAACGGATGATCGTCTGCAATTAAAAACTGATTCATATTTGCTCCTAACAATTCGGCTGCCATCGTGACCGATGACAGCCGGTATAGTCGTTTAGAATTTAATGAAACTCAAGCTTTTAACGTTCAATTAACGGTTTAAGCGGTTTTCTATCAGCTCTTCAACGACACTTGGATCGGCCAAAGTTGATGTATCCCCAAGCTGCTGATATTCATTGGCTGCAATCTTACGCAAAATACGGCGCATAATTTTGCCTGAGCGAGTTTTTGGTAAGTTTGGTGACCATTGGATCATATCAGGTGACGCAATTGGGCTTAGCTCTTTTCTAACCCAATTACGCACATCTTTAGTCAACTCTTCTGTCACTACCACCCCTTCATTCGGAGTAATATAGACATAAATGCCTTGGCCCTTAATGTCATGCGGATAACCCACCACGGCGGCCTCAGCAACTGACTCATGTGCAACCAAAGCACTTTCAATTTCAGCAGTTCCTAAACGGTGGCCAGAAACATTGAGCACATCATCTACTCGACCTGTGATCCAATAATAACCATCTTCATCGCGACGACAACCATCGCCTGTGAAATAAACTCCTGGATAAGCCGAAAAATAGGTTTGTTCAAAACGCTCATGATCACCATAGACTGTGCGAGCTTGTGACGGCCAGCTATCTAGTATCACAAGATTGCCCTCTGCCGCACCTGGTAACTCATTCCCCTGCGCATCAAATAAGGCAGGTGCAACACCAAAGAAAGGTCTGGTTGCAGAGCCCGGTTTCATATCCGTTGCGCCTGGCAATGGAGTGATCATGATTCCGCCTGTTTCTGTCTGCCACCAAGTATCTACAATTGGACACTGACTATTACCAATACGCTCATAGTACCAAGACCACGCTTCAGGATTAATTGGCTCACCCACTGAACCGAGCACCCTTAAACTGGTGCGATTAGAAGAAGCTGTCGGCTCATCACCCTTAGCCATTAACGCACGTATTGCTGTTGGAGCGGTATAAAGAATAGTTACATTGTGCTTATCAACGACCTCACCAATACGACCAGCATTAGGGTACGTAGGTATGCCTTCAAAAAGCACTTGGGTACAACCATTTGCCAACGGCCCATAAGCAATATAGCTGTGCCCTGTGATCCAACCAACATCGGCACTACACCAATACACATCATCTTCACGTAAATCAAAAACATATTCATGTGTCATAGACGCATAGACCAAGTAGCCACCTGTAGTGTGTACGACTCCTTTTGGCTGACCAGTCGACCCTGAGGTATACAAAATAAATAGTGGGTCTTCCGCATTCATAGGAGTTGGCGGACAAATTGGTTCAACATCTGCAACTAGATCATGCCACCAAACATCATGTGATTGCCAAGCAACTTCTCCACCGGTTAACTGGTGTACGATCACATGCTCAATACTGACATCTGGCTGTGAGAGCGCTTCATCAACATTTGCTTTAAGTGGCACACAATTACCACCACGGCGACCTTCGTCTGAGGTGATCACTACCTTTGCACCGGAGTCTTTGATACGATCTGCAATAGCTGATGGAGAAAAACCACCAAATACGACTGAATGAATTGCCCCGATACGTGCACAAGCTTGCATCGCATAAACTGCTTGAGGGGTCATCGGCATGTAGATAGCAACTCGGTCTCCCTTACTCACCCCCAGTTTCTTCATACCGTTGGCCAGCTTTGCTACTTCATCATGAAGCTGTTGATAAGTAATTTGCTCACTTTGAGCTGGGTTATCCCCTTCCCAGATCAGTGCCACTTTATCGGCTTTGGTTTTTAAGTGGCGATCAATACAATTATAAGATGCGTTTAGCTGTCCGTCTTCAAACCACTTTATGCTAATGTGCCCTTTATCAAAGGAACAATTTTTCACTTTCGTATACGGCTTTGACCATTCAAGGCGTTGCCCATGTTCAGCCCAAAATCCTTGCGGATCCTCAATTGACTGCTTGTACAGCGTGTTATATTTATCGTTATCAATGAGTGCGTTGTTCTTGAAAGCTTCTAGAACCGGATAAATGCTCTGTGACATAGTCATCTCCATTTTAATTTACTTGCCGCTAGGCTTTGTCCAAGGATCACTCAGCCAAGGTCATGAAAGTATTAGACCTTAGTTGTAGATATTAACTACTCTAACTTGCGACATGAAATTATCTCAAGCATTTTGAGTTTATATACTTATCCCTTTAAGTTTGTAGTCAATTATATAAAAAATATTTATATCAATATCTTACGTATTTATTTTTATCGCCTTTGTGTTACTTATGGTGCTTTTCGCACAGAATCTGTAACACCTTAGTCGTATAGACCAATAGGTAATTGAGTAATTACCACCCTTCATCAAAAGTGGATATCGACGTTTTTTACCAAGCGACAAAAATCAGAGCGATAAGTCGCTTCACAGGAACTACGATTATGACAACACCACATTGCACCAAAAAAACAATCATTGCGCTCGGTACTCTAAGCGTACTAAGCATGCCAGTAATGGCCACCGCCATCGATCAAACTGAAGTGAAGTACGGTGGTTATGTAAAACTCGACGCTATCTGGAGTGACTTCTCTGATGGCTCGCTAAGTGGCGACAGCTTAGGGCGAGACTTTTACGTACCAGGAACAACCCCCATTTCTTCTAGCACCTCGTCCGGTGCGGTTTTTGATATGCATGCTCGTCAATCACGATTCAATCTGGCAACGAATACCAAATTGGACGATGGCAGCGAGATCAAAACCAAGATTGAGCTGGATTTTATTGCTTCTACAGGCGGGAATGAGCGCGTCACAAACTCATACTCGCCAAGATTAAGACAAGCCTTTGTAACGTATAAAGGATGGCTGTTTGGACAAGCATGGAGTAACTTTCAAAACGTTTCCGCATTACCTGAAACATTAGACTTTATTGGTCCGGCAGAAGGTACCGTATTCGTACGCCAAGCCATGGTAAAATACAGCACTGGGAATTGGTCATTTTCTGCAGAAAATCCAGAAAGTACAGTAACGACCGCAGACAGCGGACGCGTAGAGACAGACGACGCAAGCATGCCTGATTTTACAGCTCGCTACACTTATAACGCGGATTGGGGACACTTTGTTGTTGCAGCTTTAGCACGACAATTAACCTATAAAGAGGGTAATGCCGATGAAACAGAAACCTCATTCGGAGTGAGTGCTTCAGCACGAGTAAACTTTGGTAAAAACAATCTTAAGTTCATGTTGACCCAAGGCCAAGGGTTAGGTAGGTATGTAGGTTTAAACGTGGCTAACGGCGCTGTTTTTAATGGCAATAACTTACAGACAATTGATTCAACTTCAGGCTTTGTTAGTTATCAACACCATTGGAATGATCAGTTTCGCTCGACATTCTTATACTCTTTCTTCTTTGCTGATAACGATGAAAACCTATTTGCCATTACAGGCAACCCAACCAAGTCAACGCAAA
This sequence comes from Pseudoalteromonas byunsanensis, assembly GCF_001854475.1. GTDB lineage: Bacteria > Pseudomonadota > Gammaproteobacteria > Enterobacterales > Alteromonadaceae > Pseudoalteromonas > Pseudoalteromonas byunsanensis. The sequence continues at coordinate 498,862 of NZ_MNAN01000035.1, forward strand.
GCTACAGTGCCAACTTGTTATACTCACCAGCTAAACAACTCACATTTGGTATTGAATACAAAGTCGCAACTCGAGATACCGAAGCGAATATAGATGGCGACCTTAATCGCTTACAACTCTCGGCCAAATATGTGTTTTAGTCAAAAACACTCACATAAGTATACTCTCTACTGAATTGGGTTTTAATCATGAGACTCAGCCTCCAGCTATAAAAAAGCCCAGCAATGCTGGGCTCTTACGCTTAATTGTTTTGCTTATAGCTCAACATCCGTTGCAGCTAAAGCTGGGGTTTCACCTTCTTCAGGCTTGATAGTAGCCTGTAGTAAAAGCATCTCTCTTAATTTACCCTCGATCTCGTTGGCAATCTCTGGGTTTTCTTTTAAGAACTTAATAGAGTTAGATTTACCCTGACCTACTTTACTACCGTTGTAGCTATACCACGCACCCGACTTTTCAACCAGTTTATGTTTCACGCCTAGGTCTATCAATTCACCCTGTTTCGAGATCCCCTCACCATACATGATAATAAACTCGGCTTGCTTAAATGGCGGCGCTACTTTGTTTTTAACGATTTTAACGCGGGTTTCGTTACCCACTACTTCATCGCCCTCTTTAACAGAGCCAATACGGCGAATATCAATACGAACAGAAGCATAAAACTTAAGCGCATTACCACCAGTCGTGGTTTCTGGGTTACCAAACATCACACCAATTTTCATACGGATTTGGTTGATGAAAATACACAGTGTGTTTGAGCGCTTGATATTTGCGGTTAATTTACGCAATGCCTGTGACATTAAACGAGCTTGCAAACCAACGTGAGCATCTCCCATGTCACCTTCAATTTCAGCCTTTGGCGTTAATGCTGCTACGGAGTCAACGATAACCACATCGACAGCACCTGAACGTACTAACATATCGCAAATTTCTAGCGCTTGCTCACCCGTATCAGGCTGAGAAACTAAAAGTTCATTAACATTAACACCTAGTTTTTCTGCATAGACTGGATCCAAAGCATGTTCAGCATCAACGAAGGCACATGTTTTACCTTGCTTTTGTGCTTCTGCGATAACTTGCAGCGTCAAAGTGGTTTTACCTGATGATTCTGGACCATAAATCTCAACAACACGGCCTGTTGGTAGACCACCTATACCCAACGCAATATCAATACCCAATGAACCTGTAGAAATTGATTCAATGTCCAATGCTTGGCTGTCACCCAATTTCATGATTGAACCTTTACCAAACTGACGTTCAATTTGTGATAATGCTGCGTCGAGCGCTTTTTGTTTGTTATCGTTCATATGCTTCTCCAATCTAGCGTAATGGGCTCAGTATACTGTATAGAATCACAGTATCAAGTACATTTTTACGGTTGAATCAATGAAACCGTATTTTTTAGAGCAAAAGCAATTGCTTGCAATCTAACATAACTACGATCTCCCGAGAAAACCTGCTTATAGGTGCTCACCTTTCCTCGCACATTAATTGCAAACCACACAAGTCCAACCGGCTTATCATCTGAACCGCCGTTGGGCCCAGCTATACCAGAGACTGAGATCGCTATATCCGCGTTGGCCTGCTTTGCCGCGCCAATAGCCATTTCTTGTACAGTTTGCTCACTAACCGCTCCCGTACTATTTAAGGTTTGCTCATTTACACCCAGCAGTGCATGTTTCGCTTCATTGCTGTAAGTGACAAAACATCTGTCTACGTATGCTGAACTACCAGATGTATCGGTCAACGCGTAACTAATACCACCACCCGTACATGATTCAGCGGTAGTGATTGTCAAACGTTTATCCGTTAAAATAGCCCCCAACTGTGCAGCCAGAGTCTTAATCTCTTGGTTTAGCTCCATATTCAACCTCTTAGGTAGATGCATGTCGATAGATTTATATTCAGAACATACTATAAAACAACAAACCCCAATGATGCAGCAATATCTCAGGATTAAAGCTGAGCACCAAGATATTTTATTGTTCTATCGTATGGGCGACTTTTATGAACTGTTCTTCGATGACGCTATTCGTGCCGCACAATTATTAGATATATCACAAACTCATCGTGGCAAAGCATCTGGCGCTCCCATTCCTATGGCTGGCGTGCCCTATCATGCAGTGGAAAACTATCTGGCGCGCTTGGTGCAAATGGGTGAATCGGTTGCCATTTGTGAACAGGTCGGTGATCCAGCCACCAGCAAAGGGCCTGTAGAACGTAAAGTTGTACGCATAGTGACACCAGGTACAGTGACAGATGAAGCATTGCTACAAGAGCGTCAGGACAATCTGCTAGCCGCATTGTGGCAAGACAAACAACACCATTATGGTGTCGCGTACCTCGATATTAATTCAGGTCAGTTCAGTATTGTAGAATTAAAAACAGATGAAGCTCTTAGTTCTACACTGCAACGTTTACAACCTGCTGAGCTGCTCTATCCTGAATCTTTTAAAAACCTACACCTTATAGAACAGTATAAAGGGGCCCGCCGCCGTCCTGACTGGGAGTTTGATTTAGATACCGCTAAACACTTGTTATGCCAGCAATTCCAAACCAAAGATCTTATAGGTTTTGGTGTCGAACAAGCCCATACAGCTTTGGTTGCAGCAGGCTGTGTGATGCAATACGTAAAAGATACACAACGAACTGCATTGCCACATATTCGCGCCGTTACCCTAGAAAAAAATGAACATGCTGTAATCTTAGACGCCGCAACGCGAAAGAACCTTGAGCTTACACTCAATCTCTCCGGAAACATTGACAACACCTTGGCTCAGATACTGGATAAGACGGCCACCTCTATGGGGTCACGCTTATTAAAACGTCGCATTCATACACCCATACGTAACCGAAAAGAACTTAATGCTAGGCTAAACGCAATTTCCAGCCTAATTGAAACGCAATTGTGTTTAGATACCTATGAAGCGCTTAAGCAAATTGGCGACATTGAACGGGTCGTAGCTCGTTTGGCTCTGTGTAATGCAAGACCACGAGATTTGACAAGACTAAGAAGCGCCCTGCAAGCTCTTGGGCCATTGCACCAGTTACTACAAGAAAGTGACGATGAACGCATCGCACAAATTTGTGCTCAATCCCCAGCATTACCAAAACTACAAGATTTGCTAGAACGCGCCATTATCGATAACCCGCCGATTTTAATTCGTGATGGCGGCGTTATAGCCACAGGTTATAATGCAGAACTAGATGAATGGCGCTCGTTAAGTCAAGGTGCTACCGATATCTTAGACAAGCTAGAAGAGCGCGAGCGACAGCGCACCGGGATCAGCACACTAAAAATCGGCTACAACAAAGTACATGGATTCTATATCGAGATCAGCCGTGCCAACTCTCATTTGGTGCCAGCGGATTATATTCGACGCCAAACGCTAAAAAACAATGAGCGCTATATCATTCCAGAACTTAAAGAACATGAAGATAAAGTACTGGGTAGTCAAAGCAAAGCATTAGCCTTAGAAAAGCAATTATATGAGCAGCTATTTGAATTTATAGCGCCTTATCTGGAGCAGCTACAACTTATGGCTGCTGCGCTTGCAGATCTAGATGTGCTCAATACCTTGGCTGAAAGAGCCCAAACGCTTGACTATTGCAAACCAACCCTTACTGATGGCAACGAGTTACACATTGAACAAGGACGCCATCCTGTTGTAGAGCAAGTCAGCAAAGACCCATTTATTGCCAACCCGGTACACCTAAACAAGCAGCGCAAGATGCTCATTATCACGGGACCAAACATGGGAGGTAAATCAACATATATGCGCCAAACCGCTTTGATTGTTTTGATGGCACATATTGGAAGCTATGTTCCAGCAAGCTCAGCGAGTATTGGACAAGTTGATAGGATCTTCACACGTATTGGAGCCAGTGACGACCTTGCTTCAGGGCGTTCAACATTCATGGTAGAGATGACCGAAACCGCAACTATTCTCAATAATGCTACTGAGCAATCGCTGGTGTTGATGGATGAAATTGGTCGCGGCACAAGTACCTATGACGGTTTATCATTAGCGTACGCGACTGCTGACTATCTCGCTCGCCAACTCGGAGCTAAGACGCTGTTTGCAACGCATTATTTTGAACTAACGGAATTGGCCCAACAACAGCCAGGACTGGTAAATGTTCATTTAGACGCAGTGGAACATAACGACACTATTGCATTTAAACACACTGTCATGGAAGGCGCAGCCAGCAAGAGCTTTGGCCTGCAGGTTGCCGGGTTAGCAGGTGTGCCAAAGCCTGTTTTGCAACTAGCAAAACAAAAACTAACTCAGTTAGAAAATCATCAAAGTGTAGTTGAGCCTATGCCAACTCAGCATTCATTTGCTTTACCTGAACCGACGCCTTCAAAAGTTGAGCTTGCATTGCGCGATATTGACCCCGATGAGTTAAGTCCCAGAGAAGCGCATGCGCTGCTTTATAAGCTAAAGCAATCGCTTGTCTAACACCTTGTCTAGATAAACAAAAAACCACCAATAAAGGTGGTTTTTTTGCAACTACTACTAAAGATCGATTTATAACTGTTCGAATAAGCTGTCTGTGCTTAAGCCTTCATGTTGCAAAATGTCTTTTAGGCGTCTTAATGCTTCAACCTGTATCTGACGCACACGTTCACGAGTTAGACCGATTTCCCTACCAACATCTTCCAAAGTAGAAGGCTCATAGCCCAAAAGACCAAATCGTCTTGCCAGTACTTCTCGTTGTTTGGGGTTCAATTCACCTAACCAGTCGATGATATGATTGTTAATATCGTTGCTTTGTACCTCACTTTCTGGGCCGTGACCCTTTTCATCCGCGATAATATCTAACAGCGCCTTGTCATTATCGCCACCAATTGGTGTATCTACAGAGGTGATTTTTTCGTTTAAGCGCAGCATTTTAGTCACATCTTCTACTGGGCGATCTAAACACTGTGCAATTTCCTCAGCGGTTGGCTCATGGTCAAGCTTCTGAGTTAACTCCCTTGCTGTACGCAAGTACACATTCAATTCTTTTACCACGTGGATAGGTAAGCGAATTGTCCGCGTCTGGTTCATGATGGCACGTTCTATGGTTTGTCTAATCCACCAAGTTGCATAGGTTGAAAAACGAAACCCGCGCTCAGGATCAAACTTTTCCACAGCCCTGATTAAACCAAGATTACCTTCTTCAATCAGATCGAGTAACGCTAAACCTCGATTGTTATAGCGACGTGATATCTTTACAACTAAACGTAAGTTACTCTCAATCATGCGCTTACGTGAAGCTTCACAACCTTTGAGCGCTTTACGTGCGTAATAAACCTCTTCTTCCGCACTTAGCAACGGTGAAAAACCAATCTCTCCGAGATAAAGCTGAGTTGCATCTAGGTTTTTGACGTTTTCATCTTTGGCGAAGATGTCATCATCATCATCAATGTCTTCCAACAATTCGGCTTTTGAGCTATCCACATCAAGCTCGTCGAGCTTTTCATCAAAATCGTCCGTTTTTTTGGTTTTAACATTTGCAGTTTGAGCCATACGCATCCTCCCAAGTGAATGAATAGTGACGCTTTAACTCTCTAGTGACGCCACTACTTACTTGGCAAATATTTAACCGGATTAACAGCTTGACCTCTAAAACGAATTTCAAAACGTAACGCTGTTTTAGTGGCATCTGTACTACCCATTTCGGCAATTTTTTGCCCAACTTTAACTTTTTGCTGCTCAGTGACCTCTAGCTTCGAGTTATGTGCATAAGCACTGAGATAATCGTCATTGTGTTTCAAAATGATCAAATTACCGTATCCTCTCAAGGCACTGCCAGCATATACAACAACCCCATCAGCAGCCGCCTTAACCGGGGCCCCTTCTACATTGGTGATTTGAAGTCCTTTATAACCATTTTCTTTACTAGAAAAACGTTTAGTCACCTTACCAACGGCAGGCCAACGCCAACGTACCTTATTGGAAAATATAACTTTAGATTCGTTGTCATTTTTACTGCTATGTTTTTGAACATACTCTCGTTGTTTTGGCTGATCAAGCTCTTTTTTCGTAATTTTGTTATTTTTTTGTTTCTTTTTACTGGACTTATCGGTACTGATTGTGTATTTTTTGCGCTTTTTATTTTTATTTTGAGGATTCTCTACATAAATCATTTGGCCTGGGTAAATCACGTAAGGCGGCTTAATTCCATTTATTTGCGCAATTGTTCTAACATCTTTATTTGCGCTAAAAGCAATGGCAAAAAGCGTATCTCCTTTTTGAACCTGATATCGGTTATTTTTTATATGAATTTTTTGTGATGAACTGGACTTACCAGATGATAAGCTAGTGACTGGCGCAGGTGTATGGCGACTTGAACATCCAGCTAATAACATACAAACAGTTGTCAGTATCAACAAGTATGTTTTAAGCATTCGTCACCTTTTATTTTTATTGTTGTTTTATGATATTGTGAAACTGAACAACGCACAGTTGTAGTCTTTTAAATTAGATAATATCTCCAGCGACCAAAGGAACAAACCTCACTGGTGCTAGACGATGCTCAACGAACTGCTCCCCCTTACGAACAAACAAAGTAAGCTGTTGCTCTTGCTCCCCTAAAGGAACAATCAATGCACCTTCATCTTCAAGCTGAGCTAGTAACTGCTTTGGAACCTCTTTTGCAGCTGCCGTAACAATGATACCAGCAAAAGGTGCCTTAGATTGCCACCCCTGCCATCCATCTCCATGTTTCATAGCGACATTATACAAATCAAGCATATGCAAACGACGCTTGGCTTGCCACTGCAATGCTTTAATACGCTCGACACTACACACTTCTTCGAATAACTGTGCAAGGATAGCTGTTTGGTAACCTGAGCCTGTGCCTATTTCAAGCACTTTCCCAACAACACCTACTTGCCTAAGAACCTCAGTCATTTTTGCAACAATGTAAGGCTGTGAAATGGTTTGTCCCTGACCGATAGGCAATGCGGTATTTTCGTATGACTTATGTTGTAATACATCATCGACAAATAGATGCCGAGGCGTACTTTCCATCACCTTTAGCACCTGTTCATCTTGTACGCCCTGAGTTCTTAGCTGCTGTACTAGCGCATGGGCACTTCGTTTATAGCTGCTGAGCACGGCTACTTTCCCTCTTTCAACCAATTAGCCACCGCGTCGAGGCTGTCATGCGCAGTCATATCAACTTTTAAAGGTGTAATCGCAGCATAACCATTGTTCACAGCATGAAAGTCCGTTCCTTCTCCAGCATCACTCTCCGAACCTAAGCTTCCATACCAAAACACATCTCTCCCCCAAGGGTCCTGCTGTTTAGTCATAGTTTCAGCTTTATGGCGAGCTCCAAGGCGACAAACTTTCGCGCCTTTAAGTTCCGTGATCGGAATATCTGGCACATTGATATTAATGATTTGATCTCTAGGTAATGGATGATTCTGTAATTGCTTAATAATATCTAGCGTCACTTGTGCAGCGGTTTCATAATGGGCTTCTTCTTTGGAACACAAAGATACGGCAATCGCAGGCAGGCCTAGATGTCGTCCCTCTGTAGCCGCAGCAACTGTCCCAGAGTACAAAGTATCATCTCCTAGATTTGCGCCACAGTTGATACCCGCCACCACAAGATCTGGCAGTTCATCCATCAATTGGCTAACACCCAAGTGTACACAGTCGGTCGGAGTGCCGTTCACGGAAATAAAGCCATTTTCCAAAACAGTGGCACGCAGTGGGTTAAGTAGCGTCAATGAACTACTCGCGCCACTGCAATTACGATCCGGCGCTACCACCGTTACCTGTGCAATTTGTTTGAGCGCCTGATATAAAACCGCAATACCTTTAGCGTGAACACCATCATCATTACTAAGCAGGATTCGCATCAACGACCTCTTGATTAAAGTTATCTTTACTTGCATCACGATGCTGTACTAACTCTCTTAATACAGCCGTAGCAAATGTCCCTTTTGGTAAACTAAACGACAATTTAATGGTAGCGCTATCTATCGTTTCGACCTGTAATTGGTTCGGTATCAAGCGCAACGCCCGTCGTTCTGTTTTTAAGCCTAACTGGCCTAGGCTCTGTTGCCAAGCACTATATGGCTCTATCCATTGCCTTTCTTGCTCTACCAAGCCTTTTTCACCCTTGCCAACCATAGGTGCTGATAACATGATATCACCACTACTTAAACGGGCGATGGTTTCATCACTGATGTCATCTTCAAAAAATGCGTTACTACCACTGAGTAGAAAAACTTCTCTGTGCCAAGTTTTCGCTAAGCCATGCTCGGCCACTCGCAGGCTCACTAACTGATTAAAGATATGTGAGCGTGCCGCTGATATTACGATACCGCGTAACTTCTTATCACGGATCTGCTCTCCTGCAAATAAACGCTCCGCCAACTCAAGATTATAACCGCCATGGCCAAAACGCTGTTCACCAAAGTAATTGGGAACTCCCTGACGTACCGCATTGATTCGAGACAATATATCAAGAGGAGTATCCACATTACGCAGAATAATTTTGAAATGGTTACCACTATGGCAGCCCGTACGTAGCTTGCGATTATGCCTAGTTTGTTTAACAATAAATACGCTGTCACTGTTGAGTGCACTGAAGTCAATATGCTTTTTGATCGCTACAGGTACACTAAACCATTGACTGCAAACGCCATGACGGTCCTTTAACCCAGCATAACTAACATCCCGAGGCGCTACGCCAGCTAGCTTAGCTATTTGTTTGGCAACAAACTGTGTGTTCTCGCCTTTTTTTATCACTTGCAAACATACATGTTCACCTTCACCACTGAGCGGAATATCCAAGATCTCATCGACCATGAAGTCTTCAGCTGAGCTTTTAAAATCACCTCGTGACAATGGTTGGCCATATAAATAATTTAACTGTTTCATGTTTTCATCAACACCACTACTGCATGGGCTGATATGCCCTCCTTACGCCCCTCAAAGCCAAGCTTTTCTGTGGTGGTCGCTTTAACATTAACTTGAGTTATATCAGCTTCGCAGTCCTTGGCTAAATTCTCACGCATCGCATCAATGTGAGGTCTCATTTTTGGAGCCTGGGCAACGATAGTAACGTCACAATTTCCAAGCCGATAACCCATGTCCTTCATTTGCGCTACTACACGACGCAATAAAATACGACTATCAATACCTGCAAATTCGTCCGAGGTATCAGGGAAGTGCTTACCTATGTCACCCAACGCTAATGCGCCAAGCAGTGCATCACATAAAGCATGAATAGCAACATCCCCATCAGAGTGCGCAATAAAACCATGCTGGTAAGGGATTTTTTCTCCACAAATGGTCAAAGGACCCCCGCCACCAAACTTGTGTACGTCAAAACCATGGCCAATTCTAATCATTACTTTTACTCTCCCGCTGTTTTGCCAATAGAAAACACGCTAAGTCATAATCTTCTGGGGTGGTTATTTTAATGTTGTCGCTGCGACCTGGTATGAGTTTAACACTCTGCTGTGCCCATTCCATTGCTGACGCTTCATCGGTAATAGAAATACCTTTACTAAGCGCTTGCTCTAGGGCACTTTTGAGTTTTTCATAAGGAAAAAATTGAGGGGTTAGAGCTTGCCATAAATGCTCGCGGGGAACCGTTTCAAGGCTGTGTGTATCTCCCCTTTTAATAGTATCTTTTACTTTTGCAGCTAGAATGCCACCTTCATTATAAAACACACACTCGTTAATCAAGGAACGAATATCACTAGCTAATACCAGAGGGCGAGCAGCATCGTGCACTAATACCCAGTCAGGCTGCGTTTCGGCCAATGCATATAGCCCATTCAATACCGAATCAGCTCGTTCTTTTCCGCCACCGACTCGCAGAATCCTTTGATCTGAAAATCTCAATGTGCTGAAATATTCATCATCCTCACTGACCACGACTGCGATTTTACAAAGCTCGCTAAGCTCCCCTAACTTATCTAAGGTATGTTCTAAGATTGTTTTACCTACAACTTTTAGGTACTGCTTTGGATAGCCGACTTGCATTCTACTACCCACCCCGGCTGCAGGGACTATGGCAGCAATTTTAATGGTTTGATTCATTGTGTTTTCTTGGTAAAACCCGAATAAATGTTTCGTTTTCTTTGATCATGCCAAGCTCGTGGCGTGCTCGCTCTTCAACCCCTTCTAGACCGAGTTTTAGATCTTCAATATCCGCTTTAAGTAGCTTATTGCGCTTTGATAACTTGGCGTTGAGCGCTTGATGTGAATTGACCGCGCTTTTGATTTGCGTATAGTCTTGAATACCGTTGTTGCCAAACCATAAACGGTACTGCAAAAACAGCACTAAACTCAGTAAAATTAATTGAAATAGACGCACTGGCTAGCCTCCCAAATACAAGGCTATTGCATAATTCACGTTAATGGTGTCGTTGTTTAGTCGCTTTAACATTGGTCCAATTTATCATACTGGCAAGCAGCATTTCTCTTAAGCTTAGCAAGCGGGGCGCAACGACTTTTTCGTATTGCCAACGGTGGCCACAGCAGGCCGCAGTCATTAACAGCTTTGTTGGTGTGTACAACTTAAAGGTGCTTTGATGACTGACACCTGAACTAGCAAACCAACCATACTGGTTACAATGTACTGCATTGTCCCTCACTTGATCTAAGCTGTCCATGACTACCTGCATATACCCCGACTCGCAGATCAGCACCGGTACCACTAATCCAACTTTTGCTTTTTGCGAAAAAAAGCTATGGTTTTTATGTTGGTCAAATTGTGGCAGCGTCTTTTTTTGTGATGCCAACCAACAGCCATTTTGACTATCTAATTGTAACGGCACCTCACCCTGAGTGATATGTCGAGCAGCCCTCTCAACATAGTATGGTAAGCTCAATAATTTACGCTGCAACTGCTCACCGCTATACTGCTTCGCTAGAAGCGGGATTTCCCGTGCATAAAACACGTTAACCAGCTCTGCAAACTGTAATCGCTCGTGCTCATTTTGCCACAGGTTGCTTTGCTTACTATCCGCTATATTTTGCTTTACCACACACCCTCCATCAACTGAGAAAAGTTATAGCATGGTAAGCACCGGCAGGCTAGCCTTTCGCTCGCAGCCCTAGTTTAGCGTTACCGTTTTCAAGAAACTGTACCACCGCGTCACGCTTTTTACCCAATAATAAGCTGCCGTCAGCTAAGAACATAAAGTTCTGCCAGCAACGCTTAAATACCTCAAAACGGGTTTCTATTATCTGGTCCCGTGACAAACAGAAGTAAACCGTTGTGTTGTCTTCCCAATTTAAAAAAGAACATATCTCTTGCGGCAATATCTGTTGACCATCTTCCCATGGTTTCTCCCAACTCACCTGCTCACTCCAGGTATCTTCACTTCCTGGCCACTCTGATTTAGTGAAAAAGTCAGGGTGGTCTTTTTCTCTGGAAACCATGGTACTCCATAGTACCCCAGCACGTTCTCGGCTCATTAGTTTTATTGCGTTAAGATCAGCTATATCTATGGGTAAATCCTGATGCTTGAATACCCAAGCTTTTTTAAACTCATCTATAGAAATATAATTCATTACTTAGCCATGTTGGCACTCTCAATAACAAACGAGTATACCGCACTGCAACAGGAGCGAACAATGCAACAATCATTAAAACAGGGTATTTATCAACATTACAAAGGCGCCCATTACAAAGTGCACCATTTAGCAACCCACAGCGAAACAGGCGAAATTATGGTTGTATATCAAACTTTGTATGGCGATTTTGATTTTTGGGTACGCCCATTGAGTATGTTTATCGAACAGGTAATTATAGACGGAGTCTCAATACCACGCTTTAAGTACATTTGTGAAAATGAATATGCGAAATAGATCTCACGCCTAGAGTTATGCCTTGGTTTTATGGCACTATAACCTCATCAGACCAGATCCTTAGGAAATTATTGTGAGCTTCGAAGGTACTAATAACTACATAGCCAGTAATGCACTTAAACAAGCCGTGAATGCTGCGGTTGTGCTCGAAAAACCCTTATTAATAAAAGGCGAACCCGGAACAGGCAAGACTATGCTTGCACAAGAACTAGCCAACAGTCTGAATACAGAACTGATCCAGTGGCATATCAAGTCAACCACCAAAGCACAACAAGGCTTATATGAATATGACGCAGTGTCTCGCTTAAGAGACAGTCAATTAGGTGATCAGAAAGTTCATGATATTAGCAACTACATAGTAAAAGGTAAGTTGTGGCAAGCATTTGAAGGCACTCAACGCCCTGTACTGCTGATTGACGAAATTGATAAAGCAGATATAGAGTTTCCCAATGACTTACTACTTGAACTCGACAAAATGGAGTTTCATGTTTATGAAACGGGGGAAAGAGTTAGTGCTAAAGTACGCCCGATTGTGATCATCACATCAAACAATGAGAAAGAACTTCCAGACGCTTTTCTTCGCCGCTGCTTTTTTCACTATATTGATTTTCCATCGCCTGAACAGATGAAACAGATCATTGATGTACATTACCCAAACATCAAAAACGATTTGGTACAGCAGGCATTAGAATCATTTTTTAAGCTACGAGAAATACCTGGCTTGAAGAAAAAACCTAGCACCAGCGAGCTGCTAGATTGGCTTAAACTGTTGATGGCTGAGGATATTGACATCAGTACCCTTCGAGATCAAAGCCATGCTGGAGGCCTAATGCCGCTATTTGGGGCACTATTAAAAAATGAACAAGATGTTAGTCTCATCGAAAAACTAGCTTTCATGAGTAAACGGTAAATTATGCTAATCGATTTCTTTTTTACACTCAGAAGATACGGACTAAAAGTCTCTCCTCGAGAGTTGCTCGATTGTATCAATGCGCTTAACCATGGCTTAGCATTTTCGAATTTAGATGCATTTTATGAATTAAGTAAAACTATTTTCGTAAAAGATGAAACCCAATACGACAAATTTGACCGCGCTTTCGCTGATTACTTTCGCGGTATTGAAGACATCGATTACTTAAGCCAACTGAAGAAAAACACTGATTTACCAGAAGATTGGCTACGAAAAGAGTTTGAGAAACACCTTACTCCAGAGCAAAAAGCCGAAATTGAGGCTATGGGTGGTTTAGATAAGCTCATAGACACGCTGAAACAACGCTTAGCAGAGCAGCAAAAGCGCCATGCCGGTGGCAATAAATGGGTTGGTACTGGTGGCACATCCCCCTTTGGTGCATACGGCTATAACCCAGAGGGCGTTAGAATTGGCCAGGATGGAAGCCGCCAACGCAGAGCAGTTAAAGTCTGGGACAAAAGGCAATACCGTAACCTTGATGCCGATAGTGAAATTTCTAGTCGTACTATGCAACTTGCTCTTAAAAAGCTGCGTAAATTCGCAAGAAGTGGAGCCAGCGATCAACTCGATTTAAACGAAACAATTGCAGCAACCGCTAAACAAGGTGGCATGCTGGATGTAAAAATGGCGCCTGAACGACACAACGCCGTCAACGTGATTATGCTGTTCGATATCGGTGGCTCAATGGACGATTACATACACCTGTGTGAACAGCTATTTAGTGCCGCTCACAGTGAATTTAAGCACCTGGAGTTCTTCTACTTTCACAACTGCGTATATGAACATGTTTGGCAAGACAATAGTCGACGCGAAGCTAGCCTAATTGACACATTCAAGTTGATTAATCGCTTTGGAAAGGACTACCGACTGATTTTTGTAGGCGATGCCACAATGGGGCCATATGAAATCACATACTCTGGCGGCAGTGTTGAGCATTGGAACAGTGAGCCAGGAGCCTCATGGTTACAACGGCTCACGAACCACTTTGACAAAGTCGCTTGGCTTAATCCTCAACCTCAAGAGTACTGGCCTTACTATCAGTCAATTGGGATAATTGAAGGTGCCATGGATGGTCGTATGTATCCATTGACACTCGCTGGTTTAAGTAACGCGATTAAAAACCTCAGCTAACAAATTACTGACGTTCAGTATCAATATAATGGTTAAAAGCCTCGCGTCATATTTACCCTTAAATATTCTTTTGACTATCAGCCTCAGGGGTCGAATCTTCAAGCATAGGGGTCGTTAAGCACACCACCACAAAAATAGGAAAGAGGTAAAAGGTGGACGTGCTGAAGACATACCGCTTATCCCGCAAAAATAAGCTAAATTTCAGTCTGTAGAAACCGCGAACTTAATCGAGGTTCCTACACTTAAATAAAGTCATTACCTACTGTTCTGGTGGCTCTATACCATCACCAGTACCTCCACCTGTAGAACCACCATGATCAGCTCCACTATAGCCTCCGAATATTAACTTAAGCAGATGTTGGGGGATTACTTTCATATGCATACTCCTTGTTTGAAAATAGCTTATATTGAATAACGAGATTAGATGCGGCTTTTATTCACATTAACACAACAGTTGTAATTTTAAACCTTTTTTGGGGACTTTCTCAAATACAAATCACAATGTAACGCACTTAACGCCAATTTCGCCGAAGTAATTTAATCAAGAGATATATATTCGACAAATATGCTATAGGTTAAGTGGGATGAACAAGTCTACCTCCTTCAGAATAAATGCGAAATAATGGACAATCATAATAGCTTTTACATAAGATAAGTCAGTTTAATAGCTGCTGGATCTAGCCACCAATGAGAGAGCTTCTGCGATTCAGTAGCCACTTTTAGCTAGCTCGACCAACAAAACTACACTCTACAAAAAACCCGCTGCATTTCTACAACAGGTTTATCGTAATGGGAGCTTGGTGCGCTACAGTGCAAAAGGTTTGCGACATGAGCGAAGCCGAACACGCTCTTTTTGCGCAAGGTGAATATAGTGCAAAGGGTTAACGGCAGCGAACGCAGTGAAGGTGAAGTGAGCCAGTTTAGCTGCTGCTGAGGGACTCTCTTAAACGTCGGATGGCGCTACGCTTACCTGACCTACAACCCCAAAACGCAAAAAGCCCATCCGATTGGATGGGCTTTTCACTTAATTAGGAGCCTGGCGATGTTCTACTTTCACATGGCAAATGCCACACTATCATCGACGCTGTTTCGTTTCACTTCTGAGTTCGGCATGGGGTCAGGTGGGTCCAAAACGCTATTATCACCAAGCAAAGTCTTGGTGCAAATGTTTAATGACATCGTGCATCGCACGAGCATTTCATTTGCGCAAGATGAACTGATTTCGCTATATTGCTTTTTCGTTCACCTTGTTTAATTCTTAAAATTCGGAAATTCTGATAATTCGTAAAACACTACTTTAGTAACACTAACTTCTAGCGTGTAAAACCACTTTGGCGTTGTATGGTTAAGCCTCACGGGTAATTAGTACTGGTTAGCTTAAT
>NZ_MNAN01000036.1:0-19909 GCF_001854475.1 Pseudoalteromonas byunsanensis
GATGAACATGGCCGTGCTGTTGCCAAAAGAGATGCACAAAACTCATTAAGCTACAGCTTGTATGATAAGTCTGGCAATTTAGCGGCCACGGTGAGTAACACGGGCACCGTCACCCGTTACCACTACGACCGAGCAGGGCGCGTCACGCAAACCACCCAATATGCGCAAAAAGTCAGTACAGCAGGTTGGTTAAGCAGCGCAGGCACACTGAGCAAAACCCTTGCACAGCTAGACAATGACCTAAAAAACCAAGCCAATCACGAAGACAACCGCACCACACGTACCCTTTACACTTTAGGGGGGCGTAAACAATATGAAGTCGACGCCAAAGGCTATGTGACTGAGTTTATCTACAATGATAAAGGCCAGCTAACGGAGCAAAAGCAATACACTGAGCCGATGGGTGAGCTTATCTATCAAAGCCATAATAGTCCGGTGAATGTGGCGCAGTGGGAGGTGTATGACGCTACCCCAGCAGGTGCCACCATGACCCCCACCTTCGATGCGGAATATGGCAAAGAAGTGATGGAGGTTAAAGGGGCAGGTACCTCCAATGGATATAAATTGAGGGTAAATCCTTCAACAAATTGGGACTCTGATAACACCACTATCTCATGGGACATGAAGATAGGGGATGCATATCATGTTTATATTAGCGTTCAAACCCAATATGGACATCGATATTTGTTTTATACTGCTAATAATTATTATGTAAAAGGTAGCATGGAGCCCAGCCAGAGTGGAGATAAAAGATATATTAATCACCCACTTGGTTTGATGAAAGGGAAGGATATTCACTGGGTAACTACGACAAGAAACTTAACTGATGATTTAAAAGCGCTTGAGCCAGATAACAAAGTACTTAATGTTGAAGCTTTCTTAGTAAGAGGCTCAGGTAAAATCGGTGAAATCCGTTTATCGGGCTTAAACGAACAAGCCTCGCAAGCGGATGCGCGCAGCACCAAAATGACTTACAACGCGGTAGGTCAATTAGAAACCAAAACCGATGGCGAAGGCTACACCACGCGTTATTACTATGATAAAGCGGGTAATGAAATTGCAAAACGTCGTTACTCTCATGACCCTGACGTAGCAGATCGTATCAGCCATACCTATTATGATGCCCAAGGTCGTATTGCAGGTACTTTGTCAGCGGATGGTGCATTGACTACGTTTAGCTACAACAAAGATGGTCAAAAACAATCACAAAGTACCTATCACACCCAAGTACGCAACCAAGCCATTGGTGCGCCTATTGCAATCCCAAGTGGTGATAAAACCACCACACTGTGGACCTACACAGCCAGTGGTCAGGTAGAGCGAGAAATTCGCGCCGATAAGTCAATGACTCATTATAGCTACGATGCCATGGGTCAGCTGGTTGAAAAGCGTGAGTATGAAAATGTCATTGCGCATGATGATTTTGTCAATGGGGAACAGAATCATACCTATTTATATTCAAATGGCTATAAGGCAATTCAACTTGAAGATGATCGTGTTTCGTTCACTCGCTTAGCTGAGGTAAAATCTTGGCCTGCGCTTCGCTCTTCCAATCGTTTTGATTTAAACGAAAACATACTGATGAGCTTTGAAGTAACCACAGGTCCCTCAACCGCAGGAAGTTATTTTTATGGGGGGTTAGATAACCATGGTTCTTGGAGTAGCAAAACCATAGATAGACACGCTGTGTATTTCAATGGTGATGGTATTCATTCTAACTATGTAAGGGATGGAGATTCAACTCGCTCTAGAAATACAAAGCTAATGAATTCCAAACCAAATACAACATATGTCGTAACGTTTACGACTTCAGAGGCGAACACGGTACTTACGGTTTATCCTAAAGGCCATCCAGAGCAGGCGGTGAGTCAAACAGAAAGCGCTGAAGATTGGTCTGATAAAGCTGGGTTAATTCTATATACTAATCCACATCCGGAGGCCAATAATACCACCTATTACCTCGACAATTACCTACTTGCCAAAACGGCAGTTAGCACCGAGCGTTACCAATACGACCAGCAAGGGCGTTTAATCTCCACACTCGATGGCAACCAAAACACTGAGCTAGGCGTTGATGCCACACAAAGTCAAATCAATACTAAAGCAGCCCAAGAAGGCGCGCGTACTCAATACGATATCCTCGGTAACATTAGCCTTACCACCGACCGTGAAGGCGCACAAACCCGTTACTACTATGACGCGCAAGGTAATAGGCGTTATGAGATTGACGCAGAGGGGCAAGTCACTGAATACAAGTACAATGCCTTTAACCAACGCACCGATGTGATCCGTTATCACACACAATTGAGTGAAGCGGATATTAGCTCAGCTGGCTTAATCGGCGGCTTGGTCACTAATAAAATCCAAGATGGTACTAAGAGCGTGGATACCTACTTGCAATCAAAGGTTGCCAGCGGCGAAAAGTTCGAAGAAAAGCTCGATTACACCACGCGCGGTTTGCTTGAAAGCAAAACCGATGGTGCGGGTTACAAAACCACATTTGAATACAACGCCTTTGCACAGCTGGTTAAACAGTCGCAGCAAACACATGCCAGTATTTTAGACAAGCAAAGTGATAGTAAAACGCTAGCGCACACTGAGTTTGATTATGATAACCGTGGACTATTAACCACCACTACACGCAGTGGCGGTGATTTAACCCAAACTACAAGCAAACAATACGATGCCTTTGGTCGTGTTACCTCAACCACCGATGGCAATGGCAAAACCACTAACCTGAGTTACACCGTCAATGGTGATAACGACAAGGTGGGCCGAGTGGTTGAGTCGAGCCAAGTGGTGGATGGTGCAACGCGCCGTGTGACCACCCAATACGACATGTTGGGCCGTCAATTATCGGTGCAAGATGCCGCAGGCAATACCACGCGCTACAGCTACGATGACCAAACCAATACCAAGACCGTCACGCAGCCTAACGGCACCCAGGTCAAAACCACCCGTAATGGTCAAGGTCAAGTAGAATCAGTGACCCAGTTGGATGCGCAAGGCAAAGTACTGAGCACTAGTTCCTTTGAGTATGATGCCAATGGCAATGTGGTTCAAACCCTGCTTAACGGTACAGTACAAAGCCAAAAAGACTACGATAAAAACAACCGTATTCAACTAGTTACCGATGCCAATGGTAACCAGGTTGAGACCCAGTACGATAAAGTCGGCCGAGTGACGGCCAGTATTACCGACCCGAGTGGTTTAAAACTGACCACCACGTTTGCGCATAACAAACATGGCAGTGAGGTCATTAAGAGCGAGCAAATCAATACCGTGGTCAACGGTGGTAACCAAAGTGCAGGGCTTACCCACAGCACAACCACCACCTTTGATAGCCAAGGTCGTGCGACCGAGGTGCAAGTACACCAAGGCGGCACGCGTCAAAGCTTGACTCAGTACCAGTACGATGGCTTGGGTAACAAGCTGGAGGTGACGCAGGGCACAGGCAATAACGCACTCACTACGCAATACGAATATGATGCCTTAGGCCGTCTGGCAAAGACCAGTCAAGGCGCGCAGGTAACCACCTATCAATATGATGGCAATAATAACCTGATTAAAAAGACTGAGAACTTTGGCCGCAAACTGGTAGATAAAAATAGCCCTTACAATGCCTTATCTCCCTATGACGATCAGAGGATCAGCTACTTTGTGTATAACGAAGCTAACCAAATGGTGGCTGAATTTACCAGTAAGTCTTTGAGTTATTTTTCTCCATCATCGGTGATAACAGGTCCAATAGATGATATAGGACCTGTCGATCCGCCTGTAGAAGTGATGAGCAGTACACAATCAATCTCAGGGCAAACATGGACCGCCGAAACGAGCAAGCCAACATCAACAACGACAACGATCTCGGGCAATATGTCTTTACATGGCACCATTCGTTATTTTGAGTATGATAACAACGGACGCCAAATTGCTTCTCATCGACTACTAGAGGAAGTGACCGTTGCCGCTCAGTTCATAATGAAAGCTGATGATGTTGATATGAACGCTGGTGAATTTTCTTACGAGAAAGTGTCAGGCAAGATCAAAGGGGCTTTAGGTAAGGAGAAAGTCAGCGAATACACAAGCTTCGATGAGAATGGTCGTAAGTCGTTACATATCAATGGTGACGGTGGAGTCACTCAGTGGCACTATGACTCGCAAGGTCGTGTATACGAGCTAACGCGTTGGGGGCAAAGAGCAAAACTAAGTGATACAGCGAAAGCAAACCTAGTAAAAGGCACACTTGAGCCATCAGAGCTGACTAAGTTTGGTGATATCACCTCAGATAGCCGAGTACGTACTCTTTATAACGATAAGGGTCAGGCACGCTTTACTATAACGTTAGTAGAGGGCTCACAAGCGAGTGTCAAAGAAAGTCGTTATGATGCTGCGGGCCAATTAACATCCACCATCGCCTACGCCGATTTGGTGGCGTTTGGAGCGAGCATCAACATTGAAACGCTCTCTAAACATATTACTAATTCAAGCGCCAATCGTGACACGCAGCTATTCTACGATGCAGCAGGACGTCTGCGTTTTAGCATTGATGCATTAGGCAATGTTACCGAGCAGCGTTACAACGAAGTCAGTGATGTTATAAACACCATTGTTTACTCTGAATCTGTGAATGACAACGCAGGGTTGAGCGCTAAATTTGGCGCTGGAACTTTAAGCTATGCTGATCTGCAAGGGTATTTTTCTGCAAGCTTGTTAATAGATGCACGCGTTAGCAGTTCAGAATATAACACCCGAGGGCAGCTAACCTGGCAGCGTCACGCCGATGGCACGACTGAGCGTTACAGCTACTATGACAATGGCCTCAAAGCCAGCTATACCAACCAAAAAGGCGCTACCTGGACTTATAAATACAATAACGCAGGGCAACTCGAATTTGAACGTGGTCCGAAACAAACTACCTATGATTGGAGCGGTAACCAGTTAAATACGGTGACCGATGTACAAAAAACTAAGTATTTTAGTTATGACGGATTGGGTAACGTAACGAGTATTACCGAAGGCGGTCAGCGTAATCAACAATGGGTGGTGGGATTACAAAAAGCGACGACCTATTTTGATTACGATAATGCGGGTAGACAAACAGCCGTTCGCCAGAACGCGACCACCAATGCACCAGCAACAATTACAACCACTGTGTACGATGCTTTAGGTCGCGCTATTAGCTCTACACAAGGCGCAGTAAAGCAAAGCAAAGTGTATGATAATACAGGTAATGTACGCTTTGAAATGAATGGTGAAGGTGATGTCACCGAGTATCGTTACAACGCTTTAGGGCAACAAGTTACGATAATTAAATATGCAGATCAGACTACCTCTGCGCTGAGCTCTCTAGCCACCTTGTCAAAAATGGTCGATGAGCAAGGTAACTTGCGTTCGGACAATCCGGCGAAGTTAAGCGTTTCACAAGATGATCGTCGAATCGATATGCGCTATGACAAGGCTGGTCGCAAGGTGCAGGTTGATATCGGTATTGAGTTTGACTATCAAGGTAAAGTAAAGCTTGGCCAGTTTGCACCACAAAGTACACGCTTTAGTTACAACGCCTTTGGTCAGGAAGTTAAAAAAGAGCAGTTATATGAAGGCGCATTTTCGGTCGCAGGTTATAAGGCACTAACAACCTACAGCTATTATAATGAGTTGGGCAGAAAAGTGGCGTCGGTTGACCCTGCGAATTACCTAACCACAATGTCATACAATGAATTTGGTGAGGTTGCTTCACAAACTGAGTATGCACTCGCGCTGTCGGGCGATGTAACCGAGCACGCGATACCACAAGGCAGTCAGGGCAATAGCGTCTATGGTGAAAACCGCACCACGGCCTACTATTACGATGAAATGGGCCGTGTTACGCACACCGTTAGGATGAACGTTGACGTCAACTCAGTTAAGGACAATATGAGTTTAGATGCCAAGCATCATGTTGTTTCTAAACAGGATTATGATGAGCTGGGCAACGTCATCAGTACTCAAACTATCGCAACCAACAGTGCCGACATTAGTTTACTGAGAGCACCTCTAAATGGCGCTGTGCAAAGTAAATATGACGAAACAGGACGCCTGATTTACAGTGCCAGTGCGATGGCTGCTCGTACTAATGTTATTGACGCAGGAGCCGTAACACAGAGTGACTTAACCGAGTACACAGCCCGTCAAGTGACATCTTATGGCTATGATATTCTTGGTAATTTAGTAAAACTAAAACAGCATGCTAATCGTGTTGAAATTAATAGTTTGGCGGATGATCAACTTATTCTACGCGATAGCCCGAATGATAAATTGACTCGCCATGAATATAATACGCGCGGTCAGCTTATTCGTGAGTTTGATGCGCTGGGTAACATCACTGTACACAAGTACAATGAGTTGGGTTTGTTGAGCGAATCGCGTAAAGAGTTTGAAGTTGAGTCGCAACAAGCGCATTACAGCTTTAAAACAGTGGTCACTCAAATAGACGGTGATTTCAATAATGTATTTAATATTAATGGGTTGCCACCAGGTTTCGTGTTTAACAGCCAAACCGGTAAAATCACCAATAATGCGAGTTTTGGCTTCAGTGACAGGACCACGTACAGCGTAACACTAACTGCTAGCGCAGAATATATTCCCAATGTGTCACACCGCACACAAACATATACTTTGAGCGCTGCGACTACCTCTTTACAGGTTAATGGGTGGCAGCCAGCGTCAGATACAGGTGGTGATAAAGAGCATCTAACAACGTATAAATATGATAAAAATGGGCAGCTTATCGCTAAATTTGCGGATGTTGTAGCTAAAGGTGCGGCAAAGCCTGCATCATCCCATACCAATTGGACAACCCGATACAATGCCTTTGGCGAAGTTAAAAAAGACGATCAGGGTGTATATGTTTACAACAAGTTTGGTCAGCTTAGACAAACCACCAAAGGGGATGGGGTACTTACGACCAACTATTATGATTTAGCTGGCAGATTGACCAAGTCAATTCATGCGATGAATGGAACCACCGAGTATGAGCGCAATGCGCTTGGACAAGCAACTACCATAAAGCAACCTAAGTTCAATAACGGTAAACGCCAACCGATTATAACTCAAAAGTTTGACCGATGGGGCAATATCATCGAAATCAAAGATGCGGTAGGTGCAGTTACTAAAGCCCAGTACAACGGCCAAAATAAAGTAATAAAAGAAACGCTGCCTACCGTTGCTGTGGCCAGTGAAACGGGCCGCTTAAGCTATATGGCACCGGTTAATCTGTATTACTACGACATGCAGGGCAACTTAGTCAGAAAAGTCGATGCGAATGGCAACCAACAAACCTTTAAGTTCAATGTTGATGGTAAACAAACCGTTCATGAAGATGCATTGGGCAACAAGACCTATACCAGCTATGACATCTTCAATCGCAAGTCTGTGGTTAAAGATGCCCAAAACCGCATTACTACCACCGGCTATGACAGGCTAGATCAGGTCGTTGAAACTGGCCAGTTTGGTGTGAAAAATGGCATCAGTGATGAGTATCGCATGGTTAACTCATATGGTTATGATGCGCTGGGCAATCGTAACAGTGAAATTGACGCCATGGGGGGAGAAGTTAACTACCGCCACGACGCATTGGGTCATGTGATTTTCAGTCGCGATGAAATGGATCGTGAGAAAGAATACCGCTATGACAAAAATGGTAAGCAAACCTTTGAACGTTATTCAAGTGTGTATAGAACCGCCAACATTGATGAAAACACCCGAGTATTTGATGACTTTGGTCGTTTGAAATCAGGCAACGACTTAAGTGGTAAAAAGTTCACTTATACCTATGGGCGCGATAAAGGGTTAAGCACTGGCATACAGAGTTTGACTGATGCAGGTGAGTTTACCGCTAAGTCAAATATTGGTCGTTTAATACATAAATGGAACGAATATGGTCAGGATATTCATTATTCTTACTATGAAAACGGTTGGCTAAAGAGTATTGAAGATGATGCCACGGGGTCATTCACTCGCTATGAATACGATGACGCGGGGCGTGTAACGGCTGAAGTAAAGCAATCATGGGATGACCTGCAACGTGTTATTTATCAGCGTACAGTCAATGAGTATGACAGTCACGGACGCATCAAATTTACCGAAACAACGGCTTATAACAATACTGCTGCCCTAGGTGATACCCCAAAATGGGTGCCAGGAGACATTATTTCCCGTGTTACATATCAGTATGATGCTGTGGGTAATCGCCGCAGCATGAAAGTGCAAAATGGTCTAACCGGAGAAATCAAACCACGCGAAAACAAACTGAAGATTGAAAAAGAAATCAGCTTCATGCGTGGCTCAAAGATGGCGGGTATGGGCTACATGGTTGTGAGTAACGACTTTGGTGTGAACAAAGACAGCCTGAAAATAACCTACCGACAGTCAGGTCAAGTGCGTAGCAAGCCAGAGTGGCTTGAAGTTGATATTGTGACACTAGATGGTAACAGTGTGCAGCTTGAGTTCTCTCAAATTGGTGAAATCGGTATTAATCACGGTGACTTTATCGTGGAAGTGTCGGCGCAGGATGATGACGGTGTGGTAAAGCAGACCTCGGCGTTGTTTAATCTGGAAGCCTATAAGGACCATATAGCGGAAGTACAAAAGGCTGAGATCGACTTTACTCGTGGAGCTGACCATGGTGGTTATGGTCTGATAGATATCTATGACCGCAATGGTATTTCACTAGAGAATGCGCAGATTGAGGTGGTTCGTATTCAAATGGGTCAGCGCTTGGCTGTGCCAGCTTGGCTGAGTATCAGTCAGGAGCAAGTGAATCCAAGGCTAGTTCAGTTAGAGCTCGCGCAAATTGACAACCATATCATTGGCCAGAATCACGGTAACTTCTATCTAGAATTTAAGATCACCGACGGCGACGGAAAATCGACCGTACTTACTCAGTTAATAAACCTCAAAGACTTTAAACAGAGCCAGGCATCACTTGCTAAACAGGATCTTAATTTCACTCGGGGCACGTCAAGCGGTGGTACAGGTTACTTAGAAATTGAAGACCTTAACGGGTTAAATAAAGAAAGTGTGCAGCTGGCGTTTAGACAAATGGGTAAGGCAGTCAATAAGCCTGCTTGGTTAGACTATAAACTTGAACAGTTGTCAGCAACACGCGTGGGTGTGCGATTTACCCAACTTGGTTTGATAGGTCCATCACATGGTGACTTCTTCGTTGACTTTAGTGTAAAAGACAAACTAGGCACAGAACACACAATAGAAAAGCTCTTTAAACTTAATGCCTTTGTAGAGCATGATATTTCAGTTACCCGCGAGTCATTCTACTTTGCGCAAAACACTCAGTCGGGTGGTCACGGCGCATATGTGATTAAAGATGGCAACGGTTTAGCATCAGAGCAAAGTGTTGATTTAAAGTTTTTCCAAATGGGCAACGAAAGAAGCCAACCGAGCTGGCTTGAATACACCAAAGTGCAACAACACGATGGCAGCGTACGAGTTGAGTTTAACCAAGTTGGTATGATTGGTAAAAAACACGGCAACATTATCGTACGTTTTAGCGCAAAAGACAGTTTTGGTCGTATTACAGAATATGATGCACCATTTAACCTAACTCAGTATGTTGACAAGGTAACGACGGTTACACAAAAAGACATTAACTTTGCCCAGCACGCCAGTGAAGGTGGACACGGGGTTATTGTTTTGCGTGATGAGAATGGCATAAAAGCGGATCCGACTAAGATTGTTCTGACCCGCACTCAAATGGGACAAACCCAGGGGATCCCAGGTTGGTTGAAGTATGAGCTGATCCAAAATGGTGACAACGAAGTTAAAATCGTATTTTCGCAATCAGGGTATATTGGTAAACAGCACGGTGACTTTGTACTTAATGTCGAAGTAACGGATAACGAGCAAAATACTAAAACGCTCGCAGAGCTGTTCCAGTTAGAGCGTTATGTTGATGCGCAAGTATCGTTAAGCGGTACGGTCAACTTCACCAGAGGCACCGTAAATGGTGGGTCTGGTTACTACATTCTTGAGGACCTAAACGGTTTGCGCGCCAGTGATGTATCACTGAGCTTTGAGCAAATGGGTGAAGCTAGAGACAAACCTCAATGGCTTAACTATACCGTTAAGCAGGTTGTTAATGATGCCAATAAAGTGCGCATCGACTTTACACAGGCAGGATTGATAGGCCAGCAACATGGTGATTTTTATATTGATGTTGCAACTAAAGATGGTGATAACAATATAGTGACTAAGCGTGCTTTGTTTGCGCTTAAGTCTTATGCAGATACTGCTGCGACAAGTTCTGGACAGTTTAGTTGGCGTCGTGGTGAAACCGCACAGGGCGGTGGACGTATCGTGTTAACAGACCCTAACGGTATTTCAAAGGACAAACTTAATTTTACATTTGTACAAGAAGGGAAAACGCGAACTCAACCAAGCTGGCTTGAAATTAAGCCGCTACAACAAGTGGATGCCAATACCATTCACATTGATATGGTCAGCACAGGTTACATCGGTAAACACCATGGTAGCTTCTTCATTGATATTGCGTCGGTAGACAATAAAGGGTATCCAGCAACTACCCGTCAATTGGTGACAATTAACGAATATATCGACAAATTGCCAAGCATTAAGTCAAGTCAAATGCAGTTTGCACAGCACTCAAGCTCAGGTGGCAGCGGCTACATTGAATTGCATGATCCAAATGGCTTGTTAGCGACGTCCGAAAATGTGTCATTAAGCTTTAGACAGATGGGCCAAACGACCAGTAAACCTTCGTTCTTAAATTACACGCTGGAGCGTGTTAATGACACAACGGTTGGAGTACGTTTTTCTCAGGCAGGTTATGTAGGTAAGCACCATGGTGATTTCTTTATCGATTTCACTCTTACTGACCAAGAAGACAATGTTCGTACCTTGGAGTATTTAGTTAACCTGCAGCAATACGTTGATTCTAAAGCACGTATTTCTCAGAGCAACTTCGACTTTACCCGCGGCACGGTACGTGGCGGCAGTGGTTACATCGTCATAGAAGACGCCAATGGCATTAACGCTGGTAACGTTGGCTTGAGTTTTGAGCAAATGGGTCAGTCAAGGTCTAAGCCCGGTTGGCTTGGTTATACGGTGACACAGCAAGGCAGTAACGCAGTTAGGATCAACTTTAGCCAAACCGGCACTATCGGTACTAATCATGGCGATCTTAACATCAAGGTGAATACATTAGATGGCGACCAAAACACCGTTGTACTCACTCAGGGATTGAATCTGAAGGCATACGCAGATTCTGCGTTGAGCACATCAGGCAGCTTCGACTTTAGACAAGGTGACAGCAATAAAGGTAGTGGCTATATCACTTTAACAGACGCCAACGGTATTTCGGCCAATAGCTTGAGCGTAACCCGTATTCAGGGGGGCACGACCATGGCGTTGCCAAGCTGGTTGAACCTTCAGTTCCAGCAGGTGAACAGCACCACGGTTAGAGTGAACCTATCCAGCAATGGCTATATTGGTCAAAACCACGGTGATTTCTACCTTAACTTTAAGACCATTGATGCAGATGGATATGAACAATCAGCATCACAATTGTTGAGTTTAAAGCAATATATTCCACCAACAAACTACAGCACATCGGTGTCGAGTTCGTTTGACTTCAGACGAGGTGAGTCAAACAGCGGTAGTGGCTATATCAATATTAGCGATAGCAATGGCCTGTCGACAGGCAATGTCAGCCTGTCGTTTGAGCAGTCGGGGTCTACGCGCTCAAAACCGTCATTCTTGAATTATTCTATTTCTCAAAATGGCAGTAATGGTATCCGCATTAATTTCTCTAGCGTAGGCTATATCGGCTCAAATCACGGTAACTTTTATGTGGTGGTGAGAACCACTGACGATGATGGTTACACCAACACGTCAAAACAGTTAGTGAGCCTCAAAGCGTATATTCCACCTGCGCCCCCGACTGATTATGCAACATCTATTTCGGGTAGTTTTAATTTTACCCGAGGTACAAGCCGTGGAGGCTCAGGGTCGGTAACGATCACTGACCGCAACGGGATCTCAACCAGTAGTGTGAGCTTGTCACGTGTTCAGGCGGGTAAGAGCTTAAGTATTCCAAGCTGGCTTAGCTACTCGGTACAGCGTATTAGCTCAACCCAGATCCGCGTGAATCTGTCACAAAGTGGTTATATTGGTTCATCACATGGCGACTTTTTCTTAAAAGTAAGTACCCGAGACAACATTAATTCTAGCAGCTCGTCGAATCTGTACTTTGGCCTAAGAGCGCCAAGCACCAGCACAATACGCTCGTTTTCGCCAACGTCATTTAGTCTAAGAAGCGCAGCGGTAATGGCGGAACCAGTTGAAACCAAACGTTTGTCGACAACTCGCACCATGTCTTCACCTATGTTGATGAGTGCGCCTACAACGTCTCTGAGTTCAATGAGCAGCACATCGAGTACAACGACGAGTTCTACAACCAGTACTAGACCAGCAGCTAAATTGGAAGAATACTGGTTTACTTACGATGGCAACAACCGTGTTGTTATTGATGGTGGTAATTTAATCGACGGTCAAGTGAAGATCGACAAGCAAGGTCAGTACATTGCCTATAACGAGGTGGGTCAACAAAAACTGGTGATCAGCAGTAAAGGTAAGCGCGCCAATCAATATATTTATAATAGTTGGGGGCAGCTGGCTCAGGTTGACGGCTATCAGAACATGTCGGAAGTCGACCTGTTTGGCGCACGGGTAACACTGGCAAAAACCCCCAACCATGCAAATTGGCGAAAAGAGAGTCAATTTGAATATGATGCATTGGGCCGTGTAACGCAGAAGTATGATTACTTCCATGCCAATGCGAACGAGTATTTGTATACACCAGGGGGCGAAACTCCAAAAGACTTGGAAACTCAGTTTGCGGACGACCCTATATACAAAGTGTTTGCGTACTATGGTGGTGCGATTAAACATAAAACATCGACTCGTTACAACGCAGCAGGCGAAGTGATCCGAATCACTGAAAAAGAGTTAAACGTTAATATTGATAGAGCATTGAAAGGTAAGATTTCACCCAATCAATATAATACAGGCGAGTCGGTATACGTTGCTAACCCGTGGACAGAGTCAAGTTTAAGAAATCAGTCTATTTCACAAGGATACTCATATAGCGTAGCCGGTCGACTTGGTGGCTATGAATATCACCAACTCAGTGGTGTGCCAGATGGCGTCAAAGACAAAAAGTTGGTGCACGTGTTCTATAAGCGTTATGAAGGGCGTGACACTTACCTTGAAAAGAGCACCACAGGTAAGGGCTCTACTGAGTATAAAGACAGTCAGCATCTACGTGATGCAACGACCGTATCAAGCTATGATGCGAACGGTAACCGCACGCGTATTGAAGAACACATTACTGATTCGCGAAACAAAGATGACGCGAAGAAAGTACATGCTCGTTATATGCGTTATGACAACGAAGGCAAGCTTCTTTCCAAAGTAACGGGTCAGCAAACTGCATTGTTCGACCCAAGCAAGCATGTACTGACAACTGGGCAATACCCAGTGTGGGATCGTAGCGGCCCGACACGTTATGGTGAGCCAGAAATGGTTGACTATGTTTCAACCGCAGCATCAAAAGTAGGATTTGTTGAAGATAAAATTGATGGTAAAGCGGCAGGTAGTTACTACCTATACAGTGGTCGTAATTATCTTGGTGAAATCAATAAGTCGGGCCTCAATACCATCAAAGGCCAGCACTTCAGTGCGCCAAAAGCAAGTACCGCAAGTACGATGGCGCGCCACCAAGTGCAAGAGGGCGACAGCCTTAAATCGATTGCCAAGCTATATTACGGTAGTGAAGACCTGTGGTACATGATAGCTGATGCCAATGGTTTGGGAGCCGGCTCAGAGCTGCAGCAAGGAACTATGCTGGATATCCCGGCTCGGGCAAATCACTTCAACAGCCATGATAACTTCAAACCCATGAATTTAGGCGAAGTGATCGGTGATACCACACCATCTATGCCATACGTGCCGCCCCCGCCAGAGGCTGGGTGTAACGCGGTTGCGTCTATTGTAATGATAGCGGTGGCAGTGGTTGCAACGATTTATACAGCGGGTGCAGCATCTTCGCTCTTTAGCGCCACAGCAATTAGCGGCTCTGCGGCTGGAACGGTAGCATCCGCAGGTATAGCCGCAATGGGCGGGACAGTAGCAGGTCTGTCAGGAGCGGCCGCTGTAGGTGCAGCTGCTGCCTCCGCTGCAATTGGTGGTTTTGTCGGTTCAGTAGCCTCGCAAGTCGTGGGTAAAGCCATGGGCGCGGTTGACAGCTTCTCATTGAAAGGTGCGCTGGCATCAGGTTTGACTGCGGGCGCAACTGCGGGTATGGGTAGCTATTTGCAAGGTTTCAAGGGGCTTGCAGCTGTAGATGAAGCGGGGAATGCGATTAAGATAGCCGATAACGCGTACAAGATCGGGTCAGCAGGGCGTGCCATTATGGGCGCAAGTTCTGCGGTCAGTTCGGTCGTTGCTAACAAGCTAGTAGGTAATAGCGCGAGCTTTAGATGGGGTAATGTGGCTGCATCGGCGTTGACCTCATATGCTGGTGCTGGATTGGGTATTGGCAACTCTGATACGCCGTTAGGGTTTGTGACTTCTGGTAATTTTGATACATTTGGTGGTATAGCAAATAGTGCATTGAGATACGGCTCAGATAAACTCTTTGGCAATCAAGCAAGCTGGAACTTTGGCAATGTAGCGGTTGATGCATTTGGCAATGCGTTGGGTAACTCTATTGTCAGCAAGATGCAAGAGCAGCCGAAGCCACAAAATAGCGGTAACTCTAGCCAAGGTCAGAATAGTCAAAACCCACAAGTAGCAGGGCAAAATGGTGCTACAGATCTGAACAAACGATACAAAGAAGGTGACTTCATTGGTTATCATGAAGATGGCCGTAAGATGTACGCTGGTTCAGTAGATGAAAATGGCCAAGTCATTTCACAAGTGATTCCACTAGAGCGTGAAGCACCAATTATAGAAACTTCAACAAGTAGCAATGATTGGTTAGCTGGTTCTAATTTATGGAATAACAGCTTTATTGATTGGGGAGGCTTGAATAATCTTCAGTATAAGAAGTCTTTCAACTTTAGTTCTTATCAAGAAGCACAGTTCAATAATCCGGTTCGAGAGCGTGGGTTCTTTGGTCGTAAGCTAGATAGCTTTAATCAATGGAAAACCGACGTATTTAACTCATACGAGGATCTTGCAATTACAAGCGGTGGAGGCTTTGGAACCGCAGCTGTAGCATTCTTAGAGACTCCAAGCAGACTAGGTCTTGGTGTACTTGAGGGAGGCTTAACACTTGGTGGCCTAGTGTTTGACTCAAGTGTAAGGCAAGATGCTTGGGATGGTTTGAATTATCTATATGACAACTATGATACTGTCATTCCGGGAGCTGTAAATAGTTGGATGGATCAATCATGGAATGAACAATTAGCTGATGTATTTGTATTTGGTGGGGAAGGTTTATTAGGCGGCACGGCAGGTAAACTTTCTTATAGCGGGGTAAAATACTCGGCTCAATGGTCTAAGATGAAGTTCAATTATGATTATCGTCATTACCTCACAGGGACTCAAGTTTTGGATTCAGACCAAGTCTTTTACTCATTCAAAAATTCAAATTACTTCGATCCTAATAGCAGCTTTAAGCCAATGGAATTATGGATGACGCCAGAGTTGATGACTCCAGAAGTAGCAATCCCAAAACTGGCTCTACCGTTCGACTCCGGCTACGACACCATAATGAAAGTAACTCTGCCTCAAGGTACGAAAATAATGAACCCAAGACCGGTTTGGAGCTTATTTGGTAAACCGGGAGGAGGCATTGAAACTCGTTCATATAACGCTATTACTAGCGATATGTATCAGACCTACAGCGTTGATGAGTTTTTTAGAGGTGGTAATTAATGGCCAAAATAGAGATCCCCTCGCACTTAAGAAAAAAGCTTGGGGCAGAAATGAAAATGGATGTGCATTGGGTAGACGTTAAGCTTAGAAATGGTGAGGTTTATAAAAGGTTAGTTGTTAGAGGTGACCGTTATATCACAGGAAAAGATAACGATCCTAACGGTGAGGGAGACTTGCCGTTTAATTCTGCGGATATTGAGGATATACGCAGGCAGTCTATAGTACCTTATTGGTTATATAGCCTATTTAAGTCTTAATATCTTCCTGTATTAATTAGCGGCTAATTATCCTTAGCCGCTTTATCCTGCTGACGAAAACCGCTTAGCATCATGCTGTAAGATCAAGCTCTCCAGCACGGTTTTAGCCACCTTTTTCTCTTCAGGGGTAAACCCCTTGAGTGCTTCAAATTGCAGCCTTAGCTCATCATCTGTGCTTCTGTCTGTGCTATCAAAAATGAGCGCATCCGTGGTCACGCCAAGCGCAATGGCCATGTTCTTGATCACGTCCAGTGTTGGCTGAGAAGTACCCGCCTCAGAAATAATTAAAAAAATTAAAAAGGACAGTCACTCAAATTTGAATCTTTGAGTGGCTAGCCTGCACATTTTAGGTTCTCAAAATTGAATCAAATTCTAAGTTCAAGGAGTGAACGATGGGATTGGCAAGGAAGCGGCAAATTAGTTTGTCAGATACCCCGTATTATCACTGTGTGTCACGCTGTGTTCGCCGTGCGTTTTTGTGCGGCGAAGATAAATTCACGGGCAAATCAGACGAGCATCGTCGAGCTTGGGTAGAGCAGTGTAGTTGTAGTGTACAGTTTTTAAGGAGGGTGTCCGCGAATTCTTATTCCCTAATTCTGAGCTAATTCTTATTCCCTAATTCTGAGCTAATTCTCATTATTAACCATCCATTATCTTAATTAGGTGTTTAAAAATATAATGCAAAGTGTATAATAAAAGGGTACAAGATTTTATGGATGAACTATTTATTAAATAGCGTGCGCAAAATGGTTAATGTTAACGCCTTAACTCGCTATTTAAATAAGGAAGCTTTGTGTGATGAAAGTTAAAATAGGTTTTTGCTTAACTGTATTTGCTTTAGTTGCTATATTTTTGTTTAGCTCAAAAGAGTCGCAGCACAGCCATGATAAGGCTATTGCTTCTGAACCAAAAGAGCAAAAATACAATGCGAAAACCAACTCTGTTCAGGGTACTCAAGTTCAAAGTGGGCAAACCAATATTGCCCAGCACACCGGGAATGATGTCTTACCCGCATTGAAAGCCAAAAATTCTGTGTCCTTCAGTACAACTCAAGATGACGATTCGATACAGCAGATATCGTTTTCAGAGTCTAGCACTATCATTCCACTGCCAAATATTGACCCCGTGTTTAACGACTATGCTATGCGTTATCAGGCTGACTTATCACCACTAACAAATTTGCACGTTGGCGAGCAGGTAATACTCAAGTGGATGAATAAACATATTGAAGCAACCCTCAAAGCGTCAACATTCTCAGCTAATGGCAATCAGCATTTAGCTTTTAAATTAGGTAATGGTAGCAACTTGACTCACATGACCCTTACGTATAGCGCCACAGGTATTCGCGGTAAAGTCAACGTTGATGGCACTCGATACCACATTCGTGCAATTGACGATCAGATTTTACTTATGTCACACCAGGAATATATCAAAATTCATGGTCTTCAGGATCATACAGAAAAGGAAAGATAATGATAAAGAGAAGTCTAATCAACTTTTGTATAGCTAGTCTATGTGCCGCCCCGAGTTTGGCATTGGCTAATACGCAAGTCGGGGTGAGATTCGTGGTAGATGACAGCTTAATCTCAGGCTGGCGCACAGAACAAACTATCAGGGATGAGTTGGATACTTGGATCCTAGAAGCCAATACAATTCTTGCTGATTCAAAAATTAATATGAGTTTGTACACAGCCGAGACGGTTATGAGGCAAATGGCGACCGATAGTTCGGGCAACACAGAGTCACATGATGAGACCATATTCAATCACATGAATCGCCAAATAGGTGGGTTTTATAACGTAGAGAATCGAGCCAAAGAAATTGGTGCTGACTATACGGTTGCTATCGTGCCTCGGGTTAATAATGGTGAGACTGGTGATGACTTGAGAAGTTACTGTGGTGTTGCAAAGCAAGTCAGTACCAATAGTGATGAAGTAGCAGCCAAACGTTTTATTCAATCAACAGCAATTGTCGCTTACCACTGTGGTTCGGATACATTTGTTCATGAACTGGGACACTTGTTTGGCTTGGCTCATGGTACCCAAGTCGCTCAAGCACTGGATGATAAAGCTCATAATAAAGGATATCATAATTACTCAAAAGGCTGGGGAAGGATTGTTGAAATTGTATCGCCTGGCTATACAGAAGCAGATGAAGCACTTGAAACAGGAGAGTACGGCACAATTATGGTAGGTAACTACCTGCGGTATTGGAGCCAACGCAATGCTAACACGTTTATTGGAATGTTTTCCAACCCAAATGTATCTGACGTGGTATGCAGTACCAATTCACGGCCAAGTCCATGTGGCAATGCATACTTAGGTGACGCAGCCAGAACAATTCGTGAACTCAGTAGTTTTTACGCGTCTCACCAAACGCCTGATGTTCATACGCTCACATATAGCGATTACAACTTACGTGCATGTATATCGCAAACCTACCCTTATACCCCAGGTAGTGATGCATATGATATTCACCGAATCAGAAATATTAGTTGTCCAGCATCGGGAGTCAGAACTCTTGACGGTCTCGAAAATATTACTGGCTTGAAGATGCCGACAATAGGGAACTATCGACCAACCATAATATATCCGCATATAGATTTAAGTCGTAATCAGATTATTAATTTAGATGCGTTATATGACGTTATTCCAGGAGCAAGTATCAACTTGCAAGGAAATAATGTCGCAAATTGTCATCAGTTAGATGACTTAGAACAGATCCATTCTGGACTTATTCGTCCTGATAAATGTTTAAATGTGGCCGCTTTGACCGTGACTACATCAATTCTATAGCTTTTTATAGAACTAGTTTTAGCTAAATGTTTTTTAAATTATATTTTTATATTGAGGGATTATGAAATCAATCTTATTACCAACACTACTTGCAACAGCGTTTTTACTACCTTTCACTTCACATGCTGCGAAAGGTTCAGGCCAAGTTGAGAGAATTTATCCGAACAATGGAAAAGTCTACTTCAGGCTTAAAGGCGATGAGTGTAAAGATAAAGGAAGCCGAAATACTTACTGGTATATTGACCTAAGTACCGAAACAGGTAAGGCAAGTTACTCATTGTTGTTAACGGCTGCCACTACAGAGTCTGTGATTGTGGTTGGTCGTCCTTCGAGTTCATGTTCACCTGAGGTTACTCAGCAGGTTAACTACATTTATCAGGATTTTTAAGGTTGTTTTGGGTCGGCCATTGATTAATGCAGGTCGATTAAGCTAACGAAACAATCTTTCAGAGGTTTTATAATAGGCTGCAATGCAAATTGTGGCCTATTTTTATGTCTGAATTTATTAAGTGTTGATCACTGCAAGGTGTCGTTATGACCAAAGAACAGACAAGGTGTAGAACTGTAGTTCTCAACCCCCTTTAGAGCAGCAAACCGATATGTTCAGTATCAAGGTTTGGCTGCATCATCACAAATATGCTTCATTCTAAGCTTCAAGTTACGAGATCACCCGTTCCTCATATGGGTATAGTTGCGTTTTTTAGTCTATTTTTTGATTTATTTGTTCATTCCAACTCATTGTTTTTAAAGTGATACGAAAAAAATATTATTTTTTGTTAAAGATTTTAGAAAAATACTGGAAGAGGTACATAGAAACACTTTTTAGCAAATAAATTGGAAAAATTATGGGCGCTATCATTTCAGGCGAAGGACTCGGTCTTTTTAACACCTCTACATCATTTT
>NZ_MNAN01000036.1:19959-47673 GCF_001854475.1 Pseudoalteromonas byunsanensis
CATCATTTTCAGGCCAACAGGGGCGTGCGGCTCTTGGGCAGGCATCAGAAAACATCTTTGTTAATGCAGCGACAGGTAACTTGGTGTTGCAACATCAAGATGAGCAGGTAAAAGGGCTGGGACTCGGACTTGGGGTGATAAGAACCTATAACAGCTTGGGCCATTTTGATGGTGATAACGATGACCAATGGCGCCTCGGGTTTTTAAAATCGATTACCCTTGAAGGGGCACGTAACCAAGCAGGCAGCACAGTGACGCGCGTGACGGCAGATGGCTTTGCGCAGCGCTTTAACTATAATGCAGCTAAAGGTGAGTATGTCAGCACCCAAGGCAGTGGTGCGCACGATACCTTAAAGTTCAATGCCGATGGCAGTGCACTATTAGACATTGACGGTCAAAAAACGCAAGAGCGCTACAACACACAAGGTCGTTTGAGTGCAATGATAAGCGCACAAGGCCATGAAACGCGCATTAGCTACAGCGGTGGCCGTGTTAGTCAAATCAGTACCAAAACAGACAGCGGTACTGAGACCACGCTATTCAAATACAACAGCCAAAACTTATTAGAAAGCATTCAAACCCAGTCAGGCACGAGTAACGCCCATACTCGTGTGTACTATGGTTATGATGCGAATAAGCGCCTAAATTCCGTTAAAGTTGATTTAACACCGGATGATAACTCGATTGCCGATGGCAAAGTGTACGAAACCAAATACACCTACCATGGTGAAAGCAATCGCGTGCAGTCGGTCAGTCAGTCGGATGGCACCAAACTGACCATTGGCTATGAAGCCCATAATGGCGACTATCGCGTTAAAACCTTGCAAGATGGCGAGGGTAATACCACCACTTACAGCTATGTGTCAGCTACGCATACCCGAGTGACACTGGGTCAATCACACGTTGATTATTACTTTAATGATGCGCAACAGCTGATTGCCACTGAGCAAGTGGTTAGCAATCAAATTATTCGCAATGAATACGGATATTACGACTCGGGCAGCTCGAAGGGTAAGCTAAAGTATGCAAAAGATGGCTTAGGGCGCACGACAGAGTATCATTATGATGAACGGGGTAACCTGCACTTGGAGCAAAGCCCAACAGGGGTTGCCAGTAGAACGTACAACAGCAACAACCAAATTACTTATCAAGACTTAAACGGAGAAGTAAGTCGATTTGTCTATGACAGCCAACAACGCTTACGATTCACCTTATCTAGAACTTCGGCTAATCAGTTTGCAGTCACAGAATATCGTTACAATGCTTTGGGCCAAAGGGTCAGTCAGCATGAGTATACAGCGGCACAATTTGATGGCAGCCAATACAAAGAGTCTGATTTAACTCAGTGGATTAATGGTATTGACCTCAGCGCTCAGCAACAAACCCAATATCAATACGATTTTCGAGGCCAGTTACACACTTTAACGCGCTATGACAGTGCTGATAGCGAAGGTAGAGAGACAGGCGAAGCTCTGACAACTCAGTATATTTACGATGCCTTTGGTAACTTGCTCAGCGAAGCCAGCGTATCGGGTACAACCGCCTACAGCTATGATGGCCTAGGTCGTCTGTTGAGTAAGATAAATTCGCAGGGTACACACACTCAAACTATTTACGATGACGCTAAGCAGCAATTGGCTATTTTGCATGACAATGGCACATGGCAAACACAAAGTTTTGATAGCACAGGGGCTTTAGTCTCTATCGCGCGTGGTACGGCAAAGGGTGATAGCAGCCTTGGGATGGAACGTTTCTACTTAGACGAGCAAGGTCGCACCATCGCGGGCGAAAACACCCAAGGTGCCAGAAGCTATGTATTTTATGACCAAGCGGGGCGCAAAGCCGCTACCGTTGATGCACTAGGCTACGTAACACGCGCTACGTTCAACAATGCACACGAGCTCATTCAGTCAGTCCGATACGACAGGGCGCTTGACACCAGTAACTGGCTCAAAGATAGCCAACTGACTTTGTCACTATCAGAGCTTGATGAGCAGCTGGCTCGCTTATCGACAGTCGCTCCCACATTGACGGTAAAAACCATGTCATCAGAGCCACAAATGATGATGACGTCAACCATGAGTGCCGCAACAGAAGCCCCCATTGAGGGCGTGTATCAATACATGCTGGAAGATGGCATGGGTGAGGTTGACGCCAGTTACCATGAGTTGCGTCTCTCGGGTGTGAGTCGTGAGCAAGTGTTATTTCATAAATCCAGCGATACCGACGACTTAATCATTCAATTGAAAGGTGTGTATAGCTATGTGGGTGGCAATGAACACATTATCGTTAAAAACTGGTTCTCAGAAGATGCAGCACTAAAAAGTAAGCTGACGCAGGTTACGGTTGGCGGCATCACGATAGACAGCACGCAGATATCGCAAAATGCAGATGATAATTGGAAGCTTAAAGCAGACCGCTTTTATCAAGTCAAAGTACCAACAAGCTGGCATCAAAATCAAGATGGTACTACTGGAGACTTCAATACAAATCAAATATTGCTCGGAACGGTTGGGAATGACATCGTAAAGGACGGTTTCGCGAGTCGGATATATTCGGACGCGGTTTATCTAGGTTCGGGTAATGATAGCTTCCTACCAAGTGCATTTTTGACTCGTAGACCCTTTGTACACTTTATGAGTAAAGGGGATGACCAAGTTGCCTTCAGTTATAGCTCAAATGCCATCCATTACCGTAAGGGGGATGGTAACGACGTTGTGACAAATGCGAATGACTCTATTTTATTTTTGCATGGTTTAACACAAGATGACGTTATTGTGACAAATCAAGGGGATGATGTAACGATTGAATTGAAAGAGTCTGGTGAAAAAATTCAGCTACAGTCGTGGCGTTTCAAAAATAACCATATTCAGTTCGAAGGCCAACAAATACCAATTCGCTTTCAGGGGGTGGTAGGCCCGACACTTCGCGCTACAGAGTCACAAAGTGAGTATGTTGGTTCTGATGATAACGACAGGATCATGCTATCTCCTAACTTTGATGGTGTTATAGATGCTGGCCAGGGTAATGACTTTATATTTCATGAAACAACATCTTCTAAGTATCCAACATTTGTTCACAACCCAGGGGATGGCACCGATCACATCGTTTTTGAAAAAGGCAATATTATCATTAATGGTGCGGACCTTGATGATGTTCGTTTAACGATGGTTGGCTATCTGTTCAAGATAGAATTGCCGACGGATGGTGATGCCATACTATTTAGTCGCTCGGGTAAAGGCACGATTACGTTTAATGGTAATGCACAGAAAACTATTCCCATTTTCGATTTTATATCTCAAGCTACAAAAGTAGTTGATAGTTATGGGGTAGATAAGTTACTTGGAAATCATAGAGATAACCTGATATATGATGGGGAAGGTGATGATCTAATATCTGCTGGTGATGGTGATGACATTATTTATGATAGTAGCACTGTTGATGAAATCAGTGGTGGTACAGGTAATGATATTATTTATTCAAGCTCTGACGATGATACCTTCTATTATGGCGTTCGGGACGGCAATGATATTATATACACCCAAGGGTCAAACCAGACTCTAATACTCTACGGGCATTCCCAAGATGACGTCAGAGTTATTTCAACGGCAGCAGGGTATTTGGTACACGACGCAGCTAATAACTCTGTCATTACCATCAACGGCTGGCAAGGCGACAAGACCGGCTATATTCAATTTGGTAGCCAAGGCGAAAAGATAGATATCAAAACGCTGGCGCAATCACCCGTAACTTATAACTATCAGCCATCACAGGGCACGGTCGAGTTAAAATCTCAGTATGAATTGCTGTCTTTTAATAGCATGACACGCGATCAAGTGACGTTTAAGCGTGTGAGCGATAACGACGATCTAGTTATTCAAATTAACAGTGATGACAGCACATCAGACGAATACGTGGTACTCAAAGGCTGGTTTTCACAAGCTGTGCAAGATAAAAACTTACACACACTGTTGCAATTTAAAGATGTAACACTTAGAGAGTCAGATATCCAAAAAGCTGTGCTCACATATCAATATTCACTGTCTGAGGGAATGATTGATTTAGGTGTTGATATTGAAGGTTTAGACCTCTCTGCATTTTCTGAGGGTCAAGTATTTTTCCATAAATCCAGCGATACCGACGACTTAATCATTCAATTCAAAAATGTCTACGGTTACGAAGGTGGTAGTGAGCACATAATCGTTAAAGATTGGTTTAACGATAACCCAGATGCAAAGAGCCAGTTAGTAAAGATTTCACTAAAAGACCGTCAATACAGTGCAGCAGAAATCAAAGCTCAAACAGAAAGCAATTGGGCTGTACAGGTTGATAGATTTTATCAAGAAAGTGTACCTGCACCTTGGAATACCCCAACCGGATCTGAATATAACATTGTTAATAAAATATTCTTGGGTAGCGCGCAAGACGCTTCAACAAACTCTTTGGGTGCCAACGCTGACTTTATTTATTTGGGCCACGGCAATGATAGCTTTTCGGCACATCCATTTATGCATTCTCGCGAACCAAAAGTTATTTTCTCCGGTAAGGGGGATGACTATCTTCAATTTTGGGATGGTGAGCAGATATTACACTACAAGAAAGGCGATGGTAATGACACCTTTCAAGTAAGTGAGGGCAACAACCTACTCGTATTACACGGAATTAGGCGTGAAGATGTGGAGCTTGTGTATCAAGACATAAACTTAATACTGACAGTAAAGCAGACCGGCGAGACAATCACACTTAGTCAATGGTTGTTTAATAACAACTATATTCAATTTGATGGAGAACCTGTTCCTCAGTTGATGCAAGGCAAACAGGGGGGGACGGGTCGAGCATTCGCTACACAAGGCCAGTACGTTGGAACGGACGCAAATGAAAGAGTGTTAGTTAAGGCTGCATTTGATGGGGTCGTCTCGCTAGGTAAAGGGAATGATTACTTATTACAACCTATCGAGCGCACGCAACCGAGTAGAATAAATATTGTTTACAATCAAGGTGATGGGCATGACCTGATAATGGTGCGTGAAGCAGACTTTGAAATTAATGGTATTGAGAAAGAAGAACTAAAAGTAGTCAGATACGGACAAATGTACAAGCTGATCATGCCAAACAGCGAAGACGCGTTGTTTATTAGCGGTACTATAAATGGAAATGTCACTTTCAAAAAAGGCGCCCACCAAGAACAGTTAACGTTAGCAGAAGTCTATGCACTAGCGGATAGATGGGTTGATGGACCAGGGGTGAATATCGTTTATGGCACAAACACAGACGATATCATTCATGATGGGGAAGGTGCAGATCAAATCCATGCAAGAGCTGGCAATGATGTTATATATTCTGACTCTGATAGAGATACATTTTACTTTGGTAATTTCACTGGTAAAAAGGAGATCCATAGTACTGGTAAAAACCAAACGATTCATATCCAACGACCCTTAGTTGACCTTGAGTACCGCCAAACATCAGATGGTTTTGTTATTCGTTCCGTCTCGGGCGACTTTGAATTAACAATGCATGGCTGGCAGGGGGATAATGCGGGGAAAGTACATGTTGCCTCCGCGCAATTTGATAACTTTGAGGACTTTACTGCAGCTATTGAGGCTGCACACCTATTCGTAACAAACCCAAACACGACGGTCGATATTGAAAGCGCCGTAGAGCGCGTTGTGATAGAAGGAGCAAATACGACTCTACTGGTTGATACCGATGACTTCACACCACACCCTAGAATAAAAGTAATAGAAAGTCATATTGATAATCCAGTTCTTAACTTTGAAGGTATCAATCGAAACGATGTTAGGTTTGTGCAACAAGGGAATCAATTAGAGGTACAGCTTAGAAGTACTGGAAGACCTATCGTTCTGAATGGTTGGCCATTAGACAAAGGAAAACTAAAATTCGCTGATCTTGAAACGGCCATTAGTGTCAATGATTTCGGAAGACAGATTAACAGCTTTGAAGAGGGCGACACGTTAGAAAGTACCGCAAATTCGGATAGAGTCCATATTCGGCACAACAATACCACTATCCACACAACAGGAACTAGCTATATTTTTCTATATGCCGACAACGCTAGAATAGTTCATTCAGCTGCTCAAGGGGGACTGAAAGGCGGTTTTATTATAAGTAGCAATGACCGTTCTAAAAATCATGTGCTTGAGCTAAAAGATCTCAATAAAGGGGAGATAATAGTTACTCGCACAGGTGAATATATACAGGTGCGTTCGGTAGATGCCAGTGTCATTAAATTGGGGCGACCAAGCAATGGTTTATTAATCAAAGATAATTGGCTAGGTAAAGAAAACAAGATCCAGTTTAAAAATGGAGAAACGGTATTAATAGACTCTTTAATTGGCTTGTCTTTAACTGCAGGAGAAGACAGTAGCATAAAGGGTTCTAACCAAGGCGATAGTTTACTGGTAAATAGTGGCAATGCACATGAGATTGAACTTAGCAAAGGCAGTGATTATATTTCGGGTCAAGCAGGCCAGATACTCAACTATAACAACGGGGATGGGTCTGATTTTATCGACTTAAAATCAGGGGCCATTTACGCTGGCGCTAAAAATGTCCTTAATTTAAAAAATATTAGCCGTAATGATGTTGATATTTATAGATATGCAGACAATACGTTCCAATTTGCGTTTAAAGATTCAGAAGACGTTATTACAATATCCAAAACGCGTGAAGACCTTGACCTGATAGTTTTTGAAGCAGATGGCAGTGAACAATTCAATCTATTCTCACTAGAGCACTTGTTTGTTCTTGGTAATTCGTCAGATGATGAGCGCCTAACTGGTAGCGATGGCGATGACCAATATCGAGGTGGAGCGGGTAACGACACCTATATTTTCACCCAAGGTAACGACACCCTTATTGATGATGGTGGCACACTGCGTTTTGAAGGTGAATTTGCTGATATAGATGCCAGCGACTTGGTGTTTAAGCGTCAGTATCAAGACCTTATCGTTACAGTTTCCAGCAGTGGTCATAGCACCACGATTAAAGATTGGTTTACAGCTGAACACAACGGCATGTCGATTGTGTTTGCAAAGGAAGGAGCGCAAGACTTATCAGCCAGTGAGATTGAAAGTCGAATTAGTTATACAGCCTTGCCTCTCTATAGTGGTCAAACGACTACTTCGGTGGAAAAAGGCGCATATCTCGATTTGCCACTGACCTTTACAGGCACAACTGAATTCCCGATAAATATCGAGGTAGGCTCATTACCGAGCTGGTTGAAGTACAATGCTCAGGCTCAGGCGCTACAGGGGTACCCACCACAAGAAGGGACCACTACCGCAACGGTGAGTATTGCTGATCATCAAGGGCAAACCGCAGAACTTTCGCTGACTATCAAGTCATATGTAAAAGTGTTTAACGGCGGCCACACGACCATCACAGGGTCTAACGAGACCATTTACTTTGATACAGCCGTGGGCTTGATAACCGACAGTGACCTCATATTTAAACGTGAATATCAGGATTTAATTATTGATGTTGCACAAGGTCAACACAGCATTGCAGTAAAAGGTTGGTTCGATGGCAATAAAATGGCTATCGCATTTTCAGCCAATGGAAATGCCACGCTATCCGCTGCACAAATTGAAGAGCGTATTACTTATCAACCACTCCCTAGTTTTGTCGGCAGTACTAAAGTCATTGCTGAGTTACAAAAGGCACTAGAGATCCCTCTAAATTTTGGTGAACAAGGGCAGTTCCCGTTAAAAGTTGAGATGACCAGCCTACCTGCATGGTTGCAATACGATGCTCAAAACCAAGTATTAAAAGGGGTGCCGCAGCAAGCAGGTGATGAAAAAGTTCAGATTAAGATCACTGATCATCAGCTCCAAAGCGCGATAGTTACCTTGACTGTAGTGACTCAAATGCAGCGAGCTAAAGAAACGTTGGGCATGTCTGGTATTGGTAATGCAGCACAATTGCAAAGTCAGTTTGTATTTGGTCAGGCAAAAGAAAGTGTCTTTGTTAACGCAGCAACGGGTAACCTAGTACTGCAAAGTCAGGATGAAACGATCCAAGGTTTAGGTTTTGGAGCAAATGTACTTCGCACCTACAACAGCTTAAGCCATTTTGATGGTGATAACGATGACCAATGGCGCCTCGGGTTTTTAAAATCGATTACCCTTGAAGGGGCACGTAACCAAGCAGGCAGCACAGTG
Organism: Pseudoalteromonas byunsanensis; assembly: GCF_001854475.1. Taxonomy (GTDB): domain Bacteria; phylum Pseudomonadota; class Gammaproteobacteria; order Enterobacterales; family Alteromonadaceae; genus Pseudoalteromonas; species Pseudoalteromonas byunsanensis. Next base: position 28,143 of record NZ_MNAN01000036.1, read on the forward strand.
ACGCGCGTGACGGCAGATGGCTTTGCGCAGCGCTTTAACTATAATGCAGCTAAAGGTGAGTATGTCAGCACCCAAGGCAGTGGTGCGCACGATACCTTAAAGTTCAATGCCGATGGCAGTGCACTATTAGACATTGACGGTCAAAAGACGCAAGAGCGCTACGATACACAAGGTCGTTTGAGTGCAATGATAAGCGCACAAGGCCATGAAACGCGCATAAGCTACAGCGGTGGCCGTGTTAGCCAAATCAGTACCAAAACAGACAGCGGTACTGAGACCACGTTATTCAAATACAACAGTCAAAACTTATTAGAAAGCATTCAAACCCAATCAGGCACGAGTAACGCCCATACTCGTGTGTACTATGGTTATGATGCGAATAAGCGCCTAAATTCCGTAAAAGTAGATTTAACACCCGATGATAACTCGATTGCCGATGGCAAAGTGTATGAAACCAAATACACCTACCATGGTGATAGCAATCGCGTGCAGTCGGTCAGTCAGTCGGATGGCACCAAACTGACCATTGGCTATGAAGCCCATAATGGCGACTATCGCGTTAAAACCTTGCAAGATGGCGAGGGTAATACCACCACTTACAGCTATGTGTCAGCTACGCATACCCGAGTGACACTGGGTCAATCACACGTTGATTATTACTTTGATAACGCAAAACGCCTCACCGCGGTTGAGCGCGTGGTGGACGGTCAACATGTACGAGAAGAATACCAATACAACAGCGCAGGGCAAGTAACCGAAATTCGCAACGGCCTAGGCCAAGCTAAAACCTTTGGTTATGACAATGCGGGTAACCTAACAACGCAAAGCGATGCGGATGGGGTGACGGTAACACGTACGTACAATACCCATAATCAGCTACTGAGTGAAACACGCGGTGATAACAGCAGCTACTATGTTTACGATGATGCAAACCAACGCCTGCGCTTTACCTTGGGGGCAGACAACTCCGTGGTGGAGTATCGCTATAACAGCCTAGGGCAACGAGTTAGCCAACACACTTACACCAAAGCGAATTACACCAGCACTAATCGTAGCCTCAGTGCGTTACAGAGCTTTATTAATAACCAAGATAAAACAGCCCAACAGCTCAGCGAATACGGCTATGACTTTAGAGGTCAGCTGAGCACAGTGACCCGTTACAGCAGCGTGAACAGTCAAGGCCAAGGGGTGGATGGTAGCACCACCCGTTATGTGTACGATGCTCACGGTAAACTATTACAAGAAACCACGCCACGTGGCGTGTTAACTGAGGGCACAGAGGGCGACTTTAGCACCCGTTATAGCTACGATGGCTTAGGGCGCGTACTGAGTCAAACCGACGCTAACCAAGCGCAAACCCTGTACACCTATGATGATGCCAATCAGCGGATCGGCACCCAATACGCCAATGGCTTATGGCAAACCCAAGTGTTTGACAGAGCGGGTGCGTTGGTGTCTAAAGCGCAAGGCTCGTCACTGGGCAATAACATTTATGGTACAGAGCGTATTTACCGCGATGAACATGGCCGTGCTGTTGCCAAAAGAGATGCACAAAACTCATTAAGCTACAGCTTGTATGATAAGTCTGGCAATTTAGCGGCCACGGTGAGTAACACGGGCACCGTCACCCGTTACCACTACGACCGAGCAGGGCGCGTCACGCAAACCACCCAATATGCGCAAAAAGTCAGTACAGCAGGTTGGTTAAGCAGCGCAGGCACACTGAGCAAAACCCTTGCACAGCTAGACAATGACCTAAAAAACCAAGCCAATCACGAAGACAACCGCACCACACGTACCCTTTACACTTTAGGGGGGCGTAAACAATATGAAGTCGACGCCAAAGGCTATGTGACTGAGTTTATCTACAACGATAAAGGTCAGTTAACGGAGCAAAAGCAATACGCTGAGCCAATGGGTGAGCTTATCTATCAAAGCCATAATAGTCCGGTGAATGCGGGGCAGTGGGAGATTTATAGTCCTAACCCACCGGGGGCGACGATGACGCCGACCTTTGATGCGGAATATGGCAAAGAGGTGATGGAGCTTCAGGGAAGTTTTAGAAGTAATGGTTATCGTTTACGTCTAAGCCCAAATCAAAAGGGTACAATCATCGCATGGGATATGAACTATGCAGAATCCTACACTGTATACATCAGTGTAAATACCACCCAAGGTCATCGTTACATGACCTATCAAAAAGGCACCAATTCACCTTATCGAGGTGGCGGCTCAAATCAATATGCATTTCACTTCTTGTCACCAGAGACAGCTGATGGCAACTGGAAAACAATTTCTCGTGATTTGCAAGCAGACCTTTCAGCGGTAGACCCTGGCACTACTATCACCAATATCAATGCCGTCCTTGTCCGAGGCTCAGGTAAAATCGGTGAAATCCGTTTATCGGGCTTAAACGAACAAGCCTCGCAAGCGGATGCGCGCAGCACTAAGATGACCTACAACGACAAAGGTCAACTTGAAACCAAAACCGATAGTGAAGGCTATGTGACCCGTTACTACTACGATAAAGCGGGTAATGAAATTGCACAGCGTCGCTATGCTAATGTGGGAACTACAGAGTCGCCACAGGACCGTGTGAGCCACACCTACTACGATGCCCAAGGTCGTGTTGCAGGTACTTTGTCAGCGGATGGCGCATTGACTACATTTAGCTACAACAAAGATGGTCAAAAACAATCACAAAGTACCTATCACACCCAAGTACGCAACCAAGCCATTGGTGCGCCTATTGCAATCCCAAGTGGTGATAAAACCACCACACTGTGGACCTACACAGCCAGTGGTCAGGTAGAGCGAGAAATTCGCGCCGATAAGTCAATGACTCATTATAGCTACGATGCCATGGGTCAGCTGGTTGAAAAGCGTGAGTATGAAAATGTCATTGCGCATGATGATTTTGTCAATGGGGAACAGAATCATACCTATTTATATTCAAATGGCTATAAGGCAATTCAACTTGAAGATGATCGTGTTTCGTTCACTCGCTTAGCTGAAGCCAAATCTTGGCCCTCGCTTCGTTCGTCTGAGCGCTTTGACTTGAACGACAATATATTGATGAGTTTCGAAGTGACCACAGGTCCTTCAACCGCAGGGAGCTATTTATATGGTGGGTTAGACAATAATGGCACTTGGAGCAATAAAACCATTGATAGACACGCTGTGTATTTCAATGGTGATGGTATTCATTCTAGCTATGTAAGGGATGGAGATTCAACTCGCTCTAGAAATACAAAGCTAATGAATTCCAAACCAAATACAACATATGTCGTAACGTTTACGACTTCAGAGGCGAACACGGTACTTACGGTTTATCCTAAAGGTCATCCAGAGCAGGCGGTAAGCCAAATAGAAAGTAGTGCCGATTGGTCAGGTAAGGCAGGGTTAATCTTATATACCAACCCTCACCCAAATTCTAACAATACAGTTTATTACCTAGACAACTACCTCCTCGCCAAAGTACCAGTGCGCACCGAGCGTTACCAATACGACCAGCAAGGGCGTTTAATCTCCACACTTGATGGTAACCAAAATGCTGAGCTAGGCGCGGGTGCCACACAAAGCCAGATCAACAGCAAAGCAGCGCAAGAAGGTGCCCGCACTGCGTACGATATTCTAGGCAATGTCCGCCTTACCACCGACCGTGAAGGCGCACAAACCCGTTACTACTATGACGCGCAAGGTAATAGGCGTTATGAGATTGACGCAGAAGGGCAAGTCACAGAATATAAGTACAACACATTTAATCAGCGTACCGATGTGATCCGTTATCACACACAACTAAGTGAAGCGGATATTAGCTCAGCTGGCTTAATCGGAGGCTTAGTCACTAATAAAATCCAAGATGGTACTAAGAACGTTGATGCCTACTTGCAATCAAAGGTTGCCAGCGGCGAAAAGTTCGAAGAAAAGCTCAATTACACCACGCGCGATTTGCTTGAAAGCAAAACCGATGCCGAAGGTTACAAAACCACCTTTGAATACAACGCCTTTGCACAGTTGGTTAAACAGTCACAGCAAACCCACTTAAGTGTATTGGATAAACAAAATACACAAACGGATAAATCTGTCTGGACTAACACCGCGTTTGCTTATGATAACCGTGGTCTGCTTGAAACCACCACGCATAGCGCTGGGAACTTAACTCAATCTACTTCTAAGAGCTATGACGCCTTTGGTCGCGTTATCTCAACCACCGATGGTAATACTCAAACCACCGATGATAAAACCACTACAATAAGTTACACCGTAAATGGTGATAACGACAAGGTGGGCCGTGTTGTGACTACCACACAAGCGGTAGATGGCGCCACTCGTGAAGTGACCACCCAATACGATATGCTGGGTCGTGTGTTGTCTGTTAAAAATGCCTCGGACCACATTACTCAGTACAGCTATGATGACACCACCAATACCACTACCGTGACCCAGCCAAACGGCACTCAGGTTAAAACCACGCGCAATGGTCAAGGGCAGGTTGAATCAGTAACACAGTTAAATGCACAAGGGCAAACACTCAGCACCAGTGCCTTTGAATACGACGCCAACGGCAATGTGGTTAAAACCCTACTCAATGGCCAAGTACAAAGCCAAAAAGACTACGACAAAAACAACCGTGTTCAACTAGTTACCGATGCCAACGGCAATCAGGTAGAAACTCAGTACGATAAAGTCGGCCGAGTAACGGCCAGTATTACTGACCCGAGCGGTTTAAAACTGACCACCACGTTTGCGCATAACAAACATGGCAGTGAGGTCATTAAGAGCGAGCAAATCAATACCGTGGTCAACGGTGGTAACCAAAGTGCAGGGCTTACCCACAGCACAACCACCACCTTTGATAGCCAAGGTCGTGCGACCGAGGTGCAAGTACACCAAGGCGGCACGCGTCAAAGCTTGACTCAGTACCAGTACGATGGCTTGGGTAACAAGCTGGAGGTGACGCAGGGCACAGGCAATAACGCACTCACTACGCAATACGAATATGATGCCTTAGGCCGTCTGGCAAAGACCAGTCAAGGCGCGCAGGTAACCACCTATCAGTATGACAATAATAACAATTTGGTTAAGAAAGTCTCCGCGATTGACAGTCAGCGTAACAAAGTTGAGCTGTTTACCTACAACGAAGCGAACCAACTAACCGCCACACTGATATCAGTTAAAAAGTCAACGGCGACCGGCAGTACTCAATATCAGATAACGCGTTTTGACTACGATGTGAATGGTCAGCGTATTGCCCAGCATCAGTATCAAAACTTTTTATCAAGCCCAAATGTCGAAACGCTAAAAACACAAGTAAATCAATTTGCTGATGCGAACACCGCCATTTCAACCTACACAGGCTATGATGAAAATGGTCGCAAGTCGTTGCATATCAATGGCGACGGCGGAGTCACTCAGTGGCACTATGATGCGCAAGGCCGAGTATTTGAAGTCACGCGTTGGGGCCAACGAGCCAAGTTAGACAGTACCGCGAAAACCCACTTATCCGCAGGTACACTGACAGCCGCTCAGCTGACAAAATATGGAGATATCACCTCAGATAGCCGTGTACGTACGCTGTATAACGATAAAGGCCAAGCACGCTTTACCATCACCTTGTTAGAGGGGTCAGGCGCCAGCGTTAAAGAAAGCCGTTATGATGCTGCGGGCCAATTAACTTCCACCATCGCCTATGCTGATTTAGTATCGTTTGGTGCCAGCAGCAATATTGAAACGCTCTCTAAACATATTACTAATTCGAGCGCCAATCGTGACACGCAGCTATTCTACGATGCAGCCGGACGCCTGCGTTTTAGCATTGACGCACTAGGCCATGTCACTGAGCAACGCTACAATGAAGTCAGTGAGAGTATCAGCACCATTGCATATGGTAATTCACTGCTTAGCAATGCCACGCTAAACAGCAAACTCAATGCCGGCACACTGAATTATGCTGATTTACATTCGCACTTTGCTGGCAGCCTGTTCAGCAATGCTCGTGTTAGCAGTTCAGAATTTAACGCCCGAGGGCTGCTAACATGGCAGCGTCACGCCGATGGCACGACCGAGCGTTACAGCTACTATGACAATGGCCTCAAAGCCAGTTACACCAACCAAAAAGGCGCGACGTGGACTTACCGCTACAACGTGGCTGGGCAGCTAACGCAAGAGCGTAGTCCGTTACATACCGTGAAGGTGTGGAATGGTAGCGTTCTAAGTGAACAAACGAACGTACAAGTCGTTAAAACCTTTGCTTATGACGGCCTAGGTAATGTCAGCCAAATAACGGAAGAAGCGCAGCAAGATAACCAACCACTGAGTGGCGTAGAAACTGCGGTAACGAGTTTTGAATACAACCTAGCGGGGCGCCAAACGATTGTCAGACAGGCAGCAACAAGCCATGCCCCTGCAACAGCCTCGTACTCGGTGTATGATGCCTTAGGGCGAATTATTAGTTCTTATCAAGGCAATGTAAGGCAACATAAAGTCTATGACAGCGCCAATAATGTGCGCTTTAACATTGATGGTGAAGGTAATGTGACTGAGCTGCGTTACAACGCGCTCGGCCAGCAAGTTAAACTCATTAAATACGCTGCCGAAACACCTTATTCACCATCGGTAACAGAGACGCCTTCCTTGGATGAGATGGTCGATAGCAGTGGTAACCTAAAATCAGATAATCCAATTGGGCTGGTTAGCAACAGCAGTCAAGACCGAATCATTACAACCTCATATGATAAAGCGGGGCGCAAGCGACAAATTGATATCGGTGTACAGAGCTCTCGGATTGCCTACAACGCCTTTGGTCAAGAAATCAAAAGAAGGCAACTGGTTGACGGGACTTGGTCTGCAAATACTAACGCGCTGGTGTCGTCTAAGTACTACAACGAGCTGGGCCAAAAAGTAGCCTCAGTAGATGCGGGTAACTTCTTAACCACGCATAGCTATAACGGCTATGGTGAACTGGCATCGACTACAGAATATGCGGTTGCAGTGACAGCTCCTATTCAGTTGTATGTGCCACCTGCGGGCACACAGGGTAATGATACCGACGGACACAACCGCGTCACTGAGTATTACTACGACGATATGGGTCGAGTAACCCACACTGTATATCAGGATGTAAAGGTCGATGTTGAGAGCGATTCTCGGTTCAATTACGCTTCCAAAGAGCAAGTCATCGATTATCGTCAGTACGATGAGCTGGGTAACGTGCGTACAGCGCTAACAGTGGCCACAGACACATTAAGCAATCCACAGGCGTATCAAGGGCAAAACACCAGTGATATCAATGATGCCACACTCTTTGAATATGATGCGTTGGGCCGTTTAATTCACAAAGCAAACGCCAAGACTTCTTATGTGGGCGGTAATGTCACAGGCTCTAGGACCGATGCGACAGCTAGCACATTAGGTCGTCAGGTAACGTCCTATGGATACGATATCTTGGGCAATATGGTTGAGCAGCGAGAACACGCAAGTCGCCTCACAGCGTACAATACCAGTTCGGGGGATTTAACCGCACCTACAAATACCCCCAGTGACAAAGTGACACGCCATGAGTACAACAACAGGGGCCAATTGGTGCGCGAGTTCAACGCGTTGGGTTATGAAACAGTGCATGATTACAATGCGCAAGGGTTATTGACGCAAAGCCGCGCGTTTTATACTGAGTACTCAGCGAACAATGTGACCACAAACAAGGCGTTGTTAACTAGCTATGACTACAACAACAATGGTCAAGTGATTAAAAAGTCGCTAAATCGAGTAATGGCAAATGGCCCAAGACCTGCTACTTCGGAGTTTTCATTTGAGACCATCTACAATGCGTTTGGTGAGGTGAAAAAAGATTACCAAGGAGTGTATGTATACAACCAAGAAGGCCTGCTATGGAAAACCACTAAAGGAGATGGGGTACTAAAAACCCATAAATATGATAAAGCGGGTCGCTTAACCAAAACCACTCATGCCCTTAATGGCGAAACTATTATTCACCGAGACGCAATGGGGAATGCACAGCGTATTGAGCAGCCTCGTTTTTTCCAAGATGGTTGGCAATACCCAGTTATTATGCAAACACATGACCGTTGGGGCAATGTGATTGCACTCACTGACGCAATGGGCAACACCACATATGCGCAATACAACCATCAAAATAAAGTGATTAAAGAGCGCTTACCTACGGTGAATGTGACTTATGTAGATGGTACGACAGCAGCGAATGGTGATTTGGAAAATATCTACGCCTACGATGTGTACGGTAATTTGGTAAGTAAACAAGATGCGAATGGGGCCAGACAAACCTTCCGTTTTGATGCAAAGGGTAATCAGCTTGGTCACAAAGATGGTGAAGGTCATATTACGAATTACGGGTATGACCTGTACAGTCGTAAAGTATCGACACAAGATGCGTTAGGTCGGGTGAGTGTAAATCAATACAATAAGCTTGACCAAACGCTACAAACGGGCCAGTTTGGGGTGGTTGACGGGTTAGCTGGGATTCGATATCGCACTGCCAATACCCATCTCTATGATGAACTGGGTAATCGCTATCAAACCGTTAATGCGCTTGGTGGCGAGTTTACTTATCAGTTTGATGAGCTAGGTAATGTGATCTACAGCATTGAGCACTACGATGATCATAAAGCTGAGCGTATAAAGAGTTATCGATATAACAAGCATGGAAACCTTACGCGTGAAGACTATTTCAATATAGATGAAAATGGCAAAGATGAGTTCTCTGAACATGAGTATAACGACTTCGGTCAACTAGTATCAGGTAAATATCTATCGGGCCAAACGTTCGCCAATAGATATGGTGCAAACTGGAGCGAAAGCGAGCATACCGTCAACACGTTGAATGATAATGGTGATGAGATTGAGATTAGTAACCTTGGACGTTTGGTCGAACGAACCAACACGTATGATCAGGACGTGCGCTACAGCTATTATGAAAATGGTTGGTTGAAGAGCATTACAGACCATCATACCAATGCCTATTCAGAGTTTGAATACGACCTGCAAGGTAGACGTACCAATGAGATTAAACTGTCAATGGATGACTTAGGGCGAGCTATATATCACGAAACTGAAACTCATTACGATAGCCATGGACGTATTGAATGGACTGAAACCATGCAATACAACAATCAATCTACCACTTCTGAGCCTCAATGGGTTGCAGGGGAGGTGATTGCTCGGGTGGATTACACTTATGATGCAGTGGGCAATCGACGCAGCATAGAGGTTAAGAACGGTATTTTACAGGTTAAAGAACCGATTATTGTTGATAGAATTCCAGATAAGTATATTAATGAGGGGGATGATGTAGCTATCTATCTACAACATAACTTTCATAAGAGTGTAGTTGTAGAAAAGTTAGTCTATGAAGCGACCAACTTACCACCAGGGCTGACATTGGATGAAGACACCGGCCATATCACAGGAAATATCAGCTATAACGCGCAACCCAGATATGAAGTAAAAGTGAAGGTGACTGACCCTGACTTTACTGACTATTTTGTCGAGAGTAGCTTCTTTATCAATGTTGAGAATGTTGAACCCATAGCTGTTGCCGACAAAGTCTTAATAACCAAAACTGAAGGTGAAACGCTTAACTTAGATTTAGCAAGTAAGTTCAATATTACTGTTCCAAACCTTGAAGTTACAGGGTTTCGTATAGATGGCTTCCAAGACCCAATACAGGTAGGCTCTGCAAATGGTCTTGTATCTATCCCTCTGACGTACGACATGGAGGGTACGTACGAAAACGTGGCTGTGACCATCTTGACCAAAGATGTTCAGGGAAATAGCTATACCAAACAGTGGTATTTTGATTTACAGATAAATCATGCAGATAGAATAGAGACAAAACCGAGAGCTGCATTTACCAAAGATGAAGGCCGAACATTTGACCTGAATACGTCTAGTAAATTTGAAGTTAAGGACTCTGAGCTTAGTATTACTCGCTATAGCATTTCAGCGCTACCACCAGGGTTAGAATTTGACACCAGCACCGGTGTAATATCAAAAAAACTTAAATATAGCGCGGCTAATAACAGCCCATATAGCATCACGATTACCGCACACACGAGTGACCCTAGTTATTCTGCACAGTGGTCATTTGATTTGACGGTGAATGATAAAGAGGCAATTTCACTGCGTGAAACTGGAAAGGATATCGTTTCGGTCAATGAGGGTGATCCACTTACTATAGACGTGAAAGATTACTTTGTGATTAATGACACCACACTCAATTATGAATACGAGGTGAACTGGGGCAGTTGGGGTAAGCCGCCGGGTGTGACGTTTGATGCAAGTACCGGCTTGATTACAGGTCCTATCTTAAGCAGCAACGATAGAGATAATATTGAATTCGGTGTTACAGCAAGAGCGGTTGATGATGACGGCACAAAGCATGATGGCACAGAGATAGTGAAGGCTGTGTGGTTACAAGTGACGCAGGTGGAGGTTCACAATAAGAAAGAGGGAGACTACTTCTACATTACTATTCCTTATCACGCTACTTATTCACAGATTTTTGATAATGAGATGCAAGGGACCATCAAAGTTGTTTCGACCAGTGGTAGCACAAAGACGCTAAGAATAGATATTGGTATTTTAGCGACCAGTAACGGTCAGGTGAAAACCTATGCCTTTGAGGTTAGGGAGCCGCAAGAAGTTGGGCGAGAGTATCACAGCGTGAGACACCTTATCCGTGTCACAGACGTGGGTGACAGTATACCTGCTCCAACTATAGTAAAACCCATTGAAGATCAGTCAGCTGAGGTGGGTATACTTTACAACAAAGACTTTAGTGAGTACTTCAACGCCGAAATCGGCGAAATTGGGATCGGTGGATTCAGATTCTACAAAATAGTGGATGGCGTAGAACAAGAAATGTACACCGGCAGTATTAACGGATTGAAGCGCGAAGGTAATGTGTTAACAGGTACTCCTAAAGAAGGTACCCAGTATAGCTATCGTGTAGCAGTGACCGCCTATTCGGTCGCCGATCCAACCAAAAGGACTGAACAAGAATTTAGGATGCTTGTTAAGCCTTCCGGCGTAGGAGATACGAACAGGCCTGGTTATTTGACTCTGTTTCAGGTTAAGTCCTCTGTTAAAAAGGACGACACATTCTTTGTTTCATTCAATGGTGCTGATAAAGAGACTTATGGGTATTTAGAAAGATATGAGATGAAACTCTCTTCAGGCATTACATTCAATGACGGTTCCCATATTCAGCAGTTTTATAACAACTACTCGCCTATTTCCGTTGGACTAAAAGCGGTGGCAGTCGGTGAGCAAACCGTGAGTATTAGAGTGTTAGATAACCAAGGTTTGTGGAGTGGCTGGTTTGAAGAGCAAGTAACAGTTCTATCAAACTTGCCTCCGCTGCAAGATAGAACGGCCAAAGAAGGTCAAACTGTTAGCTTTAACGTAGCCAATTCATTTGATTTAAATGGTGCTACGAGTCGTCGCTATGAGACCAGAAATTTACCAGCTGGTTTGTCGATAAATAGCAGTGGTCAGGTCTCAGGTAAATTAAGATATGATACCAGTGGCACACACACAGTGAGTATCACCGCGATTGATAACATCACTGGGCTGAGAGAAACACACAGTTTTGTGTATACCATTGAAAATGTTGAACCGATCACATCGACTGGCATACCAGACATCACCATACGAGAAACACAAACACTTAATTTTGATGTAGCGAAATACTTTGGTGCTACAGATTCAAGTTTAAATCTGTCATATTCATTACAGTATCAACCAACGGGCGTTAAAGTTGAAAGTGATGGACATATGAGGGGGTCTCTTAGAGGACAGGAGGGAGAGTACTTCATAAAAGTAACCGCCAGTGCACAAGGAGCATCAGAGACACGTTGGTTTAAGTTCAAAGTTTACGGCGAAGTTGCCTTCTCCATGGAAGCAAATAAAACCAAGTCGATTGATATTTCGGGATTTGCGGTACCAAGAGATCAGGTACGAATAGCAGGTGGAGGCCCTGCATGGGCGAAAATCACAAATAGGTATAACACGCTCTCATTAACACCAACAACCAGTAATATTAGTGAACAGCGCTATGCTATTACGCTCGAAGCGTTAGAGCGCAATGATGCGAAGGACCTTGTCGTTACTCAAAGAAAGATGTATTACGTGACTGTTGTACAGCCAAATTTGAATCCGACGGTATCTTTGTCTGCACCATCACAAATCTCCCTTAGTCAAACGGTAGACGTGATAGCTTCAGGCAGTGATAGTGACGGAACAATTCAAAACTATGTGTGGGACTTAGGCAGTGGTTTAGAGCAAATAGGTTCAGGCTCGCAGATAAGAGTTAAAGGCCTTTCAGCGGGGACCCATACGATCAGAGCTGCGGTCGTTGATGACGATGGTGCTCAAAGTGATTGGGTGACGCGTAGCATCACAGTGACAGCGCCTAATGTGGCGCCAACGGTGTCATTGAATGCGCCAGCTGAAATCGGCTTAGGCGAGTTTGATACAATTACTGCCTCAGGCAGTGATAGCGATGGTTCTATTAGCCACTATGTTTGGGAACTTGGCTCTGGCTTACAAAAAACAGGCAGTGGTGCACAAATCAGCGTAACAGGTATGTCGGTCGGTACGCACTCGATTCGAGTGGCTGCGGTAGACAATGACGATGAACAAAGTGCCTGGGTGACCCGCGAAATTAGAGTGGTCAGAGTTAACCAAGCACCGACTGTATCGATGAACTTAGCCAGTGAAACGTTCGGTAATTGGTCTGCTACAGTACTTGCAAGTGATTCTGACGGTTCAATAGCACGTTATGAATGGGAAACGGCCAGCGGTGTTACGCTCACCGGTAACGGTAGTAATGTTAGCTTAACTGCAAAATCACCAGGCACATACTGGGTTAAGGTTAGGGTATTTGACAACGAAGGGGCCAGCACCACTAAGATTGGCTACTTTGATGTGAGTATTTTAACAACTGAACCTGGACCAAGTTTAACGGTGTCTTCGAGCAGAGTTTCTGTAGGGCAAAGTGCGACCGCAATTGCGGGTGAGACGGCACCTGGACCCTATGAATATACCTACCAATGGAAAACATCAAGTGGAATAAGTTTATCGGGAAGTGGTCAAACGGTAAGCTTTACAGTTACAGAGTTAGGACAGCAAACTATTCAGGTTAGAGCGAAAGATGCCAATGGCAACTGGACTCTGTGGTCACCGCCGCAACTAATCAACCTCATCACCCTGCCTCTCAATAAAGCACCTAGTGTGTCTTTGAGCGCACCGACAAAAATGACTAAAAGCGCAGCTGTTAACGTGTCTGCGTCTGCCAGTGATTCAGATGGCAGTATCAGTAGTTATGAATGGCAAGCATCTAGTGGGCTAAATATTTCTGGCAGTGGCAGCAATGTGTCGGTGACGGCAACAGGCACCGGTGAACAGTGGATTAAAGTCAGAGTGAAAGACAATGAGGGGGCATATAGCAGCTGGGTACAAAAGCCAATTACAATCGAGAGTGTAGCACAATACGCAACTACAATTTCAGGCAGTATTAGCTACTCGAATAGCGGATATGCAGGGGGCGGCACAGTGACGGTGTCTGACCAAAATGGGGTAACTGCGACGAATGTGCGTATTTCATCCATACCAAGCTGGGTGTCTGTGGGTAAAGCGCAGACGACTAGTAACAGAGTCTCTTTGCAGTTTTCAGCATTTCCACGAGTGGGAATACTTGAACCGGTTAGAACTGGTTTTTACGTAACTATTGACGTAACAGACAACTATGGCGCTACGACCTCAAAACGTTTGTATGCAACGGTATCAAGTTCAGACAGTAGTGTGATGAGTGTAGGTTCAGTCACAACATTAGCGAGTGAGCCAACAATCCAGTCTGCCCCTTTGATGCTGCGCTCAACCCCTATGATGTTAAGTAGTTATGAAACGAAAAGCACTCAGAGCATCGCATCTGCAGAGTCGACAACCAATGATGAACCAAAAGTAAAAGAAATAGTTAAGAGCTATTGGTTTACCTACGACAACAACAATCGAGTAAAGATTGATGGTGGGACATTTATAAATGGTGCCATATCACTGAAAGAACGGGGCAAGCTTATTCATTATAATGATGCTGGCCAACAGGACTATGTAGTGAGTGATAATTTTACGGCGGCTCAACGTTATCAATACAACAGTTGGGGGCAGTTGGCCCAGGTAGATGCTTACTACAACCCGAATAAGATTGGCTATTTCAATGACAATAAACCGGGTAGCAAATTAACCGCATGGAGAAAATCGAGCGAATTCCTTTACAACGCCATGGGGCAGGTCACCACCAAAAAAGAGTATGCAGGGTTATATGAAGGGGCTACAGCTGAGTATAAATACAAAGATGTAAGTGGTGAAACTATTTTCGCTAACGTGATGTACGGCGGAGCTATCAAGCATATTACCACCACCGATCATAACCAAGCGGGTGAAGTTGTTGAAATCAAAGAGAGAAGTATTTCAGATGAGCGAATTCTTGCAATATTGAACGCATCAACTGCAGTTGAGGATAAAGCGATAGAGATAGTTAACCGAGATTTAGGTGACCCGACCATCAAGTTTACCTACTTGGATGCATGGGGAGAGTCTAACTTAACCACACAAACTATCTCTAGAGACTTCAAATATCATGTTGCAGGGCGATTAGACTCCTATTCCTATCATAGAAGAGGTAATGTACCGGCTGGAGTTACGGAGTTAATTCATGACTTTAATAAAACATACGAAGGCAGAGATAGTTATCTGGAAACCAAAACAGCGGGTGTTGGGCGTGAGGGTCATCGAGACAGCGAACGCTTGCAAGATGCAGAAACACTCTCTAGTTATGATGCCAACGGCAACCGTACTAGGGTTGAAGAGCGCATCACTGACGATGGCTATGATGGCGACAAACGTGTTAGCTCGAGGTATATGCGCTATGACACTGAAGGTAAACTGCTTTCAAAAGTCACGGGTAAGCAAGACCGCCTGCTACGCGCAACAGACCAAAGCGATACACGTACAGAGATAGACCCAAAAACTGGGGACCCAATTGATGTTGCGTCGCATGCCTCATCAATGGTGGGTTTTGAAGAAGACGCGATTAATGGTGTTTCTCAGGGGAGTTATCACTTATACAGTGGCAGCAATTATCTAGGTGAAATCAATAAATCGGGCTTAAATACGATAAAAGACAATCATTTTAGTGCGCCGATTGCGAATGACTTGAGTATCATGGCTCGCCACCAAGTACGAAATGGCGACACTCTGAAAAGCATAGCGATGCAATACTACGGCAGTGAAGACTTGTGGTATGTGATAGCCGATGCAAATGGTGTAGGTTTAGGAACTGAGCTGCGCGAAAACTTGGTGTTAGACATACCAGCGAGAGCAAACCAGTTCAACAGCCACAACAACTTCGCGCCGATGAACCTAGGCGAAGTGATTGGCGATACCACCCCAACTATGCCGTATGTGCCACCACCGCCTCAGGCTGGGTGTAGTGAGGTTGCGTCTATTGTGATGATAGCGGTGGCTGTGGTTGCGACGATTTATACAGCGGGTGCGGCATCAGGTGCGCTTGGAGCAACGACGACTACCGCGACAACAGCTTCAGCAGCAGCTGGGACAACCGCAGCAGCTGGTACTACGGTTGCTGCTGGAACGTCAGTAGCTGCCGCTGGAGTCGCTGGGGCCGCTGGCACTGTGTATGGGTCCACAATGGCGGCAGGTTTAGCTGCAATGGGTGGAAGTCTTGGAGCTGCAGGCGCATTAGCAGCAGGGATTGGTGGCTTTGTGGGTTCGGTAGTTTCTCAAGGAATAGGTAAAGCTATTGGTGCCGTCGATAGCTTTTCGTTAAAAAATGCCTTAGCGTCGGGGTTGACTGCAGGCGCAACTGCGGGAGCTGGTTCTGTACTAAGCTCTTCTCAGTCAGCTAAATGGGCAATGGATGGGGCTAAGTACTCTGCAGCCGGTAGAGCAGTGATGGGGGCGACAACCGCAATCAGCTCATATGCAGCTAACAAGCTTGTGGACAATCAAGCGAGCTTTAGATGGGGCAACGTGGCGGCTTCGGCGCTGGCCTCTTATGTTGGTAGCAAGGTTGGGCTTGGAGACCCTAACACCCTCGCAGGTGGAATGACCTCGGGAGATATCGTGCTGGATACATTTGGTGGTATAGCCAATAATGCTTTAAGCTATGGCGCGGATAAGTTGTTTGGTAATGACGCAAGCTGGAACTTTGGCAATGTAGCGGTTGATGCGTTTGGCAATGCGTTGGGGAATTCTATCGTTAGTGGTTTAGCGAGTAAGCCGACTAGCACCCAGCCAAAAGCGAAACAAAATGGGGCGAGTTCACTCGACCCAGATACAGGTAAGTTCTCACCCGTTACCGATCCAAATGCTTGGTCGTTGGATAAAGCACTTGCTGCTAGCCAAGATGATATTAGTCATCAAAACATGCAAGGTATAGTCAACGAAAAATTGCTGAATTATGAGTTGAATCGCTACTATGCAGGTGTAGACGAGTTTGGTTTCAAATTAGATGAAGACCTAGTCAATATGGCGTTACCAGTTATCCAAAAATCAACCAAAGACCCGTTTGGAGGCTTCCTAGATTCAACGCCAGATAACCCTTATGGATTAAGTCTAGAGCAACGTGCAAGAGCTGAATCTCTGGTTAGCAACCCACTAGCGAGTGGGGGCGTATATAAAGCGTTGAATTTTTATGAGCAACAGCATTATGAAATGGTACGTGACCAACATATTGCTTCTTTGGCGGGACCTCAGTTGGTAGCAAATAATCCAGCACTGGAGGCTCAAAATGCAAGAGCAAGAGATTATTTTGGTGGTTCAAATAATAGTCCTTGGCATTTGCCTGTGTCTAAAGGGATCAATGCCGGATTAATGGGACTTGGGGTGTGGAATAAACCCCTGCAATTTGCAAAAGCCTATGCTGGTTACCAAGCTGCGGATATAGCTGGGTCTGCATATCAAAATAGAGAGCAGATAGCTCAAATATACAATGAAGCGAAGCAAAATGGTGGTATGACACTGGCTGTTGGTGTGACGCCGAGTGTAGATTTGAAGTATATACAAGGAGCATTTGCGGTAGGCACTTGGGCTTCAGTTGATTTTAACTCTTGGAAAATAAACGGTGGTGGCTACTTTAGTTTAGAAAGCGGCGCTGCTGCAAAGATTATTAACCCTAGTGTTGATATAGGTGTGGAAGCAACCATGTTCTCTTCTGCTAGATTCGACGCTGCACTTAAAGGCAACTATGACGTTTATGGTTCTGGTTTCAACAGTTCTGAATGGTCTTGGGTGAAACCTGTGGACCAAAACTTCAGTGGACTCCAGTTTACCAAAGACTTCAATACCCGTTTTACATACTCATATTATGATGTTAGTTACGACCCAAGCTTATACATGAGACGTGGCTGGGGTACTTATGGTGCTTTGAGAGGAAATTAATATGAGCCAACCATATTCGTTAAAAGATAAGCTCGTGCTGGGCTCACTCATTGCTCTTGGAGCTACTGGAGGTATTAGTTTTCTAATCGTTCCAGATCACAGTGAAAAGTTAAACAACTTATTAAAGTTGTCACCAACTACTCCATATGCAGTCGAGTCAACTACCTTTGGGGTAGTTGAACTAAGGCAAAAAAATGGGGTGTTAGGTGAGTTTCAACATTGTTTGAAAAGTTACAAACCTATTGAATGGATAGCTGCAAATGAAGGTGAACGCGATGAGGTATCTTTAATTGTGAATGATCAATATAGGATAGGGTTACAAACAGCCGGAAGAGAAACATTTACTTTTTTTGTAGCGAAATACAGTGATGTAAATAGTTGGAGAACACATTTATTTGCCGTTAATTGTAACTTAAACCAGTTAAATACTTGGTCAGAACAGACCGAACTTAGTGAAATAAAAGCGTTAAATGATAGTTCATTCTACAAAGAACTATATATCAGCAATGAGAACTTGAAGCTTCCAGTAACAAAAGGAAGGCTAGGTCGCTTCTATTCTTGTATGAAAAGCTATGAACCGCTTGGATATAAAGAAGTAGTTGCTGAAGAGGGGTTAATTAAACTGAACTTGGATGGAGGATCAGAACTAAAAGGAGGTCATATTTTAAATCTAGGTATTAAAGATAACAAAGCGGTTAGTGTACTGATTGAGAAGTATGGTTACAGGGATAGAACTGAGTCAGTGAGCAAAAGCTATAAAATAGATTGTGATCTGAACTTGCTTGATAGTTAACTCAGCGAATTAACACTCAAATTAATTAATAATTAAAAAGGACAGTCACTAAATTAATTAAAAAGGACAGTCACTCAAATTTGAATCTCTGAGTGGCTAGCCTACACTTTTAGCTTCTTAAAATCGAATTAAATTCTAAGTTCAAGCATCTAATTAAAAAGGACAGTCACTCAAATTTGAATCTTTGAGTGGCTAGCCTACACTTTTAGCTTCTCTGATAAAAATTAAAAAGGACAGTCACTCAAATTTGAATCTTTGAGTGGCTAGCCTACACTTTTAACTTCTCAAAATTGAATCAAATTCTAAGTTCAAGGAGTGAACGATGGGATTGGCAAGGAAGCGGCAAATTAGTTTGTCAGATACGCCTTATTATCACTGTGTGTCACGCTGTGTTCGCCGTGCGTTTTTGTGCGGTGAAGATAAATTCACGGGTAAATCATACGAGCATCGTCGAGGTTGGGTAGAGCAGCGCTTGCTATTTTTAGCACAGATATTTTGTATTGATGTGTGTGCTTTTGCGGTGATGAGTAATCATACCCATGTGGTGCTTTATATAGATGATAAAAAAGCCCAAAGACTGAGTGATAAAGCAATACTACTTCGTTGGCACAAGTTGTTTAAAGGCTCAAAGATTGCTCTGATGTACTTACAAGGGGTGTGCTTAGATAAAGGTCAGCGCTTCTTTTTAAACCAAGAAATAAAAGAGTATCGGACTAGGTTATCAAGTATCAGCTGGTTTATGCGTGTTCTGAATGAGCATATTGCTCGCAGAGCCAATAAAGAAGATAAATGCACGGGTCATTTTTGGGAAGGGAGGTTTAAAAGCCAAGCGCTGTTAGATGAGGCGGCATTAATGGCCTGCATGGCTTATGTAGATTTAAACCCTATCAGGGCGAAGATGGCAAAAACGCCTGAAGAGTCGGCCCATACCAGTATCAAACTACGTTGTGAACATGTACAAGCGGGCAAACAACCCAAGGTACTTGCACGCTTTGCAGGGTGCCCCAGAAAACACATGCCAAAAGGTTTACCATTTGAGCTTAAATCTTACTTAGAACTTGTTGAGCTCACGGGCAAATGTATTCGCACCGACAAGCGTGGCTACATAGAGCAACACGAAGCCCCCATTCTAAAACGATTAAACATTCAAGCGCAAAACTGGGTAAAACTCACCACACAGTTTGAAAAGGTGTTTTATGGAGCAGTAGGTAAAGCGCATAACCTTGATGTGTACTGCGC
>NZ_MNAN01000037.1:0-224682 GCF_001854475.1 Pseudoalteromonas byunsanensis
CTGCTCACCTCGTTTTACTACATCGGCCTATTATTTGGTTCTAAACTTGGTTACCACTTGATCAAATCTGTTGGTCACATCAGAGCTTTTTCTGCTAGTACCGCGGTTGTAACGGCCTGTGTCGCAAGCCATGGTATTAGCGACAACATCTACATATGGCTAGTACTACGCTTGGTGGTAGGCTTAGGAATGATGTGTAATTACATGGTGCTAGAGAGTTGGCTCAATGAACAAGCGGCGCCAGAGCAACGTGGACGTGTGTTTTCATTTTATATGTTAACGTCCTATTTGGGTATGGTTGTAGGTCAGTTTGCACTATCGCAATTCCCACAGTTGGGGTACGCTCCGCTGTTTCTTATCTGCATTGCATTGTCGTTTGGTATTGTGCCAATTTCAATAACACGTAGGATACACCCGAAACCTCTCAAGCCCCTCCAGGTCAGCTTATGGGGTTACTTTAAAAGAGTGCCTCAATCACTGACCGCTGTATGTTTTGCAGGGATCATTAATGGCAGCTTTTATGGCTTAGCTCCCACCTTTGCAAGTCAAGCTGGTTTGAATGCCAAGGAAATTGCTATGTATATGTCAGTTACTATAGTCGCAGGCCTGCTAGCCAAACTTGCCCGAACAGATAGAAATACGGAGACTTTCAGCTTGTAGCTTCCTCATAATAGACTCGGCTTTATTCGCACACCCCGCTGTACAGATTTTCCTAAAAAGAATACAATCTGCGCATTAAAGCTAACAACAATTAAATTTAATAATTCATAAGGGTAGTATGAAACAGATACTCAACACTAAGGGACTAGCACTTTCAATACTCACGCTTGCATTAACAGCATGTGGTGGAAATAGTGATAACAAAACATCAGAATCGCAAAATCAAGCCCCTGTCATCATGGCAGCTGGAGACCTAACAGTTAAGGAAAGGGATACGTTCTCATTTTCTGCACAAGCCTCTGGCAATAATGGCTCAATCAAAAGTTTCGTTTGGGAACAAACCGCAGGGACCACCGTTGAGCTATCAAACACCGATACAAATACTATTGAGTTCATTGCACCGGATATTACCGAAGATGAAACTATCACACTTAAGTTAAGCGCTACCGACAATGATAGCCAAACCACTAGCAAAGAGTTTGTTGTTACAATAAACGCTTACGCTCAGCCTTCAGCGGATGTTTTCCCCGACAAAGCCTTATTAGCATGTATGAACATCTCTCGGCTTGATATGGGTACCAAAGCTATTGAATGTAAAGGTGTCCCTATCCGCTCATTAGAAGGCTTACAGACACTCTCACAATTGGTGTCGGTTAAGATTGAAAGTACTTATCTTGAAGGACTTGAAATACTTGGATCGCTAACACAATTAGAAGACTTAACACTGCATGATGACTACGTTGACACTGATTATTCAGCACTAAACAACTTAACCGCTCTAAAGTCGCTATCTATCTATTCCCGAACGTATAACTCAACCATTGATTTATCAAACTTTCAAAACTTAACGTCTTTAACACTACAATCTATTTATTTTAGCTATGATCTCTTTGACATATCAGAACTTCCAACATCGTTAACCGAGCTTCATTTATCGAGGTTAGAAGTGTATAACGCCAGAGCCTTATCATCACTATCTCAGTTAGAAAAGTTAAGTTTAGATAATGTTAGTAATATTGATTCTTTGTCTTTTCTATCACAAATGCCGAATTTGAAAGAAGCAACATTGGCAAACCTCAATGTTAGTGATATCAGTGCACTTGCATCGACTCCTAACCTAGAAAAGTTAGTTCTTAGAGATGCCAATATTGAAGATTTCAGCATCATTGGAGATCTTACCAAGCTTACATCCTTAGCATTGGAGTATAAGTATATTGGCTATAACCGAGCATTCGATATCAACACTATCAAAACGCTGTCAGAGCTAGCAACGCTGTCCCTTCGTGGCATTGAGTTGGAAAATACCGCAGGCTTAAACTCTTTAAGCAATCTTACGGCACTCACGCTAAGCAATAACAACCTAACTACGCTAAGCTTTTTGGCAAGTTTAGAACAACTCATTCACTTAACAGTTGGCAGAAACGCACAAGCTATGGACATTTCATGGATTGTATCTTTACCTGAGTTGGCTGAGTTAACGATAGATGATTCAATAGATATTAGCAGTCTAAACGCCCCTGTTAATTCACTCACTAAGCTAAGCATCCAGCATATAAATACATCTAGCTCTTTGGATATAGCATACCTTAGCCAACTGAATAAACTTGAGGAGTTGGATATTTTTACTAGTGATATCAGCAACATCGGCAGCATTTCTGACCTTACAGAACTGCAACACCTGTCAATTCAAGCCCGTATTGATGAGTTACCAAATATCAGTAAATTATCACGACTTACAACACTCACACTGACCAATAATCACTCTGATGATGACAACTCTGATGATGACATTGGTCTATCTGATTTTACGGATTTTGGAGCTAATTCATCGCTCACAAGCTTGAAACTTAAAGGGTTTTCAAAAAATGAAGATTTAACCGCGCTAGCTCAATTTTCTGCACTAGAAGAGTTGGAGATCTGGGAATCAAAAGCGACAAGCATCACACCCATATCACACTTAAAGAAGCTTAAGCGATTGACACTGTCTGATTTTCCAGCTGTTAACCATATGGCTGAGTTGATGAGCCTAGGTAACTTGGAATCTCTAGCCATATACTCAGCCCCAAACATGATGTGTGCTGACCTAGAAGCATCACGTACAGCCCTTGCAGAAACCGTATTATTGGAGCTGCCGGATGAATGTGTTGAGAGTTTGGTAGATTTTAGCCTTATTACGGATGACAACTTGATAAAATTTATTCGTGAAAATGCTTACTATGATGTACTTGCCCTAGATTCCTTAACTCTTGAAAACAATAATATCGTGTCACTGACTGGGCTAGAGCAATATAGTAACTTAAAATATCTACGGATGGTGTCATATGATCGCTCAGAGCATGTAATTAGTCTTTTAAACAGCCTGAATATCAGCCCACCACCAAACCTATCAGAAATTACAATAAGTTCGGGAAGTTTGACCACATTAAGAGACCTTACTCTGCCTCAGACAGTAAAATCATTTGAATTGATTTACAATGAGACAGTTTTTGATTTGGAAGGCTTCCATGTTCCTTATATTGAGGACCTAAACTTATCATCGACTCCACTATCCAATTCACAATTGTTAGCAAACTATACCAATTTAACCTCTTTAGACTTGGATAACACACGCATACCTGATTTAACGCCATTGCATTCACTAACGCAACTAAGGATGCTGGATATATATTGGTCGAACATTGATTGTGCTCAAGTAGCAGCATTAGAAGCTGCTTTGCCAAACACTCAAATCAGAAAATATAGCAATTGTAACTAACTTCTCCTATGGGGCCATCGAGTCGATGCGCCCCTAATTTTCTCTTAAAGATAACTCGCTAGATACATTTTCTCAATTACCTTCTATCACCCTAAATTACCAATCAGCAACCTATGCAACATCGCCCTATTTGCTCATTGCTTAGCTCTATACCAATTACCTCAGATAAACCTTCATACAGTTCAATCGCGATTGGTTCTTTAAGTATTTTGCTGATTTTTATTTAAATTTAAATGGTTAAGATTATCTTCGATATTTAGCAAAACAATATATTTCGATATTTCTAGAAATATATTGTTCTGTCGTTTTTTCTGTCTTACACTGCGTGTTATGAAAATTGAAATGGCTGCCAACCAACTGGCAGAGCTTGGGCATGTAACCCGGCTCGAAATCTATCGAATTTTAGTACGCGCAGGCCACCATGGCTTGGCGGTGTCTGCTATTCAAGAAAAGTTAGATATACCCGGCTCAACACTTTCTCACCATATCTCTCGATTGGTGAAAGTGGGGTTATTGAGCCAAACCCGTGAAGGTCGCGTGCTGCGATGCCAAGCTCAGTATCAAGAGCTTGAGCGTCTTATCGACTTCCTGTCTGAGGAATGCTGTAAAGGCTGCGACTAAAAAAAAAAATTTACACTATATTTCGAATATTCTAGAAATATAAAACCAAGGAGCATCTATGTTTACTTATCAACAATGGCAAAATGCGCTGGAATTTTTTGTTACGACGTTTGCTGAACTCACCTTACTATTTTTAGTGATCAGCTTTATTGTCAGTGTAGTTAATTACTATCTCCCCATGGCAAAAGTACGTCAATTATTGTCGGGTAACAGAGGCTATACAGTAGCCATTAGCCTCGGCGCGGTAACACCATTTTGTAGCTGTTCAACGCTGCCAATGATGGTGGGGCTACTCAAAGCCAGAGCCGCATTTGGCCCCGTCATGGCTTTCCTATTTACCTCCCCTCTGCTTAACCCATTTATCATTGCGCTACTTTGGGCCACATTCGGCGTTAGTATTACGCTATTCTACGCATTTTTTGCTGTTGCGATGGCGATACTCTCGGGCATGTTAATGCAGCACTTTGGCTTTGAGCGCTTTATTCGCGATGAGTTGTTCACTCCAACGCCAAGCAAGTCTTGCGATTCTGCCAATGAATCCAGTTGCCAAACAACGTCATCTGGTTGTTGTGACACTCCCTCAGCTAAAAAGCCGCAAACAATTGCTCATATTGCAGCCCTATCTAAAGATGCTTTTAAACAGTTAACTATGATGCTGCCATATATGGCAATTGGCGTTGCAGTAGGCGCAGTTTTACACGGTTTTGTACCGAGTGAACTGTTTAGCAAGCTTGCCGATGTGCACCTTTTATTATTGATCCCCCTGTGTGCACTGATAGGCACTTTTTTATATGTTCGAGCTTCAACCATGATCCCCATTGCTGCATCACTGGTGGCAAAAGGGTTAAGCCTAGGCGCTGTAATGTCGCTGACCATTGCAGGAGCTGGCGCAAGCTTGCCTGAAATGATCATGCTCAAAAAGCTGTTTCACTGGCCACTGCTGCTCGCGTTTATCGGATTGGTATTTACCACCGCCTGTATAACGGGTGTAAGTATTGAACTATTGAATTTGTCATAACAGGAGAAACATCATGGTCACCATACATTCCGATTTTGAAAGCGGCTCGATTGAAGTGATAAACGCCAGCAACGCACAAAATATTGAGCTCAACATCAGCAAAGACAATCAAGCTTGTACCAGGCAATGGTTTTACTTTGCTGTTGAAAATAGTCTCATAGAGCCACAACAACTAAAGCTGTGTAATGCAGCAAAGGTGAGCTTCCTAAATGCTTGGCAGAATTACCAAGTGTTTGCCTCATATAACAATGTTGACTGGTTTCGAGTAGCAACTCAGTATCAAAACGAGCAGCTTATTATTAATAATGATGTCACAGAGCACATAGTTTACTACGCCTATTTTGTGCCATACCCTTTGGCTAGACAATATCAGCTCAATCATCGTTTGCAGCAAAACCATCACGTAATGACTGAGCAAATAGGCAAGTCAACGTTAGGTGAAAACATGACGTTATTGCGGATTGGAGATCACCATGAACAAGCTAAAAAGGTCTGGCTGATTGCCAGACAGCACCCTGGTGAAACCATGGCGCAGTGGATCATTGATGGATTGCTCGAACACTACCTTGAAAATACAACAACATTCACCAGACAATTTGCCAACATTGAGTTTTATATTGTTACTAACATGAACCCTGATGGCAGCAAGCTGGGGAATCATCGTACCAATGCGCAAGGCGTCAACCTCAATCGCCAATGGCAAGACCCAGATCCAGCCAGTTGCCCTGAAGTCGCAGCCGTTAAGCAAGCAATGGAGTCCTATGGTGTTGATTTATTTATTGATATTCATGGAGATGAACAGCTTGCGTATAACTTCATGATGGTTGAAGGGAGTCATCCCATGGGGAAAGCGCTTAAACGTTCATTACATCAGCTCAATAGTGATTTTCAAATAAAGTATGACTACAACACGCCAAATGATGAAGTGAATGACTCTGCTATCAGCTCATGCTGTGGTTGTGCTCCAAAGGCATACTCAACCGCAACACAGTATGTTTACCAAAAATTTGGCGTTGCTGCTATTTTATTGGAAGCGTCATTTAAACCACTTGCAGGAAAGGTACAAACCTCTCGCTGGGACCATCATGATTGCCAACGACTAGGCGCCAGTTTACTGCAATCCATAGCTGCTACAAGCAAAATGTGGGATCATTCGTATACCAACACTGTTTGAGATGCTTAACTAGATAAAGTGAATAGTTGGCTAGTAAATCAGGCACCTTAAAAATAATAAGGTGCCTGCGACATACGCACTGATTACAATTTCAGTTCGCTGATTTGTTTTGCAACTCTTACCCCACTTCTAACAGCTCCTTCCATGTAGCCTAGATATAAAGTGTCGGTATGCTCTCCTGCAAAATAGATTCGTCCTACAGGTTGTTTGAATAGATCCCAGTAAGCGCTCATTTGGCCTGGCCCATAGGCTAAAAACCCGCCTTTTGTCCATTGTTCATTTAGCCAACTTTGAGATTTCGCTTCAACAAAATACTGTGAAGACCCCGGATACATCAGCTCAATTTCAGCTAATCTGGTGTCGATGACCTGTTGATCGCTCCAATGTTGCTGCATCTTACTAAAATCACCGGATGTATAAGCTATCAAGATGCCACCCTCGCCTCCTTGGCGCTCAGTGGTCTCCCAAGTCCAACCCGTTGGTAGGCTTGCCACTACGGTATCACCGCCCAAGTTATGCTCTAGCCAAAAGCGCTTGCTGTAACGCAATAGCACTTTAGAGTGTGTACCATAATTGATATTTTTAGCGGCTTGCGTCAACTCATCTGGCAATGCAGGAGTAAAGGTGATCTTGTTTAA
Organism: Pseudoalteromonas byunsanensis; assembly: GCF_001854475.1. GTDB lineage: Bacteria > Pseudomonadota > Gammaproteobacteria > Enterobacterales > Alteromonadaceae > Pseudoalteromonas > Pseudoalteromonas byunsanensis. Next base: position 6,867 of record NZ_MNAN01000037.1, read on the forward strand.
CACTTTCAAAGGAACTGTCACGACTATCACATCCGATGTATAAGTATCATCCGATACTGTTGTGACAGTGATTTTATTGTCTACTTGTTGAATGTTTGTCACTGCTTGATTTAGTAGAATATCGCCCGAGATATTTTTGGCAAACGCCGAGGTCATAGCCTGACCACCTTTTAAAAAACGAAATGACTCAACATCGTCATCTGACACATTTTCATATACCTTTGCATACTGGGCTAAATGCAGCAAAGATAAGTCTTTTGGCTCATCAAACTCCCCCCTGACAAACTGTTCAGCGAGCTGCTTAGCACTAGGGTGTAGTTGCAATTCATCTATCCAGCTTTGCACATTCCGCTTATCTAATTCGACAGCCGCTTCTAATATGAGTGGCTTTTCAGGGTCGGGCACTATATCCGCTAACAGGCTAAGTTCATCATAAAAGCGATAATAATCAGTGACTACAGGTGCACTGTAAGACTCATCAAACTCATCGTAACTCACTAAGTTGTCATCAATGTAATATGCGCCGCTTTGGATACTCCCTTCATAGCCGGTATTAGCCAGCTCTACATCAAATAAGTGGGCATAGCGATGAAGTTCTTTGTGAACGGTCTCACCATCTATAAATTCACCACCGATTTCACCGCTTTGCTGACCCATCTCAACTGTTGCGACTCGACCACCAATGCGGTCTCGAGCTTCCAATACTGTCACGTCAAAACCTAACTGCTCAAGCTCATAAGCAGCACTTAGCCCAGACAGCCCAGCGCCAACAACAACAGCTGTTTTTTCCGTACTAGATTTTTGTGAGTCAATAGGTAAACCGATTTCATCATGGTCACCACATGCACTGAGAAACAGTAACAATATATATGTGAAGGTACTTCGGAAAAAGTCCATTTTCCAAATGTTCATTTTAAAATCCTCATTATTAAATATAGATAAACACCGCAAAAAAAGCGGTGATGAATTATATTTATAACAACGGAAAACGCAAACCTATATTTATAAAATATAATTAATTAAACAATAAACCAAAAATTAATGATTTATTTAAATTAACTGTAAATATCATCTAATTAAAAAATTATAAGTTTTACATACCATCTTCTAAATATTTGATAAAACCGGGAGACTCAATGTAGTACTTATCGCCATACTGAGAGATAATAACCATTGATTTCAATTTCTTAACACTTGTTTGTATTGCAGATGCCGTAATTTCCCCCGACGTTATTCTACTCAATTTATCAATAGTGTTTGTACTGTATAAAGCTGTACACTCTTGCTTTATTAAACTTAAGACCGCAACATCTAATTCTCTGAGTCGCTTTTTGAGATTTTCAAAGTCTCCATCTTGAATCATCAATGCTTTAATATACTCACGCCCTTCTTTTAGACTCGTTTGATGCGCCATCAAATATGTCATGAGCTTCATCATCCAAAATGGGGATTTATCTATCTCTTCGTAAAAGTCGCCGACTTCTAGGGGGTCATAGTGCAAGTTAAAATGCTTTCTTAAGGTGTCACAGCAGTGCTTTACGAATTCGCCTCCCAGCCTTGGGAAATCAATCATAAAGGCTGAGTCGTAAAATGGGCGGTCTTTATCAGTGAACATAGCATTCACTCCAGAACGGCTAGAGCCCGCAAACACGACACTAATATCGCTATAAGTATCTAATGCGGTTCTCAGTGCATGCTGAACTGACAGAAACTTTTCCGAAGAAGCTAGATGTTGAATTTCATCAATAATAATAAGTGCTTTGTCACCACACTTGTTAAATAGCGCTTCAACCAATTGATTGATTTTATATAACTCCGATTGGCTTGGCTTATGTGCATTGTTATCACTAAACTCTATGGTAGCTTTGCCAAATACGTTATTGCCCACCTCTAGTTTTTTGATCTCTGAGTTAGCAATATCGCTTAGTTTACCCTTCACCGACTGATTTAAGACATTGAGTGTACTACTTAACGCTTGAGTGATGGCAAGCGTCGGGTTCTCAGGCTCCCCCCATAGGTTCACATACACGGGAATAAAGCCATTATCCAAAGCAATGGGATACAAATCTTTGAGTAAAAATGTTGTTTTACCTGTTCGGCGAACATCAAGTAGCGCAATACGGCTCACAGCTCCTTGATACACCGTTTGTAGGTATGACTGCGCAAGTGCTTTGCGTTGGAAATGCCAATTGATCTTTTTCATCTGATCTAGCCACTATGCTGTTTTATGGTTAATTATGCACAGTATACATAATTAACCATAAAACAGCATGTTCAGTAACAACGTCATACATATTTTTTTACTTTATCTATATAAATCAAATTTTTAAGCTAAAAAAAATAGACAACCCAATTAACTTAGGCTGTCTACGACTTAGTCACGACTTAATTACTGACCACTAAAAAGCGCCAATATTTCATTCTCATCTAGGGCTTTTTTGAAAAAACGTACATCGTCTATATCCCCTTCAAAGTGATTGCCGGTTGATTGGTTATCGCCATTACGTCGCGCACCAATCAAAATGTCCATACCATTACTTGGTACAAAACCAGACACTTTGCTACCCAAAAGCTGGCCATCTAAATACACCTTGAAATAGCCTGCACTATGATCATTCACAAGTGCAGCAAAATGCCATTGTCCATCATCTATCGAACCTGAGCTACTGCGGATTGACCTATATGCTCCGCCACCCAGACCGACTCTACCGTACAACGCTCCATTGCTACCTGCGAACAGGTAGAACTGCACGTCTGAAGTGGCATCTTTAACTTTAGAGATCAACGCACCACTGTCGGTGGTTTTAAACCAAAGAGTGGTTGTAAAGCTGTGCTGTTGCGGATTGACGTCCATTAATTCATGAGCAGACAAGTTTACATAGTCATCACCATCAAAACGCAAAGCGCCTTGAATATGACCTTCATTCACCCAACTAGCACCTTGCACCACTCCATTGACTTCACTCAGGGCTCCATTATTTGTTGCTGTACTCCCTGAGAGCTCATCCAACGTGAGGTGAAGTAAATTCGCATAAGCTGGGTCAAAACTAAAGCTTGCTTCGATAACGTGATTTTCACTCACATTATCAAATAGATACTCGTTAGCAGCGGGAACAGATTCTCCATCTACCAATAGAGATGATACCTGATATAAAGGTGCTGGAGTGATTGTCATCGTTTGAGTTGCACCACGCGCAACCGACACAGGTCCATTTGGAAAAATATCACCATGCGTGCCACTGAAGGTGCTGATCCTTACAACTTTAGGAGCAAAATTCGCTTTGATCACTTTGTGACCCATGGCTTCACAGCGCCCATCAATCACCTGATCGCAACCTTCCCAACCCAAAAAGTCGTGGTTGCTATCTGCGACTGCACTCAAAGTAACCACTTGATTGGTATCGAACACTGCGCCGCATGTTTGTGGACAGTCAACACCTGCAGGGTTGCTAACGACACGCCCTCCTTCATTCATCAGCACTCTGAGTGTTACATATTCAAGCGCCCCAATATCATAAGCACCTTGCAATGGTCGTGTTATATTGACTAAATCTCTCGTCAACCTCGCTGCTTCCACTGCATATTCCGCAGGCATATCAGTGCCCGTATTCACAGCGGCTGTATCACTTCTCAGAGCATATGGCGCATCATTACCGCCTTCCAAGATATCATCAGCCGCATTAAGATTAGTAACCACAATGACGTCTCCCGCCACATCCATCGGTGTGTTGTCAGGAACGATTAGGTTATTAGCAATGGAGTGAGTTTCTCGATAGATACGAAAATCCACGCTTTCTTTTGCAGGGTTAATAATAGTGTTATTGACTACATGGTGTGATTTACCAGCGTAAATCTGCTGCCAAGGTATGTGTTGGTCTTGTTCATCGTACATTTTGTGATGTTCATCATCGGTATTAAAACGTACCTGAATGGCTGACTCCTTCCCATATTGACCGCCCTTACCTGCATCTTTAATAACATTATTGGCAATAACACCACCTAGAGTTGGCGCATGAACGCCCATGCCATAACCCCCTTCGACGCCACCTTCTAAGGTGTTGCGATAAACATCACAATGACTGTTGGTTTGTAAGCTGATAGCACCTATCTGATCACGGCTATAATTTTTAGTAGAGAAGTTCGTTACATGATTTGCAAATACTTCGCACTCAACTGCGCTAGATTTTACATTGATGGAATCCCAGCCCGTTCTATCAACTATGTTATTGTAAATTTTAACGCCAACCAGCTGTCCCGCCATCGGTTCATTGTAATCACCAAATGCAACCTGCTGTTGTTGATCAGGTGCTTGATAATATTGGCAAATACGCCTTTCATTACCGCCCATACCTGAGCCTGGTAAATGGAATGGATCGGCATGTTCACTGGCCTTGTACAGTCGATAGCTACCATTGGAGCCGATATACATTCCTTCAGTACCGGTATTGTGAATGTAATTGTCATGATAACTGGCATTATAAAACGTCATGTCGCTTCGAGAGCTAGCATCTAGGTGATTGACAACCCCATCATTGTTGTAATCATGCATGTTCTCTCTTTGGTATTGTTCCACCGAGTCATGCAGTACCAAAGGCTCGTTATAGGCATCATAAAATTGTGGCGTTTCACCTTGCTCTGCATACCTTGCAGGCACTGAACCATCAGAGCAATTACTAAACGTTTTGAGGTTAAAACCTGACTGTGTTGTATAGCCCACTTCAATATGATCAAGTTCAATGTCACTACTGCGTTTGTAATAAGCAACACCTTTTCGAACTGTACCAACACGACCATCAATTTTAAAACCGTAGTCATAAGCTTGATTACCAGCACCAGTAATATGTATATGCTGACTGTTTAACACATCAATTGCGGTGTCAATATAACCATTGCTATCTAGGTTTTTAAACACCACTTGTCCACCGGTGTTGATCACTGTGATTGGCGCTTGTGCCGTTCCTGCAACATTCTCAATTCTTAATTCATGGCTTGCGCCCTCTGGTGCACCTTTAACACATAGCACAGCGCCTGGCACCAATACCTGAGCAGGATTAAGGGATTCATTACCTTTACCTTCAACAGTGTTACTTCTACCATCTACGGTGATCCGTTCTTCATGGCTCAATTGCACGGTATTACTTGCAGAGCATAAAGGCTGTGTTTGTATTGCGGTGATCGTGCCCTCAATCCACGTATTTCTGGTTATACTTGCTGGAATTTGCTCATTAAAGAGTCGCAACAAAAAGCTATGTGACAACCACTGTTCATATGTGAGCGGGATCAGTTCATCGCCTACAGGCTGATTATTTGTCTCAAACTCCGTTAGCAAATTAGTGGTGCGAACGGACAAGTTATTATCAGTGACCATACCACTTGGTACGACTAAGTATGACCCTGCGTTCTGTGGGTCTATTACCAATCTGAGTTTTGACTTATCGGCATCCATCGTCAGAGCAAGATCACCGATAGTAGCCTTATAACGAATTCCCGCTGATTGAGATTCAGCTACATAATTTGGATAACTGCTTAAGTCATGCATCTGATCGTCATACCAGTATTCACCGACTATGGGATCTGATGTTTTGATTGTATTGGTAACCAGTGAGTGAGGATCATTTACCTCATTGACATAACCACTAAAGGTTACTTTATACAAGTCGGCCAGACTGTAAAAAGGCAAACATATCATGCTTACAGCTACTAGAGCCCGCCGAGAAGTTAAAAAAGTCATTTTATAATCCTTTTGCATTCAAGTTATTCGGTAAGTTAAATATTTTTTATTTTTAGATTTTTTATTCCAGCAAGTTGAGATGAGAGAATAACTTTAACAAAACCTTCGTAATACACCTACACTTTGTATGGGCTAATATTGTAATAATATCTTACAAAGGCGCACAGTTAAGGTCATGTGGCAATCTTTCCTTACCTTTTAGAAAGCGGCTTTTATTGAAATAAAAATCGCCCACACTTCGATAATATCTTTATTTTTCATTAGTAAAGTTGTGACCTTAGACGACCAATAACGACTAGCTACTTAAAAGCCCTAAGGCTGACAAAGCACACTTTGCTCCAAATAATCGCTCTGTGTCTCTCCAAAAAAATAACGTATAGGGAGTTTTTTTAACCATGATCAATAAACTGAAACTATTTCACTACTATGTTGCGTCCACCTACTGAACATAAAGCAATCCGTTGAGATACAGTTTAAAATTGCTCTACACGTATCACCGCCTTCTACTCCCAGTTGGAATGCGCCAATATCAGCTAACTTAGTAACTATACGCTCCCATTTAAAACGATGTATAACAGATACTTTATCTAAGCCTGTGTGGTGAAACTGTATCCAGCTATGGGGGATTGCATGCGTTGGCCTTACATGTGTTAGTGCCCTGACTTACGACTGCAACCGATGCTCGCAGTAAACTCATTCTTCAAATCTGCTAACTGTTTACATACACCGCATAAACACTTCCAGACACAGAATGCCTTCAGCCCCTAATTAAAAGTTACGCCCGTGCCTACTTTGGCACAGCTGGTGATACTGATAGGTTTTTTACAGGACCAAGTGAAGTATTGAAATAAACAGGCTCTGCTTGATGTACTAGAGCGATACCCTTGATGATAGGCTTGAATACTTTAAAAACGGAGGCCATATTGAGTGTGTTGCACAAAGTATCTACAGCATAAGTCAGAGGAAATGCTCAAGCAGCCTTCAAATAAGTAACAATAACTAACACCTGAAGCTGCTCTTAATTTAATGCTTAATATTAATTTTCAGTAATTTAATTCAAAAAAGCTAAGAGCATCGCAGAGCTGAAAGATAGAGGTTTAGGTAGGTTTCTACCGCTCCACAGGCAGAGTTTCTACAGGTGTTCTTCGCAGAACAGGAACCCTCGATTTAATAACTGTGTGGCACTGGTTTTGGCTAGTATTGCGACTACTTAGCAAATAGGTTCAACAATACTTAGTCCCCTCAACATTCCAATAGAAAGTTGTTGGTTCACCAGTTTCAACTACAAATGGGGTGTATCCAACTTGTTGAGATTTTTACCACCGTATACATAACTAAAGGCTGGTTTTTCGTGATGCTTCAGCCTTTAGTTAGTTAAGCTAAATATTAGTGCACTTTCTCCAGCGTGATTTTACCCGCCGAAAGACCGCCGCCGCCCACATAATCTAGCTGAGCATATATTTGCCCAGATTCGATTTTAAATTTGATACGCTGACGGCCAGAAATATGGCTGACTTTGCCAAGCTTACTACTACCATTAAAGTTGTATATTGCGTACTCTTCTAACACAGGTTCATAGCCATCTCTAATACCAGAAATAGTCACACGGTATGATGAATTACCCTGTATTGCCATTTTACTCGGAAGCGGATGCCAAGTACGATTGGCTGGTAAGCTAATTACAGCTGATTGCTTGGTAATGCCATCTGTATGTGTTGAGTTGTCGTCGTAATTACCTGTTCCACCAATAGCAACAACTTTACCGATCAACTGAGTATTTTTCAGTACAGCACTATGTTGCCACCAGTCTTGTCCTGTCATGCCATTGAGTGTGATCGTACCGCCATTTTGTGCGTCAATTACAGCATATTTTCGATTACTACTGCTTCCGCCTTGTGCGAACACGCCATTAATGTCTAATGAACGCGAGTTTTTTACTTTGAAAACAGTATTCACTCCTTCAGCGTAGAAGTTAGAGATCTGGTTATTCCAAGTATAGTGATCAGCTGGACCATAGATCTCAACCCCAACATTGGAGTTTTGCACCGTTGAGTTAACAATGTTACTACCCATTGCCGCCAGTTTTAGTCCCGTTTGAGCGCCTTCAACATACACATTGTCAAACACGTTCACGTTGTTAAACCAGCCGTTTGGCTCAGTATTCCAATACGCAGGGTCAGTGCCATTACCATGCAGTTCGATACCCGAATTAACGTTCATAATGAACAGGTCTTCAAAGCGACTCCAAATCACCCATTTTCCGTAAATGCCTTTGTCAAAGCCCGCAATATCTAACTTACTAAAATGCGAACGATAAGAAGCAAACGGAATATCTATCGCTTTACCCATCGGCTGGGCGTTATTTTGTGTCAGTGTTAGGTTGTGAACTTCTACCCCGTGGGCCACTTTTAAGAGACTAATGTTGGATGACGTTACCAACTTTGAAAGCTCCCTTTTCTCACCAGTCACTTTTAGTTTTGAGCGATGAGAACCGGAAACTTGGGTGAAATCCAACGTGCTTTCAACATTAAACGTACCAGCTGGAATATAGAGACTTTTGTTATTTGTAATCGCATAATTGATTGCAGCTTGTATTGCCTGGGCATCATCAATGTTGTCATTTGCAACAGCTCCAAATCGTGTATCGGTAATTGATACTGTGCTAGTATCCACCGCAAACGCACTGGTAGATGCCACTGTCATAGTTCCCAACAAAAACAAAGTCGAATATCCTTTCATATCCTTTTCCTTTTTAAAATATGTAGTAAAAATCATAGAATCCATTATTTCCTCAAATAAAATTATGAGGAATACACACTGTACGTTACGAACGTACCCAAATTCAAGCCGTCAAAGTAAAATTATCCTTATTACCTCAATTAGGATTGCCTTTTGAAAAGGTCAGATATTTTGTCAACAGCGCAACTCTATTACTTGAAACAGATTATGAGTTGCATGCTAGCGTGAGGAAAAAACCTGCGATTGTGAAATTTCGAATATAAGAGCTTTATACCAGAAAGTTAATTGAACTTGTTCAGACAAGAGCTAAAAAAATTATAGTGATACCCTAAAGAGGGTAAACCAATCTTATGTAACTTAAGCAGTTACATAAAAATTATTTACAGGGTAAATTTAACTTTTATCAAAATACGTGCCTAGAGTTCTGTGTTGAGCCCAAATGTGCAGATTGATTAGAATTAGTCCATACATTGTAAATCTACTTCAGTATACTGATTCTATGTCGCTTACCTTTCGCCTTTTTATAATCAACTTAGGATTACTAAAAGTTAACTAATTATTAGAAATAACACAGTTAAATAATATGAATAAATAGCAATTAAAATCGAAATTCCGAGCCTAACATTGTTACCAATTTAACAATTAAAAATATTGCCATTTAATATTTAAAACCATCTAGAAGAACGTTATTTTGTTGTTCATAAAGAAATTAAGTGTAATATAAAAATAATAGTCACAACAAGGATGCAGCCAATGTTAAAAGCACTCATAGTATTACTCACACTGTCTATTTCGATCAACATATCTGCAAATCAACAGTTAAAACGCTCTGAGTTTGAATTTGCCCATACCCTCACATTTAACTCTAAAGTGTTGAAACAAACCCGTTCAGTAAACATCTATTTACCCCCCAGTTACACACAAAACAAACAACAAACCTACCCAATTATTTACTTGCTCGACGGCTCAAAAGATGAAGACTTTATTCATATCGCAGGCCTAGTTCAGTTTGCTAATTTCCCGTGGCTTAATATATTGCCTGAGACAATCGTAGTTGGTATTGAAAACGTTGACCGTAAACACGACTTCACCACCCCTAGTGACAACGCATTAGATCAAAAGGAGCTACCAACCCACGGCGGTGCAATGCGCTTTATTGACTTTATAAGTAAGGAGTTACAACCCATGATAAAACAACAATATAGGGTCAATGAGACCTCTACCTTGATAGGGCAATCACTTGGTGGGTTATTAGCAACTGAAATTTTGTATAACCACAGTGCGCTGTTTGATCATTATGTGATCATCAGCCCCAGCCTGTGGTGGAATGATGAAGCACTCCTGAGTCAAGAATTTAACCCTCCTCACCTACCCAAATCAGTTTATATCGGAGTAGGTAAAGAAGGCGAACAAATGGAGCGTATTGCCAAGCAACTTCATGAAAAAGTCACCCCAACACTGCATGATAAAACACAACTTAAATTTGGCTATTTTCCAGAGCTCAACCACGGAGATACGCTACACCTTGCTGTGTATGATGCGTTTAAGAAAATAACATACTAGTCGGCCCTGTTGAATACCTATTCAAACTAGGTTTAGTAAATATCTATAATTCGATCGACGTGAAGAGCAATACTGAAAACTGTGACTAACAAGAGGACTTTTGCATCGTTCTTACTTATTCATGATTAGGCTTGATGATAAAAAAGGGAATTCACGCCAAACTGGCATAGTAATTCCCCTAAAATAACATTACTGATTAATTAATTTAATCTGATAGTCGCATAGCTCGTTACACTACTACCCGTAGCTCCAATACATGTCCTGTTGGTTGCAACCGTGTTTGTTAGCGTTAGGCTTACTTCTTCATTCATGTTATACGCTCCACTTGGTGTGACGTAGACTTTTTGGCCGTTAGACTTGGTACGGTAACACTGGGTGGCAAACTCAATATGGCTCTTAAAGTACACCTTACTGCCCCATGGCGCACTGGTATCACAATTCCAATTATTTGAATTACTATATCTACTGCCATTACCGTCTTTAAACCAACAAGTTTTAACACGCGGTGTGCTTGCCCAATGGTAAAATCTTAGTCTATCGCTGTTGTTGTAGGATGTGGTAACATTGGCACCGTTACTATCTTTACACCTTAACGACAAAGTTTGTACGTTTTGAATCGGTCCACCCAGTCTAATAGTGGCCGATGTGTTACGTAATTCACTCTCGGTCAGTCTGTGTACAATTGTGCCAGAGCTATCAATCACATCACATGATTGGACGCCGCTTGCTTCTAATCCAATGTTTAGACTGTTCGTTGTGTACAGTGGTAACCCTGACAATGTACGATTGTACGACATAAGCTTCACTTTGATACTAGGGGGCGGCTCAATTGCAATGCTAGCAACAGACTTTACCACTTGGGCTGTTCCTGACGAACCTTTAATGCCATGGCACGCTCTATTTGTACTAATTGCATTATATAAAGTAACTATTTTCTCTTCATTGGCTATCGTAGCACGCTCACTTTTATCTGAAGAGATGATTCTCTCACACTGTTTTGCATATTTAATATCTGATTTAAAGATGATATCTGAATATTGTGGTGCCTGAGTGTCACACACCCAATTTGATGGGCTACTGTTTATAGTCAAATTACTTTGCTTAAACCAGCATATCTTGACTTCAGGTGTGTTTTTCCAAACGTAGAAGTTATAAATACTACCTTCTTGTACCACCATAGGTACTCCATGAGAAAAACATCTTGTCATTACTGTTTGCATTCGCTCTGCAACACCTAACTTAAGCTCTACCATAGCTTTACCATCGTTAACATTGACGACTGCTAGCGGTTCGTTATATTCGTTATACACTCGACACTCATCAACGGCAGAGGAACCATCAATATTGATGACCATTGCTTTGTTATCAGGAAACACCGGTATTCCTTCAAATGAATCTGTTGCCCCTGTGAACAGGGCCTTCGTAAACTGCTGAAACGTAACGTAGTATAAACTACTTTGCAGGCCTCTCGCCTGCTCGTAAAATTTAAACTCGTCTTTGTTCTTTACATAGAAAGCGTTGCCGCTAGTCACAATTTTAGCAGTAGGCTTAGACTCTTTAATTGCCCCTAACGGATAAATGGTAAGCTCTTTGTTAGCGCTTGAAATTGTATTATTAATAACCTCAGCACGCCCCTTTAACCCTGTAATATCTACACGAGGATTATCGTCACCCGCCCCACCTGTCAGTAAGTTGTTATTAAATTTAACGTTATTTGGATTCTCAGCTTTTAGTGATACGCTGCTCGAGTAGTTCTCAAAGTATGAATCCTCAATTGTAATATTATTGTGGCCTTTAGAATACACATAAGTAAATTGATCAGACGTACAACTTCCGCATTCGCTTCGATAAAAGTGAGAGTCTTGAAGAGTCATTTTAACTCGCGGCTCACCTGTTCCGGCGTCGCTTCCACTATTAATAACAATTGCAGCCCTGGAAGATAAATCTCCTCTGATATCCGCTCCCAGCTGAGAAAACGTTATTGTGGAGCCATCAAAATTATTGTTAAGCTCGTCGGTATGCACAATATAACGACATCCCATAAAATCTGATTCCGACGCGTCAATTTCAAATGCGGTATTGCTATCTGATTTAACCTTAATACATGCCCCCCCATTTTTTGTAATTGACGCATCATTGATTCTCAACCTCGTTGCACCATCTAATGTCAATACATGTTCACTATGCGAGCGAAATCGGATCATGGAAACATCAAGGCTGTGCTTGACCACAACCGGATTACTAAAAAGTATCTCAGACTGTGATTTACCTGAGCCAACTATCTTTAATGGAAAGTCAATGTTGATTTCTCCGCTTAACGCATCTAACTTAACTTTGGTGCCTACATACAGAGTATGATTCTCTGACGAAGCAGCTCTAGCGTCTTTTAGAAATGCTTCAAACTTTTTGTTGATATCGCAATCTTCTGCTTTCTCACATTGGATTTTTTCTAAATAAAATTCTTGAGCACTGACATTGCAGCTAACCAGCACACATAGCACTGATAATAATGGTAATACTTTGTTCATCATTAATCCTTGTTAGTTACTTGGTTTTGCAAAGAGTCGTGCGAGATAAGTGAACTGCAGCATTCTCTGTCATTCCTATACTTGGAGTAGAAACGCCTGGAAAAGTGTTTCCAGTTATTTTATGAACACTGCCTTGCTCAATATAAGCAATAGGCGTCACTTTCGCGCCTACATCACAGCGACCGAGATGATTGTCTGATAACCTATTACGCGACGTGGAACATGTAGTATCATAGCTAAACTCATTGTCCACTATTTGAAGAGAGCCTTCCTTGTGGGCATTGAAAAAATAAGTACTCTTGTTGTCACAATTTCCATTCATGCTTAAAGTGAACTTATTGTTTTTAACAAGCGCGCCAGACCAACCATATAGTTTAATACAGCTGTCACCTGTAGCACCCGCGGTGCAAGTTACTTTATTACCTACAAAAAATGTATCACTTGGTGTATTGCATATGCGTATAAATTTTTCACTTCTAATTTCTTTTTTACATGTATTTGGGACGTTACTTTTCAAAACATACTTACAATCGAAGTCATTATTAATGATTTTGCTGTTAATTCCCTCAGCAACATTCTCCTCTGCCGTATCATCAATGAATATATGATGGTTAATACACTCACCATTGGGTATATCAAACACATTGTGCTCTATGGTCGAAAAATTACCTCTATATTTGAGTATTCCACATCCTTCACCCCCGCAAGCTTCGTTTGATAATTTCAGGCCTTTCAACGTGAAGCCTTTGGTATTGAAATCATTGAGTTGTGTACTTTCTGAATCACTGCTTGTCTTAACTTCAGAGTCAAATAAGTATCCTGTATCACGGTTAAGCTTAATCGCTACAAGTTTGTTTTCTTTTTCGCTATCCGACATATCTTTCCATTTTGTAGCAGAACCTCCAAAATGCTCGCTTTTTATAAACTCAGCATAATATTCTCCAACAATTGAAACATTGCCAATCTTCATCTCATCACTATAAAGCGGGTACCTAGGCACCTTTATTGTCTCTGTCACAATATAAGGTTCATTATTATTGTCATTCTTTTTTGGTATAATAATCAGGCGATAGTGCGCCGCAACAGCAGCATTGATGGCAGGTACAAGCTCATTGTCACTGAGTTTTACTTTGTTGTTTTTTATCAAGTAAATACACCCTTTTGCAGCAGGTGTATTAGCGCTTTCACTATAAGTTAAGTCGCTTTCATTATCGCATTTTTCAGTCCAAATAGTTGAAGCAGCACCAAAAGGGGAAGCAACAACAATGCTTAGAATAGCTAAGGTCTTAAGTATTGATTTAATCATGTAAGGCTTGTTATTTGTTATACGTCCCTCAATTATACACAAGCCAATATTTTGGATTTACTATTTTTGCAAAAATAAGTATGTTGTCGTGATATGTCTTGAACATTTGAAGGGCACAGCTTAGCAGTTTACGTAGGTTGTAGAGTGAAAATTTAAAATACTCTTTGGCATCGTTAACAAGTGGCCATGTATTGCTACATTTTTGGCTATTATTGCGCACAAAGTCATAAAACTGTCATTTAACTGCGCAATAATGCGCCCCACTTAAAATCAACCACCACTTGAAGACGATGACACAACCACCGGTACTGCTGAGTTTCTCGGCTCGCGCATTAGATGAACATGCTGAAGATCAAGCCTGTCTACACGCATTGCAGTACGATACCTTGCAACTTGAATATCATGGTATAGGTCTACCGTTTTTATGTGAGCTACCATTTGATGCTCAGCTTGGTGATGCCATTGCGTTATACGCAACCTCTGTAACAGCCCGCTCAGCGAGCTTCAGCGCAGAAACTCCCGTCACGAAACACGCGCTAGACACTGGGCACGAAAATCTCATATTAAAAGGTCAAGGGCAGTCGGGCGAGTACATTGTTCAACTTAGCTTGGTGGGTCGCCATGGTATGGTAAAAAATACGGTGGAATACAATGCCTATATCAACAACACTTCATCTGTGAATAGGCCACTCGATACAAAAACATCACCATTAATGGTTGCATCAGTAGTTAAACGTCATACAACCAACCTGATGGCATCTCTACTGGCCATTTTTTAGCACGCCTAATAGCTAATCCGCAAAACTCACTTTACCCATAGTGACATTTGCTACGGTTTGGCCTTTATGGTTTGTGCTTTTACCAGCTAAACACTCATTGGCCAGTATTGCGAACAACACAGCTTCTTTCGCATCGGGATGAATACCAAGCCTATCACTGCTATGCAAACTAATATGCGCTGCTAGTTGCTGTTTGATTTGCTGCATTAGCAGGGGGTTGTGTACACCACCCCCACTACAATACACCCTAGTTTGCTCATCACATAGTGAGTTTATATGTGTCGCAATAACGTTGGCTGAGAACGCACTTAGAGTTGCCATGACATCTTGATGGCTAAGCTGCCCAGTATCACAGTCCTGTTGTGCGCGCTCCAACATCATCAAGTTAAACAGCTCAGGTCCTGTTGTTTTTGGTAAGGAAATCGCAAAGAAAGGTTCTGCTAATAACCTTTCGAGCAAATCCTGATTGATCGTCCCTTGTTTAGCCTGCTTTGAGTTCTCATCATATGATTGTAAAAAGTGCTTGCGCATGTAAGCGTCCATCAGCGTATTTCCTGGGCCAAGATCGCTACAAACCACATCCTCCAAACCTGCCCCTTTTGGCAAATACGTTAAATTGGCAATCCCCCCCATATTTAGCAGCACACGGTGTTCCGTATCACTTGCAAAATAGTAGTAGTCTCCATATTGCGCCAAAGGCGCACCTTCGCCCCCTGCGGCGATGTGTTTTTGCCTAAAATCAGCAACCGTGGTAATGCCAGTCGTGACTGCAATATGATCTGCATCGCCAATTTGTAAGGTTGCATTACCAAAATCACGGTAAGAGTGCTGATGCTTTGGACAATGAAAGATGGTCTGCCCGTGGCTAGCAATGACATCAACATCATTGGCCTCAACCTGCCAGCTTTTTAAGCACTGGTTGATTAACTCACCATGATATTGACCGAGCCAAGCATTGAGTAAGGTTAAATACTCGAGACTCACAGTTTGCTTAGCAAACACTGACAAAATTTTATCTTTGACTGTCTGCGGGTAGGCACATGTGGTAAACGCCTGTACTTCCACCTGCGTATCTCGGCCACTGCCACTAATGCGACATAACGCAACATCTAGGCCGTCCAGCGAAGTGCCACTCATCAGGCCAATGATCAAACGTTCTGACTTAGCCGCACTTTGGTATAGTTTCTCGATATGTGGATGCATAGAAATTTACATTGTTTATTTTAGTTTTTCAGAAGTATACACACTTACTATCGGATAGTCGTGGCGACCAAACTCTACGGTCAAGGTAACCGTTTGTTGCCCTTCTAGCGCAAGCTTATTAACTGTCGTAATTGGTGTGTGACGCGTACCATCAGCCAGTACGGCCATCACATGTTCAGCTTGAAGAAAGCGCTTGCCACTGGCCATATTCTTTATTGTTACCAGCGCGGCTCTATCTCCTTGCTCACTACTCATTGGAAAATATGCTTGCAAGCTAAAGTCACTGATTTTTGGATATTGTCTACTGTCGTTAACAAACGCACTGGGAGGGATGTTGGTAATGTTGCCATCAAAAGTATAAATACTCTGCTGCGCAATACTTACACTACTAAACATTAGTAAAAAAGATAATAAATACGACTTCATAATCACACTCCTATGACTCACATTACACTGGTAAGCCTGAATATACTGTGACCCCAATAGGCTTAATGCTCACTAGAGACCAATGCTAACAGTTGTACTTTATCCGATATTTGTGCAAAACGTAGCCCTTCACAACAGCCAAAGCCTGGTAGCTGCTTTAGCTTGTAATGGCTGATTAATGGCGTTGTGACTCCCGCCAAAAATCGGATCACTGTCTCTTTAGTAGCCTCAATACCACCTTGTCTTAAATGCTTTTGCATGGCAAACACGTAGTTGCGCAGCTCGTCATTTTCCGGCACTACTGGCGTTTTACTCAAACTCAGACTCACCACTTGCTCACGACACACACTACAGTGACCACAGCATTTAGGAACTTGATGATCATCAAAATAGTAAGCTAAGTTGGCACTTAGGCAGCGGTCTAACTCAAAAAAGCGCACCATTGCAGCAATACGTTTAATTTCCGCCTGTTCTTTATCTTTGAAATAGAGATACAAATGACGGGCCAACTCAGGCTGCGATAGCACCTCTGTATTTACATCATACACCTGAACCAGTCGTTTACTTTCGAGCTCGATGAGTCCTTGTTCATGCAAATAGTCAAGTGCAGCAACAACTCTTTGCCTATCGGCCCCGTTTGCAACCAGCGCTTGAATATCTACGGTTCCCCATACTTTCTTGAACTGGGTATGACTGAATATCAGGTTCAAAAATGCTTGTCTTGTAGAGTCAAAGCGACTGAGTAACTTACTTTGGGGTGTAACAAATTTGAGTCTAAAATCGGCATAATAGGCATACTTAGCCGTGATCGCGCCCTGAATTTCCAATTGTACCAACAGCGTTTTCAATGCCAGAACACGAATATTACTCGCTTTTGACAAAGGCAACTCCTGTACCTCCCACTTTCCACCTGTTTGCTCTTTTAGGCATTGAGTTATGACATATTCAATACCCGAACGCTCTGGGGTATCACCGTAAACAAAGTTTTCAACGGTTGTCACTGAGTCCAAATTGCCAAGCACAGTGCAATAGGCTGGCTGCCCATCTCGCCCTGCGCGGCCGATTTCTTGACTATAGTTTTCGATTGATTTGGGTAAGTCATGATGGATCACAAAGCGGATGTCCGACTTATCCACACCCATACCAAAAGCAATGGTCGCCACCACAACCTGAATTTGGTTATCCATAAACTGTTGTTGAACACGGCGGCGTGTCTCATCCCCTAGACCTGCGTGATAAGCTTCAGCTTTAATACCAGAAGCTTGTAACTGCTTTGCTACCTGCTGCGCTTGTTGTTGCAACGTAACATAAACGATACCAGCACCTTGTTGTGAACGAATAAGCTGCACTAATTGCACAAGCTTATCCTGCTCTTTAACGCTACATACCGACAAGTCTAAATTTGACCGATAAAAACCCGTTTGCACGATGTGCTGCGGTGAAATATCAAAGCGTTTGGCCATATCAAATTTTACTTTCTTGGTCGCTGTGGCAGTCAACAACAGTACTAGCGGAATATTTAACTCGCGTCGATAATCTGGGAGCTTTAAATAATCTGGTCTAAAATTATGCCCCCATTCGGAAATACAATGTGCCTCATCCACCACCAGCATAGACACCTTAATACCTGTTATGAACTCCCGAAAACGCTCGTTCTTAAAGCGCTCTACTGAAACCATAAGAATTTTGATATCACCCTTGCGTACCCCCTGCATCACCGCTTGACTTTGCTCAGTTGATTGACTGGAGTCCAATGTTGCAGCGGCAATTCCCTTTCCTTGCAAAAATGCCACCTGATCTTGCATCAAAGCCAGTAATGGAGAAACCACGAGCGTTAAATGAGGCAGATGCAATGCAGTAAATTGATAGCATAAAGATTTACCCGACCCAGTTGGGAAAATCGCAAGCGATGAATGGCCGGCCAACAAATGTGAAATAGTTTGAGTTTGACCTGGACGAAAACTGGCAAAACCAAAATGTTGCGATAAGCTTTCTAGCAACTGCTGTCCATGCTCCATGATAAGGTCTCAATTAGAAGTAATTTATTGACTTAAAAGTATCATATTTTGTGTTTAGCATTAACGCTAATACGCAAATTTTGCGTGCGTTGGCAAATTCATTTCTGTGCATATGAGGAGAAAGCCATGTTTAATCCATCCGATCCTTCGTTATTGATTTTTAGTTTTGACGGCACAGGGAGCGAACCCAGAGATAGTCAACAGTACAGTGCAGAGCAATTTAAAGAAGATTGTGAAATAAGCAATGTATTAAAGTTGCATTTACTACTGGGAGGACGTATTCACCCTCAAGCAGAAAGCCACTTTCCTTCTCAAAAATGCTTTTATTACAGCGGAATAGGTAATCAAGGTAGTGCTGTAAAAAAGACTCTTAATCAGATTTTGGCACCTCAAAGCTGTGATGTCGCCAGTATTTTGTCACATGCAATGCATGACTTTGAGCAACATTACAAAACCGGAGATAATATTATCTTGATCGGTTTTAGTCGAGGAGCAGCATTGGCTCGCAGGTTTGCAAAGTGTCTCGAAAAGCATACTGATAGCAACGTATATCTATGTGTTTTTGATACCATTGCCTCAATTGGATTTAGCAAAATAACCAAAGCGACCTGTGGCACGGAACATGTGATTTTTTCAGACCATGACGTCCCCAATAACGTCGAAGCTGCATTGCATTGTGTTAGCCTCGATGACAAACGTCGGGCTTTTGAAGCAACTTTATTTAACCAAGCTCCAAATGTTCATGAAGTGTGGTTTGCTGGAAGCCACTCTGATATCGGAGGTGGTTTTTATCGCAGTGGCTTATCTGATATTTGTTTGCGCTATTCCCTAGAGTGGTTGTTAACACTTCCTGTGCCCCTACAATTACTCACTCGTGAACAAATAGATTATCAGAGCTTACTACCAAACGATGGTACCTTGCTCATTGATGCAGATGACTTAGCAATTAAGCCCGACGCACTAGCACCGAGTCATCAACATGATTATTTTTGGAGCAACATTAACTTCAAGGCTACGCACCGCTTATGTGTTGTCATGAAAGACAACCAAGTCACTGACATACCACCCATTATTCATCACAGTGTTGCTAAGCGAGTCTTCAATAACAGTAGTTATCGACCCGAATCGCTCAAAGGCCTAAAACATCTACTAGAATATGCCAATGGAGAAACGCTGGAATGTGTCGGCATTAACCCACATATTGAGTTGCCCACCCAACAACTTAATATCTTACAAGTAGGCGAGCGTAAAAACATCAAAGTGTATGCATGTGAGCACTACAATCACACCGGACTATGGTTGGAAAAAGGTGCAACCTATCGAATAGAGCCTATTAATCACCAAATCTGGTATGACAAAGATACGCAAGTAACGGCCAGTGGCTGGCAAAGAAATAATCGTACCGTAGGCGTCAAAAGACTACCGATTGATATGATGGAGCCATATAAGCGACTACCTGGCAGGCCTTGGTTTTCATTGGTCGGTTGTATAAATGCAGATGACAACCTTGCCTTTGCGCTCAATGGTGGCGGTGATATCAAGATTAATGAACACGGCGAGTTCACGCCTTTTGCCAATGATATATGCTGCGATTATGGACTAAACCGCGGCGCCATAGAGCTAGAAGTGACTCGGTTGGGATAATGATTCAGAAAGATCAGCTTGGTACTTTAGCTCAATTGCTTTGAGCTGCTCTGAGGCTAAGCTGATTGCCCGATTTATTCGTGCAACTTGCTCAATATCAAACGCGTCTTTGTTGAGCATAAAATGAATGCCATTATCATGGATCACATAAGGGTGTAGACGAAGCGTGTCATAACCCAAACGATTTTTATAATAAATGCCACTAGCTTCATCTTCAATTAAAAAGTCGACACGACCTCGGCGCACTAGCTCCATGCGTTGCGACAAACTCGCCACTTCAAAGTAATTTTCTTTAAACTGTTCGATTCGTAAAATACTTGCCAGCTCCTCACCATAATACGCTCCAGGATTGGCTGTAAATAAGTATCCTTGATTGAACAGTTCACCGAGACTTTCAACCTCAACCATCGTAGACAAAGTAAACAAACGCATCCGTTCTCTGCGATATTCGGCACTGAAATAAGCAATTTTAGCTCGTTGATCGTTGTAACTGGCAGATGGCAGAATATCGATAAAGCCTTTTTCAAGCTCAGTAATACCCCGCGCAGAAGATGGCAGCTTAACAAAACTGATACACAATCCAGCTTTAGTAAAGATATGCGTGGTTGCATCGATATCTAAACCAAAGTAACGCTCAGCATCATACATGACATAAGGAGGCCAAGACGTGCCCACACCTACTTTAAAAGTGCGTTCACAACTATGAGAGTGATGAGTATAGAAAATCAATAAAACGTAAAAGAGTCTGTAATACAAGTTGCTACTTCAGCCCAAATTAAAAGCGCTCACTTGAGTATGGAAGATTAACGAGATATTACCAATTAAGTACAGATATCAGCTCAAACTATGTCTTAAATACATTGTATATTTGCAACAAACACAACCAACATGTGAGTTAGGGCAGTAGCTTTTGAGTGATTTTTTGTGCAACTGGCGCACTGAAAAATGAAATCACGGCGGCGGCCGGCCAAGCCAACAGAAAAGCTCGTCCCCAGTCAATCAAAAAGTGTTCACTTAGTCCTAAGTTGATATAAGTCACCCATAACGTCATGAGAATTGAAAGAAAAAGTGACAGCAACATAGTAAAAACTATACGGTGTTTGAGTGATGGCATGACGGTAAATGTCCTACAGCAATTCCAGAGCGGGCAGGATATAAGATCATGCAATTTAAATCTAGACGTAATACTGCTTCATCAGAGTTTGAATGCAAAAAAGCCAGCGCTTTATGTGCGCTGGCTTCGTATTACTTAATTGGCATTTGCTGTGCTCGTCCTTGAGTCAACCCTCAAGTATGCAGCATTTTGCTCACTGTTCTTAAAGTGCTTGCCAAACCATCGCAGTGCCAGGTTCTTCACCACGGGTCCACCACTTAGCTCGGTACTCTTTTCCTTGGTGCACAACAACATCACCACCCCAGTAAACAGTGTTGCGATCCCAAGTATTTACTGGCTCTGAAACATCTTTAACGGTCACTTTGAAAGACTCAGAAGCCGAAGCTTTACCATCTGAAACCGTAACCGACACGGTATACATAGTGTCTTGTGCGACTTCGCCCGCACTGAGGCTAACGTTCGCACCAGAGCCCACCAGCGTCAGACCAGCCGGTACATCCCAAGTGTAAGTCAACGCATCATTGTCAGCGTCTGTCGCAGTTGCGCTTACATTCACTTGAGCCGATTCGTCTACCATTACATCAGCAATTGGTTGTAACACTGGTGCTGAGTTTGATGCAGTAGTTACAGTCACTGTAACATCTTTAGAAACCGCCACTTTGCCGTCAGATACTGTCACAGTCAGTGTGTAATTAGTATCCGCTGCAACAGTTGGTGCTGTTACTGAAACGCTGGCAGTATTTGTATTTGCAAGCGTTAATGGCGCATCACCTGTCCACGAATACGTTAGCGTATCACGGTCTGCATCCGTTGCCGTTGCAGTAACCGTCACTGTACCACCGTTACTAACAGTTACTTGGCTATCGACTGACACAACTGGAGCACGATTAGGTGGTAAATCACCAGCTAGACCTTCGTGCATCGCATTTAGAATATCACCATTATCAGCGTCAATTTCCCAAGCGAATAGACCACCCAAATCGTTCACTTTAACATAACTACCTTTAGCCATGACCGAGCGAGGGTTATCGTAAGTGAGTAATTTACCATTGCTACGGTTCCAAACATAAGCGCCTTCTGCCTGATCATCATAGCCGGCTTCAAAACCGTTAATACCTGTACCATTTGGACCTAGCAAGTTAGCAACAATGCCTTTATAGTCCATGATCCCCGCTTCCCAAACACCTTCTGAAGTAGAGCCTGTGAACTTACCGTTACCCGGTGCTGTCATTGGGTTACCCGCAATGGTCGCATTTGCTTCCATTACACCTTCCCAACCACGACCGTACATTGCAGCCCCCATAACTAGCTTTTTAGAATCAACACCTTGTGCAAGTAATAACTTGATAGCATTGTGAGCACTATACGCCGGACCTTTACGAGGCTCACCGTTGTCATCTAGCCCCGTACCATTACATTCATCAGTGCTGATATGAGAACCACAATACAGAGCAGTCTGATGACCTGTTACATTGTTCCAACCACCGAAAAAGTCATACGTCATTGCAAAGATATAATCCATGTGCTGAGAAGCAGCTTGATAGTCAACATCTTCAATTTTGTCATAGCCAGAACCGATTGCAGAGGTCAGTTCATATTGACGACCAGTTTCAGCTTCTAGCTCATCTAACATCGCACGTAACTCTTTCATCAGTGCAACATATGCCGGACCATCATTGACCGGATCACCTAAGTCTGGGTTAGGGCCATCACCACCTGGGAATTCCCAGTCGATATCGACACCATCATAGAACTTCCACGTTTTTAGGAATTTCTTCATTGATGCAACAAAGGTGTCACGATTTGCTTTGTTGGTAAAAGCATGGAATGGGTCAGAAAGTGTCCATCCCCCCACTGAAGGTAAGATTTTTAGGTCAGGGTAACGTTGCTTAAGTGCCATTAGTTGCGCATAAGTACCACGGATAGGATCTTTAGAGTCAACACCTGGCAATGCTTTTTGAACCGCAGCCCAAGGGTCATGAATCACTACCTCATAATCTGCGCTGCCCGCACAAGCAGTTTGTAACGCTCGCCAACTGTTACCGTTTTCGATTTGTTTTAACGACTCATTTTCACCACAAATTGGAATGAAACCATATAGTAAGTGAGATAGGTTCTGCGCAGGAATTTTAGTTACATCAAAATTGCGGCCATAGATACCCCACTCTACAAAATATGCACCTGTCACGTAGTTCGGGTTAGTACCATAATCTTTATTATTAGGATTCACATTCATTGGCAGTGGGTCTAAATGACCACCGTCTGTGTCTGCGATCACAATCTGTTTACCTGCGCTGCGCGCACATGCTTGACCTTCACATAGCTCAACATACAAAGTATGGCGACCTGAACTTGTATAAGGGAACTCAATAGTGCCGCTCTTAGTTCCAGCAGGCAACGTTCCCTCATTTACAAGCATATCATCAAAGTAAACTTTATAGCCGTCGCCACCTGAGCCACTCCAAGCATTCCATTTTATGCTGATGTTGACCTGCTCTTTTGCTTTTACAAGATCTTTATATGAACCAGCACCATCTAGGTTTACTTCTACAAAAGAGTACTGCTGCGCCTCCCAGCTTAAGCTTGGTGTTGAAGGAGCCGCAACTACAGCTCCAGACATCATCGCCAGGGCAATCGCCCCTGTAAGTTGTTTTACTTTCATTACTTTCTCAACCTTATTTACATGTTATATCCAGCCAATAAAGGTGGATGATTGTTGTACCAATACTAAATAAACTCTCTGCTCACAGTGTACCGCCACCCATCAGTGGCGGTGTTAAGCGGATTACAGTGCTAGCCAAACCAAGGCTGTACCCGGTTCTTCACCTCGAGTCCACCACTTCGCCTGATAGTTTTTGCCATTGTGAGACACTTTGTCTCCACCCACATAGGTCGCTTCAGGGCGCCATGCTGGAAACTCAGATTGATTGACATCCTTCACCGTCACTGACACTTGTGCCGATGTACTTAGTTCACCATCTGACACTGTCACATTGATGGTATACTCAGTGTCGGCAGACACCTCTGGTGCGGACAATTCAATCGTAGCACCCGTTCCTGTCCAGCTCAGAGCCTGTGGTACCTGCCATTGATATGACAAAGTTTGCTGCTCATCATCAAAAGCATGAAGATGTAACGTTGTACTTGACAGTTCATCCATCACGAGCGGCTCAGGCTGATGGATTTGTGGGGGGGTGTTATCCGGTGCAGATTGCAAAGTCAGGTTGTAGCTATAACTTGAGTTACTCACAAACACTTCATTGGAGAGTAGGTTTTGCGCGTCAAACGTAATCTCCCCATCACTGTTTTTAACTCCAACCTGCATAATGCTGGCGTGATCAAGGTTTAACATCTGTGCGAGTTGTTCAGCCCAGTTGCCGTGGTTAAAATCCGTCACCTTCAGCGACGTACTCACCAATTCCTTACCTGTTTCATCGAATACCCGCGCCCATGCCGTATCACCCACGTTCGCTTGCTGCCCTTGGGCAACAAAATAACCGGCACTGCTCCACTGTATGGGACCTGTGTCACGCACTATAGTTACGTCGCTACAGTTGTAAAAACCTTCACCCACTGCATCAATTCGTTGCCAGCGTGTATATAAAACAGCCTCACCTACGCGGTCCTGAGGAATACTCACTTTCATGTCATAAAAACGTTTGCCATCAGGGTCTTTGACAAAATCTACGTTACCCAGCTCTGTGATAAGTTCTAAGTCTTCCCAGCGCACCGTGTCCGTAGCTCTATCGAAACCGGGCTTGGTAAGATAAAACTTCCAAAAACTTGGGTTGTGTGGCGTAGTAGCTCGAAACCTTACTGCCACTTCACCATTAGCGTTAGGCATGATCTCAGTACTTTGCCAATGTGCTGAGGGTACATCCATACCTCTTTTGCGGTTGTCTCCCCCTGCACACAAACGACCATTAGGCACGTTGGCTTCAACAGCACTTTGATCATTGTAATTTGCGGTATTTACTGAAAATTCATGTTCCTGAATAAACTGGACATAACCCGACTCTAAAAACGCAGCGCGACACGCTAGGTTCGGAATGTTTGTACCATCTTCCGGCCACCAGTAACCACCTTGTGCTTCACAAATTGATTGTCTTGCTTTGGGAAAATCCATAAAGCCATGGGCGTTGACCTTGTAACTCACGGCGCTCATAAACACGGTGCTGATACTTGCAACCAGCAAAGGGGTTTTAAATAACTTGCTGTTCATTGTTGTGTTCTCCAAAGATGGGCAGCTTATTGCTGCCCGTCCAATCGTTACAGGCTACATGCCAGTTGATAATCGCTACTGCCTTCAGGGGCCTTGTTAGTCCACCACTTGGCTTTATAGATAATGTCGCCTTGGCGTACTAAATCTCCTTGTGCGGCATGTGTGCCACGCGGTAGCGTTGGATATACAACAATGTCTTGAATCGGTGTGCCTTCACACTCTGTCACAGGTTCACCACCATCATCACCCGGTACAGCTTCAGGTAACTGCGGATATTCATACTTGAAGGCGAACTTCTTACCATCTTTCTCTGCAATAAAGTTGATAGGTCCTGTGATTGGCATGTAGTACATAACTTGTGCGTTGACGGTTTCACCCGGTGCAAATGATTTAGGTGTGCCACCCCATTCATTTTTCAACGTGATTGAAAAGCGGTGGAACTCATTTTCAAAACCACCAATGTTATTACCAGCGGCGTTTGAACCATTCACCTCAACCGCCATGCCTAGTTTTTCAGTGGCATTCCAGTTTGATTTAAAGATGGCTGATGTTGCCACTGGTACATCAAACGAAATTTTCGCGCCAGTTAAATCTATTTGTGAGTTGTTAGTAAACGAGAACGTTGGGCTAATTGGGTAATTTGCATCCCCCAGCGGGAAGTCCTTCGCCACAAAGCTTACATCTATCGATTTTTCAGGTAACTGGAAGTCTGCATTACCTTGATGCACGTTATATGGAGCACCACTTTGGTTAAACTTGTCATACGCCAGCTTAGTCAAGCTCGACCCCATAAAGTATTCACCCTTTGCGGCATCGTAATCAAAATCCCCTGCCAGTTCCCAAAACATGATACCGCCAAGGCCATTATTAATTACATAATCAACTTTAGCGCCCATTGATTCCTCATCTTCGATGGAAATGAACACTTTTTTCTGTTCATTCCACAGCCACGGAGCCACAGCAACGGAATCATAATGGCGACTATAAGTGCCTGTTAGCGTATCGGTTGGATCATTCTCTGGGTCAAGACCATAGTCAGTAAGGTAGCTTGGCGTGACACCTTGTTGTAGGTTTTTAGCATGCCAAAGTGGATTAGAGCCGGCAGGTACTTCAAGTCCTACATCGTTCTTATCGTGCCATAAATTATCAATCCCTACCGCACCATTACCACACTTGTTCTTATCACCCTTACCCGTGCCTGGCGGACAGTTTGCTTGATCAGCCAGTGCTGCTTGGCCCCACAGACCATTCGTGCCACCTTGTACATTTTGGAAACCACGCGTGTAGTAAGGGATACCGATGTTGATGCGCCCCGCTGAAATTGAGCCTCTGAAATAACGAACAGCCCAATCGGTATTTAAATAGCCAATGCCTTCAAATTCAGGTGTACCATATACATTCCACTGTTTAAGCTCAGAATCTTCACCAGTATCAAATAACGCAGCATTGTGGCCCACATGAGAGTTCCATGCACCATGCAAGTCGTAAGACATAATATTTACATAGTCTAAGTATTTAACTGACTGGAATGTTTCCATACCACGTAATAGATAACCTGAAGATGGTGATGCAATAGTCAACATATAGTGTTGGCCATCTTTTTCACCGGCTTTATCTAATTCTTCGCGTAAACGCTCCATAAGCACTTTATAAGACGCATTTAAACCGCCGCGACGCGCGTTAGAAATAGGGAAGTCATCTGGGTGTCCAGAATCATCCATTGAAGATGGGTACTCATAGTCAATATCCACCCCATCAAAACCATATTTCTTGATGAATTCCACCGCACTTTTGGCAAACGCTTCAATACCTGCGTGATTTATTGAGCCATCAGCATTGGTCGTCATCGTGTAAAAACCACCACTGTTTACGCGTTTACCATCAGAACCAAAGTATCCGCCAGTCTCAGCCCAGCCACCCACGGAAATAAGTGTTTTCACATCTGGATATTGTTTTTTGTACTTATTGAGCAGGTTAAAGTGACCTTTATAAGGTAAGCTCGGGTCCATCTCAGCACCCGCAACCCCCGGCCATTCCATGTTTGTCGCTGGGTTACCGGCTGCGCTTGGGTCGCCAATTGAAACTTTATTGTTGGCATCTACGTGAGCAAATGCATAGTTAATGTGCGTAATTTTGTCCCAAGGGATATCTTTTACTAGATAACTAGGTTGACCGTTTGCACCATTTCTCCAACTGGTAAAATAACCAATGACACGGCGAGGGTGGTCCTGCCCCATAATTTCACGGCCATTTTGGTCGTAAACCGTACAATATGGTGTGTTCACACCCGGTGTTTGATACAAGCCTTCTGGTTTACAGTCATCGGTACCAGGGTTGTCGCTTACAACGTTAATTTGCTTACTGACCTGACCCGTAGCGCCTTCGTTATCTGTCACGGTTAACGTAAATGTTACCTGACCCAACTCCTCAGCTACCCAAGTATGCTCAGTTGCAGTTCCATTTGTTGCAACCACCTCTGTGCCATCAACGGCAAAGCTCAATTTAGTAACAGAACCATCTTCATCAGTACCAGAAAGAGCAAATTTAACGCTAGAGCCCACCGTTACTTTCGGCGGTAGATTCACCAAATCAAGTACTGCAACAGGCACTTTGTTAAGTGGCGGGCCACTTTTAACAATGACTTGATGACTAAGCATACTCGATACTGCGCCTTCGTTATCAGTCGCTTTAACTGAAATGGTATGCGTACCTTCTACCGCATTCCACGCTGCTTCAAAGTTGTCATTTGTACCTGACGTATCGGTCAAGAGCAAAGAACCATTTACGTAAAAGTCAACTTTGCTAACTGTACCGTCTTCATCCGTTGCATTAGCAATAATGGCAACGCTGTCATTAACGTTAAACTCAGAACCATCAACTGGGCTTAACTGGTTGATTTTTGGATCCTTATTAATGACAACGCTGTCACAAGCACCCAAATTTTTCCACTCTTGCCATGGACCAGAATGCGTTTCTGGCTCTGATTGAGTCCACCATTTGGCCTCATATGCCACTTCATTTTGTTGGACCACGTTACCCGCTGTTAGCGTCATACCTGACTGCCATATTGGGACACCGGTGCAATCGTATGCGTGTGATTGCGCCCCCATTAACCCTAAAGTTAAGGCACTCAGTTTGAGTGCCGACTTGAGTAATTTTTGTGAACTCATGATTATCTCCGACCTTTACATGTAACTTTTGTTTAACAAATTAACATTAAAGCTAACACATAAAATGGGAGCGTCAATCACGTTTTGTTCACTTTTCACCCTGCCATACAAGCCACACAAGGTCAGAGTAGTAATATATTCGTATAGATGTTGCACAAAAACCAAACAGAGATCATCCCATTCTTTTCAGTAATTACATGAAATGGATTCATAGTAAAAATATTAGACATGAAAAATTTAATATATAAAAACAAAAGGTTGTGAAAATAAAATGTCATATTACAAATTATTTTTATAGCTAAAACGAAGAAAAACTAATCCGAATGAGAAGGAGTTTATATATTTCAAAAAAATATAAGAAGATCATTTTTGCTATAAATAAATATAACCCGCCCAAATATTACGTTAACGTTAACGTCAACACCAATGATGCAAATGTATGTTTTTTAGTTATTTGAACTAGCTTTTATATGCTTTTTGGACCTATTAAAGTAAAGTTGTAACTGACACCCGTGAGAATTTACAGGCTAGGAATACTGCGAAAATGACTAACCCTAGATAAAATGTACGATTAGAGGTTACTTAGAGGCTCTGTCAATATTGGCAGCTCACATAGAATTTTACTGCCACTGCCTTGAGTGCTTTTTATAGTTATAAGCCCTTGATGTTCGATTATTATTCCATAAACAATGGCCATTCCCATTCCTGTTCCCTGACCGACTGGTTTAGTAGTAAAAAATGGCTCAAAAATGTGTGCAATAGTCTGTTCACTCATGCCGCAGCCATTATCTTCAACACTTAGGTAAATATTGTCTTGTTCACGGTAAAGCTCAACCACAATTTCTGCCTTTTGTGCATTTCCCTCACATGCTTGCTGTGCATTTAGCAGAAGGTTAACAAACACTTGGTTGAGCGCAGCTAAATTACAATAGCTAAGCGGTATAGGTTGTATATGACAGATAAGGTGTGTACTTTTGAGTTGATTATGCAAAAGCTTTATCGCACTTTCTAGAGATTCACGAATATCGCCCATCGCCAATAAATTGTTTTTTGGCCTAGCAAAACTCAAAAGATTTTTTACGATAGCGCCTATTCTTTTGAGCCCTTCCTGCGCGTCGTCCAGTAATTCATCTATATCACTCAACAGAAAATCAAATGACTGCTGTTGGTTTAAACGGTGCAGCTCCACTTTCAGCTCTTCGGGGCTAAGTTTTCCATCTAACACATTTTTTGCGATGACTAACAACTCATTGATAGCAGGTTTGACATAATTGAGACTTTCTAAATTGCTCATTACATAAGCCAATGGGTTATTTATTTCATGAGCCACTCCCGCCGATAGGGTGCCTAAAGTCGCCATCTTCTCGGTCTGCATGAGTACTGCTTGTTGGTTTTGAAGTTGTACAACTTTCTCTTCCAATGCTTTGTTTGATTGGTAGAGCTCCCTAGTTTTTTCTTCAAGAATATGTTCTAACTCATCCCTAGCTTGTTTCTCTCTGAGGTATGCACGATAGTATTCATCGGTTGATTTTTCCATGTTCTTTTTCCTCGAAAGTAAGTAATAAAGTACATTCCTGTTCACCTTCGTGCATACATTTTTGATGATCAATACTGATATTCATTTGATAGTACGATGCAGCGCCATTAATGAGCCCTTCTGCACAAAAGCACAGCTTTCTATTAGAGCGATAAAACATCAGAATATTGCGCTCGTCGATTTTTTCACAGTGAATTTGAGGCAAGTTAGGTTCATGATATAGCTTTGCCACCTCAGCATGGATCACTGTATCAATCCCCATAATTAAAGAGCTAAAATCTTCAAACTGGACTAAAATCTCGCCATGTTTTTGTGTTAAATAGGCAAACAAAAACTCACCGAAAGTTCTCAAGATATCAGACAGTGGCTTATCGACAACCACAGCAACTTCTTGCGCTAAGGCAAAAAGCTCATCGTCGGGATAGTTTTTTGCTGATACATATACCCGCTCTGCTGGGGCGTGTTTTTCCATTAACTTTTCCCACACCGTAATGTCGTGTGTTTTGACAACAAGTTCTTCCAACCCTCTGAAAATAATTCCTTTCATGACTCACTCTATCTTGTTTTCTCGACCCTGATACCAAGCCCTTACCGCATCAAACTGCCCACATACCTGTAATCGTGAATAAAGCTCAGGCGTGAGATCAAAAACTTTTTTTTGCCTCAACTGCTCTGATATAGCATGAAGTAAAGTTAATGAAATATTGGGTTCAAGCGGTAAATCATTAACCAGTTGAGCCCTAACTAGGGATTCGTCAAACCCCCACAATGCTAGTAAATAAGCGGCCAAAGCGTAGTTAGAAACCGAGTTTGATGCGTATTGTGGCAATACACACTCTTTGGTCAAAACCCCTACCGCACTTAACAGACAACATGCAAAAGCATTCTGTTGAACATCACTACTTTGTTTTAAGTATCGTGTAAGCGACTTTACCATTAATGCCTTTTCTAGCGCTTCATCAATCAAAGCTTCAATTTGGGCTTGTTTTAATCGATTAATAAATAGCTGTGACATCTCATAACAGGTCACTAATGCCTTCAATGCCACCAAGCCGACACGAACTACCGCCTCTTTAACATCAGCAGTATGGGTTTGGTAGCCCATAAATGCAGAATTTGCTATTTGCAGTAGCTTGCCAACCAAAGCGGGGTCATGACTTAACAAATCCACAAGTTCATTAATGTCTGGCGAACCATGTTGTAGCGCTTCCATCAACCCAGAAATACTCGCTGTTAAACAAGGTAATCCAGTAATTTGCCCTAATTTTACCCGCGTGAGCTTAGTTAATGGCAGGCTTTTAAGGATCAATGTATTAGTGATGACTTGTTTTAAGTGCGTATCTGTAAATGGCTTTACTAAGTGAAAATGAATAGTGTTATCTACTTGAAATCTATACTCTTCTTGTAGGTCACCGCTAAGTAAACACCTTATCGCGCAAGGACATAACACCTTTGCGCGAGACAGTACATCCAAGCCAGAAACCGCTCCGAGCTGTACTTCACATAGAATAATGTCAGGTTCGCCCTGCTCTTGGAGGCACCGTTCAAACTCATCGCTGTGTTGCAAACTGACGATAACTGCATTTTCATACAAGCGACTCAATGAACGTGAAAGTGCCTTAAGCACCAACTCATCGTCATCAATCAGCAGTATATTTATCGTCAGATCCGTCATGCAACTTTATCCTGCGATGGGAAATTGTGTATATAGACAGCTTAGTCTAAATTTATTTACATACACATTTTGTAATCTACTGTTTTTTATGCAAGATATTGAGAAGCTCAACCAACTTGAAAAACGTCCCGCACATGTGCTGTTGTTGGACGATGAACCGAGCGTGCTTAGAGCTCTGTCGCGCCTATTAAATCACCATAAAATACAAACGACTACATATACTTCAGGTGAAGAAGCATTGTCAGCGATGGAAAGTCGTGAATTTGATGTGGTGATCAGTGACATGAGAATGCCGAACATGGATGGGCTGGAGTTTTTAACAAAGGCGATGAATACCTCGCCCGACTCACAACGTATGCTATTAACTGGCTATGCAGATATAGAAGCCACCATCGATGCCATTAATAAAGCAAAGATCCATGCTTACATGAACAAGCCATGGGAAAATGACCATTTGGTTCACGCCGTAAAACAAGCCATAGATAAATATCGTTTAACTAAACATAACTCTATTTTACAAGAACATGTGCTGGCGCAAAACAAACAACTCAACGAGCTAAACCACTCACTAGAGCAACTCGTTGAAAAGCGCACTCAACAAATTAGGCAGGTTCTCAAAAAGCTCGAGTTCAAACACAAACATGAGCAACATGAACATAGGGCAACCGTCGAGCTGTTGTACAACTTTATCAACGCCAACCCATATATAGATGGAAAACTAGCAAGCAACATAGCAAAAACCTGTCGTTTAATTGCTAAACAACTTAAGCTTGATGCAGAAAAAGTCGCAACTGCGGGTATGGCTGGCTTTTTAGCCCAGGTTGGGTTGCTGGCGATGGACCCCGCACTATACAAGGTGCCAACCAGTCAATTAACTGATCAGCAAAAGAAGGTGTACTATACCCATCCTGCAACCGCACAACTGATGCTCATGCCAGCACAACACCTGAACGATGTAACCGAAGCCATCTACCACCAGTATGAGAAATACAACGGCGAAGGGATCCCCAAAGGCCTTGAAGGCAATGCAATCCCAATCTGTGCACAAATTCTCGCTGTTGCACGAGATTACTGGCAATATATGGCGCTTAACCAAAAGGCTGATGACGAGAAACAGTTAGATGCCCTATCCCATATAAAAGCATATAGTGAACACTTTTATAACCCTAGAGTCGTAGCTGCACTTGAAGCCTGTGCGGCACAGCTACACAAGCGAAAAAACGAACAGACCGGCTCAATGCAGATCCTAAGTAGTGAACAACTTACACCAGGTATGGTACTGGGCCTTCCCGTGCATAATCATCAAGGCATCATGCTGCTACCTAAAGGCCATATATTTACCAAAGTCTCTATCACCAAACTCAGACAACTGGAACACCATAAGCCCACACCGTTTAGGTTGATGATAAGCCATCATGCAAATGGTGCTTAGATGTCAAATTAAAATCTTCCAAAAGCACATATATTGATGGTAAAACAAATACTATCAATAGCGTAGACAGCGCCATACCAAACACCATACTCACCACCAAAGGCTGTACAACCTGCGCCTGTAAGCTGGTCTCTAGCAACAGTGGCAAAGTGCCCGCGATAGTGGTGGCTGATGTAATAAAGATGGCTCTAAATCTAGCTTTTGCAGCCATTACCGCTGCGTTCTCCAAGCTTTCACCACTATGTTCATGCTCCTTTATGAATGCAACTAACAAGATAGAGTCATTAACAACAATGCCTGCCAAAGAAATAAAACCGATCATACTGGGCATGGATAAGTCAAAGCCAAGTAAAAAGTGCCCCCACACCACACCAATTAAAGCCAGAGGAATAGCCAGCATAACCATAACCGGTTCAAAATAGCTGCGAAATTGGAAACTCAAAATAACAAACACACCTATTAGCCCTAGTAAAAACTTACCAGCCATCGACCGTCCAGTCTGCGTTCCCGTTTTAATTTCACCTTCATAACTAACGCTCAATTGCGGGCTTTGTATAAGTAAAGGCGCAATTGTCTGCTTTTGTAACTGTGCGACCACTTCATTCGTGTTAGCTACTAGAGCATCCACATCTGCGGTAATGGTCACCGTACGTTGGCCGTCAACCCGATTAATGCGTGTTACACCTTGCTCAAGGTTAAGCTGAGCAAGACTCCCCAGTGGCACCTGTTGACCTGTATTGAGCGAGATCGGATAGTTCAACAAACTATCAATGCTGTTTTTATCGCTCTCTTGTAATCGTACATACACCTCAATACTGGTGTTATCTCTTTGCACCTCAGTGGCTACCTGACCAAACAATGCACTGCGCAATTGAGTTGCTACCGCCTGACCATCAATGCCATGTGACAAAGCTCCGGGTTTTAAGCTAACACGCCATTCGTGCTTACCCAAGCGCAAGTCATCCATCACATTAGAGACTCCAACATACTGAACTAATTGTGCTTTTATCACTTCAGAAGCCTGCATTAGTTCACTCAGCTCACCACCATGTACTCTTATTTCTATCGCACGCCCTGCGGGTCCAAGCGTGGGTTCCTTAAATGATACAGCTCTGACTCCTGCTACCTCACTGACCTGTGCTCGCCACAACTCAACTAACTGTGCCATTTTGGTCCGTCTTTGCTGAGCTGTCAGCAAGTCTACTCGTATAGTCGCTAGATGCTCTCCTTGTTCATATGCATCGGAGTTGCGGTTGTACTGCACAGTCACATGCTCCACCAATGGACTGCTTTCGTTTTTTGATAACTCGTTGCTTACTCGCGTAAGAGATTGCGTGTATTTCGCAACCACGGCTTGAGTATCTGAGAATGCGCTATTTGGTGGTAACAACAAGCGCACTTCCAATGTATCTCCCTCTAACTGCGGAAATGCCTTAAACTTTACAATGCCGCCAGCCATTAAAGCGACAGTGATAAAAAACAGCAGTAGTACCGAACCAATAAATTGATAGCGCTGCTGGACGCACCAATGCACCGCCTTAACTAACGTAGTTGCTCTGAATTGTTCAAATGCTTGGGTAAAGTTTTGCTTAAAACGCCAAGTTGAGGATGCTCGCTTTTTACTGTGACGCAATGAATGCAGTAAATGGTTTGGCAAGATAAAGAATGCTTCAATTATGCTGACAAAAATAGTGGCAATTAAAACCAGTGGAATATCTTTTAGCACTTTACCAATATCACCACTAATAAATGCCAACCCCACAAATACCACTATAGTTGTTAAAAATGATGAAAAGACACCAGGGGCGACTTGAATAACGCCCTTAACCACATCGCCATCCAAATCTTCCCCTTGCTCTACTTTGGTAGCAATACTCTCGGCAATCACTATGGCATCATCCATCAAGATACCAATTGACATTAACAATGCCACCATTGAAATCATGTTAATGCTGACTCCCATCAACATCATCAAGGCAAAAGAACCTAAGAATGAGACCGGCAATCCCATTGACACCCAAAATGAGTATCGAAATGAAAAAAACAAATACATAACCACCAGTACGAGCACAAAACCTTGCCAACCATTGCCCAACAGCATTGTTAACCGATCTTCTATGATTTGCGCCGTATTTTGGGTTAGTGTGAGCGTCACGCCTGTCGGCGCAAGCTGTTGCTCTTTTTCAACAAACTTACTCACCTTCGCGACCAGTGTTATTGCATCCTGACGCTTCGCTTTTTTAATATTCAGTAACGCAACTCGCTGGCCATTAAACACCACTTGTTCCTCGTCCAGTTCAAAACCTTCACTGAGAGTGGCCACATCACGCAAGTAGACTTGTTCACCATTGCTGAGACTTTTTATCACTAAGCCTTCTAAATCTTGGGCAGTTACTCGTTGTTGATCAAAGCGTACCGCCATCGTTTTACCGTCTTGGCTAATCTCTCCCACTGGCAATTTGATATTCTGCTTTTGCAGCAAAACCGCCAGATTATTTGCCGACAATCCATACTCGCGTAACTTAAATAAAGACAGCTCGACCTTAATTTGTTGGTCAGAAAACCCCTCAATATCCACGATATCGATATCATTTTGACGCTTTAACTTGTCTTTTAACTGCTGTGCATATTGCTTTAGTTCATGTATGGGTAAATCCGCACTCACAACTAACGAAATCAAGTGTTGATCGCGGCCTAGCTCTTTTACAATCGGTGTTTCTATCTGTTGTGGAAAGTTATCAATCGCATCAATTTGCGTTTTCACATCAGACATCAATGTAGATACAGCCACTCCCTCTTGAGCTTCTATGGTCAACTTAGCCACCCCTTCACGGGATTCACAACTTAGCGTGGCGATGCCGTTGACTCCATCAACAGCCTCTTCCATTACAATACATAGAGCTTGCTCCACTTCGCCTGAACTAGCTCCGGGGTAAATCACACTGACTTGCACTTTGTCACGGCTAAATTCAGGAAAAGTTTCGCGTTTTAGATCAGGTAAAGCAATTAAGCCAGAAATACAAATCATCAGCATAAGTAAATTAGCTGCCGTTGGATGGCGAGCAAAAAAAGCAATCATGGAAGCTCCTCCACAACGCTCACTTGCATCCCCTCAAGAGTCGGTAGAATATCAGATATTAATACCTGTTCATCGGATTGCACAGTACCTGCAAGCTGGCCGTTTATGGCAGCATATTGCTGCGTAGTAAACAGCACCTCCACAGGCTTTTTACGCAGCACGCCATTTTCAACAACAAAGACATGTCCACTTCTAAGCGCTGACAGTGGTACGCTCAGATAAGCCTTTACCCCACTGCCGATCTTTACCTCAACAAACATATCTTCCAGTAAAGGGGGCTGTTTAATTGGGTCAAAGTTAAGCCATTGATTATGGGTTTCTAAAGCCATTTGCAAGCTATTACTAAGTGCTTCACCACCTTGTGTTATCCGCGTCACTTTAGCGGGCCATTGTATGGTTGAAATAGAATGCTTACCCCCAGCGTCAAGGGCACCAGAATAATAAATTAGCGTCGCCTGCAAAGGCAGAGTACGTACATCGGGAAAACCATCAGCCTTACTATCCTGATTTTGCCAAACTCGGCTGAGTAAGGCGCGGGCTTGAGAATGATTAAACTGTGCGTTTACTTTCATAACCCCTAAATAACGCGCCTCTAGTAATATTGATCGCGCCGTCACTACCTGTTGTTGTTCAATATTCACCTGCGTAATGCGGCTATCCTGTGGCAAAGTTATAATCGTTTTACTTAGCTTCAATTGTGCTTCTTCAACCCGGGCACGCTGCGCCAATACGTTCGCTTGTACTACTGCAAGGTCTGAAGGAATAAGATCAATACTGGTTTTCAATTCCAATACTTTTTGCTGTTGTGAAAATACCTGACTCTGCTGCTGATCAACAACAGATTGAGACACTGAACCTTTTTTAAGTAGGTTTGTTTTTCGTTTTAACTCCTGACGCAAAATATCGAGTCGCTCAGACTCCAAGCGCAACGACTGAGTCATTTTTTGCTGATTAAACTCGATCATATCCACACGCGCTTGCGCTGAACTCAAGTCATACTTAGCTTGGGCCAACTTGAGTTCATAATCAGCTGGGTCTATTTTTAGCACTACGGTGCCAGCATTCAACAATGCGCCTACTTCAAGGTCTGGGTGTTTGTATATCACCCGACCTTCTACCTCTGATATCGCACGCCATATTTGTTTCGCTTGAGCTCGGCCATAACCAACAATATGTTGCGCTAGCATACGCTCTTTAGCAATTCCCACCACAACAGCTGGCTTTACCGCTCTATTAGCCACTTGCTCTGGCGCTGATTTAAACTTCACTAAAATTAACAACGCTAAGATACCAATCAAGGGCAAGACCAATAGCCATCGTTTTTTATCCCTGCTCATGATGCTAGAAATGGCCATACTACGACTCCTCATTACTTTGAAATAGCCCTGATGTCATCAATAATGTGTTGTGCTCAACCAAAGCTTCCAGAAATTTATCATCGTACTCAACGTCTTCCATTTTGTGCATTAACTCCCTGAGATACCAAGGATAAATCATCATACTCATTAATGAGATACGAAACAGCAACGGGTCAACATTGGGCTTTATCTTGTCCTGAGCAGCAAAATGCTTGTAAACGCTGTCGATCACTTTTACATGAGAGTTACCCATTTGCTCTAGAAAAAATGCACGACAAACCCCCTGATTTAAAATGACCTCCTTTAACATCAACAGAGGAAACTCTGGTGACTGCTTCATTACTTGTGTAAAGCTGCGAAATACATCACTGATCGAAGTAAACTCATTACCAGACAAATGGGTTTGAATGTTGGCCATCACCTGACCCGTCACCTCAAGGATCATAGCTTTGTACAGACCTTCCTTATTTTCAAAATAGTATTTGATCAAGGCGGAATTGACTCCAGCATGGTCAGCTAATTCACGAATGCTCACTTTATCGTATGGTTTTTTCACAAATTTGTCGCGAGCGGCCTTAATCAAGGCGGCACGTGCCTCATCGTGATGCTTAGTGGGGCGTCCTACTTTTTTTGGGAGGGGGCGTGTCATATAAAGTCACTACTATTTAATCACATGGTTAAATAGTAGCGACCCATCTAAAAGATGCGAGACAAATAATTAATCAATATGCAGATTTTGATTAACTACTATTGAAGTTTAGCGTTTAAAACGTACCACTAACTCATACATTTCACTGGCAACATTGCTCAGCTCACCGCTTACTTGCTTGACTGAATCTGCACTGTTCAAACTATCATTTGCCAAGCCCGCGATATTAACAATCTGCTGATTAATATCATCAGAAACAGCCGCTTGTTCTTCCACTGATGTTGCAATTTGCATCGACATATCATGAAT
Organism: Pseudoalteromonas byunsanensis; assembly: GCF_001854475.1. Classification (GTDB taxonomy): domain Bacteria; phylum Pseudomonadota; class Gammaproteobacteria; order Enterobacterales; family Alteromonadaceae; genus Pseudoalteromonas; species Pseudoalteromonas byunsanensis. The sequence goes on from NZ_MNAN01000037.1 coordinate 45,349, forward strand.
TTGACGAACGGCCTGCTGAATTTGATTCAACATATCAGTACTTTGTGCCAGTTGCTCGATACCAGACAATGATTCCTGCTCACCTTGCTGGGCAATGTTCACCGCATGTTGTGTACTGTCGCTGAGTTCATTAATGATTGTGTGAATTTCTTTAGTCGATTGTTGAGTTCTTTGTGCTAAATGGCGCACTTCATCAGCAACCACTGCAAAACCACGGCCTTGCTCACCTGCTCTAGCGGCTTCAATGGCTGCATTCAGTGCTAGCAAGTTAGTTTGTTCGGCGATTTGTTCAATTATTTGCGCAGCATCAGCAATGCGTGTGGTTTGCTTAGACACACCTAAAACAGAATCACGGATCTGCAACACCGTTTCACCCAAAGCTTCAATAGCGTGCTTGGTAAGCTCCCCTATCCGTGCGCTTTCATCAGCCATTGATAGGGCACTTTGCGCATGTTCAGCGCTAACCTGTACATTGCCGGATACATCGTTGATGGTTGTACTCATTTCATTCATGGCCGTGGCGACCTGTTCAGTCTCAAGCTGTTGGCTTTGTAATTGTTGATAGGTATCACCAGCTTGCCCTAGAGCTTGCTTTGCACCAGAAGTAACATGTTTGGCTGCATGTTCAATTCGGGTGATCACGGTATCTAAATGTGCTTGTTCGCTGAGCAAGCGCACCTGAATGTTAGCCATTTTGCCATCCCATGTGGAATAAACTTGGGTTGCAACATCATCACAGAAACTATGAGATAAGCTGTGCTCTAACCTTTTTAACTGTTCACTGTCACGCCAAAGACTGTAACCACATAGGCTTACACTATTGATTAGTAACCAAAAAAATGCACTACTAGACGAAACAAACCACCACAGGGCTAAACCCACTACACTCATAATTACAGGCCATATAACCCGTAACTTAGGCCATTTGAATGGTGCTCTTTTTTGATTAAGCAAAGTGTCATATAACGCCTGCGCCCTAGTAACAGTCTCTTTGTCTGGGCAACGCCTTACCGATTCATAGCCTACAACCTTACCTTTTTGAGTAACCGGTGTAACGTAAGCATCAACCCAATAAAAATCACCGTTTTTACAACGATTTTTAACTATACCCATCCAAGGTTTACCGGCTTTTAGTTGCTCCCACATTGTGGCAAACGCCTGTGCAGGCATATCTGGGTGACGGACTATATTATGAGGCTGGCCTATCAATTCTTCGCGAGAAAAGCCACTGACAGCGACAAAATGCTCATTACAATCAACAATTCGTCCTTGCAAATCAGTCACTGAAATTAGTTTTACATCTGGCGAAAAATGTTTCTGCTGTTGTGTTACTGGTTGATTGAGACGCATACACCCTCTCACATGCTGTTTATATATGCGCTGAGCGCACGACGCTAAAATGGGTGTGAAAGGTACTGTGCTGTTCTTCCCCATGCAAATATAATTAGTCCAACACCCTAAAAAATAAGGTAAAAGCATGAGCTAAATAAACAAAATCATGGCAAACTCATACTTCATTCTAGTTTTTCCTTAGATCAGACATTTGCAATCAGAGAGATCCAGTTTACAGTTACGAACGTACTGATAATCTTGTAAAATTATCCAGCATGATGAGAGTGAGCGTTAATACCAACCAGTTCACCTGTCATAGTTTTCCAGCAGCAACTCAAAGGAGCCGTGTGTGTCACGTTTTTCAGCGATTACCGATAACCCTCACGATGGGCGATTCAATCACAAAACCGGTATTTTGGTTACCAATTTGGGTAGCCCCGATGCCCCCACAGCGAAAGCGTTACGCGTCTATCTTGCTGAATTTTTATCCGACCCACGTATTGTTGAAATCCCGAGGCTTGTGTGGTTAATGATCCTGCATGGCATTATTTTGCGTGTCAGGCCAAAAAAGTCGGCCAAGGCTTATCAGAGTATTTGGACTGAGCACGGCTCACCATTAGTCCATATTTCACAGCAGCAAACCGATAAATTGGCCAAACTCATCAAACACAGTGGCTTTAAAAATACAGAAGTAGTCATGGCGATGCGCTATGGCAATCCGTCAATTGAAGCAGGTCTTGAAGCTTTAAGAGACAAAGGTTTAACACGCATCATCGTGCTGCCACTGTACCCACAATATTCTAGCCCGACCACCGGATCTACTTTTGATGCGGTGGCAGATGTATTGAAAAAGTGGCGCTGGGTTCCTGAATTACATTTCATCAATGGTTATCACAAAAACCCTTTGTATATAGAAGCGCTGGCCAATACCATCGCAGAAGATTTAGCGGCTAATGGTACACCGCAGAAGCTGGTATTTTCTTATCATGGTATGCCTAAGAGATTCCTTGACCACGGTGACCCGTACCACTGTTTATGCCAGCAAACAACGCGATTAGTTGTAGAGAAACTAGGGCTAGACAAATCTCTGGTTGAAACAACATTCCAAAGCCGCTTTGGTAAGGCCGAATGGCTGCAACCCTATACTGATGCAACCCTAGCAAGCTACCCCGAACAAGGTATCAAAGACATTGCAATTATTAGCCCCGCTTTTAGTGCCGATTGTCTAGAAACTTTAGAAGAACTCGAAGAAGAAAACCGTGAAATATTTGAGCATGCTGGTGGCGAAAAGTACCGTTATATTGCAGCATTAAATGACCGTGATGACCATATCAATGCGTTGTTTGATGTGATTAAACCTCTATTGTAATCATCAGCTGGCACAGCTCAAGAGCGAACTGTGCCACTGTTCTCCACCAAACTAGCAGCCAACTCTAAACTTGGTCGTGTAATGACGACGGCCCCAAGATATGGCAACAACACCAATCACTGAAGGCAAGATCCAACTTAGAAATACCGCCTGCTCTCCCAAAATATAACTAAACACATGACGCCCACCTACTGCAGAGAATGCAGTATACACACCAATACCCGACCCTAACATGGCTCCCATGTGCTCAATCACCCACGCTCTTGGCGCAATATTACGTTGAGCAACGTACCGCAACATCCTAGTACCCACTAGCAATGAAACCCCAGCAAATACTATCAATAATGTCTGCGAAAATTGTATTCCCACCAACAAAGAAAGGGTAGCAACCACCAGCAATAGAATGAGTAACGACAAATGCAAAGGAGTGCGCAACAAACTAGCGTTACCTTTGGCTTTTAACACCCGCTCACCATGATAAATTGACGCCAGTACCAAAAGCGACAGCATTAATAAAAACAGCGCAAAAATTCTACTTTGTTGAATATACTGTACTTGCTGCTGAACATCGGCAAAGCCTTTTGGCTTGGCACTGAGTGGGTCGGCCAATACTAAAATACACGCCAACACCCCCAGTATTGAAGTGCCATACATTGCCCAGTTGTAATATCGTCCAAAACGATTGTGCGCGCCCCCCCCCTTTTTTGCGATTACCGGCACCCAAAATAATAGCAAAGCGAAACTACCTAAAATAATATGTGTATATACTGCAAACTTGTGGATGTATTCCATGACTTTTCCTCATTCAAAATTCATGCAATATAGATTAGAGAATGGTCGCGTATTCACACAGTCACGAATGTCATGTTATGACTATGACAAATGTCATGGCCCGATAACGAATACTAGCAAGTCGCTACAATGGGCGTTATGATAAGTATAAAAAAGGCGTAGTATTGAGTGTTTAAGTACCAACCAACTTGGCTATTTACCGTTTTACTTACATGGGCAGCCGTAGCTTTTCCCAGTTTGTTTAACGCATCGCGACAAGTAATTAGCACCTCAGAGTACACACTGCACGGCTTGTTTTTGATACTCACTCTGTTTGTCGTGAACGAGTCTACTCGAATTGGCTATCTTATTCGTTACATCCTGTTAGCCAGCCTTGTAGCCGTGCTGTGTAGCTTGTTTTTCATCAGTGAGGTTAATCTCATACTGATTTATAGCGTTATGCTGTGCTCTATACTGGTGTTTTATCTACCAGCTCTAGTCTGTTACGGATATATTTTCATTATTCATGGCTTATTTTTGGTCAGTCATGCGCTGTACTGGCAACATGGCTGGCTGTGGGCCAACGCAGCAATGTTTACAGCATTTCATTTTTTTGCCTTGGTGGTTACCCAGCGTATGATCAGTGAAAAACAAGCAAAAGAACAACTAGCCTTAACCAATGCTAAACTTGAAGCCACACAGAGCTTGTTAAGCACAGCTGCTGAACAAAGCGAACGACTGCGGCTTGCCAGAGATCTCCATGATGATGTTGGTCACAGCCTAACTTCTCTTATTATTAATCTAGATATCGCCAGACGCACCTGTAATGATGAACTCCAGCAGCAAATACAGGCCTGTTATGAACAGGCCAAGCAAGCACTACAAACAACACGCTCAGTAGTAAGTGATAAGCGAGACAATGTCGGCTTTAACCTGATTGATTGCCTGCACAAGTTGACGCAACAAACTCCCAGACTTGATATACAACTTGACGTAGAACAGCACCTTGATAAGGTTCATCTGGATACGGCGCAGTGTATATTGAAATGCACACAAGAAGCCATCACCAATACACTTAAACATGCCACCAGTGCAACATGCATGAAGATTAAACTAGAACACATTCATTCTCAGTTAGTGCTAACCATTTGTGATAATGGTGTGTTCTCTGGTGCCATTGTGTACGGTAATGGCCTAAAAGGTATGCAGGAACGTGTTTCACTGCTGGCAGGAAAACTTAATTTAATCAATTCAAAGCAAGGGCTTACCTTGGTCATTAGAGTTCCCTATGAATAAAATAAAAGTACATTTAATTGATGATCAGTGCCTCATTAGACAAGGTATGCGCTCATTGTTACAACTGAGCGAAAACATAATCGTCACAGGTGAAGCCGACGGTGGCGATTCATTTTTGCAGCAACTAGAGAATAATCAGGTAGATGCAGATGTGATATTACTCGACATGCGTATGCCAAAAGGCTCAGGTTTGGATGTACTCAATGCCCCCCAGAGCCTACAAAGCGATTTAAAGTTTTTGATTTTAACAACATTTAATGAGAATGATCTGCTACTTGGTGGTATGGCTGCAGGTGCAAAAGGTTATTTGCTTAAAGATGTGTCACTGGAAGAGTTAGTTGCAGCAATTGAGCGAGTACAACAAGGTGAAATCGTATTGCAAAGTGAACTAACACAGCAGTTAATAAAGGCAAAGCTTGAGCTTGCAGCCAGTGAGCTGCCATCACTCACCGACAAAGAAAAGCAGATTTTGTCCCTGATGGTATCTGGTTTATCAAATAAAGAAATTGCGGAAAAAGTATTTAACGCTGAGGGGACGGTACGTAACCACGTGTCAAATATTTTAAGTAAACTGCAAGTCAGGGACCGTACGCAGGCCATTCTAAAAACACTTGAAACAGGTATACTTAAATAGCAAATTACGCCCCCAAAAGCACAATCATCTGCCATGTTGTCAATTATGATAATTGCACAACACTTAAGTATTTTGCGCCGTTTTGACAGGCCTGTTACACGTAACCGATTTTGATTTTAAACCAAATAGATAGCGACAAACATTAAAGGGATTGATCACATATACACAAATCAAAATACACATCACAAACGAGCTAACTAGCAAACTAAGCGACTTTAGGGCAATACTCGCCTGCCACTGTACAATGTAAAAAGCCAGTACCACAATAACCGTTTGATGTAATATGTAAAATGGATAAATTAGCTCATTGGCAGCTTTGAGCCATTTTGGGGTCGTTTTACAATGAGTAATTGCATAGCCCACTAAAACCAGCAAGCCCGACCATGAAACTAGGGTACACACTAGCCACCACAGTTGCCAGCGTATTTCTAGTGATACATAGGCACTGATATCTGGTTTAAAGTAATAACCATAAAACAACACAGAGCTCAAAATAAACCACTTAAAATTCGTACCACGATGCTGAGCTAGCGCCTGCCATATCTTAGGACTTTTTATAAACACCATGCCAATAAGAAAGAAAAATAAAAAGAATAGAGAAACTGATAAGTTATCAATGCTATGACTTTGAGATGGCATAAAGAATTTAACTGTTAAGCGCAATGCGACAAGCACACCAACGAGTAAAAACAAGCCGTGGGGATTATCCGACATTCGCTCAATTTTACCCATTACAAAATCAAAACTGGGTCGCTTCAATAACTGAAACACAGGCACGGCAAGCACCATAAACACAATAAGAAACTCAATAAACCATAAGTGGTTTGATTCAAATGCCAGCAGCAAACTTTGGTACGCGTCCACTATAGTTGCGTATTCATCAATATGTTCAAAGTAACTCTGTGGTGGAACAATGAACATCAGACCAACAATAAGCGGAACCAATAAACGATGAAACTTACTATTAAGAAACGCAAATGAAGAAGTACGTTGTAAGAGCAGATAACTTCCGGCTCCGGCGATAAAAAACAGCGTTTGTAAACGTAATTGTTCAAAATAAACCATGATATCATCAAGTAACTTGCTTGATTCACGGTTCATTACATGCCAACCATCTCCATTAAATGGCATAAAGACATGGTGTAAAAATACCGCCAAAATCAACAATACCCGTAGCCAATCTAATTCTGAATATCTTAATTTATCCATTGTTCAATCCCTGTACCGATAGATAAAATAGCATACGTTTAGATCATACTATTTACCACTTTTATGGACGTATTTTAGCCAAACAGCGTTCAGGCAAATTGGGCGTCCGTGCGCTTTTCACGCTCTAACATCTCTAAGCACTTCTCTATAGGCTTGGCCTGGCTGTAAAAATACCCCTGGATCAGATGGCAGCCAAACTCAGCTAACATCCCCTGTTGCTGTTGCTGCTCTACCCCTTCGGCTATCACTTCTATTCCCAGCTGCGAGCTTAAGTCTATCAGGCACTTTATCATCACCTGCTTATTTGAGTCTTCCACCATACTATCAACGAATGACTTATCTATTTTCACGTAATCAATCGGATTATCAATTAAGTTACTTAAAGACGAATAGCCAGTACAAAAGTCATCTAGCGCCACTTTGACACCTTTAGCACTCAAGGCCTGTAATACTTGCCAAGTGTAACTATTAGCGGCCATAGATTCCGTCACTTCGATAGTGATAGATTCAAAGGGAAGAGCAAAATCTTGTATCGCTTCACTAATAAGTTTCAATTGATTATTACTGGCTTTAAATTCATTAATTGAGCGATTAATAGAAAAACCGATGTGTCCGAAGCCTTGTCGATGAAGCATCGCCAGATCACGACAACTGGTTCGTAATACATACTGACCAAGCAAGTGGATCAAACCAAACTCTTCCGCAATAGGAATAAACCGAGCAGGTGAGATAAAGCCTAGTTCTTCGTCATGCCAACGGATCAAAGCTTCAAATTTAGCACATTGACCACTTTTAACATCAATAACTGGCTGGTAGTGAACTCTAAGTAGCTCATGCTTTAAGGCATACTTGAGTTTGTCTTTAAGTTTGAGTTTATCTATGTAAGCATTTTGTATAGCTTCATTATGTAAAGCAACGCGCCCTCTCCCTTGCTTTTTGGCAGTACTCAAAGCATGTGCAGCATTTCGAACCAAAGTCGCGCCGTTTACGTTTTCCTCTACTAAGGAATGCGCTACTCCTATACTTGCACTCAACTCAATTGTAAGTTCATCAAATACGTAAGGTTCACTTAAAACCCTTTTTACATACTCCGCATGCGCCATCGTGTCATTTAAAGTTTGATTATTTACAAGTAAAGCAAACTCATCTCCACCATATCGGCTGGCAATATCCTTTCTTTTAAGAGTTTTTTGCAGCCTATCAGCCACGGTTACAAGAACTTTATCACCCATCTGTGGACCAAATATATCATTGACCTCTTTGAACCTGTCCAAACCAACAAACAACAAAGATGAAGCCCCAGACTGACTCATACTCTGTAGCACGCTCTTCTCCAAAGTATGCATAAAGCTACGACGATTTAACAAGCCTGTAAGTGTTTCATGGTTGGCGTAAAAAGTAAGTTGTGCTTCATTGCGCTTCCACTCGGTGATATCTCTGAAAATGGCCACATAATTACTTATTTCACCGTTTTCTCCTTTAACCGCATTTAAAATCAACTCTTCAGGAAATACCTGTCCGTTCTTTCTACGATTATATATTTCGCCTTTCCACACGCCGGTTTGTTCAAGTTGCTGCCACATTTTTTGATAGAATTTTTTACTTTGCTTACCAGATGATAAGATGCTTGGATCTTCTCCATACAATTCTTGTGCGCTATAGCCTGTTTGCGCTTCAAACGCACGATTCACCATCACTATCTTATTGTGTTGATCGGTGATCATAAAAGCTTCTGAAGCATTCTCAAATACCACATTTGTAAGTTCTAACTGTCGATTCAAAGCGGTGGTGTAAGTGATGTCTTGTACAGTTGCTCTCATCACTCGTTCAGGCTGCAGGCTGTCATTTACTTCTACTTCAGCCACAATATGAAACAAACCGTTACTTTGATTTTTGTCTTTGTGAGAAACAACCAATTCGAACGAGTCAATCATCCCATTGCTAATGTGTTCCATTTGCTCCAATAACCTTTCTTTATCAGGCTCTTGTAAGCTGGCTGAAAAGCTCTCCAGTGATACCAACTCCTCTTGTGTATCGAGCAGGTTTCGCATTTCCTGACTGAAATAATGCGTACCTTGTTTGGTATACCACGTCCATGAACTCAGCTTGGCGATTCGCTCCCCTGTTGCTAACTGTTTGAGTAGTCTCTCCTTTGCGTTCATTTCTAGGTTATGGCTTAGCTCAGTAGCCACAATGTGGCCCAGCTCAGAAAACCACATTTTTTCTTGCTCGCTAAAGACTTTAGGATGATTGAACATACACACCAATATACCGATTGGCTGATGATTTGGTGCACGCAAGGTTAATCCAATATAGCTATTGATATTTAGAGTTTGTAGCAAGGCATCTTGTGGGTAACGCTGCTGCAAATCAAACTCAAACGTACAAACTTCTTGTGTACACGTGGCATCTTTACAGGGGGTGTGATCCAGTTCATAAACAAAATTGTCCACACATTCGCCATGTTGCAAATAATGTAGTGTTTTAACGCGCTTCCCTTCATCTATAAACTTGCCAATAAAGCAATGGTTGCTACTAAAGTGATGATTAAGCGTATCAAGTACAAATTGGTAGCGCTGCACGCTACTTTGTAAGCTATAAAATTGACTGATCGACAAGTGCATAAAATCCCGTTACTCAATTGGCCCTAAATCAGAAAAAGCCTATGCAAACAGCAAATAGTAGCAAACTAAACTACAGACAACTTTTAACCGGATCAATAAAACTGCGATTGAAACGATAATTATCTACGCAATTAGTTGCTAACACTTTACAAATAATTGCAATACATTCGCGCAGTTTCTTACAGTTTATTACTGGTGAGTTTTTGGCTAGTTCTTAATAATAACAAGTACACAAACTGTTCAGGAAAGTCCGATGAAAAATTTGCTAATTGCAGTCACTACTGCAGCCATACTCAGCGCTTGTGCACATCATGATGATGTTAGACCAGGTAACAATAGCCAACATTATGTCGTTATCAAATCTGTTGATAGAAACGAAGGGATAAAAGAAGCATTGAGCCAAGCAACACACTATTGTGAGCAAAGCCAAGGCACGATGATCGTTTTAAATGAAACGGTTGAGTACACAAACGAAATACCAGAGCATGATTATTTGAAAACCCGTTCAACTACAGAGTTTATAACGGAAGCTGGGTCATGGTTATGGATACTTGGAGATGGATACGTTGATGATGTAGCGGCAGTAGCAACCATCGCAGGTGCAGGTAAGCTTCACAGTATGGGAGCTCCTTACTCAGTCACCGTTAACTTCCGCTGCGCATAATGCGTATTATCTAGGTTTGGGTATGCATTTTCATCGCAAAAAAGCTTACCCACCCTGAGTACGCAAGCAACAACCTAGATTCACATTACTGTTCCGATTACTTCTACTTTATGAGCAAGGCAATCTTTTGTTTTATATAACAATCCTATATATTAGTGCCCTACACATTCATAATAAGAAAGAAATAAATGAAAAACCTAATTACCCCACTGCTATTAGCACTTAGTATGTCAACATCCGTCAACGCAACCCAACTCGATGTAACAGAGTTCTTAAAAGTATTACCACAGTATGTCCAATGGGCAGTGCAAGTAGATAAAGAAGGACAAAAAACGGGCACCCCATTGAATAAAGTGCAGTTACAAATCGCCAAAGAGGTCGGTGTTACCCATCCTGAAAAGATACGCATGGTATATGTTGATAGCGTGCCTTACCCTTACGAAAACCCTGTGCTTAAAGAAATGGGTGAACGAATTGGTTTTATTGGCGAAGGGATCACCAACAACGCCCAAGTATTTGGTTATTCCATATACGTACGCAAAGGATTTACCTTAGATACACCCAAGCTGGCACATGAATTTGTACATGTAAAACAAATAGAGCAGGCTTCGTCACTATTGGAGTACTCTAAAAAGCATCTGGTTGATATGGCAACATATGGTTATGCCGACGCACCATATGAGAAAGAAGCGTTTAAAGCTAATGAAAAATATAAACAGATGTAGAAAACGCTTATGCCTCAAGGCATTGACTTAGCACGGTGTGAGATATAATTTCATTCGTAACTCGCACTCCCATGCCAACTCTGTATAATTACAAGTTAGGTAGGCGTACAATAAACAGAATGCGAACATGAAAAATAAAAAGGTTAATCCTCTGGTATCACATTTCACCATAGCTTTTACAGTTTTGGCTGCAATTTGGATGTTTGTAACAGATAAAGAAATGCTGATTTTAGGTAACTCTTTGGTATTAATCTATATTGTTTGTGCGCTTGCATCTAGAATGCTTAAAAAGAGCAAATCAGACAAAAAATAAACCAAATATAATAAAAAAGCCCAGTCAATTGCTGGGCTTTTTTGTTTTGTTCAATGCTTAAAGGCGACCATTAGCCAGTTCAATGAAAAAGGCATAGTTCAAAGCAGTGTCTTTAATTCTCTTAAAGCGCCCTGATGCACCACCGTGCCCTGCTTCCATATCAACTTTAAACAGTAGTTTGTTATCATCTGTTTTCATTTCTCGTAGCTTAGCAACCCACTTAGCAGGTTCAAAGTACTGCACCTGGGAATCATGCAAGCCCGTTGTTACAAGCAAGTTTGGATAGCTTTTTTGGGTCACTTGATCATAAGGAGAGTAAGAGCGCATATAGTCAAAGTATGTTTTGTTGTTTGGGTTACCCCATTCATCATACTCATTGGTTGTCAGCGGTAAGCTTTCATCAAGCATGGTATTGATCACATCCACAAAGGGCACTGCTGCATGAACTCCATGATAAAGCTCTGCAGCTTGATTGATCACAGCGCCCATTAGTAGGCCACCAGCACTACCACCTTGCGCATAAACTCGATGTTTATCTCCATAACCTTGCACTACAAGTGCTTTAGTTACATCCACAAAGTCATTAAAGGTATTCTTTTTGGTCAATTTCTTACCATCTTCATACCAAGGGCGTCCCAACATTTGTGAACCTCTAATATGCGCGATTGCGTACACAAAGCCTCTATCAAGTAAGCTCAAGCGGCTAACTGAAAATCTTGGGTCAACGGTATAACCATATGAACCATAGCCATATTGTAGTAAGGGGTTAGTCCCGTCTTTTTTAAATAGAGACTTCTTGTAAACAATTGAGACTGGTACTTTCGCACCGTCACGAGCAGTAATAAAAATACGTTCAGACAGGTAATCATCTGGGTTAAAATCTCCCAATACCTGCTCTTGCTTCAAAGTCGCTTTTGAATAATCGTTTAAATCGACTTCAAAGGTTGTTTGAGGCGTTGTCATACTAGTGTAAACCACTCTCACACTATCACTGTTGAGCATTGTATTATTCGTCATATACACTTTGTATGCAGGATCGTTAAAAGTAAGTTCATGCTCTTTGTTTTTATGCAATTCACGAATCGTTACTTTTGACTGCCCTTGATCACGACTTTGATACACCAAATGATTCTCAAACAGGTTAAAGTCTTCCAGCTTCACGTTTGGACGATGAGCAATAACAGTAGTCCAATTATTCTTATCTGATGCTAAGCCAACCTTCACCTTCATTAGTTTGAAGTTCACTGCATCTAAATTGGTCATGATGTAATACCAATCATTTAATTTGGCAATATGATACTCATGGCCTTTCTCGCGAGGGAGCAAACGTTTAGGTTTAGATTTGCTGTCATTTGCAGACAAAACTGACACACCTTTAGACTCAGTACTTGAATGGTGTATAAAAATCTGCTCGCCGTCTTTACTCTTACTCACTCCTGTGTAGTAGGTATTGTCTAGCTCTTCGTACACCAATTCGTCTTGCTCTTGTGAAGTGCCCAATGTATGTCTAAACACTTGAGTACCGAGCAAAGACACAGGGTCCTTCTTAACGTAATACAGTGTTTTATTATCATTGGCCCAAATCACACCACCTTGCGTTCCGGTCAATTCATCACTTAACAACTCACCAGTTTCAAGATTTTTAACCTTAATGGTATATATTCTACGGCTTAATGTATCTTGTGAATAAGCCATTAACTTAGCGTTTGGACTAACTTCAATATCTCCGATAGCAAAATATTCATAAGCTTTTGCAAGCTCGTTAATATCAAGTAACAGTTCAGGGTTTTCGCCTTTTACATTGATGCTGCGATAAACCGACGCATACTCCTGCTCTCCAACTGTTTCGTAGAAGTAAAAAAAATGTCCTTTTCGAACAGGAACCGAACGGTTGTCTTTAACAATTTTTGACTTAATCTCTGTGAATAACTGTGATTGAAGCGCATTACTTGGGGCTAATACTGAGTCAGTGTAGGCATTTTCCTTTTCAAGATGGGTAATAACTTCTGGTTTTGAACGAGTGTCATCTCTTAGCCAATGGTAGTTATCGACAATTTCATACCCATGTATTTTTGTTGTATGTGGTATTTTTACCGCTATAGGAGCTGTTGTGGCCTCAGCTTGAGTGAGGCTTGTATCATTTACTGGCTTAGTTAAGTGACATCCTGTAGCTAAAACAACCGATGACAGTGCAAACTGCCAAAGTATTAAACGTTTCATTATTATAATATCCTTGTTTGATATATTAGGTGTAACTGTTAAAAATAGAGTTACTTAATCGTAAATATAATTGAATTACAGGGGCATTAACAGTACCCTACTGTAAATAAAAGTGAACCATTTATTGTATATGAAACAACTAACTCTCAGTATTATTGCGCTGTTTATACTTGCAGCTTGTAAAACAACAAACACAGAAAACGAATCCAACATAAAACTGTGCGAAAAAACCGTACATGATTATATTCAATATCGAGATCTAGGGCCCGTCGAACACTATCAGTCACTATTCACTGACGATGCAACCTTTTTAGTACCCAAATTAAATATTTCGCTAAACTCTAGCGAAGCGATTGCCAACAGAGCAAAAAAAGCGCTTATGAGTAAGAAAAGTATTCATATGATAACCAATACGAATATCAAACAGGTATCACAAAATACCTATTCCAATGTGGCGCATTTTATTCTTCATTTAAGTGATAAAAACACTCCAAGTGCAGAGAAAAAAATATTCAATGGACGCTATGTTGATACCTTAATTATTGACAATGGCAAGTGTCTAATAAAAACGCGTGATGTGCTCATTGATAGAATGGACACATTACCCTAAATAGATTTGCTAGAGCGTTTGTGCCAGCGGATCAGTTCCGCTTGGTCTCTAGTAATGCCGTGGCCTTGTGATTCAAGGTCTTCGGCACTTTGAGCCAATTTAGCTTCAGCACGCAGTTCAATCCTCTCAAGCAAGCTCAGCAACAAACGTTTTTCTTCTTCTGTAACATCAGACAAAACATATGCTTCACGTTGGCGCATGTGCTCAATCACTTGCCGATATAAAGGCAAGCCCAAGTCACTCAACTTAACCAGCTTACTTCGCTGTTTTACATGATCATTATCTGGGCAGATCAAGCCTTGTTTGAGTAATGTATTAATAGCTCTATTCACCGAGTAAGGGTCTAAGCGTGATTGGTACGCTATATCTGCCGCATTTATTGGACCGTACGAACCAATATTCAGTAGCACGCGAATTTCACGTGTTTCAAGCCCCGTAAGGCTTTTGACATATGCATCCCGATCCATTGCCAGCAAGTTACTTGCTACGGCGATACGATAAGGAACATGATTATATAAATCATAGGGTTGCTCTATATTTTTGGATAGCTCAAAGGCCGCTTTTCGTGCTTTATTATTCATATACTGACCCTATTTTTATAATTCAATGTCTAATTTTTGTAGACAGACGCTTTAAAAGCCTTTAGATTATGTTGCATATGCAACACATAAATATCAACAGGAATACATTATGGCTTTAGTTACACCACTGGCACAAGATGCAAACGCTGAGGTTGCTGAGTTAGCAAAATTTTTCAATGAAACGTTGGGTTTTTGTCCAAATAGCGTACTGACCATGCAGATCCGTCCTCATATCGCAAAGGCTTTTATCAACTTAAACAAGGCGGTCATGGAAAACCATGGCAGAGTAACCAGTGAATTAAAAAGACTGATTGGTTACATCACCAGTGCAAACACTGGGTGCCGTTATTGCGAAGCGCATACAATTCTAGCGGCACAACGCTATGGAGGTTCTGACGAACGCCTCCAAAACATATGGCAATTCAGAGAAAATTCGCTTTTTAACGACGCTGAAAAGGCTGCGTTTGAGTTTGCACTTGCCGCATCTAGCGTACCAAATGCTGTTGATCAAACCATTGAATCGCAATTAAAAGCTCATTGGGATGATGGCGAAATCGTTGAAATTCTTGGTGTGATCTCTTTGTTTGGATATTTGAATCGCTGGAACGATTCAATGGCGACCACATTAGAAACAGGCGCTATTAATGCAGGTGAAAGCTACTTAGCACACAATCAATGGCAAGTAGGCAAACATCAAACCAGTAACTAATTACTGTAATTGAGCATACTGGGACATTCGCTTATTTTTAAGAGCACGCGCACATAATAATAATAAGCGCCGAATTATCGAGCCACTCGCATATCGTGCTTCCCAGTACGCTCACTCTCACATCATTTGCTTCTATAAAGTAAAGCTCCCCCTTCATCTGACTAACCACTTAATTATTTCTCGCTACAATCAATTGGTCGCATATTAACCAAATATGCGAAAATGATGAATAAATATTAATTTTGTAAAAAATACATGCAAAATTCCCTGTTAAATTATTAAAAAAAAAATTTAATTCAAAATTCCACTATATTTTTTTTATAACCCGCCCTAAAATGCATGAAATTTCAAATTTAAAGAATATAAATTCACACCTGTGTTTCTGCTTACTTGGCGCATTTCACGATTTGTGCTTTCTTTGTGTGCATAAAAACAACAAGGGTAACAATGGGAATGAAAATAATGTTTAAACCTAACATACTTTCACTGGCTGTATATGGCGCGCTAACTTCAACGCTTGGTACCTCATTCGCGGTTGTCGCAGATGAGGGAATTAACAAAGATAAGTCGCTTGAGGTTATTCAGATAACAGCAACGAGGCGTTCTGGTTCTATCCAAGAAGCGCCGCTTAATATTACAGCATTAGACAGCGACGTTATGCGCGACCAGAACATTGGTGAATTAGCCGATGTGGCACGCTGGGTACCGGGACTGACCGTCACAGATCAAGGTGGTCGTTCGGGGTCACCCATCATAGTCCGTGGATTGAATACTAATTCATCTGGCCCAGCCTCCGATGGCGGCACTGTTGCAACTTACATCAATGAGATCCCTGTCGCCATTGATATGCGCCTCACTGATGTTGAGCGTGTGGAAGTTTTGATTGGTCCACAAGGCACACTCTATGGTGCCGGAACACTAGGCGGTGCAATTCGATACATTTTGAAAGACCCAGAGCTTGATTTTACAACAGGTAAAGTCTACGGCGATGCATTCCAAAATAGTGAAAGTAATTCATTTGGCGGTGAGACCGGTTTTATTTTCAACACGCCAATTATCGAAGATAAGCTGGCTGTTCGAGCCAGTATCAACGTATTTAAAGACCCCGGCTTTGTTGACTACAACTATGTGGTGCGTGAAACAGGTGTCTCTAAACCAGACCCAGATTGGAGCGACTTAGACGATATCAATCATCATTTGCGCCAAGAAGAAGACAATAACGGAGAAACAACGACAACCGCTCGCATATCACTACGCTGGGTACCGAATGATTGGTTAGATGGCACCCTTAACTACTTCTATCAAAAACAAGACAGCGCAGGTCGCTCCATTGTTCACCATGGCGCTTTAAATTCTGAAAATGGCTTGAATAAACGTATCGGAAAATATGAATCTGCCTACCGCTATGAAGAGCCAAGAGAAAAAGAAGACTCGCTACTGAGCCTTGAAGTAAAAGCCGATTTAGGCTTTGCTGAGCTTGTCTCTGCTACTGGTTATTCTGAGTTTGAAGCCGATGGGCAACGTGACCAAACTGACTTATTGATACGCCTAGACTACGGTTATGAAGAGTTCCCCTCATTCTCATCATTTACTCGTGAACTGGATGAAGAAGAAAACTTTACTCAAGAGCTTCGTTTAGTCTCAAAAGGTGATTCTGACCTAAACTGGATCGTGGGTGGCTTTTACAATAAGAGCAAGAGCAATGGTTCTAGTAAAGAATATACACCTGGGTTTAGTCAGTTTGCCGTGGCAAACTTTGGTGCCACGCTAATACGTCCTGATAGTCTGGAGTATTACTCAGTAGATCGCAGTGAAGTTACTGAGCAAGCAATATTTGGTGAGGTCGGCTATCAGGTCAGTGATAAACTCACAATTACAGTGGGTGCTCGTTTCTACAAATACAAAGTAGATGCGGATTCTGCCGTTGACTTCCCGCTACTGAACACCGTTTTCGGTGATGCAGGACCGAATGACATTAGTTTGAACTTTAAAAACAGCTACGCAGAAGACGATGGTAGCCTATTCAAGTTTAACGCCAGCTATCAATTTTCCGATAGTGTAATGGCTTATGCAACAGTCAGTGAAGGGTTTAGAATTGGCGGTTCAAATGGTTTGGCTCCTTGCCCAGATCCGCTCCCTGCAAATCAGGCAGGTTGTGGTAAACCAAACGAGATGCTCTATAAAGACGATACCACCACCAACTATGAGCTTGGCTTGAAAAGCACTTGGATGAAGAACCGCTTACACTTCAATGCCGCTATTTTTAACGTCGATTGGGAAGATGCACAAATAAGTGGAGCAACCGAAGTAGGTCAGCTTCCTTATACTTCTAATGCGGGCTCTGCAAATGCAAAAGGGGTAGAAATTGCTACTCGTGCTATGTTGAGCGATTCGTTCACCGCCTATGCGACCTATGCATATACAAAAGTTGAGCTAACAGAAGATGCACCCTTTTTGTTTACATCACCAGGGCCTGATGGAACTGTTATTGGCATAACAGGTAAAAAAAGTGACAGACTGCCAGGCTCACCTGAACAACAGTTTTCGCTTGGTGTGAACTATCAAACTGAAATAATGGACAATAAGCTGCTAGATATTAACTATGGTTTAACCGCCCAAAGCGACGTTATTTCTAAAGTAGGTCTGCTTGATAATGGTGAAACACTACCTGGATATGCATTGAGTAATATTTCAGCGAAGATCACCGGAGATCAATGGTCAACCACTCTGTATATCAATAACTTATTCAACAAATATGCGTATACGTCTGTTCGTCGTAGCGATGCAGATATTACCACAGCCAACGGTGCTGAAATTCAGCGTAACTACGGGCATTACATCAATCGCCCACTTACAATCGGTGTTAAGTTCGATTACCAATTTGAACTATAACTAAGTTACCGTTACTCTAAAGGCTCAAACTTAGTTTGAGCCTTTTTATTTAATAATAAGAACAATCTCGTTATGACGCTCAACGTAAAACACCTTCATCAGCAGGCCATAAAGGCGTTTAATAAAGGCCAAGTTCAACAGGCGCACCAATGTTTAGTACAACTCATACAAACAACGGCTGAGAACAGCCCTGAGCACGCTGATGCTTACTTTTTGATGGCCATGATCAATGTCCAAGTTGGGCAAATTAAAAAGGCCATTAAACTTATAGAAAAAGCGCTAAGCTTGAGGCATACCATTGAGTATTCTATTCATTTAGCCAAGTGTTACGCATTAGACGGTCAACTGAATGTAGCTAAGAAAATAGCCCTATCGATTAACATTGATGATCTAGCATCTGCATTGAATGCCGACACTTTGGGTGTCACATTCAGCCATATTGGTCTACATGATAATGCCCTACAGTGCTACCAAAAGGCGCTAGAACTAAACACCTCCAATCCTCAGTTCTTTTACAACTATGGTGTGTGTTGCAAATTTTTGGGGTTATTTAAAGAAGCAGAAAGCGCATTTGAGCAAGCCATCACACTCAACCCAACCTATCATCAAGCACATTTTGCTCTATCTGACTTAATGAAAGTTAACGCGCAAAATAACCATATTTCACGTTTAAACACCGTATTTAATCAAGTTGGACACCCCGATGCCAAGCTGCACTTAGGTCATGCACGAGCAAAAGAGCATCAAGATTTAGGGCAGTATGACTTAGCCTTTAAGGCACTTGAACAAGGTAAATCAAGTAAGCTACAACAAACTCGCTTTGATGATGCAAGTTCACAAAAACTATTTGCTTTGATCCAACACTTAAGTGAAGAGCCTAAACAGAGTACGAAGCTGGGTGCTACGACCAATGAGCCCATCTTTGTGCTGGGAATGCCACGCTCGGGGACAACTCTGGTGGAGCGAATTCTATCCAGCCACAGTGATGTCACGTCCGCGGGAGAATTACAAGATTTTGGCATAGCCACCAAGCGTTTGAGCCAAACTTCTACGCCTCAAGTGCTTGATGAAGATACCCTCAAAGCGGCCTACACCTGTGATTTTAAGCAATTAGGACAAAACTATCTTGATGCCACGCGAGTAGTAACAGGGCAAAGCCAACATTTTGTCGACAAACTCCCCTTTAACTTTTTTTATGTGGATTTGATCCGCAAAGCGCTACCGAACGCTAAAATCATTTGTTTGCTGCGCAATCCACTGGACACATGCATCGGCAACTATCGTCAGTTATTTACTATAAATAACCCTTACTACAGGTACTCGTTAGATTTAATGGATACCGCTAAATTCTATGCGCGCTTTTATAAACTGATGCAACACTGGCAGGCTTTACATGGCGAACATTTTAAGTTGTTAGAGTACGAACAACTCGTTACAGAGCCAGAAGCACAGATAAGCAGTTTGCTCAGCTATTGCCAATTACCTTGGCAAAGCCAATGCGTTGATTTTCATTTGAATAACGCGCCGGTTTCTACCGCAAGTAAGGTGCAAGTCCGTGAACCACTGAACGCTAAATCAATTGGCCGCTGGAAAAATTTTGAGCCTTTCCTCAATGAAGTTAAAGCTTATTTTTATGAGCAAGGTATTCCTTATTAACCCTTGGCAAACAAATATGGCAAAAATGGTAGCCGAGTTAAATAACTTGGCTACCATCATTTTACTGGCAATAAGCTCGGGTATCTAAAGCTTGGTCAAATGCATTGAATATTGATTGAATAATCACGTCATCCTTTTCATTTTGTGTATTGGCCATATTCCAGTCTACGTCATTTCCTCGGAAATAACGTGCAGAGCCGTTTCCTTCCCAGCGAATGAGTACATTGCCAGATAACACTTGTGGCTTAAATATGATATACGCCTTTTCCAGTGTGACAGTGACCTGAGCATCATCTGACGTCGTATATCGATTTTCGATAGCAGTTTTAACGGCTTCTAAATCAACATATTCGTTCCTATCATACACCTGTCCACTAATCTTAAATTGCACAACGTGCTTACATGGAAGAGGTTTCATATGCGTTGTGGTTTTACAGGCTGCGAGTATCAAACAGCAAGTAATGCAACAGACAAACCTAATCAAAGTGTTCATTGATCACAAACAAGTTCGTTTTTCAGTTGTGCTGTTAGGTATCGAACACATTTTACCTGCCAGCATACCATGAGTTATGCGCAATATTTTTCGTTCAGGAAGTTCTTGTACTACCTGTGAGTGAACAGCAGTCAATGCTTTCGATTTAGGTGGTTCATACGTTGAAGGATCAGTTGTATCTTGTACATCAAGGTTGATCAAATCCACCAGTGAATCAATTGATGCGATTAGATTGCCTTTTAACTGACCTTGATAAGTTGTCGCCCAGGCGTTTGCTGTAATTAGCCTAGCTTCTTCAAAATCAGGCACTGGAAGCCTCGCTTTTTTAATTTTTCTTTGTAACTTAGCTTTATAAACTCTTTCTGACTTAACCGCCTCTGGTAATGCATCAAATTCAGCCTCTGCATTAGCTATCTGCTTGGCGATATACTCTTCGCTTTTTTCAGCTACAGGAAGCTGTTCACTCAAGACTGTGAACAAGTTGCGATAAAGCTCTGAATTTTCGGCCTTCTTATCTGAAGCTAAACGCTCCTTTATATAAGCGTTCGCTGATACTTTTACAGTTCTAAAGTCCATTAATAAACGATAATCTGCAGCGACAACCATATAGTTGTTACCAATTTCTGTTTTTTCGCCTAATTCGGCATGAGAATGAACTAGGTATGCATTGCCTAGCTTCTGATTTGCCAACTGAATTCTAGTTTTTATGGTTTCAAACAAGAGAGAATCAAAATCGAACGAATTCAATTCATTGCGTACAATAGTAAGTGGGTCTTGTGCTGCTTCTGTGTTGGCGCTGTTCGCAGCAGAATCAATAGCTATGCTGACCAGTGCACCTACAAGTCCAAACTGTGCCCCCACAGCTGAACTGTCCTGAACGGGGAAATCAGCTTCTAGTTCTTGCTGAGATATCATAACGTAGACATCTATTGGGCCATCAAGAGACTGTTCAGCCAAAGGGGTTTTATAAGGAGTTGCCTTACACGCAGCTAATGTGATCACAAATGCCGCCACAAAGAAATTTTTTAACACTTAATTTTCCTATTTTTTGTTTTCATTAAAAATAATTGCGAGCTTTTTACACGACACATGCAAAAATTGCAAATTTAGGAACAAATTATGTGACCATTCATAACCTTCACCAGCAGATTTGGGCTATCAATCGCTAACGACAGCTCATACGTTATAATAAAGTAGATAAACCTTAGCCACCTGATAAAGAAAGTAAAAAGCATCACTAATTTCAAAAAAGGCGTTTCGTGCTACCATGCAAAACTACCACCCTGCTGCCATGAACCTTTAAGTTATGTTTGAAGCCAATTTGGTCAATCTCATACAAGCGTTTACAATCGGTGTCGCGACATTGAGTATTGCTATATTAAGTGCCCATAAGCTCTATCGCACTGTAATCGCATTTTTTGTGATGGTCATTTTTTCAGCGGCATTTAACTTGCTCGAAGAGCTCAATATTACGCGCTCCATTCATTTAATTACCCCCATTTTTGTACTGGGTTTTGGCCCCATGCTGTATCTTGTTGTTAAGTCTTTAACCACACAGGTTAAAAAGTACGATCTACTCCACTTGCTACCCATGTTGCTACTTTTACCGTTTAGCCATCACACGCAAGCGGTGATTTTAATAGGCACTGTGTGGCGACTTATCTATGCTGGGCTTGCTGTTTACAGAATCTACCTATTTAACCAAGCGCTGGATAATTACCGTTCAGATGCACATGAGGTCACACTACGCTGGTTGGGCTGGCTGGTTGTGATTATGACCATGACCAACGCAGCGGACTTAGTGAGGCTAAATTTACAGACACTCTTACCTGTTTTTTGGAACATATTTGGGCAAGGACTGGCGACTCTAATCAACATCACAATCCTGATACTGCTCACGCTCAAACTAAACAACGAACATGCGATTTTAAAAACCTTGCCGCGTACGCAACCCGATGAGAGAGAAAATAAGGGCCACGAATGCGCTGATGACTACCAAATAATCTTTGCGTTTATCGACCAACAAATGAGAGAAAAGCAATGGTTTTTGCAGCCTCGCCTATCATTGTCGGAGCTGTCTCAACTAACAGGGATACAAATGAGAGAAGTATCGCGAGCTATCAACCTTGCCCGTCAACTCAGTTTTAATGATTACGTCAATTCATTTCGTGTTGAACATATCAAAACTGCCATGCGTACTACGCCTAACAAACCCATGCTGGTGCTCGCCCATGAGGCAGGGTTCAGCGCCAAGTCATCATTTAATTATTCTTTTAAAAAACAAACAGGTATGACTCCTAGCGAATTCAAAAATAGTCTTTAGCCACCTTTTTGAACGTACAAAAGAGCACGCTTATGCGTCCAGTTGCTTGTTTTTGGCCCTTTTAGTGACTCAAGTCTCATAAATTGTAGCCAATACGAATAACCAATGGACGATTGAACATGTCACTTTATCGCTATTTTAATTCCTTGTTGAAGCTTTCAACGGTCACTTTTGTGGCCATTACAATAATGCTCAGTGGTTGTCACACTCAAGTACAGCTTCCTCGCACACAGTCATATATTCTTAAGAATGTGAATATTATCGCACCTGTTGAACAGCGTATTATTAAAGATCAGACTATTGTCATTGAAAATGGAATTATAAGCAGTATTAACAGCAACTTGACTGAATATCCAGATAAAGAAATTGCTATTATCGATGGTCAAGGTGGTTATGTCACACCCGGTTTAATTGACATGCACACACACTTTTACGACCCCAGCGCATTTGTCACCAACTTATCCCATGGTGTCACTCATGTACGTATTCTAAACGGTATCGCACAGCACCTAACGTGGCGAGACCAACTTGCGCAAAATGAGAGGATTGGCAGCACTGTTTCAGTGAGCAGTCCAATTATGTCAGGGTATGTAAACGGCGCACTTCATCAATACATACACACTGAACAACAAGCCAAGCAAGCGGTACAAGATGCGAAGAATGCTGGGTACGACCTGATAAAAGCCTATGGTAACCTGTCGCCAGAAGCGCTAAGTGCGCTGATGCAAACAGCGCAAGCACTCGATATTCCTGTGGCAAAGCACGGCCCTCATCCATCAGCTGATATGCCTTGGTCAAGCCTCATTGGATTACAGTCCTTTGAACATGTAGAAGACATACTACAAGGCCCACTCAATCACACCTTCGAGCAAACCAAGCTCAGCCAAACGCTCAAAGAAATTAAAAAGCTCGGCGTACCCGTCACGCCAACATTAAACATATTTTGGCACCTCACTAAAATTAGTGAAGATAAGCAGGCTTTTCTAGATACCTTGCCACAACATTACATTTCACCCACAGTCGCATTCGCCGAACGACAGAACCAAGTGGCACGCTGGCTCAACACATCCTCAAAGCACGCTAAATACAACCGCGATACCTATAACACCTTATTACTCATTACAGGGCAAATGCATGAGCTAGGAATAGAGCTACTCGTTGGCTCAGATGCGGGGGTGCTGCTTTCGCCACATGGTTTAGCAACACACAATGAGATGGCGCAGCTTAAACGAGCTGGACTATCCTCCTTTGAAGTACTCAAAGCCGCAACCTACTCGCCAGCAAAAGCGCTCAAGCTTGAGAGTCAAATAGGACAAGTAAATGCAGGCTACACAGCCGATTTTATCTTTACCCTTAAAAACCCGCTTGATGACTTAAGCCACTTAAAAAACCCTACCGCAGTGAGCAAACACGGATATTGGCTGACACAGCAGCAACTCTTGCAATTAAAAGAGCAAGCCATTGACAACCGCAGTACTTTGTTGGAGTTTTGGCGATTATTAATAAACTACTAACTGTCTTTTGGTAAGAAACATTTTGCCGAGCTTTACAAGCTTCACTGCAAACAATAATAAGTAGACTGTTTACTTAATGGTGTTCAGTTATGAGATCCTGACCTTCGTCAGGAAGACGGCATGTGTGTTTGGGCAATGCCGTCTTTCTAATTTTGGTTTCGTCATTGTGAACGTGTTCGTCATTGTGAACTTGTTTCAGAATCCCTTCACCCTAAACGAGTGACATTAGCAAAAACAGCAAAACCTGTTATTTTGTCACCGCTTCACTGGGCTTAGAAATTTATAGACCTGCGAATATTTACTCTATTTCTGGTGAAAACCCATACAACCCCACCTCTTGATTAAAAAATATTCCAATTAATTTTGACGCCGATTTTACCTAATAATATCAATAATTTATACATCAGAAAAAAACACGAAGAACGGCTAAAACGCAAATGTCAACATTGAAATGTGCGGCACATCTCTTTAACCTTTATTTTTATTGAACGTTCAATTAATAAAAATATGCCTAAAGTCGGAATGGAACCTGTACGCCGAGAACAGCTTATCAAGGCCACAATAGAGTCGGTTGCTGAGCTGGGTTTACAAGGTACTACTATTAACAGCATTAGCAAGAAAGCGGGATTATCTTCAGGGATAATCAGCCACTACTTTGGTGGTAAGCAAGGTTTGATAGAAGCCACAGTCCGCTACTTGTTGTCGAGCCTTAAGTATTCATTGATGGCTCAAGTGACAGAATCGACGTCACCGCAGCAACGGCTAATGTTCATCATTGAAGCCAACTTTGCCCTCGTACAGCAGCGTAAAGATACCACACGTACGTGGTTGAGCTTTTGGGCGCAGTCAATGCATGACCCCGAACTACACCGACTACAAAACGTAAATAGCAAGCGCTTGTATAGCAATCTTGCTAGTTCATTTAGAAAATTGATGAGTGCCGATAACGCAAGACTAGCAGCACAGTTGAGCGCGGCCATGATTGACGGTTTATGGCTACGCGCCGTACTGAGCCAATCAGATAAAGACCAATTTAAATACAGTGAACAACTGGCAAAACAGTATGTTCGTTCACTGATAAGCCATTATGGAGCCTAATATGACGACAACGAGCAGCCAACAAAGCAATGCGCCTGTTTATCAAAATTTTATCCACGGTCGCTACATGGCAAACCAAAGTGGTGAGAGTTTTGCAGTAAAAAACCCTGCCACCGATGAAGTAATTTACCGTGTTGAAGTTGCCGATGAGTCAATCCAAACCGCCGCAATTGAAAGTGCCAAGCAAGGCTTTGCAGTTTGGTCAGCAATGGCTCCTATTGAACGTAGCCGCATTTTATTAAAAGCCGTGGCACTTTTGCGTGAGCGCAACGATGAGTTAGCTAAAGTAGAAGTGTTCGACACGGGTAAGCCTTGGCAAGAAGCCGAGTGTGTCGATGTACAAACCGGTGCGGATGTTATCGAATATTTTGCCGGCCTTGCGCCTGCACAAGTTGGCCAACAGCAAATGGTAGGCGATGACTTTTATTACACTCGCAAAGAGCCGCTGGGGATCTGTGCTGGCATTGGCGCTTGGAACTACCCACTGCAAATCGCCTGTTGGAAGTCTGGCCCCGCCCTTGCAGCTGGTAATGCCTTAATATTTAAGCCTTCGGAAGAAACTCCGCTGGGTGCATTGAAGCTGGCTGAAATTTTTGTTGAAGCAGGCGTACCTGAAGGCGTATTCAACGTGGTTCAGGGCGCAGCGCAAGTTGGTCAGTGGTTAACCGCCCATGCTGATATCGAAAAAGTGTCTTTCACTGGTGAAGTAGGTACAGGTAAAAAGGTCATGAGCAGCGCCGCAAGTACGCTCAAAGATGTAACCATGGAACTGGGTGGCAAATCTCCACTACTGGTTTTTGATGATGCAGATATTAGCGAAGCAGTCAGTGCGGCAATGTTAGGTAACTTCTACACGCAAGGTGAGATCTGTACCAACTGCACACGCGTTTATGTACATAAAAATGTATACGAGCAGTTCATCAATGAGCTTAAGACCCGCACAGAAAACAACATTATCGCTGGCGACCCAATGAACCCCGAGGTTAACCTTGGCGCACTTATCTCAAAGCCTCATCAGCAATTGGTTTTAAACTACATTGCTAAGGGCGTTGAAGAAGGAGCTAAGTTGCTAACTGGTGGTAATGCACTGCACCCTGAATCTGCGCCCAATGGCTACTTTGTTGCGCCAACGGTGTTCGTTGACTGTCACGATGACATGACCATCGTCAAAGAAGAGATCTTTGGCCCTGTGATGAGTGTGTTGGTGTTTGACGATGAACAAGACGTGATCAAGCGTGCCAACAACACCCATTTAGGTCTTGCCGCAGGCGTATTTACCAAAGACATACAACGTGCTCACCGAGTTATTCACCAGCTTGAAGCTGGGATCTGCTGGATCAATGCATACGGCAATTCTCCTGCTGAAATGCCTGTAGGCGGCTATAAACACTCAGGAATTGGTAGAGAAAACGGCATTGAAACATTAGATCAGTACACCCAAACCAAATCGGTGTATGTCGGTATGAACAAAATCGAAAGCCCATTTTAACAGGAGATACCATGAACCAAAAATATGATTACATCATAGTTGGTGCAGGCTCCGCAGGATGCGTTCTGGCCAACCGACTCACTGAAAATGGCCAGCACAAGGTGTTGTTGTTGGAAACTGGTGGCAGTGATAAGAGCATTTTTATTCAAATGCCTACTGCTTTATCGATTCCGATGAACACCGACAAATACGCTTGGCAGTTTCACACGCAGCCAGAGCCATATTTAGATAACCGAACAATGCATTGCCCTCGTGGCAAGGTGCTCGGTGGCTCATCCTCAATTAATGGGATGGTGTATGTACGAGGTCATGCCAAAGACTTTGATGAATGGCAACAACATGGCGCTCAAGGCTGGGACTACCAGTCTTGCCTGCCCTATTTCAAAAAGGCTGAATCTTGGTATTTGGGTGAGAATGTGCACCGAGGCTCTGAAGGGCCACTAGGTGTAAACAACGGTAATGAAATGGCTAACCCATTATACCGTGCCTTTATCGAAGCCGGTGAGCAAGCCGGATACGCAAAAACAAATGACTATAACGCCGCACAGCAAGAAGGTTTTGGCCCCATGCATATGACGGTGAAAAATGGCCGTCGTTGTTCAGCCAGCCGTGCATATTTAGACCCAATTAAACGTCGCGGTAACTTAACTATTGTCACAGGCGCACAAGCGCAACGGGTTTTATTAAACAATAAACAAGCGCAAGGCGTTGAGTTTAAAATTAAAGGTAAGGTTCAAAAAGCCTATGCGCGCAGAGAAGTTATCTTAAGTGCAGGGCCAATCGGTTCACCGCATTTACTACAGCTCTCTGGCATTGGCGATAGCAAAGTACTTGAGCAAGCGGGTGTTGAAGTACAGCACCACCTGCCGGGCGTTGGCCAGAATTTGCAAGATCATCTGGAGTTTTACTTCCAGTACAAATGCAAACAACCTATTACTCTAAATGGTAAACTAGGGCTTATCTCTAAAGGCCTAATTGGTGCGCGCTGGCTACTGACAAAAGATGGTCTGGGTGCTACCAACCATTTCGAATCATGTGCCTTTATTCGCTCGAAACCGGGCGTTGAATGGCCTGATATTCAATATCACTTTTTACCTGCAGCGATTCGCTACGATGGTAAAAGTGCGTTTGATGGTCATGGCTTCCAAGTTCATGTGGGTCATAACAAGCCTAAGAGCCGCGGTGCAGTCACGATTGCGTCAAGCAATCCCGATGAGCCACCTAAGATCTTGTTTAACTACCTACAAGCACAAGAGGACATCGAAGGCTTTCGAGCGTGCGTGCGCTTAACGCGAGAGATCATTGAACAAAGTGCCTTTGATGAGTTTCGCGATGACGAAATTCAACCTGGTAAAGAGATACAAACTGACGAACAAATTGATGCTTTTGTACGCCAAGCCGTTGAAAGTGCTTACCACCCTTCTTGCTCATGCAAAATGGGGGAAGACGACATGGCGGTGGTTGATTCACAAACCAAAGTACATGGTATCAATAGTTTACGTGTGGTTGATTCGTCAATTTTCCCAACCATACCAAACGGAAATTTAAATGCACCCACAATCATGGTGGCTGAAAAAGCGGCCGACCATATTCTGGGGAAAACACCTTTAACTAACCAAAACGCTGCGGTTGCAATGGAGCCCAAATGGCAACAACTACAACGCAGTTCGGAGATCTAGATTTGCCACTCGCTTAGGTAGTGATACCTAGGTGGGACTTGCAGTGGCGTGCGGGATAAATTGGTTATCCCAAGGGGGTTAGCTTGGCCTCAACCCCTTAAGCATTAATGCGAGACTAAGAAAAAAAACGGAGAAACAATGAGTTACTTTTACTTATTTTGGGAGGGTGACAATGACCTTATGGCTTAGTGCAGGTATCATTTTCACCCTATTGGCAATCGCTTTAATTTTGTTTAAATGGGGAAATTTAGAGTGTGTTGGCGTCACACCTGTTAAAACTTTTACCTTTATCGCCATTTTGTTTACGTCAGGCTTAGATGTCGGACTGATAATGTTTCCACTTACTGAGTTTGCGGGTTACGCAGACATAAAAGCAAGCCCAGAGTATGCGTTTGCAAACCCACTCGCCATCGAGTTTGGCTTTTGGGGGTTTTTAATCTGGGGATTTTATTTCCTTACCTGCTTTTATTTCTGCGTAATAGAACCCAAAGTGAAGTTCTTTGAAATTCCTTGGGTGAAATTAGTCAATAATGTGATCATTATTGGCACCTGTGCCTTTACAGCATATTTGCTGCTGACAAACCTGCCCTGGTATTTACCAGAGGTTGGAGATGGTAGTTCTATTATTCCAACATTTTATTTGTTGGTCTTTGCGGCAATTTGCTTTGCGGTTTATTCAAGCACCAGTTTGAAGTACGTTCGTTTTTTAAGTATTTCAACCACTTGGTTGTTTATGGCTTTAATTGCATATATGTGGTGCGCAGCATTCCTATTCGGTGACAGTGCCATGAGCAGTTTCGCTAACAAATTTGCGATGCTTGGAGACTACTTTACCCACATCAACGAGTTTGTATTACCGCTGAACGATTACCATGAGTTTTATCTGTTCTGGTGGTTTGCTTGGAGCATCATGATTGGTCAGTTTACATCTCGCTTTGTAGGTGGACTAAAAACTTATCAAGTATTGGCAGCCATGTTGGTGTTCCCTTCGATTCCTATCGCTATCTGGTTTAGTGTGCTTTATCACTACCATGAAGCGGGAATTTCGACTGCGGGTATTAAAAACTTCGCTATGGTATTTGTAGGGATAGTATTTGTGATCAATTCTCTTGATTCACTCATTCGCCTATATACCGATAACTTGAATCTAACGGTAAAACGTTTGGGCCTACGTAACTACATGTTATTTAATATTATTGCCCTATCATTGTTAACTTTACTGTTTAAACTCGAGTTTTTACAAATTCAATGGGTTGGTGCGTTGGTGATAGGCTTGTTCTTCTCTTGTGCAGCCTATATTGGTTACAACAAGTTCAAAACGGTTAGCCAAATCGACAGTTCACCCAAAGATAACAAAATTGACTACAGCAAAATTGAAACTGCTAGCTAAGGAATTCAACATGACAACAACTAGAACGCTTATTTTCAGTGCACTGGCACTCGCCTCAACACATGCGGCAGCAAATTGGTCTACCACTGTGACTGGCGCATCTGACTATACCTTTAATGGTGTAAGTCAAACGCAAAACGACCCAGCCCTTCAAGCTAGTTTAGACTACGCATTTGACGATGGCATTTATGCGGGTACTTGGGCCTCAAATGTAGATTTTGGTGGCGACACTAACCTTGAGTGGGATGCATACTTAGGTAAATACGTACAGCTTAACGATAGCTGGAGCGTAGACTATGGTATCGCTTATTACACCTATCACGGTGACAGCAGCTCAAGCGATGGTAATTACCCTGAGATTTACTCAAAGTTTGGCTATACCAATTCATTGGGCCACACCGAGTTTAACTTCTGGTACAGCTGGGATTACTTCGGTACTGATGCGGGCCACACCATTGCCATGGTTGCTCACAGCGTAGAAATTGCCAAAGGCCATACACTACGCGCAAGCTTTGATGTATCAAATTCATTAGATGGCGAGAAGTACATGTGGGATGCCGGTGATAAATCTTATCATCACTACCGTTTGGCTTATCAAACCAGCTATGAGGGCTTCAATTTTGAAGTGGCGGCTGAAAACACCAGTTTAGATTATGATACCGCTGATGAGCGTATCGTACTGAGCGTGTCACGCACCTTCAATCTGTAAATTTACAAGTCTCCTACTACTTGTAATAAAGGCCAGATCTCTATCTGGCCTTATTTTTTGTTTGATACTTGGTGTGGACGGGTTAACGAGATTTGACCGTCTGAATAGCTTGCTTAAGTTCAGCAGGCTTATCTGTGCCCAGGCGAATCACTGAGCCATCATGTAGAGCAATGTTAACGGCGTCAAAACCCGACACATTATATAATGTCCCGTTGTTGATTTTTCGAATTCCCCACCCTGTCACCCAGCGACTCTCAACCACGGTTACTTCTTTGATGTCATTGACGGCAATGCTGCCATTGATAAGACCAACCCCCATTTCCCAGCTTACAGAAGAAGCATCTACAGTGACTTTCAACTTATAGAAATTCAGCATCACAGCCAACACAATAAAGGCCGTGATATATAAAGCCACCGGCTGCGCTTTTACAAAATACACCACGAGTAATAAAACAATAACCAGCACCGCTATCATTGAATAACCGTACTGAACGTTTTCATACGCCATATTTAAACTCCTTTTAATAAACTCTTTTTTACCCCATATACCCGTATTTTTCAAACCCAAAAAGTGCTCATACACCGATATTAACCTAGCCACAAGGCGTAGCAAAAGTGACCAAAACATTGGCTCTATAGGTTCACCATTGAAAAAGACCGTGATTCAACACAACGTTGAGTGACGCTAGTTAGAACGCAAAGCACAGCGACAATACAAAGTTTGAAGAGCACAAACTCAACCAAGTAAAGCGGTAGCTAACATCACCAAACTCGTTGATTTATAGGGGTAATAACACTCTGCTTCTTGAACCATAAGCCAAACACTCACAGGGTAAAAGCCGCCGAACATAGCAGACATAAGCATTGTAGAGCGTTGGGTTAAGTGGGTTCTGATCGACATAAACGAACGTGGAACGAGCACTGATAAAGATAAAGTTTGTCTGCTTTTATACCAAACGCCAGATTTTGTCCTATAACATTATGAACCGCCGTTTTGGTGGAAAGATAAAAGCACGTAATACAGCCCGTTATGTCTGTTTTAATTTGGATATTTTGGGGGATAAGTTGTTATGAATTTTCAACTAGGGAGTTGTTTTGAACAGAGGTTTAATTACTGTCGCTGGGAATATTCAGTTCCAAATGCAAGGATTTAGTTTAAGCTCAAACTTGACGCCTGAAGATATCCGTTTCTACTTAATGTATTGGGATAAAATTATAATTCCGACAAATAACCTAATACATTTTGGTATCCCAGATGAGGAAGACTTGATTAACTGTAAAGCCTTATGGCGACCAAGAACAAGTCATATTGGTAGTTTTTCTGGTCACGAGGTAGGTGAAGCTATAATTAAAGGGCAAAGCGAAATTGCCGAGTTAATGTTAAAAGACTCCAACACCGATTGGGTAGTTCACCAACCCGGTAATCAAATCTTCTTACCTAAAGAAACGTCAAAATATAACAACACAATTCGTGTTGACTTGTCTGGTGCACTGCCAGTTCCAAATAAAGACACAAACATCAATGAGATACTTGAATTTAAGGAAAGAAGAAGCGCGGAACTTGAAGCTTTGCATTCTACACTTGATGAATTGTATAAAGAAATTTTAATCTCACCAGATCCTTCTTTAGAAGCTAAATCCATTTTCTCAAGGCTAAAAAAGGAAATTGAAGGACTTGAAAAGGTTTCTGGTGAAAAGTACAAAACAACAAGTAAGTTTGATTTGTCAGTTGAGCTAAATCTAAATGGTACAGATATGGCTTTGGCTGGAACATCAGGAGCGCTTATAGATTTTCTATCAAATGGTTTTACTATGCCAATAATGACTACTCTGGCTGCTGTTGGTTCTTGTATTAAAGTTTCAGGGAAATCTACAAATACATTTTCAGCTGCAGATGAAAGATTAAAATTAGGATATATTTCTAAAGCTACTGAAGTGGGTTTAGTGTAATAAATTTATAACGAGAAAACTGTTTAAAATATGTGTTTAGACGGACACCCACCCCAACTTGAATGCTGGGAAGGGTTGTCTAAGCTTTTAGTTCTTCAAAAAACATTTCAAATTCTTAAGTTCAAGGAGTGAACGATGGGATTAGCAAGGAAGCGGCAAATCAGTTTGTCAGATACTCCGTATTATCACTGTATGTCACGCTGTGTCAGGCGCGCATTTTTGTGCGGTGAAGATAAACTCACAGGTAAATCGTATGAACATCGCAGAGGTTGGGTTGAAGAACGCTTGTTGTTTTTAGCGCAAGTATTTTGTATAGATGTGTGTGCATATGCGGTAATGAGCAATCATACCCATGTGGTGTTGTGCTTAAATGGACACCCACCCCAACTTGCTGGTCAATTACAGGTACATTTTTGGTAATATGATCACAAAGTGGATATCGCCAATAGAAAAAGGATCTCACTAGCTCGTTTTTAAAGTAGGTGTTCTGTTTAGTACTTTTAGTACTGTTTAGTAGGAATTGGTAAGGTTCTTTATACTTACCGATAGATACAACTTTTCAAGATATTTAAGCAGGCTTGCGCTCATTCTTAGTTTATTTTAGCCAAGCTTATTACTCTTCATTGCAGCGTTAAGAATATAAGGAGGTTAGGTGCCGATTTACATCAAAGTTGAAAAATCTAATGAACGGCTAGCACACCTTGCGAGAGAAAGCTGGGATCTTCCAACTCAAATCATAGAACTTGAAACGTGGTTATTCGAAAACCCTTTAAATTTAACTCCTGCTAATTACGTGGCTGATATTGGTTTCAGTATTAGAGAAAATGCTTGTGGTGGTGGTGCGATTTTATAACCTAAAGCGATGACAATTATGGGAAACTTAGGAATAAAGCTGTACTTATCTGAGTATGGTGATTAATGTGTACCTGACAAGCGAATTGACGCTCGGATTGATAAAGTTTGACTTGGTTCGCTGCGCTCAATGGTGAAGCCAAGCAATATCAACACCTAACTGAAACGTTATAAGTACATAGATGAATCGACTATTTGGTAAAAATGTAATAAAAATTGCAGCACCTCAAGACAGGAAAGAGCTTAAGTTTGAGGTGCTTCACGACCACGATGGTTTCAACTCTATCAATGTTCGTTTTTTCAACGCTGACAATTCACCTATCACTATCGACTTTTCAGATTTAGCAATTCAAATGCTTTTCGATCCAGATACAGAATCAACCAGTTTAGGTGAGTTTGAGTACGTAAAAGCAATTGAAAATGGCTTTGAGGTGTGTGGTGATTTTGGAATTATTTGGGTGTATTGTGATTCAAGCTCGCCCAAACTGTAAGCCTATCAGACTAGTTATGAAAGAGTAATCTAACAAATCAGTTAGCTCCTCCCTTTGGCGCCAGAGAAAAGCGGCGTTGCGGGTGTTGTAATCGTTTAATAATAAATTGGTGGTATTTAGGTTGATTAAAAAGATTCTGTTGTTTTTAGTCGTTCAGTCCTGCTTCTTTTCTCAGTTTGTTTTCGCAGATGAAGCAAGTGTTCTCTATCTGAAAGTATTCTCGGTAAATGAAAATATTGTAGTTAAAGCTAACCTTATGGGTGAACATCTAACCTATAAAGTTAAAGAGTCTAAAACTAAAATCAATCTAGATTTTAGCCATTTGTGGAATGAATTAGATACTTGGGAAGTAACAAAAGAAAGTGTAGATAAGCGGATTTCTCACTATGAAGATTTATTTTTAAAACCCATTAATGGGTTGCTAAAAAAAGCTAAACAAATACATTTTATTGTTGATGAAAATTCTGTTCGCTATGCTATGGGCTTAATCCCATATGAAGGTAAACCTCTCTTCCTTCACTATCCTATTTCATATAGCTATAACAACGTTGTTGTAACACAAAAAAGTTTTTATTCAGAGAGTTGGAGCGGTTTATCAATTTCTGATCATACTGCAGATCCAGAAAATGCCGCTTCATATTTAAGTAAATTTATCTTAAATAACAGCCACTATAAAATGGAGGACTTGAGCTATAGTAAATTTGTCGAGTCGGGTCCCTTTGACGTATTGTTATTTAGCCTTCATGGTGTAAGAACTGACTCAAGCGCCAGAATGACTTTTAACGAGCAGTGGCTTAGCGCCAACGATTTTTCACACTTTAAAAGTAAACTTATTTACTTGGACTCATGTCAGATGGGCTCTTCAATTGATTTTTTAAAGAAGCTACAAGATTACGGAAATGAGTTTTTTATAGCCCCACTATTTAGTAACGAAGCTGGAGGCTCTTCAAGTGCAACAATAAAAGGGTTCTTTTCAAACTTGAAATCAGGGGATTCCCCAGCAGTTTCAATGTATAAAGTTCGTAAAGAACTTTTTGAAAAATATAGTAAAAGTGATGGCGTTGATGTAGCTTACTGGAAGGCATTTCCGTTTAGAGTATATCAACAAATATAGTGGGCAAGTCACCTTGAAATCACTTAAAACGGAACAAAACAGTTGATTAGGCTCCCCTGTACATTTTAACCAAATATTTTTGTTCGCTTAAGTGGGCATGGGCGGTAAAGCATGGAGAGATCATGATAAAGTTTTTATTCGTTTTTTGGGTTCTGGTTTTATCTGGCTGTACCAGTATACCCATTTCGACCATGCTGGAGCTTCGCAATTTCAATGAACAAAGCTTTGTAGCTTTAAACCCTGTAGAGATCCGCTCAAAAATAAGGTTGTCTGAGCCGCTCTCATTAGATTTAGCAAAAATCACTTTATCCCTTAGCCTAGAAAATGAAAAAGGGTTTAGAAACTTCACATTTCCACTCGTGCTTGAAAATGAAAATAAAATCGCTGCGCTAGACGGCTTCTTTTCATCACAACCTGCCAACACAGAATACACCTTTAAGCTATCTGACATCGCTATTAAAAATTTTGTGGAAACACAAAAATTATTTTCGGATGGCATCAAAAGACAAGCGTCTTTTTCAATCGGAGCGAGTTTCAACCAAGAGCCCCAAGAAGTACAAGTAGCCTACATCTCAATTTTGCTACAGCTCAAAGATGAAGAAGGCTTTTTTACTCTGCTTGATAATGCCGAAGCTGATTTTGGGCAAAAAGGCTGACACCAAGCTTTTACTTGACAACGGCACTTCAAAGCAGCTTAAGTTCATAGCACAGTGCTACCCGTAAAGTACCAATTAAGGTAAGCTGTGACACCTTTGTTATAGTTGGGTTATCAATGAAAAGTTGGGTATTTGCTGTAATTGGTGGATTACTAATATTAGGCTCGTCAGCCATTTCTGGTATTTGGGTCACGAGTTTAGAGTCATCTTTAAATAAGTACTCTGAGAAAATCGCCGAAAAGAAGTTAGCTCTAGCGCGTGCTGACAGCGCTTATACACAAGCGCAGATCCGTAGCGAGTTTGCAACTTTAACCCGTACGGTTGTCAGGTACAGTGATTTTCAAAATGAAGAAATTCAGCAACAATGGGATGCTGTTTACTCTGCATCACTATATCCAATCATCCTGATGCTAAGAGAGGCTAATGGGCTAAGTATCACCAAGCCTGAAATTTCATCACTCATCACGTTGCAAGAAAACGCAAGTAGTGGCGACAAGCAGGCCTATAAAAAATTACAAGCGCATCAGATTGAGTTAGTACGTACCTCTGGAACTTATAGAGCAGGACTCGTTCTAGAGATTGGACAGCTAGAGGCCAAAAAAAATGCAGAGTCTTCAACCATTGCTAAAATTAAAGAGTTCGCCATATTTATTCAGCTTTTAGGCCTGATCATATTGCTCATGAAAGAAGTGCCAGAAAAGACACTACGAAAAACGTCTGATGACGATCAATCACAACCGCAAACATAAGCTTCTGTCTTTGAAACCCATTTAAATGTTTAACTGAGTGGCCAGAAATTCGCTGTGCATATAACTCAATGCCACCTGCAAAGCTCTCCCCCCCCCTTTTTTTTAGGGCTTAATCCTATTTGCACACCAATCTCGCTGATTTATTATAGAAATAATACATCACTCATTGCTAAAAATACCAAATACTCACAGGGTAAATGCCGCCTAATATAGCAGATATGAGCACTTTAGAGCGTGACCTAAGTAATTGAGTAATCCTAACAAATGCATAAAAATGGACGTCTAACAGTTGGCTTTTCTCACTGCGTTCGTTATTCTAGCCAACAATTAAAATCCCTTGAATGGGGCATTATTCGATCATATTAACAGAGGAAGTAAAATGAAAATTAGGGATTGTATTATAGGGGCATGTGTTGTTATTTTGTCTCCTTTGGCACATGCTGACATCAGTCATGCTGATAAAAATAATATATTAAAATCGCTTACAGACAATATTAAGCAACAATATGTTGAAGTAAAAAAGGTAGATAAAATTTCAAGCGCTCTTGAAAATTTTAAAACTAGCCCTGCATTTACTAATAGCCAGTCACAAGAACAATTAGCCTCTTCACTTACCACAGAATTACAAAAATTTGACAAGCACTTTACGGTGCAATGGCGAAACCCAAATGAGATAAAAAATGATAAAACAACGCGTGAACCTTGGTTTGACAAATTAAGCCGAAAAAACTCAGGCTTTAATCGGGTTGAAATACTCGATGGAAATATAGGTTATGTAGACTTTTGGGGATTTGATGCATTATCAGAGGATTCAAAAAAAGTAGTAAAAGGCGTAATGGGATTTGTCTCTAATGTAGATGCTCTTATATTTGATCTGCGTAAAAACGGTGGTGGCAGTGCTGAAATGGTGCAGTTTATTAGTAGCCATTTTTTAAAACCTAATACCCATTTAAACAGTATTTATTGGCGAACCACTGATACCACCCGTGAGTTTCGTACCTTTGATGACGTTAATGGTTCAATCAATTTAGCTACACCCATATACATACTAACTAGCAGTGATACATTTTCAGCGGCAGAAGAGTTTGCTTATAACTTAAAGCACCTTAATCGAGCCACTTTAGTGGGCGAAACAACGAAAGGTGGAGCAAATCCTTGGCAGTTTTATGAATTAGGAGATGGTTTTAGAGCGGGTATTCCTATAGCTAAGGCAATCAATCCAATAACAAAAACAAATTGGGAATCAGTTGGCGTTAAGCCTCATATTGAAGCGTCACGTGATGATGCCTTAAATGTAGCGTATAAAATAGCACTTGATGAAGTTAAAAATTCCGTAAATGATGAGTTCCAACTAAAAGAAATCAATGACAAACTTGTGGAATTATCGCGTAACAAGCTACTCATCGGGACGCCAAAAAGTAGCGCACAATAGTAGTGTGTTATATTGCTTTGTAAGGTTAAGTATTGAATAAAAAACAATACCAGGAAAGCGGTATATTATATGCGGTGTTCACTACCGTTTTATTGTATTTCCTTTTTAAAATCACGTTATTTTCTTCTATGGTGTTAGACAAGAAATCAACGTGTCTAAGCTCTTTTTGGGATAACATTGATACTGTTATTACACCTTTCTTAGCATTTTTTATAGTCGCACTAATGAGCTGCGTTTGGTTTTTTTATTGCGCCATAAAATACAAACGAAAAGTAGGTAAACCTGTATATCTTTTACTAATCGTTGGAGCTGTGTTCTATTACTTTTGGTTCAAAGGATTTTATGGCTTTTGGTATTTAATGAGCTACGAGCAAAAGGAAATTACATTACAGGAGTTTTTTGAAAAAACGGGTGGTACAGACAGGTTAAAGTTGTATGGTAATGAGCGCAGCCAAAATGTATTGTGTCAGTAGCAATATTACAAGGAAAATTAAAAGTGCGGCGATATATGCCTGTCGCACTTAACACTTAGGAGTTTTTGTGAATCGATTAATAACCCAACCCATCTCAATGCTATTTTTTATTCCATTAATAACCGTTTTAGCTTCTTGCAAAAGTTATGATGCAATGAATTTTGAGTCAAATACGAAATCTGAAATTATTGAATTTATTGATGGAAATGTCGGTCAGGTGGTCTCAATCTCAATTGTAGATGCAGAGAATACTTACCAATACCATTTAGGGAAATTAAGTAATGGAGATATTCCGAACAACCAAACAATTTACGAAATTGGCTCTATTACCAAAACGTATACTGGGTTAGTTGTTGCTAAAGCCATGCTAGATGGAAAAGTTGAGCTTGATAAAGATATTCGTCATTACCTCAAAAATAACAAATACGAAAATTTAGAGCTGTCCAATCAATATATTACATTACGACATCTTATTACTCATACCAGTGGGCTTCCAGAAGAGTTTGCAACCAGTCGCGAAGATATTGCGCAAGGCACATATTTTGAAAAAATATCAAAATATTCCAGAGACAATTACTTTGATGACCTTAGCAAAGTGAAACTCAACTCGATACCGGGTGAGAAATATCAATACTCAAACTCAGGTACTAATTTAGTTGCGTATATTCTGGAATCTGTTTACGAAAAGTCTTTTGAATTACTTTTATCTGAAATCATAACAACCAAGTCTGGAGAGAAGCTGACCAGGTTTAGGGGTACTAACTATGAACCAGGTGAAATTGCTCAAGGGACTGACGGAGATGGTAAGAAAATGCCTTTGGCCAGTGCATATTGGTTTGCAGATGGCGGGCTCACCTCATCAATAGAATCTGTCACTCGTTATATGCAGCATCAACTATCTTCAGAACCTGAGGTGGCTATTTCTCATAAACTTCTGGATGAGAGTTGGAGTGGTCATGGTGCAGCATTTTATTGGCACACATATAAATATGATTCAAATGAACAAATACTCTACCAAAGTGGCGGTTCAATGGGTACGTCTTGTTGGCTTGCCATTTATCCGAAGAAAAACATGGGTATCTTCATAGTTACAAATGTCGCAAGTGGAAATACTCAGCAAGAGTTAGGAGACATTGCCGACAAAGTTATTGACTATTTAACGGCCTATAACAAGGCAATAAAGTCGGTGATGTAAAAGCTTGGCTACATCACCGACGCCAGATCCTTTTTCGATTACTTGTCGAACGGGTTCACCTTTAAATGCTTGGGGATATTGATTTGTCAAAACAACTAGACATCTTTATTTCATTTTGAAAGTAAAAGGTATCTAGTTGTTTGAGGGAAGATCACACTTAGGTAAGCGAGTTAGTATTAAACATTTACAGTTTTCGATAGTCACACGTGTGTATGCCACCGTTTGAGGTTTCAACAAACCTTACATACTCACTCTCAGGGAACATCGATTTGGCCAAAGCAGTCAGCTCACTATTTGGAAATCTTCTTTTATAGGCTTCCAAAGCCGACAGTAAAAACTGATTGGTTTCTAAATCAAAATTCTCATAGGTTTGGTTATTCCAATTTTTTATTTGCTCAGGCGAGGCGAAAAATGGGTTCTGATATTGAGTATATTGGTGATACAACTCGTTGTCAGAGTAAGCCCTTAAATTGAAGTCAATCATCGTCTCTATTGATTTTCCATCTATCTCAACCGAATACAAGTCATAACCTTGCATCGCTGCAACCTCTGCCATCATAATGACAGACGCTAGCGCAGATGTAGAATAACCTAGTGCTGAGTCTCCACGCTGCGATTCGAAAACTATCGAGCCATCAGCTCTAACTTGTTTATCTAAAATCATGAAATAACGCGCGATACCTCTTCTAAAATAATCATCGTTATTTTCTGTCACTCCCAGCATCATCAGACCTAAATCACCTAGCCAGCCTATATTACCTTGCTCTAATAATGTCGGCGTATCTGAACCAATCGCATATGCTTGAGATACATATATTTTTTGAGCCCATTGCTCGAAGAAGCTTTGTATCGCTTCGAGCTGGTGTAATTCAAGCTCTCGGTGAGATTTTAATGAATGCCAAGCTATAACAGAAGAAGGAAGGGCATATCTCAAATTTACCCTCTCAACGCCGTCAACCGCATCAATATCAGACATAGGCGCATTATTGGCCCATACAGAAAAGTTCGCCAGCATGGTATCGAATGAGCTTTCCTGTGCGCGATAAACAGCATTCACTCTCTCAAAAGTCATACTGTTCGATAATTCAGATAAGCTGTGGCTAAATACCTCTGTATTGTTTTGTGAAACATCTGAGGACGACACCAATCTGCCTATTGGAAACAAATCAACTGGGCAAAGGTCAAACATTTGCTGCTCGGTTGCACTAGATAACTCAACCTGTCTGGCACGTTCATCAACATGAAGTACGTCAGAGTTCACAACGGTATAATCTGTTAACCTGCCGTAGCCATAGTTTGAGAATTTTTTCAATTCGCAGCCATAATTGGTATTGTTAACCTCTCCTTCAAGACCACACACTGCCACCCAGTTAGAGCCTGGTTCTAAAAACGTACCATGGTATTCGTCAACAAATATCTCAACCGACGCTGTTGCTTTGTTGCCACTTGGATCCGCAGCAGTGAAAACAGCCTCAAACGTGCCAAATGGAATAACCTGCGGAATGTTATGCGAAATAGTCACTGTACCGCTGTCGTCTGTTGCCGTCACTGAGTTAACAAAATCAACAATTTGTTGTGAACTCACGGTCATCCCACTTTGCGTATCTGCATCTACAACAAGATCGCTAGGCGCTGTTATTGTCGGAGCCGATGTATCTTTTGTGCTCGGGAGAGTTGTTTCAACACCGCTATCACCGGTGCCACTATCGCTACCGCCACCACAAGCGCCAAGTAACACACTTGCTACGAGCAATAAGTAACTCTTATTCATTTGCTAATCTCACTCTACTTTTCTAAGACTTAAATCGCGGCTATTTTATACGACTCACTTAAAATGAGCTATTTTTAGAGTATGTTTGTTGCATTTTATAAAACAAAGTACGTATTAAAATCCAAGAAACAATGAGTTAATTGGAACTTACAGAGCTCCACACTTAAAAGTTCATTCTTATTTCCTCAACAAAATTAAGCCTTTTACTTCGATTTTTCAGCTTTGATTTGCTGATGTCGAGGTTTACTGTCCAGTTAAGTGACTTCGCCACTTAACCGACCTACCCGCTAGATTAACCCACAGATGGCTTGCCAAATAGAATAAACACTTTAACCTGCAATCGGGTTTTGTTGCTTTTGGTATTGCCTGCATTGGGCCCAAGGAGTTATCCAACTTATGGCTCACCACTTCTTGACTATCAAGCTCGCGTGTAAGTCGCTTAAATATAAAAAGCTTATACTTTTTATTATTCGTTAAAATTGCTCTATGGCTAGGTCGGTATAAGCGACGCGCCATCCGACGTTTAAACAATTCTACACAACCAGAGTATGCCCAGCCTTTGCCCTTTTTATTTGAACATCCGCTTTTGATACTTATACGACCATCTGAATGACTTAAAGACCAACACTAACCTTATCCTTTGATAACGGTAACTTATGCCGAGCAGCGTGGCTTCGCTACTTATTCAACCTACTTTGAAACACACAGAGGTTGGTGGCGTAATACCATGTAATAGATAAGTTATGACCACTGCTCTACCATGCACGCAGAAATTACCGGTAATATTAACTTAATGAGTACTCGCTCATCTGTTCGCTTGCCTAATGTTGTTTACTGGCGCATAAGCGCCCTAAGGAATAAGAATGCGTTGCATACGCAAAATACTATGTTGCAGTATCGTGATGGTAGCGATGTTATGTTCTATCAGTTTTGCACAATCAAAAAGCGAAAACCCTATTTTAAACTTTATTGGTGGTGCGTTTGATAGCTGGGGTAAATCTGAGTTTTTAGGCTTAATTGGGTTAGGTGGACACGGTGCGACCAGCGCCCAAATTGGTCAAGTTATTGATATGCTTAACGACATAGAGCAGCAGATAGGAGAAGAACAGCAAGAACTTGTTGAATTGCAGGGTGAATTTTTCCAGTTAGAAAGTAAAATTGATAACAACGAATTAAAGTCACAACTGCAAATGATTTTGACATTGGAAGAGTCTGTTAACACACACTGGACTGGGTTCAGTAATGATGTTGGAGGGTTAAGCACCTTTGCAGATATCGCCAAATCACAGTCCACATTGGCCAAGTTACAAAAGTTTGCTGATCAGAACTTGATGTGTAGCCTAGGAGAAAACTCGGATCTTTTGAGCAACCTAAACGCAGACGGCCACTTTGCGTCGGGTTTGCAAGCATACAAAACGGTACTTGGTGATAATCTAGATACATTAACTAGTCAAAGTAATTACTCACAAACATTAGAGTCATACAATAACTCCTTGCAGATGTACTTATTTAAAGTCGTAGCATCACTGCAAATGAGTTATACAATGCAAAACACCTATTTGTACCTAAGTTATAATGCCTCCGGCTTTGAGGATTTAACATTCTGTATTCCTGGGATAACCGCAAAGAGTTACACGGCAGATTTAAATGCGCTTAATTCATACTATCAAAAACAGATCAACAACTTGGTACTTGCAGTTATCCCAGAGTTAATTTCAGATGATTGGAGCGCATTAACCTACCCTCGCGGTACCGATATAAACCCGCAAATGGCGAACACCCTATCATGGACTGGGCCTGATGGTAGCAACAAGCACATTATTGGTGGTGGATGGGCAAACTCGTGCCGTATATACAGTTGGGTTGGCGTGGATAACTCCCCTTATACTAAAGGTATCTATACATCCGAAACCCTTGCAGCTCAGTGCCATGGTGAGCAACAACAAATAGATTATAAACAGTACTGTGTTGTCGATAGTCACAATAACGCCATCAGTGCCTTTATAGGTAAAGACAAACAAGGCAGCACAAAGACCGCATTACAATGTGTAAACTACCAAGCAGCTGACTACGACTCTGATTATAAAACAGATGTATTAAGCCCAACCCCTTGGTTTTTTACTGGTGACACTGATGCTAAATTTTATTATTACCCCGGTGGCATGGAGTCGTTTCCAACGGCACCTAGCATCAACTTTAATGGTCTTGGTGATCATATGCACCAACATAATGATGGCGCATATGTAGAAACTGCA
Organism: Pseudoalteromonas byunsanensis; assembly: GCF_001854475.1. Classification (GTDB taxonomy): domain Bacteria; phylum Pseudomonadota; class Gammaproteobacteria; order Enterobacterales; family Alteromonadaceae; genus Pseudoalteromonas; species Pseudoalteromonas byunsanensis. The sequence continues at coordinate 88,587 of NZ_MNAN01000037.1, forward strand.
AAAATAATCTATCCAGACACTATAGGGCCACAAGGGAGATACTTATTTTATTTTCAATATAATGGTACCGAGAACTCAGAGAAAACCTCTACTCATAGCATCTTGTATATCAATGGGGAGATGCACCAGAAAGGTTTCCACTACCACTGGAACATGACCTTGAGCTGCCAGGTTAACGATGATTTCTGTTGGGTGATGGATTCAGATAAAAACTCATTATGTGTAGGTGGTGATCAACTAAAACTTACCATTAAAAGCAGTGGAGATGATAAAGCAAACATCCAGTACGTAGGAGACAATTGCTCTTAAAACCAACACTGTAGCCTTTTATGATTAAAACAGCCCATCAGCCAGTGACAAAGACGACTTTGGCATTTGGCTTGATGCGGCTGCCAGGCGATTAGCTTGATCTACCAATTATATTAAACTATCTACAACAGCCTTTGAGTCATACGACGATTGATAGGCCACATAAGAAATACCGCGGTTACGATAAAACTAACATTTGAGCTAACAATCAATATTGATATTGCTAGCGAGTAAGTGTCCATAATTCGCCCTTATGCTTGATAACAAAATTAAGCACCGAAAACATCCAACGTAAACACAAAAAAACAGGTACAACACTTTGAGTTTTTACTTTAAAGTAAAGCCAGAATACAAGGTAAAACTCATGGAAAGACTGTTTGAACATTATTAAATATACCGAACTCACTGCTTTATCTTATCTCGTGATAAGCGCTCCCGTATTTGCTTTGTTAGCCGTGCTATTTGGTGTGTCAACGTTTGATATCTATTCCATCACCCTGCTTATTTTTATCGACTTAGTCGCCAAAGCCGTACCCTACTTTATTTTATACCTAGGTACAAAGGTGCCACACAACCAATACAGTAAAGTATTCTTCTATGCATTTTTGGTATTTACCTCACTGATAATGGCGCTAATGTACTTTACGCTGTTCATCCATGATTTTGTTGACGCCACCAGCGGGCCGCTGTCTGGTGTGGTGCTCATCACCCCCTATGTTTTGCTGATCCCGTTATGCGCAGCCATCGGTGCATTGAGTGTGATCGCAGTGAAATTTACCCAAAACAAATTCTCACAGTCAAATTAGTGTGAGCTAGAAGATGCCTCGTTCGGTTACTCGGTACACAATCGTCGATCAACCTGTTGAAAGCGACTAAACTACACTTAAGGTACATAGCAGGTGACCTATTGCTTTTATGGCTTGTTATCACACGATGAAAAAACAGCCAGAACGTTATCATAACTCATTGAAAAGTATAATTTGTCATGTTGGTGGCTCAAAGCTGACGTTACTATTTTTGCACATTTACCTTAGGCTCCGTTCAAACACAACAGCAAGGACTAGAACAGTGATTATTAGAAAATTAAGATTACAAAGAGGTTGGTCTCAGGAACAATTGGCGCAATTAAGTGGCCTCAGTTTGAGAACAATTCAGCGCATCGAACGAGGTCAAACGCCAAGTTTAGAATCGCTTAAGTCTTTAGCTGCTGTTTTTGAAACCACAGTTGCCAGTCTTCAACAGGAGCTAACGATGAAAACCAACACAGATACAGCCGCTTTTAGCGACCAAGAAAACAAAGTTATCGAGCAAGTATGGGCAATTAAAGCGTTTTACAGTCACTTGATACAGTATGGGGTAACCATCATTACGTTGTTTATCATTAACTACTTCGTATCACCTCACTATTACTGGGCTTGGTGGGTTGCCTTGGGTTGGGGTGTGGGTGTCATCAGCCATGCGCTCGATACGTACGAAGTATTTAATCTATTTGGCGCCAAGTGGGAAAAACATCAAATAGAGAAACGCCTAGGCAGAAAGCTATAAAATATATTTAATGATTTCTGCTAGTTACACTAACAACACCGTTTCAGTAACCACATGCATACTGAGACGGTGTTGTTGCTGAACGCTAGTTATTTACCTTACCGGGTAGGCTGAAATCCATATCACTAATACCAATAATTACAAAAAGGTATACAGACATACCAGCTCGGTCTCAAAACTTAGATAACTAAACGCATTGTGTTGCAATAAATAATTCAATTTCATACTATGTTATCGATTTGTTATCTAAGGAAGTGTCGTCAAGGAAAGAGCACTAAAGCCTCCACGGCTTCATTCGCTTAAACTCCTTTAAGTTGCGTTATTCACGTCTCCTTTGCACCCCTGTATAGCAATACCCGTTTTAGTGTTAAGGGCACTTCATTGGAAGAAAACGTATGACAGAAAAATATGAACCACTTTCGCCTGATTTTGACAAATTGATAGCCGATTATTACGAACATTTTAAAAGCCAAGCTGCAAAGTATTACCAGCCACATAAACTAACTCGCCGAGCGGCCACAAGCGCCAGTTTTTTTATTCTTATTAGCGCCTGTTACATGCTCGCATCTTTGAGTCTATTTCAAAACACACCTGTTGGGAGTCTAAGTCGGCTCGGCGATACTCTTTTTTTTGACATTCCCTATCCAAAGATAGCGACAGCACTACTTAGCCTTGTAATTTTCGCCGTAGCTCAACTAATTTGCAAAAGCACACTATGTGACCGTTATCGCGTCTACTTTTTCATTGTTTCAACAGGTTTAGCCGCGCTGGTATTTTTCGAATGGCAGGAGGTAATGCCAATCTTCTTTGCTTTGGGGTTAGTCATTTTTATTCTCTCTTACTCTATCAATCGCAAGTTTGGTTACACGCGCGCTTGGTCAAGAAACAGGCTCTACGCCGAAAAGGTACGCTTCCTTGATGCACGCTTCAAGTCCGGAGTCATTTTTAGAGACAAAGCCCACGAAGAGTTGTTCAAGCTTTTAGAGCAATTCGAAGAACAAACCCATCTAGACACCATGAATGATTATATCAGCTACGGTAACTCGGCATTCAATGTCTTGAAAGGATTAAGGAAATAACTATGAGCCAAACCCATATATTAAACCTCGATAAAAGCGAATTTAGAGACGATTACGTTACTGAGGGCAATCTGGATGAGTTTTGGCAAGATGAGGCCAGAGAGGGCTTAATAAGCCGGCTACAAACCTGTTTAGCTGAAGCAAAACACTATGCACAAAGCAGAGCTGATAATCCAAATGAAACCTGGCTCTCTCATAACGCCATTTTAGTCTCAGGGCAACGAGGTACGGGTAAAACCGTGTTTTTAAGAAACAGTCGTGCGATATGGAAAAATGCTAACAGACAACCCCGTGCTGGCAAAAATTCACTGTACTTTTTAGATGTTATAGACCCCACCATGCTGATCAATGAAGATACCTTCGCCAGTGTGGTAATTGCGCGAATATACAGTGAAGTAGAGCGACATATGCGCAACCACGCATACACGGAAAACGTCAAAAATAGTCGAGGCGATAAAAACCGATTTACCCAAGCATTAAAAAATCTGGCTGATTCGTTAGGCAAAGCGCAAGACTTTAACGGCTGCACCGGCATTGATAAAATTCAGCAATACAAATCTGGCATACAGATTGAATCTTTTTTCCATGAATTTGTTGAAATATCAATTAAAATTCTTGGCTGCCAAGCCATTGTGTTACGCGTTGATGATGTTGACATGGCACTGGAACGCGCCTTTGAAGTGGTGGACGATGTACGCCGCTTGCTTGGCTGTCCTTACATCATCCCGATTGTAAGTGGCGATATGCGCCTGTACGAGCATATGACGCAGGTGCATTTTGACGACAAATCCTATAAAAAACACCGTCACAATCGCGCGTTAATCAATGAAGGTAAAGCCGTTACCAATGAACTAACAACCGCTTATTTGACCAAAGTCTTTCCCAATCAAATGCGCATCTCACTACTGCCCATTAGCCGATTAATCAATGACTTATCTATTAAACAACAAGTTGGCAGCGAATGCTTTACCTACCCAATTAAAGAGTATGATCGCCTATTGTTTACAGCCTTCTATCCGCTGTGCCATAACCAAGAAATATTACAAAACTGGCCCGAGCCGGAATCATCGCGAGAACTGGTGCAACTGGTAAGAACAATTCCCCCAAGCCACGTAATCGGCTCGAAAGGGCCACATACAATGTACAGCCCTGACAAACAAACCTTATGGGGTAGCTTTGCGAGTTGGGCCGAACAAAAGAAGAATGGAGTTGCCTATACCAATGCCGCTTCTTATCTAACTCTAATGAGCCGAGGGACCAAACAACTATTTGATATTCAAAAATTGCTAGCATTTAACCCAAAAATGCAGATGAATAAAGAACTCTACCCATGGGCCAAAGCTGATTTTTATAAGCAACAAACCTCTGAAATTAACCAGATCGAAAGCGAAAAGGATCGAACTAACAATAGAGATATTCTTGACTCTGTATTTAACCGATATTCTGTAACGCTAAGAAGCATGCCGCCACTAGAGTTCTTTGATATCACTAAGCTCTATATTAGTCGTAGAACTATCAAATATATGCTCAAAGCGAGTACACAAAACGTCCAAGATAAAGGTAAAAATGAAGGGCCAATTACAGAGACCCCTATCGTGCCAACAGAGCAACTGCTTCTGGACGTATTCACCCATGGTGATTTTTATTCCACCCTGTCCAACACTTACCAATTTGTATTTATGAGTCGTGCCTTTGAGCTAATCGCCTATTCATTTTTATCACCCACAGCTGATGAAGAAAACTTAAAGGAGAATATACTGGCGATACTTAATAGGGCCCCTTTTTATTCAATTTTTAATATCAATAAGACCAAGGCCGTATTTGCCGATGAGATCGAATCAGATATAGATGAGCTAGAACACAATCACACAACTAAAATGTCAACAGCAACAGAGCTCAGTGCACGAATCGCCAAGTGGCACACCGAGCATAAAGCGTTATTTGACAAAGTTGACACCAGTCAGCTCACCGCGCTATTTGCGTATATGTTTAATAAAACCTTTACTGCATTTAACTTATTTAAATACCATAAGTTATTGAAGTCTAAAAAAGACTATGAAGATGAACATCTCTCCGATTTGGTAACCCGCTTTAGCTATATGTTACTTAATTCAGCTTATAGTGCGGGCATACAAGGGGAAGCAATTACAGCGAATGTTGCTCAAACGGTTAAGTATGAAACAATCCGTGACAAAGCAAAACTTGCACAAACCGATAGAACTTTAATGCGCAATAAGCCTTTACTCGAACTTGAATCTCAAGATACAGACTCTAAAAAAGCTGATATGTCAAAGCTAGCACTGACATTTTGCCTAGCGCTTGAGCAACATCCAATAATGACACTAGGTCACCTAGATAAAGGCAAAAGCCTTATTCTCGGAAAATACCAAGAGCCAACAGTGGCGATAAATGAACCGCTTGTTACGATAGCTCCAGGAGATGAGAACACACCTAACAGCATCGATATAGCTTTAGATAAACTACTGACAATCTACAAAAAAGAAAAGCCAAAGGGTACCGCAACAGCACTCGATGTAATGCAATGGCTCGCTTCTAACAAATTTCGCGTTATCAAACAATCACCGGATCTAAGCTGGCTATTTAAAGTACCCGGAATCACTTTAAGGCGACACCGCGAAAAAGGTGACAGGGAGATAAAAAACAAAAAGTCTTATAAAGGCAAACTCCTTGCAGCCCTTATAAGTGGCATATCATAATGATCTGCACCTCAGACAAATCTGTTGTTGCAGCGGCCGTGCTCACCTCGGATCGTTTACTACAACCTGAGGCGGTGTTTACTGACGATACTGTACTTATCCATGCTGTGGCCGATTATCAAAAATATGTAAGCCATACTCTGCGTAGTGATGATATTACACATATGGTTAAGTTACACAGTGTTGGGGCGGATAGCGAAAACTCCGAGCCGCTGCTCAGTGCTCTGGCGGATTACTATTTGCAATGGCAAGGTAACCGCTTTGAAGTTAGCCCCAAAAAGCTTGACCAATGGCTGGAGCTGCTCACCTTACTTGACCCCAGCTGGGTGATAGCGCAGGCATATAAAGATATAGCTGAACAACACGCTGTCAGCAGCCACGATATTATAGCTGCAATCAGCCATTATCAGTGCCCGTTCGCACTGTCAAATGATAGGTATGACCGAGCATATGCCGACAACCACGTACATTTGGGTGGTCATGGCTCTTTGAGCCCTTCATTGCTGAGCTTTTCGCTGTATGGACAACAGCTCGACGATAACATTAAGTGGCCAAGACGCAGCGAATATACCTTATTTGAAAGTAAGGTATTTAAAAAGCAAGATTTACCCATTTGGTGCCATCATTTTGGCAATGAAATTATTGAGCAAGCATTTAATGATTCTGCAGCCTCCCCTAAGTTATTTAACGCCAACAACGAATTAGACATACAAACCGACAGAGATATTTTTGTTTACCTACAACAAAAGAAAATTCTTACCAAAGAACAACAGTATTTTGTGGCGGCTCATGATCAGTTTACATCGTCAGCCAAACGATGGCTGTTATATTGTATGGGTGTACTCACATGCACTGATAACATCAGTCAGCTCAAAAACCTATTTATACGCGTAAGTAGCATATTGAGAAACTATATGGTGGTGTCGGGCGTGGGGTTAACGCAATTTGTTAGTCACTATAGCTTCAAATCAAGAGACATGCGTGACACTAAGCATCAAAGCCCAAGTAAGATAGATGCGCTGTTCGCCGATATGCAAGGCAATTACTACCGTGAGTTAAGAGCAACTCCCTCTTTGTTACTGGGTAGCGACGACTTTCCTACTGATGCTAAATCACTCACCAAAGCGCTACACAGTTTGTATAAACACAGTCTTGAGGAAAATATTCACTTTGTGTTGCACTTTACCCGCTCAGGAAATACAACGGATAAGTTTCAAGAGCAAAGACGTAAGATAGTAAAAAGGCAAGTCAATGGGTTACAGGCATTCTCTTGTTCTAGCACCTTCTCTGATTATGAATTCAAACAGTTGGGTTTGGCTGATAAAACACCACCAAAAACCTTTGATTTACGCAAAGCCATACGCGGTTTTGATGTAGCAGGTAATGAAAACGAACTACCTATTGAAGTGTTTGCTCCTGCACTAAGAGTACTACGAGAAGCCAAGTATCAGTCCAAGGGCATCATGTTCAACCGTATGCAACGACCCTTTTTAACCGTACATACTGGTGAAGACTTTAGCCATTTACTGTCTGGCTTAAGGGCCATTGATGAAGCCGTTTATTATTGCGATTATCAAGCTGGAGACCGTCTAGGCCACGCTCTGGCGCTGGGCGTATTCCCAAGAACGTGGGCTAAACGTCAACGTGTTGCCTACCTGACGTTAGACGAACACTTAGATAATCTAGTTTGGTGCTATCAAAAAGCGCTTGAAGTGGTACAACAGGTGCCGCAATTTACTGGGGTACTGCAATTGCTTAATGAAAAAATTCAGTACTGGTGTGCACTTTTATACGGGCAAGAATATACCTGTCGAACACTTTATGAAGCGTGGAAGCTGCGCAGGAATTGTCCTCTAACTGTAAACAATAAAAACCTTATGGAGCCGGGTTGGGCCATCGACTTTGACGAATCGGGACGGACAAGTGGGTCGGAGAATGCTTTTGCCCTTTGGCAACAGTATGTGGGTGATGGCGTGCTACCCAGCCGTTCCAAAGAATCCGTGATGATCCACTGTATACCTAAACCCGGTGAAGAACCTTTTGGCACGGAAAAAGGCATATTTTTTGATTCTATCTCTGCTGCAGAGCTTGAGCTTTACGAAGCCATTCAAGACTTGCAAATGGAGAAATACGCTGCGCAGGAAGTTATTATTGAAGCCTGCCCCACCTCAAATATTTACATTGGTCGCTTTAAGCATCATCGAGAACATCCAATTTTCCGTTGGGATCCACCCGAACAAGAATGGATAAGATCAGGTGAGAAGTTTAATCGTTTTGGCCTGCGCAAAGGAGCAATTGCGGTCTGTGTTAATACTGATGATTCGGCATTAATGCCCACCACGATTCAAAACGAACACCGCATATTACAGCAAGCGGCCATTGAATATTACGAAGTAGGCGTTAACAAAGCCGAAATATGGATTGAGCGAATACGAAAAAAAGGCATTGATGTGTTCCAAAGTAACCACTTACCTTGGGTGAATGAATAATGTTTCTACAATAACATCATTCAAAAGGAAGACTCCGTGAAAAACACCGAACAACACCATTTCAGTAACCACATACACACTGAGACGGTGTTGGCTTAAACCCATTCAAGCGCAGCTATTTATTTACCTTACCCGGTAGGCTTAGGTTTCCTGATGCAATATCCATGACGTTTACCACGCATAGCAATGGCGCATGAACGCTTTGGTTGACTCTTAAACCCGCGGTTACACCATCAAACATCGTATTTTCAACTATCCCGATGTTTTCAAATGGAATTTGTACTTCAACTACATCACCATTGAAGATGGGATCCCACCCTGGGCTATCTAACAAAATAGGTAACCCTGGCCAAGTTTTTGGTAATCGTGGCTTGCTCCCTTTTGGTATATCAACAACCCCCAAGGCATCTTTTCCACATTGCTCATTAGGCGTTAAAACTACCCAGTGACTGTGCCAAATGTTGCCATCATTACTGGTATTGCCATCACCATTTTCATCAAACAGTGGCGTATCGTCAAAATCTGGGTGTGCTGTTACAGCCAGTGCCAAAATGCCAGCATTGCGCTCAAAACCAACTTCATAGCTGTCAATCGCAGTAGGCCAAACGTAAGAAAATACCTCACTCCCTGCAAGCTTTCCACTTGCTGTGGGCTTATGTTTACCCGCTTGACCTGAAACCGCCATATGAAACGTTGCCACATTCCCTTTAGAAGTGATTTTTGCGTGAATAATATCAAAAGGCGCTAATGTGGCTTCATTGGTTGAAGTCTTTATCCCACCTTGATGATGTTGATGACTCAATGTGGGTAACGACAGGCTCACAGCTAACAATGAAATAAATAAATTGAATTTACGCATGACAACGCCCTTTTACCTCTTCAAGCGAAGCCCCAAAGTTAATGTGAAAAACAGCGCCATCCAACAATAGAGCAGGCACAGATTTCACTCCCGCTTGTTCTGCAAGCGCTATAGCAGGCTGATTTTCCATTAAATGAACTACCTCAACCTCATAACGGTTTTTGTCCAACGCCCATAAAACTTGCTGCTCGGCTTCCACACATATCGCACAGCCCGCATGATAAAAAATAGCCTTGTTCATGATGATTCCTTTTTCGTTAAATTATTTGTATCGACTCGATACCATTTAAACTGTAAAGATCAAAATCAGGGTTGTCAATATAGTATTTAGTCGATACTATTTAACTATGAAACAAAATTACATCTATAACAGCGTTGAACGTTTGGGCGATCTCCTCAAAGTGGGAGCCCGACAAGCAGGTGCAGAGCATGGGCTCCAACCCGTACATGTAGAAGTATTGCATTATCTATCAATCTGTAATCGCTACTCAGACACGCCAATGGCGGTAACAGACTATTTGGGGTTAACCAAGGGCACGGTTTCTCAGACACTTAAGGTATTGGAAAAAAAAGACTTACTGGTCAAAACGATAGATAAGAATGACAAGCGTATCACTCATTTGAAGTTATCTGATAGTGGTCAGAAGCTGGTCGCTGATTTGCTCCCTACCAGCTTATTTATGCACGCCTGTGCACAACTATCACCCGAGCAGCAATCAGATATTGATTCGTCACTTAAGTTACTACTTAGGGCGTTATTAACAGCAAATAACTTAAAGACCTTCGGGGTATGTAAAACATGTCGGTACAACCAACAAACAGACGATGGCAATTACTTTTGCGGTCTTGTTAAGCAGCCGCTAACCTCGGACGACACACAGCTGATCTGTCGAGAACATGAAGATATTTAGCGGTGTCCCCCAGGTGAAATCTCCCAATGTTTAATCGCGACACCGATGCTCATTTTAAGGAAAAAATGTAACACATTGATTTTAAAACTTTGATTTTACCTTCCATGTGCATTTTCGGTTAGTTTACAGGTGGTGTTTTATGGGGCGTTGTTACGTGAAGGGGTTCTCAAGTCTTTAACTATCAAGCTCGCATGCTGCTATTTAGCTGAATAACAACGGGGCTCACCCCAATCAAGTAAATAAAAAAGGCCAGACAATATTATCTGGCCTTTTGTGTTATTTTACCGCACTTACAGTGATAAGCTGTTTAATATCTCATCATCAACACGATTTGCTAACGTCACTTTTAGCTTAGGTGTACGCGCCATTTCACGTTTAATAGCAAAATCAGCTTCTTCGTTGCGCGCCCAACTACGACGAGCAATTCCGTTATTTACATCAAACAACAGCATGGATTTAAGGCGGCCTTCGGCCTCGGGAGTACCATCAAGCAGCATACCAAAGCCACCGTTGATCACCTCACCCCAGCCCACTCCACCACCATTGTGGATTGATACCCATGTTGCACCACGGAAACTGTCACCAATCACATTATGAATCGCCATATCCGCAGTAAAACGACTACCGTCATAAATGTTTGACGTTTCACGGAACGGTGAATCAGTACCGCTCACATCGTGGTGATCACGACCAAGCACAACCGGGCCAATTTCACCGCGGGCAATGGCATCGTTAAATGCTTTAGCGATTTCTGCACGGCCTTGGGCGTCAGCGTATAGAATACGTGCTTGCGAGCCGACCACCAGCTTGTTTTGCTTAGCGTCTTTTATCCAAGTGATGTTGTCTTGCATCTGCTGCTGAATTTCTTCTGGAGACTCAGCCATGATCTTGTTCAGTACTTCAGCAGCAATCGCATCGGTTTTGTCCAAGTCTTCAGGTTTGCCTGACGTACATACCCAGCGGAACGGGCCAAAACCGTAGTCAAAACACATAGGACCAAGAATATCTTGAACATATGATGGATATTTAAAGTCGATGCCATTGTCAGCCATCACATCACCGCCAGCACGCGATGCTTCAAGCAAGAACGCATTACCATAGTCAAAGAAATAAGTGCCTTTAGCCGTGTGCTTATTCACCGCATCCGCATGGCGCTTGAGTGTAGCTTGTACTTTTTCTTTGAACACTTCAGGCTCTTCGCGGATCAAACGGTTTGATTCTTCATAGCTGATATCAACAGGGTAATAGCCGCCCGACCATGGGTTGTGTAGCGATGTTTGATCCGAACCAAGGTGAATAAAAATATCTTGCTCGTAAAAGCTTTCCCACACATCAACCACGTTACCAATGTAGGCGATTGAAACCACCTCTTCGTTGTGTTGTGCTTCTTTTACACGGGCGATTAGCGCGTCCATGTTGTCGATAAGCTCATCAACCCAACCTTGTTGGTGACGTTTAGTCGCGGCTTTTGGATTTACTTCCGCACACACAGTAATACAGTTGGCAATGTTACCCGCTTTAGGTTGAGCACCACTCATGCCGCCTAACCCAGCGGTTAGGAATATCTTACCCTGTGGACTTTCGCCTTTGTTCAGTACTTTACGGAACGCATTCATCACGGTGATCGTCGTACCATGTACGATGCCCTGTGGACCAATGTACATGAAAGAGCCCGCTGTCATTTGCCCGTATTGCGTCACACCTAACGCATTGAATCTTTCCCAATCATCTGGCTTTGAGTAATTAGGGATCATCATACCGTTGGTTACAACCACGCGTGGCGCGTCTTTTGATGATGGGAATAAACCCATTGGATGGCCTGAATACATGTGCAGCGTTTGGTCTTCTTCCATTTCGCTCAAATACTTCATCGCCAACAAATATTGCGCCCAGTTTTGAAAAACAGCACCATTACCGCCGTAGGTGATCAGCTCTTCTGGGTGTTGCGCTACAGCTGGGTCTAAGTTGTTATCAATCATCAACATAATGGCAGCAGCTTGCTGACATCTTGCTGGATAATCTGAAATTGAACGGGCTTTGAGGTCATAGTTTGGCTTAAAGCGATACATGTAAATACGACCAAAGTCTTTTAGCTCTTGTGCAAATTCCTGTGCCAGCTCTTGATGCCACTCTTTAGGGAAATAACGCAAGGCATTGCGAATCGCTAGTTGCTTTTCATCTGCCGATAAAATGTCTTTACGCTTTGGTGCGCGGTTAGCATCCGCAGGATACGGCTTCGCAGCAGGTAACTCACTTGGGATCCCTTGCTTTATTTGCTCTTGAAAATTCATCATGACTCCCTCTTAGTTAACTTTAAATGCTTGTGATTTAACTAATGCTATCATGGCATCAATATCAGGCTTCAACAGTCTGTCTTCTTCTAGCTTGGCTACTTTTTGACGAATTAATGCGAAGTTTTCTTCGATTATGTCTGAACATTGATTAGGTCGTCTAAACTCAATTGCCTGCGCTGCATACATCAACTCAATTGCCATGATCTTTTCTAGATTGCCAAGAATTTGATTAAGCTTTCTACCTGAAATACTACCCATAGATACATGGTCTTCTTGGCCCATCGAGGTAGGTACACTGTCCGCTGATGGCGGGAAGCATAATGATTTATTTTCAGTCACGAGCGCTGCTGTCGTGTATTGTGGGATCATCATGCCTGAGTTTAAGCCGCCGGATGAGGTCAGTAACCTTGGTAAGCCATGTAAACCTTCTAGCAGCAAGTAACAACGTCTATCGGCGATGTTGCCTAATTCTGCCGCCGCAATAGATGTGTAATCCAGTACCATAGCCAAAGGCTGACCATGGAATCCACCACCAGAAATTGCTTCTTCACTGCTAATCACAATTGGGTTATCGGTGACTGAGTTCATTTCAATTTCAGCCAATTCTTTGAGGTGGTTGTACGCGTTACGCGACGCTCCGTGTACTTGCGGAATACAACGCAATGAATATGGGTCTTGGACACGATCACAGTCCGTGTGTGCGGCCATATTTTGCGAACCTTTGAAGAAGCGCCTCATACGCGCAGCCACTTCTATGTTTCCAGCAAACGCTCTGATCTGATGAAGCTCTTCTCTAAATGGCGACTGACTGCCTTGCATCCCTTCGATACTCATGGCGCCTGCCAAATCAGCCAAGTCTAATAAATAACGCATTTTTGTCAGCGCGGTAATAGCATGAGACAAAATAAACTGCGTACCATTGATCAGCGCCAGCCCTTCTTTTGCATGTAATTCTAGCGGTTCTAAACCGTGCTCTTTCAATGCATGTGCTGCGGGGATTGTGCTATCACCATGCCAAAATTCACCTTCACCAATCAAAGGTAAAAATAAGTGCGAAAGTGGCGCAAGATCGCCAGAAGCCCCTACAGAACCTTGTTCTGGTACAACAGGGATAAGATCAAGTTCGATAAACGCCAACATACGCTCAACCACTTCTAAACGAATGCCCGAATAACCTTGACTCAAGGCGTGTACCTTAGTGATCAGCATCAATTTAGAAATCGGCTTCGCGATTGGCTCACCCACACCAACAGCATGCGTGATCAGCAGGTTCTTTTGTAGCAAATGCGTTTCTGCTGGTGAAATTTGCGTATCACACAAAGGGCCAAAACCTGTGTTGATCCCGTATATGGCTTTGTCTGAGTTCGCCATAATATCGACATTCTGACGGCTAGTATTTATTTTATCTAGCGCTTGCTGGCAAAGTTCAGCTTTAATACTGCCATTTGCAATACCATTTACGATATCAAGATTTAGCTGGTCAACACCATATCTAAACGTCATCTTTTTCTCCTAAGCGTTTGTCTTTTCAGAGCAACTGAGTGCTTCAATAGCTTAATGCTAACTTGCCGATGATGTTTTATAAATGCATAATAATCGTAATTCATTCCGATTTTATCAAACAAAGATAGAAGCAACTAAGGCGGGGCGAAATGCAAGTTCATGACGTTGATTTACGATTATTACGGATCTTTGTGGCCATTGTTGAATGTGGCGGCTTATCCGCTGCTGAGTCACGCCTCAATATTGGCCGCTCTACCATCAGCTCTCATCTGTCCGACCTTGAAGTGAGGCTTGGTATTAAACTGTGTAAACGCGGTAGAAGTGGTTTTGAATTGACCGAGCCTGGGCGCATTACCTATCAAGCGTCTTTAGAGCTACTGCAACAATGCGAAGCATTTGCGACGACCGTCGCAAGTTCCAAGGACCAACTCTCAGGTCGGGTAACAATTGCCGTCATTGATACTATGGTCAGCGATCCACGCTGTGGTGTGGCCAGTGCGATTGCAGCCTTAAAGGCAAAGAGCAGCAATATTCAGTTTGATATCAATGTATGTGAAGCGCGCGAAGTGGAAACATCGGTGGTCAATGGTCGGTCTTTGGTTGGACTGGGCGTAAGTAGGCACCATTTACGTGGGCTGGATTATTTCCCGCTACATAACGAAACCAACTACTTGTACTGTGGTGTCGCCCATCCACTGTTTGATTGTGACCCTGCACAAATCGACAAGTTACTGCAAGATGCAGAAGTGATCACCAGCAACTATATGCGCGACAAAGAAACCCGTAACGATGGACTGAACTATCAAAACAGCGCCATCGCTTATCACGATGAGGGGATTGCTCACTTAATTTTATCCGGCGCGTTTATTGGCTATTTACCCGAACACTATGCCAGCTTTTGGGTAGATAAAGGGTTGTTTAAGCCTATTCTGCCAGAAAAATACTGTTATCAAATCCCCGTAGTGCTGATCTCTTCCAAAAGCAACGCGGCATCGCCACTGGCTAATGCGCTCATAGAAGAAATCAAACGCTGCCATGGTAGGAGCTATTAATCACATAAATACGGTTATGAGTTTTGTCCAGTGCTTTTCAAGCTGAGCAAAGCTCTTACCCGTCACCACACTAATATCCTCACCTCGGTATATTTTCAAATAGGCGTCCAAGCCATAATTTTCAATTAAATACTGAGTAAATGCACCTTCTTGCAAATACGCCAACTGGCGAGCTACGCCGCTTTCCGCAGCGTTTCTAGTGCGCTCAGCATCGGTAAGTGGAATTAACCCTCCATGCTCTTGAGATTTTTGCGCAACCATACGGTAAAGATCCGTACCAAAGTCTGGGTATTCGGGTGATTCGCCAAATCTGTGCTGTAGAAGTACCGCTAAGCCATCATCGTAGAAGCGATCTTCTCGGTTATGCTTTAGTTTTTTACGATAAGCGCTAACGGCATAAACATGGGTGAGTTCATGAACAATCGCCATACCGCTCTTTTCTTCTACATTTTGTGAGAATGCTTTAAGTACACGACTTTGTGGAATATGAACCGTATTCCAATCTTGATAAGGGATACGATGCTTCTTTGAGATATAGACAGTCAACTTCTCTTTGATCGGTGTACCTTGATATTCTTTAGATTGTTTTAAGTAGGCCAATACCACCTGACGATTATCGCTAACGCGCTGAGCCAATTGCTCTACAACATTTTTAGGAACATCATCATCGTATTCAATATTGAAATCATCAGTTTGATGCGTTGCCGCTAAGCCAGCGAAAGAATATAACCCTGCGATCAGTAAAAGGGATTTTTTAAACATACCTGTTATCCTTGTTCTTTTTTGTATTTTTGTATTTTTGTATTTTTTGGCGTGAAAGTGCTGAGCAAAACGATAAAGCCAACATGCTCTAGGTTCCTATTAAAGAGACGTTATACCAATACATTCGATAAATCTTCCAACTAACCCGTCATTTCTGTGCTCATAACTATTATCCTATTCTTGTACACTTGACGACTCGTAAAAGACATAATCTTAACTAAACTGAATAAAGTGGTAGCTTGACGTGAGCATTACAGTTAATGAAGAAGTGTGGGTTGTTGATTTTTTTTATCACCTTTTTAATTCAAGGCACAACGCTTGCTAAACTCCCCGACGACACATTTACTCAGTTACGTGCGCAGGTTACCGACGCAGGTCAAAAGTCCCCCTCAGCGGGTATTGCAAAAATAGAAGAGCTTTTAGCGCTTCACAAAGACACGCTGGCCAAGACACAAACCATTCGCTTACTGTATATCAAAGCTTGGTACCAAATAAACTCAGATCTTATCGAACAGGCCATGGATACGCTAGGTCAAGCCCGATTAATGGCAAGAGATATAGACGAACCTGGCATTTTATATAGCTATTACAGCATTTCAGCCAGTGCGCTATCAAATGCAGAACTCTATGAGTTGGCGCTGGAAAACAATCTCAAAGCCTATCAAGAAGCCCCCAAGCTCAATCGTCCTGAATTTATTAGTCAAACTGAAAATAATATTGGTCATATCTATTTAAAATTGGGGCTTTTAGACGAAGCAGAGCATTATTTTCAACGCTTTTACGACTTTGCCTTAGAGCAAGACTTGATGCCACAGCAAGGAACAGCCTTGAACAACTTAGGAGAAGTTGCTTTGCTAAAGGGTCTGATAAACAAAGCTCATACGCTTCATAACCAAGCACTCGCTATTCGCCAAGCACATGGACTTACCTACCATGAAGCTTGGTCGCACTTTAATCTAGGTCGGGTCTACGCAGCTAAGCAAGAAGTTGATTTAGCAGAGCACTATCTTCTGCAAGCCATTGCAAGTTGGGAAAACAAAAATGCCGCCTCTAAGACCCTTCAAGCGAAGATTGAGCTAGCAAAAATATATTCCAATGAGCAACGCGATAATGAAGCAATGCGCTTGCTTGAAGATGTCATCACACTAGGGCATGAGCATCGACAGCTCACCTCGTTACTCACTGCGCTAAAAATGCACAGTGAACACTTAAAACAAAAGGGTGATTTAGAAGCAGCATTGACAGCTCAGCAACAGTATAACCAAGTTGCTGACAAGTTAGCTAAAAAACAAGCCGCTATTGGCCTAGCCTATATGGTGTCTCAAACTGAGTTACAAACCAAAGAAATGGAGCTCAAGCAGCTAGAGCAAGCTCATCAAGTGACGCTGGCCATGGCCGAAGCTGACCGTCAACTCGGTTGGTTTATCCTCTCCAGCGCGGTTTTGATCATTATCATCACCTGGTACTTTATGTATCGACTCAACAATAAAAAGCGCCAGTTACAAACCCTACTCACACAACTAGAACGTACTCAAGAAAAACTTGTAGAGTCTGAAAAAATGCGCGCAATGACAACTTTGGTATCTGGTATGGCCCATCAGCTAAACACACCGCTTGGTTTGGTTATAACAGCAGACTCAACACTGCAATCATTGGTAGAGAAATTGGCTGACAGTTTTAGTGACAAAACACTCACTCAAAAACAACTCGCGCACTTCATTAATGAGTCCACAGAGTTACTGGCATTAAGTCAGAAAAACAGCGAAAAAGCGGCTAACATGGTTCAAAGGTTCAAAATGATGTCCGCCAAGCTACACATGAGTGAATGCTCCACATTTCTCTTACTAAGCTTTTTAAAAGAAAATATCCACCGGTTGGCTGAATCACACAATCAAACAATCAACTTTAATTTATCAGGTGAAGATATCCAAGTAACCAACTATGCACCTGTTTTACTGAAAGTTATTACGCAGCTTATCGAAAATTCAATTAAACATGGCTTTGCGCAAACACCCACCCCTGAGGTCGACATCACCATTGAGCATAACAAGGACGAAGTTATCATACATTACAAAGACAACGGCTCAGGTATTCCTGTAGATAAGCACAAACAGGTGTTCAACCCATTTTACACCACTCGTTTGGGGGAAGGGAATTTGGGGCTCGGTTTAAACATTATTTATAACTCGGTCGTTCACATTATGAATGGTCAGGTGGAGTGTGTGGAGGATCCACAAGGCGCTCACTTTGTTATTCATTTTCCCCGAAAAGTAACCAATACAGAACCGTAAAAAGTGCTAGCGCTTACTAGCCTATTACCCTTATTGTGCATTAGAGAGCAGTACTATTGTCATATCCCCCCCCCTAAAACTGAGTATATTTATTTCCAATAAATAAACATTAAGTTGCTACACAATCACCTAAAAATAGGTACAATCCTTCCGTACACTCTGTTACAAAACCACAGCTTTATAATAACTAAATAAACAATAAGTAACGCTACTACTTATTTATTAAGGACAATAATATATGAAAAAGAGTACATTATTTGCAGCGATTGGGTCTGCTTTAACATTCTGCGCAAGTGCCCAACAAGTAAATTTAAATGAAGACACTCTACTGGACGGCAACTTAGATAGGATACATCAACAAACCCCTCTAGATATTGCTTTTTCACAAAATGATTTTTCCGCACAAACAGATAACATAACCTTGAGTGGAAGCTTTATCGAAAATGATACTGTTGTACAGTTTCGTAAAGAAGAAAATGGTAGTAATACTTACTACCTAGGTAAACGAGTTACCGATACGCTCTACCAAGGAACCTGGTATACCGGTGCACAAGACTCTGGCGATTTCCAGCTAGACTTAGCGGCTGCTAGTACCCCTGCCTTGAGATCATGTTTTGATGTGGCAACTCAGGACCAAACTGCAACAAGCGGCATATACTTCATTGAGTCAAATGATAATCCTGCAAAGCCTGTTTACTGTAATATGGACATCGCACAGGGTGGATGGACTCTTGTAGATACAAGAGCCAGATATGGTCTAAATAGCCATACCGCCGTTACGGAATTAACTGATCCAACGACACAGACTAACCATTATCTAACATCAGATGTCTGGCAATTCCTAAAAATGGGTGCAACCCAGCTGATGGTCACCGACGGCAATAATGACAATTACGCTGTTTTTGATCTTTCATTATTGGCAACAGCAAGTTGCCAAAATTTGTCTGAAGACTTATCTGCGATCCCTTTATTCCACAGTGAGGAGGACAGCTGTACATTTGCCGGCTCTGACTATACATACCTAAGCCACCCAGCAAACTCCTATTTATTTAGTGCAGTTTATATGTATAACCTGAACTTCTTGCCAATTGACAGAAGTGGCCGCTACGGCTCTAATACTTCAACAAACAAGATATATTACGCAGCACCAAAGATTCAGATTTACTTACGCTAAAGTAAATCTGCCCCTAGCATCATGCTTACACTAGGGGGCTGATGTATCACCACTGGCAAACCCTGCCAGTGGTGTGACTTTCCCTGTAGCAAACTCTAATCCCGCTAACCTACTGTTAGTTAATTAACATTCGCATATAGAACGGGCACTTAATACGAGCGCGAGAAAATGTTTAGGATTTAGGTAACCAAATCAATGTATCATGGAGTCCACCATTCTACCTTTAATTAACAATCACAAATCTTAAATAATGCAAAGCTTGCGCAACTAACTCATAAATCAAGAGAAATACTCAGTCAACCTAAGCTAATTTCTGCTGCTCGATTTATCATCTAAAACGGCAAGCTGACTAGTTAATTGGCGAATTGCCTCCGTTCTTTCTTTGGTCAAATAAGGGTTAGAGGTTTGCCCTGCTAACTGCTGTAATGCCATCAGGTAGGCTCGCGACTTTGCAAGTTCAACCTTTGTGTTGACCTGTGGTATTACCCCTTTTCCTTCCCAGTTTTTATCAGTGATTGGACTAATAACCATACCAATTGCTACAAAGCCAATAAAATCATGAGATAACTTAAATTGCCTGATCGGATTTGCCCCCCCTTTTGACGGTTCACCAATCACGGTTGCTCGTTGGAGGTGTTTCATCGCATAAGCAAACCCCTCTCCAGCAGAGAAAGTCTCAGGGCCTATCAATATATACAAAGGTATATCGCGCAATTGACTATCCCCTAGGGGCTGATCACTGTGAAAGGGGTAACGGCCGCCATTTCGAAATTGGTAGGAATGCAGTAAAGTAGGTTTCGCTAAGAAGTAGCTAGCAAAGTGGGAGACCATATAGCCATCCCCTCCACCATTTTTCCTAAAATCTAAAATAAGCGCATCGGTTCTGTGTAATAAAGCCATCGAAGAAGCAATCACTTCTTTGGCTTGCGAAGATACAGAATCAAAACCCCACATCTCTAAATAACCAATATTTCCAGCCAGCACCTCCACTTGGCGTACCCCGGAATTCTTGCGTTTTAACTCGCTAAACCAAGGCTCTCTGGCATCTTTACTATGTTGACCATTGTTGTCAACTCGAGTGACTAGCGCGAGGTGTTTATCGTATTGACTCACTAAATCCGTGACTCGCTTCGACAAACCATGTCGTGATTGCACACCGTGAAAAGTTAATGCCCGTAATTGGTCTGCAACTTTTTTACCTGTGTCACTAAGCACGTAATTTTGCTCAATAGCTTGAGCAAACTCTTCCACTATTAACTTAGCTTGCGCTGGTTGTAACTGTTGCGCAGCGTCAATTTCAACGGCTTTCGCGTGTAACTTGTTTACGCCCATAACACACAAGCTTAAGCACAATAAAAATCTAGCGATCATAAAACCAATATTTCCTTTTAGTCGAATGAACCCACTTGCCAAAAACAACAAAAAGCTCAGAAAAATACGTGTCGCAGAATTGACCGTCTGCCTGTCACTGCAACCATTGAAAGTAGATGATGTAGCTAACAATTATGGCCTCCACTATGACCCTCTCAATTTAAAGGTTGTCACGGCGAAAGCCATACCTCTATTAATTCCCTAACACAGGCTCATTTTCAGTTTCAGAGTCATGTATCAACTGTGATTGCTTACTAAATATAGAAAGTGACAATAAAGCTGACATAAAGCCCAAACTAAACAAAGCACTGAACGACATACCGCCAACGATTACAGCAGCTAAGCCGCGATATATCTCCGAACCGTCTCCGGGACTGAGCATCAGCGGCAACATACCAAAAACACTTGTTCCCGTACTCATATAGATAGCACGCATACGATAGCTAGTAGACTGAATAATGGCTTGCTGTTGGCTTTGCCCAGAAACCATCGCCGAACGATATTGACTCGCAAGTAGAATGGCATTATTTATTACAAGCCCCATTAAAATAATAAAGCCAATCATAGTGACAATATCTAAATTTTGCGGTGCAAAATAATCGACTATTTTCAAGCAGAGCATGCCACCAAATATTGCCAACGGCATCGATAACATAACCGCTAGCGCTAAAGACCAAGAGTTAAGAGCGACCCGTATCAATAAAAATAGAATCAACAAGGAAACGAAGAACATCTGGAAGAACTCTGTTAAAAAGCCACTCAATTGATCTGCGCTACCACGGTAATTTATAAATAAATCTTGATTTGGTCGTTGTGCTAAATATGCGGCAACTTCAGCCTTTACTTGCGTAATAAACGGGCCAACAGGTTGACCGTTAGCAGGCACTAAGTTTATTGACATGCTCACTTCACGATCAGTGCGATATATCGCACTTGGCGCCAAGCTTAGCTGGGTTTCGACTAAAGAGCGCAGCGGGTGTAGCCCATGGTTTGGTATCATCACTTCTGTTTGCAATAATTGCTCAAGATGCTCAGGGGGTTGCCCTTTTAAGTAGAAAGGCAAAGTATCACTGTCTGCATAAAACTGACCGAGGTAAGCGCCATCTGTTAAAGTCACTAAAATCTGATTCAACTGAGCTTGAGACATTCCCATAAAAGCAAGCGCGTCAGCTTTGGGGCTAAATTCTACTCTAGCCACCGTATCCCTCATCGGAATAACTTCAGTGATCCGGGCTTCAGGGAAGGTTTTGACTAAATGTGCCAGTAATTCTTGTCCAGCTTGTTGTAACTGCGCCATACTCAGTCCTTTTAAATCGAGCTGACTGGTACGCGCATCAGGTAATGCTAATCGAAGTAAAGTACCTTGATAGACATAGGTTCTCGCATCAGGCAAATCTTGCACTATCTGTGTATCCACCCACTTTTTAAATACAGGAAAGTCCCAGCTACCCTCTGGATAAAAATACACTAAACAATAAGTCGAGTTACAAAACGAGCCGTGAATATCAAAAGCAGGGTGGTCACCAAGCTGCTTTTGGACAGCAATACGCTGCTCTATCACATCGCCTATCTGTGCTTTAGCAGCAGTAACAGAAAGCGGTTCATCAAATGCGGTGTATACCATCACAATATTTTCTTTTGGGTTGGGTAATAAGTCTAACTCAGGCTTTATCCACCAACTGATTAGAAGGGCACCGGGGATCGCCAAGATCAGCCACACCCTCCCTTGCAACTTTGAGCGAGATGGCGCCGTGACAAACATAGTCCATTTATTCGACAGCTCTTTACCTTTCACGACTTTCTGGCCTGGTAACAACTGTCGAGATAATGCAGGCAACAAAAACAGCGCAACCATAATTGAGGCCACCAAGGCACTAGAAATCGTAAATGCGAGATCACCAAATAGCTGACTTACTTCCGAGTGCATTAAAACGATAGGCACAAAAATCACAATACTTGATAAAGTAGAAGAAATTAATGCTGCCCGTACCTGCAATACGCCTTGGCGACAGCTTTCTAATAGCGATAGCCCTGTACTTCTCAAGCGTTGAATGTTTTCAACGATAATAATTGAAGCATCAAGTAATAACCCGACGGACAATGCCATGCCTGCCAAAGAAATTAAGTTCAGGCTACGCCCGCCCAATTGCATTCCCAACAGCACCAAAGACAAGCACACGGGAATACTTACAAAGATTAAAAACACGACTCGTAAATTGCGTATGAAATAATACAAAAAGCCGCAAGCAAGCAGAACGCCTAACAATAAATTGCCATACACCAGTAGCAAAGCCTGTTTTATTGGTAGTGAGTTGTCACGGCTCATCACAACCTTGAGGTCAAGTGACGACAAAGGTCCTTCGTTTAGCTCGGCTAAGGTCGCTTTGATAAGATCAATAGTTTCTAATACATTGATATCTTTATCTGGTTGTAAGTAAAAGTAAATTGCTTGGTTACCTTTAAAAGCCGAGTATGACCAATCATACACAAATCGTTTGTGCACACTCGCTACTTCACCTAAGCGCACAACCCGAACGCCAGTAACCGCAATCGGTAAATTGCTTAACTCAGACAGTGCCATCTGTCCTTTAAAGTGCAAATCATACTCTTTGGAGCCCAACAATAGACTGTCTCCAGAGCGGTCTACCAAACCTTGTAGCTTACGAGTCACTTGATCTATGCTCAGTGAATACTGAGTTAACTTTTGTGGGTCAAATTCAATATCTACCCGTTGTGCCAGTAGATTGTTATCCATATTAATGTTGGTGATACCTGGAATATCTGTCATAGCAGGCTCGACATAAGCGCGATAAGCGTGCATAAAATCTGCTTGTGACTTTTGTGTATCAGAATACAAAAACAAGGAAGCTAAAGTTGAACCAGCACCATTGCTGTAGTCAATAACTCTAGGTTTAGCAACCTGAGAAGGCCAGTCAGGAACCTGATTAATCCGCGCCAAAACCTCCATATACGTTTGTTCCATATCAGCTTGATAATGGAAGTTTAAGGTGGTCCAAGCTTGGCCGTTTGCAATATTAGTTTGTAAATTTTTTAATTGCCCCAAACCAGAAAGCTGACGCTCAAGGGGTGAAATTAGACTCTGTTCAATCTCGGCGGCTGTTTTCCCCGGCCAAGATGTAACCACGGCAATTTGGGCTCTATCGATTTTAGGTAATAACGCATTAGGAAGCTTTAAACCAGCTAAAACACCTAAAACGACAAGTAAAAATGAAAAGGCTATGATGATAGAGCCATATTTTTCAAATAATCTCATAATTTAACCTGACTATTAATAGTGACTTCAGTATCATCTTTGAGTGCTAATTTCCCTTTAACCACCACTTTATCACCAGCCTGGAGCTCCCCTTGGATCACTGAATAATTTTTGTCAGTGTCAATAATCTGTGCAACAACTTTACTCACTTTGTTGTCTTGACCTACACGCCAAACGTAATATTCATTATTGTTAATGGTCAAGGCATCATATGGCACCTTGGTTAAATTACTCGCTGCCATTGACACATCAACGACGTAACGTTGACCAATAAAAAAGTTTTCAGGACGATTATTTTTGAATTTCAAATGTAAATTGATGGTCTGATCTTGACTACTAACCAGGCCTGCATCGCGGTCTAAAAACAGCTCAGTGCCATCGGCCAACGATAGTTTGACATCTTTAAACTGGTTGAACTGCTGATACAACTCCAATGCAACTCGACAAGTAACTTCCTGTTGATCGGCTGGCAAGAACACTAAGATACTCTCTCCTTCGCCAACCCATTGTCCAGGCTCTCCAAAGAGCGATAGAACAACGCCATCAGCAGGGGCTCGATGCGTTAAATTATTTAACTGATGTTCAACCAAACGGAATTGTTCAGCATAAATTTTATTTTGTTCTGATGCGGTTTGATAATCTCTTTTGTGTTGCTGTAGTTCAGAGCTGGAAACAGCCCCCTTTTCATCTAATTTACTCAGGCGCTCATACTCATTGAGCGAGTAAACATAGTTTGCATGCGCGGCTTTGGCGTTTGCATCCAGTTGAGCGAGTTGACGTTTTAAGTAAAAGTCATTTTGTTTCGCTAATAGTTCACCTTTTTTGACTCGACTACCAGCCGGCAATAACCAAGTCAACTCAGCAGATACGTGACTTGATATTTGCTGGCGAAAAGGAGCGTCTGCTTCACAATACAACGGCTTTTGAATTCCCCGTTGCCACGGCTGAGCTTCGCCAACTCTCACAGCAGGTGTTGAATTAGCTTGCACTGATAAGATTGAAGATACAATTGCTACAGAAGAAAAAATAAAATATCGGAAAAAATATGGCACTAAAATTAACTCCCTTGTTATATTTTTAATTTTTGGTTTGCATTGCTTTGCCTTATAAAAAACGGCTCTGCCAACCTTGGCACTAATTACTATTTGTTTGGATACATATTGCTAAAAGCATTCATTGCTTTACCGCCACAGCCCTAGGAGCGACACCTATCTGCTATGGTCAAAAATGGTATTAAGACAGTCTTTGATGTTCTGTATATCAATAAGTTCAAGCCATTTGTCATTTTAATTAAGAATATAAAAGCATTCCTCAATCTGTATCGCATTAAAATGTAGTTATGCTTTGAGCTTGCGAAAAAGCATTTTTATGAAGTTCGATAACTTTAAAGTGATTTTTTGCCTGCTTTACTAAACACTCTAGAATCCATGCCCTCATACATTCCTTATAATAATAAAAACATTATAAAATCCATTAATTAACTGTGCAGTAAAGCCTAATAGATATTTATTAAAATACTCTAGACTAAACTAACACCCACTGTCATGACTGAAGATGTAATAAAATATGTCATAATTTTAGTCGAGATCATTGTTAACGAAACAAGCATCCCAAGGTGGGAGCGAACTATAAATTGACTCGTATTGGCTAAGCCAACATCGCCCCTTTGAATGTGGCATTGCGAAACGCCATTGTATTGCTGCCATAATAAAAGCTTTAGACCCCGATGGCTTACTCAAAGTGCAGCTAGGTTAATTCTCGTCGTGAACAAGCCCAATCACAGCACATCGCAATTGATAGCAAAGTGCTTCTAGGTTATTGGAAAGGCAATGTTTACAACACCTTGAATGTAGTTGTTACGGTTAAAAGAGGTCGTAAATTAGGCCAAAGCGATACGAGAACATTGCATATAGAGAACAGGCTTCATTGGGTCTTAGATGTTAATTTCAAAGAAGATAAACTAAAGATATCAGACCCTGATGGTGCAGCACACAGGACCTTATTCAACAAAGAATGCCTAAACATAAACAGGCAACACCAAGGTAATAAAAATAGTTTATCAACGAAACGAAGAAGAGTTGCTTGGAACAGTGTTTTAAGAGCATAATTACTCTTTGGTCAATCTGTGAGTAAAGCATGCTTCTGCCCTAGTTTTAAGCGGTCTCTTTAAATTAAAAAATGAATTTATTTATATCATTTCATGGTATTTACAAAAATTTTAAACAACCCCTATGATTTTTAGTTTCCCCCTGCAATGGAAATTAACCAATAGAGATTATACTCCTTATTAAGTGTCAATTAATTTCAAGAAATAGAATTTTGACAGATAATGTAAAACGAAAAAACTCTCTTAATTCACTAATAATAAAAGCCATCATTATGTAACAATTTATTTCACATAACGTTTATTGTAGTGTGACAATATAAAAGCTTTGCGAAATGTAATAACACAATTGCCGCTATCATGGATTCAAAGTGTCATTAAAAGCAAAAAAGCACAGATGATTATTTAATCATCTGTGCTTTTCTAGCGAGGGTATTTAGCCGACTATTTAACACCAAATATTAGCTCAGAAGTTTGCTCATCGCATTGATAAGAGTATCAATGTCATCCCGCGTGACATCTTTATGGGTTACAAAACGCATCCCCTGATAACCTGGAGTAATAACAATTCCTTGCTCTTTTAGCGCCGCACTGACGGTAAAAATATCAATGTTTTCGTCAATATCGGCCAGCACAATGTTGGTATGTACTGGATAATTCTCCGTGCTGAAGCCCGGTAAAGTATTTAATTGATACGCCAGATACTGTGCGTTCTCATGATCTTCGCTCAATCTACTCACATTATGAGTTAACGCATAATATCCGGCAGCAGCAAGAATACCCGCCTGACGCATTGCGCCACCGAGCATCTTGCGTAACCGCCGTGCTTTTTTAATAAAGACTTCATCCCCGAGTAACAATGAACCAATAGGTGCACCTAGCCCTTTTGACAAACATACTGTCATCGAGTCAAAGTGCTGAGAAATATCAGTAATATCGACATTTAGGGCAACTGCTGCGTTGTAAACTCTGGCACCATCTAAGTGCAATGCCAAATGATGCTTATTGGCAAAGGCACGCGCTTGTGCCATATACTCAAGGCTTAGCACTTTTCCACCTATGGTATTTTCTAGGCTTAGCAAGCGAGTTCTAGCAAAGTGGCTGTCGTCTGGTTTGATTGCACTGGCGAGTTTACTAAAACACAAACTACCATCAGGCTCGTTCTCTATGGGTTGAGGTTGTACTGAGCCGAGTACCGCAGCCCCCCCGGCTTCATAGCGATAGTTATGAGCATTTTGACCACATAAATATTCATCACCGCGTTCACAATGACTCAAAATACCCAATAAATTAGCCTGAGTGCCTGAGCTGACAAATAAACTGGCCGCAAAGCCATGTCGCTTAGCAGCCCATTGCTCTAGTTCATTAACCGTTGGATCATCACCATAAACGTCATCCCCTACTTGTGCATTACACATCAGTAAGCGCATCTGCTGGCAAGGCTGGGTCACCGTGTCAGAACGAAAGTCTATCATGTTCTGGTTATCCTCAATTTTTGTGTTTATAAACAACGCCATTTTTCATCACAAAAGCAACCTTGCTTAATGCTTTAATATCTTTTTCAGGGCTTTCTTCAAGTGCAATAATATCTGCAAATTTCCCCACTTCAAGGCTGCCCAAGTTTGCTTCTTGACCTAGTAATTTTGCCGCTGAACGCGTTGCACTGACTAATACTTGTTTTGGAGTCATGCCATATTTGACCATGAGCTCAGCTTCTAGCGCGTTGTCACCATGGCGTGATACACCAGAGTCCGTACCAAATGCAATATTTATCTTATTTTTCAAAGCACTTCGAAACGCTTTCTCCATTTTTGGCGCGACTTCACGTACCTTATCGGCAACCGCTTTAGGCATATTCGGGTTGCTTAATACTTCTTTAGAAACCGTATGGCCTGCAAGCAGCGTGGGCACCAAATAAGCATTGTGTTTTTTAAACAACTTAATTGACTCACCGTCTAGGTATGAGCCATGTTCTATTGAATCTACACCAGCACGCAACGCAGCATTGATCCCCCCAGTACCATGGGCGTGCGCTGCGACTTTACGCCCTAAATTATGTGCGGTGTTAACTATGGCATTGAGCTCATCATCGGTCAGTTGTTGGCTTACCCCTGCTGCAGTATTACTCAGTACCCCACCTGTAGCGGTAATTTTTATCACATCTGCACCATGTTTTATTACATCACGCACCGCACGCTGACAGTCATCCGCCCCATCACACACACCCAGACTGTAGCTCATTGCCTCGGTTACATCATGACGATAGCCATGCATGTCAGCGTGCCCGCCAGTTGCGGTAACCGCATTACCTGCTGCAAAAATTCTCGGTCCAGCGATGGTTTGTGCTTCTACGGCACGCTTTAAAGGGAATATCACTTTGTAGTTCGATCCCAAATCACGAACCGATGTAAAACCCGCATCTAAGGTACGTTTTAAATAAGGAATTGAATGTAGCGCATAATCTGCGTCTTCATAAGTTAACCAGTTGTGTGGGTTAGCTTTTTTGTCACGTTCAAAGGTAACATGGACATGCATATCTATCATGCCTGGCATCACATAATGATTTTTCAAATCATAAACGGGCACGTCAGCCAAACCGAGTGATGCAAGCGAGCGATAGCCCTCATGAATAGCCGACACTTTGCCATTTTCAAGTACTAATGTTTGCTCATTTAATGCATCTTGTTCGGGTTTGATCAGCACCTTTGCAGCGTGGATCACACCATCAACCTGAGCAAAAGTAGTAAAACTCAGTGCTAGAGTCGTTACAAGTAAACCCATATTTGTTGTTGTTTTCATTACTTTCTCCCTAATTACTTACGCTACCAATAGCATATTGCCCAGTACAAATGATGGTATTTGCGGTTAGTGACCAAAAGCGCTGGATAAGCAACAGCACCTCGTTTCAAGCGCTTGCAGCTGAGCATAAACGTTTAAGCTCCTCAATAAACGTACGTGCAGCCAACCCTAAACGGTCACCATCGTGGAAAACCAAGTATAGTGAACTGCTACGGGTTGCGTTGTGTGTCAGCGGTAAACGCTGCAAAATCCCCTGTTCTAGTTCTGTTTCTATAGAGCTGACTGGTAACCAGGCAAATCCGAGTCCATTACAAATCATGTCAATTGAAGTTCGTAAATGACTGACTGTCCAGCGCTGATTAGCGCCAAGCCAACCTGAATCAGAACGTTTTGTATGTGCTGAATCTCGTAGCACAATTTGCCGAAAAGACTTCAAGTCTTCCAGTGTCAATTCTCGTTGTAACAGGTGCAATTGATGTGTGGGACTTGCAACCGCGGTAAACTCGACTTGACACAAATGTTCATTAAAACCATTAAGCAGATTGAACGGAGAAATAGCAATATCAGCTTGATTACTTTCAATGAGTTCATGGGCACCGGTAAGAATGGATTCGATAAGCTCAATACGTAATAAGGGGTACTTCTGTGATGTGGCTTCCAACGCTTGGTACAAAATATGCTGCGCAAATACTTCATCAACAGCAATGCGTAAAGACGCTTCGACTCCTTCTGCTAAGGTATACCCGACTGCTTCAACCTTTTCGGCTTCATCTAGTAGATAATTCGCCCGACGCAGCAGCATTTCTCCAGCTTCGGTCAACTTAGTTTTTCTGCCATCAACACTAAAAACTTTCACCCCCAACGATTGCTCAATTTTTGCCACTGCACTGTGAATACTCGACTGACTTTTATGAATATGCGCTGCGGCTTGATTAAAACCACCATGCTCAGCCACCATACGAAACATCCGCCATTGTTCGAGAGTGATTCTTAACATACTCTGTTGCTTTCCCATCGTTTATAATCAGGTCCCTCATAAGTAAAGCATATCACCTTGAAGGTAAAAACATTTTTCGCGTTCTACTCGTAAATATTAGGGAACTAAAAAATTTTAAAATAACACTTTACCTCAAGTTAAGTTGAGCTTTTAGACTACTCCAAGTTTCAAAAAGGAGTACATACTATGCGTAAAACTGTTATTTTATTCTCTAGTGCCAACCAAACAGGCAACACCTACCAACTGGTCAAACTCGTGCTGGCAAAACTCTCCAAAGAACAGGTGAAGTTTATCGAAGTAGACCAACTCACATATAGCGACTACAACTACGACAATCACTACCCTCAAGATGACTTTTACACTATTGCACAAGCACTTGAGTGGGCAGATAACATTGTTTTCGCCTCTCCCATCTACTGGCATGGAGTCACATCAAACATGAAGCGACTCATTGACCGTATGACTGAACTCACTGAAAATCTCGCCGTTAAGCACATTGGTAAAGGACTTAAAAACAAACACGGCTTTGTACTGACTACTTCAGCCCACACTCACCCTTGTGAGATTTTTGCGGGCTTTTTTGTACGATTATTTCGTTATTTTGATATTACACACTCAGGGCTGGTTCATGCGCCATGCAATGAAGGATTCAAGGTGGAGCAAAATGAAGTGGCTCATTTAATCGCGCAGCTCCAAGCGCAACATACTGTAGACAGCCTATCGCTTAATAAAAGGATGACAACGCCATGAATAATAAGGATACACTTAAACAATTGATGGCTCAGCTTGAAGACTATCAGCCGCTTTATTCAGACCGCATGGCCTCCCACTTGCCGATGGTGTTGTCTGCTCTCAGTTATCTGGGGGCAACAGCTGAGCACCTCGCTCGCTTCTATCACAGTGATATTCATTCGCTACGCAAAAGAACACAGCCAAAAGCAACCGTACATCTTACATATTTCCACCAACACTTGGGCAGCAGCGCTCACTATGAGCACTACTTAGCTTATTTTCAAACCCAAGTATCACAATTTGGCGTATCGCATACTTTGCGCCAAACGTTAGATACGCTCATCAAAGGCGTGAGTGCTTCTGCATTTCATGCTTTGATCCGTCTTGCCTATGCGCTGGAGTTTAACCACCAGCAAGAGATCGTCATCGCGCTGTCCTATTGGTGCTGTGAATACCAACCGTTTAGCGTGTCTGATGAGATGACGGAAGAGACTATGGATGAGACACTAAAAAGGCTCTCCAAAATAGGCGAACAACATGTATTTTCACCAGGGATCATTGTGGATCGTATGGATGAAATATCGCACCAAATTGCAGAGCTAACACTCGCTATTCAGCCAAAAGAGATTGATATTAATTCCCTGAGAAGGTTCTGCTTAAGGCATTTTTACCAGCACAATGATTTTACGCTGTTACACACAGTAACTGGCTGTCACGCGCTAGAACGTATACTACCGTATATCAGCGATAAAGATGCAGCACTAAGATATATGTGGCAAGCCGTCGTCATGGCTTGCTTAAGTACGGGCCTCAATTTCTCACAAAATGAAAAATATCCACTTAACACCGAGCACGGTGACTTCTCTCCTTTGGTAGCCGCCGCGCTTAAGTCAAATGATGACCATATGATTAAGCTGATATACACGTGTTTACGTGATTTCAAAAAGTACGGTGAACCCATCTATTACACATTGGCTAAACGAGCTGCGTATGACTAGTCGCCATAGCATGACTAAAATCCGAATATCTGCATATGTACGCTTTACTAAATTGACGTAACACAGTAATTTTATGACGGTAATTTTTCAATCAGCCAATATAAGGATAGCAACATGGTACATGCCCCTCTTTCGCTTGCCTGCCAATGTAAAAAGGTCAAAGCGAGCGTTGCACCGATATCACCTAAGGTCGCCAATCATCTGGTGTGTTATTGCCGAGATTGCCAGCAATTTGCCCATGCACTCGAGCGTACAGATGACGTCTTAAATGCCTATGGTGGCACTGAAATCGTGCAAGTACCGATCGCTGACTTTAATGTACTTGACGGAGAGGAGCACATTGCTTGTTTAAAACTGAGCAACAAGGGTTTACATCGTTGGTATGCCAAGTGCTGTAATACCCCCATTGGCAATACATTGTCCGCTAACTGGCCATTTATTGGCGTGATCCGCAGTTTCATTAATGACCGAGCGCTGGACGAAAAAGCGGGTGTCATTAAAGGCTCAGTGCATTTAAAAGATGCCACAGGACTCGTACCCGGTGAGTTGTTGGGGCCGCAAGGCCACAAACGTTTGATGCTCGCCACTTTGGTTAAATTAGCCTGTTGGAAGCTACAACAAAAGCACACACCGAATTGCTTGTTTAATAAAGATGGTACACCCATAGTGACGCCACACATTCATCAAGCACATTAATGAGTGTGCTTGATGCTTAGTGGCTGATCCTTCACTCCGGCATAGAAAACGAGAAGCTCCACGGGTTCATCACCGTCATTTTTACCCTTATGCCACTTATCAACCAGTTCCACAATTGCATCACCCGGCTCAAGTTTGAGTACCTCACCTTGTTCAGAGGTCACCGTTAACTTACCTTTGAGCATGACTCCAGCATTAATCATCGGGTGCTTGTGCGCAGCCACACTTGCTCCTGAGGGAATAACCACCTTTAAAATTGTCACTTCTGGCTGGCCCTCTGAATAACGGGGTAGTAGATCACCATTCCAACTCGTCGTGCTTTTAGTCACGA
The DNA here is from genome assembly GCF_001854475.1 of Pseudoalteromonas byunsanensis. Taxonomy (GTDB): domain Bacteria; phylum Pseudomonadota; class Gammaproteobacteria; order Enterobacterales; family Alteromonadaceae; genus Pseudoalteromonas; species Pseudoalteromonas byunsanensis. The sequence continues at coordinate 120,874 of NZ_MNAN01000037.1, forward strand.
CACTAAATGTCACCGAGTTATCTGTATCTGGCTGCTCTGGTGCGGCGCTAGCAACACCACCTATCATTAACGCACTTATTGCTATGGCCTCGATAATCACCTTAATCATGCTTTTATGCCTACTCATTTGAAATGATTTGTTATTTTTCCTTAGCATATCGCAATATAGCTGATTAAAACATATCCTTTTGAGTACCTTGAGAAACTACACAATGCTTCCAGAAACTCGCATTTCACTCCTGTCATTATTTTATCCAAATCATAAAAAAGCCCTTTACCTAAAGTTAACTTGAGGTTTTAAAGTTAACTTAAATCATTGCAGGAGGTGCTTATGAACACACTCAATCTACCAATAGATCAAACTTTGCTAAGCAAAATCATCGAGCTTTTGACCAATACAATGAAAAATAAGTAGGAGTGAATTATGCGTTTGGAACATGTGAATTTAGTGATTACGGATATGGAAAAGTCTCTTCATTTTTATCAAGCTGCGTTCCCCCACTGGCGCGTTCGCAGTGAAGGCCATGGAGAGTGGTATGGAAAAGCACGACACTGGTTGCACTTTGGCGATGACTACAACTACATTGCTTTTAGCGATCATGGCGAAGGCAAAAACCGCAAACTGGAAGGCCATCAAACAGGTCTCGGTCACTTTGCTTTTGTAGTCAACAACCTCAGCGCACTTGTCCAAAGAATGAAGCACGCAGGCTACTTCGTAGATAAGGGCAGTAACGACAATCCATTTCGCCACAATGTGTACTTTATCGACCCAGACGGTTTTGAAGTGGAGTTTGTAGAATACTTTAGCGATTTACCACACGAGCGTAATAATGATGATTAGCAAAACACTCAACCGCTGGAGCATCATCAAGTTAACCATGACTCGTTAGGTTAGTCTAAACCTAACGAGTACAAACGCGGGGCTCTTCAAACTCGGTTATTTATCCCACACGCCGGGCTCACATTGACCCTGAACTTTAACTAAAGCAGCATTAAACTCAGGTTCTTTTTGTTGTTTTCGCTGCGCATGGTAATCCTTGTTAAGTGCAACAACGGTCGGTGTCAATTGTATAATGGCAAATATGTTAACCAACGTCATAAGGCCCAAAGCCATATCAGCTAAGCTCCACACTTCTTTAAGCGTGGCGGTAGCCCCCCATAACATCATGCCTAAATAAAGCGCGGTGTAGACGCTACGCCCCAGCTTATTATCGAGCTTAAACAGGTGTAGATTACTTTCTGCATAAGCGAAGTTAGCCACCACGGAGGTAAAAGCAAATAAGGTGATCGCTGCGGCAACAAAGTACACCCCACCTTGTGCTAAATGTGCGGTCATTGCGCTTTGGGTCAACCGGATCCCTTCCATTTCTCCACTGATATCCACGTCAGCCAATAAAATAATGACAGCGGTACAACTACACAACACTATAGTGTCAAAAAATACGCCTAACATTTGGATATAACCCTGAGTCACAGGGTGGTTAGGCACGGGGCTGGCAGCACCTGATGCGTGCGGCACACTACCGGCTCCCGCTTCATTGGAATATAAACCACGTTGAATACCGTTTTTTATCGCCGCACCCATTGCACCAGCGCCAGCTTCTTGCAGACCAAAAGCACTGAGTATAATGTCTTTGATCATCGCGGGTACTTCACTGAAATTGATAAGGGTGATCAATACCGCCGCCGAGACAAACACAATCCCCATCACGGGCACTACGCGCTCTGCAAAACGGGCGATTGCCTTAAAGCCTCCCATGATGATGGACCCTGCCAACACTGTGATCACAATGCCCGAGTACAAAGGCGGAATATCAAAGGCAAATGACAGCGCATCTGTGATGGTGTTCGTTTGCATAGCACTGAAACTAAAGCCGTAACCCAAGAATAAACAGATGGCAAACACAATTGCCAACCAGCGTTTGTTGAGTCCTAGCTGAATGTAATAGGCTGGACCACCACGAAACTCCCCTTGGCTGTCACGTACCTTATAAACCTGACCGAGTACGCTCTCAGCAAAGCCCGTCGCCATGCCTAAAAGCGCAATCACCCACATCCAAAAAATAGCGCCACTGCCACCCAGTGAGATGGCCACGGCCACCCCTGCCAAATTCCCCGTTCCAACCCGAGCAGATAAGCCGGTACACAACGCTTGAAAGGAACTGACTTCTTGATCACTTGCCTTCGTACTGCCTTTGAGCAGCGTAAACATGTGAGTGAACTGGCGCAATTGAATGAGCCCCAAACGAGTTGAAAACCACACACCCGCAAAGAGCAGAATATAAATCAGGAGTTGGCCTTCTCCCCATAATAAGGCATTAACGCTGCCAATCACTTCACTCACCATACTAGACTCCTGTTGTGCACCACTAAGTGCTTTTGTTGTTATTATCTTTTTTGCAAATGTACACCACCGAGCATACAGCGGATTGAGCCACCAGCCGCCTCAAGTGTGGGTATTGCCATGGGCATAAGTTTAGCTGAGCGCTCAATCACGTCCTTTTGCGCTTCACTAAGCGCATCATATGCCGTTTGTGAGAGCGCCAGTAAACGCCCATCGTGGCCTTGCAGCTCTAATGCATTACCGCAAAATTGAGCGATTTGCGCTTGAGTTAATGCAATCACTGGTTTGTTTTGCTGTGCAAAACGCTGCTCTAAAGCTGCGCGTTGCTCGTTTGGCACCATATCCAAACAAATCATCACAAATTCGCTAGCAACACACATCAAAACATTGGTGTGATATACCGCAACCCCTTGATCATCATACGCGTTAAATACCACAGGCTCATAACCAAGTTGCTTACAAACCTGTGCAACCAACTTAGCACATGTACGCTTTGACTCAACCGCATAAACGACTTTGTGGATATGATCCATCACCATTGAACCCGTGCCTTCTAAAAACAGCTCACTGTCAGCCAAGCGACTTAAGTCAGTAATGGATTCAACCTGATATTGATTTTTGAAAAGATCGATCACATCTGAGCGACGCTCCATACGCCGATTAGGCGCATACATAGGGTATATTAACAATTGTCCATCCCCATGGGTTGAAAACCAGTTATTGGGAAAGACAGAATCAGGTGTAAGTTGGCTTTGGTCTTCAAACAAATGTACCGTAACCCCCGCTTCCGACAAGGTTTGGGCTACACGGCTTACCTCTTGATAAGCAAGCTGACTGGCATGTTGACTGTCAGCTGCAACCTGATAAGCATTATCTTGCATCGTTTGCGGGTTAGACACAAAGTGATGAGGGCGAACCATCACCACTGCATTTGGAGTTTGAAGTGGTTTCATACGGCAACCTGTACTGCTGAACTTGCTTGTAACACGGAGAATAAATCACGTGGGTCGTCTTGTTGAGTGATTAAATCAAGGCGTGTCGAAGCTTGTTTACTGATTAATTCATTAACATAGTTTAAAGCGCTAAAATCCTCCAGCGCAAACCCTACCCCATCAAAAATCGTCAGTTGCTGCTCATTCACACGTCCAGGCATCATACCATTTACTAATTGATGAAACTCTGTCACAGCAAAGGATTCGTCTAGCTGCTGGATATCGCCCTCAATACGAGTCTGCGGTTCGTACTCCACAAAAACTTGAGCACGCTTTAAAAGCGCGGCATCTAACTCTGTTTTACCAGGGCAATCACCACCAATGGCATTAATGTGTACACCATCTGCTACCATATCCGATGATAAAATGGTGGCATTGCGTTTATCTGCGGTACAGGTTGTGATCACCTGGGCACCGTCTATAGCCTGCATCACAGTGGAGCAAATATCTACCTGTAGGCCACTGCCCGCCAGATTTTTCTTAACTTTTTGCGATGCCTTAATATCAATGTCAAATAAACGAACATGTGACACTCCTAACAACGCTTTAAACGCGAGAGCCTGAAATTCAGATTGTGCACCATTGCCAATTAATGCCAAGGTGGACGTGTTTTTGGGCGCCAAATATTTTGCCACCAGTGCCGATGTTGCCGCGGTGCGCAGGGCGGTCAGCAGACACATTTCAGACAATAATATGGGATAACCTGTTGCGACATCCGCTAATACTGCAAACGCTGCCACGGTTTGCAGTCCAACATGTGTATTTTTCGGATGTCCGTTCACATATTTACAGCTGAAGAACTGACCATCACTAATCGGCATCAGCTCAATCACGCCAGACTCAGAATGCGATGCATAGCGAGGCGATTTATCAAATTGTTGCCATCTGGCAAAATCTTGCTCTAACTTACTACTAAGCTCGACCAAAAATGTCTCAATGCCAACTTCGTTAACTAGTGCGCGCATCGAGCCTACATCAACCAAAGGTACGCCTTGTTTAAGGTGAGAAATAAACGGCTGCATAGCCCCTCCAAAATTGTTGTCATAATGTCAGGGTTACTATAGCCAGCCAATCAAACAGTTAAAATGCCAAAATAACATACAATGTGAGTTGTTTTTTATCATTTTGCATATTGATATTGTTCAAAATGAACAATTTTGCTATTTTTTCAACACCCTTGAATATTTTCTCAAAGCTATGCAACCTTACCTTTACGACTCATTAGATAAAGCACTCATTGCCGCACTTAGAAAAGACGGCCGAGCATCTATATCGACACTTGCTGATTTACTTAAGGTCTCACGCGGTACAGTTCAAAACCGCTTAGATCGATTAATAAGTTGTGGCGCGATTTTAGGTTTCACTGTAAGAGTACATGAAGAGATAGATAGTGATTCAGTCAGGGCAATAATGATGATAGAGGTGATAGGTCAATCAACTTCACAGGTAATTCAAAAGCTCAAGGGGATCCCCGAGCTCGTTCGAATACACACCACTAATGGCGCATGGGATCTCATTGCAGAAATCAAAGCGGCCAATCTGAGTGCTTTTGACGGTGTATTACGTGAAGTACGAACTATTCACGGTATTTTAAACAGTGAAACAAGCATCATGCTATCGACCACCTAAACCGAACTTCAAGTAAACGACTAAACTCAAGTCGAGCGCGTTGGTGCAAGCTGCTTGGTATAACAAGCAATCACTAGCAGATTAGCAATAAACCACAAATCTTTTATCACAAACTGCCCAAGCCCTCCGAGCAGAGTTTGCGCGCTAAAAGCACCTTGCGCCGATAACAAAAAAGTTTGTGTCATTACAAACACACTGCCACATCCCAATATCGCAACCCAGACTATATTGGCTCTTTTAAGCCATAGCCCAAGTCCCAACAAAGAGGCAAAAAACAGGTCAAACACACCAATCACATTAGACGTCTGCTGCACAGAAAAAACACCATATAACCACGACATAAAAGGAGAAGTACTTACCAGTGAAACAATTCCTTTCGCTTCGAATTCAAAGAACTTTAAACCACCGATCCAATATAAAACCATCGCAACGGTCACGTAGTTAAACCAAGCTAATTGCTTTATTGAAAAATGTTTGTATAAGTAAATACTCATACCCAGTGGAATAAGCGCGGCATACTTAATAATCCCCTGCCCTGAACCAAGAATAGGAAAGCCTCCTAACTCTTGAATGTAGCGACTTGGACTTAACAATGTAAACAATGCAACAACAGCGATGAGTAGTAATAGTCCCGCGATGACATGGTTAAGTTTATTGTCACTTACCAGCGCCACCATCAACGCGGTAAGCACCATCACACTTCCAGTGACTTTACCTGCGCCTTGAGGTGATAAAAGCGGATCTAGATGATAAAAGTCTACCACTACAGTCATTCCCTTAACGTTGCCATCTAACATAAATGACCCACCCAAAAGCAACAAGCTCAACACTAGACAAGCCTTAATCACCCAGTTTGCATACCTATCAAACATATATTTCTCTCATAAATCGTAACATATGGCACTAGACCGGTGGCCTTGGAGTTTTAATTCACAGCCGTCAGGTCTAACGAGTCTTCAAACGAATGTCGGTAGGCTGAGGTTACGAGCTGAACTTTGATAGTGCCAGGTTACTACAACCATAAAAAAACGGCGCATAACGCGCCGCTTTGATTTATAAAGGCTTGCTAACCTAAATTAATTTGATACGTTGGCGGTTGATTTAGTTGCTTACCCAAACCTCTCAAACCCACCCACCATGCAAAGGTAACCACAGCCATTGCAAGCAACCAAGCACTAGCAAACAGTGGCTGCTGGGCAAAATTTGCAAGCTGATAAATGCTGGTAGATAAAATATACGCTAAAGATGTTGTCCAGCCTATCACCAACCACATCCAACGCGCACCAGACTCTCGCTTAACCGCTCCTAAAACCGCGACACACGGGGTATATAACAAGATCAGTACAAGGTAACTAAACGCCCCCAACTGGCCGTTAAACTGGCTAGCCATTTGAGTAAGTAAAGCATTGCTGTTGGCATCCGTTTCATCTAACGCCCCCAAACCTAATGGGTCACCGAGATTATTAAGTAAATCTAGAAAATTGCTAGGAATAGTTAACAAAGCTTCAACCGTTGAGTCTATCAGTGAATACTCACTGGAGTGCGCTTGTTCACCAACATACAGTGCATCCAAGGTACCAACAATCGCTTCTTTGGCAAACAAGCCCGTTACCACCCCAACCGTAGCTGGCCAGTTATCTTCTTCAATTCCTAGAGGTTTTAATACTGGTGTCACTACCTGAGCTACCTTCGCTAACACAGAGCGCTCAGTATTTTCATTCCCAAAGCTACCATCTGTACCAATCGAATTGACTAGGCTCAGTAACACAACAACCAAGACGATCGTTTTTCCGGCTCGCATCACAAAGCTCTTCAAGCGATGCCAAGTTGTTAGCCAGATATTACGCCACACCGGTAAGTGATATGCAGGCATTTCTGTATATGATGGCGTTTGCTCACCTGTGAACACCAACTTTCTAAATATAAAGCCACTGCCTACAGCGACTATGATGCCCAATAGATAAAGCGCGAACACAACATTTGCGCCATTAACCGGGAAAAATGCGGCAGCAAATAATGCATATACCGTTAGACGTGCACCACATGACATAAAGGGTGCCATGATTATGGTTAGTAAACGGTCTGATTCTCGATTCATGGTCCGAGCTGACATAACCGCTGGTACATTACAGCCAAAACCAACTATCAACGGCACAAAGGCATTACCCGGCAAGCCAATTGACGACATAAGCCTATCAATAACAAACGCCGCGCGGGAAAGATAGCCGCTATCCTCAAGCAAAGATAAACACAGGTATAGCACACCTATCACGGGAATAAATGTTGCCACAAGTTGTACACCCGCCCCAAAACCATCGGCTAGAATTACCCCTAGCCACGCAGGAGCATTGAGCGCACTTAGTGTTTCTTTAACCCCATCAATTAATAGTGCGCCGACAAAGATATCAAAAAAATCAATAAATACTGCGCCGAAGTTTACAGCTATGGTAAACATGAGATACATCATAGCGAGGAAAATTGGCACACCTAAGAAGCGATTCAATACAATTTTATCTAGGGTGTCTGTAATATCTGAACGTTGAGGAGAGATGACATTCACCCCTTGTGTCAAACCACGTACTTTTTTATAACGCGCAGTGGTTAACGCAACAGGATCGGCCTCTTTACTTGGTTTTTCCAACGGCGTAGAGGGTGCAAACCCATTACTATCCATGATTTTAGATAACGCAACTTTAAGCGCATCAGCTCCTTTACCTGTTGAACCCACCATTTCAATAACAGCTAAGCCCAAGCGTTCACTCAGTAAATCAACATTCAACGTTTTGCCGCGCTGCGTGGCTACATCCACCATGTTTGCAACCACCACCATTGGCGTACCCAGCTCTTGTAACTGAGTGGTCAATACTAGGTTGCGCTCAAGGTTTGCTGCATCAAGGATATTGATGATCAGATCAGCGTTAGTGTTGCGCAAAAAATCAATCGCAATCTGTTCATCCTGTCCGGCATCAATTTGCTCAAGGCTATACAGCCCAGGTAAGTCGATTAACTCAACCTCTGTGACATCCGTACCTAGGGTAAGTGAAAACTGCCCCACTTTTTGCTCAACCGTAACGCCAGGCCAGTTACCAACCTTTTGCTTGGAGCCTGTTAGGCGATTAAATACCGTTGTTTTGCCACAGTTAGGGTTACCAACTAATGCAATTTTCATTTTTTCCCCTAACTCGCTGTTTGCAGTGCAATCAAACTTGCATCACTTTTACGCACACTAATTAACGTATCGCCTACTTTGACCTGTAATGGACATCCCATAGGAGCAATATTCATAAGTTCAATTGTCTCACCTGGGACGAGCCCCAAAGCCATAATGCGACTTGCTAGCGCAATATCTTGATGATTCAAAGCAGCAATTACCGCTTTTTGCTGAAGTTTTAATTCGTTTAAAGTCATAGGCTAAACCACTTATTGTAATTAGCAATAATTACCATTACGATTTTTATGCATAATAACTCAGTCCCCAAATGAATGAAAGTGGTTGCGGGGTTCCTCTACATAATTCGTACCTTCAACCGTATAGCAACGGAATCATTACATCTCAAATAAGAATGTAACTAGCTAATAACTATAAATATATTAATAAATCAGTGTGATATGATAAAATAGGTACAACTCGGGAAGTGGAAAATTTTCGTATCCTCGAACCATAAAAGGTAACACCTAAGCATTACCGCAATAAAAGGACTATCATGGACACTAATCAAAAGGAATGGTTAACCCGTTCTTTTTTCCTTAATAATCATATCAATAAATTAAGGTTAAGGCAGGCATTTACCGTTCCTATCGGTATTACGATGCTTGTTAGCTCACAAGTCAACGCCCTTGAGTGTGACTTCGTCTCAGCAGACCAAACACACATTAACGCATCGTCTTTTCTCAGTACACTGTATTGTGCCAATGGCTTCGCTCATGTAGGTCATATACTCTCTGCTACCTACACCAGTGAAGGGCGCTTACTAGAATACGCTAACATAGACGAAGAGATGCCATCCCAGCTTGCTATTGGCGAGCTTTATACATTCACTAATAGCAACTCGACAACTCAACCTAAACAATCCGTGACTGCCCGATGGACTGAAGAAGGATGGAAAGAACAGTTCTTACAGACAGAGCCTGCTGAACTAACTCAAATCTATTTGAGTAGTGAGTCAATACAGAGAAATATATACTCATCTCTAATCATCCAATCGGATGCTTATGCACATGACTATCAGCTGATAGAAGGTGAGCATGATAACGCGCTATTTGCGGTTGACTATAATTCACTTAGACTCAAAGACCCATACAGTACAGATATTGGCTCCTACACAATCAGTATAGAAGCTAGAGCGGGTTACTCTCCTGAAACCTCACTTACTCAGACCTTCACTATAGAAGTTACCGATTCACCGATACTACATGGCTTTCCCAAAACTGAAGTATATCAAGGCGAAAATTACTATTTCTCTCCACTTTCAACTGAGCTTTACCATGGCTATAGTTACTTCATAAAAAATAAACCTGATTGGATAAGATTTGACATCAGTACTGGCTCACTGAGTGGAGTTCCGACAACAGATGATATTGGAACAACCGAACCTATCACCATTGCCGTGACAGACGGAATACAAGCCTTTGAACTTAAGCCATTCAGCATAACCGTCAAGGATTATGACTACATACCAAAAATAGGCCATTACTCATGGGGCCATTATCTAAATTTCTACAGTGGCATTCCTTTACGCATTTACCCAGAGCTTATTGAAAACAAAGATTCGGATCCTCTTACATACAGTCTACTAAACGCCCCGCAATGGCTTTCAATTGATGAAAAAACCGGAATAGTTTCTGGTACACCACCTCAAACATTCTCAGGCAATGTTGAAAGTATGATGGTAGCGGTTACCGATGGACACTATACAAGTCATAGTTTAATCAATTCACTTTATGTTCAACCTTTAGAATTGGAGCAATTGGAGCTCACACAAAAAGCTGATATTGTCTATGATTTAACCCCTAGCCAATATATCAATGAAGAAGAAGGCTTGCGCAATTACTTTGATCTTGACCCAGAGCTACAGTATGGGCTGTTCAAACTCATAAATACAAGCCTTGCGCCTAATGAAGGTTCTATTCACCTTGGGTCAAGTGGTGCTTTTAATGTCACTCTACATAATACAGCTGCCATAAGCTCAGTCACTTTTGATTTTGTAATAGAGGTGAACGGTAAAAACTCAAAGATATTTACCGCGACTGCGAACATCAATGAAGGTTCTGACGAATGGATACAAACCGATGAAATCAACTCGTTTGAAGACAACGAAGTTATCATCGATGTACTTGACAATGATAAAATCAGTGACCTTACAAGGGCTCAAAATACATTACAAATAACAACGAAGCCTTACAACGGTCAAGCTATAGTTGACAATGGAGTCATAAGATATACCCCTGACCCTAACACCTTCGGCCGAGACACTTTTCAATACTCTTTTATGGATGCATATGGTGTCCTTCACCCTTCATCATATGTTTATATTAATGTTCAATTTGTCAATGATCTGCCTACCTTTGATAGTGATAGCATTGGTGTACTGGAAGATGGACAGTCACAGACCATTACGTTACGAAACCTAACCAGTGATGTTGAAGAAACAGTACCATCTGGCGCAATAACTCTCATTAACCCACCAAACAAAGGAACTTTTAGCTTTAATCTACAGGATGAATCTGTAACGTATCAGCCTTATCCCAACGCTACAGGTGAAGACTTCTTGCAGTTCACTGTCACTGACTCCATGGGTGGGGTCTCTGCTCCTGGTAAAATCACCTTTAATATCGAGCCTGTTAATGACATACCCGTTGCTGAAAATGACCATATCGTCATGCTTGAAGATTCAATCGCTCAACTCGATGTATTACAAAATGATACCGATATAGAAGACGAGCGATTCTTAGCAGCAAATATCACGCTCGAAGACAAGGGACAAGGTGTTGGTGAATATGAATTAGCACAGGTTGTTGTCAGTGAAGAAGGTCTACTGGAGATCACCCCTAAGGCTAATCTAAGTGGTCAATTTTCATTTAGTTATACCGTTGCAGATAGTGACGGAGCTGTATCAGAGCCTGCGCAAGTTAATATCACCATCACAGCCCTAAACGATGCCCCTGTTGCTAGTGCCCTTAACATATCCGGGCACGAAGATGGCAGTATCACCACATCTCTAAGCGCAACGGATGTTGATAGTCATTCCCTAACTTATCATTTGTTCGAGCAGCCCACACACGGCACCCTATCATTAGAAGGTAATGTTGCAACCTATGTACCTAATGCACATTATAACGGTCAGGATAGTTTCACATTCACAGTAAGCGATGGTGCGCTTACCTCTTTGCCTGCGACTGTGAGTATATCAATTGCAGCCATAGAAGATGCACCAACAATTGCAGGATCTCCACAAACAAGCGTGAATCAGGATCAAGATTACCTATTTATTCCGTCATCACACGATAATGATCTTGATGTTCTAACCTTTGTAATAGACAACAAACCATCATGGGCAGACTTTAATACCACAACTGGAGCTCTCTTTGGCACCCCAACAAATGATGATGTAGGCGGCTACGAAAATATTATCATTAAAGTATCTGATGGCACCCAGCAAGTACAACTCGCTCCATTTTCTATCATGGTAGAGAACATCAATGATTTACCTCAATTATCGGGAGTTCCTAGCAATTCGATCGAAGAAGACAGTGAATATGTATTCACACCTGTTTTGATAGACCCAGATCAAGGTGATACACATACCTTCACCATTACCAATAAACCCACATGGGCCAGTTTTGACACACAAACTGGTACTTTGAGCGGTACACCTCTTGATGAACATGTTGGTATCACCGAAAGTATTGTGATCAGCGTTAAAGATAGCGCAAAGAACAGCCAGAACGTAAGCCTAGAAGCTTTTGACTTAGAGGTAACCAATAGCAATGATGCCCCAATCGCTTACGGGTTTGCATTTTCACTTAATGAAGGTGATATGCTATCTGTTACTCCAGCCCAAGGTTTATTAAGTACAGCACACGATGACGACATTGATTCAGGTGACACGCTACACGTCGAATTGATCAACACTGCTCTTTCTGGGGAGTTAACGCTCAGTCAAGATGGTGCCTTTAATTACGCACATAATGGCTCTGAAACACATCAGGACGTATTTACTTATGTGGTTAAAGATAATAGCGGTGCCGTCTCAGCTATACAAACTGTTAACTTGACCATTACCGCGGTTGAAGATGCACCTGTAGCCAATAACGATTCAGCATCAACAGACGAAGATACGCCTACAACATTTTCACTAATAGAGAACGATGTAGATGCAGAACAAAACCTAGTTCCCGCATCGACACACATTATCACGCCACCTGAAAATGGCAGTGTAACAATTGAAAATGGCGTTGTGGTTTATACGCCAAACACGAACTTCCATGGTATGGACTCATTTACTTACAAAGTAAAAGACGCAACCCAACTATCTTCGGAACTAGCAACGGCCAGTGTAACAGTAAATTCAGTTAACGATGCACCTGTTGCCAGCAATATCAATGTTGAAGTAAATGAGGATACATCCTCTGAGATTATCAATATCAGGCAGCTCACAACAGATGATGATGATACTTACCCTAATGGTCAAATCGAACTAATCACACAACCTTCGTTGGGTAGTGTGAGCCTTGATCAAGAAAAAGGCACTTTTGTGTATACACCTGCTGCCAACCTAGTAGGTACCGACACATTCAGCTACACCATCTCTGACAGTGAAGGGTTGGCCTCCAATGAAGCAACCATCGCGGTAAATATTGGTGCAATCAATGACCGACCCATTGTTGAAAACGATACTGTCACGACTGATGAAGATACATCAGTGACACTGAATATTCTGGCCAATGACTCTGATGTTGAGGATACTGGTTTTAATGGCGCTAATATCACTTTAGAAGATCAGGGCCAAGGGCCCGGTATTTTTGAATTGGCTACAGTGTCGGTAAACCCAGAGGGTACCTTAACAATAGAACCACTACAGGATAAGTTTGGTGAATTGAACTTTACTTATACTCTAACTGACAGTGAAGGGTTAACTTCTGCAGCTGCGAATGTAACTGCTACTATCACCTCTGTGAATGATGCGCCTGTTGCAATCGACAATGAGGCTATAGTCGAAGAAGATGGCTTCTTTGAGATCAACGTGCTTGGTAATGATATTGATGTCGATATTGATGCAGAGCAAAGCAACGACTACCTTGATACATCAAGCACTACAGTTGTTACCGAGCCTCTTAATGGTACTGCACAAGTGACACAAAGTGGTCATATCGTGTACTCACCAAATGCAAATTTCAACGGCGAAGATAGCTTTACATACACTGTGCAAGACTCCTATGGCATGGTATCCAACCAAGCAACTGTTAGGGTTACGGTATCAGCCATTAATGATGCTCCACAGGCACACAGCAATGACATCACTCTTAATGAAGACTCGAATGTTGAAATAACTTTATCTGGTACCGATGAAGAGCAAAGCGCGCTGACATTTGACATCACGCGTCAACCTAGTAATGGAGTACTGACTCAGTTGTCAGAAGCCGTTTGGTCTTATGCTCCAAATCCGGATTACCATGGCGAAGACAGCTTTTCATTTACAGCAAATGATGGTCAACTTAGCTCTGCTCCAGCCTTAGTAAATATCAGTGTGCAACCGATAAATGACGCGCCACACGCAACTAACATGTCAGTACAAACCAGCGAAGAGAACACTCTAACCATATCATTAGAAGGAAGTGACGTAGACAATCAAACGTTGAGCTACAGCATTGTGGCAGAGCCAGCCAACGGCAGTGTTTCTTTGCAAGGCAACATCGTGAGTTATATACCAAACACTGATTTTGTGGGCAAAGATACATTCATGTACGTTTCCAACGATGGTCAGCTAAACTCATCTGCAGCAAATGTCGAAATAGACGTCACTAATGTCAATGATGCACCTCAAATCACGGGGGTTCCTGCAACCAATATTGGGCGAGGTAGCGTATATAGCTTCACCCCTACGGTAACAGATATAGACAGCGGCAGCTTTACATTTGGCATTACCAACAAACCTGATTGGGCAATGTTCGATACCTTAACGGGCACACTCGCTGGCACACCAACACGCAATGATGTGGGTATCACTCGAAATATAGAGATCAGTGTCAGTGACTCTGAACACACGTCTTCACTGGCTCCTTTTGATATTGAAGTCACTTTTGCGAACACCCCTCCGCGCAGCGAGTCTCAATCTATCTTTGTAGCCGAAGATGGAACCACCAGCTTTATTCCGCAAATCTTCGATGTAGATGGAGATGCTTTAAGCGTCGTCATCATACAGCAGCCTACATCTGGCTCAGTCTCGGTACAGGGTAACACCATCAGCTATACCCCAAATGCGGACTTTAACGGCAAAGACGCATTTAGTTATCAGGCTGATGATGGCGCAGACAAATCTAGTGAATCGAGTATTTTAGTCACAGTCGAACCTGTCAATGACATGCCACAAGCTAATGATGATGACTTTGAGTTTACAGCAATTGAAAGTAACCGTTACAGCTTGGATGTATTAGCGAACGATAATGATGTAGACCAACAACCTTTAACTTTAGTGGGTGCACAGGCTTCGATTGGCACAGTCACTATCAGTAATAGTCAACTTGTCTATCAAGCGGCTAATAGCTCTGCTACAACTGCCACGATTGACTATGTGATTGCAGATAGTGAGCAGGCCAGAAGCACGGCAACGGCCATCGTCAAGATCACATCAACACAAGCTGGTTTGCCGCAAATCACCGCACCAAGTGATATCAATATAGATGCTCAAGGGTTATTTACTAAGGCTGATTTAGGAGTAGCAGCAGCAACAGACCTCAATGGTAATGATCTTCCCGTGTCACTTGTGAACAGCAAACGAGTGTTTAAGCCAGGCAAGCACTTGGTATATTGGCAAACTGAAGATGCACAGGGCCGCCAAGCTACCGCAGTTCAACAAGTCTTGGTTCAGCCAATTGTTTCTATCGTTCCGGGCCAGACCATCAGCGAAGGTAATCACTATACGCTGGAAATATCACTCAACGGTGATGCACCTATTTATCCTGTAACTGTGCCTTATGTTATCTCCGGTACGGCAAACGAGCTTGACCACAGCCTGAACAGCGGTGAGGTAGAGATCACACAAGGTCGCTCAGCAACATTGAGTTTTGATGTATATCAAGACGCTCAACCTGAAGAAGACGAAACATTGATTGTGACACTTGGTGCTGATATTAATACCGAGTCATCTTCACAATCTGCTGTATTCACCATTGCACAGGGTAATATCGCACCTGAGCTGACTTTAAAGGTGAGTCAACAAGCACAAAACCGAACCTTAATTGCTAAAGATCAAGGCAACGTAAGTATCAAAGCGTTGTTTAGTGATATTAACCAAGGTGATGTATTAACTATTAATTGGCAAAGTAGTGCTTTGGAGATCGAAAACACAAGTACGTCAGCCGACTTATTCGAGTTTTCTCCAGCCTTGTTGAATGAGGGGGTCTATACCATCACGGCGACAGTCAGCGATAATGGTGAGCCCGCGCTCAATAGCAGTAAAACGGTCCATATTGAGGTCATCGAGCAATTTGCACCGCTGGGCAATCAAGACAGTGACGGGGATATGATCCCTGATAACGAAGAGGGCTATAGCGACTCGGATGGCGATGGTATTGCTGACTACTTAGATGCAATTGATCAACCAAACGTTCTACAAAGCCAAGCTGGCAGCATAGATGGATTCTTGATAGAAGCTCAGCACGGTATTTCGTTACGTAAAGGTGTCACTGTTTCACAAAATATCTCTGGTGGTGCGCGACTGTTAAGTTCCGAGCTACCCGAAGATGATAATGCTCAAAATGTGGGTGGCTTATATGACTTTATAGCATCTGGCCTCGCTAAAGCTGGAGATATCTTTACCGTCGTATTACCGCAGTATGAACCAATCCCAGCGAATGCTATCTACAGGAAATACAAACACGGTCAATGGCATAACTTTAACACTGAACAGGGTGACTCGGTGATGTCTGCACCTGGTGAGCAAGGTTACTGTCCAGCTCCTGGTAGTATACTGTGGCAGCCAGGTCTAACGGCTGGTCACTGGTGTATCAAGCTAAACATAGCTGATGGTGGTGCTAACGACGATGATGGTATAGCAAACAAACAAGTTGTTGACCCAAGTGGGATGGCCGTTGTACTAGATGGTAATCACCCTCCTGTAGCAACCCCTGATGAAATCAAAGTCAAAGCTGGTAAGCGAACACGCTTAAACCTGCTAGATAACGACTCTGATCCAGATAATGATGCAATCACACTTTACAGTGTACAAAGTGAGTTGGGAGAAATCGACTCACACGATGATGTGATCTATCTGACAACACCCGATAATTACATTGGTGATATCAGCGTGAATTATATGATTGTTGACACTAAGGGAGCATCGGCCAACGGCGTAGCTACAGTTACCACTTACATCAACAGTGCCCCTTTAGCCCATGCAGATGTAGCAACCACAACGCTTAACAGCACAATAGATATTGATGTATTGGCCAACGATACCGACCAAGATGGTGATGACCTAACTATCATTAAATCGTCTGCTGACAAAGGCAAGGTAAGTGTTACTGATACTGGCATGATCCGCTTTACCCCCGAAGTTGATTTTTCGGGAGTTGCTACAGTCAGCTATACCATCGCAGATGGCGAAGGTGCGGTTGCAAGTGCAGAGGTTAAGGTCACTGTAACAAACGACTCAAAAGAGACTTCAAAAACCGATAGCTCTGTAACACAGAGAAAGTCTTCTGGTTCATTTGGAGTATTATTAATGTTCATCCTTTGCAGTGTAACTGCAATGCGAAGAGTATCTAGATAAACAGCTCACAAACTAAAAAAGGCCAGCTAAGCTGGCCTTTTCTTTATCCATCACTCGCTTTTTAGCGTTTTCTGCTAAGCCAATGAAGTCTTGTTCTTAGTGTGATATTCAAAAAAGCAACATACAGTCTATCAATTTAAATAAAGTTACTGATTGAGTTTCGCTTTAGCTTCTTCGACCTTAGAAAAGTCTAAACCTAACTCTTCGACAGCCTCTTTGATCAGTGCTGGATTTTGCATCACCAATCCCATTAACTGTTGTAACTTTTCAGGGGGAATACCCAGTGATGAAATCACTCCCATTGCCATCATTGGATTCTCTGTCAGCGTCTGGAATAACTCTGCAACTTGCTCATCGCTGATATTATGTTCTTTTAAGATTGCTAAAATAGGGTTCATGATCATGCCTTAAGTGTATAATTTGATTATCTCAGCCTGTGTTGTACCAATCTCAATGCTGAGTGATACATATAAGTAGTGTCTATTCATAACATTTTCAAGGCACTGATTGATGTACCTATATCAATATGACCACAAAAAAGTAGTCACCTTGGAACATATACATCCTATGCTTACCTAGTTAACACTCGAAACACGGTTTCAAGTGGGCCTGCTTTATATTTTGCCAACCATATAGCACTTACTAGTATCGCCATTAAACAAAATATAGCAGCACAAAAAAGTGCTGTTTCTGTTGTTTGTCCCCCTAACATATTTAACTCCTCTAATATGCCCATACCAATAAGTACATGAGCCACATAAAAAGTTAATGACAGCTTGCCAACCTGAGCAAGACGCTTGAGGACTGAGTTTTGATACCACTTTTGTGCAATCCATATACATGCAATAAGCACAAGTGCCGCAGAACAGCTAGCGGAAACCATATATGTAGGAAGCGGCGGCATCATTTGTGACGATAAGAGGACTCCAAGTTCACCTACTTCATTATTTACGACATCAGGCACTAGCCAATTACGTAAGAGCCACAGAGTCGTTTCTGTGACCACGAATATCATTAGTGCCCACTTACACACTGCGTATTGAAAGGACTTCTCTAATAACGGCTGCCGAGCAAGCCAGATCCCAAACACTAAAAATGCGGCCCACGGAAACACAGGATGGAAACCATTGAAGAACAAATGTCTAAACATGCCCTGCGCTGACCACATATCTTTGTAGACTAACGAGTCCCAGTTCCAACCTTGATCATAATTAAACAAGCTTAACAACAGAACAAAGTTGATGACTAACCCCGCGCATATCCACAATAATGCACGATTTGAGAAAGTGATCACACATGCAGCAATAAGAAAGTAAAGCCCATAAAAGCGCAGAATATCTGCGGGCCAAATAGGAGAGTATGCTAAACCGATAAGAAACAACGCAATGGCACGTTTACAAATTTGCCAACGCACGAACGATATTCTTTGCCTTTGCTCGGAGCTATTCGCCATGAAGCCTAAACCAACGCCAGCCAAAATCACAAATAATGCTGAAGCTCGACCTTCCAATAAACTAGTGATGAAGTAAAGCGCTGAATCATCCTCTTTTACACCCATGACCAACTTGAAGTTCACTATAATCATGCCAAACAAAGCTAGCGCCCTTGCAACATCAATCCCTACTAATCGAGTCATCATTACAGTCATCCTGAGTCCTTACTTCAATCTGAATAGCATAGAAAAATGGCCACAAATTAACTGTAAGGATTGGTTGAAAATTGCTAAGCGTACTTCCTAATACCTTACATTTTCTTACACCCTTAACGTTAGTTTATGCTGAAGGTTATTGCGCACAGCGGGCCATTCGCTAGCAATAATTGAATAGACCGCAGTATCTCGTAACGATCCATCTTTCATTATCTGATGTGAGCGCAATATTCCGTCCAATTTGGCATCTAAGCGCTCAATTGCACCGCGTGAGGTATGATTTAACAGGTGTGTCCGAAACTCCACTGCTATCGCATTGCAATCAACGAACAGATTTTCCAACAACAACAATTTGGCCTCTGTATTAATAGCTGTGCGACAGGCTGAATTGGCATACCATGTGTAACCGATAGCCGCTCTGCGATTATCACTATCAACGTGATAATAACGAGTCGTTCCAACGATTTGCTGATTTTGATTATTGATCACAACGTAAGCAATATTGCCTTTTTCAGCACCCGAGATAGCGTCTGCTACATAGCCTTCCATTTGCTCTGGCTTTGGCACATTTGCATACCAAAGACGCCAATATTCACCATCTTGCACAGCTTCTCTTAACGCATCTACGTGCTCCATCGCCAATGGTGATAAGGTGACATACCGCCCCTTTATTGGTACGTTTTTTATCCACATTATTGTTATTTCCTTTACGATTAATTATTCGATGTTACACTGCGATTATCTGATAACTTTTTATATAAAGTTAAATCTGTAACACTAGCCTCATTGGCACCTTTTCTAATAGCTGGAGTATATGTGCTAATAAATTTTGCTTTTTTAATTGGCTTGATACAGAGCACGCCACCAGACTTAGCAGAGCTGAAATCCCAGTTTATGCAAGAACCGATTGAGCTTGCCCAGCGGTATCATCAACATGCAAATTTACCTGTGAATACCGGATCCGCACAATTTTATCAGCTAACTTTAAGAGCTGCGATAGTGAGTAACCAACCAGAATTGGCTAATGATATTTCAATGAAACTCGCACAGCCTGTATGGCAACCTATCATAGAAAATCATAAAGCGAAGTTAATCAGTAATATGGGCGTATTGATGCGTATAAATGGCCACTACAAAGATGCAATTGCAGCTTATCAATGTGCGTTAAAGCTCAATCAAAAAGACCCGCATTTTCGCTTTCACACCTTACTCAATTTACAATCTGTGATGGTTCGAACAAAACAGCATAGTAAAGCACAGCAGATCCTCGAAGAAGCAAAATTGCTAGCAACGGATGAACAACAACACTTACGTGTAAAAATCAACGTAGCTAATAGCTTGCTTGATAACAACCAGCTCTATCAAGCACGAAATTTATTTAAAGAGTTATACCGCGATTTAAGCCTAGCGAATGAGACAGAAACCGCGGCAAGAATTGGCCTGAACTTGCTCAATACAGAGGTTTTGCTAGGTGATTTTACGCAATTCTGGCGCTATCAAAACTCAGTTCGGCAAACAATCTTTGCCGTACCCAACAATAATCACCACTATTATTATCATTTTGTCATCATGCGTGCGTTAGTTAACGCCTTAGTAGCGCCAAATGAGGTGCATTTAAAACGTTTTGCGTACGCCATTGAGCATGGCGATTTTTTATTTGAACATGGTCAACAGCACTCAATGCAGCGGTATGTTGATATGATCAATGACCGCGAGTTAAGCAAGCAATTCTCTGAGCAAGTAGCACAATATGAACGTATAAGGCCACAAAAGCACGTACCAAGAAACTTGCTTGACGAACATTGTCAAACAAAGTGACCCAGATAGGATCACTTTGGTTTAGGTTTTAATTAGAAGTCTGTGTAGTACACACTATTTAAGCCAAACTCAAACACATTAATTTTGCCGCATTGGGCGAAATGATTGTTGCTAGGGTATGGCGCATCAGCTTGGGCAATATCACTTTCCCAACCTTGACCATTTTTGACATAAGCCTTGAGTTCAAACCAACCATTAACGGTGTTTGCACAATCCATCTGCACATCCAGCATCCAATAATGTGTGCCATATTGGTTAAGTAAAGTCTCACCATATCCATCTTGCTCAACGGTGCGTTTAACTCCCCAGTCACTGGGCCACAAATTTGTAGTCCAGTCGAGTGGGCTCCCCTGCGCAGATGCATCTTGACCTGCTTCATGCGCCCCCCAATCAAGATAGTTGTCGCCCGTTTTCCAAACGTTGGTGGTACTATTCTTCAAATTGTTATGAACGATTTGCAATGCACAGTCATTAGCATTAAGTGCACAGTTTCGACCCAGTGTTTGCGCATGATTATGGTCGATGCCACCGCGAATAAACATATCCTGACCCGCTTGGGTTAACGCTTTGATAAATACGATTGTGCGTTGCATATCAGGTGATGACGTACCACCGAGAGTTTTGGCATTATGATGTATTGCTATGGCATCCATTGCGCCCACTGAAATAGATGCCACCCCCTGTCCGTTGACCGTGATTTGTCCTCCGGTACAGGTCTTTTTATCTGTACTGAGTTGACCACTGAGTACGTCACAATAAACTCCTTGGGCCAGCCCTGTTTGCAAGTACTGCTGCATTGCTCCTGATTCACGGTTGATGGCAACAAAGCCTTCATCACCGCGTGAAAAGGCGATTTGATTATTGCCGTTATCCCACCAGTTACTTACTTGCCAATGCCCGGTTGTATTGTTACGAAAATCCACAGCTCCTGAGATCAAGCTATGGCGATGTTCACACTGCCATTGGTGTGCAAAACAATTGAGCTGTCCATTGTCATGCACGCTCACAGCAGGTGCACCTGCGTCACTATCATGATTAAAGTCGTAGCTAGACATTACTTTTGGGTAGCCGTACGGATAAGCTAACATAAAAACATTTGCTAAATCATACAGTTTTCTATCTTCAAAGGTGACTACATTACCCGCTCCGCCATGACCTCGCTGATTATCATGGTTATCAACAAATACGACAGCTTTGTAACTTGGCATCATACCCCAAGCCTCACCAAAGTTGCTCAGCCAAGCCAATTTTCCGCTTTTAAAGGTTTCCCCTAGTTTAGTCGTGTACTTAAACTCAGTAACCAGCCCATTTGCAAAGTACTCACTGGCGCTGACAGCTTCACTACCTTGGTCTATTACCTCTTGAAACACCAGCGGGCTACCATTGACTTGAGAAAGAATACTAGCAATATCGCTTGCGGGCATATGCTTCGACGCATCCAACCTAAACCCAGCAACGCCTGTGGCAACTAAAGCATTCAAATAGCCTGATAATTGTGACTGCACATAAGGCGCATCCGTATCTAAGTCAGCTAACCCAACTAACTCACAGTTTTGTACTCGCCATGGATTATTACCATAATCCTCGCCGTTGATAGCACAGGACTCATGAAAGTCTTGTGGACTATACATTGGAAAGTATTTATCTCCATAGACGCTACCTGCTACGCCCTGTCCACTTCCAGCTGCCATGTGATTGATCACAGCATCGACATAAATATCAACGCCTACTGACTTACAACGGCTAACCATCTCTTTAAACTGAGCTTCACTGCCACCACGACTTTGTAATTGATAGCTCACCGGTTGATAGCGTGTCCACCACGGGTCGCCAGTAATATGCTCATTCGGAGGAGACACTTGTACGGCTGCATAGCCCTTTGGTCCGAGGAAAGTTTCACATTCCTGCGCCACATCAGGCCAAGACCATTCAAATAAATGCACGAACGTTGTGGGCTGAGCTTGCACGGATTGCGCTAAACTTAGCAGTACTGCACCGCTTATGAGCGATGTTTTAGATATTCTATTTAATGTTGTCATAATGTGCTCTTTATTATCTGTTTTTATTTACAAACCGATAACAATGTAGAGCACCGCTTCAAATTTATCCCGTTGAATACGTATGCAATAAAAAATCTTACCGCCTTTAAGCCATTGTTAAACGGCGAAGGTTGTGGCTGAGGCGCCGTTCTGCTCAACTAAAGATTAAAAATAAAACAATAAAGACAACTACTTAGCTGATGAGCGACTTAATCTATCATGCACATCTAACCAGAGTTCATCGGTTGGTGGCAACTCCACCCAAATCTGACTAACATCCGCCTGATCTAATTGATGCAGCGCATAATACAAATTTTGTCCATAAAGCTGTTTATCTGATGACAGCTTCATCTTTACCGCAGCACTTCCTTCAAGGGCCATTTGCAATGGTTCAGAGTAATACAGAACTGCAATATCATTTTGCGCGGAGCGCGACAGGCCAGTTAAGGTAGTTGCTAAAAGCTCACTACTTAGGAGCTGTACTGGTTTACTAGGCTGGTAGTGCGCCTTTACGTTACCAGGAACCGCCACATTGTGGCTTTGTGGAATATGAACTTCGCAGCCTAATACAGTTTCAATCTGTGACTTAGTAATAGGTCCTGCACGCAAAATTCTCGGCACGTCAGTGCTAACATCTAAAATTGTTGACTCAAGGCCCACTTCACACGGACCTCCGTCCAAAACCGCTGCGATTTTGCCATCCATACCGTACATTACTTGCTCTGCATTGGTAGGGCTAATACGTTTGTAAGGATTTGCAGATGGTGCAGCCAATCCCGAATCAAGCATGCTCAACAACTTTAATACACCACTTTGATTTGGCACTCGTATTCCCACTGTGCTGTGGCCGCCGGTAACAACTGTAGAAACATGGTTGGCCTTGGGCAATATTAGAGTCAATGGCCCAGGCCAGAAAGCATCCGCCAGTTTTGCCACACATTCTGGCACTTGTGCAACCCAGCGTTCGACTTTATCGACACTATCAACGTGAACTATCAGCGGGTGGTCCGCGGGACGACCTTTTGCAGCAAAAATTTTACGTACCGCGTCCGGTTGATTTGCATCGGCAGCTAAGCCATAAACCGTTTCAGTTGGAATAGCCACCAATTCGCCTGAGCGCAAAACAGCAAGCGCCTTATCCAAGCTTTGTTCATCATCTATCGCTAAAACTTCAGTTATCATGTATGTTACTACTCACTGCCAGTGTAAATGGAGCCAAATGTCTGCAATGCGCTCGTAGTTGCGCCGAAAGCGCAATATTATACCTAATCTGCAAAGCACCACCATCGTTAATTTTTGCCGTTGCAACAGGTGAATAAATGACATTTAATCCCAAGCTTCCGTTGGTCTATCATGAAAACTATTCTTTTAGCTTCGACCCTCAACACCGCTTTGTTATGAGCAAGTTTGCTCGGCTACACGAGCAGTGCCTAAAGAAAGGACTAATACATGATAATCTTTATACTCCCGACTTAGGAACACCCGACCATCTAGAGTTAATCCATTGTGATAATTATGTATGGGACCTTTGGCACAATAGACTCAGCGCCAAAGCCATGCGTCGTATAGGTTTACCCTGGTCTGAACAACTCATGGCACGCACTTTCACGGCGCCATTGGGTACTTTAAAAGCGGCCCAATTGGCACTCAAACATGGTATCGCCTGTCATCTAGCGGGCGGAACACACCATGCACATTACGACTTTGGCTCTGGATATTGCATGGTTAACGATCTTGCGTTTACAGCCACAACATTGATAAACACAGACTTGGCTCGTAATATTCTAATTTTTGACCTTGATGTACATCAAGGTGATGGTACCGCAGCGCTGCTTAAACATAACCCTTACGTGTTCACCTGTTCAATTCACTGTGAAAAGAATTTTCCGTTTCCAAAGCATGAAAGCGACCTGGACATTGGATTGGACAACCACACAGCAGATAAAGATTACTTAGCAACAGTTGAAGAGGTGTTAACGGGGCTACTTCAAGATTTAACACCTTCGCTCGTACTCTATGATGCAGGGGTAGATGTATGGGAGCATGATGGTTTAGGTAAGCTCAACATTAGCTGGCAAGGGATAGAACAGCGCGATGCCTTAGTATTAAAAACCTGTCAGCAACATGGTGTCCCTGTAGCAACTGTAATAGGTGGTGGTTATGACAAAGACCATCAGCGTTTAGCGCAGCGCCATAGCATAGTCATTGAACAAGCGGCAAAGCTATAAGTAGCTATCAAGGGCCAACATATCGAGCATTATGTTCTGCCAGAGCTTTACGGACACGTGACAAAATCTCAGGATCTGTGTCTTTATTAAACGCCATACACGCACGGCGTTCATCCGCATTTTTTACCTCATGTACCGCTTCTAACAGTTCATAAGGATGGCCAAGTTCCTTCATTCTCTCATATGCTGTGTATTCAGTAGTAATAATAAAGTCGACTCTTCTGGCTAATAGTTTGCGGGGGCTGGCACTTGGGTCCGCAGTCAGATCTAAGTTAACGCCATTTTCGAAGCCTCTTTCAACTAAATATTCGTGAGAAATGCTGCCTCGTACTAAAGAGGTAATATATTTTTTTGCATCATCGAGGGTTTCAACGTGAATATCATCGCGGGTACGCAACTTAAACAAAAATTCTTTTACGGGGTTAAGTAATGGGCATGCCCAAAGGAATAGGCTTTCTCGCTCGCTGGTCCGGTATATTGAGTAGATCATGGTATTTTTCTTACTTTGTGCAAGCTTCATAGATCGAACCCAAGGGTAGCTGCGGATCTCATATTGCACCCCAGCCGCATCTAATACTTCTCTTACTTTTTGACTCGCACGACCAACTATTTCACCTTTTTCATTAGTGAAGTTATATGGCACCCATTCTTCGGTGACAACATTCAGCATAGGTTGTGCAATGCTAAAGCAAGGGAGTAATAACAATACCAGCCAACATACTCTCATTTCGCAGCCCACAATAATTTACGGTCCACTATTATGCGCATTGCATTTTTATATTGCAAAAATAGCGATAAAATGATTTTAAAAAACTTCCTGCTTTTGCATTTTTATATTACTTCATGCACCATGCAACCTGAATTAACTTAAAGTATAGTCAGTTATGAAATTACTCTTCTTTATATTGTCCGCTTTTATTTTTAGCATAAACGTCAATGCCCAACAAACA
The DNA here is from genome assembly GCF_001854475.1 of Pseudoalteromonas byunsanensis. Taxonomy (GTDB): domain Bacteria; phylum Pseudomonadota; class Gammaproteobacteria; order Enterobacterales; family Alteromonadaceae; genus Pseudoalteromonas; species Pseudoalteromonas byunsanensis. The sequence continues at coordinate 146,512 of NZ_MNAN01000037.1, forward strand.
GCCCCTAATGAGGCACAGCAGCAACAAGTGCTCAATGAACTACAAGAGCCCATGTACAAGCCTCTACTCGAACGATACATCCTTGATGAACTCAAAGCTGTTCGCTATGACCAACAGAAACTTAGAGAAGACTTAACCAAGCAAGTGACCCACAGTCAGCTCGATGCCGCTGACCGAGCGTTAACCTACACCACCGATACTATTAATAACGTATTGTTCATTATCACAGCCACCGCATCTATTTTAGTGGTCGTAGGCTGGAACTCACTGCGAGATATCAAAAGCAAGGTAGAGGATTTAGTTAAAGAGCGTGTTGGCAATATCACAGAAGAATATGAGCAACGTCTACAAGTGCTGGAATCTAAACTTAAAGAACGCTCAGAAGAAATCCTTAATAATCATAAGAAGATAACCATAACCAATGAAGTTCACTCGCTGTGGATGCGCGCTAACTTAGAAAGCGACATGAACTCAAAAATTGAAATATATGATGAGATATTAAAGCGCAAGCCTGAAGACGTAGAAGCTATTGCATATAAAGCAGATGCATTATTAGAGCTGGGACAAACTGGCGTGGCCATCCAATTGTGTAATCAAGCATTGGAGATGGATAATGACTACGGTTATGCCTACTGGCAACGTGCCTGTGCCTACGCGATGTTACACCAGCATGCGGACGCAATGACCGACATTCGTATGGCTTTGGAATACGCACCGAATTTAAAAAATGAACTGCTTCATGAAGCGGCGTTTGCCAGCCTGCATGACAATGCAAGTTTCAATGAGATGATTGAAACTAGTTAAACGCATTGTCAATCAAGCGCTTTTGCATCTCGTAGATCTGAGTAAGGTCTGCGGATGCATGTAGTTGTCTATTCTCTAACTGGATGAATTCAGCTTTTGTAAAATCGAACGCAGAAAATGCTTTTCGGTGATGCTCAAATGAAAAGAAAAGCTGTTCTAAACTACCATCTTCAAGGGCCTTTTTCAGCCCTTGAGTTAGCTTTTGAGCAAGCTCTTGGTTGCCTTTTCGAACATAAAAATACATCACTGCGGGATACTGCATGACAAATCTAGGTGTGATCATTAACTGATTATTGTTCATCACTGAAAGCTCTGAATTAGCCTCTGTCACAGCTCTTGGGAAATAGTAGCCATTTTCATTTTGCAGTACACTATACAATAACTCCTCGTTGTAGGAGTCATCTATTTGATAACCATTATCAAGTAGGATAGATTTATCTGGCCAGTCTCTGCCAACCAGTGCAGTTAGTTTTTTTAATTGCTCAGCTCTTTTTAGTCTACTAAATACATGTTGGTCACCTTTGTTGATCACCAGCACCCGCAAGCCATAACTCCCAAATGCTAACGGCACCGGCACCGCCAGCGCTTGTCGGTCACGCTGTGCAGAAGACATGGTCCACATTACATCAATATTCTTCTTTTTTAGTTCGATCAACTGACGCTGCTGGGTGATTATTACATCCAACGGCTGTAACCACTGGGCCTCACCACCCTTGCTCGCCTTAGCAAGCGCTAACTCCAATACTTTTACAAAATACATGTTATTTGGGTTATTGCGCAGTATCGTTGCGTCAACGTACCTAATTGTTTTTGCGAAGCTATTGCATGAAATTATCACTAAAATACAAACTAATACTTGTATCATATAATTACCTGAGTAATGTTCACACTTTATGAGTGCGCCTCAAATAGGTATCAATAGCGTGAGAAAGCAGCTCATCTATTTGCTCCTCAAACTCACTTTTATCCTTTTCAAGACGACTTAAGTAGGCACTCACTTGTTGCTCCGATAGGTTTTTATTACCGACCTTATATTCTCTCTCAGGCAAAGATTTATCGTACCGAGGCACAAAACTAAACAAAGCATAAACAGGTGGCTTGATTTTCTCATTAGCAAAATTACAAAAACCTTCTATGAAGTCCTTACCTGTTGGACCCAAACACCCAGGTTCAACTCGGTAGAGTAGTTTTATCCTTTTATCATCACTCATTTTTAATACCAATTAATGAAGTTTATCGGTTCAAGACGCACCCAAATGCTAGCCTTACCTTAATGTCTCTTATCTACCAATATTGTTCAACAGTTATGTGACCAGGCTTAGCCCTTCTATGCCTATCAAACCCTTTGTTAATTAATATGTTGGTCGTATCTTTCACCATTTGTGGATTACCACACAACATAAAGTGGCTTGATTGAGGTAGAGCATCATAGCCACAATATTCGGCTAGTTTACCTGAATCCAACAAGTTTGTTATCCTACCGAATAGACCAAATTCCGGCTGCTCCCTTGATACCGCAGGTACGTATTGAAACTGAGAGAATAATTTTTGCACAGCCTTAATACGGTCTTGATAGGTTAAATCAGTATTTTGTCGTACGCCATGAACCAATATTACTCTTTTAAATCTATCCCACAATTCACCTTGGGCAAGAATAGATAAAAACGGACCAATAGCAGTGCCAGTACTTAGCATCCATAACGTGTCCGCATCGGGCAATTCATCCAAAGTTAAAAAGCCATTCGCTCGCTCTTCAATCATTATTTCATCCCCAGCTTTGAGCTCAGCAAGGCGTTCAGACAAACTACCATCGGGGACTTCTATGAGATAAAACTCTAAAACAGGATCTTGAGGAGAATTAACAAATGAGTAAGCGCGGGCAATTCGCTTATCGCCAATTTGTAGTGCGAGCTTTGTAAATTGGCCCGCTTTAAAAGGTTGGATGTTCGCCGAAACTCTCAAGCTGAATAAGCTGGGCGTCCACCAATTTATTTCCACCACACGCCCTGTTGTCCACTGTGCCATTGCCTCGTCTCCCGCTATATTACTCTGTGAGTACTCATATTGCTAAATAAACCATGGCAGATAAACGATTAAAGTCAAAGTAAGGCACACCAAGGTTTTCCGATATTTTCAGGCAGCGCTTGCTCGCCTTTTCTAGCTGCCACTTTCTTGGGGTAAAGATGTATCGCATTTATGCGCTTCAAGTGCTCTTTCAGCGCTTCTTTATAGCCGAGTTCAGTTAATGGGGTAACTTGCTGCTTTAAAAATTCCTCATCTTGTGCACTAAGCTCTCCTTTTTGCATACTATTATTAATGGTATCCATCCAAGTTAAATAGTCTCTGGATTCGGAACCATATTGGCTTATCTCATCTGCATAAGTGGTGCGATATTTGACGTAGCTTCCCGGTTGTTTTGAAGCAAGTGCAGCACCGAGTATATTTCGTGTGATGCTGACTCTAGATTGCTGATTGTTCAACTTGATGTAGAGTTGATGTGCCAGTTCGAACGACGCCAGTGCGTCATCAAAGCGATATAAGGACTGAAGAATATTACCTCTAATCACACTATACCCTGCTTTTACGGGTGTCGATAACAGCTCACTGTCGATGCTATCTATGATCTGAAATGCCATCGCAGGTTGCTCTAACAAACGAAAGACGATGGCCAGATTTACTTTCAATGTTGCCAATTCCAGATCACTGTCAGCTAAGTCTAAAGCGCACTGGTAATGTAACTTGGCCTGCTCCAATTGATTGTTATATCTATATGCTACGCCTATTCTGGTCAGCAGCTTGAATCTTTTACCCGCTAAAACTGACTGAATTTCGGGTGCTTTTAGTGATTCAGTGATTGCCACAAAAGTCGGCCAACTGCGACTATTCATTGCCGCGAGTAAAGCTTCTAAGTGTAATGCTGCTTGTATATCAATATTTTGCTCGTCAAACTTGGCTACATACTTTGGATATAGCTCCAACGCCTGCTGTGGATTATTAGCAGCCAATTGCACAAAGCTTTCTAACTGAGCAGCTGTAACTGGCATCATTAGCCAAGTAGAGATCAAAAATGCTATCGATGTCATAAACTTGATCACCATAAATCATCGTTTACTAAGCATAGTTGAATATTTTGAATAAGTTAGAGTGAAATTAAAGCTAATTATATGCAACCGCAGATAAAAAAAAGCCGCACTAAGTGCGGCTTTTTGGGTGTGATTCGCTTTGTTTTAGGCGTGTCTCCAAAACTCTGCGATTACGTTACCAAGGAACTTGAGTTTACAGGTTGCAACAACCTGCAAACGAAATTTGTTAAATCGACTCTAGCGCGATTTTCACCATCTCATTGAATGTACTTTGGCGCTCTTCTGCTGGTGTTGCTTCACCTGTGATCACGTGATCACTTACTGTGAATAAAGCCATAGCTTTAGCACCGTACTCTGCTGCAACGCCATACATGCCAGCCGTTTCCATATCAACAGCCATGATGCCAAGTTTGTCTAGTTGCTCGTAAAAGCTACCATCAGCCTGATAAAAGGTATCAGTGGTAAAGACGTTACCGACTTTCGCTTCAATACCCAATTTACGTGCAGCGTTAACGCCATTCTCGAGTAAGCCAAAATCTGCAATTGCTGCAAAATCATAGCCACGAACACGAGCACGGTTGACATTTGAATCTGTGCTTGCACCTTGCGCAAAAATCACGTCACGGATTTTTATGTCTTGACTTATACCGCCACAAGTACCAATTCGGATCAGATTTTTAACGCCATAACTCACAATTAGCTCTCTGGCATAAATAGACATTGAAGGAATACCCATACCTGAGCCCATGATACTCACAGGTTTACCATTATAAGTACCTGTAAAGCCGAACATATTACGAACACCAGTCACTTGGCGTGCATCTTCCAAAAAATGCTCCGCAATATATTGCGCACGAAGCGGATCGCCTGGCATTAATACTGTTTCGGCAAAATCACCACTGTTTGCACTAATATGAGGTGTGCTCATTGCTTGTTTCCTTTTTTATGCTTTGTTTAGTGAAGAAATAAACCCTTCACCATACTCAAGCGCAGATAAATTAAACCACTGGGCAAGGGTTTGACCTATGTCTGCAAAACTTTGTCTCTCTCCTAATGGAGCATTCGCCATACCAGGCGTATAAGCCAATACAGGCACGTATTCACGTGTATGGTCGGTACCGGCAGCTGTTGGATCACACCCATGGTCGGCCGTGATCATTAGCAGGTCATCGCTTTGCAACTTCTCTAGTATAGTCGGCAAAAAGGCATCAAACTGTGCCAGTGCCTCAGCATATCCAACTGCGTTACGGCGATGACCAAATTTTTCATCAAAATCCACTAAATTAGTGAAGATCAAACTGTGATCAGGCGCTGTATCAATCAATTCTGACGTTTTTTCTAACAAGTTCATCAACCCAGGCGCTTTGTGCTTTTGAGTTATGCCTTGATGCGCATAAATATCGGCAATTTTGCCTACACTGATCACTTCACCACCATCTTCTGCCAACTTGTCAAGAAGCGTTGGCGCTGGCGGTAATACCGAGTAATCACGACGATTACCGGTACGAATAAAGTCGGCACTCGAGGTGCCTATAAACGGCCGCGCAATTACTCGTCCTATATTCATTTCATCAAGCAGTGCCCGTGCGATTTCACATACCTGATAAAGCTTGTCAAGGCCGAACGATTGCTCATGAGCGGCTATTTGAAAAACGCTATCAACTGAGGTGTAGCAAATAGGCTTACCTGTTTTTACGTGCTCTTCACCCAGTTGTTCTAAAATTGTTGTTCCAGAGGCATAGCAGTTGCCCAAAATGCCTGGAATATCAGCTCGTTTACATAACTCATCTATAAACGACTGAGGAAAACAAGGCACCGTATTTGGGAAATATCCCCAATCAAATAGCACCGGTACACCCGCCATTTCCCAATGACCCGAAGGCGTGTCTTTACCACTAGATAACTCTTTAGCATAACCCCATGCAGCTTGCGCTGGCTGACGTTCACTGGTTTCACAGTGTTCGTTACCCGCAGCTTCACACGCATCAAGTAAGCCTAGTCGGCTCAAATTTGGTAAAGGCAGTGCTTTGCCTGTTTCCTTTTTATATGCTTGTAAGAGGTGTGCAAGGGTATTTGCACCAACATCACCAAACTTTTCAGCGTCTGGAGCGGCACCAATGCCTAGGCTATCTGCCATTAAAATGATTGCTCTTGCCATTGTTTACCTCTTAATTACAAGACATGGGTTTACATTTGTGGTTTACATTTGTGTAATTATTCACTTGCGCTCCCATTGATTGCTACTTTATTGTTGCTCCGAATAATCGTACAGGACATAAGTCCGCTGTCATAAAAGCATCATAAAATTCATTATCTGCGTTGAACTTGTTGATTTTGTCCCACAGGACATAAGTCCTGTTTTGTTGTCTGCAAAATCGCTAAATTTGCATCCTAAGCGAAGCAAAAGAGATTAATCGTGTCTTTTTTGCTATTGTGATCTTCCAACGTTAACAACTGCTGGGTGTGAACTTTAGTGACACGAACAATTATAGCCATTGCTGGAGCTTCTGCTTCTGGCAAATCTCTATTTACGCAAACAATATATAATGAATTAATCAATGAGCTCGAATCTGGCGCGATCGCCATTATTGAAGAAGATGCTTATTATAAAGATCAATCGCATTTACCGTTTGAGCATAGAACACAAACGAACTATGACCATCCAGATGCGTTTGAGCACGACTTGCTGCGCTCACATTTAGAGCAATTGCGATTAGGTAATCAGGTAGAAGTGCCGACTTATGATTATGCTCAACATACTCGCAGCAGCGAAACGCGCACAGTAACTCCCGCTAAGATATTAATTATAGAGGGAATTTTACTGTTAAGCGACCCCGCATTAAGTGAAGAATTTGATATCAAGGTGTTTATTGATACGCCTTTAGATATTTGTTTACTGCGTAGAATGCAAAGAGACATTGAGCAACGCGGTAGAAGCTTACCGTCTGTGGTTGAACAATATCAAGCAACGGTAAGACCAATGTTTTATCAGTTTATTGAGCCTTCAAAGCACAATGCCGACTTGGTCGTCACCCGTGGCGGTATGAATCGCGTTGCGATTGATATAATTAAAAGTAAAATAAAATATTTACTGCAAGAATAAAACGGGAACTTTAAGGCATGACAACAATAATGAGCTTGGTGGGCATGTTAATGCTACTAAGCGTCGCTTACGGTTTTTCAACAAATCGTAGCGCTATAAATAAACGTACGGTTGGCGTAGCGCTTGCGATGCAAGTTGCGATTGGAGGCTTTGTACTGTTTGTTGAAGCGGGTAAAAATGCTTTAGCAAGTATGTCCAGCGCTGTTTCAGCCGTCATCGGCTATGCCAATGATGGTATCGGGTTCTTATTCGGACCACTTGCGGACAAAAGCTCTTTGGGTTTTATCTTTGCGGTGCAAGTGTTACCCGTTATTGTATTCTTTTCAGCTTTGGTAGCGGTTTTATATTACCTAGGCATTATGGAATGGATCATTAAAATTTTAGGTGGTGGACTTCAAAAGCTACTTAAAACATCAAAGCCAGAATCATTGTCGGCGACTGCTAATATATTCGTCGGTCAAACTGAAGCGCCTTTGATAGTTAAACCATTTATACCTACGATGACCAAGTCAGAGTTATTTGCGGTTATGGTAGGCGGTTTGGCAACCGTTGCAGGCTCCGTTATGGCGGGTTATGTTGCTATTGGTGTAGAGCTTAAGTACTTGATTGCTGCCAGCTTTATGGCTGCACCAGGCGGATTTTTGATGGCAAAAATGATCGTGCCAGAAACAGAGCAGCCAAAACAAACTTTGGCGGACGTAAACGCCGAGGAAGATAAACCAGTTAACGTTATTGATGCGGCCGCTGCAGGTGCGTCAAGCGGTATGCACCTAGCTTTAAATGTCGGTGCAATGTTACTGGCCTTCGTCGCGTTAATTGCCTTATTAAACGGCATGTTAGGTGGTATTGGTGCATGGTTTGATCACCCTACACTTACATTGCAAGAGATTTTAGGTTACCTGTTTGCTCCGGTCGCTTGGATGATTGGCGTACCATGGCATGAAGCGGTAACAGCCGGTAGTTTTATCGGCCAAAAGCTAGTAGTTAACGAGTTTGTTGCCTACTTAGACTTTATGAATTATCGAGATGGGTTAAGTGAACATACGCAAGCGATTGTCACATTCGCGTTATGTGGCTTTGCTAACCTATCGTCGATTGCCATCTTACTAGGCGGACTAGGCGGTATGGCGCCAAGTCGTAGAAAGGATATCGCACGCTTAGGGCTCAGGGCGGTTTTAGCAGGGTCAATGGCTAACCTAATGAGCGCAGCAATTGCAGGGTTTTTCCTCTCGCTAGCTTAGAAACTTAACGAGATTACCTGCCGCATTTGCAAAACAATTGGTTGAATGTCTTAAGGGGTTAAGGCATTCATACTAACTTGAACGATACTTCACCAAAGGGCCGCAAGGCCCTTTTATCGTTTTATAGCCCCAACAAAATTCTTGTTGATAGCACTTTACTTAGAACCACCAACCAGACTTGTCTAAAAATACAATTTAGATACAATACGCCCCACGTACCCAATATAAAAACTTGAAAGTTGAGCTCTCAAGTTAATCGCTATTTACGAGCTAGTAATGACAGTCAAATCGTTTGCCATAGCAATCGCTATCTTCTTTTCTCACCTATCTATAGCCAGTATCGAAGACAACTTTACTATTGGAGAAGATAAATACTCAATTAAAATCTCTAGCACCGAAGTCACAACAGCAACTGGACAGGCACAATTAATAAGATACAGCGTATATGAAAATGGCCAATTTGTTCACAGCTCTAGCACTGGCGGACGTTTCTTTAGTTGCCGTAAAGACAAGCCAGCTGTCAAAGCAATACAATCAGCACAAGGGAATATTGGCTGGATGATTGTCGGATATGGAATTTGTGGCAACACACTTTCGAATAACATCGAACTCGTTATTCCAGCAAAGAACCTTTGGGGTGGAAAAACACTCTATTTAAACAAAACTTTCATCGCCAAAGAAACGCCTCATCTAATACCTACAATAGAGGGTGCTGAAGTGTGGTTCCATCAACAAAACTGGGGCAATGGTGGAACCGCAACGAGTATTTTCGTACCAAGAAAATTGCTCATTTCAAAGCAAACTGGTAATTTCTCAATCAGCAAGGGAGATGTTTTTGAGAATATCAGCACGCTAGAATCGATGGCCAAAGACAGTTGGCTAAAGCCCAATTTTATTTCTCTATTTGTGGCGGGTATTGAAGATGCAAATCCCCCATTAATGCAGTATGCAATAGACAAATACTATCAAAAAGAGATGCAGACTTGGTATGAAGTCTATGTACAAGATGGTAGCTTTACAGGGGTTAATTCTCTAGTCAAACAAGTAGAAGTCATACGTTCACTCTACCATGACATGAAATATACCGTATCGTGGGACTTCGACTTAACATCCGCAAAGCAGGATAAGTAACCATTTCAAATGGATTACATAAATGAGATAAGCGTGAACTAGCTGAGAACAGTGTAATGTGTTCAGCATTTAACAAATAAAATCAGGACGTGAATAATGCAAACCTACTACCTTGAAATGTTGAGTAAGCAAGCACTCATTCCTTCATCAATTCCAGAACAATTGCAGATCACCGAAATTGAACTTGCGCAACCAGAGTTTAACCAGTTCTTATACTCCTTTGTTGGAAAGCAATGGCAATGGACAGATAAACTGTCTTGGTCTATCCCACAGTGGCAAAATCACATTGAGTGTAACCATATCCGCACTTGGGTAGCCTACGTTCAAGGAGCCATCGCTGGATATTATGAGTTGAGTATGCAAGACAATGGCAACGTAGAAATCGCTTACTTTGGTCTCACCTCAAGTTTTATTGGCAAAGGGTATGGTGGTGCATTATTAAGTCATGCTATTAGCTCAGCGTGGTCACTCGCCTCGACTAAGCGACTGTGGGTTCACACCTGTGATTTGGACCACCCCAGTGCTCTAAAAAACTACCAAAGCCGAGGGTTTTCAATTTACAAAACAGAAGTGGATTGACTCTATCACACCATGGAATTAATAAACTAAGTATATTTATCATTACTTTAACTGTTTTTCAGGGTGATTTAACTATTTTTAATTAGTGTTTTTACATGTTTTTCCTTACAAAGTTTTAAGGTCAACCCTCCCAACATGAGTAAGGATAAAACAATGACTATAGATAGAATACTTAAGTTAAGTGTCATCACAGTAGCAATAAGTACAGCGCATGGCGCAAAGGCACAAAATGCGATTATGTTTGATGACTTTAGCTATCAGACTTTTGCTCAAGCCAAAGCAAATGGCTGGCAAGCGCGAACAGAAACAGGACACCCGGGCGTTAAAGGCGCTAAATGGTGGCAAGAAGGGATCAGCTTCCACCCTGATGCGCTTAATCACAACAACACTGTGATGCGTTTGACTTCTAAAACGGATGGCTCAGCTCAAAACACTCGCCAAACCCAAGTATGTCACAAGCGAAAATACCGTGAGGGAACTTATGCTGCTCGTGTGTATTTTAACGACCAACCTCAATATGGGCCAGATGGCGATGGCATAGTAGAAACCTTTTATGCTATTAGTCCACTAGCAGCCCCTATGGACCCAGATTATAGTGAGATGGACTTTGAATATCTTGCCAATGGCGGTTGGGGAGAGGGCAGCAAAACCCTGTTTGCTACCTCATGGGAAACTTTTAAACTTAATCCTTTCACACCCGTGAATGAGTACAGTACCATCCAAAACAGCTTACAAGGCTGGAATACATTGTTACTGCAAGTCGCGGATAAAAAACTGCGTTATTACATCAATGGGGAGTTATTCGCCGAGCACGGCTCAAAAGTTTACCCAGAAGTGGCAATGTCGATTAACTTCAACTTATGGTTCATTGCAGAGCAAATTTTGCAAAGTAAAGAAATGCGCCAATATTATCAAGATGTAGATTGGGTTTATTTTATACAAGATACCAAGCTCGATACACAAACGGTTATGAACAATGTCGCCGCACTGCGCGAAAAACACGTTCAGCAACTCGATACAGTGCCTGATTGGCGCCCCAAGCTTGATGACTATTGTAGCTTGTAACTTTGTTAATTCAGAGAATATGGTGAGCGGTCGTTGAACCAAGCCTCGACTCGTGAAATAAGATGCGGCTGATCACTATAACGAGCAATCGACTGTGCTAGCAACGCGTATTGCTCGGCTTCAATTAACTTATTTTGCAACCGAGCGATGTCAGCTTTAGCAAGTAATACCCAAATCTGATTGGCCGGTGCCCCATTGTCGTCTGCTATCTCTTGGGCTTGTTCAAGATATTGGTTTGCATCGGGAAATTGCCTTTGCTGTGCCTTCACTCTAGCCAGCTCAATTAATGCGGCAGTTTGCCCGTACTGACCATAAAATGATTGATGGTATTCAAGCGCTTGCGTCAATAGCTCAATGGCTTGCTCAAACTCTCCTTGCAAGCGCTTAATCTTTCCAAGTTCCTCATAAGTGTATGCAATAAAAAGCCTATCTTGCTGGTCTTGAGCAAGCTCTTGCGCCTGCTCAATATGATATTGTGCTTCTTGTAACTCTTTTTCCCGCAACTCTCCTTGCGGCCAATTTATGAGTAGATAACCTATCATCAAATGTGCTCGGATCAACTCTCTGGTATTTTCATTGCTAGGTAGCTCTACTGTTTGTTGCAAAATAGCAATAGCTTCGCCTTGGCGATGGAGGTTTGCATAACTTGCAGCTAAATAACGCCTCGCAGCAAGTAAGCTTGGTTCCACTTGTAAAGCAGATGAAAACAAAGGAATTGCCTGCTGATAAGCCTGCTTCAAGTAAAGCTCAACACCGCGTGCAAATGCTTCGTTGCTAAAATCACTGTGCCACTTTTGTTTTGCAAATTGATACTGGCCCGCGTAACGTTGTGCCAACATAGCGATAAGCTTATCAAAACTTTGTTCTATGGTTTGAGCAAACTCGACCCCTTTTTCAATGCCATGCTCAAACATCAAAGTATAATGCAGTTGGTAGTCTTGCGGATAACCCGTTATACGAGTCAGTACAATCAAATTGGCTGCCAACTTTCGCTGTAATCCAACCAATACTTGCTCTGTTGGCTGCAGTGATGCACTTGCTTTTGTATACTCAAAAGCATACAAAACCCGATCGTGGTCGATTACCTGTAGATCTGAGTGACTTTGCAGTTGCTGCGATAAATACTCCATCCCTCTTAGAGCAACCCACTGATGGATCTCGTCCGGTATGTCATTTTCAACGGGCAAAAAAGCGATGTTCAGGTGCGATTTTTGTGTCTCTACCATCAAATTGCTAGCAACCGTTATCGCTATAGCACAACAGGATACAACCATCAGTAAAGACGCTTTAACCTTTGCGCTTATCACAGGTCTGACGGGGGCAACCCATTGATAACCAGCTTTAGGAAATGTCTTAATAGTATCTGCACCAAGGACATCTCTAAGCTCTTTAATCGATTGGGTTAGCACTTGTTCTTGTACAACAACCCCCTGCCAAATAGTCTCTAACAGGCGTTGTTTCGACACGACCTGTTGATGATTCAACAGCAGCATCTGTAATACTTGCAACGTTTTAGCTCGCACTCTGTGGTGCCTGTGCTCTTTAGAGATCACGCCTTGCTTTAGGTCAATTATAAACCCTAAGCTTCGAAATTGAGTGGCACGCGTAAACAGTCCCTTGCTAAAACCCATTGTTACTCCAAAAATAGGCTGACGAACCGTTACTTTAATAGACTCTCTTTGTCACAACAAGCACTGGTTGCTCCTTTGAATATGAAGAAAATAGAAGTACCCACCAAGTTCAGTGCATAGAGGTTCTACTCTGGTTAGCTCATTACATATTTAGCCCTTCACATTGACAGTTTTAGGTTTGTAAACAAAGCTTAAGGTATTGTTGAAATCAAAATAATAGATCATTAAGTACGTAGAGCCGCGCCAAAGAGTCATGTGTTCGGTTTATCATTCTAACAACAATATGCCCGTTCTACGGCTTGCTTTTAAAACATCAAATCACCGTATGCAGACTCCAATGCGCCTGAGCTAATTCAATTAGTCCAGCGGCATAAACTATGAGGAGTTGTTATGCACGACGCCCTGTTCTCTTTGCTTTTTATGACACTACTATTGTTCGGCAGCCCCGGTCCTGCACCTATCTCTTTACTCGCCTCAGGAGCAAACTTTGGATACAAACGAAACTTACCATTTTTGGCTGGTATTCTGACCGGCTTATCACTGGCGATGGTATTGGTTAACATTGGATTGTCACAATTGCTGGCAAGTTCGCCACAGCTTTCATCGCTGTTATCCTTGTTATGCGTAGGCTATCTGGTGTATCTAGCCTACAAACTATACTTCCAAGATGCACAACAGCCAAAAGGTTCTCTACTTCCGAGTTTTTCGCAAGGTGTGTTATTAAATATCATCAACCCAAAAGCATATGCCTCTTTGATCACGCTGTTTTCTCAATTTGAAATACATGCTGAGCAAAAAACACAGGGCGTAGTTATCACGGCACTAATCTGCATTGCATTGGTCAGTGTTATTGATGGGTTATGGTTGTTAGCTGGTGCAAAACTTGGCAAGATATTCAAAAGCCGTCAACATATTAAACGGCTTAATGGGATGTGTTCAGTCGCGATTTTAGTAGTAGCTTCGGTGCTTATCAGTCACTGATCCGCTCTAAAACAGCACCATAAAACCCATCGAATTCACTGTTTATGCCTGGTAACAAGTGTAATTCTTCAACCAGCTTAAACTGAGGGTTATTGGCTAAAAAAGCCTGCACCTGCTGCTGGTTTTCACTAGGAAGTATGGAGCATGTCGCATACACCACGCGACCGCTGAGTTTACACATTTGGCTATAGCGCTGTAAAATTTCACTTTGAAGTGCTATCAACGAATCAATATTATTGTTTTGTATGTGCCATTTAGCGTCAGGGTTACGACGAAGCACGCCAGTACCAGAGCAGGGAACATCCAGTAAAACACGATCAAACTTATCTTTTAATCGTTTGATTGTTTTGCTGTTCTTAATTACACGAGTTTCTAGCATGTGTACACCAGAGCGTTTTGCTCGTTTTTTTAATACATCCAACTTGTGCTGATGAATATCCATCGACAAAACGTAACCTTTATTTTGCATCAAGGCTGCAATGTGAAGGCTTTTGCCACCAGCACCAGCGCACGCATCAACTACACGTAAACCAGGTTTAAGGTCAAGCAGTGGCGCAATCTGCTGCGAACCTGCATCTTGCATCTCAAACCAACCTTGTGAAAAAGCCTTTGATTTAAACAGAGGTCCGTATTGTGTCACTTCTAGTGCATTATCGAGCGCCAATGTCTGTGTAATGATGTTATCTTCATTCAGTGCGTGTTGAACCTTCTGTGACTCTGCTTTTAGCGTGTTAACTCGAAGATAAGTTTTTGCGGGCACATTCAGTCCTTTAGCCACTAGCGGCCATTGCTCTCCCAGCTCTTGTTGAGCACGGCGCCAGAACCAATCAGGGTAACTATTCACCTGAGCATCACTCGCTTTGGCGAGGTTCTCTTCAATGGATTGCAAGTTGAGTCCATCCAACTCGGGCCATTGCGGTAGAGTGTGACCCTCAAGTAATTTATATGTGCCCCAAATATGCCAAATTGATGACGGTCCTACCTCATCACTCCCACTCAAAGCAAATACTAATTTTCGCCACCAACGAATAATATCGTATGTCTGCGTTACAAAAACGTGCCGTGTTGAAAGATCCCAATATGGCTGCTCAGCAAGCGATCGCTCTATCACTTTGTCAGCATATTGTTCAGTAAACATAATTTGCTCAAGAGCAATAATTTGCGTTTCTACACATTGACGTTCTGCAAACACAGATGGCCTCATATTCAGGGGAATTATAGGGGCGAATTGTAACTGTTTTTGCTTGTAACAGCGAGAAAATATGACGCACTACTGGCGCACTAAAAGGAGGGAGGTAATACCTTGTTAAATTGCTCATATGTTAGTGATTCTAAATCATAGAAAATCCATTACTTTGAAAAAACATCTTTTCTTACAATTAATTACATCTATTTCATTGTAACAGATAACCATCAGATTAGAATGGTACTTGATCCGGTTTGTATTATGTCATAGCGATTTTATTTGTATCTACGCCACGTAGATTCATTTAGTAAATCAACTAAGTTGATATTCTCTAAACCCAAGCCAACCAATAATTAAGTTAAACTAGCCTACTCTACGTTTAACACAAAGCCGATAGTCACGCACTATCGGCTTTTTACTTTTATGCAATGCTAATGATTACTCAGCGTTTTTTACAAATTTCCATGGCTGTGACGAATCCGGTACATCTCCTTTAGTCCACCACTTAGCTTCATAAATCGCGCCTTTATAGCTGGCCTGATCGCCACCAACATAGACTTTACTAGCGTCCCAAGCAGGAACGCCGCCTACCGGTGGTTCATCAACAGGTGGCTCAAGATTATCCACTACACGTACTTGTGGCCAACTGGCGTGAGATTTATAAAAATTAGTCACACACTTTTCATAATCTCCAGGTACAAGCGCCGAATAAGCTGTCTGGTATCCTACTAATTTACATTCAAATGAATAGCCGCCGGGTCTGTCTGAATGGTAAGCCCAGTCCCCTTCCCAATTAGTGTAAAGTACATCTGTTGCGCCATTGAGGTTAAGACTACCGTACGGTGTTTGTTGCCAGCAGGTGTTCTCTTCATCGCTCTCAATCGGCACATTGTAATGATGAGATAAACCTTCCCAGTAACGAATACGGTTTACAGGTTGTCCTTTGTTCTTATTTTGTTCGCCACACTCAATACCGCCATTGATAACATTGATGGTTGTACCAAAACCATACCCAATCCCAGCATCTAGTTCCTGTTGTGATGGCTTCCAAGTGCGGTCAATTACATGCAACATGGCAGGTTTTGGTGCTTGTGGAGTTAAGAAAAACCATATCGCTGATGCCAGATTGAGCCAAGAGTCAGCCACAAGTCCCGGGTTGTTTAGCAATACTGTCGCATCGCCGTTAAACATAACCTCAGAGAAGGCCCCATAGTTAAAATGATAAGATAATTGTTTTGCACCTCGACCAAAATATCCCTGCCCATTTGCGCATGGCCAGCGTCGATTTTGCCAGTCATTTTGTCCACAACCAGTAGTATATCCCGGCTGCCCTTCTGACCACCCCATCTCACGAACATGTACTAGTGCCTGCTGCCATTCCTCTAAACCTTGCGGGTTATCCGACACATTATCCTTGGCTATATGACCACCCGTTTCTTGTGAAAAATGTGCAAATGCAGTCACGATGGACTTTTTACAGATAGCATCGGCATCACGGCCATCGGTATAATCGCCACAAAAGGCTGGAAATTTTCCGATAGCACGTAGAAAACGCGTGTAGGTGTATTCAGGCGCAGCCATTTGCGTGAGGAAATCCCATTGTGCCTGAGGAAAAACTCTTTCAACGCGTTTTACATTGTCAGGGTTCGAACCAAGTCCCGGCGCAATCGCCTCTACAATACTATTGTCGCGTGTTTCTAAGGCTTTAGCCCAAGTTGCATACATAGGATTGCTCGTTTTACTTCGCGCTGCTTCGTTGAGCTCAGCTTTTGACACTAAATAGCCACCTGGATTTTGCGGATCAGGTTCAATCGTCATAGCACCAGCTGTAGATATTGCCGCTAAGTTCAGTGCAACCACCAAGGGAGTGAGTTTATACATGTTATTCTTCCTTCCTTTACGTTGTATCAAGTGTGAAACATAAAATTCACACAATTAACTCACAGTATTAATCAGATGACATCGCTGTCAATTACTTTATGTAAAGGATTGTAACAATCTTCTGTGTATATTTTTCACCCTAACCAATGTCTTTCATTGCTAATTATTTAATAACAAAGTAAAAAACCGTACTGAAAAAAGTTTCTATGTACCTGCCATTTCATAAAGATTTATTATTAAATTCACAGTAAGGTAATAAGGTTTAAAATAAGCAGGTATCTAAAATGGTCATTACTGAATTACGCCCAGAGCATCATCAAGCAGTCATCAAACTGGCCAATCAAGTACATGGAGACAACTATCTTGATGCGTCAGGTCTTGAAAAAATGGTGGCAATGGGGACTAAGTTCGATATTAACGCTTGCTTTGTGGCATTAGACGAGCAAGGTCAGTTGCTAGGTTTTCGAACTAGTTATGCTGCTGAGCAGTGGCCGATTGACAAGTGGTGCACACCCAAAAGCTGGCCTGTACTCCCTGCTCAAATGGCATACTTCAAATGTATAGCTGTGGCACCAGAGGCACAGGGTCAAGGTATTGGACCAAAGTTACTACATAAGTCCATCGTTGCACTTAGACAACAAGGCGCACTAGCAGGTATTGCTCATCTATGGATGCAAAGCCCAGGTAATGGCGCGGTGAAATACTTTACTAAAGCAGGCGGAGAGCTACTAAAAGTCCATGACGACCGCTGGCTTGAAAACTGTATCAATGACGGTTATGTGTGTACTTTATGTGGTAATGAGTGTCACTGCCAAGCCGCTGAAATGGTTTTGATGTTTTAATAACAATGAATAAGAAATTTATGAGCAACTCTCTTTACGACCCACTTACACATAAACACTGCCAATCTTCAGGTTATGCTCCCAGTTACTGGGCCAGTACGATTGATTTACCTAGTGCGAACAGTGCACCAACACGTAGTGAACACTTTGATGTAGCTATCATAGGTGGCGGCTTTAGTGGTCTTTTGACAGCCTACTATCTGGCACACGAGCACAGCATTAGTTGTTGTGTTTTAGAGGCTAATCAAGTGGGCTTTGGCGCGAGTGGCCGTAACGCAGGCTTTGTACTCAAGGGTTCAGGTCGCCTCAGTTACCCACAGATGGCAAAAAAATGGGGGATGGAAACCTGCAAAGGCATTTATGATGAATTTAGTGCTGCGGTTAATCGCGTTGAGTCACTTATCGATGAACATGACATACAGTGTCAGAAGCAAGAAAAAGGCTATTTAAAAATCGCCCATAACCAAAAAGCCATGCAAGGGTTGCGTGCTCAAGCTGAATTTTTACAGCAACTGGGGGGAGATGCCCAGTTTTTGACAAGTACAGAGCTTGAACAAGGATACATGTTTAATCAGCAAGCATATGGGGCAATGCGATTACCTGATGGGTTTGGTATAAACCCTTTAAAACTGTTGCTAGGCTATCGTGAGATGGCAATAAAAGCCGGAGTGAAGCTATTTGAGAATGCATTAGTTGAGCAGGTTGAAGAAAAAAATAGTCGACACTTTCTGCGTATCGCTGATGTGAATATCACTGCCAATACAGTGGTTTATACCGGTAACGCGTACAACAGCAAACAGTCTCATCCATTTATCAATAATCGATATTTACCCATTCTAAGTAGCATTTTGGTGACTCGGCCATTAAGTGAACAAGAGCTTGAACAGACTGGATTGAGAACCCATCAGGTAACAATGGACACCCGTACTCTCAAATATTACTACCGTTTGTTACCAGACAACCGCATCTTATTTGGTGGCCGCGGTGCTGTTTTCGCTAAAGATCAACACTCTGAGGTGTATCTTAATAATCTCAAACAAGGTTTAGCCGCCTGTTTCCCCTCCCTAGCCAACATTCAGCATGACTACTACTGGAATGGCTTTATAGCCGCTGCACTTGATGACATGCCCCATGTATGTCTCAAAGATAATATTGGCTATATTTTAGGATATTGTGGAGCTGGCGTGTCCTTTAGTGCGCAAGCTGCTTATCGCCTGGCACAGCTGATTGCCAAACAACCCGTCCCAGAATTACCGCTTTACCAAACGCCTTTACCGTATCTGCCTTTCCCTCAATTTCGGCGATTTGGACAACTGGCCTACTATCAGTACGCTCATCTGAAAGACCGATTCGGGTAAGTAAGGTTTAGTCAATGTCACGGGAATAGATAAATAAGTTAATAGACCGTACACATTTTT
Source organism: Pseudoalteromonas byunsanensis (assembly GCF_001854475.1). Lineage (GTDB taxonomy): Bacteria > Pseudomonadota > Gammaproteobacteria > Enterobacterales > Alteromonadaceae > Pseudoalteromonas > Pseudoalteromonas byunsanensis. Next base: position 165,457 of record NZ_MNAN01000037.1, read on the forward strand.
AAAACAAAAGCGTCATCAAGTAGCGCTTAAATATACCTGAATCTAAAAACACTAAAACAGCAGGTATATAAATTATGAAAACAAAAATCGCTTTAAGCCTTTTGGCAATCGCATCAACTATCACTTTTGCTCAAGTTGAATCAACTGAACAATTGGTGCAAAACATTGAGCAAGACGGTGTTGTCACGTTCGACAAAGCCGTTGTAGAAGTCAGTAAAGTAGACGGCGTTTTTGCAACAAGCGCAACGACTTACTATAGCCCTCGCGTGTGGGTTCGTGGCTATTTAGAATCGTTCTTTGTCAACCCAACAAATGGTAACCAGTTCTGTGAAGAGCGCGGCCATAATCAAGAAGTGACCGGCAGTACTATCAAGTGTGGTGAAGATGAGTCTTCATACGCTAACTATGATTGGTATGGCAAAGCTTGGACAAAGAAAAGCACAGGTAGCAAGAACCAATGTTATCAGTTGTACTCAACTATTAAGTGTCAATAATTGCCAAAGCTAGCAAAGATACCAAAGTAACGAGAGCGGCCCGCGCTTTCGTTGCTTCAACAAAGATAATACTATTCTCTTAATTTACACATTCCCACCCCATTCATATGCATTAGTACTTGCAACAATTCAATATACCTGTTTAATTATTGTGGACAAAAATAAATTAGGGATATTTTATGAAACACTCTTCTTTCGCTCTGTACAGCTTATTAAGCGCTCCGGCATTACTCACAACGTCAGCTTTTGCTGCGCCAAATGCTAGTAATGAGTGCGACTTTATCGTGCCTTCATCACAGTATTTAATTGACGGAATTGCAATGAACGTCTCTGCTGGAGATACGATTTGTTTAGCACAGGGAGAGCGTGGCCCAATCAAAATTACCAACGTGATTGGCAGCGAATCACAGCCAGTGCAGATTAGAAATCAAGATGGTGTTGTGACGACTAATCCATATGAATACAGCATCGCTATTGAGCGCTCCAAGTGGGTCCGCTTAACGTCTGTCTCTGACAGTCAGTCCGTGCCATTTGGCATTCGCTTAGGAGGCACACTGAGTGTGGGTAACCTTACGGAACAAATTGAGGTTGATCACATTGAAATATACCGCGCAAGATTTGCAGGGATGCTAATTAAAACAGACCCCAACTGTGACTCAGCTACGTGGGCCGAAAACTTCACCATGAATGGCATTAGCATTCATGATAACTACGTGCATCACACACAAGAAGGTGAAGGTATGTATGTGGGCTACACAGGAAAAAGTAGAACCTTAAGCTGCAATGGTGAAACAACCACTGTCTACCCTCATAAGCTAGAAAATGTTCGCATATATAACAACAAATTAGAGCACACCGCAGCGGATGGCATTCAGTTAAATTCGGTGCTGGGCAACGCTCAAATTACTGGTAATAAAATCTACCGTACCGGTGTTAGTCCGTTTGCCCCAGTATGGCAAAACACGGGGATTCAAGTTGGCGGAGATGATGTGGAGATCAGTAACAACCTAATCTATCGAAGTGGTGGTAACGGTATGGTGTTAGACGGGGATAACTTAAGAGTACTTAACAACAACGTTATTTATGCAGGTGAGAATGGCATCTTCGCTCGCAATGCGGCACAACAAAACGCTCAGATAAGTGGAGGGTTGCCTCATGTTTATAAAAACAATCTCTTGGTACAACCTGTTACTTATGGCATCAAGCTATATGCAACCAATACCTCAGCGCCACACATTATCACTGACAATACCATTGAGGATGATGGCGCATTAGACGCAGCCAGCCGTCCAATGACGTTCTCTTTCTTAAATGACCAAGTGGTTAGGGAAGTACACAACAATCACCACTATATTGTTGAACAAGTCGACTAGTTATTTGTGTAACACCGTGGCACTAAATCGCCACGGTGTTTTATATCGACCTCTAGAGCGAAGCGTTCTCAGCCAGCTTTGCCAGTTCATCTTTTAGGTGCTTTTTATGATACTCATCTTTGACTTGCGTTAGAGCCATTGATAGCAATTTTCGCGCAGCCACTTTATCACCTCCCTGTGCTAACGCTTGCGCCCAATAACCGTAAATAAACCCTGAATTTGGAAACTGTTGAGCATTCGCTTCAAGTAATAGTGCAGCTAAGCTAGGCTGTATTTCGATCACCTCCAGCGCAAGCTCAGTCAGGGCAAACCGATCAAGTTTTAACTCTTTAAAAAGTAATGCTAAATTTGTTAAATAGAGCTGCTTTTGTGCATCATCATAAGTAAGGTTAGCGCTGACTTTTTCAAGTAAAGTAAACAGCTTTTGGATGTCTTTTTGCCTTTGTAGCTTTGTGGCTTGCCAACGCACTGCGACTTGCTTTTTAGCGAGTGAAACAGCCTTGTCGAGAGCCTGTTCGGCATCAACTTTAACGTGAGGCTCGACACCTGTCGTTTCCCAGTTGGTTTTGGTGACAGGATTAATCGCTGTGCCAGTGGCTATAAATGCGCTAAACACATCATTGATTGCAAACATATCACCTGGATTTGCAGCGCCACCAGTATACTCTCCTACTAAGGTTGCTCGATTACGCGTTCTCATGTTGTAACTAAACTCTTCAGCAGCTGAAAAAGTACGCTCACTGGTTAGTATATAAAGCGGAATGTCTGTAAGCTTTTTACCACCCACGTCACTGAGCACATAAAAATCTTGTGTTTCATCTCCTTCGCGATAATAAAGGCTATTGAGCAACAACTTGTCGGCGAAAAAATAACTACAAAGATACTGCACAGTATGGGGCGAACCGCCACCGTTTTTACGCACATCTATAATAAGTGCCTCAGAAGATGACAACAGCGTCAGCGCCGCATCCAAATAGGGCTTGGCGTCATCTAAGACATGAAAGCCATTAAGTTTTAAATATCCAATATTGCCTTCGAGCATACTTGCCTCAATCACTCCTTGAGAACCTATCCCCACGGGTGCTGGCATCAATAATTCTTGCTGTAGTCTGGCTTTTGCGCCTACTTTAGAGTCCGTATTTGGGTTCATACGCACTCTTAAATGGCGGTCTTTTGCTTGTATTTGAAGCCACTTGGTTAGCGCTTTCGCAAAGCTTTCTGGGTTTTGATATTGAGAAAATTTACCCGCATTAAAGTCACTTTGCAGTTTTGCTGACACATTTTTAGCAATATCTTCAAACACATATTCTTCTACTAATATAGAAGATAGTTTGGCGATGGTTTGCTGCTTGGTTTGCTGAGAAAAGTCGCTGGCGAATGACACGCTACTAAGCAGGCCGCTTAGTACAACACCACCTAAAATATGAGTTAAGCCTCGTTTCATGATCACTTATCCTAAAGTTACTGTCCAAGCATAACGTATCGGAAAAACACCATGAGAAATTGTATAAAAGTAAAGTTGAGCAATTTTATTGTTCATGTGCCATGCCCACTTACCTCGCTCTTAGATTAAGAGTAAGGTAAGTGAACGGTGAAATAAATAAACTTAACCCTTTGTTTTTATTCCTTTGAAAAATAACCACAGTCCAAATAACAACTCAAACAGTGCTCCAGGGTACATGGCATATTGCAGCTCTTTAGGTGCATCGACCATTGCGACATTGACCACACCATAGCCAATCATAGTGATGTAGGTAACCATACCCCAAATGGCTAACGCTTTTGGCACATAATTAGACTTGTAAAATAAATAGCAGTAGATGACAGCACCCACACCCATCACTGGCAGAAGTATGTAATAAGCAACACCGCTGGATTTAATAAACAAAATGGCGAGTGCTCGTAATTGCTCAATGTTGAAGGCTCCTAAGTAATCAGCATTACTCAGAATGACCAAAGGCATAATATAAAAAATAAGAGTTACAAAACCGAGAATGGCTTCAGCTGATCTAAAAGCGAATCCCATTAAGGCCATACCTTTATGAACTGGCTTGAGAACCTTATAAAGCCCCCAAGACAACATCAGCACCAATGTGTACATTATAAAGTCAGCAGCAATAGCAAATCTAAAAGCTTGCTCGAACTGGCTCATTGCTTGTATTGGATCCTCTGCACGAAAAATTACACGTTTATCGAACATGACTCTTGGTAAAAAGCCGAATAAAATAACCAGCGAGTAAAAAATCCCCGTTATTTTTACATAGTTTAGGTTACTACCCTGTGCATTCTGCGCGTTCATTATTATACCTCTTGAATTTCAGTAATTTGATGCGTGCAGTATGCGAAGTTTGTGCTATCGAGTCGTCGTAATGGGCCTATTCGAACGAATTAATTCAGTATTTTTTCGTTGCTTGTGCTCTTTTGTTGCTTTTTAAATGCTGAGGGCGTTAAACCCGTTTGCTTTTTAAACGCGGTATTGAACGTAGATTTAGAGTTAAAGCCAACCTCATAGGCGATAGTGGACACTAACTTACCCGTCGTCAGCAGCAAAGTTTTAGCCAGCTCTATACGGTAACTATTCACGAAGTGGAAAAAGTTCATTTGTAAGTGTTGCGACAAGGTTTCTGATATATGATTCTCACTGATGCCAATTGCATTTGAAAGTTTGTTAAGCGACAACTCTTCTTCCATAAACATATGATCTTCAAGCATAACTTTTTCTAACTTAGCAGCTATTTGTGCCATCCTTTGTTCGCTCAACATGGTGGCTCTGGTGTCATTCGCCTGTGGTTTACCTTTTTCTGATTCGTCCAACACAGACTGTTTTAGCGCTAAGTGCGCAAAGGCCACCAACACCACAGCTTCAAATAATGGCAATACAACACCGGTTCCAAACCAGCGCCAGCCCATGAATACCATGACGTATTCCACTGAATACATAAACCACGCAATGCCCCAAAGGATCAACACGACTCTAAACCAACCCATAGATTGACGTTCAATGGATGAGAACCTGTCCATCAGTTGCTTGCAATGGCGATGATGTAGTTTTAAAGTCGCAACTAGGTATATGCCAGTAAAAACAATAAAGACGAGCATGGTGCCAACACACATAAATAAAGCTAATTTATAATGATCTGGGTCACGCGTGAGAGGGTCAGCAAGCGCAAGCTTTTGCTCTGAACTTAGACCAAGAACAAATGGCAGCATAGGTAAAATAGCCAGCAATGGCCCAGTTAAAGCTATCAAGTAAGTGCGCTGCGAAGGCGCCTTATTTGGTGACATACAAGCATAAGCATAAAGATACAGCGCCGGACCCAATAACATTCTAATAGGTAACTGCGCACCAACGAGCCCTGGAGCATATTGATAAGCGCCTGAATATAAAAACAGCTCACCCAGAACATTCACCATCAAAAGCAATAAAAGCCCTGCTAAGAAAGTGGTGGTTTTTTGTTTTTCTCTGGTAGCTACATCTACTAGGGAAAGCGCAATCGCGCCCAACATGCCCGAATAGATCACTGTTTGTACAACATCAATGTTCATTTAACTAACAACCCTTTGTTTTATATGCTTATATATTTTAAACCACTATTTTAGTGCTTAAAGCTAGCACTAAGTTCAGACACAATACGTCTTAGTCAGCTTGGATAACTGGACTGTATGAACCACCAAAGCGCTTGGCTATCTGTGTAATTGTTGCTGCATCAAAACTGCGATCTTTAAAGAATACTTTGGGCGTGCAATCCAGTATACCTTTGAATTCTCTAATTAAGTGTGCTTGATCGTAAAACCCAGCAGCAATTGCACTGTGTGTCATTGACGGCAGTTTACCTGAGTGCTCCAGCATCAAAAAGTGATTAAGACGCCAAATTTGGCTCATCTCCTTTGACAGCAAACCACAGTGCGCCAAAAAGTGCTTGCGAATGGTTACTTTACTCAATGAAAAGTTGTCACAAAGCGCTTGTACTTGTATATCTCCTTTATTTCTCAGAATGAAATTAGACTCAGCCCTGAATATTGTTGGCACGGTAAAGTTTGCCTTGCTTAGCACTTTTTCTATTAACCAAGTTTGCGCAAGATGGGTGCATACAGCCAACCGTATATCAGCTGTTTGTTGTTTGTTTTCACTGAGTGACTCTACAATTTGACTGGCAAGTCCGCTACCGCCAAAATTGCGCGTTATACTTTGTATCGTGTTTTTGATTTCTAGTGCGTTAAATTGAGGAAAAGGTAACAGTGCAAATGGCTTCAGACGAATGGTGAACACCCAACAGGGTTCTTCCGCTATGAGTTGATATTGGCGAGTATGTTGGCCGACCAGCCACATTGACGGCAATAGCAGCTGTTTGTCTGCACCGTAAAGAAGCGCCTGTGTATTGATAAAAATATCAAACACACCTTGTGGCACACTCCTTTTAATGCCATGTACTTGCTCTAAGCAAAAGCACTCCACATAGTCGATTAACCTTGGGGTAGGCAAACATTCTATTTTCACTTTTTATTAAGCCTCATAACAGCCCGGTTGGCGTGGACACGCATTACCACGTGTACAAATCACCCGAACTTCGCTGCTCAAACCACGCTCTATCCACCCAATATTGAGAATACGCGCTACACTCAAAAGTTGCTGTTTAAGGCTGTGAGGGATCACACTCGCACCTCCATGTTTAATACACAGAGCCTGTAGCTCAGCCACAACGGCCTCTGCGTCCATGCCTTGCGCGGTAATTGCTGGATTAAGATCAAGACCTGCACACAAAACATGTGAGTTTCCGGCTAAGTCTTTCACCTGTACAGACTCACAACAATAGAGCCTAGGTTTGCCATCTACCAGTAAGATTGATAACTGAGTACTGCTTTGTTGCGACAATTCAGCAAACTTTCTAAATACCGCCCAATGCTGGCAAGGGTCCTGAACGGTTCTCATATTCCCCCATGGCAGCGGAATGCCATTGCCTCGATAGACAGCCTTTAACTTGCCAGGCTGGTAGGCATCAAAATAGTGCCAATGAGGATAAGGTGAAACCACCGTCATGCGTCGCATTGCAACCGATGCGGAGATATTTAATTGCTCATGTATGTTTACTTCATAACCATGGCTGTCCAACAATTGCCGAAACGGCGCTTTTGGACATAATAATGCCCCCGCAAAAAAACTGGCTTCGAAGTCACGCCAAGCGTTCAAAATATCCTGTGCGTTAGGAGTATCGTTTGTAGGGGGTGCATTATCGCGAGTGCCGCCCACGGTTAATCGACACTGTAGTCCTTCTTGATTGTGTAGGACTGCGTGACCAATGTGTACCGCCAAGTCATATTTCAATCGACTTTCGCGACTTTTCAATACACGATTTAAATACACCTTGTTGGGTGCACAAAAATAGGAAGTGGTTAAATGTTTCGTCACTTCGCCTTCTTCACTCAGTTGCGTGCTGCTAGATTCATCGAACCAGTGCAATTCAAGCGCGTGCGAGCGAGCAATTGTCATCAAGTCTTCACTGTTAAGGTAGAGGTTTTTATTGCCTACTTCTTCGGCTGCCCGCTCTAAGTCGGGAAAGTGGTTTTGATGATGCTCTTGGTGTGCGCGTATCAGCAAGTGAGCAAACTGACGGCCACTGATCCCCGTCTGGGATAGCATCTCTGGTATGGCAATTTGCAAAATATCGTTTGAGAACAAAAAATTTGGCTCAAGGGCCATGCCCGAGATCCCGCCATGATTACCTTTAGCAGGTATGATATTGGTAGCTTCTGGTTCATTATCCAAGAACCAAGAGACCGGTTTTTGGAATACTTCGGAAAGATTCTCAAGCATACTTTCACTAGGTGTGCGCTTGCCCCGCTCAATCATCGACAAATAGGATACTGAAGGAGCTGATTGCGCATCAACCCGAATACAGCGCGCTGATAAATCTTCCAAAGTCAGGTGGTTACGCTTTCTCAAGTTACGAATTTTTGTGCCCAAGAAATGGGATTTTCGCATCAAACTTTGTTCTTTTTTCATTATTTTTATACCAACAAATTCACCTACCTGTGTTTGAAAATAACACAATTTGTAAAATTTACACTGTAAAATTCTTTTTGTGAAATTATCTAAAAAAGTCGCATACACTGAATTTGAACACTCTCACTAATCACGTACACAATTACAACGACCAGGAATGAGGTAACAAATTATGACAGCACTCACCCGTTCAAATTTTGAAACACAACCAAAAAGCTGCCAAAAACTCAGCATTGCAAAACAATATCTTGATCAGCACTGTCCGCTCGATCATGGCTCTCATCTACAAGCTACCCACTATGTTGTTTACTACAACCACCTGATGGCGTTTTTTGCTGATGGCAGTCATTGTGGTCTGAAATACCCAAAACAATTTGTTGCTCTATGTGGGCACAGAGATGACCCCAGTGCAATTTTGCTCAAAAAATCTGACAACTTGCATATTGAAATCGCGTTCAACCGCTGTGGCGAAACCGGTAAAATTGACCACGCCAATATTGACGACATTCAGGTTGAAACTCAACTGAGCAGCGTAGAACATCAAGCTCAACAGGTGCAACTTAATCGTATGTGGATGAGCTTTTTAACTGGCGTTCAGACCGCGACTCATTGTAAGCAATATACGGCTAAGGATGGCAACGACTACCTGCTGTGAGCGACGTGCATAAACATCATCAAGGCGCTGAAAGTAATACCAGTGCCTTGATTTTGTGCCAATTTTATATCTTTCAATAGTTGTCCCTCACCATCACAAGCCAAAGTACCAGTGTTATCTGTGTAAACCATAGGCGGTGGCATTGTGCTCGCACCTCACTTAAGGCTATATTTCCACTATTCTCATGGAAATTAATGAAATGGAAGGAATAATGGATATGAAAGTACTGTGCGGCCCCATGCTTAGAAGGGTCGACTCACAAACAGCCTGCATATGGCTGATCATACATGGAGAGTTTGAGCAACAAGCACTCAGCGCATCAACCACATTAATGATGGCACCGTTGAATGATGCAGCACACATTGACAGCATTCAAATTGGCAACAATTTAAATGCGGTTATGGTTACGATGAAAGCGCCACAAAGCGGCTGGCCAGAACAAGATTTAATACATTATGATTTACATTATAACCACGTCAGTCTCTTTCAAGCGCAATATTTTAATGGCCCTTTGCCAATTTACCCGGGCCATTCGCTACCTTGCTTTCGCTATCTTGCAGAAAATCACAAAATCCTCAATGCATCTTGTCGCAAACCTCACGGTGCTAAACAAGACGCTTTAGCTGCATACGATAGAAGTGTCGAACACAGTAACAAGCTGGATAAGTTACCTGATGTCGCATTTTTCACTGGAGATCAAATCTATGCCGATGATGTTGACCCGCAAGTTGCTAAATACCTGTTTGAGCAATCGCAGTTGCTATTTAACGATGAAGCACTAGCAACCCCTGTAGATAACAATACTGCACACTGGCAAAGTCACTTAAGCGCACTGGGCTGGCAAAATCGACATTTATTGCTCAATAAAAAAGAAGGATTTTACACGACACAAGGCCATCAACACCTTCTGGGCTTTCGCGAATATATATTAATGTACATGCTTGCTTGGGGAGGTCTGTGCCATGAACTTGCAGAACCTACCGATAAGCTACCCAGCAAGCGTAATGCACTCCCATATAAGGAGCGAAAACGGATCCGCAATGAGTGGGAAAGCTATGCTAAAGCCAATAATTTCGTAAAACAAAGCTGGCGTGTCCGGCGCTTATTGGCCCATATCCCCAGCTATATGATGCTCGATGACCATGAAGTTACTGATGATTGGAATTTGACTAAACAAGTTACCAATCAGCTCAGCAAACCATCAAGTCTAGGCCAACAAACTGTAACCAACGCTTTGGCCGCCTTTACTATCTGTCAAGCATGGGGTAACAACCCAGCACAGTATCAAAACCTTATCAATGAGGTACTGCCAAGCTATATAAGTAAGCTGAGCCAATACGATGCGACCTGCTACCAACAAACTTTTGAGTATCTAAATGGTCATAATTTTTCCACGCTGACCCCAACCTTACCCGTTGCACTATTGGTTGATACCCGCACTCAGCGGAGCTTTCGCCCAAATAAGCCTCTGTCACCCTTATTAGTCGATGACCAAGGCTTAGCTCATATCCGCTCCCTGCTATCAACACTGGATACTCACACCGAACGTTTGATAGTACTCTCTCCAGCTCCTGTGTACGGTTTTAGCCTTGTAGAGAATTTGCAGTTAGGCACCGTCAAACTATTTGAGCACAAAGCGGCAACAGGCGCTGACGGTGAGTGCTGGATAAGTGATGAACAACAAATGGCGAAGTTCTCAGATACCATCACTTCATTAAGCAACCTCAAGGAGTGTTATATTCTCTCTGGTGACGTGCATTATGGCTTTTGTAGAAAAAGTACATTTGCACACCCTAGCAATGGCCATGACGTTACATTTTGGCAATTAACCAGTAGCTCGATTTCAAATCGGCCAACAGGTAGCATTGAGATGGCCCTAAATGCTCTGCACAGAAGTGCCGTATTTGGTATCTCTTTGAACCCATTCTATAAAGAAAAAACCAAATACCTAAAACCCGAGAGTTGGCAAGGTAAATTCCTATCAGGTCATTTAAACTTAGGTATTTTAGCGCTGGATAACATCAATAAACATCAGTATTCAATGCACGTACTTAGACCTAACGGCAAATGGAAAGAATGGCAATATAATTTGAATCAGCCTAAATTATTGGGATAAATCAATTGGAGGCAGCTGTGATTTATCTAGCTGACTCCAATTCGTGATGGCTTGCTTTATTACATGTATGCTTAAAAATTAACCGCGACAAAAAAGTAACTATGTCACTTATGCTTCTGAACGTTAATAAATAAGCTCATTCTCATAAACCTGAGATGGCATTCCACAGTGCAATAATCTTTGTACCATTTTCTGTGTGTAAAGTTATATACACACTCACAATATCACCAACTCATGTGTACATTTTGTTGTTCTGTTAATTGGTTGTTATTCTTGGGCAAACTATCTTTAGTCGCATACATGTCAAATGCTGCGACTTTTGCTAAAGCAGGAATAAACCATGAGTTGCCCATACCATTCTGACAACAAACCTAGTAATTACCGCGCCATGGAAAAAGACATTCATACCGATTTTAAGGATGATATGTCATATGGTGACTATTTAAATCTTGAAAAGGTACTCAGTGCCCAGCACCCATTATCTGACCAACATGATGAAATGCTCTTTATTGTTATTCATCAGGCCAGTGAACTTTGGTTAAAACTTGCCGGTCACGAACTAAACGAAGCGATTGAAAACATCAAAAATGGCGACTTCGGTCATGCCTTTAAGGTGATCTCTCGTGTAAAGCAGATCTTGAGCCAACTGACTCAATCATGGGGCATACTCTCCACATTAACACCTGTTGATTATCTGAAGTTTCGCGATGCACTGGGTCATTCATCTGGTTTCCAATCATACGGATATCGAAAGATTGAATTTTTGCTTGGTAATAAAAATACCGAGTTACTTAAAGTACACGAAAGCAACCCAGCCGTGCACAGCGAACTCAGTGATATTTTGCATAAACCTAGCTTATATGACGAAGCATTAATCGCACTGCAAGCCCAAGGTCTACCGATTGATCAAAGTGTATTAGACAGAGACTTTAGCCAGCCGTACGAAGCCAACCAAAGTGTGTTAGATGCCTGGCTTATGGTCTACCGTGATGCTGATAAATATTTCCACCTGTACGAACTAGCCGAAAAGCTGGTTGATATCGAAGATAGCTTCCAACAATGGCGTTTTAAGCACATGTACACAGTACAGCGCATCATTGGAAATAAAACTGGAACGGGCGGCTCATCAGGTGTTGAATTTTTGAAAAAAGCACTAGATATCAGCTTTTTCCCTGAATTATTTGAACTACGTACGCACTTGTAATCCAACTCGGAGCCTTAACTATGACCACTGAACTTGCTCTAGAGCTGCAACCTCATTACAGTGACTTTAAAGTTGATAAGCGCATTTTGCTCTCTGGACATTCTCACCAGGCTTGGCCCAATGTTGCCAAAGATGGCTTGCTAGAATGTTATCAAGATGCCGCGTTGCACGTTGACGACAAATGGTCCAATGCCTTTGCCAAAGCACAGCGCGTGAAAGATTTTTACAGCTCACTATTGGGTGAACCAGATGCCGAGATCACACTAGGAGCCTCTACCCATGAGTTGCTGTTACGCTTTTTATCGGACCTAAACTGCTTTAAACAACCAACTTCTAGAGCGGTTAAAATTGTTACCACGGATGGTGAGTTTCACTCTATGCGCAGGCAGTTAAATCGCTTTAAACAACTGAATATGCACATTGAGATTGTGCCAGTTGTCCCCAGCGAAACGCTTGCGCAAAGGCTCATTGATAAAATTGACGCACAAACCGATGCGGTGATGATCTCCGCGGTCTTTTACGGCACAAGTGAGATTTTCCGTGATGTTGGCGCGGTTGCCCAACATGCTCATTCACACAATGTTCCTTGCTTGGTTGATACCTATCATGCTTTGAATGTGGTGCCATTTGATATTAAAAGCTGGCAACTTGAACATGCCTTTATCGTCTCTGGTGGTTATAAATACTGCCAAGCTGGCGAGGGAAACTGCATGATGCGCGTCCCCAAGGGCTATAATGGCAGTCCAATTATCACTGGTTGGTATGCGGAATTTAGCGCGCTGAACCAAGCCCCAGGACAAGTGGGTTATGGGCCAGGGGCAAGTGCATTCGACGGTGCAACTTATGACCCAAGCAGTCACTACCGCGCCGCTGCTGTGTTTGACTTTTTTGCCGAGCAACAGCTTACACCGACCAAACTCAGAGCCATTAATCAGCAACAAATTGCTCAGCTTAAAAATGGTATTACTACGGTGCCTAAGCTGGCAGACGCCTTTACGCTTGCGGCTCACCCACTTGAGAACAATGGTGGATTTTTGGCACTCACCACCGCCCATGCCAGTCAATGGGTTGCCAAACTCCATGAGCATGGCATTCAAACCGATAGCCGTGGCAGTCAATTAAGATTGGGGCCTGCGCCTTACATCAGCCAAGCGCAAATTGATCAGGCTTTAAACATTATGGAAGATATCGTCGGTAACTTATCGTAGCCCATATGCTATCACCACGGTGCAACGCCGTGGTGATACTAACTTAACAACCGTAAATACAAACCTAAATTGAAATTTTTTCCTTACAAAACAAAAATTAACCTACTGTTTCGATGAGCCCACACGACTTTACACAGGTACAACAAGAGAGTAAATTCATAGACTAGCTACAGCGGTTTCCCTTCTTTTATTAGGACAGATTTATGTCATCGGAAAAAATCAATTTACAAGAAAAACTCGCTAAGTTCAGTGAGCATTGGTCTCCTCGTGTTATTGCGCAAATGAATGATTACCAGTTTAAGCTCGCCAAATTTAAAGGGGAGTTTACTTGGCACGCCCACAAAGATACCGACGAAGTATTTTTAGTGATTGAGGGTAAGATGGGTATCGAGTTCAAAGACAAAGTGGTTGAACTTTCTGAGGGCGAAATGTACGTGGTGCCCAAAGGGGTGGAACACAAACCCTTTGCTCACGAAGAGTGTAAAGTCATGTTGATAGAACCCGCTGGCGTAGTCAACACCGGTGACGCTGGCGGTGAACTGACTGCCCAAAATGATGTGTGGGTTTGAGGTTATTAACCTCAGTAACTCGCACTGGGTTCCAAAGTTTAGGTTGTGGGATAGCGTTAGTTGGTTGTTATTCTAATGCTTGGTGTTAACACAAAAGTGGACCATCAGCGTAACTCGTTTCTGCCCCATTATGAGTTAACGTGAATGTTCTAAGCGCGGCTTAGACCGAAGAACGGCCGTTGGTAGCGAGCAAAGCTATGAGCGAGGAATGGACATTCAAAATCTAGACTTAAAAACAATCGATTCTCGTTATGTAATTTAAGCGGCTTCTCGTTAAAACTTTCTTAAAAACTTAACCTATTAATTTTCTTGCTATTTTAAATGTGTATTCTCGTTATGTAATTTTATTCATTCTCGATTAAGTAAATTCTCGGGTATGGGGTAGTCGAAACAATTGTAATTCCTTGTAGCTATGTGTAAGTTGTTAATAATTAGATTATTAAAAATCGTATTTTGATAATTCTGGCAATTGACATATTAAGTGTTAACAGGAATTCTCGATAATACGCTGTTAGGCATCAAGGAAGGCATATGAGCAAAAAAATCTTATGGAGTATAATGACTCTTTCAGCGGTACTGGTAGCTATTTATGCTATAGGGCTTCTTGCTATGCCTAGTATTAGGCCACCTTTTATTCAGAACCTTTTTACAAATTTTCCCAGATTTACATCGATTCATTTTATGGGCGGTGCTATTGCAATAGTATTCGGAGCTCTTCAATTTAGTACTTTTATTAGAATAAAGTACTTATCTCTTCATCGATTGCTCGGTCGATTTTATGTTGGAGCCATATTGTTTAGCGGCATTTCTGGTTTTGTTTTGGCCGTTAATTCAGTAGGCGGTTTTTATGTACAATCAGGATTTGGCCTTATGGCTATCTTTTGGTTGGCGACAACCATCAATGCTTATCGCCTGATCCGTAAAGGCGATGTTAGGTCGCATGAAAACTGGATGATTCGAAGCTATGCCGTTACTTTAGCTGGTGTAACTTTAAGGCTCTACCTCGGTCTTAGTATGGTACTGGGAGTAAAGTTTGTCGATGCATATCCCGTTTTGGCATGGATTTGCTGGATTCCAAACTTATTAATAGCTGAGCTATTCCTTAGGAAGAGAATAAATAAAACTAAAAAAAGTACCAATCAAAGCTTACCAGATGCGTGCTAATTGTTTATCTAAAAGCAATTGAGAATTGATGCCTAACAAGTCATTTAAACCGGACAAAAACAGTTGGCCTTTTGCTCCAGAAATTCAAAGGACAGCCACTTTAAAAAGACATTAAACAAGCTCTCAATAACAAACCAGCTAACTTTGTCGCTAGATGTTATCAAAATCATGCCTACTATGGGTAAGTGATTGAAATCAATGGGGTCAGAGTTGTTGATTTTATAAGAAAATAAGTGACACCCATCACTATTAATGAAATCAATGAAATCAATG
Organism: Pseudoalteromonas byunsanensis; assembly: GCF_001854475.1. Classification (GTDB taxonomy): domain Bacteria; phylum Pseudomonadota; class Gammaproteobacteria; order Enterobacterales; family Alteromonadaceae; genus Pseudoalteromonas; species Pseudoalteromonas byunsanensis. The sequence continues at coordinate 180,514 of NZ_MNAN01000037.1, forward strand.
GGGTCAGAGTTGTTGATTTTATAAGAAAATAAGTGACACCCATCACTATTAATATCCAAGCTAAGAAAATAAGTGACACCCATCACTATTAATATCCAAGCTGAGGAAGTGAAGTAAAAAAGTATAAAAATACTTCAATCACTGGGTACAAAAACTTTTTTCGATGGGCCAATTTTAGCGCCCAAGCGTATCTCTACACCAAAACCGGGTTATCGCGCACGACAAAGCGCTGTAAATACAGAAGTAAGAAATTCTAGAATTGAGAATGTGAGTTTTGCTAAGCCAACAAGCGCTCGCAGTTTGTTAGGTTTGTCCGTCGTCGTTTTTGCAGTGTTTCACATTAAGCGGTTATTGTTCGCTCTCGACCTACTGCACCATGGAATACCCGAGAAAATTGCGTGGTGAGTTTTATCCAGTTCTCAGGTTCGATATTTAATCGAGTAAGAATGGGTTGCGCTTCGTTGATATAACCGCGTTTATCGGCTCGAATACTCTGGCCTGTGAGTTCAACCAACTCAATATAGGATTTGAGTTCAAAAGGTAGCCCTTTAGGCATATGTTTTCGTGGGCTGCCCGCAAAGCGTAGTAGGCTTTTTGGTTGTTTGCCCTGTTTAGCGTGGTCGATGCGTTTTTTGATGCTGGTGTAATCTGAGGTTTCCGGCGTTGCGGCGATTTTAGCTCTAATGGGGTTCAAGTCTACATATGCTAAACACGCAGCCAGCGCAGCCTCGTCTAGTAATGCTTGGGATTTAAATCGTCCTTCCCAGAATCGGCCTGTACAATTATCTTCTTTATTTGCTCGGCGGGCGATGTCTTCGTTAAGTACCCGCATAAACCAGCTAATATCTGCGAGTCTTTCCCTGTACTTGGCGACTTGCTCATTAAATATCAACTGCTCCGACTCATTGAGCGGTTCACCTTCAGTGAGTTTATGGGTTATCCAATTACCTTTAAACAGCTTATGCCATCGTATCACAATCGCTTCATCCGACAGACGCATAGCCTTTTTATCATCAACATATAAAACAATGTGGGTGTGATTACTCATCACAGCATAAGCACAGACATCAATACAAAACACAGACGCCAACATCAAGAGTTTTTCTTCAACCCAATCACGGCGGTGTTCATATGATTTTCCAGTAAATTTATCTTCACCGCACAGAAATGCTCGTCTTACGCAACGGGAGATACAGTGGTAATATTTGGTGTCGGTTAAACTGATTTGTCTTTTACGGGCAGTTGCCATAGTTTGGTTTCCTCAATCCTTTGAGTGTAGAATTAAAGCTTAGGCGGCATCTTAGGAAGGTGCAAATTAGTGGTGGGTGTCAGCGATTTGGCGATTCAAACCCTTGAGAAGAGGTATATAGCTGAAGTTGAGGCTAATGAGACTACGATAGAAAGCCTCAAAGCTCAGTATTTCTTTCTTCGAGACCTGATATCGGAATCTGGCGATAAACTTGTATCGGCTGTAGAGCACTATCTCAAGTGGCTTGAATTTCAAATCAATGGCAAATCAATGGGGTCAGAGTTGTTGATTTTAATAATACTATTTAACGGCTACTTTTGGCACAAAGCTGTCATTAGTCTCTAACACGTTTATGTCCAGAAACGAGCTAGAGCGATTATAGTGGCACTACAGTATCATAATATAAAAGTTGCAATGATTTCTTTTTCGGAAGCGCTAAATAAATTAAATTAAGTGGACACCCACCTTAACTTCAATGTTAGTGTTTATCAACGTCGGATGGCGTGGCTTCGCCACTTATCCGACCTACGGCAATATAACTGTAGGGTGGATAAGCGCAGCGCCATTCAACAATCTGGCAAACCACTCATACATCAATAACAGCAATTAAGTGGACTCCCACCCTAACTTTCCCACCCTAACTTTAATGCGTTACTACACTTTACATTTTTTAAATTGAATTGTGTTTAATCTTTGCGCACAATGACTTGCATCAGGTGCTGGCATCCAATGCCGCGTTATAAAACCAGAGGAGTGAGTCAATTGAAAATGGATATATTCGTTGTTGATGCGTTTACCAGTCAACAATTTAAAGGTAACTCTGCGGCTGTTGTGCCGGTAAAAAACTGGTTATCTGATGAGTTAATGCAAAATATCGCCGCTGAGAACAACCTCTCAGAAACCGCCTTTATCAAGGAGATTGATGCTAACAAATACGAGATCCGTTGGTTCTCGCCACTGACCGAAATAGATTTTTGCGGCCACGCCACCTTAGCGTCTGCTTTCGTGCTATTCCATGAGTTCGGTGTTGAGGCCCAAATCGAGTTTATCACCAAAGCAGTTGGCAGCTTGACCGTTGTTCTAAACGCAAGCAACGAGATTGCAATGACCTTTCCCAACCAAAAGCCACAGAGCGTTTCATCCGTACCAAAACAACTACTCGAAGGGCTGTCAAAAAAACCAACAGAAGTACTCATCAATAGGCAAGCTTACTTTGCTGTCTTTGCTAACGAACAAGATGTTTTCGACTTAACTTACTCATCCGAACAATTACGGCAGCTCGCGCCATTGGATGTTGTCGTCACAGCACCATCCAACGAGTATGACTTTGTTTCTCGTTACTTTTGGCCTGCAAATGGCGGTGATGAAGACCCAGTTACAGGCTCAATTCATGCTGGGCTTGCCCCTTATTGGGCTGAAAAGTTAGGCAGAACCGAATTAATTGCTTACCAAGCTTCAAAACGCGGTGGTGTACTTACATGTCATGTTGCAGATACGTCTATCGTTGTCTCAGGTAATGGGGTGTTATACCTCAAGGGTAAAATCAACGTTTAGATTTATGACGTACTAGCGTTTGGAAGATCAACATACAAAGGAAATGTGATGATGTTTGAGAGTATTGCAGTTTATTGTGGATTCATAGCCTCTGTTTGGGTTTTCATTGGTGTTTATGTGGCAAGTCGATACTACCCCGGCTACAGTCACACTAAACAATTTTGCAGTGAGTTAGGGGCAACTGGTAGCCCTACAGAGAAGTTGTCTCCCTTAATTAATAATTATCCGCTGGGGTTGCTATTTTGCTTCTTTGGCTGGCACTTAGCGCAGCTTTCCAACGTTTCTGTGCTCGTTAATGCTACCGGTTGGCTTGTCATTGCACATGGAATAGGTACTTGGGTTGCGGGTTATTTTCCAATGGATGCAGACCCTTATACCAAAACTCCCAGCTTTAATTGTAAAATACACACTTGGGCAGGTTTTGTTATGTTGCTTTCGTTAATTATTGCACCAATTTTAATTGCCATCAGCCCAACGACCGAACTGGTTACGCTATCTTTTCGTATTTTTTCAATCTTTTGTGTTATTGCCACTGTTTGCACTTTGGTTGCTTTGACCAAAGCCTTTAAAGCGCAAAATAATCCCGGCATCCATCAACGTATTTCTTATGGCTTTCAACTACTTTGGTTGAGTGTGTTGTCATTCATATTGGTGTAGCGGTAAATAAACAATAACTAAGCGAAGGAGCTACCACCCCTTCGCTCACTTGTACTCACGGTGTTTATTCACTGGCGATATTATCAATCACGATGGTCGTTACACCGCAGACTGTGACGTCACGCCCGAGTGGCTGCTTTGATTCGGTGAACCCGCACGCCGAATAATCTTAGCAATGGGTCGCTCAAAAAGTCGAAATGACAAGTAAGCAACGAGCACACTTAACAGCAGAGACAGCACCAGTTTTAACTCAATCGAAATTGATAGATGATTAACTGCATTGATAATTGGCATATGTAGCAAATACAATGAATAAGATATTTTCCCAACAAAGTCCCCCACTCTATTGGCCAACAACACATTGTTATCTGGGACTAAAAACACCACGCAAAAGAATACCGCCCCCATTAACAATAACACCTCATAGCTCAGCCACATTCTATGTTTGGCATCGGATTTAATGGGCGAAAATTCAGGATATAACAATGGAATCAAACACAGCGCCAGAATAAACCAATGCTTTTTGAGATAACTGGGGATCACTGCTGATTTATAATGCATGCCAAATAGCATCCCAACAAAAAAGTAGGGAAGTGATCTGAGCACATTAAACTCGTTGTATGGCACCCCTTTAATATCACCAAATATTTTCGGGAAATTAGTCAAAAACAAGCCTATCATCACCGCGACGACCAACAGATAGATATACCCTGCGCGATGTTTTGCTAGCGACCAAAATACTATGAAAATCAAGTAAAACTGTATTTCGGGGGGAATAGACCAAAGTACACTTTCACCATACAAGAACAGTAAGTGACCGAGTAAGGCATTCACATCGGGTATCTGGTACAAGCTATCGTTACCGACCTGTGTTAACAAATACGACCCCATAACAACCAGTAGATAAAGTGGTAATACTCTGCCCGCTCTAGCTAAAAAATAGTGACTGACGTTATCTTTAGTAAATCCCTGTTCTAAATAGAGATATGACATCAAAAATCCACTCAACATAAAAAACAGCATCACACCATATGCCCCTGAGCCACCTCCTAGCACCCCTTCGAGCCAATTGGTGATGTCGCTAAAGTGGGTGAAAAAAACGATGAGCGCTGCAAGCCCACGAAGCGTATTGAGTTTTCTTATTTGCATAGTACTTTTCCCTATTTATTATTTTTTTAGTCAATTTGCTACACAGTGTGATGGTATATCCCGTGAAATCGAGCAAACTTATTCAAGCTGTACCTTGCGTATGGATACGATTTATCTAATGAGTGTTGAGGGGCCTTTCCAAGTGTAAATAAATTCTTTTGCTTTATTACCACAGGGAGTATGCCAATAGCCCTCTGAGCGTTTTTGTCCACCTAATGCTTCATAAAAGCCAATCGCCTTTGGGTTGCATTCCAATACTTCTAGATATACACCAAGATCTTTGTAGTGAGTGTGTACCCACTTGGCCGCTGACGAGAGTAACTGAGTGCCAATCCCTTTTCCTTTGGCGTCTGATGTGACATGTAGGTTATCTATAATACTACCAAACTGCGGATGCTTATCGCCAAAAACACAGATAAAACCACTAAACACACCGTTTAACTGGGCTATTAAAACCAGTTGATTATCACTTGGCGCCGTTAACCTGTCTGCCCATAGTTGAGTGCGTTCTTCAATCACTCGGTGCGCTAAGTAGTCAGAGGATAAAACCTCTGTATAGTTTTCCTGCCAACTTTTGGCATGTAACTGTGCAATATCGTGAAGATCATTCGCTGTAGCGGCTCTGATAAACATAAATAGACTGCCTTTATGGATTTTTTCTCAGCCTAGCTTTTTTTTGACACAAAACCAAAGCTTTGCGTTTATCTACAGGTTGCTATGCGATAGACCACGTTGTTGCTCACCACAACATACGCTGCAAGATTTTTTTACCTGCGCGTTGATGTATTATCACTGCGAAAACATGGAGTATGATCAATGCCGTCAATAGGTAGCTGACATATTGATGAACCCAAGAAAAAAATTGTGAAACCTGAGTTTGCTCTATCAATGGCGGGATTGTTATCAGCCTGAACACTTGAAATTCGCTGCGCATCATTAGCAACCCAGATATAAATAAAAGCATAACTAACAAATACATAGTTATATGTACATAGCGTACACACAAGATCTGTGCAGCGCTCAGCTCCCCCTGATAACAGGGCCTAGCAGTGCGTGCTGCATGAATAATCCGTACACAAAAAATGGGAATAAACACCGTTGTAAGGGATACATTAAACTCACTAATAAGTAATTTCCATTCGCTTTTCCCCCCAACTGCAACAAGGAAGAGCCCTGAAAACGTGGCCCAAAGAATCACAATGGCTGATAACCAATGCAATACTTTGGCAAGTGTGTCGAACTTAGTCACTGAAGTTTCCATATCTACGTACCATTTATACACTCAATCTAGCTTTAGATTGCAGTCTAAAGGCATCAAGGTTAATTTTTAGTTAAATATGTAGCACAATTGAATATTAGCTATTTTAGTGAAATTGCAAGAGAGGTATTTTTGTAACTATTGCGCACAGCTTTATTGTCTTCCATCTGCACTTCGCCCAAAGTTTACTACTTTCAAAGCGATGAATTCACTTACGAACCTTTAGATGTAAATACATTTGGAGGCGTTGCTTGGCAATGAGTCGTTCGGTATCTATATTTGAAAAGTTATATTGCTGACCCTTTCAAAGGAGTTGAAAATGGTTAAAAAAATAATAGCGATGATAACTAAATGGGTCGGCATAGGCGGGCTCATTGCAACGTTGTTGATATCTGTTTCTATATAGACTCAGTAGTTTATAAAAGCTGGCCTGATAGAATGAGGGTCGTGTTTGCCTCTTTAGGTACTTTTATGAACTCGATTGTGCCTACAGCACACGCATCTACTGTAGAGTGTAAGAGTATGAAGGCAAGACAAAAGCCTACATATTGAGCAAACTAAAGCTGCCACGCTGATTATATGGATAACCAGCAAAAAGATTTAATCAATGTGTTGCGTCCATTCGTTGCTGCGCTTGTTAGCTATGGTTTCCAACCGAGAAAACTTGTTTAACAATAGAGTCACCAACTTTGTCTCTTGGAATTGCCAACTTGTCCATCATAGCAAAAATTATATTTGCAAAAGCTTGATTTGAAACTTCTTCGCTGAATCCCGAATTACTTCTTATTTTTACAAATTCATTGTACTTATTTATAACTTCTGGAGACTCGCTGTATGCAAATGGTATTTGATTGAAAGCTGATACAAACCTTTCATAACCAGGTCTATCTGGGAAATTTAAAATGTATCTAAAACCAGCTACATCTCTTAATATTCTTGTCTGGTAATCTACAATAACCCTCTCCTTTTCGTAAGATTTCGTCCAGTAAATAGTAATACCTGTAGCAATAATTGTTGCTAACAATCCAGAGATTACAGAGGGGATAATATACTTTTTCAAATAGCGCAAAATATTTCCTTTGAGTAGCTAACACCTAAATAACAGGCTACGTAATGGTTAGCTAAAATTGTGAGTGCATCGAAACGTAGCCAACTGTTACGTATCCTTGTTTATTTTCTTGTTAGCTACCGATACAACTTGATAGGCAGCTAGCCCGTACCATACAAGAGTAATTGCAACCCAAACTCGCTGCGTAACTCCTTTGTACTCGATAGGCATGAATCCATAACTAAAGAACCAGAAGAAAACAATATGAATTAATGTTATTAAAACACAGAAATCTTGGAAGTTCTTTGAGGAATAATAATCATTCATTTCTAAGGCGAATAAAACAGGAACTACTATTAATATCGTTGTTAGACCATACAGATCATGCAATGGACTACCTAGAATAAATATACCAGCAAAAATCCATGTTATGCCAAATGAAAACATGGTTAAAAAAGTAAATTTGGCTCTAGCAATCGAAAGACAAGCTATTGCGAATAGGCACATCGACAAGCCAATTAGCACATCAGCAAGTCTATGAGAGTAAGCAAAGAACTGCGCTTCCAAAGCTAGTTCACTAATATGTTGAGTTACAACACTATAGCCTGATACCAATAGCCCTACGAATATATTATAAAAAGCGAATACAGGAATAAACATCGCTTGCTTGATTGCTAATAAGTTATTTTTATTCAATGAGTACTCCAAATTTCAAAAGGTAGCTAACTATTTAATAGTGCGAAAATCGCGCACTTTTCTGAATGATTTAGTTTTAACAAAATTGATAACTAGTTGCCAACGTTATCAAAAATATATGTTGTTAATTTTTAGAGCAAGATTAATAAAACTCACAAGTATAGTAGCCGTCCGTAATTCGCCCGCTTGAGACTTCTGTACTCCAGAATTCAGGCGCTTACTTCTCAATATGTCTCATACTGGAAAATATACCCCGCAGCCCCCTCTTCTATAACTGAAGGATGTTAGCCTGCTCTTTTATTCTGTCACTATGATAGCAAATACAACTCAAAAAACCTTATTTTTGCTATTATAGTAGCACCTTAACACTCCCAATAATGGCCTCTAGTCGTGTTAATTAAGCAATGACTATCAACCCCATTTATTTGCTACAATAATAGCAATAAAATAAATATTCATGCTACAATTGATACTATAGTGACAATTTTTGAGGCATGTATGTTATCTCTCTATACCGCTTATGATTTGCAGATGGATCTCAAAGAATTTATCAAATCCGCTCGAAAAAAAGATAAACTCAGCGTTCGGAAGATGGCCGAACTATCTGGTGTGCCTTACGCGACGATCCGAAAGTTTGAGTCATCTGGAAATATCTCATTGCGCCAGTTCCTCATGCTTTATGAGACTGTCGGTGACTTGAAAAAAGTGAAAGAGCTGACAAAGTCGTCTGAGCCTGAATTTAAATCAATAGAGGATGTGCTCCGACATGCTTAAATCACCCCTAACCGTAAAACGAACGCTTAGCACAGGTGAAAAGGTACTTGTCGGCAAGCTCGTTGAAAATAGTCAGCAAAGCTTCTTTCAATTTGATGAGGCTTATTTAGGCACTCACCCAACCTCTCTGGCTCCATTCAATTTAAAGGCTGATACAAGCCTCCAAGCTGCGCCTAGAGAGCCACATTACGGCATTCACGGGGTTTTTGGAGATAGTCTCCCTGATGGCTGGGGTCTTTATCTCATGGATCGTGTATTTAGGCAAAACGCTCATAACCCAAAAGAAGTTACCGCCCTAGAACGTTTGGCTTATCTAGGTGATAGATGTATGGGTGCGTTGAGCTATGAGCCAGAATTAGATTTACTTGATGAACCCACGGAGTCGATTGATATCATTACCCTTGGCCAAGCTGCAATTGAGGAGTTTGAAGGCACCGAGTCTGCTTTGCTCGAGCATTTAATGAGAACTGGTGGTTCGGGTGGTGCTAGGCCCAAAATGAACGTTACACGTTTATCGAATGGGGAATATACATCATTAGATAATGCACTAGGAACAAAGCTTATCGTAAAGCTGACATCTGAAAAGTTTGACTTGAAACACTCTGAATCATTAGTCGAATATTGCTACATGCAGATGGCCCGTGATGTCGGCATAGAGGTTCCTGAATTTAATTTAATTGATGCAGGCAATGGACGATTTTGGCTAGAGCAGGAACGATTTGATTGCACCGAGCAAGGCGGTCGAATTCATATGATTTCTGCGTGCGGATTGTTAGATGCACCGTTTCGAGAGCCTTCTTTGGATTATGTAGATTTAGTTAAAGCGACACGCATCATGTGTGGTGTCACTGAGTCTCAAAAGCTCATTAAGCGCTGCATGTTTAATTACCTGACGGTTAACCAAGATGATCACAGTAAGAACTTTAGTTTTCTTGCCAGTGACGCCGATAACTGGACGCTATCGCCTTTCTACGACATTGTTTATAGCCCTTATAAAGAGCATATGACGGCATTTGGTGGTAATGGCCGAACGCCAAAGAGCGCACTAGACCAGTTAGCTGCTCAGTCAGGGTTATCTTCTAAGAAAGCGATTATGATTATGGCTGAAGAGATCTTCGAAATAACTCGTTCGTTTAGTCATCAAGCCAAACATCTAGGCTTACCACATACGCTTATCAAGGAGATTGATAAGCATATGGTCGAAAAATTTAATACTTTGACAGGGTAGTGTAAATTGAGGTGCAATTTTAATTTTCCACCTATTTTATTGAATTTAAATAGGAAAAAAATTATGGCTAGCTAGAGAGTAAATATTCGTTCCTCACTCGTTTGAAGCCTAGTCGTTTTAAAGCTCAGTTACTTACGTCTCATTAGTGCTACGAGATCAACTGGTAGACGCAATAATGGGTCCGAAAAGCTTGGCTAAATGAGCACAAGCCTACTGTTTTACGTCCCTTGGTTGGAGCAGTTGTTATACCTTCTTTGACAATGCATCTCTAAGTTGCTCCAGCACCCTACGAGACTTTTATTCTTATCGGTTTTATCTATGTCTTCTGGACATAACCAATTTAGGAATTCACTTACATGATTACCGCCAAACATAGATACAATTTCATTCTGAACTTCATTTGCACTAAGGTAATCTGCTTTATTACTAACATGAGCAACTGTGTAATTTCTTAGCTTTTTAATCGATGTGTTTTTATTAAGTTCGTTATAAAACTTATTCCTTAATTCGGTATATTCGTGTAACTCCTCTTTAAAGTATTTTCCGTATTTTTCGTTAACTTCCATATACTTTGAGCAATTCAAAACTATTGCCGAAATACAAAGACGCCAGACACATTGTTTTTTCTACATGTTGCTTGGCTCCTGAAACCAAGCTCTTGACTCATAATCTCTTAATACATCCACAGCTGTAGCAAGATCCATCATTACATGAGTAAGAATTTCTTCTAGTTCTAAAAGTTTTACATTCATAGTTTTACCTAGCTATAACAGGTTACTAGCAAAATCTTGCAAGTTAGAATACCTTGTGAGGTTGGTATCTTTCACCATCTGAAATTCGCTGTCAGATCAGATATGAGCGCACATTAATTACCGCTATCAATCACCGTAAAGGTTCTTTCAATAAATCGTTTAAAGGCATTTTTTGGAATAAAGTCCTGTTTATTAGCGATGTTGAAATTGCGCAACAACGCTTTAACCCTGTCGTTGTTCATGATTTCTTCAACGCTCATGCCCTTTTCTTTCAAGGCTTTTATTTCTTCTACCCATGTAATGGTGTGATTTCTAAACTGACGTAACTCTACTTTACTCGTCGGCTTGCCGTGTCCCGGAATGATCAGGCTATCCTCATTCCCTATATTGAGGATTTTCTCGATGGCTTGATTAAATCCTGATAGACCACCGGCGTAAAATGTTGGGTGCCAACTGGTGTCATAAATATCACCAACAAACACACTATTGCTTTTGCTGTGGTAGAACACTTTGTCTTTTGATGTATGTGATTTTAACTCAAACTCTGTAAATTCGGGTAAATCACTAACAGTTGCAACAACCTTGCTGCCTTGTTCAACAAAGTAGGCGTTTCCACCGGTATGATCGCCATGTTGGTGGGTATTTAACACATAGCGTACAGGCGCTTTACTGCGCTGTTGTATAACTTGATAAAGCTTGTCTAGATTCTTCTTACCTGGCATTGGATCTATCACCACAACGCCCTCGCGGGTTTTGATTAGCCCAATGTTGGTCCCGTAGTCTTTCTCAGTGATGATAAAAGCGGCATTCGACACGCTAGTGACTTGAAAATTTGACGTACCACAGAGCCCACAGGCCGAATATAAAGCCACAATCAAAAGCAACTTGACTCGCATGGCATTCCCTTTCTTGCAAATTTTTCTGTGAGAATAACAAAGTACCAGTTATTACAGATAAAAATCAAAACTTTGCTAAGGATGTATTGGGTAGGCGTTTTCGCTCGTTTTCACTAAACATAATTTGCTTTAGGTGTTCAATGGCTTGAGTTTCTGCATCTGGCGCCAGCTCAAGTGCAAGTATGTGTGAACGTTCCTGTTTGAACTTGACCAGTTTCTGTTGCCAATTGGCCTGTTCGACTTGCAGTGCAACAATACGCTCAGCAGCTTCATCACCAAAACGCGCACTGAGTTGATTGTAATCTTGTTGCTGCCAGCTGTCGGCAAGTTCATGTAATTGTGTACTGTTTCTGATCAACCGCTGCTCTTGCTCAGGAAGCTGGCTGATATGTTGATTAATAAGTTGTTCTTTTTGAGCATTGCTCAAGCGCTTATCAGACAGTATCTGCCAGCGCTTGATTGTTTGTTCATTCCAAGCATTTTCCTCTTTAAACCAAAGTGTTATTTGATCTGATGAGAAGAAGCGTTGCTGTAATGATTGCAAAAGCGCATGACGCTCTAAAATATTTAGGTTCTCATCTACTTCCATCAGTGCTTGTTTGTAGGCCATGTAGTTTTCAACATCATCATGTAAACACTCATCAAGTTGCTTAAGATGCGAGCGCCACTGTTGATGTTGGTTATTTTTTTGTAGTGCCAACAACCAATCGTCTAGTGTGTTTTTATCGGCTTTCGAAATAGCGTCACATTGTTGATGGCTTTGCTCACCGGCTTGAATTGTATTTATAAGTGGAGTCTTGCCAGTTTGACTGAGCTCAGACTCATTCAAAATAATCGTGTGTTTGTGCTCAAATAATAGCGTTTCACCGTCAATGAAGTAGACATAGCCCAAGATCAAACACAGACCAAACATAACAACGGCAAGACTCCACTTACTCATAGATTTAACCCTTTAAGACGACGAATATGCTGACGGTAAAGTGTTAGCGGATCGGTTTCAAACAAATGATGCACACCGATTGTTTGGTTAACTTGGTCAAGGTGATTCATTTTATATTGATTACCTATTACTTGGCCTAAGTTGCTTGAACAAGCAGATACCAGCCCGTCGTTGGGCTCATCAAATACCTGTGAAAACAGTGCTAATGCGTTATCGGCAGGGTCAAACACGTTAGTCCACGCTTTACTGCCACTCCATGAAAAGTAATACACGCCGTTGCTAGCCAAAGCGTCAGTTTGTCCACAATAATGACTTGGTACGCCCTCAGGATATTTTTGGTTAAACGCCACAGAACCCTCAGTTGTCAATGCTGACAAAGCTTCTAAGGCATCTTTAGGAGCGGTCGCTTTACCAGATAACAAATCAATCAAGCCTGCTAAACCATTGGCCAGTGAGGCTAAAAACTGCTCTGAGAATGAACCGCTGTCGACACTGCCTCTTACCACATCAGCAAAGCGACTGCCCCAGTTAACCCCGCCAATACTGGTAGCTGAAGCCACCCATTGAGGTTTAACCGAAGCCACATAACGAATAGTTTGTGCGCCTTGGCTGTGACCAATTAGGTTTACCTTATCTTTACCGGTAATCGCTCTGATCAGTGCTACTTGTTCGAGTAATTGCTCGCCACGTAATTCAGAGTTATGAGCTGATGAGACCTCAGCTACGTAAACAGCTGCCCCTTCATCTTCAATAACAGAAGGTACTCGGTAGAAATAATCGACTCCCAATAGGTTATCAAAGCCAAACAGGCCATGTACCAGTACCACAGGATATTCAAGTCGTTCACTACTGTGAGCTACCTGCGTGAAAAAAGTAAATAGGCCAATCATGGCCGCCCAAACATGTTGTTTCATATACTTGCTCCAATTATTACATTTTAATAACAAATTAAAATTAGAGCACAATGGTCAGAGGTCAAGCCAGAATGTTAAAAAAAGCCACCTTTTGTAAAATTAATTTCAACACTCGCTGCGTGCTACGCTAAATCTCAAATCCAAAACAACACCTACACCATACCTTTTACAAAGTGTATTACATTGATTTTTAAGATTTAAATAAACCATTTCAGAATTTATGGGAAGGTGAAATGTCGATAAACACATTACTATCGCAAACGAGTCGACTTTGATAAGGCTAGGGATAACAAGCAAAGTAAAAGACTTTTATCAGCTTTAGTTATCTGTTGAGTGAATAAAAAGCGCACAGATAATCCCGTGCGCTATCGTCTGTTAATTATAAGGATTTAGTGTAAAGCGGGCATTTAGAGTCTTTATACTTCTCATTGCCTTTGCTTAGCTCAGCTAAATCAAACCAAGGGATCTGCTTTGCTGATACAAACGCACATTCAACATTAATTTTATGTATATCAAATGGTTGCTTCCCAATCTTATCGGTATTGAAATCAAGTGGATTACTGTCTAGCACAATAAAGTCGGCCAGCTTACCTTCTTCTATTGAACCAAGTTTATCCGCAATATTGTGTTGCTTTGCAGGCACAATAGTGAGAGCTCTAATCGCGTCCATAATGTTAACACCCTGATCAGCATTAAGCGGCGTGCCATTACCTTCAAGGTTCGGGTAATACCAGGTATTGCGGGTAACAGCCTGTTCAATAAACCATATAGGAAACAGTGGACTAATGCTTAAATCGCTATGAATTGAAAAAGGAATACCGGATTCTAGCTCTACCTGCATTGGGTTGATCATTTTAGCTCTTTGTTCACCCAATTCATTTTCCATTGAACGACCCCAATAAGCAATGTGGCCAATTAAGTGACTGGGCATAAGATTTGGCAGTGTTTGGCGTGCTTCTATATATTTTGTAACCACACTTGGAACATCATCTGTAGAGAAGTCATCAGCACGATTAACCGTTGAATGAATAATGGTATGTGCCAAACAAGCATAGCTGCTTTGATGATCCGCATCATCACACAGTGGCGCTGTTGAGCGATTCATATCTAGCAAAGCACCGATGGAATCTTCGATCCCCTCATCTCCATTTGCATGCAGATTAATGTACCAGCCAGAATCCGCAAACTGTTGTAGATTTTTCGCGATTTGCTTGCGATTAAAGTCAACATGCCCAGAACCAAACATCTCGCATAAGCCAGCGGCATCATAGTCATGACTTAAGTTGGCGCTACACCCTTGTGTCGAGCCGTCAGACCATAGCTTCACTCCCTCAACCGAAAGCATGCCTTTGTACTTTACGTTATCGAATGCAATTTTGTACTGGTCACTATCACTTTTCTCTTTGCCTTCGTCTTTATCTTCAGCGAGCTTCTTACTCAAGTCATGCCAATCATACAAGGAGCGAATGCGAGTCGCCGCTTTGCCAGACTCTACAATACACTTATAACTATTGACCATGTCTATCGTTGATCCGCCCTCAACGAAGGTGGTCACCCCTTGCTGTGATGAAGTATTAAGTATATTTTCCATCACTTTTGTCACCGGGCTCTTCGATTCTAAATCACATACAACTGGGTTGGATGCTACATTTGCACCGCCATGTTTGAGCATCCCAGCAACATTAAGATGCTTTGAATCAAAGTTTTTAGCTATCGCCTCTACAAAAGGCACATAAGAACTTTGTTCCTTTAACAACCCTGAATACTGCCACTGGCCCTTATTTTCTACGATTGCCCAATCCCCATCAGGAAAATACTTAGCTTGCACAATACGCTGATAAGATTGCATAGCACTTTTACTGTTTGCTTCACAGCTAAGCGTGACACTACCATCACGGTTAATCACACTTTGGTCTATCTCATCTTTAAGCTTAAGGTCGGCAATCTCTGATTTTGACAGCGTTTTGTCACACAGTCCCGTTTGTTTAAACGCAACCATATTGGCATAACCCAAATGCCCCGATTGATCTAACACCAAAACTGGATGAGTCGCTAATACATCACTTTGTCTCTTTACTGCATTCGTACCAAACGCTTGTGCATCTTGTATGTAATGCATAGGAAATTGTAAGAATGCCTTGTTGTCGTTAAGCGCTTTAGCGAACGCAGCTTTATTTTTCGCGTCGATGCCCGCATCGTTATTTGGGTTAGGCAAGAATGAATAGTTATTACTTTGAGACAGCAACATCCGTGATGGATCAAGTCCATTACCAACCAACCATTGCTTATTACTGCTGACTTTGCTGGACCTTAGAGCATCTAGTGCCTCTTCAACATAGAGGTAGCAATTTGCTCTTACATTCTGTTGCAGAGTCGGTATGTCCTTACCTTGGTAATACAACCAACCATAATCTTGGTTAAGCTGCTGCTGATATTTATCTGGCAAGCACGGCATTAAATTAGGAACAAAAGAGGTTTGTGCAGTGAGCTTTAAGTGAGCATGTGGCTCAATGAAGCCCGGCATAAGTGTTCTACCAGCTAGATCCAAATAGCGTACAGGCAACTCCAAGTGTGAGTAATTAACCTTGATATGAGCATTAATCTTACCTAAGTCACCTATTGCAGCAATGGTATCGTCAACAATCAGTAGGCCGACATCATCCTGTTCATGTCGAAGCACATGATTTTTTTCATCTGCGGTAATAATATCACCACCATAAACGACTAATATACGCGGTAGCTCATCAATACCTTCTTGCAGCTTTGCACCCTCGACTTCCTTTCGGTACGTTTCATTTCCTATCAATGAACAGCCAGCCAAAACTAACGGTACGCACAAAGATGACGCCCACACTAACTTTTTCATCATTTTTTCTTCCCAGTATCAATGCCTTAAATGGTAAACAATCTGTTTGTCACGGAGGCAAAAAGTAAACAAACACTAATGTTTAAGAACCTTATACATTAGCTTCGTTAGGGAAAATGTCGATTACGCGGCATTACGCCATATACAATATCCAAAACTGAGCCCCTTCATCAATGACTGGATAAACACACTAAGTGATGATTTATAAGTAAGTTAGACGGCTAGAGATCTGGCGCATTAATTACACCACCCCATTCAATTAAACAAAAAATTCATCCAATTATCATAAAATACCAACATATTTACATTCATTTACATTGCTTTTGTAAATAAAACAATACGCATAAGTCACTAATTTAGGAGAGTTTATTGTTCCAGTTGGTCAAAAAACATCTGGTCATACCATGGGTAAGTTTTAATCTAGCTATTGATCCAAACCGTATCTCAGATTATTCCTAGATTACTCATTCACGAGTAACAACAAGGATACAACATGAACAACATAAAAATGACAACAATAACTTTAGCTGTTTTAGGAACGCTTTCTTCTCCTCTGTTGATAGCCAAACAATCAGCACTACCAGACGTAGATATCAGTATTGTTGGTGGTGTTGAAACCCAACCACAATCAAGACCTTACCAAGTTGCATTACTAATGAATGGCCGTCAGGGCTGTGGTGGTACATTGATTAGCCAAGACTGGGTTTTAACTGCTGCACACTGTGTAGACAACGCAAGCACAAGCGGCTTAACTGTACGTGTTGGCGCACATTCAATCAGCCGTAACGACGGCCAGACATTACGTGTATCTCAGATTATCAGCCATGAACAATGGCGTGGTGCTAACAGTATTCGTTCAGGTTATGATATCGCGGTACTACGTTTAGCATCGCCAGCTAACAGCCAGTACACTCCTGCAAAACTTGCAACACGCGAAATTGAACAGCAATACGCATCGGTTGGTGATAACGTGACCGTATCGGGTTGGGGGTTAACGTCAAACCGAGGCAGCGCAAGCGATGTGCTTCGTGAAGTAGATTTACCTGTTATCAGTAACTCTACCTGTAGCAGCCAACTAAATTTCAACATTCCCAGCTCTGTGATCTGTGGTGGCGGTCAAGGTGGTCGTTCAGCATGTAACGGCGACAGTGGTGGTCCATACGCGGTACGCGTTGGCAATGAGTTTTACAGCATTGGTACTGTAAGCTGGGGTATCTCGTGTCAAGGCGCATCAGCATTTACCAGAACAACCAGCTACCTAGACTGGATCAAAGCAAAAACTGGTATTGGTAACACTGACCCAGATGATGGCGCACCAGTAGCTGACTTTGACTTCTCTGTTGACCAACTATCTGTAAGCTTTACTGACCGTTCGCGCGACGACAACGGTATTCGCAGCCATAGCTGGAAGTTTGGTGACAACCGTGGTGGTACTTCGGCACAAGCGAACCCAACTTATCAGTTCAGCGAAGCAGGCACTTACAATGTTCAACTTACCGTAACTGATACTAAAGGTCAGACGAATACAACTTCTAAACAAGTACGCGTAACCAACGGTGATGATCCAGGTAGTTGTACCGGTGTTGAAGCATGGAGTGCATCAAAGTCTTATGCGCTTAACGATAAAGTTAGCTTCAACGGTTATGAATACAAAGCAATCTGGTGGTCACAAGGTGCCCAACCTGACATGTACCCAAGCGTATGGCAAAAAGGTGAAGCTTGTGGTGATGCATCAACACCTGTAGCTGACTTCAGCGCATCTGTATCAGGCTTGAATGTAAACTTTAGCAACAATAGCAGTGGTAACATTGTTGCAGTACAGTGGAGCTTTGGTGACGGAAACCGCAGTTCAGCATTTGCTCCTAGTCACACTTACGCACAGGCTGGCAGCTATCAAGTTACCTTGTCAATCACTGACAGCAATAACCAAACAACTTCTGTGACAAAGTCTGTTTCAGTAACAGATGGCGGTGCTGGTGATTGTAATGGTATCGATGCTTGGTCTGCGCAGAAAGTTTACCAATCAGGTACTCTTGCACATGTCAATGGCAGTGTATATCGTGCTAACTGGTGGGTACAGGGTGAACACCCAGAGTCTTCAGGTCCTTGGGGTCCATGGACTCGTGTAGGCGCTTGCCAAAGCATGTAAGTAATTTTTAATTTCTCGACCGGACTTTAAAAAAACCTAAGTCCCATGTAATCTAACTTTTATATAAAAATAACGACTTGATATCATGGGACTTAATCAGCAAACCGCCAGTGAACTTACCAGATTAGGTGAACGAATTAAAAAAACCCTCAATGCGGTTTTTGCAGAACTCCCCTTACAAGCTCATACAATCAATGGGTTAACTCAATTTTTGGACTATCACAGGTCAAACAGTCAGCGCGTTTTCAATGCAAAAAAGGCAGCAACGGGCGAATTAGTACTATTGCAATTACCTGGAATTAAGGCCTTAGAAGAGTTTACCAGCAAATTACAAACCCACATTAGTGTCACGAATTACCAGCAGCTCCAACAAGTATGTCATTTGTTTGCTAAGAGCATAAAAATGTATGCCAGTAGCCATGCTGATCTAAAGCGCCAACTACAGAGCTTACACGAGCCTAATGTCGATGAAATCCCCCACCAGCAAGATAAACGCGCGCAATTGTATTACGCAGCAAAGTCACTGTTGGGGTTTAGTGTTGAGCACATTTTCTGTACCTATATACTAACTCGTCAAAGCCCGAGCGCTGATTTTTTGCAAGAAATCGCACTTATCAGTAAAACAGGTATTAAACGCCAACGTGGAGCACCTCCTTTTGTGCAGTTTTACACACATCCACACCCTAGCGATTTCACCCAACCAAAATTGTTAACGCAAGCCAGTCGTATCCAATCCAATTCATTTACGATAGGTATTGCCAGTGAGTTCTCAACAACAGGATTAGATCAAGCATATAGCAGCTATTCTCCCAGTAATTCAGGAATAGTGTTTGACGATCTTCCCGACGCACCTCGCTTTGACGCCACCTTCATTTTTAATAATCCAGATGAACTGGTTAATCCACTGACTCATAAAAGCCAGTGTAGTTCTACCAGTATCTCAATTAAAAACCCAACAAAACGGCTGACTTTGTTGGTGCTCGTAGACAAAGCTATAGATAGGAGCAGCAATGTTAATGTCGGTTGCTATCACGGCAATCAAAAAATTGAAGAGGGTAAGTTAAACTCAAGCGATATGTGGACAGAGCGCTTACCTGACTTTCCTGAATTACGAGTGATCTCTCTAGAGAATCCTCATAACCTGTTAAACCAAGATATGAAAATGCAGGCTAAAGTCGAGTATCTGTTAAATTATGCAAACCTTAACGCCGACCAATTTGTCTGCTACCTCATGGATGTTGATTTTCCAATTTGGTCAGCAACCTATCGCATCTATTTTGAGCACAATTGATATTCTTTTCAACATACTGATTCTGCTATTCATTTTTCCAAATACATGTCACACCTTTAAGCTTGCATTAAGTCTTAAAGGTTTATAAGGTACGCACAAAATTAGGCTAAGCCCTATTAGCCCTTCGACTTATTTATCTAACCATGTAAGGAACACTATGCGTTACTTGTTACCTCTTTGTTCGTTGCTGCTACCACTTAGTACGTTTGCAACAACACAAAACTCTTCTGATAAGCAATGGTTTAACACCGCAGAATATAATCACGTAGAGCAAAACAGCGTTGACTCTATGGTACTGTCAACGAGTTACTATTTTGCTCCACAGCAAAATACTGGCGTATGGGACGACTTTGGGTATTTAGATACCGACTCGAAAATCTCAGCAAGTTATACTGACTCTGATTTCGATAACTATTTTAGTCTCTCTGGTGAAGCCTTTTACAACAACTGGTTTGTTAATGCCGAAGTTCAAAACTTAGGAGAAGAAGACAATCATGCCATTGGGTTTGGTTATCTTTATAATGATGCACTCAAAGTATCAATCACTCAATATGTGCGTGAAGACAACTCTGATCCACTTTGGTTGCAAGCGCAATATAACCATCAGATCAATGAATCGGACTATTTAGGTGTTACTGTAAGCGCGCAAGACAATTTAGATAATTGGTCAGTATCAACTCGTTACTTTAGAAAGTTGGATGACGGTGCATTTTTTACCTTAGACGCAAGTCATGCTGATGGCGAACACAGTAGTTCAGTAACCGCCTTTATGGCGAGCTATTACTTCAACACTAACTTTGCTGTTGGTGCGGGCCTAAACGACTCAGACCTACAGTTGGAAGCGAAATACTTCTTATCTGACAAGTATTTTTACCGTGCCTACTATTCAGACAGTGACCAAGGTGACTTAATTTCAGCGTCATTTAATGCTTACTTCTGACTTAGTTGACTAGTAATGTGCGATGTCACCCATCGCACATTAATTTCATTATTTCGGACCAAATGTTAACCAATATATCTCATTAGTTGCCAATTCATCACTAAACCACTTCTTTGACTAGTCCCGTAACCCTTTAAAAGAAACAGAAAAAATCACATGCATACATCACCAATGTACTGGATATGAAAATATTTAAACACAAATGCAATAAAAATAGAGTAGAATATCCAAATCTAGTGAACACACTAGATTAGTGCTAAACACGGGAACTATAATAAAATGTTAAAAAAAACAATTCTAGCAACCCTGATCTCAGCGGCTTGCATTCCAGCTCATGCAGAGCTAATAATTTCAGAATATGTCGAAGGTAGTAGCTATAACAAAGCGGTAGAGGTTTACAACACAAGTGAACAAGCTATTGATTTGACTGACTACGCTCTTTCTTTTTATTTCAATGGCAGCGCTGATGCAGGCCGTACCATTGCATTAGAAGGAAGCTTGGCAGGTAAATCGACTTACGTTGTTGCTCACTCAAGTGCCAATGAAACACTGACAGCAAAAGCACAATTGCTATCAGGTGGCAGTTGGTTTAACGGCGACGATGCGGTTGTACTTGCCAAAGCTGGCAACATTATTGATAGCTTAGGTCAAATCGGTGTTGACCCAGGCTCTAGCTGGTCAGACGGCGATGCCAGCACGCAAGACAAAAGCCTAGTTCGTAAACCACAGTTCATCACTGGTGATGCGGATACCAGCGACACATTCTTACCTTCTACACAATGGCTTGCTAACGCTAAAGATGACTTTTCAAATATCGGTTTGCACTCTAATGAGTTGCCACCTGAACCTGAAGACCTGATCTGCGACCAAAATAACGTGCTGATCAGCCAAGTACAAGGTGCCGCTGATGCGAGCCCACTAGCTGGTGAAGTTGTTGAAATACAAGGTATAGTCACCTCAGCATTACAAGGTGATGACCAGTTGAAGGGCTTCTTTTTACAAGAAGAGCTAAATGACCAAGATAATGACGTATTAACCTCTGAAGGTATTTTCGTTTATTATACTGGCACCGCTGTAAACAACGGCGATATCGTAAAAGTGCTTGGAAAAGTTGAAGAAAAGTACGGCCAAACACAACTGACTTCGGTTACTACTTTAAAAGTATGTGGTTCAGCTGCGTCAGTACCAGCAACACGTATCACTTTACCACTAGAAACAGGTCTTGAATCAGTAGAAGGCATGTTGGTTGAAGTAACCAACGAGCTAGTTGTAAATGATACTTACGGCTTGAAACGTTACGGCGAAGTGCGCTTAGGTACTGAGCGTTTGTATCAATCAACACAAATTGCATTGCCAGGTGAAGCTGCAAACGCAGTTGAAGCGCAAAACAAACAAAAAGAAATTTTGTTAGATGATGGTTCATCGGCGCAAAACCCTGAGGTGATCCCTTACCCTGCTCCTGAGCTAGATGCATACAACACGTTACGTCTAGGCGATAAGGTCACTAATGTGCAAGGTGTGCTAGGTTATGGTTACGGTCAATATCGTATTCAGCCTACGGTACAGCCAAACTTCATCTTAGCAAACCCACGTACTGACGCTCCTGAAGTAACCACTCGTGGCGATTTGCGTATCGCAAGCTTTAACGTACTTAACTACTTCAATGGCGATGGTCAAGGCGCGGGGTTCCCAACTCCACGTGGCGCAGACAACGCAGAAGAGTTTGAGCGTCAAAAGGCCAAAACAGTTGCCGCTATGCTGCAACTAGATGCTGATTTGTTCGGTATTCTAGAGATGGAAAATGATGGCTTTAGTGAACTAAGTGCACTGGCTGATTTAACCGCAGCATTAAACGCACAAGATAGCGAAAACACCTACGCATATGTAAACCTAGGCACTGAAAAAGTTGGCGGTGATGCCATCATGTCAGCCATTATTTACCGTAGCAACAAAGTAAAAGAAGTAGGTACTGCTGCATTTACAGAAGTGGTTCCGTTTGACTACGGTAACCGTCCACCTGTTATACAGACCTTCACTGATTTACAAAACAATGAAACGTTCAACCTTGTTGTTGCTCACTTGCGCTCAAAAGGTAGCTGTTCAAAAGCACAAGGGCTAGACCAAGATCAGAATGATGGCCAAGGTTGTTGGAATCAAACTCGCGTTGATGCAGTTAAAGCACTTTCTAGCTGGTTAGCAACAACACCTACCGGTCTGGACGATCCAGATACGATTATTCTTGGTGACATGAATGCATATGGCCAAGAAGATCCAATCCGCACTTATGTTGAGCAAGGCTATCAAGATATTAAAAAGCAGCTACACCAAAGTACAACTGATTACTCATATGTATATCAAGGCCGTATTGGTAGCTTAGACCACGCTTTTGCAAGTGAGTCGATGATGGAAAAAGTTGTAGACATCGCTGATTGGCATATCAATGCTGATGAGCCTGTTGCGCTTGACTACAACACCGAATATAAGTCAGATAAGCACAGAGCAAGCTTGTACGCTGAGCACGCTTACCGTGCGTCTGATCACGACCCAATTGTGATTGAGCTTAAAACCCAGTCTAAGCAAGATATCATCGAAGGCGAGTTTACTGCTCTATCGGGCTGGTTCTGGTGGCAACGTTTTTCTATTGAATTGCCAGAAGGATATAAAAATCTAGAAGTAAGTATCAGCGGTGAAGGTGAAGCTGATCTATATGTCCGTCGTGGTAAGAAAACGCACTTCTTCAAGTATGACTGTCGCCCATATCTATGGGGTAGTAATGAGAAGTGTTCTTTAGACAACCCACAGGCTGGCGTATGGCACTTTGGCCTACGTGGGATCCTTCCCTATGCAAATGTGACGCTTAAGTATAAAGCGAGCAAATAATACTGCATAAAGCACTACCGCCAGCCCAAACGCTGGCGGTTTTATTTATTCACAAGTAATTTCACCTTTCATATAATCTACCGCACTGCCAATTAAAGCGATACGCTCCCCTTTCACTTCACATAAAATGGTGCCACCACGCGAAGAGACTTGTATCGCCGATAGCTTATTTTTACCCAGTTTTTGCGCCCAAAATGGTGCTAATTCACAATGTGCTGACCCCGTCACAGGATCCTCATCCACACTCAGGTTTGGAAAAAAACAGCGACTGACAAAATCAGCCTGATCGCCAGGTGCTGTTACCACAACTCCCCTTAAGTCCAAATCGCGCCAAGTATTATAATCAGGCTCTAACGCCCTGACTTGTGTCTCATTTTCAAGTAATACAATATAGTCAAATGCAGTAAAAACTTGTTTTGGTTCAACATTTCTTAGGCCACCAACAAGTGACAACGGAGCTGTGATCTGTTCAAGCACCGCGGCTGGAAAGTCCATACTGTATCCCTGTGCCGTTTTGCACACTTCTAAAACACCACTTCGCGTATGAAACAGTATCGACTCATACTCATAACCAAGGTGTTCGTATAACACATGAGCGCTTGCCAAAGTTGCATGGCCACACAAGTCGACTTCATCTTTGGGTGTAAACCAACGTAGCTCGTAACCCGACTGCGCTTTCACAAAAAATGCGGTTTCTGATAGGTTATTCTCTTGTGCTATTTTTTGTAACAACGCGTCCTCCAACCAATCATCTAGTGGAATTACCGCCGCAGGGTTGCCCTGAAACAATTTATTGGTAAAAGCATCGACTTGATAGATAGGTAACTTCATAGCGTTTCCATGCAGTTGTTCAGTAAACTTAACTTTAGCGGCTAACCATTAAGAATATCAACAAAATTTGTGAATATATGCAGGACAACCTATTTGTTGATAGAGCAGAAAATTCACAGTGCTTAGCAATCAATGAAGTCCCGTCAACCTCCAACCGGATAAAAAATGTAGCTGTCATTTCTCGTCACACAATAGTGTCTCATTGCGCATTATACGGATTCGTTTCAGGGCATAATGTAAATGAAACATCAAAAACATGAATATCATAATATATTGATTTATATCATTAAAAGTTTACACCCACACATTGTCAGCGCTGTCATTTAGTTCTATGATCGTCTCGCTTAAGCAAGGAAGGGCCCAGTTCCACATTCACTCGTCAACTTTATAAAAGCAAAAGGATTAATTTGTATGAAAAAGTTAAGTTTATTCGCCGCCGCGACGTTAACAGCGTCTGCAAGCTCACTCGCATTACCAGAACAGGCGTTTGATACCGATGGTTTTGAACGAGTCACTGAATATAGTTATGGGCCTATTGCATCGGCTATCATCACCAGTGAATTTGCCCATCAACTTAATGTGTATCTGCATCCACGCAATGTAGGTGATTCGTGCCAGTATGGTAATATTTATACCCAATCAACTGGTGAGCATGTTGCTCATGCCGATGTATCAAACGTTGCTGCTCAAGTATTCATTCAACAAGCCGCAGCCGACATCCCCGAGCGGCATTTGGTGGAAAATAAACGACTAAGAGTTTCTTGTACCAGTGCAGCGGGTGAAGACTATGATGTGCTTGTCAATATTCCCGGCGCCCCCATTGTAGATTGGCAGATCAGCGTTGAACCCAAAGGAGAGTTTGTTCACCGCCCAAACACCTATGGTTATCACAGCAGCTATGAAGTAACCAGCAAACTCAATATAAACAATCAAAATAACGGTAGTCGCTGCACTACTTTGTCTAACCGTGGCGTAGAGCTCGGATTATTTCACGGCGAAGGACGCTTTGGGCCTTTCCATTCTGATGTATTCACAACCAATTTAACAGTCGACAATTCACGAGCTGGTCAACCTGTTTTATACCAAATCATTGAATGCGAAAACGCGGCTGGAAAAACCATGGCGGTTAAAGTATTTACACTGACTAACCCTGATAGTATTTATTTGCTTGAAGAAGATGTAATTGTTAAGTGATGTATTGCCACCCAGTATTAGACACAACTTGTCTTTCTAAACATTTTTGATTTTGGGGCCTCATTTCGAGGCCTTTTCAACACTTTGCGAAAATCAATAACAAACCAGCATGTTGCTGGATTGCTGGTGCATTGTTCTTATAAAGGAGTTTAAACCAGCGTTAGATACAGCGATGGACGATGCTTGACTTATCTAAGTAACTCTCATCAGACTTTATACATAAAAACCACCCAAAAAATAAAAAGCTGGGTGGCTGCCCACGATCTATATCACTGTTAACTGGCTTTGCTCTACTTATATTAAGGTAAAACCTACCGCTGTGTTTACAGTATCTTTGACTACGTCTAGCGCAGCATTTATGGCTTGCTCAGCGGCCAGTGTACTGAGTCCTTTAATCGTCAACAAAACGGTTCTACTAGCATTTTTTTGGATAGAGAAATGCAAAGCAGCTTCTTCTTCATCTATTTTCCCTGCGCTCTTTAAGGTTTGAATTGCTACAAATGATTCCGCCAGTTTTTTTGCTTCGGACTCTGCATACTCTTTGATCTCTGGCCACTTTTCAGATAAAACACCTTTCATAGCAGACAACATGCTTTGCGCTAATTCTCCTGCATCAATACTCATCTCATTTTCTCCAGTTTAATTAATCTTCTTCGCCGCGTTTCTTTGCCAGCTCTAGCTTCAATATTGCAGTAAAACTAGAATTAAATGCGCTTCTAAAAAGTGCTACTTCATTTGAACTTATACACTTAAGCTGGCCACTCGATTTTGACTTCTTATCTTTTAGTTTGTGCAAGGACTCTAAGTCACTTAAGCTGTCAGCGAGCAAAGATACTTGCTCCACTGTAATTTCGTTTTGAGGAATGGCTTCAGCACGAACTTTAATTGCGCTCAAATCAACCTTTGATTCGCTATAAAAATCCGAATTTTTTTCATAACTACACTCAGGAAGTCCATCTTTAGTCTCAAGATCAATAAGAAATGTCTCGAACTTTCTTTGAAGAGCAGTAACATTTTTGTCAGTTGTTTCATCGTAAGTCGCTATTAATTTTACTGCGCATCCCGAAACGACAAACAACATCGAGATAAATAATATTACCCTTAGTGGGGTGGCTGTATTTAACATCTTCATAGGTTCCCTCCTTTAGGGATGCCGTGTGTTATGGGACGAGTATTGGCTTGCTAGATTGCTTGCAAAAAGCTCAAGCAAGCTTTTGTGAAGCTTACTTGAGCACTTGTTATATAGCTTTACGATCGGCTATCTCTAAATGCAACCAAAGAATGTACCGAAAAAGCAAACCCACAAATTAGAGTAGGAGTTAGAGTAGATATCCACGGTTGCGCCTTGCGTTTACTGTAAATATCACGCTGACCACATTTTGAGTAACGTTGTAACTATCGTGTAAGAGTCAATCAATGTCTATTACTCAGCATTACATCAAGCTATAACGCCCACAAAAACGCTCTGCAAACACAATGATAATGATAGCTATCTGACAAACTGATTTGCCGCTTCCTTGCCAACCCCATCGCTCACTCCTTGAACTTAGAATTTGATACGAATTTGAAGAATTAAAAGCTTAGACAAACCACTCCAAGTTAGCAAACGATGCTTCTGATGCAGTAAATCATTTTACTTTTATCTTTATTTCTTAACTTTAAAATCTACTAAACAGGTGGAAGTAGACTTGTCTGTTTTATGGTAATTAGACATGAAATTATAATATCTAATTTTAACCTCGGACCCGATGTACTTTTCAAACAGCGTAATTATGTCACCTGTAAAACACTTTGGCATATCGTTCTTTTGAGAACGATCCCAATCTATTTCCATATTAAAAATCAAGCTTGAGTTAGTTGTCTTAACTTCTGCAAATTTCCATAAATAATCTTCTCCCAAAGCATCAGCCGTGTGACCCGGCCACTGCTTATGAAAAAGCTTAACATCTATTAAACGCCCCTCTAACTCACTTATTAAATTAAAGTTTGCATCTTTTTCGTAGTTCAAATAAGTTGATTTAGTTTCCTTAAATCTATCCTGATAAGTTACTAATTGATAGCAGGCTAAAATCACCGGTAGTCCTATCAATAAAACCCTATGATAGCCTTTTTCCTGAGCGTTACTTTGTTTGTACTTTGTATATAGAAATACAACAGCACTCAATAACAACACTGAAATAACGCTAGTAAAAATTAACTCATAGTGTATTTCAAAGTTGTCTATCATTGCTGGAGAATAAACAGTCGTATAATTTTTCATAATGGTTAAGAGTGAGCCTTTTACAGCTCACTCCACATTCCTTTTTAACTTATTTTGTCAGCCAGTTATATTGTGCAAAATGCATATTTTGGAACCCATATAAAAACTCCCCTAAAGAACTCGAATCCCAAGAGCTTTTTTGGAAAGATTGCTGACGTACTACATGACCAGACACTCCATAATTTCTAATGCCAGAATTAGATTTCCTCGCGGAACCAAATTCGAAGGTTTTAGCAATTTGGGCACCATAAAGCTCCTTACGTGCTGGATTAGACCCTCCAACACCGTGAAGCAAAGGGTCACTATCGTAAGTGTGACCAGTAAACACACCAGCGCTATTAGGAAGTAAGGGGTGACGCGAAGTTGGTAAGTCTACATCTGCTCCCCCAGCCAAAACATAACCATTTAAAAAGTCATTTGCTTCCATCTGAGGGCCCGTAGCCAGAGACACGTCGAAAGAAACCGAGTTCTTGCGAACGAAATTCTCGAACCCGAAATCAGACGCTAGTGCCGTTCCGCCACTGCCATCAGGGTTAAACGAAATCGCAGCTGACCCACCGCCTCCTAAGCCACTTGAGTGGGTATAATAGCTCCCCCCTTCAAGCTCAACAGCCCCACCGTTTAGATAACCAAGCTCCTGATATATAGGTAGTACTGTTGCAGACAAACCAACTTCAACCAAGTTAATCGCAACTTTACCAACATCTGCTGCCATGCTACCAACCCCTTGCATTAATTCAAAAGTGAGATCGGTATAGTTATCATGTCTTCTATAAGCACTTGACATATCAACAGCCGTATTCCAAATCGAGACACTGCTATCTGCAACTGATTGACCTAAATCCCATAGGTCATCACCTAATCTTGACCAATTTGGGTTATCTTTCTTCCACTGTTGCATTTGCAAGACTTCTGACTCTCTCCACTTCAAGTAACCTTCCACATCAACTCCCGCCAGCAAATCAACACCGATTTGTTCGCGGTTTCTCACGCCTGATGCATACATGGCTTCACCACGTGCAACGCCCCGTGTAAACGCGGCATCTCCGCTGACTTGAATGCGCTCCATTTGTTGATTAAAGCGTGCGGTTAAGCTTGATGACTTTGCAGCATATTCAGCTTGCATCGCGTTGGAGCGTTCGGCCAATTCTAGGCTACTCGACTGCCACTTTGACATCTCTGTATCATAGCGACTGTTCAGATCAGCAAGCAGCTTATCGCTCACGTTTTGCGTTGCTGCATCTAAATCCGTTGCCATTTGCGTTTGGGCGTTTTCTAGCGTTTCATTCAGCTGTGCATCAAGTTGCGTATCGAGCTTCTTATTGACTTGCTGCGTCAGTTTAGTGGACATCGCATCTAGCTCAGCCTGTCTATCCTGATTAGCCTGTGCCGTTTTGCTCATAACCCCTTGCACTATCGAATTACCAATCGCATTGCCAAATGCATCAACCGCTACATTACCAAAGTTCCAACTTGCTTGATTGCCAAACAGTTTATCAGCACCGTAATTCACAGCGGCATTTACAATACCATTGATTGGGTTCAACGTGCCTTGTCCGATTTGCCCTGCGTTCGCGCCAAGACCGGATGTCACAGCCGATGCAGCCACATTACCCCATCTAAAGCTGGCCTGATTACCAACCAACTTATTCGCCGCTACCGAGCTAATTGAACTGGTCACGCCCATTACCGCACGCCCTTGCCAAGTCAGATCTTTGAGGCCTGTGATGCTATTCATCGACTTAGCACCTTGGTTAGCCCATTCAGCTCCCTGTAGGTAACTTCCCATACCCGCAGTAGCTCCGGCGGTAAGCCCCGATGCAAAGGCATTTTTCAATGAGAAGCTATCAATCGCTCCGATGGCCTTACCCACACCTTGTGAAATTACCGACCCCATAAAGCCACCAACTGCCGCTGCCGCGACACCAACCGCACCTAAGCTACCGCCCAGTGCAGCAGTACCAGCTGCCATAATACCCATCGACGAGGAAGCGGCTCCCATCGCAACAGCCGCTGCGCCCGCTGTGACAATCGTTGCAACCACCGCAACTGCAATCATTACGATTGATGCAAGCGCATTACATCCTGCTTGTGGTGGGGGCGGTACATACGGCATTGATGGGTCCGTATTACCGATAATTTCACCCAAGTTAATCGGCTTAAAGCTATCATGGCTGTTAAACTGGTTCGCTCGTGCTGGAATATCTAAGGTTACACCCTGTGTCAGATCAGAACCCGCGCCTAGACCATTCATATCAGCAATGATGTACCAAAGGTCTTCATTACCATAATAAAGCTTGGCAATGCCTTTGAGCGTATCGCCAGATTGCACCTGATGGCGCGCCATTACAGTTGAATCTTTACTGTCTGGTGCACTAAAGTGTTGTTCTTTGATCGAGTTGGTACCTGACTTATTGATCTCACCCAGATAATTGCCACTGCTGTACAGATAGTAACTACCAGTTTCACGGCCTAAATAGGTTGTATCTTCTTTAAAGCCTACATTTTTAGCCACAGTCGTTTGCCAGTCGATTACTTCACCCGTATATGGGTTGTAGTAAGTTCTTTGTGTATTGAGATCGCTGGCGGTCAGTAGCCGTGTTTGCTTACCGGTTACTTTGGAAATGATCTTACCTTGCGCGTCATAACGCATATAACGCGCGTTAACGTCTTTATCACCCTTGTAACGTGAGTCCGTAATATGCTCTTCAATACGCGTGCGATTTCCGTTTGCGTCATAATGAGAAAGCGTTTCTGCATCTTGCAGGTTTTGGCTTTCTTTATGTGACGTGTCGCCGCGACCTCTGGTTATTTTCTCAAGGTATGAATCTCTCGCTTCATATTCTTTTGAGAACCGATGAATCAGTTGCGATACCCCAGAAGGCAACCCTGTTTTTTGATAATAGGCATATGATTTCACCATGCCAGCACCGTCATACACATAATTTTGTGTAATCGACTGAACTTTTAAACTCGACTCTGTCCAAGGTTCAGATATGTAAATCTTGCCGGAGCCTACAGGCCCACTTTTTGGCACATACTTATCAAGGGCATTTTTTATATCCAGTGTTAAGGCCTTTTCTTGCACCCATGTTACTTCACCAGCTGCGTTGTAGCGTGTTTGCGTATGATGTTTAATAGCACCACCGTAATTTACCAGAACGTTATAACCGGGATCGCCTCCCATGCCGTCAACTTGCACATTAAGTGTGGCATTCGCGGAGAAGAATTCACGTTTATCGGTAACACGACCCATCGCGTCGTATTCAAACTTACTGCTGGCTCTCCAGTTTGAGTGGCTCGGTGTACTCGCCAATGTGGCACGGGCACCGTATAAGTCGATATCTCCTTTGTTTAAGAAACTATCAACAAATGCAACCTGACCCCAACTGTTGTATACAAACTGCTGCGCGTTTTTGTTGTTTGCTGAGATCAGTAACGTTTGCTGGCCCACATCGTTGTACGCGATGTATTGACCTTGTGTTCTCGTTGTAATCGTTCCGTTAACTAAATTACCGCCATCATGTACTACACGGTTGTTACCGTCGTACGTAAACCAATATTCCGTAACGCTGCCATTGGAGGTGCTGGTCGCACTGGTCGCACTGGTTGTGCTTGCAGTGCTCATCGTCGCAACCGTCGAAGATAACTCAATAGGGGCAGCTTCAGGCTCAACCGCTTTCAATTGCATAGGCGCTGCAGCCACTTTGATATCATCTTGTGCAACCGCCATAGAACGCATCGCTAAGCGCGGTTCTTGTACTAAGAATGGTTCTCGCTCTCGCGGGTCAAAGCCACCAGGCTCCACTTCCAAATTCAGCCTGGTAGACGCGGTTAATCCTTTCGGATCTCGTGCTGTAATGGTGATATTGAAAATACCCGGTCTAGTCACAGTACCATAAATTCTATTACCGCTAATCCTTACATCTGTTGGCAGCCCAGTCGCTGAATAAGTCAGTGTGTCTCCATCAGGGTCGGTAAATGCATTACTTGGAATGGTGTAGCTAAAGTATCTATCCTCAAATGTAAAATGGAACAGGTTTTTATTCGCCACCGGTGCACTGTTGCTAACCGTTGCACTTGTTACACTGATGTTCTTAGTTACCCAGCCGCTCCAAGCACCATCATTATCTTTAACACGAACTTTGACCCATTGACTGCCTATGGTATTGCCTTTGATCGTTACTTTGTTGCCACTGCCTGTCAGGGTCACTCCTGATGAGCGCTGCCATTCGTATTGAGCAATTGAGCCATCCGAATCGCTTGCCGATGCCGTGACCGTTATGCTGCTGCCTTGCTTAACACTGCTGGCCGCACTTAAGCTTACGGTTGGAGCTTTATTAGGCACGACATTATTGATAGTTAACGTGAACTCCCTGGAAGCTGCTAATTTGGTCGACTTTTGCTCTGTAGCAGTGACCACCACTTTGTAGGTGCCACTGGTCGAGTAGCTTGGTGTGCCACTGAGTACACCTGCAGAGCTAAAGCTTAAACCAGAAGGCGCAGCAACTGATTGATAAACCCAGCTGCCACCATTGGTGGTATCGCCGATTGAAGGCTCAACCGCCATGCGCAAGAACCGATCTCTTGGATCGATAGGATCTGGCTGGAATACTCGCTTTAAGTATCGCACGGTGTAGGTTAAGGCATCACCATCAGGGTCTTTAAAAGTACTTGCTACGTTGTAAGTAAATGCACTTCCTTCAGATACGGTTTTATTTGCGATACTGCCGCTTGGTGCACGGTTTGGTGTTTGCGTATCTTTTACCAGCACCGTGTACTTTCTTGTTCCATACGTAAAGGTACGTCTTAATTCTGGGTCAAATTCACTGACAGTCAACGTAAAGGTATAAGCACTGGAGCGCCCAGCACTTGCATCTGGCCTTAATATCAGATATTTCTTGTCACTAGATATTGTCGCCCATGAAGGTGCACCAGAAGACAGCTGCTTGGTGATCATCGTGCTCGTGCCACCAAACGAAGAAATATCTATTTGCTGGGTTTGACCTTCATTCAGCGTTATATAGTTAATATTGTTGACACTTAGCGTAAAACTGCCTTGAGCCTTAATACTACTATTGTTCTTATCTGTTGCTGTAACGGTAATACGATGAGTGCCCGCAGTGCCATCTTTAAGCGCCCCCGAGCTGCTAATAACACCCGTTGTCGCGTTGATTGACACACCACTAGGTAACCCAGTCGCGGAGTACACCAGTGTTCTGGTTGTGACATCGGTTTTAAAGTAACCAGCAACATTATATGAGAGACTTTGCCCTTCTTCCGCTTGTTTACTAGGAATGCTCGATACCGCAATAGGTGGCTTCACATTCTCTACTGTCAAGGTGATCTGTGCTGTTGCGCGATTTGGCGTAGCACGATTTGATTCAGTGGCAGTGACATTAATACGGTATGTGCCTGACGCTGAACTGCCAAAAGTCCCTTGTAAGTAACCGGCTCGGTTGAATGACACCCCTTCAGGTGGACTAACAACGACCCATTTACGTACTACGACAGGTTCCATTCTATCTTTTGAAACATCAACCAGTTTCTCTTGATAGAATGTCGCTGTGTAGCTAAGCGAATCATTATCAGGGTTAGTGAAGAATTGTTTTACATTACCGCTAGAGCTCGACAGTGACTGACCTTCTTTGTAATTCAAAGTACCATTTTTAGCGGTCAGTGGCTGGTTCACTACTTTGGTATCGGGCACGATGATATGATATTCGTAATCACCGAGTTTGAATTCCCTGCCCAATTCAGTTTCATAGATATATGTTGCGTATTTAACAACATACGGCGCCGTTCTGCCATCGGCCGCACTAGGTGTGATCACAAGCGTATTTGAATTATTAATTTGCGCGAAGCTTGGCCCACTGATCCTGCGAACTGTGACTCTTGTCCCTTGAGAATCACCTGAGGTCAGGTTAATCTCTTTTCTGGTTTCTTCGCCAACGGTCACCACCTGCGTACCTGAAACTCGTAAGGTAAAGCTTTGCTCACGGCTAATACTGCTATTGTTCTTGTCTGCAACCACCACTTTGATGGTGTAACTGTTTGCACTGGTATAACTTGGCGTGCCTGAGATTACTCCGGTAGATGTATTGTAACTGAGTCCTGAAGGCAAACCGGTTACGGTATACTTTAACAGTCTGGACGAAGAATCAGCGATAAAATAATTACCTAGGTTTATAGTAACCTGAACACCTTCTTTCACGTTGTGTGTCGAAATCGGTTTGACTTCAATAGGTGCCGCCACATTGGCGATATTGAGCTGAATTTCGCCGTTGAAAGTTCGTACTGGGGACTTACTCTTGTCGCTCGCCACAACATCAATTCGATATGTACCAGCAGCTTCGTAGCTCGGAGTACCGATTAATTTTCCGCTACTGCTAAATGACACACCATCAGGTTTGGTTATCGCAACCCATTTGTTCGCATCATTCGCATCCTGCTTATAAAACTTGGCACTATATTCAAGGTTTGGTAATTGCAACGCTTGAAAGAAGGTTGCTACGTCACCGGTTTTTTCGGTAAATGCGGTGTTCTCATTAATGCTCAACGCACCATAGAACTTGTACGACGGATCAACAGATAAGTCGCCCACAATGCCATTTTCAACTTTCATACTACGTCTGTTACCCACCGCATCATAGCGATAAGTAACACGAGATAGGATTTTTCCTTCCACCCATACAGGGTCGCCCGAGGTACGAGTATTATTGTACTCTTTGGTCTGGGTCAGCGTAATTCTGCCGTGACTATCGTATTGCGTCGTTGTTTCGTGACGGATCACTCGCTGCAAATCATCCCAAGACTGGCGAAGTTCTAACGTTTTTCTGCCGGCTTTATCATACTCAAAGTACATGTAGGCATCCGTTGCCTCATCGGTAATGCTCTTAACCCAACCATTCTCATAGTAGGTATACCTAATGTCCTGCCCATGGTCATTTTGCTTGCGAATAAGTCGACCGATATCAGTTTTGGTCGTTGCACTGCCAGTGTTGGTTAAGGTGTCAATACTATTGTTTTCGCCCCAGCCTTTACCATAGGTATAACTAAAGCCTTTGCCACCTAAGTCATTACCGGACTGTAAGTTGCCATATTCATCGTAGTAACGAGTATTTTTATGCTTATCCGGCGTTGTACTACTATGTAAGTTTGCATAGGTTTCATGACGCTGCGTGCCATCACTGTTGTATACGTATAATTTTTCACGTCCCATCTCATCGCGGGCGTATTTAACGTTACCGTATACATCAAACTTGTATGACTTGACCCCTCCGACCGCATCATGTTCATGAGTACGGTTTCCTAGCTCGTCATATTCATAAGAATTGTTGACGCGATATTGCCCAGCTTGATTATTAATCACCCCAAACTGGCCTGTTTCAACTACTCTATCTACCTTATCATAACTGGTTGTAGTGGTTCGGTTTTCAGCATCTGTTGTCAGTACTTTACGGCCAAAAATGTCATACTTATAGTGGGTTTGATTATTCTCACCATCCTGATGTAAAACCTGATTACCACGCTCATCAAACTTGAACGTTTGCTTGTGACCGTTACCATCTATTTTTTGTATTAAATGACCATGTTCATCATAGTGATAGATATTAATTGGTGTGGTACTGGTGGTTTGACCATTTTCTTCGGTCACGGCCACCAATGGCAAGATCTCTTTGGTTACCTGATTGGCATGATTGTACTGAGCCTGAGTGATAAAGCCTCTGGCGTCTTTAAGCTCAATAACATTGCCCCAACGGTCAAAATCTTGCTCAATTTGCGGCCTGTACGTCACGCCGTTTTGAGTAAATTTAGGTTGCTTGATGAGCGTCGCATTGCCCGAAGCATCGCGTGTTATGTCAGTTAGACCATTAAGCGCGTGAGTGGTACTTGTCATACGACCGGCGAGGTCGTAACCATAAGTTTTTAGTACACCATCGCCCTTAGTGGTTTTCCACAGCTGCCCTTGTTTGTTATAGACATAAACGCCATCGTCATCTTTTTTAACTTCACCAAAGGCGTTGTAGTGGGTTGACCAGGTATAACTCGACACATCTCCTGAACCACTGTTAATACCGACCGACTTTCTACTCATTTGGCCAGCTCTGTTGTACTGATACTTAGTGAATCGTACTTTTACATCATCCGCCCCACTGTGTGGCTCTCTCCACTGAGCAAAAGCAGTGGCGGTTGTTTGGCCATTTTTGCTACTGAATGAACGGGTTTGCACCTTGGCGCTATCCGACGATAAATAGTTTGCGCTCAACGTAATGGTTGCCGACGTATGGCCTCCTTCATCGTCATCAGGAGAAAAGTAGAAAATGCGCCCGCTTAACTGACCCGTGCTTGAATTGAAAGAAATACCATTAGGTAAGCCTCGTAACTCACCCGACGACCTAATGTATTTGCCCGTTGAGTCAAAATGATAGAGCCTGTAGGTAAATGAGTAAGATTCATTGTCGTGGTTCCACTCGTTGTAGCTTTGACGTGTTTCCTGCAACTGACCCAATGCATCATATTTATGTGTGGTTTTATTACCCAACGCATCATACTCTGCGATTAGTTGCCCGCGAGTATTATATTCATGACGAGTCAATTTGTCGTTTGGACTACTCGGCGGTACTGAAATATCAGAGGTAGTGGTGTTTAACGAGCCCCTGTTGGCATGTTCTACGCGCCTTACCAAGTTGCCAAACACATCGTAACCCATTGATGAAATGTGTCTACCCGAGCTCGTACTGAGAGCTCCTGACAAGTCTTTGCTTAGATCCAGCGTAGTGTATGATGAAGAAGCAGTTGCAGTGTGGCTTAAGCGACCAACAGCATCATACTCCCAGCCTTGTACTTGGGCATTTTGCGCAGGCAAATTACTTACATCACCCGAGTTAAGTGCACGCACGGAAGACTGCACTGTATTACCTAACTTATCATAAGCAAATGAGGTAATTTTGTGACTGCGAGTTTGCAGGTTTGTGCCTGAAGTAAATGCACTAACCCCCGCATTAGATTGTACCTGATGCACCACGCGACCCATCAGATCGTAGTGGTATTCTATGCTTCTATTTTGTCCATAGGTCGCATTACCATTAGTACCACTTGGGATCGTATGCTCATTCACACTGGCTGAGATTGCTACTGCGTATTCTGTTTGAGTACGCACCTGACCAAACGCATTATACGCCGTCGTCGTGAGGTATTTTCCAGGGTCAACAGAAGCAACTTGCTGCCCTAGCTCATTATAATAACTATAACTAACCAGTGCCTTATAACCCGCAGTACTGAAACTGCCCTCTAATAACTGCTCTTTTTTAACTTCCTGACCAAATGCATTATAAACAAAGCGAGTACTCTGGTTACCGACGTTTACCTGAACTTTTCGCCCCGCTGCATCATAAATGGTATCAATGCGGCGATCATTACTAGCGTACACATTCAGGTTAGGAACATTATTTGATTTTATGTTGCCATTACTATCAACCATATCCGATAGAACCAATGCACGGTTAGGGATCCATGTGGTTTCATCAGAATATTTAATTAATGATACTTCTTGACCCAACGCATTGTAACGTCTTTCAGTAATGTCGCCTTCACCACTAATTTCAAAACGAACATTGCCAACATTGTCATAAATCTTCAAGGTGGTAATGCCGCCTCGGGTCGAACTAACAGCTCTACCCAGCGCATCGTACTGCGTCCTCGCTTCGATAGCAGGTGCATTTTGGGCAGCATTTTGTTTCATTGAGATTTGGCGGCCAGCATTATCATAGCTAAAATGGGTAATTGCTTTTGGTATACTGCTTACCCAGCTACCGTTCTTTTGACCACCTTCAGTGATAGCACTAACATTACCTAATCCATCATAGCTAAACTGTTTGGTAACGCTAACACCTTGAATATCACTAAGGCTACCGCCAGACCAATTGTATACTGTCAGTTGTGGGCCACGCTCATAAGCCAAACGGCCAGCGTTATCATAATCATATCGCCAAGTCGCGCCGTTTTGATTGGTATAGCTGGCTTTTAACCCGTTGTCGTAATAACTATAAGATTCTGTTGTACCATCTGCATGACGTTGCCATGTTATGCGTCCCATCGCATCACGTTCGAAACTCGAAATTCGCGCACCGTTAATTAAATTGTCGCCAAAATGAGCATGCAGTTCGCTGTACTGCAACGAGCCTGCGTCGAGGCTAGCTTTGAGCTGCGCGGTGTCTTTGATGGATGCCCAATATTTGATAGTACTAATAATATCACTGACTTCGTTATAACGGTGTTCGGTAACATATCCCAGTGCATCGATACTAAACCTCAAGCGCCCAGCGTCATCGTAAAATAGGTTGCTGGTTCTGTCCTGGTTCGATTTGCTGATCTTAGCTATGGCAGTGCTTTCGTCTGTCACCTCTGTGTAATTAACCGTATTTACATAGGCAATGGTTTTGACCAATAAACCTGATGCGTCATAGATACTTTCTTTAACACTGGCACTGTTGCCCTCTATTAGCGTCAGTGAAAAACGCGCTTGACCGCTCGCGTTATAGATCGTTTTTACCTTACTATCAGCGACAGCGATGCCTGTTTTGGTAAGCTCTGACGCAGTTAAAACCCCAGTTTTCAATTTTTGTAACTGAGTTTGTGTCAACGCTGAAACGCGCTGCCCCCATTGAACAACTTCAGACACATTACCTTGGGTATTATAGTGCCATTGAGTCACGGCTCCTTCGGCGTCAATATGCAGTGATTTTCTGCCATTAGTATCATAAGCTGTGTGTGCTGTTGCATATTCGCCGCCGTAGGCAGTTATTTTACCGTTTATGACGCTTGTTTGATTAAGTAAAAAGTCCGCCAGTGAGCGCTCTTTACTCACTTCCTGATAAGCAATCAGAGTCAGCTCACTGAGCCCTTGTCCATTACTAATCAACTGGCCATTAGCGTTGTATGAATAGCGTTTAACGCTACCCGAGAGGTTAATTTTGTTGGTTACATTAGTACTGAAGGTTCTAATTTGGGCATCATCATCAACCTCAAACCCTGACGTAGACATGACCGATGGTGGGTTCGGGTCAATTGGACCGGTATCAATCGGAGGCAAACCATCAAAATTGGTTACCGCCGTCGCAGACGCCTTCGTACTTACAAACTCGTGGGTTACTTGATTTGCCTCGTTGTAAACATAGTAGGTGACTTTTTGATTCAGAATACCCGTTGAACTGTTAAGATCGTTATAAACCTGAGTACCAAGCGACTCAGCTTTAACAATTAAGTTATCATTGGCATCGTATTCAAAACGCGTAGTGCTATTGCCTATTTGTGTCGTACTTAAACGACCCAGTTCATCATAGACATAAGAGGTTGACACCGCTTTGCTGCCACTGCCTTTAGTAGCAACAAGCTGTTTACCAGACGCATCATACTGGTAAGAAGTTTGACTTTGTATGGTGCTTCCTTGACGCACCACGATGGATAATGCTCGACCCGCCCCATCAAGCTCAGTAGTCGTGGTATGTAAGGTGCCCGAGGCAATATTGCCTCCGCTTACAACCGTATTGATACGTTCTGTTTTGATAATTTGCCCGCCATGCTTTGCATAGGCAAACTCGGTACGCAGCGCTAAGCCATCAGGGTCAACAATTGTTGTTTCAACACGACCGACAGCATCATACAATGTTTCAACCTGTGTGCCACTTCCATCAACCGTATGAGTTAAGCGATTTTCACTGTCATAGTCATTCAAAGACTGTACCTGACCATTAAGCAACGTTTGCGTTAAATTACCGTTGTAGTCATAGTCATACTGGGATTCGCTCACTTTGACACCAGCGGCATCAAAATAAGCAACCGATGCTGTTTTTCCTAATGCATTCCGGGTAGTGACCACGAAACTATTATCTGGTTGAATGACTTTTACACTGCGTGTTTGTTCGTTGTATTCGTAGCGTGTAACCTGATCCAACGCATCGGTAACCGATAGAACACGACCAAGCATATCGTAACGTGTTTCAATCGTTCTTGCAGTGCCATCTACAGTCTGAGTCGTTGATACAATACGACCAATATTGTCTTGTGCTGTGTTCAGTTCATGCGTGGTCTGTTTGCTGTTGTTATTCGCATCTGTTGAGGTGATCACTCGGCCAAATGCATCATAACTGCTGCCAATAACCTGTGTTTCTGTACCCGCGGTACGCGTCGTTGTGAGTAATAGTCCACGGTTATCATAATCAAAACTGGTTTCAATGTTTGTCAGACCCGCAGCACCTTTTTGCTTATCTACAGCGCTTAGATGTGTTTTTTGTGACTCTTTAACAAGTTGTGTGAACGCATTATAAGCAAAGGTTTTTTCATAACCTTGTGCGTCTGTTTTACGGACCAGCATGCCACGTTGGTCAAACTTTAGTTGCTCAGTATATGCCCCCCCAGTTGCCAAAAATCCGCTCAAATAGCTATCGACACTTTGACCGCTAGGTACTTTGTTGCTGACCAAGCCACCAACCAAACCCGCTTGTTTGATTTGCGCTTCGCTCAAAGATTTGTGATGGCGAATAATATCCGTACGCTCATTAAAACCATTGTATTTAAACTCAGTAACCTGACCAACCGCGTCAATTTCAAACCTTGTGTTACCTTGAGCGTCATAATAGTAAAGTGTTTTTGCGCCTTCTTTGTCTATATACGACTGAATGTTACCCAGCACATCATACTGCGTATAATCACCTTTTGTGGCAAAGGCATCATCAAGCTCGCTCATTAAGCTAGCACCTGTGGCTAGACCTCGCTGCGCCAATTGTGCCGTATTAAGATCGGTTAACGATACGTTGCCGATTCGACCTGAGCCACGAACCAACATCGCGTTAATATTCTTAATATTGTTATCTGGTTCTACTGACTGTAAATCTGCCTGTAAATCGCGCGTTACCGAGTACCAATTACCATCGGTGGTGTTCACTGGTAATGGGATTTGTGCATATTGCCCGCCTAATGAAGCTCCATGAGTACCTGGGTTGTAGGTGATATAACGATGCCCTTTATCTGTGTCAACACTAATATATACCGTGAAGTTTTCTGAGTACTTCATATCCCAGCTAATGGTTTTCTCAAGCGCATCCCATGGTGTTTTTCCTGGATTTTGCAAACGATAGCCATTACTTTTTCCAGCACCTTGTAGCGCTAAAACTTCTGAGCCATACTGCTCGTCGTATACCGCCTTCATAGTTGCGCCTTCAGGCGTAGGGTCGTAAATATCCCAACGAGCTGTATCGACAGGGTGATTTAGGTTGTCACCTAACAGCTGATTGCCCTCCAACGACGAAGTTTTACGCCCTAGCAGATCGTATTGATAACGTGTACTGCTGACCTCATTAAGAGACTGAATTTTGAAGTTATCAACATATACTTCACTGCCATTTGCACCAGGGTTTGGATTGTTATAAAAACGCAAACGCGCAGAATTGCTCCAATCTTGTGTCGATACCTTTGCCGAAACTGCCTGCTCAGGCTCGCCTTTTGGATGTACGGTTAGCGTTGTAAACTCATCATTTGTAGTCCAATTAACAACATAGGTAGTACTGGCAGACAGCGACATCAACTTCTCTCGACCTCGCCCTTTACCATCTCTGACAACATCAGAATAAACCGCATTGCCATCAAAATAGACCGCATGGCGGTCCAGAGTCAGGTTTGACCAAGAACCAGAGTTGTCAATCCCACCATAAAAATACATGCCACTTAACGTGCTGCCTGTAGAGACCTCGATAGTGGTTGAGATATTATCTTTGAACTCAAATGTCTGTTTTGAAATAAGGCTCGGCCATTCACTTTTATCGCTCTTTAGTCGTTTAAAGCGTACTCGCTGATCGACCACTTCGATTGATGTTGATGAGCCATTTGAAATAGTAAACGCATCTGCGACATTATTGTTGAAATCATCGCTTCCATAAACCTGACTAGCATCTTTTGCTTCAGCTGAGTCGAACAACTGCCTTTGCACCAAGTTATTCATTTTGTCATAACTGTATTTGGTCAAAGACCCATCGCTGTGTGTTTGCGTCTCTACCTGACCTGCAGCAGTGTACGTCCAGTTTAACGTGGTCTTTTCACCCGTTGGTATTGATAACGGCGCGCCGATCACCGGGTTTGTGATTTGTTTGTGGTAACGGGTTTGCGCTATTTTTTGTCCATCAGCATTGTAGGCATACGTTGTCAGTGCACCGTCAGCAGAAATGCTGGCACTGACTCGACCTTGAGCATCATAAATAGTGTGGCTAATTCTGTCTTTATTTGACTCACTAATGTTACCGGGCACGCCCTTATTAAAGTAGCGACGTGTTGCAATTTCATTACCCGCTTTGTCGTAGTAGTAGCGAGTGACATAGCCTTCGGCATCGGTTTTATACTCTAGTTTACCAGCCTCGTTGTATGTGAATTGAACATTCGCCGACGCCGTAGCTGGGGTACGTTCTTCATTTAGACCTGACAAGCTAACCTGACCGACTTTGCCCGAACCACGGATCAGGAAGGCGTTAATATTAGTAATCGATACATTGGGTTCTACCGCCGCTAGATCAGCCTGAAGGTCTCTAGTGATGGTTTGCCAATTTCCTTCTTTCGTACCTTCAGGCAAATAATGCGTTGCATATTGACCATTCAAAACAGGCGCAGAGTTGCCCGCATAGTAGGTAATATAGCGATGACCTTTGGTGGTATTGACGCTAATGAACACAGTATATGACTCTGCGAGGTTCATATCCCACGAGATGATACGATTATCCGAATGCCAGTTTGTTGAGGTATTCTCTCTCAAACGATAGCCATTGGAAGTCCCGCTTCCTTTAAGCACCATCACTTCTTTGCCATACTCCGCATCAAAGGTGGGGGTCATGGTGGCACCTGCTGGGGTAGCGTCATACACTTGCCACTGCGCCACATTCACCGGACTATTATGGCTTTGATAGATAAGCTCACCCATCGGCTCAGTGTATTGCTTTTGCTCCGTTAGCTGGCCTTTATCGTTGTAGATAAACTCAGTCACATAGCCTTTGGCGTCGACTTCATATTGTTTACGGCCCCCTAAAGTGTAAAGGGTACGTGTGGTGCGGTTGTCTTCGTTATTGGCTTGGGTTTTTAGGTCATTATCTAGCTGTGCAAGGGTTTTGCTCAATGTGCCTGCGCGGCTTAACCAACCCGCGGTACTGACTTTTTGCGCATATTGGGTGGTTTGCGTGACGCGCCCTGCTCGGTCGTAGTAGTAACGGGTGACGGTGCCCGTGTTACTCACCGTGGCCGCCAGATTGCCCGACTTATCATATAAGCTGTAGCTTAATGAGTTTTGTGCATCTCTTTTGGCAACAGCACGACCATGTTCATCACGGTAAATACGCTCTATACCATACGCCTCACTGCCCAAAATGGTGCCTTTGGCATCTGAAACCAATGCGCCTGTTTTATCAAACACTTGGGTTTGCCATAAATTGTTAGCAAAGCGAGTTTTAATACGCTGATTGGCATCATCATAGGTGTACAGGGTTTGCGCTTGGTTAGCGTCGGTTTGACTCAGTACGCGCCCTAAGCCATCGTAGCTATAACGGGTGCTAAAGTCGCCCTCTGTGCCCTCAGTTAACACGCCACGTGGCGTGGTTTCTTGTAATAGTTTACCGTGAGCATCGTACACATAACGGGTGGTGCTACCATCCACCCCTTGGCCTTGACTGTTCACGCTGCTGTAACGGGTCACTGTGCTCAGCTGACCTCTAAAGTCATAGCCGTATTCGCTGAGCTGTTGGGCTGTTTTATCTTGGTTATTAATAAAGCTCTGTAACGCACTGAGGCTACGATTAGTGCTGGTGTAATTCGCTTTGGTGTAAGTGTGCTGGCTAACTCGTTGCCCTAAGCCGTTGTAACGATACTCCACCACGGAGTTGTCTGCCCCCAAGGTAAAGCGCAGGCGTTGGTTTGCATCATCATAAATATAGTAGCTGGTGTTATCACCGCGTGTTTCACTCAGTAGCTGATTATGGGTATTATACGTACGTGTGACCGTCACCCCATCCGCATCGCTTTGCGTTGTTAGGTTACCCGCGTTGTCATAGCCAAAGGTTTTGGCTTGGCCTAGGCCGTTACGAATTTCTGTTACTTGCCCTGCGCTGTTGTATTCATACTCTTCTCGCACATGTTGACCGTCCACCACGCGCTCAACCGCGGTGAGGCGTTTTGCGTTATCAAAGTAATAATCAACGTGTGATTGACCCAGTGTCACTCGGGTATGCGTAGCTGACACATAGCTGTAAGTGGTGGTATTACCCTCGCCATCTTGCAAGGTTTTAACGCGATAGTCGCCATTATGGGCTTCATAGCCAATGGTCAGTTTGGTGCCATCCGACTGACTGACCGACTGCACGCGATTGCTATCACCATGGTAGGTGTATTTGGTTTCGTACACTTTGCCATCGGCAATCGAGTTATCATCCGGTGTTAAATCAACTTTAACGGAATTTAGGCGCTTATTCGCATCATAACCATAGTACACACGAGTATGGGCGTTACTCGTGCCTGACTGGGTTTGAATGCTTTCTAATACGTTTTGGCTGTTGTATTTGAATAACGTGGTCTCAGTACCGCTGTCTGTTTTGGTACTGATTTGGCTAACA
>NZ_MNAN01000037.1:224761-382849 GCF_001854475.1 Pseudoalteromonas byunsanensis
TTTTGACCGTCAATGTCTAATAGTGCACTGCCATCGGCATTGAACTTTAAGGTATCGTGCGCACCACTGCCTTGGGTGCTGACATACTCACCTTTAGCTGCATTATAGTTAAAGCGCTGCGCAAAGCCATCTGCCGTCACGCGCGTCACTGTGCTGCCTGCTTGGTTACGTGCCCCTTCAAGGGTAATCGATTTTAAAAACCCGAGGCGCCATTGGTCATCGTTATCACCATCAAAATGGCCCAAGCTGTTGTAGGTTCTTATCACCCCAAGTCCCAGTCCCAGCCCTTTTACCTGCTCATCTTGATGTTGCAACACCAAGTTACCTGTCGCTGCATTAACAAAGATGTTTTCTGATGCCTGCCCAAGAGCCGCACGCCCCTGTTGGCCTGAAAATGATGTAGAGGTGTTAAAAAGACCGAGTCCTTCGCCTGAAATGATAGCGCCCATAATTTATCCAATTTATTTGCTAAAAAGTGTTTCTATGTACCTCTTCCAGCATTTTTCTAAAATCTTTAACAATTAATGATATTTTTTTTCATATCACGTTAAAAACAATAAATTAGGATTAGCAAGCCCACTGAGAAGCCTAAACAGCGCAACTATCACCATCGGAAAAATAATTAATCTGGTAACTTGTGCCTTGGAGTGAAGTGTATTTAAATGATGAAGCAGCCAACCCTTGATACTGACTGACATATCGGCTTACTGTTCTAAGTGATGCCTAGCGAGCTGATTTATTGCTTCC
Organism: Pseudoalteromonas byunsanensis; assembly: GCF_001854475.1. Taxonomy (GTDB): domain Bacteria; phylum Pseudomonadota; class Gammaproteobacteria; order Enterobacterales; family Alteromonadaceae; genus Pseudoalteromonas; species Pseudoalteromonas byunsanensis. The sequence goes on from NZ_MNAN01000037.1 coordinate 225,509, forward strand.
TAATGGATATATTGTTCAGTCCTTGAACCTAAAAATTGGTATGAATTTGAGGAATAGAAAGATATTTTTTAAAACCACTCCAACATGTAAATAAGGGGGTCCTCGATTTACAACCGTATTAAACCTCCAAGGAAAAGTGTCAATCGGTAATCTCACAAATACAGCGATTACTTTTCCAGCCGCTCAACAGCTCTTTTTACTTCCCTTTGCCCTAGCCTCACACACTAACCAATCAAAAATATTGCGGTGGGCTTTCATGTAAAATAAATACTCTGGATGCCATTGTACCCCTAAAATCTTATCGCTCTTAGTGCTCTCCGTAACCTGATTAATACCGGATTTCTCTTTTCCTGTCACTTGCATATTATCGCCCGGCTGCGCAACAGCTTGAGAATGCAGAGCATTGACTCTCAAGGGTTCATCTCCAGCAATTTTCGAGATCAACGAGTCGTCCTGAGTATAAATGACCTTTTTACGCGGGAAGAAGCTGCGAATTCGCATTTCACGGCGCAATAGTGGCAGCGTCGAGGTGTACATCTTGCCACCTAATCGCGCATTAAGAAGTTGGTAACCCCGGCATATCGCTAAAATCGGTTTACCTTGTTGCAAAGCGTGATCAATAAACGCAATTTCCATATCATCTCTGGGTTTATCATAACGGCCCTTGGAAAACCGATCCAAAAACTCTAATGGATAAACCAGCCACTCTTTTAGCTTCAGTGAAAGAGGTCTTTTGAATGCGGGTAAATCTTGCTGTTGATAGTTATCGGGGTGAATGTCTGAGCCACCACCAATAATGAAGCCATCATAATCGGTATTACCATCGAATTGCTTAGGTGTAACTCGGTAGGCTTTTCCACCCGATAGCCAGACGTTAAAAGCACTAAACAACCACGCAGTGGTGCCAGAATCATCTGGTCCAGTAACTGCTATTTTAGGTTTACCAATTGAGGACATATCAACCCGATAGATTTGAACTGTTGAGAAAAACAGGGCTAGACAAAAAAAGCTTATCATCAAGTGTATACGCTAAGCCTAAGGTTACAAAATTAATATCACTGCGTAGTTACTACACTCACAGCTACATCCGTTCAATTAGTCATAGTCTGCAATGGCATTTCTGCGCATGTGAATTACTATTTAGGCTGTACATTTCTCAAACACTCAAAGGAATAACCATGGCAATTATCAACTACACAAGTTTAAATAATATCAAAAAGTTAACTATCAGTGAGATACCAACCACCCCAACCCAAATTGATGAGCAATTAGGCAACTACAATGAAATGGCCCATGCATTATCGCCATCCCCCTTTGATTTGATACGCCTAAGCATGACCCAGCCACTTACCTCGCAATATTGTGCGGCTTATAGCTTAACTGCCTCGGCGGCAACGCTTGGGATCTTGCCAGAAAATAAGGAAGTAGAGGTTAAACTAAGCGAGTACAACCCCTCTAAGATCACACTAAAGCGCGAAGACAACTTCACCACTTTGGCACTAAAACTCTATAAACTCACACGTTTCGATACTGCTGAAATACAAGATTTACTTCAAGTGAGTAGCGTACCCAAAGCAGTTGAAAAGGGAGGCAGTATGCCGCAACGGGTAACTAAAGTTGCAGCTAGTTTAGGCTTAGATGCCGAACTGTTCGTCACTAAGCAAGCTTGCGATAACTTTGCTACATTGGCACAAAAAGAGATAGACGAATTAGGGTCAAAAGTTAACCCACAGGATGTGTTGGCATTTGTTTTCGGCAAACCAGGCGAATATACCTTAACTGAGTCTCCCACGCCGATCCCTCAAGCGAATGAACTCAACCTAGTTTTAGTTCAGACCCCTGTAAATACACTACATTGGGTAGCACTTAGTAGCGACAGCACCTACTTTGATTCTCTGCGCGACTTTCAGCCAGACGGTAAATTCGGCTGTGTTGGTAGTCAATGGTCAGCAAGACCTTATGTTGATACTGGTATTTGGATAACACTAAAAAACCAAGACAAAGTAAAAGGCGTGTCTCCTAAGTTAAATGTCACGGGCTTGTTTACTTTTGACTGAGGCCTAAACTAACCCTTTTCAGTAAGCTAGAAGGGGTTAGTTTTCGTTCGTAGAGTTGGATTTTGCACGAAACACCTTTGCTTTAAAGCCTTACTAAAGGAATTTTGTTGTCAAATGAGCGAATGTAGGAAGTCTTATTGCGCAAGCATTTTATAAGACTTCTTTTTTTCTAAGATGACACTTATTGCGCTGTTTTCCTTAAAATTAGCTGTTCACGAATTGCATTTCGTATCTGCGTATGTAGTTCAAGAACACGATTTATATCATCTAGATTCAAGGAAATATTTTCTAGCATCACTAGGTCAATATTAAACTCTGGATAGTGGAGTGACATTGACATATACCCAGGTAAGTAGCCCGTATGACTATATTCTGAAAGACCTTCTTCAGTATTAATTCTAAGCCCATAACCATAGCTCATATTAGGCCAAAAAAACTTCATTTGGGTATGTGCATCCGTCATAAGGCGGTAACTCTTAGCGCTGATTAACTTGCCACTGTGAAACAGGTCTTGAAAAGACGCGAACGCCCTTGCCGACGCTATCAAACCACCTGCTGGCAGTAACATTTCATCTATTTCTAGATTTGTAGGCTGCAAACTCTCGGATTCTTCTAATCCTCTAATAAGCGACGTCACTTTTTGCTGAATAGATTCAATATTTCCTACCGCACTGTAAATTTGGCCCAACTTGTTTTCGTGTACAAATTGCATGACCTGTTCAGAAAAAGGTCGTTTATTTACTTTTTCAAGCACCTGACCCAAAAGAGCGTAGCCTAAATTGGAATATGCAAATTTGCTCCCAGGCTCAAAGAGATTTTGCTGACCCAAAGGCGCAATACCTGATGTGTTGCTCAGTAGATGGTGAACAGTGATCCGATTATCAAATCCCTCAGGCTTAGGTGTTGCAATTTCTTGAGATGAGCTTTGCACAGATAAATTGCTGTCCGTTTCACTATTATCTTCTTGAGTGCCAAATAGGTAAGTATTCAGTGGGCGCGCTAAGCCTAATTTTTCTTTATCAACTGCTTGCATGACCAAAGTTGCGGTAATTTGTTTAGACAACGATGCGACGACAAAGCTGGTTTCATATGTAACTCCTTCGCCTATTTGTAGTTCTAATTAAGTAGTGCCATGTTCAAGTAAGAGAATACTGCCACTAAATGGCTGCATAGAGTTTTTTATTGTTGCCTCAACTATACGCCCCATATTTTGTGTATTTGATACTGCTTTCACAGGCTGATGTATCGACACTGAAGCGCTGGTGCTATAACTCAACAGAAACAAAAAACAGCCCAATAGATTGGGAAATTGGCCAGTGGGCATAGGTGATCCTTAACGTATTGAGTAAAAATAAGGCGAATGTTAGTGTTGGGGTAGAGAATTACTGATTCTTAAGTTTTTAACTTTACCACATGAATTTTATATAGATTTTATGATAAAAACCAACTGGACAGCCACTCAAACCAAAGTGGCTGTCCAGAATGAGCTTGCTGTCGCTATTAATTCATTATTGCTAGATAAGGCTGATTGTTAGCTTAGTTAGCAATGCTCACTCTTACCACACCCCATGGTGACACTTCACCCGCAGGGTTGATAACGCGAAATGGGATCATATCAAATCGATTGATGCCTTGTGTATCATCTGCCATGTATAGCAGTTTACCTTTGAATTTAATCCAGCGTCTATCTAGAGTATTGTATGCAACCGCCTGACCATAAGCTGTTTCAGTCTTATCATAAAAGCTTATTTGCTCATATGACTTAGTTGAGTCCAGTTGAATACGCAACTCGCTGTTTGGATAATCAGGGTCAAATACGTAACCGTCTGCGAATAAATTAAATTCTTCTTGAATATACATTTGGGCATCGTATTCAAATGTTGTCTGACTAAGTTGAGGTGCAGCGCCTGCCAAAGATGTTACAAGTACAGAGCTTGCGAAAATTGCTTTTAACCAATGTGAGTTTAATTTCATTTTAATATATCCTTATTACTATACGTTAACTCCACACACCAAAATTAACAAAATCAACATGTTAAATCAACTCATCAGATTCCGAGTTTATTATTTTTATATCGTAGATTGGGTAAGGCGTGAAACGCCGCCATTCGACAAGATCTGAAACTACGCAATGCTGGAAGACCCTGTGGCTTTTCCAACCTAGCATTCACTTTGTCACGCTGATGTGAGCAAAAATTTTTCTCTAAAAAGCGCTTATTAATCAAAAAACAAGCTCATTTTTGTTAGAAAAAATCAATCTTTAAGCGCCTGCAACACACATTTATTTACATAGCTGCTACATTTATTTATGTCTACAAGGATGACTATGTTGGCATTGTCGCGTAAAGGACCATGCGTGCTGTACATGCTCAGAAGTAATCCATTAACAAGCAAAACGACTTACACCGCCAATCATGCAAGGAAAGCATCTATTGTTACCAATGCTTTATCGCTAACCTGCTTGATATGTGACGCGGTAACAATACCAAGGAACTATCATGACCCATTATAAGTTTGGCAATGAGATTAAAAACAAATCAATCCCTAACAACGTCAAAGTCGCCATCGTTGGTGCTGGTATGTCAGGCCTTTACAGCGCTTGGCGATTAGAAAATGAAAGTAGCATCAACGATTTTGCTATTTTCGAACGCTCTGATCGCACAGGTGGACGCCTAGATTCAGATCTAATCAACTTCAAAAACCAAAAATCAGGACCAAATCAACCTAACACTATCACGGTAAAAGAAGAGCAAGGGGGTATGCGTTTCTTGTTCGATGGTATGGACGACTTAATGGCGCTGTTTCTGAAGTTAGATTTACAGGATGATATCGTCCCCTTTCCAATGAACAGCGATGGTAACAATCGCCTCTACTTCCGAGGTGAAGGGTTCTGTGTTAGTGAGGCCGCAGATGACGACTACTCTATTTGGTCAGCGCTGTATAACCTAGACCCCGCAGAGCGTGGGATGAACCCAACAGAGATTGTAAATGTGGTGTTCAATCGCATTTTACGAGCCAACCCGCAATTTAGTGAGCGCCCTGAAGTGAAAGGGCCAGAGTTTTGGCAGAAGTTTCGCCTAGACTGCCAATGGAATGGTAAGCCATTGAATGAATGGACTCTTTGGGATTTGTATTCGGATATGGGTTACTCTCAAGAGTGTATCACCATGTTGTATCGCGCCTTAGGCTTCAACGGCACATTTTTATCAAAAATGAATGCAGGTGTGGCCTATCAACTATTGGAAGACTTTCCTGCTGACGCAAAATTCCGCACGTTTAAAGATGGCTTTAGTACGCTGCCAAACGCCTTGGTAGATAAAGTAGGCACGGAGCGTATCCATCTGCAAACTGAGATTGAAGCAATTGATTATGACGAAGAATGTAAAGAGTATATTCTGCGCTATACCCACATTGACGAGCATAACCAAGAGCACCGCGGCCATATTCGTGCTGAAAAAGTGATTTTAGGTCTACCAAGGCTTGCTTTAGAGCGCTTGTTCATCGGTTCCAATGCATTCCATCGCTTACCTAAGGCTGAATCAGAGAAGATCTGGAATACCTTACAAACCGCAACCAATCAGCCTTTGCTAAAAATCAATTTATATTATGATACTGCTTGGTGGGCAACGGGTATTACGGGGCGACCTTCTGTTGAGTTTGGCCCTAACTTTGCAGATTTACCAACAGGCTCTGTGTATCCATTTTATGCAATAAACGACCCCCTTGCGGCCGCGTTAATGTACGAAGAGCGTCGCACCAATCCAAGCAAAGAAACACAAGCTAAGTTGGACAAAATAAACTCTGAAAAGTATCAGCGCCCAGCGGCATTAACCATCTACTGCGACTACCTAAATATAAATTTCTGGAGCACTTTACAAGACAAGGGAGAGCTTTATCACAATCCAGATCAAGACCGCTATGTTGACTCCGTACCATCAGATATCTATCCAGCGTCTGTAGCTGTGGTTGAGCAAGCAACCGCGTTTTTCAAAAAAATCTTCGACACGCATTATGTGCCACAACCTGTACTTACCAGTGCTCGTATTTGGGAAGGTAGCGTAAATTTTGATTTACCACAGAGCAGACAGTTTGGTTATGGAGTGCATCAATGGGCGGTAGGTGCTGATGATAGAGCCGTGATGAAAGAGCTAACTGAACCACTACCAAACCTTTATACCTGTGGTGAAGCGTACTCTGACTATCAAGGCTGGGTTGAAGGCGCACTACGTTCAACAGATTTAGTACTTCAACAAGGCTTTGGTTTAGCGCCACTTAGCGAAGTGTATGAGCAGCAAACAGGCCTGCCTCCTTCCGTTGCCATTACAGCAGTATACGAAGAAAATGCGTCAAAACTTATCAATGAGTATATTGACCCGCAACTAAGTTTGAGCGATGCACCGATTGACCATACCTGCAATCGACACAGCGTATTGGGTGTTAACCTGACTTACTTCGATAAAGCCTAAGAGCGTTTGTAGGAGGTAGCTGATACCTCCTACTCAATACAATCACAGAGAAATATTATGAACAATGTAATCAACGACTACTGTGTTGCTGACTATCTAAAAGCACGCCTGGAAGAAATAGGTGTAGAGCAAATGTTTGGTGTTGCCGGAAATTACACCGCAGCTTTACTCGATACCATACTGGCAGATGATAATTCGCCAATTAAGATCTCAGGTAATGCTAACGAGATCTGTGCAGGCTTTGCGGCCGATGCCTATGCAAGACTCAAAGGGGTCAGCGCGCTTTATGTGACCTACAGCGTAGGCGCATTTAGCTTGCTAAACACAATCGCAGGCTCATTTGTCGAGCAAGTTCCGGTTATTCTGATCAACGGCGCCCCGACCAATAAAGAAGATCAAATTTCTAAACAGGCAGGGTTGCTGTATTCGCACACCACAGGCTATGATTTTGTGGACATTCACATGTTCAAGCCTATCACTGTTGCTGCTGAGCGCATCACCAACGCCCAACAAGCGCCATACCAAATTGATTCAGCCATCACCGCCATGCTGACGCAAAAACGGCCCATTTACTTTGAAGTGGCAGAAGATGTTTGGCGCACACCATGCGTTAAGCCCGTTGGCAAACTGAGCTCAGGTGCTAATGCAACCATCACTATCAGCGAAGCAAGCAATGCCGCGCAAGCCACCGTTGAGTTGATGCTTAGCAAGCCAAACAGTATCTTCTGGGCAGGGATAGAGTTGCAACGCTATGGCTTACAGGACAAGTTTTTAACGCTATTAGATACCCTTAATCGCTCACACACGTTACCAAATCAGCATATTCACTTTGTTACCACTGCGCTGAGTAAGTCCGTTATCGAAGAAACTCACCCATGGTTTGAAGGCTGTGTCACCCTAAAAAATAAAGAAATAGCCGAGCTTGTGGGTGAGGACGGTGCGTTAATCGGTATTGGCGCTTGGACCACGGGTAAAGATACTGGGAATGAAGATATCCGCAGTAGCAAAACCGTACTCGCCGCACACGGTGGTGTGTTTGTTGGTGCGAATTTCTATCCCTCAGTTCAACTAGAGCAGTATCTTGATGCCCTTATTGAAAAGTTTACTGAACTGGCCATGGTTGAAACACCAAAGTTATCTGGGCTCAGACTGACCAAGCCATTAATTAAAACAGCAAGCTTAGCACCGAACAGCGACAGTACATTGGGTTATGACAACTTCTTTCATACTATGAGCCAGTGGATCAGTGAAGATGACGTGATGGTCGTCGACGCAGGATTTCCACTCATTGGCGCGCAAGGGGTTAAGATCCCAAGCCGAAATGGTTTTGTAGCACAAGCTGCCTGGCTATCCATAGGTTACTCTGTCCCTGCGGGCACAGGCGTAAAATGTGCTTTTCCCGATAAACGTTCTATTGTCGTGGTGGGCGATGGTGCGTTTCACGAAACCTGCCAAGCCGTTGCAGACCAACATGCATACGGACAAAACACCGTGGTATTTGTAATCGCTAATGGCATTTACGGCATTGAGCAATATTTGGTGAACCCTAACCCATTTAGAACGCCGCCAGTTGAATACAACGACAAGCTGCTAGACAATGTATACGCCTACAACGAGTTACCGAGTTGGAACATCTCGAAGTTAACTGATGCTTTGGGTGGTGTAGGTAGAAAAGTCAGCCATATGAGTGAGTTAATGGCTGTAATGGAAGAGATCCGCTGCAACCCAGAGAGTAACTTTTTGGTGGAGGTGGTGATCCCCAAAGAAAACGTACCTCTTTCTATCGCTCAGGAAGCAGATAGTGCGGTGGGTGAGGATGAGATTGAAAACCCAAATTGGCCCCCCGCAAGTAAATTCTAACCGGCTGTAATATTTACTTTTTAAAACCCTGTGAAATATTCTCGGGGTTTCGCTCTTCAACCTTAGCTGTTAAGGGCCTTAACAACGCTAATCATAATTACACCTCTAACCAACCTCAGTTCAAAGCCATATCTTTTAATCAACCCACTTTTGATATACATTAACTTCAGTTTTGAAAATACAATTTAAATCAATCAGTTCGATACTCATTTACTTTGAACCCGCATGTATATAAGGAAGCACAATGCAATTCATCGTCACAGCCTATGATCACACTGACAACGAAGCACTTAACCGCCGCTTAGCCTGTAGAGAAGCCCACCTCGAGGGCATCAAAAGTATGATCAAACAGGGCATTTTTTTAAGTGGAGGAGCAATGCTGGATAGTCATGGCAAAATGATAGGCTCGTCCGTTCATGTGGAGTTTCCAACCAGAGCTGCATTAGATGAGTGGCTTGCTCAAGACCCCTATGTAAGCGAAAAAGTGTGGGACAGAATTGAGGTCTGCGAGGCGCGTTTGGTACCAGTAGAGCAATTTAAATAGCTTCAAATTAACCTTTATTAAAACCAAACTTAACTCGTTTGCTAAAAATATTTGCTCTATCCACCCGCAGGACAAAATATGAAAGCCCTGATAACCTTATTGGTTTTTATTACCAGCGTTTGCCAAGCTAATGTAGAACGCTTTTCGATCGCGTCTAAAGTAATTGATGAAACCACTGCTGTGCGCGTTTCGCTACCAGATACCTATACCCATTCCGACACTTTTAGTTATCCACTGTTAATTGTGCTTGATGGTGCAACCCAGTTTCCTCATGTTGCAGCAAGCACCCAGTTTTTAAGTACTTATGCCATTTTGCCAGAAATGATCGTGGTCGGTGTAAGCACCCACAAACGTCTACAGTACTTCACCCCTACAGAACATGAAGAATTTGTAGGTCGCTCTGGTCAAGCCAATGCTTTTAAGACATATTTGCACAAAGAACTTATTCCAACCTTAAAATCCAAGTATCGGATAGCGCCTTATTATGTGATCTCTGGACACTCAATGGGAGGGTTATTCACCAGTTATTTGGCACTGCAAAGTGACAGTGATTTTAATGCACACATCGCCATTAGTCCCAGCCTCTGGTGGGACGAGAACACGCTGGTGAATACTTACCAAACTTTACCAAATCAACACCTTTCAAAAGCAAAGCGCTGGTTCTTAAGTATGGCCAACGAACCTGGCGAAATGAACGACTCATATGTTGCTATGTTGAACGCCCTCAATGAAAAATCAATTAAAAACTTGCACTGGTTTAGTCAACGCTTTGCCAATGAAACCCATGACAGTACCCCACTAGTTGGCAATGCACAGGCCCTCAAGTCACTCTTTCACAATTGGAATGCCGTCCCCGAAATTACCGTAATGTCACTTTCCCAGTTACATGCATTTTATCAGCTAAAAAGTGATGAATATGGTTACAATTTCCCATTATCAGCACATCAGTACAATGTATATGGTCTCAAAGCAACCTACGAAGGGAAAACCACTTGGGGCGTTGAGATTTTGAAGCAAGGTGTAGAACATTTCTCTCAATCAGAAATTCTTTGGGACAGCTTAGCGACAGCCTACAACCTGGACAACAAACCAGTTAAAGCGTTAACGGCTTCTAAAGAAGCGCTGAAACTTGCCAAAGCAAATGACTCAATTTATCTAAATGAGATCACCAGTCAAAACAAGCAACTGATGTCTAAGGTAAAATCTCATAGCGGCTCACGATCTTTATGATAAGACGATAAAGTAACGCCTTTGTGCCAAGGGGAGTGCCTAATTAGAGTGGGCAAACCACTTGGCATTTTAAGCCACAATTTAATAAAAAATTAATCTAATCAAGCTATGAAAGTCAGACCTTTGTTGCCCATCTAAGTGCTCATCATAAAATTTAAATGTATTCAACTAACTGCTATTAACCAATATCACCACAAGCTTTTTAACTGCTATTCAAAGTTACAACACTGACACCAAAAATACTTAAATGAGTAAACATATCTGGCCAATTGGCCTGATTACCTCCAATGGTACAGCCTCACACACCCCTCAAATTAAACTCGTTTGACCATACTTAGCGCGACGCTTTGTATACAAACTCTTTGTACGAGCATAGCTTCGCACAGCGATATATACACAGCGCCGAAAAGGACTCCATCTAGGAGATTCATTAACAGGAATTAAGGAGAGAACCGTTATGAAACGTTTATTAGCATTTTGCTTAGCTGCATGCACCATATCAAGCACAGCGGTACAAGCACAACTTTACAAACCAACGTTAACTCAAGAGGGTAATCAGTGGATGATCACATTTCACGATGACCGCTCGTCTGTCCATGCCCGCTGGGCCACGCAAGGTATATGCTTTTACTTTGTTGGCATCAATGGTACTCATGAAGTCTATCGTTGGGTTTCAAACACTTACCCCAACTGGAATGGCGTAGCCGAAAAAGAAGGTGACCAAGTCTTTATGTATGGTGACTTCTGGAGCGAGCGCGGCCATGATGGCATGCAGTGGGAATTAGTGACACAAGTGAAAGACTCGCGCTCTGAAATCGGTGCAGGTCACTGGCATGAATGGGTAGAAAATACCACTTTTGGTAGCTTCTGGTTCTTTGGCAACACGCACTTTGAGCGAAAAGGATATTGTAGTATCAGTCGCCAAGGCGCAACAGTAAAGAGTATCAGCGGCGAATCTTATGATGACGATGTAGGTTTACAGTTATCAGAGCAAGCGATGGAGAGATATAACACGCTAGAGCCACCAAAAGATGAAAAAGGCAGATTGCTTTCACCTATGGGGTTAACTGAGCAGTGATAGCCCATGTAGCAAGACAAAAGTAATGAGATACGTAAATCAGGCAGCCTGTTGGCTGCCTTTTTAACTATTTGTTTTTAATTAACAAACGCCCGGTGATGTATAACATACAGGATAGCTATGCTGACACATCCAAGGGGCTGTATAACCACCACCCACCTGAACGGTTTGCTGCTCGTTTAGTTGTTTATTTGTGCTTAAGTCTTTGATTGATTTTTTATTCAGTTTTATTTTCATTGTTATGCTCCTTTGTTGACTACAAATCAGCCTAATGAATTAAGCAAACATCATAAAGTGAATAAAATTCAAACAATCCCAACCGTAAAATAAGCCCTCTATTAACTTAAAAATTATTAACATTAATCCATTAATTCTGTGATAAGAAATATAAAACTTAAAGAATAAAACAGTTCAAAGTTAACTTTTATGTACTTATATTGTAAAAGTAAAGATATTAATTAGCACAGCTCATAGTGCATTTATACTAATTCAAATAACGGGTTAGATATTGATTATTAGAAAAACGAGTATTGTGCAAGATGCAATTTTCTAAAGGTATCGTTATAACCGAGTAAGACCATCATAAGGCTTTTTTTAATGCATTGAGGCCGCTTTCTAAATGATCAACGTGTCATTCCAATTTATGCCCGTCAGAGTCAAAAATATAAAGTGAATGTCCTTCACTATGGTTTTCTTGCCATCGTTTAACACCATGAGAAAAGATACGAACTAAACCCCGCAAATCTGGGGGAGACGCATCAAACGCAATATAAGAATCTTCCTTAGCATAGGGACTGTCACAACTCAGGCACAGCGTTACTGCGGAAAAATACGCACCACCGTACCATTTAACATGACCCTTAAAAAACCAATAAATTAATATAAGGTGCTAGAGGGCATATAAGGTTGCTTACTGCAATAATGATATAATTTGGTCTTAGGAACATACTATTTTCATCTTGTATCGATAAGATGAAAACTGCATATTAGCTAGCAAGCATTATGGCTAAACCTTTTTGAGCTAACCCAATAAACTCCAATCTATTTTTGGTTATTTATTCGGCTGCTTTTCTAATGTGTTAATACTCACCTGAGGCCACTTGATAAGACCTGCTCCCGTAGGGCTTTCAAAGAATTCCAACAAAACGGTTTGTGTGTATTGCAATAACATTTTTGGCTCACCATTGAGATGCATTTCTTTAAGCTCATAAATCCAAAAAATAGAACTCACTTCTCCTGCACTCGCTGCTCTGGTAATGAACGGAATGTTATTCACACCGCTACAGGCTGAAGCAGAGTCCACTTTCAACTGAGTAACACTGGCTACTTTATCTTGCTCAAAGAAAGGCAGGATAGCCTGATTAAGCAGCTCATTGGGTTTTGTTGGGTCAAATACTCCCTGAAACAGATGCTCGTGAAAGTGTAAATAAGGCTTAAGGTATGGGCTTTGCAAGTCCTGATTGATACCAATAGGTAAACCGCTAATACTTGGAATATCAAAGCCTGTGTGATTTTTTTGGCTTCTCCCAAGCGCCATCACGGCATTCCCCTGAGCAATACTAGAAAGCCGACCAACATCGAATTCCCCTGTAGGATGGTTTTTCCTGTGCAACCACAAACCCGGTGCATGATGGATAGCAAGCCCAGCTTCTCCAGCTAAACCCGAGTTCGGAAAGTCAGCCGCTGCAATTTGTTCTATCGCTTGAACATATTCAATAGTGAACACTTCCTGACTGCCATTTGCCCCCCTATTTGGCACACTCTTATCTGGCAGTTGAAAAGTAAGCGTTTCATTATATTGGTTATTGAGTAGACGGTAGCCGTGTTCACCCGATGCAAAAGGCTGTGCGCTCATATTCCAGCCATGACCTTGAAACTGTCCGGAGTTTTTCCACACCCCAGGCAACTGGCTCAAAGGTTCTGATGCGGCCTCCGTGGTGGGTGAGGTGGTGAGCGAACGCTTTGATACTTGATGCTTTGCGTGACCTGAAATAGACATATTCCCTCCTACTTTTTCAGTGTCATTGCTACATATAGCCTATTAGGTGTAGTTCATATATGTCTGAATAGCTATTCCGCGGTTTAGCAAACAAGGCGCTTTAGCGCGCCTTTATAGTATGTAACTGTTTTTGCCTTCCATTTAGATAGAAAACGCCATCAGCGATAAAAAATGCATCTTCTTCGAGCATGATACGAATTTGCTTTTGCCACTGCTCTAAATAAATATCATTGCTCAATTCAATGGAGTATGCGGTGTTTAAATGCAGCGGGTAATCACCATCTCCTGGTTTACCTTGTTGCGCATCCCACATACCAATAGTAGTGCCAGCCGCGTGACCATGCAGGCCTAAAGGGTGAGTATAAATTGTCGGCTTCAGACCTCTGGCAATTGCTGTTTCTCGTGCCATTTTAAGTACTTCATTGCCCGTTCTGCCCACTTTAAATTGTTCTAACAAGGCATCTTGCACCTGATTACCAGAATGTAACGCCGCTTGAAGATATTCTGGTGGCGAAGTTTCACCTTCTTTTAGTACATAAGCGTGCTGCTGCGTGTCTGTATTCAAACGCAAATACACTATGCCAAAATCAACATGTAATAGATCTCCTGGCTGGATCACGTTATCACTATCAACATTGGTAAAGCTGGATTCATGGTCAAATTTACGCTTATCATCACGCTGAATAGATACACTCGGATGAAACCAAGTTTGCAACTTTAGTTCTCTGACTCGCTCACGCAACCACCAAACCAAATCATCTGTGGTGGTTTTTCCAGGCGTGATCACCTCGTTAGAAAAGCCCTGCGCGATAATAGCCTGCGCGATAGCAACGGCTTGCTTGAAGTAAGGAATTTCTTCGTCTATACGTTGCTCAAGCCAACCGACAGCCAAAGGCTCTGCCGATGTGAGCCGCTGCTGATATTTAGTCGGTAACTTAGCCTGTAGCTTTTTTTGATCCGTCACCACTAATCCATCTGCATGGGCCCAATGTTCAGAGGTATTTACACCGATACGCTTTGGCTGATATTTATCCATCAAATCCACCAGCGCTTGCCACTGATCCGGTTGATTATGTTTATCCCACGCACTTATAAATACATTACCAATTTTATAAGGCGCAACTGCGTAAGCATTCACATCGCCTTGTTTATCCAGCGCAAACACTAAAATGGTGGTACGCCGCGCCGAAAGCCAGGTGGCTGGTAGCATGGTTTTTAAAACTGGGTCTTCGTTATATTCGCGACTGATCAACACCCACATATCTAACCCTGTGTCTTTCATCAGCTTTGGGAGCAACGTATTGACTCGTTTAGCGGTCAACTCATCAATTACCGCCGCGCGCTCCTTCATGGGTAGAATAGTAGAAAACGGACTCTCGCTGGCCATGTTCAGACCACTGAAAGCCAGCAAGACCAAAAACTTGAGCGCCAATGCGCACTTATGAATGGATGCCAAAGGTATATTGGAAAACATATTCTCACTCCGAAAATGTAACGAGGACACTCTTGAGCCTATGCAAATTACCCAACAGCCACAATCTCAATGAGACAAACCCCCTTTATTAACAGTTTATTGTAAGCTTGTTTCCTATATTCATACTTTGATATGAAACACTTCTGCAAGAATATAAACGGCTAAGGGAGGTGAGATAACAAAACTTATTCAAGCTACAAAATTTAGGCGCTAATATGCAAAAAGCACAACACCTTAGACAGTATTGTGCTTATTCAACATACCGGAAGTATGTGTGTACTTTTAATCTTTTTCTTTGTCTTTGTCTTTGTCGAACAGCCAAGCTTTAGCCTGTGCATATTCACTAAACTGCTCCACCTTAGCACCCACAAACCATCCCGCTATTTTAGCCAACGCGTCTTGCCAAGGCTGAGCACCTATCAACGCCACTTTTTCAAAGTGCGAACCGTATTTTAACCCCAGTTTAAGATCATCCCACGCAGCCTGAAGCTCCCACCCTTCCAAGTGAGTCATATCTGCCAGCACTTTTATGTGTGGATGTTCGACCTGTTTAAAGGCACCTTCTAACATCGGGGTAATGGTTTTATAGTCTTCGTGGGTTAACGTTCCAAATGCCTTCATATGAATGACAAATTCGTCATTTATTCGCCCTATGCCAATTGAAAATCCGTGTTGCTGTGACATCTTTGTGCTCCAAGTTGTTCGTTCACTCCTAATAAACTTAGTGGCACTTGGTCGTTGATACAAGTCTCAATCTGCTGACATTTGATTTGGAACAAATAGCCTGCTTTGTGGACAACAATTGATGCCAAAATTGCTCACCTATCACCGCTTCCTGCCACACAATTTAGCCACCAAATGCCCCTTCGGTTTGATCTGCAGCGCGTACGCCTTTAGATGCCGACGTCGCCAAGCCTAACCCACCTGTTAATACTTTTGTAGAACTCCCCCCTGCCATAGTGGAGAACCCAGTGAATACTCCAGCATGTACTTCAATCCAATGTGCAACTGCTGATGCTTTTTTCATTGTTGAAAGTATCTTAGGGTGCTGCGCTTTTCTGGCCGGATCACTGGCCACAAAATCACCAACTGCGGTGCATACACTGCGAATGGCCTTCGCGATACCAAACAAGTACGCTGCAGGATTGCCAGAGAATACTGCGCTGGTGATCGCAGCCGCCGCTTCCAATGTTCGTAGGGCATCCGATAGGATCAGGAAGAACTTACCCCATTTCCCTTCTTTAGTGGCAAACATACTGATCAGGCCACGTATAATTTTTGAGCCACCTACACACACAGAGATAATGCCTGGTACTGACAGCACGCCGTGGCTAGCGCCAATGACTAAAAAGCCCGCGGCCATGGTTAGGCCACCTTCCAGAATGAGTAACATGCCCTTGGATTTCGCGCTCAGGCCAACCTGCTGTTGTACACCTAACGATTTATCCTGATACTGAGTCACAACAACGTTGTTGCCATCAACGCATTTACCATGTAACTGGGCGGTGCCCTGCTTGGACTTTTGCCACAACTGATAACTGTCTTGACTCATTACTGCATAATTAACACCGTCGATTCCCTGCATAGGTTGAAACTGAGCAGTGTTGTTTTTACGCAAAGATTGAGCTTGAACAGTAGATGATTGTTGGTTTTGACTGCTGCCAATGGAAGCGCGCTGTAAGGCCTTATTACCCATCACTGTGGCTTCATGCTCAAGTGCTGCGTTGTCGTTCACATTCATACCATTGACTTGTGTGGTGGGCTTCACACGGCCTTGCGCCTGTTGCACAACATGCCCCAATTCATGCGGTAAATGATGTGACTGTCCCGGCCCTAGGTGAATTTCACTGCCCTGCGCGTAGGCATGAGCTTGCACCATAGCAGGCTTACTAGAGTTATAATGCACTTTGACGTGATCTAAGCTCATGCCCGATAACGATTCCATGCCCGATTTCAAATTATCTGGCAACCCAGTGCTATTGCGCTTTTGCTGTTGCACTGATGCGCTCCGGTTATCGGCGAGTGCATTTGCCCCTTTAAGTTGTGCAGCTTGTTGCGTGCTCGCTTTTTCTTTTTGTTGATACTGCTGCTTGCTGTCGCTCATGTCGCTATCCTTACCTTGGCACCAAATTATTTGTATTTCTTTTTGGTACTACCTTGACCAAACTTGCCTCCGGGGTAGCTACTTTTATTAGATGCCCACCACGAATTTGCTTCTGCGTGATTTTTAAACGCCCCTACATATTGCCAACTGCCACCATCAGGCTTTACCCAGTAGTACTTATCACCACCGAGCTGTAACGTCTGCTGCTGCGCTGTGCGATTATCTTTTAACGGCTTTGAATTAGAGCGTGTCGCACGCTGTTTAGTGTTTGCTGATAAAGAGTTTATATTGATCTGTTTCATCGCATGTGTTCCATGCCAGTAATGTTGATAGTTTTGTTATCTTTTTGAAATTCTTGGCGAATACTTTCAAGTAAATCCGCTTGATAGACAACACGTTCATCACGACGAATGGCCTGTAAGGCACATTGGCGTAAAATATTAATGATCTGACCACCTGCCAACTCAAAGTCATGAGCAATACGCTGCAAATTCACATCGTCGGCCAAATCACACACCTGCTCGAAGGCGTTTTGCCAAAGCTTTAAACGCTCCTGCGGTCCTGGAATGGTAAATTGCACCATGTTTTGAAAGCGTCGGGTAAATGCCTCATCCATATTGGCGCGCAAGTTAGTGGCTAAAATTACGGTGCCTGGAAAGTCTTCTATGCGCTGTAATAAATACCCTGTTAATTGGTTTGCATGACGGTCGTTGGAAGAGCTTGTCGCGGTTCTCTTTCCGAATAATGAGTCCGCTTCGTCAAAGAACAAAATCCAATCTTTGTAACTGGCTACATCAAATACCCGTGAAAGGTTTTTCTCGGTTTCACCGATATACTTTGACACAACCATAGACAAGTCTACTCGGTAGATTTCTCGTTCGGTGACTTTAGCAAGCAACGCAGCGGTCATGGTTTTACCCGTACCAGGAGGACCAAAAAATACTGCTCGATAGCCCGGCTTGACCTTTCTACCAAGCTGCCAATCCGTCATTAATACCTGCCCGTATGACAGCCACGCGCGAATTTCATCAACACGCTTCATCACCGAATAATCCAGTACCAAGTCATGCCATTGATGTGGTGTTTCAAGCGCATGGGCCGGAAAACTGGTGCTTAACTCTGGTTGAACATGATTGCCTGTGAGCAAGTAACTCAACCAATGTTCGGTGATTTTATACACTCCAGCCCAGTGGGGTAGCGCGGGGTCAGCCTGTAAAAGTTCAGTCACTTGTTCTGCCATAAAACGGTGGCGGGTCGATAACAATCTATCAACATACACACGCCATGGCGGATTGTTGCCTGCAATTAAAAAGTTAAGTGTTTGTCCTGTTGGTAAAAAACCACCAAAAGCTTTATCACTCACTCCCCCAAATTCACTAAAACCCCTGTCAATGAGTTGGTTGACACCAAACAGAATGTCTAACACCTCAGGCTTAATGGCAGGTGCCATCGCCAAAGCTAAAGCCAAACGCTCAAAGGTGTCTAACTCCCATTCGAGCACTAAATCTTCGTAGGCGCTCTGATCTCGTTCAACATCAGGTGGAGCCAATTCAAACCAGTGGTTTTCGTGGCCCTCATGCTTGAGGTAATTACAGATAACTTGATTAACGACCGAATGTAACCAATCCATTTCGCGATACAGTGCTGATAAATTCTGCTCCAGAGGATTATCTATCATGCTCACTCCTTAACGCGGCGCTTGTGTAAGCAACAAAACATCGTCAAGTGTCGCATCCTGCCATTGGAAAAAATCCTGACAGGTATTGATATTTAATTGCTCTGTGGTTGATAGACTCAACAGGTTCGAGTGCAACCAATTGTCGATAGGTAGTTGCGGTTTGTATGTGCCTCTTTTATATAATTCGTGCAAATATTCATCAAACTTACGGTCGCTGATGGTCAGTTTTTTCGCCTTGAAGAAATGCATCGGCCGTTCATCATTGTGCTCAAAAAACGCCAATCCACTGCTGTTTGTGATATTGCATCGCTGTTGCTCAAACAAACATAGACTGTGCTCACGCTCCCCTTCTAACATCAGCTCAGCGCCCTCTGTCGCAGCTATCGCCAACCCCCAGCGAGACATTCTCGCCACGGCTGTGACCACATAGGCTTCTCTAAAGGTATATTTGCTTTGTGTGAGCTTCACTATTAACTCCGGGGCAACTTGGGACCAATTACGCATATATGTGGCCATCGGGTTATCGCCATAAAATAGATATGCTCCAGCTTTATCAAAGCGAAATGTTTGCTGACGTTTTACGCTTTGCTCTTCAAATTGCTGCTCTACAATGAGGCTGTCATCTACTTTTAAACAGTTGCGAGCATGACGCCAATCGTCATTTCTCAAAGGAAAGGCTTCATTTGCGTGAATATGATTCACCAAATCAAGGTCGCACCCTGCATTGAGTAGTGTCAACATTCTCCCTTGGTGAATTTGGAACACATCGCCCAGCTCTGCTTGCAAACCGAAAGGATGAACTGGGATCCAGCCACTATCGTTGTAACTATCGAAGAAAAAATCTTTGTATATCATTGCTGACTCCTTGCCAAACCTAGGCTTGGGACTTGTTGCTCAAGCGACTCAACAAGCCCCTGCCCAGCGCTCATATTAAGCGGCAAATGCTGCAGCTTTAGCGGCTTCTAGACCCGCATTAAGTGATGCTAGATTCGCTTGTGCTTCGGCAAGCTGCGCCTGCGCATCTTCAAGCTGCTGGTTTGCCATATTGCTAGCGTTCAGCGCATTTTGATAGCTAGTTGCTGAGGTGCCATAAGCACTTTCCAATGATTGTGTTAACGTGGCTGACAACGCCAATAATATCTGCATTTGGTTGCTTTCTAAGCCAGAAATCTCTTCAATTTCTTGCACTGGTGTGATGCTCGCATAACAACTTTCTAGTGCCGTTAATGTCAACGACACCGCATTGTTTGATTCAGTTACCGCATTGTTTAAATAGGTAATTAAATCATCTGGGATCACCTCATTCACCGCTTTCCTGCGATTAACAAAATCCAGAAGCTTCTCAATGATATCCACGGAGAAAATCAACTTATCTATCACACCGGCCATATATTCTGCGGTTTCATTGAGCTTGCCACTTAACGAATCCGTATCGCTCTCAGTACCAATCTGGGTCTCAACTATCTTGACGTAGTTATTGGTTTCTCTAAGATCCGCCATCAACGCTTTTGACTGATTATAGTGCTGTAAGGAAGATGCTTGTTTATTGCTAGCAAGGGTTAGTAAGTTAGCGAAATAGACTTGTTTACTGGTTAACGACGTCACAACGTTAGTCAACTCATTCACTGTATATTGCGCATCTGTTACTTGAGTGGTTAAAGCCTGAATATCAGCGTTCTTATTTTGTGCAACGCCTTTTGAGTTCCTATATCCTAAACCTGGAGTTTGAGTTGTCATAATTTGCTCTCCTTATTTCTTCTCTTTGTTAGACTTTTTAGCACTAGCAGTATCGCTTGTGGAGTCCGTGGCACTATTGTCTGATGTAGCATCAGTTTCTGGTTCGGCGCTATCTTTTGCTTTAGGG
Source organism: Pseudoalteromonas byunsanensis (assembly GCF_001854475.1). Taxonomy (GTDB): domain Bacteria; phylum Pseudomonadota; class Gammaproteobacteria; order Enterobacterales; family Alteromonadaceae; genus Pseudoalteromonas; species Pseudoalteromonas byunsanensis. The sequence continues at coordinate 245,863 of NZ_MNAN01000037.1, forward strand.
GAAGCGCTTGAAGTCAATGAAGGGGCACTGGTCGACATCGAGCTACTTTGTGATGTATGACCCGTATTATTTAAATGCGTGACATTCAATAGCTTTAAGAGCAATGAAGTAGTTGTGTGACCAAAAGTAAATGGTGAAGTTGAAATATATAACGTCGGCAAATACTGTGATAAATACTGAGCTTCTGTAGGCTGGCATAGCACCCCGATATAATAGTCAATATCATCTATTAACGGGCAGCCAAAGTTATCGGTTGTGTCAGCTATAATGTCTACTGTCTCGGTGGTATCTTGATTTTGGAAATCAACAGTTCCTTTTATGTAGTTTGCACTTGAGACCTGCTGAGCTATCGACACATTAAAATAAAATGGTAAGACTGATGAATCTGAGCTAGTCATCAGATGAGCCTCATCGGGCTTATTCTTCGGTAATAACATAACATGCAAGTCAACCGATAAGTTCGTCGCGATAGCTTGTGAACCAGGCTCTAGATCCACTGTAATCGTGCTCCCCTGTATTGATGTACTCGATACAACAGGTAATGGCAATGTCGGAGTGAAAGACGCTGAAGCACTGCTTATTATGTTGTCGTAAACGCCAATGTAACGTTGGTAGGCGAGCGTTAATTCTACGTATACAAATGCTACATATTCCTGACCTGGGCTCAGATAGTCACCATCAATATCTTTAGTGGCTGACGTATCATTAGGTGTATATAGACAAGCGGAACTTACTTCTAATTCTGGTGTCGCCCCCTCTGACATTACATAAAAACGATTCAAGTTGCCGGTATTTGCAGAGGTGTAGTACTCTCCAAACAGCGTTTCTATTTGCTCAAGCGTGACACTTGATTGACTACTGGCTTTAGCAAAAAATACATACTGGTTTTCTACGGTTTGGACAGGCTGATTGCCTGCGCCGGATGTCAACGCAAAAGGCGCTTCGTATTTATCACTTGATACGACAACTGAGGCATTAGCTGAGCTTAATACCCAGTTTATATTCAGGTTTAATTGAGAGTTTGCAGCAAGCACAGATTCATTCACACCTAATAGCTGTGAATCAGCGTCTTTGAGTACCCCTTCAGCTTTGCGTTCTGCTTTTTTATCCGCATTAAACGTTTGAAAGTCAGTGGCTGACTGCGTACTCAAGTTAGTCACATCCGTGCTCAGTTCCGTCAATAGTTGCTCAAGTGCAGCTTTTGATGCTGTTACATTTGATAATACATCTGCGCTCATAAGCTCTGAGCATTGGCTCGATGCTTCCATTGCCAACTGTGATGCGTACTCCGCTTCATTTGCCGTAACAGAGATATAGTTATTTGCCTGCAATGTTTTTTTATAAATGTCAGTGTCATAGCATGACGCCAGCGCAATGTTCAAAGCACTACCAATATTAGCGGCCACTGTAGAAATTGAGTTTGAAGCGGTTTTTATATTGGCCGCAGCCGCCGCGACATTACTGATTGCAGTGGTGGTGTTAGACTGCAATACCGTCGCTGTGTCTAATAAGTTGACTGCCGCGTTGTCACACAAGACTCCTTTATCGTTAAGCGATTGAGCTTCTGCAAGCTCTAAATCGGTTTGCGCTAAGTGATCACCAGAACTGATTTGTGCGCCTTGTGCATAATACAAGTTATACTCAGCACTGCGTTGTCCTGACTCTATTTTTTGTTGGTCTGCATACAAGCTACTCAGTGTCTTACTGACTGTTTGTTGCAGGTTTTCACTGTATGAATTCATACCTTCACCTTATCCTTCTTTTGTATCAATCAATGTGAATTACATCCTTGGGTTACATCACCAACTAGGTTGGCCAAGTTACGTAAATCGGTTTTTCCATCCAAGGCAACTTAACTATCGAATACGACAACGGCGAGCGGCTGATCAAAATGTCATACACGCGTTTTTCGACTATCAAATCCCAATGATCTGGTGCTTCGGTTAGGGTGCCACTGCGCACTAACCAGTTTCCTCTAAATCCATCTACTGACGTTTTGCCTATTGCAGGCCAGTAGTTACATACCGCTTCAATTAGGCTGTGTATGGTATCTATTTCACTTTGTGGGAGCGTAATACCCGCTTCAACAGGGTGTGTTACTCCATGACCACACAACAGCTTGTTTAAAACTAAATGATGCTCTTCGGTCGTGCTTTGCCCTGTGACCAAAAACTGTAGGTAATGAACCGCAGCACGCTGCTTTTCCTCGCTGATAAATTTGTCGTCACTGACCAAACCTAAACGATCGAATAAATGCGGAATAAAGCTTTGTATCAGTACCAACCCTGCGTTGGGCACACTCATGGGGAATTCTGTGGGCTGCTCAGGCGCTTCGCAGGCCTCTTCACGTAATATGCGATCTAGCGTTTCATGTTGTAGTGATGAGTTATCCGCTTGCCTTCTGGTACTGTGACGGTAGCGCGTCAACTGCTTACGTAACTCACTCAGAGCATTCATTACATGCGTAAAGTTTGGTAGTTCATCATGATTTAGTATCGTGAGAAGCTCTGCTGCACTGCACGCTTGACGCTGTACAAGTAGCCAACACACCGATTGCAGGAGTGATTCTGCACTTAACTCTACTAACTCATCTTTTGCCAAACTTGTTAGCAAACATAGCAGCATGTATTGCTCACACTCTTGTGGGCTTAGGGCAAGTCCAAGGCGGTTAAACGTATTGAGCAAACGCAGTACATCGTTGAACATATTGCTGTGTGATTGAGACAATTTATCTGCTCGATTGAGCGTATCAAGCAACATGGTTAATGTGGTGTGATTAGCAATACGTGCCAGAACGATTTCGTTGCCAAGAAGTGGCTGCACAATATCGCACCACTGTTTTGGCTTGTGCAGTTGCATATCATCTAACAGTCGTGCACCACTAAAAGTACCTTGTTGAGCAATAAAATGTGGCCGACTACCGTGCTGTAGCCAGTGCGACATAACGGCTTTAATATCAGTGCGATTGAGGTATACCCCACTAAGGTCTTGTATCCATTTACCAGCACTTCCCCTCTCAAAGTGGTCCACATCAGGGTGCGAAGTTGCAGTTTGGTCGCGTTCCAAGTGTTCAGTTTTTGCATGGTTTTCTTGTTTGGGAGAATTTACCCTCTGCTGTGCTATGCGCTTAACGCGTTGTTCTGAAGGTGACTCTTGGGCCGATAAATTCTGAGCAATGGCCTTAAAGCTACCTTGATGTGTTACACGCTTAAGGATACTCAAAACACGCTCTAACGATGATTTAGGCTGCATGAACTGATGTTCATGTGCTATCGAATAACGCTCAAACTGTGCCACCCCTTGAGTTAAATTCAGAGCATGTGCCTGACTCCACCTCAAGATAAGTGCTGCAACCAGTTGTTCAACCTGCTCAATAGATATGGTTGCGGCCTTTAGAGAACTCGTCGAGGTGTTAAGCGCTGCATCAAAATGCTGCGCCATCAACTGCCAGAACAATTGTTTGATATGCTGTATATCGTGTTTTCGAGCCAAAAATTGCCCTACGGGAGACAGGCCATTGCGATTATCCGCCTCTTCAATCGCATGACATAACCAAGTTTGTAATTGATGGCACCACCTATCGCAAGCACCTATATCTTGCCACATGGCAGGTAACAAGGGAGCTAACCACCTTCTTACCAATGAGCTTTTAAATAGCCCGTCAAAATGCCCTGATGTGATATTCATGGCAGCAGCTTTTTGTACCATCATAAGAGCGAGCTTGCTCTCTTGTTGACGCAATCGCTGGATCAATGTCTCGATCAGCTCATCATGTTTCACCGCGCTAACAGGCTTCATAGCCTCATCTATAGCTAATCCCTTGGCTGAATTGGCTGAAGCACTTGCTAGATACAAGCGATATAACCAGCGCATCTTAGTCGCCATGTCAAAAGGGTTTAACAGCCAATCAAGTAAGCTTTTATGATCCCTAACCATGTGTAAGCCGTGAGTAAAAGCGCCATTTGTGCCCCTCATTGCCAACAAACATGCAAACAATTCGCTCATTGGCTGCGAAGGCTGTCGATGGGAATATCGAATGGCTTGTGCAAGGGACTGCGGCGCTTTTTTGGGTAAGGTAACTGACTTGACGAGCAAAGGTGTCGAGTGTTCGCGTGTCATTGTCATCACACCGATAGGCGCTATCTGTTTGGCTGAAGATGCCCATATTTGGCGTTTAAGTGTATCTTGCTCTGCTTTGACTAAAACCTGCTGTAACGCCTTTAGTGATAGGGCTGACCTTGCCAGCGAGGAGCTTTGACCCACTGCAACTCCAATCACGGGTTCCTCAGCGCTGAAATATTGCAATTGTTGCAAGCTGCCAGAAAGTGACGTTGCTCGTGCCAATTGTATTGCTAAATAGCGATACAGCTGCCTTACAGGCAGAGCAAAATGAGTTGCAAGATAATGAGTAAGCTCACTGACAAATTGTGATTCTTTGAACTCAAATGTATTTGCAGCACTTGTTACTTCGAGTTGTAAGCCCCCTTTACAAACAAAATCTGCGCAGAGCTTTAGTACCATTGCCACTGGTAACTTAAAACGTATAGCCAACGCCTTAAGTGCTTTTATTTGGCTATAACTTAACGGTGAGTAGATCACATGCTCTGGCACATTGCTATTGCCTGTTGATACAGTGGCTAGATCTGTAAATTGAGTATTTAAAGCGCCTTTAAGACACTGTATCAAAATGTTATCTAGTGGCTGATGAGATAGGCTATGTTGCTGCACGTTTGAGCACATTTGCTGTAGCAATGCGTTCTGAGACACTGCAAAACGCTGCGCAATGTCGTGAGTGGTTTGTATAAACCACTGCTCAAGGCTGTGTACTTGTGTTTGGTTCATCAAGCTAAACACCACACTTTCCAGCAACGCTATTAGCGATCCGTTGTGTGCAGACCAAGGCATCAATCCTTGTTTTTGCCAGTCAAGCAAAGCGGTTATCAACTGCATCGACTGCGTAGCATGGTTAGGCGACAGTGCGCTCAATAAATGTTTAATATCATGCAAAGCAACAACGCTTGAAGACGCCATCGCTGCCACCAATTTTTGTGCAAGCAAGTAACGTTGTGACACTCCTAAATTGCTACGTTTTAGCAAAGTAAACAATGAACGAGGGCTAGCGAGTGGACGTACCATGACCATCCCACGTACCGCTTGTTGCCAGCTAAGGGAGGCAAATTGTCCTAACAAAGCGCTGTGTTGCACTGAGCTTTGTTGAGTCTGCACGTCGATAAGCGCCTGATAATGACGCAACCAAAGAGCATCATTATGTTGCGCTTGTTTAGCTTGCTGCTGTTGTAAGTCAGCCAAAATAGTGAACAGTTCATACTGCTGCCCCGCTTTACTTGGCATACTGCTGGTTTGTTGTAGCATCAACAAGATTAGATGATAATCTACACCAAAGTGCTGACTCACTCCCGTGAGGGTAGTATGTACAAACTGTCTGCGATTAAAGTAACTGCCCCGATTGACAAACAAATATGCAAGCAATACGCGCCAAATAAGTGCGGGATCTAAATGTTGCTCTCTAAGAAGAGCTTGAGTGTGAGACACATGGGCTAAAATAAACTGCGTATCATGTGGAGCGACCACTTCCACAATATGTGCGAGCTGCTGCTCATCAAACTGCTTCACAATATGCAACCGAACAGCTTCGGTCTGCCCTTCATGCTTAAGTACCTGCGCCATTTTACTCGGCCCAACCTGTGCAAGTCGGATGAACAACTCAGTTAAATAATAGGTATGGCTTTGATGTTGTGTACTGGTTTGTTTAGCGTGTAATAGCTTTGAAAACAGCGACCACAAGTTCGCTTCATCATCAACCTTAGAGGGGGCTGTTTGCTGTCTCTGCTCACTGTGTTGTATATCTACCAGCACTTGTAAAAATTGCGGTGCGACCAGCCCTGTTTCTTGCATGTTCTTAGCCACACAGCTCAGCTGCGCTAATAAATCATAAAAAGAGATTTGGTAATGCTGCGCCATTTGCCAAAGTGTTGCCTTCACAAATTGTGAGGTATTAAATAAAGTCCCTCTGTCCACCAGCAAGTGCGTTAAGATCCAATACCATAAATGTGTTTGCAGATGACTATCTTTAGGGATGAGACTCTGTGATTGACGCTGCGCAAGTATGACATTGTCCGCATAACTACAAATAAACTGTGCGTTCCACGGTTCAAGTACTTGCACCGTTTTACGGGTTCTGGCCTCTCCCCATTGCCAAACTATGCGCCGTCTCACAGCGTCTAGGTGGCCTACGTCTCGAAGCACAGATGCCACAGCATTTGGTTGCTGGCTCATTTGAGAGTCAACAACATGTAACGGGCTATTGTTGCCCACCACCCACCAAGGCGTGACGCCATACAGTAAAAACCAACGCAACAATGCCAACTCAGACTCGCCCTGTGCAACAATAGTCAGCTTGTTTCCTTTACCACCTTTTGACTCGGTTCCATACTGCTGAAGCATATTGAGTAACGCTTGTTCAACAGCTGCTGCGACTTTTTGTGATAACTGGGTATCCAACTCATTTAGTGTCAACGACCCCAAATCTATATGCAATTGTTCAATACGCCACGTCTGGCCACTTGGGCAATAGCGTTCAAACACACTATTAAGCACACTTGGTAATATCTGATTGCTCCACTGGCTTAGCGCATCTTGTAGCTGGGTGACATTCGATTGGTCATCAAAACTGGTCTGCCACTGGCACTGACCTATCATATGCTTAGACATCATCATTGGGCACCTCCGTGAGCAATTGGAGCTTATCTTTTAGCCCATCCGATAATGCCTGTTGTGCCGTTTGCGAACCCACAACAGGATGACGTTCAATCAAACGCTGCTGATTAAACCACTGACAATAATTATCAATCAAATCAATGAATTGGGTAACATTGGCTGTCAATAGATCAAGCGTGACATGACTTGGCCAATGCAACTGTTGGATCGCTCGAATGAAGTAAATAAATTTCGACTGATTGACCAAAGAAACATAATCAGGCAGTACTATTGAGGAGGTTAAATAATACCAGTCATCGCTATCTGCGCTTTGTGATGAAACTTGCACCGCAGCGCTTTGCAGCAAAGTATGCTCAATAAGCAAAACCCCTTTCCTATAGCCACTTAACCAAGCCAATTGATCAATATATTGCTGTATGTCAGCAACCTGCCATGATGACCCCGGATTTGGTAAGGCCATAACCTGTTTACCGCTGATACTTATGTTCAGCTGTGTAGCGCCACGCTCAGCCACAATGTCATCAATATTAAAGGATGCCTGCCCTTCTTGCTGCGATTCATCGGTGCTTAAAACATCCGTTGGTTGTCCCAACCAAGTCACAAAATCAGGATCATTGACTAATGTCACCAATGCCGCTGCAAGTGTGCGTAAATGCAAAGCAAAGCCCATCAACAAATCCAGTTTTAATTCAAATACACTGAAATTCGCAAAGTCTTGTGTGCTGAGTTTGCCATAAGCATCTAACGCCTGTGCATCGTATTGACCATCAAGCATTAAACGTTGCTGGGAATTGTCCAATAACAGTTGATTGCCATCGCTCAGTGGTATAGTCACCGCCAAGGCACGGCTCTGTTTGAGCACTTTAGCGGTATCTATTTTACTTTCTTTGCCCTTGGCTTTAGCATGCTTTTTAGCCTGCTTCACAAGTAAGGTGGCTATCATACGCGCCAATTGACCTTTATCGCTGAACCCTTGTTGATAAACACCACTAATGATCTTGCCAAAATCATTACTCTTGGTGGCGATCAATTGCTTGTAATGTTTGAAACTCAACCGGTAGCGCCCCGGGGTTGGCAAAATTTGCGCGAATATAAATTGTAATGCCTGGGCTCGGCGGTAGCTCAGCTGCTGCAAATTTTGCATCCAGATCGATTTGATTATGATGCGAGTTTGCAACCGGCTCCCGTACCATTGAGAGGCATCAATGATGTCATCATATAAATCAGCAGGTTCGCCCTGACGTGCTAATAGATGACTCAACATAGTGTCTCGACGCAGCTGTGCCTCTTGCTGGTTTTCTATTATCTCACTCAAACCGTGATTGTATTGATTAAATGGGTCGTCTTTGAAACGTTGCCATACCAGCGTACTTCTTTGTGCAGCATCACTTGGGTCATCTGGGTAGAAAAATTGATAATGCTGCTGGCCCTTTAACAAGGCCTGCACATCCGGCACGTCATACAGAGGTTGATAAAAATAACTGCGAATAAAGCTCTGGCTTGGGATAGCTGGCGGCATAGGTGCGCTCTGAGCTTGGCTTTGCTGATAAAACTGCTGTTGAGAAGTCGGAACAATATCAAAACCAAAAGTAAACAGATTGCTTAAATTAGCCAATTGCGAAAACTGATTTGCCAACACCTGATCAAATAGCAACAAATAGCCCTTGAGCTGTCGAGATTGTGCGATACGGTGTGCAGAAGCATCAGACTCTAGTGAGTTGATTCCCACCGCATAAATGTCCGGAAAGGTATTTTGAATTGAATAGTAACTTTCAATGTCACGATAGCGTCCAGTAGGTTTTTTCGGTGTTAAATCTACCTGAGAAGCAATACTTTGATTTTGGCAGTGCGCTTCAATTTGCGACAACAAGTTGGTCTGCTGCCAAGGTTGCATATTTAGCGGTGCTTGATGCTGTATCAGTGTGAAATCCGCGCCTAATTCCAACTGCGCAATTTCGTCCGCGGCTATCGAAACTGATTGCACATCATCTTGTGCATTTAAGTTGAACGACTCAACGGCGGTTACACCGCTTACCTGACTTATCAAGGTGATCAACTCAACCTTTTGGATAACACTACGTTTACTGCCTAAAGGGTTATCACCCAACATCCAACCATTTTGTAATCTAGGACCATCAAATATTTGCTCTGCCGACTCCCCTTGTGTTCGCGCCTGCTGATAGCCCGCTTTTTTCACTTGAGGACTAACATAATCACGCAGTACCTGCATAATTTCTACATGCACCTGCTCGGGATCAGCATCCTGCGTCAGTAACACTTCACCACTTAGCGTCACGGTATTTTTTCGCAGAACCTGCGGCATTAAAAAGTACTCACCCAAATTGCGATGCTTATTTAACAACTGATAAACCGCACTGCACAGTGCCTGTTGCACCTGTGGCGCTACAGTTTGTTGGGTAAGGAAATGAGGAACGTAGAGCCACACCTGATACAGTCCCGTCAACTGCTCGTGCAAACTTAGCGGCTGCAAATACACGTTGTTAATTTCACTGATGCTATCGACCACCAGTTTACGATAATCACCTATGCTGACAGGGCCTGTCGTTAAAATTTCATCAATCGCATAGAACTGTTGTTGATAGTCAATGCTACCGTCAGGTTGCGTCAATACATCGACAATATCAAAGGTATTCACATACCCCAGTTCGGTTAGTGCAAAAACAATTTGCTCTAGAATCGTAACACCGGGGTCGCTATCGTTGTAATTACTCCATGATGATCCCGCCAGTGCTTTGAGCGAAGTAATGCCTGCGTTTTTTAAAAACGTAAATTGCAACGCTTTAGGCAATGGCCCTGCACTGATGCTGTTTTGATGCACCAAGCTATCTAGTGACATGGCTGCGGACTCGCTCATACCCCCGCCTCCACCAAAGTATTCATCGGTAGGGTCACTGTTTGTGCGCCACCTATGTCACCATTGAACATGGTTTCACTCGAAGCCCTTACAAACGTAAAGTTGTGTTTGCTGGCGGGCACAAAAATTGCGCTGTCGCTGCTTGGTGAAATCGTATCTGTTTGCAACGCTGTTTGTTTGGCCGCAGGCTGAGCCTGTGCAGAAACTATTGGGTCAAATGGAGTTGTTAGCGGTGAAATATCCAGCCTTTGAATCGCTTCTACTTGCTTAAAACTGGCTATATATGCTGCTAAACCTGCTTTGCTCAAGCCACTATTTAAGCAATATTGCGGTTGGTTAGCCTCTACCCAAGGCGCCAAATAAATATTCACCCCAGCCGTCAGCGCTAAGTTTAAATCGTTAATATTGGTGTCTTTACTAACCACCAGCTCAGCCGTGATAACAATTGTTTCATGTGCCAAGTTGCATACCTTGACCTGCGTCATTGCTGATACCCGGGCAGCTAAATAATCGGTGATTTGTAATTGATACGCCTTAGGCATTACGGGAGTAAATGCGTTGGCTTGTTCAGGCGAAGTGTAGTGCTGAACCACACCGAGAGTTACGGTGCCCGCTTTTGAAGAGGTCAACAACTTAACATAGAAAACCCCATTGTATGCCTGCTGCGCAAGCATACAATAATCCCAATCACTGCTCGCTCGATTTTTCGTTTTCAGTCTCAGACTAACACGCTGTTCAAACTGACTGGTGTTTTCAGCCGAGCGGCCCACAATTGAAGCAAATGGTTGCGTGACTTTACTGATCGCTGCGATTTTAGAGGCTGGGGCCGTGATTTGTTCAGCTTGTATACTAGGAACTGTCCCAAGCGGTAAAGCAATTGGCGCACAGCGCTGTACTTTGACCGCTTGAGTATTGCAATACACACATTGCACTTTTCTGGGAGTCTGTTGTGTCAACATCAGCCAAGTGGTGTTTGTTGTTTTACCCTGAGGTTTTGGCCACAACGGCGAATCTAACGCGACATCTTGCATCAGATCCAATTCAATAATGCCAGAGCGAGTCAGCGCTCGGGTTTCATCCTCAAGCACATTAACCGCTTTCCAACCGCTTGCACTCCAGTAAAAAATATCAACCTGATTAGGCTGAAGATCACCACTGATATCTTGCGCAAGTTCCACAAACAAACTGAGCCTACACGGCGGTTCAACCTGTGCAAGTTGCATGTATAAACTCAATGCTGGTTGACTAACCCCCTGATATAACGCTAAGCCTTGCTGGGCACTATCCGACACCGCATGTTGCTCAGATTGTAGGGTTGGTGCAGAGGGTATTTCTGGCTGTAACTTCAAAGCTCGTTCATCAACACTAGGCGTGGCTTGCCCTGCTAACTGGCAAAAATACAGATAGGTTTGCCAAGGGCCAATGTGTTGCAACGCAAATCCTTGCTGCAAACTCACCGTAGACGATGTGAAGTCAATGCTCTGCACAGCCTCATAAGTCATTGCTACGCGCTTGGCTTGCAACTGTAAAGGAGGATTGGGCATTGGTTCAAGCTTGCCTTTTTTCGAACCAAACAACTGTGCCGCCGAGTTAATCGCCTTGATGATAATCGAAAACACCCCCGACATCGCTATAAGAATTTGCGCATTTTTCAGACTGACATTATTGACAACCGCGCCATAGAGCTGATCACCAAAACCTTGCGCTGGCCCCGTTAGCGTCATCCTCAAGCTCGGATTCTTATTACTGGCAATATCTGTTGCGTTGATATTTGCACATTGCAATGACGGCGAAAACGTAAAAGCAAATTCACTCGCTTTAGCATTACTACTGGCACTGGTCTGCGCGAATAGCCCATTTTTAGGTTGCACTGGCGCTGGGTCACTCGCAGTCGCAGAAGGGTCATTATCAGGATCAGCTGTCACACTATCGGCACTTGATAACTCACTAGACTCAACATCGTGTGAATTATCCATGTTATCTAAACCTAATGTCGGTTCGGTGCGCTCAGTTAAAGCGGTTGGGCCTTTTTTCGGCTGCTGAGCAGTCGTTGGGGTAGTCGGAACAGTATCAAGATCAGCGGGTAACGTGAGCGTCGCCGCTGCATCTTGCCAGCCTGCAGCTTGATAAACGTTCCAAGCAACAGTAAAGACACTGTTTGTATAGGCTACCGCATCACCTACCTGAGCGCTGTTATTGTTGATGTAGTCATTGTAAGCACTGTAATAAACAGTGAAATCGTCAGGTACGTTATCCCAGTCAATATGCACCGTGAGGGATGTGACAGGCTTTGCAAAGGCTTCTGGATAACTGAGGTAGAAGTGGCTATCAACCTTCGGGCGTGTACCAAGTATGTACATTGCTTTGTTGTTCGTTAGCAGACCGCTGTCATTGCTTGGTGCCAACATTTCACTGTCTTGTACTGAAACATTAATCGTAATATTCAATAAGCGTGGCTGTGATTGTAAATCGACGCTGTTGGGCAGCATCACTTTACAATAAGGCATACTCAAAGGGTAATCTGACTGAGGCTTTGCGAATGTTGTTATCGCCGCAAAGCTACTGCTAAAGGTTAAGGTAAGCTGTAATTGTTTGCTGCCAGAAGATGACCAAAGCGCTGAACTAACTTGGCTGGTATGCAATGCCGGGTCAAAGGGCAAAATGTCCAACCACCCTTTTGCACCTGATACAGCGACCTGCGCATCTTCATAGTCAGCCAGCGCAATATTATTAGCAAAATTTAAGGTCAGTATAACCTTGCGAGTTCCTGCATTTAAAAACAGCATATCACTGGCTAGCGCAAATCCCTGCTGAACTTTCTCCCCTTGTCCACTGGCAAACCAGTTGCTGGATAGTACTCGGCCCGTCTGATCGGTTCGAACTAGGGTGCTATTAGCATATGTTTGCAAGTATTGCTGCATTGCATTGCCCGCTCTACTGGTTGGGCAGTAACTCACACCACACATACCAACAATGGAGGTGTGGTTGAGTTCTGTTTGCTGAGTCGTAGCAAACAATACGGGAGATTTGTCTGGATAGACACCCGCCGCAAAAGCGCTCCCCGCTGCTAATTCATAGCTTGAAACCGATTTGTCTAATGTCAAACACAGATAAGTATAATCTGGCTGTGCTTGTGCGGGTGCTTGTTTTAGTAGGTTCTTATAATAAAAATCTAAGTGCTTTTGGGCATACTGATTAAATTCTTGTTGTGAATACTTTAACAACTGATTGGCTACGATAATCAAGCTAGTATCAGGAAAGTCGTTTTGTTGTATCACCATCTCGTAAAAAGCAGGTTTAGCGCTTTGGATCACCTGTACAAAGAAACGATAAACCTGTTGATATATTTGCTCAAGCCTCTGCAATGCGTCTAGTGGACTTTGCGCACTCATGGTATTTTTGATGCGCTTATTGGTGAACCAGTTTGGATTAAAGTCACTAAAGCGTGAATCACTGGGCTTTGGCACACACCCTATTAGTTGGCTCGACAAAAAGTCTTGCAGCGCCAAACGCTGCCACAACTGCTGGCCTATAGGGCCCGTGACTTGCTGTAAAATATAGTCGCGTAAGTCAAAGTCTACGGTGCTTTTCTCTAGATATCCGACCCAATTGTTGATGGCTTCAAAGACCTGGTCGATGACCAAAAGTAACTGGGAAATACAGTGATTGTTTAGGTTTTGTGGCAGGCTTAGAGGCTGTTCGTCTTCAGTTTTATGTTGTTGGCTTAACCATATTTTTACTTTTTCTAAAGACCCTATTATTTGATTAAACCTAAAATACATCGGTTGATATGCTGTTTTGCTTATCACGGCCAATAAGATCACTGGATCTTTTAGCACCACAGAACGCCAATCTCCCGATGGCTGATTTTGCTCATCGTAAAACAAAACTAACTCAGACAAGGATGCAACAAATGCGAGGCGATCACGAATATCACGCCCATCCAACGCAATAGCGTTGGGGTCTAAGCGAGCATTAAGCTGCGCCTGCATTGCTACAAAGTCGAGCCGATTACGCACCTTGCGCCCTCACTGCCAAGTTAGTGCCTTCCAAAATTGAAAATGGAAACACATGGTTATGACGTGTATTTGTTTGCTTGATGGTATATATAATACTTATCACCACCAGAGATTCCTCACCCGTGGTGTAGCTAACACTCACATCGTCTACCAAAATTCTGGGCTCATCATTGAGTAGGGTGTAACGCACTGACTTTTCTATTTCTTCTTTAAGCGTCGCATCTTGGGAACGAAACAAAAAGCTACTGAGTTGACTGCCGTAATACGGCAACAAACTACGCTCGCCGCGCCGTGTTTGTAGTATCAAGTCTATCGACTGGTTAATATTGTCCTCACCCTCGCTCATCGCGACCTGATTGGAGACGCTAGAAAACATTGGCGGAAATTGCCAACCACGTCCCAGAAACTGGCTCTGATGTGCTGATGTTGATTTATCACTCATAAATTACCCCCCTATCATCACAGTAAAATCCCCTAACACAATGGAACCACCATGTGCGGTGTTGTCGCCGATACGCGCCGCTGGCATACCACCGATAAGCACGGTTGCTGAGCCCTTGATAATGGTATCTGGAGGGCCTACACAAACCAGCATGTCACCCACTCTGGCAGCGGGCAGTTTGCCAATTAACACCGTAGGGCACCCTGGCCCCGCGATAGGCCCACCAACATGAGGAATTGGCGGTACACCTGGCGTCACCATTGGACATTCATGAAAATCTGTAAGTCTGGCTGCTGGTGGCATAATTTCATCCAATTAATTAATCATCACTATGGCGCCTTTGAGCGTCAGCTCTGCACCGCCTTGAACCTGTGCTGTCGCAGATCCTTTTGCGCTGAACTGCACATCAGCCTCGGCATTGACATTGAGCCCAGAGACTTTCACATCGCCTGACTCCGCTTGTACATTAACGCCCATAGCGCCTTTAATATTAACCGACTGATCTGCCTGAATATTGATGCTTTTAGGGCTTTTGATATCAATGCCTGATTCACTCATCAGTATGCTGTTGTCATTCTGATCAGATATCTTGATTTGCTTACTTTTGTCATCCAACACTATGGTGTTGTTAGCATCCGTAGTAATGGTGAGAATGCTTTCTTTATCGTCAAAAACGATCCGCAAGTTGCTTTTAGTGACAATGGCTTTCTTACTGTTATCTGAATCGGGTGTTAGTTCGCTATAAGGCTTGCGATTCTCGCTATAGACACTGCCGACTATAATCGGAAAACGAGGGTCTTGATTTAAAAAGCCCACTATCACTTCATCACCTATTTCAGGTAGGAAGAATGCGCCGCAACCGCTGCTAGAATAGAAATTGGTTAATCTTGCCCACACGCCTTTCCCCTCATCGTTATAAAGGGGTAATTCGACTAAAATTCGATATGCATTATCAGGGTCTTCATCGATTTTCTTAACCGTGCCGTTGTATAACCCGCCAATTCCAGGTAGCAGTCCCGCAGCTTCGGGCGCAGTAACGTCATGTTCTTGCACAAACCACACTGGCGACAACCCCAACTCCACCGTGGTAAACCAGTTACCATCAGAGAAATCGTGCTCAACACTAGAAATAAAGTGATCACCGTTAAAGCGGGTTCCCATGCCAGCTAGCGTGAGATATTTGCCAACCTGAGCCTTTGCACTGCCTTGAAAACGGGCGTCACCTGTGATTTTTGACAGCTCACTTTTGAGCATCTGTCCTTTGGCCCATTGCGTCAGATTATCGTTATCAACCGCTGCTGTGGTTTGCAACTCAAATTCCGACAACCCAACTACTTCAGCTAATTTTTTGCTACTTAAATTACCAGCACCTGCCACTGAGTTACTGGCCGTTGCTGAAATTATTGCCTGAGATTTAGCATCCCAAGCACTTGATTTAACTTCACTTAACTGAGTAACACTATTGAGTTGAACATTAATATGGTAAAGGTCGTCACCATAAGTGACTGTCATGACTGAGCTGGTATCATCTGTTGGCGAGAACACCGACACTTTACCGTTGATGGTACTGACCACCATACTGTTAACCTCTGCTCGACTAAGCAAAAAGTCCCAATCTGACGTGTAATATTGCACCAATTCAGGTAACTCAACGGATGTACTCGACACGTCGGCACTTAGGCTGTATTGGCCAATCAATGTGCTCATAACGTCACTGTCTTTTTTCTTTTGATAAGCCGAATTTTTGCGGCCAACTGTCATTTTTATAGCTTTGTCACGACATTCAACATTCAACATCGGCCCGCCACCGGGGTTAACCTGTATCATCTGCTTAGTCACAATACCGGTAAATACGGTGCTGTTGGTACCGTCGTACCCCAGGGCAATACTGATCTCATTACCCGGCACAAAGACACTAGAGCTGCTGACAGCAAAGCCCTCTTTCGAGGGGTTTCCATCCAATACTTCGATACTAGCGCAAGCTACACGATTGATGTCTTGCCTGATCACCACGCTATGCACTTGCACCGTATCTGGAATAACCGCCCCTTGTGACTTAATTTCCAGCGTGGCTACACCACCATTGCTACTATTGCTCATGCTTGCTCCCCTTGACTACGTAATGGAGGCGCGCTCAATACACTACCTGCTTTGATATTCCTCAGTTTATTCAACTGATTAAATGCCCCAAGTTGCACATACAAGTCTGGGTCTTGATAAACCTGCTGACTGATCTGTGGCAAGCTATCTCCTTCTACAACCGCAATACGGTGGGTAAGATCTGGTGACTTTTTATCTTCTTCTTTTGCAGCGGTAGATGGGTCTAGATAAGAGGTAAAGCGCAAAGACACTTTGGCGCGAAGGGCCGTGCCATCTGGTTTAAAAAAGGTGTAGTTGGTATCAAATGCAGTAAGCACCCCCTGAAATGACAACCCCTGCCCCCAATAAACGATGACATAGTTTGGTCGGTGTATATCGCCGTTATAGGTGTAGACCACTTTTTGTAGTTGATTTAGCTCTGTTGGCATATCGGTGCGTGTGGAATCAACTACACCAGTGCAATCAACCACCAAATCAAAACTAAGCTTTTCACCGGGCGTGGAACGATATTTAGAAGAGAGCTTTCCCGAATCTGGTGCCTGCTCTTCATTATAATTTATGCTGCGGTCCAGCTTGATTTGCTCTGGATTAAGCATAACAACATACTCATCCACCTTAGAGGTAAATTTTTCATCGCTGTATGCGACTATGCGCATTTTCTTTAAACTACCCACGCCTTTATCTCCGTGCTTAAGTAATGTCTTAGCGCTCTAACATTTTTTGCCGCTGTTTGAGGCCAAGCTGCTTGACGCACTCTTGTACAATTTGTTGCTTTAGCTGCTGTAATTGTTGCTCTGTAAGTTCATGTCCAGATGTTTCTTTGTGACCATGAATAGCGGTTTTAATCACCAACTCTCTAATTTCAACGGCCATGCTCTGACTCCTCTCGTTGCTGTTATGAAAAGTACTAGCTACGCGTACAAGTCCATTTGTGGTGAGCGACTATCTTCAACTTCAAAATATCGGTAGGAAAACTCGAGTGTTTCTATAAATACCTCACCATCTTGCGATTTCAGGTCGCTCGCCGACCACTTCACAGGATAGGCAGCTATGAAATCCCACTGCATACTAACGTTGCCCTTTTCATCCAATAACCGCACTTTAATATCTTTGGTTTGAATGGGATTCGCCAAACCATCGTCCAGCGTATCTTTTACCCAGGCAATTAACGAAGATTCGTCAGTTGTCACACCTCGCTTGAGCACTAGATTTGAAAAGGTCGTCATGGTGGGTAGACGGTATTTAAAACGGTTCTCACCACCACAGACCACATCTTCGCTTCCCATCTCCTTGCTCAATCCCAGTACTTCCTGAAAAGCAGCATCACTGCTGCCCATCCCTGAGATTGAAACGCTGAAGTAAAAGCTGGTTTGCAGATTATGAGCCATTGGTCACAATCAACTGTTCATGCGCTATTTCTAACGTATCAACGGCTACTTCATTTCCATCCGACTTCAGATCAGTACCTGTGATTTTGGTCGGCCAAGCATTATTAAGCTGCCATTGCATGGTGGTTTTACCATCCTGATCAAGTAATTTGATCAACACCGTGCGACGCTTAATCGTGTTCATTTCAATTTCATCCATCCACTTCCAGAAATTGTTGTCATTCACAAAAATGCCACGCTTCATAGTGATATTGCCGTACTTAGCAATGCCAGGCATTTTGATTGTGGAGAACAAAGTACTGTTACTGTGACGGTATTCGATCACTTGAACTTCTTTGTCCATCCCAGAGACTTCCTGAAAAGCCACTTTTTGTAGTTCCGTTCCAAGGTCAACCTCGAAACGGAACTTGGGCATTGGCCACGTGCTGCCTTCTTTGCTGCCGTCATCTGCCATGGTATTTCCCCTTATATTTTTTCTATAATTTGGTTAAACATAACTACCTCAGCGCTGCCTATTAGCCTGACTTAGCCATTTCCTGTTCGAATGTGATCACAATAAATTCTGCTGGGTGAACAATCGCTACTTTTACCGACACTTTCATAAAACCGTTGAGAATATCGTCACTGGTCATCGTGGTGCCTAAACCACACTCAACCTGAAACGCATCTGACGCTTTAGAGCCTTGTAGACCACCTTCTTTCCAAATACTCATTAGGAAGCTGCCAATTTCGCTCTTAACCGCGCCCCATGTGTTGATATCATTAGGTGCAAACACATAAGCTCGAGCTGCCAATTTGCATGATTGCTCCAAGAAGGTCATGGTGCGGCGTACCGATACATAGCGCCAATCTTGAGAGTTACCATCAAGCGTTCGCGCACCCCATACCAAAATACCTTGACCATTGAAAAAGCGGATCGCGTTGACTGATTTACCCGACACCGCATCAACGTTCAGGCCTGCCTGCTGCGTGTCATTTAAGCGAATAGGTAATGATGATGCGCCGACAATACTGGTGTTCGCAGGTGCTCCCCATACGCCTTTAACATTGTCATTAACGGTATAAACACCCGCCATTCCGCCACTTGGAGGCAGCAAATTGGCATCAGTCAATACGTGATTAACTATTTGCACATAGGTTTGCGACGCATTCAACAGAGCAGCATTTAGCTGTGAAGTAGTCATCGAGCCATCATCCGCTTCAATCATAGAAATGATTTTCGAAGCTGTTGGATTTGGCGCAGATGGAGGATTCAACAATGGCTCTAACTGCTTAACGTCACCGCCAAATAAATTGGTGTAGTTAATTTCTGACGATTGCATGACAGTGGTGCCAATGAATGGATAATATGCAACGCCATAATTCAAGCTATTTGAACCGGTATTGTTTCTGAACGTTTCTATATCATTCGTGTAGGTAATTGGGTCGGGAGTATTACCGCCAATAATGTCAAACATACACACAGCGGTTTGCATTTCACCTGCTTGCAGCAGCATTTCTTGCATCAATGTACCGTTGTCGGCAACAGATAATAACGTCGCTTCAGGACAGATATAAATGGTTGGTTCCTGTTCATATTGCAACAAGTCTAAGCCACTTTTTAAGTCACTGAGCTTAACATTAGGGTTAACAATTTGCGCACCAACGGTACCTGGCTTACCTGATGATGGACCATAGGTTCCTACAGACACAATGTACGCATCGCCGCCGCCATTTTGATAAAACAGACGTACACTGTTGTATAAATAATAAATACTGTTTGGATCAGGCACTATTGAATAATAGCTACCAGAGAGCATCATATAATCGCCGGAGGTTGGTTTTTCTTTTTGCTCTACTAAGTAGTATTCAGGGCTATATTGCGAGGCTGGATCTGCCGGAGGTGGCGGACTCCCCTTCATGTAAATAGACTGAAACTCAGCGAATGAGGTAATTTTTTGTGCCTTGTTGAAGTAAGACTTGCCCTGATACTCAGCCGTTGGCGTATAACCAATAAACGCAGGTACCGCCGTTGCGACGGGGACCACTGAGTTCGGGAAGGCATTGACTTCATCAATGTACACGCCGGGTGTTTTAATGTTGGAAGTTACCATAACATCGTTTGCCTTTTGTTCCTGTTTGACTAAATTTCGTTTTCCTTCGACCTATAAAGTGAAGTGAAAACCCTTTTGTGCCGCTACAGTAAGGTGTTGTATATCACTGTATCGACTGGTTTTTTTACGGTATTTCACATGCCATTTTCTAAGCAAACCCCATTTATGGGCTAACCCCAATCAGGCATTACTGGCCTGACGCTAGTGTTACTCAATGGCAAAGTAACCTAGAAATAAACATACATGTGTGACTGTATGCACACCGGGAACGACTCATTCGAATTCATCGGAACTCCAAAGTGAAGCTGATCACTTCTTGGAGCTGGTAACGCGCTAATCACGGTACGCTTGATATAGTGCTCACCAGTACTGTCTAACTTTTGTGTATCAACCAACTCAAAACGGGGTTCTGGAACTTGCTGTAGCGGCAAGTTGAACTCCCCACTATTACTTAACCAAGCTGTTTCACCATCTTGAGTTTTGTAAGAGCTCGGTGTGGAAAATGACACTTCATTTTTCTTATCAACTAATTGAGGATGATATAAATGGGTCTGACCGCGCTGTATTAGGTGATATACCCACTGAGTTTCCCGCGCCGACAGAACTATCTGATAGGACTCAGTGGTCATCAAATCATTAATATTGAATACAATTTTTGCAATTGCGCGATCGACAAATACATCCTGTGTTGCCTCATAAAGCGTATTAACTTGCAACAGGCTCACTCCCTTACCTTCAGACACTGGCGTACTGTTGGCACTATTGAACTGGAGCAGCCCTTTCCAATCCATCGGCAAGTCAGTAAAGGTTACAAAGTCACTTAAAGGTTGTAGCAACCAGAACTCTAATGTCTGAATGTTTTGACTATTTCTTAGGAAGTGCAAAAAATCTGTTTTTGAGGTGTTTTGATAGCCGTATAGGCGCCAAGTTGTACCATCTTTATGTAGCGACATTTGATAGCGGTTTAACCAAAATTGAGTCGTTGAGGTCGCTTGTAACTGAGCATTACTCCACTTTTTGCCTGCGAAGTAGCCATGTTCAAGAAATAAGCTAAACAAGCTAAACATCAAACTGATGCCTCACTATCGACATCTGTTATTGCACCGACACTACCCATTACTTGTAGTGACTGCACCGCAACATGGCGTATTTTATATATAATTGACGGCTGATATTTAGCCCCTAATGCGCTCCATAAGTTATGGGTTTGAGTATAAGGTGAGTTTTCAATTTCAAACTGAAGCTGGAATAAGTCTGAGGGCATGTTAGGAAAGTCTTTTTTCGTCAGTGTCGGGTAGGCCTGAAAGAACGCCACCGATGCACTCAAAAATTTAAGCGCCTCATTATAAGAATCAAAGTGTGCTGTCAGTAATATGTCTAGGTTAAAACGTGTTGTTGGTTGTAACTGCTGAACTTGTGTGGTTTGTACCGTTCGCTGACCGCCATAAAACTGCTTATTTGTTTCATGCTCTAAATTGATCAAAGTAATGACGAGTTTGTTTTGATTCGCAAGTGGAGGCGTACCATTTGATTCAACCAAATGGTTCATAATGACAATGTCGCTATCAAGGGCGAATTTTGTTCTTAGTGTTTGGTTAAGTTGTTGCTCGACAAAACGTAAGGCTAAATCAATCACATCATCCTTCCACCAAAAAATAGCCATCCATGTTAGATACGAATAAACAGCGCAAAAAAGTTAAAGTAGTGTAACCACAATGATAAATAAAGCAATTACACCTCATTACACTATTTACAATATTTTTCATAACTTACTGATTAGATATAGGAAACCCTATGAAGAATGCACGTAAAATAATGATTTTTTGGTATTTTTTAATAAAGACAATAACACCTTAATACTTTATAACTATTTTCATCCCCTTTATATAGATGATAGATAAATGCAAAAATCACAACAAAAAAAATAAAGAGCATATGCTTAGGATCAACCCATATTTTTATAAAAAAGGTTATAAATATAGGTAAGTACACGCTAACAACGTTTCACTGTGACGAATTTTGATACAATTACACACTATGGGCCCGAGATACGACGCAGTACAAAGTAGAACCATAAAAGTGGTATATTGAAGAGGTGCTAAGGACTTAGTGGTATGAATTATATACTAATAATAATTTTCATCGGTACGAGCTGGATAAACTGACCATTCGCCAATGGATGCTCAATTTCACCACCAGCGACAAACAGGTGCTACGAATGTCAGGCAACAAAATTCTTTTGCTCTCGTTTGCTCTTCAGAGGTGGCTAAAATCATGGATTTGATCCCTTTGCGTGTAAAATCAGGTTCAATAAAAAACGCTCTGATTTGGACAACATATGAGTGTAGGACTGGGTATTTCAACACATTCCAAAGCAAAGTATGTATTATCAGTGATAAGCTCAGACCCATTGTGCAACTTGAATAGTAGCGCAATGAATGAGTGCGTTACGTATTATCAATGCGTTACTCACCTCGTTAAGGCTATTTGAAAAGTGGCAGAACCCCGCCACTTTCAATGTCTACTGATAATAAAGCTACATATTCCCAAGCTCAATCATCATAGCCGTGTACATACGCAAGTTAAGCTCAAGCTGTTCCACTGTTATGAATTCATGCTCCGAGTGACCCGTATAATTTTTACCCGGCATAGATGGGCCAAAACTGACCGCATTGTCGAATAGCTTGGCGTTGGTACCGCCACCAATTGACACAAAACCTGCATCAGCATCATTGGTATAATGCTTAAAGATATCTAGTAACTTTTGTGCATGTGGCGCGTTGTCCAATAGCATTGGTTCACCTAATTCAATCTCAACCTTGTCTAACGTCACTTGATTGGCCAGCTGCCAGTTATCGATGGCTTGGCGGATTTGCTGTTCTAACAATTGGGCCTGTTTACCTACTGGTCGACGGACATTAACAGATAACACAACATCATCTCCACGACGCGCTAACAACGTTGGCGCAACGGTCATCGGACCCATAAAGTCATGGCTGTAGGCTATCTCACCAAAATGCTTACCATACAAGTCTGTGCCAACAAGCTGATTAATAAATGTGATTGCCTGACCGTCTGCATTTAGCTCAAGGGTCACACCACTAAACAATTCTGCAAGGTGAGCGATCGCGTTCACACCTGCTTCAGGCTCAGATGAATGAGCTGAAACACCTTTGACACTCACCTTCACTCCCTGTGGCTGCTGTGCAAACGACACTTTAACCTGAGACAAAGAGTTAGCTCTAGTCTGCAACTGCGCTAGAAGTTCCGCCGATGCATTATGCACAATCACGCTGGCATCTTCTGGGATCTGGCTTTTAAATGCCCCCCCAGTTAAATTACTTACATACACTCCATTACCTGTAGATGTACCTTTAAATGTTGGCTCAATTAAGCTCCAACCTTTTTCAGCTACAACGACAGGATAACTCGCATCTATAGTGATGGCATATTTGGGCTGCTCATAATTTTCCATAAAAGCCTTGAGAGGCTCCCAGTCTGATTCTTCAGCTAGATAGATCATCAACTCTATGCGATTGTTCAGCTCTACTCCTTGATCTTTTATCGCTTTCATCGCATAAAGCGCTGTTGCAATCGGCCCCTTATCATCTTCTGTCCCGCGCGCGATAAGTTTGCCAGGTTCAGTCGTTGAATCTAAATAAAAAGGGCTTTGCTGCCATTTTTTAGGATCCGCAGGTTGTACATCCCCATGAGTAACAACAGTGACTTTTTGCGCTTGCGTGCCCAGACCAATCAGTACCGTATGACCCTCGTCCTGATAATCTAGACCCAGTTGCGCCGCTTTCATCTTAAGCAGCTGCTTGAAACCGATAAAGTCTGGATTTTCTGGAGTTGCTATGCCTTCTATATTCACGGTGGGAAAAGACACCAGATTGGCGAGCGTATGGATCTGAGCCTGATGATAGTTTTTGACGGCGTACTGCGCCGTTTTTACACTAATATCTTCTATGTTTGCTTGAACACTGCTTGCAAGCATTGCCGCTGCCACATATACGAGACGGGTCATGTTAGTTTCCTTGATTCTGTATAAACAACAAAGGGGGCTTGCGCCCCCTAATGTAAATAGGATGAACGCTTAGACTAAGCCTGTTTTTGCTTCTTAATCCAACGCTTAACGTCTTCTTCAACCAAAGCGAGAGGACGTGCGCCCTTAAGCAAGATCAGATCATGAAACGCTTTGACATCAAACTTATCACCAAGAGCTTCTTTTGCCATACTGCGCAACTCAACCAACTTTAACATACCCAGTTTATAACCAAGCGCTTGCCCCGGCCATGCAATATAACGGTCAATCGCAGCGGTCACATCACTCATTGCTGTCCCCGTCGCTTCGGCAAAATATTCGATCGCTTGTTGGCGCGTCCACTTTTTATGATGTAAGCCTGTATCTACCACCAAGCGTGCAGCGCGGTATACCTCTGCTTGTAAACGACCTAAATCACCAAATGGGTCATTTTCGTACATCCCCATCTCATAAGCGACGAGTTCTGAATAAAGTGCCCAACCTTCAATATATCCATTAAATGAAGCATTTTGACGCATTAAGCCAATATCAGTTTGCAGCATATTCAGGGCAATTTGAAAATGGTGCCCAGGCACCGCTTCATGGTAAGTCAGTGTTTTCATTGCAAAACTTGGCACTGCTTTCATATCTTTCAAGTTGATAGCAAAGATCCCTGGACGGCTACCGTCTAACGATGGGCCATTGTAATACCCACCTGGTGCCCCTGCTTCGACAGCTTTTGGGATACGTTTTACTTCCACCTTTTGAGGTGGCAGTGTTGAAAATAGTTCAGGCGCTCTTTTGTTGATGGTTTCAATTTCGCCACGTAAGAAAGTCAGTAGCTTTTCACGTCCTTCGTCACTGTCTTCATATAAGAAACGCTCTTCTTCGTTAAGCTGCTGCATTCGCTCACCAACGCTGCCTTCACTATAGCCATTGGCTTTTAAGATCTCATCCATGCGTTTGGTAATGCGCTCAACTTCCTGCAAACCAATATTGTGAATTTGCTCGGCGGTCATATCTGAATCGGCCAAATAAGTAATAGCGTGTTGATAATATGCTTCACCATTTGGTTGTGCCCAAATCCCAACTTTATCTGGTGCTTTACTTTCTAGCGCTTGCATGTCGGTGCTCACCTTGGCAAAAGCTGGATAAATTTTGTTTTTAATAATCGCCGTTGCTTCTTCCACCATAGACTGTTTGGTTTCTTGCGAAAGCTCACCAACTGACTCCAACTTTTGAGCGAATGACGCTACTAGCGGGTGCGCCGCAGCATCTGGCGCAGTAAAGTTGTTTAAGTAACCCAAAGTATTAGCAAACAAAGGCTTAGGTAAAATAACCCCTTTTTTTGCATCAACAGCCGCTTTTGAACGCACTTGTTCTGTTACATTGGCAAATGCTTCTAATCTTGCCAAATAGTCTTTTGCATCTTGTTCTGACTCAACGCCATGCTGATCTTTGAGAATATTCGGAATATCGACCAGGGGCCCAGACAACTGATTGATAATATATGGCAAATGACCACCCCAAGTATCGATATAGCCTGCCGAGAACTGGCTATGACCAGCATAATATCTCGCAAGCACTTCGTTGACTTTCACATGCAACATTTCGTCTTCGTTCAGTGGTAGAGTCTGTAACTGTTTTAGCTGCTCAGCAGCCTTATTCATATCAATTTGCAAAGCTTGCATACCCGCAAGCGAGTAGTTAGGTAATCTAGAGGCATACTCACCATATTGCTCTGGTGAAAGCTTAAGCGATGTTGCTAATGCTGGTTGGTGAGTAATGAATGTTTGCGTATATTGTTCGACAACCTCATTAACAGCTTCGGAACTCGAAGTGCTGGTTACTTCAGCTGCGGTTTTAGCAGCAGATGAAGCGGAACTGGTTTGAGTGCTTTCTGATGAGCACCCTGCAAGGGCAAAAAGTACGGCTAAGCTTACTAAGCTTGCTTTTTTCATGACGAACTCCATTGGTAACGAGAAAAGGCGACCCATTTAGTGTAATAGGTATCTGGTTTTTTATTCTTATTGTTATATTCTCAATACCATTTTTTGCGTACAATATACAGCGTAATACGTCGAACAACAGACAATTAAGTATCCATACTGATTTCATCAAGTAACAGCTATCTAGTATAAACAATGTGTTTTCTAGTTATTTTTAGTTTCGCTACTCTGGCAATTCAACAACATATAGCGCATCTGCCTTGGCCGATAAGACTAATAACAACTTATCATTAACCAGTTCCACCATTGAAGAAACACTGTGTATGGTCTGATCTGGTGAATTATAACGGTTTGCAAAATTCAGCGTCCCATTCGGCGCAACAGCAAATTGTACAAAGCCGCTATCTTGTTCCCCCGCCGCATACAGTTTTTTACCATCATGGGATAATAGCAAACTGCCAACACCTTTTAAGCCATCATGAACAACCGATTGAGTAAAGCTGTATTCATCATCTTGCAACGAAAAAACAGAAATTGACGAACCTGTGGAATTGGCTACATACACCGTTTTTGAATCTGCTGACAACAGTATTTTTTGGGGGTTATTAAAATGCGTCGGCTGCGTATGAGGGTTTTCTAGCTGCTGTTTGAATGAGAGCTTTGAGTCTTCGTCTTTACTATAGATGGTTAGAGTATTTCCTTCATATCCGAGTATAAAAACCCGATCGTCTGTATTTGACAAAGCAATGCTCACGGGACTACCCAAGCTCTTAGGTTGTTGTGCCAAACGATGTACTTTATAAGCGAACTCTAAACCCTCCGATGTGAGATTAAAAACCGCTACCTCATTACTTTTGTAGCCAGCAACAAACAACTGTTTACCATTGTTGCTTTTAGCGATATCCCACGCCCCCAACAAGCCAAAATTATCTTTATCCGCTAAAGACTCAGCACTTTTAAAAACCCGTTCAGGTGCAAGGTGGTCACTAATCACCTGCAAAGGTGTGTAGGATTGCGTCTCACTTTGTCCAAATAATGATAATGCGCCGTTATAAAAACTCACCACAGCCAAACGTTTACTATCATCCAACACCACCAAGCCAGCTGCGCCTTCTAAATACACGTCCGCTTGTTCGTCGCTGTTAATCATGTCACTTTGTGAAAGCTCGTTTTTATGATTAATATCAAACACTGACAACGAATTATCATCACCACTTAATACATAAGCGGTTTTTTTATCTTTCGCTAATTTAACCAGTCTGGGGTTGTCTAATCCATCAACCTTATCTACCCCATCTTTCAAGGTTTGAATTATTGTCACATGTGCTGCTGACTGAGTAAGCTTTGCAGAGACAGGTAAAATAAAGACCATTGACAAAAAAAGAGTTAAAAGCACTTTATACTGCACCATAATTCGTCACACCTTATGAAAATCAAGCCAAACTTCAATTGAAGAAAAATCAGTACTGTAGCACATCAAAGATAAGTTAATTGATATAAAATTCAAACAACTATGTAAACACAGTTTCTAAAAAGCTGATTGAAAATACGGCAAGGGGCATAAGAAGCGAATACAAAACGCTTGGCGACTACACTAGCAAGTGGACACTCGGCTGGTAATACATATTTATATAAAAAGGAAGCCATATATGCCATTGCTCCCTTTTATTTCCACTTAAATCAACTGCAAAAGTAGCAGCCGCACATCCATTTAACAGCCGCTCATTGCTAATAACTTAGTTTACTTTGACACCCAAGTCTTTGAGACCCAAGCTGGCTGATACAACTGTGCCCTCTTGCTGTAATGCCGCAAGTACTTGTGCCAGATTTTCTTGCTTTGAAGTCACTACATAAAATGACTTGTACGCCTGCTTTAGCGTCAGGTTATGAGCTTTGGCTACTTCATCAGCATTTGCAAAAGCCGCAAGTTGAATAAGCACTTCACCCGTTGCTTGATAGGCATTCAAACCATTATCACCGATGATCACCTGACCTTTTTTAACGAAATGAGCGTCATTTAGATCACTTGTTTGAGTCAGATCAGACAGTGGTAATTGGCTGATGTCCTGCAACGCTTGCTGCTTAAGCTCGTTAACTGATACTGGAAAATTTGCGAATGCTGCACTTGAGGTTGTCAGCGCTACTAACACTAATAGTTTTTTCATGATTTTACTCCTTAGTGACCGTAAATACGTAATGACCAATCTTTCAATACACCGTCTAGCGCATTGTTAGTGCCGTTGGTAGTGAACAGACCAATATTCGGGTTATAAATCAAAGTACTGCTTGCCCCCTTGTCAGTGTCGATCACTTTGATGGTCCAATTCCCCTGAGACTTTTCGCCATAGAAATGATGACTCAACATCACAGAATCCGTGTAACCACCGTCTGTTCCGTCCAAGAATCCAGTTCGTGCACTCATAACCACGCTACGTGTACCCGATGGCGACGTCAGCTCAATGGCAACATCACGCAGACGTTCATGATCTAGGTTTAGTTTTAGCTGCACAGCTTCGATGGTTAGGTTTTGGTCAACCACCATAGTACTTTGCGCGCCCGCCAAGTCAGCATCAGGGATCGTCACATTAGCAATTTGTTTTTGCCAATCTGTGATTTGAAGCTCTGGCAAAGATACGCCAGTAAACAACGCTTTATAGACAGCATCATCAATGTTCACAGCCCCAAGACCATAGTAGTTGTGAAAATGATAACCCGCAGCGTTGGTCTGCCAGCCTGGTATGGCCTCATAAGTCACGGTGTTTCCGCTTGCCGATTCGAAATCAAGAGTGACACCTTTATGCTCAGGATCTACCTTACGCGCTGTTGCAGCCAGAATATGACGTACTGTTCTAGCATCTAACCCTGGATTTGCCGACATCACAGTCGCCACAGCCCCTGCAACGTTTGGACCCGATGAAGAGGTACCGTTCATCACAGCGTTGAAGTCACAGTTTGGATCCAGCTGTGTCCCACCATGCAAACTATTTTTGTGTGTGCCGGTAACATTCATACCTTGCTCACAACCCGTTAAATCAACGGTGACCATTGCCGGTTTGTCCTCACCAAATTCCCCGCCTGGTGCTGACAAAAAGATATTCGACCCTACCGATGAGTAAGAAGCCAATTGACCCTCTGCATTAAGCGATGAAACTACCAGGTTCCAAAATGTGGTGTTATCTAAAGCAATGTTTGCGTTGTGAAATGGTAGCCCTTTGTTATTGAGGAACTGATTGTTCTCATAAGGGATAACATAGAACTGAATGCCCTGAATGTAAGTTGTGTAAAACCCAAATGAATTACCCGCAGATTTTACATAAGTGGCACCGCGCCCCCAGTGGCTGTCTAATGAAATATCCTTCATTACTTCTTCTATCAACGCATACTCTGGCTCAGCGTTCAAGTCACCATTTAGGGGGGAAGATGGTGTAGAACCATAACTTTGGTTAAATACTCGCGGATCGGTAAAGCGGTCAAGGACTCTAAAGTCTTCACTTAGACCATGAGAAACCATCCAAGAAGCCAGTGATTGCTCGCTCAAAAAGTTAAAGCCGATTAAATTGGCATAAGGAGCAACGCCTCGCCCACCTAAATTGTTTCCTTCCTCTGCTGCAATAAGACCCGCTACCGATGTACCATGACCGTGGGTATCCACTGGGTAATCACTTCCATCAATAAGATTTCTTGAGCCTGGAACAACATTGTTTTTCAAGTCAGGGTGTGAAATTTCTACTCCCGTATCAATTACCGAAACCGTAATACCGCGGCCTTTGATACCCATACGATCCGCAAAGTCTAAATTTAGATCTTCACCTGCTTTACCTGCTGATAAAGAGAACCCTGTTTGACCTGTGTTTTGTAAATGCCACTGCTGATACGTCAATGGATCTCGTTTGATTAGGTCTTGTTCAGGAGACGTATTAGCGTACACCGTGCCTGTTGCCATCATTACGGCTATGGCCAAAATTTTCTTATTATAGTTCATTTTTTCCTCTACACTATACCCAAAAGAGGAACCCAACATAACACCACGGTAACTAACTGGCAACAAAAAAGACATCGCTGTCAAAATTAATTTTAACAAGTTATTTAACTAATCCACTAAGGTCTCGAGAAAATACACCTCTCCCCATAACGCCCTTTTTAGAAATAACGCTAATGACATGAGCTAATCATTTGGTTTTGTGCGGTATGCGTGTAAAATACGGCGACTGACGAGAGAGATATTATGAACCGCAAAAAAAAGATTTACGAAACACTTAAAAAGAAGGACAAGCGAGCCAACGCTAAACTGCACAAAAGCAATAAGCCTCGCTATATTTCAAAGGCAGAACGCGCAGCAGCCGACGAGCAAACCTCTTGCCAAGAAGCGCAAATAGCTAGTGACACACAGGAGTGACTCTCTAGCTCTGCTCAGCGCTTTTCCAATACCTAGTTTTGATGAAATTCAAAAGCTCTATTGCGACCTATCCGTTGCCAACTAAGGTATTGAGTTCATCGAGCATATCATCGCTAAACATATGATTTTTCAATAAGCTTTTAAGCTTAAGATCACCATGGTTATAGAGTGAGAGAATTTGTTGTGCCACCCGACGATTTAGCTCAGGTTGTTTACTTTTCGATTGATAGTACTGCAACATCAAGCCATCTGCAGCCATGCTTCGCAAATATTCGTTCTGTTCCCTTTCTACAATTGCAACAAAACTATCTGCTACCCTAGCATCGGTCAATGGTGTATTGGCAATCACTTCGAGTGCCTGTACTTTAAGCTTTTCATCACTACTTTGTTGGGCTATTTTTAAAATCGCATCCACAGCTTCATAGCTGTAATCACTCATCTGAGTTTTATTGAGCACATACATATTCATTTGTAATTGGCCCATTGCAGAAAGCCTCTCCAAGGCAGGTAAACTGCTATCCAGCACTTTTGAGTTTAACTCTCTATTTATTTGCTGCGCATAATCTGGGTCTGTTTTTAGTTTTATTTCATAATCTTGGGGTAAGCTTTCATAAAAAGCGTAGGCAGGGTCTTTACTGCGCATCTCGTCTCGTTCTCTTGCCTGCTGCTGCTCAATCACGCTCAGTACAGCCCGCTCAAATTCATCGCCTGCCATGGCATGCTCTGCATAACCATTTCGACTTTCCAAGTCGTCTATTCGCAACTCTAATTCAGATAGTTGCGCATTCAAGCGATTAATAACCTGCGACTGTGGCAATATTTGCTGATCTGTATTGCCATTATTACGTTGAGTATGTTGCATAGTCACATCTTCATCATAGTGTGAAGAACGATTAAAAGCCCCATAAAAAGAAACCGCCAAAGCCAGTAAAGAAATAATTAAAGCCAAATTAGCCGTTCTAAACATCCAAACTCCTGTTGTATATGACACACCACCGTATATAGACACCATTAATAAGTCTATACAGTACAATATTTATCGCCAATTAATACTCCTATTATTCTAGCGATATCTGCACCTGTGACCAACCAAAATAGTGAAGCTTTTAAGAATAAAGTCATACAGTTGAAAAGGTTTTGCAAGCAATTGTTCACACCCACCCCCTAACATACCCGACTTCTAGCAAGGATGATCACCGTTACTAGGACGACAGATCTATTTTAGGAATCAACATGAACAAATTCAGCTGTTTGCTTATCGCATTTTTACCTACATTGGCCTTAGCACAGAACGCCGTGCACTATGAGCAGTGTAAAACCAGTTTTAACTATTTAGGTGCGGATTACCAAGGCACAACTAATAAAAACAACGATGGTAGTCAATGGTGTTATCTAAAAAATGCACAAGAAGGCGCATATTGGGCAAATGTAAAAGTGGAAACGATTCCTCAATTTACCACTGTCAGTGGTAAAACTTGCCGTGCTCCTTCTAGCTATCAGGGAGAACAGTTTTACGGTTGCAGCTCCCGAAATCACACCATGCCATGGTGTTATACCAGTGCAAGTGAATGGGAAGAGTGCGAGCTTGCAGAACCTTCAGAGCTCCTAAGCCATACCTCCCCGCAAACAAGTAAACGAATTGACCGAGTCGCTTTAGGGTCTTGTTTTAAAACAAAAGGCGATATGCCTGAAGCTCTAGCCCGCCTTATCACCCAAAAGCCCGATCTGTTCCTATGGCTTGGCGATAATATCTATGCTGATACAACAGACATGAGCAGTATGCGTAGAAAATATAACGAGAAAAAGCAAAATGCTGATTATCATGCCTTTTTAGAAGCTCAGATACCAGTAATGGCCACTTGGGATGATCATGATTTTGGCAGAAATAATGATGGCAAACACTATCCCGAGCGCGAAAATGCGCAAAAAGAGTATTTACGTCATTTTGATGTTTCTCAGGACGACCCAAGGCTCAATGGTCGAGCTGGTATTTATGAGGCCAAAATGCTAGGTACAGCTGAAGAACAAACACATGTCATCACATTAGATGCCCGTTACTTCCGCTCACCGACTTTTAATAACTATGGTAAGTGCGAAGGTGAGCAAAGTACTATGCTCGGTGAGCAGCAATGGCAATGGCTTGAACAGGAGTTAGCAAAACCCTCTGAAATTAAACTAATAGCTAGTGGTATACAAGTACTCCCCCCATTGTATCAAGGCCGCAGTAAATCAAATTACTGCGCTTATGGAAATGGTCAGCAGTTTGAAAGCGCAATAGAGTCCCTCGAAGAAGGTGCAATGTCTGGCACCAGTTATGAGTCTTGGGCAGAAATGCCGAGCGAGCGTGAGCGCCTACTGCGCATGGTGCAAAAGTCCATGAACGATGGTAAGACCAAGGCGGTCATTTTTTTATCGGGCGATCAACACTGGGGTGAGCTGCTACAAAAGGATATTCCAGCCAGCAGCGAATTTGGTAAACAAGCCACTGTGTATGAGATCACCGCCTCTGGTTTTGGCCAAAATTGGCCATATCACATCGAAAACCCACTAAGGTTGCCTATATATGCTGATACAAAAGGCGATGGTAACTACAACAAGCAGTGTAAATTACCATTTAACCATGCAGGAACCTCCTACCAAGGTTGTACGACCAAAGACCGCGAGCAACCATGGTGCTACACCCAAGTAGATAAAAATGATAAAGGTATTGCAGGACAATGGGGTAACTGTGCACCAAGCGGTGCAAAAATTCCAACAGGTTACGTGGGTAGTGTAAGCTCTGATATTCATAACCTAACCACCAGCAACCGCCACTTAATCAATAAATCGGGTAGTAACTACGGTATGTTAGACATAGATTGGCAAAACCGTACTATCAAAATGTCGATTCAAACAGCTGACGAAGAAGCCGTTTCAACCGTCGTTGTATTCTAACCGGCTTAGCAGTGAAGCCTTGCTTCACTGCTTTTAATCTAAGAAGAATGTTGAGTGGCGCCTACCGAGTAGCGCCTAGCGAACCGAGTAACATCAGCCGATTCTCATTTATGACAAGACTGTTGGATTTGCTCAATGATCTTTCAAGCTCCTAAAATATGCTTGGACAAATATTAAATTAAGGAGCTTTAACATGACCTCACGTATCAACTACTTTCAAATCGCAATTTTTTAGCAAAAGTTTTACAGTTTGTACCGAGCAGCTATACTCTGTTTAATCAGGTATATAAAGACAATAAGTTATAAAGGTAACGCGGCAATGTATCATAGCGCTGTTCGCTTTTGGCAAAAACGCTCTTTGCGATTTTGGCTCACCTCAGGGCTAATAATGACTATTTCCCCTTTTATAGCTTTTTCTATTTTGACCTATATATTTGTTCACGAACGCATCGTAAATCCATTACTTGACCTCACATCTGAACAGATCGGTATTTTAAGCCCTATCAATGAACTACAAACCACTCTTTGGGATGTATCCAGAACGGTTACGGGCTTTGCGATAAACGCCGAGCCTAACCTCAGTGAAGAGTATGCTATTCAGGCACAACGAATTGATAATGCTTTCTCGCGATTAAGTGAAGCTTCAAATTCAGCTTACGTCCAACTAAAAGATGATCTTGCGAGCGCACAGCAACAATGGCTAAGAGTTGCAGCGCATTCTGAGGTGATTTTACGCGAGCCTCATACTCATATGAGTCCTGCATTTGGGAGCAAAGTTATTACATTCGAAAATGAAATAAGCGCACTTGGCTACAAACTAGAACAAGTATACGAAGACTTACAACAACAAAACGAACAATTACGCCACCAAGTGCTAGAGACTCTTGAATTCGCCAATAAAATGTTTGTTTTAGTACTGCTAAGCGCTACTTTGATTGGTTTACTGGGCCTACTCATTTTAAATCGTTCGTTACTTTGTAGCATGAACAAGCTTACAGAAGGCGCGTCTAAATTCGCCACAGGTGACACAAGTCACCACATTGATATTGGCACCCCTATGGAGATGGCCAGTGTCGCACATACCTTCAACAGCATGAAAAATAAAATCATTGAACAGCATAAAGCGCTCGAACTGGAGGCCAACATGGACGGCCTTACCGGTTTACTCAACCGACGTAAATTCAATGAACAAATCGAACTGGAGCTCAATCTTGCACGGCAAGGTAGTTATCCCGTGAGTGTCATTATTTGTGATATCGATCACTTTAAACAGTTCAACGACACATATGGGCACCTTGACGGAGACGAAGCTCTAAAAGCAGTCGCACAAACGCTCAAAAATGGCATACGTGATAATGATAAAGCCTGTCGCTATGGCGGTGAGGAGTTCGTCATTATCTTGCCTCACTGCGCTAGCAATGCAGCCTACATGATTGCTGATAAATTAAGGCAAAAAGTGGCCTCTCAAATGATCATTATAGAAGAGCGAAAAGTAAGCCCCCTCACTATCAGTATGGGCGTTGCTGTTTTTCCTGAACACGGAAAAACAAGTGAAACACTCATCAAGCATGCCGACCAAGCTCTTTATAAAGCAAAAGATCATGGCCGAAATAGGGTATTTATGGCAAGTACTGATTGTTAAGTCAGCGCCTAGGTTTAGGCGAATGCTAAAAGCTAGCCGTACACAGTTAAGCGTCAACTAGCTTTAAAATGCACATCATCTTGCCAAACGATTGCTCCCTGGCAAAATTGTAAAATATATTGCGTATTCAGTGCGATGTCTTGAGACAAAGCACAACATGGTAACAACTGATAAAAACCATTACACAAAAACTTAATTAGCCTTTATTTATCAAATGGCTAATTAAGCCACTCCCCTGTGCTATACATTTAACATTTAAACGTTTTTACTGATGTATATCTATGCGTTCCATGTCGTCCTTGTGCAGGTGGTGGAAGCGTCACTGGTATCCCAAATTCGCCGCCATTGACCTGTTTAGCATTAGACAGTGAAAGCTCTTTTAATTTTTTTGACTTTAGTAATAGTGAAGTTTTCATGCTTTTAGTTCCTTGTTGTTAAGCTATTGGACTCCTTCAACTTCATAAAAACACAGGTACAACCTAACTACCAAATAACGATTTGGCAAAACCACCCTATGTATTTGTATTTCTTTTTCCTTAACTGAAGCATTAGAAGCGATAAACGGAACAATATCCTAAACCTGTATCTTTATTGAGCGCAAGAGTATATTACTAGGTTCGCTTAAAAATATTCAATATAGTGTAAAGAATAAACACCATGATCCCACTTACACTGCAATACCATGGTATTCACTGGGTAACCGTCAATTCAATAGAGTAAATTTCAACAAGTTGATTTTGCTAAACTTTACCCTCTCGAACAGCTGGTATTAATAAGAAGTGAAAAACAAAATAAGAGCAAATATGCCAATTATAATTGCTCGCAAGACACAGCACTTACCAACACATGAATATCATAATAAACCGACATTGCTTTGAATAACTCACCAAAAGTGTTGCCATCTTTGGTACTGATTGTGACATGTGTATCGTAGTGTCGTGAAGAGGCATAATTAAAAGGGTACAATATACTGTGGCGACTAATACTGCTCGGATGCAACTCATAAGCACCACTGCTGGTTAAATGTGTTGACTCTACCTTAATCTGAGCCTGCAACTCGCGATAATAGCGCTCATGGCGGTTGGTTTTATTAAAGGCAATGCCTACGCCACAATTCCCACCCATAGGGTAAACGTTGTTAACAAAAAATGTTACTTCACTGGCATCTCGGTGCAAGGTAGCAAAATCTCCGCTACTTTTGAGCCATTCAGCCGGATTTGCAGATACTGGCAAAGCAGACACCACACCAGCTAAAGATAGTAGTCCACATTGAAGGGCCGTTTTGGTTTTACCTGTCATCATTTTCAATATTCCTTATTGTAGGTTGAGGTCATGATCTATGATAGATATAGTGAATTACAATGTAAAATAAAAGTTAATAACAATTAACATACTCTAAATATATAATACTGAAATAGGTAAACGCTGCGCTACTCTGCTTTAAACTCGCGACAGAATTAAAAACTAATTAATTGATTTTAAAAATTAAAATAAATAAACATGCTCCATACTAGGAGATAAAGCAAACAAAGTTCACATATAAACCATATACCCTTTATAGTTACACACTTTAGAATAAGTTAAAGTAATGTGAAGGAAGACAATGCGACCATCATTTGATGATTTAAGCTATTTTGAAGAAGTGGCAAACACTCAGAACCTCTCAAGAGCCGCTCAGCGCCTTGGGATCACTCAACCCAGTATGAGCGCAGCAATAAAGCGCTTGGAGCAGAGTTTTAACACACAACTGGTGATCAGAAGTCGAAATGGTGTGCAACTGACTCGCTCTGGTGCCGCTCTGGCGGAGCACAGTCGTAAATTCATGGCCGACTGGGAGCAACTACAGGCGAATGTGATCCGAGCGGGAACCGATATGCTTGGCACTTTCTCAATCGGCTGTCACCCATCCGTAGCGCTTTATACCTTGCCGCATCTATTGCCCGCACTGAAGAGCAAATATCCCAATTTAAAGCTTAACTTGGTACATGATCTATCGCGTAAAATTACCGAACAGGTAGTCGGCTGTGAAATAGACTTCGGTCTTGTGATCAACCCAATTCGCCATCCTGATTTGGTGATCCATAAATTATTTTTAGATGAAGTGACACTGTGGCGCGGCCCCACCTTTGACAGTGTTCAAAACGCAAATGAACGAGTCATTTTATACTGTGACCCAAACCTAAAACAATCTCAGGCACTACTTAAAGCTATAAATTTAAATCAATTTCAAGTAGAACACTCGAACAACCTAGAAGTCATTGCGTGTTTGGTTGCCAAAGGTATTGGCGTGGGGATCCTACCGCAACGGGTTGCTAATAAGAGTATGGAACCATTGCATCGCTACGAGCATAACGATGCAATGGTGACAGATGAATTATGTCTCATCCATCGTTTTGATATTCAAAATAGTACGGTGAGTCACAATTTAAAGCAGGAAATCAAAGCCGTACTGCGCGAACAGTCAGATTAATTTTCTTTCGCATCTTCAAGCTGCTTACAGCTAAGCGCACTGGTTAACGCGTAGATACTATTAAAGCTAGACATACCATCGAACACTTCCCCGAAGGTACGGCCATCTTTGGTGCTAATAGTGACATATGTCGCATAATATTGAACGTAATAGTCAAATGGATACAAAATACCATCACGCGTGATGGATGATGGCTGTAACTCGTACAGGCCACGGTTGGTCATATAAATCGTCTTTACTTCAATATGCTCAAGTAACTCGCGATAATAGCGCTCGTGGCTATTGAAGCCATTAAGCGCAATGCCAATACCGCAGTTTGCATCTCGAAGCTGTGGATATTGCACAGCAAAGCGCACTTGCGATGCTTCAGGATTTAAGGTGGCGAAATCACCACTGGTATTGATCCAATCTCCAGGACTTGCCAGGGCAGGGAGTGCCATCGCGGCACAGATAAGTGATGCAGACAAACGCTTACTAAAAATGTGTGTGATCATATTAATGACTCCTTTTTATGTTGTATGACGCAATCATATGGACTTACCTTCACAACATAAAATAGGAGTTAGCAATGAGTAGCATAGGACCTATCTATGGCCTGATACGAAACAAATTTGCACCCGGCCAACTAATTACTAATATTGAACGTTGTTTTTGTCCAAAATAGACTGGCTAACATGCTTCTTAAGCAAAGCGTAAGGTTTATAGGTCACATCCACGCCACTGAAATCTACTTCTAGGTAATTCTCTATTACTTCTTTTTTAGTGAAGCCATGAAAGAACCCCAATTGCTGTTCAACAAAGTGCTCAGTAGTAAAAAACAACTTAACCAAAAACGCCTGATGCTGCTCAACGTTCTCATTGTAACGCTGCAATATCCCCATGTCTGACAAAGAGTTCTTGCTTCTTTCATTGGCTAATCTTGCTACCCCTTTTTGATTCAACTGTTTACACAATACATCAAATCTATAATTGTGAGCTTTAACATACTTTGGGTTGCAAGCTGCTTTTATTACATCCTGTATTGCTGCTTTTGGCTCACATATAAAAGTGGCGTAGTCTTCAAGACCTTCCTTGTAAGGTCGAAGGTGGGGTTTATACATATAATCAGTTTCTCTTTTTAAAGAGCTGTTACACCTTTCACAGCTTGGGATCAAATTAGCTGCCGTCATTGCAAAGAATGGGTACTTACTCTTGCTGTAATAGTGATCAAGCGGCGCTCGACAGACAACGCTAACTTTGCCTTCTATTTCTGCTTGTTCCTCATAGACCGTACTACTATCTGCGCTGTTACAGGTAGGGCATACTTTGACTTCAAGCTTTTTTGAAAACGAATAGCCATTCCACTGCTCTTTGTCGAATTTCTTTCCTATCACTTTAGAAAAGTAACCATAACCAAAAAACGTTGCCGCTCTGCGTCGAACCATTTGCGAGATGTCTTCTACATTTTGTGCTATGCCGTTCTGATAAAAGTCTCTGGGCAGGTTGGTGACAAAATGTTGGAAAAAGGGTTGCGTTTCGTAGGGCTTTCGCAGTTCTTGTGACAAACACAAAACAAAATACAACTTATGCTTTTCAAACAGGGCTGATGTAAAAAATGTAGATAACTGTTCGGCTGAGCAACCTATTAACTCTCGACACGTAGCTTTTGCAACACAAATATCACGATAGAATCTCGCCTCCATACGAGAAAGCTCTTTAAGCTCTGGGCTGTTTTTCAAAATAGAGTGAAATCTCTTCCTGACGCTATCTACGTGCCATTCGATGACCTGTGGTGTTAGTACATGACTGATATTGATCATGAGGCGTCTCGTTTGTTCATCATATCGCTGATAACTTTTTCTAACATCGGGTTATTAATTTCATTGACAATATAGCTGTCTTGGCGCGATACGTGCTTCAACCTACCTTCGTTCATGCTTTCGCAAAGATCCGTTATTCGTCTATAGGCGAATTCGCTAAGAATGTTATCAACCGCAAAACCGTCTGCAAACAAGTCATATAAATTGGCACCAAAGTATCCCCGCTGTTCATCAGAGTCCATCATATTCAGGGAGTGACTCGGAATATCTGACAGAATTAGTGGTGAGTGAGAGGTGATCACCACATTGACATGGCTGAATTCACAGAAGAGGGCATCCATATACTTTATCAGATTAGCAACATATGACCTTTGCAGCTCTGGGTGCAGACAAATCTCTCCTTCATCTATAATGACGGTGATATTGTCTTTTATCGGGGTATTACACGCAGCCTCATGAAGTCTCGATAACATCGTCAATAACGAGTACTCGCCGGAACTGATACTTTTCCAACTAAAATGAATAGGCGGGAACAGGCTTTTTGCATCGCTCTGAAATTCATTAAGCAGCTTGAAAGACTCAAACGACTTAATATCAAGCGTTATCACGCCATCTTTCAATTCTCCTTCTTCAAAGTTGCTCAATAAATCACTCACTGCAAGCCTGACTTCTACACCGTTCTTTTTGTGTTGGGTACAAACAAAAATGTTGGAGTCTGAGGCATACTTTACGTTTTCTTTGAGCAAGAAAAGCAGTCGGTCATGTATCCAAGTTATGCTGTTAAATACCTCATCTCTTGCGAGCTGCTTTTGCCTCTCAAAAAGCGTATGACAAAAATGTTCTGCATATAGACAATGATACTTATCCTTTTTCCGCTCTAGAATTTGCAAAATGGCATCGACATAGTTTGATTTAAAGCTCAGATAGAAATACTTATCGACTGGATGTCTACCTTCTCTTAAACAAGCACCTACTACCTCCTTAAACTCCTTCATATTGGAAAAAAGTTCACTCTCTTCGTTCAGGTAGTCGCTTAGTAGGTATTCTAATTCTGAATTCGTATCGGGCAGACCATTCTTATTAATGAATTTTATACAGCTAGCAAGATTTACCTTGATCCCTTCTTTGAGCAACCTTTTTAATTTGAGCCGTTTTCGATAAACATCTAATGTAACCTGCATAGGAGCACTAGATTGTTTCAGCTGTATTGGGACTGTGCATTCATTGGGCTGCGCTAGCTTGAACTTGGTAATTAGCTCAAAAATCGCTTTGATATCCTGTCGCTTTCCAACAGTATGATAAAGACGATGATTTAAGCTCGAATTGGATATATCTAAATAGGAAAATTCAGATGTGGAATTGATTTCAAGACCTAATGAGAGAGGCTCTGTGAGAGGGGAATAATAAATAAGCCCTCGCATTTGTTGAGAAATGGTTGACCATTCAACTTTTTCAACTGGCACACTGTGGTAGTTAAACGCTATATTTTGTGTCGATGTAGTGCTGTAGCACAGTTTACCTGCGATGGTAAAAAGCGCCGTGATCCCCTCTGGTAGTTCAGTGCTATCTGCCTGATATACCAGCTTGAGTAACTCTGTTGCTTTGGTTTTCCCTGAACCATTGCGTCCAAAAAAAGCCGTTAATTTAAGCTCTTTTTGAGAGTAAAAATCCGCTGGCATATTACTTTTAGTCACTTCAAAACAGTTTATGCTCTGCGTTATTTCATAACAACCACCTACTTTTATCCCTCTATTTTTTAAAGGTCCGTAGTCTTCCACATACAAATACTCCAGCTGCACTAGATGTACTCCATTAAACTCTGCTACGTTGCTAATGTAATTTAATCACTCTACAAGCACAATTGTCATTTTGAGTAAATTACCATTAAAAACAGACCTGTATATGAGTTTTCAATGTACTCTTAGATAGCTATGCGCACTTGTAATGCCAACTGGTGTAACAAAGGAATTAAAACATCATGCGATGAACACTGATTGCTCTTTGCTTACCCTGTAGCTCAATCTCGGTATCTTCCACATAGCTTAAGCCCAGCTTTCCAATGACAGCTCGGGAACGATGATTTTCCACAAAGTGAGTCGCGGCAAGTCCCTTGAGATTGTGATGCTCTTTGTAATAGTTGACCATCCCATTTACCGCCTCTGGTGTGATTCCTTGCCCCCAATAGTCGCACCCCAACCAGTATCCCAAGGTACCCACATTATCGGTTATCTCTACAAAACCCAAGGCACCAATCACGGCGTCATCACTTTTTAGAGTAATAGCATATACAACACTACGGCCACTTTCATACTCAGACTCGTGGCTGCAAATCCAATCCACCGCCATGTCTTCTGAGTATGGATAAGGGATATTTTTAGTCATATCACTGACTCGCTTATCCCCTGCAAGCCTTGCTACAGTCGCAGCATCATTGCGGTTAAAAGGCCGCAGTAATAGACGTTTTGTAGTGATGGTCGGTTGCACCTGGTTTCCTTACTCTAATGACTGGGTTATTAACAGCTGAGGGCGTCTTTTCTCATATAAATCACCCCTTGCAATGATGCTGCACCATCAAAAAACTCCGTTTGCTTAAATCCAAAGCGTTCATAAGCTTTGATCGCAGACACGTTATCACGATATACAAACAGCGAGCATTGCTGCACTTGAAGTGACTGTAAACCCCGTTTACACAACTCGCTCAGCAACCTATTTACAATCCCTGCGCCTCGTTGCGTAGGGTTGACAGCTAGGCGTGCAAGATGACAACAGCCAGAGCGCAAATAGTATTGACCAAAAGCCACTAACTCACCGCTGGCCGACTGTAACGCTAAACTCTTGGACTCATAAAGCCCCAAATCAGCTTTAAAAGATATCAAATCAAACGGGTAACGAAAATTTGGCCCAGCCCACATCTGTAACTCCTGAGAGTTATTGAACCAAGTCATTAGTTGTAAAATATGCGGATCTGTTGGCTCAATGGCTTGCATATGGTAATTAAAATCCATTGCTGATGCCCCTAAAATATCAAACTAGCCTGCAATTGCAAACAAGACGCTAGTCACTAATGCCAAAGCAAACCCCAAGCGTAACTTCCTCGCCTGTTTAGGTCTTGCAAAC
Source organism: Pseudoalteromonas byunsanensis (assembly GCF_001854475.1). GTDB lineage: Bacteria > Pseudomonadota > Gammaproteobacteria > Enterobacterales > Alteromonadaceae > Pseudoalteromonas > Pseudoalteromonas byunsanensis. The sequence goes on from NZ_MNAN01000037.1 coordinate 287,849, forward strand.
AAAGGTCTGAGTTTCGCACCAGCTACCATCCATAGCGTATCAACTGTCACGGCCACCAAAAAACAAATGCTCGCCGTAAGCAGTAAGTCGATTAATGGGCTGTGGATTTGCAGCATGTTATTAGCAAAAATTGCTAGAAATGCGGCGTAAGCTTTAGGATTAATCAGATTTAAAATAAAACCATCTTTGAATGCTGGCGGTTGACCAGTTTGAGACGCTATTCCGCCCTCAGCCATGGCTATTCGATATGCCACAAAGCACAAATAACCTGCGGCGGCAAACTGACAAACCATTCTAATCGTTGGGTAAGCGGTGAATAAGGTGCCAAGTCCGGCCGCCACTAGGATGATCACTACTAACAGGCCACCTAAGATCCCGGCTAGAAACCCACTTCCCTGACGAAATCCAAAGCTCGCGCCTACTCCTGCCAAAGCCAGCGGTGCAGGGCCAGGCGAGCCTAGCAATAACGCCGTTGTTAGCGCTAAAGATAAAACCAATTCCATTGTGTTCTTTCTCTATTAAATTAATGCGATAAAAAAGGCCCAGTGTGGGCCTTGGTAACATTACCAACAAAATGTGTTCTGTGCGCTTCTATGCTTGAGGCACTCTTACATGTCCTTCCATCAGTACTCGCGCACTGCGGCTCATTACCGCTTTTTCAGCTTGCCATTGTCCATCAATATACTGAGCTGCGGCGCCTACACGTAAGGTGCCCGAAGGATGTCCAAAAGTGACGCTCTCACGCGCTCCACCGCCTGCGGCTAAATTCACCAATGTTCCAGGGATGGCAGCCGCAGTCGCGATTGCAACAGCAGCGGTTCCCATCATGGCATGGTGTAATTTACCCATCGATAAAGCACGCACACAGATATCAATATCTTGTGCGTTGATCTGTTTACCACTAGATGCCAAGTAACTTTGTGCTTTGCTTACAAATGCTATTTTGGGTGTATGTTGGCGCGTTACAGCTTCTTCCAAAGAGCTTATTAAGCCCATTTTTAAAGCACCATAAGCACGAATTGTTTCAAATCGCGCCAATGCAGTATCGTCACCGTTAATCGCTTCTTGTAATTCTGTGCCTGTGTAACCGAGTTCATCGGCATTAAAAAACAATGTCGGTATACCTGCATTAATCATGGTTACCGCAAACTTACCAATTTGAGGCACTTCCAACATATCGACCAAGTTGCCTGACGGGAACATGGCACCCTCACCATCTGCTGGGTCCATAAACTCCACCACAACTTCTGCCGCAGGGAAAGTGACGCCATCAAGTTCAAAATCACCTGTTTCCTGAACTTCTCCATCAGTAATAGGCACGTGGGCAATAATAGTTTTCTTGATGTTAGCTTGCCAGATACGCACTACAGCGATGCCATTTTGAGGAATGCGCTCGGCGTCTACTAAACCATTACTGATAGCGAACGACCCCACTGCGGCTGTTAAATTACCGCAATTTCCGCTCCAATCGATGAATGGTTTATCAATAGCAACCTGACCAAATAAGTAATCCACATCATGATCAGCTTGTGTGCTTTTTGACAAAATAACCGTTTTGCTGGTACTTGATGTGGCTCCCCCCATACCATCGGTATGCTTACCGTATGGATCTGGGCTACCAATCACGCGCAGCAACAAAGCATCGCGTTCAGGGCCCGCTTCTTGCGCTTGTGGAGGTAAATCAGTGAGGTTAAAGAACACCCCTTTACTGGTGCCACCACGCATGTAGGTTGCAGGCACTTTAATTTGTGGCTTAAAAGACATTGCTTGTTCCTGTAAAAAGCATCATCCAAGGCCCTAATAAATAGGGCCAAATGTTATTGAAAGTTATGTATTGGCTTCTAAAAAGTCTTTAGCAAAACGCTGTAATACGCCCCCTGCCGAGTAAATCGATACTTCTTCGCCAGTATCCAATCGGCACGTCATTGGCACTTCAACACGCTCTCCATTGCTACGGTTAATAACCAGTGTCAACGTTGCACCAGGACTTGGCTCACCTTCTACGTCGAAAGTTTCAGTACCATCTATAGCCAACGTCTTGCGAGTCGTGCCCGCTTTAAATTCAAGCGGTAATACACCCATACCAATCAAGTTGGTACGGTGAATACGCTCAAACCCCTCAGCAGCGATAACTTCAACGCCGGCTAAACGAACGCCTTTAGCTGCCCAGTCTCGCGAAGACCCTTGTCCATAATCAGCACCAGCGACAATGATCAGAGGCTGCTTACGCTTCATGTAGGTTTCAATGGCCTCCCACATACGAATTTCTTGACCTTCAGGTTCAAGACGCGCCAATGACCCTTGTTTCACCTCTCCATGTTCATCACGTACCATTTCATTGAACAGTTTTGGGTTAGCGAACGTTGCACGCTGAGCCGTTAAGTGATCGCCTCGGTGTGTTGCATAGGAATTAAAGTCTTCTTCTGGCAAGCCCATTTTCGCTAAGTACTCACCTGCGGCGCTGCTGGCCATAATAGCATTTGATGGAGACAGATGATCCGTTGTGATGTTGTCACCTAGTACTGCCAGCGGTCTCATCCCTTTCATGGTACGTTCCGCCGCCAGTGCGCCTTCCCAGTATGGTGGACGGCGAATATAGGTACTCATTTCACGCCAATCATACAGCGGGTTATTGTGCTCGCCGTAATCAACCGTTAAGTCAAACATCGGTTCGTAGACTTGGCGGAACTGCTCTGGCTTCACGCTTTTAGCGATTACTGCATCAATTTCTTCGTCACTCGGCCATAGGTCTTTCAAAGTAATAGGATTACCTTGGGTATCATGGCCTAATATATCCTTTTCAATATCAAAACGGATAGTCCCAGCAATGGCATACGCCACAACCAATGGAGGGGATGCTAAAAACGCCTGTTTTGCATAAGGGTGAATACGGCCATCAAAGTTACGGTTGCCTGATAGTACCGCAGTGGCATATAGGTCACGGTCAATCAATTCTTGCTGAATTTTCGGGTCAAGGGCACCACTCATACCATTACACGTCGTACACGCAAACGCTACAATCCCAAAGCCCAATTGCTCTAACTCAGGCAGTAGGTTGGCTTCTTCAAGATACATTTTTACCGCTTTTGAGCCTGGAGCCAATGAAGTTTTCACCCAAGGTTTACGCACTAAACCTTTCGCGTTTGCATTACGCGCTAGCAAGCCTGCCGCAATTACATTGCGCGGGTTACTGGTGTTAGTACAGCTGGTGATGGCAGCGATGATCACCGCACCATCTGGCATTTTACCTTCTTCGTTTTCAACAACGCCCGAAATGCCTGCTTTAGCTAAGTCCGCTGTTGCGACACGTTTGTGTGGATTTGAAGGACCCGCGATATTACGACCAACCGAAGATAAATCAAATTTAAGAACACGCTCGTACTGTGCACTTTCAAGGCTATCAGCCCAAAGGCCCGTATGCTTTGCATAGCTTTCTACTAAACGGACTTGCTCATCATCACGGCCTGTCAGTTTAAGATAATCAATGGTTTGTTGATCGATATAGAACATGGCGGCCGTTGCCCCATATTCTGGTGTCATATTTGAGATGGTCGCTCTGTCACCCAAAGTTAAACTCGCAGCACCCTCACCATAGAATTCAAGGTATGCGCCAACCACTTTTTCAGCACGCAAAAACTCTGTAATAGCAAGGACAATATCGGTTGCGGTAATGCCTGGCTGAGCTTTACCCGTCAACTCTACGCCGACAATATCTGGCAAGCGCATGTATGAAGCACGACCCAACATCACGCTCTCTGCTTCAAGGCCACCCACACCCACGGCAATAACGCCCAAAGCATCTACATGTGGTGTATGACTGTCCGTACCCACTAAGGTATCAGGAAACGCTACACCGTCTCTGGCATGAATAACTGGTGACATTTTCTCAAGATTAATTTGATGCATGATGCCATTACCCGGTTGGATAACGTCAACATTTTTAAATGCTGTTTTCGTCCAGTTGATAAAATGGAATCTATCTTCGTTACGTCTGTCTTCGATAGCACGGTTTTTTTCAAAAGCATCTTTTTCAAAGCCCGCGTGCTCGACAGCCAATGAGTGGTCAACAATCAATTGAGTTGGCACAACTGGGTTCACTTTGGAGGGATCACCTCCTTTAGCCGCAATGGCATCACGTAAACCTGCAAGGTCGACCAAGGCTGTTTGACCAAGAATGTCATGACATACAACACGTGCCGGAAACCAAGGAAAATCTAAATCACGACGACGCTCAATGATCTGAGTCAGACAGTCATCCAGCTTTTCTGGTTCACAACGACGTACTAGGTTTTCAGCAAGCACACGCGATGTATAAGGCAAGGTGTCATAGGCACCTGGTTTAAGAGAATCGACTGCTTCACGTGTGTCATAAAAGCTCAGTTGCGAGTTAGGCAACAGCTTACGGTATTTGGTATTCATAACTACACCCATTGGAATTTGATGACGGACAAAATAGCTAGCGGCTAACACCTGTTAGCCGCATAAGCAATTGATTAACGCCCTGAAATTGGCGGTACAGGACGCAATTCTTCGCCTGTATATTCAGCTGATGGACGGATGATGCGGTTGTCCGCACGCTGTTCCATCACATGTGCAGCCCAACCTGTTAAGCGTGACATTACAAAGATAGGGGTAAATAGTTTCGTTGGAATTCCCATAAAGTTGTATGCTGATGCATGGAAGAAGTCTGCGTTACAGAACAATTTTTTCTCACGCCACATAACTTCTTCACAACGTACTGATACCGGGTAAAGCACCGTATCACCAACGTCTTTGGCAAGCTTTTCTGACCACAGCTTGATGATTTCGTTACGCGGGTCACATTCTGAGTAAATCGCGTGGCCAAAGCCCATGATTTTCTCTTTACGCTCTAGCATACCCATCATTTCTTGTTCAGCGTGCTCAGCCGATGTGAAGCCTTGGATCATATCCATTGCAGCCTCATTTGCGCCACCGTGCAGTGGGCCACGTAATGAGCCAATCGCACCGGTAACACATGAATGCATATCTGAAAGCGTTGAGGCACATACACGAGCCGTGAAAGTCGATGCGTTAAACTCATGCTCAGCATAAAGGATCAGAGAAACATGCATCACACGTTCGTGCAAATCGTTTGGTTTTTTACCATGTAACATGTGTAGGAAGTGAGCACCGATAGAGTCATCATCGGTTTCCACATTAATACGTACACCATCGTGACTAAAACGATACCAGTAACAAATAATGCTTGGGAAACACGCCAGCATGCGGTCAGTAACTTTGCCTTGTAAGTCAAAGCTCGTTTCACCTTCTAAGTTACCTAGCATTGAGCAACCTGTACGTAACACATCCATTGGGTGAGCATCAGCTGGGATACGCTCTAACACTTCTTTTAGCGCCTGTGGTAAACCACGCATTGAACGTAACTCGCCTTTATAGCTGTCTAGTTCAGCCTGAGTAGGTAAGTGGCCTTTTAGGATAAGATACGCTACTTCTTCAAAATCACAGTGCTCAGCCAACTCTTTAACATCATAACCACGATAAGTTAGACCTGAACCTGATTTCCCAACTGTTGATAGTGCTGTTTTCCCTGCTACCTGGCCACGAAGGCCAGCACCGCTTAGTACTTTTGCCATTTTGTTGTCTCCTGAATTTTTACCTGCTGAATATTATTCTTAGCTGATGGGCCAAGGTGATAATAACGCACTGACCCACCAAAATTTTTTCTCTAATTACTTGTTTTTACCTTCGGCAAACAATGAATCAAGCTTCTGCTCGTAATCGTGATAACCAAGGTAATCATATAAATCCATACGCGTTTGCATGGTGTCGATGACCGCTTTTTGATCGCCGTCCGACAAAATTGTTTGGTACACCAACTCGGCTGCTTTGTTCATCGCTCGAAACGCACTTAATGGGTAAAGCACCATATCAACGCCCCATTGAGCCAGTTGATCTTTGTTCCACAGCTCAGTTTTGCCAAATTCGGTGATGTTCGCCAAAATTGGTACATCTAACGCTTCACTGAACGCTCGGTAATGCTCTTCGGTTTGCACAGCCTCAGCGAAAATGCCATCCGCGCCCGCTGCCACATAGGCTTTCGCGCGCTCAATAGCCGCCTCTAGCCCTTCCTGTGCGAAAGCATCTGTACGCGCCATAATGAAAAAGTCAGAGTCAGTGCGAGCATCTACTGCAGCTTTAATGCGGTCTACCATTTCTTGTGTAGATACGATCTCTTTATTTGGACGGTGACCACAACGCTTCTGAGCCACCTGATCTTCCATATGTACAGCAGCAGCGCCTGCTTTTTCCATATCTCGGATGGTTTTAGCAATGTTAAATGCACCACCCCAACCCGTATCAATGTCTACCATAAGAGGCAAATCACAAGCCGATGTAATACGCTGTACATCTGCAATAACATCATTTAGTGAGGTCATACCTAAATCTGGTAAACCGTAAGAAGCGTTGGCCACGCCACCACCAGAGAGATAAATAGCTTGATGGCCTATCTTTTTAGCCATGATGGCTGAGTAGGCATTGATAGTACCTACAATTTGCAATGGTTGATTCGCGACTAATGCCTCACGAAACTTTTTACCTGCGCTTTTATATCCTGTCATGATGCTCTCTCTTTATAAGCTGTTTTGAAGCTTAGCTTCGATATTATTTTTTGAGTATGTGATATGTCGACGCATCAGCATTTCCGCTAATTCAGGGTCACGATTGCTGATGGCTTGTACGATATGCTTGTGTTCGTCAAAAGCACTGGTGACTCTTGGACCGGCCATACCGAGTTGCACGCGATACATACGCACTAAGTGGTATAAGCCATTCACCAGCATAGAAATCAGATGACTATTTTTGCTGCCTAAAATGATACGGTAGTGAAAATCCAGATCGCCCGCTTCTTGATAGTAAAGCTCAGCGCTTTTGACTTCATGAGATTGACTATTCAGTAAGGCGTTGAGGTCGGTTATTTCCTGAGCACTCATATGCTGAGCCGCTAAACGTGCAGCCATGCCTTCAAGTGACTCTCTTACTTGATAGAGCTCAATCAACCCCTCAGGGCTAAGCGATACAACCCGCGCGCCTACATTGGCTCTACGTTCAACGATATTGCACGCTTCTAAACGGTTAATCGCTTCACGAACAACCGCACGACTCACCTGATACTTTGTCGACAATTCGGTTTCACTCAGTTTTGAGCCTGACGGGATCACCCCTTCAACAATCTCCTTTCTAAGGCGAAAGAAGGCTTTATCTGAGGATGTTACGGCTTGTTCTTGAAAAAACTCCATCTTAGCCCGCATACACTGAGTGATTAAAAGTTGTAGACAATATAGTGCTGCTTTACGTTAACGTCAACCTGGCAACAGGAAGATTGTCGACAATTTAAGTTATAGCCTATATAAATATGATGAATAATAGTAGCCATGACGAGTTTAAGCCTCAGACTCTATTGATACTTGCGGTGTAACTATCATGTCGCCAAGAAATTGCTATAAATACAACTACCCCAAACACACATAAACACCACCATTGATACCAAAACTCCCGCAGACCCTAAGTCCTTCGCCAAACCAGATAACGGGTGTATCTCAAAACTGACACGGTCGATTGTGGCTTCAATGGCGGTATTGATGATCTCAGCAAACATCACAAATAGCGTGGCGCACAACATAGCAACCTTTTCATACAGGCTAATTTCAATACTAAAAATAACCATCAGCGTTATAGCGAGTAGTACAACTTCTTGGCGAAATGCCGATTCATTACGCGCCAACCATTTCAGTCCACGTATTGAGTGTTTGAATGCAAAGTAGATACGTTTAAGTCCACGCGGTTTTCGGCTAGTGTCAAATTCCATCAAGATTTCCATCCTATACTGAGTGCTCACTTCAAATAACCTACCCACTAAATGTTGCAAAATTACAGACGCTAAAGCCATTAATTTGGTGAACAAGATGGTATTTCATCTCATTATTGAGCTAAGCAATATGCAAACGAATAATAAAAGAAGAGTAAAAAGGTCGTGGCGCGTAGCAAGTTTATTTCGCTTCATCACTTCGAAGACAGGCCAAACCACAACCGAAGCGTTGAAAGAAGAATCACCTTAAAAGCGCAAAGAATAATACCTTATCAAGTAGTTAAATGATCGAAATGACGCTGCTTTTAAACTTATTTGCTACACTTATCACATACACATCAATTGGGTACCGCCGTGGTTGCAAATAAATACCTTCACTGTTTGCTGTTTGCTTGCCTGCTTCCCTGTGGCTTGTGCTTAAGTAGTCATAGCACGGCTTCTGCCCTACCAAATTTAACCATCGTCACTGAACTGTCACCACCTAATCAGACTTATGATAATGGCGTTGTTGGGGGCACCAGTACCGAATTGGTCAAACAAATAGTGGAGCAAGCTCACCTAAATGCAAATTACTACCTTTACCCATGGGCTAGAGCATTTAAAGTCGCCAGTGAGCGTAAAAACACCTTAATATACAGCATGGCCAAAACCACACTGAGAGAGCAAAGCTTTCATTGGATTGGAGCTGTGGCTAAGTTTGAACTGGGGTTTGTCACCAATAATTATCGTCAAGACGTTAAGGTAGAGTCATTAGAAGATGCTAAAAAGTACAGACTTGCGGTTCAACGTGGAGATATTGCCGCAGAACAACTAGAACAATATGGGTTTGAGTATGTACTCACCGCCGATATCGAACGCTCTTATCAACTGCTGGTGACAAATAAAGTGGATTTAGTGTTAGACGATCCTCGCTATATTCAACCTATGGCGGAAGCTCTCAACCTGCCAAAAGACCACTTTCGTTTTTTATTCAGTGTACCCAACCTCTCGGTAAAAGGGTATTTGGCCGCCAATATTAATACCCCCGATGAAGTTATTAATAAGCTGCGCTTAGCATTTGAGGATGTAAAAAGAACCGAGTCATATAAACTGGTGCTTTCTGGTTATCATTAAAAGTTACGACGCCTAATTTTAAACACAAAAAAAGCAAGCCTTAACTTGCTTTTTTTCACAGCACGAATGCTTAGATAACAGTGATGTTCTCTGCTTGAGGGCCTTTTTGACCTGTAGCAAGAGTAAACTCAACACGTTGGCCTTCAGCAAGAGTGCGGAAACCGTCACCTTTGATTGCGCTGAAATGAGCAAAAACGTCTGGGCCATTCTCTTGTGCAATGAAACCAAAACCTTTTGACTCGTTGAACCACTTAACTGTGCCTGTTACTGTATTAGACATATCTAGATATCCTGATTTAAAAATTTAACTATGCCCATCTGGGCGCATAGAGCAAAAATTAGACGGTACTTAAAAACTTCAGGACGGTACTACAAGTATGACTTATACAACAACGTAATGGAGATTTATAAACACTGACATATTTTTTGTCTAAGTTCAGTCTATCTAGATAAAGCTCCAAGTCAATCAATTTTGCGACCAATGAAATGAAATTTCTATGACATTTTGTTAACACAAAAAGTTGACCTCACACTTGGTAAGAAAAAAGAGCTAAAAAACCCAAAAAGACAGATAAAAAAGAATTAACCCACCAAGCTATGGAAGCAAAATACCAAGCGCATTAATCCAGTCATTCGAAAAAACAGACTAAACATTTACAACGGAATACATGAAAAACTAATCCAAGTTACCCCAGCTCACGTATTGAATGATGCCCGCTGGTTTTTCACCACGCTTGCACTAACTTTAATTAAGTCCGTAATAATCATAATTGGGGTTCAAAGCTCATGGAAAACAAAACATCAAGCATAGAAGAAACTGCATTTTTTAGTCAGCTTATGCACAGCTGCTCTGTACTTCAGCTACTTAGACAAGTACTGATGCACTCTCATCATGCGATTGTCGTAACTACAGCGGACCACACGCAGGGGTATCCAATCGTCTATGCCAATAAGGTATTTTGCGAACATACAGGCTATGAATTAGCGGAGCTTGTCGGTCAATCCCCCCGTATCCTCCAAGGCCCAGGCAGTAACCACAAAGTGATAGCTAAAATTACACCAGCGCTTAAAAAAAGTGGTTATTTTTACGGCTCGTCAATCAACTACCGAAAAGACGGTTCGCCATACCCTGTTGAATGGAATATTACTGAGATTAAAAATGAAGAAGGCGAAGTCACTCACTACATATCAATGCAAAAAGATTTAACCAACCTTAAACGCATCGCGGAACAAATCAAGGATACCAATGAATTATTCAAGCGCTTTTATGCTATCCAAGCGAAGGAAAATGAGAACAAAATAGAGCTTAACAAACAGGTCGTTGAAACAATCAAAACAAATGAAAAAATATATAGTGGCAACTTGCGTTCAAGCGATAACGTTGAGCTATTTGAAGATGCATTTTTCGATTTTTCCCCTGGAGAAATGGGTGCTCTAGGCAATAAAATGCAAAAGACCCCTATTAGTGCAGCTGAATTTTGGCAAGAAAGCCCTATCGCTCAAGACGACCTTATTTCCCTAACCGAATCTATTCGCGAGTTAGACGCCGAAATAGGTCTAGCTGAAGCACTCAACAATCGAACTAATTACCACACAATTGCTAATTATATGAAAGAGGTCGCCAATTGCTTATATTTTTGCGTTGAATTCAATGATGGAGCACTCATCATAGATGAAGTTGCTAACGCACTGTCACAGTTAGAAAGCACTGAAAGCGTGCCGACTGAAATGCTATCAATGTTTAACAGAGATGTATCTGATTGGATTGATAGTGTCTTTGTTCTTAAAAATGCCGAGAATATCTTCTCTGGTGAAAATAATACTGTAGCGGCAGGTAATCAGCTGCTGGCGTTACTTAAGTAATCATTACTCATAACTGCTTGGCAATAGCAAGTGGTTATGAAATCACTTTGAGAGAGCCAATAAAGGCGAATATGCTCCAAACCTATAAGCTGGCACCTTAAATTGCAGTAGGTTGGATCAGTGGCGAAGCCACGCCATCCGACATAAAGCTGTAAGCGTTTGCAGTGTGCCAATTGCAGATGTCCCAATAAAGCTAATCAATGGCACACATGGCGTAAAACGTCGGATGGCGCTTCGCTTATACCGACCTACCGCGTGCTTGGCAATAGCAAGTGTTATGCAATCTCTTTGAGGAAGCCAATAAAGGCGACTATGCTCCAAACTTATAAGCTGGCACCTTAAATTGCAGTAGGTTGGATAAGTGGCGAAGCCACGCCATCCGACATAAGGCTGTAAGCGTTTGCAGTGTGCCATCAGCGTAACTCGTTTCTGCCCCATTATGAGTTAACGTGAATGCTCTAATGACGGCTATGAGCGAGGATCGGACATTGGTAGCGAGCAAAGTTATGCAACTTTTATACAAAATGCCTAATTTTGTCCTATAACATTATTACTCGCCGTTTTAGGGGAAAGTGACATACTGGAATTTGCAGCTGTGTTATATGCTTGTTTACAGTGGCAATTATTGGTGGAATTATGAAGGTATGTAATATGAGCCGCTTTGGTGTGTTATAAACTGCCAAAGAGGGACAGAATAAGCTGTTATGAATCAAAGGATGAAGATGACGAAATTTAATTTTTCTCCTACAGAAGAGAACGAATTTTTTAAAATAGTAGAATTTCGCGAAAGGGTCTCAGACCACTTGGTATCGCAGTTACGTGAAATGCTTGAAGAGGGGCGCGTTCACACTGAGGCCGTAGTCGACGAAATCCGTTACTTAGAGGGTCTTAGAGATCGAACGAGAACTAAGAAGGCTAAAAAGTTCAGTGGGGGTAAGCTGAAAGGTTTCTGGCACTCACACTTTTTCAATGGCGATGTGTCTGAGCAAGCGAAAAATTATATGAAGCTCCTTGATAAGGAAGGAGCTTTTGAAAAGATCTATAGAGATATTCTCGCTAAGACTAATGACCCTATGGAATTATCTCGCCTGCTAGCAGAGCGTATAGTTGCGCAGCAGTATCAAGATATAAACAGTGCTAAATCATGGACAGGAAATTGGATTATTTATGCCAAACATAATGATAAAAACTACTATCTAATGGTGGCAAGTCATTCCAGTCCGGGCGACGACACTGACCCACTTTATTCCGAGATGAAAAGCAAATGTGAATCGCAGTTTCCTTTTCTATTTAGCAATGAAAATTCATAACAAAGCCGTCAAATTCGTTCCGGCCACAAAAAGCGTGGCCTCCACCGGACTGCCTACGCGTTGCTTCGGCAGCCGTTTACGGCGGCATTAGGCACCAATCAAAGGTTCAATCATGGAAGAAGAAAATAAAAAACTGGATAAAAATAGAACAGAAGAATTCATTTCTTACGATTTGGCTCTTCTCAAAGAAAAAGGAAAATGGACTAAGTACTGTAGAGTAGTTGCCAACGCAATGTCAGCTATCCCATGGGTCGGTCAAGTTTTATCAAGTGGCGCAGCAATTCATGGAGAACAAGAGCAAGGAAAAGTTAATGAACTCCATGAAGAATGGTTGAAAGTTCACAAAGACAAAGTAGAGCTTCTAATGGTCGCATTAGATGATATGGCAAGTCGACTTGAATCTGTTCATGACGAGTATGAAGCTCGAATTCAATCTGATGAATATATGGGGCTTGTTCGTCGAGCTTTTAAATCTTGGGATGCATCTGAAACTCAAGAAAAGCAGCAATACGTTATTAATTTAATTTCAAACGCTGCAGCGTCACATTTATGCCCTGACGATCAAATCAGGTTATTCAATGATTGGCTAGACAAATATCACGAAATACACTTCAAGGTTATTCGAGCGATTTATCAAAATAATGGAATTACACGTTTAGGTATTTGGCAATCAGTTAGTGACATAATGCCTAGAGAAGATAGTGCAGAAGCAGATTTATTTAAGTTACTAATTAGGGACTTAAGTACAGGTGGGGTTATACGGCAATATCGGCCAACAACCTATGATGGCCAATTTATGCGTCAGACAACTAGAGGGAAAACTAAAAAGCCAGCTAGCTCAACGATGGAGTCAGCATTTGAAAACACTAAACCTTATCAACTTACCGAACTCGGTTCGCAGTTTGTTCATTATACAATGAATCAAGTAGTTAAAAGGATCGGTAGCGCCTAACAAGGCCATCAAGCCAAAGGAAAAAGAGAATTCAAAGGACAGCCACTTAGAATTCAAAGGACAGCCACTTAGATGTACTAGCTCAGACTTGATCTGACAGTTACCCGTTTTTCAATCGGTGACTGTCAGTTTAGATTTGAGCTAAATTCTTCTCAGCCCAAATCGATTTTCCATCAAGCAATGTTTCAAATGGCGTTCTGCCACAAAAATCAATGGGGTCAAAAATCAATGGGGTCAGAGTTGTTGATTTTAGGAGCTTCGGTATTACTTTGCTCACACCCTATTAGGGCGTTCACCGTCTACTTCTGGCATAAAACCGCCGTTCGTCTCTAACTCACCTTTGTCCAAAAACGAGCTGAAGTTAGCGCCGCTCCCCGCTCAAAACTGCCTCTCAGATGAAGTCAGACCCTCTTCGTTTAAACTCTAGAGCCAACTCTGAGTTATTACATTTAATGGTGTTAGCATCGGGCGATTTTATCGTGTTTTAATTTGCACTAACTCGTCCTTAATTCCAGCAAAATTTCTTTCGCTTTTTCAAATTCAAAGTCATTAATGGTATTGCGAACTAGCTCTAGCTTCTCTTTAGAAACAATGTCTTGCTCAGACAACCTATCGACTAGCTCAATCGCCTGTACGTCGTTGCTTTCTACTAACTCTAGCAGCTTTGCAAACAGCTTATCTGACTTCGCCTTTGGCATAGCCGTGTTATCTGCTGTATCTACTTGCTGCTTTTCAGCCTGTCTATTTTCTAATTGCTCGTGCACAACACGTAGGTAATCTATCACTTTATGCAACTGCTCAATATCAACTTTGCCAGATGATTTGATTTGCTGTTCAAACGAAGTACCTTGCTCCACAAGATAGTTTGCCGACAGATTAGCCGCAGAGCCTTTTAATGAATGTGCTATACGAGAAGCGTGCTCAGAATCACCAATGATCAGCGCTTGCTCCAAGTTGATCAGCTCCTCAATTTGCTTGTGAATAAATTTACCAAGAATGTTCCAGTATGCTTTTTCATTGCCACCGATCCGTTCAAGCCCTTCATTGATGTCGATACCATCGAGCTCGAAAGTCTTTTCAGCACAAACTTTATCATCCTCTCCTTGAGCAGGCTCAACAGCCGCTGACTCGGTTGTCTTACCTGCATTAATTTGTGCATCAATTGTCGACACCATCTTATTGAAATTAATCGGCTTACTAATATGTGCATTCATACCCGCTGACAAACAACGCTCGACATCTTCACGCATCGCATTGGCGGTCATTGCTATGATGGGTAAATCGGAAAACTGGGGCAGTGCTCTTATCTTCTTGGTCGCCGTTAAACCATCCATCACAGGCATTTGCATGTCCATAAACACCAACTCAAATTGCTCGCCTCGCTCTAGTAGTTCAAGCGCTTCTTTGCCATGGTTAGCGATTGTCACGTGCAAGTCTAAAGACTCTAACATTTCAGTTGCAACTTCCTGATTAGTGACATTGTCTTCAACTAGCAATACTTTTACCCCTGCAAATGAAACGTTGTAGTCTATTTGCTGTTTAGGCGCTGGGGTCTCACGTCCCTTTATGTCGAAGCAATCTATCACGCAGTCGAATACAATTGACGCATTAATGGGCTTACTGATAATGCCATCTAGTTTTGCTATCAACTCTTCGTTCATATCTAATTCACGGCTGTGGGCCGTCACTAGAATGATTTTTGGCTTAGGTTCCATTTCAAGGGCATAAATACGAGACGCTAACTCACAACCATCCATTTCTGGCATACTCCAATCAGTAAACACCAACTGATAGGGCCTTCTTGCAAGCTCATCAAGTGCTTCTTGTGCACTAGCAACCGCATAGGTGGCAAACCCTAACCCCTTAATCAAATTCGACATGATTTCTCTGGCTGCGTCATTGTCATCCACTATCAGCACCGAAGTATTTCTGATGATAGACTCCGGACATAGCCACTGTTTTCTTGGCTGAGCCTGCAAGCCCACTTTAACGGTAAAATAAAACTCAGAACCAACACCTGGCTCGCTGCTAACCCCTATCTGCCCTCCCATCAGCTCAACCAAGCGTTTCGATATACTCAAGCCCAATCCCGTTCCGCCATACTTACGAGTGATAGAGCTATCAGCCTGAGAAAAGGCTTTGAACAGTTTATCTTGCTGCTCTTTCGTCAGCCCTATACCTGAGTCCTTGACTGAAAACCTTAGTAACGCCGCATCCGAAGCTTGCTCAACAACCGTTGCGGTAATGATCACTTCACCGTGTTCAGTGAACTTAATGGCATTACCACACAAATTAACCAATACCTGCCCTAAACGCAGCGAGTCGCCAATTAAATTGGTAGGGATGCGAGAAGGAATGTCTAATAATAACTCTATGCCTTTATCTTCCGCTTTCACCGAGTTGACCACCGAAACGTTGGTCATGACTTCTTCCAAGTCAAACTCCTCGCTCACTATGGTCATTTTGCCTGATTCAATTTTTGAAAAGTCTAATACGTCATTTATGATCCCCAATAGATTATTAGCTGCCATATCGATTTTTTTTATGTAGTTCATTTGCTGCTTAGATAATTTGGTATTTAGCACTAGATGACTCATACCTATAATGGCATTCATTGGGGTGCGTATCTCATGACTCATATTCGCCAAAAATTCTCCTTTGGCTTTGCTGGTACTATCTGCTTTGGCTTTTGCTTCGCGCAGTTGTGCTTCCATTTCTTTGCTTTTCGTTACATCAAGCAATAAACCAACAATCCCCGCTACATGATTATCCGCATCACTAAAGGTGGCTTCATATACCACCATCTCCCGTAAATTACCGTGCACATCCTTAAGACGCATTTCATAGTTGTGGCTGCCAGGTTTAGCCAGCAACTTTCTCTCCGACTCATTAAAGCGACTGGCGATGTCAAAACTAAAAATATTATCGGGTCTAGAACCTATGACATCCGCTTCAAAAGTGCCGATAATTTCATGGAATTGGGAGTTTACTCCCATATATATACCTTCTCGATTGCGGTAGTACATGGGGTTGGGGATCGCATCAATGATTTTACGGTTTAATTCGAGTTGCTCCACCAGCATACGTTCCGTCTTTCTTTGTAGTTCCTGATTCCTCGCTAAGTGCAGCCCCACAGATAAATCTCTGATGATGAAATTCAACCAATAAAACTCTTTTTCGCCAATGTTATAAAAACTGCCCAGCTCCAGCAGACCGATACAGTTGTCAGAAACACTCAGAGGAAAATAATGTAGCTCTTTGAGAAAGACTTGGTGGCCGTGATGATCGATTGCATATTGCTGTGCAAGATCTATGGAATATTTTTTATTCATTTTTACAGCATGAAAGTATACCGAGTCCGAATCATGATAGGTGCTTTGCGCACCATCCTCGTACCCTATTCCCGATACCCTAATCAGTTCATCCTCATGGCTGACGTACAAACCAACCAAAGGAATTGATAGCCTGTGACAGATAAATTCTATGATCTCATCGCCCAGTTCTTGCGCACTATTTTTGCCACGCAACGCCAAGTTGAGTTCCTTTAAAATTTCACTGTACTTTAATTGCTCATTAATGTTTCCCAATAAGCTATTCATTGCCTGAGCAAATATGGCCAGCTCACCTTTGTAAGTTTTTTCGAGGCGAAACTCAAAATTATCACTATCAACCTGTGCGACCAAGGCTTTTTGCATCCTTGAAATTGGCCATATGTAATAGCGCCACAAAAAATAAAAAGACAAAGCAATGATGACCAATAATACACCTATGATGATATTGTGTATTTGCTCAGCCACTTTGAACTGCCTTTGATTACTGTTAGCTTGCTCTTCAAAGCGTGTAAACATGCGATGCTCAATTTCGCTTAGCGTGTACATTGCTTCATTTTTTGTTTCCAAATACGCTTCATCAAACAAAAAATTGCGTTTATCTGCCAATATCAACTGTGCATTCTGTTGCTTGGAGCCTTCAGCACTAGATAATCGACGCGTGTTGTTGATTGCGTTACGTTCAATTTCAATCAACTCTTTAACCATGTCTAACGCTCGTTGGATCTGACTTAGTTCATAACTTGTGATTTCAAGCAATTGAAAGCGCTCTAAAAAAGAAGCACCCGAACCACTGCTTTCCACATCTGGAATCCTCGTATGATCTAGGGCTAGATTGTCCCAATAGTTTAGGCTCTGAGCGTCAATTTTGGGCGCCCGGCCCTCACTCACAGCGATTGCATAGTTGAACAATGCCAGCCAGCGCGGTTGTTCGGTAATAATATACGCACGCGCAAATAAACTGCGATGGTCGGATACCTGCTTGAACTCCTCGCTGAGCTGATTGAGGGTGACCAATTGCTGACGAGCTTCTTTTTCGGCTGCCTGAGTCGTATCGATATACTTTGAAACAAACATCAAAGCGATACTTGTGATAAACATAAACCCAAATAAAACAACAAAAAGTAATCTAAGCTGAAACATATTTCGACCCTTCAGTTGGCACTTATAAAAAGATAGACCTAATATTGAATCTATGTTCATGTTTTGCGTAGGATGGCGTAGATGGCTGAGAAGTTCACAGTATTGCTTGTTGATGATACTTCCGAAAACCTTGCATTAATGTCGGAGATATTAAAGACAGAATACCGAGTGATCGCCGCCAAAAGTGGACAAAGCGCACTAAATATTTTAGACACTAAACCCGTCGATATCGTGTTGCTAGATATCATCATGCCTGAAATGGATGGCTATGAAGTGATAAGAAGAATAAAAGCCACCGAAAAACTGACTGACATTCCGGTGATCTTTTTAACTGCAAAAAACAGTATACAGGACGAAGAACTGGGGTTTTCGCTCGGTGCATGTGATTATATCAACAAGCCAATCAGTCCACCGATTATTCAATCTCGGGTCAGAACACATATTCAAATTAAGCGCCACAGGGATTTTTTAAAAGATAAAAATGCATATCTAGAGTCTGAAGTACAAAAAAGAACCAAAGAGCTTTCTGATGCCCAAGACGCAACCATTGCTGCGATGGCCAGCTTGGCTGAAACCCGCGATCAGGAAACAGGTAATCACATTAAGCGCACACAACTTTATGTTAAAACATTGGCCGCAAGACTGGCGACATTAACTAAATACAAACACGTATTGACCGAAGAAGTTATAGAACTGTTTTACAAATCAGCACCATTACATGACATTGGTAAAGTAGGTATTCCAGATGCCATATTACTGAAACAAGGTCGCCTCACGCCCCCTGAGTTTGAAGTTATGAAAACTCATGCTCAACTAGGTTACGAGGCCATTGCCAAAGCAGAAGAGGAACTCTCTGGTGAGGTTAAGTTTTTGCAAATTGCCAAAGATATTGCACGTTTCCATCACGAGAAATGGGATGGCAGCGGTTACCCACTAGGCTTATCTGGTACAGAAATACCTCTAAGTGCAAGACTCATGGCTATTGCTGATGTGTATGATGCTTTGATCAGTAAACGCGTTTATAAAGATGCGATACCACATGAACAAGCACTAAAAATAATCTGTGATGGGCGCGGCAGTCACTTCGACCCAGAAATACTCGATGAGTTTATAGCTATAGAGAAGGTTTTTTTCTCTATAGCCCGTAAGTACTCGGATTAATACCGTATTGCCACTCAGACAGCTTCAAATGAACTTCTGCCTGTGAGTTTCATTTGAACTCAATAGGTGTATGAACAATAGCCTTTAACCTATTCAGGTTTGATTCAAGACCTGTAATGCTTTTTTATAAAGATCAATAACAGGTTCTATACTATTGGTTTCAATAAAATTATTAAACTGAGGTGAGGCGTTAAGCTCGATGAGATACATGTCGTCTTTATCATCAACAATAATGTCATAGCCAACCCAGCCCATAGGGAACTCATTGTGGATCGGTGCAACAAAATCAGCCAATTGTTTGAATAGCCCTTCATCTGTTACATGAATAGCCTGCTCGCCATTTTCCCAATACTTTACATTGAAAGAGGCTGCAGCATTACCTCGACGATAAGCAAACATAGGCTCACCGTACGCACATAATAAGCGGTACTCGGCTTTGGTTGCGACAAACTCCTGCGCTAAAGCAAGATAATCATAACTTTTTGAATGATGATTAAAGATTTCCTTCAGAGCGGTTTCAGCCTCAATGGCGTCATGACACAAAAATACATTGTTTCCTAATGCGCCTTTGTTGCGTTTAACCACTACGGGGTATTCAAGTTCTTCGTCAATACGTGCAAGTGCAGCAGCAATACTGTTACAGTGTTTATATTGGCTGTACTTCGCGGCAACATTGAAGTCTAAAAAGTCTAACGTTTTTGGAACCCGTACAACATCCTTAAGCAATTGATATGTATGGCTCTTATCTCCACAAATACAAAACGCTACTTCACTATTGAATGCTGTTTTGTTCAACTCAAAGTATTGCCAACCCTTGTCCATCTTCACGCGAACAAAGTTTTGGTCTAAATCAATAAATTCATACTCAAAACCAACAGCATCACACGCTTGAATGAGACATTTTATATTATTTTCCATATCGTTATTTGATCTCGTTAATTGGAGAGTTAGACATATTGTATGTGCTTTAACAAACAACGGTCCAAATTTGTGGGACGTAGGTCCTGATTGGTATATTTATATCTTTATAATGCAAGCACAGTAATGACCGTGCTCGCCAATTTACCCACAGATTAATCTGCGCGGCCCATAAACTTTTTCTCGTCAGTGTTGATTCGGATCTTATCACCAGCTGAAATATGCTCAGGAACCTGAACAACTAAACCTGTCGTTAATGTTGCGGGTTTAGTACGAGCACTGGCTGATGCGCCTTTGATTGAAGGAGATGTGTCTTCAATAACAAGCTCAACGCTTGAAGGTAGATCAATAGAGACCGGGCGGCCTTCAACAATAACTGCCAATAACCCTTTAGTATCTTCACTGATGAACTGTACCTGCTCTTCAATGGTACTTTTATTCAAGTTGTACGGTGTGTAATCTTCTTCATCCATAAACACATACTCATCACCATCGATGTATGAGAACATGACTGGACGACGAACCAGATCTGCAAGTGTTAGCATTTCATCGGCTTTGAATGTTTCATCAACTTTACCGCCATTCACAACGTCGTACATACGCATACGATATAAACTACCACCTGCACGACCCTGAGGAACAGAGCGTTCTATGTCTCTGACGATCATTACACGGTTGTTATACTCAATCGCAGCATGTTTTTTAATTTCACTGGCCTTAGGCATGACTATTTCTCTTAAAATTATTTTGGCAAAAAACTACCACGATCTTGCCACATAACCAAGCACCAAGGCCAGCTAATTTAAGCTGATTAAATCACTGTAGCTAGCGTAAAATTAGCCAGAGCGCGTGTATAATCCCTGGTACAAAAAACAAAATACTCAAAAGTACGTTTATTACCAAATCTTTCCCTACACCATTGTTTAATGCCACTGCAATCGGTGGAAAGATAATTGCTAAAATAATCAACACCAGTTTATTCATTTTCTTCTCCATGATTAAGAATATCCGGGTAAAAGTCCGCGACGCCATGTCTACTTACTCACCCTCATTAAAGGCTAATCCAAAACACACGCTTTGCAATTTATTCTGGCAAGTTAATGAACATAATAGATAAAAACCACCAAATTTAGCTTTGGTGGTTTTTGACATAACTGATATCCGGCTAAAGGCGCAAGCTCAACTTGCAATAACAGTTAGAATTCAAACTCCAACGCCATTGTAAAGCTGTGATCTTTACCACAGTACTAAACTCCAGCAACAAAACTAACTTCCAACTATAAGCAGGCGTTGACTAACACGGATGCGCACACTAGAGCAAAGTACGAGAATGGTCTATCGACATGCCGGCCTCAATAATAGCATCTATGGCACGAGCACATTTGGGTTGTGAGAAGTAATAGCCCTGTAACTGATGGCAACCAGCATCAGCCAGTATGCGTGCTTGCTCTGAGGTTTCGACCCCCTCAGCAACACAGTTAACCTTTAGGCTCTTCGCCATGTGCACAATTACAATGGCCAGTTCACTACTGTTAATATCACCGGTCAGATCGGAGACAAACTTTTGATCAACCTTAATGGTATCGAAGGTAAGGTGCTTTAAATAACTCAAACTAGAGTAGCCAGTTCCAAAGTCATCAATTGCCACCCGAATACCATGGCTTTTGATATCCAATAGCGTTTGTTTCATTGCATCTAAGTTAGAAACCAATGAAGATTCAGTGATCTCTATTTCAATGTTTGTCGGGGGAATGTTGAATTGCTCTAGTGAGTATAAAAAGATATCGATAAACCTAGGTTCTACTAATTGCAAAACAGAAATATTGACGCTTAATATCAAAGAAGGCATTTTTTGCAACCAAGTGGAGAAATCTGCGAGTGCCTTTTCAAGTAGCTGCTCACACACCTTATCAATGAGGTTTGCTTCCTCTGCAATGGCGATAAATTGATGGGGCCCAGCTAATTGACCATCATGATCCCATCGAGCCAGCATCTCGAGCTTTTCTAATAAGAAACTCTGTGCATTAACAACTGGCTGATAATAAGGAATAAACTCACTTTCTTTTATGCCAATAGCAATCGCAGACTCTTGTTCAATCTTAAACTCCGCATCCTGATCAAGCTCTACACTGTAGAACTGATAATCACTCCTCGCGACATTCTTTGCGCGATACATCGCTGTATCTGCATGTTTCATCAAAGACTCAGCAGAGTCACCATCTTCTGGATAGATTGCAACGCCGGCACTGAGCGCCAGCTCGACCTGCACCTGTTCAAGCTCATAACAACCCGAAACAGACTCTAGTATCTTTTCAACTACTTTGCCCACCTGCGACTTATTGCTTACCCTATCAAGCAACAATACAAACTCATCTCCGCCCATACGAGACACGGTGTCGCAACTTCGGATACTATTAGTCAATCGTTTTGCCACTTTTTTCAACAGTGAATCACCCACGTAATGCCCTAATGAGTCATTGATTTTTTTAAATTTGTCCAAATCAATAAAAACAACCGCAAAATGATGAGCTTCTCTTTTCGCCCGTTTACAAAATTGCGATAAGCGGTCTTGCAACAACAGCCGGTTAGGTAAGCCTGTCAGCACATCATGATGGGCTAAGTGGTTTAACTTACGTGACATTATTCGTGATTCAGTCACATCTTGAAACACCATTACCGCCCCCACTATTTCACCATTTTTAAGATAAATAGGAGAAATTGAATCTTGAATAGCAAACTCGAGGTTTAAGTGGTTTCTTACACAAGTTAGTTCGGGTAAAGTCATAAGTTGATTGTGCTTAATACAGTAATCGGTCAATCCCCTGATCGGCTGTTTGGTGTCTTCATTATAAAGCGGCATAACTTCATCGAACGGTAACCCTTTAACCTCTCTAGTCAATTTTGCCAATACAGCTTCAGCAACAGGATTCATGTAAGTAACTTTGCTATTTACATCGGTACAAATCACCCCATCACCAATTGAGCTCAGTGTTACTTCTAGTAGCTCTTTTTCTTGCTCTAGTACATCTGCTAATTTTATTTGCTCTGATATGTCTTGTAAGAAACACAAGGTACGTACTCCAGTGGGTGTATTGAACACTTCGGCTTTTAAATTAACGGTTAAGCTTTCATCTTCACTACCTGTCAACAGCAAGTTCGAGAGCATAAATTTACTCTCAATATCTAAAACATGCTTATCAAAAGCTTGTTTACCTTCTGGTGTCATAAAGTCAGTAAATGATCTCCCAATGAGAAGCTCTCGAGGTTCCTCTATCGCGTCGACAAAGCCTTCACTCACTTCCTGAATTTTGCCATCTGAATCAATCGTCAGGAGCATTTCAGGACTCAGTTCAAATGTGTGTTTAAAACTCACATGCAACTGAGACAGCTGTTCATTTGAATGAGCGGCAAGTTTCTTATAGCGCCAAACAAGCAATGCAGTTAAGTAGCCAACCGTAATTGAAATGAACAGCGAAAAACCTGAACCTAACACTCCGTTTTCCACATTGATATAATGAAAATTAAGGACTGCGCTCGCTAATCCACCAATAGAAAAACTAAATAAGTTCAACAATTTAAAGTCGTAAAACACCACAGACAATACAAACAAAGCCACTGTTATTGCAGTAAACAAGTGCCACGAAATGGCGGCTGTAATCACCATTAAACCAATTACTAGCGCACAAAACATCGCATAGCGAAACTGATACACTGATTGCAGGTACGCTTGTCCTCTGCTCATGAAAGCTAAAATAAATGGGGAGCCCACAAACAGCGCTAATGAGTTGCCAATCACCCGACTAAATAACACTGTTTGTGTAGCAATTGATGTGTTGTACAAAACCCAAGAGACACCAATAGCACCAAACACGGTTGCAGGAATAAATACATATGTAAAAATACTCATTGCTACTTGAAAAGAGGAGCGTTGGTATACGTCAGTCTGATAGAAACGCTCTAGCAGCTCACAGATCACGACCACTTCTATCATATTAATAAGAATCAAAGTTCCATTGAGCAAATCGAGTGCTGATAGATAAGCAAGTACAGCACCGTTTATCATTGCAATACCTGTACAAACGGCCAACCTTACTAATGCATTTTGATTGATAAGGGCACCTACCAACCACAGACTAACGCCGCCTAACGAAATTACCGCAAGCGCAGTTGGCGAGTAAGATAAATATAAAATGACCGTCGCTAAATAACCCAAAACCCAAAATAACAGGTGTTTCATTTGTATAACCTAACCTTGGTTGACGTGGAAGGGCCTGTGTCTAGTAAAAATATGAGTGAGATCTCTTGTTTTATCAAGGTAAAGGCATGATATGAGTGGTTTTCAAGCGATTTATTGGGCGAAAAACCAAAATTTATCTATGCTCATAAAACAGCAACAGTTGAGTTTCACCCATGACCAGAAATGATGAAGCAGCTCAGGCTGTTAGAAATTTTGTACGAGTAGCAAATATAGTCGCTAACTTAGATACCATTTTAATAGAAGCAAAGAACCTCTCACTAACTGCAAAAAATGCAAGGGTTGTTGCACTTAGAGCTGGCGATTCTGCGTTTGGTTTTAAACCTATCACTAACTTTATTGACGAGTTTTCTGATCTCACCATCAAAATAACTAAGCAGATATCACAGCTATCCAGCCAACTGTTCTCAATAGCCCTTGCAGTGGTCAGATGTAGTGACTTTCAACAACACCTGAATAATTGTGCCAAGAGCTCCGATAATAAAGCGATTAGCCACTTACAGCGGGAAGTCAATCTCGAGCTGATGAAAACCATTAAACAGTTAGAATCTGTGATTACATACCTAGAGAGTTACTTTGAGGACATTCAAAAACAAATGCGTAGTGCCGAATACATAGCTGTCACGAGTCGTGTGGAGGCATCTAACGCAGGAGAATTTAGCGAAAGTTTACAATCAGTATCTGATTTTATCACCGGTGCCGCAAAAAAAATTAAATCAGCAATTAATGATAATTTGAAAGAAATTAACCAGCTAAGAGGAGCATTACGTTGAAAACAAGTGAAATTTACAACAGCGCGACACATGTCTGGCTAGTACTTGGGAGAGACTCAAACAAATCAAATCACATCATCGACACCAACCAGTATTTGATTAAAAGCACTGACGAAGCAATTATTTTAGACCCAGGAGGCATTGAGCTTTTCTCACCAATGCTTGCCAGCATACTCAAGCACGTTACTTTAGAACAAGTCACTACTTTATTTGCTTCGCACCAAGACCCCGATATTATCTCTTCACTAGGGCTTTGGGATAAGGCCCTGCCGCAGGCGACTCTCCATGCACCTTGGCTATGGGAAGGATTTATTCGCCACTTTGGTATGGATAACATTACCTATCAACCCATCAAGGACGAAGGTGGAGAAATCAAAATTGGCAAGGCCACATTGCGATTTGTACCGGCCCACTACCTGCATTCTTCAGGCAACTTTAATGTGTACGACCCCAAAGCAAGAATATTAATGAGTGGTGACATTGGAGCGGCACTTGAAAAAGGTGAGCCACCTATGTTTGTTGAAGATTTTGCCAGTCATGTTAAATATATGGAGTATTTTCATCGCCGCTGGATGCCTTCAAACCGAGCCAAAAATGATTGGATCTCCCGTGTCAGAGAACTAGATATCGATATAATGGCACCACAACATGGTCGTATTTTCAAAGGTGAGATGGTACAGGAATTTTTAGAGTGGTTTTCACGTTTAGATGTGGGCTGCGCATATAAATAAACCACTCATTTGAGATAGATGCGGCTGTTAGCTGTCTGACCAAACGGCTAACTCGTTACCACTGGGTTCAATAAAGTGAAACCTTCTACCGCCAGGGAAACTAAAAATATCTTTGTTAATAGATCCCCCCTCCTGTTGCACGCGCTCTAGTGTGAGTTCAAGTTGGCTACTATAAATAACCACCAGTGCACTGCCACTGATGGTACTTGCCGATAGTTCACCACGATAGAAACCACCTTCGAGACCTGAGTTACTAAATGCAATATAATCAGGGCCATAGTGTTGAAATTGCCACCCAAAAGTGCGACTAAAGAACTGCTCAGTAGCAGCTAAATCGTGGGCCGCAAACTCCACATAATTGATATGATTTTGCATATTCCTCTCCTTGTTGAAACGTATCATGAACGGATTAATATTAACGAAATATATCCCCAAAATATTTACATGATTATTATGTAATTCAATACATTAGCATAACTTCTCAAAGATAACTTACTCCTTCATTAGACCAAAGTATATTGGTTAAAAGTGGTACAACACCGTACCTTTGAAAGTGATACAACATGTTAACAATAGGAGATCATCATGATCAAGAAGATACTTAGTCTTATCACTTTTATATATTTATCATTATTTAATTCATATGGTTATGCTAATAACTGTGAGGGCATTAACGAATATCCAAACTGGACAAGAAGTAACTGGGCTGGTGTTTACGACCATGCCCTAGGCGGCGACAAAATGCACCACCAAGGCATTCTATATCGCGCGAAATGGTGGACCAATTCAATACCAGGAAATGGCAGTGTCTGGGAAACCCTCGGTGCGTGTCAAAGTACTCCACCTGTTAGTGAAGGCCCTTTCAGTCGTCATGGTAAGCTTAGTGTATGTGGCACCAAATTATGCGACAAAAATAATCTCCCAGTACAACTTAAAGGTATGAGTAGTCATGGACTGCAATGGTTTGGCTTAAATAAATGTTTAACTCAAAACTCGCTACAGGTACTAGCTCAAGACTGGCATGCTGACATCATACGTTTAAGTCTATACGTCCAAGAAGGTGGGTATGAAACTAACCCCAGTGCCTTTACCAATCAGGTGAATGAGTTGATTGCTATGGCCAGCGACTTAGACATGTATGTATTGGTTGACTGGCATCAGCTTGACCCAGGAGACCCTAACTTTAATCTCGCCAATGCCAAACAGTTTTTTAGTGACATCGTCACCGCGAACAAAACCAGAGACAATGTAATTTATGATATCGCCAACGAGCCAAATGGTGTCAACTGGCAACGTATTTACGACTACGCCGTTGAGCTGATCCCAGTGATCCGTGATATTGACCCCGATGCAGTGGTGCTTGTAGGGACGCATGGCTGGTCAACATTTGGCGCTTCCGATGGTGGCTCGTTCAACGATGTGGTACTTCAACCATTACCGTTTAACAACATTATGTATACCTTCCACTTTTACGCAGCGTCACATCTTGATTACCACCGCAACATGTTAGATCAGGCATCAGATGTCTTACCGGTATTTGTCACCGAGTGGGGCACCCAAGATTATAAAGGGGAAGGTGACAATGACTTTGACAGTGCACAGGCCTATCTTGATCTCATGGCTAGTAAACATATTAGCTGGACGAACTGGAACTATTCCGATGACTGGCGTTCTGGCGCGGTATTTAAAGTGGGCTCATGCGCACAGGGACTATTTGGTGATGAGCAGCTAAAACCCGCGGGTGTATGGCTTAAAGAGCAAATCAAGCAAGGACACTAGACTCTTGACTTCACAGGCTAGCAGCTACACGCTACTAGCCTGTGTTAAAACGCTAAAATTTACCAATCACCTTTACTGCTCCAGTAACTTTGCCACTATCAACATAACCAATGGCGTCGGTATTTCCGGCAACAAAGTCAAGCACAGCTTGTTCACTATCTAACCCTTCAGGTGGCGTGCCTTTGCCCGTAAAAATTAGCTTTGACCAATAGGCTTTATATTGACTACTCGACTTACCAAGCACATTACTTGTAAATTCATCGACCACGTTCCCACTGTTCAAACTAACCGCTTGTACCTTTGTTCCATCATTAAATGACTTCGTTTTACCCAAATAGATTTTAGCAATGCTGTCTTTATCAAGCGTATTGCCATTGCTAGGGTGCACAATAACTGAAACCTCAGCGGCACAATGAGCGCTTGCTGCTAGCAATATACAAGTTGCAATCGTTTTTTTCATATTTGCCTCTCTAGAACACCAAGTCAACCGCAACCGCGATAACATCATTATCTTGATTTATCACGTCATTATCCAAGCGACTCCAATCAATTTTAAATGCCGCCGAAGGATGAAAATCATAGCGTGCGCCTATGGTTATCGTGTTGGTATTAACACGAGTCGCATTTAAAGCGCCATTCATAAGATCTCTGATCAACGGAGCATTTGGGTTAGTCGGATCTGTCGAAACTGGAACCACAGAGCCATTTGCAAGCGTTACCGTCGTCGGTACTTGATTAAAACGGCTACTAGGATGCTTGTCATCATTGTCTTCATAAGTGACATGCAACGTCCAATCTTCGAGTCGATAACCAGCTGAAATATAGTATTGCGACTGTTCAGGCAACAAACTATTGTCCACTTCGATTTCTGTATATTCACCATCAAGTAAGAAGTTGCTGTAATCAATCGCAAAACCTAACCCTAAAAATGAGCCATCGTCTTTATCTATGACCAATTGGCTAAGTTGTTCTTGCAAACCATAGTTTTGCAATGCGCCAGACAACCCAACCAAGGGCGCAGAGTTATTTAAACTGATACTCGTCTGTGCAACGACATAGGATGCACGCAATGTGAGCCAGTCTCGAGACATGGTCCAATTGAAACCCGTGATATCATTGAGGGTAGAATCATCACTGTCGGTAATAGCGCTGGCCTTGCCTTCATAGCGCCCATACACAATTTGCAACGATGAGTCCCACAGCCCTAACTGTGAAGTATAAAGCAAGCTCATTCCTGTTGGAGTGGTTGATGCAAAGCTATAAACCGATGTGGGTGGACGTACCCAACGATACGCATAGCCTACTTCTATAAAATCAGAGTATCTAAACAAGGGTAATCGCATTTTCCCTGCACTCAGACGCAGGTGTTCATTAATATCATATGATACATAAGCCCATTCGAACCCTGCATCGTAATCTTCATTGCCTCGGGCCACGATTTGAGCAGTGGCGCTAATGCCATTCCCTAAATCGGACGAAACTTGCAGGGCAAACATGCTTTCGTTACTGAATGAAATCTCATCTTCGTAGCCGAATACACTCATATTATCGTCAGTCGCTGACCCCGCAACAATGGAGGCAAAACCATTGATACGCAGGTCTGCGCCGTATGCTGTACCATTAATGGCGCAACATAAAGCTACAGCTATTAGTCGTTTTTTCATAGTGTCATCCCAATTGATAATTTATTAAACATCAATATCTCCTTGAGTATAGAAGCGAATTTTTCTTTTACCTTATTGGGCCCAGCTAAATCAGCTTAAAAACGATTGCTTTTTAATATGTTATCAAAACAGGTATGCGCTAATTATTAGTTACAAACAAAAAAGCCTTCACAGATGTGAAGGCTTTTGTACTGAGCTTTACTGCTTTGTTTTTCAGCTGTTAAGCTATTTTTCGAAGTAAGCCTTGTGTGTTTTGTCGCATTGTTTTGGCGACCATAAAATAACCGATAACTGACACAAAACCGGCACCGGTAAGCGGTCCCAACAACCACACATATGGGTGCATTTTTCCACTTACATCAAACAGTTGCTGTTGTATAACCAACAGTGCAATATCACTCACTACAGCCGCAACAAGTCCTGCAATGGCTCCTAATAGCAGAAACTCATACAAAGTCGCCAATTTGATCAGTCTACCCTTAGCACCTAAAGTACGCAGTATGACCACCTCTTGCATTCGCTCAGCAAGGCTTGCTTGAACTTGAGAAACTAAGACCAACGCACCACTTATCAATACAATCGTCAATACAAACCCAATGGCCAAAGATACTTGAGCTATTATCGACTGAGCCTGTTCAAGACGACTTTTTATATCAATCATGCTGATCGTTGGATATTGCTGGAGCATGCTACTGATAGCCTTTGTATGGTGCTCTTCAAGTTTGGCTGCACTGAAATATGTAACGGGCAGTTGTCCTGCCATATTTGGACTTAGGATCATAACAAAATTTGGTTTAAGAGTTCCCCAGTCCACACTTCTAAAACTGGTGACAACAGCCTCAAATCGCTGCTCATCGACAAGAAACCCAATGGTGTCGCCAAGCTCCAAATCTAACTGCTCTTTCCATCCTTCAAATACCGACACTTCAATACGTCCATCGGTTACCTCACTACTAAACCACTCACCTTCAGTAATTTCATTTCCTTCAGGTAGCTGTGAGAGCCAAGTTAAATTAGGTTCGCGATTCACACCTCGTCGTTCGTTTTCATCTTTTTGCTCTTGCTCCCCTTCTTGACGAGACACTCGACGTTCCAACTGTTCGTCATTTATCGAGTCAACTCGCGCATTGAACACTGGATAAAAATCTTCGTGAGTGATTTTATGTTGACTAAAAAACGCAGTAAGTGGCTGCACTTCATCTTCAGCAATATTGATGAGAAACATATTAGGCGCATCTGCTGGCACTTGTGTTTGCCAGTCTGAGATCATGTCATTTTTTAGTACCACCAAAAACAGCATCAGTTTAATCGCTAACGCAAAACTTATCAGTTGTATCGCATTAGCGTTGGCGCGCTTTTGTAATGTTGCAATTGCTAATGACCAACTCGAACCGGGGCTTAGTCCCAGCTTTCTACCCGCACTAAAAATGAGTCGCGAAAAACCAAATAACACAGCAATGACCAGTAGTGTCGAACCAAATAAGATCAATGTAGTAATTAACTGCGCACTAAACATCCACATCAACAAGAAAATAGTCAATAACGACAACCCAACATGTACACGACTTAACGCCAATTGATCGCCAAGATTGCGTCGCAATACACGCAAAGGTGGAATATCAAACAAGTCAAGTAGAGGCTTTAACGAAAACATTAAGGCACACACAATGCCGATAAAAATAGACATAAGCCAAGGTTTGAAACCCGCGGCAGGCAACTCGGCATCCATAAATTTAGCTAGATAATCAGCCCCGATATGTTGCAAACCAAAACCAATGATCAAGCCGACCATAATGGAAAAGCCAGTCACCAAGCTCAAGTGAAGTAAGAAAATATTGCGGATAACCGAGCGACTTCCGCCCAAAGTTTTCATCATCGCAACGGGGTCGTACTGACGTTCACAATAGCGTTTAGCTGACACCGCCATCGCTACTGCTGCCAGCATGATACCAAACAAACCAGCTAACAATAAAAACCGCTCAGCACGCATCAGATTATCTCCTAACGGCGACTGTCTGTCTTTGATGCCTTGCCATGACTGATTCGCTTTGAGTTGCGGTTTAAGCCATGAATAAAACTCTGCCAGTTGCTGTTCCTCTCCCGCAAACAGTAACCGGTGAAATACGCGACTGCCAGGTTGTACGGCCTTAGTGGCGGCAATATCCTCATAATTAAGTAACACTCTGCGGTTCCCCGCCAGTGAGAAGAAAGGCGCATCCGGTTCAGTTACCAATACTTTACTAACAATGAAATTTCCAGCACCTAATTCAACACTATCACCCACTTGTACGCCCAAACTGTAGAACAAACCTTCGCTTAACCACAGCTGCCCTGCTTGAGGTGCGCCGCGTATTTCATAAGGTTGTCCAGCTAAGCTGTCTTTTAAAGTTACTTCTCCACGTAATGGATAAGCTTCAGACACCGCTTTTACCGAACCAAGTACCAGCTCATCGTTGGCAAACAGCATAGAATCAAAATACAACATCTTTGCCGTTTGTAACCCAAACTCTTGACCTTTATTTAAAATTTCGGGGCTAAGGGCATGGTTACTCGATAAGCGACGGTCCGCAGCGATAAAGTCACTGGTTTTTTGCTCTATGTTTAAGCCAATACGCTCGGTCACCGAAGACAGACTGAACACCGTAAGCACAGCTAATGAAATGGCTGCGAAAATAATCGATAGCTCGCCTCGGCGAAACTCTCGCGAAAATAGTTTTAATGCTAATTTAACCCACATTGACAGCCTCTCCTTCACGGATAGTTTCCAATTTACCGCCCTCAATATGGATGATACGGTCGCATTGATGAGCAAGCTGTTCATCATGGGTCACAAGTACCAAAGTTGTGCCGTTTTGTTTATTCAAATCAAACAATAGCTTTTCTATCATGTGACCATTTTTGCTGTCTAAATTTGCAGATGGTTCATCCGCGAACAAAATTTTAGGCGTGCCGATAAATGCACGGGCAATGGCAACTCGCTGTTGCTCACCACCCGATAATTGGGAAGGGTAATGCTCTAAACGATGCGATAGCCCCACTTTTTCAAGTAGTTCAATGGCCTGTTGTTTAGCATTTTTTTCCCCTGCAAGTTCGGCAGGTAGCATCACGTTTTCCAACGCAGTTAAGCTTTGTACCAACATGAAGGACTGAAAAACAAAACCCACCTTCTCTGCCCGTAACTGAGCTCGTTGCTCCTCATCCATTAGCTCTAACTGCTCTGTATCTAAGCTGATCTCCCCTTGTGTTGCAACGTCTAACCCTGCCAGCAAGCTCAATAATGTTGATTTACCAGAACCTGAAGCACCAACAATCGCGACTGACTCCCCCGACTTGACAGAAAAATTGATATCACTGAGGATAGTGAGCTCGCCCTCTAAGGTGTTTACACGCTTAGTAAGCCCCGAGACATTAATGATATTTAACTGAGAAAATACTGACATGACACGTTTCTTCCTAAAGTTCTTAGTAATTTCCTTGCTAACTGTGCAATCGTTTAGCAGCTTCGCAAAAGATAAAATTATGATTATTGGTGATAGCTTAAGCGCAGGCTACGGACTGGAACAAGCACAAGCTTGGGTTAATTTGTTACAAAATAAATACGTAGCAGAGCAAAAACCGATCGAAATAATCAATACAGCCATAAGCGGACAAACGACAGACAACGCACTACTTAAGATTGGCGCATGGTTAGCAGCACATAAACCAAGCCATGTACTCATAGAGTTAGGCGGCAATGATGGAATTCGCGGCTTTCCGATTAAGTTACTACAAAAGCATCTTACCGAGCTGGTTACTAAAAGCCAACGTTCTGGCGCGCATGTAGCATTAATGGAGATTCAGATCCCGCCTAATTTGGGGCCAAGATACACAAAAATGTTCACCGACAGCTACAGCAAAGTAGCAAACAGCACTGAGGCATATTTGATGCCTTATTTTATGGTGCCAATAGCAGTTAACCCAGATCTAATGCAAGATGACAACTTACACCCAAATGCAAAAGCACAGCCCATTATCAGAGATTTTATGGACAAGGAGATTTCAACTTGGCTAAAACAAACCAAACAATAAGGTAAGAAAGGTTAAGGAAAAAGAAAAATTTATAGGTGTCTAGCTCTACTCACTATTAACTAGCTATAGCCGATTTAGTCGATAGAGCCGACACCGCTCAGTGTGGTTAGGCTGACGTATTAGTCAGCCATTTAATAAAGCTTCTCGCATCACTTGGCGAAGCAAAACGGGTATTTCTCATTCCCATTTTATCTGCAAAGATAACATTACTTTTATTTACTGAGATTGACAGCACAGGCTGTGCAATTTGGATCACAGATCCATTATATTCATATGACATAGAAAACTCACAAATTTATGTCGAAAAACCGACAAATTAATTAAATAAGCTTCACTACAGTGTTGACGATATTCCCATCGATTAGTGCCTTAAAAGGCTCGGTCCAGCCACGAGGATATTCTGGCTAAGTGGTCGCCGTACAATAATTCAGCTTTTGATTTTTTAATGCTGGCTTACTGGATCAGGGTAAGAAAGGACATTATAAACTGGCCACTCGCGTAGAAAGCGATGGCCCAAGGGGCGAAATTTACCACCGAATCCAAATAAAAAGCAAGCAATTGTTGTAATTTATTTCATCCTCCAACTTTATTGCCTACGATCCTACCTACAACAATCAGATTTATAAACCTGTCACCTTAGACAGATGCGTACTCAAACTTAGGTCAATTTGACTACTTGGCGCCATTAATTCCACCAGTGCATCATCAAAGTCTCCTTTACTAAAATGGTCATATATATTGTTCGATAACGCATACGGCTCACTAGGCATTCCCAAAAATGGAAAGATCATTCTATCGAGTTCACCATCAGCATCTTCATCATGAATCACATTAATGGCATATTTACCGGCGGGTACGTTTTCAAAAACAACGACTGTGTTTGGAGCTACTGGAACAACTGCTTTTTTAAGGAAATACTGTGCTTTGGGATCATTAAAGTTTAAATCAGCGTGATAGTCAGCACTATTGTCGTGAATCATCACCAAAAGCTGTCCTTCATCGCTTTTTACATTACTAATGTTTACAATCAGCCGAGTGGCATCTCCTGCTATATTATTTACGCTTTGCTTACTAGTTGATTGGCAGCCAATCAATACTATGGCAACCACAATCATCAATATATTTCTCATGTTTATCTCCTTATATTTTGAGTGATTAAATTAACAGCTCTATGCCTTGATAAATATGATTGAAGCTAGGTATTTTTGTAAAAAAGTGTAATGTTTTTAGCTCGATGACAACCGATATTGATAAGGCTTTTAGAATGACTAAACCCCGTATTACCATACATTACTGCGTACTATGCCAATGGTTACTACGCAGTGGCTGGCTTGCCCAAGAGTTACTTTCGACATTTTCTGACGAACTGCAAGAGGTCGCGATTGCTCCTGCTTCAAAAGGAGTATTCAAGATTTTTTATAATCAAGAGCTGATCTGGTGTAGAGAAAAAGACGGGGGCTTTCCAGAGGCCAAAATATTAAAGCGCAGAGTTAGAGATAAGTTAGATCCATCCAGAAATCTAGGACATATTGATAATTAGACCATTAAAATAAACTCATTTCGATTGATTATTAATCAACATTTAGTTAATTTAAATAAGACCTTTTAAACCAGGCATTAATAACATAAGGTTAACTTTAACAAACAGCATACATTCGCCGTTGTTTTGCAATGTTTTCGATATGCTGTTATAAAACATATAAAATAGGTACATCCATACAAACTGGATCAATAACAAAAATGAAATTCCGTTTTAGCCATTTTGAATTTGACTGCGAAGCTTTAGTTTTAACCAATAATGGTAAAGTATTCTCGCTAAATGAAAAACCTGCCAAATTACTGGCCTTACTGCTTATGAATGCTGAACATATTCACAGCAAAGATGAAATACTAGAAGCCGTCTGGCCGGGCCGCGAAGTGACTAATCAAGTCGTTTTCCAAAGCATTGGTCACCTCAGAGCGTTATTCGGTGATGATGCTATCAAAACATTTTCTCGCAAAGGCTATCAATGGCAACTACCTTTGAGCGAGGTAAGCGATGAAGAAGTAGCAGAAGTGCCTTCACCAACCGTTGAAACTTCAAATTCAACGCAGAGTAATGTCGGTAACGACAATAACTCAACAGCATCCTCACCTGCAAATGACGCAACCGCTAACACATCGAAACCGGCATGGCCTTTGGCTGCGGCAACTTTACTTGGATTACTCGCTGGCGCATATTTTTTTGTGTGACTCTTTTTTTGAGTCACACCCAATAATCTAGAGATAGCAAAGCAATATGCTTAAAAATTCAGATTGTGGACTCATTGTTGTTGATGTACAAGGCAAACTTGCTAGGGTAGTTGATAACAGCGAACAGATGTTGCAACAGATCAGCACGCTTATCCAAGGGTGCCAAGCCCTTGGTTTGCCTATTATCTGGCTTGAGCAAACACTTGATAAACTAGGTCACACAGTACCTGAGTTAACAAAGTTACTAAACGCTGAGCAAATTATTACAAAAACAACATTTAGTGGTTTCCTAAATCAAGCGTTTAGAACAAGACTGGCCAATGAGAACAAAAGCCATTGGCTTGTTTGTGGCATTGAGGCACACATTTGCGTCTACCAAACAGCATTGAGCCTGTTGAACAATAGGTTTGGCGTATCCTTGATAACGGATGCAATTGCTTCTCGAAACCCAGAGCACAAACAACTTGCCATACACAAGCTTGCGCACAGCGGTGCACAGCTCAGTAATGTAGAAATGGTTTTATATGAGCTACTCGCCGACTCCGAGCACCCTGACTTCAGAACAATATTGCAGTTGATCAAATAACGGGCGCTATTTCGTTGAGTTGGCCAATTGTTTATTGAAAACCTTAAAAATACCTCTTGTGATTAAACCCTCTTCAACAGTGTAAATACAGAGCATCTCGACACAGCCTAGGCCTTCTGCAAAGTTACGAGTGATTTTTTCATGATCGATCACCACATTGTCATACACTGTTCTACTCAGTAGCTCAGCCTTGAGATCCGGTTCTAAAAAGCGCTCAGCAATCGTGGCCTGAATTGCCTCTCTTCCCGAGGCGAGAATCATACCATCTGTGGTTTGCTGAACTGCATTAGCAGCGTATGTTTGTGCCCAGGCAGCTGCATCTTTTTGGTTATACGCTTTGAGTTGCCTGTCGACAACCTCAACAACTGCGTCATTCATGAGTTTCTTTCCATGGTCTAAATTGCAGAAAATAATATTACTTAAGCCAATTTAATACTTTTCCTGTTGGCTGGAAAGATATTTATTGTTCGCCAAGCTCAATAGCTTGGTTTGCCAGAACAGCCTGCAAAGCCTCATCCATTTTTTCAATAAAATCATGTTTGTACGGATACCTATCCAAAGCGTCTTTAACGTATCCAATATGCGCAGTGCGCTTTAAAACGACACGGTCTTCTTTAATTTGACTTAAATCTAATTCCGGGTGTATTCGCTTAAGATTTCTTAATCCTAATAACGTGGAAAGCCTATCGTTAACGTAACAATCAATGCGATTTTTCGCCAATTTCATCACATTCGAAAACGTGTCTTTATTTTCCCAGAGTCTAATCTTACTTTGCTGGTAAGCTTGCCTTAGGCCATCATCTAGAATCATATAACCCGCATTCAACCCCACATTAATGGGGTGAGCTGTTGTATCTTCAGAATCTATCTTCTTTAATGAAAAACCTTGATTACAAAATGCCACCACAACTTCCTCAAGAAGTGGAACCGAATAAGGCCAAATAAAAGGTCTACGTTTGATATGCTTGTATGGTGGCATTAACGCAAACGCTTCACCATCTTGTAATGCTGAAACACCTCTTTTCCAAGGTACAGGATGTAATTCAACTAAGTACTTATCGTCAATAAGCTGTGCTGCTTGTTTCACTAAATCAACATAGATCCCCTTTAACTCTCCATTGCTTAGATATGTATAAGGGGGGTAACTCTCGTCCACTAGAATCGTGACACGATATTGCGGATTTGCCTCACTTTTCAAAGTGAAACACGCGCATATAGCCAGCAATATACCCAAGCGGATGAGTGATGCTAATTTATTCTGATACCCTGAAATCATAAATATCTTCTCGGTTGAACTACACACATACCCTTGATGTACCTGTCGCGACTATCTGTTGGCACCGATTCTTAAGTCTCATTAAAACTATAGCTCATACATTTAGAGTGTGTTCTGATGCGCTTCACTTCACAAAGTCAGAAATAAAATAGTGACAGAATCCATGAAAGGATTTTGCCACACTGCGGTGTAGGAAAAACTTAAATGGCGGCATCAACAAAAGCGCTCTGCGTACCGAGCACTTACTATAATTCTGTTATTCGTAGTGATTTACAGGTATAGCAATGAGATTCACTCTTCCTTATCCGTTACCCACAGTAGCACTGACTTTTTTGCTATTTAGTCCAACTCTTGTTGCCACTGAACGCACTGTAACTTGGGCTGATATTGAAGCCATCGAATCCCAACTGGCAGAGCTAAAAGAGCTTTTTCTAAAGCAAAATTCGAAAACTCTCATTGCTAAAACCACTAACTCCACGCCCCCTGTTAACACACAGCAAACTACCCAGCAAGAACATACTCAAGTAAATATGTACGCAACGATAAGGCCGACACTAAGTATGATTAATGAGCAGCCACATAGCTACTGGGATGTCGCTGATGCATTGTCTCACGCTGGTTTTAAGGTGACTCAGGAATTTGCCAATGATTGGTCAGCAGAACTCCATGGAGAATGGAGCATTGATTTGGCCAATGAAGGTAACTTTGGCAAATCTCGGCGCGCGTACACCGCTCTCAGTACGCCCTTAGGCCGCTTTGGCATAGGCAAGCAAAGGCCACCTCAGTACCTTTTTATTGCCGAATATGTGGATATTTTCAACCACGCTAGTAGCCCTTTTGCATATGACCCACAAAGTATTTTCTTTGTCGACAATTTAATATCTTACCGTTTAGACCGTAAACCCTTTACTTTCATCGCTGTAGGCCAATACGCAGGCACTCATGGCGACAAGCAAACCGATCTGTTTAATATGGGACTAAGCTATGATACAAAAGCGTTTCATGCAGCCCTCACTTATCAGCAAAACGATGTATTTGCAGATGAGGATCACATAGGTGAAAACAGAATTTGGGCAGCATCCTTAGCCTATCAGTTCAGTAATCGTTTCTATGCGGCAATGTCATATCAGGCAAAGGACTACCGTCGGACTACTTTCGAAGTTCCCCGTAAAGGACATACTTTTGATTTATCTTTAGCGTACCTATTGGCCAAGGGCTACAAAATTAAAACAGGCGTGTTCGAGTTTGATGACGGTTATCAGGGCAGTAACACTAATCACCAAAGTTTTGATGGCTTTAACATCACATTAGAGTGGCTACCCACTCCCCCATTGAGAGTTCATTTGGAATATTTAAACAAATCTTTCTTCTATCAGGCTGACATAGAGTCTATATCTGTCGGGATACGGTATGATTTTA
Organism: Pseudoalteromonas byunsanensis; assembly: GCF_001854475.1. Taxonomy (GTDB): domain Bacteria; phylum Pseudomonadota; class Gammaproteobacteria; order Enterobacterales; family Alteromonadaceae; genus Pseudoalteromonas; species Pseudoalteromonas byunsanensis. The sequence goes on from NZ_MNAN01000037.1 coordinate 326,270, forward strand.
AACAGAATTGGCTGTTCAACTAAGCTTGTAATTTAGCCGAAGGTAAATCGGTTTCTGATAAAGAGCACGATGTCTGGCTTGCCGAATTAGCAAGCCAATACTTAATTAACTTAATCCCTTAATGTTAAAAACGATATGTAAAACCTACCGCTGTGCTCTGCCATTTCTGATCACCCGAGATAAAGTCTGGCAGAATTTGGTGGTCTATAAAAACATCAATATTGTCATTCAACTGGTACTCCAACCCAACTCCATAGCTAAGCCCATCACGCGTCCAATTACTTTCGCTATGGTAGCGCACTACTTCATTACCGCCTTCATTTAATACTAACCCTTTATTTTCAAATGTAACTTTAGAGCGTGTGTACCCTGTTAACCCATACACATTCAACCCATCTGCAATAGGGTAGGTTAGCTTAAGCAACAGTGAAGTTTGTAAGTCAATATCTTCCTTAACAGAACGTTTTGTATTAGGTGCTGTGTACTCCATGTCCATTCCAGATATCCCTGTTGCAAATCGACTCTCAAAAGCAACATACTCATTAAATTCATACCCTACTACGATCCCCGCCGCATCATAGCCATAACCAGGAATATCAATATCTTGATGATTATAAAGAGCACCTACATAAACATCACTTGCCACTGCATTTTGGGTAAAAGCCGCTCCTAGCATGATCAGGGCAGCAGGTAATAACACTTTCATTTTTAGTCCTTTTAAAAAAGTTTTGATTAATAATTCCACTTTGCTAGAAATACTAACAATTGAGCTTAAATTAACTTACATTTCAGTAAATTACTGTTCTAGAGTGTAAAAAACTGTTCAAGTTATGGGGCCACAGACGAGAGAGCCTATTCGATGGAACCTATTTATTAGTTCTTCATATCTAAGAGAACGTAGCGAATTACTACTATTATCCCTAGATTGGACAAGTAAGTAGCTAACTCTAAGGTAGAAATGAATGAATACGCTCACTTTCACCTTACATGTGAGACGTCTAGTGATATTTTTATCCGTTTATTTACGAGGCGAATAAACCCAATTCACCTTTTCTAAGCTCAAGTCTTGCCAAAATTCCCAAAGCCACATTACTAGCACATTGACATATAGCTAATACAGCTGTTCAGCTTTGTAAAAGCTCACAGTTTGTAAAAGTTTTCATAGTTAAGTTTTACCACCGTTTGCGCTTTTCGTTATGCTTAATAGGCTTTAAAGTCAGGGGATAAATATCGAAAAGTTGTAAATCTATTATTTGCGGAGCTTCTGTTTTTTAGCTACTTTTTAAGCACTGCCTTTAAATTAAGTGCTAAGGAAAACGTGTGAAGATATTGTCCGTCGATGATAATCCGCAAAATAGAGCTGTGTTAGAAAAAGCGCTCAGTAAACAATATGATATTGTCTCTTCCGACGGTTCTGAACCTATTATTCCACTACTTGAACAGCACAAGCCCGACGTTATACTGATGGACATCATGCTAGGACAACCGTTCAATGGCTATGATCTAGTTAAAGAACTTCGAGCAGCCCCTGATTTTGAAAACTGCGAAGTGATTTTTATCTCAGCTTTAACCTCAAGTGAAGACAAACTCGCTGCATATGGCTGTGGGGGTGACGACTACATTGCTAAACCAGTCGACTTTAAAGAGTTAAGAGAAAAACTCAAGCGCGTCGAATTGCGTATTGAGGAGCGAAACTCTCTCAAAGAACAGTATGAAATGGCCTCTACCACAGCCTTCACATCAATGCAGCAAGCCAGTGAATTAGGAGAGTTGGTCACCTTTTTCACAGAGAACCTGGAAGTCACAGACATCAAGATCTTATTTAACAACATTAAACGCTTTTTCAGTAATTCAGGTGTTAACTGCTGTGTTGAATTTAGGATAGCGAGTGAGTTCTATCAATTCCCTGAGCAGAGCATCACTGACCTAGAAAGGGAGATCCTAGAGTTAGGCCGCAAGGCAAAGCGCATCACTCCATTTGGCTCCAATATGCTGTTTAATTCACCGCAATGTTCCATGCTTGTTAAAGGGCTTCGTATTAACGATGAGGATGTGATTGGTCGTATTCGCGATAATTTTGCCATTCTGCTAACCATTGTGGACAGTCGTATCGATTTTATTGAGGGGCAAATAGAGAAAAACAATATTCGTAAAAAAGCACTAAACAACCTCAAGAGCCAACTCATGGACGATTTTGGCACTATAAAAAACCTGTGTGAAAGTCAGGACAATAAAATCGTAAAACTGGTAAACGACTTGTCCCAAGCAGTTCAGTTAAAAATCATTACATTAGGCCTTGATGAAGACCAAGAGTCAGAACTCATGTGTTTAGTCGATGAGACTAAAGACATTGTTGAAGAAACGCTGGGCTTATCATTCGTGATTGAAGACAAGCTATTCAATATTACAGAGCGACTAAAGGCAGTTGAATAGACTAACCACTTTTTAACTCAACAACTTCGGGCACGTCTCGAACATTACAATCAGGCTTAAACACAGTGAAAGACTTAAGAAGCGACTCTATTATACTTGCTATAGATGATAATCCGACCAATCTAAAACTATTGCACAGATTACTCAGTGCAAAAGGGTATAACCATGTCCATCTGTTATCTGACTCTAGAGAGGCGCTCGCTACATATCAAAGGATTGAACCGGATCTGATCTTACTAGATATAAATATGCCATATATGAATGGCTTCGATGTTATGGATGCGCTGTTTTCTTTGCAAGAACCTCTTATGGCCCCCATTGTCGTTATTTCCGCCCAGCAAGGCTCAGAAACGACTCTGACCGCTTTGGAGAAAGGGGCTAGAGACTATATAACCAAACCTTTTGAGAAAAATGAGCTATTAATGCGTGTTCAGAACCTGCTAGATGCACATTTAGCCCATAAGTTGCTCAACAATCAGGCTCTAGTACTTGAACAAATGGTGGAACACAGAACCCGTGAATTGAACGATACTCGCCTAAGCGTCGTACAACGTTTAGGTATGGCCGCAGAATATAAAGATGAAGAAACGGGTAATCATATTTTACGGATGAGCCATATATGCCAATTACTCGCTCAGAAGATGGGTTTACCGCAAAGGGAATGCGAGCTGATCTTACATGCCAGTCCTATGCATGATATCGGCAAAATTGGCATACCTGACTCAGTACTTTTAAAGCCAGGTCGGCTAGATGCTCATGAGTGGGAAGTCATGAAAACGCATGCACAAATAGGTGGGCATTTATTGGACAATGATGACTCTGAACTGATGATTATGGCCAGAAATATCGCCTTAACTCACCACGAAAAGTGGGATGGTACAGGTTATCCGAATGGCTTAAAGCAAGAAGACATACCGATAGAAGGGCGGATAGCCGCCGTAGCGGACGTGTTTGATGCATTAACTTCACAAAGACCATATAAAAATGCTTGGAGTATTGATGAAGCAATTCATTATATTAAAACCCACAGCGGCCATCAGTTTGACCCTAAGGTTGTTGATGTGTTCATCGCCCACATAGATGACGTCTTAGTGATTAAGAATCAATTTCAAGATGATTAACAAAATAAGCATGGACATAGCGGTGCAACCACCACTCCTTTGCAAAAATACAGGGGTAACATAAGCATGTATCCGGTACAAAACTTACTCCACAAATTCATGATATTGAAAAAGCGCATTTACCAAGACGATTTAGATCCTCAGAAACTGCGGGAAACCATTAGCAAGGTGACCAATCTCATCAATGAAATGTGCAACAGTCAACGTGGTAGTGCAATTTACCCTGAGTCTTTACTTAACACCGTATTTATCAACCAACTCCAAAACTATCAGATAAACCCCAACTCTGATTTAGCTAAATCCATCGTCCGTAGTATTGACGACTTCTCATATATCTTGTCGCAAAATCATATGTTCTCAAAAAGTATGCGTGTCGAAATGATGCAAAACGATATGCAAGAGTTCGCTGAAAAAGTTGTTATTGTTGACGACTGCCTGCAAGAAAGTGAAAAGCTGATTAGTGTTTTACACACCGCTGGATTTGGTGTGTGCGCCGTCGAAAGCATTGGGGCATTAGAGTCATTTCTACATACACATCATGAGTATGACTCATCTTGTATAATCATTTTTAAATGGAATCAACAACCTGTTGAAGAGCAACTTTATCCGAACATAACCAAAATCAAAAAAATGCTGCCTCACGATGCATCATTAATACTAATGTCTTCAACTATTGATATTCAATTAAGACTCAAAATGCTTCGTGCGGGAGTAGACAGATACATTCAACTGCCGAGCCATGAAGTTTATATCGCCAATATGCTCAGCACACTTACGGAGAATAGTAAAAACGAACCTTATCGGGTTTTGATCATTGATGATAATGCTTCCTCATTGAGTTTGCACAGTACAATTTTGCAAGGTCAAGGTTTTGAAACAATTGAGTTTGATAAGCCTTTAGACGTGTTTGAATGTTTAGATGAAATCAAGCCAGATGTCATCATACTTGATTTCCATATGCCCGATATTATGGGCCCTGAGATGGCAACCTTATTGCGTGAACAACCTGAATTAATTAGTGTTCCAATTGTGTTTTTATCAGCAGACTCAGACTACTCATCTCAACTCTACGCGCTCAAAACGGGTGCGGATGACTTTTTGAAAAAGCCAGTTGACCATGACCACTTTTGCGGCGCTATTTCGGTACGTGCACGCCGCTATCGCCTCAAAATGTCACTCAAGCAAAACCTGCAAAGAGAAGTTTATGAAAGAGACAAAGAACACCTTGCGCTTAACTCTCACGCTATCGTCAGTATCACCGACAGGAATGGCGATATTATTTATGTTAACGATTATTTTTGCCGGATCAGTGGCTACACCAAAGAAGAGCTCTTGGGTCAAAACCATCGTTTGATCAAATCAGACGTGCATGATATGGAGTTCTATCGCGACATATGGCAAACCATTTCCCGAGGTCAGGTATGGAAAGGAGATATCTGCAACCAAAAAAAGAACGGCGGCTTGTATTGGGTTCATTCCACCATTACACCGATGCTTGATCAAGATGGGCACCCATACCAGTACATCTCAATACGCACCGACATCACGACAAATAAGATGTTACAAGAAGCTCTAAAAGCCATGGTGATCAGCACATCAACGACCATGGGGACTGAGTTTTTTGAACAAACCACCGTCGGATTAACACTGGCCACAGGGGCAACCACTGCATTCATTTCTGTACCTTCAACAAAACCTAATACAATGAAGACGTTATCGCTATTTCATAATGGTGAGCATCAAAGTGAATACGAATATGAGCTTACAGGCACACCTTGTGAACAGGTTGCAAATCACGGGCTGTGCTTCTTCGAAGAAAATGTTTATAAGCGGTTTCCTAAAGACCAGTGGTTGGCAGAAAATGAAATAGAGGCATACATCGCTGTGCCTCTGACTTCCATTGAGGGAGACAGGCTTGGCCATGTGGGCCTAATGAGCACCCAAAAGCTTTACAACTCCGATTATACAAAGTCACTGCTTACCGTATTTGCAGACCGCGTTTCGCTGGAGCTCCTACGGCTACAAAATGAGGCCAAACTGGTTAAGGCAAAAGAGGAAGCAGACAGAGCCAATCGAGCCAAATCTGAATTTTTATCAAACATGAGCCATGAATTGCGCACCCCCTTAAATGCCATTCTTGGGTTTGGTCAACTTCTTGAGTCTTCAGAGGAACTTTCCAAAAACGATGCTGATGATTTAGATGAAATACTCAAAGCCAGTAGACATTTGCTAAATCTAATTAACGAAATTTTAGATCTGTCAAAAGTGGAGGCGGGTAAATTCAAAATCGAAAATATAGTCACCAATGTGTCCCGAATAATTAAAGAGTGTACTCAATTAATTGCTGCAGATTGTACCAAGAGAGGTTTAACCCTACACGTTGATAACAGCGAATCAATAGAAGCCATTTGTGATGCCCTGAGACTAAAACAAGTGCTATTGAACCTGCTTTCAAACGCCGTTAAATACAATAAGAACAATGGTGAAGTTCGCGTAACCACATATGAAGATAGCCATTTTTGCTCCATTTCCATATCTGATACTGGAATAGGCATTAGCGAAAAGGACTTAGAGAAAATTTATGAGCCCTTTAACCGTATAGGTGCTGAAAACTCAGAAACTGAGGGCACAGGTATTGGTTTAACACTCACTAAGAAGTTGGTACATCTAATGAATGGAGAGCTACTAGTTCAAAGCGAACCTTCAGTAGGGAGCACTTTTACCATTAAGCTGTTAAAAGAAAACAAATAACAAATGGCGATGACGTATTGAGCACAATGACTCAATGGTGACAAAAAAACGCTCTAAGAGGTATTTGAAAAATATGAAGGCTGTTCGAACAATCCCCTACTACTATGTAGTAATGTTACTGATTGCTGTAAGTTTTAGTGCTCTTTATTTGATAGTCAAAGAGCACACAATAGAAAATCAAGTAACAGTGTTAGAGGAGACAATTCAAACGCACCTAGATAGTAAATTGAAGTTACTGTCGTCTATCGCACAAAAAATGGAGCCAAAAACGGCATTTGTGCTTTGGAAAAATAACCTTGATGAAAGTCTAAAACCCACCATCTCTGGTTACCTTGTTGCAATTAACGAACAGCGAGTAATTGATAGTACTGAACCTGGCGCAATAGGTTCACCTACAACACTTGTCTTGAGCAATGACGTCTCGATATCCACCGCACTCACATCTATGATGCCGGTGTTTTCCAAAGAAAATGATTCTCTCTTTGGCCTCACTAAAGTGTGTAGTAAAGCCACCGAGGTCGAAACACAATGTTACCTATATGTTCTAAAACAGCACATAAACGAACAGCTCGAGCATAACCTATATCACCAGTTCATTTGGGTACTTACTGCCCTAATACTGGCACTCTCAATGATTGCCTACCTCAAACTTCGTATACTTGGACTTAAAGAAGCAATATTGAGTTTTCCAGATCCGCGTTCACTTAATGAGTTAAAAGGCGATGAATTCTCCGTAGTTGAGCAGGGAATTTCATCTATAGAAGCACAAAGTTGCGCTGACAGCGTGCAATTGGAATCCGAGTTAAACCAAAAAGATCAACTGTCTGTACAACTCCAGTCACAGTATTCTCGACTGTCGGCCATCATAAACACTGTCATAGACGGCGTAATAACCATCGACAAACATGGGATTGTCGAAACTTTTAACCCCGCGGCGGAGAGGATCTTTGGCTATCGTGCCAACGACGTAATTGGAAATAACGTAAAAATGTTAATGCCAACTCCATATCGAGATGAACACGATGATTACATTACCAATTATTTAGATACAGGTAATGCGAAAGTAATTGGTTCTGGCCGTGAAGTTCTTGGTCAAAAAGCTAATGGGGCACTTTTTCCACTGGAACTATCAGTTAGTGAAATGAATGTTGATGGAGAGCGAATGTTTACAGGTATTGTCAGAGATATTTCTGAAATAGCTGAGCATAAATCTCTGTTAAGCGATCAAGTTTCTCGAATTCAAGCAATCATTGAAACTGTAGTAGACGGCATCATCACCATTGATGAGAATGGCATAATAGATAGCTTTAACCCTGCGGCGGAGAAAATATTTGGCTTTTCAGAATTTGAAGTCATTGGACAAAATATAAAAATGCTGATGCCAGACCCCTATCAGCAAGAGCATGACAGCTATCTTTCTAACTATAAACGCACTGGCATAAAAAAAGTCATAGGTTCGGGACGAGAAGTGCTCGGACAGCGAAAAGACGGCTCGGTATTTCCACTCTCTTTAGCGATAAGTGAAATGAATGTGGGCAATAAAAAAATGTTTACCGGCATTGTTCGCGACATCACTGAACAGAAAAAATATGAAACTGCACTTAGTCAATACCGTACTGATTTAGAGGAACGGGTAAAGCAGCGAACTGCTGAATTTGAAATGGCTTCAAAGCAAGCCCAAGCAGCCAGTAGCGCCAAATCCAAATTTTTATCGCGAATGAGTCATGAACTAAGAACACCACTCAATGCCATTATCGGATTTACACAAATTCTCCAAGACGAAGAGCTAACACCTATTCAACAAGATAGCTTGACAGAAATTTCCAGAGCGGGGAAAGATCTGATGACGATGGTTAATGAAATCCTTCAAATAGCGACGATTCAAACAGGCAACTTGGCAATCAGCAAAGAAGAAGTTCTGTTAAATGAGAATGTTCAAGAAGCGATCAACCAATTGATGCCTAAAGCGCAAACCAAGGATCTCACTATCAACTTTGAACAAGCAACCCAAGTGTTCGTCTGCGCTGACTATACAAAGCTAAAACAAGTAATTACCAACATTTTAGATAACGCTATTCGCTTTAGTCATAATGGTGGGAGTATTAACCTCACTTTACAAACCAGCGATACGAAAGCATGTGTGATTGTTGAAGATTTTGGCGTCGGTATGTCTGAAGATAAGCTCACCAACATCTTTGAGCCATTTGAGCGTGGTCCAGATGCCTACTCAGGCGAAGAGGGCATAGGGATAGGTTTAACAATTGCGAATGAGTTTTTACAGGCAATGGACGGTGCAATAGCTGTCAGAAGTACAGAAGGAAAAGGAACCGTATTTACTGTCACCTTGCCATTAGTACGCGAAATGAACGATTCGCTTTCGCAAAACTGTTCAATACTATATGTAGAAGACAATGTAACCAACAGGAAGCTGATGAAGCGGCTAATTGACCGATTTGATCACTTTGACTATTTTGAGGCTGTTGATGGGGCAAGTGGCATCGATGCCGCAAAACGCATTATACCAAAGCTCATTCTACTGGATATTAATTTACCCGATATGTCTGGCTACGATGTTTTTAACCTATTGAAGAAAAATGATAAAACAAAAAATATTCCTGTGGTCGCTGTTTCTGCCAACGCCATGGCAACGGATAAAGAAAAGGCAACCGAGCTGGGCTTTACAGACTATATAACTAAACCTATTGAAATGAATGAACTTAAATCAGTACTTGAGACTACGTTGGACTAATTATATATATCCGCTTTTGTATGCACTAACACGAGTTTTTGATTAAATGCACCAAGAAACGTGGCATAGATACAAGTAGATAGTAGACCTTCAAGTTGGTTTTTTGTCAGATTTATAGCGCGAGGTTAGCGTCAAATCACCATCAACAAACTTTGTTAGGTGTTAACTCGACACTGGCTTCTTGTAAGAAGCTCACTGACAAAAAGGGCCTGTAAAGGCCCTTTACATTTTTCAATAAAAGAACGTTACCTTGACTGGCTCAGAGCGTACCCACCCTTCAAGTGCCCAACATGCTCAAAACCTAAACGAGTCAAAGCCTGCGCCGCAACTTGAGAACGACTACCACTGCGGCAAACCAGTATCAATTCCTGAGACTTGTTATGCTGTTGTTGACAAATAAAGTCTGTAAGACGTGTCAATGGCACGTTCAAATCAAACTCTTGACTATGATTAAGTGCATACTCATGAGGTTCCCGTATATCAATTAACTTAACACCAGATGTCGTGTTAAGTTTTGCCCTTAACTCGGGTGTATTATACTCTCGTAAACGCTTTTGATTACATGAACCAGTAAACGCACCACACATGATTTCTTCACCAACTTGGTCATGAATATTTTTATCTAGCTCAGCCTTACTTTCTAGGAACTGTTCTTCACTAATCTGAGACGATAAAATACCATTGAGTAATTGGTTTCTACTGGTTTCAGCAGCAAAGTTAGTGACAAATTCATTGTGATAATCATGGCTTGGACATAGGAGGCTTTCGTTGCCAACCAAATTAAAGAGTTTCTTCAAACTAGCGTACATGAGCGACGCATTGCTGGTTGAAAAATTAGTACGGCCAAGGCTACCCATCAGCACCAAATCACCACAAAATACATAACTGACAACCAGTTTACCCTGTTGTAGCTTTTGTTTGTCACATAATACTAAAGAAATACTGTCTTCAGTGTGTCCAGGTGTTGCAATGCGTAATAGATATTTATCGCCAATAGAAATGGCTTCATAAGACTGACCATCTAGCTCAACCGTTGCAACTTCTTCAGGCCAACCTAAATGATCGGTATGTTGCATCATCAAATGTTGCTGCGCCAATATAACTCGTCCAGATTGATGATCTGCATGACCATGGGTATCAATCACAGCAATAAGCTGTAGCTGTTGACACTGCAAAATCGTTAACAAACGTTTATTCAGCTCTGGAAGTGGGTCAACTATAATTGCCGTCTTGGTTGTTGGATCCGCGTAAAGCCAAGTGCAACTACCACCAACTTTAAACTGTACCAAGCCCTGCAACTGAGATTTTTCGTCAATATTGCCCATAGCATTTAACAAACAACTGTGACCCAATGCTTGTGCACAATGTTGAATACGATCACAAGCTTGGTCAATTTGCTGCTGCGTAACCGCAGGACCAAATGACATGCGAATGGCAGACTCACTTTGCCATGCAGGTAAACCCATTGCATCAAGTACAAAACTACGTGTAACCTTAGAACTACACGCTGACCCCGAACTAACCCGCATATTTGCCGCATCAAACAAGTCCATAATTTCTTTTGAGCTAAACCCAGGGATTGAAAAATTCAATGTAGTTGGCACGCTGTTCGAGAAATCATGATTGAACACCACTGTTGGAAAAGCATTTTTTAGTGCTAACGCTAGCTGTGAGCGAAACAATTGTAATTGACCTACACTGGCAAATACCCCATCACCTTGATCCAATAGCTCATCAAAAATAACATTGAGTGCCGCCAAACCAGGTAAGTTTTCTGTTCCTGAGCGTAATCCGCCTTCTTGTCCCCCTCCAGCAATAAATGGGGTAAACGGTGCACCTTTACGTATGTAAACAAATCCAATGCCCTTTGGCCCGTATAGTTTATGTCCACTAAAAGGCGCATAATCGATACTAGTATTGGCTAAGTCAAGGCAACGCTTACCCAAAGCTTGAACACAATCAACCATCCAAAATACATCGGCATTATTGCCTCTTATCACAAGCTCTAACGCTTCTAAATCTTGGTATACTCCAGTTTCATTATTGACTGCCATCGTGCAGATCATCAGCGCATTTGGTACTTCTTTTGCGATAAAATCCATGTCTAGCTTGCCCGTAGCATCGACCGGGATTGGTTTTATTGTTGCGTTTATCTCTAGTATTTTATTCCAGTGTTTTAAAGATTCTGGTACAGCTTTATGTTCTGTTGCACCGTATAAGATGCTGTACTCTTTATCCGAGTCCATACTATTTTTGGCGGCATATAGAGCCGACAAGATTCCTGTTTGAATCCCTTCTGTCGCTCCACTGGTAAAGATCACCTGCCCAGAGCCCGCACCTAACACCTTAATTGCCTTATTGCGTGTTTCGTCCATTACTTGCTTAGCCTGTAACCCACTAATATGGCTACTGCTAGGATTACCAAACATCGTTTCCATTGTCGACAATGCTGCTTTTGCAGCCTTTGCCAATACAGGTGTAGTGGCATTTGCATCTAGGTAAATTTGGCTTAGCGCCTGTTGCTCAGACATGACAAGACCTTTCTTTATATAGGACCATTTAGTTATAACAAAAAGATATAACTAATTACTTATTGCTATATTAGCAAGTTGTGGTGCTTATTCAACCATTAATTTTGTAAAAACATCGTGCAAGAGCTCTACATTCATACATCTCAAGAAATTTGTACAGAATGGTTGAGGAAACTACTTATAACATTTGTTGTGTATTTATGGTTAAACTAAAGTTAAAAAATTATAACAGAACAGTTTATTTTTTGTTCATTTTGAGTCATCGTAGATAGCGAATCCACTTAAAACAACATGTAAAGGAAATAATATGACAAAGCTAAACACTCTCACATTAGCAGTTACTTTAGGTATTGCTTCAAACAGTTATGCAGCGCAAATGATGTCTGTAAACCCAGATAAAGCCATTGAAGATCAGTATATTATTGTGTTTGACACTCCAAGTGTACTGAGCATGAACAATGAAAATCAGGTTTCAGCATATCTTGAGGCGCAGGGTAACGATTTAGCAAACAAGTATAACGTGCGTGTAAAGCGTAACTTTGGCTCAGCTTTAAATGGCGTACTTGTTAACGCCAATAAGAAACAAATTGAAGCAATGCTAAAAGATGGCAACGTTAAGTACATAGAACAAGACCAAATCGTAACGGTTAATCCATTGGCTGGCACAACAGCGGATCAAAATGGCGCGGTTTGGGGTCTAGATCGTATTGATCAACAAGACCTACCGCTAAACGGTGTCTACCATTATGACTATGATGGTTCAGGTGTTACCGCTTATATTATCGATACAGGTGTACTGGTAAGCCATAACGAATTTGGTAACCGCGCAAGTCACGGCTATGACTTTATTGATAACGATGCAGATGCAACAGACTGTAACGGTCACGGTACTCACGTGGCTGGTACAATCGGTGGCTCAACCTACGGTGTAGCTAAAAATGTTAACGTTGTAGGTGTTCGCGTTTTGAGCTGTAGCGGTTCAGGTACAAACTCTGGTGTAATCTCAGGTGTTAACTGGGTTAAGAACAATGCAAGTGGCCCATCAGTTGCGAACATGAGTCTTGGCGGTGGTGTTTCTCAAGCACTTGATGATGCCGTTAACAGTGCAGTTGCCGCTGGTGTTAGCTTTGTCGTAGCTGCTGGTAACGATAACAGCAATGCATGTAACTACTCTCCTGCACGTGCTGCTGATGCAATCACTGTTGGTTCAACAACAAGCAGCGATGGTCGTTCTAGCTTCTCTAACTATGGTACTTGTCTAGATATTTATGCCCCTGGTTCAAGCATCAAGTCTGCTTGGTACAACTCAAACACTGCAACAAACACAATCAGTGGTACATCTATGGCTGCACCGCACGTTGCGGGTACTGTTGCACTTTACTTGGATGAAAACCCAAGTCTTACGCCATCACAGCTTGATCAGATGCTCAGCGATAAGAGCGCGAAGAACAAGTTATCTGATGCGAAGACTGGTTCACCAAACGAATTACTACAAGCTGCAAGTGGCCCTATCGTAGAGCCGCCAATAACTGAACTAACTAGCGGTGCAGGTGTTGCTGCTGACGGTGCAAACGGTTCTCAAAAATACTTCAGAATCAACGTTCCAGCAGGTAGTTCAGCACTATCATTCGTGTTAACAGGTGGTTCTGGCGATGCTGACTTATATGTAAAACAAGGTCAAAAGCCAACCACGAATGATTATGCTTGTCGTCCATATAAAAATGGTAACGAAGAGCAGTGTGATTTCACTAACCCAGCAGGCGGCGATTGGTATGCAATGTTACACGGCTATAGTTCATATAGCGGTGCGACACTTACAGCAACAGTTGGCGGTGATGACACAGGTTGTGGCAGTGACTGTCTACAAAACGGTGTTCCAGTGACAGGTTTAGCTGGCAGCCAAAACCAGCAACTAAACTATAAGATTGAAGTACCAGCAAACGTGACGTTAAATGTGTCAATCTCTGGTGGTTCTGGTGATGCTGACTTATATGTAAAAAAAGGTTCAGCACCAACTACTTCAAGCTATGACTGTCGTCCATTTAGAAATGGCAACAGCGAAACTTGTTCTTTAAATTCAGGTCAAGGTGGTACGTATTACATCATGCTAAACGGTTACACTAGCTTCTCTGGTGTAAGCTTAGTGGGTCAATACTAAACCATAGCTATAAAGTAACGAAATAAAAAGCCCGAGCCTAGTTCGGGCTTTTTATTAGCTTTTATACAAACAAAACTAGACTTCCTATGCTCTTTTACTTGGCCGTTATTCAGTCCTGTATTTAATAACACTGAATGTCACATATTCACACCTGTAAATAGAGCGAGATAAATCTAAACCACCATTGTAAAAGTTTGACTTGGTTTGCGTGCTGGTATCATAAATATTGAGGATGTCTCCTGAGGGCAAAAATCGCACTGTAAAGCACCTTTACAACACTGCCACCATAAATCGAGTAAACGTGATTTACCTGCACCTTAGTTAAGCCCTTTCATACACTAAGCGCCGCATCACTCTTTAATATCTACTTAGCTGTTTACTCGCTCTTATTCGGCCACATGTGGATGCAGCCAAGAAAATGACCGCTCTAGAAATCGCTCCGCATGATGATCCACCTTATGTGCATGAGCCATAATGATAGTCTCAGGATGCCAAGTAATCATTTGTTCTATATGACTTCGAGCTTCTTCTTTGTGAAAAGTAAAACTCAAACGCCAGTCCAAAATAGTGCCAGCATCTAATCCCACCACTCCTGCAAATTTAGCCAACCAGCTCTTTGAAGGCTCATTTGCTACGCTGATACTCCCCTCAATTAAGTCAGTTACGATCAGAGTGCGAGAGGGTCGATGAAAAAACACCGCTTCTTCCATCGCAGGCGCTCCCGTAAACAACAGATAAGCAATATCAGATGACCATGGAGGCAAAAAATCAGCGGATAATTCGCCGTTAAACTCAAGATCATGACGCTTTCTAACTACTTTTTCCGTTCCCATTAACATTGCTCTTGGCACCTGCTTTTGCCAATCTTGCAAATATAAATGATGTAATTCATTGGGCGCTATCAGATATTTTACTTCACCTAAAGAAGATAATTCGCGCAATAGGGCGTCTGTCATTTTGATGGGGCTATGTAGCCATAAAGAATTGTCTTCAAAGCGCACAACCGTCATGCGGGTAGCATGAGGTAACGAAAAATAAGATACAGATTCACCGTCAAACACCCAGATATTGTCTGCTATTTTCGAATGACATGGTGAACAACTAAGTGCCTTTTCTGTCTAGCGTGAGAAAAATACCACAAATTTAACAGTGGCATTTTTATGGGCCACAAGTCGATATATGCGATGCTTGAAGTAGGACGACTAAAGTAAAATAGAAACTTGATTTTGATAACCATTATCATTAGCATGTGATATCAATTTGCATTTATGAAATCGCAATAAAAACATCGCTAATGCGCTAAAGCACTGTCACCGCTTGTTTTATAGCCAAGTCAAACAAGCTCGCTAATAGCTTCTACCTAGCGACGTTGCGATTTTTTCCCAATAAGTCGCTACAAAAACATGGGTTGGTTACGCAAGTGGCGTACCGTTTTCATTTATTAATGCTCGAGAGGCTAATGCTTCACGTTTGAAATTATTATGCTTGTAAAAATACTTAGACGATGTCACCTGATGATTGCTGCCATTACAGCGATTTTTTTGCTGTGTATCTGTATCAGTGGTGCTTTGTTGGTTTATGGCAACGAACTACAGCGCGCTCTTGCTCCTAGTGAGTGGCGTGTTTCCCCTGGTACACAAACGTTACGCATGTCCGAACTTGTTACGCGTGTAGAGCAGCATACGGGGTCACACATTCGTCAAATTCGTCTTCAAGATGAACCCGACTTAGCGTGGCAAGTTTTCTTGAATGACCTTACTGCGGTGAATCTAAACCCTTACACCGGTGAAGTCATAAAACATTATCGCTATAGCGAAACTTTCTATGGGGTGATCATGCTGTTTCACCGCTGGTTATTATATAAAAATGATGAAGGAGAGCTGCCTTTTAAAGTTTTCATTAATATAGCGAGTTTAATGCTAATCATTGAGATATTGATAGGTTTATGGTTATGGTTGAAACCCAATAAGCCGCTGAAAAGATTAAAAGTTAACTGGAAGGCAAAACCTAAAATTCTACTTTACCAATTACATATTACGCTCGGCGTGTTTTGTGCTGTCCCGATCATATTAATTGCTTTTTCTGGGATGACATTTCATTGGAAAGATGCAACGCAAGCGGTTGTAAAAACCCTAACATTTAGTGACATCACCAAGGTCGAGGCACCAAAAATTGAAGCTACAGGCCCATTAGTTTCTATCGACGAGGCTTATCAAACCATTTTAGACAGTCTTGAAGGTGCAAAATTACAACGTTTAAACTTTCCTCATAACAATGCTCTGATGTCCGCACAAGTACAGTTGGCACACGAGTTTGCCCCTCATAGTATGCGTTGGGTGGATATGAATAGTGGCCAGCTTGTGAAAAAGTTTAACGCTGTTGATCAAAGTGCAGCAACCGCAACATGGAATTTCAGGTATGTATTTCACGTTGGCAGTTTTGGGGGACATGTTACTAAAATCTTGTGGCTGATATTCACCCTACTCCCCGTATTCTTTTTAATCTCTGGGGGCTACTTCTATGTGAAGCGACAACGTAAAGGTAAAAACTGCTGAACGACAAAAGGGCGCTTTAAAGTTAAAAGAAAAGCGCTCTTTGTTTGTGGCTCTGTGGTGAGTATTAATCATACATCCTGCTGCTGACTCATAAAATCAACCATGCGTTGCATAATTTCTTCTTGGCTTAGATCTTCTATATGCGTGGCAATGGTCCAAACATGACCAAATGGGTCTTGTAGGGTGCCCGCCCTATCACCGTAAAACTGGTCATGAACAGGCCTAACCTCTACGGCCCCCAATGCGACAGCATTGGCAAACACACTATCAACATCCTCAACATATAACATGAGGCTTACTGCTGTCCCCCCAAGTGCTTGTGGGTCTTGAAAGTGGGCTTCTGAGCACATATCAGAAAGCATAATATGTGAGTTACCAATCTTAAGCTCAGCATGAGCAACGCCTCCATCAGGCATCGGCAGCTGTATAACAAGCTCTGCGTTAAAGGCTTTTTGGTAAAACACGATAGCGTTCAGCGCACCATCAATAATTAAATAAGGGGTAACTGAATGAAAGCCATCTGGGATTGCAGGCACTGTCATAACTTTTCTCCTTCGTCGTTATTTGCTCATTGAGACTAGTTGAAAATAATGCAATGTGCACAGCCAAAAACCCACCAGCCTCAATATTTAAAATATGACAAAGCCAGTTTCTCGATACCATGTGCAGGGGTAAACCTATCACGCTCAATAAATCCATGCTTTTTGTACAACCGAATTGCAGGGTTGTTCACCACCGCCGTTTCAACCATGGCAGATGTAACATCAAACTCATTAAGCACAAAGTGCATCAGCTTATCGGCAATCCCCTTTCTAAAATGACGAGGGTCTACCACCAAACTATGGATCTCAAGATGCTGCTTAACGATTTCAATTTCAATCACCGCTGCGATGTCATTGCTTTCGACGTAGCCATAATAATCACTTTTTGCAGCTTTGATATCAGCAACTGTTCGAAACAAAGGTGGAAAATCTTCCCTTCCTATCAATTTCGCCTCAACGCGATAGGCGCTTTGCAACACGCTCCAGATTTGCTTTGCGGTGCGCTCATCGTGATGTTTTAGCTTCGTTATCATGGTTGTCCTAATTTACTTTTTGTACAGTAGCCTAAGCGATAGCTTTTATCAGCTAGCCATTTTTTCTTATCAAACTCATTGGCATGTTTGTCTGTGAGATGGTTTCTAATAAACTCCCACAAAACCTGCCTGCATATATTTTCAATATTACTTGCTTCGTCGTTAGTTATCCTGCCATCACCGAGTGGTATATCAGTAAACTTCTTTAATACTTCTATCAATATGATTAATAATATGTGATTTTCCCGAGCGGTTTTTACCCGCAAACACGATTAGCTTTGTTTCATTCCCACGGGGAACTTTGATGTTCAATAGAATAGACTCTTGTTTACTTCTTGTTCCAACGCTTACTTTTTTTATGAAGTTCATTTATTTCCCTAATCCAAACAACTCACCACGCGCTGAATATTTGAGTTTTCACGCACCACCTGAGCACACCCAACACAGCCCGCCTATTCACTTCGATATCGGTGCGCTAAGTTCTTATTACTGATTTTTTTAAGCTCTAACATGCATGACAAAGGAAAAGTGGTCAATACAAACAAGAAAATGGCCACCAATTGGCGACCATTTTCTAGGAATGTCACGGTGTGCTAACGAAAGCTCAGTTCATAGAGTTTGCGCTAAACTACAACACCCTCGGATTATTCACCGCATTTAAGCCTTGCCAGTCTTCCAAATCTTGTTCTGGTTTTTCGGCTCTGAATTTGGCGTATTGAGCAATACCTTGTTGGTCTTCCAATATCTCAACATTTACACCCTTTTCTGTGAGCATTGCTTCATTGCCCGACGCGTTAGTAACATCACCTACAACGACTTTACTAAAGCCTCTCATGTACAATAGCGTTGCACACACATCACATGGGCTGAGACTGGTAAACAATGTGGTTTTACCAAAATCAATGCGCCCAGCGTCACGAATAGCTGAGGTTTCACCATGATTATAAGGGTGATCTTCTTGTACCAAGGTGTTATGCCCTTTGCCAACGATTTGCCGGGTTTGGTTATCTATAATAACCGCACCAATTGGGCAGCCCCCTTCGCCGTAACTTTTTTGCGCCAATAGCACCGCGATGCGCATAAAGTCAGCATCGGTTAAAGAGCAAGAAAACTCTGCATTCATGAGCGTAGGTAAGCTACGAGTTGGCATATGGGCGATCACAGCCAGTACTGCATCACAAACCTGTGTATTCTTAGTTAATATGGCCATAAGCTCTTCCTTCTAAAAATAATCTCTCTTTTTACTCGCTCTAAAAGCATAGTTTAAATTCTATCTTTATCGTTATTTGCACACCCTATCACGCTTTGTTACCCGCAACAGGCTCAGCAATGTCATCAATATCTACCAGATTCCAAGGCAAGCCCTGCTGTCGATAGATGCGTTTTTGCAAGTTTGGATAGTCACCCACATCATGAGATAAGCGTTGACCAACCACGATACATTTAAACGTGTCAGAACCACTGTTATAGATAGTGTGCGCAAGGCCACCTGCACGATAACCAATAAAGTCGCCTGCACCAATATGATACTGTTCATCTCCAATGGTCGCCGTCGCTTCCCCCTCAAGTACATAAATACATTCGTCTTCATGATAGTGTTTATGAAACTCCGTGGAGTAAAATCCAGGCTCGACCTCAATAATATGAAAACCAAACCCTGTCAGGCCCGTTGCGTCACCTAGTGATTTATTGAGCCGCTGGGCTTTATCGTTTAAAAAGTGAGTCTTTTCGACCCCCTGAAGATGTTCGATGTCATTATGTGTCAACAAGTACTTGTCCATGTTACTTCCTCTATTGCGACAGAGAATTCAGTGTACCATGCACATAATAATGAGAAAATTCGGGAAATGTAAGAAAACCACAGCCAAAGATGGCTGTGGTTTAGGTGTGTTTATTTGATTGAACCAATCACAAAATCAAGCACAGGATTGCCTGAAGGACGGTAAGCTAAGTCAAACAATGGCGTAGGTTTGGGCAACATACCTCGTTCAACAATTTCTGAAATGACGCCCAAGTCTAAAAGACCAGCCTTACCCATTAGCAAGTTATCCAATGACGAGTGCTTGGCCAAATGTAGTACGTCTCTAAAGCCCTTTAAATAAAGGTGATCTTTAGTAAATCCGCCCCCGCGATACACACGAGTAGTAAGTGTAAAGGCCGACTCTCTGCTCGCACCGTGATCTTCAACTAGCTTATGGAAGGTCTTAACAAAATCACCGTGTTCCAACATGTAATGTACTGCCAACACTCGCAGTGCAAGCGTTTTTAAACGACCTATTGTCAAACTGCCCGAACAATACTCGCTGTATATCGCTACTCCTTCTTGAGTATGCGTGTTACCCGCTAAGCCCAGTGCAAAAATCTTCAAAGGTAGCTTTTTGGCTATCAGCGTAGTCAGCATATGAATACCCAGCTCATGATAGGCATAAGCATGTAATTCAGGTGCAGTAAACTTCGCATCTTTATTCACCATTAACAGCGACTTCTCACTGTTAACCATGGCCTTAGCTACGGTTTTGCTTGATTTTTCAATACGACAAACCAAACCCCACTGCTGTGCCATTTGCTTAAAGTACTCAACCGCCTCGTCAGCGTTGTGTACAGCCTGCTCCTTCTCTAACTCTGAATTGTTTAAATGCAAAATAAATTTGGCGTTTTCAACATCAGCTTTTTGCGGTGCACCATAATACTTCAGTGAATTATACAGAAAGTTGTCACTACCAATGGTACTCAACAAGTCAATTTTATTCGCTAGGTTATCAATTACATGGCGATAAAGCTGTTGAATGTCCGCGTCCATGATCTCATCAACAGGCAACTGATATAAATGCTCTCTAAACTTGTACGGATTAATATTCAGCTGCTTGTATGTAAAATTAGGACACACATCACTGCTTTTATTTAAAAACCGATTTCGTTCCGTGGCAATGTTCACAGGGTTAATGTAGTTCAATGTCTCTACATTTTTACACAGCGAATACAGAGCCTTATCAATCTTCAAGACATCAGGACTAATCGATGACGACAACACATCAGCTTTTTTGGTAGTTTTACGCTTACCATAACGACGCGCAAAATATGCTGCCGTATCACTGATAGCATTTTTAAAGCCCGCTTTAAGCTCTTCTAAAACTAACGGATAAACCTCACCCGTAGTTTCATCCATAAAGACTTTTTTCACTTCTGTTGGCAATACTAGCGTATTGTCGAAGTGTGCATTAACGTGAGAAATTAAATATCCACGCCCTTGAAACACTTCATCGGTGGCAGCACGCACATCAAGGTTAGGCAAGCTAATTTTGTTGAGCTGCTTCTCAAAATATTCACTAACCTTGCCCCAGCGCTCAATATCAATTTGTCCAGAGCCAATATTAAAGGTTGGCGTATCATGTTCAATTCGTTTGTAGTTGTACGAATGAATATCAAACACAATGGCATTTTTAAAGCGATGCTCAACCTCTGCGATAATCGCTTCAAGTACGTTGTAAAACGCCTGATGCTTACGATGGCTTTTGGCTCTTTGTGCTGGGCTCAGCGGCTTTTTCCACACCTGTTTGTTCCACGCAGTTTTAAAGTACGTAGAGAGTGTTTTGGCTCGATTCAAGTCATACTCAAAGCGAGAGTCATTACCAATTAATTGGATTGGAAATGACGAGATCAGCTCATCCGTATACGGATCTTCTTCAAAAAAGCGCTCTTCTTTAGTTAACAAAAAAGCTTTTTCAAGCTCGCTGCGCAAGTTATGACCATTATGAATAGCCGCACAAATAACAGGCGAATACTCATCTATCTTAACGATGAATGCACCTGATTCAACTTCAGCGTGAAAGCACTCACCTTTTTTAATTAACGCAATACACTCGCGCTCAGACAGCGTTAGCATCTTCAATCACCTGTCTGAACTCAGATTTACGGCTACGTACTAATTCTTTTGCATGTACAACACTTTCCACAAAATCAATAACCTGAGATTGTAGGCGAACTCGGTTAAGCTTGTTGATACGTACAATTCCACCAGGGCTTAATACATTTACTTCTATTAACTTACCGCCAATAACGTCTATTCCTGTGAAATATAAACCATCACGTACCAATTTTGGGCCTATGTACTTACATAGCTTTTTCTCTTGTGCGGTCAACTTGTGCTTCACCACACGACCACCCGCGTGAACATTGGCACGTACATCGTTTGCATCTGGAATACGTTTCATTGCGCCAATTGGCTCGCCGTTAAGCATCAAAATACGCACATCTCCTTGTTCAGCACCTTCAACATAATCTTGTAAGATCACATAGTTGCTGCCTTTACCGTGTTCATCACCACCGATGTAAAAGTCCAGCAATGAACGGAAGCTTTGTCTGGCGTTTTTCTCAAGCACAATAACACCACGACCGCCATATCCATCCAATGGTTTGAGGATCATACGGTTACTAGGTGATTCTTCAAAAATACGCTCAAGATACTCGCGATTTTTCGACACATGCGTTGCCGGAATAAACTCACTGGCCGTATCTTGAAACGAAGCGGTGTATATTTTGTTGTTAGCGATACGCAAACCATCTAAGTCGTTCATGATGAAAGTATCACCACGAATTGAGTCTAAGAAATTCAGCGCTAGTGTATCCAGTGGTGGATTCGCTCGCATAATGATGGCGTCAAAACCCGCCATGGGTAGCTGTACGCGCTTAAATTGCGCCGTTTTGTAAAAGCTAGGGATATTGTCCGGGCACTTACTATCTTTTGTGAATACATCACAAAATGCACTAGCAACACTGTCACGAATGGTTAAATTGTTAACGGTTGCAAGCGCTACGGTGTGACCGCGCTTTACGCACTCATGGATTAAACGTAAAGTTGAATCGTTTTCAGGCTCAACTTTATGCCACGGGTACATAATAAAACAAATTTTCACAGGCTTTGATCTCTTGTAGCTAAACGGTATTGCCAACATTGGCAACACCTTAAAGAGCGTAGAGTACAAAATCGCGCCCCCCACTGCTGAGAAATATTTTTATCGTCACGATAAAAATACTTACATACCAAAATTTAGCTTTTGTCAGAGTAAGTTAGCGAGCTTTTTCAGCCACCGACATCGCAACTCCGATTATCATAATTGGTATTAAATTTAGACTTTAAAAGCGTTACTCAAGACACAAAAATGAATCATCATTCTTAATGAGATCATGGATTTATTTAACTATTAAGTGATGTAGAACCATCTCATTTGGAACAAAGCTCCCCCGAGAAAATAACCAACTAATAAATAGTTAATAGAATCAAATAATTAAAGAAGAAAATACGCCACTGGTTAGAAATGAGCACCTGCCTTGGCATCACCGAGCACATGCTGGTTTTTTAACTATTCATGACAAACAGCACAACCGTCACATTCTCAGATAAGCATTCCCTACAATGCCGAATTCCTCGTCTCAAAGTGCTAGTGAGTAAAAAGGGCCTTACGGCCCTCTGTTTCTTTGGGTGAAATACCTTAGTCTAACAACGTCAGCTTGCTGACATTGCGCACACCTGGGTGGCTCATATAGTCGTTTTTAATGCCTTCGACACGTATGCGTTTACCCAATAGGTTGGGGTTTAACTGCGGACTAAACGCATCACGCTGAGAAGATTCTAGTTTGATATATAAATTATCCGCACTGTTATTATCGTCACTCAATTCAAGAGCATATTGGCCATTGACGGCTGAAGTTATCACACCTGCCACAACCACAGCCTGACCATTTGTCAATGCCAGAACATCGCTCACTGACATATCATTCCCTGTATCTGGGTCAGTGGTGCCATGACCCACTACTTCTATCGAACTGACCTGACGCACACCCGGTGCGCTCATGTAGCTGTCGCGCACACCTTTGATCAATAGTTGGGCATTTAGAATAGATGGATTTAGCTGCGGGCTAAACTCACTGCGCTGCGCACTTTCCAGTTTCACATTAATGGTAAAACTAGGGTCATTACTATCTTCAAGCACTAACGCGTAAATATCATTCAATGCCGATTTTACACGTCCAGTTAACTCAACACTTTCTCCTTGCGCTGTAGCCAATGCCTGTTCTACAGACAAAGCGATTGGTGCAATTTGAATATCACTGACATACCGAAGCCCAGGCTCTCCCATGTAACTGTCGCGCTTGCCGGTAATAATAATGTTTTGATTTAAAATACTAGGATTTAATTGCGGGTTGAAATCGTTACGCTGAGCGCTTTCAAGCTTCACATAGATATGACTTGCGGGGTTATTTAAATCTGTAAGGTCCAATCCGTAAATGCCGTTTACAGCCGCCGTCACTTTGCCAACTACAACCAGTTCAGTGCCTTGTGTTGATGCAAGCGCTTGCTCTACTGAAACCATGCTACCGGGTGTAGGCGTTGGATCCGGATCAGGATTGGTTTGCCCATTGCCAAATGGCGCATTATAGGAGTTATTTTTGTAGGTGTCCGTATCCCATGCATTGAACCCTGTTGCTGGCGTGCCCCATGGCTGACCATTGTTGGGGTCTGTATGTTCCTGAACCGCCATAGGTGTTGGCGTTGCGACACCACTGACATGGCCGTTACTACCATCAAAATATTGATAACTTTCAGGTGTTGCTAGCCAGTTTATAATATTAACCGCCAACACCGCAGCATTACCCGTATCAGTCCAGCCTGGGTAGGTTTTTTTAGTATTACCGTTATCCTGGCGAAGGTACTTTGGTGTCGCATCTTCTATCGGTGAAGAGTCACCAATAAATGCCGCTTTACCAGCTCCTGATTTTGCAATAGCAGCGTATGGACCTTCGGCAGCTCCGCCAAAATATAGCCCCTGATCTTTAGCATGTCGCCATTTAACCGGAGTATCCGCTTCTGAAAAATACACTAACCCTTTGGCTTTTTGTGGGTCCACAATCGCCAATGTTGCCCCCGCAGCCATCAAAATAGGCTGAACACCTTGTGTGATCCCTTCCGTTTTTGAACTTTCAACAACACCGCTCACACCTTGCTTATAATCAACCGCATTAAAACGAAAACGAATACCAAAGTTATCAACTAACCATCCTGCGTTCGCATTTTTTGGATTGCGCCAGTCACCATAAGCGCCACCCATGTTGTATTTACTTAAGTCTGAACGGTTATAACCATTAAAGACTTCTGTTGCATCCCAAGTATTTAAGTTGCGATCTGCATCGTAATGATCAGCAACAAAGAAAATTCCTTTTCCAGAAGCTACAAATTGCTCCAATGCTGCCTGCTCGCTACTAGTAAATGGACGGTTAGTTTCTGCAAGAACAAATACGTCAGCTTCTTTTATTGCATCATAGCTGATCACCGCCTCATTTTGATTTGCTTGATTGCTGCGATCATCATAAAAACGAATGCGACCATCGTTATTTAAATCAACGCCACGGTATTCTTTAACGGTATAGCCTTGTTGCACTAACGCATCCGCAAAATCAGAAAATGCTCCATCAATGACCCAGTCAGCATTTCCTTCGACACCACCATGTGAAACATCAAAATAAACGGTTTTACCATTATTGCTGCTTGCAGAAGGTGTTTTTATCGACGCGATGTTGTTCCAGTTATACGCCTCGACTGCCATAGCATTCAGTGAGAGCGAGCCACTGAACAACAACGCCAGTGCACTGTATCTATACAAAGATTTCATTTTAAAATTCCCGTTACTAAGTTAGAGATCCCTATCTCTTTGCATCAACAAGACAGCAGCTAGGGGTGGATAATAAATAGCCCCAACAAAGGGGCTAGAGTTAAACCGCAAATTACTGCGGCTGGGTCAAATCTAATTGATAAACAGCAAAGCCAGATTCATCCACTTGGTCGGTGGTAATGATGTGAGCAAACTGCTCGCTATACGCCTTTGCTTCAGCGCTATTAGCACTGGTAAATTGGATCTGCACGTTAGCAATTGGCGCAAATGACCAGTTCATATCTGCAGCCGGATTTAGGCCTTCACCATTGTTTGCATGACTTTGAAAAGCAATATAGTCGGCGACCACTTGACGGTTTTCATCAGGAGAGTCGACGACTATCTTGTCGGCTCCGATATTTGGGAAGTTTCCACCACCAGAAGCTCGATAGTTGTTGGTCGCCACTAAGAATTGCTGTTCATCAGCCACCGGTTCGCCTTGATATTGAAGCGCGATAATGCGCTGACCATCAGAGACCTTTTCGCCTTTAGCGTTATATCTGGCGGGTTGTGTCACATCGATTTGGTAGGTAACACCATCCAACACATCAAAGTTGTAAGAAGGAAACTCACTATTGATAAGCGTTTGTACGTCAGTGTTTTGCACGTCTATTTGATTGAACTGACCTGCTGACATCTCCAACCATTCTTTGACTTGCGCTCCATTGAGCTTTAGAACTTTTAGAATATTGGGGTAAATATAGAGGTCCGCAACATTGCGATAGGCTATATCACCAGATGGGATCGAGGTATAGTCATCCGCACCGCCACGACCTGCTCTAAACGGCGCACCTGCTGAAAGTATTGGCAAACCATCAAGCTCAGTACCTTGCACTATTTTTTGCGTATACCAAGTTTGCGCATTGGTCACAATTTGAATAGAAGGGTCATCATTTACAAGTGCAAAGTAACTGTTCACAGGCCCAGTGATTTTAGCAAATGGCGCATTAACCCATTCACGTGTTTGTTGGTGTGCATCATTAACCGCAGATTCAACCTGAGCATCATTATCAACC
Organism: Pseudoalteromonas byunsanensis; assembly: GCF_001854475.1. Taxonomy (GTDB): domain Bacteria; phylum Pseudomonadota; class Gammaproteobacteria; order Enterobacterales; family Alteromonadaceae; genus Pseudoalteromonas; species Pseudoalteromonas byunsanensis. Next base: position 352,365 of record NZ_MNAN01000037.1, read on the forward strand.
AATGCTGTGGTAACTCGGTTTTCATCGGTTTGATAAATTGCTTGCAACGATGACTGGGACTTACTGACTTGCCACTGACCAGATTTATACTCCAGCGTTAGGTCAATAATACCTAGATGATTCCCCCAAAATCCGGGCATAACCGCTGCTACGCCGTTGATTGTACCTTTGTCTACATCAACACCATGATCAGCCAGATTTTCGTATCGTGGGCCTGGGAAGTTTGCATGAGCGTGACCAAACATAATGGCGTCAATGCCATCTACCTCAGACAAATAGTAGCTGGCGTTCTCAGACATTGGTTTGTTAGCACTTACATCTAATCCTGAGTGCGGAATAGCAACTATTAAGTCTGCACCCTCTTCTTTCATTTTAGGTACATACAAATTTGCCATTGCTATAATGTCTTTTGCAATAACCTTACCTTCTAGGTTTGCTTTATCCCACTGCATGATTTGTGGTGGCACAAAACCAATAAAGCCCACTTTAACGGTGTGACTATTGCCTTCAAGGTCAGTAAATGTTTTTTCCTGTATTACGTAAGGCTTGAAAAGCGGCTCGTCATTGCTCGCATCATCATCGCCGTCATCTTTAAACACATTTGCACTGATGTAGGGAAAGTTTGCGTCATCAATTGATTCATGCAAAAACTCTAAGCCAAAGTTAAATTCATGATTACCAATATTCGCAACGTCATACTCAAGCGTATTCATGGCTGCATAAACAGGGTGTACCTCTCCATGGGCTAACTTTTTAATTTTTGCCATGTAATCACCCAACGGACTACCTTGGATCAAGTCACCATTATCAACCAGCAAAGAGTTACTCACTTGCTCGCGCGCCTGACGAATTAAAGCTGCTGTTTTTACCAGTCCAACCTTATCGTCTTGCTTATCTGAAAAGTAATTAAAGTTTAAAAGGTTGGCGTGTAGATCCGTGGTCTCAAGCAAGCGAACTTCGATTTGCGTCCCCTCGGTAATATTTACAGGTTGCTTTTCGCTTGGAGTGTTAACTTGATTGTTGTCTGAGTCTGAACAACCAGCAAATAATGCGCTAGAGCCACACAAGATTGCTAATGGTAATAACTTTGTCTTCATAGTCCTTGCTCTTTGTTTTATCTAAAATTAGAGCAAGTACTATAGGGGCTTAAAAAGACAATTAAGCGAATTATTCATGGCATATTTGTGCAATAAATATGACTTTTTAGGGACAACTATATTGAATATTTTAAAACAACTTTTGCGTCAACAGCATTGAATTATAGGCATTATTGCACGTTTCATTTTATCGCCTACCAAGGTAAACTAAAGCGCATAACAGGTTAAAAAGAATAAAAAAGGATTAAGACATGAGTCGTGTATCACAAAGCCCTTGGCTGTTTATTGCTAAGCCTAATCCACAGGCATCGCTCAAGGTTGTCTGTTTTCCCTATGCAGGCGGCAGCGTAAGGTCTTTCAGTGAATGGAAAAATACACTGCCGGAGTTTGTTGAACTAATCATTGTTCAGATGCCAGCTCGCGGTCCACGTATTAGTGAGCCACCAGCTCAATGTATGGATGAATTAACTGATACGCTGATCACCGAATTAAAGCCACATCTAAACGGTGATTTCGTATTTTATGGTCATAGCTTAGGCGCAAGAGTTGCATTTGAAACACAACGCAAAATGCGACAAAGGGGAATGGCAGGCCCATGCCACTTCGTTGCATCTGGCAGTCCAAACCCAGGTAAAGACCGTAGCCACGAGAATACCCACTTATTAGATGACGAAGCATTTAAAGCGAAGCTGAAAAGCCTCAATGGCACGCCACCAGCCGTACTAGAAAATGAAGAACTGATGACATTATTTATGCCGGTGCTACGTGCTGACTTTAAACTAGCAAACACCTATCGATATACTGGAGATGAGCAATCTCCATGCAGCTTGAGTGTTTTCGCCGGTAAAGATGACGAAATTACCATCGAAGAACAACAAGATTGGCAAAAATACTTTTCAGGTGAGTACACTTTCACCTTATTTGAAGGTGATCATTTCTTTATCGACAGTATTAACCAAGAAGTAGGTGAAGCCTTCAGTAAAGTCGTTAAACAACTTTGCAATGAACGTACACTCACCAGCGCGTAACTAGCAGGTCGTTTCACTGTTGAAGCCTTGTACATGCAAACTGTTTAACCTAATTTAACTCGATAACGCAGTCCTGTTTTTATGACATAAAAACAGGACAAGGAAATGTGATGATATCAGAGCAACAATGGCAAAATGCGAAAGGCGTGTGCACAGCCTCTTTGTTTTCTTCATTGCACTATGCAATCGCGTCAGTAGATGACAAGGGCTTACCTCATGTCACTCCTATAGGCTCTTTGATGTTGGGTGCTTTAGTTAATGGTCAAGCTCAGGCCTGCTATTTTGAGCGCTTTACCAAACAACTCCCAGCCAATGCCAAACACAATACAAGCGTCTGCATTTTGGCTGTGAACAGCAGTAAATGGTTTTGGTTTAAATCGTTATTGAAAGGGCAATTCTTGCACCAACCTGCAGTGCGTCTGATAGGCCAACTTGGACCATTGAGACCTGCTACTGATGCGGAGATCCAGCGCTGGCAAAGGCGCGTAAAACTCTTTTGTTTTAGCAAAGGTCATAAGTTGATGTGGCAATCCATGAGCCATGTTCGTGATATTACTATCACTGAAGTAAAAACCGTGAGTATTGGACGAATGACCCTTCAGCCTTAAGTTTGTGGGTACACACTCACCATTGTAATTGGAAAAACAAACACTATACATCAAAGAGCTAGCAATCATTCACTGCTTAAAACAATCATATTAATCAATACAAACCAAGTGACTTTGCTATCAACCTCACTCCCAAAAAGGCAGTAAAAATTAGCACCGAAAAACCGAGAAAGTTAGACCATTTTGTATTAGCGTAACGACCGAGTAGTTGTCGATTGTTCATGGCATACAGTAAAAACACCGCGATAATAGGCAGCAGTAAACCATTAGCAAACTGGGCAAGAATAATGATTTGAATCGGCTTAACATCCGCCATTGATAGAGCTGCGCCTATCACTATGATACCTATGGTGATAAGTCGAAAAGATTTAGAGTTCACATCGCCTTTAAGCTGCAAAATTTCAGAGATCACATACCCTGTCGCTAGCGGAGCAGTGATCACACTGCTGAGCCCCGCTGAGAATAATCCTATACCCAATAAATATTTGGAGAGACTACCAAACGTCGGTTCAAAGATGACCGCCATATCGATAGCATTATTCACACTCAACCCCAGCGTGAAAATACTGGCAGCCGCTGTAGAGGTCACCAAAATTGCAATTAACCCTCCCAGTCCAATAGATATGATGGTGTCAGAACGTGCCTTAGGAATATCCTCAGGCTTTGACCAATGAGACTTAGCTGTAGAGGCATGTAAAAACAAATTATATGGCACCACGGTCGTACCAATCAGCGCAATCACTGTCAGCAAACTCCCCTCTGGGATGGACGGTGAAACTAAGCCTTTAAATAGCTGCGTAAGATCTGGCTTGACCAAAACAAAGGTGACAATAAATGCCAACGCCATAATGCATACCAAAGCAATTAGAATACGTTCTATTTGCCGATAAGTGCCCTGCATAAGGATCGCCGCACCTATCGCTGTCAAAGCAATGATTGAGCCTCTAAAAATCCATTCGTTCGAGTTCGTTATCGCCTCAATTCCCAACGCAGCCCCTACCAAATTTCCCGCTTCGTATGCGGCATTACCAATACAAATCGCGATAATAATCAAAGCAAACAATGGCCACTTCCAAAAGGAGTCATGTAATGACTGATTGATGACCTCGCCCAATCCCTTTTGCGTCACAATGCCAACTCGCGCTGACATTTCTTGTAAAATGATGGTTGCCGCCGTTGCAAAAACTAATGCCCATAGCAACACATAACCATATTGCGCTCCAGCCAGTGTACATGCGGTAATCGTTCCTGGACCAATGAACGCCGCCGTCACTATAACGCCAGGTCCAAAGTTTTTTAATCTGTTTAGCATGCTTATCTTCCCATTCTATGCCGTCTTGACGCTTGAGCACCACAATGATGACTATATTTTAAAACGATTTACTATCGCTGCTAATTCACCCGCCTTTTCGCTGAGTTTGGAGCTGATCTCTAGATTACGATCTCCAATGGCCGCAGACTCTTTGGAATGCTCTGAAATAGATTCTGTCCGTTCACTAATCTCTTTATCAACAATATTTTGTTCCTTTGTCGCGCTGGCAATATGCTCGTTGACGTTTAGAATCTCATGGATAAACTGCACAATATTTTGTAATGAATCAGATGCATTGGCCGCTTTTTCAACCGTCAACGCACTAAAACTCTTACTTAAGTCCATCGCCTGCACAGCATCCTTAGAGCCACCTGTTACTGTATTTATTACCCCTAATATTTGGGTAGCACTTTTTTGCGTACGAGTCGCCAATTCACGAACTTCATCGGCAACCACAGCAAATCCCCTTCCCTGCTCCCCCGCTCTGGCCGCTTCAATAGCCGCATTGAGCGCTAACAAGTTTGTTTGCTCAGCTATTTCTTGAATAACTGATAACGAGCTTGAAATATTTTTCACATCTCCTTCGAGCTTTGAAATTACCTCACTGGCCTCGTCTAGCTTCTGTGCCAGTGTATTAACCGAGCCGGTCGCTTCATCAACCGAACTTTGCGTATCATCAGCGCTACGATTGGCATTTTTTGCAGACGTTGCTGCTTCGTTGGCATTGCGAGATATTTCTTCGGCAGAAGCACTCAATTGCGTCATAGCAGTGGCAATCATTTCGGTTTCTGATTGCTGGCGCATCAACAGCGCATTTATTTCTGAAGATGCATTTGCAATTTGTTTAGTCTCATCAACCACTTCATTTGTGAGCTTCGCAACCTTAATGATCAGTGCGTGTAACTGACCAAGAAATATATTGAAATTACGACTCAAGCTATCAAACTCTGGAAGAGAAAAATCAGGAATACGAGCGGTCAGATCGGCATCTCTGGCAGCAAAGATATCAATGGTGTCTTCAAACTTAGAAAGTGGCACAGTGATGCTTTTACTAATGAGTAAACCGAATATGCCCACCACGATTGAGATAATGAAAGTAAACAATAAAATATCGCGAATACTTTTCATCACTTGTTTATCATTTTTTTCACGCATAGACTTAAGCAGCGCATCAACATCTTCGGTATAAAATCCAGTACCGACGATCAAATCCCAAGTCGGTAAGTAAATACTATACGCCAACTTTGGAATGGCCTCGCTTTGTTCTGGTTTGGGAAAATAATACACTGAGTAGCCATCACCACGTTTCGCTGAATCAATGATGTCACGGACTAGGTAATTCCCCCTTTTATCTTGTAAATCAATGAAGTTCTTTCCTATTCCTTGATCACTGTCACCTTGCATTACCCGCGTGCCATCACTTTTAAATGCAAACAAGTAGCCAGACTCTCCAAACTTGATGTTTTTCAACAACTTAATAACATCTTCTTGTGGGCGGTCTTGATTTTTAATCGGTATGATCACGCTTTGGGCTATTTCTAAATACGCTTTTAGTTCATCTCGTTTCATACGCATCATTTCTTTACGGCTTAAGACCTCTTGCGCTTCACTCAGTTTGGTCGCTTCGCTGTATGTGAGCGTAATAGCAACTGAAGAAATGATAATGATAGGGAGCAAAGATAGTAATATCAGTCTGGTCTTTATTTTGAGTTTCATACTCTCATTCCTAATACAAATCGCTTGGCTAGGTTTACACCAAACTAATTTACACCCTGCTCGGACTCGACTGGCGTGTTTCTCGCCGGTTGAACACTCCGATAGTGTTGCAAATAATCGGCGATAATTTTCTGGTAAGAACCATCCTCCTTCATTGCCCTAATCGCCATGTCTAGACGCTGCTTAATCCCCTCTAGATATGGCTCCTTACCAAATGCGATATAGCTCGGGATGTCATAGGCGTATGAAGGGACTTGATGAATTTTATCCTCTAAACCTAGCTGCTTGAGTATCTCCAGACCACCCAACTGATTACTGATCACCACGTCAACTCGGTCGGCAAGTAACAACTTGAAGCTGTTAATTCCAGTATCTGTGGTGACAATATTCTCAAGCACCCCCTTGGCAAGCGCCAAGTCTATTTCTTCGCCATAACTAACTTTTCGTACAATCCCAATACGATAAGGAGACAGTGACGCAATGCGACCATCAAAGTAAATTTGATGGTCTTTAAGTGCGAAGAAGCCAATGGACTGCTGCACCAAAACTTCATTGGAATAACTCATAAAGGTTTCTCTTTCTGGCGTTTTGTAAATGGTGAAAATGCCATCTACTCGAGCATTTTTAACCTCTCTTATGGCTCTTCCCCATGGTAAGAACTGGATCGAAAATGGTTGGTCTATGCGATCAAATGCCTCACGCACGATATCGACAGCAATGCCTCTGGCATCTTGGGTTCCTTGAAACTCATAGGGTGGGTATTCCAATGTCACCAAACGAATGACCCGCTCCTGCGAGAAAGCGGAGGATATCAGGCCCAATAAAAGCACCGCAAAGACAATAAATTTCCCACCCATATCTCGTTCTCTCAGGCCCAGTCATGCCAAACAGTAAGCCCACTGTCCACACTCAATAACCTACAACTTCTAAATAATTTAAAAGCTAATCTGGAATTTAGCATAAGCTCGACGCCCTCTTGGATCACCCGTTCGGGGATCATAACTGCCAGCGACCGCAACGTAAGGAGGGGCTTCATCTGTAACATTAATCACCCCAAACGTTAGTTTAGTTTCAGAGTCCCCTTTAAGCACCTGTCCCATGTTCACGCTGTATTGCAAATCAAGTGTATTGAAGGCATCAATGGAGTCTTCCGTCACATCATTGGTGTAACTTGCCACATGTCTGATGAACACGTTGGCACGATGCATACCACTTGACCAGTTCAAGCCTATGCTACCTCGCAAACGTGGCGATGGATTGCCCACCGTGTTTAAATTCAACAGGCCGAGGCCATCTGTGGTTTGACCGCTAGCATCCATCAAATCGTAACTTAACAAGTAAGTTGCGCTTAACTGTGGAGAAAAGTCCCCATAGTCGCTGCGATAAATGGTGGAAGCACTCAAATCAATCCCAGATGTATCTATTGCTTCTGCGTTAACAAACTTGGTATTGACGATTGAAATGGTACCAGCAGATGTTCTAATCACTCGAGTAGGGTCATTCGGATTGGCATTTACCACCGCCTGATGGCTCTCTCTGGTGAGTACATCCTCAAAAGAGAAATCCCAGTAATCGATATCAAAGGCATACTCATCGAAGGCATAAGTCAGGCCCAGATTCAGCGCTTTTGAGGTTTCTGGCACCAGATTGGGATCACCAATTGTGCGATTTCCCCCAAAAGTAGTCGAACCATCTTCAGGGTCGGTAATATTGGCAAAGTTAGTCTGAACCCCTTGTAATTGATGAACGGATGGCGCTCTAAATGATGTACTAAACGTCCCTCTCAATGACAACGTATCACTGGCTAACCATAAAAATGAAAACTTAGGATTGGTGGTATCGCCACCAAACTCGCCATAATCCTCGTATCGCACGGCAGCGCCTATTTCAAGGTTTTCCGTCAGTGGCATGAGTACTTCTGCAAATATAGCTTTAACATCACGCTCACCAGTAAAGTTCTGATTACCAATGAGAAATGCGAAGCTATCTTGTTGCGTAAAAGAGTCATAAACATTCTTGATAGACTCATCTCTATATTGTATTCCGATGGCGTAACCCACATCTCCACCTGCAACTTCAAACAGTGAATCACCGGTTATCACGGCCTCAAATACGCGCATTTCTGACTCTGCATCTCCGATGTAGTCGCCAATAATAAAATCCCTTAATAATTCATTGTTAGGAGCATCTGGGTCAAATGGGTTGAAATAATAACACTCACCGACGCCTGCCTCCGACGCTGTCATACCATTACATTTATTACCGCCAAAACCATACAGTGCAGCTTGAAAATTATCGCTTATCACATCTCTAGGATTTACCAGCGCGTCGTTTGCCGCAGCCACAAAAGAGGCCTGCCAATAAACGCCCTCGGTTATCTCACCGTCAACACCCAAGGCAATACGAGAAGTCGTATGATCGTAGTAATTGGTTTCAGTGGGTTTACCTACTCCATAAGGTCTGCCACGAAAGAAAACATCCTCCGCATAGGGGTTATCAGGGTGTGAAGCCAACACACTAGGTGCATTGAGCACCGGAAAACTAGGTGACACTTCGCGACTAATTTTATTTCGCGCATAGCCAAATTCTGCCCACATTCTGGTCGTGTTGCTCCAGTCCCATTGTGCACGTGCATACGCCTGCAATCTATCTTCATTGGGCACCGCCGTTATCTGTGGAGCAAAATCAAATAAGCAAAACGAGTTACCGTTAGAACCTTGCGATACACTACCGCCATTAGTAGCACAGTTTGGGTCAGCAACGGTTAAACCACTGGGATTGTTTTCATCTGCGAGTGAGGGGATCACAAAGCTACCAGGATTACCAAAGCTGCTGGTTGCAGGTTTTACCCAGTCGACTTCATCAAGTAACAAACTTGAACGCTCCAAAAAGCTCACTGCAAACAGCATATGTGCCGAATCCCCCACATAGCCACCGTAAGCAAAATCTACTTTGGTTTCATCCTGACTACCTTCACTCCACCTGGTACGGTACTCATATTGTACTTCCGCACCTTCTAAGTCATCTCGGGTAATAAAGTTAACAACCCCAGCGACCGCATCAGAGCCATAGATTGCCGATGCACCATCTTTGAGTATTTCGACTCGCTTAATTGCAAGCGCTGGTACTAAAGAAGCTGTATCCACAAAGCTCGCGCCTTGATCAGTAACAACAGCCGACGTAACCTGTCGAATACCGTTAAGTAGTACTAGGGTTGAAGACACCCCTAGACCCCGCAAATTGACGTTCGAGGTCCCCACTGTAAAGTTTTGCGTCAAATTGTCCGAGTTATTTTGCGAACCTGCGTTAAAAGGCAAAACCTCAATGAGATCACGTACATCATTGGCTCCTATATCAGCCAGATCGCTCAACTCTGTGCTAGAGATGGGCGAGGAACTTTCTGATTGTACCGAACGTTTGATACGAGAGCCTGTGACGGTAATGGTTTCAATGGATGCTTTTTCCTGAACTTCAGCATAAGCGGTCGTTGTCAGTACCAAAGTGCACAAGTACAACAACTTAGATTTGCTATTGTTCATCATATCCCCTATCAATTCGACAATGAGTGATTAAGGCGGTGGCCCCTACTAATACCAAGCGCGCGAAAAAATTAATACAAGCTTAATCAAGCATAGTTCGGTATTGACCAATTACACCAAAAGAAACACAGTTTAAGTATTTGTAAGACGTTAGATAAATACCTATGAGTCGAGGGAAGGCGAGGAAATATTGATAGGATGTATCATTTAACCCCACCTCATATATCATCATTGAGGTGGGGCAATGGATATTGCAGGGATATTATTTTTCCGCTGCTTTGAAGTCTCTAATAAATGAGGGGGGCTCACCAAGTAAGCTGTGTAAACAACGCCTTATTAGTAAATACAATAACCCAGCAAACAGTATAGGGAGCAACACAAAAGCGATAAATTTATGGGCTAAATTGTGGGTAACCACACTATTTCCTTTGAGCAATTTATTTGACAACTTCACCGCGAGCGCTTTATGTAGCACCTTCACCCCGTGTTTGGCGTGCTCTTTTAGATCGGTACTAGATAAGCTGGTATTCATCTCGTTCGCTACATCACTAAAATAACCTAGATCCGCTTTGTGACCCAGTTCAGCCGCGATCACTTGTGAGGTCTTGGCGCTGGCATGAATACTGTAAGGAAGCACCATGTGACACAATACAAAGGCCAACGCGAATGCTTTACCGAACCATTGCAAGCTTGGTCGATACCTTAGCTGTGGCTGAACCACACACAAAACAGCCCAAATGAAACAATACAATAATGCCGCTTGTAGTAACCATGGCGATAATTGCTCAGCCAAAAAGGTCAACGCCTGTATCGCACCGACTAAAGCCAGTGACCAAAACAAGTAGTGACTACTCTTTTCCAGCAAGCTTGAAAAATCAGCCAGTAAGCTGCCAATTTCTACGTCAAAATCAACGATAAATGAGATACCAAATTGACTGCTTTTCGCAACGTTAAGTGCAGCATTTAAGGCATTCACGTCGGCCAAGTCGCTCATAATTTGCTGCTCTACCTGATGTAGATATTGCAAATTTGATTGGTATAAATGCTTGTTGTCTTGCACCAAAGTGCTATCAGCAAAGCTGCCTTGTACAATCGCTATCAGTAACCATGCAATCATTACGCTACTCAACAACGCCACTAATCGATAGCGTTGCTGCTTTATGTATTGGTCAAACGATGTCAGTAACTGCATTTGAGTGCCTCCAATGCCTGTTTGCCATCTAGCACTTTATCTAAATCAACCAACGTATTGACTCCAGCTACAGTGCCAGTTTGTGAATATTGCCAAATTTGAATATTTTCGAGTTCTTCAGGTGCATTCATTTTCTCGCCGTAATGAGCAAACCAAAATGGATAGTCATTAAACGAAGTACCTATGTAGCCTTGCCAGAAGTTGCTATTGCTATATATCAGCGGTTTACACCCGAGTTGTTGCTCAAGTGCGCTCAAAAATTCATGTAGTCGTGATTGTATTTGCTCCGCGCTTTGTTCCCGCGTTAGTTCCACGTCAACCATAGGCGCTAGGGTGAGCCCTTTATCTTTGATATGAGAGAGAAAGTTTTTCAGCTGTTGTTTTGGATCGTCCTCTGCTTCAAAGAAGTGATACGCTCCTACAGGTAAAGATGTATTCTTGATAGCTGCAAGATTGTCAAAATACTTAGGGTCATGATATGTAATACCATCTGTGGCCTTAAGATACACAAATTGAATACCGCTACTTGCTACCTTTTGCCAATCTACTTTGCCCTGATCATGAGAGACATCAATGCCATATACGCCGCCTGAAAAATCACGGTTCTCAGTTTGCAAAATCGAGGCGGGAAATAGTACGGGTCTTTTAATACACAAGATAACAATCGCTGCGACCACCAGCAGCTTAATTACCAGTTTATTGTTCATTTCTATTCCTTGATAACCTAGCAAGTGATGCCACCAACTTACTATAATCTAATACTGTTCAATACCTTATATACAATAGAACAACAGTATATCTGCGTCTTAAGATAAAGTCACAAATGATTAACACGCTAGCCAACGCGAGAGCACATCTTTAAGCTTTTCTTGCTCAACAGGTTTGCTGATAAAGTCATCCATACCTGCATTAAAGCAGGCGGTAATATCTTCTTTGAATATATTGGCTGTAAAAGCAATGATAGGGAGGTTTTTATAAGTAATGTCTTGTCTGATCCGTTTAGCAGTTTCAAGACCATCCAAGTGTGGCATGTGGACGTCCATCAGAATTAAGTCAAACGACTGTTTTTTAATTGCTTCAAGTGCTAGCAAACCATCTTTTGCGGTACTGACTTCTAAGCCTAATTTTCTCAGCATTGCTGTCACAACCATAAGATTGACATCATTGTCTTCGACCAGTAACACATGGCCTTTTAGTGCAGATAGAGAAGAGGATATATGCTGTAATGGCTTAGGCACTGTCGACACAACTTCCACTGGTAGGCTAAAGAACACGTCAGTACCTTGACCCTGTTTCGATTCAATACCGATTTTTCCTCCCATCAGCGCCAGTAATTCCTTACACAGGCTCAGGCCTAACCCTGTACCGTCAAAGCGGCGGGTCATGCTGCCATCCGCCTGCTTAAAAGGTTCAAAAACACGCTGCAAATCTTCTGGAGCAATACCGACTCCCGTGTCAGAAACAATGAACTTTAACTTCGCCTGTTTTGAGACTGTCTTAGCTTTATTCTGCACCATCACGCGTACATGACCTTTATCGGTAAACTTGATGGCATTACCAACCAAATTAATGAGGATTTGCTGCAAGCGAGCCTGATCACCACGAATAAACGCAGGTACATTATCATCAATAATATACTCAAGGCTCAGTCCTTTTTGAGATGCCAACGACATTAATAGATTATTGACATCCTCAATTAGCTCTTGCAAAGCAAAATCATTGTGCTCTAGCGTAACATGCCCTTCTTCGAGTTTTGACAAGTCCAAAATATCGTTGATTACATTCAATAAATGCTTACCTGAGTGCCTGCAAATTTTCAGTAACTGAGTTTGCTCTTTGCTTAATTCTGCGCTGCTGTTTAACAACTCAAGCGTCCCTAAAATACCGTTCATGGGTGTACGGATCTCATGGCTCATATTAGCAAGAAATCGCCCTTTGGCTTGTAGCGCTTGTTGTGCCTGCACTCTTGCCTCTTCTAATTCTTGCGTGCGTGTATTAACCAATTTTTCCAGTTTATTTTCTCTTTGGCGCAACTTGTTACGCATTTGCTCAAAAGAGCGAGTGAGCACTCCAAGCTCATCTTTGCGATGGTTGCTTAGCTGTTTATCATAATTGCCAGCGGCTAACTTTTTCGCCGCGAGCGTCAACGACCTGATTGGCGCGTAAATCACATTCGACATCCATATAGCCAGTGCGCACACTAAGGCGAACACGGCTGCGAACACAATCCAAAATAATGTTTGTAGCTCATGTACTTGCTCAAGCATGACTTCTTCGGGAAGAACAATCGAGATGCTATAATCAGCGGATTCTATTGGCGCAAAAAAAACATGAAGGGCTTGTTCAGTTTGAGGTTCTGTGATTTGTTCATAGCCCCGATGACCGGCTATCATTCTAAGCCCTATTGCTTTGAGCTGAGGATCATCATGTTTAGTTATATAGTGGGTTTGCGATGCGCGTTCGCCACCTCTTTCAAGTACCCACTCACCCCCCTCTAACTTTAAATGAACAATTTTATCTTCATTCCAGTGATAAATGTACGCGCCATGACGAGAAACTAACATTACGCGTGCTTTATCTTTAAATGAAGCAGTGATATTTCTTTGAACAAGTGAGATTAAACTATCAATTTGCTGCCATGCGATGGCTCCCCCCAACAAGCCTTTAAGTTTTCTTTTTTGATCCAAAATACTGGCACTGACTACAATTTGCTTGGTGTGGGTTGTATAGGAAATCATAGGTTCAGAGACATACACTACCGCATCCGCAGCTACGTTTTGCCCGATAGTTGCTTGCCAATAGTCTCGCATGACTAAACTTCTGGGTTCTGCTTGAGGGTTTGTATCATCAAAAGTTCGGATCATACCTTGCGCAGGATTGCCACCTCGCGTGTTATAAAAACGGCCATCGAGTTCCCCTAGAATGAACTTTTCATATATCCCTTGGCTGCGTATTAGAGCGTCATTGAGATACCCTTTCATCTGCGCAAAGTCCATGCTTTGTACACGCTCATCATTGACCATGGTTGATAGTTCGGCTTTACGCTCACTAAAATATCGCTCAAATATCATCGCCGCACTGTGCACTTCTGCTTTTGCAGCAACCACCCTAAGCTGCTTGGCCTGCTCGATGCTTTGCGTCATAGCAAGTGCAAACATAACAAGTAGCGGTAACAACGCACAGCCAAGCATTACACCAACCAATTGATTCTTTAGACGCATATCAATTTAATAGTTCATGACACATGCACTACAGTTTAGTAGAAAAAGCGGACACTCCCTAACATTAGGTGCTGTTATTTTCGAATTAAATTAGTAATAAATACAATAAGGTATGATGTATGGATCTTGGCATGATGCTGCTTCAGCACAACCTTTAGTGCCGTCATTCCACAACACACTCCATTGCCAACAAGTACTGGATCAAAGCGGCTTGCTCACTGCCAGATTGGCTTTTTTAATGCCCATATTCACGACTCTATACTTCGCAAGTTTACAAACACGTTGTTTATGTTCATTCGCATTGGTGTTGATAAGCCACAACGCACCAGCTTTATCGATAAAATAAAAAGCCAACTGCTGGTTTTGTTTTGCTAGTCTCACAGCACTGTGTAACGGACAAAATACGAACACACTAAGCTCTTTATAATGCATATGCTTGTCACCACCCCACAAAAATGAATAACGCCAACCTTGACACTTGAGCCTATAAATAGCTTTTTGAGCGAACAACCTATTTTTTCTCTGTGTACATATTTGTCCACGTGGATTCCAAATACTGATGATAGCCCCACTGCGCACAAAGTTTTGCCCTACGTTGCGAGGTAAATACGAATTGCGTAAATCACAAGGTTGAAAATACACCTGCTGATAGGTTTCCCATAGCTGCTCACTTACCACGTTAAACTCCTAACAACCAAGCTCATGCTCTTTAAACATAGCCTAGTACACATTATAACGGCTTAATCTCTAGTTACTGTAAAGGGGGTTGATAGACTAAGGTGCTACCTTCGCTGTGAATAGCTGCCTACTATAAAAAGCAATACTTTTTAACCAATCAACTAAACGCAACAAGACGAACAAAAATAATACAGAAAAAAACGATATATTAAATAAAAAAACCGATAACCTTAGTACCAAAAACTCTCATTTTCAAGAGCCTGTAAATAATATTCTAGCACGCTAAATGCGGTAAAATATTTACGGGTGGAAAACTAAAGTGACACTAACAACACCCGCATTACCTTTTGATTTATATCAATTTTTAAAAACAGAAACGTCGCTAAAATGTAATCAAAGTTTAACTTGAAGAACTCAATTTAAACGGTAGGATACACCCGCCAATCAGGCATCAATCACTTTTAAATTAGAAGGAATTTTCTTGTGAAAAAATTACTGTTAACCACAATTTTTGGTCTAATTTCATCTGCTAGCTTTTCATCTGTAGCGACACCAGACCTAGCGTCAGGCTACTATACTACGCAAGAAGTATTAGAGTTTGGTCGTAAATATCAAGTGGTAAAAGAGCAGTTAAATAACTCTGGTTATGAGCTTCAAGGCTGTGAACAACAGCCGGTATATTACTTTGCTCAGCCAAGTGAAGACGTCTACTTGTTTAGCCAAGCAGAATGTTATTATTCTATTCCTAAAGACCCTAACGTCTACTCATTTAGAACTGACTACGCGACAGTTGTCGTTGATATTTATTATCACCAGCTTAATTACCTGTACCATGAAGGTAATGTAAATGTGAGCTATTTTACAGCCTACTAAACATATGCTTGATGAAGTGGCTAAGCCACTTCATCAAAACATTCCACCACCTCTGCTACACCCAACCGCCTCGCCTTGAAGCCTTCATGCCTGTAGGTCAATCTGACCAGTTAATTGCGCAAGTCACTAAAAAAGTGAATAATATCCATAGCAAAGAATTAAAAAGTTTATAAAAAACAACAACTAAATTTTTGGCATCCTATTTGCTATTCCAAGGACAGCGATTCATCACCAAAAATTAAATACAGGGACACTCCATGTTAAAAATATTCACCCCCTTAGTTAGCGCGTTGATTTTAAGCGGTTGCATCATTCATGTTAATACCGCCTCAGCTGATGCAAAAGAGCATGTACAACGCCAACTTCAATTGTCTACCAGCAATATCACTTCATTAACGACGCTGACAAACGCAGGAGATTTAAAAATTATCGCCTCGCCAGATACCAGCGAGATCACCGCAAGTGCAGACATTTACACTATAGAACCAAATGAGTTTGTTTTTACATTAGAACAGCAAGGTAAAACTGCGAAACTGGTTGCAGAAGTTAACTCAGAAAATACTTGGCGATTTGGTGGTCACGGCCCCAAAATCGACATGACTATTACCATGCCTAGTGCACTGGCATTAACACTAACCGACTCGTCTGGTGACATCGACATCAAAGGATTAACGAGCCATATCCAGATCGATGACGGCTCTGGAGCACTAACGATCGATGGTGGACAGAACATCGCAATACGTGATGATTCTGGCGACATTACAGTGCTCAATGCCAAAGGAAACATCACCATTAACGACGGCTCAGGAGAGATCTCGATCCGTGGCGGACAACAACTTACATTGAGAGATGATTCTGGCGGTATTGAGATCTCTAAGGTGACAGGCGACATGGAGATCACTGACGGCTCGGGTGATATGGAAATAATTGGTGGCAACAACATCACCATTAAAGACGACTCAGGAGATATCAGCCTCACGTCAATTATTGGGTCAGTGTCGATTGTTGATGGTTCAGGTAACCTAACCATTGATGGCGCACAAAGTGTGAATATTAACGATGATTCTGGTTTTATTAAGGTCAATAACACACGTGCTAATGTTAAAATTGACGATGGTAGCGGCGATATTTGGGTGAATAATGCAGGCGCGGTGACCATTGATGATGATTCGGGCGACATTGATATCAACCATGTGCAAAGCCTTGAAATTTTGAGCGATAGCTCAGGAAATGTACGCACCAACGATATCAAAGGTGGCTCCAAAATAAGGTAGTCAACCCAATACCAATCACGCAGCGCAATACAATGTCGCTGCGTGATACTTTATTTTTTAAGTCTGAGCATTTAAACTCCCCTTCTCATCTATTCAAGGAGTAAACGCCATCATGAACAACTAATACCTGTTATCCATTTTCATTTATTTTTTTGGATCTACAGGGTTAGTGAACGTGGCTTAGCGTTTATACCTTTTCATTTTTGTTCATACGCACATTTAAACTTAGCGTTATTTATAGGTTTCATTGTTTGGCCTCGTTGACTGCCCCTATTTATTTAGGAGGCTTCTATGCCCGTGTTAACCGCACAAAACCTGAGCTATCAATTTGCCGATGGAGACATCATATTCCAAGATATCAACTGTACTATTAACCATCCTCGCATAGGTTTGGTTGGCAAAAATGGAGCTGGTAAGTCTATTTTAGCAAAATTACTTGCCAAACAGCTTACGCCAACCCGGGGAAGCGTGAACTGCAAAATGCAAATAGGCTTTTTTGACCAACATTCAGAACAACAGCTTGACGACTCTACGACCATTGCCCAGTTGCTTGGCTATGAGCGAGTACTCCAGGCGCTAGAAAAAATTGCACAAGGCGATTTTGAGCAAGCACTATTTGATACGGCTGATCAGCAATGGCAACTCCCTGAAACCTTTTCTCAACAGCTTAAAGCAATGGGGTTACCCGATGATCACCACATCCTGTGTAGCCAACTGAGTGGCGGTCAATTGGCTCGACTACGCCTTTGGCAACTTTTTAATAGTGACGCTAAGTTACTTATTCTGGATGAACCCTCCAATCATTTAGATACCGATGGTCAATGTTGGCTATTGGAACAACTAGCTCTATTTCAAGGCCATGTGTTACTCATCAGTCACGATTACACGCTGCTGCAATACGTCACGCATATATGGGAATTAAGCGAGCTGGGATTGAAACAATACGGTACCAATTTTGACAATTTCTTGGTACAAAAAGACACCGAGCAAAGAGCGCTTAGCAGTCAAATACACACAGTACGCAAACAACAGCTGGAAGTACAAAAGCAAGCTCAATTGAATCGACAAAAAGCACAAAAACGAGCAGCTCAAGGCAACAAGCTACGAGCAAGCACAAGCCAAGCTAAAGTGTTGCTCAATAGCAAAAAAGATAGCGCCACAGCAAGTTTATCGAGCAGTCAAAAAAATCAGCAGCAGCGACAAAAAAAGCTATCGGAAAAATACACTCAATTACGACTTAAGCAACAGCAGCACCAATACCAACGTTTTTACCTAGGCAACATCGCCAAAGCGGATATCAGTAAACGCTCATTAGTAAGCGTACAAAACTTAACACTCCCTTTCGGTCAGCAAAACGAGTTCAGCTTCACCATTTATCAACAACAAAAATGGCAGATAAAAGGTGCCAATGGCTGTGGTAAATCAACCTTGCTAAAAGTGTTATTAAAGCAACTTAGTCCAAGTAC
Organism: Pseudoalteromonas byunsanensis; assembly: GCF_001854475.1. Lineage (GTDB taxonomy): Bacteria > Pseudomonadota > Gammaproteobacteria > Enterobacterales > Alteromonadaceae > Pseudoalteromonas > Pseudoalteromonas byunsanensis. Next base: position 370,369 of record NZ_MNAN01000037.1, read on the forward strand.
GGGGTCAGTGACCATAAACACGGCTTTGAGTTATATAGATCAACATTTTACTCACTTAGAACCTTACCTAAGTCCGTTGCAGACCTTACTGCAGAGGTGCCCACATTTAACGAAATCTCTCGCACACACCCTGCTGGCAGCGATTGGACTAAAAAATAGTAAAGCGAATCAAACTGTCACAAGCCTCAGTGGCGGTGAAAAGATGAAACTCAGTATGCTCTGTGCGAGTCAGCAACAACCCACTCCTCTGCTGTTACTTGATGAACCCGACAATCATCTAGACTTTGAATCTAAACAACAACTCGCTCATGCATTATTTGAATACCAAGGTAGCTTCTTAGTGATTAGCCATAACCCACACTTTATAGCAAGCCTAGGTATAACCCATGAACTCGCTTTAGATATAGAAAAATAGACATTGTAAAGGGGCTTTACGGTTTGGGAGGGTCATATTTGATTGAACTTTCAGGGCATATTCACCATAGACCCTGAACAAATCAATAACTCAACCTTGCAGCCCTAATCCTAACCCCGTCACCCAATCCCGCAACCCAACTCCCAATCTCATCACTCGTCACCCTGAACTTGTTTCAGGGTCCATCTGCACATTGCGATAAAACTGGCACAAGATCCTGACCTTCGTCAGGATGACAGTGGTGCTTTCTGAGCCGCCTGTGCCTATATCCATCCTGAATCAAACCGTCACCCTGAACTCAGTCTTGCAGCCCAACTCCCAATCTCATCACTCGTCACCCTGAACTTGTTTCAGGGTCCATTTGCACATCGCGATAACACTGACACAAGATCCTGACCTTCGTCAGGATTATGCCATTGTAATATTTTTGGTCTCATAGCCTATAATCATTTTTAGTCTAAACAAGCAATGATAAGGAAAGTCAATGCAACCAGCCGTGTATATACTCTGCTCAAAGCCAAAAGGTGTACTATATATTGGCGTAACAAGTAACTTAAAAAAGCGCGTCTACGAACACCGACAACACTACGTAGACGGGTTCACAAAGAAGTATAATGTTACCCAACTAGTTTACTTTGAATGCCATGAACAAATGTACTCGGCACTTTGCCGAGAGAAACAGTTAAAAAACTGGCGTCGACAGTGGAAATTAAATCTAATCCAGCAGAAGAATCCAGAATGGATGGATTTATACAATTTCATCTAAACCGATTATCTGGTGTGCTCATTTGGAGCTTGTTCTCCTCAAGTAAGATTTCGCTCAGGTGGGCGAATTTCTATGAGCATCACCCTGAACTCAACCTTGCAACCCAACTCCCAATCTCATCACTCGTCACCCTGAACTTGTTTCAGGGTCCATTTGCACATTGCGATAAAACTGGCACAAGATCCTGACCTTCGTCAGGATGACAGTGGTGTTTTCTGAGCCGCCTGTGTGGCGGTGAACTTTAGCTTTTTTTACAAACGCCGCTTTAACTTTTTCTGAGCCGCCTGTGTGGCGGTGAACTGTTACAAAGTGAATCATATATTTTGCTGACATTTCTGAGCCGCCTGTGTGGCGGTGAACAATATGCCGATGATATGGCTAAGTTGGTGGGTTTTCTGAGCCGCCTGTGTGGCGGTGAACCGTGCTCTAGTTGAGATAGCGCCTCTTCTCTCTTTCTGAGCCGCCTGTGTGGCGGTGAACCTAAAGCAATCACATACTGCACATGCCCAATTTTTCTGAGCCGCCTGTGTGGCGGTGAACGCTATGAAACTCTCGGGATAGCATCTATTGCGTTTCTGAGCCGCCTGTGTGGCGGTGAACAGCATTTGTGTTTGAAAAATCCAAAGTAACTATTTCTGAGCCGCCTGTGTGGCGGTGAACGATGTTAAATTGCTACGGTCGATGGGTTATAATTTCTGAGCCGCCTGTGTGGCGGTGAACGGATTTTATTTAGTTAAGTACCATAGTCGAATTTTCTGAGCCGCCTGTGTGGCGGTGAACAACTGAATCAGGGGCAATTAGTTCTACTCGCTTTTCTGAGCCGCCTGTGTGGCGGTGAACTTTTAGTATTAGATAATTCTGGTGCCATTAGCTTTCTGAGCCGCCTGTGTGGCGGTGAACTGTTTAGAAAGTCAGGGATGATACTATCCTCATTTCTGAGCCGCCTGTGTGGCGGTGAACTGGCCGCACTATTCTTTGGCTCGTTCACATTCTTTCTGAGCCGCCTGTGTGGCGGTGAACAAAGTTTCTCATCATACAATGTACTATATTCGTTTCTGAGCCGCCTGTGTGGCGGTGAACGAGAACAGTAGAGAAGTTACACCACCTGTTGATTTCTGAGCCGCCTGTGTGGCGGTGAACTCGCCACCCTCGTTAATATTGTCATCAAACCATTTCTGAGCCGCCTGTGTGGCGGTGAACGCGCTGGGTGAAACAGGCTTGCATCGTAGTTATTTCTGAGCCGCCTGTGTGGCGGTGAACTCAGCAATACTTGATCAGTAAGTTTTCAGAGTTTTCTGAGCCGCCTGTGTGGCGGTGAACATATTTGTGTTGATGGTTAAAGCTTACTAGCTTTTCTGAGCCGCCTGTGTGGCGGTGAACGAATTCATATACACCGATACGGCCTGACCACTTTTCTGAGCCGCCTGTGTGGCGGTGAACTTATAAGCTAAGTTATCTATAGTGATCTCTTTTTTCTGAGCCGCCTGTGTGGCGGTGAACATGCCTGAAGCGCTTGTCAATGCACTTAATAATTTCTGAGCCGCCTGTGTGGCGGTGAACCAGTAGGTGCTCGAATTAAACAGCCCAAATACTTTCTGAGCCGCCTGTGTGGCGGTGAACATTCTCGCAGTGCCGCTTACTTTGGGTATCTATTTCTGAGCCGCCTGTGTGGCGGTGAACACGACGAAATTGCCCGCGATGCCCATGTAATATTTCTGAGCCGCCTGTGTGGCGGTGAACAAGCAAAACTTAAGTCTCAGCTCACTCAAACATTTCTGAGCCGCCTGTGTGGCGGTGAACATCAGAAAAGGCGTACATGCCAAAACTCAAATTTTCTGAGCCGCCTGTGTGGCGGTGAACAATAAAATTCTAATACAAAAATAAGTTACAACAAGTCATTAGGTAAAAAATAGCGATTTTACCTAATGAAAAACGACTTATTGCAACTTACTGATTTATATATTGGTTTTTAAAGAGCAAAAATAAAAGGGTTTTTAAGGTGTCAACCAGCCTTAAAACCACGGCACTGCGACTTGCTGTGCTTCTGAGCGCCGACTGAGCCCATAACACGTCAACAGTGGTATGTTATCACTCGGCTTGCTTGTTTTTTGGCACTCAATAAACAACAAAAACTTTCTACGCTCAGCAGGGCTTAGCACACTATCGGTCGACAAACTCCGTAAATTGATAAAAGGCAATTTAGAGTGTTGCTTAAAGTTATCAATTGCTTGCAACAAACGGCTTTTAACTTCTTCAACAGCAAAACCATTTTTTGTTGCAATGGCTTGCGCTCGGCTATCGACCTCTTGTCGCAGTTTATCTGGGTTTTTAAAGCGCCAACGCTTGAAATACGCATATTGTGTAATATTACTTGGTACGGCTTTTATGGCTTTAATGTGCACATAATCCGATAAGCGCAACAACCATTGCTCTACCTTTAAATCAACGAGTTGCTGTTCAGACTCGGCAAGCAATCTGAGTTTATTGCCCAGCGGAAACGGCTTGTCACCATACAAAGGGAACGACACTGCTATGGCAGAATCCTGCTCACTGACTTTATGCTCCACCAGCAACAAATGAATTTGTTGATACACCTTGTGCCATAAAAAACCCAAGTTAGCCTCGGCGTCTGGCAACAAGGTAATGTCTAAGTAGTAATTCATACAACCACCTTATTTGTCGCTTTCTCCAAACACCCCACCGCGCACTAATGTGGCCATCACATAATGCTCCTGCTCAGTGGCTTGCAACTGCTCTCCTCTGGCCCAGACATCAAAAAAGGTGTAAAAGTCTTGTTTTTCAGCGGGTGTTCTATATGCCTTTCCTCGGTTGGTTACCGCACCATAAGGTTCGATGGCAATTGGGCCTGCACTGGCTTCTGGGTCGGTAAATTCTGGGTACCACGTATCAATTGTGCGCAGCGCGTTGCCTAGCTTTTGTGAGTGCATGGCAGCAATGTCTTGCACCTGATAGAGCATTTTGCTTTTCTCGCCTTTGCCTTTATCAAGTACTAACTCCTCGCTTGGGTATACTTCTTGCGCGCGGCCAACTTGGGCATAACAGTTTATATCCAGCATCAAGAAGTCATTGTCGCTGCTCAGTGCTTGGGCAATCAAAGTGGCCAGTTCATCAATTTTTTCGTCTTGATGGTCAAAATGTTTGGTACTGTATTGCGTTGCATCGAAGGTCCACGATTTTTCAACTTGGTTATTTTTAGCCGACACCTGCACTTCTATTTGCTCTGCACCAACTCGGTTGCGCCATAAAAACCGAGCGTTGGCTAAGTTAATGGCGTAGCGGCGCGCTAACTCGGCAAATTGGTGTGTTTCAATATAAGCACGCGCTGCATTGCGGTAGCTTTGCTTAAACAAATCATTATTACAGGCTGCAGGCTCGGTAATGCCGCCCAGCACTTTAATAGTAAATTGTAAGTTCAAGGTGTCTTGCTCAGGTGTTAGCGCGCAGGCATCAACCCGTTGTAGGTTGGCTTTTTCAACCTCCGCGTTCAGTTTTGCAGGGTCGCCTTTGATGGCCGCTTTTAAGCGGTTTGAAATGGTACCGCGCACCGACTTTTCATTTAATTTTAGCGGCTGTAAGCGTGTGGTACGCTCTTGCCAAGTCGTGCCATACATATGCCCATCACTGGTTACGAGTTTTTTCTCAAATGCCAATACTGATGCGGTGTTTTCTTTTTTAGCCATGTTGATTGTCCTTTTCTTTAATTTTTAAATTCAGTGCTATTCAAATTCGTTCCCTGAGTCACATGGCTCAGGTGTTGCAAATTTACTTTGCTGACAAAGGTAGTAGTCGCCTTGGGAGTGATAACGCCACAACATATCTTCTACATAGTGAATACGGTGGGGCATTTTAAACTCACCCAGAGTGACTAGGCTTTCAGCAAAGCGGTGTGGGGTATCGGGATCTCTTTGGTTTTTAGCCGCTGCCAACTCGCTTATTCCATAAAATCCGGTAGCAATGGGTACAATCCAACCCGCCGATGCGCCATTCACTTGTTTACTGTGCCGAAACCACTTCACCTTGTCGGTGTCGTCGGTTTCGCAACTGTAATGTACCGAGGTAAAATCAATCAGCGCTTGCAGGGCATCTTGCCCTTCACTCATTGCCGCTATCATTAAATCGCGACGCTCTATCAGCGCATATCCGGGCATAAGGAGCCTTTGCAGCTTTTTAAGCTCGCCCTCATCGTCGTGTGTTACATTCATGCAAATGGGCGTTTTAAAGCTTTTAATATCACCGCTGGCCATTTTCATTTTGCCATGCAAAAGCTGTGTTACTTGCTCAATCAAACGCGCTCGTTCATCCACGGTTATGTTGTCAAACTCAATCACTAAACTCACATCAAGGTGACAGCGGGCTTCTTCAATAAAGGCTGATCTTGCGCCTGTTTTATCCAGCGGATTGCCTGTGCCCACAATTGAGTGAACGTAATCGCTTTCCCCTTTGTATGTTTGCAAGTCAATATCGTGGCTTATTACCCCAACAGCGTTAAAAGCCACTCCTATGTGTTGTTTGTTTAGCTGGCGCTGCAAAGCATGTACCGCGCCTAACCATGCGGTCATTGCAGGAAAGCCGATGGTAAACGGGCTAGAAAGCGCGTTAGCGTTATGTACCTTTATATGCGGTATGACCAGCAGTTTTTTTACTGCTCCTATCATCGTAAAAACTCCTTGTTATCGTGTACCACTTGCTTCATATGCTGGCGCTCTGCATAGCTGAGCTTAACAGCTTTATTGCCCAGCGTTTTTTCATAGCCATGAAACATAAAATTGACGATGGCATCACAAATTTCATCTAACCAACTGTCGGTTTCAAAGCGCTGTTGGTCATGCTCTGGGCATAACCACACTCGCTGCGCTTGAGCTAAACCACTACTGGTTGCCACATATTGCTGCACAGCCACTTCTCTTATCAGGTACATTTTTTCAATCACATGATCAATCACGCTTTGATATAGCTCGTCGCGTTTTGCTCTGGTATGCATATTGTTAAAATGCTCGTTGGGTAAGCGATACAACACATCGAGTGCTTTAAACTGCGCTTGGCAATGGCGATAACGTACTACTTGAGCAAAAAAATCACTGCGTGGAAAATGAAGATCTCGTCGCTGTAGTTTAGGCGGCATACTCATCAATAAATGCGCTTTACCGCCATTTTGGTTGTTTAACACGCTGATGTTTTGCGGCTTTGTGCCGCCATAACCAATAGTAGTAAGGTTGCTAATTTCGCAATGAGTTGGGTGGGCTAAATTGGCTTTACGCTGCTCTCTGGCCAGCTTTATCTCATCACCAAAGCGCATCGTATCTAAACGCTTTCTCAGCGCAAATAAAATGCCAGACGCGGTTAATAGCGATAGTTGGTGATAACTTACATCATCACTATTTTTTGCAGTAAGCGGAAAGTAAACTTGTTTTATTTTTGAACTTGTGACGACTTCTTTACTTGGGGCAGTCATAGCTAAAAAGCCCTCTTTAAGTGCATCGTAATCAGAGGCTTCATGCATGGGGGTGGTTCTAAACAAGCGCTGTGCTAAGTCGGTGTCTTGCTCAAGGTGCTGTAATAAGGTTTGCCCGTCTTCTAGCACTAGGGTTAAAAACTTATAAACATCTAGCGCCGCCGCATTACCTAACGCATCGGCTACTACCTCTACATTCCCTGAACGTAAAAAGCCATCATTACTTGCTTCACTTTTGGCGATAATCGAGCTGACATAGCCATTTTTGTTTTTTCGTGCACTGGGGTGGCTAAAGGTGCATGGGTGGGTAGAAATAGAGATCTGCCCTGCTCTTTTTGCCGCATTAGGTAACCAGTTTTGCAAACTAAATACCGACTCGCATTCCATATGTGTTTGTTGTATTTCGTCACCTAACATTGACGCTTTTATGTTTTTTTTAAGCCATGCGGCTTTTCTTTCTTTAAAAAACGCATCAACTGCTTTATCTATCATCGTTCCCTCCTGAAATTTTAGACTTAACATAGTCCCACAATATATCTAACGGCTTTTTTAACAGATACCTCCACCTTGAGTTACTCATATCGGGCAACTGCTGCTTTACAGCGTTACGTTCCGAGACTAAGCTTATTTCTTTAGTCTTAGTTTCAGTTACGCTTCTGGTTGTAGTTTCTGTAATTACATACCGCTTATCCATACTAATGGCCCCCAATGCCAGCTCAACTATTAATCAGTTTAGAAGGATCGAAAGACAAAGTAAAGCCATGCAGTATTGAAATTTATTTTAACATTGATAAATATCTTTTTATCTATATGATTAACGTGTGACTGCCACAAAGGCAGCTCAGAAAATGCAATATTGAAATTCAATATAGATTGTTCACCGCCACAAAGGCGGCTTAGAGGCCAGAGCTCAGCTCTGGCCTCCTTTCACTCAACCTTCACCAGCCCAAGTTGATCGTTATATGCATAGCGTTTGTTTTCATTAAATGGAAAGCTCAGCTCGCCGTATTTAAGCGATATAATGCGCTGAGTCAGCGGGCTTTGTTCATGTGCATGACAATCAGCCAGCTCAGCGCAGGCTTGGTCAAAGTCTCTGACTAACCATAGTCGTTGAAGCTGGTGCGCGCTCAACGCTATGCGCTTTATATTAAGGATCTCTTCTCTGTCGATGGCTTGGCCTTGGGGGTCTTTTTCACAAAAACGGCTACGCTGCTGGTATTGATCAAACACCAAATAGGTTTTTACATTGGGTGACCCTTGTCGAAAAGGGGTGAGTGCTTGCGGTAATGCCGTTAAAAACCAGTGGTGTTCAAGATAACCTTGCAAAGTACCAGGCCCCCGCGCGCCCGAACCGGTTGATTTGTAATAGGCCACGGCGCACAGCGTTACCACATGCTCAAGCTCCGCAAGGCTTTGCGCTTGGGTCAAGTTTTCAACATAGTCCGCATTGATATGTTTGGGTTTACAGATCCGTGCGCTGGCATCTAAACGCTCAGCGACCTGTTTAACATCAATTAGCTGTGTTAAATCATGGCTTTTTAACCGACCGTTTTTTTCAAACCCCGGACTAACAAAGGCTTTAAAACCGTCAACATGGGCGTTTTTAATGGCTTTATAGTTGTATTGCAGCAAGGCAACATTGGGGCTTTCAACCGCTGTTTTACGATGCCTGCGTACGCGCCCTGCAAGTTGAATGATTGAGCGATACGATGATGGCTCTATCACCGCCCAATCAAAATCATGGTCGCGCCCTACTTCTTCAACGGGTGTGGCAACCAATACGAAAATAAGGCTTTTAACTTGGTTTTGTTGACTTGATAGCTTATTTAAATGTTCACGTATGAGTGTATTTTGTAGCGCTTTGGGCTGTTCGTTGGCACTTTCTTTACGCTTTAACACTTGGTCTAAATGCTGCTCTTGTATTGAACGCAGTAGCAGTGTTTGCTGGCTGTGGTAAGGCATTACCCTAACTGCAATGTCATCGGGCCAATCATACGACAGTAAAAACTGAACCAGCGCCACACAGGGTTTAATGTTTGCAACACGTACCACCCCAAATGACACCTTGAGCTTAGTATGTTCATCCACAAAATGGTGCTCACCGTGTTTTACTAAAATACTTTGAGCAATCACGCCAAAGTAGGCTGATTGCTTGGTTTGCTCGCCTTCTACTTGTTGCGCTGGCACTTGCTTCTTATCATATATCGCCTCGCAAAGGCTGATATCGGCTTTTCTTAAAATAGGTTGCTGTGCCAATTTGCCTTGGCGCTTTTGAATAAACTCGTCGTGTTTTGCACGATACTGCAATATAGCTGGCCCTTTAGCTGACTCTAGCGAGCTGGCACGATTGGTATCTAGGTGTGTATTAAACTCATCTATCCAAGCACACCCTATGTGTTCGCTCGCACTGCGGGTGGCACAATACAAGCGCCAACCATCGCGATATGCTTTAAAGTAACCCTCGGCCAGTGATGGGGGAATGGTAGCAGAGGAGAGCATCACTTTTCGCCCCAGCATACCCGCAAGATGGATCAGCCTGCCGATCGCAATTAAATCACCGTCTGTAAAGTCATCTACCTCATCTATCACCAAGTCAGACGACATTAACCGTAAAGACGGCAGTATGTATTTACCCCCACGTGTTGTTTCAATTGCGCTGATGATGTGGTCAATGGTGCAAGCAAGCACAGGGGCATATAAAAACTTTTTATCGCGCTCACTATTTAGTACGGTGGTGAGGTTTTCTTGTGGAATATCACATTCAAAATCAACATCTTCGTCTAGTAGCGGCGCTTCAGATTCTGAGCCAGTTTGTTCAAAGTTACTGGTGTGCGCCGCAGTTTTATGTTTTTTATGTAACTCCATGACCGCTTTTGAACCGATCACAACCGCCAACTGAGTGCTGTCTAACCCTACCCTTTGCGCGTATTCATCACCCGTTTGTAGAGTTAACGTGCGCAGGCCCAAAGCCAAAATATAACGAAGGCTTTTGCTATCGTCCGACAGCGCGCGCATAACTTTGGCATTGGCAAATGTTTTACCACAGCCTGTACTTGCCATGTTGAGGGCAAAAAAGCCAAACCTTTTTTGCTCTTTTTCAGCTTGCAAAGCACACCATTGGCTAATTTGAGCAACGGCTTTGTCTTGCCATTTATAGTCTTTTGGGCTTGGCTTTCTTAAGCTTTCTATGTCTGTTGCCAGAGGCAGTTCACTCTCGAACGCAGGTAATAAGTGCGCCGCTTGGGTGGCATAACGCGCCACCCCCACTAAATGTTCATCCAGCTTTTGTTTTAACTGCTTGGTTGCTCTGTCAGTATTTGCGAACAGCCCCGTGGTGTTTTGCCATTTTTTGTCTGCTTGTTGAGATGAATAATAATGATCGCCCAACATTAAACACAGCCGAGCATGATGCACTAGCACCCGATAGCCGCCCGTTTCTATCGCTTTTATAGCAAGCGCTTGATAATCAAGTAAACTTGATGACCAGCGTTTAACTCGACTAAGCCACGGCTTGGAGTTACTCATTAAGCCATTGGGAAATTCAAAGCACTGCCCTAAGCGCTTTTCAAATTCCTTTTTGTTATAGCTATTTTCATAGCCCCACTGCTGCGTGATTTTAGCAAGCATTTCATCAAGCGACTTAGCTGTTTCTGATTTATAATCATCAGGCGAACCTTGCTTTGGCAAAGGTAAGCGATGATGAGACACCACCAGCCATGCAACAAGCTTTGCAATAGGTGGTAATTGCGCCATTGGCCTAAGTGGGCCTTGCTTAATCGCAGCTTGAATTTTTTGTTCATTAATATCGCCACAACTTAACGCCTGCAACCATGCTTTATCTGAATGCTCACTTATTGAGTCAATAAAGCCGCGTAGTAACAATAGTGAGATCCATTCATGGCGTATTGGGTCGCCTTTAAACTGGTTTGGGTTATTCGGTTGTAATTTACTTTGAAACAGCTCAGTGGCCTTGCCCCAGTCATGAAACAATGCAGCAATCCCAACCAAACCTTTAATCAAAGGCAAAAAGTGCCAATCGCTTTCAATTTCACTGTTAAGTAGGCTGCGCCTTGTCCAATTCACCGGCACTACCCCCTCTAGATTAAATTTATTACGATTGCCCACCACCCACAGCAGTTGGCTCCTAGAACGTGAGCGTATCCAGTGACAACTTACGGCTGTACTGCGGCTGGCGGTTTTGCGCAGCATTTTTTTAACGGTGAGTAAGCCATCTTCGGTGATCAACGTTTGCCATGTGTTATCGCCTATGCGGTTAGCAAACGCGTCTAACACTCGTCGCGTTTTTTTGAGGGCGTTTTTTTCGCACTGAGAGACAAACGTCACCATCATAAGTTGCTTGCCTCAATTTGCTCACTTGAGTATGTTTGCAGTGCAATTTTCTTCACCGTATCAAACATGTAATCCAACGCTTTATGATCAGTAAATGCTTGGAGTACTTGCTGACGAAACTCTTGCTCTGTGGCGTTTTCTTTTGCACACACAAATGCCCACGGCAGTACCAGCGCGTCTTTAATTAAATCGGCTACATCGAACACCAAAGCCCCGCGGCGGGTTTTGCCGTGCATGACCGCAAACCCGTGTGGAATACCCAGCACCCATAAACAACTGGCTGCAAGTCCATAGGCCAAATAGTTACCATGGTTTAAGAAGTCATTGGCTTTATCAGTACTTTGATGCTGCCGAGTAAAGTCTTTAACGCCGGTATTATTGGCTGCGTATTTGTAAAGCACCTTGGTTAACTGGGCTTCGGTAAGTAATAACTCTGACGGTTTGCTCGCTTCATCAGTACGCTTATGAAACGCATTCAGTGCGTTTTGAATAGCATCATGGTTGAATTCAAACCCTTCGCTTTTCAGGTCTCGGTCTTTGCTCCACACTTTTTCGAGATAGTGAATGCGCGCTTGCTGAAATGCTTTAGCCGCACTTAAGCGTTTTTCATCATCAAACCAAAATTGCAGCCAACCATGTAAATACTCAGTGGGCCGATATTCACTTTGTGGCGTAAACCACTCTACCTCACAGGCCATATGCAACGGCGTACCGCCTCCGCCACAAAACCCCACCAACACACCCGCGTGGGCCAGCATACGCATAGCCGCCTGGGTAATAGAAGTACCGTTGCCGAGCATTAAAACCGTGGTGTTCGCGATGGGAATATTAAAATATTGGTTTTCATGTTTAGCTTCTGTGAGGTATAGAACACGGCCATCTTTTTGCATTACTCGGCAGTGCTCCAAGTAATAAATATTGGCTCGTTTAGAATGTAGAATTGCTTTCAAATCGGTTGGGCTGAAGTCTTCCATGCTAGCCTTTGTACCTATAATTTACATATGGTTAACTTTCAGACTAAAACGCAAATTCGCCAAATACAATAAAAATAGACGAGTTATTCCTCTTTTTTTGAGGTAGAGCAATATTCTGCTAAATCACATAAAACTCAACATGATTGCTTTCTAATTGTTTCAGGGTCCACCCGCACATTGCGATAAAACTGGCACAAGATCCTGACCTTCGTCAGGATGACAGTGGTGTTTTTTGAGCCGCCAGAGTCTATATCCAGCCTGAATCAAACCGTCACCCTGAACTCAGTCTTGCAGCCCAACTCCCAATCTCATCAATCGTCACCCTGAACTTGTTTCAGGGTCCATCTGCACATCGCGATAAAGCTGGCACAAGATCCTGACCTTCGTCAGGATGACAGTGGTGTTTTTTGAGCCGCCTGTGCCTATATCCAGACATTCTAAATCAAACCGTCACCCTGAACTCAGTCTTGCAGCCCAACTCCCAATCTCATCAATCGTCACCC
>NZ_MNAN01000037.1:382944-478880 GCF_001854475.1 Pseudoalteromonas byunsanensis
CTATATCCAGACATTCTAAATCAAACCGTCACCCTGAACTTGTTTCAGGGTCCATCTGCACATCGCGATAAAGCTGACACAAGATCCTGACCTTCGTCAGGATGACAGTGGTGTTTTCTGAGCCGCCTGTGCCTATATCCAGACATTCTAAATCAAACCGTCACCCTGAACTTGTTTCAGGGTCCATCTGCACATTGCGATAAAACTGGCACAAGATCCTGACCTTCGTCAGGATGACAGTGGTGTTTTCTGAGCCGCCTGTACCTATATCCAGACATTCTAAATCAAACTGTCACCCTGAACTTGTTTCAGGGTCCATTTGCACATTGCGATAAAACTGGCACAAGATCCTGACCTTCGTCAGGATGACAGTGGTGTTTTCTGAGCCGCCTGTGTGGCGGTGAACGACATATGACCCAATGAATGACATTGAAGATTTTTCTGAGCCGCCTGTGTGGCGGTGAACTTACCGCAATCAGCAATAAGATCCCCTGTATCTTTTCTGAGCCGCCTGTGTGGCGGTGAACGTAACTTGTCTTGCTATTGAGCTAGAAGCAGATTTCTGAGCCGCCTGTGTGGCGGTGAACAAACAACCAGCCATATCTACGTTCAAGTATGGTTTCTGAGCCGCCTGTGTGGCGGTGAACTGATTGAAGGCTTAGCCAAGCTGATCACTGATTTTCTGAGCCGCCTGTGTGGCGGTGAACTAGTTACGCGGCCTCTAGACCCTTACAAATGTTTTCTGAGCCGCCTGTGTGGCGGTGAACTGTACCGCTTTATCTTGCGATAGTCCCATCGATTTCTGAGCCGCCTGTGTGGCGGTGAACCTGGTATTCAATGTTTGATTGCCTGCCCCGCATTTCTGAGCCGCCTGTGTGGCGGTGAACGCATTGGCAAAATCTACATCATTGCAGGGCCATTTCTGAGCCGCCTGTGTGGCGGTGAACAATATGCAATCATCGGTATTACTCAAAATAACTTTCTGAGCCGCCTGTGTGGCGGTGAACTGGGGCCGTTACCACCCACCCAACTACATTGTTTTCTGAGCCGCCTGTGTGGCGGTGAACACGGTGACGGAAACGGTTGGTCAGTTGTTTACTTTCTGAGCCGCCTGTGTGGCGGTGAACTTTGGGCGGCTCACCACCCTCAAAATTAACTTTTTCTGAGCCGCCTGTGTGGCGGTGAACCAAACCTCTCACTTCCATTGAAAACTTCATGTTTTCTGAGCCGCCTGTGTGGCGGTGAACGTTCCGCCGGTTATGGCAAGAGAAATCACAAATTTCTGAGCCGCCTGTGTGGCGGTGAACTTTTGGTAGCGGAGACTCCTTTAGGTAATAAATTTCTGAGCCGCCTGTGTGGCGGTGAACAGCAAGGGTGTGCCTACTTGGGCCATTTATACTTTCTGAGCCGCCTGTGTGGCGGTGAACATTACGTATCAAATGGCGAACTTTATTCGTTTTTTCTGAGCCGCCTGTGTGGCGGTGAACAATAGAATATTAGCTAAAAAACTCAAGAAATAAACAAGTTATAGCCAATTTAAGAAAAATACCTTATTTTTCTTCGGTTCTTTAGTTTATTGATTTTAAAGAGCATTAATGAGGGGCAACAAAGTATGGTATATCATACCTGATCAACTTTTGCTTTATATTGCCATAGTCACGCATTGGTTGCACACTTCGAAAAACCAACTGTAATCCCCATTTACACCTATCAACCGATTCGCCCTGCACAGAGTTTACACCAGAGGCAAATACACATCGGTGCGTAGGTCGCATTCATCCACTTCGTGAATGAGGTTTAGATACTCAAAGAACACTGGATGGTCGCCAAGTTGCTCTTGGTTTTGCGGTAGCCATTGCTCATACAAAGCATAAATGGTTTTTTCTAAGTTATCATGGCTGCCAAAGTGGGTGGCTTTTGCGCAGCGCATTGCGGGGATCGCTCCGGCTTTTACGCCAAATTCATTGTCTGGAATGGTTGTGCTGTTATGACGCAGTGAGCCGCATATTTTAAATCGAAAAGCTGATTCCTCCATGGTATTTGGGTCGCCGTTAGGAATACCAAAGGTGCGACAATGGGCTATGGGTGAACATTGGCTTTGTCTTCGCCAAGCAACAAACTGGCCTGCACTTTCGTACACGCGTTGTGGGTCTCCACAATGAGTTAAATACGCAATAGGAGTGTGTGCAAACTCGACTATTGATACCTCTAGTGAGTTATTACAGCTGGGTAAAGTAAACTCATATACTTGATACCAGTTTGGCCAATCAGGGTTTTGTCTAAACTGACTTGGCGTTTGCGAAAAGGTACGTTTAAACGCTCGTGAGAACGCTTCACTGCTATCAAATTGTGCCGCTAATGCTATGTCGATAATTTTCATATCAAGTTCAAACGCTAGCTCAAAAGAGGCCCGCTTTAACCGAGCCAACTGCAAAAACTTAATTACACTCACTCCTGTATAAGCCAAAAACACGCGATGAAAATGATACCTAGAAAGGGCCGCTACCTCACTGAGCTGTGTTAAGTCTAACTGTCTATCAAGATGATGATTAATATAGTCGCATACTCTTTGAATGCGATTTTCTAGTGTACCTTTGTGGTCCATTTATTTAATCCCTAAAAATCAAAGCCGTTAGTGTGAATAAGGCAGCTATACTTGTCTTGATTGAAATTGCGCTATTACGGTCAGATTGGCTTTCGTTCTTAAAAAGCGAATGAAAACTTCTAAATACAATAATTTTAATCTTGTAGTAAGAATATAAACTAGCTTCATCGGTCAGCCTATGCTGGTTTTTGAACTTAATGTTATGAGGAATTACTATGAACATGATTAACCCACTTACAAACAATACTCTGTTTGCCAATGTTTCTGTGCTACTAGCTCGTTTTGGTCTATCAGCCATTTTCATTATGGCTGGCTTAAACAAAATTCAACAATATGATGGCAGTGCGCAATATATGGCTTCTGTTGGTTTGCCTGGTGAGCTACTGCCACTCGTTATCGCGCTAGAAGTCATTGGGGGCTTATTTATTCTCATTGGACTTTTAAACCAAATTACCGCTTTGGCACTAGCGCTGTTTTGTGTTGTCAGCGCCATTTTGTTTCATGCTAACTTCGCAGATCAAATGCAGTTTATTATGTTCTTTAAAAACATTGCAATGGCGGGAGGGTTTTTAGTACTGGCTGCACATGGGGCGGGTCAGTGGAGTGTAGACCAAGTCATTACTAATAAATCGAATAATTAACACTCTTTTTAGTCGAGCAAACGTAACACCTAATTTTACATGTTAGGTGTTACGCAGTGCTGTAATGGTTGCCATATATAGCGCTTCGTATTGAGCGTATCACGTGTTCTGATACTTATGTATGGATTAGGAATTTTAAGCACCTTACGTTTGGTAAAGCTACTTTTTTGCAACGCTGCAGCAATGATCACATTTGAAAAAAACAAGCGCTCAAAGCTGCCATCATTAATAGCCTGATCTAACCCCTCGGTGATCCGCTTTCTTAATCTATCATTTTGAGGATTCACAAAAAAATACATGGCCGCGGGGTAACACATCGCAAAGTTCGGTTCAACTATCAGCAAAGGCCTTTGTTCAATTTCTCCCCAAGGTTCATGTAGCGCCCTTGGGAATAGCTCAAAACGCCGTTGCTCTAGCATGTCATGCAAATGAGAGGTATCTGATGTCGCAACATCAAAACCATTTTTTTCATAAATTTTGGTATCAGGCCAATCTACCCCACTGCCCACCGAATAGTTTAACAAATGCATTGGGTTCTTTAGTTTGGCAAACTTATTGGCATCATCTTGGTGGATCAAAAATAATCGCGCGCCCATAAGCCCACGCAATAGTGGAATATATACCACACCGAGCTGCTGCTCACGCCCAATTGAGGTCATGCTCCAGTGCACATCAATAATGTCTTGATTGGCAAGTAAATCTAAAGTTCGACCTTGAGGCACATCATTGAGCATTAACGCCTTGAGTTCAAAGTCGCCGTACTTGGCGGTGCTTTTTTCCATAGCCAAGTGTAACAACGAAATATAATAAGCTTGCTTTGGGTCGTGTATATACTCTGCCATGTTATATCGCACCACATCAGCAGCGTTGGCCAAGGTCCCTACAAAAACCAATAAAACACAGCAGCATAAAACAATGTAATGCACTCGGTATCCTTGCGCTTGGTTGTTTTGTTACTTTCAGTATATAACTTTACTGTGCGACTTTCTGATTAATTCAGCTCAATATGGCAACCTGTTAACTGCTGCTCCCCTTTTAGTTTAGCCGCGCCTCATTTTTGGGATGAACCTCAGTTTCAATCCCACATTTGGGATTTTAGTTTTGAAAATAAATATAATTTAAATTTTTCAATGATTTAACTAATGGCCCAGAGTCCACTATTTAACGCTCAATATTAAGAATACTTATAACAACAGTACCAACCAAAAAAGTACGCCATAGTATGCATCGCCAGTGTTGATGCCAAGGTTGAAGCCCTACTTTGATAAACCAGACCAGCCAAAATACTGCGCTACTTTGACCTTACCCATGGACCAAGCAAAGACAAATTGAACGTAGAAGTTATCAATCACCTTAGGTTAATGCTAAATTAGCCACCATAATAACAATCACTTTGTATTTATTTTATGGCGCTTTTTAAGCTCTTAAAACCACTGGGTATTATTTTCACGATGACACTAAGTAACACATCACTTGCTGGCTCACAGCTCCCTCTTGAGGTGCAGTTGGGCCAAAAGCTCATGCTTGATTTTCGCTATTTTTGCCAACAAGGGAACAGTGAAACATGTCGCTCACCAATGACAACCCTCCCCTCAGAGCTTGCCGATGTAATAAGTAAGTATCACATTGGGGGTGTGATTTTATTCTCTGAAAACACCCAAGACATAGAGCAAATAGTCAACTTAAACAATCAACTACAAAGTGCCGCGCACAAAGCTAAACACCCTCAACCACTACTTATTGCCATTGACCAAGAAGGTGGACGCGTGGCACGCATTAATCGCGAACAGGCCACTTCATTTACTGGCAATATGAGCATAGGTGCGACTTACCCTAAACACGATACTCACTACGCAAGCTCAGTAGCAACGGCCATCGCCAAAGAGCTAACGAGTCTTGGAATTAACGTTAATTTTGCGCCAACCGTTGATGTAAACATGAATGCCGAAAACCCAGTGATTAACGTGCGCTCGTTTTCAGAAGACCCAAATGTGGTTGCCAAATTAGGTGCAGCTCAAGTTAAAGCATTTGAACAGCAGCGAGTGATCTCCGCACTCAAACATTTCCCAGGCCACGGTGATACTCACGTCGACAGCCACACAGGCCTGCCACGTGTAGAGCACAATGAAAAGGTTATTTGGCAAAATGATTTAGCGCCCTTTCAAGCGGTGATCAAAACCAACCCACCGGGCATGATCATGACGGCGCATATTCAATACCCTGCGCTCGATAACAGCACGCTGGAAAACAAACATGGTAAACACATGCTCAAACCTGCCACTATGTCGCGTAAAATTATGCATGACCTGCTGCGCGATAAATTAGGCTACCAAGGAGTGATCATCACTGATGCATTAGACATGGCAGGTATCAGCGATTTTTTTGACGCCAATTCCGCTGTACTCGAAACTTTCAAAGCCGGAGTCGATATTGCGCTAATGCCTATTACCATTCGCACCCCCAGTGATATCGGAAAATTAGAAAAGCTCTTGCAAACTCTCACCAAAGCCGTCAACCAAGGACAGCTGAATGAGCATGAGGTAGCACTATCGGCGCAGCGTATTTATGAACTAAAAAAGCGTTTTTTCAACAAAAAAACCAAGGTTTCAGCCAGTATTGCGCGCGCAACACTGGGTAACCCTAGTCATAGAAAGTTAGAAGCAGAGCTTGCATTAGCGGCAATCACACAAGTAAAAAATTCAGATCTGTTACCGGTTGATATCAAAGTTAACAGCAAAGTACATATTATTATGCCTGATCAGCGCAAGTGTGAGGCAATGCGCCAAGCGCTTGAACTATATAGTAAAGCCCCTTTACAAATTAGTTGTAGTAGCTTGCAAGGCTTTGATCCCAAGATTGCCCATGCAGCTATTAAGCAAGCCGATTGGGTGATAGGCGCACATGCGAGTCCGCAACAAAGTGCGGTTGAAATTGGCGGTATGGAAGATGTTAGTAAACTAGAAGAGTTCGCTCTATCTCGTCAAGAGCAGCCCAGCGCGCTCAAAGCACTTTTGAAGTATGCGAAAAAGCAGCAAAAACAAACGCTGTTTATTAGCCTACGAGCTCCATATGAAATCTCTCAATTTTCGCCCTACAGCGATGCTGTGCTGGCAAGCTATGCTTATAATATTGATGTAGATAATAGCAACCGCGTTGCGGGCCCCGCATTTACCGCGCTAGCACAGGTGATATTAGGCCAAGCGCAAGCTCATGGTACACTGCCAGTAACGATAAAATAGGATAAGATAGATGCTGTTAAACTGTGATTTAGGTGAAAGCTTCGGCGCTTGGACTATGGGCTTGGATGAGCAGGCTATGGCCGTTATTGACTGTGCCAATATCGCCTGTGGTTTTCATGGTGGAGACCCAGACATCATAGCCAAAACACTCGAGCTGGCCAAACAACATAGTGTCACCATAGGCGCTCACCCGAGTTACCCAGATCTGCAAGGCTTTGGACGTCGCTCTATGAAACTCTCGCCGCAAACCCTCAAAAATACTTTGCATTATCAAATCGCGGCTTTGGATGGCATGGCACAATGCCAAGGACTATCAGTCAGTTATGTTAAACCCCATGGCGCACTTTACAATGACATGATGGCAGATGAATCCATCTTGCAAAGCGTGATCCAAACAATCGCCCATTACCCCAAACCATTAAAGCTCATGATTTTGGCTACTGCAAAACAAGAAGAGCATCAAAACCTTGCCAACGAATATGGTGTTAACCTTATGTTTGAAGCATTTGCTGACAGGCTTTATACAGATAAGGGATTATTGACGCCACGCAGCCAACCAAATGCCGTACATGGCAAACCTGCGCTGATGGCACAGGTAAAACAGTTAGTTGAACAGGGCTCAGTTACAACCAACACGGGTAAGCAACTACCACTAAAAGCTGATACGCTGTGTGTACATGGTGACAATGAAGCCAGTATCGCGCTCGTCAAAGAGATCAGTATTTTACTAACTAGAACATAACTACTCTAAAATTACACGATCTCCATGGCTCGGAGGGGTTGAAATAACCAGTATGTTCAATATTTCTGATGAGACATTTTTTAGTTGATGTGGCGTATTGGCACTAACATGCACCCCCTGCCCCGCTGTGAGACTCAACACCTTACCAGCCACTTCTAGTTGCGCCTGTCCTTGTAAAATATAAAAGAACTGCTCTGAAAAATGATGAAAATGCCTTACTTCTTGAGCTCCTGCAGGCACCCGCTCTTGGATCACACTCAAGCCAGATGTTGCAGCTAAGTGCCAACCATCACAGACTTCACCCCACTGATAATGCTCAGAATTATCAGTGCTCACGACTTTACTCATAATACTTTCCACCACCATTGAATGATTAAACTTATTACAGACAATAAAAAACCGAGCATAAAGCTCGGCTTAAAATTACCATTGATAATTTAGTTTTTCACGATGGCATTATGATAAACGTTTTGTACGTCATCACAGTCTTCTAACATGCCCATGAACTTTTCAAAGTTAGCAATGTCATCAGCATCTGTGATTTCAACATGTGTTTGTGGCACGAAAGTAATTTCGTCAACTTCAAAGTTAATGCCTTCAAAAGCTTCTGTAAGTGCCGTTTTTGCTTTGTAGTATTCTGTATGAGGTGCAAATACAGAGACCTTACCGTCTTCTACTTCAACGTCAGTAACATCAACATCAGCCATCATTAGAGCTTCAAGAACAGCTTCATCGTCATCGCCATCA
Source organism: Pseudoalteromonas byunsanensis (assembly GCF_001854475.1). Taxonomy (GTDB): domain Bacteria; phylum Pseudomonadota; class Gammaproteobacteria; order Enterobacterales; family Alteromonadaceae; genus Pseudoalteromonas; species Pseudoalteromonas byunsanensis. Next base: position 390,919 of record NZ_MNAN01000037.1, read on the forward strand.
AAACCTAAAATGGCTAGGTGATCAAACATGTGCGCAACACAGCCTGGGCTACCAATTTTTGAGTCGGTTTTAGTAAATGGAAGACGTACATCTTTAATAGTACGGTTTGGGTTGTCAGTTAAGCAATCCACGATAACCATACAGTTGCCTGGTCCATAACCCTCATAACGAGCCGCGGCATAGTCTTCACCTGCACCACCGGCTGCTTTTTCAACCGCCTTATCAATAACGTGTGCTGGAACCTGATCTTTCTTAGCTTTATCAATCAAACGGCGTAAAGACAAGTTTGTTTCAGGGTCAGGGCCGCCATTTTTCGCTACAACGTAAATTTCTTTACCATATTTTGAGTTTACTTTGGTTTTTGCCGCCGCCGTTTTTGCCATGGCGTTCTTGCGGACTTCAAATGCTCTGCCCATCTTAATTCTCGTTTTATAGATTAAATAAATTAAATTGGCGAGATTTTAACAAGACTCTCGCCATTGGGCTAGCGTTTGATGGGCTTTGTCTTCGGTTACTTAACCGAAAGCTTTTATAAGCTGTGGTAAATCATCAAACGAATGCAATATATGATGTGCCTGACTGGCATAATGAGGTATCTCGTGCGGCGCATAAAGGCAAGAGCGCATTTTAGCATTATGGGCTGCTTGAATGTCGTAAAGATAATCTCCAACATACATGCAGTGATTAGGTGTAAAATGCCACTGTTTTGCGATATGTAGCAAACCGCTTGGGTTTGGTTTAGCTGGGGCATCATCTCGGGTTAGCATCAGCGAAATAGGCACATTGCATTGACTCAACTTTAATTTCGCAGCGCGACCAAAGTTACGAGTTACTATCGCCATAGGTATTTGCATCAAAGTGAGTTGCTCAAGACACTTAGCAACCCCCGGCATCAATTGCGCGTTATGCGCATCGAGCATTTCATGCTGATGTACAATGTTCATTGCTTCTTGACGCATGTATGGTGAGGGGAGTTGGGAGATAAAATCTAGCAAATCCAGATCTCGAGGGCACCCTACCTGTGCTTTGATCAGCTGAAAATCCAATTCAGAGCTAACTAATGTGCCATCTAAATCAAATATCACACCTTTAATTTGCTGTTGTATCATTACACTACTTTGTGAGCACGCCTGTGCATTAAGCTGTAACATCATAATCCCTGCCATTATCGGCGAATGTAATTAAACCATAGGTTACGAATAGCCATCTTGCAAAGCGCTGCACTAATGATTTATCAGTGCTGTTGCTTAGATGAGAATCCCCCTTATTGCACCTAACAAAACAAAATGGTCCTAGTTTGTTAGCGTCCAAAAGACACATTATCCTTCAAGTAACGCGCAAAATCACTTTTCATCTTAGAACAATAAAAAATAGACTATGCGCAAATTCGAATAAGTACTAAATATGGCAATAAAATACCGTGCCAACTCGCCATTTTTCAAAATTATTGTGTCTATTTTGTAAATAAATAAAAAAACCTCAATTAATAGTTGATATTTGATCGAAATTGTCTTTAAAATCCCGCACTTTTTTATTTCGTGCAAAAATGCCATAAAAAGTTGGCCCCAGTTTTGCTCGTATAAATGAACCCGTTTAGCAATAGAAATGTGGTGAGCAGTATGGATTTTTACATCCTGAAAAAACAAGAGAAGCTTGTTGCCATTCCTGCGGATGAGCAAAATTGCAAAGAGTATTTAGATGACGGCTACTTTTATGTCGATAAAGTGGCGGCATGTAATGAAAAATCAGCTTTGAAAGCGCTTCAAGCCAAGCAAGTCAAGGCATTTAAAACACCTGCCGTATTGTTATTGCTTGTTTTACCTATAATTCTTTTTGCTTGGATGCAAATAAGCCGCTGACCAAATAGCTCTGGCAATGTTATATTAGTGTTTCTATCGTCAAGGAAACGCTGAATGAAAGTATTGCATACATCTGATTGGCACCTAGGCCAACAGTTTTATGAGCACAGTCGCACCGATGAGCAACAGGCTTTTTTAGATTGGCTTGTTGATACATTAGCATCGCAGAATATCGATCTGCTGCTAATCGCGGGAGACATTTACCATACGGCCACACCACCTGCCAGTGCCGAACAGCAGCTCTACACTTTTATAAAGCAAGCAAAACACGCATGTCCTGATTTACATGTTGTCATAATTGCAGGCAATCATGATTCAGCAAACCGTATTGAAACAGCCAAGCCTTTATTACAACTATTTGATACTCATGTGGTAGGTCGTTTTGATAGACAAGCTCCCGAGCAAGTGATCAAGACTATAGCAACCAAAAACGGGACCGCTCATGTTGTTGCAATGCCATTTCTGCGAGTTTCAGATATTTCAATGACCAGCGACATAAGCTATCAAAGTGCCGTTGCTGAAGCCTACAATCAGGCTATAGAATCGCTATTAGCAAACCCACTTACAGAACAAGAACCACTCATTCTGATGGGCCATTTGCATGCCAAAGGTGGTGATATTTCAAGTGACTCTGAACGCAATATCTCAATTGGTGGGTTTGAATCGATAAATGCAAATATTTTTAGTCAACATGCAGACTACGTGGCTCTTGGGCACTTGCACAAGGCCCAAACTGTAGCCAAAAGCGAACATATCCGCTATAGCGGTACCCCACTCCCAATGTCGTTTTCTGAACGTAACTATCAGCACCAAGTTTTAGTAGCTGAATTTGACGGCAAGCAGCTGAGCTCTGTAAACCCCCTTTACGTGCCACGCCATCAAAATGTGGTGCTGCTTCCAGAGCGTGGAGGCGCAGACTTAAATAGTTTGTGTGACATGATCAATGAACTTAAATTTGACCCTAATACACCTCCTAGCTATGTCCGTCTACGTATGAAAAGCAGTGAAACCAACAGTCAATTTAGGGCCATTATCGATGAGGCACTAAAAGATAAACCCATATTATTCTGTGGTATAGAACGGGTAAGTGAACAAGCTCATCAACAAAATGAGGTTTTTACAGATTTAGGTCAAGTTGAACAACTTGATCCAATGACTTTACTTGCTCTGGCATTTGCACAACAAGTAGATGCCAACGAACCCGTTCCAGATGCGTTAAAGGATTGTCTAGCACACGTGATCAACTCTATGGATGAAGAGCCAAACACATGAAATTACTGAATATCACCATTAGCAACCTTGCATCTTTAACTAAGGCCGCTGTTGATTTTGAACAAGCACCATTGAGCCACAGTGGGCTTTTTGCTATCACCGGTGATACTGGGGCAGGAAAAAGTACATTACTTGACGGTATCTGTTTGGCGCTTTATGGAAAAACTGCAAGATTGAGAAATGACTTAAAAAACACCGTAGAGTTTAATGGCGACGATATTAAGCTCAATGACCCCAGAAACTTATTACGCAGAGGATGCGCACATGGGCAAGCTGAGGTGCAATTTGTTGGTCAGGATGGAGAGCGCTACCTTGCACGCTGGAAGATCGAGCGGGCGAGAAAAAAAACAGATGGTAAGCTTAAAAGACCAGAGCACATTTTATTTAAAGTAGCAGACGAGTCACAACTCACACAATCTAGCAGCGCCACCGTCAACAAGATAGAGCAATTGATAGGGCTAAACTTTGAACAGTTTACACGCGCCGTATTGCTTGCTCAGCATGAATTTGCCGCTTTCTTAAAAGCAAGTGCTGATGAACGGGCACAGCTGCTAGAGTGTTTGACAGGAACTGATAAGTTCAGTCGACTTGGACAGGCAATTTTTGAGCATCACAAAGAGAAAAAAAGCCAACTTGAGCAACTACAGAATTCGCTTGCCAATTATCACATTTTATCCGATGAAGAATTAGCTTCTCTTAAAGACACAATTACCACACTGAACGGTCAGCTTACTCAGTTAAAAGCACAAAGCACACAGTATCAGCAAGATATACAATGGCTTACCCAAAAAGAGCAGTACCAACTCAAGCTGCAACACTATCAGCAGCAACTACAAGATTTAGAATCTGACATACAGCAACAAGCAGCTAAGATCGAGCAAGCACAGCTTGCACAGCTTACTCAGCAAATCGCCGATAACCGGCAACAAGCAAGCACACTCGTTAGCCAACACGAAAAGCTGACACATCAATACGACGAGCTGATAAAGCAAGACTACCAACACCAATTAGAAGTACAACAAGCTTTGGTTGCTGAGTCTGAGCGCTCACAACGAGCAGCCCAGGAAAAACTAAAAAACCACGAACCAGATATCAAGCTAGTCAGAACACTTGATAACAAACGATATGCCAACGCGCAACAACTTGAAGACAATAAAAAGCAACTTGCAATTACCGAACAGCAGTTGCAGGAGCTCCTTGAGCAAATAAAGCAAACAGACAAGCTATTAAAAGACAACCAACAAACACAAAACGAGCAGTTAAAGCAGCTTGAACAACACGCTACATTAAAAAGAGCGTTAGATAATTGGTCTTACCTTGAAAGTACTTTCGACAATATTAGTCAATCGACAGAGCACATAGAAAACCTAAAAAATAATTATAATCAGCAGTATGACGAGCGCTCTAAATTGGAGTTAAAGCTTGCTCCTTTGACGGCGAAAATACAAAACCAACAGAGCAACCATACGGCTTTACAGGAGCAGTTAGACAGGCTGCAAAAACAGTTGGCAACATTGGACTATGAAGCACTGCAAAAGCAAAGTTACAGTTTGAAGTCAGCGTTGCAGCTCTCACTGGATGGACAAAAAAATGACCATGAGCAGTTACAATTAGCCGCTAATATTGATAAGTACCGTCACCAACATCATACTTTACAGCTTCAACTGAAAGATACTGAAAAACAAGTAGATTTACAAAAACAAAGAGCACTACTCACACAAGAAAACGTCACTCAAGTACAACTACGTGCCAGTGAAAAAGTCAGTGCTCTACGTGCCCAACTTAAAACAGGGCAGGAGTGTATGGTCTGTGGTGCGACAGAGCATCCCTATGGAGTTGATCACATAGATAGCCATTGGCAAAACTTGATTGCCGACTTTTCTGAGCAACAACAAAAAGCAGAACAGGCGCTAACTCAGGCACAGCAGCGCCACAACGATCAAGTAATTGCAAATGAACAGGTCAATACTCAGTTACAAGTCTCTTTGCAGCGTAAGTCGCAATTACAAGAGCAGCATGCAAAAATAAGCAATTCCCTAAAAGAGCTGGGATTTGAAGAGTATGTTGATATCGACGTGAGTCAGCAACGTTTAGAAGAGATAGAAGACAAACTCAACCGTTATAGTGAACTGAGCAAAACTCAACAACAGCTTTGGCAACAATTACAAACATATCAGCACGAACTGACACAATGCCAAACTCAACATAGTGAGATACAGCAAAAAATTCAGAGTCTAAGTGCTGCTCTTGACGCCAATACACAGCAGCAAAACGATGCTAGAAATACCATAGCTCAATTAAAACACAAGGCTCAACAGCATTACTCAGACAATACATGGTGGCAACAGTATGAGCAAAACATGCACAGTGCCATACAGTCACTTACCAGTAAAGTTAATGAATTTGCCAAATGGCAAGAGACTTTAGCTCAGCTACAAAATACGCAGCAACAACTAGACGCACAGCAGCGTAACAATGAACAACACCAAGGCAAACTGCAACAAACTTTGACACAGCAGCAAAGCGTAGTAACACAATTGCACAATACCCTGGATGAGCTTGATTCTCAGCGCAAAGTCATACTGCCACTTACTCGTAGCGCCGATGAATGGTTTAATGAGCTGCAATCTGAATGTGAGCATTGCAACTCAAAATGGACAGCACATAAGAATACGCTGACACAGCTAGAACAGGCTGCGCGCCAACAACATATTCAACTAGAGCATCTAAAAAACCAACTTGCGGATAACCAAGCACAACAAATTTCCGTAGAACAGCGTTTTGATGAGTGGTTAGCAACACAGCGCCAGCAACATAGTGAACTTAACGCTGCCACTGTGGCAGAATTGCTCGCGGTACCATTTAAGCAATACGAACATATCTTGAAAAATAGCCAGCAACTGCACCTGCAACACACACAAGCACTCGCTAGACTCAACCACCTTCATGAAGAGATTGAGCAACATCAAGCGCAAGCCAGAACAACAGAATCACTCGATCAGCTAGCGCAATTGCAAGCCGATCTCAATCTGCAAATCGAGCAAGTACAGGCACACTGGCTCGATAACAATACACAATTGAAGCAACATGAGCAGAATGTAGCAAACAGGCAAGTGCAGCAAAACGAGCTATCACGCTTGCAAGCACAGTACGAACACTGGCATTTGTTAGATAAACTCCTCGGTGACGCAACTGGTAAAAAACTACGTAACGTAGCCCAGACGCAAACCTTAAAAATTCTGTTGCAATACGCCAACCAACACCTCAGCAGCCTATCCAAACGATATCGACTGAGCATTATCGGACATTCACTCAATATTGCGATTATTGACAAAGACATGGCCGATGAGCAACGCTCAGTGAACACCCTCTCTGGAGGGGAATCATTTTTGGTATCATTAGCTCTGGCGCTAGGATTGGCGTCCTTGTCAGCCAATAAAGTACAGATCAGTTCACTGTTCATAGATGAAGGATTTGGAACATTAGACCCGGAAACTTTAAGTGTTGCATTGGATGCGTTAGACTCATTACAAGCTCAAGGGCGTAAGGTGGGTGTGATCTCTCACGTCAGCGAAATGACCGAACGAGTAGCGACTCAAATTCACGTTAAAAAACAACCGGGTGGCTACTCAAGCATTCAAATTAAAGGACAGATCTAATGCCAAATTTTCAAGCTGATGAAGCAAAAAGCTACGAGCAACGCATAACTAGACTCATCCCCGGCTACGAATTACTGCATGAACTCACCGCAGCCCAGTTGAAAACACTGCTACCAGACGAAGCAACGATACTTGTGATAGGAGCTGGCACAGGCAAAGATATTTTGGCTCTGGCACAGCTTAACCCACACTGGCGTTTTATTGCACAAGATATTTCAGCCGATATGCTTGCGATAGCAGATCAAAATTTTACTAACTTAGGTCTAAGCTCCAGAGTCTCTATTGTCTGTGGCGAACTTGACTCTAACTTGGGTCATGTTGATGCTGCAATATGCCTTTTGGTCATGCATTTCTTGCCAGACAACGGAGATAAACAAGCACTACTAAAAACTATTCGAGCGCAATTACCTAGTCGCGCGCCACTGTTTTTAGCCGACCTCATGGCGCCTGAAACCGAATTTGAACGTGAATCGCAACTTGTGGCGTGTAGAGAGCTTGGCTTGACCGAGGTTGGTGAGCAACGTATGCGCCATAACCTGCAGCATGAATTCTTCGCGTTGGACAGAATGCGCTTAGCTGAATTACTTGCACAAAGCGGCTTTGGTTCACCTCACAGCTACTTCAAAGCGCTCGGTTTTACAGGGATTGTTTGTCGTGCCGAATAGCAACGTAACGAAGTTGCTTTTGCAAGGTTTGTAGATTAAACGGTTTGACCATCAAACCGTCAATTTTTGCAGAGATCAGATTGAGCACAGTTTCTTTATTATCATCACAGGTAACAACAAGAATTGCCAAATGAGATAGACTTAGTTCTTTGCGAACTTTGTCGATAAGCATTTTGCCATTCACTTTAGGCATATTTAAATCTGTTATTAATAAATCAAAATGATGAGTGTTAAGTAGCTTTAAGGCATGCTTGCCATCTGTCGCTTCAACGATGTCTTCATATTCCAAACGACGTAACATGTTTATCATTACATGGCGCATCAATGGCATATCATCTACAACGAGAATTTTCATATTGATACCTCTGTCCTTGAATAGGCCTAAATGTATCTCGGTGATTTAATTTTAGATTAGTTCAATCCTCGTAGAATATCGCATAGTTTATTGATTTTAATATTGCTCAATTGCCTGTAATCTAGAAATGGACACACCACCACACGATGATTATTATCAACAGCAAACTCCTCATCCAGCCACACCAATGAGTTAGTAAAAATATGATCTCTAAATAACCTTTTAGCGTATGTTCTTCCAGCAATAACATGATAGCGATACTGATTTGCTGACAAATCAGGGACCGAAAACAGTAGCGCTTCTTGACTATGACTTTGCAGTAAGCACTCATCGCGATATGATTGCCAGCTATCATAGTTAGTATAATTATGATCTGAATGCTCTAGCTGACCCAGTATTTTCGCATACACATTGAAAATTTTTCGCCAACCATTCCCAGAGGCCTGATTGATCATGGCTACCTCTCCTAGGCTAAGCGGTTGAACTTCAGTCAGATTTTTATATTCAAGCATAGGAGGGCAATGCTCGATATAAATAGCTATCAAACCAGAGCTTGCCCCAAAGCCACGAGTTAGTATTTTCATGACCTGGCTTTTGTAAGTATGCGGTCTAGCGCGTTACCAAAAGCCTGTTTGTCTGCGCTGGAGAGCTTGGCTGGTCCACCGCTCATTTCAACGCCGCTGCTACGCATCGTATCCATGAAGTCTCGCATATTTAATATAGATTTAATATTGTGTATCGTGTATTCCTCACCCCGAGGATTGATTGCCAGCACTCCTTGTTCCACGACTTCTGCTGCGAGTGGTATATCTGCGGTGATGACAACATCGCCCTTTTGTATACGCTTGACGATTTCATTATCCGCAATATCAAACCCCTTACTCACTTGTAACAAACTAACATACTGTGTAGCAGGTACACGCATCGAATGGTTAGCGACCAAGGTGGTTATTGTTTTAGTACGTTCAGCCGCACGGAAGATAATTTCTTTTATCACTGCAGGACAGGCGTCTGCATCAACCCAAATTTTCATGGTATTGGTTACCTAATCTAAAACTTAGTATAAGAATGATCTTAACGGTTCTTCTTCGCGTAACCTACTATTATTTGGATAAAATACTTAGGAACATAAATGAAAGCGTCAATTTTATGCGCCACGCTACTATTTTTACTAACTGCCTGTACAGGGTTACCCCAAGGTATCAAGCCTGTGAACAACTTCGAGCTACAAAAATACCAGGGAAAATGGTACGAGATAGCGCGGCTGGATCACAGCTTTGAACGAGGTTTAAACAACATCAGTGCAAACTACTCGATAAATGATGATGGTACAGTGAAAGTCATTAATCGTGGCTATGATAAACAGCAACGGTCATGGCAACTGGCTGAGGGCAAAGCAAAGTTTGTGGGTGATGAAACGACAGGGCACCTCAAGGTCTCATTCTTCGGCCCTTTTTACGGCTCGTACGTCATTTTTAAGCTAGATAAGGAACAGTACCAGTACGCCTACATTACAAGTTACAACAAAGATTATTTATGGCTGCTTTCACGTACGCCAACGCTCGATAAAGCTATCATTGCAGACTTTGTTCATACTGCGCAACAATACGGTTTCGATGTAGAGCAACTAATCTATGTTCAACATAATGAAGTGCAATGATAATTCACTTTGTGATTGTAAAGCCCCTTTACAGTTTGATGACATTGCTTTTCGATCTAGCCGCGCTTTGCATCATAACTGTCTGAAAAATTTAACATTACTGTCAGGCACCTGTAACACATACAACCCAAGCTATTGCCTCCTTAACAATAATTAGCAAGTGCAATTTGGAGTAACAGTATGAAGCGTTTAGCCTATTCTTTGATCGCAGGAGCCGTCACTCTCGCGCTCACGGCATGTAATGGCGATGATGGTGCGAAGGGTCAACAAGGGGAACAGGGGGTTCAGGGTACAACTGGTCAAAATGGTGTTGATGGCCAAAACGGTCAAGATGGTGCTAGCGGCCAACCTGGAAGCGATGGTGCCAACGGCAAAGATGGCGCTAATGGGGGAAGCGGTCTTATTCGTATTGCTACAGTACCAAATGGCGCCGAAGTAACCGGTTTGTTTCTGACCGAACAAGGTGACTTATTTTTCAACGTACAACACCCAGCTGACAGTAATACCGTAGCTACTGATGGTAAAACCTTTAATAAAGGGACTGTCGGCGTCTTAACCGGTGTAGACTTCAATAACCTGCCTCGCAACATCGTAAGTTCACCAGTTCCTGCTTCAGAACAAGAGCAACAAATCGTAATGTCGGCAATCGGTCAGTATCAGGTATTAGGGCAAACTGGTGATGTCTTTGCCAACTTGGGTGCAAAAGGCGTTACAGGTGGCCTTGGCGTGCACTACGGCATTAACTCAAAGCAAGAAATTATTCGTAACGACAACCCTGATTTCAACGGTTTCATTGCTACCTCTGACACCGAAGGCTACTTATTTACTAACTGGGAATCATATCCTGGGGGGATGAGCCGTTTGAAAATGAGCAAAGACACTAAGGGTGAATGGTCTATCACCGAAGCTATGATGGTAAACTTTGATGCTGTTCACGGCACCGCCGCAAACTGTTTTGGCTCTGTATCACCTTGGGGAACTCCCCTTACTTCTGAAGAGTGGATTGTTAACTCCAGCGTAGATAGCACGACCGATGCAAGCTGGAATGACCCAGCTGATACCCGAACAGATGGTATCGAAGCGCTAGTTGCACCAGATTTTCCCAACCCATACCGCTACGGCTACATCGCAGAAGTAAAGAACCCAACCAGCGCTTCACCCGATGTGATTAAGCATTTCACAATTGGTCGTTATGAGCATGAAAACTCAGTCGTAATGCCAGATGAGCGAACGGTTTATTCATCACAAGACGACACCGGTGGTGTATTGTTTAAATTTATTGCTGATCACCCCAAGGACCTAAGCTCAGGAACGCTGTATGGTGCAAAGTTAACTCAGGACGAGGGATTAAACGACCCAGCCGTTACTGGCTTTGATATCGAATGGGTCGAACTGGCCAGTGGCAGCAATGCAGACATCGCCACTTGGATAACAGAGTACGACAACATTACTACAGCAGACTACGTCGACGGTCAATCAAGCTATATCACTATGGCCGATGTCCAGGCATGGGCGGATGGCGCACAAACTTATCCAAGCATTGAACAAGGAGGCGGTCCAGTAACAGCTGGTAAGCCTATGGATAATCGCGTGGCCTTTTTGGAATCGCGCCAAGCCGCTCGCTTGAAAGGCGCAACTGCGGAGTGGCGTAAACTAGAAGGTATTAGTATTAACCTAGAGCGCGTAAAAGAAGCGGTGACAGGGGAAGATCTGATTGAAGGGGAAATTGTCGATAAAGCCTACATGTACATCGGCATTGCTGATATTGATAACACTATGACAGACGACCAAGGCGACATTCAATTGTCTCGTCGTGTTAAAGACTGTGGTGGGGTTTATCGCGCAGCCATCGATAGCAACTACAACCTAACTCGCATAGAACCTGTAGTCATGGGCGGCACCTACCGCTCAAGCCTCACTGGTGCTGAACGTTGTGATGTAAACCAGCTATCACAACCTGATAACGTCATCGTCATGCGAGATGGACGTATCATCATAGGCGAAGATGGCTTCCAAGATAATAACACGCTGTGGCTATACGACCCTAAGTCCAAATAACAGTCACTTTTTGTAAAACGGCGCTCGACTAAGAGCTGCCGTTTTTTTTGTCTAGCTAATGGAAGTCATAAAAATGAAATACCCTATCTTTGCTGCACTGATGATGCTAGGTTTGCTTAGTGGCTGCGAAAAATCCATCCAACAAGAAGTACAAAAAAACACACTTACTGTAACAGCACCTTTCAAACAGGACGATGATATTCCTGCAGTTGCCTATATTCAACACCATGAAATTTATAACGCTGAGTCTGTCATCCCACCTCAGTGTTATACTAAAACTGATGGTGTTAACAATCCTTGCTACGCCTGTCATCAAACAGATAAGCGTGATAAAAACAAACCAAATCAGATGTTTGACGGTCATCTGCAAGGAAATTACGAATTCTCCGATTTAGGCACCAAAAATCACTGGAAGAACCTATTCATCGACCGAACTGAGTTGGTAAAAGATATCTCTGATGAACACATTTTGGCGTGGATAAATCAAGACAACTACAGTCCTTTCATAGAAAAACTAAAGCAAAACAGTGACTGGCAGGGTGAAATTACCCCTATAGATAATCTGGCCTACCCTGAAAAAGCGTTCGATGAATTTGGCTTTGCTAGAGATGGTAGTGGCTGGGTAGCCTTTAACTACAAGCCTTTTCCCAGTACTTTTTGGCCCACTAATGGGTCAACTGGCGACGTTATGATCCGCCTGCCTGAAGAGTTTAGAACACATCAAGGGGTATACAATCGAGATGTGTATCTTGCAAACCTTAGTTTGGTGGAAATCGCACTCAAAGGCCTTGATGGCATATCTGTACCTGAGCTTGATGAACAGCGTATTGGCGAGGACCTGAATCAAGATGGCCAACTGAGTCGAATTTCTTATTTATCAAAGCGAAGTCATTACGTAGGCGATACAAAAGATGAGTTGGCGTATCAACTTTACCCACAAGGCACCGAGTTTTTACATACAGTGCGCTACATTGGCGTTGACCAACAAGGGAATATCTACAACGCTCCACGTATGAAAGAAGTTCGCTACATGAAGAAGCATAGGTTTAAATCAAAAGCAGCATTGGCCTCATCTTATTATCGAGAAGCAAAAGAGAAGTCATTTGAAAACCTGCCACAAACCCTTTATTTGGGAGATAAAGGAGTGAATAATACGTTTGGCTGGCTCATCAATGGTTACATCGAAGACGCCCAAGGACAACTGAGGCCACAACATGAACAGGAGCTCGCTTTTTGTAATGGCTGCCATAAAACAGTTGGGTCAACTTATGATCAAACGTTTTCATTTGCGCGTAAAGTAACTGGAAGAAATGGCTGGGGCTATATTGACCTAAAGTCCATGCAAGATGCACCTAATGTAGGTGAAGATCAAGGTGAGTTTCTAACTTATATGACCCGAGTTGGTGGTGGCGACGAATTTCGACAAAACCAAGAAATGCTTGCTCGCTGGTTTAATTCTGATGGCAGCGTTGATAAAGACAAAATAATGCAAGCCAAAACTCTCTATGAGCTTATAACCCCCTCAGCTGAACGTGCCTTAGCGCTAAATAAGGCTTATCTGACGATTGTAAAAGAGCAAAGCTATATTTTTGGTCGTGACGCAACACTCGTTGAGGCAACTAACGTGTTGCAGCATATCGACGAGTCACAATCCCCCCTAGAAGACGCACGGCAGTATGTATGGGATATGCAATTGGATTGGTCGAACCTTTAACTTGATAAAAAGTTGATCCAGCCATGGATCAGCTTTTTACTCACTTTAGACCCTTTATAGCTGCCATCAACCTCTTAGATAGCCAACAATATCAATCATATAACTTCAGATCATATTTTTACTAACTGCACTTGTCATACCTTCGAGTGATTCGAGGAGATCAGATTTTTACTAAGCTATATATTCCTTTGAGTACTTAATCAGCAGCGACAATCACCATCCACAACTCATCATAGATCAGTATTTTACTAACATAATTTATAAATACACTGCGTAAAAGCCCAGTAACCCTGAAGGTCGCAGCCCTTTATGAGGGACAAGACACACGGTTGAACGTCCCTATATGAAAAACACAGTTCCTGTACCAAGACATCATAGATCAGCTTTTTACTAACTTATCCTGTTGTTTTATTTTGAGATCATGTTTTTACTAACTGATCAGGAAAATGCGCTATCAGAGATCAGAATTTTACTAACATAAGCAATATAAGATCATATTTTTACCAACTGGATTGATAAAAATAGACTCTAGATCAGATTTTTATCAACTCTTGCTTAGTAAAATCGTGATCTCTGAAGGATACACGCCTAAATATCGTCTTTGTTTAAGCGGTTATCAATGAAATAGCGGCTTTAGTGGGTAAAATCCTGATCCAGATTAGCTTCCAGCAAACCGTCACTAGTGTGAGTTAGTAATTTTATGGTTTCGCGTATGACATTCGGACCCTGATGAAAATATGCTACATTAACGCTTTACAACCCACATCAAAGTACATCAAAAATGCAGATAATTAGTAACATACAATCTTGTACTCTATGTGAACCAGCACTCCCTCATGGCGCAAATCCGGTAGTGCAGGCAAGTAGTAAAGCAAAAATACTGATTGCAGGGCAAGCACCCAGTCTAAGCGTACATAGAACAGGTATGTTGTTTAACGATGCGAGTGGCAAAAGACTGAGAGATTGGTTGAATGTAACAGAAAAGCAGTTTTATAACCCTGAGTTTTTCGCGATTGTGCCCATGGCATTCTGTTATCCAGGCCGTGGCAGTTCGGGCGACTTACCACCCCCTGCACTTTGTGCAAAAACTTGGCACAAAGCTTTGCTGCCACAATTAACCAACGTTAGTTTAACGATTATTATCGGGCAGTATGCCCAGCGATACCACTTAGGTACCAGTACATCGCTCACAGAGCAAGTTAAAAACTGGAAAACACTCTTGCCCAAACGCATCGTATTGCCTCACCCAAGCCCACGAAATCAAGCTTGGCTAAAACGAAACCTATGGTTTGAGCAACAGGTTATTCCTGCTTTACAAGCTCACATACATACACTGATTTAACACCAAACAAAACGATTAGTGCTATAAGCCATTTTCAGCAAAAGATTTAAGCTCGTCACCAGATAAGCGGTAGATGATCCACTCATCTTGCGGTTTAGCTCCTATACTGTTGTAAAAATCAATCGCTGGTTTATTCCAATCAAGCACAACCCACTCAAAGCGGCCGCAATCATTTGCCAAAGCTAACTGAGCTAAGTACTGCATAATGGCTTTGCCAGCACCATTACCACGTTTATCTTGAGCAACGTACAAGTCTTCTAAATACAATCCATGCTTGCCTAACCAAGTTGAGTAGTTATAAAAATACACCGCAAAACCAATCGCTTCACCATCTTGTTCACAGATCAAAGCATGGGCTCGGGCGTGCTCACAAAACAACTTTTCTTCAATCTCTGACACTGTGTTTAACACCGCATCAGGCTCTTTTTCATATACTGCTAGGTCATTGATAAATTTTAGAATTAATGCTGCGTCTTGCTTCACTGCTGCACGGATTTGCATACTCATTTAAAAGGCCTATTTGATTTCAAAACCCTAGTGTATGCTAAAATAACTCATGAATTAAATGCATAATTTGCACAAGCTAAATGCACGGAGAACATAGTTTGTTACCTAACATCGATCTGAATCTGCTCAAGCTATTTGCATCGCTATACCAAAGTGGCTCGGTAAGCAAAACAGCACAAGATTTAAACCTGAGTCAATCGGCATGTAGCCATGCATTGACCAGACTCAGACTCCGGCTTGATGATGATCTATTTATCCGTATTGATAATGAAATGGTGCCTACCTTATTTGCACAGAAAATTGCGCAAAGTGTGTTACCCGCTCTGCAATTGTTATCTGATGGCCTCAATCCCAGTGAATCCTTCAACGCAAACCACAGCACAACATTCACTATCGCAACCACGGACTATACAGCTTGGTGCCTTAAGCCTCTGGTTAGACATTTTTGCGTACAATACCCACAAATTAATCTGCGCTTTGTTTCACTTGAACAACGTATTCCGCAAGAAGCATTGAAAAATGGCACACTTGACTTCGCTTGCGGCTTTTCACATCAGCAAGAGCGCAGTGAAAGTGTTGTTGATCATTTATGGTTTGAAGATCAATATATTACAGCCATCTCTAAGCAACATCCCATAGCCCAATACCCACAATTGACCTTAGATCACTTTTTGACTTACCAGCATATTCTTATCGCTCCATGGAACGAGACTAAAGGCATTGTTGATATTATGTTAGCTAAGTTGAAGAAGACTAGAACGATAGCTGTGACTGTTCCTCATGTTCTTATCGCGCCATATTACCTGACTCAGTCCCCCTATCTACTCACCTTGCCAAAAGCCTATGCACAACAAGTCGCTCAACCATTGGATTTGGTATTGCTTCCCCCACCACTTCGTATTCCAAACTATAAAATCAAGCTTTATTTGCACAAGACTCGACAAAACGACCCAAGATTGCTCTGGTTTATCGAGCAATTCAAAAGGTTTTTCGAGCTGTAATGCCCCTTGACAAAATTGTTTCATACACATCATAGCGATCGAGTTTTATCGTAACGCCGTACTAATCATATCTATGTCAAATTTTGGACTCAAGACATGCTTAGTAGAGTACTTTTATGCTTATCTTTATTAGCGACCAGCATGGCATACGCCTCTATTGCGCAGCAGCTTATCCCTGGAGCTAGAGCGGTTGGTGACTCACCAACGCTAACCTATCTATTTTGGGATATATATCAAGCCACTTTGTACGCTCCCAACGGTCAGTTTGATAGTAGCCGCCCGTTCATACTCAAGCTCCACTATCTGCGCGATCTGGAAGGAAAGGAAATTGCTAAACGCTCCATTGAGGAAATAAAAAAGCAAGGTTTCAAAAATGAGGCGAAGCTGTCTAACTGGCTGAATGAGATGCGGGAAATTTTCCCCGACGTAACAAATGGCACCGAATTATACGGACAACGAACAGAGCAGGGCAGTAGTCTCTTTTTCAACGGTAATACCTTGATAGGACAAATAGACGACCCATTGTTTACTAAATATTTCTTTGCCATCTGGCTGTCAGAGAACACCTCTGAACCCGCTATGCGCAAAGCGTTACTCAACATAAATTAGGAATCATGAAATGTTTAAAACACTCACTGTTTTTCTACTAACAATCCTATTGGCAGCTTGTGGTATTAGTATTGATGCAAACAAATATCAAAATATTGACCCACAATTCGATCCTTTCGAGTTTTTTAACGGCAAGGTCAAAGCATGGGGTATTGTGCAAGATCGCTCCGGTGACATGATACAACGTTTTACCGTTGAGATTGATGGAAGAACAGATGGTACTACTCTTACACTAGACGAAACATTTCATTACGAAGTAGGACAAGGCGTCACCCACAGAGTATGGAAAATTTCGGCGAAAGATAGAAGCCAACTGCAAGGCAGTGCAAACGATATACTGGGGCAGGCCAAAGGCCAACTTGCTGGCAACGTTATGCGTTGGCAATATGAAATGAGCTTGCCCGTTGATAAGACCAGTTACACTGTGCAATTTGACGACTGGATCTGGGCGTTTGAAGACAACACAATTATTAATCGATCCTACATTAAAAAGTTCGGCATCGTGATGGCGGAAGTAACTATTTTTATGCAGAAAACCCACCCTGAGGTGTAAACGAATGTAAATAAGAATATAATCCATTGAAATTTATTAATTTTTTTATTTTTTATGATTTCTCTTGGTTAATACTCGGTGCTAGCATACATGGGATGACAACTCAGCAAACTATCAAGGATAAAAAATCATGCTGAAAAAAACCTTACTAGCCTGTGCGCTAGTCTCACTGGCTGGCTGCCAAAATACCAATAATTATACACAACAAACGCAGAGTAATATGGAAACAAACACCTCGCCGTTGACGTATCCTCAAACCAGAAAAACCGACCATGTAGATAACTACTTTGGACATCAAGTCGCCGACCCATACCGCTGGTTAGAAGACGACATGAGCAATGAAACGGCATCATGGGTGAGCAGTCAAAATGAGACAACTCAAGCCTATTTATCGCAAATTCCTTATCGCGATCAGATAAAAGAAACTCTAACAAAACTAATGGATTATGAAAAGGTAGGCACACCATTCACTCATGGTGATTACACCTACTACTTTAAAAATGATGGATTACAAAATCAAAACGTGTTGTATCGAAAACTAGCAGATGGCAGCAGTGAAGTGTTTTTGGACCCCAATAACTTTAGTGAAGACGGTACTACGTCACTTGCTGGCCTGAGTTTTTCAAAGGATGGTTCTTTAATTGCCTACCAAATATCTGAAGGTGGCAGCGATTGGCGCAAAGTTATTGTGTTAAATACGCAAACCAAACAACAAATTGGTGAGACACTAGTTGATGTAAAATTTAGTGGTATCTCATGGCTTGGTAACACAGGTTTTTACTATGCAAGCTATGATAAACCTACAGGTAGTGAGCTGTCAGCCAAAACCGATCAACATAAACTTTATTTTCACAACTTAGCCGAGCCACAAAGCGCTGATACTCTTGTATTTGGTGGCACTGCTGAACAGAAGCACCGCTACGTAGGGTCTGACGTTACCGATGATGGTCGCTATTTATTGATTAGTGCCAGCATCTCTACTTCAGGTAATAAACTATTTATTAAAGACCTACAAAATCCTAATGCACAATTAGAAACTGTACTAGCAGAAGATAATTCGGATACCTATCTGCTTGAAAGCGACGACCAATGGCTATATTTTGTAACAAACTTAGACGCGCCGAATAAACGTATTGTTAAGGTAAACCCACAGAAACCACAGCCTGAGCATTGGCAAGATTTCATTGCACAGACAGAGCATGTACTCACAGCCTCAAGCGCTGGGGGGTATATCTTTACTCATTACATGGTCGATGCCATTTCAACTGTAAAACAGTATGATATGCAAGGAAAGCTGATAAGAGATATCTCTCTACCAGGCGCTGGGTCAGCTCATGGCTTCCAAGGCAATAAGAAAGATAAAACAATTTATTACGCATTTAGTAACTACAATACCCCTAGCACTTCATTTAGTTTTGATGTTGAGTCAGGCAAAAGTACTGTCTACCAAAAGTCTAAAATAAACTTTAATTCTGACGAATATGTTTCTGAGCAGGTTTTTTACACCTCAAAAGACGGTACTAAAGTACCTATGCTTATCACACATAAAAAAGGTTTAAAGCGTGATGGCAACAATCCCACAATTTTATACGGCTATGGTGGTTTTAACGTCAGTCTAACGCCATATTTCAGTTCAGCAACTGCAGCTTGGCTTGAGATGGGTGGTGTATATGCGGTGGCAAACATTCGCGGCGGTGGAGAGTATGGCAAGAACTGGCACAAAGCGGGGACTCAACTACAAAAACAAAATGTGTTTGATGACTTTATAGGTGCTGCGGAGTATTTGATCGATGAGAACTATGCGTCAAAACGTAAGTTAGCTGTTTTTGGTGGTTCTAATGGCGGTTTATTAGTAGGCGCTGTTATGACTCAGCGCCCAGACTTATTTCAAGTCGCACTACCTGCTGTGGGAGTACTTGATATGCTTAGATATCATACCTTTACATCAGGTGCAGGTTGGGCGTATGACTACGGCACAGCTGAACAAAGTGAGCAAATGTTTAAATATCTCAAAGGGTATTCACCTGTTCACAATGTCAAAGCTGGCGTGAAGTATCCTGCTACTTTGATTACTACAGGTGATCACGATGACCGCGTAGTACCTGCGCATTCATACAAGTTTGCCGCAGAGCTTCAGGAGAAACAAGCTGGTAGCAGTCCTACATTGATAAGGATCGAAACTAATGCGGGGCATGGAGCAGGTACGCCTACCAGTAAGATAATTGACAAATATACAGACATCTTTGGCTTTGCATTACACAACATGGGTGTCAAAAAGTTGTAAAATGGACGTTTAAACAGTTCTGATATCTACACAACAAACATCGACTGAAAAATCGGTGTTTGTTGTGTTTCACTTAATTTAAAGATAGTTCCATGAATACACTCAGCGGGTTATCTGTGTAAAAACCAAAACGCTCACAACGCTTAAATCCTAAGTTCTCATATAAACTAATAGCTTCTGTTTGTTTGCTACCTGTTTCCAAACGGATAAGAGGGATCTGAGCTTCTCCGGCATAGTGTAGTAATATCTGCATAATACGCCGTGAAAGACCCTTACCACGATAACTAGGACGCACATACAAGCGCTTGATTTCCCCATAAAGCGTTTTGTTGAACTGCTTGACGATCGCCCCACACGCGACTATGCCGTCTTCATTCCTAAGCCCGATAGCATGTACATTGGGTTGACGTAACTCTTCTAATGCCAATGATTGGTCACTAGCTATAGGATATAAGGTGTTCATTAGGCGATCGATTTCTGTGAATACTTCAATGACGCTAGGGTCATCCGGGTTTAAATCGACTAATTGCATATACATTTCTCAGTAATTTTGAGTACTTTTTGCGAATAACAAACTATACCGAGTTGAATAGAATGAACAAGTAAATTTATCTAATAATCATCCTATTTTTATCGAACTTTGAAGGGGAGGGGAGATAAATACAGTATCTGGTCAAGGATAACCAAACAACATACACCAATCCAAACAAGGTAGTTTGGATGCCAATATATTTAAATTCTACTTAAACTTTTTGTTCTGTACACTGAGACTCACTGCACTCTTGCTGAACAGTAGCTGATGTATTTATAGCTTGGCTCGGAAAGGTAAACAAAGTCAACGCTAGTAAAACAAGTGTAATAGCAATAGTAACAGGAAGAGTTAATTGCTGTTCTGAATCAACATTATAGGTACGGAATAATGCCATGATGCGCTCCTAAAAAATAACCAGCTAATAAAAAGCACAACATCCCTGAATGAAACTTTATAAGTATTAGCAACTAAATGAACGTTAACTTAATAAAGTATGAGTATTTATAACAAATGAATCAGAAAAACTCAAACAAAGTGATTAGCGAAAAATAAAAAAACCATACAAAAAAACTAAAAAAGCTCAATAAACACTTTAAATTCAATCCATTACCAGCTCATCCGACCAGAATAAAAAAAGCACAAAAAATTATAGAAAAGTCTCCGAAAGCCACTATTTTTAAGCCAATGAGCTAATTATTTTAGCAACTTTCAATACCAAGGTCGTAAACCCCCTTTACAAACGACTTCGATCTGCAAGGCTTAAGTGAGCTTGTGGAATATCAAAACTGAACAAAAATCGTGATAAATATAGGCCATGAAAGATAGACAAAAAAAGAGGGCGATAAACGCCCTCATAAATATTTTACTAATTACAATTTGACGGGAAAGCCGCGATCACGCATTAAGGCGCTAACGTCTGCATCTCTGCCTCTAAACAAGCGATATGCCTCAGCTGGATCCATTGCGTTTCTGACCGAGAATAAATATTTCACTAATCGCTCAGACACCTTTGGATCATAAAATCCTCCCGGAGCGTTAGCAAAAGCTTCAGCAGCATCTGACGTTAACACTTCGGCCCACAGATAGCCATAATAACCTGCTGCATATCCTTCACCAGAGAATACATGTCCAAACTGTGTACTGCGATGGCGCATCACAAGTTCAGATGGCATACCAAGTTTATCTAGCTGTTCCTTTTCAAATTGTGCAGGTTTGATCTTTTTCGGATCCGTGCTGTGATAAAGTAGATCCATCATAGCCGACGCCAAGTATTCGGTAGTTGCAAAACCTTGGTTAAATGTCGCTGACTTTTTAATTTTCGCCACAAGTTCTTTAGGCATTGGCTCTCCAGTTTCCTGATGAACTAGGAACTGATTAATTACCTCATCAGTTGTTAACCAACGTTCGAGTAACTGAGACTGAAACTCGGTATAGTCTCTGACACCGTTGTGTGAACTAGGGTAAACAACATCAGCAGCTAAAAAGTGTAAAGCGTGACCAAACTCGTGAAAGTATGTTTCAGCATCCGACCATGAAATCAAGGTTGGTTTACCTTCAGCACCTTTTACGAAGTTAGAGTTATTCGAGCTAAGTACGTTGGTTTTACCATCAAATGTGGTGTAACTACGATAGGTCGTCGCCCATGCACCGGAGCGTTTACCTTTGCGGGCAAACGGGTCCAGATACCAAAGGCCAACGTGCTCACCTGTTGTTTTATCTTTTACTTCCCACACACTCACATCTGGGTGGAATACAGGCACTTTTCCATCTGGTACTTCAGTAAATTCAAAATTAAATAATCGACCCGCTACATAGAACATCGCGTCACGTAACTTATCTAATTGCAGATATTGTTTAACTTCATTTGAATCTAAGTCATATTTGTCCTTACGCACTTTTTCTGCGTAAAAACGATAATCCCAAGGTTCAATAGTGATCCCCGCACCTTCTTTATCTGCAATAGCTTGCATGTCTGCAACTTCTTCTTTAACACGTGCAGTTGCTGCCGGCCAAACTTTATTCATCAGCGCCATAGCATTGGCAGGGTTCTTGGCCATACGATCTTCCAAGCGCCATTGTGCATAATTATCATAACCTAGCAGGTTTACACGTTCATGGCGTAAGGTAAGAATATCTTTGATAATGGCATTGTTATCAAACTCATCGCCATTTCCACCACGGTTATAATAATTTTTCCAGACTTGCTCTCTTAAAGCTCGCTCTGTCGAGTAGGTTAAAAACGGATCCATTGAAGAGCGCGAGTTAGTAATCGCGTACATTCCTTCTTTACCGCGCTCTTTTGCCGCCGCCGCTGCGGCTTCAATAAATGATGTTGGCAACCCAGACAACTGTTGGTCGTTAAGATAAACCACGTAATTTTCTTCATCCGCTAATACATTTGAAGAAAACTTCGTATACAGTGACGCCAACTGTTCGTTAATCTGCGCGTAACGTTCCTTAGCTTCTCCTTTAAGAGTTGCGCCGTTACGTGCAAAACTGTTGTATGTCATCCATGTAATACGCTGCTGCTCTGATGTCAGCTTTTTAAACTCTTGACTTTCGTATACCGTCTTAACACGCTCAAATAGCTTGCTATTTTGAGTTATTTTAGATTGAAATGCAGAAAGCTTTGGTGCCATTTCGCTACGAATAGCTCGTAACTCAGGGCTAGACTTGTTCGCACTCCAGATCCCATAGTACGTATAAACGCGATCCAGTGTTTGGCCTGCACGCTCTAACGCTACAATAGTGTTTTTAAATGTTGGTTTTTCTGGATTATTTGCAATTAATTCAATTTCAGACAATTGTTCAGCCATACCAAATTCAAGTGCAGGCTTTAAATCGGCAATGTTCATTTTATCGAACTGTGGTACCCCTTGATAAGGCCCCGCAAATTCTTGTAATAATACGTTAGCTTGTTCTACTTGTTGCGCTTGAGTCGTACTGTGTTCGCTATAAGTTGAACTACAACCCGATAGGGTGAGTGCCAACGTCAAGCTTACCGCTGTGCTGACAGCCGTGATTGTTGTTTTAATCATAATTATGCTCTTAGTTTTCTTGTTCGGTTAAATAAACCAGTTGGGTAAGTCTAAATGGGGAACAAAAAACTGCAACATATTATCGGTAAAAGAACAATAAGTACGACTAATGTAAAAACAACTATTACTTTGCCACGCAGATAACTACACTGTTAATAATTGCGTTGGTAAGTCACAACTACAAGCAGGTGAAAATTTATGGAAGTTGGTATCTTTATCTATGATGGAGTTGAAGTCCTTGATTTTAGTGGCCCCTATGAGGTTTTTTCAACGACTAATCAGTTTGTTAGTGAGCATATTGGTGTCAGTCTAGTTGCTCCAACTCATTCACCAGTAAGAACGAGGGGCGGAATGAGTGTAAACCCCCATTACAGTATTTATGCTCATCCACATTTTGACCTATTAATCGTAGCTGGCGGGAAGCATCAGGGAATAGAAAAGAATCCTATTATTCTGCATTGGCTCGCTGAGACAGCGCAACATACTCGTTCTTGTGCTTCTGTTTGTACAGGCGTATTTTTATTTGCCGCAGCTGGGCTTATTGATGAAATGAAAGTTACAACACATTGGGAAGACATAGACAACTTAAAGCAAAACTACCCGCAGTTATGTGTGATAGAGAACAGCCGCTACATTATGGATCAGAATTTTACTAGTTCTGCAGGAATATCAGCAGGCATTGATATGAGCCTTGCTTTAGTCAGAAAGCACTTTGGTACAAATATCGCTAAAACGACGGCAAAACAAATGGAATATTATTGGTCCGAAATGGAGAAGTAACCCTTTTACTAAATAGTAGAAAGCCATTTGTCATTAACAATAAGCGACAGAGCCTGATTTGTTCAGGCTTGTCAGCTTGCTGCATTTAAGACTTGATTTTCAATTTGAATACATACCTGCTCTAGTTCTGTCTGTACCTTCAGGTACAACTCTCGACAAACTTCACTTTGCTCTGCGTC
The DNA here is from genome assembly GCF_001854475.1 of Pseudoalteromonas byunsanensis. Taxonomy (GTDB): domain Bacteria; phylum Pseudomonadota; class Gammaproteobacteria; order Enterobacterales; family Alteromonadaceae; genus Pseudoalteromonas; species Pseudoalteromonas byunsanensis. The sequence continues at coordinate 414,986 of NZ_MNAN01000037.1, forward strand.
ATTTGCAGCATGCTCTAACGAGTTTGCCCAATGATGGAGACGCTTCGCTCCCACGTCTCCAGCTTGCCCTTTGATTGCATGTGCAGCCTGTTTAATACGTTCTAGATTGACAGCCTCCACAGCTTCTGTCAGCTCACGAAAACGAGCATTAGCACTTTGTGTAAAGAGTTCGCATATCTTTACGTATAAACTCTCATCATTCATCAGCCGCTCTAGTGCAGCCTCACGGTCTAATACTTTCATACTCTCATTTTCCAAAAGTACGCTGTCGTTTTCCTTATTAATACTGCTATTAGGTTGTTTATTTATCTGTGTATTAGTATTTGTTTGTGTATTAATATTCGCCTGAGCATCTTTATACTTTAGCAAGGTTGTAAATAAGGTAAGTGAGTCAATTGGCTTAGAAATATAGTCATTCATTCCCGCCGCCTTACAACGTTGCATTTCACCTTGCATAGTACTAGCGGTCAAAGCAATGATAGGAACAGACTGATATAACTGACCAGCTAGGCCTGAACGTACTGCAACAGTAGTTTCATAGCCATCCATTACGGGCATATTACAATCCATTAGGATAGCCAATATTTGAACCTGCTGAGCCGCAAGTGAATTGAGCTTTTGAATTAACTCTTGACCAGAATGAACGAGCAAAGAAACCACATTATGGGCATTGAGGATCCCTCTTGCTACCTCCAGGTTAATTTGATTGTCATCAACGACCACGACAGTTAGGCCCTCCAGTGAGTCAAACTGTTCTCCATACGCTTCACTATCGAAGCATGACATACCTGTGTGACCAAAAATTTTCAAAGTCCCTTCACGGTTTATGCTGGCAAGTACATCTGAATAACGCACAGGTTTACTCAATACCACCAACCCTTTATTTACAGGCATTGGGTCGTTGACCGGATCATAGACAAAACACGCTTTTTTATTTGCGCCAGACGCGTTAGCCAGATTTTGTCCCAGTTCAATGCCCACATCAACCAACCACAAGTCAGCTTGATTCAAGTCACATATGTGAGCGCCATAAAGGCTCAAAAACTTTTTAAAATAAGCCTCTTCTTCTTGTGTTTTTGCCGCTATATATATTTTTTTATCCGCCAGTACCGGTTCTATCACAAGCTTTTTAGCATCACTTAATGCAAAAGGAATAGAAAAACAAAAACTGCTTCCTTTACCTTTTTCTGAGGTGAAGTAGATCTCTCCCCCCATCAATTCACATAACTGCTTACAAATCGACAACCCTAACCCTGTCCCTCCATATTCCGATGAAGTCTCCGGCGACTCTTGGCTAAAAGATTGAAATAACTGACTGTGACTTTGCTTTGCGATACCTATTCCGGTATCTCTCACCTCAACCTCTAACCAAACCTTTTCATCCAGCTCTTTAGTTTTAGCATATACAAATACCCCGCCTGTGTGGGTAAACTTAATCGCATTACTGATCAAATTATAAAGTACCTGTTTAAGGCGGCCACCATCTCCTGTAACACTGAGATACATTACGTCTACCGCATCTAACATATAATCAATGCCCTTTTGCTGAGCTTTGACACTCACAGAACTGGTCACATGCTCAAGGAGCTCTAGCGGATTGAATGGCCGCGCACTCACTTCTAATTTTCCTGCTTCAATTTTAGACAGATCTAATACATCATTTATCAATCTCATTAAAGTTTTAGCACTGGTACTCATCATATCTAGATAATTACCTTGCTGTTGACTCAAAGGCTCTCGACGCACTAATTCCAACGTGCCTAAAATTCCATTGAGAGGTGTTCTCATTTCATGACTTATGCTTGAAATAAAAGCACTTTTTACCTTTGATGATTCTTCCGCTTTACGCTTTGCTATGTCCAGCTCTAATGTTCGTTGTTCAACCTGAAGCTCCAAAGAAGCGTTCATTTTTACAATTTCCGCTTTAGCTTTATTTTGCTCCGTCACATCAGCTACAAACAGAGCAAACCCCAATAAATTTCCGTCAGCCGAGCGAATAGGCGACGCTGACAGCTCCAAATCTCTTGATTCACCCAATAGATCTGCGTGGATCTCAAATGTCTGAAGCCCTCTTCTGTGCATCACGTTATACAAGGTAGAGTGAATATAATCTTCTGGTATATGACGCTTTAGTACTTTGTAAGACTTGTCAGTCGAAGTTTTTAATTCTGGAAAAATCCGCTCTGCCGCTGCATTGTGGCTGATAATACCCAGTTGTTCATTAAAGCCAATAATCCCATCAGACGCACCATTGATGATGTCAGCCAACTGCGAGCGAGCTTCAAGCAATTGCTGGTTATTTCTAAAATAAACCCACAAAGCCAACAAGCCCAGCATAAAAATGATGCCAACAATTAACATCAAGGAATAAACACTCAGCCTGTTTTGTAGTAAATACTCTTCATACTGCGCCATAGGGAGCATTGTAACGCCATTTATTTGTCCACTTTCAGAGTTAGATGCTACAAATAGATCAGTACGTTTTGCCATAAACTCAAGATTGGAGGTTTTTTGCGTAACCGATAGCATTGATGAATCTGACCAAGGCTGGGCTGCGTAATTAGATTGCCAAGTCTGCTGACTGGCAAGATCCTTACTAAAGCGCATAGCTTCATCAGGATGATAGATAAAATGGCCAGTGCTGTTTAAAAGTATAAACTGGGCACTTGCCAAAGATAATTGTTTGAGCTTATCAAGGAGCAGTTGGGCATCTATGTTGACAACCAATACTGAGAAAAGCTCATTTTGTTCATTATAAACCGGCGCAGCTAGGCGTATCGTAGGTTTCAATGGGTAGACTATTTCTCCATGTTCTCGGTTTAAGTCTATCTGTGATACATATATACGACGCTCTTTTAGTTTGATGGTTTCGGTAAAATAATGTCGATGTGCCTTATTTTGCAATTTTGAATGCGGCCGTACACTTACCAAACCACCGTAACGGTCAGTTCTAACTAACTCATCTCCTGTTTGGCTATCAATTAAGCGTAACTGATCTATATCTGCGTATGTATACATCATGGAACTGAAAATTTGCGCCAAACGGTTCCTCCACAGCTCAGTGGTCGTGCTGTCTTTTGGGTCGATGCCTTGATTACGCTGAGCGCGTGAAATTCCCTGAATGGGCGGTGTTTCAATTAAAAAGTTAATGTAATTTCTATATTTTTGCACTTCGCGATTTAAAAGCCGCTTCTTACTCTCCAGCAGCTCAGTGAGCTCCTGTTCGACTTTAATTTGAGTCTTTCTCTCTATATTTCCATCGAAATATAGCGTTACCACAAGCATTATAAGTAGCAATGTAAAAAGGCTTGCCCACAGTGACATGCCTTTTTTAAACAAGCTGAAAATATGTTCACTCGTCACTGGGTAGTTCCTTTATTGAGATCTCGTTGCGGCCTTTATTTTTAGACAAATAAAGTTGCTCATCAGCAGCTTCTAACCACTTTTGGCCGTTGCACTGTCGGACGCTATCGCTGTACACCCCGCCAATACTGAGCGTCACATAACCAAACTTAGAGGCTTCATGTGGCAGATTAGCTTCTTGTATTCGCTGCTTTAAAGCACAAGAAAGCTTTTCTAAGCCATGCCTATCAACTTGCGGCATGATACAAACAAATTCTTCTCCACCGTATCGTACTACCGCATCTTCACCACGGTGATGGTTGCATTTAATCAATTGAGCCACGCGCTTTAAGCATTCATCCCCTTTAATATGACCATAAAAGTCGTTATATTTTTTAAACCAATCTATGTCCGCCATAATTAATGAGAACGCGGTACGATTACGCTTGGCATAAGACAAGCGTTTATCCAACTCAGAAGTCAGGTAATGTCGGTTATAAACTTGTGTTAACCCGTCAATAAAGGCCATTGATTTTAGTTGCCTATGCTGATGTAAAAGCCGTACTTGTGCCTCAACACGGTGCATTAACGTTAGTGCATTAACAGGTTTTATCACAAAGTCACTGCCACCAGCTTGCCAGCAACGCGTTTGTTCATGATCTTGATGATGGGAGGTAACAAAGATAATCGGTATGTCTTTGGTAAAATCACTTTGCTTTAGCAACTTGCACGTTTCTAGTCCGTTCATTACCGGCATTTCCACATCCATAAGAATGATGTCAGGCTGATGCGATTGACAGTACTCCATGCACTCTAGGCCGCTCGCACAACGCGCTGTTCGGTAACTCTTCGACAAAATACTTTCTAGGACGAGGTAATTAATTTCATCATCTTCAACTATCAAAATAGTAGGGCTCGAATTAACCTGTTCCATAATTTATTGTAATAATGAAGGATAGATATAAATGTAGTCGAGCCCGCTACATTTGCAAAAATATAGCTTTTTGGATGAAACAGTTAAGATAAAAATAAGAGCATAAGTATCAATGAAGTACCTACCATATCAAGGTACTTTTTAGGAGCACTTAGTGCCTGCAACATGACAGGCACTAAGCGGCAGCGGCTTAATCACAAGGCTTACTTGGTTCTAGCTCGGTTATGAGGTGTCGTATAATCAATAGTAGGGCCCTTTGGCACCAGCTGATTCGGATTTATCATGGTATGACTATAATAATAGTGCCGTTTTATGTGACTAAAGTTCACTGTCTGGGCAATGTTCGGCCATTGATATAGCTTACGAATATAGTTTGCCAGATTCGGGTAGTCCTCTATACGCTGCTTATTACACTTAAAGTGACCATAATAAACAGAATCAAAACGGATCAACGTCGTGAATAGCCGCCAATCAGCCTCTGTAACATCAGCCCCAACCAGGTATGATGAATCGTTAAGTATTCCCTCAACCTTATCTAACGCTGCAAACAACTCATCGAATGCCAGCTCATATGCTTGCTGAGTCGTTGCAAAGCCACATCGATAAACCCCATTATTAATGTTCTGGTAGATGTATTCATTTATTTCATCAATTTGCTGCTTTGCATGCTCAGGATAATAATCGTCTGTATTGTGAGTGATTTCGTTAAACGCGCTATTAAACATACGAATGATCTCACTGGACTCATTGCTGACAATTTTTTCCTGCTGTTTGTCCCACAAAACAGGCACAGTCACACGTCCACTATATGTGTCATTATTTAGGGTATACAATTGATGCATGTAATCAAAACCATATAACGGGTCACCACTGCTGCCGCTTGCTTTGTCAAAAGTCCAACCTTGATCCAGCATATCAGGACTTACCACTGAAACTTCAATATGTTCCTCCAAGCCTTTGAGCGCCCTAAAAATTAAGGTCCGATGTGCCCATGGACACGCCAAAGATACAAACAAATGATAACGACCTGATTGCGCTCTAAACCCGCCAGAGCCAGAGGGGCCTGCAGACCCATCAGCCGTAACCCAGTTTCTTAACTGCGCCGCTTCACGCTCAAATTTACCTTTGTTACTGGTGTCGTACCATTTGTCCTGCCACTTACCATCCACAAGTAGTCCCATATTGTCCTCCCGTTATGCTATACAATGTCGCCGAAACGGCCCATCTGATAGTCTCTTACTGCTTCTTGCAGTTGCTCCTGAGTATTCATTACAAATGGGCCCATATGCGCTATCTTCTCGCCGATAGGTTGCCCAGCTAACACCAAAGCACCCATCCCTTGCTCTCCCGCGCTAAGTACCAGAGCTTCACTTGGTGCTACTTCCAATAGTGTTCCCACACTAAACTCAGTCGCTAATAAACCACCACTATGAATATAGATCAGGACCTTGCCATGTGAGGACACATCGAGCTTTATCGTGCTGTTAGGCGGAAGTATCACATCAGCAATCGCACCTTCTCCTGCAAGCCCTAAAATCGCGCCTTCAATAACATGCTCATCCATCCGCCAACTGCCAGCAAGTGCGAGCAACTGCGCATGCTGATCATTCTCCAAGGCGGGAACACCTGATCCTGTTGAGTCTTGATATCTTGGTGGTCGCATTTTCTCCTTTGCTGGCATATTGAGCCAGATTTGAAAACCATGCATACCATTACTTTCATCAACCAAAGGCATCTCACTGTGCACGACCCCGCGTCCAGTGCTCATCCACTGTACATCACCACTGCGAATGGCTTTTTTATTGCCCATTTGATCTTGATGCTCAAAACCACCTTTGCGAATGTAAGTAAAGGTTTCAATACCACGGTGAGGGTGAGGAGGGAAACCTCCGATGTAGTCACTTTTATTGTCAGATTTTAATTCATCAATCATCAAATATGGGTCGAGACTCTTGCCATCAAACCCAGCAATACGCTTGATACTTACGCCTGCTCCATCACTGGTGGCATAGGATTTCTGTGTGCGAATGATTTTCATGTTTTGCTCCAACAGCACATTGCTTGCTCAATATTGATACTGTAGCAAGAAGCAAAACGATTAAAAATTAGTAAAATTAGCGGATTTCATTCTAAAAAAAAGAATGGTTTGAATGACAATAACGCTAAATACAACGTGTGTGCACTTAGCGTTAAAGCTAAAAATAAAATGAGTTAACTGGCTACCCGCTTAAACAGTAAGCTTTTTAAACTTGCTTGTGGGTTAATATCTCGAAACTCAGGCGGGTTATCAAGACGTTCCACAAACACCATATCTGGGGCCTGCTCAGCCATTTCCTGAATTAGAAACTGTGCATCTAAACTTGGGTCGTTTACACAAGCGAGTACTTGACCGTGCTCTGTCAGAAGTTCAGGCAAGCGACGGAGTATCTTCTTGTAATCTTTAGTAAGCGCAAAGCTGCCTTTTTGAAAAGAAGGTGGATCGATAATAACCAAATCATAGGGGCCAAACTTTCTCACCTTTCCCCAAGATTTAAATAATTCGTGACCCAAAAACTTCACTTTGTTGAGTTCATGACCATTAGCTCTGTGATTATCTCGCCCTTTACCAAGCGCAGCTTTAGCCATATCTAGGTTTACTACTTGCTTTGCACCACCTGCAATCGCGGCAACCGAAAAGCCACAGGTGTAGGCAAACAAATTCAATATCCGCTTATCCTGCGCGTTTGATTTTACCCAGCTGCGACCAAAACGCATGTCTAGAAACAAACCGTTATTTTGCTTATTACCCAAATCCAGCAAAAATGTCAGCCCATTTTCAACAACTTGCTGTTCTTTTGACAAAGTGCCCCACAGCACCTCAAGTTCACAGTCTGGGCGGCTGCGATGATGCAACAAAATACTTTTCACCTTACTTTGCCAAAGTGGTAATTGCGCCCACTTTGCACTGAGCACTCGCAACGCGTCGATAAACTCAAGGTCGGGCTCTTTAAACAATGAAATCAATAACTGTCCTGCCAACCAATCCACCGTAATATGTTCGAGGCCTGGCCAACACTGACCTCGACCATGAAATAGGCGTCTGACTTCATCGGGAAATTGTTCTAATTCGCATAGCTGTTGGTCAAGCAAGGGCAGGGCAGTTGGTGTCATGATATATAAAAAGTAATAAGCAAAAGGGGTATTCTACGCATTTTCTGTGACTGGCACCACACACGAATCCCCCAACATAAAACGAAGTCGTATGCAGTGCCAAAAACGTATCAGTAAGCCTGATACACCACATCACCATCAAGTAAGGTAAGTTCAGCCTTTACTTGTTTGATTTGCTCAGCAGTTAAGTCGAACAGGTTGTGATCTAACACCACAAGATCGGCACGTTTACCCACTTCTATGCTACCCACCAAATGTTCCTGACGCATCGCATACGCCCCGTTGATAGTGTAGGCTGCAATCGCCTGTGCTAGCGTAATATTTTGTGGCGCTCTGGATATAGCGTGACTAAGTGCCACAAAAGGGTTAAAGGTACTGACATTCCAATCGCTACTTAACGTGAGTGTGGCATTTGCAGCTTGCAAACTTTTTATAGGCACCAGATCCTGTGAGCGTTGTACCCCTATGAGTGGGATATTTTCAGGCCAATGACTTGGCTGGCTAAATTCTCCTGCGACTTGCGCATCGGCAATCACATTCAGTTTGCCAAAACGAGGCATGTCATCTGGGTCAACGACTTCTAAATGAGTGATCCTGTGTCTTGCATCGCCATTAGAGGCGTTTTCAATAGCATTTAATGCCTCGTGGATACCCCTATCACCAATTCCATGAATGTTAAAGTCGAAACCAACTGGCTCCAGAGCCTGGATATATTTTTCCATGCGCGCTTGAGTAAAGTAATTTAACCCCTTATTTTGATATAAATTGAGCCAGTTAACTTCGTAGGGCTCATGCATTGCCGCCGTGCTATTAACTAAAATGCCATCCATATAAAACTTTACCTGATCGACTTTCAACAGGCTGTCTGATGGGCGACTAAACATCGCTTTAAGCGATGCAAGTTGCTTTTCATCGCTCATTTGCGGGTATGCCCAAAGACCAAGGCTAACACGCAGCGTTAACTTATCCTCATCAGCTACACGCTGCCAAGTTTGCAGGTGTCCTCTTTGCCAATAAGTACGCGCATCACTGATTGACGTGATCCCGACTTTATTGAGCTCAGGCATCGTGTACTCAATCAAACCGTAGTAATCTTGCGCCTTAGCGTCTGGACGCGAGTTCATCGCCAACTCCATTAATTGGTTACCAGCGTTATCATATAGAATCCCGTTCAGGTTGCCTTGGCTATCTTTACCTATTACACCCCCGATGGGGTCTTGACTGTTAGCCGTGATCCCCGCAAGCGCGAGCGCCTTACTATTCACCCACATTGAATGAGAAGTTTGCTCCATGATAATGACAGGGCGCTCCGGTATCGCTTCATCCAGTACCTCCAACGGCGATGTCTGCATGTCCAACAACGTTGCTATCTCATGACCATAGCCAATTAACCAGTCCGTATTAGGGTGGCTTAATGATGCTTCATACAATAAGTCGATATATTCGCTTTCTGAAGCGTATCCAGGTAAGGTAAATTGCGTGACTTCAGAGGCAGACTCCAAGGGATGAATATGCACATCATGGAAACCTGGCAGCAGCATTTTACCCTTCAGATCGATCACTTCTGTACGGTCGGTAATATAACTCTTGGCCTGTGTATCATCTCCAACATAAACAATCTTATTACCTTGTATTGCGACTGCCTGTGCCCATGGTTGCTTAGTATTGACGGTATAAACCTGACCATTGACGAACACCATACTCGCCTCAGCAGTGGTGGCCTCGCTGACCGCAGGTTTTGCCGCATCGCCCTCTTCAGTACAACCTGACAAAGCACAGCTAAGTGAAAGAAGTGTGGTACAAATTAACATAGTTGATTGACTCATTAGTTGACTCCTTTGGTATAGCGATACACTATCAAGAAACAGGTAACCGTAAGGTAACAGTATAGGCGAGTCATGATCATATTATTGGTAGAGGACGATACAGTGCTGGCAACTCACAGTATCGACTTTCTTGCACAAGAGGGAATAGAGGTAGACTACGCCAGCACAGTTAAACAGGCGCAAGCCATCAGTGAACATCAGAATTATGATGCTATCGTGTTGGATATCAACTTGCCCGACGGTGATGGGCTGACGCTTGCTAAACAGTGGCAACACCAGCGCCAAGAACCGATTTTATTTCTCAGTGCCCGAGATGCCCTCGACGATAAACTGCAAGCTTTTTCATATGGCGCACTGGATTATTTAACCAAGCCATTCGCATTGCCAGAATTGGCCATTCGCATTAAATTGCTCGCAAACAAAAGTAACTCAAAACCTAATCGACAATTTAGTCTCGATTCTTTGCAAGTCGATTTAGACGCGAGAATTATCACTCGGGGAGATAGGGTCATCGTGCTGTCTGCCCAGCAATGGCTGTTGTTAGAGTTACTGATAAAGCACTATCCAAACCCAGTGAGAAAAGCCGCCATCATAAATGAAATTTGGCCGCAACAGGACAGCAATATCAACATGTACAAATCACTCATAACAAGGTTACGTAGCAATTTAACCCAAGAAGATGAACCTGCCTTATTACATACGCTAAGAAAGCAGGGCATCGCATTGAGAGTCCAACATGACTAAGCATCACACTTCTATGATTATGTATTTGAGTTCACGTATCACCTTGCCGATGCTTGTAATGATGCTCTGTTGGCTGGGCGTATCTAAATACAGTTACGAGTTTGCGCTTGATGACAGTGCCGCGCACTACCTCTATTATGACGCCGAGCGAGTACAAACACAGCAACTTACATTGCCTGTCTCTGATGAGTTTAAACTTATTACGCAATCGCACATAGAACTACCTGATCATGTAGTGCAGGCATGGCGTTCAGGTCAATTACCCATAAATCAGGTCACACTGTTACAACACTCAAACCAAGATATCTACGTCCTGCCTTGGCAGCAACCTAACAGTAATGCCGCACCCTTTTTTGTATTGCACTTTTTCGATCAACAAGACACTTTACCAATCACGCCATGGCTTTCACTTTTGCTAGCCGCTTTTAGCCTCTTTGCACTTTACATTGTTCTCAGAAGTACATTTAAAATAAACAGACAAATCAACGCACTTACTTTGTTTGTAAACACTAACAAACAACACAGTGATATAGGAAGGTTCAAAGAGTTCAGCGCCTTTTTCGATGCGCTCAAATTATCAAGACAAGCCGAACAGCTTGTACAGCAAAGAGAACGCTTACTTAGCGCCTTCTTGAGTCACGAAGTACGCACTCCACTGACACACATCCAGCACGGTGTTGCCCGACTGCAACAGCAAGATAACCTTCCTCTTGAAGCCATAGACGTGCTGCTTACATTGGAACAAGCGCAACATCGACTTCGCGACACCAGTAGTGCAGTACTTGCGTTGTGGCAACAAGCCGATATTGAGAAACAACATATTGATATGAAGTCGGTTATCAAACGCGTTGTCGCTAGGCACGATAATCACCATTTTCAAATCAACCTTACACTCTGCCCACATGAGGTTATTCTGCCACTCCATATACCATTATGTGAGTTATTACTTACTCAGGCGATAGAAAACGCACAGCAGCATGGTCAATCACCCTTGACGATAAAATTAACGCCTGACGTACTCACTTTACACAATACCAAAGAGACCAAAGCGCAAGATACTTCAGGTACAGGCTTAGGCGCTGTATTGATCCAGCAAATATGTACACGGCTGGACTGGCATTTTAAAATTACGGCAACAGAGCAAGACTATACGCTTACTATTAAGTTTAAAGCGCTTTATTAGTAATAATGGCCAATCATTATGTATTCTGCGCATAGCGTACAAACTCAGAATAAATAGAGTCTTTGATTAATCTGTCGGGTGTAAACGCATAATAATGCTGATAAACATTATCAATGGGGCCAATAAATCGTATGTCGCGATTACGCTCAATTTCCTCTTTAACCGATAGTGGTGCCGGAAACAAACCAAACCCTTGCTGGCCCAAGGCAACCATCAGGGCGCTATCATCCACATGACCGGCTACGCTTATCTCAATGTCCAACTCATCTAGCCAGTAGTGAATTGCATTAGTTACGGGGCTCGACTTAGCAGGCAGCACGACAGGCACGTCAGCCAGCGTATTGGGATAACTCGTTTGCAAATTTTGCTGCCAGCTACTGGCACCAAAAAAACCTAATTGGCTTTTACCTATTTCATGACAGAACACTTTAAACGGTAAACTATTGTCCAAAGGCTTATCTGCCAATACTAAATCCAGCTTATGAATCGCCATTTGCGCTAACAACTCAGCTTGCTGCCCATCAATACAATGTAGATTAGCAATACGTTCATTCTCAATTAATGGTGCTAGCCATTTTGAAACCAATGACTTGGGTAAAGCATCTGATATGCCGACTTTCAAGGTCCGTGACAAGGTACCAACATCACCTGAAGTGGTTTCGAGCCACTCATGTGCAATCGCAAACATATCATCTGCATATTGCTGCGCTATTTGCCCAAACTCTGTTAGACGGAGTCCTCGTCCTTCACGCAAAAACAACGCTTTACCTAAGCGCTGCTCTAAGCTCGTTATTTGCGCACTCACAGTCTGAGGCGTCAGATGTAATACCTTACTCGCAGCGGCAATACTACCGTGACGACTTACCTGCCAGAAATAATATAAATGGTTGTAATTGATGTTGGTAATCATTCGTTAATACCTGTCACTAAGTAAGAAATAATCAGCTTTTTTCTTTTCATCTACCTTAGTAGATTTAGATGGTACCTGCAATTGAGGTGCGACAAGTTCAATCAAATAACGGATAAGAATCCAACCATGAAACTGAAGTTATCAATAAAAGACAAAACAGTTACCGCAGCGATGAAAGTGCAGCTATCAAAGTTAGTAATGAAGCAGCTACAAAAGTACGCTTTAAATATTCGTGCTGTAGAGCTTCACATCGATGATGTAGTGTCTCGTCAAAATGGTTTGATTAAACAATGTCGTCTAAATCTTCAATTACCAGGGTTACCAAGCATAGTGCTTAAGGCGAAAGGCAATAACATGCTACAAGCAATTAAGCGCGCATTACACAACGGCCAAAAAATACTGGCTCAAAAGTATGCAATTGCTCACTAACCCTTTGTAGTACATGCAATCATTTTTGTTCCATAAGATCCCAAGCACTTGCAGCGGAAAGGATGCCGCTCTATTTCATCAAGTTATTTTTTAGCTCGCCGATACAATATTATGTGTAGGACATTAAACTGGTCGTGACGTGAAGCTCCATGCTCTAACTCAACATTCAATAGCTCAAACGGCTTTAGACTTGCGCAATCAAGCAGGAGAGGGCGTTCGCACACTGAACTTGTCAAACAACATACAAAAAGCTTTCACCCGATCACAGAGCGATGATAAAGCCGCAATGAAAAAAGAGCTACCAGCCCATATAGATGCATTACTAGCTCAACAGAAAAAAATCAAAAAACAGCTGCGGGAACAAAAAGAACAGCTCGTTGATGTAAAAACTAGATTAGACATGAATGAAGAAATCAGACAAAACATGATCAAACACTTGACGGCTGAGCTAACTCAATTACATCTGCAACTCGTTAGTATATCGCAGGCACTGCATGACGCATTGAAAAAATCAGGAATAAGTGACTTAAATCAGCTTGTAGATGTGCTTAGCTAGGTAGCGCCTTAAAAGCCAACCAATAGCACTTTCCCAAGTGCCATCCCCTCTCTTTGGCAACTAAAGTCAATACGGCTATCCAACGGCGTTTGATAAAGCGACTCCAGCTTTTTAAAAGGCGTGCCAATAAACTTTACGGTCTTCACCCGCAAACTCATACGAGAGCGCTTATCCAAAAACGCAAATGCTGTGGCATTTAGGGTTTCCTTACACGACTCCAAAATATCACTAGAGAGAATATGCTGATGAATCGCTTGATGTATTTCTTGTGGTGCAATTTGCTGCTGACTACTGGCTAAAACGCAAGTAGCATAAACGTCAAGCAAACCGACAGCTCTGACTTTTTGATTGTTTCTGTCTTCATAAATAGCCATGACACAAGGCACTTTGGTTTCATCAAAGTCTTGAGGTTTAATGGATTGGATCACTAGGCTTTTATCGACCTGTTTATGGATAAGGCGCTCTAGCTGTCCTAGTTTGGGCAGTGCCAACTGACCATTAATTTCCACCTGTTCTAGGATCACTTCACTTTCTTCCGTTCCCTGTACCAAAGGCAGCAAATTATCGTGTAACTGTTGGTCAGAAAAAGGTTTTGAAAGCACAAAGCGAGCACCAGCTTGCAAGGCTTCGTTTATTTTTGCCTGCTCATCAACCGTGGTTATCATCGCGACTGTCATATTTAGCTGACGCTTTTTGATCGCGTGAAGCAAAGTCAAACCTGACATATCAGGCATATGCCAATCGGTCAAAACAATATCGGGACGCCAGTTACCTATCTCTCGTAACGCTAACTTAACGCTGCTGGCTTTTCGGATCAAAAGCTTACGATAACCAAACTTTTCCAGTGCACGTCTTACAATCTCTAATGTTGCAGGGCTGTCGTCGACAATCAGTATCTTCACATTTGACCACTTAGAACAAAAACTTGTTTTTTATTATAGGCATATTTTTTATGCATCACTAAACTCAAAGAGAGTTTCTAATCAAGTTAAGCTAGTTAAACAATGCATAATTTATATTTTCCCGCCGATGTATACCAATACATAGCAATTAATTTTGGGCTGCTAATTCTGGCAGCTTGGTTCTATATTCTTTTATTAATTTTGCGTGAATTCAGACACTTTGCAACCACAATGGCAAAACATAAGCCTAGTATGCAAGATGAAGATATTTTAAGGATATGTCGAGAATCTGTAGATAGTGCATTGAATTACGTTAATGATAATAGCGAAACCATTTCCCAGCTAGCGCAAATACAGCAAACACTGGAACAGCAACTAGCTGAGATCCGCAACTCAACCAAAGACCGCATGTCCAAGCAAGAAGCCGCCTCGATTAAAGCACTGAATCAAAAACTCGTGCAATCCCATGCGCTAATTCGAAAACTAAAAGGAGACCTTGATCAAAGCACAGAAAAATTAAAAATAACTCGGCAAAAGCTATACAACCAATATGATGAAATAGAAGTACTACAAAAAGAACATCAACAACTGCAAGAGAAATATCAAGCCATTCAACAACAAATGGGCGCTTCGCCGCAAAGCGCACAGGATTTCGAACAAGAAAAGGCGCAATTGAACGAAATAATTAATAACTATAAGCGGCAAATTGCTGAGCAAAATCAAGCATTGGAACAGTTATCGTTACAAGCAGATACCAGTAATGATCCCGATTCAGATGGAATTAAAGCTGAATTAGAGCAGACAAAAGCCGCGCTGAAACATCTCAAGAAAGAGAAAAATTTCATTGAGAGTAGATACTTAGAGTTGACTAAAACAAAAGACCAATGAGTCCTGCCGGTTATGTCTAATAATTCAGCATTTATTCAGATTTTTTTTAAAACAAAAAATTAACCTTGGTGACATTTTGTCAAAAAGCATGTATTTTACCGATGCAGTAATTTGATAGCTTGTAGCTTTAATTTGAAATGAATTTAGATTAGTTAACTATCAAAGTCAGACCGTCACGAAGCAGGAAAGGGATTACATAAATGACGTATATATCAGACACCAGCGCCCAAGATACTCAAGTGCAAACACAACGCTCAAAAGCCAAGCTAGCAATGCCATTTATTGTGGTTATTGCATTTATTGTTTTTATATATTTCATTGTTACCCCTGCTATTGCAAACTGGAGTAGTGGCCAATCAGCCGTTGAATTGGAAAAAATTCGAATCGCTAAAGTTGAACAAGGCATGTTTGTCAGAGACTTTTCAGTACAAGGTCGTGTCATTGCTGCAAAACGACCCGTATTGTATAGCCCAGCACAAGGAACGGTAACCTATTTAGTCGAAGCTGGTGATAGCGTAACGACGGATCAGACTCTAGCAATTATTGATAGTCCAGAACTAAAGAGCCTTTATGATCAAGAAATAGCTAATCTGACAAAACTGAAAACACATCTAGAGCGCGAAAAGATACAGGTTAAGAAGTCCAATCTTGCTCATGATAATCTGATTGGTAAAGCTGAAGTAGCGCTCAACGCAGCACGTCGAGAGATGCGTCGCTCAGAAGACGCTATGCAAAATAATGTCATAAGCGATATTGATTATCAAAAGGCCAAAGACGATTTACAAAACGCTGAGCGCGAATATCAACACGTGCTCAAAGAAGTTGCCTTGCTCAAAGAAAGTCAAAAGTTCGAAATACAAACCCGCGAGTTAGAATTAGAATCACAACAAGTCAAAGTCACGGAACTAAAACGTCAAGTTGATGGCCTTAAAATCAGTTCACCGGTTACTGGCTTAGTGGGCAACTTAAATGCGCAACAAAAAAACTCAGTTGCTAAAAACCAACCGCTATTGAGCGTCGTTGACCTTACCCAATATGAACTAGAGGTAAGCATTCCAGAAAGTTATGCCGATGACCTCGCATTAGGTATGGAAGCAGAAATAACGTTGAACCAAGTCCTTTATGAAGGTGAGTTAGTCGCAATTTCACCGGAGATAACCAAAGGAACTGTGAATGGCAAAATTCGTTTTAAAGATGACTCTTTGACAGGTCTTAGACAAAACCAAAGACTCACAACCCGGATTATATTGGAACAAAAAAACGATATCGCGTTCTTACCCAGAGGCCAGTTCATTAACACCTACAATGGCCAATTCGCCTATGTTGTTAAGGATAACGAAGCAGTTAAGACCCCAATAAAATTGGGCTCGCGAAGTCTTGCTCAAGTGGAAGTGCTTTCTGGATTGAAGCAAGGTGACCAAGTTGTTATTTCAGACAATGATATCTTTAAGGATGCGCCTAGCGTGCGTATCTTACAATAAAAGGAACTATGTATGTTAAAGATGCAAAACCTCGCTAAAGTTTTTTACGCAGACAGTATTAAAACTCAGGCATTGCACCCATTTGACTTAACGATTGAACAAGGAGAGTTCGTAAGTGTAATTGGCCCGTCAGGTTCAGGAAAAACAACCTTCTTGAATATCGCAGGGTTACTCGAAGAACACAGTGAAGGGTTATATCTACTTGATGGACAAGATGTATCCAAAATGAGAGATAAGCAAAAATCTGCGTACCGAAATGAAAAAATTGGTTTTGTATTCCAAAGCTTTAATCTTATTCCTGAGCTGAATTTATATGACAATGTTGATATGCCACTACGGTATAGAAAGTTCTCTGCCGCAGAGCGCGACAAACGCATCATGCAAGCACTTGAACAAGTTGGTTTAGCAGGCAGAAAGAACCACTATCCAACGCAACTTTCGGGTGGACAGCAACAACGCGTAGCTATTGCAAGGGCCATAGCTGGTTCACCTGCGGTTATCTTGGCGGACGAGCCGACTGGTAATTTAGACTCTAAAATGGCGGATGGTATCATGGCATTACTTAAAGATATCAATGCTCAAGGCACCAGCATCATTATGGTTACGCATGATAACGAGCAAGCTGTTCAAGCCAATCGTATTATACAAATCAAAGATGGATACTTAGACGAGTATCAGCCATTAAAAAAAACCGCAGCCATAGCCTGAACTGAGCTATAGCACTCACTGCCCTCTGGTACATTTCACTGTGCCAGTAGGCGTGTTAAACTGGACCACATAACAAACCAATTTGGAATATGTGGTGTTAAAAATCTCCAATAATGTTGAGATCTCCGCTTGGGAAATAGAGCTCAGTGCTATCCGTGCACAAGGTGCAGGCGGGCAAAATGTAAATAAAGTATCGAGTGCAATTCATCTAAAGTTTGATATAAACCGCTCAGCGCTCCCCGAATTTTACAAGCAAAGACTACTAGCCTTAAACGATAGCCGCATCACCAAAGAGGGTGTCATCATAATCAAGGCGCAGTCCCACCGAACACAAGAAATGAACAAAGAAGAGGCCCTTGAGCGTTTGAAAACTCTGATCCTCAGTGCCACAAAAATTGAAAAAGCACGTAGAGCAACCAAACCAACTCGAAGCTCGCAACGCAAACGCGTAGAGAGTAAAGTTAAGCGCGGTCAGACTAAAAATTTAAGGGGTAAAATTAAGTTTTAACTTGGGCAGGTAGATGCACCACAAATTGGGCTCCTCCCCATTGAGAGGTCTGTATCTCACACCCCCCCCCGTGCCAAGTGACTATCTTTTTTACAATCGCCAACCCCAGACCAAACCCCCCTGAGGTTTTATTGCGGCTTTTCTCCAATCTAATGAAGGGTTCAAAAACCTTATCGCGCGCTTCAGGTACAATACCGATACCATCATCACCTACAAACAAATTCACTTGTCCTTGCTCAAAGGTCATTGCTAAATAGATATGCTCTCTAGCGTATTTATCGGCATTTTGTAGCAGGTTTTGCAGCACTCTGGCGATATAATTGCGCTCTGCAACAATATATAGCTGTTCATGTTCACAATCGAACACTATATGTTTGCTAGTTACTCTATTGAGTTTTTCCAATTGTTCATGAAGCAGCTCAACAAAATCAAAGGGCTTAAACTGTAATTCACTTTGCGCCATCTCTAGGCGCGCGTAACTGAGCATTTCATCAATCAACACTTCCATCTCTTGAACATCTTCTGACATCAATGTGACCTGCTCAGGCGCATCCTTATGCATTAGAGCCAATGCAAATTTCAAACGTGCCAAAGGCGTTCTTAACTCATGTGATACTGCATTGACTAAGTGCTTTTGATTACTCATCAAATTAGCGACTTTTTTAGCCATGGTATGAAATTGACTCGTAAGATTTGCAATGGCAGAAAAACGAGAAGGGGCAATAGAAATATCTAGCTGACCTTTGGCGAGTTGACTCGTAACGTACTTGAGTTGCATTAAGTCTCGCCAAAGTGGGCGCAGCCAAAACATCAGCAACACTGCCAATAACAAAAATGAGCTTAACTTGATTAAGTATTTAGGCAACACGACCGGCTCAACTGGCATAAATGGGCCAAGTTGCACAAGCGTTTGCTTGTCCTGCATCAAAAACGACAAGAGCGCATGGTTTTGCTCGGTGTAAGTTGTCACAATATCGCCTTGCAGCAATTGATTACGTTGCTCAGGTAACCAAGCTACTTCATCTACGTGCAAAGTGTTGAGCGATGGGTCTGGCGTCGCTGTATTTATCACACTCGTTTGTAGTGACTTTGCAACTTGCTTAGCATGGCGTAGATCATCCGGTGCTTGATATACCCAGTGTTGCCAAATAAGTTCACTACCCTGATTAATAGCAATAATACTGACAAACACCACCAGATATAAACTGATTAACAAGCGGATCATTCAGCCCTCAGCCCCATGCTGATTTGGAACACAAATAGCCTTTACCCCAAACTGTGATCAGTCGTTCAGGTTGCTCTAGATTATCATTGAGCTTTTTACGTAAGCGCGATATGCGCACATCCACACTTCGGTCTAAGCCATCATATTCTCTGCCAACCACATGTTTATAGATGTATTCTCGACTTTGTGTCTCACCCGCGTGACTGGCAAGGGCCCATAATAAATCAAATTCGTAACTGGTTAATTCGACTTCTTGCTGCTGCAGCAACACCTTTCGATTTGCTTTATCAATACTAAGCTGGCCTAAGCTAAGCTGTTCTCCAAAACGCACCGTAGTGCTATTGCGTCGCAGTAAAGCATTCAAACGAGCCAACAATACATGTGGCTCAACAGGTTTAATAACATAATCATCAGCACCGATCTCCAAACCTCGTACCTGATCAAAATCACTATCTTTGGCTGTTAAGAATAGTATAGGACCCTGATATTGTGGCCTAACTTGCCGGCACACGCTAAAACCATCCTGATTGGGTAACATGATATCGAGCACCACTACATCTGGCTGCGTCGCTAAAATCGCCTCAACAGCCTTTGCACCATCATGTATCTGGCTGACCTCAAACCCGTTACTTTTCAGGAATTGCGCTGTCAACTCGGCCAGCCGGATATCGTCTTCAACGAGCATTACATGTGCCATTAGAATATACTCCAGTCAGTTTTTAATCTTCTTCTGTATTGGCTACTCATTGCCGCGTTAACCTTAATGACCTGTTGTGCTAGCACCACCTGCTCAGAGTTAATTAAACGAAAGGTCATATTCTTTTGTAGCGAGATATCGAGTTTTTCCACAACGCTTTTTTTCCCATGCCAACACTGCATTTTAGTCTCTTCTTGATATAAGCAGGCATCAATTGGGTGTGGGGCTTGCCAATTTACTTTAACCGTCATCTTACAAAGCTCACCCAACTGCCTGACAATACAAGTAATTGGTTTTATTTCTAAGTTGGGAGCATTTGTTAAAGTCCCTGTCGCCATTAAATTTGTGCAACCAAGCAGCAAAGATAATGCAACCGCAAGCTGTATACTAGAATTCATACAGCCCTCCAATAAAGATACTGCTGGAGCCACTATCTCTAAGTAATGGACTATCACTGATCCCATCAGCCAACCATGTATGCTTAATATTGAACTTAAACTGCCAGTGTTTGTTGATTCTATGGTTGTATGCCATCGACAAAAATGGAGAAATACTACTGCGCCCTTGATAATACAAACGCGGATCGGAACTGTCTGTTGTACGTAGTCCGTAATAATAATCAACCAATTGCTGACTTTGCCACTGCGCACCAACTTTCAGCTGAAGTTTCGCTTGAGTCTCTATAGGCAAAGGCAATTGTTGACTGAAAGTGACAGTCGCATTCTGCCCCTTGTACACACCACCTAAATCATGAAGCCAAGACACGGTTAGTTTACTATTGTCATTGATATACCAATGTAAAAGTAACCCACCATCAATAGTCCAATCTCGGTGAGTAATTTCATCTATACGAATTTTAGGTTTATAAGCAGGTGTTTTGGTGGGGTGATCGCCTTCGGAAGGTACGCTCTCAGGTAAATTGTCGACCACCATGCCATTCACATCGAGATATTTCTCTGGAGCGGCGATGCTACGAAGATGATGTCGTTCAAAAAACGCCTGTTCGACATTAGGTTCAACAATAACGCTTAAATCAAAATTATGCTGATGACTGAACGTATACCCTAAAGTGGTATTTTCTAAAAAGAACTTATCACCGTAGTAGCTAAAGTAAGGTAAGAAAAACAGCGGTATATCGTCACCTCCTTCTAAAGGATTGGTCATTACCCCAGCCCCAATAGCAACAGCAAATTGCCATTGACCGACCTCAATGCAGCCTTCTTCTTGGGACTGACATTGCTGAGCATGCACCCCCATCGATGCTAACATGCTCATGGCAACTAAAACCTGCTTCAAACTTACCTCCTCTGTTTAGTTATTGTGGTGTTTTTTCTAGATGTCACCTAACCTACGTTTAGTAAGTCACCCACTATTGCTAATTTACCATTGTATTTGCAATTTGCTATCTAGAGTAACACTTAATAACAATTCTCTGTTTAAAGGTAACAGTTAATCTGGCGGGATTTTGTACATTAGTACTAACTCATTTATAGAAGGAGATATAAAGTGCTTTATTCAAGATTACTAGCCGTTGGGGTTACGTTGTTACTAAGCGCATGTTCAAGCGATAGTGACAATGAAAACTCAAAAGATAACCCCACAAAAATACCAAATTTAAATGATATCAAGGTATCAACTAGCCCACTTGCCAGAGCGAGTTCTGAGCAGTTTTCTAACCATTTAAAAAATGGTTTATTTATGAACCGTTATAGAACATCTCTGTATCCGGATAGTTTAGAGATCGATAGCCCAGCTACCACCGAAGATTTCTCGGTTACAAATCAGCAAGAGCTGGGAGTTGATGAAGCCGATAGAGTCAAATACGATGGCCAATACATGTATATCGCTGGTAACAGTGCTCAAAACCTGCAAGCTTCTGAGCAGTATCGTCAGTTTGTTCGCATTATGAAGCGCGATGCTGAGGGCAACCTCACACAAGTAAATGATGTCACTAGCACTGAAGTTGCCTATCAAAAGCAGCGCCTTTACTTAACAGACAATACCCTCACCGTGCTAAGCCATGACAGTGGCTGGTTTGGTATTGCGGAGCCAGCGGCCACAGGTGGTATAGCTGAGAGTACGTTTCCTGCACCCACCACCAACCAATTTGAATTCAGCCTAATGGATGTGACGACACCTGAACAGGTTACTGTAAAGGCCCATTACACTATCGAAGGGCTCCTGATTGACAGTAGGGTAATAGACAATAATCTGTACCTAGTAAGTAATTATTATCCACAATTTGATGGCTTTACGGGCACAGATCACACAGAGCAAAGTAAACTTAAAGACTATCAAGCGATACAACAAGAGCACATTAATCAGTTGCTGCCAAAAATTGAGAATGTGAGCACTGGCGAGTCAGCATTGTTGTTTAATACCAATGATTGTTACATCAATAATGACGCAACTGAACTAGATGGTTTCAACGCCATCATGACCATTACAAAGGTTTCGCTAACGGACCCGACTCAGCGCAGCGCTATTTGTGTCAACACACAGGTTGATGGTCTATATGCATCATCAAAAACACTCTATACCTTTGCAACGAATTATTCAGCAAATGACTTAAACTCTGTTATCCATAAATTTGATTTAAGTGATAGTACGCTCAATTATGTCGCAACTGGTGAGGTTTCTGGACATTTTGGCTGGAGAAATGAGAACCTACGCTTCAGCGAGTTAGGCCAGCACTTACGTGTAGTAACCTCTAGCGGTGACAATATCAATGGTTATAAGCACAAACTCAGGGTTATAGAGCAACAAGGCCAGTCACTGGTTGTAACCAGCGAACTTCCCAATGAGAGCTTTCCAACTCCGCTGGGTAAGGTCAACGGTGATGGCATCGTCGATGAAGATATCTATGCTGTGCGCTTTACAGATAACCGCGCTTTTGTGGTGACCTTTAGACAAGTTGACCCACTCTATGTTATAGACCTATCGAACATGCAAATGCCGAAAATAGCTGGGGCATTAGAAATTCCAGGTTACTCGGCTTACTTACACCCTGTAAACGAAAACTTATTGCTTGGTGTTGGCCAACATGTGGATCAAATCGACACCGACCTGCCTGTGATAGGACAAGGCGCAAAAGTGAGTCTATTCGACATCAGCGACATTACCAATCCACAACAACTCAGCGAGCATGTTTTCCAAAATGGATATACCGCCGCCGAGAATGATTATCACGCGTTTAATCTGCTAATGATGAACAATGGCCTACTACGTTTTACGTTACCCATAGAGTCTTGGCATGAAGAGAACTCCTCGCAAACTACCTGGAACAGAGAAAATATGCTGGCGGCTTTCGAGGTCGATACTAATACCATGCAGTTAAACTATATTGGTGGCAGCACCGTTAGCTACTCAGACAGCAGCGATGTGCCCTATGTCTGGTCTGGAGAAGATCGCGCGATCATCCACCTAGATGACCTGTATTACATTCATGGCAATTATATCTGGCAAAGTGACTGGCAAACTCCAGAGGTTAATAACGGCCCTCTTTAATAAAATAGGTATCAGCCCGTCACCTTTTTGATGAAGCTAGCTGATACCCGTTTGACGACTTCTTTAACATGCAAGAATTTCCACCGAGTGGATTAGTACAAAGTGGATTCCCACCGAGTGGATTCTAAGTTGGTTGGGCGCTTAACAGCTCAGCCAGCTTATTTTTAACCACTGGATTATTCGTGGTGTGTTGCAGCTGTTTTAATTTAACTAAACTTGCCGCACTCAAAGGC
This sequence comes from Pseudoalteromonas byunsanensis, assembly GCF_001854475.1. Classification (GTDB taxonomy): domain Bacteria; phylum Pseudomonadota; class Gammaproteobacteria; order Enterobacterales; family Alteromonadaceae; genus Pseudoalteromonas; species Pseudoalteromonas byunsanensis. The sequence continues at coordinate 438,209 of NZ_MNAN01000037.1, forward strand.
TGGCCTGATTCCATAATCGTGCGCGCAAACGCCGCAACATACTTTGGATGTGGCGCACTCAGTAATGCACTAACAACTTCCTCTTGATAACCAACATGTTTACTGAGCACTTTGATGCTATTGAGCTTAGCTCCATCATCATGACCATGTAATAACGCTGGCAATTGGGCAAGTAATCCTTTGTCTTTACTGTTGCCAATGGCCAATACCGTCGTTGCCAAATTTTGCTCAGCAGTTAAATTACGCTCTAGATAAAGGGCAACATTATGTGCTTGTTCTGGTGAAAAGTGTGCCATGGTGCCAATACTTAGTAATGCAGTATTGGCGACCTGATGCCCTGACTGCTGTGCAATTGACTCTAGCGCACGCAGCGAAAGTTCACTGGATGAGCCAAAGCGCCCCAATGCCATCGCAACTTTGTGTTTGTCCAAATCCGCAGTTTGTTCAAGTTGCAACAAATCCACCAGCATAGCTTCTGCTTCTGTCGTTTGTAGCTTCTGTAGCGCATAGATAATAGCCGAGCTAAACTGTGGTTGCGCACTCAATAGAGCTTGAATTTCGAAGGCGTTGTAGTTGCCTATCAGATACGCCCCCACCACCTTGGCTAACTCAGACGAAAGCGAGTCTTTGAGCTTCTCAAGCGCTTGAACCAAAGTCGCTTGGTTGGTTATCTGAATGTCAGCCTCGGTTATAACTTCAACTTGAAGATGTGCATTGGCATTCGCGTTTGACGCCAGCAAAGTAACTTTTTGAGCGGGTACCTTACTAACCAGTACCGTTTGCTCAACAACATAGTGCTGTTGTTGCTGTTCCCAGACTCTCTTATTGGTATAGTTTAGTTTTTCAAGCCTACCTTGTTGGCCCATCAACAGTCGCCAATCTTCTTGTTCTGCTTTAGGCTGATGTTGCGTGTCTAGATAAGACTCTTTGACAATAGAACGTGTAATCTCACTGCCAGCTTGCTGATAACTATACTGTACCTGGCGCAACGCATCGCTATAAGTCAGCGGTTGGTCAATGTCATAGCTCAGTAAGTTAAATATTTGTCCGACTACTTGCAAAGTATGTTCACCTGGCAAACCGAGCAAATCTAATTGTACAAAACGATTATTTTTACGACGAACGCTAAAAGGCAACTGCTCAACAAGTGGTACTACTTTAGCATCTTGTATGTATTGGATGTTGCTTAACAGCCCATGCCAAACATGCTCATCAGTTTGTGGCTGTAACTGCATATGCCAACTGAGCTTTGAATGGGACAAGACCACCTGATTAGCACCAGCGATGGAAGAGTCTACTTGTACCATCAAACTCAATTGATTTTCTATCGGTTTAACAGATTCAGTCGACCTATTTTGTACGTGAGTACTGCGCTTAACTGGCTCGCTAGTCTCCGCTAACCATAAGTATCCAGCCGTCAACATACTGGCCAAACACACCACTATAAGCACTTTAATTTTCATATTAACTCCGAAAATTGGCGACCTTGGGCCGCCAGTAAAAAATTAAAGTTGCTGCCAAGTTGGGCTAGCGTATTCGTAAAAGGTTGTTTCACGCTCATAAAGTGGGTCCCACTTCATGATATCCACGTTGAACTGCAACAAGCCCCATAGTTTCTTGCAGTAGCCTTGAATTTTGCCATCACCACCTGAAAGCTTTCCAGACACTTTCAACTCCAAGAAACCTTCTTCACGAATTTCATCATCAACAACAACGCGTCGAATACCCGCTTCAACATAGCCCTTGCCTTTGACTTTCAACAGGCTTAATTTTCCTTTTACACCCGCCTCGGCAATACCATGACCAAATGAGCCATATGCTGCGCTTGAAACCACACCGCCCACATACGGTTCAACCGACGCATAGATATAATCCGGGCGACGCACTCCATCGGCTTCAAAAGGCATGTCGTTACCATAACCGCCAATAACACCGCCAACAGTAAAATCCGCGCCCGCTTCAATGCCTGCGCCAAATTTAACCCCTAACTTTAATAAACCTAGTGGGTCTAACGGCAATTCGACTTTGGGTTTGAAAGGTTCAGGAATTAGATCAAAATAGTACTCAACAGGATAACTTACCGACGCATCTAATAAGTCATCACAATTTGGTTTGAACGCAGCCACAGCATCATCACCCACAGTAAGATTGAAACTCATACCTTGCGTACAATCTAACTTAGATGGATCAAAAGAGAACTCTACAAAACCCACCGCCATTTTGAAATTACGGTTGTGTAACTTCAGCCAGTTTCCCCCTTGGTAAAAACCGCTAGTGGCACCATTGGCAACGCTGTCAACAAACATCCAACCTTGCTGATCTCGATACTGATGTGTACGACCGACCGCATTGTTTTTTGTTACCACGCGAGCCGTCTGCTCTACATAACCGGGGTCTTTGTACAAAGAAGCATGTGCTGATGACATCGCTAATGTGCCCAGTAGCGCAGAGAAGCACATTGAAGTTAAAATTTTCATTATTTTTCCTGTATTAACGTTTATGAATAGAAGGGCTGCGCAGCCGAGCGCTAATATAGAGGGTTATATTTACAATTAAGTTACAAATAAACTTGTTTTAGGTACTTGTCGTTAAATACAGAATTTATAATGAGATTTAGAATATTAGATCAATTGAGATGCACGTTTTATATTCACGGATAATTGGATACAACTGAAGCCTCAAGGTGTTTGTGACATCAACTGACCAAGCACTTCATCAAGGTATATCTTGGTTTTTTGCTGCGCGGTTTCTGGCAGCCACTTTAAATGCGCATCATAGAAGTCTCGTTTTTGGTATATCTGCCTGATGTACCCGTCGAATAGCTGCAAAAACTTGCGGCTTTTTGGATTATTGTTACACATCCAATGTCCAACAACGTATTTCGGCGCATCGGCGATATCATATTCGCGATATTGGGTAGGTAACTGCTGTTGGTGCCGATATATTTCCGCTGGGAACCCCAACAAAAAATCAGCTCGTTTTTTTCGAAACATATGATACATGGTGTCGTAATAATTGCTGCCATCACGGAACAACTTATTCTCATTACTCACTTTTTCAAGTTGTCGGTCTAAGAAAGGTCCATAAGATACTGTGGGTGCCACAACCAACAGCGATTGGCGGTAATGACTGAATAGATGTGGCAAAGATTTAATCTCTCCTTGTTCATTGAGCACACGCTTGTCTAATGGTTCGTCGCTGGCATGTTGGTACAAACGACGGCTGAGATAAATATTCACAGGCAAGCTGAACAAAAACTCCTGCATTCGTTCAGGCGTTTTTATCCTGTTAGCTACACACACAACATCATTACTTTCACGCATTGCTTTTAACGAACGCTTATAACTGGCAGGGAGTAATGCGAGCAGTCCATGTTTCAGCTCTCGGATCAGTATAAAGTTTGTGTTGTTACCAATGTTAGAAGGGGGGACTTCACGTCGATAAACACTTAAATCAACTTCATCATCAACATACAACTGCACAGCAAATGCATTGTCGAGAAAAAACAATAGTAATAACGAGATCAGAAACACATGCATAACAACAAGCAAAAATTTTAAGCAACAATAATTAGCATAGCTATGAGGTGCAAAATGTACCAACAAAGTAAGTGAGTTATTATTGAACGATTTTTTTGGTACAGATTTTAAACGACTTTATATGCAGAAGCCCTAACATGAATTACCAGCTTTGGTGAATAAACCTGAACGTTGTATATGTATTGTGAGATCAAAAGCCGCCATTCAAATAAAGGCAAGCAGAGTTAAGATGTATAGTGGTCAAATTTATTGTGCCACTAAAATGTGCCCCCATAGCGTTACATGGTAAATCGTCGGATGGCGCTTCGCTTATACCGACCTACCGCGCTAATGTGTGACAAACTTGTGCCATACTGGTGAGCGAAGCGAAACCGGCACACGTTTGGAATCACTCTTAAACGGCTTGTTATGTGCGTGCTACCATGACAACTCTTGCTTAGATGCATTTAAGTTTTCGTTATACATCATTTCAATCATTTGATAAGTACACATATCAACCGTACCGCAGTAATCATGTATAGCGCGGTCTAGAATTTCAGGATTTTTTGCATTAGTTAACCGTTTAAATGCATCCAAATTTTCTTTTTCCATCATGCGCAACATAATTTCTTGGCACATATCGACTGTTTCACAGTAGTCTTTTTTGACGCGATTTTGGATATAGCTAATAACTTCGTTTTGTTGAGCTTTCGAACCATCAAACTGTAAAGGATGAATAAACTCAGCATTTACTGAAAATGATGCTAAAGCGACTAACAACATAATTTTTCTCATAATAATTTCTTCAAATACTGATTAGCACATGTAACGCCGTAATATGGGGCGTATAAATGCTTGGCTATAATCGCGAAGAATGAGCGCCAGCCAAGCTTTAGACGTCCCATCCACAAATTACCTTGTTAGTTTTACCTTATGCCTCAATTTGTCCCATTTTATAAATATTAAATAAAATATCATCGGCTCTTTGGTGAACTAGCTTTGCGTTTTCTCCAGGTAAGTAAGAAGATTCTAGCCATTTCGCAAACCAAGCATACCCAATGGCATTTCCTAAAGGGGCTTTCCTCATCCATTTTTCGACTTCTTTCACAATAGATTTTTGCTGTTTCTTAGTTTGAGAAAGAATTTGCTCTTTAGAACCAAATTCATCAAAACAAATTTTTAAGCTAACTTGTATAAAACCAGATTCTTCTCTATCTGTTTGCAAAAGCTCGCTCCAAGCTTCTAGAAGTTCACTAAACTCTTTTCTTAAAACTTCAGCTCTTGCCAATTGCCAGCTATAGATAATTTTTTTAAACATTTACGCCAATCCTTTGTGTTAAAACTAACAGCGTATTACCGAGAATTCCTGTTAACACTCAATATGTCAATTGCCAGAGTTATCAAAATACGATTTTTAATAACCTAATTATTAACAACTTACACATAGCTACAAGGAATTACAATTGTTTAGACAGCCCTACAACCTGGGATTTACTTAATCGAGAATGAATAAAATTACATGAATGAGAACACACATCAAAAACAGTATGAAAATTAATAGCTTGAATGTTTATGAAAGCTTTAACGAGAAGCCGCTTAAATTACATAACGAGCATAGATTGTTTTTAAGTCTAGATTTTGAATGTCTACTCCTCGCTCAAACCAGCCCCTGAACTTAAACCTAAACTTCATCGTTACCCCTGTATTATCCGATACGAGCGACTGCATTTATACGTTCATTGTGCTGGGGGTGTTTCATCGGAAGTGAGTAAACGGACTATCTCTTCCAAGTAGCCTTGGGTCAGCTTTTTGTCTTGTTCGGGGAGCCACTTCATGTGCGCGTCGTAAAATTCGCTTTTCTGGTATATCTCCATCATCAATTTGTTGAACATGGATAGAAACTCTTTGCTCTGTTCAGTGTTGTTACACATCCAGTAACCGACTATGTATCTAGGCGCATCTTCAACGCGATATGTGCGATAGGCTACTGTTTCATATTGCGAATGCCGATACACTTCAGCGGGGAACCCAAGCAAGAAATCAGCTCTTTTAGACTTGAACATGTTATACATATCGTCATAAGGGTTGCTACCGGCACGATACACTTTGTTGCTCGCACTTACTTGCGCAAATTGGGCATCAAAAAATGGTCCATAAGACATGGTTGGCGTAAAAACGATGGTGGCATATTTATAGTATGTGAACAGTATTGGTAACGATTTGACCTCGGCATCATCATTGAGCACTTGGGGCGTTAAAGGAGGTTCTGAGGCATGCTGATACAACCTGCGACTCAGATACATACTAACAGGGTAGCTAAACAAGAACTCTTGTAAACGTTCTTTGGTTTTCACGCGATTTGGCACACATACGGCGTGTTCAGCAGTACGCATTGCTTTAACCGCACGGCGGTAACTTGCAGGCACTAACGATACTTTTCCCAAGGGAAGCGCATTAATGATTAATATATTGGTACTGTTGGCGATGTTGGTCGTTGGACTCAACCCTTGGTAAATTGTAAAGTCCTTCTCGTCATCCACATACAGCTGAACGGCACCAACCCAGAAACTGCTTAATAAACACTTTAAGCACAATACAACTTTGAACAAATTAACAACCGATAAAAACAACCCATTCCTTTAAGCATAGGACAGGGAGTAACAAAAATGCCAGCACGTGGCTGGCATTTATTGAGAGCTATAGCTAAGTCAATTAGTTACCACTATGTTTATCAAACCACCACTGGATATAGGCAACTTTGTTCATTAAGTTAGACGGGCGAGCGGTGATCCCATGTGACGCATCGGGAATACGCACCATCGCAGTTTCGACACCTTGAAGTTTAAGCGCTTGATAATATTGCTCAGTTTCCGAAATAGGAGTGCGATAATCTGCATCTCCAGTCAGTAGCATGGTAGGGGTTTTGACATTACCCACATAGCTTATTGGAGAACGTTTCATATAGTGCTCAGTGTGTTCCCAAGGTTTGCCAGGAAACCAGTAATCAGTGAAAAATGGGTAATAGTCAGCGGTTAACACAAAACTAAACCAGTTGATCACAGGTTTGGCAACCACAGCGGCGGCAAACCGATCCGTATGACCTACGATCCAAGCAGTTAATACACCCCCACCTGAACCGCCCGTCACAAACAAACGCTGCTCATCTATAAACCCTTTCGCAATCAATGCATCAACCCCAGTCATTAGATCATCAAAGTCATTACTTGGGTAATTGTGGTGAATGGTTTGTGCAAATGCCTTACCGTAAGAGTCACTGCCTCTTGGGTTCATGTATAAAACAACATTACCTTTGGCTGCAAAAAGCTGTGCTTCTGCACTAAAGTGAGGCCCATAATTCGCAACAGGCCCACCATGTATCTCTAGCACCAATGGGTACTTTTTGCTGCTATCAAATCCAGGTGGGTAAACAACCCAGCCTTGAATATCCAACTGATCATGTTTAGATTTAACCCAGATCTCTTCAACCTTACCCAGCGCCTTGTTACCGAGTGCGTCTTCATTAAGTTGAGTCAAACGTGTTGTTTTCCCTCTTTGCACCAACCCTACATCAGCAGGTCTTTGTGTATCGGCAAGCGTAAAGGCAACATCTCCTTTTACACTCACATCAAAGTCGCCTCCTGAATATGGTCGACCAAATGATACGCTGCCCACATCTTGTGTAATAACTTTAGCTTTCCCTTTGAGGGGTTGGTGTGCAACAACGGTCTGGCCTTGAGAATCATAGCTATAATAAAGACCGCGACTTTGAGCATCCCACTGAATGTGGCTCACACTACGGTCTAGCTCTTGGGTCAAGACCCGGGTTTCATCGTTTTGTAAATCTAGTACATAGATATCTGCGTTTTCGTAGTTGGTACGCTTATCATCATATCCCAAATAAGCCAACAACCGTCCATTGGGTGATATGGTTGGTGATCTATCTGGACCAAAACGATCAGTGATTGCTTTCACCTCTAACGATTTCATATCTAAGGCATATACCTCAGTATTTATCGGTTTAAGTTTATTATCTGCATGTCGGTTTGCAGAAAAGTACAGGGTTTGACCATCATGGCTGAAACTTACTCGGCTACCATGGTTAAATTCTCCTGTCGTTAACTGTCGCGCATTGCCGCCATTTGCATCGATGCTAAACAGGTGAGTAAAACCCGCTTTTGTAAAACCTGCTCCGTCAGCACGATAATAAACATCATCAATAAACACTGGCGGTTTTGCCCAATCGGCACCTTTTGGTTTACCGCTTATATTCACCGGTGTTTTCGCCGATGCGCTGACAAACTGACTAAAAACGATTTGCTTACCATCAGGTGTCCACACTAGATTTCGTGGTGATTGAGTCAGGTTACTAATTTTCGCAACAGCCCCAGTATTCAGCCATTTAACATATATTTGACTACTGCCATCTCGAGTCGAAACAAATGCTAAGCGATCACCTTGGGGCGACAGGACTGGAGCATAATCAATGTGAACCCCACTAGTAACAGGTTGAAGCTGCTTACTCTTGACATCTACCGACCAGATATTACTGACTTTTTTATCGGTTTTTATATCCATGCGGTTACGCACGAAATACACCAGCTTGCCATCATCACTGAACTCAATTTGGTTAGCATATTCAAGGTCAAAAACGTCTACCAATTCAAGCGGCTTTTCGGCTGCCAAGGCACTACTCATAACGAGGCTTATACCTAAAGCGATTACACGGTGTTTCATAGTGGCTTCATTCCTTTTATAAAAATCAGTATTTAATATCTACCCTGTGAGTAGATTCGGTCAATTATTTGCGATCAATGCAAGCTTTTGGTCATTGACCCACTTTCCTGCTATTTTGAAATTGTCTTTCAGCGTACCTTCATGCTCAAACCCTAAAGCAGTTAACAACCCAAATGATGCTTCGTTGCCCTCAGAAACCGTCGCTATAAGTTTATGAAAACCACACTCAAAAAGAGCAAAATCAATCAGCGCCTTTGTTGATTCCTTCGCATACCCCATCCCTTGAAATTCAGGCAATATCATAAATCCCACTTCAGCTTGCTGATATGGACACCACATTGCGAAAAAGCCATGTAGCCCAACAGCTTCACCAGTTTGTTTGTTTTCAATTACCAAGGTTAACCACTGTGTTTGCTCTTTATTCCAAGGAGCATTTCCATGGCATCGCTGTTGAAACTTGGCGTAGATATCTTCCTCAGTCATGATATCTGAAACCCAACGGATAGCCTGTTTATTAGTATGTAATTTTAAAAACAATGGCCAATCTAGCTCTGTCATCAACCTAAGCAGCAATCTTGGAGTGTCTATCATGGTCGTATCCTTATTTTTCTTTTAGATTGCATAGCCTCTAAACTTTTCTGTAAAGGGCCTTTACAAGCGTTTCAATCATCAATGCTAGAAATAAAACGTGGTGATTTTCTTACCTTTGTTGCTTGCTCAAACGCGTAGCCTATCTCAAGCAATTTTCCCTCTTGATTAGCTCCACTGAAAAAAGACAACCCTAAAGGAAGGGAACGATGTTCAGACATAGGCACTGTAATAATTGGGTAGCCAGCAATCGCTGAAGGACTAGAGCTTAATCCAGTGTAATGATCGCCATTTACCGTATCGATTACCCAGGCAGGGCCATTGGTAGGCGCTACAAGCGCATCTAATCTGTGTTCAGCTAGCAGCTTATCAATACCTTGCTGTTGCGCCTTTTCTCTTACCAACTTTTTAGCCGAAAGATAAGCTTCACTGTTTAAATCACCTTTTTTCTCTGCAATTTCCAGTAGACTTTGGTTAAACCTTTGTTCGGTTATATCTGCATTGAAAGCAATCAATTGTGTTAGTGACTTAACAGGTACCGAGTCTGGCGTTTTTGCTAGGTATTGATTAACGCCGTGTTTAAACTCGTATAGTAAAATATCAAACTCTGCCTGACCAAGTTCATCCTGATACTCCAATGTTAAATTATCAACGATGACTGCCCCTTGGCTCTTTAATACTTCGATAGCCTGTTTGAATGCTGCACTGGCTACTTCATTAAAGTCACTGATATTACGAGCAATACCGATACGCTTGCCTTTTAAACCTTGTGCGTTTAAATGCTTTTGATAATGTCCTACAGAGCTGCCAGTCAAAGCCTCCAATAATATCGCGGCATCTGCGACAGTTTTGGTCATCGGGCCAGGGGAGTCCTGAGAATGAGAAAGCGGGATCACCCCCTCGGAAGCGACCAAACCAACTGTGGGCTTTAATCCCACGATTGCGGAGTGCGCGGCAGGGCAGGTAATAGAACCATCCGTCTCAGTACCAATTGCCCCTGCTGCTAAATTTGCAGCAACTGCCACAGCCGACCCAGAACTGGAGCCACAAGGAGTGCGATTTAATACATAAGGGTTTTTAGTTTGTCCGCCAACATCACTCCAGCCGCTAGAGCTTTGTGTTGATTTGAAATTAGCCCACTCGCTTAAATTAGCCTTCCCTAAAATTATTGCTCCAGCAGCCTTAAGTCGACTTACAAGCAGAGCATCTTGCTTGGCGTAGTTACTTTGTAATGCAACTGCACCAGCCGTACTGGGCATCGCATCTATCGTTTCAATGTTATCTTTTATAACGATGGGCATACCGAACAACGGCCCATGCTCTTCGGTGCGCGCGTGTGCTAAGTCTTTTGCTTTAGCAAGCTCAATCGCATGTTGGTTAATACTAATAATGGCGTTGAGCTTAGGACCATCATCATCCAACTGGGCTATACGTGTCAGGTAGTACTGGGTGATCTGTTGATAACTGAGTTGTTGCTCATCAACCAATTTCTGTAATTGCGAAAAGCTGTATTCTTCGAGCTCTGGATGAGGCTGCTGGGCCAAAGCGTTTGTGCTCAATAGGCTCAACAAGGGGAGTGAACAAACAAGAGTTAAGCATTTTTTTATAAACATGAGACCTCTAAAGCTAAAAATTATACATCCCATAGTTATTGAACAAGGTATATTTGGCAAGCATTAATGACCCCACAAAAGAAACAACCCAGTGCTTTTACTGGGTTGTTTTTTTATTTTTCATCGTTACTGCTGAGCTTTGTATTTCAAACGGTACTCATGAAGCAGTGGTTCGGTGTACCCATTGGGCTGCTCTGACCCCTTGAACACAAGATCCTGCGCTGCTTGGAAGGCTAGATTGGCCATTAAAGATTGCTCATCAACCGCCATCGGACGATAATTTTGGTCATGTTGATTTTGACTATCTACAACATGAGCCATGCGAGCAAATGTTTGTTTGACTTGTTCAACTGTACAGATCCCATGCTTTAGCCAATTAGCAATATGCTGGCTAGAAATTCGCAATGTTGCTCTGTCTTCCATCAAGCCAATATGATTAATATCAGGCACCTTTGAGCAACCTATTCCTTGGTCTATCCAACGTACAACATACCCTAAAATTCCCTGAATATTATTATCTAGCTCGGCTTGAATATCTTCTTTGCTCAGAGATCTATCTAACAATAGAGGGGGAGTTAATAAGTCATCCAACGAGGCCTGTTGACGAGTCATCAGTTCACGTTGCTTCGCAAATACATCGACAAAATGATAGTGCATCGCGTGGAGTGTTGCGGCAGTAGGCGAGGGCACCCATGCCGTGTTCGCTCCGGCTTCTGGGTGAGCTTGTTTTTGTTCCATCATCAACGCCATTTTATCTGGCATGGGCCACATTCCTTTGCCGATTTGTGCTTTACCACTGAACCCACAGGCTAGCCCAATATCAACGTTGCGATCTTCATATGAGGCGATCCAAGGTTGTGATTTTATCTGCGCTTTTGGCAATACAGGACCCGCTAGCATTGAGGTATGTATTTCATCACCTGTACGGTCTAAAAATCCAGTATTGATAAACACCACCCTAGATTTTGCTTTTGCAATACAGGCCTTTAAGTTTACGGATGTTCTACGCTCCTCGTCCATTATGCCCAATTTTATGGTATTGGGCGGCAATCTTAACAGCGCTTCAACTTCACTAAATAATTGATCCGTGAAGGCCACTTCTTCAGGGCCATGCATTTTTGGCTTAACAATATTTATACTTTGAACGCTTGAATTATGAACAGAGCTATTACCCTGAAGGTCATGCAACGCACACAATGAAGTGATCACCGCATCCATGATCCCCTCAAATACTTGCTCACCATGCTTATCCAGTATCGCAGGGTTGCGCATCAGATGACCTACATTTCGCACAAACATCATGCTACGGCCTTTAAGGGTTATAGGTTCACCTTGTTTGCTTAGATAGTGTCTATCCTCATTTAATCGGCGAGTAATCGCTTGTCCTTGCTTGGAGAACGACTCAGACAATGTACCTTGCATTAGCCCCAGCCAGTTTTGGTATACCTGCACTTTGTCTTGCGCATCAACAGCCGCAACCGAGTCTTCACAATCCATGATGGTCGTCAGCGCAGATTCTAGCAATACATCCTTGATCCCTGCTTTATCTGCCTGTCCAATGGTGCTGTGTGGATCTATTTGAATTTCTATATGTAAATCATGGTGCTTAAGCAATACTGCCGTAGGGTTTTGTGGCAGGCCCCGATAGCCCACAAATTGTTCCGCAGACGCCAGTGCAACCTGTGTTGAATCATTCAACGTTACGACCAATTTCCCATCTAACACGGCATAGCCGCTACTTTCGATATGTGACCCATGAGCAAGTGGTAGGGCTTTGTCCAAAAATTGACGTACATAGGCCATCACTTTAAAGCCTCGAACAGGGTTATAGGCTATTGTTTTTTCAGCGCCATCGTCTTCAGGCAACAAGTCCGTACCGTACAAAGCATCATAAAGTGAACCCCAACGCGCATTTGCAGCATTTAATGCAAATCTCGCATTGCTTACTGGCACTACCAACTGGGGGGCCGCGGCAAGCGCAATTTCGGGCTCTACATTTCGTGTATCAATACAAACTTCGTCGGGTTCGTTATGTAAATAACCGATATCTTCCAAAAATGTCCGATATTGTACAGCATCCCATTTTGGGTGTTGCTGATGAAATATATCAATCTGCTGCTGTAGCAAATCTCTCTTACTGAGCAGTGCTTTATTCAAAGGTGAGAGTGTGTCAATAATACAGGCAAAGCCTTGCCAAAAGGCTTGCTGAGTAAGCCCTGTGCCAGGCAAAGCCTGTTGATTTACAAAGTCATATAGGCATTGATCTATGGTCAATCCTGCCTCTTGTGCGCTTGCATGCATAACGGTGATCCTAAGTCGATTTTGAACGGGTTTAAAATAACCTTATCGCATTTGAGCACAAAACAAACCCCTAAATACATTCACCAAAAATATACTCACAATAATAACTATAAATTTAAAAAATCTACATTTCGGGCCTAGTGTGTAATTAAGCGCCAACGGCTAGGGCCGCTGCGCAACTCTCACAACTAAAAAATATTTAACCCGTTCGAAGGAATTAAATTATGACTCGTTATCAATCACAGCTAGATAAGTTCAGCACGCTTTGTCAAACCCAAGGTAAAACTTGGCAATCAATCAACCCTGAATTTGCCAGTAGAATGAACTTGCAAAACCGCTTTAAAACGGGCTTGGATATTGCAAAATATACTGCAAAAGTCATGCGCGAAGACATGAATGCTTACGATCAAGATAGCAGTCAATACACTCAATCATTAGGCTGCTGGCATGGCTTTACTGCTCAGCAAATGATGATGGCTATTAAAAGACACCAGAAAACAACCAAGCGCTCATATGTTTATCTCAGTGGTTGGATGGTCGCGGCGTTACGCTCGGAGTTTGGTCCATTACCAGATCAAAGTATGCATGAAAAAACAGCTGTTCCTGGTCTGATTGAAGAGATCTACACATTCTTAAAACAAGCTGATGCTCGTGAGTTAGATCACTTGTATCGTGAGTTGGACCAAGCAAATGCCAAAGGCTTAGATAGCAGCGCAATTATCGAAAAAATTGATAACTTTGAAACCCACATTGTTCCTATTATTGCAGACATTGATGCAGGCTTCGGTAACGAAGAAGCGACCTACCTTCTCGCTAAAAAGATGATAGAGGCGGGTGCATGTGCAATTCAAATCGAAAACCAAGTATCAGATGCGAAACAATGCGGTCATCAGGCAGGTAAAGTAACGGTGCCTCATGAGGACTTCCTAGCTAAAATAAACGCTGTACGCTACGCATTTTTAGAGCTTGGTGTTGAAGATGGGATCATTGTGGCACGCACAGACTCGCTAGGTGCCAGCCTGACGCAAAAGGTTCCAGTATCAAAAACACCTGGAGATCTGGCTAGCCAATATACTGCATTTTTAGACACTACACCGGTTAACAGTGCTGATGATCTTCAAGATGGCGAAATGGCTATTAAACTTGAAGGACAATTGCGCAAACCAGTTCGTTTAGATAACGGCTTGTATCAATTTAGAGAAGGTACAGAAAAAGACCGAGTCGTGCTAGATTGTGTTACTAGCCTTCAATCTGGTGCTGATCTACTCTGGATCGAAACAGAAAAACCTAATGTTCAACAAATTGCTGAATTGGTTAACCGCGTTAAAGAGCAAGTTCCCAATGCAAAACTCGTATACAACAATTCGCCATCATTTAACTGGACATTGAAGTTCCGTGAACAAGTATATGCTCAGTGGCAACAAGAAGGGAAAGATCTTTCTCAATACCCGGATCCGAGTCAAGATGCTAAGGCCCTTATGGATCCTCAGCTGGATAGCTCAGAGTTGGCAACAGCAGCTGACATACTAGTACAAAATTTCCAACGTGATGGTGCGCGTGAGGCGGGTATTTTCCACCACCTAATCACTTTGCCAACATACCACACCGCAGCGTTAAGCACCGACATTTTGGCCGAAGGCTACTTTGGTGATTTAGGTATGCTTGCATATGTGCGTGATGTGCAACGACAAGAAATTCGTCGTGAACAAGCATCCGTTAAGCACCAAGATTTAGCAGGCTCTAATATTGGCGATACACATAAAGAATACTTTTCTGGGGAGAATGCTCTCAAAGCGGGCGGTGAAGCAAATACCATGAATCAGTTCTAACACCAATCAAGGTTGTTCCTTAACTCAGGGGTCTACAGGCCCCTTTTTTTATGCATTCATAATGAACGGATCAGGATTTTACTAAATCATGTTGATAAGACCAAATATTGTGTTAATTCAGCTCTCCAATCACTTAAATCTAGGAAAAAAAGGGCCATTATCAAACTTCTTTAAATATTAAGCATATTTTTGCCCCTTCCCAGAACAAAATTTTACTAACCTAGATAGCGCTGGAACACAATTTTACTAACTTACAGAGTAAATAAACCGAATTTTTACCAACTGATTTGCTAATAAACCGAAATTTTACTAACTCATTGATTAACTAGGTGAGCAAACGCTATTATTGAAAAATACTCAATTTGTAAACCCCCTTTACACTTAGCGATATTGTTCAATACAGGTCAATGTATTACTCATTTCAATCTATAAAAATCACACACCACAAAGCGTGTTACATGCTGTTTCGCAAACACAGTTAATTATCAGAGCTTTTTATCAACGTTTTCAGAAAAACCATTTAGCCCACTCTTTTAGTGGTTAAAAACCAGACGCTGCATAAGTGATTCGTCCAGCAACGCTTAATAACTATTTGAACTAGAACAACTAAATGACAATGCTCAACACAAGTTACAGATTTATACCTCTCGCCAGAGTTGTAGTTAGTATTTTTCTGATCTTTAGTCATATATCACTGTATATTACACACAACAGGTATTCTATGAGCTGCCTAAGAAAAGGAGCAATGCCTAAGTAAATAAAGAAAACGTAACTGCCACTATGTTAAATTTGATACGTTAAACATGTTTATCTGTTGATTAATAAGGGTCTTTTCTAGCTCTCAGTGAGCGAAAACACATACTTTACTAGCACATAATTTCCATATCTAAACTTAGAACTAATAAGAAAACACGGCGCAAAGATCAGGATATTACTAACTTGCTATAACCTACTCCCACGACTGACTTCAAAGCCTATCTATGACAATTTATTTCTATATTTTGACGATAGGAAAATCATTGACGGCCCCCATTGAACTTGTTTCAGTTACACGCTATTTAATTGTGATAAGCCTTCATTCGCTATTTCTAGACATTAAGGATAAATCAACTTGCTAGAGCACCTACTTTTTAGTTCATATGAACTAAATCGAAGCACAACCAAACTCTATAAGTTTATTCTTACTACTCCATTTTTCTTACACATTTTCTTCGTCTAATAATCGCCATAGACGGAGGACAATTAAATGACACAACCAACCATTAAGCATGGCGATTGGGCAAAAATACAAGAAACGCGAGCAAAGAAGAAGCAAGCGTCAGCAAAAAACAGAGCAAATAATGTAACTATCATTTTAGCGCTAATTGCTGGATTTGCTGTCATTGCAATGCTGTGGTCAAAACTATTAGATAAAACTAATGAAAGTCGAATACCAGTGTTAAAACAAGAGCAAAAACTAAGAATAGCTCGCCATTTCTCAAAACAATTTATTATGGGAAATTGGCATTTTTATGATGCGGAATTTACCAGCTCAGATATAAATATTTTGATAAAAATGCCCACGAAACTTGCAATGAGTGAACAGCAGGTGGCTCAATACATAAAAGGTTCTATATGTCCGTCATCAAATAGCCGCATATGGCGAGATGTAAACCACTATAACCTGCACATTAATCTATTTGTTGGTAAGCCTCGTAATGGTACCTACACGCAATGTGATAACCCAAATACTCATTACACTGGCTAATCAGCTAGTGTAAAGGGGATTGACACTATTCTAATTCCAGACGTGCTTTCTCCGTAACTTCACTTGGTAGCGACTTCGTAACTGACACCCCAAGCTCCTTGAATTCAGATGCCTGCTTAATTAAGTTTCCTTTCCCACTGTATAGCTGAGCAAAGGCTTTATCATAACTTTCCTTTGCCTTATCCAGTTGCTTGCCGACGCCATCCATACTATTTAAAAAAGCATTCAGCTTGTTGTAAAACTTCTCAGCCCGCAGTGCAAGCTCTCTACTATGTTTACTTTGTTCCTCAAATTTCCATAGCTGTTTAACAATATTAAGGCTAGTTAGTAAAGTGGTGGGTGTAGCCACTAACACATTCATGTCTAAGGCTTGTTGATAAAGCCCAGGATTATGCTTTATGGCCTCAACAAATGCCGACTCCACAGGAATAAACATGACCACTACCTCAGGAGAATTAAGCCCAGGCAATCGCTCATAGGATTTATCTCCCAACTCTTTTATTCTTGCTTGAATAGCCTGGCAATGCTCAACAAGAGCACGTTGCGCTTGCTCAGTATTGTCTGCATTAACATAGCGAGTATATGCATTAAGTGATGTTTTCGCATCTATCACAAGATGGCGCTGCTGAGGCAGATACACGATAACATCGGGACGAAACTTACCTTGTTCTGTGGTAAAAGATACTTCGCGCTTGTAATCAAAGCCAGCTCTTAATCCTGCACTATCAAGTACATTCTCAAGCATTAGCTCCCCCCAATTACCTTGCGTTTTCTTTTGTCCTTGTAATGCGGTGGTGAGTCTATCGGCTTGCTCAGTGATTGATTTGTTGTTCGCTTGCAAATGCATCAACTCAGTTTTTAGCGATGCTCTTTGTTTTAATTCCTCACTATGAATTGCTTCCATTTTATCTCTAAAGCCTTTCAATTCACCTTGTACAGGCTGAAGTATTTGACTCAAGCGCTCTTGGCTTTGGATGTTAAAGCGTGCTGTTTTTTCTTCAAATATTTGATTTGCGATATTTTCAAACTCTTGCTTGAGAAGCGCTTTTGACTTTTCTAACTGCGCTATTTGAGCATCAAAAGCCTGTTGTTTTTGCTCAAGAGTTGTTTTCAGATCAGTGAGTTCTATTTCCAACCCATGAGACTGTTCTCGGCTTTGAGCCAGCGATTGCTCGCTTTGCTGCCATAGTCGTTGATATTGCTCAGCTTGCTGTTGCCTCTCAGACAAACGCGCCTGATATTGCTGGCAATGACCATGTAATTGCAGCTTATCCGCTTGCAACTGCGTGAGTTGTTGTTCAAGTATGGCTTTTTGTGAATTCTGTTGCGCTAAACTCTGCTCTAAACTAGATAACTGCGAGGAAAGTCTCTGTCGATGAATCAAGTACCAGGGAAAGGCAAGCATTGCACCTGCGCTCACAGAGACTACATGTAACCAACTTATTTGTGATATAACGGCATCAAGCATACTTTATCTCAAAGATAATTATCTTATACCAGATAATACCTTAGTGAGTCATTACAAGCACTTAATTCGTGTCATCTTCCAGTTGTTGTGCATCATAACGATAACCGGCCCCATATACTGACCCGATAAGTTTGGCGGAAAAGCCTAACTGTTTAACCTTTTTACGAATATTCTTAATATGGCTGTCGATAACACGGTCTGAAATATCAAAGTTATCCGGTTGGATATGATCTAAAACTTGTTGACGAGAGAAGACTCGACTAGGAGCATTAAATAGCAAAGCGAATATATCGAACTCTACTTTGGTTAATGAAAGCGACTTGTTACAGATAGTAATCGCCAATTGCGATTCATCCACAACCACCTTGTGCAGTGTTGCTGGGGTTGGTGTACAACGCCTTAAAATAGCTTTAATCCGCATTACAAGCTCTGCTGCACTAAATGGCTTACATACATAATCATCCGCGCCAAACTCCAACCCTTTGAGCCTGTCAGCTTCTGTGACCTTTGCCGTAACCATTACGATCGGCACCATGGAAAACTCGCGAATTTGTTTCATGCACTCAACCCCGTCTTGATTGGGTAGCATTATATCCATGACTATTGCATCAGGTTGATTATCTCGCACCCAAGGTACAACCTGTGCACCGTCGGCAATATGTGTGGTTTGAAACCCCGATGCTTTAAAAAACAACAGAACTTGTTCTGCAATGTCAAAGTCATCCTCAACAACTAAAATGTGATGCATAGTCCCTCTGTGGTCGTTTAAGTACTCTACTTTGCTTTGAGTTGCATGAGAGCCTTTCGACGTAGTGAATCTGATAAAGTATCATCTAATAATAACATGGTAAGAATACTATTGAGATCCTCACTTTTCGCAACTTCATCTAAAAGAGCGTAATCACATTGTGACAGCGGTTTTATAAAGTTCAGTTGTGTAGAAGCAACTTCACCACACATTTTTGTGTATCCTTTCATTTTGACTAACCAAACACCTTTTGGCGGCATTAAAGTATCAGTGTCGATATTTCAACTTAACAATGTGGAGTAAATATGGACTTAAGAATAGTATTTACGAAAATGGCAGGTTACATAAAACAAAAAGCCAGCTTACGCTGGCTTTATTACAAATTGTAATCAAGGGGGAAATCAACAAATGCTCATCACTACCAACAAGCATAATCATAGACTGCCCACTTTTAGATTTAGTTCAAAATTAATATCACTTTTTAATAATTAGTTGTATCAGCGCAATAATGACAGCATCTGATCTTCATCAAATTTATTCAAGTTCATAGATTTATCTTCAAACAATGCATCAACTAGAGCTTGCTTTTGGACTTGCATGTTAAAGACTTTCTGCTCTATCGAATTCGCCATTATCAGCTTGTATACAAACACCGGCTTATCTTGGCCAATGCGATACGCTCTATCTGTTGCTTGATTTTCGACCGCAGGATTCCACCAAGGGTCAAAGTGGATCACCGTATCAGCTTGCGTCAAGTTCAATCCTGTTCCGCCAGCTTTAAGACTGATCAAAAATACGTTACATTCGCCGCTTGTAAAGGCCTGTATGGCCTTATCTCTATGTCTTGTTTGCCCAGTTAACATGGTATAAGGCAATCCAAGCGTGGTGCACTGCTGGGCGATTAAATCCAGCACCGTCGTAAACTGGCTGAAGATAATAACTCTTCTTCCTTGTTCTAACATTATTGGTAAATGCTGAGTAAGCCAATCCAGCTTTGCACTTGAAGCATCACTTTGCTTATCAACTAGCTGCGAGTGACAACAGATTTGTCGCAGTTTAAGCAGGGCATCCAAAAACATTAACTTGCTGCGCTGAACACCTTGCTCTTTAAATAGATTTAATAAATTACTTTCAACCTGTTGTTGTACGCTCGCATACAATTGTGCTTGCTTAGGAGAAAATTCCAGCTCTTTTACGAGCTCTGTTTTAGCTGGGAGCTCCTGAACAACCTGTGCTTTAGTGCGACGCAGGATAAATGGCGCTATCACAGAGTGTAACTCTTTGGCACGCGCGGTATCTTGCTCTTTTTCAATAGGGTATTGAAAATACTGTTTAAACTGTTGGCGGGTTCCCAAAATGTCAGGCATGACAAAGTCTAATAGCGACTTAAGCTCTAACAAATTGTTCTCCACTGGAGTACCGCTTAAACACAGCTTAAATTGCGCTTTGAGCTGTTTCACACACTTTGAAATTTGTGCCGACTCATTTTTAATGTATTGAGCTTCATCTAAAACAATCGAGTCGAATTCCAGCGCCTTATAGTACGCTAAATCACGCTTAAGAAGAGGGTAGGTAGTCAGAATAAACTTAGCTTTGTGTACTTTTTCTAGCTGCGTTTCACGGTTGCTACCATGAATCGTGGTTAATGTTAAATGAGGAGCAAAACGTGAAAATTCATTTTGCCAATTCCCAACTAGACTGGTTGGACAAACAATCAGGCTAGGCATATTAACCAAAGTATTATGCTGATTTATAAAGTAAGCAATTACTTGTAATGTTTTACCAAGCCCCATGTCATCAGCCAATATACCACCTAGCTGATGCCTATTTAGAAACTTAAGCCAATTTACGCCCTGTTCTTGATAGTCCCTCAATGTGAACGTCTGATTTGTGCTAGCAGGTATAAGATTACTTGTTGCTTTGGGATGATTTAGCTCGTCTAAATATTCAAGTAATCGCTTATCATCACAACTAACCGCAATATCATCTAAATTGAACAAGTCTTTTGCAAAGTATAACGGAAACTTAAATTGGCTATTAGAAAGGTAATAGCTAAAACGTTCTTTTAATTTAATAAGCTGCTCATAAGTAGCGGTAGGAACGGCGTAAGATTGCTCAGCAATTTTCACATATTGATAGTTGCTCGCCAATTCATTTATCTCAAGACGCGGTTTTACATCCCAATCTAACAAAACCGTTTTATCATCAAATTGAACTTTGCCTAGAATGTGATGATGTCTATCACGTCTAATTGATAAAGAAACCCTAGGCTCGATTACTAAGTTAGTATCGTTAAGCTCTTCAACAACCCAGCCTTTGTTGAGCAATAGCGGGCGAACTTCATTGTTGAACCAATGTTGTGCCTGCTCGCTTTGCGCAGGCAATGTAAATAACCCATCTGAATTACTCAGGCCTAAACCAGTAAGTAATTGCTCACTACGCTTTTGCTGTTTAACAACTTCACTTTTAGCTAAGAGTTTTGAATCATCAAAAGCAAGTTTGAAATAGGTGGCATCACCTGAGTGACTCACACTTAAACGGCTTCTCAGGTTACCGCTGCTCGATACACCTGCAGGAGCCACCCCATCAGGCGCAGCAATCAAATCATCTGAATACAGTTCAGCAAAGCGTTTAGCCACCTGGCTCAACTGCTCAAGCGCAACTGATGGCATGGTTAATAGGTGTGCGATTTCTATACTACTAAGCTCGGAGCTTATGCGACCTACCGACATACGCTCAGTATCAAGATAATAAGGTGGGTCCGTTTTTAACAGCAACCAATGTTCTGTATTAGATAGCTGTGCTTTGAGTTGAGCATATTGGCTATCTTGCTGCCAAACAAACGTCAAAGTTTGTTGATGAGCAGAGGACAAAGGCGTTCTGTTATTTTGAAAGTACAAACGGTTAGTGTGTAACAACTGCTGAAGTGCAGCATATCCCCATGCTCCGCTTAACTCGAAGTGACCTGGTGAGTTTTGAGAGCGGATCCAGGTAAATAGTCTAAAATCTTCATCGGATACACCAGGAGGGGGTAGCTGGCTATTAATTTGTTGTTCTGTAAGTGGCCGACCAAGAGGATAATGACCATCAGGTCTGAATGCGCTGAGTTTGGGCATTACTTGCAACTCGTTACCGTGAACTTCCAGCGAAAACAATAAAACATTATTAATATCTGATGGCTTAGTCAGCTGCAACTGCTCTAATTCATTAAACCAGTCGTTTATCAAATAGGCTTCGCCAAATCCACCTGAATGCTCAATTTTCAGCTTAAGAAGTACCGCAGCGATATGACGACATTTGGCATTACTTGAACAAGTACACTGGGCTTCAACTCGGACCCCATTCGTATTGTGTTCTATGGTGATGTGCTGTGAGAACGTATTGCCATAATTACCAATAATTTGAGCATCTATTTTGGAAAAATCTTCGCTGTGTTCAAGAAAACTAATTTGTGAGTCTTTAAGGTACTCTTTAGCCTTACTCAGCATTTGAGCATTAAAATACTGCTTCAAAAAGCGCTCAGAAAGTGGAAATTGATTTGCTTGTTCTTGTTTAATTTCTTCAAACAAGGCAAGCAACTGTTCTTTAGACAACTGCGTAGACATCAGCACGACACAAAACTTTACCAATCCGCCCAGTATATGGGATCACAGCGCTAAGCAAAAGGGCTTGACCCAGATTTAGCGTAGGTATTTTACTGGTTGGAGCAGAGAATAGGCAGTTTACGCATAGGCCAAGCAATTATTGTAAATTGCCTGGCTTATTTGTAAGCTAATTATAACTAGACAATATTTTTTGAAGTTGATCTAAACGTTTACCTGTCAGCACACGGTTATCAATTTTTATCGTGATGTCGCCAGTTTTAAGGCTTCTTTGTACCTTCACAAAATCACTTTCCAACAGAGATTCGTTGCGATGAGACTTATCTTCGAAGGTTGTCAGATACTTAGTGATCATCAGCGCGCGCTTTTCATCGGTCATTTCTTCAAGCATAAAGGGCTGAGTGCTCAACTCCTGAATCATGCTGTTAAACATGTCAGGGTCTAAGTTAATCGCTTCTATAATTTTTTTCGCAGCTTCACGGCCAACATGATTAGCAGTTGGATACAAATTGAGGACGTGTTTTGGAATGTGCTCATAGGCTTTAATTGCATCGGCGATAGCGGTGTGTGAAACCCCTTCAATTGCAGCTATTTCTCTAAATGAGCCTTTTTTCCCTTGTTCTTGCAGTTTTAGTTTAGTGCCAGCATAAGCCTGACCCAATTCCCATAAACTAGGTGCAATATATTGATCTGATGATACTGCAAGCAATTTAGCATCGTCATCATTAAAGTCGTTTGATGATAAAACGACATAATCGGCGCCTGCAAAAATACATGCTTTACGTCTACGAGAACCAGATAATACCCATTGAATATTATCTTTTTGCCAGCAAAGTGCAGGGTGCAAATTACGTTTATCACTCTTTATCGCTGGCAATATATCAGCGACAGAACGTTCATTGAGCAAAGATTGCTCTCGCCTATTTTGGCCGTAAACCTTTGTTTTTAATTCAATATCTTTATGTCTTATTACGTGACAGGTTAAAGTAATTGTTCTATTCGGATCACTGGGTGCTGGCATAGTGATCACATCACCAACTTTTGCTTGATCCAGTAGATCATCAAGACTGCTTCCTTCAACAGGAGACGCAAAGGGATCTAATCGAGTATCATTTTTACGTTTTTTTGCCATGGGTAAACCTTTATTCTTATTGCGTCAGTGATGATTGGGTTGAAGGCCAGTTTGAGCGGATCAACATTTCTAACTCATCCACTACATCTTTTATATTTTCTTGTGCTTTTATCAAAGACTCTCTACTTGCAAGACTATCCGATGTTTTTTGATCAAAGATTGTATTAAAAGAGGATGAGCTTGCTGTAATAGCAGAACTATGGTTAATCGGATAACTCATAACTTGTCTACCAAAGGCGCTTCGGACATCTTTAACAATATCTCGTTGAGAATGATTACCTTTGACATAGTTGGTTACTAAGAATTGCATGAAATCCCAACCATCGTGGCCCAGTGCAGCAACAGTATGATATATCTCACCCAGTCGTTTTAGATATTTATTGTTAGCATCAAAGTCGACAGCTTCTGGATGAACTGGTATTAACATCGCGGTAGAAGCCATTAATGCATTGTAAAACATAAAGTTAAGTGATGGTGCAGTGTCAATTAGAATAATATCGAATTCATCCTCAACAGGCTCAATTACTTTTTCGTACAACTTGTGATAGTGCCGTGTTTGCTCATAACCAGAACTTTCTTTCAATTCTGTTGCCGTTTCATGTTCGAAGTAAAAATCATCCATACCAGAGGGCAATACTCGAATATTGGGGATATGCGTTGGTTGGAATGCGCTAGAGACAACACTTCGCCATGTTTCGTTTTCTTCAAGCTCAATACAATCACGCATTAAATCACCAACTGTGATTGGTTCGGGGTCATTGGATGGAAAGAAACTTGAAGAAGAACCCTGTGGATCTAGGTCTATTATACCAATGCGATAGCGCTTTATATTCGTTGTGGCTAACGCAGCTGCTATGTTAACCAAAGAGGTTGTTTTACCACATCCACCTTTAAGTGAATTGATGACGATAACTTGGAGTTTGTCGCCTTCTTTACGTTGATCAGCGCTTACGCCCATGATCTCAGCCATTGCAAAAATATTGGCCAAGGTATACGCGTAATGTCCATTTGCACCTTTTTGAATATTCAAGTGATCAAAGTCACCTTGGTCATGTCTTCGCTTTAAGGTTCGGTTATTACAACCTAGTAAGTCTGCAGCGGCTTTTTGAGTATAGGTTCTTAGTTCTTTTTCATCTGTTTTTAGATGTGCCCTATAATGCTGAATTCGACCTTCTAATGATTGTTCTGCGACTTCAGCAGTAGCTTTCAATAAGCTATAAGTTGATAGTGCTTTGTTATTAATTGACATACGCGATATCCTTTACTTGATAGTAAACATTATAATGTCCATCAAATGAGGAGTAAACAATAAAATACCATGACATCGAAAAAAAACCTTATAATTACTTTAACTTAAGTATAAGTAAATAAAGCTTAAATATGGTTAATATATAGGTATTAAAGACTAGAGCTATAAAAATACGTCTTAACTATATAATTAATAAAGAAAAGATCATAAAATACAGATCATCTATTTACGAAGTAAAGATCTGATCTTAATCAAGTCCCAGATCACAAAATAACTAACACGAAATCAGCGAGTTATCTTACAAACAGCTTATCAACAGGGTTATTCACATTTCGGGCCGTGTAGATCATATTTATACTAAGCTAAATCAGTTAGTTATGAACATAAAATGATAAATGCACTCTGTTTTGTTAGTATAGATCGGATCTTTTCTTAGTTCAGATCGGATCCATACCAAGTAGAAGATGAGTTATGCACAGTCATTGTTAAACCTCAGTGCTGTAGGCGATAATTTGGCCAGTATTTCCAGAAAATAAAGCCATTGTTCATGCTCACTTAGTAAAAAGATGATCTGAATATGTCTTGAGTTAGTAAAAATTAGATCTGTAATAAAAAATAGTGATTGGATCAGTTTTTTACTAACATTAGTCATTAACTTTTTTAAACGAATATGTTGTTATAAGCTGTCATAAAATTTTGGAAGTAGAAAAATGAGCCGAAAGGTGAACATCTCAGTAGATAACCTGCCTGATTCGTTACGAGGCCAGATCCATGGTGTGGAAA
This sequence comes from Pseudoalteromonas byunsanensis, assembly GCF_001854475.1. Lineage (GTDB taxonomy): Bacteria > Pseudomonadota > Gammaproteobacteria > Enterobacterales > Alteromonadaceae > Pseudoalteromonas > Pseudoalteromonas byunsanensis. Next base: position 463,521 of record NZ_MNAN01000037.1, read on the forward strand.
GTGCAATTGATAATGAAAGTCTCGCATTATTTACTGACAATAAAGATGTTCGGATATCGATAGAAAATGCCGCTCATGGTTTAAGAGCTTATTCGAATACCTTCAATCACTATGATCTTTGGGGGCGTTTTGTTCGCTCTGGTCATAAAAAGTTGCCTCTGGAAGATGCTCCGAAGAAAACCATTGTTACCCGACGTATCTCTGAAAAAGTAGATGGAATTCTTTACGAAGGCGAAATCAAAATAACACCTGCCGTTGTCAGCGCCAAAAAGGATGGTGATGATATGGAGTATTTGGTTTGGCCATCAGATCGTGAAGAAAAAGTCGAGCGTGCATTAATTCGTCTTGCATCTAAAGGTAAGATAGTAAAAATTAATTTCAAATCTGGTATCCAGTATGCGGTGATTTTTTCTATGAATGAGTTAGCTCAAGAATTGAAAGCCGTTGGTCAATCAATGCCATACCCGCAGATTAAAGAATCACTAGAGGCACTACAAGGTTCAAAGCTATCATTCAAATATTCTGCGACAGATACCAGAAATTCAGATATTGATGATTCATTCTACGAATCGAATATGAACTTTTTGTCATCGCTGCATTTTAGTGGAAAGAAAGGCCAAGGCGGAAACATTAAGTGTGTAGCATGTTTGAATGCATTTGTTCACAACATGATTGATAACTTGGAGTATAAAGGATATTACTTTAATAGCGCCCAAGAATTAAAACGTGGTTTATCTCGTTGGATGATGCTTAGGTTATATCATCTTTGGCGGTACGCTGCGCCAGGAAAAACATATCACTTTCGGTTGTTATCTATCATGGAAAAGTACGGAACAATCTATTCAACAGATGATATTTCTGAAAACAAGTTAAAAGCGCTTCGCCGTGATATGACAACCACAATGAAAGACTTAATAGAGAAGGGCGCTATTTCAGAATATAACATTACTAATGTTAAGGATGATAAAACAGGGCAAATCATAGACTATGTCTATGAAATGCACCCATCAGCACAGTTTTGTGAAGAGATACTCGCGTTGAACAAGCATCACAAGCGAATCGAAATTCAAGGTGGTAAACGAATAGTCGAAAATGCTGAAGTAATAGACGAAGACACATTAGAAGAAATAGTTAAAAAATAAATTTTAAAAAGCGCCATAAAGGCGCTTTTTCTATTCCACTTTTTCCAAGTAGATTCGGTCAACCAAAAAATTGTACGCTCTTTTTCTTGGATGACTATCAGCCTTTTCGTAATTTGATAAGTCGCCTAACTTAGTTTCTGGGTGTGGGTTGAATAATATAAATGGTAAAGCAGCGCTAACATGATAACGCTTTTGTGCAGTAAAACGCACGTTTACTTCAGGTGATACTCTTGTTGGTCGTCTGATTCTTAATTTACTTTTGGAATTCAAGCTATTTACTCGGATCTTCTCTTGTTCAACTAAAGTTTGCCAAGATTGTTGGTCAATCATTCTTGGGTTTGAATAGTTTGATGAACGGGAAAGCATTTCCAAAGCAGCTTCTTTAGAAAGAGTACGAGTCGCATGTTTGGTCATCCATGTAAATCTTATGGAGTAGGGAATAGCGGTTTCACTATGGATCTTTCTATAGCCGGCAATGGTAATTAATGATGGAACTGCACTATGAACGGCCTCGAAACGTGCATCATTATTTGGAATTTCTAAAATAAGCTCTTTGAACTTTTGCTTGGCTTCGTTCACTGCTTTAAGTCGTGCTTGTAGACCACCATCATGATCATTAATAGCTATGAGTCCCGGATGTCGCTGAACTACCTTACCGCTAACCTTTTGTCCCATGAATAAATCTTTGTAAGCGCTTACTATCTTATTAGTAGCTTCTTGGCCTTTTATCTTATTCACACTAATAGAAAGTGGTGCTTTTTCTTCCTGTTCCTTATCAATTTTAGGTAACTCGAAGTAAGTAGACTTTACAATATTTGAATTTTGCAATTCCTCACAGAACAGAGATAACTGCTCATGAAGTAAGTCGAATTGGGAACGAATTGAGAATTTTGATGCCATGAAGAACACATCATCCTTTTTAATTGTGAAATGCTGACCTTTGCCTGTGAGAACTTTATGTACGATGTGTTCTCTTACGTGATGATAGCAGATGTTCGTCTTTTTATAAAAGATAATTTGTTTCTCTTATTTATTCATAAAGCGAACCTGTTCGACCAACATTTTTGTTTTATAACACTGATTATCAAAGCCTTGAAAAAATAAGTACATACTGATGTTACGTCACGTAATTGAATCTATTACACATAAAGATATTTGGAATTAAAATCGTAGTAAGTAATCACTTACGGTAGTTCTATTCTTGGTGATTTTTGTTTTATACATCTCGGTGTTTAACTAGTTATTGAGATACAATGTTGTATGATGTGTTCTTATTTACATTATAGCAATTCCTCTTTTTTGATGGCGAGATAATTTAATTTTATGTCGTGATTTCCCAAAAAGGTTTGAGAATTACCAGATAGAAACAGTTGCTATGAAACATATAGAAATAACTTTAGAGTCTTCTACTTAATGAGAGGAAGATTGACTCGGTAACAAAGCATTCACTATGGATGAACAGAACTGGGTTCTATTTAAATATACGCAATCAGATATTCAAGGGTGGATTGTTTGTCCTCCTGAATTTGACAGCAGAAAAATGTCCCATTGGCACGAGAGGAACTATGATAGACCGGTTTCTATTATGGTCCATATTTAGCGCTGAAGTACAAATTTTTGCCGCTAGGGTCAATGTTGTTTTATACATGAAATCTAGCAGCATAGACTCATAGATAAATGCGCTTAAGCAGGTTAATTACAGCTATTCAAATTTTAATGACCTGGGTTTGATGTATTGGTTGATTAGGGCTCGGTGGGGTGTATCAATCATCTAGATTATTGGCCTTATACGGATTTAGCTTTATGGTCACCGCTAATTCTCACTTATTTTTCATGGATTACCGCTTCTTGGTAAACCTTTAGAGCATAGCGAACACTATATGGGACGTTCACCCATAAGCTATGAAGAAACTAGTCCATTTAATTATCACAAATTTTAATAATTATTAGTGAAGGGGAAGAGCGGGGGATGCCCTGATAGATTATGTTAAATTTAGCTTCTTTGAAACCTATACGGACTTAGTCTTCAATTCAATTCAATGAACTTATGCTGTCAGCTAGCTTCTCTAACTAACTATTCCATATCATATAAAGCAGTGAATCGAAGAATTCCTTTAGCCTCAAAAATATACAAGTATGTTTATTGTTCATGCTATACAGGTCATAAAATTTTTCATCTTGGCTATCCGGTTGGGTGTTAGTTAATACATATTTTATGTAGTGCTGACCTGTTCATATAATTGATTAAATGTATGATGTGTTCTTAAAGTGAAAGAATATTAAATTTTCCTTGATGCCAAGACGTCTATACGTTACTTTCAACTTGAAGTAATACTACTTGGAATGAGGAAAATAGAATGAAACCATGGAGTCCTGACAGTTGGAGAGATCATCCAATTGTTCAGCAACCTGAATACCCCGATCAGTCAGCACTAAAAGAAGTCGAAAAACAACTTAATAGTGCTCCGCCATTAGTTTTTGCGGAAGAGACTCGTAGTTTGTATAAACAACTAGCAGACGTCTGTGAGGGCAAAGCGTTTTTGTTACAAGGCGGTGACTGTGCAGAATCGTTTTCAGATTTTAATGCCGCAAACATCAGAGATACTTTTAAAACATTATTGCAAATGGCTGTAGTGTTAACTTATGGCGGTAAATGTCCCGTTGTAAAAATAGCTCGTATGGCTGGCCAATACGCTAAGCCGCGTTCATCAGATTTCGAGACTATCGATGGTATTTCATTACCTTCATATCGTGGCGATATTATCAATAACTTTGAATTTACAGAAACGTCAAGAATACCAGATCCAAACCGTTTGATGACCGCTTATCATCATAGTGCAGCAACGCTAAACCTCTTAAGAGCGTTTGCTCAAGGTGGATTAGCTGATTTACACCAAGTAAATCGCTGGAATATGAGCTTTGTCGCAGCGAATCCTTTAAAAGAAAAGTTTCAACAGTTGGCTGACCGCATTCAAGACGCTCTCGAGTTTATGGAAGTGTGCGGTATAGTTTCAGCGGTAGCTCCAAGCTTAAAAGAAACTGATTTGTATACGTCTCACGAAGCGTTACTGCTTGGGTATGAAGAAGCACTAACTCGACGAGATCACTTAAGCGGCGATTGGTACGACTGTTCGGCACACTTTGTATGGATAGGTGAGCGCACGCGTCAGCTTGATCACGCGCATATCGAATTTTTCAGGGGTATAAAGAACCCTATAGGAGTTAAAGTCGGCCCAGGAATGAAGCCAGATGAGCTCATTGAACTAATCGATGCTCTCAACCCTGAGAATATTCCAGGGCGTTTAACATTAATTACCCGTATGGGCGCAGATGTGTTGCCAGAAAAGTTACCAGCATTAGTTAGAAAAGTGCAAGAAGAAGGTCGCAAGGTTATTTGGTCCTCAGACCCTATGCATGGCAATACTGAAAAAGCCAGTACAGGTTATAAAACCCGTAGCTTCAACAATATTCTACGTGAAATCAGCCAGTTCTTTGCTGTACATAAAGCCGAAGGTTCTTACCCGGGCGGTGTTCATTTAGAAATGACCGGCCAGCATGTTACCGAATGTACTGGTGGCGCTTATGGCCTTTCTGATGAAGATTTGGCGCAAAGGTATCGCACTCAGTGTGATCCTAGACTTAATGCTGACCAGGTACTCGAATTAGGTTTCTTGGTTGCTGATTTACTCAAAGACGCACGAACTAAAGCATAATATACAGGCCGCGTCAGCGGCCTTTTTAATATTTGCGTCTTGTTAAACCTGTTTCTGAAATTATCTTGGCTGATATTTCTTCCACGGAATGGCTCGTTGAGTTTAGATATGGCGTTTTATGTCGCTTAAAAAGCATTTCGACTTCGCGAACTTCAATGCGACATTGACGTAACGACGCATATTTTGAATTTGCCATCCTACCTTCACGAATTGCAGAAAGACGCTCAGGGTTAATAGTCAATCCAAATAACTTGTGTTTGTATGGGAGCAGACAACTAGGGAAGTTGCCCTTTTCTAGGTCATCCTCTGTCATTGGATAGTTAGCTGCTTTTATTCCGTATTGAAGTGCTAGATACAAACTTGTTGGGGTTTTACCACTTCGACTGACACCCACTAATATTATATCTGCTTGTTCATAATCTTTAATATTTGCACCGTCATCATTGGCTAACGCGTAGTTAACTGCATCGATGCGAAAGTCATAACTTGCTTCATGAATAGAGTGTGTGCGGTGAATTTTTGGCACAGGGTCTACATTCAGTTCTTTTTTTACTACTTTACTGGCAAGAGCCAAAAAATCGTAACATACGCCCTGTGATGAGAGAATAATTTCTGATAATTCTGGGTTAACGAAAGTGAAAAATACCAGCGGACGTTCGCCACAACTTTCCGCAGTTGAATCTATAAGCCTTTTAATTTCCATCGCTTTTTTTTTAGTTTCAACAAATGGGATAGTTTGATGATTAAATTCCACCGGAAACATTGAAAGCGTTGCGTGGCCAAATACCTCGGATGTGATAGCCGTTCCGTCTGAAATATAAAATGCCGTTCTCATGATAACCTTATTGTTTCAAATTAACTGAATTTTTCCTAACGCGGTTTACGTAGGTGTCCTTACCAGTGTAGAATGCCTGCGACCCCTACAAAAGGTCAAACAATCTCTCACATTTATTACAATTTGTTTTTGGAGACAGTTCCGTGCAAGACTACGTTCTCTGGTATCAAGAGTTAGGTATGCAAGACGTGCCTCGAGTTGGTGGTAAAAATGCTTCACTTGGGGAAATGATATCTAATCTATCAAACGCTGGTGTACAAGTTCCAGGAGGATTCGCGACTACCGCAGAAGCCTTTAATGAATTCCTTGACCAATCTGGTTTAAACGAAAAGATCCACACCATACTAGATACCCTTGATGTCGATGACGTCAACACCCTCGCCAAGGTTGGCACACAGATCAGACAATGGATCATAGATACTCCCTTCCAACCCGCTCTAGACCAAGCAATCCGCGACGCTTACGCCGCTCTTCAAGGCGATACAAATTCAGACGTTTCATTTGCAGTGCGTTCATCAGCTACAGCTGAAGATATGCCTGATGCATCATTTGCAGGTCAGCAAGAAACATTCCTGAACGTTCGTGGCATTGACTCTGTGATGGTTGCGATTAAACACGTATTTGCTTCGTTATTTAATGACCGAGCAATTTCTTATCGTGTTCACCAAGGTTATGATCACCGTGGAGTTGCTTTATCTGCTGGTATCCAACGCATGGTTCGTTCAGACAAAGCATCTTCTGGCGTTATGTTCAGTATTGATACCGAATCTGGTTTTGAAGACGTAGTGTTTGTAACATCAAGCTACGGTCTAGGTGAGATGGTTGTTCAGGGTGCTGTAAACCCAGACGAATTTTATGTCCATAAGCCAACACTAAACAAAGGCTTACCTGCCGTTGTTCGTCGTAACATTGGCTCCAAAGCGATTCAAATGATTTACTCAAGTGACGAGTCACACGGTAAGCAAGTTGAAATCGTAGATATGGACCCAGCGAAATCTTCTCAATTCTCAATTACTGATGAAGAAGTGCAAGAACTCGCTAAGCAAGCAGTTATCATTGAAAAACACTACGGCCGTCCAATGGATATTGAATGGGCTAAAGATGGTAACGACGGCAGACTTTATATTGTTCAAGCGCGCCCTGAAACGGTTCGCTCGAATGAAGATGCAAACGTTATGGAGCGCTTCCAACTTAAAGCTCAGTCAAACGTAATTGCCGAGGGTCGTGCTATTGGTCACAAGATCGGTGCAGGTGTTGTCCGAGTCCTAAACTCAATCGACGAAATGGACAAAGTGCAACAAGGTGACGTACTCGTTACTGACATGACTGACCCAGATTGGGAGCCAATCATGAAGCGCGCAGCGGCAATCGTAACAAACCGCGGTGGCCGTACATGTCACGCTGCAATTATTGCACGTGAATTAGGTATTCCTGCGGTAGTAGGTTGTGGCAATGCCACTGACCTTATTACCAATAACCAACATGTAACAGTGTCATGTGCCGAAGGCGATACTGGTTATATCTACGAAGGTGAATTGGAGTATGAAGTGATCTCGTCACGTGTTGACGAAATGCCTGAACTTCCAATGAAGATAATGATGAACGTTGGTAACCCCGACCGTGCTTTCGACTTTGCTAGATTACCACATGCTGGTATCGGGCTCGCGCGTTTAGAGTTTATCATTAATCGTATGATTGGTGTTCACCCTAAAGCTCTCATCAATTTTGATAGCCAACCTGCTGATTTACAAGCAGAGATTAACGATATTATCGCAGGCTATGAGTCACCTGTTGAATTCTACATTGCTAAGCTCGTTGAAGGTATCGCTACATTAGGTTGTGCCTTTGCACCAGAGCGCGTAATCGTTCGTATGTCTGATTTTAAATCTAACGAGTACGCGAACCTTGTGGGTGGTCAGCAATATGAGCCAGAAGAAGAAAACCCAATGATTGGTTTCCGTGGAGCTTCTCGCTATATTTCTGAAGACTTCCGTGAGTGTTTCGCACTTGAATGTGAAGCAATCAAACGTGTACGCAATGGTATGGGGTTAACCAACGTTGAGATCATGATCCCATTTGTTCGCACGTTGGAAGAAGCGGCGCAAGTTATTGAACTTCTTGAAGCTCACGGCTTAAAACGTGGTGAGAATGGCCTAAAAGTTATCATGATGTGTGAGTTACCATCAAATGCACTACTTGCAGAGGAATTCCTAGAGTACTTCGACGGTTTCTCAATTGGTTCTAACGATCTAACTCAGCTAACTTTGGGTCTTGACCGTGATTCTGGATTAATCGCACATCTATTTGATGAGCGTAATCCAGCTATCAAAAAGCTACTTTCAATGGCAATCAAAACAGCCAAAGAAAAGGGTAAGTATGTAGGTATTTGTGGTCAAGGTCCTTCTGATCATGAAGACTTTGCAGCTTGGTTGGTAGAGCAGGGGATTGACTCTGTTTCACTGAATCCCGACACAGTTTTAGAAACTTGGTTATATTTAGCTGACAAGCTGAAAGGTTAACCGAAACTGCCATTTAAAAGGCCGGTGTTTACCGGCCTTTTTTATTTCTTACTTTAGTCTATCTAACTTGTAGCACGCCTTAGTAAATATTGACTGTACCTTCTTTAACCAAGTTCGAGCCCTTGGGTAATACATCGAGAAACACACCAACGCCGCAAGCAAAAATACTATTGATGGCCCCGGAACAATAATAAAAACAAGTGCTAATAGCACAAACAGACTACCAAGAAGTAAAATACAGAGTTTTTTCATTGGCAATTCTCCAAAAGTTACCATCCTAATATAGAGCATAGGATATGTCAGAGTTGTCATAATATGTAACAAAGATTAAATTTCTCAATTTTTTAAATCTAACTACATGATACAATGTGTCAAAAGCAATAATTTATTACCATCATGATCGCCAATATAAGTCAGCAAGATACAGCAAACGAATTATTAAACGACTATCTTAGCACCATAAAAAGTGCGGGGTTTGGGGGTGAAACTGATTGTAGCTATGGGACAAGGTTAATTAACTCAACTGATAACAGTATTTATCAAAATGTCCCTCAAGCAGTTATTTTCCCAAAAAATAATAAAGATATCCAAACGGCATTACAATGTGCCGCGCAGGATCCGTTTTTATCTCTGACATTTGGTCCTCGCGGTGGCGGAACAGGAACAAATGGGCAATCTCTAACACCGGGTATCGTCATAGACCTTTCTCGCTACATGCGAGAAATACTGGAAATCAATGTTGAAGAACGTTGGGTACGCGTACAAGCTGGTGTCATTAAAGATCAGCTCAATGACTTTCTAAAACCGTATGGCTTCTTTTTTGCACCAGACTTGTCGACCAGTAACAGGGCAACAGTCGGAGGAATGATCAATACCGATGCATCAGGACAAGGTTCACTGGTGTATGGTAAAACCAGTGACCATGTATTAGCTCTTAAAACCTATCTCGTTGATGGCACCGAACTAAACACCAGTAAAATAGCAACAGAAAAAGCCAAAATTATTGCCGAGCAAGATAATCGCGTTGCGCAAATTTATTCGCAAGTACTTGAATCTTGTGAGCCAAACCGTGAATTAATTCTATCGAAGTTCCCTAGACTAAATCGTTTTTTGACCGGTTATGATTTAGAAAATGTGTTTAACGATGACCTTAGCACCTTTGATCTTTCGCGTATTATTACAGGCTCTGAAGGTTCACTGGGTGTAATCACCGAAGCTAAACTTAACATTACCCCTATTGCTCCTTTCAAAACGCTAATCAATATTAAATATGATAGCTTTGACTCAGCGCTTAGAAATTCACCGTTCCTGGTAGATGCTCAAGCGACTTCTGTCGAAACTGTCGATAGTAAAGTATTGAACTTGGCCAAAGAAGACATCATCTGGCACTCAGTATCGGACTTAATAACCGATGTACCTGGCATCGACATGCAAGGCTTGAATATGGTGGAGTTCAACGGCGAGACAGCTGATGAAATGGACAACAAAATATCTGATTTGTGTAGCAAGCTAGATATCCTCATCGCTAATAAGCAAGCTGGGGTAATAGGCTATCAACTGACTAATAGCAAAGAAGATATCTTAAAAATATACGCAATGCGTAAAAAATCGGTAGGCCTGTTAGGTAATACGAAAGGAACGCAAAAACCATTAGCATTTGCTGAAGACACCGCTGTCCCTCCTGAAAATTTAGCTGACTTTATAGCTGAGTTTAGAACACTTCTAGATTCTCATAACCTGCAATATGGCATGTTTGGTCATGTTGATGCCGGCGTTCTTCACGTTCGACCCGCCCTTGATATGTGCGATCCTGAACAAGAAAAACTATTGCGCACAATTTCAGATCAAGTAGTTGCCCTTACCGCAAAATATGGTGGCTTGATGTGGGGTGAGCATGGTAAAGGCTATCGAAGCGAATATGGTCCAGAATTCTTTGGCGAGCAACTATTCACTGAACTACGTAAAATCAAGTCAGCATTTGATAAAGGTAACCGCCTAAACCCTGGGAAAATCTGTACACCATATGAAAGTGAAGACTCACTTGTAAGTGTGGATGATCAGAAACGCTCATGGTTTGATAAGCGTATTGATATTAACGTGCGTGACAGTTATGAAAATGCTATGAACTGTAATGGTAATGGTCTTTGCTTTAACTATGATGAAGCATCGCCAATGTGTCCATCATATAAAGTCACAAAAGATAGACGTCATTCTCCAAAAGGGCGAGCCAGTCTAATTCGTGAATGGTTGAGACTTCAACAAGAAGCTAATGTTGATGTACTTGATATTGAAAAGCAACTTGTTCATAGAGAAAATGATACAACATGGTGGGAACGTTTTAGAAATAGCAATGCCAAAAAGCAGGGCTCTTATGATTTTTCTCACGAAGTAAAAGAGTCAATGGATGAATGCTTGGCCTGTAAAGCTTGTACAACCGCTTGCCCAATCAAAGTAGATGTACCAAGTTTTAGAGCGCGCTTTCTAAATCTATATCACAGCAGATATAACCGCCCACTCAAAGATTACTTAGTAGCAAACATCGAAACGATGGCACCAATCTTGTCAAAGTTTGCGTCGATTGTTAACCCTGTGGTTTCAAGCGAACTTATATCGGGTCTTATAAAACGTATCTTGGGTTATGTTGATACGCCAACTCTAAGTACACCTTCACTAAATCATCGCGTTGAAGAAAAATATCACTATAGTGAATCTTTGCTTGAGAATATGAGCGAACATGAAAAGCAAAACTCCGTGTTCATCGTGCAAGACCCATTTACCAGTTTCTATGAAGCGGAACTCGTTGCATCGTGTGTTGACATAGTTGAAGCGCTAGGTAAGCGACCGATTCTTCTGCCATTTGTGCCCAATGGTAAAGCTCAACATGTTAAAGGTTTCCTCAAAGCTTTTACTAAAACAGCGAATAGAGCGTCAGAGTTTCTAGCCCAACTTGCTCAACATAACATTCCGATGATTGGCCTAGATGCTTCTTTAGTTATGGTGTATCGAGATGAATACAAACAATTCGTAACGCGTGATGACATCGACTTTTCAGTTCAACTAGCGCATGAGTGGCTTAAAGATCAGGATTGGTCTAGATTAGTTTTAAATGTTGAGCCAGCAGCACAATATACTTTGTTAACTCACTGTACTGAAACCACAGCATTGCCGAACACTTCCAAAGTATGGCAAGATATTTTTTCTCAGCTTGGTCTTAAACTTGTTACGCCCAACACAGGTTGTTGCGGAATGGCAGGTACATATGGTCATGAGCTACAAAACCAAAAAAATAGTCGAACGCTTTATGAGATGTCTTGGCAAAGTAATGTTCAATCTGTATCACCTGATAAGCTATTAGCAACAGGCTTTTCATGTCGAAGTCAGGTTAAGCGATATGAAAAACAAAAACCATTGCACCCGATTGAATTTATAGCACGTTCTATTGGCTAAATTATTTTAGGTAAGACCCTGAAATTTATAAATCAGGGTCAATTTAACATAATTATAATTTACGCTTGGCACCGGACTTAGCTCGGTCTTTAATGTTTGTTTGTATGTAAATCTGATCGGTTGTCGCAATTTTAGAGTGCCCCAAATCTTCAGACAAGTGTTTAAGCGGCCGATGTTGCGCGTCATGGGTAGCGCCAGTATGACGTAGCCAATGAGTAGTAGCTGCTTTTAATTGCTCCGCTTCATCTGTAAACCCATCTTTATTAAGAGATTCTACTGCTAAATCAAAACTTTGCTGAACAATGCGGCGTAATTGTCTAACATTCATTCCACCCTGGCCACGTAATTTATGGATTATAGGGTAGGGTTCGTCAACACGAGGTAAGGGAGGTAAGCCGCGGAATCCACGATAGCGCTTTAAATATTCAATAAAGTCATTACTTAGAGTGACATCTCGTAGTTTATTTCCTTTACCCATAATTCGTAGGTACCAAAAACCGTCGGGGTCTTGCCAAAAATGACTCATTACTGGCGACCACTGCACACGCTCCGATAATTCCGAAATCCTCAGGTACAGACCTTTTAAACATGCAAGAGTAAATAAATTACGCTCAAGATCTGGATGTTTCTCGCACATATCTTTTGTAACACCCAGTACATATTCCCATTGTAAGTTACTCAAAGTATCAGGTAATTTTATCTGAGACTGCACCACTAGATACGGACTATTTTTCTTCACCACTGGCACAAAATTGGTGTTGGATTTTTCCTCTAAAATAGCAAATTTATAGAACACATTTAAAGCAGTAAACATCGCTGCGAGTGTTTGCTGACTAACCGTTGTCTCTTTTGCGACAAAAGGGCGCCAGTTTGTATTAATCTGTCGAACGCCTTTTTGATCCTTGTAGCGCCATTGAACCGAATATGAACACCAAGCAGGTTCAGGTTCAACCATAAAATCGACATACTCTTCAATTTCATCACGCTTTAGCAAAAATACCGATTGCTGCTTCTCAAGCCAAGCCCATAGATAAAATCGTTCAAGCTCATTTCGGAAGCGATTAAATGTTGCTTCCGATTTTCTACCATACACATAAAGAAACTGATATAAAAAAGCTAGATCATCCCATATACCATCGATTTGAACGGAAAGTTCCGTGAGGAATACCTCTAATTCTGGGTATTCTTGTTGCAGTGTTTTGTCTTCAACATGAGCTATTTGATAACGTAGTTGCTTAAGGGTGTCGACCAAAGGTACTAGCATGCATCTAATGTCCGATATTATTTTTACTCATAGTAGCATATGTATCAACCAAAGTGGGTATTGATAAAACAAACCCACGGATTAGAAATCAACTGTGTGTTCTTCAAACCAATAGACTAATTTATTAAAAAACAATTTTTTAGTCCTGAAGGTCTCGTACTTTATAATCTAAGCCTTAGCAAATAAATATGTGCTTGTAGCGGACTTGCTAATCTAAACAATAGCAAAATTGTAACAGAACATTTATGCAAGAAGACGACGTTACAAGCACTCTGACAAAAAATTATCACGCATCATTGACAAAAATCTACTTTAGTTATTTTAGGGTATCTAAATTCAGGAATGTAACTGACGATAAAGGTCGTTCATCATCGCTTATTTGACAACAACGCTATGCACAAGATCCACATCAAAATGACGATGCAAATCACTTAAAAGTTGTCTTTTAAATGCTGTTTTAGTATTTCTCTATGCAGCTTTAAGCAAACTTTTACCTAATTCTAGAAGCTATATCTTTCACAATGAATATGATGAACCGCCAATTAAACTTCTCGAAAGTTTAACATTACGAGGCATGTCACTTACGCACACACTGTTACACTTTTGTTTCAAAATTTAATTTTTTATTTTTAAATAATTTAAAATTAATACTATTGTTATTGTTGTTAATTTTAGGTCTAACGCTTGTTATTTTATTTTGATGGATGTATTCTGTACCGGAACATTCGGGAGTAGAAAGACGCAATAGTTGCGACAAGTTCAATTTAACTATGCGTATGAAATATTTCATATTTATGAACTTCAATTTATTAGTGTGCGCCTTTCAGCCCCCTAAAAATCTATATGTCGCTTGAATCAGCAGTGCTGAAACAACGCTTACAGAAAATATTTTTACACTGCTAAAAGTTCGTTGGAAGGATGTTTTGATCAACAACATTGGCGGCTAATGGTGATTTTCTTACTAGGTATCTAGACAATTTAAGTTTGTATTTTTACAAGATGAAAAATACCAAAAATATAAATTGTTGAAAATTATCGGTATTGTTTAAAAGGAAATTAGTTGATGAGTCCTAAAGAATATTTAAGAACCTACTACTCGGACGATCCCTCTTTTGATTACGAAGAAGGGTTTCATTTAAATTGGTGGCAACATTGTTATGATACAAGCAAGCCTCAAGGTTCTATGTTGGTTATTGGTGGTGGGCCTGTTATTAGCTCAATAATTACAGCGTCTAAATATGTTGATTCAATCGACTTCACCGATTTTAACAATGAGTGCCTAGCGGAAGTGAAACAGTGGGTAGAAGGTGAGGGCCATAATTGGGACTTTTATGTAAAAAAAGCTTTAGAACTCGAAACTCAACCAACTGATACATGTGGAATCGAAGCTAGAACAAAATTAATCAAAAATAAGATTAATAACATTACTCAGCTTGATATTTTACAACCACATATAGAAAAAGAATATAACGTTGTTGATGCACACTTCGTATTAGATTGTATCAGTGACTCAAAAGACATTTTCCTCCAATCTCTTCAAAACGCATGTAACTTCCTAAAAGAAAACGGAATCTTCCAAGGTGCATTTTTAAACCGCACAAATGGTTGGCTTTCAGGTAACAACTTCTATAAAAGCATTCCTCTAACCGAAGATGAGTTAGATAAATGCTTCTCAGACTTGGGATTCAAAATATTAAAATCTGCATCAATTTCATTAAAAGAAGATAGTAGAACCGGCGGCTACATATTCGTCAAAGCAATCAGGGCTTCATAATCCAACTTGGTTAGTAGCTTTTTAGGTACGTTTACTTTTTTAATTTCTTGAAATTGGTTACTCCATTAATGACCTTTGTCCCTTTATAAGAAAAACAAGTATAGGGGGCATTGTCATGCTGGAGCCAGAGGTTTTTATTCTATGCATTATAAAAAAAATAATATTAATCAGATAGATGCTAGCATCCCTGAAGAGCATTACACAAAGCTTGTATTTGAATGGAATGACACAGACAAAGCATATCCACAGGCAAACACGCTGGCGCAGTTGTTCAGTGCGCAAGCACAGCTTTGTCCTGACGCTATCGCCTTAGTGTATGAGCATGAGCAAGTCTCTTATCAAGCATTGGATGACGCCTCTAACCGCTTAGCCAGAGAAATTAGAGCCCAGTATTTAGCATCTCATGGTCACGCATTGACCCCAGGAACCCTGATAGGGGTGTACTTAGAGCGAAGCGTGAATATGGTGGTGAGTATTTTGGCAGTACTTAAAGCTGGCGGCGCCTATGTACCGTTATCGCCAGAATATCCTCATGCTCGAATTGAATATATTTTAGATGACACCGCCACCGGACTCATCGTCACCGAGCCACACCATCAAGCTCAACTGGCACAGTGGCTAGAGCAGGACACAATGGCGATGGTATCAGCCTCAACCGCTTGGTCA
>NZ_MNAN01000037.1:478951-479332 GCF_001854475.1 Pseudoalteromonas byunsanensis
ACAGGCAAACCTAAAGGGGTCATGGTTGAACATGAAGCCGTCGCCGCATTCGTCTTTAACCAAGCCTATGTAGAGCGCGAGCGCGTCAATCGCGTCGCCAGTTTAGCGCCGTACTCCTTTGATGGCTTTGTCTTTGATGCATTCTATAGCTTATTACAAGGCGCTAGCTGTCATTTGTTTAGTAAAGAAACCTTACTCGATATGACACGCTTTAGTGAGGCATTACGTCATCATAATATTGATACTTTCTTCACCACAACGGCGTTGTTTAATCAGCTTGTCAAAGCCGGCGCGTTAGACAACACCTCAGTGAAAAATGTACTGTTCGGCGGCGAAGCGGCTGACGTTAAAGTCATACAACAGGCCATTGACCACTACCAA
>NZ_MNAN01000002.1 GCF_001854475.1 Pseudoalteromonas byunsanensis
GATAACTAGGAATTATTAGGGTTTATGAGAAGTTCATCAAATAGGTTGTTTCTTTTAAATCCAAGCATAAGTTTTGCCTTAACTTTTGTTAAGGCGATAGTTTACCTAGTTGCTTTAATACTTCCTGGAATTGCTCTCACTATATCTTTAACAAGATTTAGTAACCCCTTTAAAGAGGCTATAGAAAATAATCAAATATTGACAGTCGTATTGTTAGCTTTACTTGCAGCTCTTATCTATTCTACTCCTTGGTTAGGTAACGTAAATAAAAAGTTTAACGTTATCGAGCTCAGCATATACAGGCTGTGTTCTCAGTTTAAAAATACAGCTAAGCAAGGATGGAAATGTTGGGCTGTGCCATATTTTCTCAAGGTGCCAGAGATAGAACATCACGATCAAACAGTCGCTGTTAATGCCATTATTGGTGCTATTAATAAAGATGCTTATCCTGACTTTTCAATTATTTTAGGTCCGAGTGCTTCAGGGAAGACTCGGAGCATAGCCAGAATTGTAAAGCAACAAGCAGCAATGTCGAATAATGGAATTCAATACCTGTATTATGATCTCAATGAAAGAGTTATTGAAGGCAAATTAGTTGATAATATCGGTTCAGATTTTCACTTAGAGACCGTTGTTTTTATAGATAACTTACACCAAGCAAGTTTTCACTTGATAAATACACTTACAAAGTACCTAAGTAATTCACATTTCCCAGAGAAGCACATCATACTCATTGCGCAACCATTAGACAGGTGGAAGATAAACCCTTCAGTTGGTGTGAAGTTGATCGAGATGGCAAAGGAGAGCTCTTGTTTATATAAAATTGAAGGAATCAAAGAAGAGAAAATTTTTGAATTTATTCAAAATACCGATCTGAGTAAAGAAATATCTGAGCTTCGTTCGATAAATAGAAGGTACATTGCCACAGCTACCCAAACAACTTTTATTACTAGCCTAATGTCAAAGCCGTTGGGAAAGTCTGATTTAAGAGAAGAGCTACTTCCTCTTTTGGATGACAGTAAAAATCTAAAGTTTGATGATGAGTTAATACGCCGGCTTGCAATCTCATTATCACTGGCCATTCACCGAGGAAGGTTTCATAAAATAGATTTTATAAAACTGCATTGGAGTATACAGAAAGATTGCAGGCTGATGACAAAAGCATATAGCCTTATTACAAGTTTAATTTGGCTAAATAAAATGAAAAATTTAGGTATTTTTCCAATGATGGTTACAAGTGAGCATAGATACATACTACATGAGCAACTAGCAGAAGATTGGAAAGATCAGTTATTTTCTCTTCAAGCTTTTAGACATTTATTTAACCTTTGTATTGAATATCAAGTATCTTGGGGAGGGATAGATGGCGAACTAAGTTGGTACTTAGCCGTTGAGATTCAGGATGAGTCATTGGCTGTGCGCTACTTTGACCATGCTGTTGCAATTTCAAATTTTAAAAGAATGATTAATTGTTTTAACAGAAATCGCTTTAACTTGTTAGATGATTCCGCTATTCAGCTTCAATATGCGTTGCTGCTAGATAAAGTAGGTGACTTCCATGATGCTAGAAAGATCCTAGGTAAAGTGGAGAGAAAACTGGAGCCTACTAGTAAACTGTTTGCGCAGCTTGCACTTGCTAAGATAGAAGTAGAACACAATGAAGAAGCACTTCAATACATAAAGCAACTTAAAGAAAGTGGACATGAGATATATCGCCTTGCTGCCGAGTATTGGGATATACATATTAATGCCCACTTAGGACGCTTTGCACCAGATGAACTATTAAATTTATTAGAGCGAGTCTATTGCTTATCTTCTATTAGAAGTTCGGTTGAAAAGGAAGTAATTCACTTACTATCTAGAATAGTTTTTGATGGCTGTAGACATTCGTATTTACAAGGTCATAATGTTTCTAGCTTTATTGAATCTTTCTTATCTCACGACGCCAATACATTGCTATACAAGTATGAGCCCCAATATCAAGCACTTCTACAACTCTATAGACATTCTCACTGGTTTGGTCATGAGTTTATGTTCAGGAGCGAGCTATTAGGAGCAAAACCTGATAGCTTGCCTATACCTAAGTTTATAAATATTGGGAATTTCTCTAGACTCTCTTTAGAAGAGAGAATTGATTATTTAATTGAATCATATAATAGTTCCAGAGAGTTATTTTTGGCTTGCGGAGGAAGAGAGTTCTCATATCTATCTGCTGATTTACTTAATCTTTATATCATTAAGCCAAGTTCGAAATCGGATGAAGTCGAGAGAAAGCTGGCTGAATATCAAAGCTTTATAAATGAAACAGGTTTTAAAGATATATTCTCTTACCCGTATTATTATATCCTTAAGTGGAACTTGATTAGACTGGAAGATGCTTTTTTATCACAGAATGCAATAATGGTAGATTTGTATGTAAGTAGTGCAAAAAAAGCTTGTTTGGAAATGGAGCAACTCGATGAAAATGTTGGAAATCATTATGGAGTATGGAGAGCATCTTTTTTTAAAACATTATTATTAATATGGGAAAGTGATGCTGTTGAAAGAAGTTCGCATATATTAGAAAGGTTGAAAGTACTAAAAAAATCAGCAAAGAGCAACAGGTTCTTTAGAGATGTTGAGATTATCAATTGGCTGACAGAGGGTGAAGTTATAGAGTTTCAAAAGTTATTTAGACTTTTTAAATTTTACCCATTTGTTCATCAATAATTATTGAGTTTATATACATGTATTAAATTATAGGTATTTTAATAGTTCTGGTAATTTATCAATCGTTACGTTTGCCCCTGCCGTAATTAATTTATCTTTATGCATTGTCCCAGTATAACCAACGGTGAACATGTTCGCTGACACACCTGCATGCACTCCTATGTGTGTGTCTTCAACAACAATACACTTGGAGGGGGAGATGCTGAATTGAGAAGCTGCGTGTAAGAAAACATCTGGTAAGGGTTTTGGCTTAGCCAAATCACATGCGCTATAAATTCTATTGTTAAAATATCGTAAAAGATTGGTTTTTCTTAATGATAAATTTATTTTCTCCATCGAACTATTTGAAGCAACGCAAAATAACTGTTTGCGACTATTTAGCTCTATAATTAACTCTTCAATACCTGTTATATTGCGCAATTCAGAATTAATTTTTTCCTGACAGTATTCTCTATAAACGGATATAAAGTTGGCAGGAATTTTTACTGGGTAGTTTTTTTCTATCTTTTTTAAACACTCTTGTGTTGTTATGCCCACATATGAAGACATTATTTCATCTAAAGATAGATCTAGCCCTAAGGAATACAACATATCCTTGAAGACTTTCGATACTAAAACCTCACTATCTACAAGCACTCCATCACAGTCAAAAATTACTAGTTCAAACTGTGCCACGATAAACCTTCTGTAAAAAAGACAAAAGGCGAGTGTACCATGCATGACTAATCTTTAGCTATTAGCAGACAATACAATTACTTCCCTATATCTTTTTTTACCTCTTCTTTTATATGCTAGTAAACGAGAAAAAATTAACTTTAATCCATGCTTTTCTGCATCATTAGAAAACCACCCACCTGGAGGTCTGAAAAATCTTTCATCTGGCATTCCAGTTACTGTTAAATTGATATTTTCATCATCTGATATGTCATTTGACAGTAAGAGAAATCCGCTCCTGGATAGAGACTTTAAATTCTCCCAGATTTTACTTCCACTATTTTCATCTTCCCAAATATGACCTAGAACACCATCTGCATAAATAACGTCATAATGTAAGTCACCACTATTATATGAGCGAATATCTAAAGAGATGGTTTCCAAGCCCTTCGAGCGGCATATTTCTAGTGATCTTGGGTGTATATCACTTGCAGTTATATTGATGCTCTTTTCTTTAAAGTACTTTTCAGCAGCCCCTATGCCACTACCAATACTGAGGACTTTGTCATTCTTATCAGCCAAAACACTAATAACCTTAGATAGCCACCTTCTATATGAATTTGATCTTACAGAAAGAGGCGGTGGAATTACTGAGTCACATAAGTTAAGCCAATCATCATAAAGTGTTTTTCCATGAGTACTTGTATTATACATATCTAATATCCCTGAGTTTATGGCCAATTTAACAAAGCTTTGCTTGCCATTTTATCCCTTAATTTTCGGACATCATGGCGGATTTTTAAGCTAAAGCCATTGTGATAAATATTCGCTATTATAGAGGCGAGCTCTGGTAATTGCTCTTCGCTGAGACCTAACATAATTGCAGATGTTGTTCCTAGCCTTATTCCCCACCCTAAACCATAAGGGAGCAAACGGTAATTGACATACAACCTTGAGCGAAGGAAGTTTTTATATAGGCAATATGCTTCTTTTTTATTGCTGCAAGGGAGCCATATATGCTGAGTATTTGGCCACTCACGTTGCCCCTGATGCTGACTAGAAGTTACAGCTACTCCAAGAGCTCTTAACTCTTCCTCTAATAAAGGTGCTAATTTAGTCAAGTTGCAAGCAATATAATTGAGCTTTTCTTCTTGTAACATTGCGAGCGCAAACTTGTAGGTGTTTTCTGTGTGCGCACTAGATACATAAGTGCCTAGTCCATGCATCAACCTTTCCCAGATTGCGTCATTCTCTTTTGTGACTACTCCTGCTTTTTGTGGTCCAGGAAAGCTTTTATGAACAGTAAATAACATTAACTGAAATCCCCAAGTAAGTGGGTTTTCATAATGTCCAAACATTATTTGAGGTAGGTACTGTGATGCGTCAAATATCTTTATCGGACCCTTTATTTCGCCAATAAAGCTAAAGTCTTCGTATTTTAAACCTTCACTACGATCTATAAATATAAAGTCAGGTTGTTTTATTTTAATTAAATCTAAAGTCGCTTCTTTATCAACGCATAACCTTTCTTGATTCACTGGAACATGGATTACTTCAAACCCTAAGCGCTTTAATATTCTTTCAGTTGCAAAGTGTCCCCCCGCTATCTCTGGTAGCAATAGAACTGAGTCTCCTATTTTTCCCAAGCTCATAAATACAACCATATGAGCATGCAACCCTGATAATAATCTCAAGGAGCCTGCGGACGCTTTGAGTTTTTTTGCTAAGCTAGCGTGTATATTATTCAGATCTTTTGTCGCATATTCGCGACCACCAAACTGAATTACCGAATTCATCTGCTCTTCTTGTGTTTTTACTTTATCAGATATGTAGAACCCATGAAGAAATGAAGTATCAATATCCTCAAAACCAAGAGGGATGTTGTCTACGGGGGTTAAAGGAATACATGCTGAGTAAAGTTTCCTCTGTCTAGCTATTGAGGCTCTTAACTTTTTCACTATAACTCACCTTTAATACGCGAGTTATCGATAAGAAACTCAACAGCAAAAAATACACCCATAATTCCTAGTTATC
>NZ_MNAN01000001.1 GCF_001854475.1 Pseudoalteromonas byunsanensis
CTCGATACTGTCAACTTCAAACAAGCTCACCGCATAGTTCAACTGACCACAAATACTCGCCTGTTCATCGGTCATCACTAAGTTCAAATCAAACTTAGCGGGGCTATATGACGCATCCGAATCTAGTCCATAGATGGTTCCAAATGGTAAAGAACCCTCTGTGTCCAAGGCTCCTCCAAAACGTTGCACACTGAACATCACTTGATAAATCGGATGTCTTGCGCGGTCTCGCTCT
>NZ_MNAN01000003.1 GCF_001854475.1 Pseudoalteromonas byunsanensis
GGGAGAGCGCCTGCCTTGCACGCAGGAGGTCAGCAGTTCGATCCTGCTTAGCTCCACCACTTTACTTTTTAAAGATAAACATTCTTCAGGTATATCCTGAGTATGAAGTGTGTTTCTCTTTGAGAAGTTAAATTCTCTTGCTCTTTAAAAATTTGGAAAAGCTGATAATTAAATTCTTATAGATATTCGTATCTATAAAG
>NZ_MNAN01000004.1:0-348 GCF_001854475.1 Pseudoalteromonas byunsanensis
GAGGTACAGCTAACGCATTTAGAAACCGCGTTCAATATCTTGTTAGATAGACACCCAGTATTAAAAACAGTCTATCTACATGACGAACACGATAACGCCTACCAAACCCCTATCGAGCAGTCGTTGTCACTGACATGGTTGCCATTAGCTGATGAGGCAGACTTACATGCGATGTTAGCCGAGCATATGTCGACGCCCTTTGATTTGACCTCACAGTTGAGTCTGAAGTTACAAGGCTATGAGGTGTCTGGTTGTCGATATCTACTCATCATGTGGCATCACATTGCCTTTGATGGGTGGTCACTGGATATCTTCATGCAGGAGCTAGCACAGTGTTATCACGCGCTA
>NZ_MNAN01000004.1:363-627 GCF_001854475.1 Pseudoalteromonas byunsanensis
GTGTCATTGCCACAGCAAGACATTGTGTATAGCGACTACGCAGCGTGGCAACGCAGCTACTTACAAGGAGAGACCCTTGAGCAATTACAAGCGTATTGGCTACAGCAGCTCGCAGGGATTGAACCGCTGCGTTTGTATACCGACAAGGTCAGACCGCCGGTACAAGATTTTAAAGGTCGAGATCACAGTTTTAGTTTAGATAGCGACCTGTCGGAGCAATTACGCAAGCTTGCCAAAACACAAGAAACAACCCTGTATACGGTG
>NZ_MNAN01000004.1:727-1000 GCF_001854475.1 Pseudoalteromonas byunsanensis
CCTTGGTCGGCTTTTTTGTTAACTCCTTAGCGCTTCGCACGCAAGTTGAGCAAACGCAGAGCTTAGAGAACTTCATTGCACAAGTACATGAGGTGGTAAGCGGTGCCAAGGTCCATCAAGAGTTGCCATTTGAGAACGTGGTTGAGCTGTTAGAGGTAGAGCGAGACCGCGCAAGACATCCGATTTATCAAGTGATGTTCAGTGTGCAAGGTTTTGGAGGTGCATTAGAAGCTGAGAATTCTTTGCCATTTGATATGGTCACTGAATTGGGGG
>NZ_MNAN01000005.1 GCF_001854475.1 Pseudoalteromonas byunsanensis
ATTAATTAGCATCTACTTTAGTATTCAATATTAACTTCTGGCGAAGTTGAAATCAGTCTTTGATAGTACAATCCTGATGGATAAAAATGGTTAACCTGTTTTTATTACGACGAGGATTTCTAGTTTAGGCAACGCCGCCGAGAAATTTATCGACGGGAGCATAACGTGTTATGTGACCAAGTAAATTTTGACAGCAAGGCCGCATAAACAAGAAAGACCAAGTAAGAACATTTTGGGTTGTATGGTTAAGTGACTAAGNGTACACGGTGGATGCCTTGGCAGTTGGAGGCGATGAAGGACGTACTAACTTGCGATAAGCCTAGTTGAGCCAGTAAGAGGCGCTTGAGACTAGGATTTCCGAATGGGGAAACCCACCTGCTTGCAGGTATCATATGGTGAATACATAGCCATATGAGGCGAACGCGGAGAACTGAAACATCTAAGTACCCGTAGGAAAAGAAATCAACCGAGATTCCGAAAGTAGCGGCGAGCGAAATCGGACCAGCCCTTAAGCTTTAGTGTAGTTAGTGGAACATTCTGGAAAGTATGACGAAACAGGGTGATAGTCCCGTACACAAAAACTTATCTAAAGTGAAATCGAGTAGGTCGGAGCACGTGAAACTTTGACTGAATATGGGGGGACCATCCTCCAAGGCTAAATACTCCCAACTGACCGATAGTGAACCAGTACCGTGAGGGAAAGGCGAAAAGAACCCCTGTGAGGGGAGTGAAATAGAACCTGAAACCGTGTACGTACAAGCAGTAGGAGCACCTTCGTGGTGTGACTGCGTACCTTTTGTATAATGGGTCAGCGACTTATATTTTGTAGCGAGGTTAACCGAATAGGGTAGCCGTAGCGAAAGCGAGTCTTAACTGGGCGCTTAGTTGCAAGGTATAGACCCGAAACCCGGTGATCTAGCCATGGGCAGGTTGAAGGTTGAGTAACATCAACTGGAGGACCGAACCCACTAACGTTGAAAAGTTAGGGGATGACCTGTGGCTAGGAGTGAAAGGCTAATCAAACCGGGAGATAGCTGGTTCTCCCCGAAATCTATTTAGGTAGAGCCTCGGACGAATACTTACGGGGGTAGAGCACTGTTAAGGCTAGGGGGTCATCCCGACTTACCAACCCTTTGCAAACTCCGAATACCGTAAAGTAATATCCGGGAGACACACGGCGGGTGCTAACGTCCGTCGTGAAGAGGGAAACAACCCAGACCGCCAGCTAAGGTCCCAAAGTGTATGTTAAGTGGGAAACGATGTGGGAAGGCTAAAACAGCTAGGAGGTTGGCTTAGAAGCAGCCACCCTTTAAAGAAAGCGTAATAGCTCACTAGTCGAGTCGGCCTGCGCGGAAGATGTAACGGGGCTAAACATACCACCGAAGCTGCGGCTGCGAAT
>NZ_MNAN01000006.1 GCF_001854475.1 Pseudoalteromonas byunsanensis
GGGCGGCGAATAAAAAGCGCAAGCCCTTTTTAAAGGATTTTTGAAGAAAAGTGATAAAAACAGGCTGTTCGCACTATTTTTGAGCGAAAGTTGTGTTTTTGAGGGTTTTATATACAAATAAAGCGCTCAACCGCGCTCTATTTGTATATTCCAATCAACTTTGTGCTGATATTGTGCCTCTTGTTCCAGTTCACTTTCCATAAGAGGATGATTCGCCAACCAATCAGCTTCAAAACCTAGAGTCAGTTGTTCCTTATCATCCGCCGTAATTGTAACAGGTGGCACCATATCGTCTTGCCTACGCATAGACAGAATAACCGCCAACCGAACAATACGACTCAATCGCTCAGTGGTTTTAGCGTGAGTTCCTAGGTTTTCAAAAGTCTTTAAATTAAGATCAGCCCTGTGTGATGCAGTCAATGCAACTATCATCTGCTTTTCTATTTTTGAATATCCAGGCATACCTGTATGATTTAAGATATAAGCACTATGTTTGTGATACTGTTTATAATCGACAATTAATCCTATCTCATGCACACACGCAACTGCACAAAGTATTTTCTTCGTTACTTCAAGGTCAAGCTGCCACTTGTCTGCGAGCTGCTTAGCTAAAGACAAAGCAAGTTCGGCAACATAGCTGGCTTGTCGTTTATCAACATGGTAACGATCCATAAAGCTGTCTAACGTTCGTTTGCAAATATCCGAGTTATGGAGCTGTGGAATCATGCTGTACAAGACACCTTCACGCAAAGCTCCGCCTGCAAGTCCCATCTGCTCTATGTGAAGAGATTCAAAAAGTGCAATAAGAATAGCCAAACCAGATACGAACACCAATCGGCGCTCTTCACTTAAACCCGCTAAATCTAACTCTGTAATAGTCTGACAAGCAATCGCTTGAATCTGGATGTCCTGAAGTTTTTCAAGGGTAAGTAAATCTGTTTGACCATCTGCAGCGAGTATTTCTTGAATAGCCTGTACCGTCCCAGAAGCACCTATGGCTAGTTCCCATCCTAACGCCACAAAGTCTTTCTGAATTGGTAAGATTACCTTCTTCGCTGAAGTGATAGCACGATTAAAGTTTTCAGAACTCAGTAAACCATCCGAAAAATATTGCTCAAGAAAGGTGACACAGCCCATATTCAAGCTTTTATAAAGCAGAGCATCAAATCCTTTCCCAATCACAACCTCGGTACTAGCTCCACCGATATCGATCACCAATTGACGACCCTGACAAGCAGATGTGTGTGCAACTCCCTTATAAATGGTCTTTGCCTCTAACTCACCGCTAATCACATTAATCTTATGATTGAGGATTTGTTCTGCACGAACTCTGAACTGGTCCGCATTTTTGGCAAGTCTGAGTGTTGCTGTCGCTACTATACTGATATTTTCCTTCGGTATATCTTGCAATCGCTCTGCAAACAGGGCCAAGCACTCCCACCCTCTTTGCATCGCGTCTTCTGACAACACATTGTTTTTGTCTAAACCTGCTGCTAAACGCACTTTGCGTTTAACACGCCCAATGGTATGTACGCCACACGCAACATGCCGTGCAATAAGCATGTGAAAGCTGTTAGAGCCCAGATCTATAACCGCAAACACGTTACTTTGAGGAATTTTCTGCCTCACTAATGTAAACCTCTAGAAACAAGTACCAATGTGATCGCTCAAATTTAATTATTAGAGCGCTGCTTTTGGTAACTACCTTGGCGACGTCCGTTGTTACGGTTGCGTGGTCCAGATGAGTAGTTCCTTTTTCTTTGCATATTAGGCTTAGTTAAGTCATCTAGCAAAGCTGTTTTATCATAATGCGACAAAGGGATTGCATGTTCGATATAAGACTCGATCTCATGCAAATTGTACGCATATTGCTCACAGGCAAAGCTAATTGCGTGTCCCGAAGCACCGGCTCTCGCTGTACGTCCGATTCGATGAACGTAGTCTTCGCAGTCATCCGGCAAGTCAAAGTTGAATACATGACTTACTTCTGGAATATGTAAACCGCGCGCGGCAACATCAGTAGCTACCAGAAAATCAACATCCCCTTTGGAAAATTGCGCCAAAATACTCTGACGTTTTTTCTGATTAACATCACCTGTAAGTAGTCCCACGCGGTGTCCATCTGCTTTAAGCCATGCATACACGTTTTCACAACTTTGCTTTGTGTTAGCAAAAATAATCGCTTTTTCCGGCCACTCTTCTTCAATTAATGTAAGCAACAATGGGATCTTATCATCGTGTGAAGGGTGGAATAGCTCTTCTTGAATACGTTTCCCAGTTTTTACTCCCGGCTCAATTTGCACATGTTCTGGATTAGTCATATGCTCAAAAGCCAACTCTTGAACCCGATACGATAGGGTTGCCGAGAATAATAAGTTTAGTCGCTCAGATGTCTCCGGCATCCGATTGAACAAATAACGAATATC
This sequence comes from Pseudoalteromonas byunsanensis, assembly GCF_001854475.1. Lineage (GTDB taxonomy): Bacteria > Pseudomonadota > Gammaproteobacteria > Enterobacterales > Alteromonadaceae > Pseudoalteromonas > Pseudoalteromonas byunsanensis. The sequence goes on from NZ_MNAN01000006.1 coordinate 2,427, forward strand.
TTTGATAAAGCCTAAATCGAACATTCGATCAGCTTCATCTAACACCACAACCTCGATCTCGTTAAGGCTATATGCACCTTGTTTGTAGAAATCTATCAGGCGTCCTGTGGTGCCAATTAAAATATCTACACCATTTTCTAGTTGTGCACGTTGTTTTTCGTAATCTTCGCCACCATATATCAAACCTAGTTTGAGATCACAGTGTGGCGCAATAATTTTTGCATCTTTATGTATCTGAATCGCCAGCTCCCTAGTGGGAGCCATGATCAGTGCCCTTGGTTGCTTTCTGGAAATACCTTCTGATTGCATCAAACGATGACAAGTGGCTGTTAAAAAAGCCAAAGTTTTACCTGTCCCCGTTTGAGCTTGGCCTGCAATATCACGGCCATCAACAACAAAAGGCAAACACTTTGCTTGGATTGGCGTACAATATTCGAAGCCATTCGCGGTTAAGCCGGCGACCACTTCCGGCGCTAAAGCAAAGTCAGAAAATTTTTTATTGGTCAAATGTGTCTTAGTCATAGCGATAAAGCATAACGTTTAAACTTGCAATAAGAAACAAGAGTGTTTAAATACGCATTAAATAATTCGCCAAATTCTAACGGAGAGCGCAATGAGCGACAAAATTATTCAACTTACCGATGACAGCTTTGAAGCAGACGTACTTAAATCAGACAAGCCAGTACTTGTTGATTTTTGGGCTGAATGGTGTGGTCCTTGTAAAATGATCGCCCCAATTTTAAACGAAGTTGCTGAAGAGTTTGCAGGTAAAGTAGTCATAGGAAAACTTAACATTGACCAAAATGCAGGTACACCACCTAAATTTGGTATTCGTGGTATTCCTACTCTACTGCTATTTAAAGATGGTGCAGTTGTGGCAACTAAAGTAGGCGCACTATCTAAAACTCAACTTGTTGAGTTCTTAGAGAGCAACGCTTAACAAAGCTTGAAATATGCACCCGTGGATTAAAAAAACGGGTGCATATTGCCTTATTTTCCAGTTTATTTTAGATTTTTCACACAAAATTTGTATAAAGACTGGACGCCCAGCGACCTAGCTGCTAATTTATATCACCACTAACCTTTAGATTTATCAAATCAACCTCTCTCGTTTACGAGAATGACAATTGTAATAAAGAACCCACCAATATGCATTTACGCGAACTTAAAGACAAGTCAATCAACGAACTTGTAAAACTAGCCGAGTCTATGGGACTCGAAAACGTAGCCCGTCTTAGAAAACAAGACATTATTTTTGCCATTTTAAAAGCCCACGCCAAAAGCGGCGAAAACATTTACGGCGGCGGTGTTTTAGAAATTCTACAAGATGGCTTCGGCTTTTTACGCTCATCAGAAGCTTCTTATTTAGCTGGTCCAGATGACATTTATGTCTCTCCAAGCCAAATTAGACGCTTTAGTATGCGCACAGGTGACACCATCAGCGGTTTAATCCGCCCACCTAAAGATGGTGAACGTTATTTTGCGTTACTGAAAGTCAATGAGGTTAATTTCGATAAGCCTGAAAACTCTCGTACCAAAATACTATTTGAAAACCTTACACCAATCCATGCGAACGAACGCTTTGTTATGGAACGTGGTAATGGTAGTACGGAAGATATAACGGCTCGAGTATTGGACCTTGCTTCACCAATCGGTAGAGGACAACGTGCCCTTATCGTGGCTCCACCGAAAGCTGGTAAAACCATGCTTCTTCAAAACATCGCACAATCCATCACTTATAACAATCCTGATGCAACACTGATGGTATTGCTGATTGACGAGCGCCCAGAAGAAGTGACCGAGATGCAACGCCTAGTAAAGGGTGAAGTAATCGCGTCAACATTTGATGAGCCAGCAAACCGTCACGTGCAAGTTGCAGAGATGGTTATAGAAAAAGCCAAACGTTTGGTCGAGCACAAAAAAGATGTTGTTATCTTGCTAGATTCAATAACGCGTTTAGCCCGTGCTTACAATACCGTGATCCCATCATCAGGTAAGGTGCTAACAGGTGGTGTAGATGCAAACGCTCTACATAAACCAAAGCGCTTCTTTGGTGCAGCTCGTAATGTTGAAGAAGGTGGTAGTTTGACCATCATCGCAACGGCCCTTATCGATACAGGCTCTAAAATGGATGAAGTTATCTACGAAGAGTTTAAAGGAACCGGTAACATGGAATTACACCTTAATCGTAAGATTGCTGAAAAGCGTGTTTTCCCTGCTATTGATTTTAACCGTTCAGGTACGCGTCGTGAAGAATTACTGACGAAAACCGACGAGCTTCAGAAAATGTGGATTTTACGTAAAATCGTTCATGAAATGTCAGAGATTGACGCCATGGAGTTCCTCATAGATAAGCTATCAATGAGCAAAACAAACGATGAATTCTTTGAGCTAATGCGAAGAAAGTAGTTCACTGGATTTATAAGAAGCCTGTTTTTACAGGCTTTTTTATTGCCTATCGCTTGGCTATGAGGGCTTTTTCAACTATATATTATGAGTCTTTTAAAATTTAAATGGACTCGTTAAGCAATGAAAATGCAGCACCTAGCGATGCTTTACTTAGCCTTAAATGCCTTGTCATTGATAAGTATAGGTGTGCTTTTTTCATTATCCGCGACCTCTATTTCCGTGCTCGTAGCGGCCTCATCTATCACCGCTGTTTGCTGTATCCTCTACTACCAACGAAGACTCAAAAACAGCTCTCACTTAGACAACTTAGTACAAGCACTCGTTAAAGAAGGTTGTATTGATCTTACCTTTCGGTTCGACGAAAACGACAAAAGCCTACCCACTGCTTGTTTCGCGCTTAATGCTAGCCTGATTGCCATTGAGCATATCATTGGTGAAGTATATGCGTCATCAGCAAGACTATCTCCAATGGCAGATAACTTGCGTGATACATACGCTTCAATGACGCAAAAAGCGTCAATTCAACATGCCCATGGCCAAGACTTGGCCTCATCTATAAACCGTATGTTAGAAGTATCTAGAGAACTTGATGAAAATTTAGAAAAAATCTATCACTCGGTTGAAGCTGCGACGTACGCAGTTAAACAAACCCGCCAAGATACCAATAAAAGCCAAAACAGTTTACTCGGGCTTGTCGATAATATTGAGCAAACCAGTAAGCAGATAGCAACGTTGAAAACAGATAGTGACTCAATCAGCTCTGTCATTGATGTCATTAATTCTATCGCTGAACAAACAAACTTACTCGCGCTCAATGCAGCTATTGAGGCCGCCAGAGCGGGTGAGCAAGGTCGTGGCTTTGCGGTCGTGGCAGATGAAGTACGAAGTCTTGCAGCGAGGACCAGTCAATCTACACAGCAAGTTCGAGATATGGTCGCAAAAATTCAGGCCGGTACTGATAGTGCTCATAGCCTAATGCAAGAAGCATTGGCACAAACAGAGCAAACAGTGTCTCTTTCCGAAGCCTCTACGAAGGAAATGGATCAAATCGAGCAAGCAATGGTGAATGTTAACGACATGTCTCAAAATATTCACGCACAAGTGGCACAGCAAAAAGCAGTCTATGACGAAGCGCAAAACAGTATTGAGTCGATGGTTGAGCTAAATTCAGATGCGTTATCCAGCTCCAAAATTCAAGCCGTATCGAGCAGTGACTTGCTCAATTTAGCCGTCACCATACATGACAAGTTATCACTTTTTAAAGCTGACTATGATCCACCCGACATATCTAAAAGAGACCAAAAAACACATAGCAACAGTCAGGACAAACCCGACACGTCCGAAAGTGGGCCATCATCCGACGTCGAGTTGTTCTGACAAGCCAAGATACTGCAGCTCATCACATAAGATTAAATACAAGTGTTCAGCTTGTTTGTACTGCTCTTTTGATAGCGCACTCTCTAGTTGTCGCGAGGTATTTGCTAGTGAGCCAAAATTAAATGTACTCGCAGCACCCGATAAGCGATGACATGCTCTTTGTAAGCTTTGCCATTGTTGCGCTTGCCAAAGCTCAATGACTACAGAGCGCTCATTGGGCAATGTTTCTACAAAACTTGAAGCCAAGTCGCTAATATCCACCTGACTAGATACGAACTCAGGGACTGTTGATAGGTGCCTCTGTAGCGCTTTAATCAGTAGCTTTCTATCGAGAGGTTTGCCCAAATGGCCAGTAAACCCAGCTTTTAAATATGACTGGATCTCATGCTCCATCACATTAGCCGTCAATGCATATACAGGCTGATCAAAACCTGATTGATGTAGTAAATTGAGCGCTTCGACACCGTCCATTCTTGGCATTTGTATGTCCATCAATACCACATCAGGATACTCTCTTAGACATAGCTCTACAGCTTCTTCACCATTTTTGGCAACAATCACTTCGAGGCCAAGTTGCTCGATCAACCGCTTAAAGAGTGCGCGATTATCATCATGATCTTCGGCAACTAGAATTTTTCCATAGTCCCAGCTGACTTCTTGTTGTTGCTCTATACTTTCAGGTAATTCACAATGTTGTGGCGCACATGGGATATAAACAATAAACTCACTTCCCTTATTGATCTCACTGTTGACGCTGATACTCCCACCCATCATGTCTGTTAGCTGCTGTGACAAACATAAACCTAAGCCCGACCCTCCAAAACGACGAGTAATACTGTTGTCACCTTGCTGGAAGCTTTCAAATACTCGACTCAGTTGCTCTTGACTCATACCTATACCGGTATCCAAGACTTTAAAAACCAGTCCAGAGGGCTGACAGCTAACTTGCAGTTCAACAACACCATGTTCGGTAAACTTAACCGCATTGCCCAGCAAGTTAATCAAGATCTGCTTAAGGCGCACATAGTCTAGCTTGACCATGACAAAATCATCACTGTCATTTTTGATGCTAAACTGGAGCGCTTTCACATTACAAGCGTTATAAAACATATCACTGATATCATCGAGTAGGCTTTGTAAGTAGAACTCTGTGTACTCTAACTCTAAACGCTGTGCTTCTATGCGGCTCAGGTCTAATACATCACTCACCAGATCTTTTAAGTGCTCTCCCTGGCGTTGAATAACCCCAAGAGATGCCTTGAGTTCAATGTTTTGACCATGTTCATTTAGCATAGCTTCGGCCTGACCAATAATCGACGTTAGGGGTGTTCTGATCTCATGACTTATATTGGCAAGAAACTGATTCTTAACTTGGTTGGCCTCTCTAAGTTCGTCCGCAACCCGCTGCAATTCGGCCGTTCTTTCTGCGACTTTTTCACGTAATTCGACTTTCGCGTTTTTCTCGGCTTGCTTAAAATACAAACTAACTACAGCGATAAACAGCGATAACACAACCATCGAACTTAACCAGATCACTTGCTCACGCTTCTCTATTTGTAATGTTTGAAACGCTTGCTTTTGCTTCAGCTCAGTAATTTCCCGATTTAACTCTGCGGCTTCTATCCGATTCTGGTACTCCATCATTTTTGCAAGAACGTTTTTATTCAAAAACTCATACTGATTCGTTTGATATTGAGTAAAGTTTAACAATGCTTGCTCATGCTTTCCCACACCAGCTTGAATAAGAGACAACGTAGCGAGTTCTTCTTTCTCTAGGTAGCGCGCTCCGGTATCAGTTGCCAAAAACATTGCTTCGTTGATCATCTGTTCCGCTTTATCCAACTCACCTTTAACGAACATCGCTTTCGCGAGAGGAAATAAAGCCGACATACGCCCCGTATTGCTATTTATCTTTTCCGCATAGTACAAAGCAAAGTTGGCCTCCTTTTCTGCCTTGTCAAACTCTCCTTGTACTAGGCTCACACCAGCAAGGTTGGCGTACTGAACCATCAAATGGTCCATATTGTTTTGAGGCTCATAGTAATCTATTGCTGACTGGTAGTGATATCGTGCAGAGTGTGTCATTCCTTTTTTGCTGAATAACTCGCCCAAATAAGTGTGAGCTAATGCAACCCCGTAGCTATCACCTAGCTCTGAAAACATCTTCATACCGGTATTGATCATTTCTTGTGCGACATCAAACTGATATTGACGAATATATACGGATGACATATTAAGCATAATGTCAGCTTCGTGCTGCATTTCACCCAAGCCTTGGTAAAATTTCTGTGCTTCACCAAAGTGAGAAATAGCTAAGCCTAGTTCATTGGTTTTGACATACGCCAGCCCGAGGTTGTTATGCATGTTAGCTTGTTCTAATGGGTTGTTGCGTTTGCTCGCTATGCTTAGCGCTTTTAGATACTGAGGGATGGCTGTGGTATACAGCCCTTGATGATAGGCGTTAATCGCCAACAGTTTGGTCGCAAAATAATATGCGTCGCTAAGTGGTTGCTGCACATATTCTGTTTCGATTTCTTTTAGATAGTATTCTGTTGTCGCAAAGTCGTCACGCTCAAACGCCTCGCGGGCGAGTGACTTTAATAGTTCAAAGCGCTGCTTCGACGTTAAATCTGGATGAGAAAGTAACTGATGCCCTTTGATGGAAATATCTTGCCAACTTTCTAAATCACCCAGTCCTTCTATCTGTGTCGTAAGCGATGGCGTAGCCTTTTGTGCAGATACAGCAAAGGTTATGTTAAAAATCAACATTGTATATATGAGTGCTCTGCTTATAAGCCCTTTAGCCATCCTTGTTCCCACCACTTCAACCAAAATAATGCTATGCTGAAGATACACTAACTCAATTGGTGGAACAATGCTCAACCCTTTAGTCGATACGATTTTCCTCATCATAAGTGACCAGCAAATACATAAAGTGCATACATTAGCGGGCATGTTAAGCCACCAGCAAGTCTTTCCTAAACTAGACGAAGAGCCTAATAAAGAACTGTTTAAAAAAAACTTTTTGATCATGAACGCTTTGTATCAATTGCAAAATGAGCTGCTTCAAGAAGGTCTGTACCTCAGTGTCAGCGGTATGCATATTCAGCTAAGCAATATTTCAAAAAAAACACCGCAAACCTCAGATCCGCTGCGCGACTATTATTTAGATTGGCAAAATTATGAAACCACTAAGGATGAAGTGATTGAGTTGCTTGACGCCTTCTGGCAAAATTTTGACTCGCCCAGCTCGCTAACAAGCGTGCCAGCAGCTGTAATTCAAGATATTTGCAAACACTGGCAGCTCCCCTACCCATACCAAAGGCAACAACTCAAAAAAGTCTGGCGACAGCAGGCTGTGATACAACATCCTGATAAAGATGAAGGGTGTGCAAAGCGCTTTAAGCAACTCAAAGAAGAATATGACTTACTTAAAGCACATTTAGTTGTTATTGACTAAATACGGCGAACTCGAAATTTTCGACCTTTTAGCTTGCCTTCGCTTAGCTTACGAAATGCAGGCTTTGCCGCATCTCTGGCCACCGCAACATATGCGCTGTTATCAAGCACATTAATTTTGCCAATTTGTGCAAAAGCAATTCCCTGCTCGCCAGTTAAACTCCCCACGATATCACCAGGGCGAATCTTTTGTTTTTTACCACCATCAATTTGTAGTGTAACCATATCAGGTTTGTACGGCGGTTTATCAAGCAAACTTAATGACGGCATTGGTGATGGTTCAAAGTCACGATCATAGACATCACCAATCTGTGCGACTTTGAAGGCTTCGCTCTCTCCATAAATTGAACACGCTAGCCCTTTTTTCCCACCGCGACCAGTGCGCCCAATTCGATGCACATGCGTTTGTGAGTCATGTGCTAGATGATAATTGATCACCATATCCATATCATCTATGTCCAATCCCCTAGCAGCTACATCTGTAGCAACCAAAATAGATGCACTTTTATTGGCAAAGCGGATCAAGGTTTGTTCACGCTCTCTTTGTTCCAAATCACCGTGTAATGCCACCGCATTGAAGCCAGCAGCTCGCAGTTCATCACAGGCTCTTTGTGTTTCTACCTTTGTATTACAAAACACCACACAGCTTTGTGGCTTATGCTGTAATAACAACAGCCTCAACGTATTGAATCGAAGCTTATTGTTATCTAGCTTAAAAAACAATTGCTTGATGCTGGTGTTGACCATCTGTTCTTCAACTTTGACCATTTCAGGGTCATGCATCACGCGCTCTGCAATCGCTTCTATGCGCTTTTGGTAGGTGGCACTAAATAACAACGTTTGTCTTTGCTGTGGTAAATAAGAAACAATGTTATCCAACGCATCTGCAAAACCCATATCAAGCATTTGATCCGCTTCATCCAGTACTAAGCTTGATACTTCTGATAAATTTAGTGTGCCCTTATACAAATGGTCTTCTATTCTGCCTGGTGTGCCCACTATGATATGCGCTCCATGCTCCAAAGAGCCTATCTGTGGTCCGATAGGCACGCCACCACACAAAGTTAAAATCTTGATATTGTGAATACCTCGTGCGAGTTTGCGCAGCTCTGAAGCCACTTGCTCAGCTAACTCTCTGGTCGGGCATAACACCAAACCTTGGATTCGATAACGGGCTACATTTAAACGCGATAACACACCTAAACCAAACGCGACTGTCTTACCTGAACCTGTTTTAGCCTGTGCTATGACATCTTTGCCAGATAAAACCACAGGTAAACTTTGCGCTTGTATGGGCGTCATATTTTTAAAGCCCAAATCAATCAAGGTATCCAATAGCTCTTGGGCCAAAGGTAAGGTGTTAAATGCAGCTGAACTCATGTGCCGTTCTCAAAGGATTAAATGATTCGAGATTCTAGCAGAAATCTAAGTGTGCGAATATCGCATCTACATAAGTATTTAGTCCCGTTTATTTGGTCTATCTGATATTCGATGTAACACTACGCATAACTCTAGCAGCTCAATCAGGAATATAATGAAAAAACGATTAATCACACTGTGTAGCACATTTATCTTTTGTGTCGGTGTGCAGGCGCAAGAATTCACCCCAAAACAACTAGAACAAGTTAAACAGGTTAGAGAAAACGCCCTAAATAGTGACCTAAGTTGGCAACTGCTGGAGTCGATTACTACCGAAGTTGGTCCTCGTTTACCAGGTACTGAAAACGATAAGAAAGCTGTAGCTTGGGCTGTAGAGCAATTCGAAGCGCTAGGATTTGATAAAGTCTGGACAGAACCTGCAACGTTTCCACACTGGCGCAGATATCATGAATCAGCTCGTATTATCACACCCAGTGAACAACCTATCCATCTAACCGCATTAGGCAATAGTGTTAGCACTCCTGAACAGGGCATAACGGGTGAAGTGGTGCTATTTGAGACATTGGACGAACTGATCGCAGCCCCACAAGATAGCCTAAAAAACAAAATAGCTTTTATTAACTACCGCATGAATAGGCATGTTGATGGTAATGGCTATGGTCCAGCGGTTCGCGCACGTAACAATGGTGCCGTTGAGGCTGCTAAAAAGGGTGCCATTGCTTATATGATGCGCTCAGTTAGCACCACAGAGCACCGCTTTGCGCATACTGGAGGTAGCCACTATCAGCCAGGAGTGAATAAAGTGCCAGCTACCGCCATCTCGAATCCAGATGCTGATCAACTTGAGCGCCTTATAAGCTCAGGGCATAGCGTTTCTGTCAATATCAATGTGCAAAGTGAAGACTTAGGAGAGGGCACAAGTTACAACGTGATAGGTGAAGTAACAGGTTCTGAATTCCCCAATCAGTATGTGCTTATCGGTGGTCACTTAGATTCATGGGATTTAGGCACCGGTGCATTGGATGATGGCGCAGGAGTTGCGCTCACGATGGCCGCGGCCAAGCATATCAAAGCAGTCGCGCAGCCAAAACGCAGTATTCGTGTAGTGTTATTTGCTGCTGAAGAGCTTGGGTTATGGGGCGCTAAGGCTTACTTTGAGCGCCATGCGAAGTCGTTAGGCAATATTGTCGCTGCTGCCGAATCTGATTTTGGTGCAGGCCTCATCTATGGCTTTGAAAGCAATGTGACCGCCAATGCTTTACCCATTGTTAGAGCCATAGCCAAACAGCTTGCACCACTGAATATTGAGTATATTAGAGCCAATGCCGCACATGGGGGCCCAGATCTGATCCCTCTGCGAGAACGTCTCAATGCCCCAATTTTTGCGCTTCATCAGGATGGCACTGATTACTTTGACTACCACCATACGGCCAACGACACACTAGACAAAGTAGACCCTATCAAATTAAAACAAAATACGGCTGCCTATGCGGTTTTTGCTATGATGGCTGCAAACTCAAAAAACAAAATCACTAACAAATAATCAGTAAGTGAACATAGTGACTGTAGCTTGGACTAAGTGGTAGGGTGTACATTTGTTGCAACTTAATTATTACCTAGCGAAAACAAGGTGTTATTATCATTCAAGGAAGTGTGTCCAATGGCATTATTACGCTTAGTCTATGCTCTTCATGAGCTCGTTGAAACATGTGTTGCTCACTACAAACGCCCTATGATTGTTGCAGCCTCTTTACTTGGTATAGTCTATCTGGCTTACCAATATCAACACAATCAAACACAACAAAGTGCTCTACTCGAACAGCCCAGTAAACACGATGTCTGGATCCTCAACATGGGCTACCTTGAGGCTCAACGTAAGTACCAAGCACAATATCGTGTTGCACAGGTACTGCAGGTGTCAGATTCACACGTTGAGCTCTTACAGGGAAGCTTTACCTATCGCAAGCTACGTGGTGCAGAGCGCGCCATCACATTAGACTCCTTGATGTTAGATAGCTACTTTAGGCAAGAAACGATGACTTTTGAACGTACTAAGTTAGCTTCTTTGTTCGAACAGCAGGCCATTGATAGTGTGTACCGCCCCAACGATATTTATGTGCTGGGCGGCATAGTAAAAAGACGTAATAGGCCCACTGCTATCAATAACAAATCCACTACACTAATAGCACTGAATCAATACAACGACCAAGCAGTTGCACTGTTTCGTCAAGGAGATTTTGAGGCTGCCAGAGCGCAGTTTTTACAAGCAGCTAAGCAAGGTGATAGCTGGGGTCAATATAATTTAGCTGGTATGCTTGAACATGCTCAGGGTGGAGAACAAGATTTACTAAGGGCGGTGTACTGGTTAAAGCAATCAGCCAAACAACAAAACCCTAAAGCTCAGGCAGCCCTTAATGCATTATGCGCTGAGTATCCTTCGGTGTGTTAGCGCCCCTCGCTGAAGCGTGCTAGATAAACATCAAACTCATCCACTGCCAGTGGCTGAGCATGCAGGTACCCTTGTGTAAAATCACAGCCTAGCTGCATCAATAAGCCCAACTGCTCTGCTGTTTCAACACCTTCAGCCACCACTTGTAAATTCAAATTCGCCGCCATAGAAATAATCGCACTGACTAAAGCACGATCTTCCGCATCATTGGGTAAATCACTAATAAACTCTTTATCTATTTTTAGCTTAGAAAGTGGAAAGCGCTTCAAGTAGCTCAACGATGAGTAACCAGTGCCAAAATCATCAATCGCCAGCTCTACTCCCATGTCTCGTATCGCTCTTAACTGTGAGAGAATATGCTCAGAATTGTCGGCCAATACGTTTTCGGTGATTTCCAAAGTTAATGATTGACTTGGTAATCCCGTTTCTCGTAATACTGTTGCAACCAATACTGACACATCTTGACGTTTAAACTGCGTACTGGAAACATTTACCGTTACAAAGAACGGTTTTTCGCTTTGCTCACACCAGATTTTGGCCTGCTTGCATGCCTGGAATAACACCCACTCACCCATCGCCAAAATGAGACCCAACTCCTCACTGACCGGAATAAATTCAGCAGGAGAAATAGCTCCCAATGTTTCGCTTTGCCAGCGAAGCAGGGCTTCACATCCAATGCGCTCATTGTCTTTTGCATGAATAGGTTGATAAACAACAGATAACTCCTCATTTATCAGTGCTTTATGAAGCGCCCCTTCAAGTTGGCTGCGCGCTTTAGCGCTCTCATGCATCACAGAGGTATAAAATTGGAAGCAATTACGCCCATGCTCTTTGGCTTTGTACATTGCGCTATCAGCATTGCGCAATAACACTTTTCGGTCATCGCCATCATCAGGATAAAAAGTGATCCCTATACTACCGGACACAAATGCCTCATGACCCTCTAGTAAAAACTGACTACTTAACTGGTGCAAAATCTTATTAGCAATAGTTTCTACATCGCGAATGTGCTTAATGTCCGTTAACAATATTGCGAACTCATCACCACCTAGGCGGGCCACCACATCACTGCTGCGTGTGCAGTCTTGAATACGCTGCGCCGCTTCAATTAATAACAAATCACCAATATGATGACCGAGCGTGTCGTTGATTGCTTTGAAGCGGTCCAAATCAATAAAGCAAATAGCCAAACGAGTATGATTTTCTTTTGCCGCAACAAGTGCCAAATCAAACTTCTCATGATAATGGTGCCGATTAGCCAACCCAGTTAACGTATCAAAGTTAGCCTGTTGCCACATGAGCTGTTCATGATGCTTGCGCGATGTGATGTCGTTAAACAAGGCCACATACATTTCAATATCACCTTGCTCATCAAACACCGCTGAAACCTGTAACCAACTAGGATAAACCTCCCCCGTTTTTCGACGGTTCCAGATCTCACCTTCCCAGTGTCCTCTCTCATGTAAAGTTTGATAAAGCTTGTTAAAATAGGCGGGACTATGGTGTCCAGAATTGAACATCGCAGGTGTTTGGCCTAACACTTCGTTACTTTCAAATCCCGTGATCTGACTAAAGGCCCGGTTTACCATTTGAATGCGATTATCTTTGTCAGACACCAACACTCCTTCTGCGGTGGTATCGAATACAGTCTGAGCTAATCTCTGTTCACGCTCTCGGGCTAGACGCTCTGTGATATCCTGTAGCACATAGATATAACCCAATAGCTGTTGATTAATGTCTAGCACCTCGGTTTTAGTGATGCTAAAGGTGCTAAGTTTCTCAGCCAATTGCAATGAGTAAGATAATTGATAACATGTTGTTTTCTCCACACTGGCACTGCCATGTAGTACCTCTGCAATAGGCTGATTCAGTAGCGTATCATGCCCTGCGAAGGCATCTTCCACCCTTTTATTGACTGACAAGATCTGCCCTTGTCCATCAGTAAAAATAAGCAAATCATCAATGCCGTTGAAAATCGCTTCCAATCTTGCACCTTGTGCCTCCGAGCGACGTTTGGCGGTTCGCAAACGAAACAACAGCGTACCTAACACTAGAATAGAAACAAGTAAAAGGGCGATGATCAACGCCAACAATAGCATTTTTAAGTTGCTCATCTGTTGAATTTCTTGTGTTTGCGCAGCGACTTGTTCTTCTAGATTATTTTGGTAATACCACAGGGAGTCTTGTAGCTCTCGTTGGGCACTGATATCGTGAATGATAGATAACAACTGAGTTTGCCCAGTGCTATCAACAAATGGCGTAGAGTAAACGCTAACAGTGCGTATGGCGTCATCAGCCAGTCGGTGGCGAAAGATAAAATAGTTCCGGCCTTCACTCGCGGCCAACGCTCTTTCCTCTGCAACCTGTTCAGCATTGAGCTGATTAATATCCTGTATCTGCATCTCTTCGAGCGTCGCTCGCGAATAGCCATAGAACTTTTCAGCGGCCTTATTTGCAGCAATTATTTGCCCAGACTGCGGGTTGATCACCAACATGACCGCACTGTGCTCTACAAACAATGGGTCATCAGCAGACAATGCGCTCACCGCACCGCTGAAAAGCAACAGATACGCCAGTATTATTTTTATTATTTTCATCCAGCCACCACACTCTTAAAGGCTTGAAAACGACTATAAAACAAAGCACATCCTTTGGAAACACGATAAGTCACTAAGTATTGCACAATATCAAATAAAGCGCAGATTACTGCCATTTCAAAGTCAAGTTGATATACTGGAGCACAAATTCCAGTGCCCAGTAACGAAATGAAATATAAAGACTTGCGAGATTTTATCGCGCGCTTAGAAGAACAAGGTGAGTTGGTACGTATCTGTGCGCCTATTTCCACTAAGTTAGAAATGACCGAAATCGCAGACCGCACTCTGAGAGCGGGCGGTCCAGCGTTACTTTTTGAAAACCCCATTGGTTTTGATATTCCCGTGCTTGCTAATCTATTTGGTACCCCCAAACGCGTTGCAATGGGTATGGGGCAAAATGATGTCAGCGCGCTGCGTGAAGTAGGCAAGTTACTTGCCTTTTTGAAAGAGCCTGAGCCACCTAAGGGCATAAGGGAAGCGTTAGGCCAGTTACCCGCCTATAAGCAGGTGCTAAATATGCCAGCAAAAGAATTACGCAAAGCGCCATGTCAGGACGTGGTGATAAGTGGCGATGAGGTAGACTTAACCAAGTTACCTATTCAACACTGCTGGCCGGGCGATGCCGCGCCGCTCATCACTTGGGGCTTAACGGTGACCCGGGGCCCCTACAAAAAGCGACAAAACCTGGGAATTTATCGCCAGCAGTTGCTGGGTAAAAACAAGATCATCATGCGCTGGCTATCTCACCGTGGCGGAGCACTAGACTTTCAAGAGTGGTGCAAAGAGAATCCCGGCGAGCCATATCCAGTATCGGTCGCGCTAGGCGCCGACCCTGCCACTATTTTGGGGGCGGTTACCCCAGTGCCTGATACTCTCAGTGAATATGCATTTGCAGGTCTACTACGCGGGGCCAAAACGGAAGTGGTAAAATCTGTCTCTAACGATCTACAAGTGCCAGCCAATGCGGAAATTATACTTGAAGGCCATATCATGCCTGATGAGCTTGCTCCAGAGGGGCCTTATGGCGACCATACAGGCTATTACAATGAAGTCGATGATTTCCCTGTGATGACAGTTACTCATATTACGCATCGCAAGGATCCGATATATCACAGCACTTATACGGGCCGACCACCCGATGAGCCTGCAATTTTAGGTGTAGCACTCAATGAAGTATTTGTGCCTATATTGCAAAAGCAGTTTCCTGAAATTGTAGACTTTTATCTCCCCCCAGAAGGCTGCTCTTATCGCATGGCCGTCGTGACTATGAAGAAGCAATATCCAGGTCACGCTAAACGGGTAATGATGGGCGTTTGGTCTTTTTTAAGGCAGTTTATGTACACCAAATTTGTGATCGTATGTGATGATGATGTGAATGCTCGCGACTGGAACGATGTCATTTGGGCCATCACAACACGCATGGACCCAACTCGCGATACAACCTTAATTGATAATACCCCGATCGACTACCTAGACTTCGCTTCGCCAGTATCTGGACTAGGGTCAAAAATGGGTATGGATGCCACCAATAAATGGCCAGGTGAAACGGAGCGTGAGTGGGGAGAGCCCATCGTAATGGACGACGCGACCAAACAACGTGTTGATAAAATCTGGGATAGCCTTGGTATTAAACTGGAGCAATAGGATAACTATCTTGGCTGTGATAAAGTGCTGATACTTTATACAAATAATTAATATAACCGCCGTGCTAAAGGTAAAATATGCAATTAGTTAAAGCTGAAGTGGCCGCCATCAGTCCACTTACAGAGTTCGTTCATAAAGTAACATTGACTCCTGAGGAAGCTGTTACATTTGAAGCAGGACATTACTTACAACTGGTATTAGGTGAAAAAGACAAGCGCGCCTTTTCTATCGCCAGCCGACCATCACTAAGCAATGAACTTGAATTACACATTGGCGCCTCAGGTGCAGACTCATACGCCATGCAAGCCTTAGAGCATTTACGAGAGGCGCATCAAAATAATACCCCTGTCTTACTAGAAGTAGGTCTTGGCGTGTCGCAACTACGTGTAGATAGTCAACGTCCTATCGTATTGCTCGCTGGAGGCACTGGTTTCTCTTATGTGAAATCCATGGCTGACCATCTTGCTGAAATTGGCTTTGACCAACCTGTTTTGTTTTATTGGGGTGTTAAAGATGAGTCGGCTCTTTACGCAAAACAAGAAATGGAAGCTTGGGCTGCAACGCGTAAAAACTTCCAATTTATTCCAGTAGTTGAAAACCCTAGTGACAGTTGGCAAGGACACACAGGCTTTGTGCACAAAGCGGTGATGAAAGACATTGTTTCACTAGAACCATACAGTATCTACATGGCAGGTCGTTTTGACATGATTGGTATCGTGCGCGACGACTTTATTAATCATGGTGCAGAGCGCGAGCACATGTATGCAGATGCATTTGCATTTATTAAATAACAAAGTCTGTACTTAAAAAAACGCGCCCATATGGCGCGTTTTTTATTGCTTTGGCGATATCCTTATTTACTAGCTAGCAGCGCCTTTTTATCACTGTCGCTAAGATAAGCTATCTCCAGCGCATTACGTTGCGCTTGTTCAATATCACTTTGGCTTAGTCCTGCCTGAGGTGCAGCGACCTGATATTCATGGTCAAGTTCAATACCCTGAACCGCAGGGTCATCGGTGTTGATACAAGCCAAAATACCATGGTCTAAAAAGCGCTTAAGTGGATGAGCCTGAAGGCTTGATACGGTACTGGTTAGAATATTACTTGTTAAGCATGACTCAATACCAATGCGATTATCACGCAGATAATCCATCAATGCAGGGTCTTCAATGGCCTTGACACCATGTCCGATGCGATTAGCGCCAAGCTCTTGAATTGCCTGCCAAATGCTTTCAGCTCCCCGCGCTTCACCAGCATGAATTGTCGCACCTAAGTAGGCATCATGCACTTGTTTGAAATGTTCAATAAAAAGGCCGCCTGGAAAGCCGATTTCATCTCCAGCTAAATCAACTGCTACTAGATCATTTTTAAAAGCCAGCAAAGCATCCAGTTCATACTGGCATTTCTCTACACCAAATGTTCTTGACATGATACCAATTAAATTGACTTTGATATCTTGTCCTTTTGTCGCCGCTCTTATGCCATCAACAACAGCTTCAACAACCCCTTGTGGGTGCAAGTTATGGCTCTGGGCCATGTAGTAGGGACTAAAGCGTAATTCGGTGTAGTCGATATTCTGAGCCTGTGCATCCGCCACATTTTCCATGGCAATACGACGACAAGCATCATAATCACCAAGCACTTTGACACCCCAGTCCAGCTTCGCCAAAAAGGCCATTAAGTCAGGAGCATTGTCCAGCACCTGTACATGTTCTCTTAAGCCTTCTAAATCCTGAGCAGGTAGGGGCAAATTAAATTGCTGACCAAGCTCTAAAATCGTACTCGCCCGCACGTTCCCATCTAGGTGGCGGTGTAAATCAAGCAAAGGTAGGTTGTTATTGATCATAGGTCACTCGGCTGCAGATAAAATTTTGCGGATCATACGCGCCCTCACATAAAGATCAAGGACACATGTCCATTTTTAGCACTGCTCAATATTAATGCAAGTATAAAAAAGCCAGCACGAAGCTGGCGTTGTCTGTTACCACTGATGGCGCGCGAGTTGATAAGCCCGCTGATACTGCCCTGTTTGCTCAAAACTATACAAAGCAGGTTCTACCCAAGTCGGTTGCCAGTCTTGTTCGGGCAAACTGGCAAATATTTTTGCTGCGAGTTCAAAATCGCCTTCAGCATTGGCCATACAAGCTAAACAAAAAAGTAACTCGCTGTTTTGTTCTTGTTTTTTCAAGCTGCTTTGAATGGCTTGAGTAAGCTTGGTATCACCGCCCTTGGCATGTGCCAAAACCGATGCAAGCTGATGATACTGCCCCTTTTTGAGTAACCTTGTCAGCGCATCATGAATAATTGATAGCTGGCCCTGGCTGGCCATTGCTTGCAGATATGCCTGTTGAGCGTGTGCCTGTACTGCTTTAGGGAGTTGTGACAAGTAACTCGTCGCATCTTGCTGTGCGAGGCTAAAAAAGCGCTTAAAAAAACCTTGCCAATAAGCTTGTGTTAAATCTAGTTGCTTGTATTTGCTGGACAGTGTATCTACGACTTCCGTCAGCTTCTGCTCTTGCAACAACCCATCCAAATAACTACTCACTGCCGCTGCACTAGGCTTTTTCTGCTGCATAGGTTGTGATAAAAGCGCTAACGCTTGTTCCGTTTGGTTTGCCTTTAACCACAGCTTAGGCACCTGAGCTTGCGCCTCATCTGACATGGCTTGCAAATGCTGTAACGCGCCTGTTTGATCGCCCGCTTGCAATGCAGCCTTGGCTTGCAGAGCATGTTGTTGATCCTGCCACTGGCTGGGAGCATTACTCTTAGCGAAGGCACTTTGTACGGTGTCAGCGTCATCGTTTAACATGCCCCACACGGCTTGGTTCAAGGCCTGTAGTGATCTAACTCGCTTTCTATTGCCAAAATGTCCTGTGGTTTTATGGTAAATTTGCCACAACAAGCTTAGCAGTTTAAATACTAGCCACGCCCCAATCAGTACCATAAAAAACAGGATCACAAACGCCACGATGGTGCCTTCAATCGTCTTATCATTAAAGGCGATTAAGACATACCCTTTCTCGTCAATGAGCAAATGACCTGCTGCCATGGCCAAAGCAACCACGGCTATCACCATCAGCGTTTTAATCATTGTAACCACTCCTTGAGCGCAGCGCTGCTGTCCAGCTCAACTTGCGTGTTGAATTGCAATGGCATGTGCTGCAACTGCTTAATTTGCTCAAGCATAGCTTGAACACCATCATGTTGCGTGTCGTAATATTTGCTCAACGTTTCACTGGCAGATTCCAGCGCACTAAAAAAGATACTTGCTTGTTTGTCCATCAAGGCGCTTTGTGCTTGTGATAAATGGCTTCGTAGTTGCGCTCTAAGCAATTGTTGTTGCTCGCTATCGAGCAGGGGATCAATCACCGCAACTTCACGGGTTCTGATTTTTATAAAATCGTCGACTAGGTTCTGCCAAGTCTTTTTTAAATTACTTTGGAAATCATTTAAATCGCCAGACAACTCGGTATTTTGTGTTTGTTTTGGTTCAGGAAGGTGCAATGTTTTCAAAGCCAAATCATCTACCTGCTTTAACATGGCATGCAGCTTAAGATAAGTGTCTTCAAGGGCTGGTTTAGGCTGAGCCTTTAGCATGGCGATATCTGTTGCAATGGCACCGAGCAGCGCGGTGTTATCAGCTTCGTTCTGTACTACTTCATATAAACGCTGTAGTACCGCACTTGCCCCCTGAAAATCTTGTTCAGCATTTGCCTTAAACTGTGCCATACGTTGCAAGTACAAAGCTTCACTGCTCAGTGCGCCACTAATCTGTTGTTTGGCTTGAGAAAGCGCTGCCTGTAGCTGTGCGTCTATCGCTTGAGAGTGCACAGTGAGCTGCTGTTCAACTACATCTCTTTGCCCGTGTAGCGTGGCTTGCACAGAGGCCAGTTGCGATTGAGTTTGTTTTAATTGTTCGCCTAGTTTTGCATTATCAGTGCGCAACTGTGCTAAAGCGGCATAAGTCTTATCACTAATTTGCTGACCATGAATAATGAGCCCAGTAGTCGCCGCGCCCCCTGTGAGGGCCACCAATAAAGCCAACATCGCAAGTTTACTAACTTTTTGTTTAAAAACAGGCTGAGATGGCTGTGTTACGCTCTCAGGATTTGATGCTTCAGGTTGCTTTTCTTGCTCGCTCATATGGCTACCTTGCTGATGTTGATTTGGCACTATGCATTTATAAATCGCCAGATCATCTGGCCCTTTTGCAACACTTATACGCGTTTTACTAATGGCATAAGTGTCGTGTAAATAGCTTGCGCTACGCTGGCTTACCAAGAAAAAGTGACAACTTTTCAGCCAGTCTATATATTCACTTTGTTGGCAATTAAACACCGCGTCAATTGCCGCATTGCTGGTAATGACTATACCGTCAATTCTCTCACTTCGCCAGAGGTCTAACCAGATGCTAGAATCTGACTGCTCAGGAACACGTTGATAAACAGCGCACATATTTAAAATAGCACCGCGCTGTTTAAAGGTCTTTGCCAGTAGCGTTCTACCACCACGCCCCTTGACTAAAACGACCTGCTTGCTATCTAGATGTTGTAACTGAGGAAGCGCAAGCAACCCTTCCGAGTCTTGCTGAACAGGCGCTACAGCGCTGCGTGAAAAACAATCTTTAACTGCACTTGCGGTTTGCTCTCCCACCGTAAATAGCTGCGCATTTGCCGGTAAACTATCCACCTGAGCGGCCAATTGTTTGACTGCATCTTGGGAGATAAAGACAATAATATCCGCATCATCCAGTGGCGCCAGTTGAGATGCGCTAAGTGCACAGGACTCAATACGCAACACCGGAGTGCGCACGTTATAGATACCTTGTTTGTCAAGCAATTGAGAAAGTTGCAGCCCCTTTCCCTCGGGGCGAGTGATGGCAATGCGCATCATCAAGCGCCTTTATAAACCTCGGCGAGGATTTTATCTGCGCCTTGTGCCAGTAACTGCTCAGCCAGTTCGGTACCTAACTGCTCAGCGTGCTTGCTATGACCAGATACTTGGGCTCGCAAAATTTCTTTGCCATCGACAGAGCCAACTAAGCCTCGTAACGAGACCTGATCACCGCTGACTTCAGCATAGGCACCGATTGGCACCTGACAGCCACCTTCCAAGCGACGGTTCATGGCACGCTCCGCAAGTACTCTCACTCGAGTCTGTGCATGTTCCAGTGGCACCAGGAGACGTTTTGTCAACGTATCATCACTACGACATTCAATCCCAACAGCCCCCTGCCCATTTGCAGGTAATGACTGCTCAGGCTCGATGTAGCTGGCAATGCGATCAGACATTTCTAAACGTAACAAACCTGCAGCCGCAAGGATAATAGCGTCGTAATCACCGTTGTCTAATTTAGCTAGACGGGTATTGACGTTACCGCGCAGGTCGCGGATATCTAAATCGGGGCGCAATGCTCTGATCTGGCATTGGCGGCGTAAACTTGAAGTACCGACCACGGCCCCTTGTGGCAACTCACTTAATTGTTTGTAGCTGTTTGAAACAAAAGCATCACGAGGGTCTTCACGCTCGCAAATAGTGTAAAGTTCCAAACCCTCCGGAAATTCAACAGGTACGTCTTTCATAGAGTGCACTGCTATGTCAGCGCGACCATCCAACATAGCTTGCTCAAGCTCTTTTACAAATAGCCCTTTACCACCAATTTTTGCCAAAGGCGTATCAAGGATAATATCCCCTTGAGTGGACATGGGCACCAACTCTACGTTGAGCTCTGGGTGGAAATGCATCAGTTGTGCTTTAACAAATTCCGCTTGCCACAGCGCCAACGCACTTTTTCTCGTTGCAATTCGTAGGGTATGTTGTTGTGTCATAGTCAACCTTTGATGGACCTTTAATCGGCCTCTGATAAAATTCGAAAAGATTTTTGTGCAAGTAGCTGACCTTGCTCGGTCACCACTTCCACGCGCCAGGGCCCTGTTTGGCTTGGCATGATATTTTTGCTTGAATAAGTGCGAAAACGTATAGAACTAATTTGCAGTGGGATCTCAGCCATTAACTGATCCTGGTGAAACCACAAGTGCTGCACCGTTTGCCCTTGCATATTGTTTATTTCGGTAAAGAAAAATAGCTTCTCAGTGAAATCGGTTTGCTCAAGATGCTCTTTGAGTACATCAATAGGTTCTCTATCAGCAATACCTGTTGTTAGTACTGCTCGACTGACCAAGTTACTGTCGATTTGCGCACCCAGTGCAACATTCGTAATATTGGCATCTGCTGCGAAGGTATTGAGCGTTTCACTTTCGTTGTCAGATTGCATCGCCTGAACCGGTTCAGGTGGGTTAATTTCATCATCGGCCACGAAGTCCAACTCATCTGCTACCTTGTCATCTACAGGCTCGTCATCTACCGGTAAGCTATCCGATGGTGAAGCACTGTGAGAGCGTGTCGAGTTGGATTCCGGCTGCTGTGCCTGAATAGTGTCGCCTTGTCCATTATCGATATCAATCGACTCACTGTTAGCCGTTACAGTCAGTTCACTATCGCGTGAAGACTGCAATTGAGTATCCATGGGGGTCATCTCTATAGCATTAACAGAATTCATCAACCCATATACGATAGCCACTGCAAACAACAACACCACACTGGACGCGACAAATATGCGTCGCCAGTGCCATTGGTAACTGACCTCTGGGCTTGCTTGTGGTGCTTTGCTAACCGAGGTTTTTATAA
This sequence comes from Pseudoalteromonas byunsanensis, assembly GCF_001854475.1. Lineage (GTDB taxonomy): Bacteria > Pseudomonadota > Gammaproteobacteria > Enterobacterales > Alteromonadaceae > Pseudoalteromonas > Pseudoalteromonas byunsanensis. Next base: position 24,429 of record NZ_MNAN01000006.1, read on the forward strand.
CGATCCTTTGTGTCATTGTTGCAGCTCCTAAATTAAGACAATGTCGCGATCAACCATTGACGGATCGCAATGAGTTCTTCGTAACACACCTGATGGGCCATCGGGTAATCCTGCCAGCTTACCTGATAGCCTTGTTTGTGCAAGGCTGCATAAGCTTGTTGTCCGGCAGAAATCGCGACAACAGGATCTTGACTCCCATGGGCCATGAAAATGTTTAATTCGTTCTGCTTCGCTTCATCTGCAAGCTTATGCGCAGCACACATATAGGTAGACAGCGCCATCACACCGCCAAGCTTATATGCAAGTCTAGGTGCTAAATGCAACGCGATCACGCCCCCTTGAGAAAATCCAGCCAGAATAATGCGCTCAGGAGGGATACCTTTATCTAGCTCACTTTGTATTAACGCTTCAACCGCCGCGGCAGATTCCCTGACACCTGTTTCATCAGCACGATTGTCAAGCTCTAAAGATTTTATGTCATACCAAGCACGCATCACCATCCCACCATTGATGGTCACAGCTTGCTGCGGGGCATGAGGAAAAATAAATCTAACACCCAGCTCATTTGGTAACTCTAGCTCAGGTGCGATTGGCAAAAACCCTTCACCTGAGTCACCCAGTCCGTGCAACCAAATTATACTCGCTTTGTGTTCGCCTTTGGCGGCGTATTCTACATACGGCAACATCAGTTATGCTGCCATTTAATTTCAGAACCAGCCTGACGCGTTGCCGCATCACACATAAACTGCCAGAACTCAGCGCCTGAACGGTTGTCTATCCATTTATCACCATGTAATTCAAAGTGATGGCCGTTAAATTTGGTTGCAACCCACACTTGATGTAGAGGGGCCTGCTTGTTGATCACAATCTTACTCTTATCAGCAAAAATGATTTCTAAAATACCTGCGGCGGATTCGTAGTCTAAATCGGCGTCACAGTCATCTATTTGTTCTTCTATAGTAAGCATTAAGGCATCAGCCAACTCATGGTACTCGGAATCAGTCATATGATATCCCTCATTTGTACAAAGTTTTAGCTATTCAAGCATGAAAATACTCGTTTCAATAGCTGCTTTTTTTACGAATTCTGTTACTCTGCGATTATAAAGGCACTGACACCATTAATCTAATGAAAGCGACACTCTCTCAATCTGGCTTATTCTTTTTGGTAATTTTCACTACGCTTATGTTAGTAGGCTGTGGACAAAGTGGGCCATTATATTTACCCAAACAGCAACAACCTAAGAGCACTAACCAAACACCCAAAGCATCAGATGCTGAAACACAGCAAAAAAAAGATGCGCTCAATAAACAGCAGGAAGGTTAGATGGACTTTTTTCACTACAAAGAGCAACACTTGTTTGCAGAAGATGTATCCATTACGGATATTGCAAACCAATATGGCACCCCATGTTATGTGTATTCTCGCAAAACATTAGAAAGACACTACCATGCTTTTACCGACGCGGCAGCAGGCCATCCGCATTTGGTCTGCTATGCAGTCAAAGCTAATTCTAATATCGCGGTGCTCAATGTCCTTGCACGCTTAGGAGCTGGCTTTGATATTGTTTCAAAGGGAGAGCTGGCGCGTGTTTTGGAGGCTAAAGGAGACCCAAGTAAGGTGGTATTCTCAGGAGTCGCCAAAACAGCTGATGAAATCGCCTTTGCGCTATCTCATAACATTAAGTGTTTTAATGTCGAGTCCAGCGCAGAACTTAAGCGTATCAGTCAAGTAGCCACGCAAATGAACACCACTGCGCGTATTTCTATTCGTGTAAACCCAGATATCGACGCTAAAACACATCCTTATATCTCCACTGGATTGAAAGAAAATAAGTTTGGCATCGATATCAAACAAGCCTTTGATGTATATCAGCTAGCCTTTGCTCTACCAGGCATCGAAGTAGTCGGTGTTGATTTTCATATTGGTTCGCAACTAACAGAAATAGAACCTTTTTTGGCAGCACTCGATAAGGTCTTAGCATTGGTTGAAAGACTCAAAACCGCTGGCATACAATTACACCATTTAGATATTGGCGGTGGTTTAGGTGTTCCTTACGATAGCGAAAAACCACCTCACCCAAGCGCCTATGCCGCTGAGGTGAAAACAAAGTTGCATGCCTATCCTGAATTAGAATTGGTATTTGAGCCTGGCCGAGCCATTGCTGCCAATGCTGGGATTTTGGTCACTAAAGTTGAATATTTAAAATGCTCGCAAGATAAACACTTTGCTATTGTGGATGCGGGTATGAATGACATGCTACGTCCGTCTTTATATCAAGCTTGGCAAAGCATTATTGCTGTCAGTCCGCGCGATGATGACACGCCCATACATAACTATGATGTCGTAGGGCCTGTGTGTGAAACTGGTGATTTTCTTGGTAAAAACCGACTTTTGGCGATACAAGAGGGTGACTTATTAGCGCAACGTAGTGCGGGGGCCTATGGTTTTACCATGAGCTCAAATTATAATTCACGGCCGCGGGTTGCAGAACTAATGGTGGACGGTGACCAATGCTATCTAGTACGTCAACGAGAGTCACAGTCTTCGCTTTGGCAAGGCGAGCATTTGTTACCTTAATTTTATTAATGACAGCGGTGCCCCTAGCATGGCAAAGTTAGCTCATCAGGAGTTGTAATTAAGACATTATGTTTGTAAATTTTTCAAAAATGCATGGCTTGGGCAATGATTTTATGGTGGTTGATAACATCACCCAGAATGTATTTTTGTCCCGCGATCAAATTAAGAAACTCGCAGATAGAAACTTTGGTGTGGGCTTTGACCAACTACTCATGGTTGAAGCACCCTATTCACCTGAGTTGGATTTTCATTATCGTATTTTTAATGCCGATGGCACCGAAGTAGAGCAATGTGGTAACGGCGCACGTTGTTTTGCACGCTTTGTGCGCATGAAAGGGCTAACCAACCGCCACAAAGTATCCGTCTCGACAAAGTCGGGGAACATCACCCTTTATTCAGAAAAAGATGGTCAGGTGACCGTCAATATGGGGCACCCACAATTTGCGCCAGCCAGTATTCCATTTAAAGCCAGCAAGTCTGAGTTAACATATATTATGAGAGCTCAGGAGCATACGGTGTTTTGTGGCGTAGTCTCAATGGGTAATCCACATTGCGTACTGGAAGTTGAAGACATTGATACCGCTGAAGTATTAACCTTGGGGCCTCTTTTGGAAACCCATGAGCGATTTCCTGAACGTGCTAACATTGGTTTTATGCAAATCCTGAACCCTGAGCATATTAAACTCAGAGTCTGGGAGCGTGGCGCACAAGAAACCATGGCATGCGGAAGTGGTGCATGTGCAGCCGTTGTGATTGGCATCATGCAAAAGAAACTCGCGAATACGGTTAGAGTTGACTTACCCGGTGGCAGCTTGCAGGTACGTTGGCAAGGCGAAGGGCACAGCGTCAAGATGACCGGTCCAGCCGAGCATGTATTTGATGGACAGATCTCGTTGTAACAATACTGGGGTATATTATGAGTACAAAAACTACTATTGATGAGCAATCAATCTGTGATTACTTAAGCCGTCACCCTGATTTTTTACTCAATCACCCCTACGTACTGTTAGAACTGGACCTACATGGTAAAAGTCAAGGTTTGCCAAATCTGGCATTACAACAACAGCGCTTGCTCAGGGAGCAAAACCAACAACTTAAACAACAGTTAGCAAGCATGTCTCGTAGTGCGTTGGAGAACGAACAGATCTTCAAATTACTGAGTGAGTGCCAAAGGCAGCTGTGGCACTGTAATAGTTTCGATGAACTGGCCGCTGCGCTTGCTGAAACCCTGAGTCGCCCAGCGAATATCATGAGCTGTCAATTGCTACCCTATGACACAGAGCTTAGCCAGTTAGTTAATACCCGCTTACATAGTAACAGTGTTTATTTGGGTCGGTTGTCAAAACAAGAGCAGCAACAGCTTTGGCCGAACAATAGCGAAGTACGCTCAGTCGCGCTTTACTTGATAGAAAATAGCGACAAGCCGCAGGCCATATTGGCATTTGCCAGTGATCATGCGGAGCACTTCTCACCAAGCAATGATACGTTATTCATGCAAGAGTTTGTCACAACCTTACAGGTGCGCTTAAGCGCATTGGCTTAAGTCACCTATGACAGATAGGTACGCCCCCGACATACAATGGCAGCAACCCATTGATGATTTTATGGCGTATTTGCGCTTTGAGAAACGCTACTCAGCGCATACATTGAGCCAATATAAAACGCAGCTATTGCAAGCCGCAGAGTATTTTTCACAACACGCCAGTGACTGGCTGAATGTCAGTAGTGAGCAAATTCGCCGTTTTAGTATGCACCTGCGTAGCAAACAATATAACCCACGCAGCATTAACCTAAAGCTCAGTTGTATTCGCAGTCTCTATAAGTTTTTAAAGGCAAAACATACCACGCACAGCTCTTTTAGCAATCCAGGGGAAGGGATTAAAGGCCCCAAATTTGACAAACCTCTCCCTAAAAACCTCGATGTGGATCAGATGACGCAGCTGCTTTCTATTAACGATGATGATGTACTGGCCATTAGAGACAAAGCCATGATGGAACTGATGTACTCAAGCGGTCTTCGTATTAGTGAGTTGGTGAATGTCAATCTAGGCGATATTCGTGATGGCGAAATTCGTGTGCTGGGTAAAGGTAATAAGGAGCGCGTTATTCCCGTGGGAGGTAAGGCACTCAAAGCGTTAGAAAGCTGGCTTGCTCTGCGGGCGCAATTTGCCAATGAAGGTGAAGTCGCGGTTTTTTTGAGTAAGCGAAAACAGCGAATTTCTATCCGGCACGTGCGTGAACGCATGAAAGTGTGGGGCCTAAAACAAGGTATTAGCACCCCCATTCACCCTCACAAATTGCGCCACTCGTTTGCCAGTCACATGCTGGAGTCCAGTGGTGACTTAAGGGCGATTCAAGAAATGTTGGGGCACACCAGCTTGTCAGCTACTCAGGTATATACCCATGTCGATTTTCAGCACCTCGCTAAGGTGTATGATAAAGCGCACCCTAGGGCCAAAAAGCGCCACTCAAATGATGATGAACATTAACTCTGTATATAACAATCTAGATCAAAAAGGCATGTAAATATGAGGTTTAACCGGGCGATAGGTAAAATTAAGGTATTAAGCTTTGATTTAGACGACACCCTTTACGACAATCACCCTATTATTCGCTTAGCATTACAAGCGCAGCATAACTATTTGCAGCAACATACCCGTTGGCCACAACAAGACGCTCAGTTTTGGAGCAAATGTCGTAATAAGGCGGTTCAAGAGTCACCCGAGCTCGCCCATGATGTGACTGCATGGCGACAGCAGGCACTTTATTTGGCAATGCTTGCCTGCGGATATGATCAACAACAAGCACGCTTTCATTCTGAACGAGCCTACCAAGCATTTGCACAGGCCCGTAGCCAGATAACTGTCAGCTCATCAGTATTGCAATTGCTAGCCGATTTAAAGCAACATTACACCCTGATTGCCATTACCAACGGTAATGCCGACGTTGATAAATTCAATCTGGCGGGGGTGTTTTCACTGGTATTACAAGCGGGTAAAGATGGCCGCCCGAAACCCTTTAGCGATCTATTCGATGCCGCAGCACAGCAACTCAAAGTGAACCATAACAATATTCTACATATTGGCGATAGCTTAGATACCGATGTACAGGGTGCCAATGATGCACTTTGTCACAGTGTCTGGCTTAACAATCAAGACTCGCACTATCACTATCAAGGGCTCCCAGATATAGAAATAAAGAATATCAATGAGTTACAAATTTTATGCCGCTAACCTGATAACCATTCAACTCAACTGAGATGGTTGCATTGTGCAATGGTTTAACGTACTAATAATGGTTCACACGAGAAATATAATAACGGAAGTGAACTATGTCATCACAGGATACGGGCTTTTTTGGTCATCCAAAGGGCCTCTCAACACTCTTTTTCACCGAAATGTGGGAGCGCATGAGTTACTACGGTATGCGCGCGCTACTGGTTTTATTTATGACTGCCAGCCTGCAACAGGAAGGGCTCGGGTTTACCGTGGCTTCCGCTGCGGCCATCTATGGTTTGTACACCGGTGCCGTATATTTCCTCGGATTACCTGGAGGCTGGATTGCTGATAGGCTGTTAGGGGGGCAAAAAACCGTTTGGTATGGCGGCATCATCATTATGTGTGGCCACATTATTTTAGCAATTCCTTCTCAGTACTCGTTCTTTATCGGTCTTATTTTTGTTGCCTTTGGTACCGGCTTACTCAAGCCCAACATCAGCGCCATGGTCGGCCAACTCTATGACTCAGAAGATGAGCGCCGTGACAGCGGCTATGCCATCTACTACATGGGTATTAACATCGGCTCGGTGATTGGTTACTACGTCTGTGGTTACTTTATGGAAAATGCGGGTTGGCACTATGCCTTCGGTGCGGCAGCTGTAGGTATGGCCGTCGGTCTTATTCAATATCGTAAAACCATCGGCAATATTCAAGGCGTGGGCGAAGCCCCCACCAACCCATTTACCCCAGAGCAAGCGAAAAAGGTTTGGATGGGCATTGTGTTGTTACTCTCAGGTGTTGCCGCTATCACCGCCCTCACCTATGTTGGTGTCATTGTGATTAACCCTGTGATCCTAGCGCAATATGTGGCGGTTGCCTTTACGGTAATCTTCTTTGCTTACTACGCGCTGATTTATTTTAAGGGTAACTTATCTGAAGACGAAAAGAAAAAAATGTGGGCACTGTTTTTTGTCTGCGTCGCCTCGGCCTGTTTTTGGTCTGGCTTTGAACAAGCAGGCTCATCACTGAACCTGTTTGCCCGTGACTACACCGATCGCATGGTTGGCTCTTTTAGTATTCCAACAGCTTGGTTCCAATCTGCAAATGCCATCTTTATCATTATTTTATCGCCATTTTTTGCTGCGTTATGGATAAATCTCGCCAAGCGCATGCTCACCCCATCTTACAACCTAAAATGCGCTATTGGTTTAGTGATCATGGCCAGCGGATTTTTGGTGATGTTTATGGCTTCACAATACGCAGCACAAGGTCTTAAGGTCGCACCATATTGGTTGATCACCACCTACTTCCTACACACAGTGGGTGAGCTTTGTTTAAGCCCTGTGGCGCTGAGCGCAGTCAGTCGACTGTCGCCACAACGTTTTGCTGGGCAAATGATGGGGGTGTTTGTACTCACCTATTCTATCGGTAACATTATTTCTGGTTTGCTTGCTGGTAACTTCGACCCAAACAAAGTAGAAGAAATGCCTAACCTGTATTTACAGATCAGTTTATTCAGTATTGGCGTGGGTATCATTATTGCGCTGCTGAGTCTGAAATCAAAACACTGGGAACAAGACCAACAACTTAGTCACTCATAATTTGTTTTTTCAATGAGTTAATCTTGTTAAGCTAGCGGCTCACTGTCGGATAAATAGGAAGAGCCGCTATGCACAAGATCATGATCACCGGTGCAACAGGACTACTGGGTCGCACACTGTACAACACCCTCAAAAATGAATTTGCCGTTATCGGCACCGGGTTTAGTCGCGCCAAAGCGCCTATCTTGCCACTGGATTTATCCGACCATGAAGCCGTGACTGCCTTTTTAGAGTGGCATAAGCCGACTGTTCTTGTGCACGCCGCGGCCGAGCGCAAGCCTGATGCGTGCGAAAATTCGCCTGAGCAAACCATTGCCTTAAACGTTGCAGCCAGTGCTTTTTTGGCCACCGAATGTGCCAAGCGCAATATTCGCTTATTGTTCATCAGCACCGACTATGTGTTTGATGGTCACGACGCACCCTATTTAGAATCTGACTCAACCAATCCCGTCAATTTGTACGGTAAAACCAAACAACAAGCAGAACAGGCTGTGTTAGCCGCTTCCCCTCTACACAGCGTTATTCGCATCCCTGTACTCTATGGTGATGTAACCACCCTGAGCGAGTCAGCCGTGACTGTGATTGCAACTCAGTTAAAAGCAAACGAGCAAACCAGCCACGATGACTGGGCAATTCGCTACCCAACACATGTTGAAGATATTGCACTGACATTGCGAGAGTTACTCAAGCAGCCCAATGAACTGGGAGGTATTTTTCATATTTCCGATGTTCAGGCGATGACCAAGTACCAAATGGCACAAGTGATGGCACAGATTTTGGGGCTTGATAGCAACTTGCTACTCCCTTTGGGTAAACCATCTCAAAGCGCAGCTCGCCCATACAACTGTGCATTGGCCGACTCTCGTCTCAAACCTTTAGGAATAGCATTTAGTAGGGATTTTAAAACGGCGGTTGGGGAAGTGCTTACAAAGACAAACAATATTCAGATGTAAGTGTTCGCTTGGAAACTATGTGGAGCCACAGAGCATGGCTCCAAATTATCTTACCAACAGATAAGATTAGAAGCTGCTTGTACAGGTAGCGGTTGCGGTTACATCTCTTTGTTGAGAAGCACCATTTAACATCCAATATCCATTATTTTGTGATAAGCGAACCCATTCACCACTGCCTTCGAACTTTCCAGAAACTTTAGTTAAGTAACAAACGGTATTCGCCGAGGGAGCCAATATTTTTGCTGATTCACCTTGTTTCCAAGTATAAGACTTTAAGCTCGGGTTGTAGCGACTTAAACACGCGGCACCAGCTTTCACACTATGTTGATCCGAACTACCGCCCAAGTATACCCCATAGCTAGTATTTTTAACTTCAATGACCTCTTTCCAGCCTTCAAATTTACCGGCCATCGCTGTCAAAAAGCACACGTTATGTCGATCACCAAGGTAAAGGTCACTTTGTCCTTGTTCCCAAGTATCAAATTGTGTGTATTTATCGCCTTTTGGGTTAACAACACATGTCGCTCTTGCTTCGACAGCATCCTGATTAGACTTACCACCTAGATAGTAACTCGCACCACTTTTTCCTACATATACTGATTCACCCCAACCTTCAAAGTGCCCTTGTACGCCTGATAAAAAGCACACACGATCACGTGAAGAGCCCAAGCTAACCTGATTTTCTCCCTGCTTCCAATGGAATTCGCTATATTGATATGAGCTTGCATTCGCTACGCCACTTAGAGTGGTTGCGCCAATTACCGCTAATAAGCCTAGTTTAGATAAATTCATAAAATTTCCTTTTAAATAATAGAACGCTGATTGAGTCATTGACCAGCGGCGGCATAATAGCATACAAGCTCAACACGTAAACTTTTTAGGAACAGTTTTTTACAAAAAAAATCATCTAGTTACAAAAGTTTCACTACCTAGCTTAATCAACCAATTTGGTAGCGGATATTTCTTATAGACAACATTTAAAAAGCTATCCCAAGCCATTTTCTGTAACCTTTCGATTTCAGACTGAGGAACCACTCCCTGATATAATTGCCCAAAGTCTCTCAAAAACTGTACATCACGGCGGCGACTATTTTTCGCATACCCTTTGCCTGCGTAGTGAATAAAATCGGCCTTAAGGTAGCCGTCATGACCAAACATATCCATACGGTTAAAAGCTCGGTCAAATGATTGATGTGCGATACCATGTTTATGCAAAGTGTAGTTAAAATAGCTTTGATCATAATGTGTTATGCTATTACATACTTGTTGTAGGTCGCTCAATTGTGTTTGCTGAAATAGAGGACATTCATTCGAAGTGAGTATGATTCCTGCATTGTAATAAACAGGTCTGTTATTGTTACGAGGCCAGTCAACTTCCCCCAATGCTTCACATACTTGTGCTACATCATCTTCTCGTTCTTGAATGACCCCTTCGTCAAACCAATAAGCAGTTTTCATATCTGGGTAGAGCTCAAATATGTCTCGTGCATGGGGTGTGATAAGTACATCAGCATCCACATACAAAACACGGTCATACTCTTTGAGTAACTCACCAATTCTTAACTTTTCAGTCCAAGCAGGACTTGCATTGTATTTCGGATTTTCAATTTTTATTGGGTAGTGCAACTGATCTGAAATAATTAAATCGGCTCCCACTTTTTGCGCATAATGCTTAAAGCTTAATATTGCAGCTTGGTACATGGGATTATCACCAATGGCGAGGGTAAAAATGGCTTTTTTCATAACTCAACGAGCTCCTTTTTTCGTCACGACATTTTACCCTAAGTGGGGAAGAAACTACGATATAAAGTTTCAACTCGCGCACTTTTCGTAAAAGCGATACCGCAAATATGATATTGTGGGTGATATTTTCTATGCTTTTTTACACTCATGACTCAACCTATGCGCCTCGCCAAATACCTCGGTCATGCTGGCATTTGCTCACGTCGTCAGGCATCAAGATTGATTGACGAGGGCAAAGTGTCTGTTAATGGCCAGCCCGCCAATCATATCGATCATGTGACAAAAGCCGATCACATCTTGGTTGAAGGAAAAAAGGTCACAGGCCCGGCGCCAAAGGTGCTCTACGCCTACAACAAACCCGTTGGTATTGACTGTAAACTTAAAGCCAATGCTCCAGATAGCTTGATACATCACTTGCCCAGTGGTGAGCGCGTTTACCCAATTGGTAGACTAGACAAAGACTCTCGCGGTTTATTGTTGCTCACCAACGACGGCGAGCTTTGCCAGCGACTTATTCACCCCGATCATCACGTAGAAAAAGAGTATTGGGTCGAAGTGGAACGCCCATTAGATGATACCTTTTGCCAAACAATGGCATCGGGCGTCCCCATTGATGGGCAGCTGACGTTACCTTGTGAGGTCAGCTTACTGACCTCTACTCGCTTTAAAATTGTGCTCAAGCAGGGTTTAAATCGACAAATTCGCAAAATGGCTAAGTTCTGCGGCTACCGTGTCATTGACCTGTATCGAGTACGCATTGCAGGGTTTGAGCTTGATTCAAGTGAATTAGGTGAGGATCAATATCACGCCATCACCCAAAGCAAACTCAAATTAGATTAAAAATTGACTTGACGTTTTTGATTACAGATGTAATCTTAATTTATCGATTACACTTGTAGGCAATAATATGATTGAACTTTCTAAAGCCGAATTTGCGGTGATGGAAGCCCTATGGCAGGGTTATCCGGCCAAAGCCAGCGACATCGTACAGCGTCTGAGTGATGACACCCAGTGGCATGAAAAAACGATTAAAACACTGGTCAGCCGCTTAGTTAAAAAGCAGGCCGTGAGCTTTGAAAAAGACGGCCGAGAATACATTTACACCCCCACCATCGGTCGCGAAGCATACACACTCAAAGAGAGCCAAAACTTTATCGCCCGCTTGTTTCGTGGTCGTGTCGCCCCTTTAGTCAGCGGCTTTGCTAAAACACAGCAGCTTTCACAACAAGACATTGATGAACTCAAGCAGATCATTGAGCAGTGGGAACAAAAACAAGGAAAGTAACATGCTAACGTCACTTTTTGACTGGGTACTTAACATCAACAATCAGCTGATTATCAGTAGCATGGTTTTGATGCTGATGGCATTGCAAAGATATACGACTCCTTGGCTAGGAAGTCGGCTGATTTATGCGCTTTGGTGGGTTTTGCCTCTAGGTTTGCTAGCGATTGCGCTGCCCAGTGAGTTAAAGCCCATTGCCAGTGAAACCATCAGCTACTTTCGCGTTACCGCACAACCAGTTTACTTTGTACCACAGTGGCAGTTCAGTATCGCAGGCATCTATTGGTGCATTACGGCAGCACTATTGCTTGGGCTCTTCTACCAGCACTATCAGTTTATTAATGCACTTGGTATCAAACCGTCACATCAGCATGTTTTAGGGCAACAGACGTATACCAGCTCTCAGATAGCCTCGCCCATGGTGGTCGGTTTATGGCAACCAAAAGTTGTTTTGCCGCATGATTACGTGCAGCAGTTTGACCCCGATACATTAACCTTGCTGATGGAACATGAATTAACGCACATTCGCCGCGGTGACAACCTAGCCAACTTGGCCCTGCTACTGCTTTGCATTAGTTGCTGGTTTAATCCTGTGCTTTGGCTTGGCTATCACAATTTTCGTAAAACTCAGGAACTGGCGTGCGACGAAACCGTATTACAACAAAAAACCACACATCAACAGCTAATGTATGCAAAAGCCTTGGTTCGTTGCGCAGAAAACTCGCGTACAGGGACTTTGGTATACGCTTACTACGGAGATAAGCAAACTATGGTACAACGACTTAAACAACTACAGAATATCACCCCCCCTTCAATGGCCGCCAAAGCACTGGCTCTGGTATTAGCATGTAGCTCTGTTAGCGCGATGGCACTGGCGAAATCGACTGATCAAACTGGACATAACAAGGGCTCAGAAGTACACCCTATTATGCGCATAGAACCCGTTTACCCGAGTGAGGCGGCAAATGCGGGGCAAGATGGGTATGTCACTTTGCAATTTACCGTTGATGGGCGCGGACACACCAATAACATCGAAATTTTAGACGCACAGCCCCAAGGCGTATTTGAGCAAAGCGCAATCAATGCACTGCGACAGTGGCAATACACCCCAGCGTCGGATACCTCTGAGTTGTATACAGTTCAGTTAGACTATGCAATGAGTGAAGACGCGACCACATACAAGCAGAAGGTGAAACACGAGCGCATCAAAGTCGCTCATTAAACAAAAACAAACAGCCAGTATTTCTCGTGCTGGCTGTTTATCGTTATAAACTCACCGCTATCATAGCAATGGCACACCCTAATCCCACCGCCCAGATCAACGAACGTAAAACATGCAGATTGAAATAGTAAAACAAGCAGTAAAGTACCCGCGCAACAATATGTGCCACCGCCAGATACTGCACCGTAGTGCCGATTGTATTGGTGCCTAAAACCACAGCCACTGCCAACGTAAACACCGCTAATGATTCAAAACTATTTTGATGAGCCGCCAACGCCCGAGCCCCAAACCCAGTTAACTGAGCCTGTTGCGCTCTAGGGTGTTGGTTATCGTAACCACCAAGCTTATTCATAGCGATGGCAACGGGAACTTTGGCCAGATAAGGAAGCAGCGCTGCGATAAGCGCACAGATTAAAATTGTAGTCATACCATATCCTTGTGTAATTATTGAGCATTCGCTTTTAACATAGCACGTTGAAAATGAAAAAGCCGCTTAGTCTGGTCGATTAAGTCATATAACCTGATGTGCTGTACGCGATGCTTGCTAATGTTTAGCACCGTCACTGACTATCGCATTTTAGATGAAAAAAATGCACTCGAAAGCCTCTAGATTCGTGGTTACACTAGAGAAAAATAATATGGACTGACAATGAGTTGGATAGCTTTTACTGTTTTGGCTGCTTTTTCGCAAGCATGCCGTAATGCGCTACAAAGCCATTTAAGCCAAAGTGTTAGCGTTGCAGGGGTCACCTTCGCAAGATTTTTGATAGCCAGCCCCCTTGCGTTGCTGTACCTGCTGAGTTTATACCAGTGGCAAAACGTCGCTACACTCACCCCTAACAGCAAGCTTATCATGTTTGTGATTGCCGCCAGCATTATGCAAATTATCGCCACCAGCCTGATGGTACTGCTGTTTAAACAAAACAATTATGCAGTAGGAGCTGGACTTGCCAAAAGTGAAGCGCTCATGGCCGCGATACTTGGCATGTGGCTATTTGGCTCAAGCTTGTCCCTAATTGGCTGGGTTGGCGTAGCCATAGGGGCAGTCGCAGTGTTGATGTTAAGCGGTTTTAGTTTAAAGCTATTTAGACCCCAAACTGCATTGCTCGGAGTAGCCTGTGGCAGTGCTTTTGCGCTGACTTCTCTATGGGTAAGAGAAGCAAGTCTGGCCACGGGCTTACCCTTCTTACACAGTGCAGCTTGGGTACTATTGTTAGTGCTGTGCACACAAACATTGCTGCTCGGTGCGTATATTACCTACAAAGAAGCGAAGACCTGGCAAACGCTGTGGCACAAACGGAGGCTCACCTGCGGTATCAGTGTTACCAGCTTTATCGGCTCGGTTGGTTGGTTTAGCGCAATGAGCCTACAGCATGTCGCCTATGTCAAAACGCTGGGCCAAATTGAAGTTTTCTTCACTTTGCTTATCGCCATGCTCTGGTTAAAACAGCCAACCAAAACCAGCGATAAGCTGGGCCTTGTACTCATCGGTATCGCCGCTGTGTTGGTAATGTTAAGTTAAATCACTACTCACGCTGTTTCAACACCACCTGATATAAATCAGTACGACGGTCTTTTAGATTTCTGACCGTCCCTTCACTGTGCAGCAGCTTGAGTTTATCCAAGTCTAGGTCACTGAATAACAGCATTTCGGTATTCGGTGTTGCCTCATTTAACGCTGCATCATGAGGAAAAGCAAAATCTGAAGGGGTTAACACCGCCGACTGTCCATACTGAACATCAAGTGAATCAACCTGCGGTAAGTTGCCAACACTCCCCGCTATCACCACATAACACTCATTTTCAACCGCGCGGGCTTGAGCACAATGACGTACCCGTAAATAGCTATTTTTGGTGTCTGTCCAATAGGGTACAAACAGTATGTCTAAACCACGTTCTGCCATCAAACGACTCAGCTCTGGAAATTCAACGTCGTAGCAAATTTGGATCCCCACCTTGCCTGCATCGGTTTCAAAAACACCTATCTCATCACCTCCTTCGATGACCCAGTCATAGGCTTCATGGGGTGTGATATGTATCTTTCGTTGCTCATCAATTTTACCACTGCGGTGGCATAGATAACTGACATTATATATTTTTTCGCCCTCCAGTAAGGGCATGGAGCCGGTCACTATGTTCGCGTTGTATTCAATTGCCATGGTCGACATTGCATCGCGAAATAGCTCGGTATACTCCGCCAAGTAACGAATAGCTTCAGTTTGATTACGGTGTTCCTGCAACCCCATCAAGGGCGCATTAAAAAACTCTGGAAATAAAATAAAATCACTTTGATATTCAGATACCGTATCAACAAAGTACTCGACTTGACGCATCAACTCCTCTACCGAGTCGACTGAACGCATTTGCCACTGAACCGCGCCAACCCGAACAATGGTTTTTTTGGTGTCGATCACCGTATCCATTGGCTGAAACAAAATGTTATTCCATTCCAACAAGGTGGCATAGCCTCCCGAATCCTCGTCTTCCGGTAAATATTGCTTCAACAATCGCTTAACCTGAAAGTCGTTGGCCAATTGAAAACTCAATATTGGATCATACAGCTCCTTATGGTCAACTTTATCAATGTACTCCATAGGCGTCATATCCTTACAATGATTGGTATACATTGGGATCCGTCCGCCCGCCAAAATTGCTCTGAGGTTATACTGACGACACAACTCTTTGCGAGCATCGTATAAGCGCCGACCCAACCTCATTCCCCGGTGACTTTTGGCTATCACGACATCCAGCCCATACAATGCATCACCGTTGTTGTCACTGAACACTCGGTTATGAGCGTCAACAATTTCATCGTAGGTGTGGGGGTTTGAAAAGCGTTGATAATCCACCTGCACACTCAAAGCTAGCCCTACCAAACGACCTTCATCCAAAATGCCTATTTGCCCCTCTGGAAATTGGTCAATTAATCTAAAAATAGTATGGCTGGGCCACGCACCTCCCAGATCAGGATAAGCTTCGTCCATGAGTGTTTTTATCTGTGGGTAATCTTCTTTGCTAACATTGCACAAAGTAATTCGTGCTTTTTCTAACGACATACTCCCTCCTGAACGACACACTTTACTGTGACTATTCGCCTTCTCTATTTTCCAAATTTTAAATTATAGACCTTTGAAAAGTTTATAATATCACCTTAATTTTGCGAGTCTCACTTTGCATCTTCAACTAGCATCTCATGTTTGATGAGCGAAAAACAGTCAGAACCATCTATACTTAGTGCTGGATTTTCACTTGATTATCAAGCCTTGCTGATTATTAATCTGTAAAGGTATACACAGAGGTGACGTGCTTGGATCATCCACATAAAAAGCCCAATGAAGTAGAACAACTAAAAAGTAAGTTACTCATGCAAGTTGCATGGTATTGCTTGTTTTTACACGCGATGCTGATCTTGATCTTTTTATTTGTCGAGGTGGAGCTTTTAGCCGTCTTCAATGTTCTGAGTGTTGCAACGTGGTGGTTTGGGATCAAGTTGCTACAACGAGATCACCTTTCTCTGGCTCTGCGTATCTTCAGTCTAGAAGTAACCGCGCATTCCATCGTGGTATGCGTGTTGATAGGTACCGAATATGGTTTTCAATTTTATTTATGGGCAGCATCGTGCTTATTGCTGCTTGATGTTCAACTTAAACTGAAACAAGCGGTGATATGGTGTACCACTATCATTGTGTTGTTTGCATACACTTATGTGGGTTTCGCTCACCCTCCTTATGTAATCGCCTATCATGAATATGCACCTTACATTCATTTTTTGAACGTTGTGGTGTGTGGTATTCCAATGATCTACACCATAGGTCTGATCCGAGAAATTACGATTAACCAACGTAAAGAGCTAGAAACGCTTGCGGCGCACGATTCTCTCACGCATTTATTCAACCGCCGTTATGCATTAGGTCTTATTCAGCGAGCGCAAAAAAGCTGTGCAACTCAACAAACTCCCATTTGTGTTGTTATGGCTGACATCGACCACTTTAAGCGCGTCAACGACCGATATGGACACGAGCGAGGGGATGAAGTGATCTTTCGTGTATCAGGGCAACTCAAACAGCACTTAAATAGTGCCGACATTGGTGTTCGCTGGGGAGGCGAGGAGTTCTTATTGGTACTCCCCAATTGCTCACTGGCTGAGGCACAAAAGCGCATTGAAAATATTAGACAAGCGGTTGAAGCAATGTCATTCAATGCAGATGATTTACATGTAACTATGAGCTTCGGTATCGCGCTTTGGCGCTCTACACAAAGCTTTGAAAGCGCCTTAAAGCATGCCGATATTGCTTTGTACAACAGTAAACATAAGGGGCGAAATACCCTCACTGTCGCCCCTGAAAGTGTATAACTTAGCGTAATGCTTGTATGGTTAGCTGGTGTATAGATTCACTCGGTAATAGAGGGGTCGCTTCGCCATTTGCATAAGCTTCAAACCCTGCTCGATAAAACACTGATAACGGGTGCCCACTTTGCCCACCAGCAATTGTCATAATCGCTTTATCGAGTGCGCCTGGTTGCGCGATAAAACGCTGTGATGCACCAAAGCTTGATCCTTGCACTGCGGGCATAAATGTATCGCCAAACGCAGGCATACGCGGCATATCAAGTAAGCCACTTAAGATCGGAAGCTGCTGACTAAACGGGTGGCGAATATTCAACGCATTAACATTTCCCCATCGCCACGCTTCCATTTGGCTACCATATGACACGGTTAGTGCGTCTTTTGCTCGTTCATAAGCCGCAAGCTGCAACGCATACCAATCTTTATGGCCATTTAGCCAACTATCAGGCTGCTCCGTGATTAACTGCCAAAGCGCCGGTTCTAAATAATTTTTTAGACTGCTCAATGAGCTGCCTCGCGCCCGAAGTTTTTCCTCTATGGGCGCTAACGCAACGTCAATCACCGCAGCTCTGAAGTGTTTAACCAAAGTATATCCCACCGACTCAGCACACGCACAGGCTTGCCAAGCTGCAAGATGTTTTAAATCAGTCGCATACTGCAACTTACTTTGCTCTGACACGCTTAATAACTGTGTTAAGCGCTCATGCCACGGCTTTAAAAACAACGCCTCGTTATCTTGTTGTAATTGATTAAAATCTCGCTCATTAAACTGTGGCTTGCTCATTAAACGGTCGCGTATCTGTTGCGCTCTAGCACCCAGTGCATACCCACCATCACCAAAGCGCAGGTGATCCGCCACTGACATTACACGGGAATTAGCGCTCCACAACCTTCCTTCAGGTGGATTAACAACCCGTGGACGTTGTGATTCGTTTTGCTGCCAACCTGTAGGGAAGTCAGCAGCAAGTACGGCAAGGTCGACAGGTTCAGTTCGCTTAGGAATGGCTCCCATCGGTTGCCAACCGATGTGTCCCAAATAGTCAACAACCATTAAGTTTTGTACTGGAATACCCACATCTGGTGCAAGAGACATCGCTTCATTAACGTTGCCTGCACGCTCAAACTCAAGCAGATTTAAATTAACAGCATAAGGCTGATGAGCAACCCAGCTCAGTGCATATTGCTTGTCATTAAATGCTTTAACTGGCCCAAATTCGCTCATTGTCAGTTCATACTGGTGAAGCTCACCATTGGGCAGTGCTATCTTTTCAAACTCCGTCCAAGTATTGGTTTGCTCATCTAACTCTACCCAATCAGCCAAATCAAGATAACCGTTGGTAAACCCCCACGCCACTTTGTTATTGGTACCTACAACAATTGCAGGCGCACCTGGCAATGAAACTCCTGTTACTTGTATTTGCTGCTCTTCAAATTGGTAGTTTAGCTGTGCGCGATACCAGATTACGGGGACATTCAACCCCAAATGCATATCGTCAGACATCATGGCCTTATTTGTTTCGGTTAAGGCCCCAGTAACAGCCCAGTTATTACTGCCATAATGTGGTAAAGACTCAATATGGCGAGCGACAACAGAGGCTTCTTTTACCTCAAGCAAAGGAATAGGCACACTACCTACGGGCAGTTTAGAGCCATCCAGTGCCGCCTGATAACGACTGGGTTGTGTAAGAAAAGCAATCATATCTGGACCAAAAAGACTATCCATTTGGATAAGCGCTTCATCTCGCTCATAGTTACCCGCTTGCAAGTCCAAATACATGGCAAATATCACCAAAATACTATCTGCAGGTTGCCATGCTCTGACTTGTGCTCCTGTAAGATAGTATTCAAAGGTATTAAATCCTGCTTGCCTTTGACCATCATTAACACCCTGAGTGTAGGCAGTTAACACATCCTGGTGCGACTGTGAAAGCTGTGCGTAAATTTGCTCACTACGCTCACGAAACTGATGAAATCGCATTTGCTTATCTAGATTAAGCGCTGCCTCTCCAAATAATTCACTTAATTCTCCTGCGGCATTACGACGTAATAAATCCATTTGAAAAAAACGATCTTGCCCATGTGCAAAGCCCAAGCCATAGGCCGCATCTTGACGGTTTTGCGCCTTGATGACAGCCTGCCCCAAGTTATCTCTGGAAACTTTTACATCGGCACTGATGGCATGGCTACTCTGCTTACCATCTAATGTCGGTAGACTCAAAGATAGCAAGCCGTACACCATCGCCGTTACAGCCAAACCTACTATCACGAGTAACATTAATAACCATTTAAGTATTTTGAGCATATCCTTTTCCTAAACCAATCTTATGTGCTTTTTATTTAATCAGGTGATTGTGACAATTGCCTATCATAACGTGATATTTAACAACACTATAGCGCTTACAATTTTGTCACATAGGACAATAGGCTCTAGTAAGTTAGGCCAATCACTGCGCATTTTTTTATTGTAGAACAAACCTTTTGATCAACCACACAGTGAACTATAGTTAAAAAACGCTCAGCAACTCTCGATAAGCAATGTTTGCAAATTTGTCTAATGCACCAAGGAAGACGCAATCAATCAAAATCGGCTTTTGGCTTTTTTTGTGTGCAATTATCATTTCGGGTTGGTACGTTGATAGGGTCAACTACAATCGCTTAATGCAAGAAGAAAAAAGCACAACCTATGAAACAGTCAACGTTTATCGAACTCAAATTGAGGGGATCTTAAACACTAATATTCAATTAGTTAGAGGATTAGCCATCGCGATAGCTCGTGAAAAAAGCCTCACACAGACATCTTTTGAACGTATCGCAGAGCCCCTTTACCGCTCAAGTGGAGTGTTACGTAACATTGGCGCAGCACCCGATATGACCCTGCAATACATCTTTCCCCTTGCTGGTAACGAAAAAGCTATCGGATTAGATTACTCCACCCACCCAAAACAAAGTGAGGCTGCTCTCAAAGCTAAAAATACCGGCAAAATAGTACTGTCCGGGCCATTGCCCTTAGTGCAAGGTGGGCAAGCGATTATTGCCCGAGTTCCTGTCAAAGACAAAGACAATCAGTTCTGGGGTCTTATTTCCGTTGTAATAGACACCCAAAAACTCTTCTCATTGGCCCGGCTAGGTGATTTATCAAAGCAATATATCGTCGCAATACAGGGCAAAGATGGTCTAGGCGATCATGGTGAGTTCTTTTATGGTGACAGCAACATATTACTCGAAGAGCCCCTTTCACTGTCGATAAACGTATTGTCTGGTCAATGGAAACTTTACGTATATCCACGCAGCGGATGGAGCCCAGAGAGTGCCACTATTTGGCCATTTAGACTGGCACTATTCACCATTATTTTGCTATTTATGTGTGCATTTTTGTTTTTTAATCGTTTGCTCAAGCAGCTTGAAGACAACGCCCATTCATTAACTAGCATGGGTGCTTTGGCGGAAGTGGGAGCCTGGACCGTTAACTTGAAAACACGCAATATTAGCTGGTCCGAAGTCACTAAACAAATATTTGAAGTTCCTGATGATTACCAACCTTCATGGCTAGCTACTACAGATTTTTTTGTTGCTGGCGCTCCACGACGTTTAATGCAGGACACATTCGATAAAGCTATAAAGCAAGGTGTTGATTTTGAAAAAGAAATGCTAATAAAAACGGCAAAAGGACAAGAGCGCTGGGTTTTAATTAAAGGCAGAGTTGTTAGAAACGGTAACTTCACCACTCAGGTGTACGGCTCGGTACAAAATATTCATGCCCGTAAATGTCTTGAAATAGAGCGTAATAAAGTCGCTAAAAATAATGGATTGCTGGCTCAGTTAAGTAGCCATGAAGCCGTTTTGAACTTGAAACTGGAACCCGCACAAAAAGTGGCAACTAAAGTGATCTGTGAAGGCTTAGATGCACAGCGTGCCAGCATTTGGTTACTCAATGCCGATGGGACGCAACTTATCCCCATGAGTTTTAGTGATGCTAACGGCGACAACCTCCAATATTTCCCACCTTGGCGCAAAAAGCAATTACCGGAATTATTCGAGGCAGTATTTAAACAAAAGATGATCCAAGCTAACTTTGCTCATACACATAACTGCACGAAAGAACTACAAGATAATTATTTGAGCCCATATGAAGTTAACGCCATGTTTGCTTGTAGTATTACCTATAAAGGCCATGCCATCGGCTTGTTATGTGCAGAGTATCAGCACCCGCATTTACAATGGGATGCAACCGATGAAAAACTCATTAAAGCCGTTGCTGCTACTCTGGGAAGCCTATTTGCAAGTAGAGAACAACAACAAGCGAGACAACAAGCTGTGATGGAAAAGGAGTTAGCCCAGCAATCCGCGAAAATGAAAGCTGAATTTCTCGCTAGTATGAGCCATGAGATCCGTACCCCCATGAATGGTGTGCTGGGTATGCTAGATGTTGTTATGCACTCAAACCTTTCTCCCTCTCAAATGCATCACCTACAATTGGCAAAAAGCTCTGCCGAATCTTTATTGACCATCATCAACGACATACTGGATTTTTCTAAAATTGAAGCGGGTAAGTTAGATGTAGAACAAATCGATTGTGATTTAGTCCAAGTGGTCAGTGAGAGCATTAGCAACTTCGCTCCTAGTGCTCTAGAACACAATACTACATTAATTATAGATACCCGTGGAATGCAGGTGCAATTTGCTAAAACGGATCCTCACAGGCTCAAACAAGTACTCAATAATTTACTGAGCAACGCCATTAAGTTCACCGATAATGGCAAAGTCTCTTTAACCTGTTACACAGAACAGCAAGCTCAGCATACTAGGCTTTGGTGTAATATCGAAGATACCGGTGTCGGTATTAGTCAATCCCAACTCACAAAGATATTTGACTCCTTTACTCAGGCCGATCCCTCAACTACTCGCAAGTATGGCGGCACAGGGTTAGGCTTAAGCATAGCGAGACAATTATGTTCGCTGTTAGGAGGAGCGCTCAATGCCTATAGTAAAGTCGGCGTTGGCAGTACCTTTAGTTTTTACATTGAATTACATGAGCCAAAAGCCCTAACCCCCATAAACACAGACAGTGATGGTTTGCTTGTCATTGATGGGCAATTGCAAGAACAGGCGGGTGATCATAGCCTGTTTTCAGCATGGGGGATCCGCTTACTGCATGCAGCCTCTTTAAAGCAAGCTCTAACGCTAATCAATGAAGAGCACTTAAAACACCCCGCCATAGTGATTTCCTCCAAGCTGCTAAATGATGCTGATCCGAGTCAAGTAGAGCAACTCGAGCATGTGATTAACAGCTCTTGCGCAGGGTTTGCAATTCTAAGCGAGCACCTGAGTAATAATGATAAACAAAGCCATCTCAAGCCTGATTTAATGCTGTTAAAACCATTAACACCGGCAGATATGCTCAAACTATGTCAACTTCAAGACTCTGAACAACTGCAATCCTCCCCCCGCGAGCAAGACCTCAGTCACCTAAACATACTGCTTGTCGAAGACAACAAGATAAATCAAACTGTAGCACTAAAACTGTTGGCAAGGTTTGGCATACATGCAGACTGTAAAGAGGATGGTCAGCAAGCACTTGCCCACCTTAAACAAGTAAATGAACCTTACGATATTATTTTGATGGACTGTTTAATGCCAGAACTCAATGGCTATCAAGCAACCAATCAAATACGTAGCGGTAGTGTTGGGAAACACCACAAAGATACCCCTATCATCGCACTTACTGCCAACGCAATGCAGGGGGATCGTGAAAAATGTATCGCTGCAGGTATGGATGATTATATCGCTAAACCAATCAAGGTAGCAGAACTCGAACAAAAGCTACAACAATGGGGCGCAAATACTAAACAAAACCTCGCCAATAGCGTACAGTAGAAAAAAAATGTTGGAGTCAAAACATGGAATTGAGCGAAATAGAGCAACGTATAGTTGGTTGCCTGCTAGAAAAGCAAACTACCACACCTGAGCATTACCCACTTTCTCTTAACGCATTAACCAACGCCTGTAATCAAAAGTCTAATAGAGAACCTGTTCTGAACCTCAGTGAATCTGAGGTATTAGATGCGATAACCCAGTTACAAGCAAAGCACATTGTACTGGTTGAAGAAGGGCTATCAGGACGAGTAAATAAATATAGCCATAGATTTTGTAACACCGAGTTCAGCCGCTTGCAGTTTGACGAACAACAAAGAGCGATTGTGTGTTTATTGCTGCTAAGAGGCCCACAGACTCCAGGTGAACTTAGAACCCGCAGCGCTCGGTTAGCGACATTTAAACAAGTGAATGAGGTCGAACAGGCACTTGAGGAATTACAATCCCAAGGTATTGTGCAAAAGCTTGCTAGAGAACCGGGCAAGCGTGAGAGCCGCTTTATTCACTTGTTTCAAAACATTGAGCAACACACAGCCAGTACCAAAAGTGACACTCAAAAGCTTGAAAATGTAGAACTAGACGCTTTGCTAAATGAGATTGAACAGCTAAAGCAAGAGTTAGCTGTAATCAAACAGCACTTAGGACTTTAAATTCAGCACTAATAAAAACATAATATCCCCAAATAGCATTGGCAAAGAGGAGCATAGAATGCGCCAAGCGATTATGGCAGAAATGCAGGTACAACCACAAATAGATGTGGCTTTTGAAATTACGCGTCGAATCAACTTTATCAAACAGCGTCTGGTTTCAGCACACTGTCAGACATTAGTTTTGGGGATCAGTGGTGGTGTTGATTCGTCTACATGTGGCAGATTATGTCAACTTGCGGTAGATGAATTAAACGCTGAGCACAATACCAACTGTTACCAGTTTATTGCAATGCGATTGCCTTATGGTATTCAAGCTGATGAAGATGAAGCACAACTTGCATTAGATTTTATACAACCTTCTCAACGTGTTACGGTAAACATAAAGCCAGCTGTCGATGCAATGCATGACCAAGCAATGCTGGCAATGCAAGCAACTGAGTTAGAGCTCCCCACACAAACTTCTGTGGATTTTATCAAAGGCAATGTTAAAGCTCGTCAACGTATGGTTGCACAATATGAAATTGCAGGTTTAACGCAAGGTTTGGTTGTTGGTACAGACCATAGTGCTGAAAACATCACTGGCTTTTACACCAAATTTGGTGATGGTGCATGTGACTTAGCACCTCTTTTTGGGTTGTCAAAACGTCAAGTACGCGCTTTAGCGGCACACTTACAGGCTCCGGTAGAACTAGTAACCAAGGCCCCTACAGCTGATCTAGAGTGTGATAGACCAGGCCTAACAGACGAAGAAGCTCTCGGCCTGAGCTATGATCAGATAGATGACTTCTTAGAAGGTAAAGAAGTGGATGATAGTGTTGCTCAAAAGTTGATCGCAATTTATCAGCGTACCCAGCATAAGCGTCAACCAATTCCGACGGTTTACGATTAAAGTTTATTAGCACAGTACACGATTGATATGTGTGCTGTGCCATTTCCCAATGCCATTCGCTAGATTACCCCTTTAGAGACGACTCATTAATAAACTCTAAATTGTGGTGATCGACAAACCAAAACATGACGTAGAAATTACGTTATAGTTAACTTATTGATATTTTTCAGAGGATAATTGGTCTTAATGACAGCTCCTATATTAATTACTGGTGCAGGGCAGAGGATAGGCCTTGCGCTCGTTCAGCACTTTGTCGCTAGTAAGCAACCTGTCGTGATGACATACAGAACTCGGCACGAAACCATTGATGCATTAGAACAACAAGGTGTGCATTGTATACAGGTGGACTTTGATAACCCCGAATCATTGGCTACGCTCGAAATGACTATAAGATCACATTACAACGGGTTAAGAGCAATTATACATAATGCTTCTAGCTGGGATTGCGAACAGAACAATCCTGACTTTAGCCAATTGTTCGACAATATGATGCGCATCCACGCAAAAGTACCCTATCAGCTCAATTTGGCGCTAGCAGATCTGTTACTCACTGATGATTGTGTAGCAGATATCATACATCTGACCGACTATGTTGTGGAGACAGGAAGCCCTAAACACATCGCATACGCGGCCAGCAAAGCAGCTCTAGACAACCTAACCAAGTCTTTTGCTAGCAAGTACGCGCCGAACATAAAAGTGAATTCTATCGCACCAAGTTTGATTATTTTCAATCAACACGATACTCCCGAATATAAAGCCAAAACGCTCAAAAAGTCTCTCATGGGCATAGAGCCTGGCTGTAAGGAAATTATTAATAGTGTTGAGTTGCTACTCAACAGTGACTACATCACGGGTCGCAGTTTGCCTGTCGATGGTGGACGTCACCTCAAATAAAAGAGAACATTATGCACGACAATTTAAAAGACAGTTATAAGCAAATCATTGAAGCTGTGGGAGAAGACAGTAACCGTGAAGGGTTGCTAGAAACACCAAAGCGTGCCGCAAAAGCAATGGAGTACCTAACCAAAGGGTATCGTGAAACACTAGAAGACATCACCAATAATGCAGTTTTCACATCTGATGCAGATGATATGGTATTGATTCAAGATATTGAGCTGTATTCTATGTGCGAGCATCACCTGCTGCCTTTTGTTGGGCGTTGCCACATTGCCTACATTCCAAATGGCAAGGTGTTGGGCTTATCTAAATTTGCGCGTATTGTCGATATGTTTGCACGCCGATTTCAAATCCAAGAACAGCTTACGCATCAAATCGCTAAAGCCGTCGAGCAAGTTACTCAAGCAAAAGGCGTTGGTGTTATTGTAGAAGCAAAGCATATGTGTATGATGATGCGAGGTGTTGAAAAACAGAACTCACAGATGCGCACCTCTGTAATGCTAGGCAACTTCAGAGAAGATCCCAAAACACGCAATGAGTTTATGCAACTGGTAAAAAACTAAGGACAGGCTATGCAAAATGCCATTATCAATATTACTAACTTGCGACTGCGAACGTTCATTGGCTTTAACCCTGATGAACGTGAGAAAAAGCAAGATGTGGTGTTGAACATTGAAATTCATTACCCGGCGGATACGGAATGTATTAACCATGATGAAGTTGACCATGCTTTAAATTACAAGACCGTCACTAAAGCAGTTATCAAACTCGTGGAAGATGGCCATTTTTTGTTGTTAGAAAAGCTTGTTGCCGATGTGTTGAGTGAGTGCCACCGCCATCACAGTGTCACCTACGCAAAAGTAAAAGTGGATAAACCACACGCTCTGCGCTTTGCTGACTCGGTCTCTTTAACTCTTGATTGGCATAAATGAGCAGCTAAAACAGCTGCTCTACCCCAACAGCCAGTACTATCACCACTGCATAGCGTAAGCCTTTACCAACCAAGACTAGGGGAATAAATAACCTTTTTGGCACTTTGAATACCCCTGCAAGTAAGGTAAGTGGATCGCCAATCACAGGGACCCAAGCAAACAATAAACTGTAAGTGCCGTAACGAGCGAAGTGCAACCTCGCCTGACTGAGCTGATGTGATGACACCGGAAACCATTTAGCATTTTCAAAACGAACTAGGTTAATACCCAACCAATAATTAATACAGCTCCCCAGCACATTGCCCAGTGTGGCAACAATCCACAGCACCACTAATTGTACGTTCTCAGTCATAGCTAGCCCTGATAACAACACTTCGGAGGAGCCTGGCAACAACGTTGCAGAACTAACCGCTGAGATAAATAATCCACTGTAAATCCACATAATTTCTACTACCTACAACGAAATATAGTTATGCTAATGACATAAACTAAAGACTCACAGTTCTAAAGGAAGGCACTAATGACAAACAAGGTTCATAAACTCTTAATTGCAACAGCCGTACTTGCTAGTATGTCGGGTTGCGTCTCTTCGCACACAGCCCCATCTAATGATAAAGGCTATGAAACATATATCGCGCAGGGCGAACAATTTAAACATAATCGCTTTATCAGCACCCAAGGTGAAACTATAGAGCTCAATGGTACTCGTAAGTTAGTTATCTTATTTGCAACCTGGTGCAGTGACTCTCAACGCGCATTAAAAGAAATAAAAGCCTCTGCGTTGGTCACAGACCCAACTTTACAGATCATTGCTATTGGTCGCAATGAAGATAAAGAAACGTTGGATAAGTTTAACGAAGAGTATCAGCTTCCGTTTCCATTAGTCGCCGACCCTGAGCGAGAAATATATAGCCACTATGCCAATGCCGGTATCCCAAGGCTGATTTTATTAGATGAGAATAATCTAGTGGTAAACACACTGATAGGTGAAGAACCCACCATCGTTGATAAGTTGGTATGGAATAAGTAATTAACCTGCTTGTTAAAACAAAAACGCCAGTCATTTGACTGGCGTTTTTAGTTTAAAGCTCAATGCTTACTTTTGTTTACGACGACGTAGCGCAGCAAACGGAGCAGCTAGAAGCATTAACCAAGCTAGTGAACCTGAAGAGCTCTTCTTAGGCTCAACAACTTCCACAACCGGCTGTTCAGCTTCAGTATCAACAACGTTTGTGATGTTTACAACGATTTCTGCAGGCTCTGAGAGATTACCCATTACATCGATTGCATTAACAATAAGCTTCGCTTCATTGTTACCCGCTTCAAAGTCTAAAAGCTCACCATTAGCAACAACAATCTCACCTGCTGCATTGACAGACAAGCCAGCATGAGTCGAAGACTTCAAGTAGAATTCTGAAACATCTAGCGTATTTTCTACTTCTTCAGTTGTTAGAGTTGCGATCACAGTGCCTGTTGCAGTGTTTTCAGCAACGCTCACTTCAACGCCGTTTAGTACTGGCGCATCAAATGGCATAGGGTTGTTCAATACATCATTTGAGACCAGAACTACATCACCAGATAAATCACCATTTGCAAGCACAAATGGTGCGTTAGCACTAACATATGCTTTAGCGCCTGGCGCCAATGTTTCAATCACTTCGCCTTGTTCATCAACAAGCTCTGCAAATGACGAAGAGAAAGTAGCTGAACCAGTTAATTGATCAACCTGATCATAAACACCGCCGATGCTAGCAGAACCAGTTCTTATATCAAAGGCAATGGTTTTACCCAGATCGTCTGCGCTTAAGCCAATATTATCGGCACAACCTGCAAATGTAACCGTGTTTGAACCACTTTCATGGTACATACCAGAATATGAAGGCTCTCCCCAAGATACTTCGCCTGCAACTATAGGATAGATAGTTGTAAGGGCACGACCTACTATCGAGTCTACATCAAATGTTTGCTCAACTAGGTAATCTGCCTCACCATCTTCGTTGATATCAAGATACATTTCATACCCAAGTTGAATTAGGTGTGCAATATCATCACGGAATACCATTGACGATGTAAACAGTAGCTCAGACTTACAGTACGATATGCCTCCATATACATTGAAAGACGCACCAACTAAGTTAGTAGCTTTTTCTTCACTAGATTCGGCATCTCGTTTAGCAACAAGCTGCTCGGCCATTGGAGTGAACTCTTTGCTGCTGTTATTCTGTGCCGTTACACGAACTTGACCATCAACCAATTCGTAGCCCAGCTCTATACCTGTGCTAGCTTTTGGCAATGCATGGTAAACCAAGTGAAGGTCATGGTCCCCGTCAGTTGAAGGGTCATCAAATACCAACGCACCATCAAACTCAGAAAGTGTTAAGCCTGGGCTACGTTTAGCTAAGCCAGCTGAATCCAATGGGTTTTCAAGGCTCCACTCTGGTAACTTGCTTGCATCAATGCTCAGTTTCACATCAAACTCAATTGTTTGACCTGCTGGCACTGTTACCGACTCTGGGATAGTCCAGCTAATTGCACCTGTCTGCTCATCATTTGCATAGCGCGCTTCAGTTCTTAAGTTATAAGTCTTCTCTTCAGATGAGAAGTTCTTCAATGTTACGGTCTTAGAATATTCTTCTACGCCGTTAACTTTAACTAAGCCAAATGATAATGCAGCTTGATTTGTATCAAATTTTTCCTCGTATACCCAAGCAGCCACAGGTGAATTTACAGCTTTTTCTACGTCTACTAAACCAGCACCAATTCGGCTTATAGGAGCAAGCTCAGCATCAGGGTCTGCAGTCACGCCAACATTGGTGACGTTCAAATTAGCCGTGTTCATTAACGTTGCTTTGATTTCATATGCAT
Organism: Pseudoalteromonas byunsanensis; assembly: GCF_001854475.1. Lineage (GTDB taxonomy): Bacteria > Pseudomonadota > Gammaproteobacteria > Enterobacterales > Alteromonadaceae > Pseudoalteromonas > Pseudoalteromonas byunsanensis. The sequence continues at coordinate 53,480 of NZ_MNAN01000006.1, forward strand.
TACGCTCTGGTAGCGCCTCTCTTACAAGAGCCACAGCACCGGCTGTCATTGGACCTGAGAAAGAAGTACCCGTTGCAGGCGCAAGCTGATCTTGAGTGCCTGTTGCAGCTACCATGATATTTTTACCAGGTGCCGTAATTTCAGGCTTCAACAAGCCATCAGCAGATGGACCACGAGATGTGAAACCAGCCACAGCACCTGCTAAATTAAACATTTCATTTTTTATGGAATATGTAGCAACACCGCTAGCTAGCTGTTCTTTTAACTTATTACCAGCCGCAAGAGTAATACCAACCGCTTGGATAGTTACTTGATCTGTTGAACCACCCATAGAAGTCGGGCCATCAGGAGAGTTATTTGCAATAAGTACAAATGCAGCGCCTTTCTCTTGCGCTCTAATCACTTTTTCAGTGAAGTAACAAGTACCACGGTCAATTAAGACTGCTTTGCCAGTAAAGTCAACATCATCACCAAAAGCAACACATGCATCTCGGTTCTCTTCTGGATAAACAAGCGGTGCAATTTCATTGTTTATTTCATAAGCGCCACCAGCTCCCCAGCTCGCATTGACAGCCTCAGCCTCATCGCCTGCGATCGTTGCTGAAACAACACCCTCTTCGATTGTTGGGTGCTTCATTGCGCCAACAGAAAGTGCGTTTGGTGTTGTACTTGGTCCACCAACAATAAATGGGAAGTCGCCATCGTTACCAGCAGAGATAACCATGTTAACACCTAAATTTCCAGCTCTTTGGATCAAATACTGAGTACCAGAAAGCGTGTACGTGCTACCATAAATCCCACCTAATGACATATTGATCACGTCAACACGGTCACTAATATCACCGTCACCATTAGGGTCCATCGCCGCTTCTAGTGCAGCCGCTTGTGCCGCATAAGGACATCCGCCACCACATACAGAGTAAACATATAACTCAACATCAGGTGCAATCCCCGTTACTGAGTGAGATACTGACGTACCGTGGCCTGTAGGATTGCCTGTAGCTGGCCCAGTTGAAGGGTCATTTTCAATCGGGTCGGCGTCATCACGCATATAGTCATAACCACCTATAACTTGGCCTTGTGGCCAAGAAACACTTGTAGGGTCTTCTTGAGCTGCTTGATACGCTTCAAGTGTACCTGCACCACCAAATATAGCGTGCGTATAGTCAATACCCGTGTCTAACACGGCAACCTTTTGGCCCATACCCGTTGCGACACCGCCAGTTCTTAGCTGCGTTGCCTCGATATAATCTGACGACTCCTCAATATGAAGTTCAGAGTCAAACATAGGTAGCACTTTCGCTACTCGCGGGTCATTTCGTAACTTGTCGATTGCTACTTCAGATGCCTCAACAATTAACGTTGGAGCCAATACTTTAGTTTTGCCGACAACTTTTGCATTGATGTCAAACTTGCTTAATTCAACTGCAACTTCGCCTTGCAACTGTTCGATTTTAGCAATAGATGCGCGTTCATCACCGCGGCGATAAGTGCCTTGTGCAAATAAATCCGCTGTTGTCGTTGTTTTTAAAACAACCATGTACCCTGCAGGTTCTTGTTTTAGCTTATCGCTAGCGCTTGCCTCCATAGGCGCAAAGTTTAACTGCTTTTGAAATTGCGTAGCTGTTTGTGCAGAGGTTGCTGCGGATAGCAATACGCTACCTACTGCGGCTGCAATCGCAGTCTTTTTAATCATATTAGACATGTTTTCCCCTAGGACTTGTTGTTTAATTATGTGTTGCTATATTTTTAAAAGCGAATGGACATTTAATATAATGTAAATGTGCAGGTACAAGCAACACACTAAAGACACAAATATTGTACTCCGTTCACAAAACCAAAATAATAATAATCAACACGTTGTTTTTAATGGCTTTTATTTTGTAAAAAAAAGTAAATATGACGTCAACCTGTCACAAAGTACATATATTTGGTAAAGCAAGTGCATCCCATATTTAACACTATTACATCAATACCGCATTACACTTGCCTTGATAGCTTTTTTCCGTAACACTGGACTGAGATACATTATTAATGGAGTAAGTAAGTGAAAAAGCTACTAATACTAGCCGTTGCGTTGGCAGGGTTTACGACGACAAGTCAGGCGAATACCCTATTCGAAGCTAAAGAAGACGCGATTGAATACCGTAAAGCGGCATTTCAACTGATCCGCTATCAGATTGGTGATATGGGCGACATGATGAAGGGCAAGGTTCCTTTTGATGCTAAGCGCTTCGCTGAACGAGCCAATAATGCAGCTCAACTTTCAGCCATGCCGTGGGAAGCCTTTATCGAGGGTTCTGACAAAGGCGACACTGATGCATTACCTGCAATTTGGTCTGACCGTGAAACATTTGATAAAAAAGCACAGGCCTTTGCGCAATACGCTCAAGAACTCGCCGTTGCGGCAAGCTCTGGCGATAAGAAAGTTATTGGCCCGGCATTTAAAAACTGGGCCAAAGGCTGTAAAGATTGCCACAAGTCTTTCAAAGACTAGAGCATACCAAATAAGACCTAAACTAACTTAGTTTAGGTCTATACTTGCTAACCCAATAAAGCCTGCAAAGGTTGCATACCCCAAGCACCTAAAATCACAATCGAAAACAACACAAATATAATATATGCCAACTTGCCCGAGCGCATTTTCGGTGTAGTTACCACGCCTTTTTCTTTACCTGTCAGCAGAGTTTTCACTAAGTTCTTACCTTTAATGCGATAAACAACAATCGCTAAAACATGAAGCGCGATAGCTATCAATAGTATTTCAAAATTTTCATGATGAAGATCACTTGCAACCTCGCTCCATGATGAAGGCACATACGCCACCAGCGGGCCCTCAACAAGAATATCATCGGTGCTCATTAAACCACTGATCAGTTGGATGAATATCAATACGAAAAACAACAGCACCATGTAACTACCCGCGGGGTTGTGGCCAACCTCCGAGTCATTAGAGCACATGGCTCTCAATGCAGACTTAGGCGAGTGAAACAACGCACTAAACCTTGCTGTGTCACTTCCAATAATCCCCCAAACAACTCGCGCTAGCATTAACGCAAGTAACAAATAGCCAGTAATAAAATGCGCCTCTAAATATCCTTCTTCACCCGTTACATAAAGTACCGCTATTGCCAATACCAGTAGCCAGTGAAAACCTCGTATAAATCCATCCCATACTTTTGTCATTTATATCTCTCCAACCTAAAACCAGAAGCACTCTATCGTTTGAATAATAATGAACAATATCAAATTCGGATTATAAAGGCAGATAGAAGCGATTAATACGCTTTGTCGAAGAGCTCAACTCAACAATCTTTTACAGTCATTTTCTATCAACCTCAGAGCTACATGGTTTGCTATAGTCACACAATGATAAGAAATAACGAGTAGAGATCTAATTCGATAGTTTTACGTAAACATGTTAGCTTTTCTTTTATCACTTCACAGGATCCCAAGCTATGCACCCATTTTATCAACTTTCAGCCACCACATTAAAAGGACGGTTGTTTGACTTTAAAGAATTAAAAGGCAAGGTTGTATTAGTTGTTAATACTGCCAGCCTGTGTGGCTTAACACCTCAATACGAAGGACTCCAAGCCTTACATGAGAAATACAAAGGGCAAGGCTTGGTCATCATCGGTTTTCCATGTAATCAGTTCGCAGGGCAAGAACCGGGAGATGCAAAACAAATAGAGCAAGGCTGCCTAGTAAACTATGGCGTTGATTTTATGATGATGGAAAAAGTCGACGTAAATGGTGATACCACTCACCCTGTCTATAAGTATCTCAAAGATGCTTTGCCGGGGCTGTTTGGAAAGCGTATCAAATGGAATTTTAGTAAATTTCTAATAGCTCGCGATGGGAAGCCACTAAAACGTTTTGCGCCTACGACAAAACCTCAGAAACTCACTCATTCAATCGTAAGCGCTCTGAACGAATAAATATTTTTAGCATTAAAAAGGAGGCCAAAGCCTCCTTTTTAATTAATCAAGATAATCGAGATCATCTTCACCTAAATTTTTGCGCAAGCGCTTCTGTTCAAGATAGTCATCGAGCTTTTTCTTTACCTTTCGCTTTTGCTTATCATGCTGATTACGGCCGAGGTTCTCGTACTCGTCATCTACAAAATCATCGTCAAGCGCATCATAAGAAAATGTCTTACCCACAACCCACTCCAATAAGTGTTAATAATAGTTACTTGGTGAAAGCGCGCTCACTACCGTGATCCCTTCACCTAAGTGTGTATTTAGCTGGAAATCTCGAATCTTGGAAGTGAGAGTTTTTTATCGTTTTAATAAAAATTTTTAATCATTGTTGTAGTTTTAGTCAAACAAGCTAAATTGTGGTCAAAAAATAAAACAATCTAAAATCCAAAAAAGCCAACAAAAACAGTAAATCACTGATATTACGCAGCTTTTATTGTTGGCATTAGATTTGAATAACTATTAGCGTATCTATCATCAGCAAGGATTTACCACATGAAAAAATTAATCTTGTTAGCGGCATTATCAGCCAGCAGTGCATCATTTGCACACTCACAAACAGACAGTTCACATTTGCAGTTTAGCTCTGATGACTGCAAAGTTAATTTTCAAAACGACGTTCGTATCACACCCGATGAGTTACTAATCACTAAAAATAACGATCAAGGTAAGCTTCGTATCACTGAGACCGGCACAGTATTTATCAACGGTGAGCAAATAACACTTAGCACCGATCAACAATATGCCGTGATGAGTTATGCTGACGAATTGCGCGGCAAATTACCTCAAGTTGCCAATATCGCCTTAGAAGGAATAAAAATAGCTGGTGTTGCACTTGATGAAGTAGCCGCTGCATTTGAGTTAAAAGAGTTTGGCTCATTGAGCTCTTTGTTAGAAGAAGTGCAGGTTGAGGTGAGTGATACCTTTTACCAACAGGGCGCATTTGTCATGGGTGAGAAAACCTTCAATGACTTTGGCAATAATTTTGAACAACAGTTTGAAGAGCGCATTGAATCCGCGGTTGAAGGCGCCATGATGGAGTCTATTGGCAGCATTTTGATGGCTGTCGGCTCACAAATGATGAGCTCCGGTGGTGATATGGAGAAATTTGAGCAACGCATGGAAAACATGGGTCAGCAGATTGAAGAAAAAGTTGAAATGCAAGCTCGAAACATTGAGCTACAAGCCCACGAATTATGTGACCAATTTGCGGTGATAGCCAAAACTGAAGATCAATTGCAGCAACAGATCCCTGCTTTATCGGGCTATCAATTATTCACTTTAAAACAGCACTAACATTGTGTTCTCCCGAAATAGTCGGCCAATGCCGACTATTTTTTTGCTTGTGAGACTAGTTGCCCCAACTGTGCAATCGCGTTCTCCGTTTCTTGATCCCACACCACGCCATAACTGATACGGATACAACTCTTGTATTTGTCGCTAGCGCTGAATAACACCCCTGGTGCAATACTTATCCCATGTGACAAAGCCAAGTGAAATAATTTGGTTCCATCGTGCTGAGCACCAAGGTCTAACCATAAAACACATCCCCCCTTTGGCTCGCTCACACGTACAAAGTCTGGGAAATATTGTCGCAGCGCCATTACCATATGCTCTTTTGCCACCAGCAAACGTTTACGCATGAGCTTCAAATGACGATCGTATTCACCACAGGCCAAATAGTCAGCTAAGACCCACTGGTTCATTAGTGATGAAGAGCAGCTAAAAGCGCGTTTTAACCTTTTTGCAGGACCAATAACCTGCGGTGCTATCAGCCACCCAATGCGGTAGCTTGGTGCAGCCGTTTTAGAAAATGACGAACAGGTAATAACATTCCCTGTTGTCGAAAAACAACGAGCCGGCTTACCACGCTGCTCTGTAAAGTGTAGATCGCCATAAACATCATCTTCAATCAAAGTGACTTGATTATTCTCAAGCAGGCTAACGAGCTGTGCTCGTCGCTCATCAGGCATGTATGAGCCTAATGGGTTATTTATACTGGTTGAAAAGACACACGCTTTAATGTTTTGCTTATTCAGGGCTCGCTCTAAGTCCGCAAGCCATAATCCGTCATCAGGACAAAGGGGGATCTCAACTGCTTTCAAACCCAGACTTTCGATCAATTCCACAACGCCAAAGTAGCTTGGTGATTCAATCGCCACGACATCGCCCACAGAAGTAACACATTGCAGCGCTATTGCTAACGCTTCCTGTGCACCATTCGTTATCACGATTTCCTCTGGGCTCACGACTAAACCCATATCAAGATAACGTTTGACAATTTGTCTCTTAAGTTCAGGCAAACCATCTATGGCTCCGTAATTCACCATAGCCTGTCCAGCCATATTCATTGCTCTGCGCATTAATTTCGCCAAGATCTTGTCTGTGCTGGCCACGGCAACAGGATTCGCGATCCCAAATGGCACAACATGGGGCTGATGAATGGCTTGATAAACCTGTTCTATCAAACATTGCTTGTTGACGACGATAGGTTGAGTAGACAAACGCGAGCGCTTGGGCATGGCATGGGATACCTGAGCAGCTTGCAGAAAATAGCCTGATTTTTCTTTTGCTACCACTTTACCCTGAGCTTCCAGAGCTTGATAAGCCTGCTTAACAGTCGGAATGCTGACGGCAAGCTTCTGCGCCATAACCCTTAACGAGGGTAGCTTTTCTCCGGGCCGAAGTACGCCTTGCTCTGCCATTTGGCAGATTAGGTGCACGACCTGCTGATATAAATATACGCTTTGTTGCTTAGATACGACGAAACTCATCTCACTCTCGATCTGTATAGGTTGTATTTGTCATTTTCTGTATATGGTATATACACAATATACCCCTACAATGCCTATTATTCCAACCCACCCACATACGTAAGTTTACACTTACAAACTTCAAGGTATTAGTTATGAAGGATATGCTACTCTATTTAGTCACAGTATTAATTTGGGGATCCACCTGGTTGGCTATTGAGTTTCAATTAGGTGAAGTGAACGAAGTGGTCTCTCTTTGTTTGAGATTTTCGTTAGCAGCAGGATGTATGTGGCTTTACGTACTTATTAAGAAGCTCCCTATGCGATACTCTAGTAAAGATCATGGCTTTTTTATTTTGTTAGCTATATGTAACTTTGGTGCCAACTATCTTTTTCTTTATTGGGCACAAAACAGTCTAAACTCTGCCATGGCATCTATCGCCTTTTCTTTATTGCTGATCTTAAACATAATTAACACCAGAGTGTTTTTTGGCAAGCCAATCGCGAAACGTATTTACTTTGGTGCAGGACTGGGGTTACTTGGAATCGTAGCTTTATTTTGGCAGGACTTGAAACATTTCGACATAAATAACAGTGCGATAGGCGGATTGGCGCTGGCATTACTGGGTACGCTCATAGCTTCTTTTGGTAATATGGTGAGTGTACGCAATTCAAATCAGCGAATCGGTGTTTTGCAAGGAAATGCTTGGGGTATGCTGTACAGCGCAGCTTTGTTATTAGCGTACACACAATTCGCTGGCTACTCACTCGTCATTCACGCTAACTGGCAGTATTGGGTATCACTATTGTATCTCGCTATTTTCGGCACTGTAATAGCTTTTGCCAGCTACTTTTCACTATTAAAGAGCATTGGCCCCGAGCGCGCCAGCTACATCATCGTTTTGTTCCCATTGGTCGCCGTGATGTTGAGTACCTACTTTGAGGGTTTTGTATGGCAAAATAATACCTTCATTGGCTTTTTACTCGTGCTGCTGGGAAATGCCATAGTGCTAACCCCCTTTGAAAAACTACGAGCATGGTTAGCACCTTCCCCAGTAAACAGCTAGCTTTGTTGCAATGCCGCCACTGTGTGGCATTTTTTATAACTTTAATTGAATCGCTTTTGGATGAATACTCACCTTTGCAGGTGTCACTCCCACCATTTCTCCATCCGCTTCGATTTCTAGGCCCGGCGTAGTGACCTCAAATTGATCCATGGTAATAGAATGAACGCTTGCCAATTTTTCATGTTTCGCGAAGAGCATAGCGACCAATGTGCACAAACGTGCCAACCTTGTTGCCGGCGAAAACTGTATACATGTTAATAAACCATCCGCGGCTCTGGCGCTCGGCGCACATTTTATCCCAGCGGCAAAGTATCGACCTTTTGCGAAAAGCAACATCATCATGTCCTGCTCAGTGCCAAAAATGGGCGAGTTGGCCCTGATTTCTCGATAGAACAATAGCGCTTTTAATCCAGCCCACACATAGCTAAACCGGTGCCTTTGGCGACGACTGTCCATACTTCTAACCACGTGAGCGCTGTAACCTAGTCCCATCACATTAATAAAGTAGCGCTGATTGACTCGCCCCAAGTCAACTTCAATAGCGTTGTCACAAAAAACCGCATTGCGCCACTGGGTGACTGAGCGATTAAACTGACGAGCAAAATCATTACCAGTTCCAGCAGGCAAAATTGCCAACTGACAACTCAGCCCAGCAATCGCGTTCACCACCAAATTAATTGTGCCATCACCTCCGATCACCACCAAAGAATGGTGTTTTTTTGCCAACATCCCAATTTGTTGTAAATCTTGAGAGTAGTTGCCAAGGGTGTAATACCACTCACATGTTACGTTTTCTTGCCTTGCCCGCGCTTTTAGCCATGCAATATGCGACTGTACATTATTTGCGTCACTTGGTTTAACCACAACCAGCATAAAGACACCTTTAAAATAAAATTAATTAACCTGAATAAATATTCACCAAACAACTTAAAAAAACACTCAGCAAAAACATAAAACCAATGAAATTAAACACAAAATAATAAATTAAAACAAATTCACTCAGTGCATACAACAGCAAAACAACCTTTCATAAAAGCAAAAAAACAAAACAAATCCATTAGTTATTTTTATCCGAAAGGCACAATTTTTATCGTTTTATTTTTATGCATTTTGAGCGCAAAATAACCTTGTTTTCAGTCAAACATTATATACAGGAGCTCACATGCTTAATTCAGCTGCTGCGTGCAGCAACACGCAAGCTAATACCGTTAATACCTTACCAACAAAAGTTTCTTTCAACTGGATGTCGTTTCTTAACCGACTTGGTAAATTGCTCGCGTTAAGCCATGTAACGCTCTATAAGTAAAATTCAGCTCAAGTGCCACACCCCCAACCTGTGGCACTTTGGCTTTTTTCTATCATCCCTTCAATCAACTGTCTCAATTTACTTCATTTTTAGCCATCAAATAATAAATTAAGCAAATTTAGTGTAAATTTTAAGCAAACAGTTTAAAAGTGGTTTACAGCAGCAAATTCGCTAAGTATTATCTTGGCCCATGGAGAGATGGCTGAGTGGTTGAAAGCACCGGTCTTGAAAACCGGCATACGTTAATAGCGTATCTAGGGTTCAAATCCCTATCTCTCCGCCATATTTTACAGTTTTGCGCCGGAGAGGTGGCCGAGTGGCTGAAGGCGCTCCCCTGCTAAGGGAGTATAGGGTTTGTAGCCCTATCGAGGGTTCGAATCCCTCCTTCTCCGCCATTGCTTTGAAAACCGCTCTTTGAGCGGTTTTTTTATGCCTACTATATTCCCATGACACTCCATATCCACCCGTAACACTTTACTTCTTGTCATTTCTAATTCAAATTGGTTCATATACTTACGTATAACTTCTTTTGAAATGAATTGATGATTAGTCTGTTACTGAGAATATGCATAACATTATTATGATGTTCGCCAAGGCCAGCTATAATTAATCGCGATAACAAAAATGAATTAGCAAATAAATATGAACTTCAAGCATCCGTGGCAAAGTCAGCTCACTTACATCTTATTATCAATAAGCTATATTGCAGTAGGAAAACTTCTCACCACGTTTGCGTTTCAGGATCAGGTGCTACCCATTTGGCTACCTGCTGGAGTTGGGCTGGTCGGTATGTTCATTTGGGGCTGGCGTTTTATACCGGGTCTTGGCGTTGCGTCAATCACCTTTAATTGGACGACCGCACATGGCTGGAGTTTAGCCACTGTGTCCATTCCCAATATTGTAGAAGTTGGCATCATCGCATTTGGAGCCATTTTACAGGCGCTGATAGGAGGGTACTTACTGAGAGCATGGCTGGGGCACCCTCTACATTTAAAAAGTCGCTTACATATAGCGTATTTTATCGGTCTGGTTGGTATCACAATCAATTTGATTTCAGCAAATATTGGCGTATTTGCACTAAGTTTCTACCACCCAGAATACAGCTTTACGAATCATTGGAATAATATGCTCGCATGGTGGCTAGGAGATTCCTTAGGCGTACTCATTGCGACCCCTGCTCTGCTGATCTTGCTGCAACCTTGGTTTGCCAACTCCGAAAAGCTCAATAATGTGGCCAGTACATTTAGCGCCTGCCTTATATTGTGTCTATCTGTGGCCCTTACCACCTTTTTATATAACCAAAGCAACATCAAAAGTGCCAACCTCAACGCAAAACGAGAAACACAAATTATTGAAAACATTGTTTATCGCTACATAAACCAAAGCATGCTCGCCATTCAGGCACTAGCGGGTCAGTTACAAGCGAGGGAAGATTTCACCCTTGATGAGTTTGAACAGGTTGCTCACCGTCTAAAAAATCAATATACCTTTTTACGCGCACTCTCTTGGAACGAACAAATTCCCCTTGAACAAAGAAGCCAACTTAACCAGCAACTCTCTGCTTTGTACGGTGATACAGTTAAAATCAAAGGTGAACCTATAAAGCCGAACGACCCACTGGTCGTGGTTAAATATATTGTGCCGCTAAATGGCAACGCAGGAGCGCTCGGTTTTAATGTATTTTCAAAAGAAAGTAGACGACAAGCTATCATCAACGCTAGTTCTAGAACTGAACCTCAGGCGAGTGACATTATTTATTTAGTGCAAGATAGCCGGCCTTCTCCATCATATTTATTGTTTTCTCCTGTTTTCGTATCCACTTCATCAACTCAAGAGCGCTCAATAAAGGGCTATGCTACAGCAGTTGTACAGGTTGAAACATTGCTCGCTGAAGCCTTAAAACAAGCTCAAGCACAGTTATTCAATATCGCTTTTTATGATGTCAGTAACAATGGAGTGTTTTACAAAAATTTTGCTACTGAGCAGCTCATTGACGAAAAAAATAAAAAAGTCGTAACTTTGTTCGTTGCGGGACAAAAGTGGCGTATGGAATTATCATTAAAAGAGGAATACGCTTCGCGACTAAATCAACAACTAACACTCATGTTGCTTATCCTACAACTAAGTATCACAGCGTTAATCGTATATATATTGCTGTTATTTAATTACCAACATCACGCGTTAAATACCTTAGTAGAGCAACGAACCCGCTCACTAGCAAAAGCCAAGCAGCAGTCCGATCGCGCAAACCATGCCAAAAGCCGATTTTTAGCGAATATGAGTCACGAAATTCGCACTCCTCTGAACGCAGTAATTGGCTTCGCTTCACTTGCCAGCAGTTCACATAATAATCGTGAGTTGAGGGACTATATTAAGAAAATAGGGTCCGCTTCGAAGACCTTGCTCAATTTGGTGAATGATATTTTAGATATCGCAAAGATTGAGTCTAACCGTCTACAAATAGACAAGCATCCATTTGACTTACAAGCATTACTCACCCGTATCGATACAATGTTTTCCTCTAGTGCACAAGGCAAAAATATTGTCTGGCAAGTTGTACATAATCTTCCAGGGCCTACCTGGGTACTGGGTGATGAAATGCGACTTGAACAAGTCTTGATCAACTTATGTAGTAACGCCATTAAATTTACTCAACGTGGTAGTGTCATTTTCGACGTGGAAGCTCAATACGGCACTAAACAGATTGACTTAACTTTTTCGGTAACTGATACCGGCATTGGGATAGAATCAGAGAAGCAGCAAGCCATTTTTAGCGCCTTTAGCCAAGCTGATAACTCAACATCGCGTAGATATGGCGGCACGGGTTTAGGGTTGACTATTGCCAAAGAGCTCTCCGAACTCATGGGTGGAAAGTTAAGCTTAAAAAGCGAGGTCGCCCAAGGCAGTACCTTCACATTAGCTATCAGCTTGCTAAATGCCAGTGCTCAGAGCAAGCAAATTGAACAGGTCGATACTTCACAAATTCATTGTTTACGTGTTCTAGTTGCTGAAGATAATCCTGTTAATCAGCTAGTGATAAAGGCTATGCTGTCATCGTTTGATATACAACATACTGTAGTCACAAATGGGCAACAAGCCATAGAAGCGGTGAAAAATGAAGCATTTGATATTGTACTCATGGACTGCCAAATGCCTGTTATGGATGGCTATCAAGCCACCGCTGCAATACGTCAATTTAAGGGTGTAGATGAACTACCAATTGTAGCGCTGACCGCTGATGTCATGCCCGAAGACAAAGCTCACGCTCTTGCGATTGGCTTTAATAGACACCTTGCGAAACCATTAGAGAGAGATAAGCTAGCAATATGTTTAGCGAATTACTGTTAACATCATGAAAGTATTTACTGTTTTATTTTTTTTAAGTGCCTGGAGCAAACTAGCGTTTTCGTTCTCCATCAGCGATATGACTTCTCTGTCATGCCTTGATATCGCTAAGAACTGGCAAATGATCGAACAAGCGCAGCAACAGGGTACTTTTCGGTTTGCAAAAAACCAAGGCCCTGTAGCATGGCGCATTGACCATAACGCTCCATTTAGTGAGTATCTAGCTCATGCCAAAGCCATTATTAACAGTCGTAATATCCGTGCGCAACAAAACTGTCCAATACTCACACCTGTTGCACAGCGATTAGGGTATGATATCGAACATTTGAAGGTCGCCGATCTAATTGCTCCCTTTGAGTTACGGCAAAATAATAGTGACCGCGCTATTTTATTGATCCATGGGCTAACGGACTCACCTTTTACCTTTCATTTTTTAGCAGATCAACTCTACCAGCAAGGCTACAATGTAAGAGCCATTTTATTACCCGGACATAGCACAGCCCCTAGCGACCTCCAGCATGTGGATGTGAGTCAATGGCAAGCTTTAGTCAACTACGCGATTGAGCGTACTTCACAAGATTTTCAACAATTCGCCGTACTTGGCTACTCAACGGGCGCTGCATTGGCCGTTACTGAAGTTTCAAAGCATCCTCCAGAAAATATTAAAGCATTAGCGTTGATATCACCCGCTAGCGAGCCACACAATAAGCACGGTTGGCTCGCTAAATGGATTTCGAAGGTGCCATTTATAAACTGGATTGATGAAGATGCCGACTTCGACTTTGCCAAGTATGAGTCATTTCCTTGGCAAGCGGCAGCATTGGCAAACGATGCGATGGCCATGCTCGCCAAACAAGCCTTTCCCGCGAACTTACCCTTGTTTAGTTCATTCAGTGAAGTAGATACCACGATTGATAGTCGTGCTAGCCTAGCTATGTTGACGCGTTTCGCTCAAGATAACCAACAACCATCGACTCACTCGCTCTTATACTACGGCAATGCAAATGCCGCAAAAGCTCAGTTACCACAGGGATATAATATACTGAGCCCACAGTGCAATCATCTTGCTTGTGATACCATAATAGATATGTCACACATCGGTATACTGCAACCGCCTGAGCATCCTTATTACGGCTGGCAGGGCACCTATCGTAGTTGCAGTGGGTATTTAGCACTACTTCCTAAGTACTTGAAGTGTAAAACACATCCTTCACCATTATTAGGAGAGCGCACGAAGCAAAATACCAGCCATGAAGTACCGCTACAGCGCCTGACGTTTAATCCAGCATACACTGACTTTGTAGCTCACCTGAGTACATTCTTTGATAATCACTTTAGCGACCATGTACAGCCATAAATTTATCGATGCCATAGCCCATGTGTCAGAACAGCAGTGGCAGCTTTTAGCCGGTACAAATCTTTTTTGTAGCTATGCTTGGTTACATGCGCTTGAGCAAAGCCAATGTGTTCATACCTCAACCGGATGGCAACCCCAGCATTTGTTGATATATAAAAATGAAGAGTTAGTAGCTATTTTGCCTGGATATATAAAAAGTCATTCTTATGGTGAGTATGTATTCGACTGGTCATGGGCCGATGCTTATCAACGATACGGGCTTAACTATTACCCTAAATGGCTGTGTGGGGTCCCATTCACACCAGTAGCGGGTAAGCGTATATTGTGCCGTTCATTCGATGCTGATTTAAATCAATATATTTATCAAACTCTGATCGATTCATGTCGTGTTTATGGTTGGTCTGGTGCTCATATCAATTTTCTCACCGAACAAAGCGCATCTCACAAACTTTTTTTACATCGACTAGATGTTCAATTTCATTGGATAAACAACGAATATAAAGATTTTTCACACTATCTCTCCTGCCTAACATCTCGGCGCAGAAAGTCCATTAGAAAAGAGCGACAGCAGGCACACAACCATGGCCTTTCTATTCAGTGGCTGTCGGCGGCTCAAATAGATGATGAGATACTCACAGACTTTTATCACTGCTATCAGGCCACATACATAAAACGCTCTGGACACCAAGGCTACCTAAACCTAGCCTTTTTTAAGTTACTATTGGAACATTTACCCCATACAGTGCGCTTATGTGCTGCATTTAAGCGACACAAACTGGTAGCTGCCAGCCTCTACTTAGTTGATGAAAATACTTTGTATGGCCGCTATTGGGGAGCTTTGAGTGAATTTCAAACATTGCATTTTGAGCTGTGTTACTACCAAGGCATTGAGTTTGCGATTTCACACTCGCTACTCAGATTCGATGCTGGAGCACAAGGTGAGCATAAGCTAATAAGAGGTTTTGCGCCGTTTCACACTCATTCCCTTCACTACCTTGCCAGCCCAATCTTTAGAGATGCCGTGGGCGACTTTGTTCAGCGTGAGATTCTTCATGTACAAGAGTACGCCCAACGCTGTACTGCATTGTTACCTTTTAAACAGGAGTAAGCGGTTATTGGCTGGCATCTGATAATCATGCAGTAATCTCAGTCCTGCCTGCTGCGCCAGTGAGAAAATCCACTCTACGTCTCGAATACCACTATGCTGGTCTTGTGTTTTTAGAAAGCTATCAAAAGCAGCATTGCTTTGACTGGTATATTCTCCACCATAGTTAAAAGGCCCATAAATGCACAGCAAACCATCGTGCGCTAAGTGTTGAGCTACACCCGAAAATAGCTTTTCAACTAACACTTGACTGACAATATGTAACGTATTAGCGGTATAAATAACAGGCACCTGCCCAACAGGCCAAGGCTGATTAAGGTCCAAGTTCAAAGGCTTTCTTACGTTACTCGCTGAGCTGTCTGCCACCCAAGCTTCAATGCCCTTATGATTACACAGCCGATCACTAGTTTGCCAAACTATATGCGGCATTGATTCTGCAAAATAAACGCCATGCTGACCTGTACCTGAGCCAATCTCAAGTACATAGTTATAGTGTTCAAGGTGCGGCTTTAAAATGGACAGTATCGGGATTTTGTTATTTTCACAGGCTTGCGAAAAGGGCTTACTCATTACGTCACTCCTTGCACTTATATTGAGCACGATTGCTCATTGTTGAAGCAATGTACTACAAAAAGCAATGCTTTTTTTCAAAGCTCACTATTAATTGCTTATATTTCAACACGTTCTTATTTTGGCATAACACCTGCTATAGTAATAGTGACATACAGCCACACGAGGACCAAACTATGTTTATTTCAGCTATCACGCACATGCCTATCTGTGAAAGTGGTCTTGTAGAAGCGCATGACGATAATCTATTTGTGCAAAGTGATGACTACCGCAAAGAAGTACAGGATTTGCTGACCCCTAACGAGCAGGAAGACGCTCCTAAAACAGCACAGCTTTTTGTACTCGGTTACAATTAAGGCATGTGGCTAAGTACGACTACGCTTAGCGGCTAACTATGTAATGGCCTGCATTACATAGTTAGCTATGTCACTTCTCATATATCGCCCTTTTGACTTACCTTCTATTGTTAATTGTCGCTCAAATTAGATAATTCATTAGGAATTATTCATTATATCAACTATATAAACACTATCTAAGAAAGTTAAATTCGCTTTGCAACCATTGTTATGCAATCGCAAGGAGCAACAATGTCAACTACACGCACAACCAAAGACAGCATGGGAACTCTTGAAGTGCCAGCAAATGCACTTTATCAGGCACAAACACAACGCGCGGTTAATAATTTTCCAGTCAGCGGATTAACCTTACCCATTTCTTTTATTCGTGCATTAGCCTATATCAAACAAGCTGCGGCACAAACCAACAAGCACTTGAATCACCTATCCGAAGAAAAAGCCAATGCAATCGTAGCTGCAGCACAACAAATCATAGATGGGAAACACTTAGACCAGTTTCCTGTAGATGTGTTTCAAACGGGTTCAGGAACCAGCTCTAATATGAATGCCAATGAGGTTATCGCCACGCTGGCCAGTCAGGCAAGTGGCTTGACTATACATGCCAACGACGATGTAAATATGGGTCAGAGTTCAAATGATGTCATACCAACGGCCATTCATGTGAGCAGTGCAACCCTACTGGTATATGAACTGCTCCCTGCTTTGACTCATTTTTCCCAACAGATAGCATCCAAGAGCAAAACTGTCGGTCACTATGTTAAAACAGGACGCACGCACTTAATGGATGCAATGCCTGTTACCTTGGCCCAAACATTAAGTAGTTGGCAAGCTCAGATAGACCATGCCCAGCATCATATTCAGTCTCAGTTAAGTGAAATTTGCAAACTCGCTCAAGGTGGCACAGCTGTAGGAACTGGTATCAATGCAGATCCTGACTTCGCAAAGATTTTCAACCAAAACTTAAGTGCCAACCTAGGGATCAAATTTACCGTTACTGATAACTTTTTTTACGGAATAAGCAGTCAAGACAGTGTAGTAAACCTATCTGGCTCTTTGAAAACACTGGCAGTAGCAATAATGAAAATTGCGAACGATTTACGATGGATGAATTCGGGTCCTCTCGGAGGCTTGGCTGAAATTGAATTAGAAGCTTTGCAACCAGGGTCGTCCATCATGCCAGGGAAGGTTAACCCTGTGATCCCTGAAGCAGCGGCAATGGCATGCGCTCAAGTGATAGGTAACGATACAACCATCACGGTTGGGGGTCAATCCGGTAACTTTGAGCTCAATGTTATGCTACCCGTTATTGCTTATAACATCATACAAAGTATAGAGATACTGACTAGCATTAGCTGCTTACTTGCCGACAAGGCAATCAAGAGTTTTACAGTAAATGAGGCAAGTTTGGAAAAAGCACTCGCCAAGAACCCTATCCTTGTTACTGCGCTTAACCCGATAATTGGCTATGAAAAAGCCGCAGAAATTGCCAAACTAGCATACCAGCAGCGCCGCCCAATTATTGATGTCGCAAAGGAACATACTGAGTTAAGTCACGAAGAGTTAGAAACAATATTAGATCCGAATAAATTAACTCAAGGCGGGATATCATAAGTAAATGGTAATCGCCTCGTATTCCAAAGAACGATTGGTTAACACTTGTAACATGCTAGCTTAACGGGCACACTAATCTAAAACATAAGGAATCACTATGATAAAAGTTACACAAGCTATAATGTTATCACTCATTCTCGTCGGATGTGATCAATCAGAAGATAGTAATAATACATCTACTGACGTTCAGGCTCAAAAACAAGAAAACAAAGCCGCCTCTGCTACGCAAAACTTAGAGAAAAAAATTGATGTCTCGCCAGAAAAGCTAAGCCTAGAAAGTGTTGCTGATGTAACGAAGCAAGATATAAGCGAGATTCATGATCAGCTAAAATCACTTACCCAAGATTTAAGTTGCGATAATTCTTCCCAGTGTCATGTAGAAGCTGTAGGAAAACGCGCTTGTGGCGGACCAAGCAGCTATCTAGTCTATTCAAGTAAGTCAGCCTCTAGCGAAGAAGTCACAGAGCTTGCCAAGAAGATCACGAGATACGAAAGTAGCTATAACTTCGAGAATCAGATTATGAGTATTTGCGAGCAGTTAACTCGTCCTAGCACTCAATGTGTTGAAAATAAATGTGTTACACTTTCAGATATGTCTCAAGAAGCATACTAAAGAGCGACTATGAAACAACAATTGTGCCTTATTTCAGTAGTTTTCTGTGGAACGTTAATGACAGGGTGCCACACTCTGTGGTCGACTGAGCCTAAAGAACCAGAAAAGACTAACTATGACATACTTGCAGATCTGACAGCGGACAAAAGCTGCGATGCCAGTTATCAGTGTAAGGTGCTTGAAGTTGGAGAAAGACTTTCTTGTGAAGGTCCAAGTCAATACTTGATCTACTCGATTAAAAGAACTAATGAGCAAAAGATAGCGGAAGTTGCTGCCCAAATAACAGCACAAGAGCACAAAGCTAACCTTGAGAAAGCGCCACAGAGTAGTTGCCAGCAAGTGTTACCCGTTATCCCACTTTGTATTAAACAAACCTGTCAATCTTACATACAATAGTCATACTATAAAAATCCGCCCTATTACGGAGATAATAACAATGGATAGGGCGCAACCTCCTGCATACCAGATATAGCTCATCTCAATACGCTTTTTAATCCAGTAGCAATATAAAAAGCGAACAAAGTAGCTTGCCGCTGTGCCAAACAACGCAAAAGTTACTAATAAATATACAAGATACACCGACACGATAACTCTCAACTCTATTTGTCGTAATAGCCATAGTAGCGATAATGGAATATAAATGCACTGTAAAGGTAATGACAAAGCGCGCAGCGCTGACATTCCTTTTGCGCAAGGTGAAGTGAGCCAGTTTAGCTACCGCTGAGGGACTCACACCACTGAATGGACTCACACTACTGCTTAGGGACTCACCTCAAAAAGAACCTCACCCTTATTAAACGTCGGATGGCGCTACGCTTATCACGACCTACAACCCCAAAACGCAAAAAGCCCATCCGATTGGATGGGCTTTTTACTTAATTTGGAGCTTGGTGCGCTACGCAGTAGGATGTTCTACTCCGTAGCGGCTACTTTCACATGGCAAATGCCACACTATCATCGACCGGGGCCGGCCCTTCGGCTACAGTGCAAAGGGTTAACGACTGCGAACGAAGTGAGGGCGTTTCCTTTGCGCAAGGTGAAGTGAGCAGATTTAGCTACTGCTGAGGGACTCACACCACTGAGGGACTCTCTTAAACGTCGGATGGCGCTACGCTTATCACGACCTACAACCCCAAAACGCAAAAAGCCCATCCGATTGGATGGGCTTTTCACTTAATTAGGAGCCTGGCGATGTTCTACTTTCACATGGCAAATGCCACACTATCATCGACGC